>CBDCFW010000001.1:0-383019 GCA_965216465.1 Bacteroidia bacterium
AAAAATTGCCTCAACTCTTTTTAGTTGCTCTTCAACTCTGTCATTTAGGTTATCAGGTGTCATTAAAACACTTACCACATCAGTTGAGAAAACCTTCTTGGCTCTATTGAAAAACGATTTCCAATCGTTTACTAGAGTTTGTTTTTTGTTGTCTCGGTTTCTTTTCCACTCGTCAATAACATTTTCAGGGAGTAATATTTTGACATGGCCGTTTTCAATCCAGTATTCTAATGAATCAATAAAATTATTTTCCTCTCCGCTCTCTTTAAGAGAGTTTAGCCAAATGTCGCTATCCAAAGTGAGGTAGATCATCAATTCTATTTCTCGGTTATTTTTTCAGCATGACCGCCAACAATTGTATACGAGGACAAAAGTTCCTCATACACAACTTATGTGCTTATTCAAATTTATCGCTGAAAGCCCGTAATTCTAAGGATTTTTTCCTAAGCTTGGAAATATTCCGCAATTGCGTTTATCCAGCTAACCTCAAAAAGTTCTGTTCAAAACTGACCTAGTTCAGGTGCCACAGAGAAATTAACCCACTGGAGAGCGATTTTTTTAGAACATAAATCGCCAAATAATCAATCATTTAATTTTTCAAAAAGTTCGACATAAGGATTGTCGAGGCTACTGAAAAGGCTTCCAATTTTGGAGGCCTTTTTTATTTCTCTATAAAGTGTTGTTTTTCAGTAAAGTGCACAGGCCTTAACTGAAGTGAAAAGTTCGACCTGAGGTTCGATTCTGCTCGTGGCTTTTTCACTTTTTAGACATAACATTTTGTAAATCTGAAAGTTAGATGAGTTCGGAATTTACAGAAATAAAATCAGAACCTCTGAATATTCGCATCTGGCATAAGTCTTGTGCTCTATAGTGCAAAATCACATCTTATGAAATCTACAATTACATCCAACAAATCAAAACTTGCATTAAGCCTCCTTATTTTTTTCTTCTCGACAATTGCTCTATTTGGCTTCAAAGATCACAATGCTCAAGCAAAGCAGTACATGTGCATTACTGTAGATGAGCAACATGACTATCAAATTATATACATTTCGGCTGCTAATAAGCCTATGGAAAGAATTGCCGTATTAGACCCCGCACGAACAACGCGGTTTAACTTTCTCAAAAAGACTACACTAAGCGTGGATTTACCATCGACCAAAGGTCGCTTCAATACATTTATGACTACAGTGCTGCATTCGAAATTGTTAACAAATACGAAAAACAAGGATGGAAATTAGTGAGTCACGGAATCGGATCAAGCGGGTATGACGACATTTCTGACCATAGAAGCAGTCAGTTTTTGATGACGAGGTAGAGCAAGTCTTGAGATATAGCCTATGCAAATTCGAGGGTTAATCATGGTCTAAACAGTCTATTTGCCACTCTTGTGAACTACAATCATAAGGCAAGAATTTATCTTAATGAAAATTAGTGTCGTCTCTATCATGTGTTATACACTTTAATAAATCAGCTCTCAGTATTCCCATTGATGTTTCATAAAACTAGACTTGAACCAAGTAATGTGAATTGAATCGAATTGGCTCAATATTCTAACATGTGACAACAGCGTTGACAAAATGTGAGCATTTGATGCCTTCTGGTAGTCACTTAATCGATTTAAGCAATGTTACCTTTGCTGAATCTGTTGTTTCACATCTACCAGTTTGTAGTCTAGACACTTTATGGCTCCTGTTGAAACTTGAAGTAGACCTATCATCCAGATGGGAATTTATATTCGAAGTCAATCAGCTTGAAAGTTAAAGGTTGGGTCCAAACATTTGTGGGAATAGATTATCACTCTTTAGACCTAATTAATCTAAAGAGTGTGAGGTCAGCAAGTAATTAGTGCTGATATCGAAAGGCATGAGTCTTAGGCATTATTTGAAAGATAACAAATATGCTGAACATGTTTTTGGTCACTGATACCAGTTTGGTATTGAGTGAATGTAGGTTTAATTCCACCTGAAGAAAAGAATTGTGAGGCATAGTATGCCTCGAAAAGAATCATTTAATAAAAGACCAGAGCGAATAGTTCTGGTCTTTTTTTGCTTTATAGGATAGCTACTGAAGGTCAATTATCATCATTCCACAGATAGTCTGCTATCTCCATAAGTAGAACGCTGTTATCAAAGATGCCAGCACCCATAAAATCATCTGGAATGCAAGAATCTACGAATCTTGAGAATTCGATGTTATAAGAATTGATGTGCTGTCCATTGTATTCAAAATGCCAAGGAAGATTCCAAGGTAACGTAGACACATAATAATTGCGTGCAATGTTCAATGTATCATTGTTTTGATTGACAATCAAAATTTTGAACCAATTGCTAGTTGTACTCCAAACTCCTTCGCGTTGCTCAAAAATTGCTGATATGATGTGATCATCCAAACTGTCAAGCTTTGAGGGAATGGCGTAATAAAAGTCTTTATCCACCTTCTTTTTTGAACCGTAGCTATAATCTTTTTGCTTTAAGCGTTTGTCAACCTTTGACAAGTACTTCTCTATATCTTCAGCTGTAATTTTGAAATCTTTTAGTACAGGTCTTCTTGATGGATTTGAATTCACAATTTTCAGGGCATCATTCAATTGAGCATCTTCTATACTATTCTTATAGCTACTTGTTTCTTTGTCGTAAAAATCACTGCCCACAACGGCACTTGCAGCAAAGTTGGAATCACTAGTTCTTTTGTAGGCAATATCATCGCTGGAGCTATGAAAGCAGCCTCTACTTCCGGAGCTAATTACAAACAAGCTAACCGGAGACTTCAAGAATGTTTGCAAGGGAGATTCTGGGTAATATTTTGTGGCTTCGTGAGTTCTCAACGAATAGGTGTAGTTTTTGGTTCCATTCCACAGTATAGCTAGACTATCATCGACTAATTTGAAATCTGAAACACTGAAATTGAGGGCATTTTCTCGATACCAGCCTGAGTCATCATCCTGGAGGTAAATTTGGTCTTTGTTTATTCCCCATTTCAGGTTTAATCCCTGTTTCACTAATCTGGGTTTAGAAATCTTTTTGTCATGGGTATAGGGTATGGAGCGTGTCAACCCTCCTTGGTTGACTTTATATACATCATATCCTCTTATCACAACAAATAAAGAACCATTCACAGCTTTAATATCAATAGGATAGTTCACCAAACTGTAGTTGGTAAACTGAGAATAATTACTTGGGGTAAAAAATGATAAAATTTTTAAATCACTCGTAACTGCGAACAGCTGGTTGGTCGTTTTATCGAAATCAAAATCAAAAAGATTGCTTGCAAAAGGTTTCCAATCGATATTGTCTTTATCGGAATAAAAAATTTGACCATTCTGACTTACAACCAAGTACTTTTTCCAAATTGCAACTCGGGATATTCTATTGTCAACATATCCCCTTGTTTCATCAGGCTTGTACTTATTCTGATCTAGTGGAGTTTCTATATGCTTTACGCTTTTCCAATTGTCATCAGTAGTTATTATTTCATTTTCGTCTGAACCAGCAATGCCAATCTCTGGGTTCTTCATGAATAAGCTATAGGTTCTGTCGCAAGATTTATAGGGCAGCTTAATAGTAGTCCAGCTCTTTCCATAGTCGCTGGAGTAATACATTTTCTTGGATAGTCCTCCCATCCAAGCATTCCCTTCACTGTCAACGGTTACTGTATAAATCCAAGAGTTCCCTCCATAGTCTAGAAGCTCCCAACTCCTTCCTCCGTCGGTTGTTCTGAAATAGCCATTTTTTTTGTATTCTTTTTGACTATGAGAAATGTAACCTGTCATAATCGCTGTATCCTTATTGAAGAATGAAATTCTATCCAAATTCGGATGATCTAATCCTGAGTCGTCTTCTGATTCATATAACGGAGTGCCATAATGCCAATTCGAATCAATGTGATTTGTATAATAAGTCTTACCCATAGCCGTTGTCAGCCAAATCCGCTCATCTGGAGAAACTGAGATATCTGAAACGCGCCCTCGTATACCAAGCTCTGCCCTCCTGTCTTTTTGTTGTCCATAAGCATCTACTACAAGAAGAATTGCCAATATGCAGACAACTCTTTTAAGTTTCATAAGATTTATTGTTCGAAGGGCTTTCATACTTTCATAGTGAGAACGAATTTTTAGATACAATAGTCTGTGGCTTAGATTCACTTCAATAATTTGCCGATCGCTCAACCGTATCAATATTGTAATTGAATTCAACCAATCCACAGTTCAGTTCTTTTACGGGGCCCGTTGCTTCAAACGCAAACTTTTCTAACGCCTTAATCGATATCTCATAAAGGTAATTTGAGTTGGTTGTGCTTTTTGTAGATTTCTTGGTATAATCATCTAGAATTAATCCGTTGGAGTCTAAGCAAACCTCTAAAAACACGATTCCTTGATCATCAGAAGAATTGCCGGGTCTCAGTCGACGGATATCTTTAAAATTGTCGAAGTGTGTAACCGCTGGATAAGAAACATAAGCAAATTTTGAAGACGAAGTATCTCGTCTTCTTGAATATCCTTCACCGCTTCTATCTGGCCTATTCATGCTTCTCATGTTTTTCATCTCTTCATAAAACAATAGAGATTCTTGCGGTTTAACTTCAACAGGCTCCTCTTTAACAACTTGAATATCTCGATTTTCTGGTTGATTTATTGGGGATGGCTTTGGCGTTAAAACCTTTGACTCGGGCATATCCGCTATAGGTTCTGGGGCTGCAGTATCTGATTGATTAGGAGATTGAATCTCAATATCAGAAATAGTATCGATTTGTGCAGTGGTTTCAGCCTCATGTTCATCCTCAGATGATTTATTCTGAGAAGTTTCCGAACAGGCAAAAAAGAATAAAAGCAAGATGGGTAGCCATTTAGTCATAGAGCAAACTTACAAAACAAGAGACAACTGAATCTAAGCTATTTGATTATCTATTCCTTATTACTTGGTACGGATACATCCTGAAATGTCAACATTTCAAACATGCGGTCTGAGGCCCCTTGATAAAACCCAGCTTCTTCTGGAAATTCTTTTGGATTTCTAAACGTTCCAAAAATTATATCAAAGATGGGTAAGTCTGAATAATTGAAGTGATGTACGCCTTTTTCGTGATGTACACTGTGACTTTCTGGACGTTGAACGATATAACCTAGCCATTGTGGAGTTTTGAGGTTGGCATGCTGCAGGAGCGCCAGAAACGTAATGGTAATCAAATTATAGGTTACCACCTGTGGCTCAATTCCAATGCAAAGTGCATAGGTTAAGGTGCCAATAAGTGTGAATCCTATCATATCATTCAAACTGAAGTAATTAGCTCCGGGAATATCTACTCGTTCAGCGCTGTGATGCATTTGGTGAAACACCTTCCACAGCAGATCTGATTTGTGCATCGCCCAATGCCATACATAGGTAAAGAATTCGTAGATCAGCAATCCAACTATAAACTGGGTCCAAAGCGGCCATTCGCGTAAATTTAGCAACTGCCACTGCTCTACATGAGGATCCACAAATAGCGGCAAGTAGTTTGATACATAAAAGTAGATAAAGAAGAATAACATACCTTTGACTACCCAATTTTTTACTTGCAGTTGTTCTCTTGCAGGAAAAATGCGTTCTATAAAGAAGAGAAAAAAATACATCCCGATAAACAATAACGAGATAGGATCCAGAAGGATTTCAATGGGGTTTGGCATAGTTAGTGGTTTTTGAGTTTGAGGCCAATTTACAACATTTAATCGTTTAATCAACAGAATCTTCTAAACTCACCGGTCTAAATCTTAATAACAAATCGGTTCAAATCACTCTGGCTGAATCCATTATAGAAGCAACTAGTATTTAGCCATTTATACCAAAGAAGGGTCCTGTTTCCAGAACCCTTGTTTTATTCTTAGCTTAATATTCTTACTCCTCAGTGTCTCCTTCTTCCTCTTCTTCCTCCTCTTCTGAATCTTCTTCATCCTCATCAAACAATACGCGGGCTAATCCTCCTGTATCTCCGTAGAACTGTTGAACACGGATTTTTCCTTCTTCGTCAAAATCATACGAATGATAGGTTTTGATAATTGCTGATTTTGCCTCCGTAGAATCGGTTGCGGCCACAGACACTTCCCAAAGTCCATAAAAACGAACCGAACCGTCGGCTTGCTTAGTGTCTGCCGATACTCCAGGCAAAAAAGTTATTGGATCGGAAAGCAGCTTAAAGTCTAAAGCTTCCCAATTTCTTATATCCGATTTTTTCATGTCGTCAAGAGACATAGAATCCGGACTTCCTAGTCCTGTTGGAATTAGCATAAAATCGTCGGAATAAATGGCATCGTAGTCTATGCTCTCTGCTTGCCATCCTTCGAGCATTGCCATTATGGTCTTTGAGTTTTCTTCAAAAAGGGCTTGAGCATCGTTGCCAGCCTCTTCGGTTTGGGTCGCACATCCGACCAAAATGAGGACACTAAAAAGTGTTAAATAAGTAAATTTCATGTGTAGGTTGTTAATTAATTAGCTTATAAAGCTAAGCAATAGTGAGCGGAAGTGCAAGAGTTATGAGCTGTTCGAACCGTGTTCTGCATTAAACTTGATTGATTGGCCAAGCATTTATTCTAATCTTTGAGTGAATTGTTATGCTTAAAATGTTCTTTAAACCTAAGTGCCTCAGATGTGCAATAAATGGATAATCCGATCCATGCTGTGAAGTATCCGAAATTAGTCCTTGTTTGAGTGATTTCCGGGTAATAAAAGAATTCAAATAGGATATATGCAACCAATCCAAACATGGTAAGAACATAAACATAGATAAGCGCAGCTGATAGTAGCTTTCTGAATCCTCCAAGCCCAACTAGGTGAATCATGCGATTGACAATAAGAGTACATGACAGTAAAATCAATGGAAGGCCAATTAACACATCCCTGTTCTTCATTTCTGCATGCACATTGTGAAATTCAAGTACATGACTTCCATTTATATTTAACCGCGTTATAATTGCCCCTCCCAGCACTATAAGTACCATAGAAACTAAATGGTCCTTTAAAAAATTAGACTTTTTATTGATCATCGGCGATTTTGTTGCTCACAAAATACATATCTACCTCACCTTTACCCTTAGCACTAATCTTTCCGCGGTGTTCAAATTCAAACAATGCATCATCTTTAATCAGTTCATAGGTTTCTTGAGAGATGTTTACCTTGCCGACCTCACCACTGCTTTCCATGCGAGATGCAGTATTTACGGTATCTCCCCAAATGTCGTATTGAAATTTCTTTACTCCCACAATGCCCGCAACTACCGGCCCGGTATGAACACCGACACGCATCTTAAACGATTCTTTGCCTTCTTTTTCAAAGTTTAAGGATCGCTCTTCGATGAATGCTTGCATTTCCAATGCAGCAATAACAGCCTGTTGTGCTACATTAGGTTGTTCTATGGGTAATCCGCTTGCAGCCATATAAGCGTCACCTATCGTCTTAATTTTTTCAATTCCGTGTTTCTCCATGATTTGATCAAAGGCCTTGAAACAGCTGTTTATGCGTTCAACCACTTCTTTTGGATCGAGTTTTGAAGATATCTCTGTAAACTTCACAAAGTCAGTGAAAATCACAGACACTAAATCGTAACCACGGGCTTGTGACTCTCCCTTCTCTTTCAGTTCGTGTGCTATTTCCTCTGGTAGAATATTTAGAAGCAGCTCATCAGATTTTTGCTTCTCTTTCCTAACTTCAGCTGTTCGATCGTCGACTATTCTCTCCAAGCGCTCTTTATCTTGCTTCAATTTAGCGGTACGCCATCGTATAATTAGAATTACGATTATTACACCAAACAATACATAAAATGTGTATGCGGTTTTAGAAAAGTACCAAGGCGGAAGTATTTCGAATTGATACAGCCGAGAATCAGACCACTTAAACCCTCCTTTCCTACATTGCACTTCCAGTACATATTTGCCATGTCTGAGAGCCGTAAAGTCGGCAACTGGCTGCTCCTTGGTTTTGCTCCAATGTTGATTTGATCCTCTTAATTTGTATCTATATTGTGTTCTGTGAGCCGAGCGAAGATCTACCATACTAAATCCAAACCGAATTCTACTTGCAGTGGGGAATAGCTTTAGATTAGTTGGTACATTGGTAAAGTGATCAGCAGAGTCCCACTTCGCTTTTTTACTTTTTCCATCAGAAGCAAAAGACTGAATCTCGTCATCTACTTCAACCCAACTAATAATCGGAATATTCTCACTTTTAGATAGCAATTCATTGGGTCGAACTTTAATAATTGCATCGCCATTTTGAAGGTACAACACCCCATTTAAATAGGCCTCGCCACTATGACTGGCAAAGTAGTCTGCATTTAAACCATCCAGTTTAGAAAACTCTAAAATCTCCAGCTGGTCATCTTTTCCAGAAAGAACCCTATTTAAGTTAGCCCCTTCTATTACCTGTAGGCTTTGACCACCTAACCAAGCGTTGCCAAATGAGTCAGTATACAGAACTTTAATGTAATTGCTTGAAAGTCCGTTTTTAATATCCAAACGGAAATATTTTTCCCCTTTAGTCGCGTAAAAGCCATTTGACCACGACCCATTTAAGAATATGCTGTCTGTGCTCATGGCTGCTGTCCAAGGAAATCCATACACCTCAGAAACTAAACTAGTCCACCCGTTATCCAATCTCCGCATAATACCAAAATCTCCATGCGTAACCATAACGTTTCCTTGCTTGTCTAGTGAAAGCGTATTTACAGGTTGTTTGATATGCGGAATTTCATCACTAAATCGTTCACCATCAAATGAATAGAGATGACTTGGCCCTCCAATCCATAGCTTATTATGACGATCTACTTCGAGGTCAGAGATAATCATTTCTAATCCTTGTGGCTTGCCGTACATGTACAATGAATCGCCATCAAGTCTTCCAATTTGAGTGCCCGTGCTTATGTAAACATCTCCATCTTTTAAGGCCAATCTTACGTTGTCTTTCCATCCAAAATGATCAAGTACTTGATTATGTTTCCATATTTCTTCTGTTTCAGGATTATATATATAAAGCCCTTCTTTGTTCGCTATCCAAAGCTTTCCATTCACTTCAAGGAGATCTGTTTGATCTATCAACTTTTCTTTTAAGTTTATGGTAGAAATTAGTCCTTCAGCAATAACTTGAAACCCATCGTCAATTGTACTCACCCACACTTGGCCGTTTTGGTCTTCGAACATGTTTCGAATTGTCATTGAGTAAAATGAGTTGTTATAGTATGATTCAATGGGCAAGGTAAAAACAATGTTTTCATCAATAACATTCATGTCGTCACCATTACATATCCAAACTTTTCCTTTCGAATCACACAGAATTTCTCGTGGCTTTAGACTTGATAAGCCAGAAGATGTGTCGTAAGCCAAATAGTTTTCCTCTTCAAACAGAATTAGCCCTTTATCACTAGCAATCCAAACCCGATCATCCACATCGACCCCTACTGAATTTAATACCCCCAGATTATGAAGGTGAGCTGTAATAACTTTTTGGTTTTTCACTATTCCAACATGACCTTTGCCAACTATATAAACGGTACCATCTGAAGCTGTTGAAGCACTTCTAACTCCTTCGTTCAACCACGGTGCTTTACCGATTTCAACAACCCGATTTCCATCCAATCTGAATAGCGATGAATCTTTTTGCAATAATAAATTCCCATCATTATTTGTTCCTATAAGGTTTACACCATCCAGACTAGATTGGTTCAGAAAGTTTCCATCAAAACGCATAAGCCTTTTATCCCAGCCTTTAACAAACCAAATGTTTCCATGTGGGTCTGTAATGGGATCCATTGATGAGGTTAACATGCCTGTTTCAGGAACGAACAACTTGTTGTAGGTTCCATCAAATGACTTTATTGCTTCGTAGGTATACCATAACACGCCGTTCTTATCTTGTGTCATTCCGCTCACTTTGTTATCAACCAATCCATTATCTACATCATACATTCTAACTCTGAAGGGTGAGTTGGTTTCGACACTTTTGGCTTGCACCCGTTGCGTTAACGTAGCCTGTAATGCAATACTCCTAAATGTCAAATCGATTGTTTTTGCATTATCTAGCAGCTGTGTATCTATATCTGTGTAGTTGTAATGCTTGGGTTCACCAAGCATCGTTTGTTGATATGCTTTTCCGAGATATTCCGGCTCATCAATTTTGAACGCTTGAGGTGGATGTGTAGCTGGTTTTAGCACTGGATCGATATGGAACAAGCGTCTTGTATCATAACCGTTCCCAAGTGTGTCTAAAACGATAAACATGCTGTCAATCTCTTGCTCACTAAAGGTATCAGATAGATTTTCTTGTATAGCGTGAACTATGGACTCTGAACTTGTGTCATTCGACAAATTACATGCTGCAAGGGCAATGGAAATTGTAAAAAATCCAATTGCAATTTGGGGTAATTTGAAGGAGTTCACGGGTCTAAGATAGGTAAATGAGTTGTGCTGGTCCTATAAAAGCAGATAATTTGTTGGGATACACTCTCACAATCGGGCCTGCATAATCTTTTTGACAAATTCCTAAGAGTTAAGAATCTTCAATCACAGGAATAAGTAAAACTGAAAGCTCCTCCTGGATCTGAAGAGCTATATGCTGGAAATCCACATTCGTTTATCGAATCGTAAGTATAGGTTTTCCAGTCAACACCATTTCTTCTTTCTAAGTGCACATTATTGTACGATCTTCTGAACTGCAGACTAGGTATGCTATAATATGGATTTCGTTCTGTTCCGTATTCAAGTTCTGAAGTTGCCACTTCTTCCAAGACCCCATCAAGGTCTGGGTCTGCATACGTCACTCTTGATGCAACATTGCCATCTTTGTGATGAGAAACAATCATAACAGTAACAATACTATCATTATTAAAAAACCAAGCCGTGTCACTCAATCCGAAGCTTAACAACCAAGCGTTTGCCTCTTGACCAGGACTATTATAATGTCTAAGCCAGTACTTTGAATCTGATAAGTAGTCTAACACATAGCTTGCTGTCCCATCCTCATTAACTAATGAATCCAAGCGATTTCCTGTCCAGGCGTATTGCTGCGTATACTCGGTGGAGTCGTTAATTCGTGCGAACGATTCCACAACTCTTCCATTATTATCGTACTTAAACGTTTCAAGGTTACCTCCCCACTTAATTGAAGTTGTTCTGCACACTGGAGTCTTGGGTTCTGTTGGAGAATCTTTACAGCTAACGGAAAGCAACGTAAAAATACATATGCCTAAAAGAGTTTTATGGATTGACGCTATTGAAACAGCCATTTCTATATAAGATTAAATCGCAATCTTACAAATGTAGGGAATTTCCACCCTAGGCCCTACTCAGAGTGAATACTCAAATCATAAACGCCATTTGAATCAGACTTATTTCTTGCAGCAATCCTCAGAATGTATCTTCCTTTTTCAAGTTTGAATTGATGGCCTTGATTTGTTGGCTTAATTACTTTACCATTTGGATTTGTTAATTGCAACACAAACTCGCTTGAATCTGTTAAATCGAAAGTCCACTTGCCTTTAGATGGGACCATAACGTGCATTTCATGAGCTCGCCCCTCTCCCAGTTCTGGGTAAATTAGGGTGTTTTCATATTCCTCTTTAACCCAATGACCACCTTGATTAAAGAGTGTTCGGTTACCATTTACATCATAGCCAAAAGAATCAGTGCGAATAAAAGAATCGGCTTGAAAATAGCTAACTGAATGAAGCGACAGCTTTCCTTCGTTGTTGTACTCGAATTGCTCTTGTTTCATAAAGTCGGGATAACTTTCGGTTATTTTGGATTTAAGAATCCCGTATTCAGCATATGCGAAATGAACGTCATCGTTTGGACCGTGTATCACTTCATGCCTAACAATTCTTCCTTCAACATCGTAGTGAAATTTAGTATAACCGATGTACGATCGATAAAACGCCATGTAGCCTTCATACCAGCCTTCGTTATAAATGGTGTCCGTTTCTAGGCTTCCTAAATGATAAACTCTTTCGATCTCATTTAGCATAATGTCTGGGTCTGGCTTAGAATTTTCTACATCGCCATCTTCATCCGTATCCCAATCGTTTAACGTCGACTCTCCTGAAAATTTCTCTTCTCCTGTCAAAATATTTACGAGTAGATATTGTTCGTAATCAGCAGCATAAACATGCTCATAGGTAAACCTTTCAGCATGTCTTCCTTGAGCGTTAAGGGTGTAATAAACAAATGAACCGTCTCGCATAATTTCGTTATCAAATGCTATTCTTGATGTCAGTCCATTTGCAAAAGTATCGATCTCATAGTCTGGGTGTCCACCGTAATCATAGTGTGCATATTCTTCATGAATTAGGGGTTTTTTAGGGTTGATGATAGGAAGCTTGTTGATCAAAGTATCTATTGTTCCATCAGCACTCGTTTTAGTCCGAAGCATTAGCGACCGAGAAGGAAATGTTTTTAGGCGATCAGTTATTGCTTCTTTCGATGAGGTATTTAGTCTTGTTTCTTCTTGAATATCATTGTCTAAATACTTAATTGTAACAACTTCAAAAATCACATCGGGATTGTGGAATCGCTCTATTTTAATGACGTCTTTATTTTCATTCAAATACCACTTTTCTAACAGTGCTTTTGAATGGCTATTGCCACTAAACATTGACACTTCATTGTCATCATAGTTGTACTCAAAGAATCGTTTCATTCCTTGAATATCATATTCCACTACATCTCCTTGATCGTTGTGCCTGTTTATTCGTGTAAAGCTTGTGTCGCGATTTGAGTTTATGGTATAAGCCTTTAGTTTCAGTCCGTTTTCGTCAAATTCATTGCAGTACATGGTACCTGTATCGTTATCCCCGCTAACTCTGTACCATTTAGTTTGTTGTCCAAAGCTATTTCTCTCAGTATATTCGACGCTGGATGGATTAATTTTCTTCGATGTTTGATAAAAGGTGTGTTTGACTGAAAATTTATACTCTCCCGGACACTCAAGCACTTTTATTTGGGCTATCAATTGAGCAGGAAAGAGCACGATTAGAATAAAAAGAAGCGTTTGGAAGAATTTCATTTTCGAAGCGAAAATACGAGAATTGAGTTCTGAGAGCAAAGTTCCAATGCCTTACCTCTCTTGAATAATTATCGATTCTTCGAAAATGCCTAAAGTTGTTCGAATAAGCATGCTATAGTGACCTGGCGCTAAATGCTTGATCGACATAGTATAGGCACTTTCAGTTCCATTTGCAATCTCTACATCATGCTCCTTCCCCAACATATCATGTACAGTCACCCCCGTAATGTAATATCCTTTTTGCAATTTTATTTTAAGTTCTGTGCTGCTCGGATTCGGATACACTTGAAGCCAAGCCTGGCTTTCAGTTTCACTTTGAACAGACAACAACGAATCGGTAACCACAATAGTTTGGTCGCATGTATCCGGACAAGTCGGGGTAAACTCAGGAGGTGTATAATCGGGTATCATCTTAATCTTGTACACTCCAGCTTTATCAAAAGTGTTGGAAATTGTTGAATCGGGATAGAACTTGGTGAAGGTATCGGTCTTGTTAAAATCCCAAATGTACCGGGTATACAGAGGATCGCAGCTTGCGGTGTAAATTATGTTTTGGTTGCGTGCGACGACGGAGTCACTGACTATTATTTCTGCCTCAGCTCTATCGATTATGATGACCATCATTTCTCTCTTGTTCACTAATCTGCTATTCGTATCAGGAAAAACCCTATTGCATCTCAGGTTTGAACCAGACATATCACTTGTCATTGTCATTGAAAGATTGTAACGACCTGGTTGCTTATAAGCATGACTTGTTGTGCGCCAACCGGCACCAGGATTGGTCACTTGACCATCACCCCAATTTATTCCGTAGACCTCATCTAATTTATCGCCACCGCTTAAATTATATATAAATACAGAATCGCCTATGCAGAAATATTGTGAATCTCGTTCAATCCAAAAGTCAAAATCAAATTCAGGTTGCGGTCCTGGAACAAATAAGGAATTTGTACCCGAATCTACACATCCAGAATCGGTTTGAATTTTAATTTAATCCGCATCCATCCTCCTTGAGTATAAGAATGTGCAGGATTCTGAATCAGCGAATTGCGTGTTCCATCACCAAAATCCCACTCATACCGAACAATGGGGTCACTTAACGACGATGTGCTTTGGTCACTAAATTCAACCCGAAAATCGCAGTTTATCATGGTGTCAGCATAAGTGAATTCTGTAATTAGCGAATCGCACTGTGCAAACGCAAAATTTAAAGTGGTAAATAGAAAGCTAGTAAGCAGCAAAAGGTTTTTCATGGGTCTGTTGTTGGTTTGTTAACAGACGATAAGCCTCGAAAATGAGTTGCTTTTGTGACAAAAAACGGAATTGAATTATTCTCAACTAGATTTCATTGAGGTCTAATTAGTGGTAACAAGAAATGAATAATTGACCATAACAGCATTACTCGTATCTCCATTTCCATTCATTACATATCTGAACTTAAAAAAGATCTTGTCGTCTTTAATATAGTTAAGTACGTTTTGACTAGAAACCACTTCTAGCGGGTTTTCTTCGCCATCACTAACAAATGGCCCTTCCCCTCTAGCTAACAAAATGCTCTCCAAACCATCCTCAATAAGATAGACTTCAATCTTGTCAAATAAAGAAATATCCGAAATCGAACCAGAATTGGTTGGTATCTCCTTAACACTAAATTGAGAGGGTACAATATAATTAAGATTGTTAATGTTCGCTCCGTGATGCGATACGGCATCAAAGAAATAAGTTCCAAAATAGGGTTCTATTTCAGTATACGTACTATCACCTGCTTGAAAAGGAGCTAATGCCATACCGATAGCATAATGGGAATAATTAAACTGTAAAGTAACATTGGCCTTTTGGCATGATAGACCACTTATAACTGCAAATGAGACTATGTAGATAGCGTTTTTAATGGATGAAAGTTAAGTGAATATTATGCTCTATGCAAACTGCATTTGTGAAATATTCGCGTGGTTCTTCAAAGCTGAAAGTATTTTACAGTTGCCTTTAGCCCTGTGCCTGTCAAAACTTGAATGTAGTACATTCCGCTTTCTAAGTCTGATTGTATATCTATCGACTGTTTACCGCCCATATCCACTGATTGCACAACTTGACCTAAAGAATTGACTAGTCTACACTCTATTTCTTCAAAATAATTCCCAATTTGTATTCGAATTAAGTTTTCGCCAGGATTTGGGAAGACCATCAATGGAATCTCAGAGTCAGAATATTGTATCCCTCCTGCGAAATTGTAACATTCAGAAGTGTCGATACAACCGTCCTTTTCAATTATAACAAGATAGTTTCCCCATTCCAAAGGTGAAAATGACCGCTCTTGGGGAATGTTGTTTATGCGTACCATGGAATCAGAACACTTCAACCACTGATAACTTGCATCTAACTCTATCGCCTCTAAAGATTCTCCGGTTTGCTTTATTCCTCGAGACAGATGGCTTGGAACAATTTGAAGGTGAATAGTTATTACACTATCGCACCCCATTGTGTTGTTGACTGTATCGATGTATGTGCCACTTGTTGACCAAATGAACTTACCGCTTGGGGACCTAAAGTTTTTACAGCTTTCTATAGTTTGTTCTGAATAGGTTTTATTACAATAGGTAAATATTCGTGCTTGCCCCTTTGGCATATTCATGCTTCCTCCTCTATTCAACCCTGGCACCCCTACTAACAGACTCTTGTTATAAATAGACGCAGACTGACCAAAATAGTCGCTGTCAGATATTATTCCCCCTTCCAGAATTTGATTAAGAACCCAGACATTGCTCGAATTTCGAGAATAGATGTAAACAGTGCCTGAAGCAAAAGAATTGTATTCACAGACAACTAAAAACTTATTGGACATTGAAATCTCATGGCCAAAATAATATCTTGGTGAAGACACCTCTTTTGAGATGGTTTGATGATGCTCCCATTTGCCATTAAGCTTAAAAATTGAGACACTTCCTGGGCCAAGTAAAAAGAAACTTCCTCCTTTATTAGGACTGCCCACGACTAAGAATGAATCTGTTATCGAAACACTTGAACCGAACCACTCATAATCCTGAGGAGCAGTTGAAACCAAGGTGTCAAAGACTTCCCAGCTATTCTGAGAAGATTTTTTGTAAACTAAAACAGCACCAGCAGAAGTATTCCCTTCTTGATGAGACCCAGGACATCCTATAACTAAAAAGGAATCATTGACGGCAATTGAATATCCAAATTGGTAGATTGAATCAAAGTCTGAAGGATAAATTCTCTCGCTAAGAAGCCATGAATTACCCGATTTAGTATAGTGGTATACTGCACCTGACGCTGTTTGTTTCATATTAGAGTCTAACCACCATTCAGATGGAGCACCTACATAGATATTGTCATCGAACACCTTAACCTCTTCTCCATAGTCTGTGCTCTTTTCCAACAACGGAGGTCTTAAAATCTGTACCTCAGTAAATTGATCATCACCATTTCGTTCAAACACATAAGCCTTTCCTACATTGTCGCGTTCAACTTGAGAGTGATTGGGATAACTCACCCCTATAACGGCATATTTGCCATTCAGCGAAAGTGAGCTACCAAAAAAATTATCTATGTCGTTGTCGCTTGCTTGTATTTGTTGAAGTTCAATCCAATTTTTAGCAGAGTCCCGTTTGTAAATGTAGGCTACTCCTTTGGTATCTCTGTATTTTGCACTGACTAGAGCGTAATTTTCGAATATATCGACGCCACTGCCTAAACCGTCATCATATTTTCCATCTGATGCATATAAGTGATTTGTTAAATGCCACTGCTGAGCTTGAACGGACAAAACACTCGACAAAAGGATTAGAATAAAGTTTAGTCTCAAAGTCATCTTCACAAAGATAGCGAAGAAAATGTTCAAGGCATAAAGCCTTCTTTTTACACGCTTTGGAATGTTTGCATAAAAGCTTATAACAACCTCAGAAACTAAGACTCTCAGAAGATTATTTTAGTGCATCAATTCGACTTCAACACCCTCATCACTCCCACTTGATTGCCAGAAACAAGTTTTATAAAATACATGCCTTGTTGAAATTCAGCGATATTAATTATTTCTTCATTAAGTCCTGAGAATGAATCAATAGACTTATTGATTAATAGTTGTCCTTGAGCATTGAATACTTGCAAATGCCCATTACCAGATTGTAATGTATAGTATTCAATGGTAAGCTTGCCTTTAGTCGGATTTGGATAACAGTTTATTGAATTGAATTTACTCGATTTAGTTTGAATAGAAGCAGTTTGCTCTTCGTCAACCACTTTGATAGTATACCCTTGCGCTTTTAAGAGATTGCCGCTTGAATCCATGCCAACAGAATCGTAGAAGTGAGAAGAACAATGTTCAGTAAAAATATAAAGTTTTACTGGAATTTTTCCAAAATGATTCACCTGGTACGTTGGGTTTTTTTCATCAGAGTAATTCCATCGATCAAAAATCCATAAGTACTTTGTTTCATTGTCAATGCCTATGCTGGAATTTACAAGGTTAATGGAGTATGAAGTTGTAGAGTCAATAGTCGCGTAATACTGAGCTCTACACATCGAATCTTTGTAAATCACCATACACTGCGTATCTCGACAATTGGCAATGGAATCGTATATGTACAAACATGCTTCTACTACTCCACTGTCTGAAGGTTGTAAAACATAAGATGGCCTCCAATCGCTAGATGTTGAAGAATTATTAAACACCCAAGTTCTTACGTGGCCATTATAAGATGAGGAAGAATCTCCAAAAACAAGGCTATCTCCGTATGTTGTATATCTAAATTGAGCATCGCAGTCTGGCCAATCAATCAATTGCATTTGCAAATCACAAAAACGATTTAAACTGTCATACAGGTGGTAAGCAACCATACTTTGCTTGGAATGCACTCTAAAAGTATAATTGATGTTCTGCCCATCAACCGTAACTTCTTGAGCTCCCTGATGACTTATAATCTTCCATTTAGCACTGCCGCCAGGAGGTACAGCACTGCCATTTAAACTTACTTTTTTAAAGTGATCAGTTCCTTTGGTATAAGTAAAGCTTGCATTGCATGCAGAACCATTGGCAACTTGAACGTAGTAGCTGAATGTTTTACCGCATGTTGTTCCATTTCCATCCTCAAAATGATAGCTGGTTGATACAAAAGAATCAGAACCGCTAAGTGTGAATGAGGTGGTTTGGCCTTGGTCGTAGTACACATTTCCCCTTATACGAAATGTCCATTTTGCAGTGTAGCCGTATGGAGGTGTACTACCAGTAAAATTTAATTTCTTTGGGTTGGATGGATCTTGATCAAAAGTGAAATAGGTTTTACAATTTTGACCAAAAGTAGACTCAATAAAGAGAAAGCTCGAAATGAGAAAGAGGATTCTAAAAGTTTTCATAAAAGTATATTTTACTTATATACGATATGAAACTGAAAATGGTTGGCTGAAGAATTAAAATTAATTCTGATCGCTCACTTCCAATATTAATTCTTTAACTTTTAACAAGAGTTCATCTTTGCTCTCAACTTCTATTAAGTGTACCTTCCCAAGATCATTTCCGCATACGATTCTAAATTCGGCTTGAATTTTTCCTTCATATGTTCGGTACAGACCCGAGATTTTACAGCTATTCGGGTACTCAGCACTTTTTATAAACTCTATATTAACTCCCTCATTGTCGCCTTCTTGTTCTAAGAGGAGGTCAACCGCTTTTGCCAATTGAAGTGCATCCATTAAAGAATCTTTGTTCATAAACATCGATTGTACAAAGACTGTTTGAGGTGTGGCTAGAGGAATATTTTGTTTATCCGTGGAGCTTAGAATTCCAATATCAAAAGAACCTCCAGTTGGTACTAAAAGTTGTGGTTCTTGAATCCCTCCTATACCGCTTGCCAACACTGGTACTCGCTCACGAGCGTAGTTAACAACTTTGTCTACATCTACCCTATTCTGATTAAATGTTACACCACCTCGCATGGCTTCTAACACCGAATAGGTCAGTAATCCTTGTCCATATTTACTGGTCTCATAACTCACTTCATCAGCCGCACAACCCGATAAGATAAACATACCCATTCTGTCTTTCATGCGGTCAAATGCTTTGAGCTGTGATGCAGCTATGTCTCTGGATGCCAACATTTTATCTATTGCCTTTCCACTTCCGCACGCATCAATTATCATAACTTGTTTCAAAGCATTTATGTTTTTGAGATAAGTAATAAACTCTTGTGTCGATACGGCATGGCTCCCTAACAATACATCGTCTTCATAAAAGTCTTTATCTGCAGATTTCGCATCCGATGTAAGGAAATAAAAATCTCCATCATTTCCTCCCCAGCTTAAACCATGACCACTGAGGTAGATGAAAATTACATCCTCCGGTTTAGCTGTCTTTCCAATCTCTTCAAATACATCTTTAATGTTTTGTTTATTAGGAATTTTTTCACCACTGCTCGATAAGGTATGGATATAAGTGCGTTCTCCAAACAGGTTTTCTGCCCCAAGTTTCAATGCCTTGGTCACCGCTTCAGCATCGTTGGGTGGAAACTTTAGGTTTATGAATGGATTAGCATAGTCGCCCACTCCAATAACCACTCCATAAAAACTGGGTAGAACGGTTTCTTCTTCATCTACCACATAGGTTATAGAAACGCCTTTACCTTGTATAAACCCATCTTCAGATGATGCTCTTATTTCGATGATATTGGTGCCACTTTTAAGATAAGGTTGATTAGCCAAAGATAAATTAAGAACTTGGCTCAATGCCGATGTGTCTAATCTAGAACCTCTAATATCATTGCTTACCTCTTTACCATTAATTAATACAGTTACTTCTCCATAACCGCCATCACGTTTAATAAGATTAATTGGAAGCATATTGTTTTCGACCTGGCCTAAACGAACTTCAGGCTGCAGATGTAGCTCATTAAGTCCCTTTACATCGGGTAATGCCTTCCCTTCCATAATCGTTTGTAATAAATTGGGTTGCCAATACCTATTTTTTAATTGGGTAAAATCAATAACGTCTAATCCCTTGGTCCAATACATCAACTCCATGGCTTCTGCAGAGGCATCAAAAAAGCCATCCGGGTGAAGGTACACCCATAAATCCTCTTTACCTTCAAATTCGAAGTAACGCAATACTTGTTTACCTGAAGTAGGGTCATAAAGTATAAAACTGCCATCAAGTGATGCAGTGACTATATACTTACCATCATTCGTAAAAAAAGCTTTAGTTATAGTGTTCTTATGGTCTTTAAAATTGTAAACCACCTTGCCTGTTTTAAGATCAAAAACTCGAGCTTCATTGCTCGATGAAGCAACGATAATTCGCTTAACATCAGGACTTAACGACCACAATTGAGAGTACAAATTTGGTGCATCAAAATCGAAATATCTATTGGTGTTAAATTTATAACGAATGTCACCTCGATTAGCCTTGTACACTGTTGTACCGTTTCCACTCGCAATGAGATACGTTTGAGATGGATCAAAACTAGCCCCAATATTTTGTTCAAGCATTTCGCCGTCGAGAGTTGGTCTAGCATTAATCGACCTTTCGTAGAACTTCAACATTTCTCCCGTTTTTGTACTGTGAATGCTCACTGCACCTGAACTGATTATCAATTCTTTTGAATCTGCCGAGAAACTACAACTATTGATTTCTGGCCAATTGTTGCAACCTTCAAAAATGGATAAGATTTCTTCAGGAAACTTCTCCGGCAAATTTTCAATTGTTGCTATAAGGGAGTCGTTTTTTACATCGTATAAGTTGACCACATTTCGGGTATAAATGGCACAAAGCTCTTCGTTGCTTGAGAATACCATTTTATTTCCAGTAACATTTGTAACACGCTCATAATCTGGGTAATTAAATCTTAGATACAGCGTATCTCCATTCGCTCTGATCAAGTCGTGCTCCATATATCGGTCATCGAAAAACAACTTATCAGTTTCTTCATTGTAATCGCTTGGCAGATCTAGAGCTATTTCTTTTAAGTCTAGTTTGTTCAATCCTCTGCGGTCCTGCCAAAACAACCAATTGTTATCCTTTGAAAAGTAAACGCTCTGTTCTGCTGGTTTGACCTCAAAGCTTGCAACCCTTCCCAAATTTCCATATGACTTTGACCATAGCATTAGGCTATTTTCCCAAGCAACTATAAACTCACCATTCGGACTGTGCTTTACTGAAATATGGCCCCCCTCGTAGCTCTCATAGAGAGGGATGCTCTCTCCTGATGTAAGATCCAAATACTTAGCTTCATTCTTATTGCCAACCAGCATATAGTTTTCTGCTCCACAATAGGATAAAGAATAAATTTCTTTGTTTCTACCACCCAGTTTATGCTTTAATAGTTTATTCTGCTCATCATATATTTCAAGCACGGATTTATCGTAGCTATTGTTTCGTACGGTTAACCTTGAATTTGAACCTTCATTCTCTGGATTCACCAGCCTGTGAAGTCTGCCTCTCACATGTTGACTGAATCCAAATAGTTTCGAATTTGCTAGTTCTAATGTATCGTAAATAGTGTCTTGCTGACTTACTAACTTCATGGTTTTCAAGTCATAACGCTTCAGCTTAGCAGAATCTAAAACTAAAAGCTGATTGTTTTCTATCGCTAGTGAAAACCACTTCCAATGTCTAATGCTATCTAGAACTTTATCACTCAAGCGTTTCCTTTTAACCACGTCGTATACTAAATGGTCGTAATCTGTTTCAACCATGTATACCGAGTTTGATAGAAATGTATCATAAGTCCAATTCTCTTCAGGATTCTGTTTTGTAAGTTTCTTTTTAAAAACATAAATCAACCTCCCGGTATTCACTTCAAAAAAACGAGGAAGACCCATTTCGGGGATAAGTAAAAGGTAGTTCTCGTCAGGGCTTAGAGCTATTCGTTCAATCGGTCGATCTAGATCGTACATCTGCAGCAGCTTTGCAGACTCTTTATCATAGAGCATGGCTGTACCATCTTTAGAAGCCGTGAGTATTTTTTCTTCTTGATGAATAAATCTGGCTTCTACAAGCTCATCAAAATGACCTTCAAAAGAGTGAATCAACACTCCTTCTTGCACATCAATAAGCTGTGCAGTTTTATCTCTTGAAGCGGTTAGAAGAAATCTTCCATCTTCACTAAATCTGGAAGAAACCACTTCATCAATATGGCTTATAGGCAAGCCTAGCTTCAAATTCTGAGCTTGAGAAAATAAACAGGCAAGAAGAAAAAGGAATAGTATGGGGATTTTGCGATTCAAGGCAAGTTGGGCTTACCAAATATACACAAATTGGCCTAAACCATTTGATAGATTTACTGAAGCATTAGTACTTGATAATCTTCTTTGCCTGATCTCCAGATTTTACGATATAAATCCCGGGCTGCAAGGTGGTAATGTCAATTTCTCCATAAGCTCCCCATTCTGTGTCGATTAACAATTGGCCCGCAGAACTGTATACTTGCACAGATTGGCTCTGTTCGCAAAAGTTGTCTGCCAAGTAAAGGTTTTCAGCAGTTGGGTTAGGATACATCACCAAATCACAATCTTCTTCTTGATAGAAAAATAATCTGAAGGGTTCCGTCCCAAGATTTTCGTCGTAGCCGGCATAAATCAATACATCGCCTAAGAATACTGCAGGAGGAATATATCCAGAGGATTGGCCATATTGAGCAACTCCCCCACCTGAATACTTATAACTTTCGGTTTGATTTGTAGTTAAATCTAGACTAACCCATTGTCTATAACGTGATGAATGCACATTAAACCATAAGCTATTGTTTTTGCGAATGGGTTCAGATAGATAGCTGGTGCCGTTATGAATCATAATGCTCGACACTTGGTCTCCATCTGTACTGAATACATGGTTATTGAGTTTAAATATTTTCTTGTTTCCTTCTTCGTAGTAGAGGGTTAAAAACCCAGGTTGATATGGCAATGAAATTTCGGCATCCATAGGTATAGTAGCGAAATTCGTACCGTTATACTTCAAGAAATTATTCCGGTAATGAAGCATAAAGTAATCTCCTACCGGAATCATACCACTTACATCCCACTGTTGAAACATAAGGTCGTTGGGAGTCAGTTGTTGCACGATTTGGCCATCACTTACGATCGTTAAGACATAATCTCTCCAAAATACCACACCGTGTTTAAATGCTGTTAAATTAGAAGGTGTAAATGTCCAGTACGGTGAAGTCAAAAGCCGATTAGCTCTTGTTTCCTGAGCGTCGAATTTGTAAAGATGACCTAAACGGCCATCGATAGTCATCACAAAATAAAGTTGAGCATTGTGTTCAGCATACTGCATGCCCCATGGAACTCCATTAATTCTCATGATGCGATAAGTTCCTGCTGTCGTTCCGTCGGTCACCCACATATCAAAACCAGAATTCGCATTCGAACTACTTTGAGCAGCAAACACTAACCGATTTTGGAAAGGTTTGAACTCCAATGGATTGTAGGCCAGGCCATCTCGATCACTGCTTAGTTCATATGCTGTGTGATTTAGTGTATTATATGCCCATAATCGAGTGTCGACAGTAAAAAGTAGCAAATCACCAAAGGATCTGAGTATGGATGGACTAGCTCCGCCAGCGTCATGTTCCACTTTTCGAGTGCCTTCAACTGTTCCGTCACTTATCCATAAAACATAGACGTCAGATTCATCCCTAGCCACAAAAAACAGATAGCTATTGAGTACAGAAAGTTCAGAAACATGGGTCCAGCTAGTCTTTCCCGGGCCATAAGCTAGCTGCGTACCTTCCTTTGTTCCGTCGGTGAACCAAATTTGTCTATATGATTCTGGTACATTCGCAATGAAGGCTACCAGACCATTAAATTCAGTAAAGTGATCTGGCCTAGAATGACCGATTCGTCCTTCTGCTGAATCTGTCTCTTCGATAGCCATTATGTTCTTGACCATCTCGATTTGTTGAGCTTGCGTAGCCATAGCACATAAAGAGGTCAATAGCACGACTAATAACCGTAAATTGATTCTAAAGAAGTGAAATCTAGTTATATAAAAGAGGTTGATACCAATCATGGGGAAAACCAAAATTAAGCTTCTTGACCCATTATTTGCAAGTATACTAAACACTTATGGTTTGATCAGAGTATCAATTTAAGCGAATAAAGGCCATAAAAAAAGGCCCATTTCGTCAGAAACAGGCCTCTTTGAGGCTCTTACTTAAACAATAAAACCTCTTTTGGATATTAACAAGTAGATTAAACTATCGAACTACAATCAGTCGGTGTACCTCCGAACTATTTTGGGTATTGATGTACACCAAGTATTGACCATTGCGTACACCCGCCAAACTAATACGCGAGTCATTTAGCGGTTGATCCAATACTGTTTGACCAATTGAGTTTACTATTTTGATATCGTAACTTCCTCTCACCATTCCTTTAACTTCTATAAAAGAATTTGCTGGATTTGGACTTACAGTGAGTAACTTAATTTCTTTTGATGCCAGTGTAACAATGTCAGAGTATTCAACAGAATTATCCCAATCTTCTATGCGCAATCTGTAGAAAAGATCTGCTTTAGGAGCGTTGTAATCTACAAACTGATATGCTCGAATTGAATTGCTATTGCCATAGGCATCAACTTGCCCCACTGTTTCAAAGTTTTGACCATCTACAGATCTTTCAACAATAAATGCTCTAACATTTTTTTCAGTTGCTGTAGTCCATGATACGATTGCATCTTCATTCTCTCTGGTCGCCTTAAAGTCAACTAACTCTGCAGGCAATGGGTTTAGAATGAACGCAGAAGCCGTACATCCATTAACATCTGTTGCAACAGCATATAAACTGTCTTGGTTAGCATAAAACCAAAAACATGAATCGTAAACGTGATCAACTGAATTTCCATAGTCAGTTAGTCCGTCTGGAAAGTGCCATACAACATTCGAAATATTTTGTCCATCGTACTGTTCAGCAGTGGTTGTGCTATACGTCCATACAAAGTCTTCGCAAAGAATATGATTATCATCAACGTTGTATTGAACGGCCAATGTTGGCAACTTATACCAAGTTGCTTGATAAATAGCAGTATCTGCACAGCCAAAGTCGTCATTCACGATAAGGGCATAATTTCTTATAGTACTGTCAATCGTTTCATTATGAGTTACATGAATAGATTCAGTGGTTACATCTGTAGAAAAGGTACCGTTGTAATCTAAGTCCCATGCGAAGGTTAAAGAATCATTTGGATCTCCTCCGCTTAACTCAGATGCAAGCGTTGCTCCATCTAAATCTAAAGTTTCACCTGAACACAGCGTTGCTGCACTTAAACTAGAAACGGTAGGTGGCGTATTGATAAAGAAATCTTGATCAACCCACAAAGTGTCTACCAACTGCGATGCAAAAACTTGTCCTGCGTGTGCAACTATATTAACCAGTTTAATACTTCCTTGACTTCCATTAATATCACAAGGATTTAAGATGTCGGTTAAACCAATACTCATCTCAAAGAAATGCTTACAAGACCCTGCGCAGGTTGAATCACCAACAGCAACATCAAAAGACACAGCTGGATTTACAACCATTTTAGAAGTCACTGAATTCCAAGTTCTAAGTTCTTTATTGATAATTGTTCCTGTAGAAAGGTTAAAAAAGATATTCATATCTGCCCCGTTATGATCTAAATCACCGGTGCTTGCATCAAGGTCTGAATCGATAAATACAGAAAATGAAGCATCTCCTGTACAATTAGCCTTACGTGTAAAAGCGAACATTAAGTCAGAAGTGTTGCTCTGAAACCACACTCGACTGATGTCAGAACTTGAAGGAACCCCTGGAGGATCAGCTTGATCAACCGCATCAGCAGTTAGACTCCACTCACCTGGACAATTGTTTCCATCAATGGTAACTTGTGCGCTTGCAGTATTAAATAAAAAAGCAAGAACAACCAAAGTAACTTTCAATCCTTTAGTGGTATTTGTTAAAATAGAATTTGTGATACTGTTGTTGGTAGTAGTCACAAAAAAATCGTGAACAAAGAGAGTAATCTTCTTCATAATGTAAGTAATTAAGGTTGCCATATTAAATACAACGGCTGTGCCAAAGCGACTTAAAGAACTGCTATATAGCTGATATACAGAATATTACATGCTTATATTTGGAATTTTATCAGAGCAATTAAACTACTTAAATTCTCTCGTTTATAGACTGTAGTCTCTTTTTGAGAGATAAGTGTCGGATGAAATTGGAGCCAAATTTGTGGACTATCGCCTGTCTATCGTTACGCTGTGCTCTTTATCGAAAATAAAAATTTTGATTCGTCGATGTAAATGTTAGTACCCTTCGGTTACTAAAAGTAATGTCTTCTAACAATGCACCATTAGGATCTAAAAGTTGATCGACACGATACTGACACTTTGCGGCAAACGAGGGTTCCTTTCTACCAAGCTCTGAGTATTCTTCAACTGCTAGTTTTCTTTGGCCCAAAATTTCATAACACATAGCCAAGTACCATGCGTTCGTATAATTCATTTCTTTTGCTGCTTGGAATAACTTTAGGGCTTCGTCATTCTGTTTTAATCGCAAATGACATGCCCCTCTATTAAGCAACTCTTGAGTCCCAGAATCAATTTCGAGTCGAAGTTCAAATCTGCCTAAGGCCTCCACTGTTCGTCCAGAGTCGTAGAGCTCACCTCCAATGATTGAGTGCAATTTCCCTATTTGCTGCAGGGATAGAGAAGTATCACTTCGTATCATATCATCTACAACCTTGACTCCTTCGTCAAGGCTAATGTCAACATGAGCATAAACTTCCGTAACTTTTTCACTCCAGATAAGAAGCATTTTAGTTTCAGCGGAAGCTTGTTCCATTATTTGAGGCATTACACTATCGATAGAAGGCATTTCAGGCTCAGAATTTAGGTTAAACATGAAACCTACTATTGCAAGCACAATGCTTACTCCCCAACCAGCAATCAAATTTCGGTTACGTTCATCTTTACTGTTCTTCCTTAGCTCATCTAGGTAGGGTCTTTCGATCCAAGATTTAATAAGAGCGGACTGAACATCAAGGTATGAAGAGCCTGTAAAAAGTTGATCAGTTTGCTCATCGTGGCCTACAAACCCATGTAAAAAAAGAAAATCAACAACAATTTTCAGCTCGTCATTATTGAGCACTTCGCTGCTGAGAATTGTAAGATTTAGTCGATCATCAACTATTAACACCTGAAAATCACCGATTACAAGATGTAGCCAATCGTCGCTGTGATAAACAAATTCAATCCCTAATTTATTAAGATGATGCATTAGCTCACCCTTCCATTGCATTGAAATAAAATAGTCACTATCCTCATCTACAGGCGATGAATCTAGCTGATACTTAAACATATGAATATCTCCTTCTTTTAGATTTGGGGCCTTATAAAAAGTAAGTGTATAGCTCATTTCATCTCTGCACTTTGGTCCAAGTTAAGTAGTGCTATGTTTTGCATAACAATTTGGAGCTTTGTTCTTCGTTCTTTTTCAGCAACATGCAAGCTAGCTGAGAGCTGTTCAAGTATACCATTCTCATCTTCTTGCGTTATAATTAGTCTAACATTATGCTCTTGTTTTTTCATCTGATCTAGTGCGTATACTGCATTTCGGAGTATTTCTAGCTTCCAATTGAACTCAAAATCCGTTAACTCTTCTAAAATTAACAATGCATTACTTTCTCTGAACCATTCCCAATGAAATTCTAATATTTGATTGATGTTATAACGTTTAGATGTATTTTGTGATCCGTACAATCTATGTTTCCTCAAAAATTCAATGTACTCATCAAAAGTCTTCATCCCTTTTGAAAAATGATAGGTTTCGCGATCATTTGTGTACTTGAGTTCATTAACTAGCCGTTTACGATCAAGCACACTCCCGCCGACTATAAGCAGGTGCTTTTTTGCTAGTATTTCGTGAGGTCTAGTTTTATGTCCAATTACAGAATCACTCAAATGATAGCTCATTACAGAATAACAATCTTCCTTCTCAACACCCCTTTAGACGTATGAAGTTGAACAACATGCAAACCTTTCAAACTTCCTAATTTGATTGAGTGATCCTTAGGCACGGTAGTCAACACGAGTTGGCCATTACCATTGTATATTTCAACATACTTCAACTCAACATCAGCACCACATTCCACATGCAAGACTTCAGAAGCCGGATTTGGATATAGCTTAACATCTGTTGCAAACAACTCTATTCCAGCGGTTTGCCCTCTGTACATGGAGTCAATTTGCTGGTCAGAAAGTGCACAACCAAATATCTTGATATCATCCATACTTCCTTCGTAATCATCATTTGGATTGCTGTTTAAATTTCGACCTACTCGGAAAAATCCTGGCTTTGTATCCCACGATTTAGCAGCAACAGCCTCTAATTTTCCATTAAGGTATGTTTTTGCACTGTCTCCATCGTAGGTCGTCGCTAAAAAGAACCATTCATTTAATGGGTAATCGATTAAAAAGCCGTGGTCGTGGCTTTGTCCCCATGCAAAATGGCGCATAGCCTTACTCCCTTTAAAGTCTAAATTAGTACCCAAAGCAACGCCATAGGCTCCTGCTTGGGAAGTATTTCCCCAAACAACCGGTACGTCCGAATCTGGATTTACCTCTAAGTACAGCCACATGCTTAAGGTACGGTCTTCGTCTCCAACGGGTAACGAGTCATAGTCTCCCGTCATGTAGTCTCCTCCGGAAAATTTGTAGGCACTGTTGCCATTACCATTTCGGTCGGTCGTAAGTGTTGCTCCATTGTTTGTTAGGTGATTCGCATTGGAAGTCAAATCATCTGTATTTCCATCAAAAGCATAATGATGAATTAGACATGGACTTTGTGCATAAGCAGAAAAACTGAGCATAGCACAAAACAGGAGATTGAAGGTAATTTTGATAGTTTTCATTAGTCACGAATATATAGAAAACTTAAAATCACAACATCAATTTTAGTCATTTTTACTATTACTTTATATACACATATTTCAGTCTTTCAAATTAAATTTACAGCAAACAAGAACTTTTTAACCTATTAATTTATCATGCAATACCAACCTAACCTTAAACGCGAAACCCGCTATGGCGTGCCAGCAGCTGATCAAATTTTATACAACCGATTTTATGTCTTAGGTTACTCTTACTACTTTAGGCAAGCTAAGTGGGCCTTAGAAATTATAGGTCCCAAGAATGAAGATGTAGAACGCCTCGACAATTTCCGTCCCGATTACCGTGTACCAGAACGCTTTAGAGCCGATTTAGTGGATTATAAAAACTCGGGACAAGACCGTGGTCACCTTGTTGCCAGTGCAAATCAAATTAACTCTGAGATTCAAAACAGCGAAACGTTCCTGCTTTCGAACATGGTTCCACAGGTTCCTCAATTCAATCGAGGTATTTGGAAAAAACTCGAAGACGCAACGCGTAAGCTCAACAACCAGAGGAGGGTATTAGAAACTTACGTAATCAGTGGCCCGTTGTTTTACTTTGATCAAGAGGTGGTAATGATCGGTTCAACAGATGAAAATGGTGTTACACTGCCTATTCCTCATGCATTCTTTAAAAGTGTGCTCACCGAAAGTAAAACAGGTACCCTCAATATGTGGTCGTTTATTATTCCCAATGAAGATGTTGCGGGAAACATTGAAGATTTTAGTGTTTCTACCTCAAAAGTTGAAAAGATTGCAGGCATACATCTGTGGCAAAACCTAACAGGTACCAAAATCAAACGTAAGAAGAATGCGGTAAAGAAGATGTGGAAGTATCAATAGAGTAACACGTAGTCCTTTATTATGCTATTCCGTACATTCGTGTCATTACCTCAATAGTAATGAACAGAACATTCCTAATTATTCTACTCAGCGTTTTAACATTTTCTGCCAATGCTCAGCATCCCAGTTACTCTCCTAAACAAAGTGCCCAGCTGGATTTATTTCTAACCTATCCCGAAAGTTTTGATTCTTCTCAGCTTGTATCGACTGTAATTGATGGTGAAACATACATTCATTTTTTGATGGAAGTCAGCCCCCAACTAGAAACTCAGGAATTACTCGATTTAAATGTTAAGATTGGCACAAAGGCAGGTGCTATTTGGACAGCTCTAGTTCCACGAAGTAAAATTCTAGAAGTTTCAAATCTTCAAGGCGTATTGTATCTAGAGCTTGACCGTCCGGTGTGTATGAGTATGGATAGAGCACTTGAAGTAACCCACGGTGACTCGGCTCATCAAGGAATTAATCTTCCTCATCCCTTAAGTGGCAAAGGAGTTGTGGTTGGAATAGTTGATGCTGGATTTGAATACATGCACCCTACTTTCTACGACACATCTGGAATCAAATACCGTGTGTCAAGAATCTGGGAACAAAAGAAGTCAGGCACTCCTCCTGCCGGTTATTCGTATGGCAATGAAATAACAGATAGCAATGCGATGCGGGATTCGCTTACTGATACTGAATTTAGTCACGGCACTCACGTTGGAGGTATTGCGGCAGGTTCAGGTTTTGGAGTTGCTGATGACCGCACAAAAGGTTTTGCCTTTGAAAGCGAACTGGTGCTGGTGGGAATTCGTCCTGAAGAAAATGAATGGACAAGTACTGGAATGGCATCTATAATTGATGGGGCCAAATATGTTTTCGATTATGCCGAATCGGTAGGAAAGCCTGCTGTGGTAAATTTAAGCTGGGGCGGATCAACTGGAGCCAATGACGGCAGTTCACTCTTCGCACGTGCCCTTGAAGCGATTACAGGCCCTGGAAAAATATTTGTTATAAGTGCAGGTAACAACGGAGGAAGTGCTCTTCATATGGCCAAAAGCTTTACAAGTCAAGACACACTGATGCACAGTTTTCAAGATTTTGGTTTTAAAAACAGCAACGATACCAAAAGAACATGGATTGACCTGTGGGCAGAAAAAGACCAAGATTTTTGTATTCAGTACGCACTCTATGTGGGGAGAGACTCTAGCAATCATTCGCCCTGGTATTGTCTTAATTATAGTAACGAAGTAACTTATCTCGTTGGTTCTGATGGCGATACCTGCAAAATTTTATTGAGCCGAAGAGAAAAGGATTTTAACGGCAAACCGCATATGTTATTGGACATTCACAACGATTCACGTGATATGTTTTCCATTAAGGTTAAGTCAGTGAATGCTGATTTGCATGTATGGTCATACTTCGTTTATGAGTATGTCGGATACGACGGCAGATTTAGGCAACATATTGGCATGGGAAATTCAGTAGGAGATGATAAGTATTCTCTTGGAACTATGGCTTGTGCAAACAATGCAATCACAGTAGCTGCTTATTCGTCAAGGTCAGTATTTACGAATATTTCAGGACAAAATATTTCACTAGCTGGAGCTGGTAATGAAGGTGAAATAACTACTTTTTCGAGTTATGGTCCGACCACCAATCACCGTATAAAACCTAACATCAGCTCGCCTGGAATGGTACTAAACTCTGGAGTTAGCAAGCACGACCCTGACAATTTGCAAGGAGGCTCGCGGTATGTTTATGTAGCAGACAAAGTAAACTTTAAGGACGAAGATTTTTACTATGCCTACTCGCTAGGTACTTCCATGGCGTCTCCCGTAGTTAGCGGCATTGTTGCACTAATGCTCGAGGTTAATCCGGAGTTAACTCCGGGTTTGGCAATGGATATCATTCACAGTACCGCTATTAGAGATTCGTTCACAACCCAAAACCCCGACTCCTCGCATTGGGGATACGGCAAAGTGAATGCCTATGCTGCTGTATTAATGGCTTTAGACAAGGTTTCAGTGGAAGAGCTTGAGGTTAACAATGGTTATAAATTATACCCAAACCCTGCTCAATATAGCTTCACGATTCAAAGCGAACAAATGATTAAGTGCCCCAAGATTTCAGTTTATAGCGTAAAGGGAGAAATTGTATTTGAACAAGACTACGCCAACCATCAAAATGAGCTGAAGATTGAATTACCACCAGATATTTCTTCTGGCATGTATTTGGTTTGTTTGTCACGTGAAGGTGAACGCAAATTCTTCAAGCTCATAGTGGACTGATAATATCTTACATTGTCTCGTAAAAAAAGGCCTCGAAAGAGGCCTTTAAATAAGGTTATTTGTTAAATACTAATCAAGTATTACTGTGGTGATATAGCCATATTCATTTGAGTTCCAGTCAGCATGATCAGATACTGATTGACCAACCATTCCAACGGTATAAGTTCCAGCAGCTAAACCGGTTATTACACCATTCATTGCAAATGGTATTCGCGTATTTTGCGGGATTCGTAAGCCATAGGTTCCACCTCCAATTGTACTCGGTGTTGTAGCTGTGCTGCTCTTATATCCAATCCATAATCTTAAATCAGAAGCTCCTCCTGTAGCAGTAGTTCCTAATGATTTAGACACTACAACCATTATCTTTTGACCTGCCGTAATTGTAACGGTTCGCGTAGGGCCAATAAACGCTTTTGTTGCAGTTACTCCACTACCATTTGATGCGGAGTAGGCTGGTGTTGGGTCATATTTGGATAAATCAATGGTACCAGAACCTCCAGAGATTGACAATGTATTTCCAGAGAGTGCTAAATTTTGAATCTCATTGCTCGCGTCGTCGTCATTATCAATAGCATAATCTCCTAAATAAACGTGACCGCCATTGCTTAGGTAAAGGGTATCTCCACTAAAGCTGATAGCTTGAATCTCATTTTGTGGATCTGGATCTGTATCAATTTTATAATTACCTAAATAAACTGATCCTCCATTACTTAAGTATAGGGTGTCGTTGTTAAAGCTTAACGCTTGAATTTCATTAGTTGCATCTGCATCATTGTCTATAGCATAATCTCCGAGATAAATTTGACCACCATTGCTTAGATAAAGCGTATCGTTGCTAAAGTTTAATACTTGAATCTCATTTACTGGATCGGCATCGTCATCAATAACATGGTCGATTATAGAAGAGTCTGCTAATTGCGCATGATTACTTGTATTGGAATGCATTGCATAAGGAACACTTAACAATTGTGATGTGCCCATTACAGCATACGAAGTACCACCATCAATATCTATGGCTGTTTCGATGAAATAAGGGCCATTAGACCAGTCGATTGCACTAAAGTCATCCGTCGTTGTTCCAGTTCCTATATCCATGCTTACCAAGCCAAAGGCGTTTGATGTTGGTCTAAACTCTTCCTGGTAGATTGCTGGTCCTGTAACAGACCCTTTTAAGATTGACAGTCGAAAACCAACTGCAGTGTTTTTTAAAATGTTGTTTGAGGCATCGCGTACCATTGCTTGATACTTTATCGCCTCGGGTGCCTGTGCAAAAGCCGCAATTGAGAAACAAAAGAACAGGGTTAGTAATAATGATAACTTTTTCATAATTATTGGATTTTGATAAACTTAATTGATTGAACTTGTTGAAGGTCTTTCTGAATTAGAATAGAATAGCCTCCTTTAGCTAATTCCTGAACCGGAATTTGTGTAATTGGACCAGATAGGTCTCCCTCTAAGATCAACTTACCAAAACTGTCATAAATACGATAACTCAATTGAGTCCACACCTCTGTTTGAAGGTGCAAAACGTCATTTGCAGGATTAGGATAAACAGCGATGTCATATGAAGTTATGTACTCCTTTACTCCTACTGTTCTCCACGAAATTTGTTGGAAACCTTGGGTAATAATCGACGACCCATCTGTTTCTGTTGTTGTGACTGTTTCACCAATGGTAAAATCAAGAATAGCGTCAGAGCTTGAATAAGAATCTCCCTGACTGGCAATCACGTCTTGTGCTGATGCCGAAATACATGCAATTAAAAAAAAGCATAGAACGAAAAGTTGCTTCATGGCAATAAGGTTAGTTGGTTAGGACCTTTGAAGTTACCCTTTTTACGATGTTTAAGCAAATTTAACCGCTGAGAAAATACCTTTCAAAAGCAAGGTTTAGAACTAAACCTCTAGAAATCTGCAAGTTGTCTAAAACTGAGAATTAATCCTAAACTGGTGCTATTCTGTAATTACAACGAGAATTTTACTTAGTTTTTAGATTAAGGTATTCTCACATAATCAGACTTAAGAAGTCCAAACACCTGTGAATCTTCGATAGCTTTTTCGGTTTTATAATGAGATCGCAGATGACCTTCTTTCTCGAATCCTAGTTTTGATACCAACTTTAGTGAAGCATCGTTTGTGGGAGAAATAAATGCCTCAATTCGATTAAGATTCATTACATCAAACCCATAGTTCACAACCGCCTTTAGTGCCTCAGTCATTAGTCCTTGTTGCTTAAAGTTATCGTCAACTAAATGATAGCCTATCTCTGCCCGATGGTGATCAATATACCACGTGTGATATCCGCACCATCCGATTACCGCTTTACTTTCTTTGTCTATCATTTGAAAGAAAAGTATCTTCTTGTTAAATGTCGTGAAACCTCCCTTGTGTCTAAAAATAGCCGTTTCTAATTCTTTCGTGCTTTTGGTCCCTAGAAACTTAATAAGATCAACCGTTTCATAGTTCTCATGAACAAAGTTCAATACATTTTCGTCTACTTTACGCAGTAGTAGTCGAGATGTTTCTAAATAACTGAATTCCATGCCTGCACGTTAATTTATTCTTTCGTTCATTTGTTCTAATGACACTCCCTTTGTTTCAGGAACTTTAAGTTTAACCCATACCAATTGCAACATCATCATCAACGCAAAGAATCCAAAAATATAAGCGGGTTGAACACGCTCAACTACTATTGGAAATACTAAGGTTAGACTTGCAGCAAATAACCAATGGGTAAAGCTTCCCAAAGCTTGACCACTTGAACGATGTTTGTTTGGAAATATCTCCCCAATAAAAACCCAAATTACGGCTCCCTGTCCTACTGCATGAGCCGCTATAAATGCAAAGATGCAATACGGAACAATGCCGAAATATTCAAAATGAAAAGCCCAAGCACAAAGTCCTAGTGACAAAATGTATCCAACAGAACCTAGATACAATAACGTCTTTCTACCCCAATGATCAATTAACCGTAGGCCTACCAGTGTAAAAACTAAATTAACTGCTCCTATGCCAATAGATTGTAGTAGTGCTGATGATGCTCCTAATCCTGTTAGTTCAAAGATTCGAGGTGCGAAGTAGAGTATGGCATTAATACCCGACAACTGGTTAAATACAGCAATCAGGATAGCCAATGAAATAGGTTTCACCAACGCCTTACTGAAAAAGCCAGCTTTTTCTTGGCTCTGGTCGCTTGATTTTCGAATTTCATCAACAATTAGGTTCACCTCATGTTCTGAAGCAAATGGATTTATTCTTTGGAGTGTTTGGGTTGCTTTACTGAGGTCTCTTTGGTTTACTATTAACCATCTTGGACTTTCAGGAAGACCTATGGTCAAAAACACATAGGCAATGGCTGGTACGGCTTCCACACCTAACATCCATCTCCAGGCTGTACTTCCCACCTCACCTAGCAGAGCATTCGACAAGAAGGCGAGTAATATTCCAAGAACTATATTGAATTGGAACAAACCTGTAAGCCTTCCTCGCTCTTTAGCTGGGGCAATTTCTGATATAAACAATGGTGCCGCTACTGTTGAAACACCTATGCCTAATCCACCTAAGAATCGAAATAGCATGAAAGAGTATACCTCAGGAGCTAAGGCAGAGCCAATGGCTGATATCAGATACAAGAAGCCAATTAGTATTAAAGTTTTTCTACGGCCGAGCTTTTCTGAAGGTAATCCTCCAACCAAAGCACCAAACAATGTGCCCCACAATGCCATGCTAATTGCTAATCCGTGCATTCCTCCGCTTAGTTGCCAAAGTGACTGAATAGTTTGCTCAGCCCCGGAGATTACCACGGTATCGAACCCAAACAACAATCCCGCTAATGAAGCAACGGCTGCACTTTTATATACGTGTACGTGTTTTTTCATTTGGCTTTGGAGTTATGCAAAAAGATTGGAGAAGGCTTGGTATCTCCCTTTATTTTATAATCTTGGATCTCAAAATTGCTTACATCGTCAAATACAATTGCTGGCCGATAATCGTTGTTACGAACTTTCAGTTTAAGGTTAGTGATTGATAACCCTTCAGCATGCCGAACATACAAACCCCAAGCGGGCAACTCACCAAACATTGAAAATTCAGGGTAATCTCCAGGCAATTCGGGAACGTCTTCAACACGATCAAGAGGTAGGTTAGCGTATGCCATGTGGCCCCTACCCGGATAAATTATGCTAATGTTTTCAAGCCTAACATTTTGAATGTTGTAACCCGGAAGTCCAGTTATCGATGAAGGAATAGTATTGTGAAAACCTGGAACTACTGGTCCTCTTATTCTATAATATTCATCAGGTGCATGAAACGGAACTTTCACTTTTAAATTTCGAATGACTACATTTTTTAGCGTACCGGGTTGCTTTGCATTTCTAATCTGTCCGATTCTGAGAAAGAGAGCATTACCTGTATTCTTCGCCCTAATATTCTCAATAAGAATATCTTCCAAAACACCTCCCTGAACGGCTTCAATCGCAATAGCCGAACGATACGTGTCAAATATTCGAATGTCGTGAATATGTACATTTCTGATGGCACTAACCGATGACGTTCCAAATTTTATTGCACTACCGCTCGAACGAATTTTGCAGTTGGCAATTATTATACTGTCGCAATATTCTGTTAAATTCCACTCTTCTGATTTAAGGCAGATACCATCGTCTGAAGCATTGATATACGAGTTAGTAACCGATACATTTCTACAATCCAGAATATCGAGGCCATCATTGTTCCAATAAGCATCACTATCTACCCAAATGTCATCAATTTTAATATTCGTACATTGCTCATAGGTTTGAACCCAACTGGCTGAGTTTCTTATTCGCACTCCAGTAACTTGGATGTTATGGCATTGCATAAACTCAATAATTTGTGGACGAATTTGCTCTCTCACCCTTTTTTCTGGAAAGCTGTATTGAGAACTATCAAATCTTCCAGCATAAAACATACTATCCATTTTGAGTGCGAGTTCAGCACCTTGTCCGTCAATCGTACCTTTGCCAGAAATAGCTACATCTTTTTGTCCATCTGCCAAGATTAAAGCGTTCCAACGGTTCAGACTTTTATAGTCATCGAAGTTTGTACTTCCTAATAAATAACCTCCCTTTTCAATATGAAGCTCAACCCCTGAACGTAGAATGATGCTTCCGGTTAGGAATTCTCCTTTAGGCACTATTACCCTACCTCCTGATTTAGCAACTTGATCTATCGCTTTCTGGATGAATGACGTATTTAGGGTTTGACCATCGCCAACAGCCCCATAATCAACAATATTGAGGTCTTGTGCTTGGGTTAAACTAAAAAGAGATAGTAGTAATGTCAGTAAGATTGTTCTCATTCTAAGCGAAATACTCGTTTTGATTTGCAAGTTAATCAATATTTCAAATTTGAGAGTTTGTAATTATTTCATGTTATGAGTTGGTATTAATGAACTTGCACGACAACCAAACGAGGATTAGATTTGTATAACTTGAACAGGCTACTTTTCATATGGATTCTTGCAACAAGCTTATTTTTTGTGCCCAGCTGTAGCAATACGAAGAAAGCAGACCCACTTGATGCGGTGCGTTCACACGCGCTGCTAGCAAGTCGTTTCAAGGATTTAGCAGACTTTGAAAAAGTTGTATCTATCGCTTATTATGGCGATTCACTCTTGTCTGATAGCCTTAATACACGGCACTCTAAGGTCATTTTGAGCTATACCAGTAATGGTCAGCAAGTAGAAAGTGTTTTGGAATCGGGTGTAAGTCAAAAAGATATTTTAGACATAAAGAAAGGTTCTGAATGGGATAAAACCTTGTTTGTTATAAACACGCCATATGCAGTAAGAAGCCGTATTGAACTAAGTCAAATTTACATGCTTGCTCGAAGGCGGTTTCACTTGTTTGGAGAAGGGGATGTTGCATTTTTTGATTTGGCACAAGCTGCGGTAAATAAAATTGCCGATCCAAAGCTTGCGTGCATTGAGCGAAGAGATAGTTCAGAAAAGGGATATATAAACACATTTAACCATGTTACCGCACAGGCATTAATAACGAGTTTGTTTTCAGAAGAAGCTGCAGACTTTCTTGCAGATGCACACGAGCGGCACGCGATGCCATCGCTGACTACTGGAGTATTTTCGCAGCAAGAGCTTACTGATACGAATAATTATCCGTTAGATAACTATGTCGATATGATTAATAACGAAATTGGACAAGAACTCGGTTTGGCGTTAAAACATAAGTATAAAATCTCTCCTAGTACAGTTTGGACTCCCTCCTTATTATCGGAATACTTGAATGATTTGCAAAGCTATTATCAATGGTCATTAGGCATCAGATTGAAGCCTTTTAGTGCTGAAGAAGAACTTATGGAACGCTTTGCAAATAAAATTAACGCGGTTAAAGGTGGAATTTACTAATCAGACGTAGCAATTAATTTAAGCGCTTAATTGTCGGTAACGTCTGCTCTAAGAAAGTACAGCACGGTTGAATCAATCGTTAAGGAATCTGATTCAACAACATAGTTCTGTTCCAACTGTTCTAAACCCTCATTTTGGAAAGATGCTGTCTTTAAGCTGCTCATCCAACTAGAATCTATTTGAACATCTTTCATATTTGCGTCTTGAAGTTTAGTTCTCTTAATAATACCATTTTCTAAGCTACTGTTCTGTAAATCAGCTTTGGTGAAATCCACTCCAGACATGTCTGTTTCAGCCATGTTTGAGTTTGAAAGAATGCTTGCTTGTAAATTGGTCCAATGTAGATGTGCTCCCTCTAAATTAGCTCCGGTTAGGTCTGCATTCGAAATATCTGCACCATCCAAATTCGCTTCGATCAAGCTCGCTGAATCGAGTTGCACCCACTTCATTTTGGCTCTTTTAAAATCTGCTTGATTTAGGTTAGTGCCTCCCAAGTCTACTCCTTCCAATATTGCAAATTGAAGATTTGTGTTAGACAGGTCACATGCTAATAATTTTGATCCTACCCAATAACTCTGATACAAATTCGCACCACTCAAATCAAAGTTTACCAGCTCAGCATCAGGAACATATGCATACGCAAAAGATACTTGTTCCTTTATCTTTTGAAATGAAGTATCATTCATACGTAGACTTAATAAGCTTAACAACAATTGTCCTCTTTCTGGACTGAAATAGACTACTCCTGTATCGGTATTATGGCTAACATATGGCTTAAAATAGCGATTGAGGTTTACCAACTGTTCATGGCTAAGAGCACTAATTGCTCGATTAGGACTAGATTCAACCTCATCTTCTACCTTGTTTAGAACTGCTTTCATGAGCGTCATAACGTGTCCTTGTTGTAATGAGTCAATAGTCCGTTGTTGAATTGCGAGTGTTTCAGATTGCTCATTCACTTCATTTCGTAGAGCGTTATTTTTACCTTGTAGAACAGCTGCTATTCCGAGAATTCCGATTATTAAAATGCTAACAATTGTAGAATTTTTCTTTCGCTCAACTTTGGCCTCCTTTTTTGGCCACATCAAGATCCACAGTGCAAATAATAAGGTTACTCCCCCTATGAAGCCTACCCAAAATGAGTACTGCAATTCAATGTATGGTACGCGTATATAACCGAGTACCCAACCCAACACTAAAAAAAATAAGAGAGCTATTATTCGAAGTAGTTTTCGATTCACGTGGTAAAGATAATGTTATTGAACAATAGGTAATTGCATAGCCACCATTAATGCTTATTTTTACTTCATGAAAATGAAGTATTTGCTACTTATAGTTGCTTTTCCATTGCTTATTTTATTAGGATGTGCTGATTCAAGCACAGAATCAACCGCAGAAACAGAAACCTTCTATCCTACCTCAAAGCCAGGAACACGGTGGTGGTGGTTCGCTACGAAAATAAAAGAAGGAGATGTTAAACATCAACTTGATTGGGCCAAGGAAAACAATTTTGGTGCAGTAGAAATAGCATGGGTTTACCCTCTTTATCGCTATCAAAAGATGTATGCTCGAGAATTTGGAAGATACTACCCAGAAGATTCTTCAGCTCAAGAGTGGCTGAGCGAAGAGTGGACAGACATTGTTGCATATACCAAGCGCTATGCTGATTCGATTGGCATTGCTTGCGACTTTACCTTTGGAAGTGCATGGCCTGTTGCAGGAAGTAACGTTGAAAAAAAGAATTGGACACAGATTTACGGCGACACTTCATTTCATCAGAAATTGACCTTTGCATGGTCCTACCCTACTGTTGAACACGTAATTGATCATCTAAACAAAGAAGCTTTTGCTCAATTCTCACAACCCGTTGGTGATGCACTCGCTCCGGCATTAGAAGGCACAAAGTCTGCACTATTCACTGATTCTTGGGAGATTAAGCTTAATGCTACCAATAAGATTTGGACTCAAGGATTCGATTCTACCTTCAAGATTGCTTTCGGTTACGATATAATTCCCTATATGGAGCAAGGTATAGACTCATTTCCAGATGTTCGGTACGACTACATGATGCATTTAGATGAATATGTCACTAACGGATTTTATATCCCTTATGTTGAGAAATGCAAGGAATTGGGTGCTTGGTCTCGGGTTCAATGTTTGGCTTCACCAACAGATGTTATGACCACCTACAGTTTGGTTGACATACCTGAAACAGAATCTATGCTAAACAACCCAAACTATTCAAGAATTGTTAGTTCATCTGCATGTTTAGCTTCGAAGCCCATGGTGTCAAGTGAAACCTTTACCTGCATGTATGGATTTCCGAGTACATATTTTAGGGAGGAACAAATGGCAGATTTAAAAATGGTCGCAGATGCGATGTTCTCACAAGGAGTTAACCAACACTTTTATCACGGTATGCCTTTTAATCCAGCTGGTTCTGATAGTGTTTACTTTTTTGCAACAACCTATTTTGGTCCAAACGGCAGTCTCAGTGAAGAACTCCCTGCATTCAATGCCTATATGGAAAAAGTTTCAGGTTATCTTCAATCTGGGAAGACCTATAGTGATGTAGCGGTATATATCCCTTATGAGGATGGAGTAATGAAGGGAGCTTATCCACCAGAGCGTCAACGTGTATGGGTATGGGGTGAATACGAAATGCGTTACATCTACACCCCAGAGGAGTTAGAAGGTTATCATCCACTTTGGATAAATCGGCACTTTTTGGAAAAGGCCAACTTCAAGAATGGCTTGTTAACTGTAGGGGATGCGTCTTTTTCCAGCTTATACGTAGACGTAAAATTTATGGATGTTCGAGCTCTGGAACGTATACATGAACTAGCAACTCAGGGCTTACCTATTTGTATAAAGCAAAATCCTAAACAACCAGGAGTAAATAAATCACCTGCCTACAAAAAATTACTCAAAGAGCTGCAAAGCCTAAAAAATGTTTCTTCAGAAGTCACTCAGGTTATCGGAGATAAACCTCTGATACATGGTGACAATCTTCCTCAATATTGGGCAAGGGTTTTAGATGATGGAAGTATGTACTTATTCTTGGCCCAATCGTCATCGAAAAATATTGTTTATCCAATTTATTCGGGTCAATCACATATGAAAGAATCTGAATATAAGGAGCTTACCTTTAACTACAACGGACATAATATTTCTCAAACCATTGAGTTTAAGCCTTATCAGTCCGTCATGTTAAAGATTTCGCCTGATGGAGAAATTTCTACCGTAGATATTTCATTTATACCTAAAGATCCTATAATTCGAGAACGCGAGCCACAAAGGATGCATTTCTAATTTTGGCAGCATAGTTGTATATTCACAACGTACTAACTATAATTTGTTTTTAAGACTGTATGAAAGATGACCTAAATCCCCACCCAAAAAAGGAATCAAGAAGAAGTTTCATTCGCTCTAAGCTCTTGGCAACAGCTATTGGTGCCACTGGACTACCTCTTCTAGCAAAGCAGTATAACAAAGAAGAAACAAGCTCGCAGCCTAAAGGAATCAGTAAATTTTTAGATGGAAATTCTTCCTGGGATGACATTAGAAGTCAATTCTATTTGCAAGAAGGGCGGCATTTCTTCAATACTGCTGGTCTTGGGCCCTCTCCTCAACCGGTTGTCGATGCAATATGCGAAAGCTTAAAACACCTGGCAAGCGTTGCAAAATCTGGACATAAAGAACGTGATATTGCACATAAGAAAATAGCCGAATTTCTTTCAGTCGACCCTAGTGAAATAGCAGTTACGCGTAACGCAACTGAAGGAATAAACATTGTTGCAAGAAGTCTAAATTTAAAAGCAGGCGATGAAATAATTCTCACTCGGCATGAACATATCGGAGGTTCAGCCCCATGGATTGCCTTGCAAAAAGATCTTGGTGTAGTGGTTAAATTGGTTGAACTTGATCTAACAGGAAGAAACAATTACAAAATCATCAAAGAAAACATAACAGACAGAACCAAAGTTGTTTCCTTTTCTCATATCACGTGCACTACAGGTATGAGGCTGCCTGCAAAGAAAATTGTGAAGCTTTGTCGCCAAAAAGGCATATACTCTTGTGTCGATGGTGCTCAAGCTGTGGGCATGATGAAGGTAAACTTAAAGAAGTTAAAGCCTGATTTTTATGCAGCAAGCGGACATAAGTGGCTTTTTGGCCCGAAAGGAACAGGAATACTCTATATGAACAAAATGGTCATTAATGAGTGTAAGCCAACCTTTGTTGGTGCATATACGGACAGTAAGTTTGACCTTGACGAATTATTGCTTGAATACCGCGATGTGGCTGAACGTGAAGAATATGGAACAAGAAGTGCCTCTACCCTTGTTGGACTATCAACCGCTGTTGACTTCAACACCAGCATTGGAATTGAACGTATCGAAAAACGAGGTTTAGAGCTAGCACAACAATTTATTGATCAAATAATTGATGATGATAAATTTGAACTTCTCTCACCGGTAACAGACCGATATCGTGCAGCTATTGTTACTTTTAGAATTAAAGATAAAGACAGTTTACAAGTACGCGATCTGCTTGCTCGAAAGCACAACTATCACATTCGTAGAATCTATGAACATCATCTAGATGCGATGCGCATTTCATTCTCTGTGTACAATACCGAAAAAGAAGTTAGTAATCTCACTAAATTACTTAAGAAAATTGCTGCCGAGTAATTAGTTGCTACATGAATTTGCATTTTTTTTAGAGATTTCAATCGATGAAAATTGCCGATTAATGGAGAAAAACGAATCTTTCATCTGATAGACAAAACATAAAACTCTTCTTTTTAAAGCCTTCTCAAAAATTTCAAAAAGCGAGGTTCACCTAATCACATTTAGGATACATAAAACCTCGTTATGAGCTGATTTTCTGTGTATTACATAATATTTACACCACGAATACCTTTTGACACATTAAACTTAATTTAAACTCTTTTTCGCTTCAAATTTCACTTCCTATTTATCGAAAACGTCCAAAAAAGGTGGTTGTAACTTAAAATCTAGGTTCACGTCTTATGTTCAAAAGGCAAGGGAAAATCCCCCAGCCAATCAAGTATGAACCATAACCACAATACCATGAAAAAATTAACATTTATTAAGAGAATTTTCAGCCTTACCTTTATTCTCATCTTAGCTTTCAATGCGCAGGCAAAAGATAAATTTAAAAAAGGTTATTTCATCCAGAACGGAGACACGTTCACCGGATACATTGAGTATAAAAACTGGAAAGAGAGTCCAAACTTTATTCGCTTCAAAGCAACTCCTGAGAGTGAAGCTAGAATCTTTAGCCCACTGGATGTAGAATACTTCAGTGTTGCAAACAAAGTATTTTTAGGTCGTATCATTGATGTAGAAACAAGCTCAAAAGACGATCTTAATCTTGACGCAACTGCAGATGTGAAGCTCAGAAAAGACACCGTTTTTGTTGAAGAAATCTACACCGGATCAAAGAACTTGTACATCTACAAGGAGCGAAACTTCAACGAGCATTTTTACACACTTGAAGATGATAAATTAGAGTTGCTAGTACACAAAATGTATTACACTGACAACGACAATGGAGAACGCGTAGTTCGTTACAACAACTCTTTCCAAAATCAACTGCTTACTGAATTTGGAGATTGCGACAAAATGTTTAGCACTGTTGTAGGAGCATCTTACACCAAAGAATCGCTAAAGAAAGTATTCAAGACTTACGACCATTGTGTGCCTGACAAGAAAAAAGAAACTTCAAAACCAGCAAAGGTTTAAGATATTGGGGGTTACCCCCCTATTCATGTAACACGTAAATTTTCGGAGGGACGCTCACAAGCGTCCCTTTTCTTTTGGTTTTAAACAACCTTTAAACTCTTTTCAATCCTAGATGCGAAATGGTTAAATTTCTGCGTTGTTTTATAAACCAATAACTATGAACAAATTGCTCCTCTTTCTGACCCTCGTTTTAACCATCTCATCTTGCAAGCAAAAAAGAATAGACGTTCCTATAGAGGCGGATCTACATTTTAAACCATTTATTTCTGCCTATACCTCAGGAATAATATCAAAGACAAGCCCTATTCACGTGTTTTTAAAGCACGAAATTCCGGATAGTATTCTCAATGACACCAACAGCTTAAGAAAGACAATTAAAACCACTCCAGCATTTGATTACACCATCGTTAACTCAACACGCAATAAACTTGAACTTGTTCCTCTTCAAAACCTAGACAATAAAAAACGGTACAAAGTAGACGTTAATATGGAAGAACTACTGCGTTTAGACCTAGACCATGAGGTTTTTTCATTGGTATTCGAGACCATTACTCAAGACTACAAAATCAAACAGATTTCACTCGAGCCAAAAAATGCCTATAAACCAAATAACTTAGAGCTAACAGGCTATATTGAAACCACCGATGTTGCAAAGTTTGAAGACGTCAAGCAAATTATAACATCAGTGGGTAAATACAGGCTTGAAGACCTTCGGTTTACGAAATACAATAACAAACGTTTCAAGTTTAGTTTAAAAAACATTGTTAAGCAGAAAGAGAAAACTTCATTCAATCTTGCTTTTGATGGTCAACCAATCGACCAGCCTAGAAAGGTGAACCAACGAATTGACATCCCAGCTAAGAGTGATTTTTCGTACAGCAAATGGGAATATGAATCTTACCCAGACCAGCTCTTAACGCTCTATTTTACTGAACCTTTAAATTCTAAACAAGAGCTTAAAGGCCTGGTAACGCTTGACCAATCTAACAACATGAGTTTTGAGGTCGACGGTACGAAGCTTAAGGTTTATTTAAATACCAGTCATACCGGACAAGATAAACTGGTGGTTCATAGAGGCATTCAAAACTTCGAAGGAGAAAAAACAAAAGTACTGGTAGAAGACACCATATACATTGATCCTCCCAGACCGACGATTGAAATTATTGGCGATGGCACGATACTACCCAACTCTCAAGGATTAATTGTTCCTTTTAAAACTATTGGATTGAAGAAGGTTGATGTTGAACTCTATCGAATTCATGAAAATAACGTATTACAATTTTTGCAAGTAAACGAGGTCGATGAAACCTATCAACTCCGACGTGTTGCAAACAAACTGACCCATAAAACCATTAACCTCGAAAAGACCAATTCTGGGAAGTTACAGCAGTGGACAACCCAGGCCATCAACATTCGCGATTTAATACGGCCTCAACCTGGAGCCATTTACAGGGTACGATTTTCATTCAAACCCAGCTACACATTTAATACCTGCACTGATATTGACGATGTTAGTACTCGTAATGATTTTTTCGACTACTATGAGAACTCAGACTTCGATGAGCTAGAGGACACAGATGTTTGCGACCGATATTTCTATTACAGCTCAACAAAAAGCAAGAACCTCATTGCTTCTGATTTGGGCCTCATAGTAAAGCAAGGAAATGCTGATAATTTCACTGTAATAGCAACTAATTTGGTAACAGGTAATCCGATGCCAAACACAACTATTAAGTTTTACAACTATGCACAGCAAGTTATTAAACAAGCAGTCACCAATCAATTTGGGATTGCTTCTGTAGCAACTACGGAAACCCCAAGCGTTATTGTTGGTTCTCATAATCGACACAAATCGTACATTCAATTGAATCGAGGACTTAGCAATTCTACAAGCAAGTTCGCCACTGATGGTGCCATGCGCTCGAATGGAGTTGAAGCTTTTTTTTATGGAGAAAGAGGTGTTTGGCGTCCTGGTGACAGCATTTACCTATCCTGTGTGGTAAAAGATGAATTTAACAAAATAAGACATGGCCAACCTGCAAACCTTAAGTTTATTGACCCCAAAGGACGTGTCGTATCTGAATCGCAAGTTAAACTCAACAAAAGAGGAATTCTTTCTTTTCCTTTAAGTACTGACATTGATGCCCCTACAGGCTATTACCAAGTTGTTCTGAGCAGCGGTTCGTACGACTTTAGAAAATCATTACTCGTTGAAACCGTAAGACCTAATCGTTTAAAAATCAACCTAGACCTAGGAGCAAAAGAAATTGAAACCCACAAAACAAAGAACCTTTTGCTTAGTAGTCATTGGTTACATGGCAAATTAGCGTCTGACCTAAAGGCAAAAGTTACCATGAGGCTAACACCTTCGCACACCACATTTCCCGATTTTAAGAATTTTATTTTCGAGAATAGTACCAAACGAGTCAGTCAATCAGAGCAAGTAATATACGATGAAAACCTAGATAGTTTGGGCCAAGCGAATATTGAACTACCCCAAGAAAAGATTCAATCTGCAGGCAAAATGAAAGCTCAGTTTATTACAAAGGTTTTCGAAAAAGGAGGAGGATTCTCAATCGACAATTTCAATGCAGTTTACCATCCCTATACTAGCTATGTTGGCATGAAGCTTTCTTACAACAACTATGGCTATCTGTCGACCAGCAAGCCTAATAAGATTGAAATTGTAAACGTTCAACCCAACGGCAAAGTGGTCAAAGCAAAGACCAAGCTCAGGCTACAAGTTTTTAAGATTGAATGGAGATGGTGGTGGCAACATAACGAAAGTGACCTTGCATCATACTTAAACAACAATAGTTATGAACTTCACACCGATAAAACCCTTGAAATTAGCGGTGAGACCTCTTACAACCTGACCATTCCTGAACACGAATGGGGCCAATATTTTGTTCAAATCACCAACGAAGAAAACGGACACAGCTGTGGTAAATTATTCTTTGCGGATTATTACGGTAGCACTAGAAATGCAAAGGATCAATCAGGTGCAATGCTGCTGTCTATAGAATCATCAAAACCGCGATATAAGTTAGGAGAAAACGCACAAGTATCGTTTCAATCACCGGGTAAAGGAAAGGCTTTGATAAGCATTGAAAATGATTTAAATGTTGAACACACGTATTGGGTTGATGTTAGAAGAGGTAACAACAATATTAATGTTCCCTTAACGCGAGCGATGACACCAAGCTGCTACGTGCATGTTACACTTTTACAACCTCATGTACACCTCAGAAATGACAAGCCCATAAGACTATATGGTGTGATTCCATTAGACGTTTATGACGCTTCAACGGTACTATACCCTGAGGTTAAAATTCCAGAAGAAATAAGACCTGATGAAAATATAAATGTAGCCGTATCAGAAAAAAATGGCAAAGCAATGTATTACACGATTGCTATTGTTGATGAGGGTTTACTAGACCTTACCCGTTATAAAACTCCTAAAATATGGAAGCATTTTAACAAGAAAAGAGCTTTGGGAATATTGACTTATGATGTATATGATCAAGTAATCAATGCCTTTTCAGGTAAGTTCGAAAATGTTTATCGAATTGGTGGAGATGCAGAAGGTGTTGAAGGAAACATAGCGAAAGCAAATCGGTTTAAACCTACGGTTAAATATCTGGGTCCGTTTTACCTCAAACCAGGCGGCAGAGCAAATCACAGGATTAAGATTGAAAATTACATTGGTTCAGTCAAAACCATGATAATTGCCAGAAACGGCAAGGCATTTGGGTCTTCTGATGCTAAAACACGGGTCGTAAAGCCTTTAATGATTCAAACATCAGCACCACGAACCTTAACCCCTGGCGATGAGCTCGAAATACCTGTAAATCTATTTCTGACCGAAGAAGCCAAACTTCCAGTAACTGTTTCGCTCAAGGCTAACAACGGAGTGCAAGTTCTAACGAAAAAACTTGTTGTTAGAAAAGCCAAGAATGGTGAAGCCATTGTTAAATTTAAAATAAAAGTTGGATCACAAATAGGAGCTTCTACCTTCAAAATAGAAGCAAGTTGTGCCAATGACAAGCATCAGGAAAAGCTCGACATTCCTATCAGATTACCGGGGTATGCCGTTTCTCAAACAGCATTATTGACCTTAAAACCGGGGCAAAAAGGGCACTTTAATATTCGAAACATTGGCTGGCAGGGAACAAATAGTGCAACGCTCGAAACCAGCACCTATCCGAGCATAGACCTCGAAAAGCGGCTCAACTATTTAATCCGTTATCCGCACGGCTGCATTGAGCAAACTACATCATCGGTTTTCCCTCAATTATATCTTAGCACTATCATGGATATTTCTGAGAAGAGAAAGGAAAAAATTGATAAGAATATCAATGCCGCAATTACAAGGTTAGCAAAGTTTCAAACCTTGGATGGTGGGTTTAGTTACTGGCCTGGCGGTAACTCCTCCAACGAGTGGGGATCGAGTTATGCTGGACACTTCTTGATTGAAGCTAAAGCGTTAGGATATTATGTGCCAGATCATTTGTTGAACGCTTGGTATCAATATCAAACAAAGCAAATTAACGCTTCTAATAGCTATGCTTTTTACCATAAGGAAGACAATCAGGCTTATCGCTTATACACTCTTGCACATTATGGAAAGCCAGATATTGGTGCCATGAATAGGTTCAAGGAATTAAAATTAACAAGCAACGCAGCTAAATGGCGGATTGCTACCGCATATGCTTTAGCTGGGCGACTCGATGTAGCTAAATCAATGATAAAGGAGCTCTCCGAAAATGTGAGATCTTATCGCGACCATGGTCGCACTTATGGAAGTGGATTTAGGGATAAGGTTATAATCCTAGAGGCAATGCTTGCTGTAGATGATCAGCGTTACATAAGAGTAATGAAAGAGCTAGCTAACAAAATGGGAAGCAAGAGCTATCTTAGTACCCAAGAAACAGCTTATGGATTATTAGCTTACTCAAAACTGGTTAAAAAACGCCCAAGTAAAAATGTATCGTACGTGGTCACCAAAATTACTGAGGAGCCTGTAACATACAGTTTCGATTCACCTATTCACCAACTTAAGCTCGGAACGCCAAGTAAAATTAAAACGGTTGAACTTCAAAACACTTCTGACCAACCTATATTCATTAAAATGATAAATACAGGTACGCCTATATCCTCTACTTTAAGCGATAAATCTAATGGTATTAGCTTAAAAGTTAGATATGCCAATCAAGAAGGTAAAACGGTTAAGCCTACTCAGATTAAGTATGGCCAAGATTATAAAATGTATATCACTGTAACGAATAAAAGCAAGATTAGTAATTTACAAAACATCGCACTATCTACTTTTTTTGCTTCTGGATGTGAAATTGAAAACACACGATTGTCAGGCGGATCAAGAAATAACGCAACATATGAAGATATCAGAGACGATCGATGCTTTGCCTACTTTGACTTGCGATCTGGAGCTAGTAAAACATTTTATTACACCTTTACTTCAACGTACAAGGGCAGATTTTTAAATCCAGGTATACATTGTGAAGCAATGTACGACCCATCGATTTATGCATTAAGAAAAGGAGAATATTTAGACTTTAAGTGAGAAAAACTCTGCGCATATTAAGGTATCTTCTGGCAGTATATTTGGTGTACTTCTTATTCTGTCTTCCTTCAAACCTGTTTGATGAGTCGTACTCCAAAGTTTTACTAGACCGGAACGGAGAGTTTTTAGAAGCACGAATTGCACAAGATCAGCAGTGGCGTTTTCCTCCAATAAATACCACTCCTACTCGTTTTGAAGAATGTATACTCACATATGAAGATCAGTATTTCAGGGCTCATCCTGGTGTAAATGTCGTATCGCTATTTCGTGCATTATACCTCAATTTAAAGCATGGCGAGGTTGTAAGCGGAGGAAGTACAATCACCATGCAAACGGTTCGCTTAATGCGAAAACAAAAAAATCGAACCATCTTAGAAAAATGCATTGAAATTACATGGGCAATGCGATTGGAAACACGATTCTCAAAAGATGAAATCTTATCTATGTATGTTAGCCATGCTCCATTTGGGGGCAATACCGTGGGACTAGAAGCTGCAACATGGCGATATTTTAACAGACCACCAGAATCGCTCAGTTGGGCAGACAATGCAATGCTAGCTGTTCTACCCAACTCACCCGGCTTAATTCACCTTAACAAGAATAGAAGCTTGTTAAAGGCCAAAAGAGATAAGCTTCTAGAATCACTTTATGAGAATGGTACCATAAACGTTGAAACTTTCAATTTGTCTAAAGACGAGCCATTACCTGAACCTGTAAATGCTTTGCCTCATTATGCATACCACTTAGTTGATCGGCTTTCATCTAAATCGAGTAAGATTGTTTCGACGGTAGACATCGTTCATCAAAAACAGTTTAACAAAATTGCCAGTCTATATGGGCAACGGCTGAAACAACAAAATATACATAATCTGTCGGCGGTGCTTGTTGACATTGAAACAGGTAATGTTTTAGCTTATGTAGGAAATAACTGGCGAAACAATCACAAACATGCAGGTAAAGTTGACATGCTGCGTGCGGTTCGTAGTAGTGGTTCAATATTAAAGCCCTTTCTATATACAGCTGTTTACGACCAGGGAACAGCTCCAACACAAGGAATACCAGATTATCCCATCAATTTCACCGGATACAAACCGGTTAACTACAATCCGAGCTTTGAAGGTCTTGTGCCTGCGGGCGAAGCGTTGTACCGGTCACTAAACATTCCTGCAACTTGGTTACTGAGTAAATATGGAGTCGCTCACATGAAGAACGATTTATCTAAACTAGGGCTATCATCACTTAACAGATCATCAAAAGATTACGGACTGTCGATAATTTTAGGAGGAGGAGAAGTAAACTTATTGGAGCTTACAAGTGCCTACAGTTCATTAGGAGCACAATTAAACAATCCGGATTCTTTCACTGCTTTTAAGACCTACCTGTTGCGAGATCATTCAAAACCTACAATCGAATCTCGAAAAACATTCAGTTCAGGAAGCATTTATAGTACGCTCCAAAGTCTAACCAATACCTACCGTCCAGAAACAGAAGCCCATTGGAAGAATTTTAGCTCAGCTTATCCCATAGCATGGAAAACTGGAACAAGCTATGGCAACAGAGATGCATGGGCGATTGGAGTTACCTCAAAGTATGCCGTTGGAGTTTGGGTTGGAAACAGCGAGGGCCAAGGCGTTTCGGGCTTAACAGGTCTCAATACTGCGGCACCCTTACTTTTTCAATTATTTGAAACACTTCCAGCCACAATGTGGTTCAACGAACCTGCAGATATGGACATGTATGCAATATGCTCAGAGAGCGGTATGAAAAAAGGAAAGACCTGTCCAAACGAACGAGAAGCTCTATTGCCAACTTCACTAGAGACGGGTGTAACCTGTGTTTACCATAAGGCGTTTATGATTGAAGCTCATTCTGGCAAGCGAGCATACAAAGGCTGTGGCGAAGGTTTTTTGTATCCTGATACATTTTTTAACCTTCCACCCATTGTTTCGACGTACTATAAACAAAGAAATCCTCGCTATAAAGAATTACCGGAGTGGTCTTCAAATTGCAACCGTGGTGATGCATCCATTTCTGTATTATATCCGGTAGATCAAGGCCGACTTTCTATTCCTGTTGGTGAAGAGCGAGAGGTGATTGCTAAAGCCTATTATAGTTTACCCCAAACTGAGCTGTATTGGGAACTAAACGGAAGTCACATTGGTATTACTGCTGGTAAACACGAGCAGGTAATCATCCCTCAAAAAGGAAGAAATCTCTTGGTTCTAAGTGATGAGTTTGGGAATTCGAGGAGAGTAAACTTTGAGGTTGTAAATTAGTTTGGAGCTATGGCATTTTTTTTAAGCACAAAAAAGTGCGGAATGAATCAATTAAAACCTCGTTCACTCCGCACATAAAAGTATTTATTTTGTAGCTGTACCCGTTGGGAAGCTTAAATTTTGGTTCATATCAATAACCATGTGTGTTGCGGCATTCGAATCAATTGGTGCAACCAATGGCTTTAGTAAGAAAGGATCTGTACTGTTATCAGGAACTGGTTCAATACTGATTACTGCTGTGCCCGATCTTAAGTTAGTAGGAAACGTTAATCCTGCCGGTGCATTCATTAGAAAGTCCTCTCCTGGAAATGGAGGTCCTGCAGAGTGACCGCTAAAAGGAGCAGCGTTATCAGCACCATTTGCATCCGTAAATGTTCCTGTACTAACCGGAACTCCATCAATTACTGCCCATCCTTCGTAAGCCCAACCTGAAGGAAGACTTGGTAGAGATAGTCCAACGGCTGGACTTCCACTGCTATTATCTAAAAACCAGATTCCGCTTTCTTCATTGTCTCCGTCCATATCTGTTGGAGTTGCGAGAATGAATTCTCCCATCACCTCACTAAAGTCATTTCCAATCGCCGAAGTATGATCAATTGTAAGACTTGCCTCGCTCCCACTAAAATCTCCTGCAACAATGTGAACTGCACTTGGTGCTGGTGTTGGATCTGGAATTGGCTCAATGGTAAGAACAAATCGCGTTGCATTTTTTAAGTCTTTATCGTCAACAGTGAACTCGTTTGTTGACATGTTTCCGTTCTCATCAACAGTAAAGGTTCCTGTCGTTACAGGACTTCCATCTACAATAACCCATCCTTCGTAAATGGCAGTAGGTCCTAAATCTTCAAGACCATTAATTTCAAGTTTTAAAGTGTCTTTAGGTGTGGCTGAATCTTGCTTGCAGGCCTGAAGACCAACAAGAAGTACAAGAACTAAGAGGAGGTTAAAGTGCTTGGTAAGTGTCTGAATTTTATTTCTCATAATTATACATTTTGAATGAGAAAACGGACGGCTCAAAATTACTTACACATATTTGAGGTCTACAATGCTTTTATGATAGTGTGCTGACAGTTACCTATCTGGATAGAGTGCATCCAATATTTGTTCAGATGGTTTTATTACCCATGATTTTCTCCATTCTTCGAAAATGGCAAGCAACGCCTCATAGTCTTTATATTCACTTTGTTTAGCCTCAACGCACAGAAAAGCCAGTTTGTAGTATAAATCAGTAGTAAATACTTTATCAATGTACTCTCCATCTTCAGTTTTGGGAAAATAAATTGGATTACAATAAGTGGAAGTATCGATTGACTTAAAATACGCAAGTGATCGATCAAAATCAAACTCTTCACCATTCAAACTTACCTCATACAGCCTTCCAAGAGCGGTAGTGTTACCGTGCAACAGTTCATCTTTTTCTGGGGTTGCTCTAAGCATTACCGGACGTGTACGATTGCTATTAACAATATCCAATAAAGCAATTTCATATTTAAGTAGAACACGCTTAGCCGTTAAATCAACTGTGTCTTCCAACTGAATTATTTGAATGTGACTTGCATTCAAATTCTCCTGATTCTTGCCTTTAAATTCATACAATGCTTTGTACTCAAAATCGTACCATGTTAATGGAGTATGGCCGTTAAAAATTACAACATTTAAGCTGTCGTAAACATCTTGGCCAATTGATAGAATGACCAGTCCTTCCCTTCTCAATGCTTGAACATAAGCAGGAATATTCAGTAAAGAAGCACTAACAACTGCAACATCTGTTCGATAACCTTCGACAATTTGGAGGTAGTGAAGTGGGAAAAAATCATTGTCTCCTGCCGACATATATATTGCGTTAGCTGGACAATTGTCGAGCGTATTTCTTGCGTCGGTAAGAATATTTTCGGGATAAACACCTGAACTGACTTGGGCTTCAGCGATAGTCTTATTTTGCGTTACGATTAAATCTAAGTACGCCTCCATTACTTCATTAGCATATTTGGTGCGGATAGTTCCAACAATCGTTTTAAAGTTTGGATTTCGATCTGCCAAAGCTTTAAAATGTATACGTGCTTTGTTAGTATGATAGAGGTACCAATCGAGATAGGAGGAACTCATGCTGTTCCCATTTTTAAGCAACTGTACTCCGTCGGTTCGCGATGCTCCGCGATCATTGAAGGTGATGCTTGCACTAATCGCTGAATGCGCACGCCCTAAACTATATAAATCTAAATCATTGAGCTCGTCACTATGTTCTTCAAAAGCAGAAACAATGTCCTCGCCCCAACCCCTATAGCCATAGTAAGGATGAATTCTAAACATCCGTTCGTTAAATGGTCCAAGGGCAAAATCTTTATAAGACTTAAACTTGTCTGAAGGATTAGAACCTCTTACAAAAAGATGATCTAGGTTTTCATAAGCTTTTTTTTCAAATGCGTAATACAAATAATCATCAGCATGCTTATTGTTCTTTACTAGCTTCAGTTGTACATACCAACCAGTTGGCTTTCGTGCAAACTCAATGTACCGCGAGTCATCTTCTAGATCTTGATACTCGTTAAAGAAATGATTAACTAGCGTTTCATAATCTGGTGCGTCTGGATACTCTTGAAGTCTACCTACCTGAGCAAAAATATTTACACTTAAGAAAAAGGCGGTGACCACTCCTACAAAGAGTCTTTTAATCATACTACAAAACTATGTAAAACAACATAGCTAGGTTTCTTTATATTTGGTAGTCCATGAAGATGCATATCCCCTTTACCATTTTCTTACTTGTATTTGGTTTTTCTGTCAGTTATTCCTTGGCCCAATCGCCTAAACCCTACAATGTACTTTTTGTATCTATTGATGATCTTGGTCCAAATTTGGGGGCATACGACAATGCTTATATTGTATCACCTAACCTTGATGAATTTGCAAGAAATGGCATGACTTTCAGAAACACCTATTGTCAAGCTGCTGTTTGTGCTCCTTCACGAGCAAGTTTAATGTCTGGACTGAGACCAGATTCTACACGTGTGTGGCACCTCGGTGATAAATTTCGCCAGCTGCATCCAAACATGGTGACCATGCCTCAGCATTTTAAAAACTATGGATACCACACGGTATGCATCGGCAAAATTTTTCACAACTACATGCCTGATTCGGTTTCTTGGGACGAACCAGATCTTAGACCACCTCAATACCTTAAACCCGAATGGTTAAAGCGTGACGGTGAAACCTTTTATGTGAACAAAGAAACCCAAAGAAAGCAGAAGATTAAAAGAGACAAGCTTGTAAAGCTTAGACCCAATTATTATGCCGATGGATGGAACAACGGTCCAGCTTGGGAAATGGAAGATGTTCACGATACCATGTACTTTGACGGTGCACAAACGGAACTAGCTAAAAGAACATTAAGTCGTTTGGCTACGACTGACGAACCCTTTTTCTTAGCCCTAGGATATTTCAGACCACACCTTCCTTTTGCTGTTCCAAAACAGTATTGGGATTTATATGATAAAGATAGTCTTCCTTTAGCCTCAAACCCATACTTACCCAAGCATTCACCAGTAATGTCAATGAATTCGATGTATGAGTTACGCGGTTATGATGGATTTGCAAAACTCCAACACCCTTCTATAAATGTGATGAACGAAGACACTGCCCGAATACTCAAACAAGGATATTATGCTTCAGTAAGCTATGTTGATGCACAATTTGGAAAGATTGTGCAGCACTTAAAGGATTTAGACCTTTATGAAAACACCATTATCATTGTTTGGGGTGATCACGGTTGGAAGCTAGGTGAACACAATGGATGGTGCAAGCAAACCAATTACAACATCGACATTCACGTGCCCATGTTGGTTTACAGTCCAGATATGCCAAACAGAGGGGCTCAGAGTTTTGAAATTACTGAGCTAATAGATATGTTTCCATCCTTATGCGATCTCGCAGGTATAGACAAGCCTGACTATCTACAAGGAACAAGCTTTGTACCGCTTTTTGAAAACCCCTCACGCGAATGGAAAAAAGCAGCATTCAGTCAGTTTCATCGTCGACCAAAAGTCACCCCAGATGGAAAAAGATATATGGGTTATTCAATACGCACAAAAGAGTTTCACTACGTAGAATGGTATTACTGGGATCATAAAAATGGGATACGACTAGACTTTGTAACTTCGGAGCTCTACGATATTCAGAAAGATCCTGACGAGAATGAAAATATTGCAGAATCTGCAGACCCCAATGTTGTTGCAGACTTAGCAAAACAACTTAAAGATGGATGGCGAGCTGCCCAGCCAGACTAAGCTAACAGCTAGATATGGTCAACCGCAACCTTATAGGTCGGATCTTCCATAATATTTACATCAATTAGCTTGTCGGCGTTCTTAAGCAATTTTCTACAATCTTGACTTAAGTGACGTAAGTGCACTGTTTTACCCAGTTTTGCATAGCGCTCAGTAAGTTTATTTACTGCTTCAATTGCACTCATATCTGCAATTTTACTTTCTGCGAAGTCGATAATAACTTCATCAGGGTCGTTTTTAACATCAAACTTGTCAGCAAATACAGAAGTAGATCCAAAAAACAAAGGCCCAAATATTTCATAGTGCTTCACTCCTTCATCATCGATATATTTTCTGGCACGAATTCGTTTTGCACTCTCCCACGCAAACACTAAAGCAGAGATAATTACGCCAATTAATACCGCTAATGCTAGATTGTGCATGAATATGGTTATTAAGATAACTACGAACATCACAAAGATGTCGTGCTTCGGCATCTTGTTTAAAGCTCGAACGCTTACCCACTCAAAGGTTCCAATCGAAACCATAATCATTAGTCCTGTTAATGCCGCTATAGGCACCTGCTCAATAAGTTTAGAGCCATACATCACAAATACTAATAGCATAATGGAAGCTACAATACCAGAAAGTCTAGCACGAGCACCATTTGATATATTAATCAAACTCTGACCAATCATAGCACAGCCCCCCATTCCAGAGAAAAAGCCTGTTACCAGGTTGGCTGCTCCTTGAGCCACAGCTTCTTTATTTCCAGAACCTCTTGTTTCTGTAATTTCATCAACCAGATTTAGGGTTAACAAACTTTCAACCAAACCAACTGCCGCAACAATTACAGCGTATGGCAGTATGATCATAAAACTTTCCCAATTAATCGGGATTTCAGGAATATGAAATGGTGGGAATCCTCCTTTAATAGATGAAATCGTACCTACTGTAGCCGTGTCAAGGTTTAATAGTTTTACAAGACCAAAGATTACTAGAATTGCCGCCAGCGATGAAGGTACAATACGCGTTAGCTTTGGTAAGCCCCAAATGATTAGCATAGTAAGTAATACTAAACCCAGCATGATAAACATCTCTGCTCCGTGTAACCAGGGTGCGGTTCCTTTACCTCCTACTTTGAAATAGTCAAGTTGAGACATAAATATCACAATGGCCAAACCATTTACAAAGCCGAACATAACGGGTTGTGGTACGAGACGAATAAACTTACCCAAACGTAAAATGCCAGCTATCATCTGAATAACACCAGCTAACACAACTGCAGCAAAAATGTATTCAACCCCGTGTGATTTAGCTAAGGCTACAATTACAATGGCAACTGCACCTGTAGCCCCTGATATCATACCGGGTCTACCTCCAAAAATTGAAGTAATCAAACCAATTGTAAATGCTGCATACAATCCAGTTAAAGGATTTAATCCTGCTAGAAAAGAGAAAGCAACTGCCTCAGGTACAAGAGCTAACGCCACTGTCAATCCCGACAAGATTTCGGTTGCATAGTTTACAGGTTGTTTAAAATCAAAGAGATTTAAATACTTTTTCATGTTGGTTCTTTTTGGCCTTTCCGTTAAAGGGCGGCAAAAGTAGGCTTTCCTACTGCATTTTGGTGCTTCTTTATTTGAATTAGGGTTCTAATGGCTCAACTAGAATAACTTCCTCCCTATCTACTTTAACCAGCCCAGGTGTAGCACCTTTAGGCTTTCGTACGAATTTTCGCTCGGTGTAGATAACGGCTGCAATAGATTCATTTTTGGCCTTTGAATTGAATGCAGCCACCGATGCTGCATATTCGATAACCGAAGCAGGTATTTCTTTCTTTCTTGTATTGACAATAATTACGTGACTCCCAGATACGTCTTTGGCATGAAGCCACAAATCATGCTTCGAAGTAAAATTTCTCAAAAGTTCATCGTTATCTCTGGCCCCTTTTCCTATTCTCAGTTCATAATCCCCAAATGTGATCTTACGATAAGGTAGTCTTTGCCTGTTCTTCTCTGTAGCTTTTTGTGCAATAGACTTTAGCGACTTAAAATCTTCTAGTTGTTCATAGTTCTCAATCTCCTGCATTTTTAGTGCTTTAGAAGTTTTAAGTTCATTCGCCGATTTGTATGCAAATTCTAGTTGTTTCTTCTCATTTTTGGCTTTGTTGTAATAGCGTTCGGCATTAGCCTGTGGACTTAATTGCTTATTTAATTTGATTCGAACCTTACCCGTGCCATCAAACTTATCCAATTCAACCGCACTTAAACCTGCTTGAATTTGATAGAGATTTGCCATTAATAAATCACCCATTTCACGGTAGCTATATGCATTGTTCAAAGCTTCAATTCGCTTAGCATTTGACTTGAGCTTTCGTTCGATAGCTTGAAGGTCTTTTCTCAGGCTGGCAAGATGTGATTGTTTGGTCTCACTAAACGTTCGCTGTGCGATATACAAGCGCGAATATTGATCTAGAGCATCAAGAATATTATCCAGTTGTGTAACCGTATTTTCACATGCTTCATTGGCTAAGGTATACTCCTTATCATTTTTGCATATGAAGAATGCTTTTTGGTTACTTAGTTTGCTTGATAAGTCCGTTAACAATTGCTGCCTAACCTCGATATTAGCGTTTATAAAACCGTTATCAACCAAATGGTCGTATTCATTATCATTCAGAAATGGAAGAGTTTTCTTCAGATCTAATCCCAGATTTAACCTCTCTAAAATAAAAGGAAGCTTGCTTGAAATTGGGATATATTCATCTATGATTTTAGCCTTTGCAGGAAAGTTTGAAAGTGCTTTTGAATGCTGATATAAACCTATTTGGCTAAACCTTCCAAACAAGTGAAAAACAAGCAGAAAGTCATTACTAAATTCAATAAAAAACTGTCTGTCAAATTCAACTGCTTGCACCCCTCCCACTTGAACTTTTGTGCCTTGTAGCTCTTTGAACTGAGGTAGTCGATTTTTTTTCTGAAGTTTATTAGGGTCTGGAAATTGAAAATAGGCTTGGCCGTGAAAGAATGTGACCTTTATGGCCCAATTTTCAAACTCTAAAAATAGGTCGTTCAAGCTTGTCGAAAAGCAGTTAAGTAGTCTAACACCTTCTATTCGTTTACCGATTTCAATAGAAAGTTGTTTAACCGCAAAAGCCCGCATGTGTTGAGATTAGTATTCTCCGTAAACGTCGGTTAGGAGCTCACATCCAGATGGTGTAATTAAAATTGTGTGCTCAAATTGAGCTGACAACTTATAATCACGTGTTCTTGCTGTCCACCCATCTCCTTTGTCAATAATGCACTCCGCTACGCCTTCATTAATCATCGGTTCAATGGTGAAAATCATACCTGGCTTCATTCGTTTACCCGTATTCTTTTGACCTACGTGGCTTACTTCTGGGTCTTCATGAAACTTTAGTCCTACACCATGACCACAAAACTGCCATACCACACCATATCCCTTACCTTCTGCATAACGCTGAATTTCGTAGCCTATATTTCCGAAACGGTTACCTGGTCGGCATTGCTCTACCCCTAAACGCAAGCACTCTTTGGTTACATCGATCAGGTTTTGTGCATTTTCAGAGATTTTGCCTACAGGATACATTTTGCATGTATCACCATAATAGCCATTAAGAATAGTTGTTACGTCGATGTTTAGAATATCACCTTCTTTTAGTACCGTTTCATTTGGAACACCGTGGCATATCACTTCGTTTAAGCTTGTACAAACAGCACCACTGAAAGGAATCACCCCATGTCCGCCGTATCCCAGCGTTGCAGACTTTGCTCCATGGTCTAAAATGAACTCTAGAGCTTTGTCGTTGATGTATTTAGTTGTATTCCCTGGAACGACAAATTGCTCGAGGTATTTCAACGTTTTAGCAGCAAGCTGAGAACTCTTGCGAATTCCTTCAATTTGCTTTGCATTTTTAATCTTAATTGCCATTCAGGCCGCAAAGATATAACTCCCATTGCAATTTAGTTGTGCACTGGCTTCAAGCTCAATAACATTTTTTGTATTTTAGGGCCATTATGGCATACGATAATCATCTTGCAGAACGCATTACACGAATATTTGAAGACAAGAAGCTCAACACTGAAGAGAAGAAAATGATGGGGGGATTGTGTTACATGCTCGACGACAAAATGTGTTGCGGGATAGTTAAAAATGAGCTGATGGCAAGAATTGGGCCCGATAAGTACGAAGAAGCACTACAAATGCCTGGGTGCAACGAAATGAATTTTACAGGCAGACCGATGAAGGGCTATGTGTTTATTGATGGTGACGCCATAGATACAGAAGATCAACTGGAATATTGGATTGATTTGTGTATAGCTTTTAATCCGTTGGCTAAAAGCAGCAAAAAGAAGAAATAGTTAAATCTCGACCTGATCTTGGATAAATGGCAGCTTGCTTCGAAATAATTCAAGATCATCCTTATTAAGCTCATACTCTACCACATCTTTTTTGTACGAAAATGCAAGGCGATCGCCATTGGCTGAATATATACTAGAATGGCCTGGATAGAAGAGCTCATTGTATTCACCAATTCGATTGCATCCTATCACATACGCCTGATTTTCAATAGCTCTAGCTTTTAAAAGTGTATCCCAATGATCAATGCGTTGGCTTGGCCAATTGGCTGAACAAACGAGCACGTCGTAATTCGAATCATTCACTGCCACTCGCGGAAATCGAAGATCGTAACAGATGATTGGTCGAATTTGAAATCCATTTACTTCAAATTGTACGAGCTTGTTTCCAGGCTTAATACTTTTATCTTCATCTCCCATTTTGAAAAGATGAACCTTATCGTATTGAGCAATCACCTTCCCTCCTTCCACAGCCACAAAGCGGTTCACACAATCTCGTTCATCCATACAAAAGAAACTCCCACAAATGGTGGCATTTTTTACGACCGACAACTCTTTTAGATAGGCCATTGTTGGGCCATCCATCTTTTCAGCCACCCATGACTCGCCAATACAGAACCCGGTTTGGAAGGCTTCTGGCAACACAATGAGGTCTGCTTTCACGCCTCGTAATGCTTCATTAATCTTTGAAAAATTTGCTGGTTTGTTCTCGTATACAATATCGTATTCAACAACTGCTACACGTAGGGATGACATGCTGACAAAGTTAGGATATTCATGAGATAGACTTACCTTTACCGCTCAATGAAAAAACTATTTATAATCGCTCTATTCTTACCGTTAATGGGACTAGGGCAAAATTCGTTGCTCTATGAAGTAAAAAAGCCCGGCACGAACAATGTTAGCTACCTGTTTGGAACTATGCATGTACAAGATGAGCGTGCGTTTCATTTCAATGACAGTGTGGTTTGGGCTATCGATCAATGCGACAAAGCAGCGTTTGAGCTGGACTTAAGTGTTGAAGCACTTAAAGAATTTGATATGGATGTACTGATGGAAGCAGTTGATACGGGATTCATCCGTAGCCTTGCAGAGTATATTCAACAAGACTTTATTCCAAAATTGGTAGATCAAGTTCCTGCGGATGATTTAGCACAAAAAATTACTTCCGACATTATTCCAGCTTACATGAATTTGGTAATGGAAATGTACAACCGAGATAACCGAACAGACTTTGTAGATGCCTATTTACAAAACTATGCATCGAGTCAAGGCAAAGAGATTATTGGGATTGAAACCCTACAAGAACAGCTTATTGCACTTCTAGGAGAAACAAAAAATATAGATTTATCAAAGCGTGATTACAGCAATATTATCATCAAGCAATTGAACAAAGACGACTGGAAATTCAATTTCTTGCAGTCGCTTAGCGCCAATGATGAAATGATTGAGATTTACGCCAAACATGATTTAGAAGGTCTGATGAGCTATATCGACAAATACAGAAAAGAAGGAGGTGTATTTATTGATAGATTCTACAAGAGACTCTTAGACGATCGAAATGATTTAATGTTCGAACGAACTAAAGACGATTTAGCAAACGGCGGCATGTTTATAGCTGTTGGAGCGGGTCACCTTGGCGGTAAAAGCGGTTTAATCAACCAATTTGAAGATGCTGGATACAGTATTCGTCCTATTAACGTATCAACTCCATTCAGAAGAGAAACAAACTGGACTACCCGTGATTTTGAAGGATATAGCGTAGATCTACCAGAAGGTATTGAGTTGAGTAGTATTTCAATGAATAGTATTTACATGGGTAGAGTTGAGCAAGAAATGAATGCGAACATCCACTATACTGGATTGGGCAAAGCATCTTTTGACATTTCAGAAAGACCGAACCATGGTGATGAAGCTGTAGAAGAGGCTTTTGATATGCAGGCGTTTTTAGAGGCCATGGGTGATATGCAAGAATCTCAAACTGAAGAAGCAGTAGAATACTATGAAGAAATAGACGAAGCTGAAGCCATAGAAGAGGGTGATTATGATGCGGTGCCTGAACAAATAGATATTGAAGAAGATGTGGTGTATGAAATAGTGGATGACAATATTGAAATTGATGAGATTGAAGAAGTCACTCCTCCCACAGAAGTGTACATTGAAGCTGATTACGACGAGCTCATTGAATACAGTGATGAATATGCAGTTGAAGAAGCAGTCGAAGAAGCAGCAGGAGACGCTATCGAGTATGCGGGTGAGGATGTTGAAGTTACTGATGATGGCAGCTATTACTATGAAGAAAGTCATGATCATGATGAGGATTATTCATATGAGGAAACCTACGATTACGAAGAGTCGGAGCCTAACCCATTCTCACGACAAAGTTTTATGTCGGCTTTAACTGAAGAGCAAGAGCAGTATTTTGAGACTGTAGGCACAGCGGTTGAAAGTCATTTCAAAGAAAGCATGAGTCAATACATGTCTACCCTAATGGCTGACATGATGGGTGGAACTAAAGATACGCTGTATTACAACATCAATGGAGAAGAAACCATGGCAATCTTAACTAAGTCAATGTTAAATCAGTCGCTACAAGCTGAAGTTGTTACTGAAGAAACCATTTATACACTAACGGTAAATGGTGATCCAAGCTTACTTAAATCTGATGAGATTGAGCAATTCTTCACTAGTTTTAAATTGAAATAAAGTTCTAATAGCAAATAAAAAAAAGGGTCCTGAAATATCAGGACCCTTTTTTATACCTCTAGATTTATCGTAAAACAGTGACCGTTCCTTTTAATGTAATTGGTCGTTCTGTCTTTTGATCTACATAATGCACTATCCAAACATAAACATCTTGTTGAACAGCTTTTCCTTGATAATATCCATCCCATTTGATTTCAGGATCATTTGAAACGAATAATCTCTCTCCCCATCTGTTAAATATCTTGAATTCGTAGTTTCTCATATCACATTCGTGAACAGGAGCAAACGATTCATTTAACCCATCGTAGTCTAAACTGAATGCAGAAGGAACAAATACCTCACACGCAGTACATTTTAAGTCTATGATGTTAATCTCATCTCGAGCCACACATCCTTTTTCGTCAATGATGTCTACAGTATAGCGGCCAAAGTTCTTTGTAGTCAGGCTTGTGCTGGTGCTACCGTTGTTCCATCTAACCTCGCTTACATCAGCAGGAAGATCTAAATCGATATGGGCTACATCTCCAGCACATTTGGTGATATCACCATACGGCTCAATATCTACAGTGCTGATGTTTAACATAGTAGTAATTGTACTATCGCATCCTGCACGGTTTCTAAGTAGAGATGTATAGGTTCCTTGTGACGACACTCTTCTACCATCTGGCAGTGTGAATGACTCACCTAGACAAACTTCAGCTTGCTCAATCATATGCGAAGGCAACAATGGAATATATGTCGTGGTGTGAATAGAGTCACATCCTGTAACAGAGATAAAGTATGCAACTTCAGAATGCTCTGACCCTGTTCTATCCCCTTGTGTCACTGTTGAATCACAGAAATAAATTGTTTCTGAAGTATTCTGCGTGTTGGTAATGATAATTGATGCAATCACTGTAGAATCACAACCAGTAGACCCAACAATTGTAGTTTCAACCAATGCTGATCTTCTGTAAACATTACCTTGGTATTCAAAACTGTCACAATTGGTAATCGTTACATAAGTTGTAGCAGTGTAATTGATGGTTAAATCAGTATACACAATACTATCACAGCCTGTTGAAGTAGTTAATACATCAGTAATCAATTGACTAGTATAATACCAGTTACCGTTGACATTCATGCTGTCGCAAGTAGTAATTGACTGATTTGTGATTGCTGAGTTATTAATCGTTAAATCTGTGTATACTACACTATCACAACCTGCTACAGTAGTAAAGTTATCTGTAATTAACTGACTAGCGTAATACCAGTTTCCATTCACATTTGCACTATCACATGCTGTTATTGAATGGTTGGTAGTTGCTGAGTTGTTGATCGTTAAATTAGTATATACAATGCTATCGCAGCCTTCAGCAGTTGTGAAGTTATCCGTCACCACCTGACTTGTGAAGTACCAGTTTCCATTTACCTCAAGACTATCGCAGCCAGTGTAAGTAAATGTCGTACTCGCAGAGTAGTTGATGGTAAGATCTGTATATACAGTACTGTCACATCCTGATCCAGTTGTAAAGTTATCTGTAATTAACTGACTAGCGTAATACCAGTTACCATTCACGTTCGCACTATCACATGCGGTTATTGATTGGTTGGTAGTAGCTGAGTTATTGATTGTTAAATCAGTGTAAACAATGCTATCACATCCTTCAGTAGTAGTAAAGTTATCTGTAATTAACTGACTAGCGTAATACCAAGTTCCATTCACGTTCGCACTATCACATGCGGTTATTGATTGGTTGGTAGTAGCTGAGTTATTGATAGTTAAATCAGTATAAACAATACTATCACATCCTTCAGTAGTAGTAAAGTTATCTGTAATTAACTGACTAGCATAATACCAGTTACCATTCACATTTGCACTATCACATGCTGTTATAGCTTGGTTGGTAGTAGCTGAGTTATTGATAATTAAATCAGTGTAAACGATGCTATCACAACCAAGAGCTGTAGTAAAGTTATCTGTAATTAACTGACTAGCGTAATACCAGTTACCATTCACGTTCGCACTATCACATGCGGTTATTGATTGGTTGGTAGTAGCTGAGTTATTGATTGTTAAATCAGTGTAAACAATGCTATCACATCCTTCAGTAGTAGTAAAGTTATCTGTAATTAACTGACTAGCATAATACCAAGTTCCATTCACGTTTGCACTATCACATGCGGTTATTGATTGGTTGGTAGTAGCCATATAGTTAATGGTCAAATCCGTATAAACAATACTATCACAACCAAGAGCTGTAGTAAAGTTATCTGTAATTAATTGACTAGCGTAATACCAGTTACCATTCACGTTCGCACTATCACATGCGGTTATTGATTGGTTGGTAGTAGCTGAGTTGTTGATTGTTAAATCAGTATATACAATGCTATCACAGCCTTCAGTAGTAGTAAAGTTATCTGTAATTAACTGACTAGCATAATACCAAGTTCCATTCACGTTTGCACTATCACATGCGGTTATTGATTGGTTGGTAGTTGCTGAGTTGTTGATTGTTAGATCAGTGTATACGATGCTATCACAACCAAGAGCTGTACTAAAGTTTTCTGTAATTAACTGACTAGCGTAATACCAGTTACCATTCACGTTTGCACTATCACATGCTGTTATTGATTGGTTGGTAGTTGCTGAGTTATTGATTGTTAAATCAGTGTATACGATGCTATCACAGCCTTCTGTAGTAGTAAAGTTATCTGTAATTAACTGACTAGCGAAATACCAAGTTCCATTCACATTTGCACTATCACATGCGGTAATTGATTGGTTGGTAGTAGCCAAATAGTTAATGGTCAAATCAGTATAAACAATACTATCACAACCAAGTGCAGTAGTAAAGCTGTCTGTAACCAATTGACTAGCATAGTACCAGTTACCGTTTACGTTCATGCTATCACACGCAGTAAACGCCTGGTTAGTTGTAGCCATATAGTTGATGGTCAAATCCGTATAAACAATACTATCACATCCTAATGTAGTAGTGAAGCTGTCTGTAACCAATTGGCTAGTGTAGTACCAGTTACCATTTACGTTCATGCTATCACACGCAGTAAACGCTTGGTTGGTTGTAGCCATATAGTTGATGGTAAGATCTGTGTATACAATACTATCACATCCTAAGGTCGTAGTAAAGCTATCTGTCACCAATTGACTAGCATAGTACCAGTTACCGTTTACGTTCATGCTATCACATGCTGTAAAGGCTTGGTTGGTAGTAGCCATATAGTTAATGGTCAAATCCGTATAAACAATACTATCACATCCAAGTGCAGTAGTAAAGCTGTCTGTAACCAGTTGGCTCGCATAGTACCAGTTTCCGTTTACATTCATGCTATCACAAGCAGTAAACGCTTGGTTTGTTGTAGCCATGTAGTTAATGGTCAAATCCGTATAAACAATACTATCGCAGCCTAATGTCGTAGTAAAGCTATCAGTAACCATTTGGCTAGTGAAGTACCAGTTTCCGTTTACATTCATGCTATCACATGCTGTGAACGCTTGGTTGGTAGTAGCCATATAGTTAATCGTCAAATCAGTATATACAATACTATCGCAGCCTAATGTCGTAGTAAAGCTATCTGTAATTAACTGACTAGCGAAATACCAAGTTCCATTCACATTCATGCTATCACAAGCAGTAAACGCCTGGTTGGTTGTAGCCATATAGTTGATTGTAAGATCTGTGTATACAATACTATCACATCCAAGTGCAGTAGTAAAGCTGTCTGTAACCAATTGACTAGCATAGTACCAGTTACCGTTTACGTTCATGCTATCACAAGCTGTAAAAGCTTGGTTGGTAGTAGCCATATAGTTAATGGTCAAATCAGTATATACGATACTATCACAACCAAGTGCAGTTGTGAAGCTATCTGTAACCATTTGACTAGCATAGTACCAGTTACCGTTTACGTTCATGCTATCGCATGCAGTAAACGCTTGGTTAGTAGTAGCCATGTAGTTAATGGTCAAATCAGTATATACGATACTATCGCAACCTAATGCCGTAGTAAAGCTATCAGTTACCATTTGGCTTGTATAGTACCAGTTACCGTTTACGTTCATGCTATCACACGCAGTAAAGGCTTGGTTAGTAGTAGCCATATAGTTAATGGTCAAATCAGTATAAACAATGCTATCACATCCTAAGGTCGTAGTAAAGCTATCTGTCACCAATTGACTCGCATAGTACCAGTTACCGTTTACGTTCATGCTATCACATGCTGTAAAGGCTTGGTTGGTTGTAGCCATGTAGTTGATTGTAAGATCTGTGTATACAATACTATCACATCCTAATGTCGTAGTAAAGCTATCTGTAACCATTTGGCTCGCATAGTACCAGTTACCGTTTACGTTCATGCTATCACATGCAGTAAAGGCTTGGTTAGTTGTAGCCATATAGTTAATGGTCAAATCCGTATATACAATGCTATCACATCCTAAGGTCGTAGTAAAGCTATCTGTCACCAATTGACTCGCATAGTACCAGTTACCGTTTACGTTCATGCTATCACATGCTGTAAAGGCTTGGTTGGTAGTAGCCATATAGTTAATGGTCAAATCCGTATAAACAATACTATCACATCCAAGTGCAGTAGTAAAGCTATCTGTCACCAATTGACTAGTGTAGTACCAGTTACCATTTACGTTCATGCTATCACACGCAGTAAACGCTTGGTTGGTTGTAGCCATATAGTTAATGGTCAAATCCGTATATACAATACTATCACATCCAAGTGCAGTTGTAAAGCTGTCTGTAACCAGTTGACTAGCATAGTACCAGTTACCGTTTACATTCATGCTATCACATGCAGTAAAAGCTTGGTTAGTAGTAGCCATATAGTTAATGGTAAGATCAGTATATACAATACTATCACAACCTAATGTCGTAGTGAAGCTGTCTGTAACCATTTGGCTCGCATAGTACCAGTTACCGTTTACGTTCATGCTATCACATGCTGTAAAGGCTTGGTTGGTAGTAGCCATATAGTTAATGGTCAAATCCGTATAAACAATACTATCACATCCAAGTGCAGTAGTAAAGCTATCTGTCACCAATTGACTAGTGTAGTACCAGTTACCATTTACGTTCATGCTATCACACGCAGTAAACGCTTGGTTGGTAGAGGCCATATAGTTAATGGTCAAATCAGTATAAACAATACTATCACATCCAAGAGAAGTAGTCAGACTATCAGTCACCAGTTGACTCGCATAGTACCAGTTACCATTTACATTCATGCTATCACAAGCTGTAAAGGCTTGGTTGGTTGTAGCCATGTAGTTAATGGTAAGATCAGTATATACAATACTATCGCAACCTAATGCTGTAGTAAAGCTGTCTGTAACCAGTTGACTTGCATAGTACCAGTTACCGTTTACGTTCATGCTATCACACGCAGTAAACGCTTGGTTGGTAGTAGCCATGTAGTTAATGGTTAAATCAGTGTACACAATGCTATCACATCCTAATGTTGTAGTAAAGCTATCCGTAACCAGTTGGCTAGCATAGTACCAGTTACCGTTTACGTTCATGCTATCACACGCTGTAAACGCCTGGTTGGTAGTTGCCATGTAGTTGATGGTTAAATCAGTATATACAATACTATCACAACCTAATGCTGTAGTAAAGCTGTCTGTTACCAGTTGACTTGCATAGTACCAGTTACCGTTTACGTTCATGCTATCACACGCAGTAAACGCTTGGTTGGTAGTAGCCATGTAGTTAATGGTTAAATCAGTGTACACAATGCTATCACATCCAAGAGCCGTTGTCAAACTATCCGTTACCAACTGACTCGTGTAGTACCAGTTACCATTAACGTTCATGCTATCACAAGAGGTTAATGCCTGATTGGTAGTAGTCATGTAATTGATCGTAAGATCTGTAATCTCAACACTATCGCAGCCATGTATCGTATTAAAACTGTCAGTAACCGTTTGACTGGTATAATACCAAGTTCCATTAACTAAAGCACTATCACAAGCCGTTACTGTGTAGTTAATAATTGGTGAAGGATATACAACCAACGACATCAATACCACAGAGTCACAACCCAAAGTGGTCGTGAAACTATCGATAACTAAGGTATCTGATTGGTAGTATGTAATTCCGTTATAAGTTAGGGAATCACAGGCTGATTGATTAAAATAAGTTTCTTTGGCGGGATTAACCGTTAAATAATGTGTGACGACCGAGTCGCACCCATCCACAGTTGTAAGTGTATCTTGATAAACACCTGATGTTGTAGGCATGGTACCATCAGCAAGTGTAAAACCGTCATTTGAACAAACGGTAGTGTAAGTTGTATCCACAACTCTGTTTACATAAACTCTAATTGATTTACATAACGAGCTTACATTATTTGTACAAATTGTATCAATTAAGTTACCACAAACTTCGTAGTCAATATATGCAGGAGCAGTTGAGTCTGGTGTTACATAAACTGTATCGCAGCCCAATGTACAGTTCAGGAATGTATCATATCTACCATCTACAGAGGTAACATCCTTCCAAACTAATGATGTATCAACAAAGTATCCTAAAGTTCCAATCTCTACACTACACCCAAGATTAACAACAACCGAATCAGGGATAATACTTTTAGGAATTGACGTAATTCTGTATCCATTGGTATTATTACCTGGCTTACAGAATGTTAAAATGTGAGGTCCTGGTCCTGTTAAACACACGTATTCACCAACTGCTTTTTGCACTCCACAACCAATTTGGTAGTAAAGGGCACCTGGAGGAATAGCACCAGAAGAAATCTCAAATTTCAGACCAGCTGAGTTCGAATCGAGTGTTACATAAGCTACAATACATTTGTCTGGATTTGTAGCACCACAACATAATCCATTACGTTGCAATGGAGCAATGTCATAATAGCCAGCTGGGTTACCAGTCAAGTCGATTGTAAAACTTGGTGTGTTGGCGGTACATGGACTCGTTTGTGCAGTCACAAGACTATTTCCGGCAAAAAGAATAATGCCAAAAAACAATACGTAGCGTACAAGCCAATTTGATTTAAGTGTAGTAGTCGCGTTGTTCATCATAAGTCTGCCGAAGCAGTTTAATTGTAGTAGTAAGTAGTTTGAGTATATAGCTATACTCGATACAAATATTACATATTATTAATGAATATGCAAATAAATTGCACTAACAGGCACAAAAAAAGGCCCTCAAACAGGGCCTTTTTTAATAATTTTTATTATTATATAGTGTTAAATATCAGCGAGTTGAGACTTAACAAAGTCATTTAACTCCTTACCGGTTAAAAGATTTTGATTCAACTTAGCCAAATTGACCACTTTCGTGATAATTTTCGGTTGTTCCTCATCATTTGACTCCAGCACTCTTTTGGCCAATGGATGATTCGTATTTAGGCTGATGACATACTTCTCAGGCATGTTTCCGAACATCGCCATTCCACCCATGCCTTGCATTTCGCTCATTCTTCTCTCCCACTCGCTTCGTGTAATGGTTACAAAATCATCATTCGGACTCATTACACTTGTTTCAATTCCAAATTTCTCGGCATCAACGTGTGCTTCAAAGTTTGACTTCAACGCTGCAACATCATCATCACTTAAAACACTTTCATTCTTCTCGTCTTTATCTATCAGTTTAGATAGAACATCAGCATCTACACGCTTCAATTGGAACTTCTCATTCTTCTGTTCTAGATTCGAAATGAAATGGTTATCAATTATTTCATCCAGAACTAAAACGTCATAGCCTTTATCCTTAGCAGCTTCCACGTAACTATGCTGTGCATCTGCATCATTGGTATAAAGCCCAATTCTATTCCCATCCTTATCGGTTTGGTTAGCTGAAATTTGTTCTATATAGTTTTCGATGTTGGTGTGCTTATCGTCGGTGTTCTTTAATAAACAAATGTTTTTAGCACGATCATAGAATTTCTCGTCTGATATCATTCCATATTTCACAAACAAGCTAATATTCGACCATTTGGCCTCGAAATCTTCTTTGTCATTTTTATGAAGCTCAGTAAGCTTATCTGCAACCTTTTTGCTTATATGCGAAGTGATTTTCTTCACGGCACCATCCGCTTGAAGACTACTTCTACTTACATTTAATGGTATATCTGGACTATCAATTACTCCATGCAATAGCATCAGATACTCCGGAACAATATCTTCTACATTGTCTGTTACATACACCTGGTTGCTGTACAGTTGAATCTTGTTTTTATTCGGATCAATATCTTTTTTGATTTTTGGGAAGTACAAAATTCCTGTCAGATTAAAAGGATAATCTACGTTTAAGTGAATCCAAAACAATGGAGGTTCACTCATGGGATACAGCTTGCTATAAAATTCGGTGTAATCTTCGTCTTTAAGCTCACTTGGACTTTTCTTCCATAATGGAGCAGATTCATTAATTACTTGTTCATCAAACGTGATTGGAATCGGTAAGAACTTACAGTATTTGTTTAAAAGTTCTGAGATTTTATACTTGCTTAAGAATTCCGTACTATCCTCATTAATATGAAGTATAATATCCGTTCCTCTTTTTTTACGCTTGCCTTTTGTGATTTTAAAATCGGTTGAGCCTTCGCATGTCCACTTAGCAGCTGACGCCCCTTCTTTATAACTGAGGGTGTTAATTTCCACCTTATCAGCAACCATAAAGCTCGAGTAGAATCCTAGTCCAAAATGACCAATAATATTGGCATCTTCCTTGGCATCTTTAAACTTCTCAACGAACTCCTCTGCCCCACTAAACGCAATTTGATTGATATACTTGTCAATTTCATCGGCAGTCATACCAATACCATTATCGCTAATGGTTAAAGTCTTATTCTCTTCATCGAGTTTTACTTCAATCCCTAATTCTCCCAGTTCACCCGAAACTTCGCCTCTTTGGCTCAATACTTTAATTTTTTGAGATGCATCTGTTGCATTTGAGATGAGCTCACGTAAGAAAATTTCGTGGTCTGTATAAAGAAACTTCTTGATGATCGGAAAGATGTTTTCCGTATTAACTGATACTTTTCCTTTTTGCATGTTATCTAAATTCAGCCAATAATTGGCAAAACGCAGACCAAAGTTAAAAAACTGACAACATGACCTTAATTCATAAAAAGTCCCCTCTACCAGTGGCAGAGAGGACATTTATCCTTGTTTAAAAATAACTACATTGGGTGACAATGAAAGTGTATCACCTTTGTTTCTTTGGCTCCATCATGATTAGTTAATGCATCAATGGTTAAACTCATATCGCTATGTCCATCTACATCGTTAACCCACATTGCGTGAACGTGAATCATATTGCCATCTTCGTGTCCATGTTTTGTAAACACTACGCTATCTTTTGTTTCATTCTTAATTGACAGGTTATAACCGTGCAGTTCGGACTCCCACGAAATCATACCCATAATATGTACCGTATCTCCTAAGCTGTATTGACTATGAACAATAGGACTAGAAAAGTCGAACTCAACCGCTGGAATTACGTCGTCATCTTTACATGATGAAATAGATACGGTTAAAGCAATTACTGCTAGAATTAGAATTTTATTGAATGTTTTCATTTGATTATTTTTCTTTTTTGTTAATGATAAATAGTAATTGTGCTCTAATACTAGATAAAGGCTGAACGTAGCCTTCAGCTAGCCTACTGAACACGGGCAGTTCATAGCGTAATCGAGTTCCGAAGTTCTTGGTGTAGAAGTCGAGACCGATCGGAAGTTGAAGAGCATAGCCTCCGCTATAAACCTCCTTGATATTGTATGTGGTAGATTTTACATCTTTTGCTTGTTGATTAAACTTAAGTCCAAATTGACCAACCAGCATTGATTTTGAAAGCTCTTTCTTGTATAGCGCTAAGCAAGTTAAGTCCATTTGGTTTCCATATTTATACCCCCAATAACCCGGGAAATTGATAGTATAATTTAACTCCGAATTCAAACCAATCTTATCTTTAAAATAAGTAAGATTAGAAGAAAGTAGACCGTCAAACGACCCTGTTCCCGGTTGTAGGTTTGGTATTAAGACCGACCGATTCACTAGGATGTTGCTTTTTCCTGTAGGAAGCTTTACTCCAGCTCCAATGAAAGCTTTTAAATTTTCCGTCTTGACCAATCTATAACTGGCCAGAAGACTCAGGTCTCCAAATCCACTAAGGCTGTAGTTTGTTGTATCACTTATACTCTTTTGGTGATATGGAGCAAATCCAAATAACTGAATACGATCGTTCAACTGGTACCTACCCCAGATTTCGTAGGTGGAATATGCATTGTTTCCATATACACGATCTTCATCCTCAAATAAACGAGGATGTTCCGTTTCAAACGTATTGTACCTATAGGTTAATCCTATAAAATGGAAACTACTGTTGGGTAAAAATCCGATACCCTGCATGCCGCTAACACCACCACATACGTCGCAAGCGTACACGCTATTTAACATAACGAGGGCAAGCCCCGTTATCCATAATTTTTTCATGTATTAAATGTTTAAGCTATTATTTAAGAATTTAGCCGAAGCTATGGGTATTAGCTTAAAATTGGTGGACGAATTATTGGTTGTTTGAAACCTTTAGTTTCGCCTTGATTGTATGGGATAAAGTCAATTTCTAACCCGAAGTTAGAATAGGTTTCTAAACTATCCTCCGGAACAATAAAGTTTAGCACTTCAATAGAACCCGTAAATTCAGGTTCTTGGTCCTGAGTAGGTGTTTCACTTAGTGAAAGTGTTTTATTTAACTCACAATTCCCTTGACAGGTATTTTTTTCAAGGTCTTTTTCTAAACAAAGTTGCTTTACGATTTCCGACTTATTAATTCCATACCAAGCAATGGCTCCAACCTTAAAGAAAAAGCTGCTCGATAGCACCAAAGCAAGACATATGGCAAGCGTAGATCGCATTTAAGATACAAAGTTATTCCAATTGTTTTGGAAGTATACTTTCAGTGTGTAATATTCATCACATTTGCGAATGACATTTACCTTTTTTTAAGTTTTTCTTGCTTTGTATTTTTCTTTTATCGTAATATTGCAATATATAATTATGGGAGTTACCAAATCAGACATATTTACCGATCAACAAAATCGATTGGCGACCGTTGCTAAGGTGCTTGGTCATCCCGCACGAATTGCAATTCTCGAATACATTATTCAACAGAATTCGTGCATTTGTGGCGACTTAGTTGATGAAATTGGTCTTGCACAAGCTACTATCTCTCAGCACCTTAAAGAGCTCAAGAACATTGGAATCATTAAAGGTTCGATTGAAGGTACCAGCGTTTGTTACTGCATTAACCAAGAGACATGGAATGAGGTAAATGACCTGCTTGCTAACTTTTTTAAACTACAATTTAACTCAATCAATTGCTGCTAAATTTATGAAGCTATCTGAACTACAAAACGCACTAGAAAGTCTAGATCACGTTAATTTCATTCTTCCTGATGGAAGCTTTGTTCCTCGACACTACCACCTTACTGAAATTGGTTTAAGCACAAAGGAATTTATTGACTGCGGAACGCAACGCCACTCCGTAAAAAAAGTAACCCTGCAACTCTGGGTAAATGTCGATTACGATCATCGTCTAAAGGCCGACAAGTTTCAACGCATAATCAATAGCTCTTCTGCCCTATTTAATGGCGAAGACCTTGATGTTGAAGTTGAATATCAAAGTCAAACCGTCGGCAAATACAATCTTGACTTCGACGGTCATAACTTCCGCTTACTCACAACTAAAACAGATTGTTTGGCCACTGAACTTTGTGGAATAGACAGTATTAAATCAAAAAAGAAAGTATCTCTGGCTACTCTCTCTCCTAGTGCAGAATCTTGCTGCACTCCCGGAGGAGGATGTTGTTAATCAATCATGCATGATCAACTATTAAAATTTGTTTCGAGCCTCTCGTTCGATTCAATTTCTGAGGAAAGAAGGGCAGATCTGCACCAGCTTTCCAATTACATAAAGCAAAAAAAATCTGCAAACGAAATAGTTCAACTCAATTTCATTTGCACACATAATTCAAGAAGAAGTCACTTGGGCCAAATTTGGGCTCAAGTGGCTGCTTACCACTATGGCGTTGTCCATGTTTTTTGCTATTCAGGAGGAACTGAAGCAACTGCCATGTTCCCAAAAATTGCCGAAACGCTCACCAACACTGGCTTTAAAATTACAGCAGAAGACAATATCTCAAACCCAAAGTATGCCATTCAATTTGCTACCAATGCAGAGCCTATTACCGCATTTTCTAAAGTTTATGATGATGAATTCAATCCAAAGAGCAACTTTGCAGCTATTATGACCTGTGATCATGCCGATGCAAATTGTCCTTTTATTCCCGGAGCTGAAGCACGCATTTCACTAACCTATGAAGACCCTAAGGCATTTGATAATTCTCCTTTACAAAATGAAAAATACGCTGAGCGATCTAAACAAATTGCAACCGAGCTGTTTTATGCATTTTCAATTCTATAATTCATGAAGAAAAAATTAAGCTTTTTAGATTCTTACCTTACCCTTTGGATATTTATAGCCATGGCCATTGGTGTTGGTTTGGGGTACTTTTTCCCAAGTATACCAGATGTTATTAACTCTTACAGTTCAGGCTCAACGAATATCCCTATTGCAATTGGATTAATTCTGATGATGTATCCTCCCTTAGCAAAGGTCGATTACAAGCTTCTTCCCAAAGTATTTAAGAATGTCAAAATCCTTTCTATATCACTGATACTGAATTGGGTGATTGGTCCTGTTTTAATGTTTGTTTTGGCACTTACGTTTCTTCAAGACTATCCTGAATATATGGTGGGCTTGATTTTAATCGGTCTGGCAAGATGTATTGCGATGGTTTTAGTATGGAACGACCTAGCAGAAGGAAGTAGCGAATATGGTGCAGGACTAGTAGCGCTAAATAGCATATTTCAGGTTTTTGCATACAGTTTTTATGCATGGCTATTCATCACCAAACTTCCTCCATTGTTTGGGTTTGACGGGGCCATTGTCGACATTTCAATAGCTACAATAGCAGAAAGCGTTGCGATTTACTTAGGAATTCCATTTTTAGCAGGAATGCTCACCCGTTTAATCTTGGTCAAGCAAAAAGGAGAAGAATGGTACACTAAGAAGTTTATTCCTTCAATCTCTCCAATGACTCTGATAGCCTTGTTATTTACAATTGTTGTTATGTTCTCATTGAAAGGAGAATTAATTGTAACCATACCATTTGATGTGCTACTAATTGCAGTTCCATTATTGCTTTACTTTACCATTATGTTCATCATTGGCTTCTTTTTCAGTAAAGCCATGGGTGCTGAGTACGATAAGAATGCATCTATAGCATTTACCGCAGCCGGCAACAACTTTGAGTTAGCTATTGCGGTTGCCATTGCTGTGTTTGGATTAAACTCAGGACAGGCGTTTGCAGGTGTTATAGGACCGCTCGTTGAAGTGCCTGCGTTAATTCTATTGGTGCGTGTGGCATTCTGGTTAAAAAAGAAGTACTATTGACTTTACTCATATTCGAGGCTGATATTCTGAATTGGTCATTATCTTACAGTAAGATTTATTTACTTTGCCGCAATGAGTGCAAGACGCGAAGAGCTGCTTAAAGCTATTGACGAAAAATATAAGGCAATGGGACAAGATCCAGATGTTCATTTATCTGGCCTTCTACATGCAGAACCTATGAAGTACTGGGATTTTATTCAAGTGGATGCCCTTTTAGGTTTGCAAACCCAACGTACCCAACTTCCTGATGAAATGGTGTTTATCATGTACCATCAAATCAATGAATTGTTGTTTAAAATGATTTTGTGGGAAATGGGTCAAATATCTCACACTGAAGATATTAAGCCTGAAAAATTTACCATGCACTTGATGCGTATTTCGCGTTATTTCGACATCCTTTCAGACTCGTTCGATGTTATGGGAGAAGGTATGGAGCTTGAACAATACATGAAGTTCCGCGATACCTTAACTCCTGCTAGTGGATTTCAATCAGCTCAATACAGAATGATTGAAATTGCTTCCACGGAATTAATCAACTTAATCGACAACCGATTTAGAGCTACTATCGACCGTAACACGCCTGTATGAGCATGCTTTTGAGCACATGTATTGGCAAGCGGCTGGTAAAGACTATGATACTGGCAAGAAGAGCAAGTTAATGACCAACTTCGAAGAGAAGTACAAGAAAAAACTTATCGATCATATGATCGAATTCAATACCGTTAATCTTTGGACCAAGTTTAAACAACTTCCTCAAGACTACCAACAGAATATTGACCTTGTGAATGCCATGCGTCATTACGACCAGACTGTGAATGTGAGCTGGACAATGCATCACTTAAATGCGGCTAAAAAGTATTTAGGTGATTCTGAAGCTACCGGCGGAAGCGATTGGCAGAAATACATGCATCCTAAATACCAAAGAAGAATTTTCTTCCCAGGTCTATGGTCTCAAGAGGAGCTTGACGGTTGGGGCATTGACAATCTTGATGGTTGCAAGGTGCTTACCGAGCTACACTCCAAACTGAGTTAGATGATGGTCTAAGTGTTTGGCGTACATCACATTCCATTCTTCTGCGGTCAACACACCAAAACTGTGGTATTCTTTGCCTTCAAAGTGACCACTTCCTAAATCGTGAAATTGATTGATAAAGTTAATTAACCTGGCTTTTTCAGCTTCAAAATTCTTTTCCAAGGTTTGCTTAAAATCAGGTCCGGTAGGGGAATTTCTTTTATAGGGCTGAGTTCCAACAGTGCCTTTCTTCAAAAACATGCGCAACAACTTTTGCTTGATTTTACCTGGCCATGCATACTTCCCGCGTTCAAATTCATATTCGAAAGGCACATTGCAGTGTGCAAGCATCTGAGAAACAGACATTTTACCCCATTGCGGCTGGGTCGAATCGGTTAACGAATCTATCCTAGTAATTACTTGATTTTTCTCTTCTGGGTTGTATAGATTCGGAATACTCATTACAATAATTCGTTTGCTAAGTTAGCCAATTCACTTCTTTCACCTTTTTCAAGGTTAACGTGACAGAATAAAGGATGGTTCTTTACCTTATCAATTAAGTATGAAAGTCCATTACTTTCTGCATCAAGATATGGGGTGTCAATTTGGTTGATATCTCCGGTAAAGACAATCTTGGTGTTTTCACCAGCACGGGTGATAATCGTTTTAATCTCGTGCGGAGTTAGGTTCTGAGCCTCATCTACAATAAAAAACACATTGCTTAAGGTACGACCTCTAATGTAGGCGAGCGGAGCAATAGCAATCTTCTCTGACTGAACCATTTCGTTAATACGCTTAAACTCTTTGTCAGTCTCTTTGTATTGGCTTTTAATGAACTTTAAGTTGTCCCAAATAGGTTGCATGTATGGGTCAACTTTTGCGTTAGCATCACCGGGCAAGAATCCAATATCTTTATTGCTTAAGGGTACAATCGGCCTCGTAATATAAATTTGATGAAAACTGCTTCGTTGTTCTAACGCTGCTGCAAGAGCCATAAGCGTTTTACCTGTTCCTGCTACACCGCGTAGTGTAATCAACTTAATCTCTGGATCTAAAAGTGCATGAATAGCAAAGGCTTGCTCTGCATTTCTTGGTTTGATCTTATAAACCGTTCTTTTCTCTACACGCTCAACCAGATTCTCCTTAGAGTTATAGTAACCCAGAGCAGATTTCTTACCGTTGTTTAGAATCAAAAAATGATTGTACGGCAGCTTCTTCTTAGTAACACTTTTTATAGGAATATTCTCCTCGCTAAACAATTGGTCTATCACTTCAGACTCGATATCAGGCATTATCGATTTTCCGGTGTATAGTTTATCGACATCAGCAACTTTTCCTGTTTGGTAATCTTCTGCGTTCAGATTAAATGCTTTAGCCTTTACCCGCAAACAGATGTCTTTAGATACCAATACCACCATTCTCTTAGGATTCTCCTGTTGAAGGGATAAAGCAGCGTTAATAATCTTGTTATCGTTTTTGTAGTCATCGAATGTGTCTGCCGCATTGTTTTTAAGCCCTGCTATCTCTTTAACTACTTTAAGCTTCCCCTTACTCTTCCCTCCTATTTTAACCCAATTGTTGAGCAGTGAATCAGAAGAAATGGTATTCAAGAATCGTATAAAACTGCGGGCTTCATAATTCTTTGAATCACCCCCTTTTTTAAATGTGTCGAGTTCTTCTAGTACTTGAATCGGAATCGCAACATCATTGTCGACGAAGTTATATATTGAGTTATGATCGTAAAGAATAACAGAAGTATCCAATACGAAAATCTTTTTCTTGCTAGCAGCCATATATTATTAACTGCAAGTTAGCAACTACGCCGTAATTGAACCTAAATGTTATTTAGATGTAAATAACTCTTATAATAAAAAAGGCTCAGGAATATTCCCGAGCCTTTTTAGGTTTTATAAAAAATTACCTCTAGTTTAGGTTAATTCCACTTGCAGCTTCTGAGACATTAATAATGTGGTCTCCAATTCGTTCAAGTGATGAGAAGATGTTGCTGTACATTAAGCCGCTTTGTGCATTGTAATCGCCATCTTCCATGCTCTTGAGGTGCTTTTTACGAACTTTATTTCGCATGTCATTTAGATCACGCTCGATGTTTCTTGCAGATTCCATATTGATATCTGAGTACGCACCGTTCAAGTTTGCAATCATTTGTTCGAATGCTTCATCTACCTTATTGAACAATAAATCTAAGCTATCGCGCTGCTTTTGATCAAACCAAAGTTTAGCAGAAGCTTTCTTTTCGATTGTTTTAGAAATTTCGAAGAATATGTCTCCTATTCGCTCAAGGTCATTAGTAATACTCAGCATTGATCTTAAGTCAGAAGAAGAATCTTCAGAAAGTTTGCTTGAAGATACATTACCCAAGAATGATGCAATTTCTGTTTCTAGTCTGTCGGTAATGTCCTCATACTTGCCAATTTTCTTGATTAGTTTTGAACGTTTTTTCTCGTCAGTTTCATGAATCAAGCTTCTTGCTTTACCACTCATGCGGTATGTGATGTCGGCAAACTGAGCAACCTCTTTTTTCGCCTCTAAAATAGACAATTCGGGAGTTGATGTTAATCCACCAGAGATATATTCCAGTTTAAAGATTTCATCATCTTCACCTTTAGACTTCACTGTACGCTCAGCGACTTTAACAAGCCAGGGCGTAAACCAAATCAACAACAATACGTTCGTTAAGTTAAATGTGGTGTGGAACGCTGCAAGTCCTAATGTCGCACCTTCTCCTCCTTCAAAAGGATTGGTTCCTACCCATGAATCCATAACATTGCTAATACCTGCTAAGAAGAATGGCATTAAGATTACCATCCAAGTAACCCCTATAATATTAAACATCGAGTGAATTCTTGCAGATCGTTTTGCGTGAACATTACCGACCAGCGAAGCAAGTTCAGCGGTAATTGTTGTACCTATATTCTCTCCAAGAATCATTGCCGCTCCAACATCGAATGGAATAATTCCTTTTAATACCATCGTAAGTGTTAAGGCCATCGCAGCACTTGAAGATTGTACAACTATTGTTACCAGTGTTCCTAGCAATACAAAAGCAATTCTTCCTAAGAATGGAGAGTCACTAAACTGAGTAAAGAACAATACAATCGGTGAATCCGCATCTAATTCTGGAACAGAGTTTTTAAGGAAACCAAGTCCCATAAATAAGATAGCAAATCCAATAATGGCGTTACCCCAACCTTTATAGTTCTTTCTCGAAATGAACATAAATGGAGCACCAATTGCAATAAATATCAAGGCGTAGCTCGATAAGCTAATTTTAAATCCAAATAATGATACAAGCCATCCTGTAATTGTTGTACCGATGTTCGCTCCCATCATAACACCAGCACTTTCAACCAAAGTAAGTAAACCAGCGTTTACAAAACTCACGGTCATTACGGTTGTTGCAGACGACGATTGAACCAGTGCAGTGATTAAGAAACCACTTAATACACCAAAGTAACGGTTCGAAGTCATTGTGCTAAGAATTTTTCTTAGGCTTCCTCCGGCAGTTTGCTGTAAACCTTCACTCATCAACTTCATACCGAAAATGAACAAGGCAAGTGATCCTAAAAGAACTAAAACTTTATATAGGCCCCAAGCTCTTTCGGTTTTGTATTTTCCTTTATCAGACCATACCATGTCTTCAGACTCTGGTACACCATTTTTAAGAACTGCATTAATGTCGCTCCCGTCGGCCATACAACCAATTTTCCAGACATACTTTTCGCCACCCTTCATTCCATCAAGTTTAAATGATGTTTCAGAGGCGTCGATTACGGGTGAATACTTCCAAGGCTTTCCTTTTTCAATCTTTTTCTGGTACTTGATGATCACATTTTTAACCTGATCAACATTGTCACAGTCAACAGTCCAAGTGAATTTCGCTCCTTCTTCAATTCCCTTGGCATTGGTGTTAATAAAGATTTCTTCAGAAATTTGATTTTCAGCTTGGGCAAATAGCGGAAGCATGAATAAGCTCGCCAGCCCAAGAAAGATGATTGATTTCAGTTTCATTTGATTTTTTAGGGTTTGCAAAAAACTATTTATTGTGTTACCTCAATGTTAAATCGGCAAAATTTATATCCCAACCTCAACTTGGAATCTGATTCTATAATCACCACCAGAAACTCCTTCTTGAGTGATGAATGCTGCATCAGACTGTACTTTCAGCTTGTGATCTACAATGTATTTAGATACACAAAAAGTGTACTCGGTTGTCTTACTCAGGTCGCCAGCTCCTTTTGCCAAATCAACTGAAGTGTAACGGCCCGCAATCTCGTAATTATTTTCGAATAAATATCCTGCTTGAGCAACATATCCTGAACCATGCGTAAAAGCATTGATATTTTCTTTCAATTGCTTGTTTGCATACTCAGCCATCACGCTAAACCCTTTGTATTTATACATTAAATCTATAAATAATGTAGATATATCATTAAATGCATAGTCAGAGGTCGGCAATCCTAGTGTATCTAACTCATAAACAAAGCTTCCCAGTTGACCACCACTTCGAGTTGTGTTTTGGTTGTAGCAGTAAGTTACCCCAACAGCAAGCTTTTGACTTTGCTCTCTTTTAAGGTCAGCACCAAAGTAATCACCTTTTTTAGTGAACTTTCCAAATGGGTAGAATTCAGCTCTACCTGTATAAGATAAGCCGTTCATTTCGTTGTTAACCGTAATATTTCTTCCTTCTCCTGTGGTAATTGCTCCTGCAAGCGTTAATGGCATGTCGCCAATCGACTGCTTGCTTCTGAACTGAACCCCGAAATCACGATCGATATTAAACTTGCTATTTACATTACTTCGATCAACAAATTGTAGTGCCATAGATGAAATAACACGCTCACGATTACCTGGTAACTTAGTTTGACCAAACCACACTTGATTTTTATTATTCATATGGTATTTGAAAACCGCATCAAGAACTGCTTTTGCACCGTTGTTGGTTTGAGCTTCATCTCTACCATTGCCTAAGTCTCTATTACTTAAAGCAATCTCTAATTTGTACTCAAACTTTGGATCAAAGATGTATCCGTTGGTTTTAAGTCGCATACGACGAATCATTGCTTTCATATCAGAATCATCACCGTCCATGTTATTTTGGTATGAAGCTAAACTCTGAAGTCTGAAGCTAACTTTCATTTTAACACTCGTATCCTTTGAAGTGATTGACAAACCTTTTGCAGCACTTGGATAATTTACTTGAGCATAAACATTACTTGAAAATAATGTTAGTGCTAAGATTAGTTTATTAACGTGTTTCATTCTGGCGCAAAACACTATTGTCAATGTTACCTCAATGTTAATAATATATTAACGTTAATAACTTTTGTATAACATCATTTTAAGTGTAATTTGCTTTATGTCAGACTTAAAGGTAAGAGTAGCAACAGAACTCGATATCCCTGCAATGCTAAAACTCATTCAAGAATTGGCACTATTTGAAAAAGCTCCCGACGAAGTAACAAATACGGCCGAACGGATGCGTATTGATGGGTTTAGTGAGCATGCAATTTACGATAGTTTTGTTGCTGAGATGAATGGCACTATAGTAGGTATAGCCATTACTTACTATCGCTATTCTACTTGGAAAGGAAAGTGCTTATATCTGGAAGATCTAATCGTAACAGAGGAGCATCGTGGAAAAGGAATCGGAAAGCTCTTATTCGATCGTTGCATTGCGTTTGGTAGAGAGCAAAATTGTGTGCGAATGAATTGGCAGGTGCTTGACTGGAATACTCCTGCAATAGAATTTTACAAAGCTTATAACGCTGAGCTGGATGGAGAATGGATAAACGGGGCTATTGACCTATAGGTTTTCGCTCCCACACCCCATAACCATTTCCAGCGAATACCAGATGTAACTCTTCGTATTTCTTCATTGATTCGAACTTGTTCAGTTTAGCAGAAACAGAAACAGGTATTTCCGTTTCTCGAATCACAATATCTCTAACGGCATTATCTAATGTCTTCTTTGTGAATTGATTCAACTCAAAACCTTCATTTTTTACCAACGAGTCTTGCAGCTCTGTACGAATAGCATTTACCTCATCTATCTTTTGTGCATGAGTATAGTAAATATGTGCGTAGCTCTTAAAGCCCACAGTGAAATGTGCCATCGGTTTTTCTTGGTACGTCTTTAACTGATCGATCCATTCACCTTGTAAAACTCTTTCAATAGTTCCAATACTCGAAACCATAAAGATTGAGATGATCAGAGTATTGCCTACCAGCAGAGTCGACATATTCATCTTTGAATACTTGAACACCGCTCTAATCAATAAGCTTGCAAGTACTAGGGCTAAAACCACAGGAGTGATACTCCAATCAACTGGGGTCTTTAATTGCTCAAGCGTGAACTCATCAGCAATAAGAGGTTTAATCTTGTCAATAACGTTAAGCTCGTCAATACCTAACAAGCCTAGCACTACAAAGAGTGAAAGCCAAATAAGCCCAACAATGAGCATGAATATTTTTTGTAGACTCGATAGCACTTCATGTTTTGCCATCCACACTCCTCCCAATATTGCCAATGGGATGTAACACATGCTGCTATAGTGAACAATTTTAGTAGTCACTAATGAGAACACAATAAGCACTACCCAAAAAAGGACCTTCATCCAACGCAAGAAAGTATGATCTGATTCGTGTTTAAGACGCCCTACAACTGCATTAAGAGCAAGTACTGCAAGAGGAAAGCAACCGATCAAGAGCACCACAAAGTGATAATAAAACGGTTGGCCATGTGAAGCAATCGGGTATCTAAATAAATCAATTTGGTACCACACAAACTCATTAACAAACCACCATCCACTTTGACTAATTTGAGCACCAAAATACAATCCCGGTAGAACCAACAAGCCTACTAGCAAAAACAGAAGCGATTTAAAAGAATAAAAGTTTATTCTATAAATCAATTGATAGGCTAAGCCAGATAATCCAACCAAAAGTAATGCTGCAGGACCTTTTGTGAGTATTGCTGCCCCAAGAAATAAACCACTCCAAAAGTATGCTCCAATTTGCTTTAGTTCTATAGATTTAACAAGGTAAAGTACGCTAAGAAACATGAATAAATTAAACAGAGGATCGATGATTCCGGATTTAAAATAGAAATGTGGAGTTATAGAACCAATGTATAAAAGCAACGTAAATATACTTGCTTGGAGACCATAGCGTTTCCTCACCTGCACATAAAGTATTGTGAGCGTGACTAAACCAATCGCTACGTTGGGAAACCGCGCACCAAACTCTGTGACACCAAAAACTGACATCGAAATTGCTTGCAGCCAGATAAACAATGGAGGTTTTTCCCAAAATGGTTGATAGTTGATTTGTACATTTAACCAATCGCCAGTGACCAGCATTTCTCGTGCCGCCTCAGCAAAATTGATTTCATCCCAATCAAAGAGATGAACATGGCCCAGAAAAGGAATAAATAGCAAGAGATAAAACCCCAGGGTAAATAAAAATGCTTTGTGCCTTGCTATCATGCCTTTGCAAAAAGTTTTCTTTCAAAAAATGGAATCTTTGAGAGCCTATCGTGCAACAGAATGTAACAGCATGTTGTTAAAAACAAACCAAGTACAGCTCCGGCCACCACATCGTTAACAAAGTGCTGGGCTAAGTATACTCTCGAAATTCCTACTAAAGCCGCACAAGTAAAACTGACTACTTGAATCCATCGCTTACGAAGAGCAAAACACAAAACAGTGTAAAAGGTAAAGCCAGCCGTAGTATGTCCACTTGGAAATGAAAAATTGGTGTGTCGTTCTAAATTTTCAATGTGGTTTAAATCACTGAACATATGAGAAGGTCGTTTTTCGTCTGAAAATACTCCTCTTTTTAATCCTGACGATGCAAACGTGGTTATCAATACAGCGACAACAAAGATTGTTGCATGCTTGAACTTGGATGTAAGTAGCAAGATTAAAAAAACAATCATACCACCAAGTGCCTCTCCTAGTGTTGTAGCAAACATGAAGAAGCTGTTCAGGGCTGGAGATTGATTCCTATTAAAAATCAAGACCACCTCGCCTTTTGCAAAATTGAGTAGCGATAGTAATCCTATCATTATGAACAAGATGCATAATGCGTAATAAATTCGATATCTTAAAATATGTGCTAACAATTGCCTCAAAAATAGACGTCTTAAATAGTTTATTAAACAAAAAATTGTTTATTTGAAAATTCTTAAAAAACGAAGTACAGTGGAAAGAGTAAAAATAGAACTAGAGTTTGTTATAAAATCATCTCCAACAATACTTTATCAGTACATTTCTACCCCTTCTGGGTTGGTTGAGTGGTTTTGTGATGATGTTAATATAAAAGGAAGTAAACGCTATATTTTTATCTGGGATGGCGAGGAGAATGAAGCTGAACTGGTTAAGAAAGTTAACGGCAAGTACATCAAGTTTAAGTTGAAAGACAACGATCCTGATGAATACTTCCAGTTTGAAATTACTAAAGATGAACTTACTGGAGACATTGGTCTTTTAGTTACCGACTGGGTTGATGCCGATGAAGAAGACGAAATGAGACTGCTTTGGGAAAGTCAAGTTGGCGACCTTAAGCATGCTCTTGGTCTAGCTTAATAGCGCTCTTCTATTGACTCTGTGTCCTCAAGTAAAGAGTCATATTTTTCCTTCATATAGTCACCGAAATCTTGAGCACCTTCTTGCAAAGATTCTAGATGTTTGTTTTCTACTGGAATGAAGTTTTGAATCATTTCCTTGTATTTGTGCTCAGCATCACGACTTGCTAAACACTGTAATGCTTCAGTTTTTGTGGCATCTAAACTTCGAATTAAAACATGGGTCGACTTGTACTTACTCTGTTTGATATCAGTAAGCTCTTCTGCTGAAAAGCGGTTTTTCATGTCGCTATCTGCCAATTCAACAACACAATCACAGACATCCTCATCTTGAGTCATTTCATTTCCGCAATACTCAAATCGTAAGGCAGCTATACTTACTTCTTTACCTTCAAACGGCCCGATTGAATAGTAGTACATAAAGCCAACTGCCACACCCACAACCAACAGAAATCCAAGAACCTTGATTATTAATCGTGTTGCGAATTTGATAACAAAGGCTAAAACAACAAATGCGATGATGGCTGTAAGCGACGTTCCCATTAAGCAAAGTTATTTATTCTCAACCAAATGCATGTACATTTCCTTGGGTGTAATGCGATCGTTAATCAACTTTCTTTTCTGCCCAAGATAAAACCCTCTCGGTACGTCTTCGAGAAAAAAGCTAGATCCTATTTCAGAATTGCTGTAACCCATCGGCCATTTAATCTTATCGTAGTAAAAGATTATTCTAACCTGCTTTGGTTCGTCACCATGGTTTAAGGTGATGAGCTTAATACGGCCATTAAATTCGTAATGAATCTTACCTAAATATAAAGTATCTTCTGCTGATAAAGATTCTTTATCCCAGAAGTAAAGATACACCTCTTGCTTCTTGTAATCTTTTAACTCATACTTGGCATTGAACACGTTAAAATATTCAAAGTTCGGGACCTTCCTTCCGGTTTCAAGTTTATTGGTAAGGACGGCATTCGGGTCTTCTTCAATCTCTACATAAGCCCCAGTAGTTTCGATGCTAACAAACCGATATTTCTTTCCATTCCACTCAAAAGCATTTTTATTGATAGTTGGAGTAAGATTGAACAATTTATCTGAGGCTATTTGACTTTTATATTGACCGACATAAAGCATATCGTTACAACTCTCGTTATAAATTCCATTCACGTTCATGTCTTTAATACCAATGGTAAAAGAATCGGTTGCTGTTTTGTAATGGGCTGCAATGCAATTGTACCGTTGCACACGGTAGCAATAATTAATGTCTGTAAATAGCTTTGAGCCGCTATGAGCTCGGTAGTGACTTGTCAACAGGTTTTTATACCGCACATTCTCGCCGTATTTAAACCGAGAAAGTCGGATTCCGTAAGTAGCTTCCGGAATGTCTTTGTTTCGAAGCAAAATTTCTTTACTCCAATCTCTGTAACGAATGGTATCAGGAGGACCATCGTTGGTGAAATCAAAGTCGTTATTTCGGTCGATATAGAAGAACACAGATCTCCTCGATCTTCTGTAGTTTCCTACCATTGCCAACAGGTAACCTTTACTAATGGGATTATCTGCACCGGCAAAATAAATGTATGTATAACCTGTGTCGCGCACCCCTTCCATATTTGGAAGTTTTGAAATCTTATACCACGGTCTAGTTGTATCTATTTCAAGTCCAAATTTTGTGTAAGGTTCAATACTGTCTGAAGTATATCTGTATATAGGCAGTATAGATTGAGACTTTTCAAACACATCATCTTTAACATGCTTTTCCGCATCCAATCTAATGGTTTGAGCAACTAAAAAACCGGCAATTAAAAATAGCCAGCTAGCAAAAATTAAACGTTTAAGTGCGTCGTTACTCTTCATTATCGTCTTGTAACCAACGAAATATAGTAGAGTAATGTTGCCAATGATCCAAGTGCAGCGACTACATAAGTCATGGCTGCCCATTTAAGTGCATCACGACTGTCAGCAATTTCTTCTCGAGTTGCCATACGTTCTGTTTCAATCCAAGCCAATGCTCTTCGACTGGCATCAAATTCAACAGGTAAAGTGATGAAGCTAAATAACGTTGTAAGTGAAAACATTGCTATACCTACCCAGAACAAGTTAGGTCCTATGGTTGGAATTAAAACCAGTCCAATCAATATTACCCACATCATCCATCTAGAGCTAACACTAACAACAGGAACTAGCTTGCTTCTTAATGTTAACCAAGAATAAGCCTTTGCGTGTTGCACGGCATGGCCACATTCGTGGGCTGCAACTGCTGCTGCCGCTGCATTACGTTGATTATAGACCGCCTCACTGAGGTTAACTGTTTTCTTTACCGGGTTATAATGGTCGGTAAGTTGACCATTTACTGATATTACCTTGACATCATAAATGCCATTATCTGCTAACATCTTTTCTGCAATCTCACGACCACTTAAGTTCGAAGAGATTGGAGTTTGAGAATACTTTCTAAATTTTGATTTCAAGCGATTCTGAACGAACCAGCTCGCTCCCATCACTATAAAGATTAATACATAAAACATAAAATTCTAATTACACTTAGTTCAACAAATTTTGTTCCAAATTGGTTAGGAACATTTGTATGCCAATATTACCATCCCAATTAGAAAGACAAAAATACTTATCTTATTAATCGTATGCATTGACTTTACAAAACTCCCTTCTCCTGTATTTTTCTTAAACGTGAGGTAGCTCCAAATTTTATTTAAAATTTCCTTCATAGATAAGGTTTTAGGTCTTGACCGATATCCGTTCTAAACACCCTTTTATCAAACGAAAAGCTTTTGCTCAAAGCGTATGATTTATCAAGTGCTGATTGTAAGTCAGGGCCAAAGCAAGATGCAGCTAAAACCCTACCACCACTGGTTATAACGCTGCCGTTGTCTCGTTTTGTTCCAGCGTGAAACAACGTCTCTGACACTTCAGTAAATGCTATCTCCTTTCCTTTTTCGTAGCTTTCAGGATAGCCTCCTGAAACCGAAAATACGGTCGTGCAATAATCTGTTACGGTATTAACTTCTCGGGTCTTCATGCTACCATCCTTTGCTGAAGACAGAATGTCACCTAGTGACTCATTTATGCGTGGAACCACAACTTCAGTCTCAGGGTCACCCATGCGAACATTGTACTCAATCACATAAGGATTATTGTTTACGGCGATTAATCCAAAGAAAACAAAACCTCTATAATTCAGCCCTTGATTCTTGAATCCGTCAATTGTTGGCTTAATTACTTGTTCAATCGTTTTAGTCTTAAGCTCTGCATTAAAGAATGGCACAGGCGATACTGCCCCCATTCCCCCGGTGTTTAAACCGGTATCTCCCTCTCCTATTCGTTTGTAGTCTTTTGCTTCTGGAAGTAAAACGTAATTAGAACCGTCGGTAATTACAAATACACTAAACTCGATCCCATCTAAGAATTCTTCAATAACAACCGTGCTCGAAGCGTTTCCAAATTTCTCATTCACCAACATATCTTCTAGGCTTGATTTAGCTTCGTTGATGTCGTCAATTATGAGAACACCTTTACCTGCCGCAAGTCCATCGGCTTTAAGGACGTAAGGCGGGTTTAATTTCTCTAAAAATGCGAATCCTTCTTGCACATTGTCTTTGGTAAAACTTTGATAAGCAGCTGTAGGAATATTCTGTTTTGCCATAAACTCTTTGGCAAACGACTTGCTGCTTTCTAATTGACCTGCGTGTTGATCCGGTGAAAAAACATAGACATCAGACGTTCTTGAATCGCTTTCAAATGCATCTCGAACTCCTTCTGCAATTGCTTCTTCTGAACCTGGAATAATGGTATCTATTTGATTGTCAACAGAAAACTGCTTCAAAAAATCAAAATCGGTAAGCTTGCACGACACGTTGGTCGCACACAATTCTGTTCCTCCATTTCCCGGAGCAACAAACACATTTTCCTTTCCAATTTCTTTGCTCAGCTTCCAAGCAATGGCGTGCTCTCGAGCACCTGATCCTAGTATTAATATTCGCATAAGATAAATTCGCTCCAAAGATAAATATGGTTACATTTGAAGCACTATAAATTGATAAAATATATGAACAAAATAATCATGGTTTTTTCTATCGTAATCTTGAGCACTATTGGTTGTAAAGACAAAGAAGGCACAAGTCCTAATGGTGGAGGAAACGGCAGTGGATACTCAGATGCTCAAAAAGCACAACTTTACGATAAGGTTTGGTACCCTCAAGGTGCTGCGGGAGGTGTTGAACTAGAGTTTTTAAGTAATGGTACATTCCGTCAAGCTCTTTCGCTTCCGGGTACTTACTCTTGGCAAAATAATGGAGACACCATGAATATTAATGCATATGGTGGTACACGTTTTAACTACATATTCGATAAAATTACGGATACTGAGTTTACTTATCGATCAAATTTTGGTGGTGACAACTACAACACCCCTCACACTTTTGCAACTACAAAAAAATAATTGGCACAGTTTTAGTCCATACGTAATAAAACAATTCAATGATTAATTCTTTAGTTAAAGGCATTTCAAAGCTTTTTGGCAATAAGGCATCCAAGGACGTGCAAGGGCTTTACCCTTACGTTGATAAAATAAATGCGGAATACGATAAACTACACAATCTCTCAAACGATGAACTTCGAGGTAAAACAACTGAGTTCAAAAATCGAATTAATGACTATTTGTCAGAAATAGATAACGAGATTGAATCTTTAAAGCAAAGTATTTCAAAAGCCGATATACACGACATTCATATAAAAGAAGAAGCATACGAGAAAATAGATGCTTTAGAGAAAAATCGTGATGAGAAGCTGGAGGAGATTCTAGAGCAAATTCTTCCTGAAGCTTTTGCGGTGGTTAAAGAAACAGCCCGAAGATTTACTGAGAACGATACGGTTATTGCAACCGCTACTGAATATGATAGAGATTTAGCTGCTGCTAAGGAGAATATTAATATCCAAGGCAGTGATGTCATTTACGAAACTTCTTGGGATGCTGCTGGTAGCACGGTGGAATGGAATATGATTCATTACGACGTTCAGCTTATCGGTGGTGTTGTTTTACATAAAGGAAAAATCGCTGAGATGGCAACGGGTGAAGGTAAAACGCTTGTTTCGACCCTTCCTGCCTATCTAAATGCTCTTGGCCAACGTGGAGTTCACGTAGTAACTGTTAACGATTACTTGGCACGAAGAGATGCTGAGTGGAATGCTCCTATCTTCCAATTTCATGGATTGTCAGTTGACTGTTTAGATTACTATCGTCCGCACTCTCCAGAAAGAAAGAATGCTTACCTAGCAGACATTACATACGGTACCAACAACGAATTTGGTTTTGATTACCTGCGTGATAATATGGCTCATAGTCCAAGCGAGCAGGTTCAACAAAAACATCACTTTGCAATGATTGATGAGGTCGATTCTGTATTGATTGATGATGCAAGAACACCTTTGATTATAAGTGGTCCAATCCCTAAAGGAGATGTGCATGAGTTTAATGAGTTAAAACCAAAGATTCAAAAATTGGTTGACGCTCAGAAGAGATATTTAACCACTGCTTTGGCTGATGCCAAGAAGATGATCAAAGAAGGCAAGACCAGCGAGAAAGACGGTGGCTTATTGCTTTATAGATGCTATCGCGGTTTACCTAAGAATAAGCCTTTGATTAAATTCTTAGGAGAAGTTGGAATGAAGGCTATCATGAACAAGGCCGAAAACTTCTACCTTCAAGATCAACAGAAAGAAATGCACATCGTTGATGCGGAGTTGTACTTCACCATCGATGAAAAAAACAATCAAATTGAGCTTACCGATAAAGGTATTGAGTTAATCTCAAGCAATAGCGACGATAAAGACTTCTTCGTGATGCCTGATGTTGGTTCTTCAATTGCAGATTTAGAGAAGTCTTCACTATCTGAAGATGAGAAGGTTAAGAAGAAAGATGAAATCATGCGTGACTTCTCAGTTAAGTCAGAGCGTATTCACTCGATTAACCAGTTGCTGAAGGCCTATGCCATGTTTGAGAAAGATGTTGAATACATCATTCAAGATGGTAAAATCAAGATTGTTGATGAGCAAACCGGTAGGGTGATGGACGGACGTCGTTACTCGGACGGACTTCACCAAGCAATAGAGGCTAAAGAAAATGTTAAAGTTGAAGCTGCAACACAAACTTTTGCAACCATTACTCTTCAAAACTTCTTTAGAATGTACCACAAGCTTAGTGGTATGACCGGTACTGCAGAAACGGAGGAAGGTGAATTCTGGGAAATCTACAAATTGGATGTTGTGGTTATTCCAACCAACAGACCCATTGCTCGTGACGACCGTGAAGATTTAGTTTATAAGACTGTTCGTGAGAAGTTTAACGCCGTAGCGCAAGAAATAATCCGACTTCAAAAGGAAGGACGACCTGTACTTGTGGGTACAACATCGGTTGAAATTTCGGAGCTATTAAGTAGAACATTGAGTATGCGTAAAATCAAACACAATGTTTTGAATGCGAAGCAACACCAAAGAGAAGCAGATATTGTAGCCGAAGCGGGTCAACCCGGTGCAATTACCATTGCAACCAACATGGCAGGTAGAGGTACCGATATTAAGCTTGGAAAGGGTGTTAAAGATGCTGGAGGACTTGCGATTATTGGTACAGAACGTCACGATAGTAGACGAGTTGATAGACAGTTAAGAGGTAGAGCGGGAAGACAGGGAGATCCTGGATCTTCACAATTCTACGTTTCGCTTGAAGATAATTTGATGCGTTTATTCGGCTCTGATAGAGTATCGAAGGTAATGGACCGTTTTGGTTACGAAGAAGGTGAAGTTATTCAGCACTCTATGATTACCAAAACGATTGAACGTTCTCAGAAGAAAGTTGAGCAAAACAACTTTGGTATCAGAAAGCGTCTACTTGAATACGATGACGTAATGAACAAGCAACGTGTTGTGATCTATACACGAAGAAAGAATGCTTTGTATGGTGATCGTTTATCAGTAGACATTAATAACGCACTTTACGACTGGGTTGATGAATATGTGCAGGCATTTAGAGAAAGTGGAGACTTTGAAGGATTCAAATTAGAAACACTTCGCCAGTTAGCTTTTGAAAGCAACATGTCTGAAGATGATTTCCAAAGTGGAAGAGTTGACGAAATTGTTCAAACCATATTCGACGAGTTATTAGACGCTTACGACCGAAAAAATAAAGACATTCAGCAACGTGCAATGATTGTGTTTAAAAACATTCATCGCGATCGTGGTGATGAGGTTAAAAACATCCTTGTACCATTTACTGATGGCCGTAAAACGATAAATGTTTCCGTAAACTTACAAAAAGCACTAGAGACTGAAGGTCAGGAGATTACCAATGCATTTGAACGCTATGTTGCTCTTGCATCTATTGATGATCACTGGAAAGAACACTTGCGTGAGTTGGATGATTTAAAGCAAACTGCAAACAACGCTTCATACGAGCAAAAAGACCCATTATTGATTTACAAGCTCGAATCATTTAATCTTTTCCAACAAATGATATCTACGCTAAACAATGACATCATTTCGTTATTGCTTAAGGGCAATATTCCAATTCAGGGTTCTGACGATATGAAAGAGGCTAAAGAGAGAAAGCGTTCTGACATGAGTAAAATGAGAACCAGTCGAGCTGCTGAGGCTTTGGTATCACAGAACGACGGTCAACGTCAACAGGAAGAAGCGGCAAGAGAAGTTCCGGTTCCTGTTCGAAGTGAGCAAAAAGTTGGAAGAAACGACCCTTGCCCTTGCGGTAGCGGTAAAAAATATAAAAAATGCCATGGTAAAGAAGCTTAGAATTTTAATCCTTTTTGTAATCTTAGGTGTCGGTGCATCAAGTCAAGCTCAGGTAACTGTTGATGTGCCTGAACAAGTGAATGTTGAGCTCCGAATGAAGAACGCGAGCATTGATACCACTAAGGTTTCTGGATATAGAATTCAAATTGCTTTCAACAGCGATATGTCGAAAGCCAATAAAGCGAAGACTAAGTTTCAAATAAATTTCCCTGACTATTCAACACGAGCTTACCTCCTCTACCAACAACCCTACTGGAAACTTAGAGTGGGTGACTTTTACCGAGAAATTGATGCACAAAAATTGCTTGCAGAAGTACGAGAACATTTTCCAGATGCCTTTGTGGTTAAAGATTATGTTCAAAGGCCGAAGCTTTAGCGAGAACCGTTATTTTTGTTGCCCTTCATAATTCACGAATAATTACATGCAGATACAAGTACAAAACGAATACTCTCGTTTAAAGACCGTTGTCTTAGGTATTGCTGATAGTTGTGGTGGCCAACCCCACTTAGACGATACATATGATCCAAAAACCAAGGAGTTTTTAAGAAAAGGAATCTATCCGCTTGAACGACACATGGTACCTGAAATGGATGCTTTCGCTGCGGTACTTGAAAAGCATGGGGTTAATGTACTTCGACCAAATAACATCGAAGACCTTAATCAAATCTTTGCACGAGACATTTGCTTTGCAATTGATAACAAGTTTATAATACCTCATATTATTCGTGAACGTCAGGCTGAACAAGAGGCTATTATGGATTACATCAGTCAAGTAGATGATTCATCTGTACTTAGAGCCCCTGAAAATGTAAGGATTGAAGGTGGCGATGTAATTGTTCATAATGAATATGTTTTTGTAGGATACTCAGACGAGCAAGACTTTTATAACTTCAAAACGGCTCGTACAAATACGGATGGATTAGCCTATTTAAAAGAGCAATTCCCTAATAAACAAGTGATTGGATTTCAACTTAAAAAGTCTGACTACGCTCCGATGGAGAATGCACTTCACTTAGATTGTTGTTTCCAACCTTTGGGGTTGGGTCATGCGTTAATCTTTGAAGATGGCTTTCAAAAACAATCTGACCTTGATATGTTGAAAGAGATTTTTGGTGCAGATAAACTGATTAAAGTATCTCGAGAAGAAATGTACAACATGAATTGCAACATCTTTTCAATCGATAAAGACATTGTTGTAAGTGAACGTGGATTTATACGCATAAATGAGAAACTGACGCAGTTGGGATATACTGTAGAAGAAATTCCTTACTACCAGATTTCAAAACAAGAAGGACTTTTGCGCTGTTCAACCCTACCCCTGCTCCGAGAAAATGACTAGCATTCCTAAAAGTGTAGCCATGGTTCGTCCGAGCCACTTTGCGTTCAATGCACAAACAGCAGGGAATAATGCCTTTCAAAACAATTTAGAAAATTTTACAGCCACTCAGATTCAAGATATTGCTAGACTCGAGTTTGACAATATGGTAGAACTTCTTCGTGGCCACGATATCGAAGTATTAGTCTTTGAAGATCAAGATCACGATACTCCAGATTCAATCTTCCCTAACAATTGGTTTTCAACCTTTACGAATGAGCTTATTCTTTATCCTATGTTTGGTGAAAACCGTAGGAAAGAAAGAAAACCAGCCATCTACAATGCCTTGTCAAGCAAACTTGGAAAGTCAATCAACCAAAATCTGTTAAAGCTTGAAGCAAAGAATGAAATTGTAGAAGGAACAGGGAGTCTTGTATGCGATTATGGCAGTAAGACTGCGTTTGCTGCAATGTCTGCTAGAACAACAAACATGGCAATGGATACCTTTGAAAAAGAGTCTGGGTTTAGCTCTGTTCGCTTTGATGCGTTAGGTCCAGATGGAAATTTGATTTATCACACTAACGTGATGATGACCATGGGCGACACGTATGTCGTTATAGGTCTAGATACGATAATTGAAGAGCACCGAAACGAGGTGGTACAACAGCTTAAAGACTTAGGCAAAGACATCATTGAGCTATCTAACGACCAAGTTTTCAAGCACTTTGCTGGCAATATGTTGCAACTAAGCAATGAAGCTGGCGATAAATTCCTGGTCATGTCTAAGGAAGCCTATTCTTCATTAACCAACGAACAAGTCAACACCATTACCAACGACCATAATAACACCATAATTCCTTGCCCAATTCATATGATTGAAAAAATTGGTGGAGGAAGTGCCCGTTGTATGATGGCCGAAATATTTTATTAGCATGCAAGTAGAAACAGTACTGTCTCCAAGTTTATTTCATCAAATCGAATCGATTGAAGATAAAATCGTTGTCGTAATTGACGTATTGCGTGCAACCTCTACTATTACCACCATTTTTGAAAATGGAGCGAGTGCTGTAATTCCAGTGAAGGAGGAAGTAATCGCCCAAGCATATCAAGCCAATGGTTATTTAGTTGGAGGAGAACGCGGTGGCGAAACCATTCCAGGCTTCGATTTTGGCAATTCACCTTTTCATTACAAAAGGGAAATTGTAGCAGGTAAAGAGGTGGTTTTAACCACAACCAATGGTACAAAATGCATTGAGATGTCGGCCTCAGCCAATACAGTGCTTATTGGTAGCTTTTTAAACTTACAAGCTGTAGTCGATTACCTGAAAGCTGCTAAAAGAGATGTTGTTCTATTTTGTGCTGGATGGAAAGATCGCGTAAACCTCGAAGACAGTTTGTTCGCCGGAGCGGTTGCCAGTTTGATTGGAGATGCAAACTTTGATGATGCCAGCTTATTGGTCAAAGCTGCATACGACCAAACTAAACACGACTTGTTTGGAACATTGAAGCAGTCAAATCACTTTCAACGTTTAGAAAAAAAGGGCGTGATTAAAGACATTGAATATTGTTGCCAAACAAACATCAGTAAGTTAGTTCCCAAACTAAATGATAAAAAGTTAGTGATTTAAGGTATCAGATTGAATTACCGTCTTAATAATCGCTAAGGTTTCGAACATCTTCGCCTCTACCCTCTCCACATAAGACTGAGCATTGGGTGCTCCACAATCTGCTGATAGTTGATGAATGATTTTGTTGTTTTCAACGATGTTATCTTCCACAAAAATCTCGAATGAATTGGGGTCAAACACCTCATCATCGTTGTTCTCTAGCATCATCGCTGAATCGTAATAAATTGGCCTATTGTACTGAATATCAGTATTTACATAGAGCTTAAGTGTGTCGTTAAAGAAATAGTATGCATCTTCAATTCTCCTGGTTTCACCCAGTAAGAATACCTCGTATCGAGCAATTGAGTCTAAGATAGAAACCCGTAGTTCACTTCCTTCTGTTGTTTCAAAATAATCAATGGTGTTGAAGGTATCGCGGGTGTTCCAGAGATTAAGCGAATCAAAATGACGATGCAAGGCGACTATACTATCAACAAAAGGCAAATAGTACTCGTGCTTCTCAAAGATGTTTTCAAATTTTGAATCTTCTTCTTCGTTCACAACCTCCTCTACCACAATGGTATCACGCTGAGGTACCTCGATAACTTCTTCTGCTACTTCCACGACCTTCTCTTCTGGTTTCGTAGCACACGCAACCAGAACACTTAGCAAGCAGATATAGTAAAAGAGTTTCATTTCATTTTAGCAAGGAATCTTATCGACTCTTCTTTGATGGCGCCCACCTTCGTATTCTTCATCCAAATATGTTTGAAATACAGCAAGGGCTTCATCTTCACTCAAAAATCGAGCAGGTAAACAAATTACGTTCGCATTATTGTGTTGCTTGATTAAAGCAGCAACATCTTTGTTCCATGCTAAACCAGCACGTATTCCTTGGTGCTTGTTAGCAGCCATACATACTCCATTTGCACTTCCACAGATTAAAATACCAAAATCAGCATTTCCTTTTTCAATATCATTGCATACTGGATGTGCAAAGTCAGGATAATCTACTGAATCAGAGCTGTTTGTACCGTGATTTACAAATTCGAATTGATCACTGTATTCTTTGATTATTCGTTGTTTCAACTCTGTTCCTGCATGGTCGTTGCCAATGGCAATCGTCTGTTTATTCATAATTTTTTTCTACTCGTTTTGCGATTAATATTCCTACCTCGTACAAGCCCAGAACCGGAATACTTAAAATAATCTGGCTTGCAATATCGGGTGGTGTAATGATAGCAGAAATTACTAAGATTACAACCAAGGCTACCTTTCGGTAATTGGCCAAAGTTCGGGCGGTTACAACACCAACCTTGGCTAACAAATATATAACTAAAGGAAGTTCAAAAATAATAGCAGCTCCAACCGTAAGCATCGAAACTAAACTTACCACAGAACTGACGGTAAACTCCTTTTGTATTACATTACTAAGTGTGTAGTTACCTAAGAAGTTGATTGATATTGGAGCCAATACAAAGTATCCAAACAAAATACCCAAGAAGAACATCGATGACGCAGCAAAAATTGCTAGTCCGGAGTATTTCTTCTCGTTAGCTTTTAATGCAGGTTTAATGAATCGATAAATCTCATACAAGATATATGGAAGAGCAAGAACAAGCCCACCAATGAGGGCAATCATCATGTGTTGAAAAAACTGCTCTTGTACTTTAACTGTTTTGACCACAAACTCCATCTGATCAATGCAGATCTTATCTGAGTCATAGAGGTAGTGCGAAAGGTCGCAGATGCGTTGAAAAGTCCAGAAGTCAACTTGTGTAGGACCTAATAGAATTTTATCGAAGATGTAGGTGCCGTAGATTCCGGCTACTATTGCCCCAAGACCAACTGCAATCAGCGAACGCAGAATGTGCCACCTCAGAGCTTCAAGATGCTCCAAGAATGTCATTTGAGCTTCGTGCTGATCTATGTCTATCTGATCTAGAGCCATTCAGCTTACATTAACATGCCTCCGCACACGCTAATTACTTGACCGGAGATGTATGCCGCATTATCGCTGCCTAAGAATACGCATGCATTTGCCACATCTTCAGGAGTTCCACCTCTTTTCAATGGAATATTTTCTGTCCAGCTTTTTAAAGCTTCTTCGCCTAATTCAGCTGTCATTTCTGTTTCAATGAAACCAGGAGTGATCACATTACAACGTAAGTTTCTGCTTCCTAACTCTTTAGCAATTGACTTAGAAAACCCAATGATTCCTGCTTTAGATGCGGCGTAATTTGACTGACCCGCATTTCCCATAACACCTACTACAGAAGACATGTTGATAATGCTGCCTCCTTTTTGTTTTAGGAAGTTTCTTACCGAAGCTTTAGTCAGGTTAAATACTGATTTCAAGTTCACTTCCATGATCTCATCCCACTGCTCTTCACTCATTCTCATGAGAAGATTATCGCGGGTAATACCGGCATTATTCACTAGGATTTGGAAACCTCCAAACTCTGCAATTACTTCGTCTACAAACTTTTGAGAAGACTCAAAGCTCGCGGCGTTACTTTGAAAACCTTTAACCTTTACACCGTATTTTGACGATAATTCTTCTTCCAAGGCTTTTGCTTTCTCAACTGAACTTGCAAAACTGAATGCAATGTTGCATCCTTCTTGTGCAAATTTTTCTGCAATACCTTTTCCAATACCTCTACTCGCCCCAGTAATAATGGCTGTTTTATTTTCTAATTGTTTCATTTGCTTTTAGTTTCAGGGGCAAAAGTATTTTATAAAATGTAAAAGTGGATATTTGTATCTAGAAATGTCGATTTACCGCATAGAATCTTCACAGGAATTACCGATCACCCTCGATGAAGCATGGGAGTTTTTCTCAAACCCAAACAACCTGGAGTATATCACCCCTTCAAGAAACAATTTTGAAATATCAAATAGTGCAGAGAATTTCATGTATCCTGGCCAGATTATAACGTATTCTATGTATCCTTTCTTCTTTTGGAAAACACAATGGGTTTGCGAAATCACACATGTTAAAGAAAAGGAATACTTCATTGATGTTCAAAGTATGGGGCCCTTCAAATACTGGCACCATAAGCACAGCTTTAAGGAAATAGAAGGCGGAAAAGGAGTTATCGTTGAAGACGTGTTGTACTACAAACTTCCCTTTGGATTTATTGGAAAAATCGCACATGCTCTATTCATTGGTAAGAGGATCGATAAAGTATTTCAATTCCGACGCGAACAGTTAAAGAAGATTTTTAGGGGCTAACGGTTACTATATTTCTGTACTAATCAACATCTTTTTAATAGCGTATCAAATTAGCCATTTTTCTTGTAGGTTTGGCATATGAAGCAGGTTCTCGTTTTAGGAGCTGGTCTGTCGGCCACTTATCTTATTGCATACTTAGAAGAGCACGCAAGTAAAGAGCAGTGGTCATTAACCGTGGCTGATAGAGACCTCGACTTGGTAAATTCCAAATGCAAATCTTCTGCTACTAAAAGACTTGCTTTAGATATTCAAGATAAAGACAATGTTCGAAACCACATTGCTTCTGCTGACCTCGTAGTAAGCATGCTACCCGCTTTTTTGCATATTCACATTGCAAAAATTTGCGTTGAAGAATCGGTGCATTTAGCGACTGCTTCCTACCTCAGTGAAGAAATCAAAGCACTACATAACACAGCCCTAAACAAAGATTTAGTTTTCTTAAACGAATGCGGTTTAGACCCCGGAATTGATCACTTATCGGCCATGCAGATGATCGACACTATTCGTAACAAGGGTGGACAAATCACTGAATTTGAAAGCTTTACAGGAGGACTAATTGCTCCCGATTGCGAAGACAACCCATGGAAATACAAGTTTACCTGGAATCCCAGAAATGTGGTTTTGGCGGGCAGTGGCGGTGCCGTAAAGTTTATTCAGGAAGGAAAATACAAGTACATCCCCTATCATCGTGTATTTCGTCGCACGGAGATTGTCGATATTGAAGGCTATGGAAAATTTGAAGGATATGCTAATCGCGATTCACTAAGTTACCGAGAGGTATACGGGCTTCAAAATGTTAAGACCATGTACCGAGGCACCTTCCGTCGACCTGGTTTTTCAAAAGCTTGGAACGCATTCGTTCAACTGGGTGCAACAGACGATTCATATCAGCTCGAAAACTCAGAGCATATGACAAACAGAGACTTCATCAATACGTTTCTAGCCTATCACCCGACCGACAGCGTTGAACTAAAACTGAGGCAATACTTAAAAATAGATCAAGATGACGTCAGCCTGTGGGAACGAATAGAATCAACCGGAATATTTTCTGACGATAAAGTTGGTTTACCAAATGCTACTCCGGCACAAATGCTTCAAAAGATTCTAGAAAAGTCGTGGGCACTAAAAGAAGACGACCGCGATATGATTGTAATGTGGCATAAGGTTACGTACAATTTGAAAGGAGAAAGTCAAGTGAGTACTAGCAGTTTGGTCTGCGAAGGAGAAAGCAGAAAAGAAACGGCTATGGCAAAAACTGTTGGACTTCCTCTAGCCATTGCTTGCAAGCTTATTCTCAAAGGTGAAATAACTCAACGAGGTTGCATTCTACCTATTGCTGAAGAGTTTTATGTTCCTATCCTGAATGAATTGAAAGATTACGGAATTGCCTTCAAAGGAAATCACTAGTACAACTTTACGCTTCGAGAAACAGTAGTGGTAAAGCAAAATACGCCTAATCCACCTTCTACATTACCACTGTTAAGTGAGTAGGTTGCCAACGGCCCTCCATAAATGTGGTTGTTCTCAAGCAGACCCAAGTAGTATTGGTACATGGTATTTGAAATACAGCTCAACTTGATTTCCATTTGCTGCGGAATAAAATCAGGGCGTGACCATGATTCCTGATTAGCAATGATTTCTATCCTCTTATACGAATCGGCAAACAGTTTATCATCGAACAATGCATAGTTACTTGGCGTAGCAATGGTATTGATGTTAGTTGCAAATACCCGATCGCCCGAATTGAAATTCACAGGTATGCTATGGTCTATGGTATCATTGCCTTCTATTAGTTTTCCGCGAACAAAAAGTTCGACCATATAGTTTGTGCTTGAGGGTACATCGTGTACTTTGAATTCTGCTCGATAACTGTTACCAATTACCAGCACGCTATCAAATTCATAAAATGGAATACTTGCAGGTACTGAATCTCGAGCCAGAATAGTGGGATAGTCATCCATTGCAATTTCAAGCTGATAAACTTTACCGAGCTTTGCTAAAATCGGGAGTTCAATTTTACCATCGTGAACGATAACGGTATCAAAAAACACTGGAAAATCGTTTTCTTTTAACAACACAACGGCATCTCCTCTAGCATCATCTAACTCTGGTGTTTGAACCGAGTTTACCGAAGAGCCTAGGTACATGTTAAATCCTTGACCAGCAGAGTTGTAGCTATTAACTACCAACTTCTTCTCAAAGTCAAATTTCTTCAATGGAATCTGCCGTTCGCATGAGGCGAATACTAAAATCAACGCTATGAAGTATACATATCTCATAGGTTAATGCTGTATTTAAGCATGGGCATCATCGGAAGATAAGATCTAATTTTAATTGTCGGTTCTGCCTCTTCATCCAATCCAATATAAACCATAAATGGATTTAGCTGATTGTATAGGTTGTAAACACCGACAATAAAGGTGGTATTAAACTTCTTGTATTCTTTTCGCTTAACATAAGATACATCCAGGTGGTGGGTAGCAGGAAGCCTAAAGTTATTGATTTTATCAAACTCTTCAACAATAACTTCTTGTCCATTTACAAGCGTAACATATCTAGCGGTTGGTAAACTCACTGGGTTTCCACTGGCAAATGTGAAGGATACCATAATCTTTGATTCATCATTAATCTGCTGTTCGGCCAAAATATTTAATGAATGTGGTCTGTCGTATTTCGAGAAATACTCTGTTCCGTCGTTTATGCCTTCAACCGTTCGCTTGCTGCGACAGAAGGTGTATCCGCCATAAACACTCCAATTCTTAATTCGTGTTCGTGATGAAAGTTCAAATCCAAAAGCTCTCCCACTTCCTTTAACCAGACTTTCTTCCCAGTTCTGATCCGAAAGCAAGTTTGCTCCATTTTTGTGCTCAACAATGTTGTTATAAAACTTGCTAAACAATGCTCCTCCCCATTGCACCTTCTTTCCGTTGTATTGAAATTTAGTACTTAATTGAGTCACACTCAATGGGTTAAGATTGCTTGTTACAGGTAGCCAGATGTCTAAGGGCAAACCTAGATTGTTGTTGGGTACTAGGTGAACAAACTGATCAACAGATGAAAGACCAAAACGCAATTGCTTCTTCTTGTCGATGTTTTGAATAAGCAAAACTCTAGGCTGAAAACGCAAGAAATTAGTAGAATCAGAACTGAATCGAGCAACACGCATTCCCATGGTAATATTTCCCCCATCGAAGTATGCTTTGTCTTCTACATAAGCAAAGATTTCTTGTGAATTGATCTTATTGGAAACTAAGAATGTATCAATATTTGATACGTTGCTTATCGAACGGTAGTTTCTTTCAAAAGGTATAAACTCATAGCGTACATAACCCGCTCCAACTTGCAAATGATTTTTATTGTTGAAGAACAAATCAAGGTCAAGTGAGTTTCTAAGTTCTTTTAATCCATTGGTATACGAGGATTTGTTAGCGTAGCTATTTCCAATCTGATTAAAGCCATATTCATCGCTAAACTCAACGCGGTAACCGCTGTAAGTTGATTGAAATGTTAGGTAGGCTTTATCAGACAGTATGCTATTCCACTGCAAGCCCATAAGGTTGTTTCTCCAACCAAGTGCTCCTACTGTAGATTCAACCGTTTCTAGCTGGTCACGTAACTTTAGTTCTGTGTTAAAGCGGAACTGATCTCCCCCATTATAAGCGGTAAATTTCACATCGTTTCGCTTGTTGATTTGATAGTGCAGCTTGCCGTAAAAATCATAATACCACAGGGCTGTATGCTCTTTTTGCACCTGATTTCTGTCTAAGAACTGTTGAATAGGATACATTAAAATATCTGCATAAGTTCTTCGTGCAGAAACGGAATAGCTCAGTTTATCCTTCACAATAGGTCCATTGAGTGCAATTCCACTTGAAATGATACCTAAATCAACTGCTGCTTCGTGCTTCGTTTTGTTTCCGTTGTTGAGGCTAACATCAATAACACTGCTAAGTCGTGAGCTGTACCGGCTTGGAAAAGCATCTTTATACACTTTGATGTTATTAATCGTTGAAGAATTGAAGATGGAGTATAATCCGAGCAGGTGGAAGGTATTGTAAACTGGAATTCCGTCCATTACCACAAAGTTTTGATCAGGTCCTCCTCCTCTTACGATCAAACCTGGATCCCCAAAAGAAACGTTTTGAACGCCTGTAAGCATCTTTAAATTGTTTAGAGCATCGGTCTCCCCACCTAAAGAAGGAATAATATTTTCAGAAGGACTGATTTCGTCAAACTGTTTTAGGGTTAATGATAACGAATCACTAAATGCTACATCGATCTCTGCTATACTTTGTATTGGGTTTAGACTAAAGATGTACATCTGTTGGTCATCAACAGTTAAATGATGATGTGCAGATTGATAGCCTTCTTTGTATAAAAGAATATCTACAATATTGGATTTGAGATATACCCGATAATATCCCAGTTTGTCGGTAACAACTGCTTTGTTCGTTCCACCAATTGATATGAGCGTGTTTGAAAGACGCTCTTTCGATTGATAATCGACTACATAACCGTGAATAAAAATCAAACCAGATTGAGGGGTAATCAAGATTGAACCGTTGTCTCCCACATTATAATCGATGTGGGTTTGAGAGCTCAGGGTATCTAAGGCTTGCTTTACGGTTGTGTTCTTTAGATTAACCTGAACAGGTTTGTCTTGAACGGTGCTTGCTTTGTAATTAAATCGCACTGAAGTTTGGCTGGATATTTTGGCAAGGCACTGCTCTAGATCTTGACTACAAGTAAGTTCTGAGATCTTAATTTCAAGCAAAGATTGGGCATTGGACCACAGAAAGCCAAAGAGAATTAATATGACCAGTTTAAACCTCAATTATTGCAAAGTACAATAATTGCTTATTTTAATACAATAACGTTGTTTCGAATTGCGAAATTTCTGTCAGAAATTTTGCTCAGTGTTTCGAGGCATACCTTTAGATTGTCTAAAGGAAGAGAAACGGTGTAGCGTTCTTCAAGATACTTAGCCCTAAGATTGTAGTCTACATTGTAGTGTAATTTCAGTTGGCCAAGAATGTAAGCAAGAGGCATGTTTTGACATTCGATTTGAGAGCTTAGCCCGTTGCTTGAAGTTTCAGTTAAGATGGTTTCAGAAGGAGTGATAACAAATTGCTCACCAGGTTTGAGAATTTTGGAAGTGTTGTTATAACTCACCTTAACAGAACCCGAATAGAGTTCAATAGCGGTAAGATTATCGTCTGTAAATACTTTAAACTTGGTACCAAGCACTTCCACTTGGCCTGCATCGGTATTTACAATAAAGGGTAAATTTGACTTAACCACAGAGAATACGGCTTCTCCTTGTAACCATAGTTCTCTTGTATTTTCTCCGTAATTTTTATCAAGACTTACAGAAGAATTAACATTTAACGCGATGGTTGAGTTATCGTCAAGAATTTGGTTTGTAACGGTGTCAGTAGACGCATATTCGGTGGTTTGTGAACCACTGAAGTAATAGATTCCAACAGAAAAGGCAGCAAGTATGAGGATACTTGCTGCCATTTTTAGCCAATCAAAGCCTAAAATTCGTATAGGTGCTTTTACAATTTGTTGGAAGCTTGATAACGCCACGTCAGTATGGCTATTATCGTAGCTTAATTTGTCTGTCAGCTGCCAAACCATTTGGTAATCAGCAAGTTCTTGCTTTAACACCTCTGAAGAAGCTAGCTCGCTTTCAAATGCTAGTCTTTCTTCTTCGGTTAGATTACCGGTTACATACTTAAACAATATAGTTTGTTTTTCTGACATTAATTATTGTCTATTAACACTGCTCTCAAGTGCGAAAGTGTATTTACATTCTGGTCGCTTTCCTTCAACCATAAATTTACAATTACCTTTTCTTGCGTATTGCACTTTCCAAATAGGAATTTCAATAAAATATTTGGTTCCCAAATTTTCACTACAAGAGCCTGTTACTTATTAATACAACAAAAAGCAGGGCACCCCCTACTCCTTTTTTAATTTTTCTTTAAATATTTTTAATGCCTTGGTCATTTGGTTCTCTACTGTCTTCACAGAGATCTCTAACAACTCGGCTATTTCTTTATTTTTAAATCCATCTATTCGACTCATCATAAACACTTGCTTACACCGAGGCGGCAGCATTTCGAGCACGGCTTGCACGTTGGCAACTTCTTCTTTTTGTTTGAGTTTAGCATCGGCTTCTTGATCGCTTGCAACGTCGAGATCTTGCATATCACTAAATTCAATTCTTTTTTTCTTGAGGAAATTAAAGCAGCGGTTTTTAGTTGAGGTATAGAGGTAGGCTTTTAATCCATCGCCAATTTGTAAGTTGTCTTTTTTGTTCCATATAGCGACAAAAACATCGTTTACAATTTCTATTGCATCTTCTTTTGATTTGATAAGATACAGCGCGTACGCCACCAACGAAGGTTGGTACTTCCTATAAAACTGTTCAAAAGGTTGATCGAAGGACATGAATTAAAGCCAATTTCGGAATCAAAATTAAACTTTCTATTGAAAACGGGTTACACCCGATGCCGTATTGTGGGGCGGATAGAATATATTTTTTACTGATTTAAAAATGATACGATAAAGCTTAGGAAAAAAATCAATTAAGTTTACTTTTGCAGCCAATTCTTGAAAAAGGTCGGATGGCCGAGAGGCTAGGCAGAGGTCTGCAAAACCTTTTACACCGGTTCGAGTCCGGTTCCGACCTCAAATAAACCCTGACGAAAGTTGGGGTTTTTTGTTGGATAAAAATATCCTCCCTATGCTAATGACTATTATTCATACGGAATAAATCCGTAAAATAGATATATTTTTACGGACTATTTCCGTATATTTGAAGCAACAATAATTTGAAATGGATAAGCTAGTTATTAATAAAGACCAGGCATATGCACGGTTTGAGGCAAAACTTCCTCGCGAGCAGAAGGAAATGTTTAAACGAGCGGCAGCATTAAGCGGCTACCGAACGCTTACCGATTTTGTTCTGTCGATAGTTCGTGAAAAGGCAAAACAAATTATTGATGAGAATGAAGCTTTTTTAGCTTCTGAGCGTGATAAAGAAATATTTTTCTCAGCGCTTCATAAAAGCGACGGTCCAAATGAAGCCCTTATTGACGCAGCGTCCAGTTATAAAGAGTTGACAAATGAATCCGAAAGTAAAGATTCTAAATAAAGCCCACCAAAGAAAGCACTTTAGCTGTGGTAACAACTCCCTCGATATTTATTTCCAAAAAGCTGTCTCACAAGACATTAAGCGAAACTTAGCAAGGTGTTATGTTCTTACCGACATAGATGATAATTCTAAAGTGTTGGGGTTCTATACACTGGCAACTTCAGGTATCCCAAAACACATTATCCCGATTGAATTTCAATCAATGTTCAAAGGCCCATACAAGGCTATTCCTACCATTATTCTTGGAAGGTTGGCGGTAGACAAATCTTGTCAAGGTATGCAGTATGGTAAGCATCTTTTAGTAGATGCATTGAAGAAATCTTATGAAGCAAGTAAAGACATTGCCGCAGTTGCAGTAATTGTTGATCCAATTGATGATCAAGCTAAAGATTTCTACTCCAAGTATGGATTTAAACGCTTACCTGACAGCGGAAGAATGTTTTTAACGATGAAAGCAATCTCAGTGCTTTTTAGCTAGGTCTTAATTGAGCTTGCAACCTTTTACACCGGTTCGAGCACGGTTCTGACCTCAAACGGAAGCATTATCTAACAGCCTTGATCTAGGGTAAAACTACCGTCACCGTCAAAATCTTTGAGTTTCACCGTAACTTCCCACTCGCCGGGAGTACCTGCAGCAGAACATTTCGTTTTAGAATCGTCGCCTTGTCCAACTGTTAAAGTTTCATTCAAAACTTCATTCCCATCAGCATCTTTTACAATCATTTGAAAGCTGCCACCTTTTTTTGCGGTGATATCCATGTTTAGCTCTGCTCGTGCTTTTGAATTGTTCCAGGTATGGGTATCTGATTTTGAACCTCCTGTTCCTGTTACATCTCCATCATCTCCTGCTGAGTTAACAGAAATTTTTTCTTTTGAACAACTGCTCAGTGATAAAACAGCAGCAGACATTGTAAACAACGCAGTTAGTATTATCACTTTTGATCTCATCATTTTAAAATAGTTTGTTTTCACAAATATAAGTACTCAAAGTTGTTTCCTCTTGGACATTTAACTCATCCCCAAAATCAACTCATCCAACGACTATTTAACCCCCTTCATGCCAAAAGTCTGATTACCTGTGGTTTTAGCCGTTCTAATCTTCTATTATTGACTAGGTAATTATTAAGTATGAAAACAGTTAAGCATTTATTTTTTGTAGTCTTTTATTTGGTTCTGAGCACAAACGCACATAGCCAAGATTCTCTTCACGTCAGCTCTGAATTTTCTGTAGAAACCAAAGGCCAACATAACATTGCGGCGCTCAATCAAAACTTTGATTGTATCAATTGTCGATCACGAGTTGTCAGCGATAATCCCATTCATCATCTTGGAATTTATGCAGGGGTTAATCACGATTTAGTGCTAAATAAGAAGTACTCGCTTAATACAGGCCTCTACCTCGAAGAACGCAGCCACTCCGGCGGCAACAACACGCTTTCAAACCTGGTTATCTTTCCACGTATTGTTCTTGAAGCTAATGATTCGATTTCCAAGAACGGAAAATTTCGTTACTCGATTAAAGGTGGTGATCTCTGGGATGAAGACATCAATGACATGCTTAGGATTTACAATATTGACTATCAGGGACTTATTGCCAAGCTCTATATTGATAGTCTAAGCTTTGGTTTTATGACCATAGGAGACTTGTCGCTGAATGTTGGACTAGATCTTCACCAAACCTACAAGTTCTTTACTGGCTTTAAACGTCCAAGGCTTTATAGTGAAATTGCAGTAACGGTAAACGAATTGGTTAATGTTCCATTAGGGCGACACCCCTCTTCTGTTGATGCCAATATAGCGGGGTATTCACGGTTCAAACTCAATAACAAGGTGTCGTTTGAAGGCAATATTGACGTGCGTCAAAATCCAAATATGTCACCCTCTTTAGCTGCCGGTTTACGTATGAAGTATTCAAACGAAAACCTCAAGCTTAAATCTGCCCTTCGTTATTATGCTGAGCGGTTTAACCAAGGGTACAATGGTTCCAGACCGCTTTACTACTCGGGCTGGTTCAATTCTTTTACAGGACCACAATTATATCCACTTAAAAACTTTTACCGAGACCTATCGCAATGGGCACTCTATACACATAGCGGAATGACTGAGATCTTGGCTTTTGAACTTACCGGCTCGTGGGAAAAGAATATTTACCGAAAAATTAACGGTTTTGCTGAAGTTGACCTCAACTACCTCTTTGATCTGAAGCAAAAATCAGGAAGCTTATACCCGATGTATAATACTGGAATTCAAGTTAACTTCTTGCCCGAATTTTACGGCCGCGTTTCAATGACGAATAAGCACATGGATCTTCGAAACTTCTATCAAACGGCATCAGCTAGCAAGGCTCCTTTTTTAGCGTTAGGGGTTGGGATGGAATTGGGGCAGATATAAATATCTTATTTCACAATCAATTCAATAAAATTTAGTTTATGTTAGCGCCTAAATCCTATGAAAATTATCCTTGTCATTTTAGCGGTATACTTCTTCTGGGTTTGGCGAAAACGCTCAAATAATGAAGAATTCTCCTTCGACCCCGATAACCCTGCCCCACAAGAGGTATTATCTCTTGATGATGGGAATCAGCTAAAACTTCTGATGCCTGCAACCATTACCCGAGAATGGCTTAACAATGTTCAGCATAAATATAATTCTACAGAATTTGATGAATTAGATAGTTTGTTGCTCGTTTACTTGTCAGATATTTTTGAAAAAGCAATTGAGGAAAGCAATTTGCAAGAAGACGACATCTGGCAAAACATGACTCGAGCTCAAAAAACATTCTCGACGTTTATTTCTTTCTCAGGTGAAGTTGATAATGGCGGGGTATTTCAGTTCATCTTTAATCTCCCAACATCAATTTTTGCTGTTGTTGAAATGTGTGAAGAGCTTGGATTGCCTAAGCTGGGCAATGACTATCTAAATGTATTAAGAGAGTTAACGGGCAAAGAGTATGAATTCTTGTTTATCAAGCAAACTTTTAACAATGAATCACTATCATGGGAAAAACGTTGGAGTGCATTTTCTAGAGGCCAAAAGGACTTAAAATCAACTCTGGTCATCGAAGACTATTTCTATGATGAAGAGTTCAAAGAAAGTCTCTATAAAACAGTTACCGATTACGTTGAAAAGAATATGGACCACTTTGCTATAATTAAAGAATGAGCTTCATTATTTTGTTTCCCCAAATGAAAACACCATTCTTTTTGACAAAGAGTCTAACTCAGAAAGTGTAATATTTGACATGACATATGCCATGCTAGAGTGTATACCTCACTCCTACTCCAGTCCATATCGTTGTCGCATTATAGTTAGGAATGTATAGGAAACTACTAATAAAAGGCTCAATTGAAAACCCGGTATTATCTTCATTGAAAAAATACGCTGCTTTTAATTGTACTCCTGCAGAGATGTGTTTTAAAAGATTTTCGTACTCAATTTTCTCAAGCTGATGAAACCTACTGTGATAGATTCTTTCATTGAACGAGAATCCGACCATGGGACCAGCTGATAAGGACCATTGACTAAACTTGTAAGTTAAGTTGTTGGTTAATAGAAAAGTTGGTTTATTGCTGTGATCGATATAGGTATTTATGAAATTTCCTTCTTGAATAACCAGCTTCTTATTCATCTTAAGATTTATGAATTCAAAGTCAGCTTCCCATGTTAGCGTTGGTTTGATATCATGTCTTAACCCAATTCCAAATCCAAATGAAAAGTCACTATTTAAATCCTCTTGAAAGATAGATTTCACAGATGTCGAATACAAACCTGGCCTTGATATTATACTAAGGCTAGTTTTCTGTGCGAAAGACTGAAACCAAATAAGCGTCAAGAATACGATTAGTATTATTCTCATATTTAAAAGTTAGGAATATAACCAAATTTTATTCTAATCTCACCATCTAAGGTAGTTTCAAAGACCTTATAGTTTACGCCGCCAATTGACTCTGTTTGCCAATTTGTGTTTCCATCTATTTTATAAGCTGGCGAATCAGATACAGGGTCATAGCTATAGGGCTTTCTCTTTGTTGAATACCAAATTTCCCTCTTAAATGCACTTCCTCCTACTGAAATTGTTATATCATCAGGTGTTTCCCATATATTGTCATGGCGTGGAGCATCACACTCGTAAAGAATAAAATAGAATATGTCATTTGGCATGTACGATTGGCATATTAAAATATCGTCTTCAAAAACTTTATGCTTATGTCTGCTGCAATCATCTATAGTTACACCGTCATCCTCTAATTTACACCTTTTGACTTGAGCATTTTTTCCTGCGGCTTTAACCTTATCAAAGGTATATACGGATTCCATACCTTCATAAGTATAGGTTGCATTAAAATCATGTGTATTCGTAGACGATCTGAAGCTAGATATTGCTTTGTATTCAGTGGCAGTTGTAGGATCAATGTCACGGTAAATAATCCATTGCATCCCAACTTCATACTTGTTTCTCCATCCTTCCTGGTACTCAATTTTTGGCAAAGCAGATCCATTTTTGTAGTCTGTAAGCATTTCATATTCCAACACATACAATGAGTAATTTGTGGTATTATCTCCACAATCAGGGCAGTTGCTAATATTTTCCATGGGATATTCACAAAGGCTATCAAAATCACATGGGCCCCGCTTATTCTTTAAGATCCCCTCTGATTCGCCAGAAAATGGCTCACCATTACAATCATTAAAGGATGAAACTATCCAGATATAACATGTTTCAAACGAATCTTGTGTAATCCATGTACTATCAATTTGCCCAATGCTATTTTCATAATAACCCATTATTGAGTCTGCCTCAATTCCTTCCTCCGCGGGAACGACATATAATCTTCCACTCCTTGATATGTTCGTGTAGTCAAAATTTGGAGAAAAAAGTCCAGTAACCCATTCACAACTATCGCAGTTATAAGTGAAAAAATAGTCATCATTATAACTATTACTCGGAAAATGTGTATTTATAGAAGTCTCAACTTCAATATCAAAAGTAAAATTGTTGGTATTGTCCAATTCGTCATGAGCCCTTTGATGTGAAACTTCGAAAAAATCATTAGAGTTCATCTCATCTTCAATTGTTGCTCGAATAGCTAAATCACTTGCTACATCTGCAATTCCTATGGCCATCCACCTTAGCTGCTTTGGCATGTCATCAATGCAATTTGGGCCAAGTACAGCAACTTGACTATGGTCAAAACTTAAAGAATTAGCTGTAAACACATTGCTCTTTTCTTTGCACATACTGAATAGTAATAAAACCGCTATAATTATAACAGCTGGTATTTTATATATAATTTTCATCGTCCTTATTTATTTTTAAAGCTATATTCAAGAATACATTCACATTCTTTCTTGCTCTATATCTATTTCTATGCTAAATCTTATTATTATGTATAGTTTTAGAACATAGTTTCACAACAAAATTATTTAATAGACGACATTTGTTTGTAGTAGATTAACTACATCCGTAGACTCATCCTACCCCCTCACTGCCAGCAACTTACAAATATTGACATTTGCACTACGCAATTTTATGCTATATTAGTATTCTTGATTTCAAACCGAAATTTGATAATATGAGACTACTTTTTTCCTTTGTATTGGCACTTTCTATTGGGTTTTCGTATGCACAGTTCACCGCATTTCCCAATGTGATTACTGACGACATGCCTAAATATGTCGCCCAAAACCCTAACCTGTTGCTTAAATCCGCTGCAAATCCAAAACAGTGCGATGAAGACACCATCGAATACGCCCGATATAAAGCTTCGGCCTTTCAAGGTATTGCCGTATCTAACGGTTATGCTCTAGGCCAGTATTACGACGCTCCCGACTCCGTTGAAGTGGGAGGAGTAACTTTTTACGGTTGGACAGTCTCAAACGACGACGATTCCGTAACACTTACCATTAGTCTCTATAAAGCGGGTATTGATACGCTTCCCTCAGGAACTCCACTTCGAACGGCAACTATTACAGTCGATACCGCATTTAATGGCGGTGTGCTTTCTACCTTGCGTAGAAGTGTTGTTTTTTCAACGCCATACAAAACTGCAGACCCGTTTATTGTAACTATAGAAACTTCTGATTCAATTCGAGTGGCCATTGTTGCGAACGGCTATGCTCAACGCGATGGCGAAGGTGAGAACATTGCTTGCGGCACTGTTGGAGGTACTTGGTACAGATGCTTAAACCTAAACATTGGCGGCACGACCCTTGATTGCGACATTTTATTGGAACCTCATGTAACATACAATACCTACGCCGGATTCTCCGCTCCTACCTGCTTCGATTGGTCAGATACCGTATTCTACACGAACGAGAGTTCACCAATTTTAAGCCACCGTATGTACAACCGCTACATTGCCTATAACCTCGGCCAATATTCGTATTACTGGTACTACGGATTAGGAGCTGGTGCAGAATATACAGAACAAGCTAAACGTAAGTTTCCTACCTATAACAATTATACAACACGCTTGGTAACCACAATGTACAGCTACCGGTCTTCTATCGGATGCCGAGACACAGCGTACCAAGATTTGTATTTTCAACCTTCGGAGGTGGGAATTATTGCCGACACGCCAGTATGTAGTGGAAACAATGCAGTCATCAGCGGGCTCAGTACCGGACAAATTCAATGGTACAATAACGCTTCTGACACCACTCCATTTAATACAGGAAAACAATACATCACTCCTGCTTTAGACTCAACTGAGAGTTACTACCTTCAAGCGGAAAATGTGAGTTGTAAATCGACTTTAAGAAAAATTACCATACCTGTGGCTGAAAGTCCAGATGCTCCAATAGCTGTTGGCGATTCAATATGTTTAAATTCTAAAGCAAATGTCAGAGCGACTGCAAATGTGGGCGAGATTACGTGGTGGGACAGTCCAACTGCTGGAGCACGATTAGGCGAAGGAGAAGTTTATGTATCTCCTTCATTGGTAACGTCAACAACATACTACGCAGAAGCAAATAACCAAGGCTGTCTGAGTAAAACTCGAACTCCTGCATATGTAGATGTAAAGGCAAGTAATGCCCCAGATGATCCTATCACGAATTTGGATAGTTTGGTTTGTCTACACGACGGATTAGCCAGTTTGCACGCTTCTTCTCCTTCAGGGGATTCTTTGTTTTGGTATGATATTCCATCCGGAGGAAGTCCTATCGATACGGGAAATGCGTTTCAATACAGTCCACAAACCCTTGGGGCTGATTATATTTACGTAGAAGCTCATGACGGACAGTGTGCTAGCTCAAGAGTACAGAAAAAATTAATTGTTTGGACCTTCCCAAGTCCTACCATACCGAGTAGTGATACCCAATGCTTGGGCGATACCTTGCACTTGGATTTCTCTTCAACCTTTGGCCAAACAAAGTGGTATGATCAAGCAACAGGAGGAAATGTAGTGTACGACAGCAATAAGTTTGCAGTTTACGGCTTATCTACTTCAACCACATTTTATTTGGCTCCGTATAGTGCCGATTGTGTAGATACTATGCGCCATGTCTTGCCTATTGAAATTGTGCCGTTCGGTGAGCTGTCAGAGATTACGGGTGATCAAATTTGTGCAAAAGAAACAGCCACACTATCTGCCAAAACTAATGCAGGAAGCATTCTTTGGGCTCACATTGATGCCCCATTAACAGTTTTAGGAACTGGTGAAACATTTACAACTGAAGAATTGACTCAAAATTCAGAATATCTAGTTCGAACTCAGAATTACAAATGTGTAAGCGAAAACGAGCTGGTTGAGGTTGAAGTAAAACCTCTACCAAGTGCTTCATTTAACTATCAGGTTAATAATCCAGGAGATTTTACCTTTTTAGCCTCAACTTCGGGATTAGACTACCACTGGGATTTTGGGGATGGTAATACAGCTACTACCCGTCAAGCTAAACATGTATACGAACGAAATGGCGAGTTTACGGTCGTTTTAACCACCACCGGAAGTAACGGTTGTTCCAGTCAAAGCACACGTACCGTTAAAGTATCAGGACTCATTACCAATGTTTATGAGGTTGATGAATTGGCACTATGGATTTATCCTAACCCTGCCAAAGACCATTTAAATGTAGATGCAGCTCAGCCAAGTAAAGTGGAGGTCTTTAACATGTACGGTCAAAGTATGCTAAAAGCAGATATTCACAGCGGCAACAATCTAATCCCTATAAATCTGGTTCCCGGAACTTATGTACTGCTTCTCACCAACGAGAAAACACGATTAAGTCGAAAGCTGATTATCGAATAATAGATTAAAAAAAGACATAAAAAAAGAGGCCTTTCGGCCTCTTTTTAATTTTATTATAAAACGACTTACTCGTTTAATTTTCGTTTAACTTCGAACTTACCGTTTCTTACCTGGTAGCTATTAACTCCCTTTAAAACAGTTCCTGTAAAAGTTCCTTTAATTACACCAGTACCTTCATCTCCGTACTCCGTAACTGTGATTGAAATAGAACCGTTATCCGCTGAAAACTCTTCTCTTCTAATGTCACCAATTGTACCAGTTCCACAAGCGAAAGTAGCTGTACCACCGTTTTGGTTAGTGAACGTTCCAGCCATGTTACCATCAAACTCAAATTCGAAATCGGCATCACCGTTTGAACCGTCGTTTCCAGAAACATAAACATATGTTCTGTCAGCAGCACTGTTGTACACACCGTAAGTTAAATCTTCTTCAATATTCAATCTGTACGTATCGAATCCAATTTTAAACTCGTTAACAATTTCTTCTACTGGAGTGGTATCACCAGGAAGTGTGTCTTGTGGCTCAGGCGTCGTAGTTGTTTGACATCCTGTGTTATTAAAACCAAGAATAACAGCAGCCAATGCAAGGGTTAAGAAAGATAATTTTTTCATTTTTTTCTAGTTGAGCACAAAAATAATAGACCATTTAACATAATCTTCACTTTGTCAAAATATTAGAATAATTATGATATTCAAATAACAGAACCGGGTGAAATATGACGCTCTTCTTCCCTACTGAGAAGCTTCGCATCTTCTTTCCCGTGATACATCAAATCGTTCCCATTCTGTTCTAAGTAACTCGCTTCCGGAAGGCAAACAACTTGCATTTTTGGATTAATTGAAATGTATTCGGTTAAACGCTGCAAGCGACTTTCTCCACCATGATTTGGAATGGTTGCTTCGGTATAGTGCGGATTGATTTGAGGTTCAATCAACGCCAATGCATTAAACGACTGAGGCTCTGTAATTGGCATATCGTTCGTCGTGCAAATAGTAGGACTTGCAACATTTGAGCCTGCACTCCAACCGACATAAGGCGTTCCACTTGCAACTTTAGCTCTAATGGCTTCAATTAGACCATTATCCTGCATTTGTCTCAATAAATGAAACGTATTTCCTCCTCCAACGAAAATTGCACTTGCATTTTCTATAGCAGAAACAGCATTGTCAAAATCATTGATGTTTGATACTTTGACGCCCAAATCTCCCAAAGCGTTATTTACCGTATTGGTATACTCTTGCGTAGAAAATGAAGCCGCCGCGTAAGGAATGAAGACAATATTTTCGTTATGGTCTTGAACAAAAGAAGCAATCTTCTCTTTGCACCAGTCCATATAAGACTCGCCAAAATTAGTTGAGTTGCTGAGTAATAGAAGCTTCATGATCAAGGTGACCAGAAATCTACTACTTCCATATCAAAGCTCAAGGCATCGTTAGGAGCAATACCGCTTCCACGTGGTGGCATCAGGCCGTACGCCATGTCTGGAGCAAGGTAAACTGTCCATTTTGCACCTTTATTCATTTGCTTAAGTGCAGCTGTCCAACCTGGAATAACGCCATCTACTGTAAATGTAACGGGGTCTCTTCCTTCTGTTGATTGGAATACCTCGCCCTTTGATAATCTTCCGGTGTAGTGAGCTAAAACAGAGTCTCCGCTTACTGGACTAGGACCTTCTCCTTCAGTAATTACTTTGTAGTAAACACCCTCAACCAACATTTTAACTCCTTCTTCTCCTTTAATAGACTCGATCCAAGCTAAGCTTTCAGCAAGTTTGTCACTTTCTTCTTTATTACGAAGTGCAGTAAAGTATTTCTCTAGACATGCATTTGCTTCAGCTTCGTCAATTTCTTTTTCTTCACCAGCTATCGCACGATTAACACCTGCAACGAATTGAGCCATGCTCACATCTGTGAACTTACCGTTCTTCATGTCCGCTCCAATGTTGTATCCGATTAAGTAGCTAACAGAATCAATTTCAGATTCCATAACCGGAAAGTCTTTAGTTTCATAGTTTGCACTATTACATGCAGCCAGTGTTACAGCTGCTAAAATGATTAATATATTTTTCATGTTTTTAAATTTCTAATGTTACTCCTTCGTATAATGCGTTTCTTCTCTCCGCTAAGGCCTTATCTTCAATAAATGAATCGTAATCTGTACGCTTGTCTACCATTCCTTTTGGTCCGATCTCAATAATTCTGTTTGCAATCGTTTCTACAAATTGATGATCGTGCGAGGTAAACAATACGCTGCCTTTAAAGTCTTTTAAACTGTTATTGAATGCCGTAATTGACTCAAGATCAAGGTGATTCAATGGTTCATCAAGCAACAACATATTCGGATTGGCGAGCATTAATCTTGAGATCATACATCTCACTTTCTCCCCTCCACTCAATACATTGCTTTGTTTTAGTGCTTCATCGCCACTAAACAACATCTTACCTAAAAACCCTCTGATAAAGGTCTCATCCTTTTCTTCAGAATATTGACGTAACCAATCTACCAAGTTTAAATCAGAAGTAAAATATTCTTCATTATCATTTGGAAGATAAGCATTGTTAATGGTGATCCCCCATTCAATGGTACCGCTATCAGGCTCTATTTCGCCGTTTAGTACTTGATAAAGCTTAGTGGTAACAATTCCGTGTTGTGAATACAAGAAAACCTTGTCGCCTTTGGTTAAGTTAAACGATACATCGCTAAAGTATGGAGCAAGTGAAAGCCCTGATACATTTAAAATCTGGTCTCCGGCTTCTCTTTCTTGTGTAAATATAATTGCAGGATACTTTCTACTTGAAGGCTTAATTTCTTCAAGGTTCAGGTTGTCCAACATCTTCTTTCTCGATGTTGCTTGCTTTGATTTCTTTACGTTAGCACTAAATCGAGCGATAAACTCTTGTAATTCTTTCTTACGCTCTTCTGCCTTTTTATTCTGCTGTTGCTGCTGTCTAAGAGCAAGCTGAGAACTTTCGTACCAGAAGGTGTAATTACCACCAAACAAGTTGATTTTGTTGAAGTCGATATCTACGATTTGCGTACAAACCGAGTCTAAGAAGTGTCTGTCGTGAGAAACAACAATTACTAAGTTCGGGAAGTTTAGGATAAAATTCTCTAACCAGTTAACCGTTTCGATGTCCAAGTCGTTTGTCGGCTCATCCATTACCAGGATATCTGGATTACCAAATAAGGTTTGAGCAAGTAATACACGAACTTTTTCGTTGTTGCTCAAGTCTTTCATCAACATGTGATGTTTGTGCTCTCTGATACCCAAACCGCTCAACAACTCTCCAGCTTCGCTTTCAGCCATCCAACCGTTCATCTCAGCAAACTTTTCTTCCAACTCAGAAGCTTTAATACCATCTTCTTCGTTGAAATCTGGTTTGAGGTAAAGCTCATCCTTTTCTTGCATGATGGAGTACATTTCTTTGTGGCCCATCATCACGGTGTGTATCACAGGATGCTCGTCGTACGCAAAGTGATCCTGCTTAAGTACGGCCATTCTCTTTCCTGGCTCGAACGATACATGGCCTGTAGTAGAATCTACTTCACCAGTTAATATCTTAAGGAAGGTAGATTTACCTGCACCATTGGCACCGATAATACCGTAGCAGTTATTCGTTGTAAACTTCAAGTTTACCTCATCAAACAACACTCTTTTTCCAAATCTTAATGATAAATCGCTTACTGTAATCATTGCTCGTTTAAGGGCTGCAATATTAGCTGTTATTATTGGTAAAATGCTAAATGATATCTATTATTGAATAGATTTTTAGCTAAAAACCAAAACTTAACCAACCAACTTAAATCTATGGACAAGTATTCCATCTATATCCTAGCCGCATCGCTGGCAATTACCATGTGGGGAATGGGGCTCACACTTACAACTAAAGACTTTAAACGCGTGTTAGAGAGTCCTAAGGCAGTTCTTCTTGGTCTGATAAACCAATTAATACTCCTCCCGCTAATAGGATTTGGACTACTTAAGCTAATCCCTTCAAGTCCAGAAGTTGCTGTTGGAATCATGATATTAGCAGCCAGTCCGGGTGGTCCTACCTCCAACTTATTGTCGATGCTGGCAAAGGCTGACACCGCGTTATCGGTTACCATGACAGCGATAAACAGTGTTATAACTGTATTTACTATCCCATTTATTGTTAACTTTGGGTTGGAAACGTTTGCAGGTGAAGGTCAAAAAGTTCAACTTGATATACTCAAGACCATAGGCGAAATGGTGGCAATAGTAATCTTACCCATGGTAATTGGAATGTACATAAAAGCAAGAAGTCACAGTTTTGCAGATCGTATGGCCAAGCCAGTTCGAATTGCCTCTGTTGCCTTACTGGCTCTGATTATCATTGGTATTGTAATTAAAGAACGTGAAAACATTGTAAGTTACTTTGCTAACGCAGGACTCGTTGCATTGCTTTTAAATGTAAGTACGATGCTGGTGGGCTTCATTACCGCTCGTATCGCTCGTTTAGGAAGAAATCAAGCCATGACAATATCACTAGAATCAGGTGTTCAGAATGGAACCATGGCATTAACAGTAGCTGGAATGCTGCCGGTATTGGCCTACACCATAGCTCCAGCGGTGTACAGCTTGATTATGTATTTCACGAGTGGATTGGTAATTAGCCTCTTCTTAAAGAAGAAAATCTAATCCCTTATCTTTGTTAGATGAGGTCTCTAGTTCTTATACTTAGTTTAAGTTTAATTTTTCAAGCTTATTCCAATAGGCCTCACACTCACACTCATGCTCACACTCAAACTGCCTCATGTCCGGTTCGTCCAGACTTTAAAAAGGCGTGGACATTAAGTACAGGAGGATATTACCTAGCAACCCAAGGATCTGGCACTGTAGGGCTCAATTTTGAAGCCACAAAAGCATTTAATCGTGTTATAGTTGGAGTTGGACATAATCGTATGAATCATCTTTATTCTCAGCAGGAATTTAGAGCAGGTAATGATATAGGTACAGGATCGACTATTTACATCAGTGCATCTCATGTTCCATTTCAAAACTTACGTACGAAAGTTTTTCAGAAAGTCTCATTAGGAGTGGCGACTAATTACAATTACCAACCTTTCACACCAAATGCGGATTACGTTTTCGAAAGTAGTCTATCAGGTAGCTGGGATTTGTGCGTACAGCACCTTCCGCGAAAGAGAGGATTTTATCGACCGAGTATTGGAGCAAGTATAGGTGTATATTCTAACCTTCAACATCTAGGCTATGATGAAGCGGTCAAGCGGGAAGTTATGCCATTACCTGGACCAGATCATACCAACAATCAATTCATTGGATTTAGAGCTGAAATCACCCTAGGTTTTGTGATAATGGGAAAACAAGGCCGCGGGGTTGTTTTTTAATCCCTTTATCTTTGTTATATGAGGTCTCTAATTCTAACACTTTGTTTAAGTTTTGTTTGTTTGGCATTTGCCAATCACACTCACACCCCAACTCAAACTCACACTCACACTCAATCTCAAACTGCTCCATGTACGGTTCGTCCAGACTTTAAGAAGGCGTGGACGTTAAGCAGTGGAGGATATGTTCTAGCCGCTCATAGTTCTAATGCTTTAGGGTTAAATTTTGAAGCCACAAAAGCCTTTAATCGCATAGTTATCGGAGTTGGGTATAACAAAACACAACTCATGTATAACCCAAAACCTAACGCATTTATTGGCACTGGGTCAAGAATGTATATTAGTACAGCTCACGTTCCCTTCCAGAACACACGTATCAAAGTTTTTCACAAGGCGTCATTAGGAATTGCTCAAAACCAGAACTACCAACACTTGAGTTATCAGGAAATAAACTATCGCTACGAAAAGAGTCTCAATGGTAGCTGGGATTTGGGTGTGCAACACCTTCTAACCAAAAGAGGATTCTATCGCCCTAGCATTGGAGCGAGTGTTGGTGTTTATTCAAACTTGAAACATTTGGGTTACAAAGAGTCGTTTGAGATTTATGACTGTGGTACAACCCTTAAATTTATGCCAGAAACCAACAATCAATTTGTTGGATTTAGAGCAGAAATCACCTTAGGTTTTGTGATCATGAGCAAATTTGTGCCTGGGCTTAATTTTTAGCCGTTACAGCTTCAAAGTAATTTTCTAGGCTTTGAGCTATTATATCCCAGCTGAAACGTGTACGGGCAACTTCTAAGCCCTTCTCTCCTACCGTTTTACGTTTATTTTCGTCTGCTAACAAGGCACTTACCTCTTCAATAAACCGGTCCTTCTCTTTGGCTAAAATAACACCTTGGCCGCTTTCAATTTGAAGTCCCTCGAAACCTATATGTGTGCACACCGTCGGAACTCCCATGGCCATGGCCTCCAATACTTTATTCTGCGTACCGGCTCCAAATCGCAATGGTGCTATTACCACACTGGCTTCGGCATACATATCCTTCAAATCAGGAACAAAACCAGTTACTGAAATTCCATTTCCAGCTAATTTTTTAACGGCCTCAACCGGTCGTTGGCCTGCAATAACAAATAGAACGTTTGGGAATTGTTCTGCTATCTGAGGCCACATTTCCTTGGCAAAATATTGAACCGCATCAACATTTGGAGCATAGTCCATGTTTCCAGTAAATAAGATGGTGTTGGAGTGGGTGTAATCATGGCCTGAACCCACATCAAATGTGTCTAAATCAACCCCATTTAAAAGCAGGGAAAGATTCTCTGTTTTGTGCAATTTTTCGAGGTATGATTTATCCTCAGCTGAGCATACCAAAGTCTTATCAAACTTGGTAATAACTTGTTCTGCCTTTACCAGTCTACCAATCTCTATTTTGTCAATTAAACGATTAATAAGTGGTCGTTCGGTTTCATTTCTTCTTTTGAAATAAAGAGAAAAGGCATCAGGAAGATCCAATATTTTTGGAATTTGGAGGTGCTTAGTATATTGACTCATCCGCAAATGTTGCGTGTGAATTACATCAATATTGTATTGCTCAATGGCAAACTTGACCATGCGCTTCATCTTCACACTTTTGAAGTAGGCAACTTGTAAAGGAGTAGATGATAAAAGTGCTGGAATTCCATTCAACACCGATCTCCATTTAGGTAAGTAGACTAACTCAATTTCTTTAAAGAACGGTTGAAGTTCTTTGAGATACTGCAACTCACTTCTCGACTCATAAAAAGTGACGAGATACAAGTTGTGCTTTTTAGCTAGTCTTCTGGTAAGATTATATATTTTTAGCTTATCTCCCCTGAATGGAGGATACGGAAATCGATTGGCTAAAAATAAAATGTTCAAGTGTGCAAATTAAAGCCTGAAATACTTTTTAGCCAACAAGATTGCTTTGAAGAATGATTCCCTTGATTTTTTAACTCGCCGCTTGTCAAAAAATGACAATCTTAAACGTGATTTTGGATTCAATTTCAAAGGTTATTAGAAAGAAAACTCTAATTTCGAGCCCTATGTCAAAATTGAAGCATTTATTGATTGTTTTGCTGGCTGGATTTAGCTTAAATCTACAAGCTCAAGACACCGTGGTTGTTAATACTTTAAACTACGGAAGCACAACTAGAGATACGATAATTGAATTCCCTTCGGGCAATGATACTTACGAAAAAATCATCATGCTCTACAATATGCGTTGTAAAGACAATTTGGTTTCTGATGGAAACAACAGAAACAGAGGTTGTGGAGAGTGGGACTATAGTTGTAACACATATATAACCGACTCTGCCAAGATCGACTCCTTAAAAGCGACCACCGCAGATTATCAGATATCACAGTTTAGTGGGTCAACTTTTACATACAGCAACACGCCATCGTATAATATTCATCGAAAAATGAATGTTACGACCACTGTAGATTCTTCTAAGAATGCTGCAGTTTCTGGTGTTGGAACCTTTGCTGGAAGTTATTTAGAAATATTAAGCCTAAATTCTGACCTTTCTGTCGGTAAAAGTCAATTCTTATATTCTGCATATGAATTGAAACAAGCAGGACTGACTGCCGGAAACATTAATTCGCTCTACATGCAAAGCTTTGTAGGAGGTTATGATATTGGACATGTATCGATCAAACTTAAAACGACTACTGCTGATTCTCTTGGATTAGGTGAACTTGAGTTTACTGGGTTTCAAGAAGTGTTTAGCCAAAATGTGTGGTTAAATATAGATACCAACAAATTTGATTTCTATCAACCATTTATGTGGGACGGAACGTCAAACTTAATAGTAGAAATCAGCTACCAAGGTGTTTATAAAGGCCTTGCACCAGTTTTATTCCGATCTGACTATCAAGATACCGTTAAAACGGTACAAACCTTATCGGGTAGATCAATTGTAATGGATGGTTCTACTTATGTTTCTGTGAATGGTTATAAAGGAATCTCAGGCAATGCAAGTAGAAGTATCGATGCTTGGATTAAAACCAGCTCGGTAAATGGAGAAATTTGCAGCTGGGGTAAAAACTCTGCAGGTCAAAAATGGGTATTTAGAGTTAACGATAATGGAACAATTCGCGTCGAAGTAAACGGCGGTAACATTTATGGAACAACCAACGTTGCTGACGGAAAATGGCACCACGTAGCATGTGTATTTGACGGAACCCATGTAAATGACATCAAACTTTTTGTTGATGGCGATGAAGAAAGCATTGGTGCAACAGCTAATCATGTTGTCAATACCGTAGACGAAATTGACGTACGTCTAAGCCGAGGAGTAAATAATAGGTACTTTAACGGTAACATGGATGAAGTTCGTTTGTGGAGTAGAGCACTAACCAATGCAGAAATTAAAAAACTAAGTCAAGGAAATACTTTAGATAACGACGATATTGAGTTTCATTACCACTTCGAAGAAATTGAGAACACCAATACGGTTAATAGCTTTTTTGTTAATCGCCCTGCAACTATAATTGGAAATGCTAAACTCGAACAACAACGTTTTTATGCGTTGAATCACGATTTTAGCGAACAAGTACTAAGACCTGTGGTAAGCTTCGTATCTGGAGACTTCTTTATTACAAACGACACCACTTACTCTTTTGATAGTATCGTTCAACCACCGAACAGTGTGGTAAAGTTTGAAGTTGAATCACAAGCAAATACCATCTACAGTGACAATATTGTTCCTTTGGATACACAATATGTTTGGAACAGCAGCAACATGACTACTTTCTTTGATGAATCAGGAAATCAATATGATCAAGTTGGTCTTGGTAATGACGGTTCTATTGACATTGCATCATTGACTTACATGAGAAGATGGCCATCTACCTTCGAGATTATGTCATTCGTAACTCCTTATGGTATTGGGCTAAATTTGGGTATTGACGGTAAGACTTGGACCTTTGACGTAAGCGATTTTGCTCCTCTGTTGAAAGGAAAGAAACGCATGTACTTAAGTCGTGGCGGTCAATGGCAAGAAGAAATGGATATCAAATTCCTTTTCATTAAAGGAACTCCAACGCGTGAAGTACTTGACATTCGTCAAATTTGGCCAACAGCTCAAGTAACAGCAAACTATACCCAGCTAATTAGTAACGATGTTTATTTCCCGCCTGTATCTTACCCTACTCTTGCCAATGGAAAAGGATTTAAAGTTCGTTCAGCTATTACGGGTCATGGCCAGGAAGGTGAATTTATCCCGCGTAATCACTTCATTACGGTATCCGACACCACCTATAATAGAACGGTTTGGAAAGACTGTGGTGAGAACCCTATTTACCCTCAGGGTGGTACTTGGATTTACGATCGAGCTGGATGGTGCCCAGGTATGGCTACCGACGTGGCAGAATACGATATAACGAAACGTGTTACTCCAGGCGAGGGAATAGACCTTGACTATGGTGTAACTGATGGTTCAGGTAATTCAAGATACATTGTTAACAATCAAATTGTGACCTATGGAGATTACAACTTTGAAGTAGATGCAGATTTAGTTGACATCATGGAGCCTTCGAACAAGGTAGAATATGCTCGTCTTAACCCTATGTGCATCAATCCTAAAGCACATGTAAGAAACAATGGTTCTGCTTTAATGACAAGCATAACTATCGACTATTGGGTAAATGATAAGAGCAACAAAAGAACGTTCACATGGCCTTGTCACTTAAGACCGGGTGAAATTGAAACTGTATACTTCCCAATCGACAATTCAGTATGGTCTACAGCGGTTCAAGACAACAGTGTATTCTCTGCTGAAATAACTGCCGTTAATGGAGGTGCAGATGAATATGCTCAAAATAACGTTTATCACAGTCCTTTTGAGTTCCCAGACGTTTATCCAGGAAACATTTACTTGTTCTACAGAACGAATAATGCGGCTCACGAAACGAGCTTAAAGTTAGTTGATGAGTGGGGCAAAACTGTTTTTGAAAGAACAAATCATGCCAACTCAACTTTATACAGAGACACTTTAAGTCTAGGATTGGGTTGTTACCAATTGAGAATCGATGATTCGGATGGTGATGGAATTAGCTTCTGGGCAAACAACGACGGTTCTGGTTTCTTTAGAATTGTAGAAGTTGGCGGCTCAACGCTTAAAGTACTGAACGGTGATTTCGGAAGCAGCTCTACAGTAAACTTCACCATTACCCATAAGTTAGATGTTCCAGAGCGTGTAATCGACTACGGATACAACTGCTATCCTAATCCAGCAAAAGACCAGCTTGTTATTGAAGGCCATGATTTGATGAATACAAACATGAGCTTAATTAACAGCATAGGACAAGAAATAGAAGTTCCTTCAATTAACGGAGATACTGAAATTATTTTAAACATCAGCAACCAACCTACTGGCGTTTACTTTGTTAGACTAGAGAAAGATGGAGTTGTTTGGACATCAAAAGTGATCATCCAATAAACCTATCTGAAATATTACCTTTGCACCAATTTTATGAGCGAATTTAAATTGAATACCATTGAAGAGGCCATTGAAGAAATTCAAAATGGTAAAATGGTTATCGTGGTTGACGATGAAGACCGTGAAAATGAAGGAGACTTCCTAACGGCTGCCAGAAATGTAACCACCGAAATGGTCAACTTCATGGCCAAAGAAGGAAGAGGTTTAATTTGTGTTCCCTTAACTGAAGAACGTTGCGAAGAACTCGACCTTGAACTAATGGTTGGAAAAAATACGGCTCAGTACGAGACTCCATTCACTGTATCAGTTGACCTTATAGGTCATGGCACCAGTACTGGAATTTCGGCATACGATCGTGCTATGACTATCCAAGCCTTGGTTGATCCAAAAACAGATCCAAAAGAGCTTGGTAAACCCGGTCACATCTTCCCGCTTAAAGCTAAAACAGCTGGTGTATTACGCCGCGCTGGACATACAGAAGCTGCAATCGACTTAGCACGTTTAGCTGGTTTTGAACCAGCAGGTTGTATCGTTGAAATCATGAACGAAGATGGTACCATGGCACGTCTACCTGACTTGGTTAAGGTTGCGAACAAATTCGACATGAAGATTGTTTCAATTGCTGATTTAATAGAATTCAGATTGAAGCACGAAAGTTTAATTGAACGCGAAATTGATGTTAAAATGCCTACAGACTTTGGCAACTTTGACCTCGTGGCATACAAACAAAAGTCTAACGGAATGGAGCACCTTGCTCTGGTAAAAGGCGAATGGGAAGCTGATGAAGCTGTTTTAGTTCGCGTTCACTCTAGCTGTGTTACTGGCGATATTTTTGGAAGCTGTAGATGCGACTGCGGAGAGCAATTGCATAAAGCCATGGAAATGATCGAAAAAGAAGGCAAAGGTGTTATCGTATACATGAACCAAGAAGGACGAGGCATTGGCTTATTGAACAAGCTTAAAGCCTATAAACTTCAAGAAGGAGGAATGGATACGGTTGAAGCCAATATTGAGCTTGGTTTCAAAATGGATGAGCGTGACTATGGTGTTGGTGCTCAGATTCTTAGAGACCTTGGTGTCCACAAAATGAAATTAATGAGCAACAATCCGAAGAAGCGTAAAGGATTAATTGGCTATGGCCTTGAAGTGGTAGACAATGTACCGCTACAAGTTGAACCTAATCCACACAACTTTGGATACCTCAATACGAAGAAAGAGAAAATGGGTCACGAACTGTAGACCCTTCTTTTACCATGCTTCATCTTAAAAACGTATCGTTCGAATTTGGAGGTAATTACCTTTTTAAGAACATCGATTGGTTTATAAAGCCGAGAGAACGAATTGGTCTTATTGGCAAAAATGGAGCTGGAAAATCCACCCTACTTAAGCTTATTATCGGAAAATATGAGCTTCGCGAAGGCTCAATTAATAAACAAGGTGGGCTAAGAATTGGCTACTTAAGTCAAGACATGATCAGCGAAGATGGCAATCAAACCATCTTAGAACATGCTAAACAAGCTTACAAACGCACACTTCAGATTCAACAAGAACTTGAAGAACTCTATGTTAAAATGGAAACGGATCACAGCGAAGAGGTGATTCAAAAAATGGCTGACCTACAAGAAGAGTTTGATGCTCTTGACGGCTACAACATGGAGAATAAAACCGCTGAAATTCTTGAAGGCTTAGGATTTAAAACCTCAGATCTAAGTCGTCCGATGAAAGAGTTTTCAGGAGGTTGGCGAATGCGGGTTGTTTTGGCTAAAATGCTTTTAGAACAACCAGATGTTATGCTCATGGATGAGCCTACAAACCACCTTGACCTGCCAAGTATTGAGTGGTTAGAAAGCTACCTAAGCAACTACCCAGGAAGTGTAATCATTGTATCGCATGATAGAGAGTTCTTGAACAAGATGATTACAAAAACGGCTGAGGTTAGCAATCAAAAACTGTACCTATGGGATGGTAACTACGACTTCTTTCTCAAAGCAAAAGTAGAACGTGACGACCTCCTATCGCGTCAAGCTGAAAATCAAAAACAGTTTATAAAAGATCAAGAAAAGTTCATCAATCGATTTAAGGCCAAAGCATCCAAAGCAAAAGCCGTTCAAAGTCGAATGAAGATGTTAGACAAGATTGATCGCATTGAAGAAATTCAAGAAGATAAATCGAACCTTAAAATCGACTTTAAGGTTGCTCGCCCAAGCGGTAAAGTGGTTATAAATCTTGAAGATATCAATCAGAACTTTGGCGAGAATCACTTATTTAAAGGTGTAGATAGAGAAATTGTTCGCGGTGATAAAATCGCCTTAATTGGTGCCAACGGTACAGGTAAATCTACCTTTCTAAGGATAATTGCAGATCACGAAGAGTTTACTGGAAAAAGAACCATTGGTCACAATGTAGATGAATCGTTCTACGCTCAACATCAGCTCGAAAGTTTGCATCTCGACAATGAAATTCTTGACGAGCTAAAATATGATGCACCTCACAAAACCGAAATGGAGTTAAGGAGCATGCTGGGATGTTTTCTTTTCACCGGTGATGATGTATTCAAAAAAATCAAGGTGTTATCTGGAGGAGAAAAAGCTCGGGTATCTTTAGCTAAAACATTGGTTTCAGAGGCTAATTTCCTGTTGTTGGATGAGCCTACAAACCATCTTGATATAGATTCAATTGAAATTATAATTGAAGCACTAAGGCGGTACGAAGGAACATTGATATTTGTTTCGCACAACCGATATTTTATTGAGAAATTAGCGAATAAGATTTGGTGGATCGAAGACCAAGATATCAAAGAATACCCAGGCACCTTCCACGAGTACCAATACAAGCTTGAACAGGCTAAAGCTAAAGCCCAAGCTAAGCCAGCTAAGACAAAACCGGAGGCTAAAGTCGAAAAGGTCGATTCAAAGAAGACCTGGAAGCAGAAAGATGAAAAAGAGCAATTGATGAAAAAGCTTCAAAAAAAGCTTGACGCTCTCGAACAAGAACTTGAATCGACAAAATCTAGGAAAAAGGAAATTGAAACCAAACTTGCCGATGTTTCTAATCTAAGCAATGAGCAAATCGAAGAATTAGGCAAAGATCACGGTGCGATTTCATCCAAACTTCAAGAGCTTGAAAGTCAATGTGACGATATCGTAGAAGACATGATTCTCCTAGAAGACTAGAAGTTTGCTCCTAAACGAATAGTTTGAAACACTCCTCTAAATGAGGTTCTCGGTGAATTCTCAATAATCTCGCCATCAGTTAACCATTCTTTCTTAGAAAGGTCAAAGTTTATACCACCATGATAACCCAAGGTTAGTTTACCAAGGTTAATATCAATTATTCCGCTAAGGTCAAAAACAAAAGCGGGATTGGTATAAACCACATTTTTAATGTTTCCTAAAAATCCTGTTCCAACATTTCCTTGATTTCCGTCTGACTCTTGTGTTGTTAGCTTAAGTTGGTGGTAACCCAGTGCCATCCCTGGCATAACATCAAGCCAATCCATTGATTTGGTCACATTATAGAAGGATGCATCTTTTATGTAGAATCCTGTTAAATCATATGAAGACCCGTTATTTAGCGACACATTTTGTCCTGAAAACCAACCAACGGAGAATCCCGTCATAAAACCATCAGCTCCACCTAGTCCACCAAATTCAAAACCTTCTAGTATTCCATTAAACTCAGAACTTACTCCATCTAGATAGTCAGTAAATCTTGCGTTGAGGGAAGTAAGATCTACTTTGTGCTGTGTAAATCCAGTTACTAGTTTGAAGTTATCATCGTCATCAGCGGTGGAAATATACTCATTCAGATAGTCATAAACCTCGCCCTTCTGCGTATTGGTGTTTAAGAAAATAAACTTAAAATCTTTGCCGTATGCTTTGTTTAACACGCTGTCTGAAGCAATATCTAACAGCACAACGCTGTTCTCGGTGATATCGTCGAAAAACTTGTCAAACCGCTCCTCTAGTGAATCTCTATCAGGACCCGTGTTGCGATCATCTTCATATAGAATAGCAATTGACATTACCTGATCGGCAAATGCTCCACCTTCGGTATGCTCAATGCGGTCAGCTAAACTATTAAACTCGAACCATTCGCATGAGTTTGAGTTTTGTTTAGTAAGTGTTGTATGGCATCTTCCAAATTGTCCAAACCAATTGCCTGGGTGTTTCTTGTATTCATCTAAGAATCGATTGTGCATGTAATTCTCTCGGTAGATATACTCTTGAATTGCCCCTTCCGAATCATAGGTCATCCATTGTTTTCGAGCGAGATAGTTATCTACGATTATTAGCTTAAATTCTTCAAAGTTGTCACCTAGCAGTGCCTTATAGTGCTCTTCAAACTTTAAGAAATTGGCATGAACCAAATCGATTGTCGCACCTGATTTAAATGTAAATCCATATCCTGAACCTCCTTCTTCATCTTGTTCATCAAGCTTAAAATCGTTGTAAGCTGCTAAACTTTTCAAACTTTGAACATGAAGATCAATTGAATCATGAGCTTCAAACTCTTCAGGAAGTAGATAAGCTAAAATTTTAGCTACTGGATAAACCCCACGTTCTATATCAATAGCAGTAAAATACAGCTTCTCATCCTCTGGAAGACTATCATTGTATGCTTTTAAATCTTCAAGTGCATTGCTGTATTCAATGTATGCAAACTGATCTATGCTTGAAAAAAGAGTGGTATCTCCTGTTTTTAGGTACTCGTTTACAAGGAAGCCGTACGAATAACCATATTCAAACATTACGTTTCGAACACCCGCATTCTGATGCAGATACTTTATCATTTTAAGCCATAATCGAGCATTACTCTCGGTATAGGTATGGTTCTCTCCTGTAATGAATACTTGATATTCTCCTACCACATCATCAAGCATAGAAAGGCCTTCAAATCCTTCTGAATACAATCCGATAGTGTCTTCCTCATCGAAATAAGTACGTTCATAATCGGGCTCATCGTAATCGTCCATAATAATCAGTTCATCCACTCCATCTGTAGTGTCAGCTTCTGATTCTTCTGATTCGCTAGCAGCCGCTTCTACCGCAGCCGCAGCAGCTTCAACTGCTTCTTCTACCGCTCTAACGGCTTCTTCAGCAGCTCTTTCGATCTCGGAAATAGGCACATCAGTGGTGTCAGTAGATAATGATGTTGTATCAGTCTGGGCGAAGGTGCCAACGCACCATCCCATCATAACAATAAGTGTAAGAAGTTTAGTCATTTAAGTATTATAAGTTATCAAAGAAGTAATTGCTCACCTTTTCATATAAGTGAACGCGATCAGGGCCAATTACATTGTGTTTGTGATGCGGATAAACAAAGTAATCCAGTTGAACTCCTTTTTTTATTGCCTCTTCAATGTATTGTAAGCTGTGCTGCCAGAGCACCACATCATCTTGCCCCCCATGAATCATTAGAAGCTTACCTTCTAAATCATCGATGTAATTTTTCAAGTTTGTTTTAGCATAACCTTCTGGATTTTCTTGGGGAGTATCCATGTAACGCTCGGTGTACATTACCTCGTATAAGCTCCAATCAATAACTGGTCCACCAGCTACTCCTACCTTAAATATCCCTGGATTTCTACTCATCATGCTAGTGGTCATAAACCCGCCATAGCTCCATCCGTGAATTCCTAGACGCTCTGCATCAACCCACGATTGTTTCTTCAACCATTCAACTCCCGTAATTTGATCTTCCATTTCCTTTTCACCGCAGTTTCTGAAGATCGCACTTTCAAAATCAAAACCACGATACGCAGACCCTCTTCCATCGATGGTAAATACAGCATAACCGTTTTGCGCCATGTAATGGTACCACATGTTTGCTCCACCTAGCCAACGGTTAGTAACCATCTGAGCGTGAGGACCGTTGTATAAGTATACCACTACTGGATATTTCTTTTTAGGATCAAAATCAACCGGTTTAAAAAGTCTGTAATGAAGATCTTCACCGCCTTTACCTTTTAAAACCCCAAGTTCTAAATCAGCAAGTTTATAATCCGCTAAAGGATTACTTACACTATGAAGCTCATCAATAACCGCTCCTTCAGCGTTAATCATATTCACCTTTCGTGGAACTGTGATTGAAGAATAATCGTCAATAAACATTGAACAATCAGAATTTGCTCTAATGCTATGATATCCAGGCTCTTGTGTTAACCTTTTGGTCTTTCCATTTTTAACATTTACACAGTACAAGTGTCTTTCAGCTGGGCTTTCTTCAGTAGACGTGATAAAGATTTCTTCACCACTTTCTGAGAAGCCATGAAACTGAGTTACAACCCACTCACCAGAAGTCAATTGCTTTGCTTCACCCCCATCCAATGAGTGTAAATAAAGGTGATTATAACCGTCTTTTTCGCTCCACCAAATGAACTTAGAAGGATCTGACGCTAAGAACAGAGCAGGATGCTCAGGTTCTACATATTTATCGTGAGACTCTTCAATTAATGTGCGAACGTAATTTCCCGTAGTAGCATCGTACATGTTCAGTTTCATGTGATTCTGCTCACGGTTTAGGATGGCTATTAAAACGTGCTTACTGTCTGGAGTCCAAGAAACATTTGTCAAAAATTGATCTTTCGGGCCTTCAGTTTTAATTGCAACAACCTTACCTACGTTGTTCATTACTTTTAGAATTACATGATGACTTTGAGCTCCAGCGGTTGGGTAACGAAGCATGTTAGCGGTTGCTGGAGTATCAGCCAACTTATAAAGCGGGTATTCTGTTACCATTGATTCATCCATGTAATAGTAGGCTAATTGCTGGCCATCTGGTGACCAGAACAAACCGTTTGTAATTCCAAATTCGTAGCGATGAACAGCTTGTCCCATCACAATTCCTTTCTTCATCTCTTCACGGGTAAAAACCACATTTCCTATTCTTCCTTTAAATCCACGGTCTGTGGTTTTAACAAATCCTTGTTGCTTAGGAGCATGATTTAAGCCTCTCGAAGCTTTTGATTTATATAAAGGTCTAGCTTTTTAGACTTGTAATTGAATGCATAAAACATTTCGTTGGCATGAAACCTAAACTCTTCTGCATTTATCCAAGCTGCAGCTGGCATACTCGAAACATAATTTCCATCTGCTGTAGAGTTTTTAATGTCTGATAAGGTTACACGATCAACCTCACGCTGATCTACAGCGTTTTTAATAACCAATTCCATCTGACCTGAGTCATTCTTTACCGACTGTGAGTAGAACTTACCATCTGGAATCCATTGCAATTGACTCAATCCTCTTGGGTAAAGATGATATCCTGCAATAGCTTCATTTATCGTAAAGTTTTTATCTTGAGTAAATCCAAAAAATGTGGTTAAAACAAAGGTGAATAAGACAATTAATCGCATAAGGCAAATATGTTACATTTTGTGTGGATTGAGCACATTAGATGATGAAATTGCAAATTAATTCTACTGACAAAAAATCAATTAAGTGCTTTACTATCAGGTTTTATACTTTTATTCGCTCTGTTAATGCTCAAAATTGCAAGAAATATTAAGTTTTGGCTGTGCCTATTCTTTGCTATGCGACTTGTGGGCATTACAAATCCTCCATTAGAATCAGCTCACAATTGGCGTCAGACTTCTGGTTTAATGGTGGCTCGTGGATTTTTAGAAGTAGACAACAATATTTTCTACCCGCGGAAAGAAGACCATAAAGGCACAACGGGAATTATCGGCTTTGAATTTCCGGTGCTCAATTACACCCACTACCTTATTTCAAAAGCATTTGGACACACCCATTGGTATTCTCGTTTGATCGTATTGCTAGTATCTACGCTAGGATTGTGGTTTTTTTATTTAATGCTTAAGAGGCTGTTTAATGAACCCATAGCTTTCACAACAACACTAATCACAGCGGTCAGTATTTGGTTTATGTACAGTCGTAAAACGATGCCAGATGTTTACTCTGTTTCATTGGTGACCATGGGAGTGTATGCTGGACTCAATTTTCTGGATTCAAAAAAGTGGTGGCAATTGGCCCTGTTCTTTGTGCTTTCGACCTTAGGAGTCTTAGCCAAAATTCCGGCGGTATTGTTTTTGGGATGGATGATTATTCCCGTTTTCAGTCATGGATTATTTAAAAAAGAAAGCTTGTTGCTTGTACTATTTGGAGGAATAGGCTTAGCCGCTGCTTACTGGTGGTACTTTGTTTGGAATGAGCATTTGGCCTACACCTATGGAATCTTTTACAACCGTGGATTTAGTTTTGAGGAAGGATGGAGTGCACTTTCTTCATCACCACTAAGAATATTTGAACTCTTATCGCATAGCACCTTACAGAGCTATGTTTTCTTTGCTTGCAGTTTAGCCGGATTGGTTTTCAGTATTTCAAAACGAAATTGGAAGATAATACTGGCCACCTTGCCCATTGCAATCGGCTTTGGCATTTTTGCGCTGAAGGCTGGTGAAATCTTCCTTCATCACAGTTACTACATGGTACCGTTCGCCCCTGTTATGGCCTTGTTTGCCGGATACTTTTTATCGCAATTAAAATACAGAAAAGCAGTACCGGTTATCCTAGCCTTGGGAATAATAGAAGGAATAGCCAATCAGCAACACGACTTTTTTATTAAAGATAGCGAAAAGTATAAGCTCACGCTCGAACCTATTATGGACGAGGTTGTGCACCAAGATAGCTTAGTCGGCATAGCGTCGATGAACGAAAATCATCTGTTGATGTACCTCGCCCACCGCAAGGGCTGGATGATTATGAATCATGAAGTACTTGAAACGGAGGTGTTGTTAGATCACAAGCAACGTGGCTGTGATTATTTGATTCTTGACAAGCACATTCAGCAGCACAAGCCTTTGATGGAACAAGTGTATGAGGATGAGAACTTCGCTATTTTTAAGTTTTAGAGCGTTGTTTTATGCAATAGCCCAAAACTCCACCTACAATAAAAGTCGGAATGCCTCCAAACAGCAAAATCCAATATAAAGGTTTATAATAATAATCACATACGGCATCAGAAAACTTGTAGTACTCATTAACACTGCTAAATCCTTCCTCTATAAAACCAATAGTTGACCCAAGGAGTATACCACAAATAAGAATTAGTACAGAGCCAATCTGCCCAACTAGAATTGGTGACCTCCTTCTAATGTTGATTAAATAGTTCATTCTTCTAGAGGCAAAAAATCCAATAACAAATAGTGCTCCAATTCCAACTCCTAAATTCAAAGGGTAATCGCTAAGCATATCAAGAACATCTCTTCCTCCGAGAAACAATATTGCAATTGTTAGGCAAAGGGTTATTGCTAGAAAGGTTTTAATCTGAAAATGTTTCATATCATTCTAAATCTAAAAAGCTGTGGTCTTTTAACTGGTCTGGGTGAAGGTCAGTGAACGTTACATGCCAGTAGTACAACGCCAACAAGGCCAGGGGCACTACTGCAACAAAGCGATACAGAAAATCACCGTCCCAATCGTATTGAATAAAATCATTGAAGTAAAATACGGCCATCCATCCTAATGCGATAATGCAGCCTGCTTTAAGGTGAGGCAAAAGTTCTGATGCTTTGCCGTGCCGTAAAAAATGTATAAACGATGAGAAAATGTGGGTTAAACTCATCCAAAAACCTACGGCGTAGTAGAATACTTCATAGCCTTCATTCCAATTAACTTTAATCAGAAAGCCAAATAAGGTGTTGAATGCAAACAGTAGAATCCAAAACCATTGTAAGTAATAATTAATCTTGCGTCCCATATTATATTCCATTAGTTCTTATTAATTTCATAAGCACTGCCCCGGCAATAATTACCACACCACAAACAATGTTAAGTGCCGACCAAAATGAGCGTTTAAACCTCATTTTATCTAACTTCTGGTTGGGTAGTGCTAGCAAAAATGTTATCGAGAATAAGCCAAATGCACCGAGCATCTTGAGGGCAAAAGCAGCCAAGTATGCCGATTGATTTTCAACACTTGGATAGATGTCGAACCATTGATACAATCCGGTTACCGTAACAGCAATTACTCCGCTCCATTTGATGATCGAAAAACGTCCAATCATCTTGCTGAGGTACACTTCTCGGTCATGTGCTGAGATATATTGTAAGTTTGGCAAGAGCACCATTCGAGAGTAAAACAGTCCACCCAATGAAGTGCAAGTTGCTGCAATGTGCACGATATGACTTATTATGCTCATCATAATACCAAACCTTCTTCTTTAATAGCTAACTGACGACCTCTTAAAAACGTGACCGCAAAAGTTATTACTCCTCCAATCAGTGCTGAAGTCAATAGATTTATGAACTCGACTTCTATGTTTCTAAATAGTAAGCTCGTTAAATAGCCATGGCCCAATCCTAATCCAACAATTATGAGAAAGAGGCTAATGTAGTTGTACTTCAATTTATCTGGAGAAAAGTGGCTTAAACCCGCAGCAGCAACACCACTAATCGCTCCAACTATGAATACCATAATGGCTAGATCAAAATCATAAAATGGATTAAAAGCAATTAAGTAACCAGCTGCACCAAAGGCAAAAGGCTCAAGCCAGTGTGCATCTCTTCCATAATCAATTTCGTCTGCATCAGCGTCATTTTCAATTTTTGCATCGTCGATGTGAAAATAAGATAAAAAGGCTCCTATAGGTGCCCCAATATATGCATAAGTTAATACCCAATACAGCTGATTGTCAGCATATTCCGGGAATATATATGCCACACCATAGTACATAGCAATGGCGGTAACCAATCCCCAGAATAAACCAAATAGCAGGTGCAAATGCATGAATAGAGATTTAAAGAACAACCTCAAAAATCCCACTTGAACAAATGCACCCACAATACCAATTATGATTACTTCCTTAACGTTGAATGGTACTCCAAAAATCATTGGAGAGATCACGATTAACCCGATCCACCCTACCAAGCCTGTTACCAGACTTGATAGAATAGAACTTCGTTGTTTTAGCGACTTCATAGCTGATATTATTTAGTTTGATTCTTTTCAGCTTCCATTAAGGCTAATCTTGCCTTTCTTGCCTGATTTTCTCCAGATTTTTTCTTGCCTCTAAACAGCATGTATAGATTGAAGAAGACCATTACTCCCAAGAATACAGCCAAAACACCAACCTTATAACTTAAGGTTTCGAACATGTCTTGCTTGGTGAACTCGAGTAACAATTCATCGGTTGCATAATCACGAATCATAAAATCTGACTTGTTGATTTTCATGTAGAATAGTGCAAAGCCAAGGTTTAGCAGGTAAAAACCAACTTCAAATAATTTGTTGGTGCTCAAGGCAATCTCGCTTCTGCCGTTAAATATGTCGAGCATAAAGATCTTTGAATTCTTAAAGAAGATGCGTGCGACGATAAAAGTTAGAAAAATAGCTACCGGAAGGTAGGCTACATAGGTGGTGACAATTAAATCTAGTTCTTTCATGATTTTAAATATTAGTTGTTGAACATTTTTATAATTTTTTCTTTTTGTTTACTCATTAGGTTCAGCACGAGAATGTTGTTGTAGTGCAAAACCCCAAGAATGAGGAAGATCATACCCACTTTTTCTGTTAACTCAGACATCAATTCAAGTGCAGAATTAATTTCGCGAAAAGAGGTGATTGATATAGCGATATATCCCATATTAACCAGGTAATAGCCGGTTAGTAATAGGTTGTTAATTGTTGTTGTAAATCGCTCATTTTCAAATAGATCAAGAATAAGAAAGTAGCCATGTTTGTGCAAATGCCTACCCACAAATACGGTTGTAATTAGGGTAATCGACAAGAACAAGATGTAAGCTACTATATTATTCATAATTATTGTATTTTCAATATTTTTTGAAACTTTGACATAAAAAAAACTACACGAGTTTTAGCAGTACTTTATAGAACCAGTTTTCGTCAGATTTGATAAATTTCTCAAGCATCTTATCTACTTTAATTGCGAAATCTTCAATATCACTTACACGATCTAACAGTTCTTTATTCTCTTTTGTATCTGGAGTTTCATCTTTTAACTCTACCAATGCCGTAATAACAGGATCAAGTTCTCGTTTACGGCGTTGTTGAGCAATTTTTCGAGCCACTACCCAAATATCCTTCTTAGCACTGTAAAAGTCTTTCCGGTCACCAGCAACCATTTCTTTGTTAGCCAGCCCCCACTCTACCAATGCCCTCACATTCATATTGGTGTTTCCTCTTGAGATTTGAAGCGTATCCATCATCTCTTCTGTACTTAGGGCACTCTCTGAAATCATTAACAGTGCATGCAATTGAGCCATCGTTTTATTAATTCCCCAATTACTACCCAGTATACCCCAGGTCTGTACAAATTTTTGTTGTTGCTCTGTTAATTTCATTTCGATTTCTGGTACAAATATACAACTATTTTTATATTTTCAAATATTTCTGAAAGTTTATTAATGTATGTTCCAAAAAAATCCCCAAGATGACTTGGGGATATAAATATTATTTAAATGAATCGCTTACAATCAGTTCTTTCGTGCCGTGTGTCCAAGAGTAGAATCCTTCTCCAGATTTAACCCCCTTCTTACCTGCATTAACCATGTTTACCAATAACGGGCATGGAGCATACTTCGGATTTCCAAATCCATCGTACAGTACATTTAGAATAGCTAAACATACATCCAAACCAATAAAATCAGCCAATTGTAACGGCCCCATAGGATGTGCCATTCCCAGCTTCATTACGGTATCGATGTTTTGAACCTCTCCTACACCTTCGTGTAACGTCCAAATAGCTTCGTTGATCATTGGCATAAGAATTCTGTTGGCAATAAATCCTGGATAATCGTTGGCCATCGCCGGAACCTTTCCAATCTTCTTAGAAAGTTCATCAATAGTTGCGGTCACTTCTGGAGATGTATTGTATCCGTTAATAATTTCAACCAATTTCATAATCGGTACAGGATTCATGAAGTGCATACCGATAACCTTATCAGGTCTTGAAGTTTGTGCTGCCAATTCAGTTATTGAGATTGATGACGTATTCGATGCCAAGATGCACCCTTCTGGAGCGTGCTCATCCATATCTTTAAAGATCTTAAATTTAAGATCCTTATTCTCAGTAGCGGCTTCAACCACAAGATCAGCTTGCTTTACACCGTCAGCTAAAGCAGTATAGGTGGTAATATTTGCAAGTGTAGCATCCTTATCAGCTGCAGTGATTTTTTCTTTTGCAACCATACGATCTAAGTTCTTTGCAATGGTTGCTAGAGCTTTCTCTAACGCTGCCGCATTGATGTCAATTAATGAAACGGTATAACCATTTTGTGCAAATACATGAGCAATTCCGTTGCCCATAGTACCTGATCCGATTACTGAAATATTTTGCATTTTTATTCTGTTTTTAGGTGGTGCAAACCTAAGAATTTATTGGTTAAGATTGAACCGTGTGGTACAATAATTGTCACTTGATGTTTAGCTGAACACTAAAGCCACTATAATAACCCATGCCTGGCTGATATGAATAGATTCTCGGAGCAACCTTCATACTCAAATCTTTATTCACTCTAAACTCTTTTAAATGAGCATCTACATTGGCATCAATGGCCTGCAAGGCATACAATCCTGCAAAACCCAGTATGGCTATATCTCTATACCTGCGATGGAAATCTCTAAAGTTTCTTATTGACGATTCGGATGCATTGGGATACAAATCAACTGTGTTGCTATCGCCATCTATTTTTGCTGTAAGTATTTCTTGAAAGTGATTTAAGCTGTCGGTGTTGTATTTAAACATATAAGCTAAACCGCCAAATCCGGCATATACAATTCCAGCTTTCCAATACCTCTTGTTGTAAATCTGTCCAGCTCCAGGAATTACAAGCGACAATACCGTCGCCTTTTTTGGATCAGACCACTTTACAGCAGAATCTGTTACAACGCTAGGATTTGCCTGCTGTTGTAGGTAAGCCGCATTATATGGCAATTGTGCATGCACATTTGTACACAAAACAATAAACAATGCTAGAAGTCCGAATTGCTTCACGCAGCAAAGGTATTTAAACCAATTTCTTTAAGATGTCTTCGAGTTGATCCTTTGACGAAAAACTGATAATAATCGTTCCGTTATCATTAGATCTCGATTTAAAACGAACATCAGTATGCAATTTCTTAGCTAGGGAATTCTTTTGCGTGATGTAGTTTGAAAAGTCAAAGTACTTTGATGCTGCTTTGCTTGTAGTTCCCTCGCTAGTTCTTTCATTTCTTACTAGCTCTTCAACTTGACGAACCGAAAGATTTCCTTGAACAGCGGCATTGAAAATCGCCAATTGAGTCTGTTCATCTTCTACATTAACCAACGCCCGAGCATGTCCCATCATCAACTCACCATCTTTGATGGCCATTTGAATTTCGTCAGGCAGTCTCAATAAGCGTAGGTAATTATTTACTGTGCTTCTTTTCTTCCCTACACGTTCTCCTAAAGCTTCTTGTTTTAGGCCGCATTCGTCAATTAGTCGTTTATACGACAACGAGATCTCAATTGCATTCAGATTTTCACGCTGAATGTTCTCAATCAAAGCCATTTCAAGCATCTGCTGATCATCAGCAAGACGAATGTAGGCAGGGATATGAGAAAGCCCTGCTAGAATAGAAGCTCTCGTTCTTCGTTCACCACTAATCAGCTCATACTTCTCGTAACCAATTTTTCGAACGGTGATTGGTTGAATTATACCGTGTACCTTAATTGACTCAGAAAGTTCTTCGAGAGCTTCATCATCAAATTCGGTACGTGGCTGAAAAGGATTAGCTATTATTTGACTAATTTTAATTTCTGCTATACTGTGAAGTGCCTTTGGCTCAATACCTGTTATATCGGTTTCTGCATTCTCTAGTAATGCACTGAGACCTCTTCCTAATGCTTGCTTGCTCATTGAATAATCCTTTCTTCTTCGCTAATTTTAGTCAAACCGTTTTTCTGCAACAGCTCTCTAGCGAGATTGAGGTATCCAATACTTCCTGAAGCGGTTGCATCGTGTTCCAATACAGGAACCCCAAAACTTGGAGCTTCACTTAACGTGGTGTTTCTCTTTATGATTGTATCGAACACCAATTGTTGGAAATGTAGTTTTACTTCCTCAACAACTTGATTCGATAATCTTAATCTTGAATCGTACATAGTTAACAATAATCCTTCAATTTCTAAACGTGGATTTATGCTTCTTTGTACAATTTTGATGGTATTTAATAGCTTTCCTAACCCTTCTAATGCGAAATACTCACATTGTACAGGAATAATCACTGAGTCTGCAGAACCCAAAGCGTTTGTAGTAATCAAACCAAGCGAAGGAGAACAATCAATAATAATAAAGTCGTAGCTCGCTTTAACTTTATCGAGAATCCTGGCCATAATCTTCTCTCGATTAGGCAGGTCAATCATTTCAATTTCTGCTCCTACAAGATCAATGTTTGCCGGAAGAATATTCAAAAACTCATTCTTAGTATCTAAGATAGCGTCAGATGGATTAAGATCTTGTACCAATAACTCGTATAAACCAAGTCTTACATTTTTGGGATCAAAACCAAGGTGAGATGTTGAATTTGCTTGAGGATCTGCGTCAACCAACAACACACGATTTTCTAACACTGCAAGGCTATACGCCAAGTTGATCGCCGTCGTCGTTTTTCCTACTCCTCCTTTTTGATTTGCTATACAAATGATTTTAGACATGATTTTTTTATAATTCTATGGTTTGATTAATGTTTGGTAAAATGAGCTCAATTCCTCTATTCATAAATGTTTCGGTAGCTGAGCTGTGATTAATTTCAATGGGTGGGAAGGTATCGAAGTGCATCCCTATCACCTTTTTCGTGTGTACAAATTGAGCCGCCATTGCTGCATCATTAACTCCCATGGTAAAGTGGTCGCCAACAGGTAAAAACGCAAAGTCGACATCGAATTCATCTGCGATTAATTTCATATCAAGGGTTAGTGCGGTATCACCGGCATAGTAAAATGTTTTGCCTTGAGCTGTAATTACAAAGCCGACTGGATTTCCACCATACGTACCATCTGGAAGCGAACTACTATGCTCAGCCTTTACCATCTTCATGGTGCAGAAACCAAGATTAATAGACCCTCCAGTATTCATGGGCACACAATTTTCGATGCCTTGCTTTTGCAGCCACTCCGTAATTTCATAGGCCGCAATTACTTGTGCCTTCGATGCATCGGCAATGGCCACAGCATCAGCAACATGATCTCCATGTCCGTGTGAAATCAAGATCACGTCGGGAGTTATTGTGGAAATGTCGATAGCACTTGCCTTAGGATTTGGAGAAATAAATGGATCAAACAGTATATTTTTACCGCCTATTTTCACCATAAAGCAAGAATGTCCGTAGTATGTAATCGATACAGTCAATTTGGTTCAAATTTGTGTTTCAAATCTAATCACATATATAAGGCAGTAATGAACAGGTTTTTCTTAGTTATTCACATTAGTTTAGTGTTGATTTCTTGCAATTCTGGGTCGAAATCTGACGACAAAGAAGTTTTTAGATATAACAGTTCAACCGGAATTACCTCTTTAGATCCTGCTTTTGCTCGAACTCAAGAAAACATACGTGCTGTAAATCAGCTGTTTAACGGCTTGGTTCAACTTGATAATGATTTATTTGTTCAACCGGCTATTGCCAAATCGTGGACCATTTCAGACGACAACAAAGTGTACACTTTTACACTCAGAAACGATGTATTTTTCCACAATAGCAATGTTTTCACGGAAGGCAAAAGAACGGTGAATGCTTCAGATTTTGTTTATTCGTTTAATCGCATTATTGACCCCAAAACTGCTTCTGATGGTGCTTGGATATTTAACGGCATAGTTGCTGACAATGAGCCATTTAAAGCACTCAACGACACGACATTCACCATAGAACTCAACAAACCCTTCACCCCTCTTGAGAGCATGCTAACCATGGCGTACTGCTACGTTGTTCCACGGGAGGCGGTTGAATCATTAGGCGACGACTTTGGTAAAAGTCCTATAGGAACGGGCCCCTTCAGATTTGCCAATTGGCAAGAAGGCATTAAACTGAATCTGCTTCGAAACGAAAATTACTTTGAGTCTATAGCATCCAATCCTATTCCATATGTTGATGCTGTTTCTGTTTCATTTATCCAAAGTAAGCAAACCGAACTGCTCGAATTTTTACAAGGAAAACTGGATGTCTTTACAGGACTCGAAAGCTCATTTAAAGATGAAATCCTTTCTGCTGAAGGTGAACTTAAATCGAAGTATCATATTCAATTTGAAATGGAAAAGATTCCTTTTCTAAATACCGAGTATCTTGCTTTTAATGTAGAAGACAGTTCTTCGCCTGTATTCAACCCAGCCTTGCGTAAAGCAATGAGTTTCGCAGTAGACCGACAAGCAATGGTTAAATACCTAAGAAATAATGTCGGTTTGCCGGCAAATGGAGGGTTTACTCCAAAAGGACTTCCTGGATATCACCATTTCTCAACGAGTTTGTACAACCCTACAAAAGCGAAAACTATTGTAGATTCACTTAATTTTAGCTTTGAAGAACCGATTGTTTTAACCACTACCAAAGACTATCTCGACCTTTGTATTTTAGTTCAAAAGAACTTGGCTGATGTTGGCATTCCATTGAAGATAGATGTAGTTCCTTCGAGCTTACTCAAACAACAAAAATCCAGTGGTGACTTAGCCTTTTTTAGAAGCAGCTGGATTGCAGATTACCCCGATGCGGAAAACTACATGGCGTGCTTTCTTTCAAGTAATAAGGCACCCAATGGACCAAATTATACACGAATACAGAATTCTACATTCGACAATTTATATCAGTCTTTACTTATTCCAAGGCAAACTGAAGAGAAGCTGAGCTTGCTTCGAGAAATGGAAGAAGAATTACATCGCACTACACCATTCATTGTTCTGTTTTATGACGAAAGCATCTGGATTCGGCCCAACACACTTCAAGGTCTGAAGGTTAATTCTTTAAATCATATGGATTTGAAGCAAGTTAGAAAGTAATTCTATTCTGCTATATTCGTAAGGTAACCAACTTAAAATCTTATGAATCCAATACTTAGAAACATTTTAGTAGTAATCGGCGGACTCTTTGTTGGAGGGCTCGTTAACGGTCTCATTGTATCCATCAGTGGATCTGTGATTCCATTACCCGGGGATATAGACCCCAATGACATGGAAGCTTTAAAGGATGCTATTGGCTCATTTGAGACCAAACATTATATAATGCCTTTTCTTGCACATGCACTGGGCACTTTGGTAGCAGCCTTTCTTATTGCAAAATTTGCGGTATCTGCTCATATGCAACTCGCTGTATTCATCCCAGGAATTTTATTCTTAATAGGTGGGATTATGGCAAGCCAGATGCTAGGAACACCTATGGTTCCAACTGTTGTTGATTTGGTATTTGCCTATCTTCCAATGGCATTCATTGGATATAAGCTAGGCTACAAGAAATAATTTAAGAGAAAGTTTAGCCAGATTTTCTTACACTAGAAACTTTTGGGCCACCTTTGGCTTTGCTTTGAGCCTTAGGTGCAGACTTAGTTTGCTGTGGTTTTTTAGCTGCAGTCTTCTTTTCAGTTGCTTCTGCGTGATCTTCAGCTTCTTCGTCCATTAAGTTATTGAAGTCTAACTTGTCTTTTAATAGATTGTACCAGCTTACAAGCTTAAGAATGTCTGAATTGTAAACTTGGTCTTCGTCAAAATTTTCAAGTACCGTTCTAAAAAATGTTCTGATTTCATCACCAGAATTTTTCTTAGTTACCAATGCTAGACCACCTTCAACCTTTTCGTGCAAGCTTTTTAATATTACATCAAGCTTCTCATCACCTTCGTAGGTATACATTGATATATCGCTTAAAAACGAAACTTTTTGCGTTAAGTTGGTAGGGAATCTTTTTTTAGATCCATCTAAACTCTCAACAATAAGACCGTTTGGTCTTCTACCTACTAATTTGTGCAATCCTGGTTTGCCTGAAACCGAAACAATATCTGATAAGTATAATGCCATGTGTAATATTTTGTGCGAATGTATTTATTAAAATGATATGGTTTGTAAGGTTTTTATAAGAATTACTTTTTTCTGCTAAATGTCATATAATTCTTAGCTTTTTCCGTTTGTCAAGTGAATACGCACTTTTATCCAATTGCAATGAAACAAATAGACATTTCTTGCGTTATGTGTTTGGGTAAATTTGATTTAATTGGTTAGTTAGTTGGTAAAGGAGGCCGTTACTCGGCCTCCTTTCCTATTTTATAAACTCGCCCGTATAGCAAGCAACTTCGTCAGTAATTCTTCCATTTTATGAAGAGGCAACATATTAGCTCCATCGCTCAGTGCAGTACTCGGATCAGGATGTGTTTCAATAAACAATCCATCTACACCAACAGCAATAGCGGCCTTTGATAATGGCTCGATTAATTCTGGTAATCCACCTGTAACGCCACTCCCATTGTTTGGCTGTTGTAACGAATGCGTACAATCCATTATCACTGGAAAGCCCGATTGTTTCATCCAAACTAAATTTCTGTAGTCAACAATCATATCGCCATAACCGAACATGTTTCCTCGCTCGGTAAACATCACTTGGTCATTTCCAGTTTCTGTTACTTTTTTAGCGGCATGTGGCATCGCTTCAGCAGCAGCAAATTGTCCTTTTTTGATATTCACAACCTTTCCTGTTTTTCCAGCAGCAGCTAACAACTCAGATTGTCTAAAAAGAAACGCTGGAATTTGCAATACATCAACATACTCTGCCGCCATTTCAGCCTCTCGGCTTTCGTGAATATCTGTAACTACTGGAACATTAAACTCACTTCTAACCTTAGCCAAAAGCTTTAGTGCCTTTTCATCTCCAATGCCTGTAAACGAAGAAGATTTAGTTCTATTTGCCTTGCGATAAGAAGCTTTAAATACGTAAGGAATGTCCAGTTTTTCCGTTAGTTTCACTAGATGTTCAGCTGTTTGTAAAGTTATTGTTTCATTTTCTACAGCACAGGGGCCTGCAAGCAGAAATAACTTTTCTTTGCTGAACAGACTTTTTAAAGTTGAATTTATAGTTTGACTCAAGACGTTGATTTTGTACGGCAAAAGTAAAATATTAAGCATTCAATCCATGGTTCGGACCATATTCATGGTTGCGAGCTTATTTCTTGCCGACCAATTGGCCGCTCAAGATTTGCACCCTTATCTTAAAAATTTCAACTTAACAGCTTCAAACGGCCAACTCTACCTGAGCTGGACCACCCGCCCTGGATTTACCTGCCAAGACATCCATATTGAGTTATCAAAAGATTCAACCAATTTTAACCGTGTAGGTACTTATTTTGGGCTATGTGGTGACACCGCTGAAAAGCACTATACTTTTATAATAGAAGAGCCTCACTTTAACACCATCAATTATGTTCGTCTTGAGCTTGGAAATTTTGGCTATTCATTTGTAGAAGCTGCTCGTGTAATTAAACCAAGCAGTGAATTGCTTGTGGTTCCTCACCCTGCGAATAGAGCTAGCGTATTCTATTTTACCAACGACAACAAAAATCTTGCAACTATTAATTTTTATAACCTATCGGGAAAGCTCGTTCGCTCGGTACAAACGGAAGGAAATAGTTTTGGTTTTGGTGACTTAACCTGTGAAGATGGGATTTTCACCTACACCATAGAAGTTGACAACTCAATAAAGCGTGGTAAAATTCTGGTATCCTGCTTATAAGAAATCGAACAAGGCGGTGTAAATCTCTTCTGCCATTGCCGTGTTTAGTGCCTTTGACCCATGATCACTTGGAAAAGTGGGTTTAAAATAAACCAGATTGTTTTTTGGGATAATATTCGTAATAGGATCTACAACCATTTCTAACTCTGCTAATGAACCTGTTACAAAAACTGGAACTTTCATCCCAACAACGCTTGTTTTTAGCAGATTTCGGTCGTTAAAATATTCGCCAGGACTGAAAGCTATAGCTTTCTTTACGCGTTCATCTGAATTTGCGACCATAAGAGCCAAAGATGCTGAATAAGAGCTTCCCCAGACGTAAATATCCATATTGCTATTCTCGGCAGCATAATTTATTGCAGCTTCAACATCCTTGCGTGCTTCAAGATATGAAATAGGCAGGTTAAGGTCGTTAGCTCTCTTAAACGTCTCATTTGCAACTCCATACACCTCATTTCCACTTCTTTGATCGATGGCAAGACATGCATAGCCAGAATCGATTAAGCGTGGAGCAATGTCTTTATACTCCGCTCGACTGAATCCAGCTTGATGGCATAAAATAATTAAGGCCTTTGCCTCAGCATTTGGATAGAAGTCTGCAGTTACCATTAAGCTATCTTCAGCATAAAACTCAACCGTTTTAGAACCACCTAAAGCAACTTCAACAGCAGCATTATCTAACTCCTTGTCAGAGTCACTTGTATCTGAACTACAACCTGATATAAATGCCAATGCGATAAGAATTAAATAAAAAAGCTTGCTCATAAGGGTTCAAAAATGTTTTATTTATCTAAAATTGCAAAGCCTAAATTAATAAAACATGTCAAACAATCTTTTAAAAGGTAAAAAAGGTATTATTACCGGTGCTTTAAACAGCGATTCAATCGCATGGAAGGTAGCTGAAAAATGTGTAGAACAAGGTGCTGAAATTATTCTTTCAAACGCACCTATAGCCTTAAGAATGGGTACCATTAATGAGCTTGCTGAAAAAACCAATGCAAAAATTATTGGATGCGATGTGAGCAACAACGACGATGTGGTAAATCTAATCGATCAGAGTATGGAAGAATTCGGTGGTAAGTTCGATTTTATGTTGCATTCTATCGGGATGAGTTTGAATGTTAGAAAAGGAAGAGAATACACTAACTTAAAATACGACTGGACCCAAAAGACTTTTGATATTTCAGCATTGTCATTTCACAAAATGCTTCAAGCAGCCTATCAAAAAGATGCATTAAACGAATGGGGTTCTGTATTAGGTTTAACTTATATAGCCGCTCAGCGTGTTTTCCCAGATTATAATGAAATGGCCGAAAGTAAAGCTCTTTTAGAGAGCATCGCAAGAAGCTTTGGATATCACTACGGTAAATTTAGAAACGTACGTGTAAATACAATTTCTCAAAGTCCAACAGTTACTACCGCAGGTAGCGGAGTTAAAGGATTTGATGATTTTGTTAATTATGCAGCGAAATTATCTCCACTTGGAAATGCCGACGCAAATGCTTGTGCCGATTACTGTATATCTATGTTCTCTGACCTAACCAAAATGGTGACCATGCAGAACTTATTTCACGATGGTGGATTTAGCTTCACCGGTGCAAGTAACGAAGTTCTTCGCTAATTACAGAACAAATTTACCGATATGAAGATTGCTATTTTATCTCGGAATCCTAGGCTTTATTCAACCCGTAGATTGGTTGAAGCCGGTGAGAAAAGAAATCACGAAATGGTGGTACTTGACCACTTGAAATGCGATATTCTTATTGAGAAAAAGAAGCCTCAGCTCTTTTATAAAGGAGAACCTGTAACTGGATTTGATGCAGTTATTCCTCGTATTGGTGCTTCTGTTACCTTTTATGGAACTGCGGTTGTTCGCCAGTTCGAAATGATGAAGGTATTTACAACCATCGAATCTCAAGCTTTGGTGCGCTCTCGTGATAAACTGCGATCGCTACAGATTCTAGCCCGTTCAGGTATTAATCTACCTAAAACAGCGTTTACTGATTTTTCTAAAAGTCCTGAAGGATTGATAGACCGTGTTGGTGGACCTCCCTGCGTAATTAAATTGCTTGAAGGTACTCAAGGTGTAGGTGTTTTACTAGCAGAAACGGAAAGTGCAGCTCATTCTGTACTTGAAGCTTTTCAAGGAATTAATGCACGTGTAATGGTGCAAGAGTTCATCAAAGAAGCGAATGGAGCTGATATCCGTGCATTTGTTGTTGACGGTGTTGTTGTTGGAGCCATGAAACGGCAAGGTAAAGAAGGTGAATTTAGATCCAACTTACATCGTGGAGGTACAGCTTCAATCATTCAATTATCGGACGAGGAAGAAAATGCAGCCCTTAAAGCAGCACGCGTTCTAGGTTTAGGAATAGCTGGTGTTGATATGCTTCAATCATCAACGGGACCTAAAATTATGGAAGTAAATTCATCTCCAGGTCTAGAAGGCATCGAAGAAGCAACCGGAAAAGATATAGCTAAAGCTGTTATACGATATGTAGAACGAAATGTCGATTAAGCCACTTAGAATCTTAGATACCGAAATAAAACCAGGGAAAACGATTCTTAAGCTAGACATCGCCAAGCTACATACCCGAACCAAAATAGATGTTCCAATCATCATTCAAAGGGCCAAAAAAGAAGGTCCTACCCTGCTACTTCTTGCTGGAATTCATGGAAATGAATTAAACGGAGTTGAAATTGTAAGACGAATAGTAAAAGACAAATACAACAAACCACAATGTGGAACCATCATTTGCATTCCCATTGTTAATGTGTTTGGATTCTTGAATCAAGAGAGACAATTTCCTGATGGAAGAGACTTAAACCGAATGTTTCCTGGAAGTGCTAAAGGTTCACTCGCAGCTCGATTTGCTCATACCATTATGAAAGAGGTTGTGCCCCATGCAGATTACATCATTGACTTTCATACCGGTGGAGACCAACGCTTTAACTACTCTCAAATCCGAATTGATAAAAAAGATCAAGAATGCCTAAAACTAGCCAAGGCATTCGGAGCTAAGTTTATTCTTGACTCTAAAAACAGAGACAAATCACTCCGACAAGCAGCTCAAGAGCTGGGCAAGAAAGTTCTTCTTTTTGAAGGTGGGAAATCATTGCATCTAGACCGCAAGGTTACACGTACAGGAATTGAAGGTACAATCCGCGTAATTCATCATCTTGGCCTGCGAAATTTTAGCTCTGAAATTGCAAAAATGGATACGATTGATGACCAATTCCTTATCAGTTCATCACAATGGCTAAGAGCTCGTCACTCAGGAATGTATCGTAAATCTTTAAACCTTGGGGCCTTCGTTGAAAAAGGACAAAGACTCGGAAGTATATCTGACCCATTCGGAGACTTCGAAAGACAAGTTAAAGCATCAAAAAGTGGATTTATTATTTGCTCAAACCAATCACCTTTAGTAAACCAGGGTGATGCCCTGATTCACATTGGCTACGATGTTCAAAAACTTTAAAGCTTAGAGGTTTACACCCATTTCTTCTAGCACTTCATCCGCTTCTCCGAAGTATTTCATTACATAAAGCACGTAACGAATATCCACTCCGATTGATCGACTGTAGCTTTCATTCCAAGCATAGTCGTTAATGGTTGCGGTATAAGCTCTATCAAAGTTAATTCCGACAATTTGACCTTTACTGTCCATAATTGGGCTGCCGCTGTTTCCTCCTGTAGTATCCATATTGTATAAGAAGGCCACAACCACAGAATTGTGCTTAGGATGTTTTAATACATCCGCAGGTTCTACTTTTTGGAGCTTATCAATAAACTCGGGTTGTAAATAATAATCTTTATTGTCTGAACCTATGCTCTTTTCTAAGATTCCGTTGATTGTTGTAAACGGACTAAATACAACAGCATCTTCTGGCTCATATCCCTTAACATATCCATACGTAAAACGTAACGTTGAGTTCGCATCAGGAATAAATTTACCCCCGTTAAGCTCCATTTCTAAATCATTGAATCGCGGAATAATGGCGTCTATTTCTGCATTAATCTTAATCATCTCACCGCGTATAGCTCCAAATGCCTGATTAATTTCACCTGCAAACTTCACCATATTCGACTTGTTGCTTAAGAATTTTTTAGACGACGATTTTAACAATTCCATTCCTCCAATAGGGTCTGTAAGCTTAGAATCGTTGTGCAAACTTCTCGCGTATTCATCAATCTCTTCTTTTGATTTTCCTTCTAATCGTGAATCAAAAATTGCTTTCAATTCAGGCAGCTTTGATTGCGATAAACGCTTAAACAACTCAACGAACAAGGTTTGGTCAAGTTCAGCATGTACGCCCATTTGTCGATAAGATCTAAATGCATTGTCTACAGCCTTTCCGTTGCTATCAACATAGGCTTGTACTTCTTTTTTGCTTAGACCGGATAGTTGATTGTTCACCAGATTATCAATGGTTGCTGCTCCGCCAAATGCTCCTGTTCCATACAATTGGAACAAGTATAAGTAGTCGGTACTCAGTTCAAACTTTCGGTTATATAGCTTTTCGTTCTTTTCGAACAATGGAACGTAGCTCGCAAATGCATCACTTTTTGAAGCAAATGCCTTTAACTCCGCTTGATCTTTATGGGTTTGCTCGATAACATCAGTTCGCATAAGGCCTTGCATTTTGCCTTTGAAGTTCTTTTCTGCATTACTTAAACTAGCTAAGGTTCCAGAAAACTTTAACTGAAGAGCTACATCATCACCAGCATAAGCTTTTGTAGCATTGATTCGGTATTCGAACCAATCTGCAATTATTGGAAGTACGTAATTATTTTGATAGTCAAGAAATTGAGCGGTTTGATTTCTATACGTTCTTCCTGGATATCCTAAAATAAAGGTAAAGTCACCTTCTTTTGTTCCTTCTGAACTTACAACCAAATGCTTTTCTGGCTTGTACGGCTTTCCATTTTCATAAGCACGAACAATTGAAAAATCACCATTATGACGTGGCCACTCCCAATTATCTGTTTCCCCGCCAAACTTACCAATGTTCTTTGGCGGCACATAAACAAGTCTAACGTCATTTAAGGTCTTGTATCGAAAAAGCGTATACGATTTACCAACAAGCATTTCAGACACTTCGATGGTAAGACCAGGATGATCTTCCTTCTCGGTTTCAACAATTGCCTTGATATTTTTTTGAATCAGCTTTTGCTTCTCTATTGCATCACTCAATGCATCAACACCGGTTAATACTTCTTCAGAAACATCGCGGTACGATTGGGTAATCTTACAAGGCAAGGTAGTTTTTAACTCTTTTTCATATGTACTTGCATAAAAGCCATTCTCTAAGTAGTTATTTTCTGGACTACTTTGTGAGGCTACTTGGCTAAACACGCAATGGTGATTGGTAATAATCAGCCCTTCGTCCGAAATAAAAGACCCTGTACATCCTCCTAAACGAACCAACGCATTTACCAAGCTTGGTTTTTCTTCATTATAGATTTCATCGATGTCAATCGACAAACCTGCTTTTTTCAAATCAAGCTTTGAAAGATGGCTCATCGGAAAAATTCCTTCTTCGCTTTTATCGGCCTTGAATCCAATCAAAAGACCAATCACAAATAGTAATGCTATACCTTTTTTCATATTTAAATAAATGTCGAGTATGAACTCTTGGGGTTAAATGTATGAGGCTTTAATAAAATTGGTTAGCCTCTCGTTACCTGAATTTCGAATGTCTTTAACTGCTCCTTGCCACTCGTTAAACCCTTCGTAGATGAATATTACATCATCTCCAATGTCAAAGACAGTCTTCATATCGTGGGTGTTAATTATCGTTGTAATATTAAACTCTTCTGTAATATCTTTCAATAAAGAATCGATAACCCGCGATGTTACCGGGTCTAAACCCGAATTTGGTTCGTCGCAGAACAGGTATTTGATATCTAAAGCTATTGCTCGGGCGATACCTACCCTTTTCTTCATTCCACCACTAATTTCAGCAGGAAATTTGTCGTTTATACCTGATAGGTCTACTTGCTGAAGACAGAAATCAACTCGCTCTCTACGCTCAGCAGCTGTCATTTTGGTAAACATTTTAAGCGAGAATTCAACGTTTTGCTCTACCGTTAACGAATCGAAGAGGGCCGTACCTTGAAATAACATCCCAATCTCTCTTCTTACTTCTCTTTTTTCTTTGTAAGGAAGATAGGTAAAGTCTCGATTGTCATAAACAATATGGCCTTCCGATGGCGTAACCAATCCAACCATACACTTCATTAATACACTCTTTCCGTGACCACTTGCTCCAATAACAAGGTTAACTTTTCCGGGTTCGAACTTGGTCGATATTCCCTTGAGCACTTCTTTATCTTCAAAAGACTTGTGTATGTTATTCAATTCTATCATAGCATCAATTGAGATAAGAGGTAATCAGAGAATAAAATGGCAACTGCACTGTATACAACCGCCTTGGTGCTGCTTGCTCCAACTTCGAGTGCTCCGCCCTGGGTAAAATATCCATGAAATGCAGATACCGAAGTTATTATGAACGCATACGTAAATGCTTTCACCAATGAAAAGAGTAAGTTAAATGGGAGAAATGATTCTCTTGCTCCTTGCAGGTATTCTTGTCGAGTTAAAATCCCCGATGCTTCACCGGCAATAATTCCGCCGACATTACTCAAGAAAATTGAGATGATAACAAGGCATGGAATCATAATTACACCAGCTACAATTTTAGGCAAGGCCAAGAAGCCACTTGAATTAATCCCCATCACTTCTAAAGCATCAATTTGCTCACTTACGCGCATCGTTCCAATTTCGGATGCTATATGCGATCCTACCTTTCCCGCTAAAACCAAACAAGTTATAGTAGGTGCAAGTTCTAGCATTGATGAATCACTCACAATAGATCCAATTACAGGATTTGCTACAAGTGGAGAAATCAACTGATAGGCAATTTGTAAGGTAGTTACTGCTCCTTGAAATATGGCAATAATTACAACAATAGCCAAAGACCCTATACCAATATTGTTCATTTCGGTAAGGGTTCGATCTATATATACACTTCTTTTCTCAGGCCTTGAAAACATGCCTTTGAGGAAGATTAAGTATCGTCCAAATTGATAGAATAATTTCAAATCGGCGGTAAATATAAGAACTACAAACTTCAAGGCACAGAATTACTATACAGGATGTTTAAATTGTTCTACACAAAGGATAAACGTATCTTTGAAGCGATGTCAAAAATTGCAGTTGTTACAGGCGGAACTAAAGGAATTGGAAGAGCTATTTGCGAAGAATTATTAGCTCAGGGATTTACAGTTTTTACTTCAGCCAGAAGCGTTGATCCCCTTTTTGATCACCCTCAAGTACGTCAATATGGAGCTGATCTGTCGCAGAAGGAGAACGTTCTATCTTTTGCCGGTTGGGTTAAGGAGCATGTTAACCATATTGATATATTGGTCAATAATGTTGGTGTTTTTTTGCCAGGAAGTATAATTGATGAAGAGGAAGGAGTATTCGAACAGCAGATTAACACCAATTTAGCATCTACTTATCACTTAACGCGAGCATTGATTGACCGCATTCGTAAAAGTGAAAAGGCCTATATATTTAACATCTGCTCAACAGCAAGTATAACCGCTTATACCAATGGAGGTTCGTATTGTATTTCGAAATATGCTCAGCTAGGCTTGACCAAAGGTGCTGCGTGAAGAGTTAAAATCGGAGAAAATTGCCGTCTCAGCTGTTTTACCCGGAGCTACATTCACCAATTCTTGGGAAGGCTCTGATTTGCCACAAGAGCGTTTTATAAATCCACGTTCCATTGCTCAACTGATTTGGGCCGCTTATAAAGTGGCACCTGAAACGGTGATGGAGGAAATCCTAGTGAGGCCAATGGATGGCGACATATAAGGTTATTTGTTGCCTTGAGATGACAATTTGTGAAATATTTACTGTGTAATTTTGAAGAATAATTTAATTTTGGCGCAATTTAAAAACAAGAAATGAAAAAATTTACGTAATACTAGCATCAGCTATGTTTTTGAGCCTTGGATCCATGGCTCAACAAATTGCTAAACCTGTTAGTGGGTTAGAGATTGTAAAGAGTGAGTATACTCCACTTCCTTACGAAAAACCTGTAGGAAATCAGAAAAACAAAGCAATTGAATCAGGATGGTTAAGTCCTGTAAGCATGTGGGAAGCTCAAGGAGCATTTTGGCAACAGTCTTCTTTCATGAGATTATTCCAAGACTCTACTGTAGTTATCAATCCTGCAGATGGTAGTGATGCGTTTCACCAACCATGGCATGTAATGGGTACTGTTTTTGAACCAACAGAACCTTTCTACAAAGAGCAAACTTCAACTTCTTGGTTGATGAACAGATACGACACTTATGATGTGGATTCTGTAAGATTTATTTTTGGATACTTTAGAGATACCGATTCAATGGACATTAATGGTACAATGACTGAGATTGTTGATACTGTTATTCTACATTACTACAATGCATCTGACTTATCAAGATGGTACATTGGAACTGTTGGTAACTGGGAAGATCACGTATTTACTGCTCCAATTGGCAGCGACTACAACCCAGCTAGTCCTGGTCCAAGTGGTAACGTTTGGAACGATACTATTTTATTAACTGCTGACGCAGCTACTCCAACAAACGATCAAGGTCAATTTACTCCAAGATTACTTCGTTTAGAAGTTCCTTCAGATGTTAAAACAGTAACTAACAATGCTCAGCTTAACGGTGCACATACAGTAGGTCTTTCTCTTACATACAGAACAATGCAGAACTACGAGTTTGGTGACACACTTGACAACTTCGATGAGAGCATTGAGGTTACTAACAAGCTTAACACTTTCGGAACTATTGTTTATTACAACGAAGGTGCTGAAATTCAACAAGATAGATACGCTAACAACTCATTCGTTACGAACAGACAAGTGGTTGCTGGTGACTTATTTGCTAATACTTTTAGAGGATACCTTCCTACTACAGCTTCAATGGGATGGCAACAAGATTTCTTCCTAGATGCTGACTTCTACGTTTCAGTTGATAATCCAGCTTACGTTGAGAAAGTTGAAAATACTTTAGGATTAAAAGCTTATCCAAATCCTGCTACATCAGGACAAGATATCGTTGTTTCAGTTGACGAAAATGCATCAGTAAGCGATGTAACTATCGTTATGACTGACTTATTAGGAAATGTAATTAACAATGACTTTACTGCAATTGGAGATAACAAATACAGTGTTTCTTCTACTGGTTTAGCTAACGGTGTTTACTTGGTAAACGTTAAAGCTAACAACGCTGCAGGAACAGTTAGAATTGTTATTGCTGACTAATTCTAATCAAACGAAATTGAAAAGGAGCGACGATGTCGCTCCTTTTTTTTGTCAATTATTTTGGGTCGATGCTCAATTGGTTTGAGCTCAATCTTGTATTCGCTCCAATCATTTTCTACCTTAGAAACACCTAATCCAATTGACATGAAAATCCGAATCTTACCTACCCTTTTTCTAGCAAGTCTGTTTTTCTTTTCGAGTGCACAGAAGCTTGTACCACCTGATTTAAATGAACATTCTAAGCAAGTCATAATTGACGTCCCTCTTCAACCGGAACTTAAGAACAAGTGGGGCTCTCTAGGTTGGTTAAGCCCAGTTAGCATGTGGGAAGCACAAGGAGCATTCTGGCAAGGGTCCACATTAACACTCTTGTTTCCTGATTCAACCGTTTTAATCAATTTATCAGATACAGCTGCCTATCCAATTAATACACATCTAATTGGAACGGTCTTTGAACCAACAGAACCATTTTATAAAGAGCTATCTCGAGATCAAAGACTTGTAAGTAGAATTTCGCCATACCATGTTGATTCCGTACGTTTTAAGTTTGGTTATTTCAGAAATGTTGACTCAATTATTGTCAATCAAGTTAAAACTGAGGTTGTGGACACTTGTGTTGTTCACTTTTATAATTCTGATAATCTTCAAAGATGGTATGTTGGAATAGCGGGCAACTGGGAAGATCATGTATTTACCATTCCCAACGAAAATGATTTTAATGCAAGGGCCTCGGGTCCCATGGAAAACATTTGGAACGACACAATTTTATTAACGAAATCTATTGCTACACCCATATACAATCAAGGTTACTTTATGGCTAAATCTGTTGCTATCGCAATCCCATACAATGTTCGCGAAATTCCTCCTAACATAAACTTGGATGGGGCTCAAACAATTGGTGTATCTATAATATATAAGCCTATGCAGGTATACCAAAAAGGTGATACGCTTATAAATTTTGACACAACTCTTCATGTCAAAAATAAGCTAAACTCCTTCGGAACAATAACTTATGCCAATGAAGGAACTCCGATCACCCAAAATAGGTTTGCGAATAATTCATTTATAACTAATACTAAATTACTGAGTGGAGGCTTGTATAAAAGTCTTAAAGGGTATTATCCAACTTTAAAGAACTTTAGTTGGAATACGGATGTATTTTTTGATGCTGAGTTCTGCATTGAAACATTTGGGAATATAGATGATGACAAAATTCTCCATCTAACAATACAAGCCTCTCCCAACCCTATCCAACAAGGAGAGCTTCTAAATCTTCAAGTCGACCAAAATGTAGCAATTTCAGAATTTGATGTAAGCCTGCATAACCTACTCGGTGCAAAAGTAGATGTAAATGTAATTCCTAAGGGAAATAATAAGTTCTGCCTAGAAACGAACTCGCTGGTGCCCGGCGTTTATTTTGTATCCATCAATACTCTAGGTGCCAATGGAACGTACAAACTCACTGTTATGCGTTAAAATATTCCTATTGTTGGGGTGTTGATGATGTCTTCAACAGATGGACTTCCATCCAATATATCATCCTTTAACCCATTTAGTGTGTCTTTTGTTTCCTTGCTCAAAACCTCCTGCATTTCTTCAATAAAATCACCAGAAACTACAATGGGTGAATGCTCGTAAAGCAATCCACCGTTTTCAACAATACCGCTTACGTTATATTCATTGCACAACCGAACTTCTTTGCCGGTAAAGGTGCATCTTTCGGTCCATGCAGCGATATCGTACCGCTCAGCGGCATGCAAATAGTCAAGCTTCATGATTACATTTTCATTGTACGATTGATACAACTCTACAATGCTTTGCTTCGATTCTTCAGAAATCTCACCACTCATGTTCGATACACAGTCCCAGCAAATAGCATATTCATAAACAATTTCTGATTTATTCAATACCTTATTCTGCTTAATCACTTTCTCTACCGCATATCGCTCAGCATCAGCTAAACCGTTGCCACACAACGAACAATGCTCGAATGGCTCACCTGTATCATAACTCTTAAAGAGGTCAGGAATAGAATCACTTAAAAATTTTCGAATCATATAAACTTTACTTCGGTAAAAGTATTACTTTTGCAAAAATTTTTAGCAATGGGCGTTACAAGATTAGAAAGAAAAGGTAGAAAAAATAAAACTGTAGCAAAGGTTAGAGTTGCAACTATCAAGAGATTGAAAAGAAAGGTTACTGTTGAGTCGCCTAACAAAGAAGAATCAGGAGTTGTTGTTGGAGACGTAATGGACGTGCTTAACAACATGAACAGCAAGCCAGCTAAAAAAGCTCCTAAAGCTAAGAAAGAAGAAGCACCAGCGGTAGAAGAAGCTCCTGTAGCTGAAGCAGCTGGAAGCGGTGAAGAAGAATAAAATACCAATATTTATAAATAGAAAAAGCCTCAGCAAATGCTGAGGCTTTTTTATTATCATCTTATTTCAGCTTAAACTATAAGTTCTTTAATGTCCAATTTAATCTTATTGGCTAAACTGTCTGCCACACGAAGTGTAGATCCTTCAGCATAAATACGGATTATTGGTTCTGTATTTGACTTTCTAAGATGCACCCACTCTTGATCAAACTCTATTTTAACACCATCAATAGTATTAATAGGTTGGCTTTTGTATTTCTCTTGAAGCTTATCAAGAATTAAGTCTACATCGATATCTGGAGTAAGGTCTATTTTATTCTTGCTGATAATGTAACTTGGGTAAGAAGCTTTTAAGTGACTCATTGGGCGGTTGCTCGTTGCCAAATGGCTTAAGAACAAGGCAATACCTACCAACGCATCTCTACCGTAATGTAATTCTGGATAGATTATCCCGCCATTTCCTTCTCCTCCTATCACAGCATTTACCTCTTTCATCATCTTAACAACGTTCACCTCTCCTACTGCACTGGCTGAATAACTACCGCCATTTTTCTCTGTAACATCACGCAAGGCACGCGTAGATGAAAGATTTGAAACTGTATTTCCTTTATTATGGTGCAACACGTAGTCAGAAACGGCTACAAGGGTATACTCTTCGCCAAACATCTCACCATCTTCATTCACAAATGCCAGTCGATCAACATCTGGATCGACTGTAATGCCTAAATGGGCTTTGTTTGCCAATACTGCTTCAGATAAGTCTTTTAAGTGTTCTGGAAGTGGTTCTGGATTGTGCGGAAAATGTCCTGTTGGTTCACAATAAAGTTCAACAATATTGTTAACTCCTAGTGCTTTTAGAAGCTTAGGCACTGCAATTCCTCCGCTCGAGTTAACTGCATCAACAGCTATAGTGTAGTTCTTTTCTCTTATTGCTTCTACATTGACTAATGGTAGTTTTAAGATCTCTTCAATGTGCCAATCGATGTAACCTTCCTTTTGCGTGTAGCTTCCAATATCATCAATCTCGTTGTAGTTAAAATCAGACTCTTTTACACGAGCAATGATCTCTTCGCCGAGTTCTGATGATATGAATTCTCCCTTTTCGTTTAATAACTTAAGAGCATTCCATTGCTTAGGGTTATGGCTCGCAGTAAGTATTATACCTCCGGCTGCTTGTTCATTCACCACGGCCATTTCAACAGTAGGAGTCGTTGAAAGTCCGAGGTCAACTACTTCGACACCCTTACTGATCAAGGTTCCGCAAACAAGCTGATTAACCATTGATCCTGAGAGTCTTGCATCTCTACCAACAACAATTTTTTTATTCTCAGTGTTTGCGATTACATCTGCGAAAGCAGTGGTGTATTTCACAACATCTATAGGGGTTAACGATTCATCTTCGCGGCCGCCAATAGTTCCTCTAATTCCAGATATAGATTTAATTAAGGTCATCTAGTTTAGGTTTCTAATATCTATCGCAAAGGAAGTTTGTTTGCCGAACTAACGGGCATTTTCGTACCAAAACATATACTCATTTTAGTGTGGATTACTATTTAAACCAAAATGTAAATCCAGCGTTTCCAAATGTGTCTGCGACACCAAATACAATTACTCCTCCTTCGGTAAAATCTCCTTCAGTTTGATTCACTAAGCTCGCTACATTCGTTTCTACAAAAAAACTAATTCTAATTCCAGACTCAGCAAAAAGAGAAAGATATTGAGTTGGGAAGTACTCACCCCTTAAGCCTAAGCCAATAATGGTGGAAGTAAAATCTTCTTCACGATCATCGAAACCGCTTACAGAACTTGTTGCAGTACCGTTGAATATATCAACACCCAGTACCGGAGATATAGTAACACTTTGATCTTGGCCAAGTTTAATTAAGGGTGCTTGAACACCTAGTTTAATTATAGTTCCGGTTGTCTTCACTTGACTAAATGTGTTAAAATCAGATTCGCTTCTTCGCTTGGATGACATCACGCCAAATCCTCCATTAATAATCAAATCATCAAGTAAAAAGTACCGTAAATTAACAGCACCTCCTCCATTACTTGTTTTATAAGTAAAGTTTGAAGGTTCTCCGGTTTCCGAGTTCGAGTATCCTAGGCTAACATCTGCTCCAATGCCAAAACGGCCTTTCTTGTTTGCCCAATTGGGACTGGTTGTTTGTCCAAAACAAAGTGATGATACTGCGAATAGAAATAATAAGGTTAAAAATTTTTTCATGGTTGTGTTAGTTGGTCTTCTTCAATTTTAACAATTTTTCTTCAATGCATCAACGCAACTAATATTAACCTTTCTTTGAAGCATATGATAAAGATTGCGTGGTCTCTAGCATTAATCCTTGCTTTTTCCTGCACACCCATTAAAGAAAAGGAATCGTATAGTGTGGCATTTTATAACGTCGAGAACTTGTTCGACACAATTAACAACCCACGTACATACGACGATGATTACACACCTAATGGGAATCGCCAATGGAATACAGAACGTTATAAGACCAAAGTACTCAATCTTTCGAACGTGTTATCTGGGATTGTAGATGGCTATCCAGCCGATTTTGTTGGATTGTGTGAAGTGGAAAATAAAGAAGTGGTTATGGACCTTATTCATCAACCTGGATTAGAAAACACCTTGTACGATGTAGTTCATTACGACTCGAAAGATGAACGCGGTATGGACGTAGCATTTATTTACAACAGCTTGGTTTTTACAGCCACAGAATCGAAGTCACTACCCATAGACATGAGTGAATGGAGAGACTATACACGCGACATACTGTACGTCAAGGGCAACCTTGCCAACGGTGAGGAGTTGCACTTTTTTGTAAACCATTGGCCGAGTCGACGAGAAGGCCGTAAGAAATCAGAGCCCAAACGGATGCAAGCAGCCAAAGAATTGAATAAGTACAAACAAGAAATCTTAAACCTTGATCCCAACGCTAAAATCATCGTGATGGGCGACTTCAATGATGAACCCTCAAACCGAAGTATCTCAGACGGATTAAATTCAACTTCAGTAGTTTATGAAGTAGGTGATGGACTATACAATACCATGGCTGATTTGGAAGAGCAAGATCTTGGAAGCTATAAGTATGGCAGATGGTGGGATATGTTAGACCAGATTATGTTGAGCAATGCATTGATGACCACAGATACAGGTCAAGTCTCTTATCAGCTAAACTCGGCCAGTATTTATTCTGAAGAATGGATAGTACAACACGGGAAATACGAAGGATCGCCGCTTCGAACCTTCGGTGGTAAGAATTATTTAGGTGGATTCAGCGACCATTTCCCTGTTTATATCAAGTTGATAATCAATTGAACAAATAAGCGTTTAAAAAACTATACATTTGCAAAGCAAAATGGCTTATCGCTTCATTGATTTTTGATGAAGAGGAAAGTCCGGGCAACACAGGGCAGTGCACCTTTGGAAACAGAGGGTATCGCAGCAGAAATGAGGTGATAACAGAAAGTGTAGCAGAAAATTACCACCAGTATTTTACTGGCCAGGGTGAAAACGTGAGGTAAGAGCTCACGCATTTAGGTGGCAACATCTATTTGGTACAAACCTTGCACGTTGTAAAACCAAGTAAACTAAAGCTTGAGGGCGGCCCGCTCAAATTCTTCGGAATGCTTTAGAGGGTAGGTTGCGTAGATAAATGATAGGCTCTTATCACACTTTGTGCGGTATAGACAGAACCCGGCTTATAGTTTTGCTTTTTATAACATACTAAACCTTAATATGGCAAGAATATTAATTGTAGACGACGAAGAAAGTATCAGAGAAACGCTAAAAGAAATTTTAGACTACGAGGGATACGAAATTGAAGAAGCTCCAGATGGAGAGAAGGCTCTATCGCTAATTAAGAAATTTAATTACGATGCTGTTTTGGCTGACATCAAAATGCCTAAGCTTGATGGACTCGAATTGCTTGAAAAAGCAAAAGAAGTAGCACCTGAACTTCCATTTATTATGATCTCTGGTCATGGTACCATGGAAACAGCGGTAGAAGCAACTAAAAAAGGAGCATTTGACTTTATTAGTAAACCTCCAGATTTAAATAAGCTCTTAATCACCGTTCGTAACGCAGTAGATAAAAACAACTTAGTTATTGAGACTAAGGTGTTAAAGCGTAAGATTACCAAAACCCGTCCAATTATTGGAGATGCTCCAAGCATCAAAAAAATAAAGCAGACCATCGAGAAGGTAGCTCCTACTGATGCGCGTGTAATGATTACTGGAGAAAACGGTACAGGTAAGGAACTTGTAGCACGTTGGATTCACGAAAAAAGTAACCGCTCAGACAAGCCTATTATCGAAGTTAACTGTGCCGCGATTCCATCAGAACTTATTGAAAGTGAGCTTTTTGGACATGAAAAAGGTTCATTTACTTCTGCAGTTAAGCAGAAGCTGGGTAAGTTTGAAAAAGCGAATGGCGGAACGCTCTTCTTAGATGAGATTGGAGACATGAGTCTTTCTGCTCAAGCCAAAGTTTTGAGAGCGTTACAAGAGAATAAAATTACGCGTGTTGGTGGTGAGAAGGACATTAATGTAGATGTTCGTGTTATCGCTGCGACCAATAAAGATTTGATGCACGAAATTCAAGAAGGTAACTTCAGAGAAGACCTCTACCATAGAATTTCGGTGATTGTAATTCACGTTCCTACGTTAAATGAAAGAGTATCTGATATTCCAACGCTTGCAGAAAAATTTATGGAAGAAATCTGTCAAGACAATGGAATAAATAAAAAGCAGATTACTGCTGGAGCAATGGATGCTCTGAAAAACATTTACTGGAGTGGTAATATTCGCGAGTTGCGTAACATTATTGAACGATTGATCATCTTATGCGACCAGAAAATTACAGAGGAAGATGTTCAGTTATATGCCAACAACGGTAAAAAGAAACCAGGTACAATTGATGCTATCAATGAGTTTTCTCGTTTCCAAGACTTCAAAGACTATGCTGAGAAAATGTTTATCGATGCCAAATTGAAGAAGAACAATTGGAACGTAGCTAAGACCGCTGCAGAAATCGACATTCAAAGAAGTCACTTGTACAATAAGATTGATAAGTTTAGTCTTAAGCGTGACAAAAAATGATAGGCACGGATGTGTCTGTTGCAGCTAAGCTTTTGCAAAAAGGTGAAGTTGTAGCCATTCCCACCGAAACAGTTTATGGTTTAGGGGCAAATGCTCTAGACCCAAGCGCTGTCACTAAGATTTATCAAACCAAGGAACGTCCTTCGTTCAATCCATTAATTCTTCATCTTCCAAATTTAGAAGCAGCAAGGCCTTATATTCAGGATGTTCATCCTATGGCTCAACAATTGGCTGACCGATTTTGGCCAGGCAGCTTGAGCTTGCTATTTCCAAAAACAGACATGGTTCCTGATATTGTTACTGCTGGATTGCCCAATGTGGTTATACGCGTCCCAAATCATGAATTAACGTTGCAATTATTGCAGGAAGTAAAATTTCCGGTCGCAGCACCAAGTGCCAATATATCGAATACCGTTAGTCCAACTTCCGCAGAGCGGGTTCAACAGAACTTAGGTGATAAGATAGAGTACATTTTAGATGGCGGACCATGTACGGTTGGAGTGGAAAGTACAATCGTTTCCTTTGTTGATGATGAAGTTACGATTTTGCGTGAAGGAGGAATTAGCAAGGAAGAAATCGAAGCGGAGTTAGGAATTTCGGTATCGTATAAGAAGGCAAAAGAGGTTACTGCACCGGGCCAGCTTAAACGTCACTATGCGACTCGAAAGCCGCTTTATGTTGTTGACGACATCGAAGAGGCCATGCTCAGCTTTAGGGATAAGAAGGTTTCGGCCATGTTGTTTGAAACCAAGCAGATTAAAGCCAATAAGGTATACCTCCTCTCCCACAACTACAATCTATCGGAAATAGCCATCAATTTATTTGAGATGATGAATAAGGCAGACGAAGACAATAGTGAAATCATCTTAGTAGAACGTATCAAAGAAGAGGGAATTGGAAAGGCTATCGCAGATCGTTTAAGAAGGGCGAGCACTGAGCTCTAACACACTCTAAACTCAAACTCTTGCTCAAAACTCTTGCTCAAAACTCTTGCTCACACTCAAACCTTAACCCCCTAAATATTCCAAATCAGAATTTCATCTGACTCGTTGTAGGAGTCTTCTGTAGAGGAGTAGTCGTCTGGATTGATGATTTTCATCATGCAAGTGCTTTCAGGATTTTCTGTAGCTTGCTTTATGAGTTCGTAGTATGACATAGTGAATTAAAATCGTTGCTTCAAAGCTAGCGAGTTATGAAATGAACTTATACATCATTTTCTACACATAATGTGTATAGAATTGGATAGCGGACGGTTTGATGAAGTCTTCTTACTTCGTCGTAATGCCTTAATCAACCAATTTAAGCTCTCTCGAAAAGGACATAGAGTTGAGTGTGAGCAAGAGAGTGAGAGTACGAATTCTACCTATTCAAGGTCTCTTGGAGAGGACCTTGAAGAGTCAAATGCCTACTTATTAAACCTACATGGTAAAATCATTCACCAACCTTTGCTATATTCGATTCCTGAACTTCTTTAATAAATGGAAAACCTCTACTTCATCTTCAAAGAAACCACTGCAATATTCATTATTTGGGTAGTTGCAGAGCTTATTTTCATGTACAAGGACATTGCTCCAAAACAACGATGGAGGTACCGAACTTGGGTACTGGCTAGTGCAGTTTTTATTGGAGTTGCTGTTTATTTGGTTTGGAGGTCGAATTTCTAGGTACCAAGTAATTAAGATCCCTAATGTAGACCTTTGATTAGGATTTCGTTGCATCCTAGTAACTCAACAGTATTCCGCAAATGGTGAAAACACCAAAAGCAACCCAAAACAAGATTGAAAGAAATCTCACATGCTTAGGTTGTATGGCTAAATTTAAAGGATTTAATGCGTACCATTTTGAATAGTGAGTTTTCATTAAAAAACCTTCATCCTTAAAATCACTTCTATACAAATAGATATAATGCAAAATATATTTGAGAGCAAACGCACCAAAAGCAGTTAGTCCAGAGTAAAATGATATGTCATATATTAAGGGTTGCATCGAATTTTCAATAGAGCAATTATTCACCAAAATAAACAATTTGAATTGAAACCAGCATAGTGCACCTTAAATGAGCTGAATCAAACAAGTGTACCAATATTTGCAGTCAGTGGGAGATTGAGGGCGAATGCAGATGATTCTACCTGCACTTCGCATTATAAGTTGTTTACTATTTATCTAAACTGATCTCTAATTGCAGCAATTGATTTCCCAGAGTTTGAGATTATAAGATACCTTACATCAGACACTATTCTTTTAAACTCCTCGTCATCTGACAACTCATTTACCGAATCCAAAAAGTCAATTAACTCTATTTCTATGTCTTCTTGATAAAGTATCTGACTATTGTCTTCACTTAAATACTTCTTCAGAATGGGAATCGCAATCTTGCTGAGTTCTACTGCTTTCATTCCATTTCTCACACTCAGTCCTTCCTCTTTTATTATTGAGCTCAAATAGTAGTAGTCATTAATATACGACTTGCCAAGTTCAGAAGTTGACAATTCTGCTCTGATATCATAGAAAGTAGACTTGTCAATAATCTTCCCTGACACTTTTTCAGCCTCATTAATGCCACAAGTTCTTCCATAGCAATCAAAAGTCCCATCTCCATTCGACATGCAGTTCATATCCGGTGCCTCAAAACAAGGGTATTGACAGCCTTCTTTGTCCTTCTTAGGCTTGTCTGGAACATCAGGAGCTTTTTTAGACTTTAAGTAATTAGCACCTAAAACTTGGTGCAGAAAAACTGCATGATCAGGGACTTCAAATTCATAATTACTCCGCAATGAAACTGCAGAAAAGAAGCGTTGATCTAAGTCCATTTGTCTCGCGAAAACTACAAAATCGTTAGTTGAGATTGCGTCAACCTCGATTGACTTAAATCGATATGAAAGCTCGTTGCAATCAAATCCATCAACATACAGTCTCCCTTCTTTCAGATAAAAATACAATGCAGCTCTACTGGAATCCAGATTTAATTTCTCGCTTTTATCAAGTCGATTATTGAAGTATAAGACAATTGAGATTGGAATATTCTCGTCATTCTTCTGTATAAGATTGAACAAGTCCATCTTTTGAATAATTGAATCTTGTCCAGTATAGTGAAATGCTAGATGAAAATTATTGTTAGTGTTGCTCTTGTTTGCATAGTACACTTGAAAGGAAATGGCAGCGAGATCATCACCAAAAAGTGCTGCTTGTTTATCAGGTGAAAACGTGTCGCAAGAAGCACATGTCAATCGATTACTATCCTTACAACTGAAAAGGAGAAAAAGGGCTAAAAATGCTAATGTTATTTTTTTCATGTCTTCAAAATGAAAACAACAAGCTCACACATATTGTAGAAATTCTACTACTTCATTAGTTGTTTTAATAAAAATCTTTAACTCCCTTATATACTCTAAGCTTTTCAAAATCAAACATGTATATCAAAATTCACAGTCAGTGCGAGAATGAGGGCGAATGCAGGTAGAAGCACCCGTGCTTCACACTCTAACTGCATTCTACTTCTCCAACTTCCGTATTAGAGCATATAACATCTTAGACAGCTCTTCTGCTTTCTGATAGAGTGTAGAGTACTCTTTTATATTGAGTTTTGATTTATCTTTAAGTATGTCGCAAATAGCAACACATTCAAATACTGAACTTCTAGAAATAACATAGAAATTTCTTTTATCACGATTCGTAAATCGTCCTGTACCTTCAGCTATGTTTAAAGCGATACTAAGTGAAGCCCGCTTGAGCTGATTGGTAATTACTGAATCTGGTTTACAGTTGTCTAATAGTTTCTCAATTTCAAAATGAAATTCTTTTGCTCGCTTATAGACTGTAAGTTTTTCAAAATCAAACATGCATATCAAAATTCACAGCCAGTGCGAGAATGAGGGCGAATACGGGTAGAATCACCCGCGCTTCACACTCTAACTGTTTACTTCTTCTCCAACTTCCGTATTAGAGCATATAACATCTTAGACAGCTCTTCTGCTTTCTGATAGAGTGTAGAGTACTCTTTTATATTGAGTTTTGATTTATCTTTAAGTATATCACAAATAGCAACACATTCAAATACTGAACTTCTAGAAATAACATAGAAATTTCTTTTATCACGATTCGTAAATCGTCCTGTACCTTCAGCTATATTTAAAGCGATACTAAGTGAAGCCCGCTTGAGCTGATTGGTAATTACTGAATCTGGTTTACAGTTGTCTAATAGTTTCTCAATTTCAAAATGAAATTCTTTTGCACGCCTATAGACTGAAAGCTTTTCAAAATCAAACATGCATATCAAAATTCACAGTCAGTGCGAGAATGAGGGCGAGTGTGAGTAAGAACACTCACACTTCACACTCTAACTGTTATGGTACCCAGGGTCGGGCTCCCCAACGTTGCAGTTGGGATAAACTTCTCGCCCGACTTTAGAATTCAAATTTTCGCCATAAAAAAAGCTGACCTAGAAGATCAGCTTTTCATTTTGTACCCAGGGTCGGGCTCGAACCGACACGTCTTGCGACATTGGTGTTTGAGACCAACGCGTCTACCAATTCCGCCACCTGGGCATGAAAGGACGTTTACGTCCTTGAGCATACAGACCTAAGCGTCTGCACCGATTCAAGACCTACAACCAGGTTTCTCAAATCAGGCTGCGAATGTATTTAGACTTTCTCTTATTCGCAACACATACTTTAACTTTAAGTATGTTTCTTTAACTTTTTCTAAAATTTCTTTTCGAGCTTCACTTCCAACTTCCAACTTATCAGCCTCTCCCGCCCTATTCGCTAACTCCAAATTCAATTCTTCTTCCAACTGCCTTACCTCCATCAATACTTCATCTTGCTTCGCAGCATCAGGATCCATTTTTAAATCCATAATATCCTCATTGATGTCCATCATCTCCATTAAAAAGCTTTGCGGAATAGCATTCTGTGCCTCTTGAAGCACCTCATTAAGTTTTAGAATGTAATTCACTCTCGAGCTGAACTTGCTTAACGCCTTGAATGCCGAATTATTGGTACTCGTCGTTTCTAAAGCCTGCTCATACTTCGCTTCATCATCAATAACAAAATCAGGGTGATGCTCTTTACTAATCTTAAAGAATAGCTGTTTTAACTCAGCTTCATCCAAGAAGAATTGCTCTTCTATACCATAAAACTGAAAGTAGTTCATCAACTAAAAAACGCGTTTAAGCTATCAATAAACAGTATAAAGCCCATTAAAGCAAAAAGTAGAATCATTCCAACGATTTGGAAGTAGTACATTACTTTCTCAGGCAATGGCTTTCTTCTAACCATCTCTATCAATAAGAACAATACGTGTCCTCCATCTAAAGCCGGAATAGGTAACAAGTTCATGAAAGCTAAGACAAATGATAGCATTCCTGTAATCTGCCAGAATCGATGCCAGTTCCATTCCGCTCCATAAATGGTAGCAATTGTAATCGGCCCGCTTAATGTTTTGGTTGGATTAAGCTTTCCTTTAATCATCTCACCAAAAGCTCTAATGTTTAAGTTCAAGGTGTTAATTCCTCTCCTGGTTCCTTCTGGGAACGATTCTAAAAAGCCAAACTTCGTGGTAATGGTTTTACCTGCAAATTCAGAAACATCATCCATCAATATTCCAACTCTACCATTGGTATCTAGTTTGTGCTTTATCTCAATTGATTCGTTGTCTCTGATTATACCTATAGTTACTTCTTCACCTTTGTGATTTTGAAGCTCATCCTTCATGTTATTGTGAAAAGGAGTAGCAACATCATTAACCGATACAATTTGGTCGCCTTTTTCAAAGCCAGAACTCTTAGCCTCTTCAGTTTGTGCTTCATATACAATAGACTTAATACGCTTGTCGTATAAGCCACGGCCTTTGCTTTCCATAACCTTAGGCTTTATACTATCTGCCAGAATGAAGTCACGAATTTGACCATTATTTTCTACGGTATAAGTTAGATCTTCATCTCCTGAAAAGAAAAGTTCAGGCTTACTAAATTCACGGTATTTTTCAAGCTTCTCACCGTTCAATGCGATAAGTTTATCTCCTTCTTTGAATCCTGCTTGAACTCCTAATTCGGTAGGAACAATTCCATTCACATTAGCTACTTCTGTTGGTAACCATGTATCTCCATAGTGCCATAGTGATAAGGCGAAAATTAATATTCCTAAAAAGAAATTAACCGTTACCCCACCAATCATAACAATCAAACGCTGCCATGCTGGCTTGCTTCTAAATTCATAATCTTCAGGTTCTGAAGCCATTTGCTCTTTGTCAAGGCTTTCATCTATCATTCCTGAAATTTTAACATAGCCTCCAAGTGGCAACCATCCAATACCCCATTCGGTGTCGTTTACCTTCTTGCTGAAAAGCTTTACTCCCCAAGCATCGAAGAAGATGTAGAATTTCTCAACACGTATACCAAAAGTACGTGCTGCGATGTAATGCCCCCATTCATGCAACGATACTAAAATAGCTAACGCTAGTATCAGTTGCCCTGCCATGATTAATGTTCCCATGTATCCTTTTTATTTGGCTGCGAAAATAGCCTTTTAAAGCTTATTCTATTGCAGTATTAATTCCTAATTGATGAATTGCTAATTTTTGCCGCTAAAGCCCCTTATTCTGCCAATTTAATGATTTTTTTAACCACCTCATCATCGCCCTGTTTCAAGCGAATGTATAAGATGCCATTCGTTATTCCACCGAGGCTCAGTTCGTATTCTGCTGCACTTTGTACTTCTCTTTTAATCAAGGTCTGACCCAAGTTATTGTACACTTCAACCTCAATGTTGTTTTCATTCGATTCATCGAACTTCAATATCACAAATGAACTCGCTGGATTTGGAACAACATCCAATGCTGTAGATTCTGGAATTTCAACGTAATGCATGCTTGAATCTATGTTTTGTACAACCCATAATCCGCCACTCACACTTCCAGCCCATAGCTTTTTGTTCGAAGTAACATTTGGGTCAATCATGAGTGTACGTGTTCTTCCTCCAACATTACGTGGACCTCTTTCTGTCCATGTGATGTCATTATTTTCATCGGCAATACCCGTAAAAATTCCTCTTCCGTGGGTGGCTGCAACAAACTTATCATCGCTAATACGTGAGATCAGCTGGTCTACTCGAATATTGGGTAGTCCACTGCTATTATCTCTCCAAACCGTGTTCTCTCCATCCAATTTATCGGTGGAGTACACACCCAATTCAGTTGCTACGTGAAACACGTCAGAACTTCCATTCTTAAAGCAACCCCAACGCACTGGAATGTTTGGTAGATTTCCTTCACAACTGACCCAATCTGGATCATCTGCATATGCGTTGTGAGTCTCATAAACGCTTATGATATCGTAATTACTATATATCACCACCAAGTGGTTTGAATCTTGATCATCAGGAACGATACAATTCAAGAACACATTTGCAGAAGGAAGCTCCGCATTGCCATCCAGCTGAACTGCTCTATTGTTAGCATCTCCATTCCAAACATTATCTACTCGAAAAGGAAAATTTAAGCGGCCAACAAAAGCAGTATTTTTTGCCAGTCTTGAAGTGGCTACGGTTGTAATCACTCCAAAGCGATTTGAAACCTGTTTCCACTCTTCTTTTTTTGCTGTTCTCGAATTAAACAATGCCCACAATCCAGCATTGGTTGCTTGATAGATAATTTGCGGATCGTTCACATCCATATGAATCTGATTGATAAATTGAGTGTTCCCATTTCTTCCATCTTCAATATATGGATTAGTGATGGTGTCAACATTATTACCGTGCGTTCGATACATTCTTGCATACTGTGTTGTAGAATACAAGTATTCACCGTTTTCTTGGTCTATCGCACAGAAACTTCCGTCGGCATATGAAACACGTTTAAACTCACTTATACCGTTTCCTGTAGAAGCAAAAGAACCATTGTCTTGCATGCCTCCCATTACCAGATTGTTATCTTTTTGAGGAGCAATTGCACATGCATAATACTGTGACGTATTGTAATTCAAATTGAGGTCTAGAAACAATGGAGTATCTGCCGTAAAGTTATTCGACTTCCATACACCTCCGTCGTTAGTAATGTACACCGTGTCTGAATCTTGGAAGATAAAATTATGTTGGTCTACGTGCACATATTGCAAATTGTACTTATTGTGGCGCCTGCTGCCTTCAAACATCTGTTGCCACGTGTTTCCTCCATCTTGTGATCGATGTACGTTGAACCCTCCAACAATTACGACATCTTCATTTGCTGGATCAACTTGAAGAATCAAGTCATACCATGCTTGCAGTTTGGCAAAACTGTCATTTCCTCCAGGCTTCGGAAGCTCAAACCAATTCTGTCCTTTGTCAGTCGTTTTATAAATTGGATGAGTTAAGCGATCGCTTGGTCGATAGCCTGTTGCATACATCACTTGAGCATTGCTCGGTGCTGTAGCCACCTCGATTCGTCCAATGTTACTTGTTGGAAATCCATTTGAAATTTCCTGCCAATCGTTTAAGTCTCCGGTTGAAGATATATAAATGGCATCTCCTGAAGTTAAAATCCCAAAAGCCACAACAATATCGTTATCAGCCGTAAGCTCTAAATCCACAGCGGCATCGCGGGAAGATCCCATGTTTCTATAGATTACTTTTTCCCAAGTTTCACCACCATCTTGTGAACGAATCACACCGTCATTCGACGTAGCAACGTAAACATCACTGGTTACAGGATGAACAATCATATCCTGACAGAAATAGAAACTATCATTTGCCGTTGATGGCAATTGGCTCCATGATTCTCCAGCATCTGTACTTTTCCAGATTCCTGCACCGCGGGCCGATCCGATATTCATAAACCCTTCTCCAGTTGAGAAGTAATACACTTTGGTATTGTTCGGATCGTGAACGATTTGCGAAACACTTAAAGTAGCAAAACGGTCATCGACGGGAGACCATGTGTTTGGATAATACTTTGTCGCTTTGTTTTTATAGATGTCTCCCATAGTGCGAGGAAGATATTGATGCAATAGGTGACTCGGAACATCACCAGTTATTGGACTTTTAATTCTTTCAACATCAAAAATCATCCCTCCTGGAGCCATTTCTGGCTCAGCACTTTCTTGAGAAGACTTGCATCCAAAGAATGCCAATAAAACGACTAAGTATACCAGTTTTTTCATCCTTTTATTTCAAATTGGGTAGCCCCTACAAATTTAATTGGTGGATTTTCCTTTACTAAATTAACCCGCCAAGTGGCATTTGGTTTTAAAGCTTTTAGGTCATCAAATATAGCCTTACAGCACTCTTCAATGAGTTTGAACTCTTGCTTCATTATTGCAATCACTCTTTCCTGAATAAATTCGTAGTTCACACTGCTCTCCAAGTCATGAAACTCCTCGTCAGCTGAAGCTGAACTTATTACTTGTACAGAGATATTGTACATCCCTCCTAATTCTCTTTCTGCTGCATACCAACCGTGATATGCTTTCACTCTGATGTTATCAACACTTAGAACGGTCTCTAATCGATTGCTCATTTCTAATTTGTGGGCATTAATTTTACATTTGCAAACATATTTAAAAACTTATGACTGAAGGTGAAATTAATTCGTTGAAAGAGGCAAATAAAGGCAAGGATGTTTTCAATCATCCTGATTTCTATCAAATAGACGATTTACTGAGTGAAGAACATAAGCTGGTACGCGATAGTGTAAGAGCTTATGTGAAGCGAGAGCTCTCTCCTATTATAGAGGAATGTGCGCAGAATAATTATTTCCCTTCACACATTGTAAAACAACTGGGTGAAACAGGATGCTTCGGCCCACAACTACCTATTGAATATGGTGGTGGCGGTTTAGATTATATAAGCTACGGACTAGCTATGCAAGAGTTAGAGCGATGCGATAGTGGAATCCGCTCTACCGCTAGTGTTCAAGGATCACTCGTTATGTATCCGATTCACTTATTTGGTAGTGAAGAGCAAAAAAAGAAGTACTTGCCAGCACTTGGATCTGGTGACATGCTTGGCTGTTTCGGACTGACTGAACCCGACCACGGTTCTAACCCGGGAGGAATGACCACAAACTTTACGGAAGATGGTGATGACATCATACTTAACGGAGCTAAAATGTGGATTAGCAATGCTCCTGAAGCAGATGTTGCTGTAGTTTGGGCTAAGGATGAAGAAGGTGTGGTACGCGGTGTAATTGTTGATCGCGAAATGGAAGGTTTTTCTACTCCGACCACACATAATAAATGGAGTCTACGAGCAAGTTGCACGGGTGAACTTGTTTTTGACAATGTTCGTGTTCCTAAAGCTAACATACTACCTAATGTAAAAGGACTTAAAGGACCATTAACCTGCTTAAATTCTGCACGATACGGTATAAGCTGGGGTGCAATCGGTGCTGCGATGGATTGTTATGAAAGTGCTAAGAAATATGCTGCTGAACGTCATCAGTTTGGCAAACCAATCGGTGGATTTCAATTGCAGCAAAAGAAGCTAGCTGAAATGCTAACCGAGATAACAAAAGCTCAATTGGTATGCTGGAGACTTGGTGTGTTGATGAATGAAGGAAAGGCCACTCCCGCCCAAATTTCATTGGCAAAAAGGAACAATGTTGAAATGGCGATGAATATAGCTAGAGAAGCACGTCAAATGCATGGAGGTATGGGAATTACGGGTGAATACTCTATGATGCGCCATATGATGAATCTTGAGTCTGTTGTGACGTATGAAGGCACACACGACATTCATCTACTAATCTTGGGAATGGAAATAACTGGAGAAAATGCATTTACATAAACTTTTAGCTGTTTCTTTACTTTTTTATTTGGATGTCAATCAAGCAATCGACTTCCAGCCAACTACGACAACACGCCGGTAATGTTGTATGTATCTAAAGACTTACAACACGATTCGATTGGATTCAACTTTGTTGCTGAACTGCAAGAATTAGTATACCCACGTCTACTGACAGGCGACCTTCCACTTTGGGAAAATCCGAATAAAGAAATTATTGTATCAAAAGAACGTTTTGCTCAGATTGAGAAAGGTGCAGCAAAACCCTTTGTTCAAAGTTCGAATCTCTTTATTCATGAGATTTGGCAGATCTATAAGAAAAATTACGATTTCGCAACCCTAGGCTTTTCATTTACAGGACAATCAAAATATGGCAAGAGTATTAATTATGGATATGTTGACATTATAGATATTCTAGATCTTTTGAAGTCAACTCCTATTCCTTCCAATGCTAATGGTTCTTCTACCCTAACATTTTGGAATGCTCTGCACAGCAAGGCGTATAATTTTAATTTGGTTCAGTTTGGAGACGAATCGTTTAAAGAAGATCAAGTACTTGCACTGAGACTTAAACATCAAGCAATAACCAGCGACAAAGTACTCAGAGAGTTGTATCAAATAGAAGATGTGAAAAGCATTGAATATAAGGTGCTTCAACCCAATATTAACTCGAACGAAGAAAATGCAAGCTTCTATTCAACCTTTGAAAAATTTGTGAATGAAAACAAGCAAACCATTCTTAACGCTGGAGGAGATGCACACTTTGACCATTTGATGTTTGTGCCTTGGAAGATTGAAGCCATTGAAGTTGCCGAAGAATGGAGGCGATATAATAGCATAGCATTTCAACAGTTGACACGTGTAAGTTTGTTTATTGACGGGCACTCTATCACACTGAACAGCAAGCAATTGGAAGAGCTAAACATCAAAATCAACTTAAGAGGTTTAGAAGAATACCTGAGCGAAAAGTCTTTTGACTTTGTACTTCAGAAAGTAAATGATGAAGAAATCGCTCCGAACAAATCAAGATTATACTACGAGGCATTACTAAACAATAATTGGAATAATATCAAACCTACTCATGACTAGAATAAAATTCGGAACCGACGGATGGAGGGCCATCATCGCAAAAGAATATACTACAGACAATGTTGCCCGAGTGGCATTCGCAACAGCTCAATGGATTAAACAGAAGTCGGATAACCATACCGCTCTTGTTGGCTACGATTGTCGATTTGCAGGCAAGCTTTTTACGGAAACAACTATTTCTGTACTTATCAAAGAAGGAATTAAAGTGTATACATCTCATGGATTTGTTTCTACACCAATGGTTTCTTTGTCTACATTAAAGCATGATGCTTTTGCAGGAATTGTTATTACGGCTAGCCACAATCCACCATCTTATAATGGCTTTAAAATCAAAGCTAATTATGGGGGGCCTGCAATCCAATCTGAGATTGATGCCATTGAAGCATTGATTCCTGATAGTTATTCGGTAGATATTCAATCGTTCGACAAACTCATTGAACACGAGCAAGTTGAAGTAATTGATATGGAGCAAGAATATATTGATCACGTCCACGCAAACTTTGATATCGACGCTATTAAAAACAGTGGATTGAAATTTGGATACGATGCCATGTATGGAGCGGGTCAGAATGTAATCAGAAGACTGCTTCCCGATGCGTTTTTAATGCATGCTGAATACAACCCAAGTTTTTTGGGCCAGGCTCCTGAACCTATTGCGAGAAACTTGCAGCCTTTTGCATCAGAAATCAAGCAAAAAGGCTTATCAAGCGGATTGGCCACAGATGGGGATGCAGATAGAATTGGACTATTTGATGAGAATGGAGACTTTGTTGACTCTCACCATATTATCCTTCTGCTAATTCGTTACCTCGTAGAGTTTAAAGGTGTTAAAGGAGGAGTTTATACCAGTTTTAGCTGCACTTCAAAAATTAAGAATTTGTGTGAGCATTATGGCTTAGATCACAATGTAACCAAGATCGGGTTTAAGTACATCTGCAAAGAGATGATTGAGAACGAAAGTTTGCTCGGAGGTGAAGAAAGTGGCGGAATTGCGGTAAGCACTCACATCCCAGAACGTGACGGAATTTGGATGGGTTTAATCCTTTGGGAATACATGGCAAAAACAGGCAAACTTCTCAGCGAACTGATTCAAGATGTGTATGATTTAATTGGTTCATTTGCTATGGATAGATACGACCTGCATGTACCTGAAGATCAGAAATGGGCCATTATTGAGAAGTGTAAAAATAATGAGTACGGAAGCTTTGGTCAGTATGAAGTAACCGGAACCGAAACGGTTGACGGATATAAATTCTTACTTGAGAACGACACTTGGGTTATGATTAGACCAAGTGGTACGGAGCCTCTTTTAAGAGTATACGGACAAGCCGCAAATGCTACGGATGTAATCGCAATTCTAGATGCTACTAAAGAGACTATATTGTCATAGTCTCACACTATTGTTTTTAGCACTGTGCTTTTCAAGCCAGGCACAAAACGATAGCATTAATTATAAACTTCGAAAGCAAATTGTAATTGGTGGAAATGCAATTGCTTACACTTCTACCATGGTGGGTCTATATCACCTTTGGTATAAAGACCATGACCTGGGGAAATTTCATTGGTTCAACGATAATGCTGAATGGAATCAGATGGATAAGGTAGGCCATACCTATTCGTGTTACTATGAAGGTGTCGCTGGAATTGAGATGATGAAATGGGCTGGCTACAATCACAAACAAGCTTCTTGGATAGGTGGTTCGTATGGTTTCTTCATACAATCTGGGGTTGAAATTTTTGATGGATTCTCTAATGGTTGGGGAGCTAGTTATGGAGACATAATAGCCAATACAGTAGGAAGTGGAATGGCTATCTCTCAAAGTCTATTGTGGGACGAACAACGCATAACGATGAAGTATTCTTACTCCCGTTCTCCTTATGATAAAATTCGCCCAAACGTACTCGGTAATAATCTCCCAGAACGTATGCTTAAAGACTACAATGCTCAAACTTATTGGTTGAGCACTAACATAAAAGCATTTGCTCCAGAATCAAAATGGCCAGATTGGTTATGCATTGCAGTTGGTTATGGAGCGGACGGTATGATAGGCGGTCATGACAATGTTTTTGATCGCGATTGGGTCGTTTACGACTATTCTCACATCCCACGTGCGAGGCAATTTTACCTTGCACCTGATATCGACCTAACCAAAATAAAGACGGATAGCAAGCTCTTAAAAGGAGTTCTAATCGTTGCTAATTCTATCAAATTTCCTTTGCCAGCTCTTGAATATCATTCTAAAAATGGATTTAGAGGTCATATTATTATGTTCTAATTCGTAAATTTGGCCATATGAAAATGGCTAAAAGTGTTGAAGAGTATTTGAGTTTTCACCCTGAGTGGGCCGATTCTCTACAAATCTTGCGAAAAGTAGTTTCAAACCTCGGTATGGAAGAGGAAATGAAATGGGGGGCCCCACATTATACAGTTAATAAAAAGAATGTTGTCGGTTTAGGAGCCTTCAAATCGTATGTCGGCTTGTGGTTTCATCAAGGTGTATTCTTAAAAGACGAGGCTAAGGTATTGATTAATGCTCAAGAGGGTACAACCAAAGCACTTCGTCAATGGCGATTCAATTCTCCAACAGAAATTGATGAAGATCTTGTCAAGACCTATGTCTTGGAAGCCATAGAAAATCAAAAGGCGGGAAAGATGATTAAACCAGAACGTCAGAAAACCTATGACATGCCAGACGAGCTCAAGCATGCCTTGAAGACTAATGATGATCTAGCTCAGCACTTCTTTCAACTGACTTTTGGAAAACAAAAAGAATATGCCAATCACATCTCGAGTGCAAAACAAGAAGCAACTCGGCTTAAAAGATTGGATAAAATTACCCCGATGATCTTGTCAGGAATTGGTTTAAACGATAAATACCGAAAGTGAGCAGTGGAGGACACATGTCGCTGATGCAAAGCATGTTGCGTAACAATGGCTTAGTAGGCAGAAAGCATACTTATTTTGACAACAAGAACCTGTATGTAGGATTAGCAGATAAACAATACCATAAAAGATTTAAGCAGCTAACACCAGCTGAAAAAGAAGAAATTCGTTTACTGATTAAGAAAAGAAGAGAGCGGGAAGGAATTCGAAACCTGATACTATTATTTGTTGCTCTTGGAATAACAGGATGGTTGTTTTGGTATGGCTTTCAAATGTTAGAGTCTGCGTAATTCGCCACTATGCTCCCTCCTATCATCGAAAATCATTTCTTTCTTACGCCACGAGCCCTTTTCAAATTCTAAGAAGTCGTATGTTCCATCGGGCACGTAGTTCTCATATCTGCCTTCCAACGCCGGGTTTATGGGTACCAGATTGGCATATACAATGGCCTCTTCGTCAGGATCATACCTACAAATCATAGCTGCCTTATCAGCAAAATCAAATATGATGCGTGATTGCATGTCTCCATCGTAGTTAAAGATTTCTTTACCGAAGTGAGGTTTATCCTCTTCATCGAACCAAAGTACTTCGATAATCTTGCGGTTCGTTCGAGAATCTTGACCATCCCAGCCAAAAAGCAGGTAGTGATCTTCGCGTTTCCAGCGGTAATGGTGTACTTGGTAATACAGGGCCCCCATCCAATGTTTATGGTCAAACTCGCCATAAATGACATCTCTGTTGTAGTCTGAACTATCGTAAAGGCCATACAACACCAAGCTGTCGGCGTTATTCATTTGGATAGCCCCGAAGTACATGTACTTGCCCGAATCGAGGAGAAGATTCCAGGTGAATATTCTAAACTTATTGTCGTCGGGTCTAAGAGCAGACACCGTTCTGAGTGAAGTAAAGTCATAGTAAAAGGACTGAGGTACCTGCAATGCTTCTTTCAACGTTTGGATAAAATAATAACAGCTTGTTATTCTTTCCTGCTTGTCTTCAGCATTGATAATGTTGTAACTCAGTCCTTCTAACTGATACTCATAATTTCGAATTGAGTCGAAATTAACCGAGTCTATTACAGCTTTTTTGCTGCGCTGGGCAAAGCTCAAGCTCGAAATAAAAATCAATATCCAAGTTACAAACCTCATCGTATACTATAACTTAGAATTATCAATTTTCGTGCCCAAACAGATTAAATTAGATGTTGCGGATAACCATAGCACTGGCTCCACCCCCACCGTTACAAATACCAGCAGCACCAATTTTACCGCCGTTTTGTTTCAATACGTTGATAAGTGTAACCAAGATTCTTGCTCCCGATGCTCCAAGTGGATGACCAAGGGCAACTGCACCACCATTCACATTAACTTTTGCTGGGTCTAGGTTTAATAGCTTGTTATTTACAAGGGCAACAACTGAAAATGCTTCGTTTAACTCAAATGCATCAACATCATCAATTGAGCAGCCTGCTCTTTCAAGTGCTATAGGAACTGCCTTTGCTGGTGCCGTAGTGAAGTACTCAGGTTCATGTGCTGCGTCAGCAAACGAAACAACTTCTGCAATTGGAGTTAATCCCAATTCTTTTACTTTGTCTTCGCTAGCTAAAATGATACAAGCTGCTCCGTCGTTAATTGTAGACGCATTTGCAGCAGTTACCGTACCATCTTTTTCAAAAACTGGTCTCAAACTCGGAATTTTCTCAAATTTCACATTTCTGAATTCCTCATCTTCGTTCATTACAATAGGATCTCCTCTTCTTTGTGGAATCTCAACAGGAACAATCTCATCCTTAAATTTCCCAGCCTCAGAAGAAGCAGCAGATTTTTTGTATGAATTGATTGCAAATTCGTCTTGTTCTTCACGTGAGATGTCATAATCTTTGGCTGTTTTATCAGCTGCATTACCCATCATGTATTCGTTATAAACGTCGCGTAATCCGTCGTACGCTAAACCGTCAACAGCTGTGAAGTTTCCGTATTTATATCCTCCTCGAGAGTTAGGAAGGTAGTGAGGAACCTGGCTCATGTTTTCCATTCCTCCGGTAACTACAATATCGTTGTGTCCTAGCATGATTGAAGAAGCCCCTAAAGCAACGGTCTTCATTCCACTTGCACATACTTTATTTACTGTGGTACATGGTGTTGTATTCGGAAGACCTGCATAAATCGCTGCCTGTCGAGCTGGAGCTTGTCCTAAGCCCGCTTGCAAAACATTTCCGAAGAAAACCTCGTCTACTTGATCAGGTTGAACACCTGCTTTTTCTAAAGCTCCTTTAATCGCAACCGATCCAAGTTTTGGAGCCGATATTCCGCTTAGTTTGCCATTAAAACTTCCCATTGGTGTTCTAACTGCAGCAACAATATATACTGATTTCATTGGTGCAAAGATAGTGCATTATAAACACAATTCTTGTGTAGCTAAACGTCAGAGCTATCTACATAATACCAACTCTTTTTAATTAATAAAAATGACTAACAATTCGAACCGATGTAAGATATATGTCATTGTTTACTAACGGTTTGCTTACCTATTTTATCAAAATTAGATTTGACGCGACTGATGAATTCTCGCTCTAACCCCGCTAAGTATAAAAACCTTTTGGTCACTCTCTTCTTTTTAGTTTATGCCATCGTTATGCTGGTCATGAATCTTAAAGTACCAATTGGTGGAGATGAACCATTCTCAATTTTCTATGCCCAAAGAAGTACTTTAGAGATAATTAACGCTCTTAAGTACGGAAATAACCCTCCTCTTTTTGAAATAATACTGCACTTTTGGATTCATCTATTTGGCACGTCTACCCTTGCTGTTAAAGCACTTCCTGTTTTATTCAATACGCTCACCTCCTTTTTTATATATCGACTAATACTGACGAAGTTCAACACTCTAATGGCCCTTATGGGTGCTGTTTTGCTAGCCGTAAGTAACCTTAATTTTGGGTTTTTGTTGGATGTAAGAGCCTACTCACTCCTTGCATGGTTAACTACCATGTTGATTTTCTTTATTGTCACTAAGAAGCTAGATTCTCTTCGATCTATGCTCCCAATAGTCTTGGTCTCGATAGTAATGATTTACACCCATTACTTCGGTATTCTTATCGTGTTCACCTTAGGTGCAGTGGTTGCCCTGAATGCGGCTACCAAGAAAACATATAGTTTAAAAGTAATTGGTGTCGGATACCTCATAATTTTGGCATCGCTAGCTCCTATTGTACCTCTTCTTTTTATGCAAGCCCACTATGCAGTTTCAAATGGGAACTGGTTGCAGCCGATCCAAAATGTAGGAAACCTACATGATTCATTTCTACATTTTCTCAATGGAAGTAGATTATTGTACCTGATTGGCCTTGTTTGCCTGTATACAGCGTTAAGCAAAAGAAATAGGACTAAGTTAAAAAAGGCTTCTATTTTAGTACTGTTCGCACTCCTTGCTGTTAGTTCTTCAGTTCACTTTAATCTACCATTTATTTGGAAACTAACCAGTCAGTTGTGGTTTAATGCCCTATTCCTTATAACTCTTCTTTTTTTCACAATTCGGGCAATGTATAAATCAAGAACCGACATTTATCTTCTATCCATTATTTCCGTTGGATTCTTGCTTCCATTGCTCATCTATATTCTAAGTCTATGGATACCGCTTTATACCGAAAAATACATCTCATTTGCCTTTCCTTGCCTAGCCATCATCATTCTTGGTAGCATTATTGAACTGTTTGCTGTTTGGCGATCTCGTTACGTTTTAACCGGGTGTTTTATCATAATTATGGTTCTCGGATTTGATACTAATGCATTCAAGCAGACAAATATTGTAGAAGTTACGGACGACGTCAAATCTTGGAAAACAGATGATGAATGCATTGTAATTACTCCTTACTATTGTGACAAGGTATTTTTATATCACTACAATAAAGCAATATTCAACAATTATCAGAACTATAGTGATGAGCTGGTTAATAACTCGATATTCAAAGTAAATTCAGTTGATCAAATAGCTCTAGAGTTGTCTAAAAAAAACTATCTCATATTGGTTAAGAAATTCTGCGGCGAAACCCATACGGCCGAATCGAATCTATTGAAGCACTTTCATTTGGTTAAAGAAAAGAAATATGAAGACCAAACCGTTATTGAGTATTACAGCCGAAATTAATTCAATTGCTGTCTGAAGCCAATTCTCAAGCCACTGGCATATTGATTTTGATTCACTGGATAAGGCTGTTTGAACGTTGAGTTGATGTTCGATTTAAAGTGCGGGTTGATGAACATTTCCAATCGATTTCCAACAAACTGTGAAACGGTAAACCCTGCAGAAACCCCCATTCCGTACATTCTAAATATTTCTTCCTTAGAAGTAATCCAGTAGTAATAGTCGGTGTCGAAGTCATAAACTAATGCGTTTACATTGTCTAGCTTTTGAAAATGAACCCCAGCATTAAACGAAACTTTCGATTTGTCAAACACAAAGGCATCGTAACTCAAATTTAATGGTACCTCCACATAAGAATATCGGTTTGAATATGGAATATTGTTTTCAGGAGATTCAGTCTTATAAACCTCATACATTGGATCTTGGCCTAGAAAATTAGATCTGTTGTAGTTTAGGTTTTGTTTATCCACCCCACAGATTTGAATCTGTTCACCGTATTGAGCATAATGAATACCCGAGTTCAAAGTTAGTTTAGGCGTAATTCTTCTTCCAATATCTATTCCAACAGTGTAAGAAGTAATCGCTTTATCGCTAATGTTTCTTTGTTCTTCAGTTAAACCGTATACATAACGGTAGTTTCCAACTACCTTAACACCGTTTACATTGGTCGGATCGTAACCAAAGCTTCTATAACTCAAGGTCGGAGCAAAACTGATTCCGATAGACCATTTCCCGGTATGCGGTGTAAGGTTTGGATTAATTAAGTATTCGTTCTCTAACCTACTGAAATACTTAGCCAAAACCGGGTTGTTAATTTGAAATGACAAATCAACATCAGAAATATTCTCTAAACTTCTAAAATCTTCAAAACGAGGCAAAGTTTGAAACTGTGTTTGATCCGGTTCAATAATCACCGCAGGACGAGTTCGTACCTCTTCGAACGAATTCTTCTTAATAGGAGAAAATAATGTCAGCTCTGGAATATCTTCGGTATAGCGTGGTGTGTAGTCAAATACAATATCAGACTCTTTGATGGGTTCGTCTACAACAACTTCTTCTTTGCTCTCCCAGAGTTTTCCAATTTCGAAGTTTAATTCTTTGAACGATTTTCCTGTAATCAGGCTATAGGTTTGAAACCCAAGTAGACCCAAACCAGCAACAACCAATGGTGTAACAACGATGGTTGCCATCGAAGCCTTACCTAGGAGTGCTTTCTTTATATTTTGAAGTTGGTAGCCCACTATTTTAGCAAAAATAACTTTTCAAAGAAGTTAAGAGTCAACATTTTAACGTGTTTGACCGAAATATGAGATAATGATTGATTTTATAAAATTTAGATAGCGCTACACAATAACGCAAAAGTGCTTCATTTTCGTGCTATGGTTGAAGCCTTACCAACTCCCAACTACCCTCATTTAGCCTATATAACAGTCTGTCGTGCAGCCGGTTAGCCCTACCCTGCCAAAATTCAATTTCGTATGCTTGAACAGCATATCCTCCCCAATGATCGGGCCTTGAAACTGATTTATCGTCATAGTACTCAATTTTGGCCTTCAACTTAGCTTCTAACGCTTCTCTAGACTCAATTTCTTCACTTTGGTTAGAAGCCCATGCTCCTATTCTACTTTCAACAGGACGTGAATCGTAGTATTCATCAGATTCAGAAGAGTCAATTTTGGTGGCGCTACCTCGTACAATTACTTGTCTCTCCATCGGTAACCAAAGGAATAATAAAGAGCAATATGGGTTTTCAGCTAGTTGCTGGCCTTTGTTACTCTTATAATTGGTAAAAAAGACAAATTCTTCATCACGTATGCCTTTTAACAGCACTGTTCTGCTGTCTACCCTGTTATTAAGCGAGGTAGAAAGCGTCATGGCATTTGGTTCTAAAACGTTGTTTTCTTGTGCCTGATCAAACCACAACTGAAACATTTCAAACGGGTTGCTTAAGGCTTCCTCTTCGAGGAGTTGAGACTTGGTATAGTTTCTACGTAAGTCTTTCATTATCTTCTAAATGGAGTTCTTCCACCTAAGCTACGCATACCCTTTCCGCTATTCATGGCCTTCATCATCTTACGCATTTCATCGAATTGCTTAACCAATTTATTTACTTCGGCAGTGCTTGTACCACTACCTTTTGCGATACGTTTTTTACGACTTCCGTCTAATACTTGAGGATTTTGACGCTCATGAGTAGTCATACTTTGAATAATGGCCTCAATACCTTTAAAGCTATCATCATCAATATCAATGTCTTTTATGGCTTTTCCAACCCCAGGAATCATGCCCATAAGGTCTTTAATGTTACCCATTTTCTTGATCTGGTTAAGCTGCTTTAAGAAATCGTCGAAATCAAATTGATTCTTACGCATTTTCTTTTGCAGTCGAGCTGCCTCTTCTTGGTCGAAGTTTTCTTGGGCTTTTTCAACAAACGACACGATGTCTCCCATTCCCAAGATACGATTTGCCATACGGTCTGGGTGGAATACATCAAGAGCATCCATTTTTTCACCCGTACTTACAAACTTGATCGGTTTGTTAACTACGGTTTTAATCGATATTGCCGCACCACCTCGAGTATCACCGTCAAGTTTTGTTAAGACAACACCATTAAAGTCTAGCTTGTCGTTAAAGGCCTTGGCCGTATTAACAGCATCCTGACCCGTCATCGAATCCACAACAAACAAGATTTCCTGAGGCTTTAATTGGTCCTTCAGGTTGCCAATCTCGTTCATCATTTCCTGATCAACACTTAATCGACCAGCGGTATCGACAATTACCACATTGTTTTGGTGGGCTTTTGCATGCTTTATCGCATTTTGAGCAATGGCTACAGGGTTTTTAACATCATCTTCAGCGTAAACGCTTACACCAACTTGCTCACCTAATACCTTGATTTGGTTAATAGCTGCGGGACGATACACGTCGCAGGCAACCAGCAAAGGATTTCTTCCCTTCGATTTCAGGTGATTCGCAAGTTTTCCAGAAAAAGTAGTTTTACCAGAACCTTGAAGACCCGCAATTAAAATTACTGCAGGACTTCCTGTTAGGTTTATTGGTTTTGTTTCACCTCCTAAAAGCTCTTTTAATTCATCGTTAACAATCTTGGTCATCATTTGACCAGGAGAAACGCTGGTTAGCACGTTCTGACCCAAAGCTTCTTCTTTCACTTTGTTCGTGAAATCTTTGGCAATCTTATAACTCACATCGGCATCAACTAAAGCTCGTCTAATCTCCTTAACTGTTTCTGCGATATTTAATTCTGTAAGCGATGAATGCCCTTTAAGCGTCTTAAAGGCACGGTCTAATCTGGATGATAAATTTTCGAACATTTTGTATAAAAATGGGCTGCGAATTTATTTAAAAAAAAGGCCACCAAAAAACTTTGGATGCCTTATTATCGTTTTTAGCGATTCAACGCATTTAAGTTGCTCTTTTTAAGCGGAATTACGTCAATTCTTACGCACGATGTTTTCAATCAATTTTTCTAAGAATTCTGCATCCCAGAATACCTTCGTCCCAAATTGATTGAAATTATGTTTAAACGTAGGCAGTATTTGCATATTTTCGCCCTCCCATATGAAAAAGACTTTAATCATACTAAGCGTTGCGATTGGATTGTACGCTTGTCAAGAGCAAAACAACGACCTTGAGAATGCGAAAAAACTGTATAAAATTGCCCAAGAAAATCTTGATGCAAGCACAACCAAAGTAGCTCTAAACCAGTTAATTCTGTTAGATTCTACCAATATGGATTACAAAGATTCTTTGGCTCGTTTGTATATGGCAACTGGTAATTACAAAGCAGGTTCTAAGCTCGGAAACTTGGTGTATTTAAGCGGTAAGGCTGATAATGAGCTTAAGGAAAGTCTTGCACTTTCTTACCAACAGCTCAATGAAATTGATAAGGCAGAAAAGATGATTGAGGAATTATGGATCGACACCAAAAACTATAAATACCAATACCAAAAACTCGTTTTAGCTTACAACAAACGTGATGTTATTGGTTTTGATACAATGGCCACCAATATGATCAATCTTATTGCAAGAGATTCAGTAGTTGCACAAACCACAGTGTCGCTAAGAGGCCCTGTTTCTGGAGTTAATCAGGATGTGCCATTGTTATCTGCTGTTTACTTTATTGTAGGAAATAATTCATTTGACAACGAGCAAAACGTTCAAAAATCGGTAGAGTATTTCACACGAAGCCTTAATATCTTCCCAGAATTTGAATTGGCTAGATACTCGCTTCAAGAAATCGAGCGAATGATTGCTGCCTCGCGCATGCAGTAGTCTATTTAGACTCCCACTTCACTTCTTCTTTTCCTTCCTCGCGAAGGAATTCTCGACTGAGCACAAAAAGATAATCGCTCAAACGGTTTAAATATTGAACCAATATACCATAGTCATCATTTTCGAGAGCTACTACCCTTCTCTCAGCTCTACGGCAAACACTTCGTGCAACGTGAGCCTGAGCACTTAATACAGAGCCCCCGGGAAGAATAAAGTTTCTTAATGGCTCTAAATTCTCATTAAGCCTATCAATTTCTTTTTCAAGAGTCTCGATATCAGCAGCATCCACCGAAGGAAGTTCAAAGTTCACCTCGCGTTCAACAGCCAAAAGACTACCAATGTTAAACAAGCGGTGCTGAATATTTTGAAGAAATTCTTGATGCACTTTGCTTGACGAGCTTACTACTCCTAAAACAGAGTTTAATTCATCTACAGTTCCATAAGCTTCTAACTTCTGATGAGCCTTGCTTACTCGAGTTCCACCAAGCAATGATGTGGTTCCTTTATCTCCTGTTTTAGTGTAAATTTTCATCTTGGTTATATGTTTTCGTCGGTATCTACTTTACCATCAAGCAAACGAATTATACGCTTTGCATTTTGGGCAATGTCCTCTTCATGCGTTACCATAATAACAGTATTGCCTTCGCTATGAATCTTGTCGAACAGGGCCATTATTTCACTGCTGCTTTTACTATCTAGATTTCCGGTTGGCTCATCAGCTAATACAATAGACGGGTTGTTTACCAATGCCCTTGCTATTGCAACACGCTGCCTTTGACCTCCTGAAAGTTCATTTGATTTATGATCACCTCGATTTCCTAAACCTACTTTTTCAAGTGCCGCTTGAGCCCTTTCGGTACGCTCAGTTTTAGACACACCCGCATAAATTAATGGAAGAGCAACATTTTCAATGGATGTTGTTCTGGGTAAGAGATTAAACGATTGAAATACAAAACCAATTTCTTTGTTTCTTACTTCTGCCAACTCGTCGTCGGTGCGTTTGCTGACATCTTTACCATTTAACAGATATCTTCCTTCAGTTGGCGTATCAAGACAACCAATCATGTTCATTAAGGTAGATTTTCCAGACCCTGAAGGTCCCATTAGAGCAACATACTCTCCTTTATCAATCTTGAGGTCCACACCATCCAGGGCATGGATTTCTGTGGTTCCCATTTTATAAATCTTGAAGAGGTCTGAAATATCAATCTGAGGCATTACTTCTTTATCACTTTTGGAACTTTGAAGTAATCAGAATCTTTTGATGGAGCATTTTTGAGTACTAGCTCTTTTGCAAGGTGATCTTTGGCAACATCTTCTCGCAAAACATTTTGCTCGTGACTCATGTATACTAAAGGCTCAACATTCTCTGTATCAACTTCTCTAAGCTGGTCACAGAAGTCAATTATTTTACCTAAATCGGATTTAATATGCACCTTGTCTTCGTCCTTAAACTCTAATCGAGCTAAGTGAGCCAAGTCATCTATTAGTTTGTCGTCAACTTTCATGCAAAATTGTATTCGTTAAACTTCTCTTCAATTATACGATAAACCTGATTGGCAAGCTCTACTTCGTCTTCAGGTTTTAGATTTTTGGTAGGAATAGGTCGATGAACATACATTCTCATTTTACCGGGTGTGCCTCCCCCAGACAATCCTCCAGCTGGAAGTCTCTTCCAATTATCGAGTAAGGTAATGGGCACAATTTCTAATCCATGTTGAATAGCCATGCGAAACGGTCCCATCTTAAACTTTTGCATTTTAGGTACAGTTTTCCCAATTCCTCCTTCTGGAAAGTTAAGTATGCTTACATTTTTTCGAAGCTTTGCATTAGCCATTTTATAAGCTCGTTTAGCTCCTCTAATTGATTTTCGTTCTACAGGAATATCAATAGTTCTGAAAAAGATGCCAAACACAGGTATATCAGCTAATTCTTTTTTGGCCATAAAGCTGAAATAGAAAGGCATTTGAGAATTCACTGAAACAATGTCAAAATAGCTAAAGTGATTTGGTGTAAAGATGTAGGTTTTGTCTTTGTCGAGCGGTTCTTCATATATGGTTTCACCCCTCAAACCTGATAGAAACATTAGAGATCGTCCCCAAAATCCGCGTAAAGCATGAGCCTTCGAGTATCTCGATTCTTCCGCTAAATAGTATCTAAATAAAGGGTACAGCAAGAAGAATAGCAATACAAACCATATAAGAAAATATACGGCCCAGGCATATTTTAGAACCTTAGTCATTCAGATGTTTTGTCAGTTTGTGAACTTGAACGTCTAAAAAGTCTTTAAGCAGTTTTTCAGCCATCAAGCGCATCATAAAGTTCAGCTCTGCATTAATGGTTGCTTCAACCTCAGCCTGCTGATCCGAAATGGACTTTATATTCCATTCTAAATTAAAATTGAAAGGAAGTTTGTTCTGCGGTTTAAGTTCAAGATAGGTAGGAGAATCTTTCTGAACGAATGCCAGCTCTACCTTCCCAATACCTTCAATATCAAGCGTTGCTTCGTCGTCAGTTGCTTCAAATGAACGAACTTTGCTTGGCATAAGAATTCGGTAATTCTCAGGTACACTCAAGTATTCAAAAACAACTTCAGCCGATTGGTTTATTGTAGTCTTATTACTCTTTATTGACACCATCGTACATCATATTTTTTGAGATAAATACGGCTGTGAGAATTGATATGATAAATCCGGTAATCAAACTTTGGGCTATGGCCAATAAGGCATAGCTCATAGGCTTAAACTGTCTTTCTATATCTTGCAGTGTAATCTCCAATTCTGTGCTTTTATCCTCTTCTGCGATTTGATCGTCGTTGGCAATCTTATCTTTAGCTAACTCAATGGCCTCATTAACTTTTGGTTGATAAAACTCTCCATTTGGGTAGTAAAAGATCATAAAAGAAATGATCAACACTAATGCTCGAACCAGTGCAATTAATGATCCTGAAAGTAAGGTCCTTCCGATGCTAATCGTTCCACCCAACAGTTTTCGGATTAATATCAATCCAAAAACAACACAAATGATTAGTACCAAGCCTTTGGCTAGATACATGGTCATGGGACTAAAATTGTCGCTTGAATAAAATAGATATTCTAAAAATGCACTGAAGATTCCAGCGATTCCTCCAAAAATCCAGATTGATTTTTGCATATTTTTATTTTCGATTATTCTTCTTCTTGAGTTTTGCGTGTAAACTCATCAAAATCATACTCAGGCATTAAATCACTCTTAACGTAGTTCACTGTTTCAGTGAACGCCTCCGAAAACTTATTGAAGTCTTCTTTGTACAAGAATATTTTGTGCTTGATATATCCCCCATCCTCATATCGCTTTTTACTTTCGGTAATGGTTATATAATAATCATCGCCTCGAGTTGTTTTAACATCAAAAAAGTAGGTTCTTTTTCCAGCTCTTACTTTTTTAGAGAAGACTTCTTCTCTGTCATAATTTGACTCACCCATCTCGTGTCTTTTTTATTAACTATCACAAAAAACGTTAAAAAAAGGCAGATTCAGAAACATTTTTTTATGACACTTCATTGGCTCTAAGCATTTGCTTGCTGTACAATTCAGCATAAACTCCACCTGAATTATATAAGCTAGTGTGGCTGCCTTCTTCAATTACTTCTCCTTCATCTAGAAATATTATATGGTCAGCATCCTGTATTGAAGAAACGCGATGGCTAATATTTATAAAGGTCTGTGCTGAGTTCCATTCGCTCAAATTATTCTTGATTTCAACTTCTGTTTTGGTATCCACAGCCGAAAGTGCATCATCCATCAACAAAATTTCTGGACGTTTAATTAAGGCTCGAGCTATTGCCGTTCTTTGTTTTTGTCCGCCCGACAGGGTTATACCTCTTTCTCCCAATATGGTCTCTAATCCATCTGGGAAGCTTCCAATTTCACCGCTCAATGCAGCTGATTCAATAGCCCTATCAAGATTCTCTTCATCTTCAAGCTTATTCCCTCCAAACAGTACATTATTTCTTATACTATCTGAAAACAAGAAAATATCTTGAGCCACATACCCAAATAACTGTTTGAGATTCTTCTGGTCATATTCCTGCATGGCAATACCATCAATGAGTATTTCCCCTTTGGTCGGTTCATAAACACCCATTAATAGCTTAGCTATGGTTGATTTTCCACTTCCTGTAGTTCCAATTATGCCAAGTTTGTCTTTCGCATTTACCTTGAACGAAACGTCTTTAAGCACATAATTGTCGGTTCCTGGATACTTGAATGACACATTTCGAAACTCAATTCCTTCTTTGAGACTTTCTATTTTTAACGTTCCTGTAGACTCTTCAATCGGTACATTTAAAAATTCATCAATACGCTTCTGCGAGGCAGCAGCACGCTGAACCAAAGAAGTCACGTAGCCTAATGATGCCACGGGCCATGTAAGCATGTTTACATAAATTACATATTCTACGATGTTTCCAATTGTAAAGTTTCCGTTTACTACTTCATTTCCTCCTACATACAGCGTAATCAATATACTCATCCCCACCAATCCCAAAACAGCAGGCATAAACACTCCATTAATTTTTACCAGCTTCATATTGTCGGCCATGTATTCATCATTTACCTTTATAAAGCTTTTAGAAAAATTCTTTTCTGCAGCATATGACTTCAAAACATGGATTCCAGCAAAAGTTTCTTGTACAAATGAGGTGATTTTTGACAATTTGGTTTGAATAAGATCACTTTGTTTGTTCATCATATCACTCACCAGATAAATAGTAATTGCCAACAGGGGTAACGGAATTAACACATACAAAGTGATTTTAGCATTGATGTATAACATCAGGGCAACCACCATGATAATCATACAACTTAAATTCAGCGTATACATGATGGCAGGACCAGCAAAAGCTCGAACTTTTGAAACATCGTCGCTTATACGGTTCATCAAATCACCGGTATAGTTCTTGGCATAAAAGCTCTGACCCAAATTTTGGTAATGCTTAAATATGTCATTCTTTAAGTCGTACTCGATGTATCTCGACATCACGATGAGGGTCATTCGCATAAAGAACATAAATATGCCCTTCATGAGTGAACTTCCAACAACTAGAATACCTGCAAGCAACGCAATACGCGAGGTAGTTCTGAAGAACGGCGGAATTGAATCCATGTACTTTGGTGTTTTGTTTTCTTGTAGCAACAAAACAATGCCATCAATCGATTCTCTCACAATCGGAGGAATTACGATGGAGAACACATTTGAAAAGATGATAAATAGCAATCCTAAGGCTATGTATTTTCGATATGTGTAAAAATATTTTTTAAGTGTGAATAGTGCTCTCACGAAGTGCTATTTTATATTAAATTAAATCCTACTTTTGCAGCAAAATTAAGAAACATAATAATCCTTAAAAATATGAGTACATCAACAGTTAGCACCCACGATACAGAATTAGATCTATTTGCTGAGATTAAAACAACAAATCATGAGCAAATAGTGTTTTGTAACGACAATGCAACTGGCCTTAAAGCCATTATTGCTATTCACAACACAATCTTAGGTCCTGGTTTGGGTGGAACAAGAATGTGGAATTATGCAACTGAAGCTGAAGCATTGAATGATGTTTTAAGATTATCTCGAGGGATGACTTACAAAGCATCTATCTCAGGATTAAATCTTGGTGGTGCAAAAGCTGTAATCATTGGCGACGCTTCAAAACATAAATCTGAAGCTTTAATGAGAAAGTTTGGCCGCTTTGTTGAGAATCTAAATGGAAAGTACATCACTGCAGAAGATGTAGGAACCACTACAAAAGATATGGAATATGTAAACATGGAGACTGACAGCGTTGTTGGACTTCCTGAAAGCATGGGTGGCGGAGGAGATCCTTCTCCAGTAACCGCTTACGGTGTTTACATGGGTATGAAAGCAAGTGCTAAAAAAGCTTACGGTTCTGATAGCTTGAGCGGAAAATCAGTATCTGTTCAAGGTATTGGTAAAGTTGGTATGCACTTGGTTGAACTCGTACAAAAAGAAGGTGCTAAAGTTTACGTTTCTGACATAAACGAGGCAAACCTTAAGCATGCAGTAGAAACTTACGGTGCAGAAGTGGTTAACGGTGACGACATTTACGGTTTAGGAGTAGATATTTTCGCTCCATGTGCTTTAGGAGCCATCTTAAATACGGAGAACATCAATGCACTTAATTGCAGCATTATTGCCGGAGCGGCGAACAACCAATTAGCTAATGAAGATGAGCACGGTAATATGATTAAAGAAAAAGGATTGCTTTACGCTCCAGACTTCTTAATCAACGCAGGTGGTTTAATCAATGTTTATTCAGAGTACATTGGCTACAACAGAGAAAATGCAATGCGTGACACTGAGAAAATTTTCGATACTACGCTTAACATTTATGGTTTAGCTGAAGAAAAGAATATGCACACGCAGAAAGCTGCTACAGTTCTTGCTCAGAAGCGAATTGACGACATCTTAGGCGTTCAATCTACTTACTAATATTTGGTGCCTATTATGAATTCTAGGCAATCATCTATTTTTCTGATATTATTGAGTGTATTGGTTACCAGTATACTCTTGTGGCTGAACATCATATCTCCTGGTTTAGAAGGGGGAATGGATTCGTATAACCACTACTTAATTTCGAAATTCTCGTGGCAAAATCCCGAATTGTTTCTTGACTATTGGGGAAAGCCTGTATTTAATGTTCTAGCCTCTCCTTTTGCCCAATTTGGACTTAATGGCATGTTTGTATTGAACTTGTTAAGTCTGTTGGGATCGGCACTTCTTGCCTATAAGATTGCTCAGCATTTGGAGCTCAAGCATTATGCTTTTTTAGCATTTACCTTGGCTTTGTTGAGTCCAATCTTTTTAGATAACACCATATCAGCACTTACAGAACCAATGTGTGCCTTTTTGGTGTGTTTAACGTTTTACTTCCTTGTAAAAGATCAAAATATACCAGGAGCTATTGTTGCAGGTTTACTCCCTCATGCGCGATCCGAAGGGTTTATCATACTATTTGTAGTATTTCTCTATTTTGTTATGAAGAGAGAATCGATTAAGACATTTCTTTACTTAGGATTAGGAAGCTTGATATTCAATACTTTAGGATGGATAATTACCGGACAACCTTTTTGGATTTTTACCGAGAATCCATACATCAACTTCGAGATGTCGGGGAACAATATCTGTGGGTCTGGAGGCCTATTTCATTATGCTTGGGCTGCACCCTACACTTTTGGACTCGGTGTTAGTGCTCTTGCCCTAATTGCCTTGCTGGTAATTGCATTTCGAATTGTAAAAGAGCGTAAAATTAACCTCAAGCTCAATGTAGTTGCGTTATCGTTCGTTTTGTACATCCTTGCTCATGCTCTTATATGGTATAAAGGTATGATGGGAAGCTGCGGATATATCCGTGTTATGGTTGTTGTGGCTCCATTGGCAGCTATATTGGGGGCCTATGCATTTCAGCAAATTGCTCAGTTTATTGACCAGAAATATAGTAAAATGGCAAGGACCATTACTTCTGGCTTGCTACTCGTTTTAATTGCTCATGTTTTGTACGTTCCCTATCGCTACTACATCTATAAGTATCCACTGACCATTTCAGAGGAGCAGGAACAATTCGAAGAATTAAATCGTTGGTATCAGGAGCAAGACTATAAAGATCGCACCAAACTCTACTTATATCCATATTTTTCAATTATTGCGGATATCAATCCATACAATCAAGATGAACATTTAGAGCTTTGGGCTTCAAGTTTACAATGGACTAAAAAAGGAGATATTTTAATTTGGGATGGCCACTTTGGTCCGAATGAATCAGGACTACCTCTTGATACGCTAAAAGCAAATGAAGAATGGCAGCTTATTCACTCGATAATTCCTAAAAAAACAATTAAAACGCTCAATGATTATAACTTTGAGATTCATGTTTTTGAAAAAATAAAATAGATAGTTTTTCCAAGCGATAAAAAAACTTAGGTTTGCCACACCAAAACGTTCAATGATAAATAGGAGATTAATAAGAATCAAGGTTTTTCAAGCCTTGTTTGGAGAGTTCGGACAAGAAGACACCAGACCCTCAACTATTACAAATAATGTCAGAAAGTCGATTCAGGGTATCGAGCACAATCTTTTAAGCGTACTCAGTTTTGGACCTGAATTTAGCCATTTCATTTCGGCTGAACATGACCCTTCGGAGTTTAAGTACAATCCGACTTCAGACGATATAAAAACGTTTAATTTAATTACGAACAATAAGTTCATCAACGACTTAGAAAGTACTCCTGAGTTAGAAGAATACCGTAGCCGCCCATCATTCGATTGGCAGCAAGAAAAGGAAATCATGTTCTTGATTTATAAACATCTGAAAAACACAGATGCTTATAAGATTGCTATGGTTTCTCAACTCGACGAGGAGAATTACTTCACATTCGCTAAATACATCTACAAATTTTTGCTGCTTGAATCTGTTGAGTTTGAACAGTTGATGGAAGACAAGAATATTTTTTGGTACGATGAAAAAATTCCTATTCTGAAAAGCTTAGAACGTGTTTTTAAGGCGTACGAAGAAGAAGGAGTTATAAAGATGCCTGAATTGTCGCGGAATGCCACTGAAGATTTCGAAATGGCTGATGAGCTGGTGAGCAACTATTTTGAGCACAAGACTGAAATTGAAGACTCCATTAATTCTTATACCCCAGGTTGGGATAGTGAACGAATTACAAAGGTTGATTTTGTGTTGATGACCATGGCTTTATGCGAGTTCAAGTATATGCCAATGATTCCAGTTAAAGTAACCTTGAACGAGTACATCGAAATAGCTAAGATGTACAGTACTCCTAAGAGTTCTAAATTCTTAAACGGTACGCTAGACAAGATCTTACAAGACTGGACCGATCAGCAATTGATAAATAAAAAAGGAAGAGGATTGATTGGATAAGAGGGATATTTTAATTTTGCCAATAACGTAACGATCAAAGAATGACAAATAAATTATTACTGATTGCATTTCTAGCGTTTACACTAGCATCATGCAATTCGCAACCAGAAAGCTCTAATCAGATGTCAGCAGAGCTAATTGAAACTGACTCTGAAAGTGTAAAAGAAGCTAAAATTGAATTCAAAGAAACCGTTTGGGACTTTGGAAATATAGTAGATGGTGAACGAGTGATTCACACCTTTAAATTTACTAACGTTGGAGAAGGTGATTTACTAATTTCAAGCTGTACAGCATCTTGCGGATGTACAATTCCTGAATGGCCAAAAGAACCAATTCCTCCAGGTGGAGAAGGGTCGATTAAGGTTGAATTCAATAGTACGGGTAAAAGCGGAAATGTGACTAAAGACATTACCATTTTATCGAACGCTAATCCTGTAAAATCAGTGCTACAAATCAAGGTGTTTGTAAGCAAAAAATAGAAAGACATGACACAACAAATGATATTCTTCGTGCTATTTATAGCCGTGTTTTACATCTTCATCTTTTTACCTCAAATTAGAAAGTCGAAGAAGCAAAAACAGTTCAGAGCTGAAATTAGCAAAGGAGATAAGATTGTAACAACGGGTGGCATACACGGTAAAGTTGCTGAAATAAAGGAACTTACAGTTGTTATAGAAGTTGGAGCAGGTGTTAAATTAACCATCGACCGATCAGCTATTAGCATGGAGGCTACGGCTTTAGCCAATGGCGAGTCGTCTAAATAAAAAATGCAGCATTTAAGAATTGGTATAACCGGAGGAATGGGTGCAGGTAAATCTACCGTGTGCCAAATTTTCGAACGTATTGGGGTGCCAGTTTATAATGCTGATATTCGAGCGAAATGGTTAATGAACAATGATCTCGAGCTTAAAAAAGCCATCCAAGATCAGTTTGGTTGGGATGCATATACCCGAAAAGATGAGCTAAACACATCTTACCTTGCCAAAATAGTATTCAATCACCAAGAAAAACTTGAAATTTTAAACGGCTTGGTTCATCCAAAAGTTAAAATGGACTACGAACAATGGACCATTGAACATCGTAATGAACCATACTCTTTAAAAGAAGCGGCCCTGCTCTTTGAAAGTAACAGCTATAAAAGCTTGCATAAAGTAATTGTGGTTACTTGCCCTATTGAGTCCAGAATAGAACGAATTGTGAAGCGAGATCATGTTAAGCGTGAGGATGTTTTGAAGAGAATTCAAAATCAAACTACCGACAAGGAAAGATTGAGCAAGGCAGATTATGTAATTTACAATGACGGAGTTAGGTCGTTAATAGAACAAACGCTTAGCATTCACCACAATATATTGGAAATTAGAGAGCAAGAAGCAATTCCTTTAAAAGTATAATGACACGACTACCAATATTAAACCACAACGAAATTGCACTCAAGCTCGATCGTATTGCATGGCAAATTCTTGAAGAGCATTATGACGCAAAAGAAATCGTGTTGGTAGGTATTGAAGATCGTGGCTTTTTAATTTCTGGTTTTTTAGTAGAAAGACTTAGAAAATTTAGCGAGGTTAAGATTTCGCACGCATCGATTGCTGTTGACAAAAAACACCCTTTGGTTAATCCAGTAAAATTCGAAGCTGGTGAATCAGTGGCTAAGAAACCCATAATACTTGTAGACGACGTATTAAACTCTGGAATTACTATGGCAGCTGCAATAAGAGAAATGCTTAACCATAATCCATCAAGTTTAAAAGTAGCCGTTTTAGCTAACAGAGATCATCATAAATATCCTGTTCAAGCCAACTTTGTTGGAATTTCTATGGCTACTACGTTGCAAGAACACATTACATTTCAAATAGTAAATGACCAAATGTCTGTTTGGTTAGATTAAAATATCGCATAATGATACACTTACAAAATACGATTAATGCTGCTTGGGAAGACCGCAGCTTGTTGAAAAACGAAGAGACGGAAGCAGCAATTAGAGAGGTTATTCAACTAATCGATAGTGGCCAACTAAGATGTGCTGAGCCTACTGCTGATGGTTGGCAGGTAAATGATTGGGTGAAGAAAGCAGTTATTCTATACTTCCCTATTCAACAAATGGAAACCATCGAAGTCGGACCATTTGAGTTTCACGATAAGATGGCTCTTAAGTCTAACTATGCACAACAAGGCGTACGAGTAGTTCCTCACGCAGTAGCACGTTACGGAGCATTTTTAGCAAAAGGTGTTGTTATGATGCCAAGCTATGTAAACATTGGAGCCTACGTTGACAGCGGAACCATGGTTGACACTTGGGCTACTGTCGGGTCTTGTGCTCAAATTGGTAAAAATGTTCACTTGAGTGGTGGAGTTGGAATCGGTGGAGTGTTAGAGCCCGTTCAAGCTGCTCCTGTTATTATAGAAGACAATTGCTTTATTGGAAGTCGTTGTATTATAGTTGAAGGAGTTCATGTTGAAAGTGAAGCCGTTATTGGAGCAGGTGTAACCTTAACACAGAGTACAAAGATTATAGACGTGTCTGGACCTGAACCAATAGAATATCGCGGACGAGTTCCTGCTCGCTCGGTGGTAATTCCAGGCAGTATACAGAAAGATTTCCCTGCAGGAGCTTATGGCGTTAATTGCGCTCTTATTATCGGAACACGTAAAGAATCTACTGATAAGAAGACATCACTAAACGATGTGCTTCGAGATTTTCAAGTTGCCGTATAAACGTGCATACTTCTACTGAAAATACATCCAATTATAATTGGCCAAATATTGGCTTTGATGCTAAACGGTATTTTAACAATCAAACAGGTTTAGGAAACTATGCCCGTTGGTTAATCAATGGTTTAGCAGAAGATGAGCAAATGAAGCTTCATCTTTATCACACAAAAAGAGTAAAAACCAGTGATCGTTTTGTGGTGCACAGCCCGAAGTATGCATTTAAACCTGCAGCGGCGGTTTGGCGCTCGAAGGGAATAACTAAAGACCTTGTTAATCAAAGTGTTAAGCTATACCATGGTTTATCGAATGAAATTCCTTTAGGTCTAAAAAAAGCCGGAATTAAATCCGTGGTTACCATTCACGACTTAATCAATATGCGGTTCCCTGAGAACTACAATAGTATTGACTTAAGAATATATGAACAAAAACTACAGCATGCCATCGAAAATGCTGATGCCATTGTTACACCTAGTATTCAAACCAAGGTTGACATCCTCTCCTACTTTGATACCGATAGCGATAAAATTAGCGTAATTCCGCTTAGCATTTCACCACCTTTAAAAGCAAAAAAGAAAGCTAATGTTTCTCCCTATGTGCTTTGCGTAAGTGGATTCAGCAAGCGTAAGAATTTAGAAAACTTAGTAGAGGCTTATGGTGGACTAGATTCAAATGTCAAATTGATAATTGCTGGCAGAGAAGGTGATAGCTTTAAAAAAGTTGATCGACTAGCTAAAAATTTCACCAACATCGTTCTTGAATTAAACCCAAGCAACGAACAATTGGCTGAGCTTTATACCAACGCCTTGTGCTGTGTTTATCCTTCTGTGTTTGAGGGATTTGGAATTCCTATTCTTGAAGCCATGTCTTATGGAAAAGCTGTTGCAACATCGAATGTAAGCAGCATGCCAGAAGTAGGAGGAAAAGCTGCTATATACTTTGACCCCAATGATATTGCTGATATTCAAAAATCGATTCAAGATATTTTGAAGCCAGAAACACGAATGCACCTAGAATCAGCAATCGACGAGCAGATCGCAAAATTTGACTCTGCAACTTTATTAGATCGATATAAGTCTTTGTATCAGAACGTGCTAAATTCATAGTTCGTTTGAAATGACTGCGTTATGACAAAAGTTGAACAACAACGTGCTTAACTTTGTGTTAATATATTGTCGCCCATGTCTATTTGGGAGTTGACAATAGCAATATTTCAGTTTTAGTTTTTGGTTTCAAAAAGGGGGCGGTTTGACCCTCTTTTTGTTTTATAGGGCTTTATTTATACCAAGTCAAAATAATTAAGTTGTTAATTATTTGGTGAAACTCTTCTATGTTAATTTAAAAATCAAGGTATTTTTGCCACGAAAATTTTCAAAATTTATATAATTGAGCAAATCAATGAGTTATAAACCAAAAACGTTATCAAAATGGCTAATCCTAGTCATTGGCTTATTCTTTGTAAATCAATCATTTGCATTCAAAAACAACCTTGAAAGACCAATTAATGGTCAAGAGGGTTCAGATGCTCGGATTGAAGAAGGAAGTAATTTATTTAGTGCTAACTGTGCATCTTGTCACGCACTTGATGCTAAAGTTGTAGGACCGGCATTAAGTGGAGTAATTGACAAGTACGACGAAGACTACGATTGGCTAGTCGCTTGGATCAAAAACAATGTTGCACTTGTTAAATCTGGAGATGAACGAGCAATCACTGCCTTCAATGAAGGTGGAGGTCAAGTAATGAACATTTTTGAGAATCTATCGGATGATCAAATTACGTCAATCTTAATGTGGATAGACAACAATGGAGACGGAGATGCTCCTGCTGCCGAAGTTGGTGAGACTATTGCTGCTGAGCCTGTAAGCGATTCAACGTTTAACAATATCAATTGGGCTGTTGTATTGCTAACAGCACTATTCTTATTGATTATCATTTTAATTTTTGGAATTTTAGAGTTAGTAGGAAATCTAACCGGAAGAGAAATCATCAACTGGAATAATGTAAACGCATTTATGATGATTATCTTCTTGATTTTATTCTTTGTTCTCGTATTGTACGAATACTCAATTCATGCACAATACTTGTTGCCTGAAGCTGCTTCTGAGCACGGACTTGAAATCGACAAGATGATGAAGTGGACGTTCAGAGCAACGTTGCCGGTATTCTTTATCACACAATTCTTATTGTTCTACTTCTCGTTTAAATACAGAAGAAAGCCAGGACACAAAGCTTACTACTATCCTCACAACAATAACTTAGAATACGTTTGGACCTTGATTCCTGCCATTGTACTTGCTGCATTGGTATCAGGAGGTTTCAAAACATGGAATAAAATTTTAAGATCAGAAGCTAAAGAAGATGCTCAGAAAATCGAAGTATTTGCCTACCAATTTGGTTGGAATGCAAGATACCCTGGAGCAGACAATGAGCTAGGAAAAGCAAACTACAATCTGATTAATGGTACTAACCCTTTAGGTGTTGCTAACAAAGATCACGCAATCGCTCTAATTTCTGAGCTTGAAGAAGATATTGTATCTCTACAACTCAGACACGATTCTATTCTTCCTATCGAGCAGGCTAAGCTACAGTCTACTTTAGGAGGACGTGTTGGAGCAGACAGAGAGGAACACTTAAGAAAAATTAAGAGTTATACTTCTGGCGATGTTGCCAACGATATCAAACTAACTATCAGAGCAAGAAAAACTCAAATTGCTCGATTAAAAGCTGCACTTGCAGTTGAGCAAGGTAGCATGTTTGATGGCAAAGGAAATGATGACCAAGTGGTTCAAGAACTTCACGTGGTAATCGGAAAACCAGTAACCTTGAAGTTTAGAGCAAGAGACGTAATTCACTCAGCTTATCTTCCATATTTTAGAACTCAAATGAACGTTGTACCTGGTTTACCAACCGAGTTCACCTTTACTCCTACCATTACAACTACTGAGATGAGAGGAATTAAAAAAGACCCAGAATTTGATTACTACTTAGTATGTAACAAAATATGTGGTAACGCTCACTTCAATATGAAAATGAAAGTTATCGTTGAAGATGAAGCTTCATATAACGAATGGATTAGCAACCAGTCTGCATTATTTGTTCAGGCTGAAGAAACAGAAGAAGCTGCACCAGTAGAAGAAGAAAGTTCTGAAGAAACTGAGGCAGAAGAAACAGAAGAAACCGTAGCATTAAACTAAACAAGAAATAGTACAATTAATATGAGCACACACGCAGATCATCACCATAAAGAGACGTTCATTTCGAAATACGTCTTTAGTATGGATCATAAAATGATATCCAAGCAATTTTTGATCACGGGTATCATCATGGGGCTAATTGGGGTAGCAATGTCTATTGCTTTCCGTTTGCAATTGGCTTACCCTGATATGGGTTTTCCTATCTTAGAGTGGGTATTTGGTAGCAAATGGGCACCGGATGGAAAACTTGATGCTGGATACTACATGGCACTAGTAACCTTACACGGTACTATCATGGTATTCTACGTACTTACAGCAGGTTTGAGTGGAACGTTTGCCAACTTACTTATTCCATTGCAAATTGGAGCAAGAGATATGGCATCTCCTTTCATGAACATGTTATCGTACTGGTTCTTCTTCCTTTCGAGCGTTGTTCTTCTTTCTTCATTATTTGTTGAAACAGGACCAGCATCTGGTGGTTGGACAATCTACCCTCCTTTGAGTGCTTTGCCTAAAGCAATGCCAGGATCAGGTATGGGTATGACACTTTGGTTAGTTGCAATTGTATTGTTTATCGCATCATCTCTATTAGGTGGTATCAACTATATCAGTACCGTTCTTAACATGAGAACTAAAGGTATGACCATGACCAGAATGCCTCTAACTATTTGGGCATTGTTCTTAACAGCTGTTCTTGGTCTTCTTTCTTTCCCAGTATTATTAGGAGGAGGTTTACTGTTGTTATTTGACCGTGGTTTCGGTACAAGTTTCTACCTATCTGACATTTACTTAGGTTCTGGTGGAGCTCTTGAGCACAGTGGAGGTAGCCCTATCTTATTCCAGCACTTGTTCTGGTTCTTAGGTCACCCTGAGGTATACATTATTATTATGCCAGCCTTAGGTATTACTTCTGAGGTAATTGCTGTTAACGCGAGAAAGCCAATCTTTGGATATACTGCGATGGTAATTTCATTACTGGGTATTGCATTCCTATCGTTTATCGTTTGGGGTCACCATATGTTTATTACCGGTATGAATCCTTTGCTTGGAGCAGTATTCTTGATTACAACGCTAATCATTGCGGTTCCTTCAGCGGTTAAGACGTTTAACTATCTAGCCACACTTTGGAGAGGTAACATTAGATTTACAAACGGTATGATGTTCGCTATCGGACTTGTATCATTCTTTATTTCTGGTGGTTTAACGGGTATTTTCTTAGGAAACGCAACACTTGATATCCAATTGCACGATACTTACTTCGTAGTAGGTCACTTCCATATCGTAATGGGTTGTGCTGCAATATTTGGTATGTTAGCAGGAATCTATCACTGGTTCCCTAAAATGTTCGGTAGATTAATGAACAAGCCTCTTGGTTACATTCACTTCTGGCTAACATTTGCTTCTGCATACATGGTATTCTTCCCAATGCACTTTATGGGATTAGCTGGTGTACCTAGAAGATACTACGCATTTACCTTGCTTCCTGAGTATGGAGTTTGGTTTGATGTAAACGTAATCATGACCTTAGCTGCCATTGTTGGTGGTGTTGCTCAGTTGATCTTCATCTATAACTTCTTCTCTAGTATCTTTATTGGCAAGAAGTCAGGTGCAAATCCATGGCAAGCAAATACTTTAGAATGGACTACTCCTGAAGAAAGAATTCACGGAAACTGGCCAGGTGAGATTCCAACTGTTTACCGTTGGGCATACGACTACAGCAAGCCAGGATACGATGAAGACTTTATTCCTCAGAATGTTCCAGAAGAAGGTCAAGAAGTCGAGTTGTTTGAAACAAGCAGTACTCCTGCTTCGGATGCAGTTGACGAACCCGAAAGAGAAACATTACATTTCTGGGCACTGCTTAAAAAGTGGTTTAGTCCCAAATCTGTTTAACTAGATAAATTAAAAAGCCAAATGAGTTTCATTTGGCTTTTTTCTTGCATTTGGCATGCTCAAACGAAATTTCATAAGGCTTAACTGGTTATCCCTGTTTTTTGTATTTATGCTTTTTGCAATTGGTGGATTGGTGAGAAGCACAGGAAGCGGTATGGGCTGTCCCGATTGGCCTAAGTGCTTTGGAGAATACGTCCCTCCTACTTCGGCTGATAACTTACCAGAGAATTACGAAGACTATTTCAAGGATCAACGGATCAAAAAAACCGAAAGATTTGTGGCCTTGCTTAGAATGCTGGGAATGGAAGACAAAGCAGAAGCCATTGAAAGCAACAAGAATATCGAAGAAACTCATGAATTCAATGTCACCAAAGCCTATGTAGAATATGGCAATAGAATTTGGGGTGCGCTAACTGGCATTGTGGTCTTTCTTGGATTTTTAAGTTCATTGTTCTACATCCGACAAGATTTCACATTGTTTCTTTACACCCTACTTGGTTTTATCGCGGTGTTTGTAAACGCCCTGTTGGGAGCCATTGTAGTAAGTTCAAATCTGATTAGTGGATTAGTAACAGCACACTTCCTGGCAGCTTTTGCTTCTATCTGCTTTTTCATGCTTGCACGATTTAGAGTCAAGAAGATCGCATTAAGTTCAACTGTTCCAATTTGGGTTTCAGTTTACAGTTTAGCCGTTTTGGTTCTAATTGTATTTCAAACTGTATTAGGAACAGATGTAAAATCATATTTTGAAGCCTTAGAAAGTGGCGATTCGGTTATAAAAAATGTGATATTAACGGAGATTCCATCCTATCCGGCACACCGGGTTTATGCGGTAATTGCAGTTATTGCATCCGCAATACAATTAGCTCTTATTCAGCGATATACGTCAGATGCTTCATTCAATAAATTTGCCATTTTATTGGTCGTATTAACCCTGCTTCAGATTGCTTTTGGAGTGAGTATGATTTATGAGCTATTTATGGCTATTTCAAAACTATTCCATATTAGCATTGCTGCTTCAATATTTGGTATACAATTTTATATTTGCACCCTGCTAATTAAAGCAGGCCTAAAACGAAACAGAAATTGAAATCAGTAGCCGTAAATACGACCACAGTTACTTGGAAGGATAAGCTTCGTGACTACAATCAACTGATAAAATTCAGATTGACTTTCACCGTTGTACTTTCTTCTGTTCTTGGTTTTTTATTAGGAAACTCCGGAGCCGTAAATTACACCGATTTAACTGCTTTAATTATTGGAGGTTTTTTAGTGGTTTCTTCATCAAACGGAATCAATCAAATTATTGAGAAAGACTTCGATAAGTTAATGACGCGTACTGCAAACCGCCCTATTGCTCAAAATAGAATGAGCATCCTAGAAGCAGGGATTTTTTGTGCGGTAACGGGTATTATAGGAGTTAGCATTCTAGGACTTTATCTTAATACTTATGCCGCTTTATTGGGATTTGGCTCGCTCATGAGCTACGCATTCATCTACACTCCGCTTAAAAGAGTGTCGAGCTTAGCCGTATTGGTTGGGGCATTTCCTGGTGCTATTCCACCGCTTTTGGGTTGGGTAGCTGCCACTGGAGCTTTCTCTACCGCAGCACTTGTATTGTTCCTAATTCAATTCTTCTGGCAATTTCCTCATTTTTGGGCTATTGCTTGGATTCTTGACGACGATTATAAAAAAGCTGGATATCGATTACTTCCAACAAAAGGGGGAAGAGATAAGGCTTCTGCTCAACAAATCATATTCTATTCTGCTCTCCTAATCCCATTGGCACTGTTGCCTTATTTCATCGGAATTAGCGGAATTGTTTCAATGATTATTGTAGTTCTAGGTTCTGTGTGGCTTACCGCACTAGGATTTAAACTCTACAAAACATTAAGCGTAAAAGATGCCAAACGACTCATGTTCGCATCTATCATTTACAATCCAATTGTATTAATTTCATTACTGCTCGATAAAATCTAATGACAGACGATGTAACATACAAAGGAAAAGTACATCCAAAGAAATTTGCCTTGTGGTTACTACTGCTTGGTATTTTGATGTTATTCGCTGCATTTACCAGTGCTTATATCGTTCGTAAAGGAGATGGAAACTGGTTTAATTTTAGACCGCCAATAGTATTCCTATATTCTACACTTGTTGTTGTTCTCAGCTCTGTTTCAATGCTTTTTGCATACAAATCGGCAAAAAAGGACAACTTAGGCAATGTTAAGATTGGTTTAGGGATCACTATTTTGCTTGGTGTTGTATTTAGCTACCTTCAATACCAAGGCTGGGTTGTAATGAATAGCCTTGATCTTCATTTTGTAAATAACAACAATGAGATCAGCAATAATCTCTCTGGAGATCGAATATCTGCATCGTTTTTAATCGTTATTGCAGCTGTTCACTTAGTACATATTTTAGCAGGAATTATCTTCTTGCTTGTAGTATTACTCAGGACCTTTCAATTTAAAGTACACAAGAATAGCTCACTTCTAATCGATATGTGCAATACTTATTGGCATTTCGTAGGACTGTTGTGGGTATATTTATATTTGTTTTTATATTTTGCACCCGAATTTTAAGAATGTCAACACAAACAATTTCAAAAACTAGCATGTGGAGAGGTGGCAATTCACCTTTTAAAATTAGTTATGGTAAGCTAATGATGTGGATTTTTCTCCTGTCAGATGCTTTTACATTTTCATCTCTACTAGTAGGTTATGGAGCTCTGAGATATAGCTTCTCTTCTACTGAAGAATACATTGAGGAAGTAACTCCTGCACACTTAGAAAGTCAAGGAATTCCTATGGAAGGCGACTTGATTAACTTTGAGTTTAACAGCGAGATCATTGCTATGTATGCTCCGGAAGGAACTGATCTTCACCATGACCATACCGACTACTTTGTTGAAAAACTTGGTGAGGTTGGAGTGTTTGCTGAAGACCACTGGCCATCGCCGGATTTGGTATTTAATCACTTCCCAGGTTTCCATGGAAAACATCTTCCTTTGATGTTCGTTTCGCTGATGACTTTTATCCTTATCTTTAGTTCTGTAACCATGGTACTTGCTGTGGAAGCAGGACAACGTAACTCCAAAAATGAAGTTAATAAATGGCTGTTATGGACCATCTTAGGTGGTGCAGCATTCCTTGGCTGTCAAGCTTGGGAGTGGACGATGTTTATCAACGCCGGTGCTACTCCTTGGAGTAACCCTTATGGCCCTGCAACATTTGCAGCACTCTTCTTCTTGGTTACAGGATTCCACGGATTTCACGTTTTCTCGGGTGTAGTTATAAATGTAGTTGCTTACGTTAACTCGCTAAAGGGAACCTACGAAAAGAGAGGACATTACGAAATGATTGAGAAGGTTGGACTATACTGGCACTTTGTAGATCTAGTATGGGTATTTGTATTTACATTCTTCTACTTAATCTAAGGTAAAATTCATAAAAAAGAACAGAAATGGCACACGCAAATCATAACGTAGATATACACGACGAAGAGAATTACGACCCAACAGTATGGGTACCTAAAGCTCATAGCCACGGAACAAGAGACATCTGGATTAAACTGGGAATTCTAGCATTCCTAACTATCATTGATGTTGCCTTATATTTCATACTTGATCCTTCTATGGGAAGAAATATCACATTCATCATTTTAGGAATCTTTAAAGCAATCTACATTGTAGGAACGTTCATGCACATGAAGCACGAAAAACTAAGCTTCGCTACCATGATTATCGCTCCAATGTTATTGATTGTTTTCTTCATCGCTTGGATGATGTATGAAGGAGACTTCTGGGGATCATTCTAAAACCTTAACATTTAGCTTATGAAAAGAACTACTGGCATAATAATTCTAGTGGTTTTGTTAGCAATACCTGCAATCTGGATATTTCTCTGGAAGAATACTCAGTTTGGGTATAATGAACTACCGGTTTATACCACAGATGAAATGGGCGTTAAAGAGCCTTATTACATCGACTCTTTCTCTTTGGTTGATCAAAACAATAACGTCTTCACACGCGATAGCATAGGAGACCGTGTTTTTATTTCAAGCTTCTTTTTTGCTACCTGCCCAGACGTATGTCCAACCATTAATGGACACCTAAAGATAGCTACCGAAAAACTAAAGAACAGTACCGATGTAATGTTTCTCACTCATTCTGTAGATCCTTATCACGACACACCCGAAGTCTTAAATAAATATGCAGAAGATTTTGAAGCAGACTACAACCAATGGAAGTTCTTGACAGGTAAAAAGAGTACCATCTACTACCTAGCCACTCAAAATTATAGAACTGTAATTGAGGAGGTTCCTGACACCAATAACTTCATCCATAGTGATAAACTAATCTTGGTAGATAAAGAATTTCATGTTCGCGGTATTTATGACGGTCTAGACATTAAAAGCGTTCTTGACATGGTTGAAGATGCGCGATTCTTATTAAAATCGTACAAAGACCAAGCTAGAAATGAAGAGTAACTGGAACGACAAACTTATATTTCGTCTTGCACTTGTAGTTTCAATCGTTGTTTTTGTATTGGTTGTTGTACTGAACAAACGTGTACTAAATCCACCTACTGAGTTTCCTGAATTTATTTACAAGCTCCCACTTTTACACGCAGTAATCAATGGAAGTTGTGCTGTAATACTAATTCTTTCCTTGCGTGCTATACGCAGAAAGAATGTGGCTTTACATAAACGTTTAAACCTAACTGCTTTTGGATTATCTGCATTATTCTTACTGAGTTATGTTACGTTTCACTTCTTCGTTCCTGAGACTACTTATGGTGGTGATGGGGCTATGAGAATAGTCTACTATATCATTCTGATTTCTCACATCATATTGGCAGCAGTAGTACTTCCATTGATCCTACTATCATTTTGGCACGGTTTACAAAACAACGTCGACAAACATAAACGAATAGTAAGGTTTAGTTACCCAATTTGGCTTTATGTTGCCATTACAGGGGTTCTTGTATATCTCATGATTTCACCTTACTACAACTTCTAAAATGAAATCTCTTATTCAACGTATACTTCAACGCCTGCTGGGTTATGACCTCTATTTATGGTGCTTTACGTTGTATAAGCTCAGGGTGTTGAAGTACGACAAGAATGAGAACGATTTCTTTCACTTCATTTCATTGATAGACCCAAAATCTACAGTACTTGATATCGGAGCGAACATTGGGCTTATGACATATTACATGGCAAAACGCTTTGATAACGTCATTGCATTTGAGCCAATGCCAAATAACATCAAGATTATTCAAAGATTGATTCAGAAGTTCAAGTTTAAGAATGTAAAATTAGTACAATGTGCATTGGGCAACCAAAACACTCAAATTCAATTGGTATTGCCTATTGTTGATGGAGTTAAGAAACAAGGGCTAAGTCATGTCGTTGATGAGAAAATGACTGAGTTCAACGAAGGTCGATTATTCGAAACGGAATGTTATAAATTGGATGATGTAGAAATCATTCAGAATAAAAAAGTAGATGCGATAAAGATTGACGTTGAAAATTTTGAATTTGAAGTGTTTCAGGGTGCTGAGCAGTTGCTTCTTGCCCATAAACCAATGATTTACTGCGAATTATGGAACAATAAAAATCGAATTGATTGCTTTGAGTTTTTAGCTGGATTGGGATATGACCGTTATGTATTTAATGGAGTCGATCTGGAGAAAATCGAGGGTAACCCAAGTGACATTCAAAATTTCTTCTTTATTGCTAAACAAGATTAACTTTGCACTGATGAAAAAAATACTTTTCGCATTATTCCTTACCTTTTCAATTGGTCTAACTGCTGAGGCTCAGTGCCCTATGTGTAAGACTGCAGTTGAGAGTGGAATGGAAGACGGTCATTCTAAAGGAAAAGGACTAAACGATGGTATTCTCTACTTACTTGCAACTCCATACATCGCAGTTGCTGTTATTGGAGGAGTGTGGTACCGCAAAAACAAAAGACAGTAACCATGAGCGGACTTTCAGCCTTTGCGAGTGGTAAATGCCCTCAATGCAGGGATGGTAAGGTTTTTAAACACTCGCTTCTTAAAATCTCAAAATTTAAGGTTATGAATGAGCACTGCCCATCGTGTGGTGTAAAATTTGAATCAGAACCAGGCTTCTTTTGGGGAGCAATGTATTTCAGCTATGCGTTAAATGTAGCTATGTTCATCATTATTGGAGCTTTATTTTTTATGATAAGCGACGATGTTAATCTTGGCTTACTCATTGGTACAATGGCAGTTGTATCGATTGCTGTATCTCCAATTTCGTTTCGATTGAGCAGAATGCTCATGATGTATCTTACTGCTCCTTATAGAAAGTTCAGATCAGGAGCAAAAAAAATCGGGAAGTAAATACTCCCCGACTTTTAAAAAGTTTTTCCCTAATTATTCTGCAGCTGCTTGAGGAACTTCCTCTACTACCCCATTAATTTCATTGAAAATTTTCTCTTCAATTTCTTCCATAAGTTCAGGATTGTCTTTGAGCAAGTTTTTCACTGAGTCTCGTCCTTGGCCTAATCGTGTTTCACCATAGCTAAACCAGCTACCGCTTTTCTGAATAACATTGTTTTCTACTCCAAGGTCAATGATTTCTCCTACTTTAGAAATTCCTTCTCCGTACATAATATCGAATTCGACAACTCTGAATGGAGGAGCCACCTTATTTTTGGCTACTTTAACCTTCACGCGGTTTCCGATTATATCTACACCATCTTTAATACTTCCAATTCTTCTGATATCCAATCGAACTGATGCATAAAACTTAAGTGCATTACCGCCGGTAGTTGTTTCAGGATTTCCGAACATCACACCAATCTTTTCTCTAAGCTGATTAATGAATATGCAAATACATCCGGTTTTGTTAATTGTTCCTGTAAGCTTTCTAAGTGCTTGAGACATCAAGCGAGCGTGCAATCCCATTTTAGAATCACCCATGTCGCCTTCTAATTCAGCTCTAGGCACCAAAGCAGCAACAGAGTCAATCACAATGACATCAATTGCCCCAGATCGAATCAAATTATCTGCAATTTCCAAAGCTTGCTCTCCATCGTCGGGTTGTGAGATTAACAATTCATTGGTATCAATTCCAATTTTCTCACCGTAAAACTTATCAAAAGCATGCTCAGCATCAATAAATGCACAAATACCTCCTTTGCGTTGTGCTTCAGCAATACAATGCATCGCCAACGTTGTTTTACCTGATGACTCAGGACCGTATATTTCTATGACTCTTCCGCGTGGGAAGCCACCTACTCCAAGACCGATATCTAAGCCCAATGACCCTGTAGATATTGCATCTACCTTCTCAACGTTCTCATCATCCATCTTCATTACCACACCTTTACCATAAGACTTTTCTAACTTGTCGATGGTAAGCTTGAGGGCTTTTAATTTTTCTGCGTTTTCGTTCTTTGACATTATTATTATCTAACCTGTTTTATCCAAATATATAGAATTGGATGAAGTAATCAAAGCTTTGGAAAAGGTGTTGATATAATAAGCTTTTGCACCATAAACTTATACTATCATCCATCTATTTTCGTTGGACATTAAACGCATTTCAGTCGCATTGAAAAGATTACTAACACTGCATATTGGCATTCTTTGCTCTCTTGTTGTATTCAGTCAGAACACATCAACTGACAGTACAGATTTAGGTGATTATACCATCAACACCAAGTATAAACCCGATGTTGCAGAGTCGCATAAAATTGATTTAGAGCCTGCGCTTGAAGACCCAAAGGTTGACCCACCTACCTTTAAATACAGGTTCCCTACTGTGGCCTACAAGCCTAAAGCTGTGTATTCCCCTATAGATCCTGTGTTCATTAAGCCCGAACAACCCGAAGACTATTTCGACAACTACATCGAAATTGGCGGAGGTAATTACTTAACTTCCTATGTTGATGCTAGCATTCATAACACCCGCGACAAGTATTATACTTATGGCCTTCGTCTAAAGCATCATGCTGCCAGTGCTTCAAAAAATCCAAATCAAGGATTATTTAGCCAAAATCGCGTTACGGCATTCGGAACACGTGAAAAAGGAAATGACCTTACCGGAGAAATTGACTACCAGCGTAATGTGGTGCATTACTACGGATACACAGATACTCCTAGCTTAGAGCTGAACGACATCAATCAGATTTATAACGATGTGAACGCCAGTGCTGTGTGGTCATTTAAAAAGAGAAAAATAACGAGCGACCTTGGTTTTGCATTTAACCTGTTTGATGTTCTTGGTGAATTTGAAAATACGTACAATGTTTACTCCGACAACCAATTCAAACTGGGGAAAGACTATCTGCATATTGATGTTGGAGCTACCTATACGCGTTTAACGGAAAAAGCGAACTACAACCGATTATTTCTTGATATTAATCCGCATTACGAGTTTAAGTACAAGAAGTATCTCTTGAACATTGGAGCTATGATCAATTACTTCAACGACTCAAATTCAAACCTTCTCTATTTTGCTCCATTCTTAAAGGCAGAAACCTATTTGGTTCCAGATCGCTTGAGACTTTATGCTGGAATTACCGGTGGTTTGAATCAAAATACATTACGTAGCCTTTCCTATGAAAATATGTTTTTGGCATATGAATCACAATACAACAATCCTAGAACGTTATTCAATGCTTATGTTGGAATGAATGGTAACTTTAAACGATTTGTGGAATATGGTATCAAAATTCAACAAGAAGCCATTCGTGATCAGTACTTCTTCGTAAATGACACTTCCCGCTTAAGAAACTTTACAACGGTTTACGATAATATTGGAAGATTTACTTTTTCAGGAGAGATGAAATTTGATGTAAATCAAAATGTTGACATTGGATTTAGAGGAAACTTTTATGCGTACTCTACCACAAATGAAAAAGAAGCCTGGCATATGCCAACTTACGATGCCGCATTGTTTGCAACTGTACGCATTGCAGATAAGATTTATGTGCGTGGAGGCTACTTTGCTACAAGTACAAGATTTGCACGTGACCTTGCAGGAAACCAATTTAGTTTAGCAGCAATTAACGACATTAACGTAGGTGCTGAATACCGCTATAAAAAGAACATCTCAGGATTCATAAATGTGAACAATATCCTGAACCAACGATACGAATTGTGGAAGTTCTACAACGCCCAAGGACTAAACGTTTTGGCTGGGGTTACTTTTTCTTTATAGTTCGTAAAGAATTAAACTCCGTTTTGTTAATATTGCAATAGAATGAATTTAGCGAACGACATAGCTTTTTTACTTTATAAGCACAACTGTGTAATCGTACCTGAATTGGGTGCTTTTCTTGTTAATGAAAAGCCAGCTGAACTCAATACGACTGCCAAGTATGCTTCTCCTAAACAGCGTGCTGTATCGTTCAATGAGCAAATTCAAAATAACGATGGGTTATTAGCCAATCAAATTGCATCTTCACGAAACATGAGTTATGAAGACGGAATGGTTTCTATTAAATCGTACGTTGAACAGCTCAAAACCAAGCTGAGTGAAAATAAAAATGTTGAGCTATCAGAAATCGGAACATTTTATCGAACTGATGAAGGCAAACTGATTTTTGTACCTTACCACACGGTTAATTTTTCACTAGACTCGTTTGGTTTACCTAAGCTTCGTTTAAAAACACTAGAAAAGCCTGTTGAGGTTAGTAAACAACCAGAAATTGCTAAGCAACCTGTTGTAAGTGTTAGATCTAAACCAGTTGAAAAGAAAATCGAACAGCAGGAAAAACGTAGACAAAGCAAGGCTCCTAAACAAAAAAGAAGAACATCAAATTTATCAATAGTCAATGTATTGGGTTCATTCTTTCTGATCGGAATGTTTTTCGCTTTGTTAAACTTTGAACTTAATACAAATTCAGGAGCGGCATTTGACCAGAATTATGCTAGTATCTTAGATACACCAACCGTGGTGGATGATTCTGATTCTCACCAAGCTTCTATTGATACTCAAGACGAAAAGCCATTATTCACGCTCTTCGAAATCTGCACTGAAGACATTTTAAGTTTGGAAGAGGCAGAAACCCTTAGAAGTGAGCTTATTGGGAAATATGCTCAAGCTCAAATACAAAAAAATGAGAATGGATCGTATCACGTATCCATTATTTCCTTCAGCAACGAAGGTTTGGCCCATGAATACATGGACCTAATCCAAAATAGAATAACACAACAACTATTTATCAATACAAAATAATATGTCTATACTACTTCAACTAGTAGAAGGAGGAACAGCTGTAACTGACTCATTATCTTCTGCATCTGGTGAGTCTACCATGAACGTTTTAAATCTTGTAATTAAGGGAGGTGTCGTAATGATTCCTATCGGAATCTTGTTACTAATAGCAATTTACCTGACTATAGAACGTTATTTATCTATTAAGAAAGCTGGTGTAATGGACGACAAATTCATGAGTGGCATCAAAGAAATGGTATTGGATGGAGACATTAAAGGTGCTCAACGTCTTTGCCACGATCGCGGTACTCCTATCGGTCTTATGATTGAGAAAGGACTGTCGAGAATTGGTAAACCTTTGAAAGATATTAGCGTTGCTGTAGAGAACGTTGGTAAACTTGAAGTTTATAAGCTAGAAAAAGGAATGCCTGTATTAGCGACTATTGCCGGTGCTGCTCCAATGCTCGGATTCTTAGGAACAGTAACGGGTATGATTAGAACATTCTTCCAACTTCAAGATAGTGGCCAACAAATTACTGCTAACCTTTTAAGTGGAGGTATTGGTGAAGCGATGATGACCACAGTAGCTGGTCTTGTTGTTGGTATCTTTGCTTATATGGCATACAACCTACTATCAGCCTTGATAAACAAGGTAGTTTATAAAATGGAAGCAACTTCGGTTGAATTCCTAGATATCTTACACGAACCTGCATAATTATGGATTTAAGACCAAAAAGTAGAGTATCAACTGAGTTTAACATGTCGAGTATGACCGACATTGTTTTCTTGTTGCTTATTTTCTTCATTATTATCAGTTCAGTTGTGAAAGATCCTGCACTTAAACTGATCTTGCCAAAGGGTGTTAATAACGTAAATGTAGTTAACAAGGTAATTCGAATCGGAATTGAAGAAGACTTAACTTATTCAATAGATGGAAAAAATGTTTCGCTTTCTCGTTTACCTTCTGAGCTTCAAGCGGTATTAAATACTAGTCCAAATGCAACCGTAAGCATACACGGAGATAAGAATATCAAGTATGATAACGTTATGGAGATAGTTATGATCGCCGATAAGGCAAATGCAAAGGTGGTTTTAGCACTAGACGGAACTAAATAAATTGAATCATGGAAATATTAAAAAGAGACGAAGATAGAAAGGCCTTAGGAGGAACAATAATTGTTGCAGTCCTACTCTTCTTACTGCTTTTTTTAATGTTGGTGGGCAACTCGCAAACTCCAGATGAAATGGCACCTGGAGGTGTTACAATTAGCCTAGGAGAACCTGATCAAGGTGGTGAAGACAACAGTACAGCTAAACAAGAAGAATTTGTTGAACAGGTTGAAGAAGAGTATACTCCAGAAAATCAGCTAACCAGTGATGTAGAAGAAGCTCCAGCTGTTCAAGAAACGCCTCCAACAAATAATACAACCAAACCAAATACTACTAAACCGAAAGAAACTACGACTCCTAAGGAAGAACAAAAGCCTAATCAACGTGATTTATTTGGTAGCTCAAAATCTGGAGGAGGTTCAAATGGTGGAACTACCGGTGGTGATAAAGGAGATAAAGACGGTACACCTGATGGAAGTCCAGACGGTCAGGGGAAAGGTGATTCAGGCGAAGGTATCGATTTAGGTGGTGGCATGTTCGGAGGTATTGGCGGATTTAAGGTTGCACATAAAGTTACTCCACGATCTGGCTCTCAAGAGTCAGGAGTTGTAAAACTACAAGTTTGCGTTGACGCTAGTGGACGTGTACTACCCCATAAAATTAAGGTTCTTAGAGGAACCACAGGCGGTAGCGATCTCCAAAATAGATCGATAGAAGCCTTGAAAAAATTTAGATTTCAAAACACCAGTGGATCTAGCGGTGGCTGTGGTTACATCAGCTTCACATTTAAACTGAATTAATACGACTTGACCTACGAGCAAACGCTTGACTTTCTTTTCACAAAGCTACCCATGTATCAACGCATTGGTAAACAAGCTTTTAAGAAAGATTTAACCAATATTACAAAACTGTGTAATGCCTTAGGCAACCCACATGACAAGTTCAAATCCATTCACATTGCTGGAACCAACGGCAAAGGTTCAACTTCTCATATTCTATCGGCTATTTACCAACAAAATGGGTATAAAGTAGGGATGTACACCTCACCTCATCTGGTTGACTTTAGAGAGCGAATCAAGGTTAATGGTCAGCTATGCAGCCAAGAATTTGTAATTTCATTTGTAGATTCGATTTCTAACTTGATAGAGACCATAGAGCCCTCATTTTTTGAGATTACGGTAGCAATGGCCTTTCATTATTTCGCCGAAGAACAGGTGGATGTAGCAATTATCGAGACAGGGTTGGGAGGCAGATTAGACTCGACAAACATTATAACCCCATTGTGCAGTGTGATAACATCTATTGGCTTTGATCATATGGACATGCTGGGTAATACACTAGAAGCAATTGCTGGTGAGAAAGCAGGAATCATTAAACCCAATATTCCAGTTGTAGTTGGTGACCTACCTGACGAAGCACTCCATGTTGTACAAGAAAGAGCTAAAACCCAAAACGCTTCACTTACGAAAGCTAGTTTAACGAACCATGAAACGGATCTCTTGGGTGCGTACCAACAAGCGAATATCGCAATTGCTGTGCATGTAACAAGCGTATTAGACCAACAGCTTCCTACAAAAACAGAAGAAATAAAAACCGCTCTACTTAATGTAAGCAAATTATCAAATTTCGAAGGACGATGGCAAGTGATTAATAACACACCCCCCTCTCCTACAGTGATTTGCGATGTTGGACATAACGAAGAAGGATTTAGATTGATTGCTGACCAATTGAAGTCGTTGAACAAAAAAATTCATTATGTTTTGGGATTTGTATCCGATAAAAAACTGGATCAATTAATTCCTCTTCTACCCCAAGCTATATCGTATCACTTTGTTAGACCTGAAGTTATTCGCGGTATGGATGTTGAAACCGTTCATAAGCACTTTTTGGAACACGGAATAAAGGGTACGACTCATGAAAAGCTATACCTTGCCCTCAAAACAGTGGTAGATCATGTTATTGCACAAAACGACAGTGAAGATTCAGTTGTTTTTGTTGGAGGGAGCAACTTCGTGGTTGCAGATTTACTACATTTGAAGGCTAAACAAGAACTCCCTTTTTAACTTGGAGACAATCGAAATATACACCGACGGCAGCTCGCTTGGAAACCCTGGTCCAGGTGGATATGGTATTGTCTTAAAATACAAAGGAGTAAAAAAAACTGCAAGCAAAGGCTATCGCAAAACAACCAATAATAGAATGGAACTTAGAGCGGTTATTGAAGCTTTAAAGTTGCTAAACATTAACGCTCGCGATAAAAAAATCAAGATCTATTCCGACTCCAAATACGTAATCGATGCCATTGAAAAAGGATGGGTTTACAGTTGGCATCGTAAGAACTACAAAGACAAAAAGAACGCTGATTTATGGCGATTGTTTATGCAGTTCTACCAAGGATATGACATTTCATTTGAGTGGGTTAAAGGTCATAGCGGGGTTCCCGAGAATGAAGAGTGCGATAAGCTGGCAAAAAAGGCTGCAGGTGCCAAAAAACTAGCTATTGACAATGGCTATGAAGCTCAATCACGATCAGATACAACGGATAAGCTGTTTTAAACGTCTTAATAGTATCTTTGTCAACTGACTAACGTGAAAGCTATAAAGGCTATATCGCTGATCTATTTACTTTGCTTGGTTCATCTATCCTTTGGCCAGGTAAATGCTGATTTTTCAAGCGATTCAACTTCTGGCTGTGCACCGGTTACCATCAACTTTGAAGATAATAGTTCTGGCTCTAATTTGAGGTACCTCTGGTCATTTGGCAACGGTAACATTTCAACAAAGCAAAATCCTTCTGCTATTTACTACCTTCCAGGGAAGTATACCGTTAGTTTGACCGTCACCGATCAAACCGGAACTAAATCAACCAAAACAGCAACGCAGTACATTACAGTATTTAAGAATCCTGAAGCTTTATTTTCGGGATCTCCACTAAAAGGTTGCAACCCGCTTCCAGTAAGCTTTGATCCCAATGTTAATTTAGGTGACACTGCAATTCGTGAATTCTTTTGGGATTTTGGTGATGGAAAAACATTAAAGCAAGACAGCCCCAATCACAGCTTTAACAACATTGGAAAGTATAATGTCTCGTTGCTTATAACCGACTACAATGGCTGTCAATCTAAACTGATAAAACGAAACTACATTGAGGTGATTCGAACACCTGAAGTAGACTTCGAAGTAGATAAGAATTTCTCATGCGATGCACCGTTTACCGTCCAGTTTACGGATAAATCGAAGAAAACACTTAACACAGATATTTACGAATGGGATTTTGGGGATGGTAATAAAAGCTCTGCACGAAATCCTTCTCATACCTATACAGCCAAAGGGCGATACACGGTAACGCTTACAATAAAAGCTGGAAACGGATGTGCTCCTGCCAAAATCAAAACGAACTTGATTAAAATTGGGGCCATAGTCCCAGATTTTGTCGTCGATAAGACTAAAATATGCAACCCCGATGAGGTCAACTTCACCACGACAACTTCTCCCCCAGGCTTAAAAACTTCTTGGGATTTTGGCGATGGATCAACTGGAGAGGGACCTTCTCCTGTACACACCTACGATACTGAAGGAAGCTATAATGTGACCATCTATGTCGAACAAAATTCAACATGTAAAGATTCGCTTACCAAATACAATTTCATTACCGTAGTTAAGCCTCCGATTGCAGAATTTACCATTGACGATACCTTCTCTTGCAAGCTTCCTCATATTGTTTATACTCCTAGTAAAAGTAAACATCACGTAAGACAAGAGTGGTATGTAAATGATAGCCTTTTTTCTAAAGAACAACATGGTTCGCTTGTAATAACCGAATATGGAACCTACGACTACAGACTTAAAGCCTATAACAGTTTTGGATGCGTTGACGAGGAGTTTATCCAAATTCGAGTGAACTCATTAGATGTAGAGCTTTCTAGTGACAAAATTGAAGGCTGCGTGCCGCTTACGGTTAATTTTAAAGACATTTCAACCCATGGGCAATCGGTTAGTGCAAAGTCCTGGAACTACGGTGATGGAACAATAGCAAACTTGAATACCGATTCAACTACTCAAACCTTTACCGATACAGGAGTTTACGTCGTGACCCTTGAAGTTACTACAGCAGATGGATGCAGCGGTGAAGCCAGCCTAGAAATCAAAGTTGGGCAAAAAACAAATCCAGACTTTTCAGTAAATAAAGACACCTTCTGTAACAATGAAGAATTGGTAATCTACAACGAAACAGAGTTATTCAACCCAAAAGTTGAACGCATCCTATGGAATATTTTTTCTGACTCGAGTGACTTGCATGATTTTAAGGATTCAACTGAAAACCTGCCAGAAGAAAAAAATTATGACGAATGGCTTGATCGAGACTCTGGCTCATATCACATTGGTTTAATTGCCATTCGCAACGGATGCAGAGACACTACAATAAAATACGATGAGTTTTACATTCATCCACCTTGGACCAACATCAACATGCTTCCTTATGACAGTTGTTTTGGTGATACGGTCTACTTTGTAAATGAATCAAAAGGGTACGATAGTCTAATCTGGGGCATTTATCCCGCTAAAATACCATCGTACGCAAGCACGGGTGACACCATTATGATTACCCGACAAAAGCACGGAACCACAGGTGTAACGTTAACAACTTCTAACTCTATTTCAAAATGCAGCCACTTCAAAGCGGCCCGTATTGAATTTGGTGAGCTCTTTGAACCTGACTTTGAATACGTTGGAGACCCTTGTGCCCCGGCTAACATGGTTTTTTCTGCTATAAAAGGTGATAGCCTTAAGCAAGATTATGAATACTATTGGACCGCAGATGGAGAGTACATAGGTTATGGTGGTAGCATGTATATGGGCTTCGAACAGCCTGGAAGTCACACTGTTCAATTAAAAATGGTTCAAGATGTATCGGGTTGTGCAGATACTATTTCTAAGGCAGTAGCAGTAACTGGGCCAACCATTGAAGGTGAATTGACCTATACCGGTAGCTGTCCTCCTTTGGCACTTGAGCTCAAGTGTACTACAGACCCGTCGCAATACGACTCAGTTTATTGGGACCTTGGAGATCGCAAGGTGATGGTTACTTCGACTGCAACACTGTACGACTCACTATTTAAACCTGGAGCCGATACTGGCTATCATGATGTTCGTTTAGTTGCTATTGATACGAACGGTTGTTCAGCGTACGAAAGTTTCCCTGTGTTTGTAGATGGTCCAGCCACCGCACACATTAAAACAAGAAGGTTTAGAGGCTGTAACGGAAACCAGTTTATCTTTAATGCAGAAACCCCAGGTTTCGACCCATCGGATTTTGAGTTTTTATGGGACCTAGGTAATGGCGACACAAGCACACTTCAAAATGTAAATATCTACTACCCAGTTGATAGCACCTACCATATTACCTTAAAAATTAAGGATGAAAATGGCTGTGTTTCGACGTACAATGAGACGATAATAATTGAACAAGAAAAGTTATATGCCAACTTTGAAGCTGATAGTATTGCCACCGATTGCCCACCCCTATTTGTTCAGTTTAAGAATAAAAGCATTGCGAAAAACAGAAGAATTACTTCTTATCTGTGGGAGTTTGGCGACGGTAGTACTTCTACATTAGAACATCCATCCAAACTGTACTTAACCGCAGGTAAATTTACCGTTAAACTGTACATAGAAGACGAGTGGGGATGCGAAGACTCAATCATTTTTCCCGAATTTGTAATTGTTAATGGTCCGGAGGGAAGCTATACCTTCGATAAGAAATCCGGATGTGTTCCATTGGAAGTTAATTTTGATAGTGAGACCTTACGCACTAGTGCTTATGAGTGGGATATGGGTGACGGAAATGTAATAGAAGACACCAATAAGTATACGCATAATTACACCTTGCCCGGCACATACATTCCGTTACTAATACTTAAAGACAGTTTTGGGTGCAGTTACACCCTCCCTCCTATTGATACCATTGAAGTATATCCTTACCCAGACCCTGATTTTGTATATTCTGGTACGTGCGTTAATTACCCGATTACGTTCTCTGCTTTTAATAAGAACAATTCGACAACGGCAGAATTCATTTGGGAGATGATTTATGATACACACACCGATACAGTTTATGGAAAGGATGTAACTTATACATTCTTCGATATTGATCAACCTCAGGTACAGTTAACCATAGTATCTGATAGTGGATGTGCTAACTCCATTAGTAAGCAGCTGTTGTTGAACAAGTTAGAAGCAAATTTTGATTCCAAAAATGAAGCAAACTGTGTGGGTTCTATTATTGATTTGAAGAATTTAACCGTAAGTGACACTACAATCGTGAAAACCACATGGCTGATAGGTGATAGCACGATTGAAGCAAATGAAACTTCATTTAGAGCTACAAAAATCGGCCCCATTGAAATTACGCTTATAGAAGAGAATATCTTAGGATGTATCGATACCCTAATCAGTCATACTGTAATAATTGGAGACACCATTCCTCCTCTAGATCCAGAAATGTTAAGAGTTACAGTAAATGATGATCACACCATTCAATTGGACTACAAGAAAAGTACGATGGCTGATTTTAAATCGTATCTGATTTACAAAGACCTGGGAACAAGTTTTGAACCAATTGAGGAAGTTTTCGATGTGAATACGACTTCCGTATTTGACTATGGCAACGATGCCCTTTCACACAGTTACTGTTATAAGATTGAAGTTAAGAATACCTGCGACTTACTTTCAGACACATTCACCGACTTTAAACACTGTACTATAGAAACTAAGGCTAAGGGTGAGGAGAATAGGAATGTTGTTTCGTGGTCTCCTTATATTGGATGGGACTCTGTAGCAACCTATACGGTGTTGAGAAAAGAAGTTAATGTACCTTCCACATTTCAGCCGATAGGAACTGTTATTTCTGACAGTTCAACTTACATTGACTCATTGCTTTATTGCAACATTGAATATGCCTACAAAGTGCAAGGAACAGAATGGAGTGGTAACAACCAGATTTCGTTCAGTGATACTGCTCAGGCGATGCCGGAATGGACTTACATCCCACCACCAAATAAGTTAATTAGGGTTACTGTGGAAGATGATCTTGAAATAAAAGTAGAATGGGATTCAAGTGCTAATTCAATTATTCCGATTGAGAAATACATTATTGAAAAATCGCTAAATGGATCTACTTATTCCAAGATTTATGAGGGTCCTGCAGATGAGTTTAGTCTCATAGATTCTGATGTATTGGTTGACGACCGTTCTTATTTCTATCGAACTTATGCCGTTGATGAATGCGAAGACACCACAGAAATTACAAACTTTGGCAAGTCGATACTACTCAATGCTGATACATCAGCAGATCAACGTCCGAAATTGGTGTGGAGTACGTACCTTGGGTGGACAGAACCCGTAGATTTCTATACCATTGAGATTAAGAATGAGGATAATACTTTCACCGAGATTGCGTCGAGCACATCGCTTGACACCTTGCTAATTGATATTTGGACTGACCTTAACCAACGCCCAGATTATTGCTATCGCATAATTGGTCATAAAACTTTGGTGAATGGAGAGTCTCGAGTTATCAGCATATCGAATGAAGATTGCTCGCCAGTACGTTCTGCAATATTCTACCCTAATGCCTTCACTCCTGATGGCAACGGAATAAACGACTTGTTTGTAACGCCTTCAATTTATATCAAAGAGTACCATATCCAAATTTACAATAGATGGGGTGAGCTCGTTTTTGAAAGCTTCGACAAGAATAAAAATTGGGATGGAATGTATTTAGGAGAACCGGCACAGCAGGATGCCTATGCCGTTATTGTGGTATCTACGGGTGTAGATAACGTAAGAAGAGTTCATCACGGAACTATAACACTACTGCGATGAGTTATTTCTACGCTTGATTTCTTTCATAATCAAAGATAGTTCTCTGCCAGCTTGGCCTTTAACACTTGTGTTTTCTTGAGCTCTTCTACTAAGGTAAGGAAGCACTTCACGAACAGGTCCATAAGGAAGATATTTAGCCACATTGAATCCAGCTTTTGCTAGGTTAAAACTGATATGGTCACTCATTCCATACAATTGAGCAAACCAAAATCGGCTATCTGATTTATCAATGTTATTGCTATCAATTAGCTTGGCCAAAAGGTAAGATGATTCTTCGTTATGCGTGCCTGCACACAGACTTACGATGTCTTTGTTTTCGAAACATAGTTCTAGTGCCTTATTATAATCTGCATCAGTCTCAGCTTTACTGTTTTGAATTGGATTTTCATAGCCCATATCTGCCGCACGTTCTCCTTCTTTCTCCATGTAAGCACCTCTAACCAATTTGTAACCAATTTTGTAGCCTTTCTCACGGGCAATTGCAATCTGCTTTTCCATTTCTTCAATACGGCCTTTGCGGTATAACTGAATGGTGTTATAGACTATGGCTGTTTCTTTGTTAAACTTTTCCATGTTCGCATAGCTTACTGCATCAATTGGACTTTGAATCCAAGATTCTTCCGCATCTATAAAGATTTTGACCTTTTTATCGTGCGAACGCTTACATAGCTGCTCTACACGTGACTTAAACTGGCTAAAATCTTGTTGATCAGTATCATTCAATTCTTGGTTTGCAGCCACTTTGGCAAAAACATCGAACGTTCCAATACCAGTGCATTTAAACACGGCAAATGGATACTCAGGTCTGGTCGCAGCTTCATCAATTACTTTACATAATTCAGTAAAAGTTCGTTCAAAGCTTTTAGCATTCCCCTCTCCTTCGACAGAGTAATCTAAAATTGCACCAATTCCGTTTGCATAAAGTTCTTTGGCAGATGGATAGCTATCGGCTATAGTCTCACCTCCGCAAAACTGGTGAAACAACGTCCTTTTAATAAGCCTTTTAATTGGTATCCCAATTGACAAAGCAAAATTTGCAATTCCTGGTCCTTTCTCGACTAAAAAAGGATAAGAAAATGCTTGAAACAGTCGGTAAGCTTTCTTAAGATCTCCCTTTGATTTATGGGCAAAAGCTATCTGAGTATCATCAAATGATAAGTTCATTTTTCACAGCAAAATTATACTTAAAATACTGTTCTGAAAACAGAAAAACTAAAGATTTGAATTTACCCAATTGTAGAGATGTTCCATTCCTTTTTTCAATGGATAATTGGGTGCCCATCCGAGTGAAGATTGGATGAGTCGATTGTCGCTGCATCGGCCATTTACGCCAACTGGGCCATCGATATTTTTAATCGACAAGTCTTTGCCACTTATTACAATTGTGAGCTCAGCTAATTCGTTAATTGTAACCATCTCATCTGAACCAATATTGATCGGCTGCTTAAAGCTTGATTTCATCAATCTTTCTATTCCTTCTAAACACTCATCGATGTACAAAAAGGAGCGAGTTTGACTTCCTGTACCCCACACTTCAATTGATTCTCCAGACTTGGCTTGCGCCACCTTTCGTGCCATAGCTGCTGGAGCCTTCTCTTTTCCGCCATCAAAGTAACAAAAAGGCCCAAATACGTTATGAAATCTAGCTATTCTTACATCTAAGCCATAGTTCTTGGCATAGTTAAGGAATAGCCGTTCACTAAAGAGTTTCTCCCAACCGTATTCAGAATCAGGATTTGCAGGAAACGCAGAGATTTCTTCACAATTTGGATTTGCTGAATCAACCTGATTTTCTTCTGGGTATATGCAGGCTGAAGACGAATAAAAGAGCTTCGTTTCTGTTGATTTCAAGGCATTAGCGACGTTCAAATTAATCTGTGCCGAGTTGTGCATGATATCAGCGTCGTGTTCTCCTGTGAAGATATAACCCGCACCTCCCATATCCGCAGCGAGCTGATAAACTTCGTTGTATGTATTCTTGAAGATAGTCTCAACAAAGTTTTGATCGCGCAAATCACCAAGTATAAACTCATCTGCTTTAGAATCCATAAACGGGTTTTTTTACAAGATCTACGGCCACCACATAACATTCAGACTTCTTCAGTCTGTTAACTAAGTGGCTTCCAATAAAACCTCCTGCTCCAAGTACTAATATTTTCTTCAATTGATTGTGTTTAAAACATTAACTAAAAATTGTCCAAGCTTATTACCGTCAAAGTAGTCTCTTGCATATTGGTACCCACGCTTAGCAATCGCATCAGCTTCTCCAGTATTCTTATATCGTTCTTTAATTACCTCTGCTAAGCTAGAGGCATTGTCTACTTCGTATTTGTACACCTGATTTCTATCTTCAAAATCTTCCGCGAATCCTTTACCATTACTCATTAAGACCGGTTTATTGCAAGCAAAATACTCTCCCAGTTTAATTGGATAACCGTAGGTTGCAAAACTCGAGCTATCTCTATTCATCAACAAGGTATCGCATTCTTGCAATAACCAAGGTATTTGCTCATACTTTACTGTTCCGGTGATTTCGATCGAGTCTTTTAGGTCAAGATCTTTAACCTGTTGCTCCAATTTTTCGGGGTTTGGATTGTAACCAATGAGCCTAAGCTTTAGTCCATGGTTTTGTGCTTGGGCCTGCTTAAAGCCCTCCAAAATGGTTTGGAGACCATCTTTGCCTCCAAAAGACCCAATATATCCCAACATTCCTTTTATTTCAGCTCGTTCAACATCAAATCGTTCAAAGTCGACCATAATAGGAAATAAATGAATCACATCATTTCTTAATGCCGAGAAGTGCTCTTTTAATCGGTTCGAAATAACCAATAAAACACTTGCTCTTTTGGCCACTATTCGCTCCTCTGATTGATGTAATTTGATATTCTTCCCAGATGAAAAAAGCTCTGTCTGATCAACCACAATCTTCTTCTTGAGAATTGAAGCCAAGAGTAGTCCACCAAGAGAATCAGCCCATCTTGGATTATAGAAATAAAGTGCATCGAATCTTCTTGAGCCAAAAAGAATAAACCATATCAATCCAACATAGCCTGTAAATACTTGAAATATTCTTAAGATGAATAGCGATGGATACGTCCGTCCAAGGCTTAAGAATCTAATCTTAAAATTTCGCCATGTAGTAGGTTGGCTGCTATTTAAGGTCTTACTAAATCTGCTTGGATAAATCGATACAAATTCGCATTCCCAGTCTTCATTTAGGGTTTCTTGTGCTATCGTTTTTAAACGAGCATTCTTTGTGTTTCCCTCTGGGAAGTCTCCACTAAATATTAAAGCTAATCTATTAATAATTAAGCTATTACTTGGTTATAAACAGACAGCACATTCGCAATTTCTTGCTCAAGAGAATAGCTATAAACCTCTTGTCTATAATCGTTTATTCGATCACGCTCAAAGTTGCTAATAGCCTGAACAGCTACTGATTTAAAGGCCAGTTCAGACAAGTCTTTAGCGATATAGCAACCTTCCAAGTGCCCAATCCTTTCTTGTGTATCTCCAACTGGAGTTGATACTACTGCAAGGTTGCAAGCCAATGCTTCCTTAACAACATTAGGCGAACCCTCTTGTAATGAGGTTTGAAACAAGAAATCGGAGGCGGTCATGTACTCAAAAACTTCTTTTGGAGTTTTACCCCAAACCTGAACAAATCGAATTTCTGGATGATCAAGAGCCAATTCGTTCACAACATTTTGAGCCATAATAAATCGTTTACCAACATTTTTAGTGTTCCCGACAAAAAGAATAACAAGCTCATCTTTTCTAAATCCCAGTTTAGTACGAATCTCGTCTTTCGATTTTTTAGGAACATATTGAATGTCGCAACCCGATGGAATGACCGCTTCAACTTTCTTAGACTTGAAAAACGATTTTATAGCCTTTGACACATAGATATTGGCATCGCTCCTTTTGGCTGCAAAATGACTCACCCATTGAACCATTTTAGAAATGTAATTATGCTTCCCTTTGGAGTTAAGCACTCCATATACATCTGAACCTCTGAAACTTACAACAATCTTTGATTGAACAAAAAATGGTATTACAGCTATGGTTTGCCCCCAATTTATATGAATAAGATCGTAATTATTTTCTTTAATCAGTCGTTTAATTTCCTTGCGTGCCTTAAGGTAATTAGACCACTTTCTCTTTGCGACAAAATGATATAGTTCTATATCAATTTCTTTCTGTAATCCATAAAACAACCGCTCAATAAACGGTGACACATAGGGCCGTTCAATGGTCGGATAATATGGTGTAACAAAAAGTACTTTCACTAGCTTAGTACAGCCTTAAGTGCTTCTTGAATTCTTTGACGTTCAATGTCAGTAAGATTAGAACCGCTTGGTAAACACAATCCAATTTCGAATAGTTTATCAGAAGTACCATTTACATAGCTCGGAAAGTCTTTAAAAACAGGTTGTTGATGCATTGGTTTCCATAACGGTCTACATTCTATATTCTCTTCCATTAAGGCTAGGCGAATGGTTTCCCGGCTAATATTCCTCTCGTTTGGCTTTACAAGAATGCAGGTAAGCCAGTGATTGGAGAAGAATTTAATATCCGGTTCTTTGAAAACCTCGATGAATGGGTAATCTTTAAAGAAGGATTGATACCATTCGTTCATAGCTCTTCTTTTGTCAATCCATTGATCAAGAACTTCAAGCTGCCCACGACCAATTCCTGCTGCAATATTGCTCATGCGGTAATTAAACCCAATTTCTTCATGCTGGTAATGCGGTGTATTCTCTCGGGCTTGTGTAGCTAAGAATGTTGCTTTCTTCACATAATCTTCATTGCGCGACACAAGAGCCCCTCCGCCAGAGGTTGTAATAATTTTATTACCATTAAATGAATAGATACCTATCTCGCTAAAGGTCCCCATTTTTTGACCATTATATTTCGCACCTAGTGCTTCAGCGGCATCCTCAATAATCGGAATATTGTGTTTAGCACAAATGGCCAACAGCTCCTCCATTTTGGCTGGCATACCGTAAAGATGAACCAATACACATGCTTTAGGTTTTTTGCCTTTTGCGATTCTATCTTGAATTGCCTCTTCTAAAGTTTCAGGACTCATATTCCAGGTACTGGGTTCTGAATCGACAAAAACTGGAATTGCCTTTTGATAACGAATTGCATTCGCAGAAGCCGAAAACGTGAAGCTAGAGCAAAGTACCTCATCATCTTGTTCTACTCCTAGAAGTATTAATGCTAAATGCAAAGCTGCTGTTCCCGAACTTAACACCGTACAATGCTCGATGTTGTTATACGTTGCTAGCTCTTTTTCCAGACCGTTCACATTTGGTCCTAAAGGAGCAATCCAATTGGTATCAAACGCTTCTTGAATGTATGCAATTTCGTTTCCTCCCATATGAGGAGAAGAAAGATATATTCTATCCTTAGTCATTATTAGTTCTTATAATTCTTGCAGGGTTTCCTACAGCAATGGAGTTATCTGGAATTGGCTTTGTCACCACCGATCCTGCTCCAATTTTACACCACTTTCCAATCGTTATTCCTGGAATAATTGTAGATCCAGCTCCTACAATTGTACCTTCTCCGACTGTAACAGAACCACATAAGGTTACTTGGGGTGCAATGTGGCAGTAATCTCCAACTTCACAATCGTGATCTACGCTTGCTCCGGTATTAATTATTGTGTGGCGTCCAATTGTGCTATCTGCTTGAACTATACTTCCATGTAAAAGCTGACTTCCATCCCCTATTTTCACAGACTCGTCTACTTCAGCCGTAATGGCCTGCACAATTCCAAATTGATGAGTGATTTTCTCAACAACTATTTTTCGGATTTTATTGTCTCCTATTGCCACAACAACCTTCTCGTCAGCATGAAGCTCACTGCTATACTTGGTTATTGGTTTGTTCCGAAAAGTATCTCCTTTCGGATTGTCGTCGAAGAATGCTATTACGTTTTGCTCAAGTGCTGAGGCAACAACTTTTCCGTGTCCACTTGCTCCAAATACTATCATTGATTTCCTTTAAATTTCTCCATAGTGGCAGAAGAATCGCTTGATATACCTTCAATCTTCAGCACTTTGAAAATGGTCATAAATATTATTTTAATGTCTAACACCAATGAATGGTTTTCGACGTACCATACATCTAGCCTAAACTTTGTAGTCCAGTCTAAGCTGTTTCGTCCATTCACTTGTGCCCAACCCGTAATTCCAGGTCTTACATTATGCCGAGCTCGTTGCTCGTCATTGTAAAGTGGCAAGTATTCCATTAATAATGGTCTTGGACCAATTAGCGACATGTCACCTTTTATCACATTTATCAACTGTGGAATTTCATCTAAAGAAAGCTTTCGCACCCAACTCCCTATGGTGGTTAAACGCTCTGCATCACTAAGAAGCTCACCATGCTCATCCTTTCTATCGTTCATAGTCTTGAACTTAATTAAGGTAAATGGTACCTCATTTCTTCCTGGTCTAACCTGGGTAAAGAAAACGCTTCCTTGATTCGCAACAAACAAGAAAATAATGGTGATCAGAAATATCGGCAAAAGCAGTGTAAAGCCTAGTAAGGCAATAACAAAGTCAATACATCTCTTTAGAAAATTTCTATACAGCAATCTCACGAATTAGTTTCTTGGTCTGTTCTTCAACCTGCAAATGTTCATGGGCAAATTTAAGAGCATTATTTCCCATAGTATTTAACTCGTTTGAGTCTTTATTAACAAGTAATTGAATTCCTTCAATAATGGTGTTTGCAGACTCAGGCTCAACCACAACACCACAATTGTGCGTTTCGACAAAAAGCGGAAACCCAGCATAGGCCAACAAAATTGGCTTTGCTGCAAGACAGTACTCTACGTACTTATTTCTACTATTTCCGTATTTATAGAGTTCTGATTTTAAATATCCATCAAAAAGTATATCGCAATCTTTTAGAAATGCGACCACTTCATTTTGATTAATTTTATTGAAAAAGTGAATGTGTTCTGAACTTGCTAGTTTTTTGGACTCAGTTAGCAACGGACCTTCACCTAAAATCACAAATTTTATTTTCTGAGGTTGAAGTTGATTGGCTGCTTCAATAAATACATCTAGGCACGAAGACATGTTAACACTTCCTGCATAACCAACAATCTTCCAACCTTCTTCTTTGAATTTATCAAGCGACTCATGGTATCGATGATTCTCTTTGTAATTCATGTTTGGGTTTACCAGATGCGGAATCCAAGTTACACTTTTTGACCTACCAAGCACAGACTCTACATGTTCAGTGAGATTGGGCATGGTTCCAATAACTAAGTCTGCCTGGTCGTACCCTTTACGCTCAATTCTTGCTAAATAACGATACGCAATATTAAGTCTCGATAGTTTCTTGATGCGCTTTAAAATTAGAGGCCAAATATCCCGAACCTCAAACACCAGCTTGCAGTTGTACCTTTTCTTGTATCGAATACCGTTCAATATGCTGAGCAACGACAGCGAAGACACAATTACCACATCAGCAGGTTCATTTTTATTTTGCCTAAGAAACCCTCTTAACCTTCTTTCAAAACTCATCCAACTTAAGATTCGACGAATTCCATATACTTTAGAATACTTGAACGTTTTTATCCAACTAACTTTAACCCCATCGACCACATCGTTGTAATTTACGGGCAGTGTTTTTAGATTGTGGTTAGAGTCAGAAAGCACTAAGTGCACCTCATGACCTTGCTTTACCATTTCTCTAGAGAGGTAAATGTGCCTTGTATCCATGCCAAAAGGATTATAGGCCGCATATTTTGAGATATAAAGAATTTTCACTCTTTCGTGTTAAGTGCCATTTGATATTCTTTTAGCAAGGCTTCCCACACAACTCCTTGATCAAAATTAGCTATAATATCTTGTTGAGCTTTGGCTGCCAACTCTTGTCTTAGAACTTTGTCTTTATGCAGAATGGTCATTTTGTCGACCAATTCGGTTTCATTTTTTGGCTCAACCAACAAGCCGTTGATCCAATCTTTCACAATTTCATTGCATCCATTAATATCTGAAAGTATCATAGCCTTACCCATCGCCCCTGCTTGTAGCGGAACATTTGGAAACCCTTCACGATAACTCGGAAAAACTAAAATATCCGAAAGTGCTATATAAGGTCTAACATCCTGCTGGTAGCCAACAGAGATGATATCGGTATTCAATTTTATTTTCTGGTGTGTTTCTCTAGGAAGTGGATCAAGGTCTTCTTCAAAGTGGCCTACTAAGATTAATTTTGTTTTGGGAAGTGCACGGTTTACTTTTTCGAAGCTATTGATCAGCTCGACGATTCCTTTATCTGTAACTATTCTTCCTATAAAGATAAAAACTGTCTCATCGGTAATCCCAAATTCCTTCTTCTGCCAATCAATTACTTCCTTTGAAACCGCATTCTCATTAAAGGTTTTGAGATTAATGCCGTTGGTTGTTCCATTTCCTACAACTTTGAGCTTTTTGCTGTAATAAAGCTTCTTAGCAATGTAGTCTTTCAATCCAAAGCTGTTGCAATATACATGTGTTGAGCAGCTATAGGTAAACAGCTCAATCAGTTTGAGCATGTTACGAAAGATTTTATTCTTTTCCATTAGCGGAAGCCCACCAACGGTATGCATTCTAATTTTAACACCACAAATTTTTGCTGCCAACATTCCTATCAAGCCTGCCTTCGGAGTATGTGAGTGTACAATATCCGGTTTGAGGTCTTTTATAATTTTAATGAGCTCAAGCAAAGATTTAAAATCTTGAAGTGGACGAAGCTTTCTATTGAAAGATTCTACTTCATTGTGGTTTGGATGATTAAAAAAGCCATGAGAAGCAGTGTGCATATCAAAATCGTTCGATTCCATGTATGCAATCTGACCGGTTAGCAGCTTTTCAAGCGATAGACTAATCGTTGTTATTCTCAGTATTTTGGGCTTCAATTTGTTGGTAGTTTAAGTAACGTTGCCGTAGTTTAAGCGTGTAAATTATCGGAAACATAGCTAATAAAATCCAAAAAGGTGTAAAACGTAACCCCATATGCGTAAGGCTATAAAGAATTACGGGAAGCACATATAAGCTGGTACGCCACCTCAATCCTTTAAAAAGACTAAAAAAGAACAAGAGAAACAACGTGAATCCAGGTATCCCATAACTAAAGATAAGATTACCAAAAGACGAGTGCATTTCGTGTTTAGTGATGTACGTATCAAATCTTTCATACATTCCTTCCCCAGAACCCAGTATCAAGAAATAGGGGTGATTGTTAATGCGGTCGTATCCTCTGTACTCCCACTCAGTAATATTGGCTTTTTTCGACCCATCATCCACTCGTTTAAGAACATAGGCTGTTTGACTAACCCCTTTTTCATTCTTCACAACGAAGTAATAGCTTATTGAAAAGATGATTATGACCGCTATCAATCCATTGCCTTTAAGTATCTGGCTATCAAATAAATAAAATACGGACAAGAAAAGAATACCTCCTACTGCTGCCTTTGATGCACTAATTAAGGTCATCAACAAGCAGGCTAAAAATACGACTACAAAGAATACTAGATTAATTTTATCAAGCTTGTTGAGAATTACAAATATGCTAAGCATCAGCAGTGCATAGTATCCCAGCTGATTAGGTGTTGTAAAAAAGAAAGACGGTCTTAAGTCATCAAAGTTTTCCGAGCCAAAAAGAAGGTAATATCCTATTTGAATGACCACCGAAAGTACAATACCATATTGAGTAAACTTAACAAATTTCTTGATATTGATATTTGCCAAACCAATGGCATAGATAAGCACCAAGGCATTGTATAAGTAAAAGATTGTCGATATAAGTGGTAGTCCTTTATAATTCCCAAAGTAGATGATGAACAATACTAAGTTAGCAAGTAATGTATAACCCAAGAACATTTGCAATGAGCCTTTTTTGAATGTTGCTCTCTTGAAACCTGCTCTCAAAACAGAACCAGAAAGTATCATTACACTAATCATGAGATAGTCGCTTACCTGAGGCGTTCCACTAGGAAACCAGTAGAATGGATTCAGAATTAAAAAAAGTGCCCACAAATAATAACGCATCACATTTTGCTAATAAATTCGGCTACAACATCGTCACTCTCACCAGAGTTTGATGCAAAATTTTCAAGGTAGTTTCGATAGTTTCTAAAATGATAATGTTCTCCGCTTAAGAACTCATCGAGTTGACCAGCTATTTCTGGTTCGTAAATATTTAATCCGTAAGCAACACTGTCTTGTACGTAGTCTCCAAGATAGTCGTGATTCTTAAGCTTAACCACACCCAACTTTTTACCATGTATAATCACATTAATACCCACGGTAGAAGCAAACACAATTCCAGCATCTACAGTATTGATGATAATATCAATATCTGAGCTACTATCGTACACTTTCACATCTTTTAAATCATTGTTTTTCAGTATCTTTCGAAGATATGAAGCTGATTCTCTAGGATGATTTTTGAAGATAACCTCAAGCTTTCTTTTATGTCTCTTGCCGTATTCAACAAGCGTTCTGGCGAGATCGATATACAAGGCAAATTTTTCTTCTGTAGTCGTAAACTTTTGGTCGTCAATGGGGTTTCCAAATATGGCAACTCGACGTATTTTATCGGGGATAGAATCTAATGATTGCTGTATGTAAAGCGACTTGTCGTAACCCGGACTTCCTAGGGCTACAACTTCTGTGTTTGATGCAACCACCTGATCAAAATAGGTTTTAGATTTTCGACCCCAAGCAATTAGCACATCTGCTCCAGAACCTCCATATTTTTTCGTTTCTTCAACGGGCAAAGGAAAGCGGATTCCTTCTTGCATTAGGATGGTCTTAATCTTTCTTTGTTTAAGATATCGTAAGATGTAGTTCCCTGGATAGGCCGTGTCATTAAGCATAACAGCATGTGTCGTATTCTTAAACCATTTTTTCAATTTAGGTTTAAGTACAACAGTCCAAAATCCCCAACGCAGAATCCCTGAAATCATTACGGTTAATTTACTTGGTTTTTGACCTTCTTGTGGTTTTGCCTTAGGTACATTGATATTGAACTTTTTATAGGGAAGACCAACATCATTTAAGATTTGTTCTGGAGTGTTAAACTTTCTTACCTCACAAAGTGAAACAAACTTAGTTGGGACACCTCTTTTTACAAGCTTTCTTGCAACTGGAAGCGTAATTAGAACATGGTGATTCGGATTAGTTATGATAAAATCAACTTGCTTCATCAATTAATTTAAAATAAGATTCTACACCTTCATTCACTTGATATTTCTTCACGCTTTTCTTAGCTGCTTCTCCATACTTTTCTCTTAATGCGCTATCTGAAGCTAAGCTCAGCATTGCACCTGCTAAAACATTCGAGTCTCCTACAGGAACTAAGATTCCGTTCTTTTCATGCTCAATGATTTCGTTTGGACCCGTTGGGCAATCTGTCGAGATGCATGCAACACCCGCTGCCATTGCTTGAATGAGCACTCCAGGCATCCCTTCATGCAATGAGCTTAGAACAAATACATCAGCGTGTTTTAGGTATTTATAGGGATTTGGATCAAAGCCCACTAGTTGCACATTGTTCTTTAGGTTTAGAGCCTCAACTAACTGTTCAACTTTTGATTTTAGGGGACCTTTACCGAGAATAATCAATTCTGCTTCTTGAGTTTCAGTAAGCTTTTTAAATGCATGCAATAAGTTGGGATAATCTTTTTGTTTAACAAATCGACCTATAGCTATGAATTGCAGTTTAGCTTCTGATTTTTTAATCTCCAATGGCTCATCAAGCTGATTATAAAAGTGATTATCAATCAACGGATTATTCACCACAAATACCCTGTTGCTCTCAAGCTTAAATCTCGCAATTAGCTGATCTTTAATTCCGTGAGACACTGCTGTAACTAGTGAAGCTCGCTTATAGAGCCTTTTCTTGAGCCCCAAGAGCATTGACTTTTTAAAACTGGAGGAATAGGTTCTATCTAAAGAGTTTCGTTCCGATACTATGGTGGTTCCTTTAAACCTCATGAATTGGGTTGCAAGCATCATTGGAATTGACATTCCACCACAAGTGCTAAATACAACATCAAAATTCTCTTTTCTCAATAATCGTTGAATTGGCCTTATGCAAAACCACAGCGACGAAGCTCCCAGATTGTATACCGCAACATTTTTGTTCAAGTCACTTTGAAATTCACCATTGAGATGCATCAACGCCAAAGAGACATCGTACTTTTCTTTATCGTAATTGTTCAGCAGATTCAAGGTTACTCGATCAGCACCGCCGTAACCCAAGCTTGGCCGTATGAACAATATTTTACGCTTCATTAAGATAAAATACGTTAATTGACTTTTGTGCAATTAACTTATGTATTGGAAGGTCTCTTTGGTTAATCAATACATCTAACTTTTTTCGTCCCTGAATCACCAAAACCACTTGATTGGCATCTACAATTGGATGATAATTTAAGCTTAATCTATGTGTTCCATCGCTAGGGTGCACGCAGCTAAACACATTAGTATCAAAAGATTGCTCAGGAAATACCGATGCAAAATGGCCATCCTCTCCCATGCCTAGCAAAACTAAATCAAGCTGATTTGGCAATTTCGTTGCATAAGCTTCAACACTTTCTTCAATCGTACATCCTTCCGTTTGAAAGGGATAAAATTTAACCTGGTCTTTTCTCAACCACAATTTATACGATTCAGCAAAATTATTGCGGCGGTCGCGTTGAGGAACAAATCGTTCATCCACCCAAAACACTGACAATTCTGACTTCGATGAACCAATTGGGTTGTCTCCAAGATATTCAAAAATGGGCACCGGTGTAGAGCCACCACTAATAGCAACTGAAGTTTCGCGCTGTTGATTAGCAAGATTTAATAATAGGCCATGCACAGCCATATTGATGTCGTCTTGATCTATAAAAGTGGTAATCCTCAAATTACTTGAAGTAGTTGGTGATGACATCTTCTAGGTTTTCAATTGCAGATTCACCTTCGTCAATCCAAAAGTCGTGAAGCTCTGGTGAGTTTACAGCCTGAAAGTTTACCTGTGTTTTTTGAGCTGCATAAAAGTCGGTAGTTGCATCGCCTAAAAACAATGCTTCATCCGCTTTAATTTCAAATCGATGTAGACAATCGTTAACTATTGACTCCTTACTTTTTGGAGAACCCCAAACTTCTTCAAAGTACGTATTTAGTTCTCGCTTTTCAACGATGGTATGAAGTTCGCGGTAAGGAGTTCCTGAAGCAACGACACAACGTATGCCGCTGGTTTTTAAATAGTTGAGAAGTTCTAAAGCACCTGGAATAAAGCTAGTCTTCAGGACTTCATTTAATACTATTTCGCTAAAACGATTTCCTAAGTTCTCTGACTCTTCAGCGGTAATTTCTTTTCCAAGCAGTTCACGATAAAACCAATCAAACTTTTCATATCTTGAAATTCCTTGGTTGTCAATATGATATTGTGTTATGGCTTCAAGATGTTCTGGATAGTCCTCAAATACTTGCGGGAATGCCTTTGTTTTGATATTGGCCGAATCAAGGACCACACCATCAAAATCGAAAAATACCAGTTTAATTTTGCTCACCAGCTTCTTTTTCTTTTCTCATTTCTTCTAATAACTGAATGATACCTTGACCCATGTCAACATATTCGTTCGTTACTAGCTTTTTACCAATAGAAGGAAGATAAGTGTAAGGCGTGATGTTGTAATGACCATTCTTGCCGCTTGTAGTTTCCTCGTAGTTAATGTTCACCTTTTTATCTAGAATCTCCTCAAACATCTTGTAGAGTTCAGAAACCTCTAAGCGATCATTTCCTGTTAAGACATAATGTTTATTCTCATACTGCTTGCCCAAAATTTGAGCGCTTAGCTTCGCGGCATCGTATACGTGGATGTATTCCCGTTTGTCAGAAGGAGCTCCATCGTGATTGATTCTTTCATTGCTAATAAAATTGTTTAAGAGTCTATAAACCCCATTGGTTTCGTCTGTACGAGGACCATATAAACTACCGTATCTCAAAACGGTATAATTCAAATCGTATTTTCGGTGAAATTCCTCGATGTAGGCCTCACAAGCCTGCTTGCTACAACGATAAAACCCTCCTTGAGCACTAAAAACATAAACCGACGATCCAAAAACAAACCGCTTTATGTTGTTTTGAACACATCCATTCAAAAGCACCGCCGTTCCTTTAATATTGATCTCAATAGAGTCTATAGGTCTTTCTTTTGCTTCATTTAAGTCTGCTAAGGCTGCCAAATGATATACGTAATCAAACCCTTTTAGTGCTTCATTAACAAAATCTTGATTGCAAACATCGCCTTGAACAAACGACTGGTCGTGGCGTATATAAGCCGATTCATTGAGGTCTAAAATGGTTACTTCATGTCCTTCATCCGACAATGCATCTGCAATGTGACTTCCGAGAAACCCCGCTCCTCCTGTAACTATAATCTTTGCCATTAATTAAAAAATGCTATAATTTTCTTAGCGCACTCCATCTCCATGTTGATACGCACCTCCTTAGCATACGAGCCAATATGTGGGGTTAAAAGCACTCGATCTTGCTCAATTAACTCTCCGCTATAAGGTTCAGCTTCAAATGTATCGATGTATGCCTTTGCCTGTTCATTTTCTTTAAGGAAAGAAATCAACTCGTTTTCGTCAATGAGTCCCCCCCTGCTTGTATTTACAATCATGGCATCAGATTTCAGCAATGCGAACTCCGATTTCCCAATCATATGTTTATTGCTTGGTGTAAACGGAACATGAAGAGAAACGACATCTGCATTCTTCAATATTTCACCCTTGCTTGCTTTTCGAATTCCATTACTATTGGCAAACTCTTCGTCCCAAAACAAGTCTGTAGCTATAATTTCAGTTTCAAATGGTTTAAGCAATTCGACGAGTCTCTTGGCAACTTTTCCTAGCCCAATGAGTCCAATTTTCTTACCCTTTAACAACGATCCCATTGGCTTCTTCCAAATGTTTTGCTTCATGCTCGCATGAGCAAAACTTATATTTCGATGCAGGTCTAGAATTCCACCTAAACACAGTTCTGCGACACCATCAACATGAGCAATAGGAGTGTTTTCTACTGGAATGTTTAAGTTTTTTGCAGCCTCTAAGTCAACACTATCCATTCCTGTTCCTAGCCTACAGATATACCTCAACTGAGGATGCTGATTAAAAGTCTCATTATCAATTGGTTCTGTTCCGGCAATTAAGCCATCTATACCGCTAAGTAATGCTAAAGATTGCTCCTTGCTAAGGGTTTTTCCATGCGGATTAAGCTTAACTTCAAAGCCCGCATCTTTAAGCATTTGTAAAGGTTTAGGATTAACCTTTCCAAATGAGCTTGTTGAGATAAGTATCTTTTTCATTACAGTCCACTTTCAGATGATTGTTCAAGTAATTTCGTAATTAGAGCTGGGTTATTAACCCACCATTCGCTAATTCCAATATCAAAATGAGTATGTACATCTCTTCCTGTTACCCAGGTTCTAATAATAGGAGCTGAGCGTTTGCCCATCCACCACCAGGGATTAACTCCATCTTCGCTATATACGGTTTGATGTCTAAACGCCCACACACCTTGGTCGTAATAATATGCTTTCTTGTACGATTGGCGTTCCGTTGAAACTTTTCTATTCTTATCGCCATAGGCTTCCAAAATCCCTTCTTCGTTAATTTCCATTGCTCGATTTGGATGGTCGTCTTGGGCCTCCCAAACGGTCATGCAACTATCTAGGCTCGGATCGTTATCTAATTTGGCTAAGCATTTATCAATAATTTCTCCGTTGATGTATACCGTATTTCCTAAAAGTAAAACGACATTCTGAATTTCAGGATGTTTTTCTTTAACCCACTCCACGGCATGTTTAATTACAATTCCGTGATTTACAGTATCGCCGCTTAACTCTTCTGGTCTTGGAATTATAGTGGCTCCTAGCTCCTTTGAGGCATTGGCAATTAGGTCTCCATCTGTTGATACAAAGATTTTATCAATCTTCTTGGCATCCATTGATGCTTGAATTGGATAGTGAATCATAGGCTTTCCTGAAACCATGAAAACATTTTTGTTAATTATCGATTTACTTCCTGCGCGGGCAGTGATAATTGCTACATTCATTTATTTATAAATTCTAATATTTTTTTTGCTCGTATATCCCAAGTGTATTTAGAAACTAAATCTTCATAGGCTTGGGTGCTTAGTTTGTCTCTTTGGTTTTTGTTCTCATTTAGAAGGAGAATTGCTTTTTCCCACTCTTCTACGTTGTCGCAGGTTGCAAACATGCAATTGTCAGCATTCAATACTTCATGAAGTACCGGAAGATCGGAAGCAATAATTGCTTTTTTAGCCTCCATATATTCAAATATTTTAAGTGGCGACATATAGCTAGAGGTATTGTTACCGCTTGCAATAGTTACATTTTCTTGATAGGGAGCCAGTAGTATATCGCATTTTTTACGAGCGATTACAGCTTTGCTGGGACTAACAAATCCATGGAAATGCAGATTTTCTTTCGTAACCGAGTCTGGATAGTAATCCAGTCTTTCCATTTGGGCTACGGTACCTCCAATGATATGAAAATCGATTTGCGGTAATCTCTCACTCAATTGCACTATTAATTCCAGGCCCCTACCCTTCGAAATTGTTCCAACATAGCCCACTTGAGTTCTTTCTGCTTTACCAGGCCAAGTGTAGCTATTCAATTCTTCTAGAGTGGTATTGTAAACCGTTGCACCGTCGTGAACCGCTAATATTTTCTCACCAGTTATGAAATCTTGTTCACTTTTTAGTCTTTGCTTTAATGCATTCGACATGGTGACCAAGCCCAGAAAATTGGAGTGCGTGCAAAGCAGTGTAAAAACCTTCTTTCTCATACCATCCATTGCAGTGAATGGGTTGTGAGTTTCGTATGCGACCTTATATCCAAGTCTAGTAGCTAAATAGCAAGAAAATAATGATCTGCCAAAAACAATATCTGGATTAAATTGCCTTAAAATTCTGCGAGCCCTAAAGGCATGTAACCACAAACCTATTTTGGGCAATGGTTCATTTGAAAACTCTATTCTAAATGAAGATGTTCCGTACGCCTTGCTTACATCTCCCCAATTCCCTCTGAAGGCCGTTAACATAACATCGTGATTCTTTGAGAGAGCATTGCAAATTTGCATAACGTGCACACTGTTTGCCTTCTTTGACGGAATAGTTGAGTCTGATAAGTAAGCAATTCTCATGTTACTTGAAGCGGTATAGCTGAGCAATTGGTTTCCAAAATAAATTCTTTAAGAAAGAATGCTTAGTTGCTCGTTTATATCCATTTTGCTCTAAGTCTTGACCCGCAATGGTTTCAAATTTGCTAATCTCTGAAGCTTCAAGTTTCTCCTTCCATTTGTTAATTGCATTGGCAATTGGTCGCTTGTCAATATTTTGGTGAAGCTCTTTTCCATAACGTTCCGGCACCTGATAATTCATCACGCTTTCACCTGGCTGCAATCCTATAAATGACTCGAGTTTCTTAAAGGCTTCATCTGTGTTTTGAATCAACTCTTCATACTTTAACAGCATAGTATTGTCTGGATGCTCCGCTTTAATCTTCTGTGCTAACCTCGCATACTGTTTCCACTGCATTGCTGAACGAATGGGATTGGTTTCAAAGGCTTTTTGTGTTACCGAATAAGTGCTATTCTTTTGAGAGCTAAAAATGGCCCTTCCATCTCGAACAAGTATGATAAACTTTGCGTTTGGAAAGTGAGCCTTCAAGTCTTGATAAACGTGGATGTAGTTTCCTTTTTTAATTCCGATAGTTGCAGCATTGCTTGTCTTAGTATTCTTATATAGCTCACACAATTCATTTAAAAATCCGCCTTTCGATTGCATGGCATACCCTAGCTCCTCAATATCGCTGTCAGCAATTTGCCAGTCTTTCATCTTCTTATCTTGGAGAATTAAATCTACCCCCCTATCAGCTGTCCACGCATGATGATCAAGAAGCACACTTTGCATAATGTTTGACTCAGGCGGAATAATTACGGGATACCGCTCGCATAATTCTTTTGCTAAAAATGTAGAGCCAGAACGAGATAAATAAAAAATAAAAAATGCAGGCATTATGTGCTGGCTAGTCGCGTGTTAAGTTCTTCAAAAATTATATCACTATTGAGCTTAAGATCTAATTCAAGGTGCTTTGCATGGCTTTGAGGTATTTCGTTAGTCTTATTCAAAAATGCCGTCAATGTAGGCACGCTATAGCGTTGTTTTATGCTGTTTGCGTAATTCTCAAACGCTTTGTGCTTTCTTGTTGTAATTTTCAAATGAGGATTCTCATACCGCAATGCTGTATGCACAAATGGAATCAGACTTTCAAACAACGTACTCCCTTCTGAAAGTAAAATGCTTGGGATAAAGGGTTCGTCTTTAAAAACCATCAGATTTGAGGCATCGAAATAGTCTAAGTAATGTTCTCTAACTGCTTTAGGATGCAATGCTAAGTAATAGTTTTTGTTGGTATGTTGTTTGAGCGATTCCAGCGATTCTTTCAGGTGCGACAAATACTCTGTCTTATCAATGATTGGCTTTCTAAAGTCCTTATTACCAAACAAGTATGAATCGACAAAAAGAATCACATCTCTGTTTTCAAAATTTTTACGGGCCAGAAAGTCAACATCTTGATGGTTTACGAGTACCGTATTTTGACTCGATGGAGGCAGTTGAATTCGATCAAACTTCCAAGAGTCTGGTTCACTTACAAATTGAACGAAAGGTGCATTAATTTTATTAATGAGATACTTCCGAATGAGATGCACATTTCTCTTTAGGTGATACCAATTACTAAATGTATGCTTAAATGTTTCAAGATGGCTTTTATAAAACTTGATGTGCACAATGTAGTATGGTAGTTTAATTTGCTTCAACACCCTAATCAGAGAAACAAAGTTTTTCGACAAGCCAATATTTATCTGAACAATATCAAATTGATCCCTATTCTTTTTGAGAAAGCCTATGGTTTCGTTCATTGTTAAAGGGAGTTTACTGGGATCTTCATGCTTTGGGCCTTCTAGCTCGACAATTTTTACATCAAAGTTGTTGAGTAATGGTTCAACTTTATCGTAATACTCCTTCTTGGTAAGAGACTTGTTACTGATAAAAAGAAGTCTTTTTTTCACAGCTCTTTATTTGTAAAGCTTGTTAACCAGCCCTTTTATTTGAAGCTTATCCGTATTATTAAATACTAAATAATACACTATCGACACAAGAGCAGCAGTTATCCCTAGGCCTGCCAAAAGTAGGTGAATCCAATTTGCAACTCCCTCTAAGCTAACCCATTGACTGTTTAAGACCAGAACAAACAATACAAGTATACCCAAAGGCAACAGTGTTGTTTTGGCAAAGTATTTTCCGGCATTAACTCCTATTGCCTTGTACACAAAAAGATAGAGTAAAATTACAGTTACCGATCCTGTTCCGTATGTTGCTAGCACCGCTCCGGGACCACCAAGTTCAACTACCAGAAAGTACGTTAAAACCAGTCCGACAAAAGCCATTGTAATTGTAATTAATGAATACTTCTTAACGATTCCAGTTGCCAAAAGACTTTGATTTAGAATAGCCACCGATTTAACAATAAAAATGAGAATGAGTATCCATCTTATCAGGATGGCATATTGTGCGTATTCGCTACCCACCCATAAATTTGTAAAGGGCACAATTAGTATGGCAATAGTCGCTACAATTACAAAATTCAGCCCGTTTAGTAACCTTCCTGAAGCCAGCGTTTTGGCTAGCAACTCTTCCTTCCCTTTTGTGTAGAACATTCTAACAAAGACTGGCATTATTGCAGAGGTACTGATTTCCATAAGTTTCAGCGTATTAATGATAAGTGTTTGAACAATACTATACGCTGTAATTGCTAGAGGACCACTCGCCGCAGCGATAATTATGGTATCAAATTGTTTAACTACAATGCCTGAAACCTTATTCAGTAGTGTCCAAATGCTGAATGAATAAATTTCTTTAAGTGTTTTCTTATTGATGGAGAATAGTTTAAGTGACCACTTCAATTTTTTGTTAATAGACTTGCTCCAGTAGAACCAAAGTGGTATAAACAAAATCTGTTGAGTGACAAATATGTGCACAATCCCATAATCCAACATGGCCAATACAATGGCACTACTTACAGAAACGATACTCAGAACTGATTTACCATAATTACGATAAGCGTGCATTTCCATTCCGAGCAAGGTTCCTTCTAGGATTTTTGCTGGCCACTTAATAAAGGAAAATACAATCATTACCAGAACAATAGTCGAGAATGCTCCAGTGTATTCTTCTGAAAGATTTAGCTTATCAAAAAAGAAGTTATTGAAGTAAAGTAGTATGGCAAGTGCTGCTGCATTTATTACTCCAATAATGGCATAGATGTTGGCACTGGTACTTATTACTTCGTTTACGTTCTTGTTATCTTTTAATGCTAGGTACTTAGCTGTAAAACGTGTAACACCTGAAGTTAACCCCGTATCCATAATTAAAAAAGTACCCGAGATTCCGTAAGCTAGAACCAATACACCATAGCCTTCAACTCCAAGAAACTTTATAAGAATAGGAATCGACAGAATATTAAGAAAGATGTTTATCACTCTAGCTACTCCGAACGACAAGGTATTTCTAAGCAGTGACGGCAATATTATCTAGGCTATTTTACGAAGTCCTTTCAGAATCTTCTCCCTCAGTAAGAATAGATTATACGAAACATTAAACTTGATATTTGTCCAGCTCATGCCTAAGTTTCCTTCTTCATATCCTAACAGTTTAATATGTTTTTTCAGCTTGTAATTCGCTACGGGTATTAATTTCGAGTCGGCATTTTTCCATCGGTATACCGCAGAAGAATCAAACAACTTAGAAACATCTCCAAAGGATGAATTGTTGGTGTACTTCTTGCCGTCTCTTATTATGAGCTGTTCCAAATCTGGGGTAATGTTTGTTCCCAAAAACTCAGTAAGTTCTTTGCAGATTTCATCCTTTTGTAGGATTAAATCCTCGTACTTTAGAAAGTAGAAGTTCGAATATTGGTTAGAAAGTTCAATGGCTAGATTTAAGCTTTCAGTCATATCGCGTATGTATCTGCGAATTTCAAACTTCGCAAATCTGTTTTCTGATGAAAGGAGTACATCTCTAGGATCTCTATAAATGTAAATTACTTTATGGTTATTAATCAGTAATTGTTCTAAGTAATAAAGTTCTTCTGTTTTTTTAATACCTACGAGGTTAACATTCTCCGATTCATCGAGCTTTGATAGCTCATGTAGACATTGAACAAATAACTCGTTTACCGTATTAAACTTGCCTGCGTTGATGTTTAACTCGATATCAAAATTAAAACACTCTGCCTCCAAGCTACTGACTAAGATATTCTTTTCTTTAGGGCCTAGTGGCTTATTCATGTCTCTGATATCCAAGTCTTTACCGTTATTAAATATCGACCTTAAAAAATCAGAATACACCACAACGTGATGCTGACTGTTGAGCAGGTTGCATAGAAATGTGGTTCCTGACCTCATTTTCCCGGTTATAAAAACACTATTCATTTCCTGAATATACCTTGTCTTTTAAACTTCTAATTTGTTCTAAATTGTTTTTATAAAAATCACTGATCTTCTTAACAATTTCGCTGTTTAAACTTGCTTGCTGACGCATACTATTTATGTCGAGTAACGCTGTTTCTTGCAAGAGCAGTTTACGTACATCTGCATACGATGGTATTTCAATTTTATCGAATCGATGAAAGAGTTGTGAGATCAATTCAAAATCTTCTGGATAATCAGATGTGATTCTAATATTTTCCAGTTTTAGATGTTCAGGTGTTTCAACTCTTAACACATTAAAAACATCTGGCTGATTAATTAAATGGCCCCAGATTTCCGTATCTATTTCTTCCTTTATTTGACAAACAACTTTTAATGCCCTTGTCTTCAATCCATATACCGCACAACCAATTGGCAATCCTTCGATATAGGCAAAGTCAGCCTGGTTCTCAATCAGTTCTGTTTTTAGCTGATGTGCCATGTCAATTGAAAACAATGGGTTTTCTCCGGTTATATTGATTACGTAGTCTAAGCTATGGGTCTCAGCAGCATCTTTTAACCTTGTTAGCACATCTCCTTCACTTCCTCTAAAACATTGAATACCTGCTTTTTTCGCAATCACTTCTAATGGATTATCCTGATAGAAGGTTGACGTACAGAGTATTACATTTTCTGAAGGAATTACTTGCTTTGCTCGATCAATCACACGTTCAACCATCGTTTTGCCGTTAAGGCCTAACAATAGCTTGTAGGGCAATCTTGATGATTTCAAACGTGCAGTAATCAGAAATCCTATTTTCATTTTGTATTTTTAAATTGAGAAATATCTGCGATAGTGAATTTGTACTCGACTTTTCCGAAGTCTATGATTTCATCCTTTTCAATTCTGTGCTTAGTCTTAAGCCCTAAAATATCTTGTAATTGAAGCTGTTTTAATGTCGATGAATCATTGGTACGTTTAAAGGCTATGTGGTCTAGCGTTAGCAATTCACCTTGCTCAATAACTTTTGAAGCTACAATTGCCTTTTTCATTGGTCCTGTGTCTCCATACTTCTTTTCCGCAGCTGAAAGTTCAAGCGACCCGTTTCCAAGTACCGTAAATGCTGTATTCTGAAGTTCTTTAATTTTCTTCATGGTGTCGATTGACACTGCACTTTGGGCATCAATTCTTTTATCGCCATATGCATGCGTAAAATGCTTCTCTAAAACATTCACACCAACCGCTGTGGCCATCACGCTCACAAATGCATTATTGTCATCTTCGGGGTCGGTATGGTCTGCATAGCCAATGGGGTAATTGAATAAAGATTGATATTTCTTCAATCGTTCTAAGTTCACATCAGCATAGTCGGTTGGGTAGTTTTGAAATCCATACATTAAGAAAATGTCGGTTTTGTTTCTTTTCTCCAAGAAGTCGATGGCGTAAAATATTTCATCCAAAGAAGAACCACCAACGCCAAGAATGACAGTTCCATTAAACTTTGAAGCTTCTTCGAGCAGGAAGTAGTCATTTAAACCTGTTGCGTGCAGTTCAATAGCCTTGCACGGAATGTTCTTATTCAAAATCCAACGCAGCGAGTTTACATCGTTGCAGAGGTAAATAACATCAATATTTTTACTCGAGGTATATTCCGAAATCTCAGTCCATTGACCTTCATCTAAACACCACTTAGCCAAATCGTTTATTGCAGCATGTTCAGCAATCATGTATTCATTGATATCCATCAACAAGTGAAATTTAACAGCATTCAACTTGAGACTTTCTGCATGATCAACTAACTGCTTTAAAAAGGGCACATCCCCTTCATGATGAAATGCTGTTTCTCCTATGAGATAAGGTATGTTACTGGGAATCATATTGTTTTATAATTTAAGATGGTGTATATCTCTTTGAGCTTTTTCTAAATCTTGGTGCTTTCCGATATCAAGCCAGTACCCGAGGATTGGATAATGCAAAACCTTTTTATTGTTTTGAATCAGGCTGTCAATTAAAGAAGTTGCATCAAAATACTGATTGTCTGGAAGCATATCGATGAGTTCTTTTTTGAAGATATATATACCCGCATTCGAATAATACGTATACGTGGGTTTTTCTTTAATATCGATTACCAATTCATTCTCCGACTCTACAACGCCATAAGGAATTTCTACTTCGTGAGTAGTTGTTGCTACTATTAAGTCTCCATCTTTATCAATTAGATCCTGAAAGATATCTTCAAAGTCAATATCGGTTAGAATGTCAGAATTCATAACCAAAACATAATCGTTGTAGATTTCTGGAATTAGGGTAAGGGCTCCCATCGTACCCAAAGGTTTATCTTCGTCTGTGTAGGTTAAGTTGATATCCTTCGCTGAGCCATCTCCAAAATAGTTCTTGATCTGATCAGATAGATAATTAACTGTTAGTACCTGTCTCTTCATTCCGAAGTCTCTAAGACGGTCAATATTGTATTCAACAATAGGTTTGCTACCAACTTTGATTAAAGGTTTGGGAAGGTTTTCGGTTAGCGGCATTAGTCTTTTCCCTCTACCTCCAGCCATAATTACCGCATCAATGGGTAGGTATGACTTTTGTATTCTGAAATTTACAATATCAACTATGTTATGCTCATCATCAACAACCGGAATTATTCTAAAATTCTTTTCCCGCCATTCTTGCATTTGGCTTATAGAATAAGCGTTTACAGAAAAGTATTTGGGGTCTTTACCTACAAAACTAGATATGTCTGACTCCAAAGTGAGACCATTAATGAAGCCTCTTCTAATATCTCCATCTGTTAAAGATCCAATGAGTTTCTGATTTTCATCAACGAGAAACAAAATAGCATCAGACGCCAACTTGTCTAGCCGCTGAAGCACAGACCTAACACTTATATCTTTGCCAATAATGTGTTCTGAGATTGTAGTCATATTCTTTTTAATGCATTTATGATTGTTGTAGCACTATTAGCAGATTGATAAATGTTTTCACCTGTAAATTCTGGATCATTTTCAATCGCAGCAATAGCCTTTTTAATTTCATCCCAACTCACCGCAGTGTTGTAAATGTTTTTGCTTTGAGCTCTACCCTTTTGTCGATCTCCGATGTTAATTACATATTTTCCAAATGAAGCTGCTTCGATAATGCCGCTTGATGTATTTCCTAACAGAAATTGGCTCAGCTTCATGCATGAAAAGTAGCTTAAGGTGCCTAATGACTCAACGCATTTAATGTTTTGATGCTCTTCTGCGAGCTCTGAGAATAACGCTCTAAATTGTGCATTATTCGTATCCATGTTTGGCATCGTTATTACTACTTGATACTGTTCTGCAATTTCTTCTAAAGACAACTTAAGCTCAGTAATGTGTTGATCATTTTGAACCGTATTAACCGTTTCAGGATGAAACGTGAATAGCACTGTTGAAATGTCCATATCGATGTTCCATCTGCTCAAAAACTCTTCGCAATTCAAAAGCGACATGTTATTCAGGTTCTCGAGGCTGATTGAGCCACTATTCCAAACATTTTCATCACTTCCCACCATGTCCGCAACTCGCTCCTTATATTGGGCAGTCGTTGTGAAATGATATTTAGCCATAGCAGTAATAGCATGTCTATATTTATTGTCGATTGCACCCAACGTTGTTTCTCCACCGTGAATATGAGCAATGTCAAGATTAAAAGGAACGGTTGCAGCTACAGCGGCAAACATTTCATATCGGTCACCAAGCGCAAATACAAGGGGATTGTGCTTCGATACTTCTTGCCAGATGGTTGAAAATTCATTTTGCAAGTCTCCCACATATCGCGATATAGCTTCCGCTGAATCGTTTTCCGGTAAGGCCTTAACTCGATGAGATACCTTAAAACCATCTTTTATGATCGAATCAATTGTGTATCCATGATTTTTTGACAAATGAGATCCAAAAGCAATGATGTTTAAGTCAAAGTACGGGTCTTCTTCAAGCCGCTTTAACAGTGGCAAATAAATCCCGTAATCGGCTCTCGAGCTGGTTAATACGTATACGTTCATTCTAAATCGTGCCAAGAAAGCATCATTTCTTGATCAGCATTCTTCTTCATTCTTTTACCCAGAACCTGATCAATTTCCATTGGACTAATACCATCTCCGGGTCTCTTGATGCTCAGATCATCCATCGTTAAAATATGGCCCTGTTTTGTATTGGCTTTAACAAATATGCTCTTACGTGCAATTGCTCGGTTTTTCAGCTCAGAGTTTGATGGTCTTTTAATTCCATCACCAAGTGCTTTTTCAATATTTCTAATTGAGCGAATCATCTCAGTCAATTCATTAGGATCTAAAGATGCTTTATGATCTGGACCATCCATTTGCTTATCGAGCGTAAAGTGTTTTTCGATGCAAACAGCTCCCATAGCCACAGCCGCAATAGGAATTTCAATTCCAGTTGTATGATCAGAATAACCGGTTCTTACATCTAGCTCATTAGCCATAGTAACCATAGCAGCCAGATTCACATCCGACATCGGAGTTGGGTATTCTGTATTGCAATGAAGAAGCATAAGGTCTTCGTTTTTAACACCATGCTCGCGAAGCACAGCTACTGCTGCCTTTACTTCATCCATTTCACACATTCCAGTCGACATGATAATGGGCTTCTTGGTTTGTGCAATTTTTCTCAAATAAGGTAAATTGGTAATTTCCCCAGATGGTATTTTGAACAGGTCTAAATCTAAGGCAGATAGATAGTCAATGCTTGCTACATCAAATGGAGTAGACAAGAATTTAATTCCTTTAACAGCACAATGTTTCATAAGCTCAGAATGCATGCTTGAACTCAGCTCCAGTTTCTTGAGCATTTCAAATTGAGTCTCATCCTTATCTGAACCATTTTCTATTTGATATTGAGCTTTTTGAGCATTTCGGCTAACCAAACTTTCGGCCTTGAAAGTTTGAAATTTCACGTAATCAGCCCCAGCTTCGGCAGCAACATTTACCAGTTCTTTAGCGAGGTTTATATCACCATTGTGATTGACCCCTGCTTCTGCTATAATTAGAACTTTGTTCATTTATTTTAAGATTGTTCCTACGGCAATTTCAGACTCTGATCGATAACTAAGTATCTTAATTGCCGAGTCTAACGTTTTCACTACTAGTGATTTACCTTCTGCTTCTAAAACTTCTCCCGGAACTCCTTCTGTTTCAACCTCAGCGAGTTCAATCGCTTTTTCTATTTGAATTTCTTCGCCGTTTGAAGTGGTTCTTGCATTGGGTCCTGGATGGCTAATTGCTCTTACAAAATTGAACAGCTGTCTGCTAGTTTGATTCCAATCAACAATCTCGTCGCCAACTTTTCGCATTCTACAATACGACCCTTTAGCATCGATTGATTCTTGACTTATTCGTTGCACCTTCTTCTCTTTAATATTCACCAAGGCTTCGTGTAGAATAGAAGCACACTCGGTGTGGGCTATTTTAAGTAATGAGCCATAATTGTCTTCATCGCTGATAGGATAACTTCGTTGTAAGATAATATCTCCGGTATCTATCCCTGGATCGATGTAATGCACGGTAATACCGAACTCCTTCTCATCATTAATCAATGCCCAATTCAAGATGTTTCGACCTCTATAAAAAGGAAGTTTTCCCGCATGGCAATTGATTGTTTTAAGCGGTGGGAGCTCGATCATTTCTTCTTTGAAGATTTGATTAAACGACATAGAGACAAAAATGTTGCAGTCGTACTTTTTCACAGTCTCAATAAATTCTTCAGAATTTATGTTTGCATGTTTCAGGACGTCTATACCTCTTTCTTTAGCTTTTTGAGCAAGTACAGCATCGGTAGAATCATTTCGTACACAAACAAATTGGATGCTAAACCGAGGGTCAGAGATGATCTTGTCGAATGCATTGTGTGCCCAGATCCCATCTCCAAAGTATCCTAGCTTCATATATTATATATGTCGGCTTTGTAAGCCTTTAAGTTTTCTTTGATTGAGAACCACTCAATTGTTTCAGCTATGGCTTGTTCAAATGTGAATTCAACGTCCCAATCGGTTAATTCCTTAATTTTTGAGTTATCACCAAACAATCTAAAAACCTCAGATTTTGCTGGTCTTATTCTAGTTTCATCCAATACGATTTTAGCGTTTGGATTTATCTGTTGGATGATAATGTTTGCCACATCACCAACCGAAATTTCTGAATTGGTCGCAATGTTGCATTCTTCTCCTATTAAGGCTTTGCAATTTGCGATTGCCATAAAGCCTTTAACCGTATCTTTAACATAAAGCAAGTCTCTGGTCGGAGTTAAATCTCCAAGTTTAATTTCTTCCATTCCATTTAGAACTTGAGAAATAACCGTAGGTATAAATGCTCGTGCCGATTGTCTAGGACCAAATGTATTGAAGGGTCTAACTATGGTTACGGGCAGATTAAATGATCTAAAGAACGAATCTGCAATCGAGTCCGCTCCAATTTTTGTAGCAGAATAAGGCGATTGAGGTTGCTTCGGATGTTTCTCGTCTATTGGAACATATTGTGCCGTTCCGTACACCTCAGATGTTGATGTACAAAGAACGCGTTCAACATTAAATTCTTTAGCTGCTTGAAGAATGTTTAAAGTCCCTTTAATGTTGGTATCTACATACGAATCTGGTGAATGATAAGAGTACGGAATAGCTATTAAAGCTGCTAAGTGATAAATCTCGCTGCACCCTTTAACCGCTTCTCTAACTCCGTTGGGGTCTCTAATATCTCCTGAAAAAATCTCAATTTCATTGAGGAGTTCTTTGGGCAAAGTATCAAGCCATCCCCAAGAATTAAAAGAATTGTAATAGGTAAAAGCCTTTACAGATTTACCCGACTTAATAAGTTGCTCTACAAGATGGCTACCGATAAATCCATCAGCACCAGTAACTAGAATTTTTGAATTCATTAATTTACTTTAGTTCGTCTAACAAGAACCTTCGAATAACTAAAATTACAATAGAAGCTGCTATTCCCATGATCATACCAATCATGGAATAAACAAATACTGATTTTCTTTTCTTAACCAGTGGTAAAACTGGATGCTCTAAAACATCAAATATTGAGCTATTTGTTTTCAAAGAGAAAGACCGCAATTCATAGTTCTGACGCATTTGAGCATATACTCCAGTCAGAACAGTAATATCACGTCTCATTTCCTCTTGATTAACTTGATTACTTCTTAAGATTATCCCATAGTTTCTATCTTGAGCTCCGGCCAATTCTAGCTCTTTTGTTTTCAATAAATTTCCTACCGAATCAATTTCTCGCTTTAAGTCATCAAGTGTACTTTTGGTTGTAGAAACCTCATCATTTAGATAAAATTGGTTGAGACTTAAGAAGATGTGATTGCTTAGGTTGTATGAAAGCCCTTCGTTCAAACTTCTAACCTTAAAGCTAAGCATATCGGTAAGCTCGTTCATTTCAATGGCCAGTATTCCATCATTTTTCTTATTTCCTCTTAGGAGGTTTAAAATGCTTTTAAATGCAACGTTTTGAACAATACTTGAATCGTTGTTTTTTTGTTCAATTTCGAATTTATCGAAGTTATTTAACAGGTCTTTATCCTTCCATTTATCTTTTAAACCATATGCTTCAGCGAAATGATTTGCAAGCAAGTCATGTTTTCCATCAATAACCACCGAGTCGTACAGTGCTTCTTTTAAAACAGATTTTGAGAATGCAACAGACTTAACCTTAGGCAAATTGGCATTACCTCCACTTGCACCCCAGCCTAATTGACCTAGAATATTGTCGAGCCCTACCCCTTTGCTGTCTTTAGTTTTGACAACAAATGTGAGATCAGCTTCGTAGTACGACTTAGAGAAGTATGCATACAATCCTACTGCAGTTGCTCCAGCAGCACCTAAGATGACAATAAAAAACCACTGCTTTAATACGCTTCTGAGATAATACAGTATTTTCTCGTAGGCTTCTTTGATGCTAATAGACTTTTCTTCTCCGAATTCTGGTAACATAATTATCTGCTTAATTCTCGAACTAGTAAAACTGAGGTTATTGCTGTAGTAACAGTTGAGGTTGTAATGGTAATGATAGTTTGCAATTGCATTAACCTTTCTGTAACTGTCATATCAGCTTTCTCTTGCTTGATTCGCTGTCTCTTTTCCGATTTAGCATCCTTTTGGAATGCAATTATTGTACTCCCTGGTTCAAGTTTTGGGTAAACTTTAAAGAGTATAAGATTCTTTGTTTTCTTAATCTGACCGCTTTTAGTTTCGACTACAGTCTTTGACTTCTTGCTCCCTTTGGCGAATCCTCCAACAAAATTATTGATGTAGTAATTCGCTCTCTTACCGCCTTTGTATGCAACATTCATGGTTTCGCTCAAATAGTCTTCAGTGTAAATTTCTGAAGCACGTGTAGAGCTTGTATAAATATGTACGATGCTCTCTGAACGTGGCACTGTAACCTTATCTCCCTCATCAAGAATAACATTGTAATCTGATTTAACTCGTTTCAACGCCTTGTGCATTTTCGTAATAATATAGCCTTTAGAGCCTTTTGTTCTGAGGATTTTCCCTCCTTTTAGGTTAGCTTCATCGGTTACTCCTCCAGCTGCAGCAATTAGGTCAGATAGTTTATAATTATCACCTACGATGGCATATGGACCTGGATATTTCACTTCTCCTTCAATGTTTACAAGCTTGATGGGGTCAAATTCAGGGGTGTTTCTAACAACAATTTGATCGAATGGCATCAATTCAAATTGATTTGGATCTATTTCATTAATGTCTTTATTGATAGTTATTGACGTAGCTAAGGTTCGAGTTGGTTCATTTTCATTTATCTCTAATCTGTAAACATCAATTCGGTTACTTGCGGCTTCATAGGTTAAACCACCAGCCATTGCAACCATTTGTTGAAGTGTCAACGTTTCATCGTAAGTAGCCGAAACGGGTCTTCGAACAGCCCCACCTATTGAGATGTTCAATTGGTCGTTAAACAACTCGATTGCAGGAATAACGATTCGATCGTTAGGACTTATCTTTATGTTGTATGGCGAGTTGAAGTCTTCCATTGCTTTACGAGCTTCAATAAACACATACTCGAATTTCTCAGCGTTATTTGGTGATCTTCTTACGATATATCCAAATGAGGTTGCATTAGGTAAAAGACCTCCAGCCATCAATATTGCATCAGATAATTGCAAGGTTTGAAACGGTGCCCATTCATGTTTTAGGTCTCTTTTTACAGCTCCTTGGATAGAGAAGGTATAGTTCTGGATATAATCCTTCTGATTTAAGATGTTTAATTTATCTTCCTTTTGAAGAACAATATTGTCTTTTCCATCAGGGTTAGCAATGGCACTTTGCGGATGAACTCGCTCTATTCTGTATTGACCATTTAACAACCTTCTAACCAGATACCCTACTTCAAGCTTTGCAAAATCTTCAATTTCGCCATGATTCATAAGGTCTACCAGTCGCATGCCTTCTTTCCATTCATAACGTCCTGAATTTTTTACCGCTCCTGAAATATGTACTACGTTTTCTAGGCGTCTGTCTTCAAAGGCTACTGTAATCCTATCTAAGTCTTGTAAAGCGAAGTTGTTATCTACAAGATGCTTATAATCAAAGTTATACAGTTTGTTTTGACCATCTTCTTTTCGTACAATCTCTATATTTTCAGCACGACCAGAAGAGGTAAGACCTTCAGTAAAGAGCATTAAGTCTTTAAATCCTTCTCCTTCCTTCAATTCAAAGTTGCCAGTTCTACGAAGCTCTCCAAAACCGGTAACTACGTTACTCGCGATGGGCACATAGATAATGTCATTGTTTTTTAGGTAGTACTCAGGTTTCACCTCACCGGAGTAGAGAAATTCATAAATATCAATAGTTCGTTCTTTTCCGCCACTCAATATCTTAATATTTCTCACCGAGCCATTAGCTTTAAGACCATCTGACAACACCAAGGCATTCAATACTGAATTTAGTGCTGACAATGTATAATTTCCTTCTCGGGTTACCTGACCAAAAATACTGACGCTAATTGTTCTTGCAGTTTTAAGGTCAATGGCAATTTGGTCTCTTGAATAGCGATAAGCCATCATGAAACGCTTGGTGATTATCTCTCGGGCTTTGGCTAGTGTTACTCCTTTCAAGTAAATTTTAGGAATGTTTGATGGCCTTATAAATCCATCTTTATCTATTTGATATACCAAATCGGCCTGTGAGACACCAAATATGTTAATTGCCACTTCGTCACCTTCATCCAATACATAGTTTCCTGGTATTTTACCTGTTGAACTCCCTCTGTATACTTCAATGGTATTGTTTACAAAGATATGTTGACCGTAAATCTTGTTTGCTCCTTGAACTTTGTTCTCAGCCAATTCTTCGGTTACGGCTTCATTAAAGGTAGAGCCTTCTTTTAAGCGTTGAACGATATCGTCTGCAACACGCGGGTCATCAATAATAATAGACTCTTCTAGTGGCGATGATACTACTTCTTCTCTGTAAGCAGTTGTCGCTCCAGTCGTTTTATTTACCTCACCAATAGTCTTTCTAATTACATCTTTTGTACTTTGTACGTTAGACGGGTCTATTTTATCTAAGGAAATACCTTTCTGTTTTAACACATCCGAAAGTGGATCCTTAACTTCTTTAACGGGCGATTCGCCTATATTTTCTTCGTTTCTCAAAGTATCTTGACTGAACGAAGTATGGGCAAAGAACAGAAGTGTCAGAATTATTTTAGCTCTTAGTAACATATAAAGTACGGATTAAGTAGGTTCTGTTTATTATAGATTAACTCGCTGGTGCTGTTTTGTTGCAAGACTTGAATGCCAAGCGATCGAAGAACAGCATGTGCAGCTGCAGTATCCCACTCCATTGTTGGAGCAAAACGTGGATACACGTCTGCTTTTCCATCAGCAATAGCCATAAACTTTAATGAACTTCCCATTGAAACAATCACTGGTTCATTCAAATCGTTAAGAAACATTTGAGTATCGTCGTTCAGATGCGAACGAGAAGCAACAACACGTATTCCAATCTTGTCTTTCAAAACATTTAAAGCAGTAGTTTGATCTCTTTTTTCAAGTTTATGCTCTTCACCACCGACTATTTTAATGCCGGGAAGGTCATCTCCTCCGATAAATAGTTCGTCTGTAACCGGAACGTAAACTACTCCAAATGTGGGAATTCCATCTTTTATTAGTGCAATATTGACGGTGAATTCGCCATTTTTCTTGATGAACTCGCGGGTACCATCTAACGGGTCGACCATCCAGAATTGGTCCCATTTACTTCTTTCTTCGTATGAAATCTGGGCTCCTTCTTCACTTAAAACAGGGATGTTTGTTGACTCTAAATGCCTCATTATCACATGATGAGCAGCTTTATCCGCTCGAGTTAATGGTGAATGGTCTCCCTTAATCTCCACTCCAAAATCTGCTGTATTGTAGATTTTCAGTATCTCCTCACCGGCTTCTTTGGCCGTCTTAATCAATAATTCCTTCAATTTCCTTGACTTGTTTTTAAATAAGCTGCAAGTGTTTTATCCCACAATGTCTTTTGTTCGTACTTGGCTATCACTGAGTCTCTTGCATTCTCTCTAAGTTCTTGATACAAAGACTTGTTTGTGTACAATTCATTCATAGATTCACATAAACTTGAAGCATTACGAGGTTCGATAAGCAATCCGTTCTTTCTGTCTTCAATTATTTCGTTGCATCCAATAATGTTAGATGATATTGCAGGTACTTGCATGGCTAGGGCTTCCATTAATGACACGCCAAATCCTTCACGATAGCTCGGAAAAACAAAAACACTCATTTTCTTCAACCACGGTCTTATATCAGACTGAAATCCTGCAAAATAGATATTGGGGTTGTTTTCTATTTCTTCTTTTACCGTCTTACTCACCGGATCAAGACTTTCAAAGTCACCTACCAAAAGTAATCTTGTATTTGCATGCTTATTATTGATGTTCAAAAAGCACTCTACTAGCTCGTTAATACCTTTATCACGTACTAATCTACCTACAAATCCAAATACAAAATTGGAGTCATCGTATTGATTATCTTCAATCAAATCGCCATGATCTCTTCTATAATATTCTGCATTTATCCCATTAACACTTCCATTACCGATAACTTGAATATCCTTATTCGTGATTTTGTCTTGTAACAAAGATTCCTTCACCCCGAAACTCACCGCATATATATCAGTAGCAAAGAAACAGGTAAGCTTCTCCATGCGTTGTAAAAAACTCTTTCTCCTACCTGTTAACCCATCGTAACGCAATCCGTGCAGGTAGTAGATTCTAGTTTTTACGCCTACCAACCAACCTCCTAGCATCGTTAGAAAGCCCGCTTTAGGAGTACTTCCATGAATAACATCAGGCTTTGTTTTCCTTAATACACGAGTAATTCTCATCAAGCTTTTGAGATCATTAAGCAACGAAACCTCACGTTTCATATTAACAACATGACCCTTAATATCTTCACTCTCGCAAATTGAATCAAGATGACTCCCTTCACTAGACAAGACCTCTACATTAAACGATTTTTTGAGCACCTGAATTTGCCCCCTAAAAAAGTGAAGAGAAAGCGGTATAGTGGTTGATATGATAAGCTTGGGGTTCATTTATCAATCTATTCCAGGTACTGTTGTTGATCTGATGGCTGCAATATCTTGCTTTAATTTGGCTATAACCTGCTCTTTTTGTGCTCCAACACCTCTCTTTTTAAGCAATATGTCCATTCTACCAAACAAAGTCAGAATTCGTACGGTTGTCGATTTTGCAAGCGACTTAAGCCACAATATGAGTTTTTTCTTACCTCCATACTTCAAAAAAAGCCGTCTTTCGTAGCGGTAGGCGAGCAGCATCTTTTTGGCTTTTACATTGCCTTCTTCTCTATAATAATAAAGAGGATCTGCAATACTGTTAATCTTCAAATCTCCCTTTGCCGCTGCCGTAACCCAAAGTGAATAATCTTGTGCTACCTTCAGGTTTGGGTTATATGGATTGCGGAGGTGCCATGATTTTTTAGCTACCAACGCAGCATGGGTTATCCCTTTAGTTTTATGCAACAACTCGCTGAGGCTTATCGCGTTGTAAGACATTCCTCGATGGCCCACGTAATCCAAGCCATCTGTTATCGAAATAACTCCTGTACTAACTAAATCTAGATCTGGGTTTTCTAGTAGGATGTTCATTTGTGTCTCAATTCGATCAGGAGCAATTAAGTCATCTGCATCCATACGGACCAAATAATCATATTTAGCGAGCTGAGTAACTTCATTTAGCCGTGTAGCAAGTTTTTTGTTTTTTCCATCCGACATGACCCTTACCCGCTCATCCTCAATCGATTGAGCGATTTTAAGTGAATTGTCTGAAGAACCGTCGTCGATTAATATTAGCTCCCAGTTTGGATAGGTTTGTGCGTAAACCGACCGCACAGAGTCCATAAGAAATTCTTCTGAGTTGAAGAATGGAATAGCGATGGTTACAAAGGGTAATTGACTCACGCGAAGGCTGGATTTAATCGATATGGACCTATCATCTTTTCAATGTACACGTAATAAAAAACAATATGAATTGTGTAGAAGAAAACCCAAGGAACTATGCTTTTAAAAAGACCAAGATTCTTGAATAGCAGCGGCCAAATGAAAATAAAACCAAATGAACTATACAATGTAAATCGAATAAGATTTACATCTTGACCTCCCAAATTCACAACTATGTACACAATAGCTGTGAACATAGTGAAGTTTAGAAAGATATCGTACTTCGGAAGATCTTCTTCCTTTATCAATTTTCTAGAGAAAAAAAAGGCTGCATTCATAACAATGTATGCGACCATTAGAAGTACACCCCCTCCAGAAGTTCTGTTGTGGTAATCAGAATATTTTTCGTTTACAAGACCAGGTGCCACACTCATTACAATTGAAAGACCTGAGGTAACCAATGTTGTTGCGATTACCAAAATCACCATTTGCTTTAGGCTTATTTTCTGCCTAAACACAAAATACAACGGAAGCATGATTATAACCGTTTTGTGAAAACTTGCTGCAAGAATGACAAACAAGGCGTATTTAACAAAGTTACCCCGTATAAGAGGTAGTATGGCGAAGCCGTACACTGCAGCAGCCATTGCCTGTCTAGCTCCATTAAAGAAGAAGATGTATATACCAAGTGAGATAAACACGAACATTGATATTCCAAAATTTTCAGAAATCTTCTTAGTTAAGTAGAGATAAATTGAAACTATAAATAAGGCAATTGAGAATAGGAAAGTTGTAAAGTTTTCCGTGAGCGATTGCATTATTTTTTGAAAAATCACAAAACCAGGCTCTATCCCCCCGATGAAATCGGCAACGGAAAGTCCAACATGACGTTTGTACACGAACATATCACGATAGTTTTCGGTGTCAGTACCTACCTCCAATGCTCTAACCGTTGGAAAGACGACCAAAACAGTGAGACACAACAGTATAAAGATTGCTCTTAAAGCTGGAATCTCTTTGTACTTATTGGCCAAGAACATAAGAACGGTGGCAACAATCAGTATGACAAAGTAAATAGTCACTTCTATTGTGATTTCTTCAATATCGTTCGAAGCACCTCATAATGAGATTCGCATCGAATTACGTTAAGCATTGTTCTTAACTTTTGTCGAGAGTATATCAATTTTACCAAACGATTTCCTGTCAATCTATTAAGATGAATAAGCACACGATTAAACCCTAGAATTAAAGGAAGATAGAGTGAAGCTTTTGAGTTACAGAACGCGTTCCATTTTTCAGCAATAAAATCGGCATCATCTAGGTTTCTTGATTCGGCCTGAAGGTCTTGCAGTACTTTATCTGCTTCGCTCTTTTCTAGCAATTCAATTCCTTTTGATGTAGCCGTGATTGGCTTAAGATCCAGCTGCTTAAAAATTTTATTGGCTTCACGTTTCAAGACTAAATTAATAATAAGGCCATGATTCCAGCTCTCATCCTTTCGCAATCCAAAGATTGTGTTTCCTTGTCCGTATATAATATCTCCAGATTTATAATTTTCAGCGGTACCAATGCAATGGCTGTGTTGACAAGTAACTAGGTCTGCTCCTGATTCAATCATCTTTCGACATCGTTTTTGCAAATCTGGTGATGGATATCGATGGTATTCAATTCCTCCATGGTACAGAATTATCAAGTAATCAACTTCGTTTTTTACTTCGCGTATAGCATCAAAGTCGTAATAAACATCAATAAAGTTTGCTCCTGCTGATTTACCGTTCGCTGTGTTGAACTCTTGCTCTGCAAAAGCCATTACCCCTACCTTAATATCATTTACCTCGGAAATAAAAGGTTTTTTCGCTGCTTGTATATTTCTTCCAGCCCCTACGGTGTTAATCCCATTCTCTTCACACGTTTTCAGTGTTGATAGAACTCCTTCTTCTCCTAAGTCTTTTATGTGATTATTGGCCATACCTAGCAGATTAAAGCCAGCATCTTTAAATACATTAATGAAGCTGGTCTTACCACTTAAGATTGGCCCGGTTTTTTTAACTGCTTGCCCATTGTCAATTAGCGGAAACTCTAGGTTCGCCATTGTTAAATCTGAATTCTGAGTTAAACTCAATGCCCCATTAAACAATGATTGGCTATCTTGAGCTTCAAAAAGTTGTTTTGTGTCCTGAGTCGGACAAATATCTCCACATATTACAATGTTCGCTTCACCTTTCATTTTTGTAAGTATAGTTCTTCAATCTTTGCGGTATTTCCAGCAACATCAAAACCGAGATTTACAATGTTCCTACGAACAATATCTAAATCGGAATGTTTTTTAGCTTCAATAATGGAGTCTACCCATGGTTCGACATCAAAATCACTATGATATTTCACTAATCCTAGCTCCATATCAACACTTGGAGGAAAGCCAGAATACAAAACACAGGGTATTCCTGCTGCCTGAGCTTCAACTGCTACAAGACCAAAGCCTTCTTGTAAAGCGGGACCAACGAAAACAGTCATTGCGTTAACCACAGTTTCTACATCGTCTCTGCTCCCTAGGTAATGAACACAATCAATTACATCTCCGTCTTTCGCAGCAGCAAGAATTTCTTTTTGATATGCCTTGTCATCATCTCTTCCAGCATAAATAAAACGAAATTCTATCTCTCTCTTCTTTAATTCCTTGAGAATGTCGATAATGAAACGAACATTTTTATGACGCACCACTCTTCCAACATTTCCAAGCACTAGGGTTGATTCATTGAGATTAAGTTCTCTTCTCAATGTATTCAATTTTTGAGGGTCAGGAGATTGAAATTTTTGAACATCTACCGCATTATTAATGATTGCGGATCTTTCTGGGGTTAAGAGCGACGAAAAGAATAGGCTTCTGTTTGCTTCTTCTGAGCATCCCCAGTAGTTCGTTGCAAAACGTGCCATTAACATCTGCTGAAATTTAAGTTCTATTTTACTTAGAAATACTTTTAGCCATTGTCCTCTTATTTTTAAGTCTGCATGTGAGTGCACTACAATTTTCTTTGCTCCTGCTCGCTTAGCTGCCCATGCAATAATTCCAGACTTGGCATTCATATGAATGTGAACCACATCATAACCCCCATTCGCTTTAAATAGTTGCTTAAATATATAGAGATATTTAATTGGACCGATATCCCATTGAGCACCTATGTGATACAATCGACAACCCAATTCTACTAATTCCTGATCAAAGTCCCCTTCAGTAATACCTTGCTTTGTGTTATAGTTAACTAAAAAATCAAAGTGAAAATTAGACGATTTATTACGCGTTACATCCATTAACATTACCTCGGCCCCGCCTCTGTTCATAGAGCCAACTACATGAAGTACACGAACGGGTAAGGAAGAGTTCAATTTACAGTTTATCGTAAAGACTGGTGTGTTCTCTAACAAAGCCTTCTTTGCTTTTAGGAAACACCAGATAGTTCCATTTATTTGGAATAGCCTTAAAACTTTCAAATTGCGTTGCCTTTGTTTCGCTATCTAAGTTAAAAATAAGATAGTTATTCAACTCAAATAATTGATTCAACTGATCGGCCACAGAATCTCGTAGAATCTCAATGATTATTATCGGCTCAAACTTAGCCAGGTACTTCCCTAGCCCTTCAATGGCTTCTGGTTCGTGAAGTTCTATATCTAACTTCATTAAATCTATTCCATCAATTTTATGATTTTCAATGTAGTCATCCAACCGAACAGTCTCGACCTTATACTCTACAATTTCACCGGTAAAACCTTTAGTATTTTTTAACTTATCTGGTGATAATGATGCACTAGTTTGATTGACTTCGGGAACATCATAAAATGTTTCTACACCCGTTTTTTTTGATACTCCTACCTTTTCACATTGCGTATCAAAACCGTTCAACTTATTGTTGTATGCCATGCGATTGAACGTGTTGTCGGAAGGTTCAAACGCATATACCTTAGCTTTGGGATTTAACGATTTCGCCACCAAGCTGTATACTCCTGTATTAGCTCCAATATCAAAGATAGAATTGCTGACTTTGCAAAGTTCTTTCCATATCCATCCTGTTTCTCTTTCCCAGGTCTTGAATAGCCCTTTCCAAAAAACTTCCGTTTCAATTATACCTCCGTTATGATATATTTTGAATTTAGTATTCTTCTCAACCTCAACCTCAAAAACACCAATGAAAGACAATTTGCGGTACAATTTATTTGGCACTACACCTAGCTTTTTTAAAAAACTAAACATTTGTTTTTTTAGCGGGATGAGGTTGTAGACTTTTTTTATTGCTTTCATATTTGATTGAGTATTATGAAGGTAAAACTATGTATTCACCTAAAATATCGTCATATTTAGGTGGTGTAAAATCGGGCAATCCACTCTTTGGGTAAAAAGTTAGCTCACCAAACACGATCTTTTTATTGGTTTCATAAAGGTCAACCCGAACAAACGGAAAGCCTTGGCTTAAATCTTTTGCCATCGCAATCATCTCTTCTAGTTTAGAAGGTTTAGGGATATTTATGTCAGGTCGTGGCACTAAATCTTTACCGAAAGGTAAGATTGACCAGTTTAGGTCATAAAAGTTTTGTGCATGATTAGCACTTCCTCGACCTTTATTCGCTTGAACAAATCGCACATCTCCATCAAAGCAGAAAAATTTATAGTCCATTAATTGGCCACTCTCATCTTCAAGATACTTCTCTACAATCACACTGGGTTTCATGTTTTTGTAAGGCCATTCTCGTCCTGGCCAAAAGATATTATTCTTTAACCAGCTATTCATTATCTTTTTCCAAATGAACCAATTAACCTTTGACTTGTCTTTACAGACAAAGTTCCAACCGCTTCCGTGGCTGGCTTTTATTACAAATCGATTGGGCAGAATCTTGGAATCAAAGTCTTTAATATCATAAAAAACAGCAATTAGGTCATTGAGTGTATCACCATAGCCTTTTTCTTCTATGAATTTTCTTACTTCATATTTATCTGAGCAAGTAGTTTGAATTGGATTATGATAGTGTAGCTTTAACCATTGTTGTTTCTCGCCCCAAGTTTTTGGCTCCATTAAGTTTGGCAATTTGCCAGTATAATCTTTAAAGAGCTTATTTATTGCAGCTGTGTCATCCAGATTTTGAAGCGATTTTATTCCTTTTTTTCTCTGATTCTCTAGCCAAATGAACAACAGCCAAGGATTTTCATTTTTTAGACGTACCAGGATATCTCTTAGCTTTGCTATCATTTCTTTTTAACCATGCGATAAGCACTTCGAGACAACTTCCAAAAATTGAATTTTAACTTCTCAGTCCATGAACCTTCATTGGCCAAATAGAACATTCTTGCCTGTGGTCGCATAGGTTTATTTGAACGTATGTAATTCCACTGGTCTTCACCGAGTCTTTGATTTAAAATTGACATGGCCTGTTCTTTAAGTTCGTCTTTAACCGAATCATACATGCCAAAAAGAAGATTTAACTGCTGCTTTACGAATTCATCTTTAAATTCAGTGTAATGACCAGATTTTTGAAGATAGTGTTGGGTTATGTCCATTACCTCTGCAAGATGAAAAAGCTTTTCATTCTTCTTATGGGTTGTGGCTCCTCCTTGTTGTCGATAGTAGCACAATCTTTCAGGCAATAGTGCAATCTTATTCAGTGAAGTTATTAAATGCCAATGAACAGGAATATCCTGACGAGTCAATCCTTTTGGAAAATGAATTGCGAGGTCTCTTGCTACCGCTGTTTTAATTAACTTAATCCAAGTAAAGGCGGGACGTCGAAGCAGGGCCAATTTATCTTCCGCATTTACGTTGATTAGCTCACTAGCTTTAGCTGAACTAGCCTCAATTTCACTCTCATGAACAAACGAGCAGTAATCCCACAAAACCATGTCACTTTGTTCGCTTTCTGCAAGCTTATATGCCTTTTCGAAGAGTGTCTCACTCATCAAATCGTCGCCATCAACAAAAGCTACATACTTTCCTTTTGCAAGAGAAAGCGACTGATTTCTTGCCACCGCGAGACCTTCATTGTGCTCTTTGAGAATAACTTGAACTCTTCGATCCTTTTCTGCGTACTCAAGCAAGATGTCTTTAGTTCGATCTGTTGAACCATCATCGATGCAGATAATCTCAATATCTCTTAAAGTTTGATTAACAATGCATTCGAGACTGTCACGTACAAACTCTTCCACATTGTACGTAGACATTGTTACAGAAACGAGCGGCTTAGTTTTCATCGATTATGGTTTCCTTCTCTTTCTTCGACATGGAGAGAGCAGATGCTATAACTTGATCCATATCGTAGTATTTATATTGTGCTAATCTTCCCCCAAAAATTACATTTTCACACGCATCAGCGAGCTTTTTATATTGACTATATAGCTTCTTATTTTTTTCGTCGTTGATCGGATAATATGGTTGCTTTTCTTTGCTCCATTCTTGTGGATACTCCTTAGTAATTACAGTCTTGGGTTGTGTTCCAAATTCAAAATGCTTATGCTCAACTATTCGGGTATACTTAGTTTCAGGATCGGTATAATTAACGATTGCGTTGTTTTGAAAATTAGGAGTATCTAAGGTCTCTTCGTCAAATCTTAGGCTTCTGTACTCGAGTTCACCAAACTGATAGTTAAAATATGCATCCAATTTCCCGGTGTAGACTAGTTTATTTCCGAGTTTCTCTAAACTGTCTTTGTGATTAAAATAGTCAGTCTCAAGAATTACTTCAACTCCTTCCAATAACCCATCAATTATCGCATTGTATCCGCCTTTTGGTATTCCTTGGTACTTATCATTAAAATAGTTGTTATCGTATTCAAGACGAACGGGAATTCTTTTCAATATAGATGCCGGTAAATCTTGACACTGCCTACCCCACTGCTTTTCGGTATACCCTTTAATGAGTTTCGAATAAATTTCTGGTCCCACCGTAGAAAGTGCCAGCTCTTCGAGTGACTGAATTGAAGTTTTTTTGAATGGTTTGGTTTCTTCTTCAATCTTGCTTCTTGCTTGCTCGACTGTTTCGGTTCCCCACATTTGAAAAAACGTATTCATGTTAAACGGTAAATTATACTTCTCACCATAATAGTTAGCCATAGGCTTATTAATGAAGTGATTGAATTCGGCGAACTGATTCACAAAGTTCCAAATGGTCTCATCATTGGTATGGAATATATGTGGACCGTACTTGTGAACCGTTATGCCTTCTTTCTTTTCGCAATACACGTTTCCGCCTACATGCTTTCTGCAATCAATTACAAGGCATGTTTTATTAATCTTATGCATTTCATAGGCGAATACAGATCCAAAAAGACCCGAACCCACTATCACATAATCGTACTTTTCTAACTTCGTTTTTAGCAACTAGTTTGAACTTTTCTTAACCAAATTACGCAACCAAGTTTTCACCTTGAGCGACCGTAATGTTCGCAAGGTTGCAATGAACAAGGGGTACGGAAGCAACTTAAACATCTTCTTAACCCAAGGTTCTAAAACTTTAGAAGGGGTGTTTACTATACTACCATCCCAAACCGTTTCACTCATCAGTTGAAGATATTCATTCTTCATTGGATGAAAATTTCCTTTGATCCATGGTCTATCAGTTAGGAACGGAACCAGATGGACAAATACAGGATTCTTTTGGGCCTCTAAAAACGTGGCCTTATCGTAATAACTCGATATATTAAAGTAATCAAGTAAATGTTCATATTTCATGCATGCCACAGGGGTCATGGCATTAAATTTTGGGTGAATAATCTTCTTCTTTAAACAAACTCCATTAATTGTTCCTTGATCATGATAGGTTACCTTTCCTTCATATTTAGCAATAAAATCTAGCATTTGGCCTTCTAGATTATCTTCTCTCCATTGTTTCAAATTAATTACGAGCATTCCAGCATTTACGTAATCATCATCTGGTTTAAGGCCAACAGCTGTTTTATTAAATTCTGAAATCACATCTAGCACCCCCGCAATATCGTAGCCTTCAACATCTATATTCCAAAGTTCGAAGAGATCTCCATCAATATAGCTGTCACAATCCATATAAATCACCTTGTCAACCGACTGAGGCAGTAGTTTGGGAAGAAATAGTCTGTAATAAGTTGCGAGAGAACGAACATTCAGTTTTATGGTTTTCTCAAGATATTCATGAATTGCCTTGGTATCGATATAAATGATCTTTGAATCATACTTATCTCCAATGGCTGTAATTTCCGACCTATTCTTTTCGGAAATATTCATGTCCATTACATAAATAGTTATCTCTGATCCATTTTCTTTCTGCTTTTGGTGATTGCTCTTCAGAATAGAATATATAGCTACGCCTAAATAGGGGGCGTAATTGTTATCAGAGCTTAAAATTATATTCATTTAATATTTGTAGTTTCTGAATTATTTTTCTTTTGAGGATAAATTGAATTTTCTTAAAATTTTAAGATACAACCTATAAGCCTTTCTTAAGGGCAGAGACCAATTAATGATTTGATATTCAACCTTATACCTTTGGTACGATTTAGGCTTCCGTGCTGCATTCTTGTAGTGAAGAATAAGGCCGTCTGTAAGGCTAACATCGTTATACTTTGCAGGATTAAGAAATTTGGTTTCAGCTCCTTTTATTGAAACAGACTGGTCAACAAGATCATATAAATCTTTACCATCGTAAGTAAGTAAGTTACTTAAAGCTAACTGGTCAGATGTATTCGGCTTTTTAGCTTCTTCAATCCAGAGATTAACAAAATCCTTTACACGTTTGTTGTTATTAAAGTACAAAATCCCCGAGTTGATATGTCCATTTTTATACAACTCAGCATAACGCTCTGTTTCATGTCTTGGAGTGAACGCTAAATCGTGTTGAATAAAGGATAAGTCTTCCTTATCAATCTTTCGCTTAAAGAGCATATCTGCGTCCAAAAAGAGAGCCGCTTGGTTGTTGGTGCTTAAAAAGTGGGCAACACATAAGGGTTTGTGAACAGCTTTAATAAATCCATCCGTTGTATATCCTGAAAAGGAATCTTCAACATCAATTTTAACAATTTTACTCTTGAGTTTTTTCCGCTGACTTTTAAGAAGGCCTAAGTCGTAAATAACTGGGTATTCTCCAAATTGTTTAAATATATTTCGTTCGAACCTCCAAAGAAACTTAAAGTAGTTTTTGTCACCACTGGTAACAACCGATAGATTCATCGAGGGATTATGCACGTTGTTTTGAACTAAATTCCTTGTGGTATTTGTAAAGCGAATTGTATAATCTCTTGTCTCCCATCTCGACGAAAAAATACCATACCCTTCTTACAGCCTTAGACAATATATTGTACTTCAATACATTTTTATAGAACTTGAAGTAGCGGTACTTAATATGAAAAAACACTTTTTCAAGCAAGGAATAGTGTGGATAGAACAAATCGTGAATCAAGTCTCTGAACAAAATGCTAAAGTTTCTAATTTCAGAGTTTTGCTCATCTTTTTTGTTTGTGATTGAGTGGGTGTTTAATCTGTAGTTTACTGTTTTCTTTTGCAAGTAATGAAACTTGTTTCCGGCAAGCAACCAATCGTAGTAAGCTGGTCGATCTTCAACAAACCTGTAAGCCTCATTGTATCCTCCATGTTCAACAAAGGCTGACCTCTTGTAAAAGGTAGTAGGCCCATGAATTATAACATGACGAATAATCGCTTTAAGTTGATACTCGTTATCCATTTCAGAAAACAAGATGGCCCTTCTATTATTTTCTAAGTCTGGGTCAACTAAATTTTCTGGAGTGATATAATCTCTATACGTGTTAAAGTTTGAAAAGCAAAACGTTATCGACTCGTCTGTAGAAACAAAATCAAGGAAGTTTTCGATGCAGTCGTGCTCAAGCGTATCATCACCAGCAATAAGCTTCACCCAATCACCTTTTGCCTTAGCCAAGCCTTGATTGCAGTTTTTAGGAATTCCTTGGTTTTGGGGTGATGTTACTAAGGTTGCTCTTACAAACCTATTTGAATTGCTTGCTATCCATTTCTCGCATGCAGACACCGTTTGATCTTTAGAACAATCGTCGCTAATAATTAGCTCAATATTGCTATAAGACTGCGCTTTAATGCTGTTTAAAGTTTCAATAACATACTGCTCAGAATGGTATGTAATTACAACAATGGAGACTAGAGGATTATTCATCCTAATTAATTTAAAACTGAGTTCTTACCGCTTTATTCGCCCTTTAAACTTCACCAAAATTTCTTTAATGGGAATAATTTGATTAAACCTGTTCAACGAAAATGTCAAAAGAATAATGTAAACAGCTCCTCCTACATAATATTTAAGATTTACCGGTAAGGTCATCATTAAAACAAAAATTATAGCAAGCAATGCAAACAGCATTAGTGATGTACTGATCATTTTAGTTGAATACGAAAAAGCTATCACTCTTTTAACTAGTATGAAGTTAATCGAGTAGTTTATCACATAAGCCAGTAAAAAAGCAACTCCAATAGCTTCAAGACCCAGTTTAGGAAGAAGAATTATGGTTGTACCTACGTAAGTAATATTCCAAACCGCCTGATTTAAAACAAAGTATGTTCCCTTCGCTTTGCTTAAGATTACGAATCCTTTGGGCCAGCTAATTAGCCGAATACTTACTCCCAACAACATCCAAATTAACAGATTTACAGCTTCCAAGAACTCGGCTGAATAAAACAACAGAATAATCACCTTTGAAAATAACATCATCAGAGCTACCAAAGGAATTCCTAACAAGATGGTGACCATTGATTGTTCATTCACCAATTGTGTCATTTTATTGTGGTCATTATTGACTTCACTGAGTCTTGGAAAATAATCGGTACCCAGCGTTGAGAGCAGTATATCTAAATAATAAACAGATAAGGTTGATGCCACCGAGAATAACCCGACCATTTCAACTCCAGAATAGTTATTTAGGTAAATACGCAGGTAGTATGCCATTACCGTAGTTATCAATCCTGCAACTACAGTAAAGAAACCCAGTTTAATCATCCCCTTTCCATGCTGAATACTATCTTTAATCGGAAGAGTAATTTTCTCAAATTTGACCTTTCTAGAGTAAAAGAAAGACAAAATGAGATTGACAAATGCCGTGAGTATTAAAACAGGTACAATTCCCTTTATTTCATAGAAGTAATAAATCGGCACAGTAACCAGCAATCCCAGCACAGAACCTAAAATATTAGCTTTTGCAAGGTCTTTAATTCTTCTATAACCTCTGATCAACGCCATCTGGCCTCCGCTGAGGGCAGTGAATAAAATACTTATTGAAAGTAAGATAAAATCTAATCTGTGTTCGTTATCTCCAAATGTCCATTCACTCAGTTGAGAGCTAAGCACTACCACAAGTACTACACCAAACAAACCAGTAAACCAGACCCATCTTCGCAACGTAACAATGGTTTTAGAGATTCTTTTCTGATCGTTAGACCCAACAGCTTCTGCAATATCCTTTACCGAGCTAAAACCTAACCCGAGGTGAGCAAAATTTTGGATCATAGTAATAGCCGAAGTAAAAAGACTAATAATTCCTACACCAGTAGATCCCAAAAGGATGGCAACTACCTTAGTTCGAATTATACCAATTCCAATTGTAAAAACCTTTGAACCGCCAATAATACCGGTAGATTTAACAATGCTCTTATAGCTCGTGTTTTTCACTAAGAATTAGTATATCTAGATTTTTATTCGAAATCTTTCCAAGGAGTAAAATCCATCTGCGTCAATTCTTTCAATTGAGCAACGTCTTGTTCATAGAGATTTTTAAGCCAGGCTCGATCAGTTTCGCTAAGCCCTGAATTCGTTTCAACTCGAAACTTAGAATTAAGTGCTTTCATCATGCCCCACTTAAATTCTTTTAGCTTGGTGACCATTTTGGGGCTAAGAATCTTCTCCAGTCCTTTAAACGCAGTTGAGTAGTTAAATACTTTGTTTATGCGGTGATACAATACGGCGTTGCTGTAGTTTACTGTTGAATTTGTTTTAACAGTATCAATAGATTCTAGACTAGAGAGTCCTAAGAAATTGAAGCATTTATTGACCTCTTTAAGTGGGTCTTTTTTTAGGTCTTCGGTAAGAATTATGAGGATGTTTTCTGCACCAAAATTTTCATAATACTGTTTGATATACTTGGCATACAAACCGTATTGGTAGTAAAACCTAAATCCATATTCAAACCGGACTGTATAATCGGGTTGGTCATCCTTGTCTTTAAGAATGGCAGTTCTAAAATCTAACTTTTCACCAACCAAACTATTTACCCAATTGTAATGGGAAAATATGCGCTCGATTGGGTTTCGAAGTACAAAAATGAATTTGGGATTTTCGATATCAGATTTTATTCGTTCAACTACGTTGTCGAACACCATGTAGCCGGTTGAAGATTCGCCTCTGTACTTGGCGTCTTTCCCTGGTTGAAAGTAGCCGTAATATTCATCTTTCTCTTCGTTATAGCGTTGGTCATGAGAAAAAAAGTGAGGCTCTTTATTCTCCGACATATAAATATCTGGATGCATGTTAAGATAGACATGCAATGAACTGGTGCCTGATTTCGCGGCTCCAGGAACAAACAAATTGGGTTTAGTCATATTTATTGCAAGCCTCTACAATTGCTTGCATTTCAGTATTAGACAATACTCCACTTATCGGTAAGCTTAACACTTCTTTATGAACTTTCTCAGTTATCGGAAAACTCAGGTCATTCCACTTAGAATAAGCCTCCTGCTTGTGTGGCGGTATGGGGTAGTGAATTAAGGTTTGTACTCCTTCTTGCTTCAAAAACTCTTGAAATTTTTCTCTATTTTGAGTTCGTGTTACAAAGAGATGCCAAACATGCTCTTCTACATTGCCAGGCATTTGCGGTAGTACGATCTTGCTATTTTTAATATTTTTTGTGAAGAAGTCTGCAACTTCTCTGCGACGTCTAAAGTCTTCTTTAATGTGTCGAAGTTTTACACTTAGAAAAGCGGCTTGTATCTCATCCATTCGAGAGTTCAAGCCTTGATATTTATTAACGTACTTCTGAGTTGAACCATAATTGGCCAAAGCCCTTACCGTTTTGTTTAGCTCTTCATCTTTGCAAGTTACTGCTCCTGAATCGCCCAGTGCTCCAAGATTCTTTCCAGGATAAAAGCTAAATCCTGCAGCATCTCCAAGGTTTCCAGTCTTAATACCACCATATTCTGCTCCTATAGCTTGTGCATTATCTTCAATAATTTTGAGATTATACTTTGAAGCTAGATCATTTAGTTTATCTGACCAACAAGTTCTTCCATAAAGATGGACGACCATAATCGCTTTAGTTTTGCTGGTAATCTGCTTCTCAATCTTGTCTATATCTAAATTATACGTATCTAAATCTGGCTCAACCAGCACTGGAACTAGGTTGTTATTGGAAATGGCTAAGATTGAGGCTATGTAGGTATTTGCAGGCACGATTACCTCATCGCCTGGTTTCATCTGACCTAGCTCTACGTAGGCATTAAAAATTAATCTAAGTGCATCCAAGCCATTTGCAACAGCTGTTGTATAGGGAGCCCCGATAAACTCTCTTAATTCGTTTTCAAAATTTTCTACCTCCTTACCGAGTAGATACCAACCTGAATCTATAACTCTACTAGCGGCTTCTTTAAGATCTGCTTCGTGTTGAGCGTTAATCTTTTGAATATCAAGAAATTTAATCATGGTATTAGTTTCAGTTCCCCATCACTAAATTCATAGATGTTACCTGAATTTTTGTGATGAAGATTTAGATCTAAAATGTCTCCTTTTTGGGTAACATACCCCACTTTTTTAGCTGGATTTCCTCTCCACAGTTCATAATCTCCCACAGATTTAGTAACCACAGATCCCGCTCCAATTAATGCATACTTGCCAATCGTATTTCCTCCCAATATGGTTGCGTTCGCTCCTATTGACGCTCCTTCTTTAACTAGAGTTTTTAAGAATGTATCAGGATACTGTTTTGAACGCGGCGAAAAATCGTTGGTAAAGGTAGCGTTAGGGCCAATAAACACATTGCTTTCCAAGGTAATCCCATCCCATATTTGAACACCAGGTTTTATGGTAACGTTGTCTCCGATTACAACATCATTCTCAATAAAAACATTCATATTGATGTTACAATTCTTACCAACAATAGCGTTAGCTAAAATCACAACAAATTGCCATACTGTGGTTCCTTCGCCAATGTGTTGAGATTGTACATCCGCGCTTGAATGAAATTTATTCGCCATTTCTGCTTTTCAAATATTCGTTATAATCTCTGATGTAATCTTCTTCTTGATATTGATGAGAAGCCAAAACCAAACATATTGCACCTGACGAGAACTCCTTTTCTGCTGCCCAAATTCCAGGAGGAATGTGTAATCCAAAGTAAGGTCTATTCAGATTAAACTCTTTTTTAGATACACCGTCTTCAACCTCAACCATAAAACTTCCGCTTGCGGCAACCAACAATTGATGACACTCTTTGTGCGAATGTGCTCCTCTATCTTCTCCACCTGGGATGTCATAGATGTAGAAAATTCTTTTTACATCAAATGTGGAGATTCCGTTTTGAACAACAGTGATGTTACCTGCATCATTCTTGATTTTTGATAGGTCAATTATTTTGCAGCTATCAACAGTATTCTTTCTATTTCCCATCTATAAGCTCCTTAAATTCTATAAAATCTCTGATGTAATCACCTTCATTATAAGGAATTGATGATACAATTAATGCTACTGCATTGGTAGAAAAGTTTTCTAAAGTTCTCCAAAGCATTTGAGGTACGTAAAGTCCATAATATGATCTATTTAGGCTGAATTTTTGTTCTTGCTTTCCGTCGTGCAACAAAACATCAAAGCTGCCCGAGAGAGCAATTATTACTTCTTGAGATTCTTTAAATGCATGGCTACCACGTACCTGCCCACCTGGAACATCATAGATCCAATAGGCTCTTTTTATTTCAAATGGAAGTTGACTATTATTTTCAAAGAAACTCAGGTTTCCTCGTTTGTCTAGGATTTTGGGTAGTTCAATAATTTTGGTTTCTTCCATCAATTCAGCATCGGTTTGATTTCTTTCTGGTAGTATGAAAATCCTATTATGATAATAATTCCGGTTACTATTCCTATCATGAATAAAATTATACTACCCAAGAGTCTAAAATTATTCGCATTATGCAAAGGAAGGTAAGGTGAATCTATAGCCTGAAAGAAAGGGGTTTGGCTGTTCAATAAAAACTGTGCAGTTTCCTTATTTTTCAACACTTCGCTATACATCGTGCTATACATTTCAATATCTCTCATGCTACGAGCATAATCTATTCTGTCTTGAGTTAGTACCAATCCTCTATTAAAATCTGTAGACCTTGCAAATTGTAATTCACTTGCACTTAGTAAACTGTATATTGAGTCTGCCTTATTTTCTAATTGCTCGTAAGTTTCACGCTGACGTTCAATGCTTTTGTCGATATAAAACTTTGAAAGTTTTGCGTATAACGTTTCTACAATTGCAATACTTAGCTTAGGATTTTTTGTTTGTCCTGAGATTTTTAAGATTGAGCTTTCTCCACCGAAAGTAATTTTAACCAATCTTTTGGAGCTAGGATTTGAAAGGTCGCCCTTTAGCTTTGACTCTAATATTTTTCTAGCAACCCTTCCTTTTTTCGAGTTAAAGTTTGATTGTGTGAAGACAAAATCAAATAGGAATGTGTCTTTATTCCAATTCTTATGCAGATTTTCAAGCCGAATAATGTGATTGGCAATGAAATCTGTAGTGTCTTCAATTTCAGCTTTCTCGAATAACACTTGATCAAGGATGAGGTTTGAAGTTCCAATTTCAAGAATCTTCTGGTAGTTGTAGTTACCTCCACCCATGCCTCCAAGTCCGAACTGACCTAGAATTGAGGCCACACCACCTCCGCCACCTTCATCGTCACTCACCATAAAAGTTTTATCGGCTATGTACAATGGTGGTTTGTTCAATGAAAGAAAAACAGAAACGACTGCAAAAATTAGCCCGACACTTAGAATGATAAACTTCCGTTTCCAAATCGCTTTACCGTACCAACTTAAGTCTTGAACTATTTCCTTGGTTGTAATCATTGTTTTATAACTTTTGACTCAGAATGATTGTTGAGAACGCCGTTGTACTCAATGTCAATACCGCAGTGGCAGAATCTATGATTCGATCTAATCGTTCACGTCGTTCCGCAACTCTGCTGGCCTTATATTCATCACTTTTCTTGTCCTCTTTTAAATCCAGAACAATTTCTGACCCTCTTCTCACTTTCGGATAGATCTTAACTATACCATAGTTACGCGTTTTTCTTACTTGACCATTAGGATAAACCACTTTGGTCGAACTTCTTTTCGCATCTTTACTAAATCCTCCTCCGTATTTATTGATGTACCACTTAGCTCTTCTTGGCTTATAGTTAATTTGTACATTGAGTTGGTCATCAGTAGAGTCGATCATACCGGTTTGAAGCTCAAAATCGGTGATCGTATTGGTTCCGATTCTGTCAATTGAAACTACATCAATTGTTTTCGGAATCACAATTACATCTCCTGGTTTAACTACCAAATCATGTTTCGATCTACCATTAACTGCTCGATCAATTCGTGTAACAACTTTGCCTGAAACGCCATTGGCACTTCGTTCAACATATCCAGCTTCAGGAAATGCTTCATCTGTCAATCCATCGGCTCGTGCTATAATATCTGTGATGCGCTCGTTATTAGAAATCAGAGCATATTCTCCAGGATAACGTACTTCCCCCGTGATTTTAACATATTGAATTTTCTCAAATTCTGGTGCACTTCTAACCACAATGTGATCAAAAGGTTCTAAGGTGACATCGGCTCCTAAATTCAGCGGTTTAAAGTCTCTGTCAACTGTTACACTTTGCGACAAAGTCACTGTTGGTTCATTTTCATTTATCTGCAAGCGATAAATATCAATACGATTTGTTGCTGCTTCTAGTTTAAATCCACCAGCCATAACAACTATTTCTTTCAATGATAAATCCGAATTGTAATTAAATGTTCCTGGCTTACGCACCGCTCCACTAATACGGATTTCGAAGTTATCGCTGTAATCCATGCTGCTAGGAATAGTCAGCTTGTCACCTGGCTTTAGTGTAATGTTCTCAGCACTTTGAGGATCCTCAAGAGCCTTTCTAACATTTACAATTGTATAATCTGTTTTATTTCTGTTTTCGTAATCGACAGATGCTATATATCCGAAGTCTGTGGCAAACTCTTCAAGCCCTTTTGACATAATAAGTAGATCATAGATTGTAAACGTTTCATCCCTACTTACACTGTATGTTCCAGGATCTCTTACCGCACCACTTATTGAGATTTCGAAGGTGTCCGTAAAAACTCGTCGGTTGTAGAATATGATTTCATCCAGAGGCTCTATCGCAATGTCGGCATCCATATTTTTATTCAAAACCGCTGGAATATCCAATTTAATCAATTGGAAGGTACCATCCTTCTTATGACGAGTTAGATAAGCTACTTCACTAAAAGTCTCTTCTTCGATAATTACTTTATCGATCACGGTTGAAACCTTATCACCTTCTAGGAGTTCATATCTGCCTGGCTTTCGAACGGTGCCTCGAACAACATAATAGTTTTCAGTTTTAAGATAGTGAGAAGTAATAGCTACCGCATCTCCATTCTTCAAGCTATAGTTTGAAGTAATTGCTTGTTCATACGGGTAGTCTCTCAATACGCGTTGCTCACCTTCGAGGGTTTCAATTTGAACGCGATCAAGAACAACGTTGTTTTTAACTCCACCAGCATAACGAATGAGGTCATTTAACTTTTCGTCGTCTTGTAGCTCATAAAATATCGTAGGGCCATTGAATCCTTTTCCATTTGCAGAAACTCTTTTTTGAGATTTTTCGATAAAAACCAAGTCGCCATCGTAAATCTTAAGGCTGGTTGATGCTACAGGATTGGTAATGTAGTCATAAATATCTACTATTCTTTCTTTGCCATTGCTCACAACTCGAATCTGACGTAGATTGGCAGTTCTTTGAGGACCCCCTGCACCAATAATAGCATTGATTACGTTGTTCATTGCAGAGATTGAATAACTTCCGGGGTTGTGTACCTCACCAAAAATATTCACCTTAATGGTTCTTGCGGTATTCAAACTAAGATTGAACTGGTCATCTTGAAATCTGTAGATTTGAGCGAATCGTCTGCGGAGCATAGTCTTTGCTTGTCCTAGCGAAACTCCTTTTAAATATACCTTGTACATTCCGCTTGGACGAATAAATCCATCTTCTTCGATTTCATAAATCAAATCAGCTTGGCTTTGGCCGAAGATATTAATGGCTATTTTGTCTCCAGCGTCCAATACATAGGAATTTGGTACTGATGATGGATTTGATTTGTCATAAAATCCAATCGATTGATTGAAAAAGATGTTAAAACCGAACAAATCGCGTGTTGCCGTCAATCTTTCGCTCATTTCTTTCGCCAAGATCTCTTCAGGAGATTCTATAAGTTTCTCTTGTTGTACAGGTTGAGGAGCAACTTTAGGCTCTGTTGTAGTCTCAACCGGTTTATCCTGACCATCACCTTCAGTTGTAGCAATTGAACTCTGTTCTGCTTGCAATTCTTTAATGGCTTGTTGGATCTCTGCATCGACAGTTGCCAATTGGTCTGGACTCAAATTATCAAGATCAATACCTTTTTGTAGCAAACGTTGTTTAATTGCTTCTTCCGATACTCCAGCCTGAGCAAGAGCAGCTTGAGCATCTTGTTCGGTTACTCCATCAGCATTAACCCCCTGTAAATCAGGAGTTGACACCTGAGCAAAAACTGTTGTTGAAAGTAGAGCAAGGGTAAATAGTAAACCTGCTCTTTGCTTTGAGAAAATCATACTTCGTTTAGGTAAATTTCAGCGAAATTATTTAGTTTAAAGGTTTATTTTTTAACAATTGCTGTTCAACAGCCCCTAATTTTGGACTAAATATAACATGCACCGTTAAACGGTTAATTTTATCAGACCAACGACTCATTTTCTTTTAACACCTCTGTAAATGAGTCAATTATGAATTTAGCATCGTCCACTTCTAAGCTAGAGTAAATCGGAAGTCTAAACAAACACTCTTCAAACATTGTAGCATTTGGGCATTCGAACTTACCATTAATCTTCTTCGAAAAATTACTCTCGTGAAGTGCTTGGTAATGAAAAACAACCTGTATACCTCTGGTCTTTAACCCTTCGATAATTGCCTGTCTTTGGGTCTTATTCTCACAAACTCCATAAAAGCAGTGAGCATTGTGCTTTTTTTCTAAGTCCCTAAGTTGTTCAAATTGCGGCAAGCTGCCCAAGTGCGAGTGGTAGGCATCCCAAATAGCTTTACGACGTGTTTGTGAATTTTCAAAATTTTCAAGTTGAGCAAATAAAAATGCGGCGAGCACTTCAGGCATCATAAAAGATGATCCGTAGTCTACCCATCCGTATTTATCTACTTCTCCATTAAAATAAGCAGCTCGATTTGTTCCTTTCTCCCAAACTACCGGAGCTCTTTTGTTTAATTGTTGGTTGTTTACGACGATTAATCCTCCTTTACCGCTGGTAACATTTTTCGTTTCATGAAAGGAAAATGTAGCTATATCGCCGAAGCTGCCTAATGGTTTAGAAGACTCAGATCCCAATGCACAAGCTGCATCTTCAACTAGCAAGATTTGTTTTTCTTTACAAAAAGCTTGAATGGCTTCTATATCACATGAAAAACCACCATAATGAACCACAATAATTGCTTTTGTTTTTGCATTAACAAGGCTTTTTATACTATCAAGATCAACATTAGGATTGTCGTTTTTACTATCTGCATAAACAATACGAGCTCCTTTGGTTGCAAATGCATTAGCAGTAGATACGAAGGTATAGCTAGGAACTATTACCTCATCTCCGGGACCAGCACCGCATAATATTGCAGCCATCTCTAATGCGTCGGTACATGAAGGAGTTAGATAGGTGTTTTCAAACCCAAATCTATCTTTAAACCACTGTTTACATAGCTTGTTGTAATGACCTTTACCAGCAAAATGCCTCCGTTCGATTACATCAGAAACATAGGCCGCTTCATTCAAAGCAACATTTGGGACATTAAACTTTATCAAAGATCTAGTACTCAATCTTATCTAGCAATTCTTTTAAGGTAAATGCCGTAACCACTTTTTTCAATAGCCTTTGCTTGTTCAAGCAATTGCTCTTTGTTAATAAATCCTTTTTCGTAGGCTATTTCTTCTATACATCCTACTTTATATCCTTGTCTTTTCTCAATGACGCGAACAAATTCTGAAGCATCGTGCAATGAATCAAAGGTGCCTGTATCTAACCACGCTGTTCCACGATCAAATACTTTCACTTTAAGTTTTCCAGCATCAAGATAATGCTTGTTTACATCTGTAATCTCATACTCTCCTCTTGCAGACGGCTCTAAATTTTCAGCAATTTCCACAACTGAGTTATCATAGAAATACAATCCTGGTACTGCATAATCAGATTTAGGATTTTGTGGCTTTTCTTCGATACTTAACGCATTAAAATTCTCATCAAATTCAACAACACCGTATCTTTCAGGATCGTGTACTTGGTAGGCAAATACTATTCCTCCTTCAGGATTTGAACACTCTTTGAGAAACTGAGACATCCCTGACTTGTAAAAGATATTATCGCCTAAAATTAGGGCTACATTGTCATCTCCAATAAATTCCTTTCCGATAACAAAAGCTTGAGCTAAGCCGTTGGGTTGTTCTTGAATTGCATATTCAAATCGGCACCCAACCTGACTTCCGTCACCCAATAAACGTTTAAACTGCTCATTTTCGTGAGGAGTTGTAATGATGAGAATTTCTTTGATGCCTGCTAGCATTAAAATAGACAGCGGATAATAAATCATCGGCTTATCGTAAATTGGCATTAATTGCTTCGATATTCCTTTTGTGATTGGATAAAGACGCGTTCCTGAGCCACCTGCTAATACAATTCCTTTCATATCTTAATTTCTATGTGAATATATTCTTTCAATTATTTCAACCACCTTTTGACCTTCAAAAGCCGTAGTGGTTTCAATGTCTTTGTCATTCAAAACGTCGATTACATTTTGAATCATTAATGGATGATTATTTGCAGACCCCTGATACGCTCCATAGTTATTTGGCGGATTTGAGGCCGAAAGTTCTTCAAAGTTGTAATTTTCAATTTCACAGTACTCAACTTTATTCATGTATTGTCCCCCTACTTTGACTGTTCCGCGTTCACCGACAATGGAAATACTGCTTTCAAAATTTTGTTTACTCACAGACGTACTGTACGACAGGCTACCTAAACATCTTTCACCTAAAGTAAACAACACGTTGCCTGAATCTTCAAAGTCTGTTAAATGTTCATGGTTGAAATCTGCAAATCGAGCTTGAATGTTTTTAAAATCGCCAAACAACCAGTAGACCAGGTCAACAAAATGTGAGAACTGCGTAAAGAGTGTACCGCCATCCATATCCAATGTACCTCTCCACTTTTCATCGTCATTTTTATAATAGCGTTCATCTCTGTTCCAAAAACACTTCACATCGACCATGTAAATCTCGCCAAGTGTTTTTTGTTGAATCAACTTTTTGAGCCATTTCGCCGGTGGCGAATAGCGATTTTGCATTACACAAAATGCCTTCTTTTCTTTCGCATTTGCTAAGTCAATTACTTCCTGACATTTTGATGCTGTGAGCCCCATAGGCTTTTCAATGACTACATGAACGCCATAAGTTAAACACTGAATTGCCTGATCACTGTGTAAGCCATTTGGTGTGCAAATGTTTATCACATCTGCAGTAGTACCACTATCAAAAAAGTCTTGAAGCGTTTTGAATGTTGAGATTGATTGAAGCTCATCATTTAAATCTAAATCTCGAACATCAATTAATGCAACTAATTCTGCATTAGGGTTTTGCATCACAGTATTTGCATGTCTGAGTCCTATGTGACCGCAACCAACTATCGCAAATTTTATAGTTCTCATGAGTAAAATTCCCTAATGGTAGTGCAAATGTATTTCACATCATCTACATTCATTTCAGTATGAATAGGCAATGACAGTGCTTCCTGAGTTAACCCCTCGGCTATAGGGTATGTATTTGATCGTGCAAACTCCTTATAGGCTTGTTGTTGATGTATTGCCAAAGGATAATAAATAGTAGACTGAATACCCTTTTTGCTAAGATAAGCTTTTAAATCGTCTCGTTTTCCATTCTTGACCTTTAGGGTAAATTGATGATAAACGTGCGTCGAGTTCACATTCTCAACCGGTAACTCAACATCATCAACCCCTTGTAATTCATCACGATAGACCAACGCTATTTTTTGCTTCGATTTATTAAATTGACTAAGAAAGGCAAGCTTAACATCTAAGATTGCGGCCTGTAACGTATCAAGACGTGAATTAACTCCAATCATTTCGTGGTAATACTTGCTCGATTGCCCATGATTGGCAAGTTTCCTAAGCTTAGTTGCTAATTCATTGTTGTTTGTAAAAAGAGCTCCTCCATCGCCGAAGCAACCCAAATTTTTTGTAGGGAAGAATGAAGTTATTCCTATATCACCAATGGTGCCAAGTTTCGCTCGATTGCCATCGCTATAAATAAACTCAGCACCAATTGCCTGAGCATTATCTTCGATTACATAAAGCTCATATTGTTCTGCGACATTCATTACAGCATCCATATCAGCTCCTTGACCAAAGAGATGTACGGGCATTATAGCCTTTGTTTTATCTGTGATTGCCGCTTCAATCTTTGTTACATCAATATTAAAGTCGTGGCTATTCACATCAACAAAAACAGGTGTAAAACCAAGCAAAACAATCACTTCGGCTGTTGCTGTATAGGTAAATGCTGGTAAAATTATTTCTGCATCTTTAGGCAGGTTCAGACACATTAAAGCAATTTGAAGTGCATCGGTACCATTACCGCATCCAACAACATTTGCGACATCAAGATAAGTTGCCAAGTTAGATTCAAAAGACCTAACTTCAGGTCCATTAATAAATTGTACACCGCTCAATACTCCTTGAACGGCTTGATCAATTTCATTTTTCAGTCTACGGTATTGAGACTGAAGATCTAACATAGAAACTTCTTTCAAAATTAAGAATACATCTTCTGATAGTACTTTTGGTACTCACCAGAAGTAACGTGGTTTAACCACTCTTCATTGCTTAAAAACCAGTCAACGGTTTGTCTTAGTCCTTCTTCAAACTGTAAGCTTGGTGTCCAGTTTAGCTCGTTTTGAAGCTTGCTGGCATCTATCGCGTAACGCAAATCGTGGCCTGCTCTATCTTGAACAAACGTTATAAGCGATTGAGATTCTCCAACTTCTCTTCCTAGTTTTTCATCCATCACGTTGCAAAGCAACTTCACCAAATCAATGTTGGTCCATTCGTTATGACCTCCTATATTGTAGGTATCACCTAATTTACCGTTGCTAAAAATGCACTCAATTGCCGATGCATGATCTTTTACAAATAACCAATCACGAACGTTTAGACCTTCGCCGTAAACAGGTAATGGTTTTTTTTGAATGATGTTATTAATCATCAAAGGAATTAGCTTTTCTGGAAAGTGGTTTGGACCATAATTATTCGAACAATTTGATACAATTATTGGTAAGCCATAGGTGTGATAATATGCTCGTACAAAGTGATCACTACTTGCTTTTGAAGCAGAATATGGACTACGTGGATCGTATGCGGTATCTTCATAGAAGAAACCAGTATCTCCAAGTGACCCATATACCTCATCTGTAGAGACATGGTAAAATAGCTTATTGTCATAATTACCGTCCCACTGCTCTTTGGCTGCTTGCAATAGATTTGTTGTGCCAAGCACATTTGTTTTCACGAATAACAATGGGTCTGTAATCGATCGATCTACATGACTTTCAGCCGCTAAGTGAACAACATGCGTAATGTCATTGTCGGCAAATACCTTTCTCATTAAATCAAGATCTTGAATATCAGCATGAACAAAGTGGTAATTCTCATTTTGTTCAACATCCTTTAAGTTCTCCAAGTTTCCAGCATAGGTTAATGCATCAAGATTAAATATTTGATCATTTGGAAATGCGTCCACAAATTTTCTAATTACATGTGAACCAATAAATCCAGCTCCTCCTGTTATAAGTATATTCTTCATGTTTATATAATCATTCCTGCAGCTACAGTGTTGTTCGTTCCTTCGTCAACCAGAATCAGCGACCCGGTAGCTTTGTTTTTTGTATAAGGGTCAACAAACAATGGTTTTGTAGTTCTAATGCGTACTCTAGCAATATCATTCATTTGAATTGATTTATCATCTTGAATTCGATGAAGGGTATTAATATCTACCTTGTATTGCACTTCTTTGACCATACAACGTACTTTATTGGTTGTATGAAGAACGGTGTATTTTTTTGATGGGCTGAATGGTTCATTGCCCATCCAACACATCATAAAATCTAAATCTTGACTAGGTTCAGCTTGATTATGCGGGCGAACAATCATATCCCCTCTGCTAATATCGATATCGTCTTCTAATGTTATGGTTACACTCATTGGAGGAAATGCTTCCTCTTTTACTTCTTCTCCGCTTGTTATAGATTTAACTGTGGAGTTGAAACCTGAAGGTAATACAGTTACCTCATCGCCCACTTTAAAAATTCCACTTTCAATTCTACCAGCATATCCTCTAAAATCATGAAACTCGTTTTGATGTGGACGAATAACGGTCTGAACAGGGAAACGGCAATCTATCATATTTCTATCACTAGAAATGTGTATATGTTCAAGGGTATGCAATAAGGTTGAACCCTCGTACCAATCCATATTTTCGCTTCTATCGACCACATTATCTCCATTCAGTGCTGAGATTGGTATGAACCGAATATCATCAACATCCAGTTTAGAAGCAAAGTCTTCATACTCGTCTACAATTTTGTTGTACTGTTCTTCACCGTAGTCAACAAGATCCATCTTATTCACGCAAACCAAGATGTGTTTTATCTGTAAAAGCGAGGCGATGAAGGAGTGCCTTTTTGTCTGCTCAATAACTCCGTTTCTAGCATCCACTAGAATAAGAGCAAGATTTGCAGTAGAAGCCCCAGTAATCATATTTCGGGTATATTGAATATGACCAGGCGTATCAGCGATTATAAATTTTCGCTTGGGAGTAGAAAAGTAGCGGTAAGCTACATCTATGGTTATACCTTGCTCTCTTTCATCTTTCAACCCATCTGTTAACAGCGAAAAGTCGATATGTTCTAGGCCTTTACTCTTACTTGTATTTTCTACAGAGCTTAATTGGTCTTCAAAAATGCTTTTTGAATCGTACAACAACCTTCCGATTAATGTACTTTTTCCATCGTCAACGCTTCCTGCTGTAGTAAAGCGTAGAAGGTCTCGGTCTAAATAATTTTTATCTTCCATTAAAAATATCCCTCTTTTTTACGGTCTTCCATTGCGGTTTCTGAACGCTGGTCATCTGCACGGCCTCCGCGTTCTGTATTTCTTGCTGCTGCAACTTCACCAATTATTTTTTCAAGCGTATCCGCATCACTTTCTACTGCTCCAGTAATGGTAATATCTCCCATAGTTCTGAAGCGGATTTGCATTTCCTTAACTTCTTCAGAGTCTTTTAACTCCTGATAATCGTTCACTGAAAGAATTGTTCCATTGCGAACGAAGCATTCTCTTTTATGAGAAAAATAAAGACTTGGCAGTTCGATGTTTTCGAGTAAGATGTATTGCCAAATGTCCATTTCCGTCCAGTTACTGATTGGAAAAATTCTAAAATTCTCACCAAAGTGTTTTAGTCCATTAAAAAGGTTCCATAGTTCTGGACGTTGATTTTTAGGATCCCATTGACCAAATTCATCTCGATGTGAAAAGAATCGTTCTTTGGCACGTGCTTTTTCTTCATCACGTCGAGCTCCACCCATACAAGCGTCATATTGGTTTTCTTCAATCGTATCAAGAAGTGTTGTGATTTGTAGTCTGTTACGTGTTGCATTAATTCCACGTTCTTCAGCTACTTTACCTTCATCAATTGATTTCTGAACTGATCCTACAACAAGATTTACACCGAGCTGCTCGACTAGTTTATCTCTAAAAGCAATGGTTTCTGGAAAGTTATGGCCTGTATCGACATGCACTAGAGGAAATGGTATCTTTGCTGGCCAGAATGCTTTTTTGGCCAGATGAGTAAGAACAATTGAATCTTTCCCTCCTGAAAAAAGAATTGCTGGTTTGTTAAATTGAGCAAAAGTCTCTCTAATCACAAAAATGCTCTCAGCTTCTAATTCCTTTAAATGAGTTAATGAATGCTTCATTTTATTTTTTGCTTAATATTTTGATATATAGTTTCTGTACAAGACTCGATAGAATCTTGGTCTGAATTAACTTTTATTTCTGGGTTTGAAGGGGCTTCATAAGGAGAATCAATACCCGTAAAATTTTTAATTTCACCGGCTCTTGCCTTGGCGTATAATCCCTTTATGTCTCTAGCCTCACAAACTTCAATCGGGCAATCTACAAACACCTCTACAAAGTACTCTTCACCAATTATTGATCTTGCCTTGTCTCGATCTTCTTGAAAAGGTGATATAAAACTTGTAAGTACGACTTCACCAGCATCAACAAATAATTTAGCGACCTCAGAAATTCTTCGAATGTTTTCTTTCCTTCCTTCAGATGAAAAATCAAGGTCGGCATTAATTCCTAGTCGGATGTTATCTCCATCTAACAGATAGGTATGCGTGCCATCATTTACCAGTTTCTGATAGAGGTGAGAAGCAATTGTAGATTTCCCTGACCCCGAAAGTCCTGTAAACCAAACAACCAAAGGCTTATGACCTTTTAGCTCCTGTCTCTGTTCAGGAGACACCAAAACATCTTGTTTAAATAGATTATTCATCTCCTTCTCGGCTTGAAATACCAAACTTAGTTCTGTACCAAGCACGTTCGTGGAGGTAATACAAAATCATTTTTAAAAAGAATTCCGTACCTGCAACTCCACTTGCTTTAGCAACAGCTTGAGCATCATCTCTAAAGAAAAGATAGCTTAAAATAAATGTGGTGCTTGTTGCAATAACCCTCCAAGTTAGTGTTTTGGCAATGTGCCTTTTGTTTGCGTTTTTTAGTGCCATTTTTTATACAAAGCTTCGCCACCTCAGTCCCATTAACTAAGTGGCAAATTGTTTATGAAAACGACTTTACTTACTCCAGAGAAGCAGGTAATTGTCGTGTTTATCTTCAATCTCTTGACCCTTTATTTCTGCAGAATCATAAGAGATGTATTTTATTTTTTTACCCAATTTTATTTGGGCTTTTTCAACCAGCTCAAACAGATATTTCTTATCGATGTCGCCTACAAAGACTAAATCAATTATTTCGCTGTTTAATCCTTTAGCCAAGTTTCCTACTACATACACTTTTTCTAAGTCTCCTAGATTTTCGATTACTTTTTCGATGATTTTATCTAATCCAGTAAACTTCAGTAAAATGTTGTGAATGTCGTTGAATAAAGGATGGCTGGTATTGGCTTGAAATATCTTCTTATTCCCTTTTAAGTTCGAATTCAAGAGACCGGCTTTCTCAAACTTGTTGAGTTCCAGACGAATGGCGTTACTTGACTCTCCAAATTCAGACTCTAATCCCCTTAAATATGAACTATTGCTACTGTTTAAAAAGAACTTCAACAGTAATTTTATTCGTGTCTTCGAAGATATTAAGGTTTCAATCATAAGCCTTATTGAGTAGCAAAACTACTCAATTTTATAATATTTTTTATACCATTCTATAAATTTATTGATGCCTTCTTGCACCGTTGTTTCGGGTTTAAAGCCAATGTAGTCGTACAATGCCGATACTTCTGCGTAGGTCGCACGAACATCTCCAGGCTGCATCCCCATGAAGTTCTTTTTTGCTTCAATTCCTAACGCCTTTTCAATAGCTTCGATATATTCCATCAGTCCAACTGGACTGTTGTTGCCTATATTGTATATGCTATAAGGTGCAGAGCTTGATTCTGTGCTGGTGTTTTTTGCATCCCAATCAGGACGCTCATGAGGTGGTTTAACAAGCAGTTTTGAAATCGCTGTTACGATATCGCCGACATAAGTAAAGTCGCGCATCATCTTTCCTTCACCAAATACATTAATAGGTTTGTCTTTAATCATTGCATCTGCAAACAAGAATAACGCCATGTCTGGCCTTCCCCATGGACCATAAACCGTAAAGAAACGCAAGCCTGTTGTTGGAATCTTAAATAAATGCGAATACGAATGTGCCATTAATTCATTGGCTTTTTTCGTTGCAGCGTAAAGTGCCATTGGGTGATCAGTACACGAAGAAGTTTTAAACGGAAGATCTTCGTTTAATCCATATACTGAACTGGTCGACGCATAAACTAAATGCTTAACCGGGTTTGCTCTACATGCCTCAAGAATACTCAAGAAACCATTTACATTACTATCTAAATAGGTATCTGGATTTTCAAGAGAGTAGCGTACACCAGCTTGTGCGGCAAGATTAATCACATAATCAAATTTCTGTTCGTTAAACAGATTCATTACAGACTCTCGGTCTTCAAGCTTAAGTTGAATGAAATCTATGTCTCCTTCAACATAGTTTCCGTATGCAATTTGATCTACATTTACACCTTGCAATTTTAGTCGCTCGTATTTCAAGTTGACATCGTAATAATCGTTGATCATATCAAGACCAACAACTTTATACCCTGCTCTATGCAAAAGCGTAGCAAGGTGATGGCCAATAAATCCAGCCGTTCCTGTTACAAGTACCTTCTCCATTATAATCTTGCGTCTACTTCATTTTTGTCTAATACAGCTTTAATATCAAACACTATAGCATCAGCCGTTTTGATATCAGATAAATCTAAATTGATGAACTTATCGTGAGCAACGGCTAAAACTACTGCCTTGTATTTGTCTTTAATTTCATCGATGAGGTTTATACCATATTCATGGTTAACCTCGTTGGCATTTGCCCAAGGATCAAAAACGTCAACCTCCACTCCAAAATCCGTAAGCTCGTTGTATACATCAATTGCTTTTGAATTTCTGATGTCTGGGCAATTTTCTTTAAATGTGATTCCGAGCATAAGAGCCTTTGAATCTTTAATTACATGCCCTTTATCGATCATTAGTTTGATAACCTTTTTGGCCACCTCTGCACCCATTGAATCATTAATTCTACGACCTGCTAATATTACTTCTGGATGGTAGCCTACTTCTTCAGCTTTAAAAGTCAAATAGTATGGATCAACACCAATACAATGGCCACCTACCAAACCTGGTTTGAAGGGTAAAAAATTCCATTTTGTTCCAGCGGCTTCTAAAACAGAAGACGTATCAATATCAAGTTTTTCAAAGATTAGAGACAGTTCATTTACGAAAGCTATATTAATGTCACGTTGGCAATTCTCTATCACCTTAGCAGCTTCTGCCACCTTAAGTGATGCAGCTTTAAACGTACCCGCTGTAATAACAGAAGAATATAACTCATCTACTAAATCTGCTATTTCTGGAGTGGACCCTGAGGTTACTTTTTTGATTTTTGTAACCGTATGAACCTTGTCTCCTGGATTAATTCTTTCTGGAGAATAGCCACAGAAAAAGTCCTTGTTAAAGCTTAATCCACTTTCTTTTTCCAGTATTGGAACACATACTTCTTCAGTGCAGCCAGGAAAAACAGTTGATTCATAAATTACAATATCACCTTCTTTAAGCACCTTACCAACGCTTGTACTGGATTTAATCAGCGGGGTAAGATCAGGTCGTTTATTTCGATCAATCGGTGTTGGCACCGTAACCACATAGATTGTGCAGTCAGCAATGTCACTTAACTGTGTTGTGAAAGACAGCTGGGTTGAAGACTCTAAATTTTCAGGCTCAACTTCGAGAGTTGAGTCTTCTCCTCTTCTAAGCTCAGCAATACGGTCGTCGTTTATATCAAATCCTACGGTTTGATAGCGTTTCCCAAATTCTACAGCTAACGGCAGCCCCACATAACCAAGGCCAATTACCGCAATCTTCTTATCGGATAAATTCAATTGAGTAATAATTTGGCACAAAGTTTTAATTTTTCACCTATAACAGAAGTGAGAAACAATAAACATACTAACAATTACTGCTCAATTTGTTTTTCTAAAAACATGGTAAGGCAATCCCACTTTAATGCTTTGCCCTAAGGTCTCAAAACTCACCAAGTATTCTTCGTCGTTGTTTCGTCGTAATATGTCAACTTTTTGTCCTTTCAGCGGACCTTCGCTAACTATCACATTTTCACCAATTTCGAAGTCCTCAGGCCGATTAATGGTCTCTAAAGAATAACCTGATTCGAGCATATTTTCGATGATTTTTATCTCTTCTTCACGCACTTCTGCATCACCCTTGTTGTACCTCACGTAAGCAACGACTCCGGCTTGTTGCAGCACTTCATCACGTTGCAATGATGTTGGTTTAACGAAAAGATAACCAGTAAATAATGGAACTTCAACCCACTTTTTGCGGTCGCTCCATTGACTTAATTTTCGGTATAATGGGAGGTAATGATTTACACCAATTTGTGCCAAACGAAGAGCAACCTTCTTTTCTTGCCTGCTTGCAACATATACTACCTTCCAACCTTGATTTTCCATTTTGACTAAAAAAAATCCAGACACAAAGGTCTGGATTTTTCAATATATTTCAGTTCGTGTTTTATTCTACGCCGTGCATTAATTTCTTAATTGGATTGTTAACCAACATTATCAATCCTGAGATTACAAGTAAGATTAGACCAATTTTAGTAAATACGTCAATGTATCTATCTAAACTCTCACCCTGAACCTTGTCAACTTGCTTGTCAAATGCATCTTTAAGTGAAATGTCGCCTTCAGAAGCCCAATCTTCAATACCACTTCTGAAGTACAACCAGTCTTTCACATTAATATGAGGATTATCTTCATCAGCAAGGTCACTCTTAGCAATAGCCGTATAAGCTGTACCAAGTGATGCCCAAGCCTCCTTATTAAGCCAATCTCCAGATGTAGCAAAGGTATCCGAAACCGAACGAGATGCTAGCCAATCTTTAAGCGAAACATTAGCGTCCATTCCTTTTCTGAACTCAACCCAATCTCTTGCGTCGAACCAAGATTGATACGTAATGTTCTTACCCATATCATATGGTTTTTTGATATCGTCTCCCACTAATGGGCTCCAATCTTCAAAGTTTACGCTTTCAACTTCATCTGCAGCGTCCATCACAGTGTAATCCATATTGAACTCTTCCACTTCTTCTTCATCTCCACCGCCGTGTCCACCACCAGTGTAAGCAGCAATCTTACCACCAAGGAAGTTAGCTATAGCAAAGCTTAAGAACCAAGCACCCATGGCCGTTCCTGCCATTTTCTTAGGAGATAGCTTTGTTACCATTGAAAGTCCAATAGGCGACAAGAAAAGCTCTCCAGTTGTGTGTAACAGGTATAAGAAAACTAAAGTTAATAACGGTACTAGATTTTCTGAAGAGAATTGGTATCCTACATAGGTAATCAAGAATCCAAGTCCTAGTTGAAGAATACCAAAAGCGAACTTCATTGGAATACTAGGATTCCTACCTTTTTCAGATAAACGAATCCACATTTGGGAGAAAATAGAACCAAAAATGATGATAAAAGCAGGGTTAAATACCTGAGTCATCGAAGCTGGCATCTGCCATCCAAATATGCTTCTATCAACGTTTCTATCTGCAAATAGAGTTAGTGAAGTACCTGCTTGTTCAAAACAAGCCCAGAATACAATGTTGATTACAATAAAGATGATTAAAGCAATCATCCTATCCTTCCAAATATTCTGCTTTGTTTCCTGATCTTCTTTCATCCCTGCCCTCAGTAATGATATCGAAACAAGCACAAAGAGAGCTAAGAAGATGTAATCAAGAAATGAGTTATTTAAGATTAGTGTGTAGCATAAAGGAATAAGTAAAAGTGAACCTAAGGTAATCACATGAACCATATTAAGTGGTCCAGCAACTTTGCGTTTTCCAGCCTCATGAACATTAAGTCCTGGTGCTTTTTCAAAGTCTTTTCTATTGCTCCAGAATATGAGTAAACCGAGCAGCATACCGATACCGGCTAGGCCAAATCCTTTGTCAAAACCGTAAGTTTCTCCTACATATGCAACAACAGATGTAGCTAAGAGAGCACCAATATTGATACCGATATAAAATATAGTAAAACCAGAATCTCTTCTTGGGTCATTGTCTTTGTAAAGCTTTCCTACGATGGTTGAGATATTGGCTTTGAAGTAGCCATTACCTATAATTAAGGCACCCATACCAATCAATAAGGCCTCTTCAGTTCCTCCTATAATTAAGAACTCACCAATTGCCATTAATACAGCACCTAGCATTACGGCATATCGGTAGCCTAAAAACTTGTCGGCCATTCTACCTCCAAGAATTGGAGCAGCATATACCAGACCAGTGTATGCACCATAGATCAACGCCGCATCAGCATCCCCTTTCATCAAGGACTTTACCAAATAAAGCATTAAGATGGTACGCATACCATAATAACAGAACCTCTCCCACATTTCGGAGAAAAACAAGGTCATCAAACCTCGCGGATGGCCATTAGCAATTTTCAGCCATGATCCTTCTATAACATCATTGTTGTTTTCTTCACTCATATAAAGTTGATTTAAATTTCGGTAAAAATAGATTTTTTACGCGAAATACAAGAAAATAGGCAGCTTATAAGTTTTCTATGATAAAGTCGGTCATACGTGTAAACAAGTGCAAACGCGTATACCCTCCAAAAATACCATGATTCTTGTTTGGATAGAATTCTGAATCGAAAGGAATATTTGAGGCAATCATACTGTTCACCATCTCAACGCTGTTCTGAAAATGAACATTATCATCTCCGGTTCCATGTACGATTAAGTACTTTCCTTTTATGTCTTTTACAAAGTTAATCGGCGAATTATCATCATATCCAGAAGCATTGTCTTTCGGCAAAGCCATGTATCTTTCTGTGTAGATGTTGTCATAGTATCTCCAATTGGTAACAGGAGCAACTGCGATAGCCATTTTAAACACATCATTTCCTTTGGCCAGACATAAGCTGCTCATATAGCCCCCATAACTCCAACCAAAAATTCCAATTCTATCCGAATCAATGTAAGCCATTTCGCCCAGCACCTTGGCTGCAGCAATTTGATCTTCTGTTTCGTACTTACCCAGTTGTTTGTAAGTCATTTTCTTAAACTCCTCGCCACGAGCTCCAGTGCCTCTGTTATCTACAGATACTACAATAACATCGTGCTTGTTAGCTAGCATTTGGTACCAAAAGCTATTGCTGAATCCAAAGTTGTTGGTCACAGTCTGTGAACCTGGACCACCATATACGTACATGAAAAGAGGGTATTTTTTATTTGGATCAAAGTCGTTTGGCTTGATCATCCAATAATTAAGGTCTACCCCATTGGCATTTAGCACATCAAATGTAATCTCACTCATTTCGAAGCCTTCCATACGCTTAGCGTATGCTGCATTGTCTTCAACTACTCTAATCTCGTTCCAATTCTGATCTCTAATTACATACTTATGTGGTTTAAATGCAGCTGTATAACTGTGTAAGACCAAGCTAAAATCTTCACTAAACTTAGCTGTGTGCCAGCCATCCTCAGTTGAAAGTCTTTTTTTATCTTTTCCTAAGAAAGAAATAGAGTGGATTTGGCGTTGTGTTGGGGAAGTTTCGGCTGAAGTAAAGTAAATCACTTCGTTTTTATTATCAACATCAAGTACACGATCAACTTCCCAATTTCCTTTCGTAATCTGGTGAATTTGAGGTCCTTCAATTTTATGGAAGTACAAGTGTTTATTCCCATCTTTTTCGCTACTCACAATCATGTGCTTACCGTCTTCCAAAAAGAATATCTCATCGGTTATATCAACATAATATTTGTTCGTTTCTTCAAGTGAGCCATTTACTTCGGTTCCTGTAACCATAAGCAGTTCCCATTTGTTTTGTAGTCTGTTCAATCGTTGAACTGATAAAATCTCAGGATTCTTGGTCCACTTGATACGAGGCAAGTATTGATCGTTTTCGCTTCCCAATTCAATTTCTTTACATTTTCCTTTTACATCAGAAATAAAAACCTGAACCTTACTGTTGTCTTCACCCGCTTTTGGATATTTAAACTTGTATTGAAATGGATAGAGATCGCCATACATTGGCATAGTCCATTCTTTTACCGCACTTTCATCAAATCGATAGAAAGCAATTTTGGTTCCGTCGACATTCCACTGAAATCCTCTGCTCATACTAAATTCTTCTTCGTACACCCAGTCAACAGCACCGTTAATTATCTTATTGTACTCACCATCTTTTGTAACTCTTTTCGCCTTTCCTTTGGCAAGGTCCATGATGTAAAGGTCATTGTCATGTACAAAGGCAACATGACTTCCTTGAGGATTCATGGTTGGGTATCTTACTTTATCATCTGAGCCATGCATACCTCCAATTACCGACTTTGTTGCCAAATCGATAACTAAAAAGTGAACACGAGTTGAACGGCGATAAATTGGTTCAGAGTTAAAGGTAATAAGCACTTGACTTTGAGCTTCATTAAACTTATACGAGTTAAATGTTTTTAAGCTTTCATCTGCGGTAAGTCCTTTAAGGCTCAAAATTTCTTTCACAAAATCACCGCTTTTGTAGTCGTATTGGTTTATCACCGAATAACCATCTACCGTTTCTTGAATACAATAGCTTTTGCCATCGTTCAAATTGACAAAACCGCTAATGGTTTTTGGGAAAAATGTGCCTGAGGCCCATATGTCTGTTAATTCAATATCTCGTTTCTGACTGTAGGTAAATAGTGTACAGCTAATTAGTAATAAGAAAAGTGATTTACGCATCCTTCAATAAATTTGTTTCAATATTAAGCGATTTCAAAATGGATTGGATACAGGAGCTAAAATTAATTGTCGGAGAGCAAATAATTTCGACAAACACAGAAGTCTTAGAGCGTTATGCCAGTGACTATACTGAAGATTTAAAGCACCTTCCTGAAGCGGTTGCCACTCCTCAGACAGTTGATCAAATTGCCGAAATTCTGAAGTTTTGCAACAAGCACGAAATCTATGTCACCCCCCGTGGTGCAGGAACTGGTCTTAGTGGGGGAAGCTTGCCGCACTTAGGCGGACTATCTCTGTCAATGGAAAACTTCAATAAGATTCTTGAAATTGACCCACAAAACTTTCAAGCTACCGTTGAAAGTGGAGTAATAAACGAAACGTTTCAACAAGCCGTTAAGGAAAAAGATCTTTTCTATCCTCCTGACCCCGCAAGCAAGGGAAGTTGTTTTCTCGGTGGAAATATCGCACACAGCAGCGGTGGCCCAAAAGCACTAAAATATGGAACCACAAAAGATTATGTTTTAAACCTTGAAGTGGTTTTACCAAATGGCGAGGTAATTTGGACTGGTGCAGACACCCTTAAAAACAGCACCGGATACAATCTGACTCAACTGTTTATTGGCAGTGAAGGAACGCTCGGCATCGTGACTAAAATTGTATTTAAACTTTTGCCACTTCCTAAACACGATTTGCTGATGCTGGCAAAATTCCCATCAATTGTGGATGCATGCAATGCAGTACCTCGAATCTTTACCGCAGGGGTAAGCCCAAGTGCCCTTGAATTGATGGAGTCATCGGCTGTCGATTATGTATTGGCCCATTCAGACTTGCAATTCCCTACCGACGCCACGACTAAAGCCTATTTGCTTATTGAAGTTGACGGCAACGATTTAGAACGACTGTACTCTGATTGCGAAGTTATTAATGAGGTGCTCGAACAACATAATGTTATTGAAGTTCAATTTGCTGATTCTTCAGACCAAAAAGAACGACTGTGGACCATCCGACGATCGATCGGTGAAAAGGTAAAATTACATAGTATATATAAAGAAGAAGACACGGTAGTTAAAAGAGCACACCTCCCAGAATTAATGAAAGAAGTCAAAATCATCGGTTCTAAATATGGATTTGATAGTGTTTGCTATGGTCATGCCGGAGACGGAAATCTTCATATCAATATTCTAAAAGGTGAAATGTCGGATGAAGAATGGAACGGAAATCATTTGGAACAAGGAATCCGTGAAATTTTCAGATTATGTAAGAAACTAGGTGGAACCATTAGTGGCGAACATGGTATAGGATTAGTACAGAAAAAGTTTCTAAACGAAGTGTTTGAATCAACCCATTTTGAGCTATTAAAAGGCATAAAAAACGTATTTGACCCCAAAAATATCATGAATCCAGGCAAAATTTGGGAAAATTAATTTTTGACTTCGATTCAACTCTAAATCACTCTTTATCAGGTTTTTGCAAAATTCTTAATTTGTAAAGCCTACCCCCTAGTAGGTATTTTTTTTAGAAATTTCTTGTTTTAAGGAAAATTTTATCTCTACATTTGTAGCACTACTATTTATTACTACTTATGACAACAAGAACAAACTACTACGGTCTATGCTATGTGCTATTTTTTATTTTCCTAACTAATATAGCCATTGCTCAAACACAAAGCGAAAAGCTTACAGTTTCAATTCAAGTTTCAAGTTTCTCTAATAGTTCCGTATCATTTTCATGGGACAATTACGACATTAACTACACGGACATTTACCGTAAAGAAATTTCGAATACCTCATGGACACTTTTACAAGGCAACGTTAGCGGTACTACTTTTACCGACAACTCTATCTCTTCAAACAAAGAGTATGAGTACAAGTTTGAAGTAACTACCAACAACACTTCTGTTCCGACTGCTTATGGTTACATAGCGTTTGGAGCTCAGATTGCTAAGAAGGACAATCGCGGTAACATCCTTTTGGTTGTTGACGACCGATTCACTTCTTCTCTCACTCTAGAATTAGACAATTTACAGTACGACCTTATCAGCGATGGGTACACTCCTATTTTGATTGCGTGCAGCAAAGATTCTTCTGTATCTTTTGTGAAAAACATGATTGACAGTGTTAACACTGCTTCATCATTAAATTCAGTTTACCTGATTGGTCACATTGCAATTCCTTACGCTGGAATTATTTTCCCTGATGGTCATACTGATCACAGAGGCGCTTGGCCAACTGATTTATTCTACGTTACAGATTCATCTAATTGGAGCGATAATTCTATCAATTATACCAACACCACAAGAACGGCTAACACCAACCTTGTGAACGATGGTAAATTTGACCAATCTTCAATTAGCGATGAAGCTTTTGCTGCAATCTCAAGAGTAGATTTTTATGATCTTCCTGCAAATGGAAACACTGAAACTCAAATGCTATCTAACTACTTGATGCAAGTTTCAAGATACAAAAGAGGTGAAATCGTTGCAGTTGATAACGGTCTGATCGATGATAAGCTTTCAACTTTCAGTGAAGGTTTTGCTCGTAATGGTTTCATGAACTTCTCTAGTTTATTCGGAGACAGCATTACAACTGGTGACTTAATCACCAACTTAGAAAGCAGAACGCACAAATGGGCTTACTCTTGTAGCTACGGTACTGACACAAGCATGTGGAATACTGCAGACCCAACTGTACTTAACACTTCGAACTACCAAGGTATTTTCTCTATGGTATTTGGAAGTTACTTTGGAGATTGGAATACACAAGACAACTTTATGAGATCGCTGCTTGCAGATGGTAAGATGCTTACTACGTGCTGGGCAGGTAGACCACACTGGTTCTACCACCACATGGGACTTAACAACCCAATAAGCCTTTCTTCTAAGATGTCAATCGAAAACAGTACGGCTTCAATGAGTTTGACCACTACTGCTTACGATGTTGCTGGTTACTCACCAAACAGTGTTCACATGAGCTTGCTTGGAGACCTTACCTTACGTCAGAATTATAATCCTGCACTTACAACATTCAACGGTACATACGATTCTGCTGATGATGAAATTGATTTATCATGGAATGCACCAGCAAACACCAACGTAACTGCTTACGAAATTTACAAAGCTTCTAGCAAGCTTGGTCCTTATACTCTACTTGCATCTGTTACTAGCGGTACTTCTTACACGGATGCTACTGTATTAACAGACAACTTCTATTTTATTAAGTATATCACATTAGATACTACCCTTAGTGGTTCTTACTACAACAACTCTGTAGGTACTTTCATTTCATTGAACCCAAGTTCTAGTTCTTCTGCAGATCCATTACCAGTAGAATTAATGTCTTTCAAAGCTGAAAAAATTAAAGATGAAGGTGTTTTAACTTGGTCTACAGCTTCTGAAGTTAACTTCAGTCACTACGAGGTTGAAAAAAGCTTAGACATGAACAACTGGGCACTTATTAATACTGTAAAAGGTAGCGAGCACGCTAACCAAATGAATAGCTACTTCACTATTGATCCTGAATTAGCTAAAGGAATCACGTATTACAGATTAAAAATGGTAGATATAGATGGAAGTTACGAATACTCTCACATCGAGACAATCTCAACCACTAGAAATAAACTATCAGTTTATCCTAACCCAACAACGAACAACACAGTTACGGTTTCAACCGAACGCAGAATGAGAAATATTAAATCTAACGATGTAGAAGTCTTAGACAACAATGGAAGATCAGTTAGTTTTAGTCTTAATGACTTTACTGGCGAATTGACCATCGATGGCTCAAGAGGAATCTACACAGTTAGAGTGCTTGGAGAATCAAGACGAATAATCTTGTTATAGTAAATTGTAGTAGATTAACTATGAAAAAGGCCGCTATTTTGCGGCCTTTTTTTATTAGTTTGGATTAAGTTCAAATTCGTTATTGAACACAAATTCTTTCTTATCATTAAGGTCTAAAATTATCTTGCTATCCGACTGAATTCTTCCTGACAATATCTCCTTCGAGAGTTTATTCAACACCTCTCTTTGCATTGCTCTCTTTAGTGGTCTAGCTCCAAATTGAGGATCATATCCAATTTCGCCCAGCCAATCTAAAGCCTTTTCAGTAGCCGAAATACCAATACTTTGCTCTTTTAACATATTTGCCAAAATGTTGAATTGTATTTCCACAATACCGCGAATATTATCTCTGCTTAATGGTGTAAACATGATAACTTCATCAATTCGATTTAAAAATTCTGGGCGAATTGACTTTTTCAACAATTCAAATACCTCGAATTTTGTCTTAGCATTAACCTCTTCTTCTGAATCTGGAGTAATTTCGCTAAACCTTTCTTGGATCAAATGAGAACCAATATTACTGGTCATTATAACGATGGTGTTTTTGAAATTAGCTGTTCTACCCTTGTTGTCAGTTAGCCTTCCATCGTCTAAAACCTGAAGTAAAATATTGAATACATCTGGATGAGCCTTTTCTATTTCATCAAGCAACACAACAGAATAAGGTTTTCTTCTTACCACCTCAGTTAGCTGTCCACCTTCATCGTATCCAACATAGCCTGGAGGTGCCCCTATCAACCTGCTTACCGTATGCTTTTCTTGATATTCACTCATATCAATGCGAACCATTGCATCTTCTTTGTCAAAAAGATACTCTGCTAGAGCCTTAGCTAACTCGGTCTTCCCCACTCCAGTTGTTCCTAGAAAAATAAATGACCCGATAGGCTTTTTAGGATCTGAAAGCCCTGCTCTACTTCTTCGAATTGCATCCGAAATTGCAGTAATTGCTTCATCTTGACCCACAACACGCTTATGAAGCTCCTCTTCTAGACGCAACAGCTTTTCTCGTTCGCTTTGAAGCATGCTTTGTACGGGAACACCAGTCCACTTGCTAATCACTTCTGCAATGTCTTCACTGGTAACTTCTTCTTTAACCAAAGAACTATTGGCTTGCTTTTCAATAAGCTCTTTTTTGAGCGTCTCAAGATCCTCCTCTGCAGCTTTTATTCTACCATAACGTATTTCCGCTACTTTCCCAAAATCCCCAGCCCTTTCTGCTTGGTCTGCCTCTAATCTTAGGCGTTCAATTTCTTTCTTTTTAGACTGTATGCCATCCACAACCGCTTTTTCTTCCTGCCATTTCGCTTTTAACTGATTTCGTTCTTCGGAAAGGTTGGCAATCTCTTCGTTAAGAGTCGACAGCTTCTTTTCATCTTTTTCACGCTTGATGGCTTCACGTTCAATTTCGAGCTGCATAATCTTACGCTCTATTTCGTCTAACTCTTCTGGAACTGAATCAATTTCTAATCTCAATTTAGCCGCTGACTCATCAACAAGGTCAATTGCCTTGTCCGGTAAAAATCGATCCGAAATATAGCGTTGAGACAGCTCAACTGCAGCGATCACAGCTTCATCTTTGATTCTCACCTTATGGTGTACTTCATATTTTTCTTTTATCCCTCTTAAAATTGAAATGGCATCTTCTGTATCGGGTTCATCAACCAACACGCTTTGAAAACGACGTTCAAGAGCCTTGTCTTTCTCAATATACTTTTGATATTCATTGAGCGTTGTTGCTCCAATTGCCTTGAGCTCACCACGAGCTAATGCTGGTTTCAAAATGTTTGCAGCATCCATCGCACCTTCCCCACTCGCTCCAGCACCAACAAGAGTATGAATTTCATCAATAAAGAGTACAATCTCTCCATCTGCTGAGGTGACCTCTTTGACTACCGCTTTTAAACGTTCCTCAAATTCACCTTTATACTTTGCACCCGCAATAAGACTTCCCATATCAAGGCTGTAAATGTCTTTTGATTTTAGGTTTTCTGGTACATCTCCACTAATTACGCGATGAGCTAGTCCTTCAGCAATTGCTGTTTTACCTACTCCTGGTTCACCTATTAAAATGGGATTATTTTTTGTTCTTCGCGATAAGATTTGCAATACCCGTCGAATTTCTTCGTCTCTTCCAATTACGGGATCTAGTTTACCACTCTTAGCCAATTGATTTAAGTTTCTGGCATATTTATTCAGAGCATTATATTGTCCTTCAGCACTAGTACTCGTAGCTCTGCTTCCACCTCTCAACTCTTTAAAGGCTTTAATAATCTCTTTCTTGGCAACACCAGCATCCTTGAGTAAGTTAGCCACCTGATCTTTTCCATCGATCAACGCTAAGAAGAGGTGTTCTATCGTTACAAACTCATCGTCAAAGTCTTTTAGGTATGTACTTGCCTTTACTAAAGCTTGCTGTGCATCTTTTGATAGGTAATGGTTTCCTCCGCCTGTTACTTTTGGGTAACTGGAAACGATGCCATCTAAAGCTTGTTCAATTCGTTTTACATTAGCATTCACTTTTTTCAGAGCATACTCTAAAACTTCTTCATCTACAACAAACAATGCCTTAAGAACATGCCCTGTTTCAATGGCTTGTTGCTCACCTATAATAGCAAGCTCTTGTGCTTTTTGAATAGCCTCTTGAGATTTAATGGTGAAATTGTTTGTATTCATTATTCTGTTTTTTAGTTAATATTTCGGTTTCAACGGTTCAAAATCTGAGCCTGCAATGCAATTCAGCCATTTTGGCTCAATTGTTAAGCTAACATATTTGTTTTCAAGACATTATGACCCTATTGAGGCACATCATTAATCAAAACATGGCAAAAATGTCAGCTCTAAAACTTTATAACGAGCAGTTGTAAACACATTTGTATATAACCTATTCAAAAAATAATGTATTCAATATATGCCCCTATGTTAAAAGTGATAAATTCGCCTTGTAAATGAAATTCACGGATCGCATAAATCGTGTTCAAGAGTCACTAACCATAGGAATGGCTAAGAAGGCTCGTGAAATGAAAGCAAAAGGAATTGATGTTATCAGCCTAAGTTTAGGTGAGCCAGATTTTGACACCCCAAACCATATCAAGCAAGCTGCAATTGAAGCCATAAATGCGGGTAAAACAAAATACCCTCCTGTTGGTGGTATTGCTGAACTAAAGGAAGCAATCTGTAACAAATTTCGCTCAAACTATGGTCTCGATTTCGGACCAAGCGAAGTTATGGTATCTACCGGAGCAAAGCAATGCATCATGAACGTAATGTTGAGCTTGGTTCAGCCTGGCGATGAAGTTGTTATCCCTCTCCCATATTGGGTTAGCTATTCAGAGATGGTGAAGTTTGCAGGAGGTAAAACGGTATTTGTACCTTCCAATTTTGAAGATGGATTTGCTATAGATATCGACAAACTTAGAGCAAGTATTAATGCCAACACTAAAGTGATAATCTTCTCTAGCCCGAGCAACCCTGCAGGAAGTGTTTTAAGCAAAGAACAATTAAAGCAAATTGCAGAAATAGTTGCTGAGAATCCTCAACTCACCATAATTTCTGATGAAATATATGAACACATCAATTTCGAAGGTAAGCACATTAGCATTTCTCAGTTTCCTGAAATTAGAGATCAACTCGTCATTATAAATGGTGTGTCTAAAGGATTTGCCATGACTGGTTGGAGATTAGGTTATATGGCAGGACCTAAAGATATTGTTGCAGCCTGCGATAAACTTCAAGGTCAATTTACATCAGGAGCAAATGGAATTGCACAATGGGCTGCTGTTACAGCACTGAACTCTGACCTTAAGCCAACTACTGAAATGGTTGCTACCTTCAAAATTAGAAGAGATATGATGATTGAACTTATGGGAGACATTCCAGGCTTAGAAATCGACAGACCTAAAGGAGCTTTTTACCTTTTTCCAAGAATTTCTTCGTATTTTGGTAGAACATTACGCGGTACCTCGATTAGTAATAGCTTAGATTTTTGCAAGTACATTTTAGAACAAGCAAACGTATCATTAGTTCCCGGTATCGCATTTGGAATGGACGACCACGTTAGAATTAGTTACGCATCTTCTGAAAAAGAATTGAGAGAAGCTGTTAGAAGAATAAAAGCTGCATTGACAGAATGAATATAAACAGACTATTTAAAGAATTTGAGAACATCAAAGTACTTGTCTTAGGAGACACGATGTTAGATGCATACTTTTATGGTTCGGTAAATCGAATTAGCCCTGAGGCCCCGGTTCCTATTGTAAATCTTCGGTCTAAAGAGAGAAGGTTAGGCGGAGCAGCAAATGTGGCTCTAAATTTAAAAGCTATGGGTGCACATCCCATTATTTGTAGCATCAAAGGCAACGACAAAGACGGTAAGCATCTCAAAAACTTAATGATTGAAAATAAGCTAAATTCAGATTGCTTATTCAATGACTACCGTCGAAGTACTACGGTTAAGACACGAATAATTGGAAACAATCACCAATTGCTAAGAATAGACGAAGAAGAAACTCAAGATATTGACAAGACGCTTGAAGACTTGATATTCAATACCATCAAAGAAATGATCAAAACCATCGATGTATTGATCTTTCAAGATTACAACAAGGGCTTGTTAACCAAAAGCTTGATATCTCGGGTAATTGAACTTTGCAAAAGCAACAAGGTGCCAATGGTTGTTGATCCGAAATTCGACAACTTTTTCGAGTACCAAGGTGTTACGCTCTTCAAACCCAACAAAAAAGAGCTTATGCAAGCAGAGAACATAAACTCACCACTAAACTTAAAGGAAGTAAAAGAGTTAGCAGGTTCGATTAGAGAGAAGCTTGGAGCAGATAAAGTAATGACCACCTTGTCAGAAGATGGCATTTATATTGTAGGCAAGAATAACTCTATTCACCTTCCGGCTCATGAAAGAAAAATTGTTGATGTAAGTGGTGCGGGGGACTCCGTTCTTAGCGTTGCGGCACTGTGTGTTGCATGCGGTGTAAGCAACGAAGTAACTGCTGCATTATCTAATCTTGCTGGCGGAATTGTTTGCGAGAAAGTTGGTGTTGTTCCTATCGACAAAGACCTTTTGTTTACTGAAGCTTTTGAGCTGAATGTAGGCGAACGATATTAATAAAAATTACTATGAAACAACTCAGTTTAATTCTAATTCTATTTATCTTTAGTTCAATTGGCTTTGCACAGACCAATGCTAACTTGACCAAAGCCCAAGATTTTTATAACGACAATAAATTTAAGAAGGCTGAAAAATTTGCTGAAAAAGCAATGAATGATGAAGAATCGAAAGTTGAAGCAACCATTCTTTATGCATATGCTATCATAGCCCAAAGCAAGGTTACTGAGGGGGTAGATGTTTTAGTTTCTGCACACGAAGGGGATGTTGAAAACATTATGTACCTTACATCTCTAGGGCATCTTACCATGATGATGCAGGATTATAAAAAAGCCTCAAGTTATTTTTCGCTGGCTTTGAAATATGAAACAGTAGATAGCAATCGGTGTGCACATTACACCAATCGTGCTGCCTGCAAACTAAGGATGAGAAAGATGGAAGGGGCATTTAAAGATCTTTCAAAAGCATTAGAAATTGATAGTATGAATTTTTCTGCTAACAATGACATGGGAATAGTTGCCAAATATTTAAAAAAAGACTCTGTGGCGGAAAGTTGTTTAAAGCGAGTGATACAAGTTAAACCGGAAGATCATTTGGGTTATGCTAACCTTGGATGGTTTTACCAGGAGCGAAAAAGATTTGACGAAGCACTAGTTTTGCTAAACAAGGCCATCGAAATTAATCCTGATTTTGCCTATGCATATAACAATCGCTCAATGGTAAAACTCGACATGGGTGACTTTGAAGGTGCTTATGCTGATGTGAATCATTCATTAAAACTTGATGGTACAAACTCGTATGCTTACAAGAATCTTGGAATCATACTTTTTAAGGATGGAAAGAAGGAGGAAGCATGCTCAGCTTGGAAAACTGCCTTGGCTCTGGGATTCACAGAACAGTACGGCAGAACGGTAAGCGAATTAATCAAACACAACTGCGGAAGCGAATAACAAGCCAGCAACTCAATTTCTTACCTGCTGATTATCTGCAGTTTACAAAATTTTATAATTATTATTTGGTTTTTTGCCTTTTTGAGCTCCTATATTTGTAGTGCAATTCTGGAAGACTCTAAGTTCAACAAGATTTTTGTAAATGTTTTGAATTCTTAGTCCTAGAGTTGGCTAAATAAAAGTTTAAAAAATTTAAATAACACTAAAATGAATCTGTATAAGACAACGACAATTTGGGGCACGAAACCTCCTTTTGTAAAAAACGGTTATCAGAAATTTTAGGCGACAAATAAACGAATTTGAAGGCCCGATTTCTGATAACGAAATCGGGCTTTTTATTTTAACAAAGCACATGAGAAAAGAAAAACAAACCTAAGATCCACTGACATTTTTACTTGAATGTCTGTGGACTACAAAAACAAGTAAAAATGAACAACGAAGAAATTCAGTGGATTAAGAGTTGTTTACCAAGTCAAATCTCTTATTCCTATTACAAAGACTTATATGCTCTTGACTTACTTCAATATTGTTTCGAAGACGGAACGAAGATTCAAGACATTAAGAAATCAAAACTTGGTGGTTTACTGAATAAGCCAATTGTTAAGCAAATAGTGCAACAATGCGGTAATGGTAAGCTCGATATGAGTAAAGTTGAAGGGCATTGGGAAAAACATCCCCATGTATTGAAGTTAACTTTAGATGAGTGGGGTTCCATTTCAAAACGAAAAGGAAAAACACAATGGGACCAAGTAAGCAGACCCGAAAAAAATCTTGTTCTTCAAGTAAATTTTGGTAGTGAGCACAAATTACTATTCAATAAAAAACTTGGAGAAAATAACCGAGATGCGTTTGAACGGCACTTACACCCTATTCACGCCGAACATTATACCCTAGGTTGGATTCGGCTAGATATCAATATTGAGCATAATGAATTACTAATTGAAGAGATTCAAGCAGATTGGACGAGAGACGTACTCGAGTTATATGATCGTTTGAATTGTACTAAATCTTGTTGCACAGGTCATTGGATAAAACCGTTTAAAGGAAAATTTGAGGCTTACATGAAGTTCCTCAACCCTTACATCAAGATTAAAGATGAAATGTTACTAGCGGCAGCTCTCCACTTTACGAAGTGTGAACTCGGTATCGACCATGTCTGGTATCATTCAAACCAAAGTAACATTCACTACAAACTCATGAAAGGGCAATTTCCTCCAAAATCGGTTTACCAGCAATTACCTAAAAAATTTGGGTTCAGTAAAACAACTAATAAACCGCGTTTGATCCAAGACTGTTCTGCACTAGAGGCATTGAACAAAAAAGGAAAAAACGTACCGTTTTACCATTTAAAATTAGGAAAATGAAGAATAGAATAATACGAGGAAATCACTTGAAGAAATTTGGAATTACCAATCCAAAACAAATTAGCATGATTCTCGAAACCTTGCGCAAGCAGTACAAGCGTGAAAGCTTTAATGCTAAGCTTAGTCTGGTTCAGAAGGTTGTTTCTAATGCAAACGAATACATAAGTGATGACATTTGGGGAAGCTTGGCGTCACAACTTGTAACCACGGCACCTCAAGTGCCAGACACTTTGCAACTCCAAACGGCGAGACCTTATGCTGTTTTCGGTGAGGAGAATATTTCGGAAAATGCAAAACACCAAATGTATCAGGCAATGAAGCTACCTGTAACTGTTCAAGGGGCTTTAATGCCAGACTCTCACCATGGATATGGACTTCCAATTGGAGGAGTATTGGCAACAAAGAATGCAATTATACCCTATGCAGTTGGGGTTGACATTGGGTGCAGAATGTGCCTAAGTATCTTTAGAGATTCACCAACCGTTTTGGAGTCTCACGCCGATCAGTTTGAAAAGGTGTTACGAGAGCATACTAAGTTCGGTTTAAGAGAAACGCACGAGCGTCCTAACGATGCAGAAGTGCTACATCGCAGTTTGTATCAAGAGATTCCAATGCTTAAGCAACTTCAAAAGCGTGCAGCAATGCAGCTTGGCACATCTGGAGCAGGAAATCACTTTGTAGAATTTGGTATTGTAACCATCAATGAAGATAGCAAAGAGCTTGATTTTAAAAAAGGACAATACCTGGCTCTGTTATCGCATTCAGGTTCACGAGGACTTGGTGCGAACATTGCCAAACACTACACTAGACTTGCTAGCAACAATAGTCGTTTACCAAAAGGAGTTAGAAATCTAGCATGGCTTGATCTCAACTCTGAAGAAGGTATGGAATATTGGCTCGCAATGAACCTAGCTGGAGATTATGCCTCTGCATGTCACCACGATATACATAATCGAATTGCGAAAGTTTTAAAACTTCAAGCGAAAACAGTGGTTGAAAATCATCACAATTTTGCTTGGAAAGAGAAACTGGCAAATGGAGATGAAGTTATCGTGCATCGAAAAGGAGCAACGCCTGCAGGTGAAGGAGTGTTGGGTATTATACCTGGCAGCATGACAGCGCCTGGATACATTGTTAAAGGATTAGGAAATTCCGCGAGTATCAGTTCTGCAAGTCATGGTGCGGGCAGAACGATGAGCCGGGGTGCGGCCAAGCAAGGAATATCCAAAGATGCCATGAAAAAAGCATTGAAGCAACACAACGTTCGCCTTATTGGTGGTGGTGTCGACGAAGCACCTATGGCCTATAAGGACATAAACACAGTAATGAGCTATCAGCAAGATTTGGTTGAAATCTTAGGAAAATTCACTCCAAAGATTGTTCGAATGGCTAGAGAATAACCTGTCTAAGATTAAGTCTGAGCTATGTTCAATAGACTTAGTCTTAGACTTAATTGAGACAAAAAATGAGACCATATAATGAATCCCATATCGACCGATTGTACTTAAACGCACGTGATATGCTGAACGAAAATAAGGCACCTGAAAGCGTTGAAGTTCTAATCGAAATACTTTGCGAAGACCCATGCTATGCTAGAGCGCACACCATGCTTGGTCATATCTATAGCAATATCTTAGTTAACCTAGAAAGAGCCGAAAAACACTATCTGCTTGCGCTTAAATATGCCAAAGGCTATCCTTATGTGGTAAGCGAATATGCTCGGCATTTATTGGATTGTAATAAGACCAGCGAGTTAATTTTATTCGTTGATGAGCACAGAAACCAATTAGGTGTAGATCAAGCTCTATTGCACTTGCTAAAAGGTAACGCTTTAGAAATGAAGGGCCATTTGCACAAAGCAATTAAATGCTACAAGTTGGCCAAAATAATAGGTCTTAATATAGATTTCGTAAGAAACGTTGACCATCACATGGACCGTGTAAAAATGAAAATGAGTCGTTTAGCTTGGGCTTATGCAATGTTTTAGAATTCTCCCTCCTCGGAGGGGGAATTTATTCTTCATCCAGTAAGTCTGGACGTCTTTCTTGCGTTAACTTTAAAGCTTGTTCGTACCTCCAAGCATCAATGTTTGCAAAATGACCGCTGAGCAGGATATCGGGCACCTTCCATCCTTTAAATTCTGCTGGTCTCGTATAAACTGGAGGAGCAAGTAAATCATCTTGAAAACTATCCGTAAGTGCAGATTCTTCGTCCGATATTACCCCCGGAATAAGTCTGCATATTGCATCTGTCACGGCTACTGCAGCAATTTCACCTCCACTCAAAACATAGCTTCCAATGGAAATTTCTTTTGTGATTAGATGATCGCGAATTCGTTGATCAATGCCTTTGTAATGTCCGCAAAGAATAATAATATTCTTCTTTAACGAGAGCTGATTTGCCGTTTTCTGATCGAACAGTTCTCCATCCGGACACATGTAAATTATTTCATCGTAATCTCGCTCTTTTTGTAAGGCTTCAATACAGGCGAAAACAGGTTCACAGCGAATGACCATGCCGGCTCCTCCCCCATAAACAGTATCGTCGACCTGCTTATAATTTCCTAAACCATAGTCTTTGAGATTGTGTAATACGATTTCTACAATGCCTTTGTCCTTGGCCCGCTGAACTATGCTGTGATTCAAAGGGCTTTCCATCAATTGAGGCTGAACAGATATGATGTCTATGCGGTGCATTAAATATCGAGTAATCCGTTTGGTAAGTTAAGCCAAATTTCTTGATTCTCGGCAGAAATGTAGTCGATAAAGTCCTCAACTAAGGGAATCAAGCATTCTTTGTTCTGGTAGTCTACCACCAAAATAATCTGTTGAGGTAGTTCCTGTACATCCTTAACTATTCCGATTGTACCTAAGTGTTTATCTACAAGTTCAAACCCTAAGAAGCTAATCTCAGACTCTTCTTCTTGAACCTTTGCAAGATCTAGGAAAATTGAATTTCGAACCAACTCCTGGGCTTCATCAAATGTAGTCACAAATTCGAGGTTTAAAACCGGTTCATTAGGTTTTCCTTTCATTGCAAGAATTTTGAAAGGAATAAATTGACCTTCAATTTGAACAAAAATAAAGTCGCCCTGATCAAGAGCGACTTTTTTATTAAGTGTTATTTGAATTTCTCCTTTAAAACTATGTGGACGACTAATGTGTCCGATATTTACCAAGTCATCCTTGGAAATCATAATTTTAAGCTTGTTCTTCTTCTGCTGGTGCTTCTGGAGCTGCTTCTTCAGTAGCTTCTTCAGCAACCGTTTCTTGAGCAGCAGTTTCCTCAGCAACTGCTTCTACTTCAGGAGCTGCATCTTCAGCTGGTGCTTCAGCAACTTCTCCTTCTGCAGTTTCAGCTTCTTCTTCAGTAACTTCAGGAGCATTCTTTTCAGCAATTGCTTTTTCAATAGCTTGTCTCTTCTCAACCTCTTTCTGGTGAGCAGCAGCTTGAGCATCAGCTTCAGCTTGAGATAAACCATCTTTTTTCGCTTGAATTCTACCTTCTTTTTCCTCTAACCATGCAGCAAATTTTGCATCTGCTTGATCTTGAGTTAACGCACCTTTTGCAACACCTTTGTTTAAGTGATGCTTGTGCATTGCTCCTTTATAAGATAAAATAGCTCTGCAAGTGTTTGTTGGAATTGCTCCGTTTCCTAACCAACGAACTGCGTCTTCTAAGTTAAGATCAATTGTTGCAGGATTGGTATTCGGATTATACGAACCAATTCTTTCAATAAATCGACCATCCCTAGGAGCACGCTCATCCGCCGCTACGATGTAGTAAAAAGGCTTCCTTTTTCTACCGTGTCTTTGTAATCTAATCTTTACCATTTCTGTTTTCTTTAAAAACTCTGTTAGGCCTCCCAACTCTAACAGGGCTGCAAAAGTCGTTATTTTAATGAAATTTGCAACACTTTAACCTGTTTTTATTAATTGGCTCTAAGAATAGGATTTTAACCAACCGCTAACCAGCATCCGATTTAAGACAAACATGGAAACTAACAATGGTACCTGATTCTTTCGGATTGAGCTTGCTACGGTCTCTTAAAAGCAACTCGCTGCTTACTTCTGAGTTTTGATTTATAAGCTTTAAGTGCTCTCGTATTAGCTGCAATCCTTTCGACTTATGAACGCTATTTTCTGTCGCACTTCCTATGCCTATTCCGTTATCTATTACCTCAACGTCTAAACACCTAAAGTTACTGCTATAATTGATATGTATACTTATGCTGCCAGGCCCTTGCATTGCATTAAAAGCATGTTTAATACTATTTTCAACTATGGGCTGAATCAAGTGTGGTGGAATTTCAACCTCTTCTTCAAGCAGTGCATCGTCACAAATAATTTCGTAAGTAAATTTTTCAGGAAACCTCAATTTTTCCAACTCAAGGTATTCTTTTAAATATTCAATTTCCTCTTCTAACGTTATTCTTTTGAGGTCAGAATAATTTAGGCCCTTCCTCAATAAGCTTGAGAACATGGCGATATATGTGTTTGCTTCTTCCTTTTTATCTTCAAAAAACAAGTGCTGTATTGAGTTGAGTGCATTGTATATGAAGTGAGGATTAACCTGTGATTTGAACATCCCTAACTTCGCATTTGTCGCTTGAATGCTTGCCTCCTGTGCCAGGATAGTTTTCTCGTTAATTAGTTTTTGAACATTCAGTTCACGTATTTTCAATTGGGCTTTTCTGCGCACATAAGCCCAAATGAATGAAGCTAAAATCAATCCAATGAGAGTAATAAACCACAATTTCTGTGTAAAATGTTTTTCAACTACAAACTCTATCAACTCTGGCTTACTCCAAATATTGGCACTGTTCCTTGCCTTTACTTCAAAGCGGTAACTTCCGTTCGACAAATTAATGAATTGAGCAAAACGGTCACCAGTGAAATAGGAAAGTAGCAATCTACCATTATGGTATAGTGAAACTGCATACATTTTATCTTTAAAGGGTTCAAAATTGGTGAGGCCGCTGAACTCAATTCTTACATTATTTCTATTATTGCTTAACGAAGTTCCAGACTTAAAGGAAACCATGTCTCCTAACACAATAGCCTGATTTAGTGCAACTTTCGGACGAACATGAGTTCTAAATGCTCGAGATAAAGGAAAGATATTTATTCCATCCTCACCCGCAACATGTAAAGAATCGTTATAAAGAAGTGCATCTATTACTTCCGTATTAATTAACCCATTCGATGAATTAAAAACATTTTGAATACTAAGTGTATTACTGTCCTTATCAAAATTACATACTACAACGCCCTTGCTAGTAGATAAGACAACAACATCTTGATAAACCGAAACGTTGTTTACTTTTCTAAAAGGAAACTTTTCTTCATCAAAAAAAGACCGCACATCTGAAGTGCTCAAGTTAAAATTTAGAAGTCCATTATCGATAGTTGACACCCATAATACTTCTCCATCTACCATCATCTCCGATACCCTAATGCTATCCTTGATTATTTGTGGAGGTCCAAAATGTATGAAAGTATCTTCTATTGCATAATCGACAAAGTACAAGTCACGAGGAGAGGCCACGTAGACCCGGTTATCGACCACTGTCGTGCGTGTCCCTAAAAGTGCTAAACCGTTCCAAAATACAGGAGTTAATTGCTTCCGATTTTTGAACACTGCTCGTAGATGTCGATCTATTTGAATTTCCTCATCCAAATCATTAGTCATTGCTGTAATACTCTCTGTATCAAAATAGTTATTGACTAGTTCCAAGCTCTTGTAATTAATTACCTTGTTGTTTCTCAGAAATATGTTTTGATTATCGTTATAGATTCTATAATGATAATCATCCATAAAGTAATCAACTTTGAGAGCATCGTCTTCGATATGAGATAAAGCTCCAATTTGCATGGCATATACCTTATCGTCTAAGACTTTCAAATCGGTAATGAGGTCATCGTAATTATAAATTACTGTTCCCTGTTGTTCTATAAGTTTCGTTACACCTCTGTTATGGAGACTTAGCCAGGCAACCCCCTCATAATCAATGCAGACATCAGTGACCAATACTCCAGGATATAATATTTTATCAATGCTTGTGAAAGAATCGTTGAGGACCATAACGCCCATATCGGTACACAACCAATTTTCACCATAAACTTTTGCATAGCGAACATAGAGTGAGGTTACTTCGAGCTCAAATAGTGTATCTCTTTGCTTATTGTAAATGTATACCTGCTTTCCAGCCGCAAAAGCAAAATGATTCTCGCTCATCTTCTCTGCATATTCAATTTGTAACTTGTCGAACAGCAGATGATCCCCTAAATGCCTGTAAGAAGGATCATTTGTAATAGGCGGACGACGTGGTGTAAAAAACGCTTTGTCTTCGTCAATAAAGAGTTGGGAAGACTTAATATTTTCATCTTTTACCACAACCAGCACCGTATCCTTCACTTCTAGTTGCTTATAAAATCGATAAGTTGTAGTTAACTTTAATCTATTATCCTCATCAAAACTGTAGGTATTAATTCTCTTCCCTTTTAAAAAGTTTTGAAATTTACAAGCCTTAAATCGGTCTTCGCTTTTTGAGTAAACATATAAGCCATCGTCATAACAATTTACATAAAGCACACCATTTTGATCGAATTCCATATCTACCACAAGCAGATTTCCTAGACCTTCATTTAGTCCATAGGTTTTAAACTCATGGTAGTTGTAACGAACCACGCCTCGATCGGTTCCTAGCCACAAGAAACCTTCGTTGTCTTGAACTACATTGTATATCTCGTTACTTGGAAGTCCTTGCTTTACGGTAAAATTCACATCAGCATAACCTTCAACATCTTGAGCATGAGCTATTTCACAAAGCGAACCAATAGCAATCAAAAATAATAACAGGTAAATTCTAGCGGTCATAGCCAACACCGTTCAAACATACGAAATCTAGGAAGAATGAGAAACGACCTAATCCAGCAATTTTCGAACTTTATCTGCATTCCAATCTGCAGCACCAATTTTCTTAATCACAATATTACCTTCCTCAGAGATCAAGAATGTAGTAGGCAGGCTTCGAGATTGCAAAAGGGTTGGAGTAGTCGAAACTGCCTGATAAACAGGCAAGGTGTAGTTTCCTTTTTCGATGAATTTATTCACCGCATCGTGATCATCATTGGTAACGAATAAGAAAACTGCTTTGTCTGAATAATCGTTATACAGTTGCTGCATACTTGGCATCTCTGCCACACATGGAGGGCACCATGTGGCCCAGAAATTTATTAGTATCTTCTTCCCTTTAAAATCAGAAAAATTAACCTGATTTCCTGCTTGATCTCTTAATTTCCAATTGTAATCACTTAAAACATCTTGGTCATCCTCCGAGGTTGTACCTGGTGCAAAAGCAAATACTCGGTTAATAAACACCTTAACGGGCATGCGTGTTTGAGGAAAAACCATTAATCCTAAAAAAATCAACAAAAGGATGTTAGACCAGTGCTTCTTGATAAAATTCATCTGCAAATGTTAATTAATTAATTCCTAGTTAAATTAACACAGGTTACACATTAAGGTTTGGGCTCAGACTCTCTAAATTTTCTTAGGTTGTAGCTAAACGACAGCATCACGTATCGGGTAAGCACATTGGTATTTGTTTCTTGATAATAACTATCGTAAAAATTTTGAGCCACATTGTTGTTCTGACCTAAAATATCGTACATGCTCAATTGAATCTCCCCTCTTTCATTTTTGAACAGCTGCTTTCCTATACCAGCTGTCCATAATAGCACGGTGTTATCCAATTCGTCACTCAATCCGAAGAACTGCTGATGTTGCAGTTGCGTTCTAATCGTTAGCCCATTTTTAAAAATCCAGTCGTACTTCACCTTGCTATTTTGAATCAAATATTGGGTGTTCAAATCGCTGCTTAAAGAGTTCATTGAAGTACTGTATCCTGATTCAGATGATATGGTAAAGTCAATATACTCACTGATATTGCTGCTTAAAACCAGTCCAAAACTGTAGTTTTGATTAAATGTGTTTGACACTCTTCCATTAATTTTGGAAGGAATATTGCTAATTCCAGCAGACAAATTTAGATTCACATTACTTTTAATCTTCTTAAATGGAAAACCATAGGTTACAAATGCATTAGAAGAATACTGCCCATCAAGATTTTCAGGGTTGGTCAACTGGGTTCCAGCTGCCATTGGAACACCCAAGTATGAGGTATCGTTTCGAGCAGTAAACGTATTTTGACCTATATAATTTTGAGCTATAGACCCATTAATCATAGCATAAAAAATGGTACTCTTCTTTGTATTAGCTCCATTATATTTCGCCATTAACCAATGGCCGTATTGTTGATTTAGATCCGCATTCCCTGTAGACAATTGGAGCGGATTAGAATTATTCACTGTATTGGTAAGTTGTGATGCTTGAGGTGCAATCGTGTACGTTCTGTACATCGTAAAGAAGCTTGACTTATTCTCAAATCTCTTACGATAAATTGCAAATGGTAAAAAGGCATTAAATGTTTTATTTACCGAATCAGAAATTGGCAAAACCTGATCATTTGCCAATTGTGCAATTTGGTACTTTAAACGAACAACAAAACCACCTTCACGATTAAATTTTCTGAGACCAATTCCTCCCATTTGGGTTAGCCATGAATTATCATATTGTGAAGACAAAACACTATCCAACGTTGTATTAATCAGTCCAAAAGGATTTTGGTACGTATTGGTATTTACTTTGCTTTGGGTATTTGTAATATCGTAAGAATAAAATGACCCCAACCCCTTTTCTCCTATCGGTTCAGAGTACATTACACTTCCAGTTAGGCCATTTGTTCTTTCGTCAAGTGCTGAATTCTGGTACAGTGAGTCAACATCTAGATTCGAAGCATTAAATGAGTTCAAATAAGCATTGCCATCGTTTCCATCTATATCGTGTTTTGCTTGCACAAAGAGTGATCGTCCTCTTTTCTCACCGTTCAGTCTAAACATTAAATTGTTTGATAGAGAATATGCATTTAAATCACTAGTAAGCGTCTGATTCAAGGCATTTATTACCGAACCTTCTTGATTAGTATTACTGATTAAATCACTAGAACCATTGTTCTGCTGGATGGTAACCCTCGGTATATAAAACAGCGAAGCTCTTTCGTTGATTTTATATACAATTTTAGCATTTAGCTTATGGTTAATGTTGGTTGAAGAGCTTGAATCTAGCTCGTCGTACTCTTGGCCATTTGAATTTGGCAAATAGTATAGTTGATAGGTGTTTTGTTGTGTTTCATTATTTCCTTGATTGTAGAAATAACTGCTGCTCACTTCAATTTTCTTACCCCAATTGTCTTGATAGTTTAGTCCGCCAGCTACTGTTTGAGTAAGCCCTCCACTTTGAGAAACCTGAAAATCACGAGCGCTAGACCCAGCGGAGAACCCAGTTAAAAATGAAGGTCTTCCTCCTCCTGGACCTCTACTTCCTCGTCTTCTTCCTCTTCCTGAAGAATTATCTCCTACCACACCCAAAAGATCTTCAGTAGAAAAATTTTGTTGATTAATGTTATTGACTTGTCCTAGAACCGATAGCCTTCTTTCCCCTCTAAAGACATTAATATTTGCTCCAGCACTATATCTATCATCGGTTCCTCCTCCAGCATAGACTCTTCCAAATTCTCCATTACGCATATTTATCTTGGTAACTACGTTTAACGTCTTAATCCGCGTACCATCATCAATTCCACTGGCCTTGCTTTGCTCGCTTTGATCGTCAAAGACTTGAATTTTATCAACCACCTCAGCAGGTAGTGTATTTAAAGCAGTTTTAGGATCCTGACCAAAGAATTGCTTTCCATCAACTAAAACCTGTTGCACCTTTTCTCCTTGGGCTCTAAGTTCTCCATTAACATCTTGAATTCCCGGCATTTTTTCAACCAGATCCTTTGCACTTGCATTTTTATTGGTTTTATAAGCCTTCGAACTAAATGAAGTTGTATCGCCCGACACCGTTGCTTGCAATGCTTCTCTTTTTACTTCAACACCTTCAATATCTGCAGTTGAAGCTTTTAGCTCAATTGTACCTAAATATTCATCTCGCCAGAAGCGAAAGTTCTCAACATAAGGTTCATAGCCTAAATAGTTAATCTTTAAAGTATACTCTCCTCGTTTAAGATCGATACTAAACCTTCCTTTTTCGTCCGTAACCGCACCACCAGCAAGTGTGCTGTCAGGCGAAATGATAAAAACTGTCGCTCCAATTATTGGCTCTTTTGATTCAGCGTCTTTAAGTTTACCGCCCAAAGGATAGGTAGTTTGTGCTGTTGACGAAAGGAATGACAATATTCCAATCACAGCCATAACTAGGGTTAAAAACCTTTTCATATATTCTAAGACAATATTATTTGGATTTTGATTCCAAAGAATCAAAAATTAGCTGAAATAATTATTTCAATCTATCCTTGATGTTCAAGTTGTGCTGTCTTGCCGTATCTAATGCAATATCATATCCTGCATCGGCATGACGAATTACACCCATTGCTGGATCATTATGAAGAACTCGTTTCAATCTTCTTTCTGCATCTTCAGTACCATCTGCTACAATTACCATTCCGGCATGTATTGAGTACCCGATACCAACTCCTCCACCATGGTGTAAACTAACCCAACTAGCACCACCAGCTGTATTGATTAAAGCATTAAGAATTGGCCAGTCAGCGACAGCATCGCTTCCATCTTTCATCGCTTCAGTCTCTCTGTTAGGAGAAGCTACCGAACCAGTATCCAAATGATCTCTTCCTATAACGATTGGTGCTTTCACTTTTCCTTCTGCAACCAATTTATTAAATAGTAATCCGGCTTTTTCTCTTTGGCCTTGACCTAACCAGCAAATTCTACAAGGCAAACCTTGAAACTCAATTTTTTCTTGTGCCATGGTTATCCAACGCCCTAAGCCTTCATCCTCTGGGAACAACTCAAGAATTGCCTTGTCTGTTTCATAAATATCTTGTGGATCTCCACTTAAAGCCGCCCATCTAAACGGGCCTCTTCCTTCGCAAAACTGAGGCCGAATAAATGCAGGTACAAAACCAGGAAAATCGAATGCATTCTCAACTCCATGTTCAAGTGCACGTCCTCTAAGGTTGTTTCCATAATCAAAAGTAATGGACCCTTTCGACTGAAAATCAATCATTAAGCGAACATGCTTAGCCATAGTATCATAAGCTAAGGCAATATATTTATCAGGATCTGAGTTTCTTAGTTCTTCTCCATTTACTGCATCAATTCCTTCAGGGAAATATCCAACAAGGGGATCGTGAGCTGAAGTTTGGTCAGTTAACAGCTCAGGAATAATATTCCGCTCCATCAGTCGCTCTAGTAATGTTACGGCATTTCCAAGCCATGCAATGGAAATTGCTTCACCATTCTTTTTAGCCTCAATAGCTCTGTCAATTGCAGCATCAAGATCCTTCTCCATTACATCGCAATAGCGTGTTTCTAATCTTTTTTCGATTCTCCACTCTTCAACCTCAGCAGCTAAGCACACACCTTCGTTCATTGTAACGGCGAGCGGTTGTGCGCCACCCATACCTCCTAGACCAGCAGTAACAGATAGCGTTCCCTTTAAAGTACCACCAAAATGCTGTCTGGCCGCTTCTGCAAATGTTTCATACGTCCCTTGCACAATACCCTGAGAACCGATATAGATCCAACTTCCTGCGGTCATTTGACCATACATCATTAAGCCTTTCGCTTCAAGGTCTCTAAAATGATCCCAGTTTGCCCAATGCGGCACAAGCTGAGAATTGGAGATAATAACACGAGGAGCATCTTTGTGAGTAGGCAGAATTCCGATTGGCTTACCACTTTGAACAAGTAAAGTTTCATCCTCGTTAAGGTCTTTGAGTGCCTTTACAATTAAATCATAACTCTCCCAATTTCTTGCAGCTTTACCTGTACCACCATAAACAACCAAATCTTCAGGCCTTTCGGCTACGTCTGGGTCTAAGTTATTCATGAGCATTCTTAGTGCTCCTTCTTGTACCCAGCCTTTAGTATTTAATTGGTCTCCATAAGGAGCTCTGATTATCCTTTTTTGAGAAGTTGTGTCCATTGCCGGCAAATGTAATAACTACATTTTTGAAATGAATGGTATTTCTGCTTACAATATACATTTCTAGACAATCTTTTATCTGGTGATGTTAATGCAATTTTTCAAATTAAAATTTGTCGGTTATCTTCGTAAAAGTACTGCAGCTACACATCTTGAGACAATTTCTCACATATATTCTGCTTTTTAACTTATTAGCAGCGGTTGGCCAGTGTCCAAATATTACAATTTCATCTAGTCAAAACACCTATTGTCTATCTGATTTTGTTCAACTCAGTGCATCCAATGTACCCGCTGGAGCAACATTAGAATGGAACGTTGGCAATGGATGGAATTCAGGCTCTAGCAATTATGCCGTTCAACCCGCAAATGCTGGTTCACTAAACGTCGATTTACGTGTAACGCTTAGTTCTGGCACAATCTGCAACTATAACGCTTCGGCTCTTGCAACTGTAAACGACATACCCGCTGTCGATTTAAAACTTTCACGAACTTTGGTTTGTGAAGGATTAGACACGCTTACGCTTACAGATCTTTCACCCACCTCAGTTAATAGAACATGGGTTATAGGAACTTCAAACTATACAGATGTGACAAAAACGCAAATTGTTTCACTAAAAGAGCTAGGGGTTCATGATGTCAAGTTGATTGTTCAAGATGCCAATGGTTGCCGAAACTCAAAAACCATAAACAACCATGTTAATGTGTATGAAGACATTGATTTAGACTTTACAAAATCTAACATTGGAAGTTGTGCCCCTATTGTCACCAATCTGACTTCGTTTTACAACCTGGGCAATCAAAGTATATCATCAGTTCAGTGGAATTTACCGGGATCCAACAATATCAACCCAACTACTAATAATGTTAGTGGCGTTACCTACAATACTTTTGGGCGACATCGTGTAACCTTAACTATCGAAACACAAAGTGGATGCACTTATGTTCATTCAAAAAACAATTATATTTCAATAGGCGAATCAGCAAATCTTGCCATAACTGCTTCTAAATCAGAAGTATGCCTAAGTGAGCCCGTTAGTTTAACGCAAACTAACCAACCTTTGCCCGGGAGCATTTTTTGGGACATAAACAGCCATTCGGTCGATCGAATAAGCAAATACAAATCGACTTTTGTATTTAAAGATACGGGGTATTATGATGTGACACTGACCTACGATCATTTTAATTGCAAAACAATTCTTAATGTGAACGATGTTATAAGAGTGGTTGGACTTAAAGCGAGTTTTGAGTCAAATAACAGTTTTCATTGTGAGGCACCTCATCTGGTAAACATCACAAACATTTCAGACACAACAAGTACTCCTATTTTAGGTTTCAAGTGGAACATCTTCGATGCCCTAACCGACACCTTGGTGGTTACTGACACCACTAAACATATCAATTTCAATATTCAGAACGATAGTGCATTTTATGATGTTCAACTTATAGCAGATGCAGTTAATGGTTGTAGCGACACAACTACGTTGGAAGATTTTATGTACGTTGCTCCATATGATTTTGATTATGGTGCTTCACCAGATATAGGTTGCGTTGGACAAGAGTTTCAAATTACAAACAATACAGAATCACCATCTTATTATGGGTTTGATTTTTACTCTTGGAAGTTTTTGGATAAGGATACGACTACAGTCCTTAAAACCACTTCAAGTCTATCTCCTAAAATAATCTATTTAGATACTGGCAAGTACCACATTGAAGTTACTGGGGCAAACCCTTTGGGCTGTCAAGATATAGATACAGCATTAAACATCATAGAAATTGTACTTCCTGTTTTAGATTTTAGCATTGGAGACAGTGTTATTTGCAAAGAAGATCTTGCCCTTTTTACTGGCAACAGCACACCCATAAACAGTAAATTCAAGCACAATTATCGATTGGTTCATAGGACTTCAGGGCAAAGCTTCAAAACAAGCGGCATTACGGCCAATTCTTCGGTTGGCCCGGTTGGTGTGTATGATGTGTACTACAATTATGTCATTTCTCCTTCTTGCAACGACACCATACAAAAAGCTTTATACGTAAATGGCTTATCTGGCACCATCGAACTTGACAGCACCTCTGGTTGTCCGCAGATGATAACCAAGCCTCGATTTAAAAAAGATTACAACATTCATTTCGGAAGTCAGGATACGAGCTTACAGTACTTTTGGGATGTAACACCCAGTTCTGGAGCAATTGTGCTTGGTGCCACGACTAAAAATCCAGAGTTTAGATTTTTAGAATCGAAAAATTATAAAATTACACTATATGTTTCGAACAGTACTGGTTGCGGCTTTTATGTTGAGTCTGACGTAATTAAAACCGGGGTACTTTCCGATTTCACGCTCAATCGAACACTTAGTTGTGTTGGTGATACTTTCGTTGCAATCAACATAACAGATAACAACCCTAGCCTAATTAAATGGGAAGTCGAACCTGCAGCCAAAGCAACTGTCGACTCTATCAATCCTAACGAGATAAGAATCATACCTAATGACACAGGTTTTATCGACATCAAACTCATCACGGGAAAAAACAATTATTGCTTCGACACCTTAACAAGAACTATAGAAGTAAGTAACCTTGCTGCTGATTTTTCAATAAGCGATACGAATGTATATTGTGCTCCGAGCACCGTGACATTTACTAACCTTTCACTAAACGCAGATACGCTTCATTGGTTTTTTGGTGATCAGAATCAACTCAAAACCACCAATGACACGTCCGCAACCCATACATACTCACTTAACAGTGATTCTACAGGTTACGATGTCAGTCTTATTGCCATTAGTTCGTATGGATGCAGAGATACAATTACAAAGAGAGGAGCAGTAAAAGTTAATGGCCCGATTGCAAACTTTGACGTTTCTGCTAAAATTGGTTGCGAGCCCTTTGTTGTTTCATTTACTAACTTGAGTAAGTTTTACGACAGCACAATTATATTTTATGGTTTCGGTTTTAAACCTGACACCAATGAGTTTAGTACGCATACATACTATAACACATCCGACAAACTGCTTCAAAACTACACTCCAATACTAACAGTTATAGATTCAACAGGTTGTCGTGCTACCTTTGTTGGACCGACAGTAAAACCCGCAAATGTCCCCGAATCTGCAATTTCTTTAGATCCAGACACGTCAATATGCCGGGGTGAGTCCATTTTCTGTTCGGACACTGGTCTATACGGTACTACTTGGAAATGGTATGTAGAAAATAATTTGGTCGCAACGAGAAAGAGCGAAAACATTGAATTCAATCAATACGGTAGCAACGAATTAGTGCTCATCTCAGAAAACCAATATGGATGTAAGGACACAACTAAACGTACAATCACAGTATTAGAGTCACCAGATTTTGTTTTCGATGCACCCCAATTTTTATGTGCCAATAAACCTCTAAATATTGAGGTCTTGGTTGATACTCCTCCTCACCCATTAAACTACATCTGGGATTTTGGAGAGCCGTCGAACCCCGACAACAACCAAACTACAATCGGCAACTCTGCTGTAATTACTTATGCTACAAGCGGTACGAAACGCATAAAAGCTCAGGCAAGTCTAAGCAACGGCTGCTCCGTACCTGATTCTATAGAAATTGAGATTTTCGACCCTGTAAACATTCCTGTTGTTAAACTAGAAATGGTTAGTTTTAACGATCAGAATCAAGTATTTATTCAACACGAAGATGTTGTATTTGATTACCTTAAAAATTTCAATATTCTCAGAGACAATATTGCAATTAAGCAACAAGATCTAAATGCCGATCGACGCTTAATCGACTCATTCCCGATAACATCGCAAAAGAGTTGTTACAACATTTCGGTAATTGATCAATGCGATAATGAAGGACTATCTGATCGTGACCACTGTCCTGTAATTCTGAACCTAAACAACGGAGGAAGTAAAAATATAGAGCTAAATTGGTCATATTACATCGGATGGGATCTAGTTGACAAATACGAAATATACCGTAAGGCTCCAGGTGAGAATTTTATTAAAATTGGTGAAGTGTTAAACACAGCAAGGTCATTTACCGATACTTCCTCTCTTTGTAATTTCGAATTCTCGTACAAAATTGCTGCTCTCAAAAGTGGAGAAGATTTAGTTTCTTATAGCAACATTGAAACAACTGTTCCGTTTTACATCACCAATGACATTCCAAATGAAATTACAGTAGTTTCGGTTAGCAATAATGATATAGAGGTACTATGGACCCCAAGCAGTTTTGCTGGACATGAAAAATACAAGCTTTTCAAGTATGAAAATAGTTTGAATAACCTGGTTGATTCGTTTGAAACAACAAATACGCAATATTTAGACAACAACGTAGATATTGATAATAACAACTACTTCTATCGATTACAAGATATTGACCAATGCCAAAATGCTACAGATGCAATTAACTACGGAAATTCTATTTTACTCGTTGCTAAAACTGACCAATTCACATCTACTTTAAATTGGAATAAATACGAAGACTGGGTGCCCGCATACACCAACAATATTGTTGAGTACATTGGACCAAATGGCCCAGAACAACTTACGCAATTAGGTCCTAATCAACTGACCTTCAAAGATCAGGAGATACATGAAGACATCGATGGATATTATACTTATCGTGTTTATGCTTTGAACGAAGCCGGTGACAAAAGCTATTCAAATATTGTAAAAACTCAAGGTACATCTGTACACCATATCCCAACGGCATTTAGTCCAAACGCAGATGGCACCAACGATGAATTCAAATATTTTACGCTTTTCATCTCCAATGATGTTGATAACAACGATTTTGAAATTAGCATTTATAACAGATGGGGCAGTAAAGTATTTGGAAGTAATAATGTAACTGAATATTGGGATGGAAACTCAAATGGGAATCCTCAACCTCAAGGCGTATATCTATATCAAATTAAGATAACAGACAATGCAGGTCGGATATACAATCACAGCGGCTTATTACACCTTCTGCGTTAACGTCGAAATCAAATTTTAGTAAGTGCCTAAAATAAGAAGTGCTAAACTAGCACCTCCCCTTTCATCGAATAGTAGCTCAACGAAATGGTATTGAAAGTCTCTGTTTCCTGATTAAAAACATCACACTTTGTAATTGGTTTTTGGTACAAATGAAGGCTCATGGCACGTTCCCCTGAAACATTTTCTAAAGTATGGTAGATCTTATTGTCTTCAACAAATGTCGTTTGGTTGATTTCAAGCAGTTCATTCGAGACACGAGTAAGCTCATTGTTTTTCATCATATATTGCTCTTCCCTAAACTCACCTGAAATAACCTGAACCCAACATTCTTGCTGATCGTGGCTATGTATTTTTGTGATTTGATCTGGCTCCCAACACAACAGCAATAGTTCAAACTCTTCGTTTTTAGCTATACAATTACGGGTGTAAAATTTAGAGTTCCAATTTATATAAGGATGTAGCTCCTCAATATCAATCTCTAGGTGATCCAGTTTTTCAATTTGCGAAATGTCTTCACCTTGCTCCAACCTATTTATCAGATCTTTCAGGCTTGTCACTTCTTGTTTCCCAACGCTTCCTTCCATAACACTTTATGCTCTCAAAGGTAACAAACAATATGAATAGTTGTTTATGTCATTAATTATATCAAATTTTGACAGCTCAATTTATGCAACACGAGTTAAAGTTTTTTGAACAACTTGTTTCAAAACTTCTACAAGAAGAAAAAAAAGAACCGGTGGTAACTCCACTTGATCCCAAAACATTAAACCAACAACTAAATCTAGAATTTGAAGACCAGGGCCTAGACCAAAAAGATTGGGAAGATCTCGTTGAATCCGTTGTTCTCAACACTCCTCGTACCGCTAGTAGTCTCTTTTTTAATCAATTGTTCGGAGGCCGTCAACCAAAGGCGGTTTTAGGAGACCTGCTCGCTGTGGTTCTTAACAACAGTATGTATACCTACAAAGTTGCGGGACCCCAAGTTGGAATTGAAAAAGCAATAATGCATAAAGTTTGTGCTCTAGTTGGCTATCAGCATGGTGATGGCACCATTGCACCTGGAGGAAGCATGAGCAATCTCATGGCCATGTTAATGGGAAGAGATGCGAAAGACAAAGACATTAGATACAAAGGAGGTAATACCCATATGACCCTGTATACTTCTCAAGAATCGCATTATTCAATTCCAAAAAACGCTGCTTTCATGGGTATCGGAACCGAACAAGTACGAAAAGTAAAAACCGACGAATTTGGAAAGATGGATGTCAACCATCTTAATGAACTTGTAGAGCAAGATATAGCACAAGGACTTCAACCATTTTTTGTGAATGCTACAGCCGGAACCACTGTTCTTGGGGCCTTTGATGACATAGATGCCATTTCTGAGGTTTGTAAAAAGCACAACTTGTGGCTTCACGTAGACGGGGCTTATTGTGGGGCTGTAATCTTTAGCAACAAATACAAGCACCTGCTAAATGGAGTTGAAAAAAGCGATTCATTTAGCTTCAACGCACATAAGATGTTAGGGACGCCGTTAACATGCTCAATTGTTGTAACCAAACATCGTGAAGCATTGTACGACTCTTTCTCTATGGAAGCAGACTATTTATACCAAACCGACATTGACGATTATAATCTAGGAAAAATCTCTTTGCAATGCGGACGAAGAAACGATGCCCTTAAACTTTGGACCTTGTGGAAGTCAGTAGGTAATATTGGTCTTGAAGAGATGGTGAATACTCAATTTGAACTTGCTGACATCGCTCGAGAATATGTAAGCAATCATCCTGATTACAAACTTTACAGCTACCCAGCCTCTGTTTCAGTATGCTTCAATTACAAAGACATACCTGCAGATGACCTTTGCACTAAACTCTACGAAAGTGCCTCAACTTTAGTTGGTTATGGCAAATTTAGAGAAGATGAATTTGTTAGGCTAATAACAATTAATGCCAACAATAGCAAAGATCAAATTATCAACTTCTTTAAAGCTTTGGAAGAAGGAGCCTAGCCTCTCATAAACTTTACAAGTTTCTCGATTTCATAAGACCAAATCTTATCGCTGTCGCTAATGTCAGCTACTGATTTCACCTTTTCAACAAAAGACTCTATAGTTTTAGAAGACTTTAATGGTCTTCTAAACTCTAACGCCTTTGCTCCGGTTAGTAATTCTATAGCCTGTATGCGTTCAACATTCTCAATAACACGTAAGCATTTAGTAGCGGCGTTTGCCCCCATGCTTACATGATCTTCTTGGCCATTGCTACTATCAATGGTATCAATACTGCTTGGTGTACACAATTGCTTATTCTGACTTACAATACTGGCTGCAGTGTATTGAGTTATCATCAATCCACTCTCTAATCCAGGGTTCCCTGTCAAGAATGGTGGTAGGTTTCTATTTCCTTCAACCAATCGGTATAATCTTCTTTCAGCAATACTTCCTATCTCGGCCATAGCAATAGCTAAAAAATCTAGATTTAGTGCCAATGGCTGACCGTGAAAGTTTCCTGCACTCAGCACCAAATCTTCATCAGGAAAAACATTTGGATTATCTGTAACACTGTTTATTTCCGTTTCGAATACCGCTTTTACTGCTCGATAAACATCTTTACTAGCCCCGTGTACTTGTGGTACACACCTAAAACTGTAAGGGTCTTGAACATGAACTTTCTCCTGAGTTATTATTTCACTTCCTTCAAGATAATTTAAAATATTCGACGCGGTTTCAAGTTGTCCTTGATGAGGTCTAATGCGGTGACTAAATGCTAAAAATGGTTCAATCCTACCGTCATACGCATCAATACACATTGCTGCTAGCTTATCAGCATTTTCAAGAATCTTTTTCGCTCTAAACAAGCAATGCAATCCATATGCCTGCATAAATTGAGTTCCATTTATTAGTGCTAATCCTTCCTTAGGTCCTAATTTCAAATCACTAGAACTAGGGGCTACCTTGTCGAGTCCGCTCCAAATTTCACCTTCACCAATTAAGGGCAAACTCAAGTGAGATAAAGGAGCTAAATCTCCACTTGCACCTAAGCTTCCTAGTTGATATACAACAGGAATAGTATCGGAATTATAAAACTCAATTAGCTTTTCTACTGTAGCTAGTTGAACACCACTATGTCCGTAACTTAGGCTTTGCGCCTTAAGCAACAGCATAATTTTAACTACCTCTTTTGGAACATAATCTCCTGTGCCACAGGCATGTGAGCGTAGCAAGTTAAGCTGAAGATCTGCAAGATTTTCTTTGCTAACCTCTTTGTTATAAAGTGACCCAAAACCGGTATTTACGCCATATATTGGAGGCCCCGGTTGTTGTACTTTATTCAGTAAGTAAGTATTACACTTTTCAATTTTGTTCTTAGCTTCTTGAGATAAGCTAATTGGCTCGCCGCTTTCAACAATTCGTTGTAAATCTTCTAGGCTATGATGTTCTGCTAATTCCATCCGCGGCAAATATCTAAAATAATTAGAGTTTGCTGCACGCGCGTCTTAGATTTTAAGAATTTCGGCTCTCTAAGATTAACTTGGTAATAACCTGTTTTGTGTTCTCAGGAAAATCACCCTGCATCATCCAATCGTAGTAACCCCGATTGGTTTTAAACACATCAACAACCTTTTGGCCTTTGTATTTTCCAAAATTGAAGTAAGCCACGTTTCCATCTCCGCGCTTAATTCTTCGAGCAAAATCAAAAAATTCGCTTTCACCGGAAAATGCATGAAGAAAGTCAATATCTCCCTCTATTTCATCGTAGTGATTTACTTGTGCTTTAATAACTTCCCAAGTCGCAACCGTATCAGCTTTAGCACTATGGGCATCGGTCAATTCTTTGTTGCAGAAGAACTTATAAGCAGCTGTTAGATTTCTTGGTTCCATTTTATGGAAAATTCTTTGAGCATCAATAAACTTTCTATCCGTGTTAAAATTTACACCTGCTCGATAAAACTCTTCCGCAAGCATTGGAAAATCAAAGCGATTGCTATTGAATCCTCCAAAATCGCAATTTTGCATAAACCCATTAAGTTCATTTGCCAAATCCGAAAATGTCGGCTTATCTGCAACATCCTTATCCCAAATACCATGAATTTGAGATACTTCAGGAGGAATTGGAATTGTTGGATTAACTAGATGATGAAGGTGCTCTTCTTGACCATCGGGCTGAATTTTAATGCAATAAAGTTCAACAATTCGATCTGTTGCAATTTGAATTCCCGTAGTCTCAAGATCAAATACTATAAGTGGTTTAGTTAGTTTGATATTCACACAGCGAATGTAGCCAAGTTCAAGTGAACACCCTATATATTCAAGAAATAATTAGCTCTCTAGCATCCTTTTAACCCGATCTGAAATACTCTCATTGCTTATGCGATCTCTGCTTAAACTGTCAACGAGCAAAGGAAAAGACAGCGGTGAGGGGCGTTTGATATACTTTAGTATAATTTCCTGGCTATCAATCCTTTCTAAAGCTTGTCTAATTCTATTTACTTCTAACTGGTAGTACAGCACTTCTTCATTTGCTTGCTGCAAAAGGAGATTATTTGGGTCATATTCATTAAAAACTTCAAAGAACAACATTGAATGACTTTGAAGGTGTCGTTCTTTCACCTCTTTATTTGGAAACCCTCTAAAGGTTAAACCTGAAATAGCTGCAATCTCTCTAAACTTCTTGCCAGCAAGTGCCGTCATGTTGCTACTGTTTTGAATATCTTGGAGCAGGTTCTTTGAAGTAAACCAATCTTCTTCTAAGGCTTCCATCAACGGAATTTCTTGGTCGCTCAGCAACTCAAATCCATAGTCGTTCATACCCAACGACAAACTAATTTTTGTAAGCTTACTAATGCGATAGGCCAACAGTAGAGCAATTCCTTCATGCACCATTCTTCCTTCAAATGGATAAACATAAACATGGTGGCCCTCGTCATCTTCTAAATACTCAATTAACAGTTCGTTCGACCTAGGAACAGCAGATATCGACGATTGCATTTTAACCAAGCCTTGTAATTTTTTTCCTTCGGGATTGAGCGTTTCTGGATTAAGCAGATGATCAAACTCAAGTCTCAGCATTTCAGCTATTTCGCTGCTCAAGCTCATTCTTCCTCCATTCCAAGATGGGATAACTGCCTTCTTCGAACCTCCTGGTTTAACGTATGCTGTTAGCCCTTTAACACGAACAAGCTCAAAAACCTGACCAGCGAAGATGAAATGATCTCCGATGTTGAGCCTTGATATAAAGTATTCCTCGATTGTACCCAAGCTCTTTCCGCGTTCTTTTTTTACGATCATTGCTGTTTCACCAACTATGGTTCCCATCGACAATCGATGACGCATGGCCACCCTCCTATCCACTACCTTATATTTTCCCTCAATAAGTTTAACCTTATTGAAATCTTCATAGGCCTGTAGACTTTCTCCTCCTTGGGTGATGAAATGTAACACCCAATTAAAGTCTTCCCGTGTTATTGAATTATAACAATAAGTTGATTTCACTTCTTTAAAAACTTCCTCAGCATCAAAGCCATCAGAAACTGCCAATGTAACCAGGTATTGTACCAATAAATCAAAAGCTCGTACTACAGGTATTCTACTTTCAATATAGCCTTTCTTTATGGATCTTTGAATCGCGGATGATTCAATTATTTCCAAAGAATTGGTAGGTAAAAAATAGATTTTTGAAGTGGCCGAAGGAGAATGTCCACTTCGACCAGCCCGCTGTAAGAAACGAGCTATGCCTTTAGGTGAACCGATTTGAATTACAGCAGATACAGGTCGGAAATCAACACCGAGATCCAGACTGCTGGTGCTTACAACAGCCTTTAATTTCCCCTGGTGCAAAGCATCTTCAACCCAAGCCCGAACTTCTTTATTCAAACTGCCATGATGAAGTGCGATTAACCCTGCCAATTCGGGAAAAGAATCGAGCAGTTTTTGATACCAAATTTCGGCCTGCGAACGTGTGTTTGTAAATATTAAGGTAGATGTATTTTGCTCTACAATTGGAAGAACTTTTTTTAGCAATCTCACTCCTAGGTGACCAGCCCAGGGCATCTCCTCTATCTTGTTGGGTAACAACGTAGCTATCTTTAGCTTTTTGGTGATTTTAGCCTTAACAATTGCCACCTGATCAACCGGGGTAGACCCCATCAATACTTGCAGCGCCTCCTCCATATTGCCAATGGTAGCAGATATGCCCCAAATTTTCAAATCGGGTTTAAAACTTTTCAACCTACTCAGAGCCAATTCTACTTGCACTCCTCGTTTGCTACTTAAAAGCTCATGCCATTCGTCAACTATAACTGCATCTAAATATTTGAAGAAACTTCGGTATCCCTTTCGAGCCAACATCAACATCAAACTCTCAGGTGTTGTTACCAAGCAATCAGGACTGTTCTTTAATTGAGCTTGCTTTCGTGATGCAGAAATATCTCCACTCCTTCTTTCAATTTGCCATCCGGTATTTAAATCATCTGCCGCTTCTTGAAGAGCATTAGTTATGTCGACCGACAGTGCTCTTAAGGGTGTGATCCATAACACTTTAAGGCCTTTTTTATAGTCGCCTTTTAATCTATCATTTAGTAAGAAAGGCAGCCCTAAAGCGTAAGTCTTTCCACTGCCTGTCGGAGCATTTAACAAGCCATGTTTGCCATCAAAAAAGTGACTAAGACATTCTTTCTGAAAATTGAACATTTTCCAGTTCCGGTTTTTAAACCAATCTTGAGCGATTTGTAAGGCTTCTTTTTGCAACGAATTGTTAGCAAGTTTAGGATTAATACTCTTAATCTCAAAGTAATATTGTAACCTTAATTGATGAATTATACCGCCGTACAAATAGTATGTGAAAGTGATATAGCAGACACCATTTCTTTCCTATTGCAAGAAGAGGGATACCTTGGAACTTCATACGAAAAAGGGATGCTCGTAGGTTATATCGAACAAGAAAATTTCGATCGCAAGACTATTGACGAACTGCTCCAAAATTTCAATCTAATTCCTGAACGAATTTTTGACCTACCTGAACAAAATTGGAACCAACTGTGGGAAGACAATTTTAAGGATTCATGGATAGGTAAAAGTATTCATGTAAGAGCACCATTTCAACCAAAAGTTGAAGTTAAACACGATATAGTTATTAGTCCAAAAATGGCATTTGGTACTGGCCATCATGAAACAACCAAACTTTCTGCCTTATCTCTCGAGAAACTAAACTGTGAAAATAGCGTAGTACTTGATATGGGCTGCGGAAGCGGAATTTTAGCCATTTTAGCAGATCAGAAAGAAGCCGAAAAGGTCATTGCAATCGATTATGATATCAATTCTGTGGAGAATGCTCGCGAAAATGTGCAATTAAACGGCTGCCAAAACGTTGAAGTAATGCAAGGTGATAATATTACATCACTGACCGATAAATTTGACATTATCGTAAGTAACATTGTAAAGAACATTAATTTGAGTTTATTGCCCCAGTTTGTTGATAAACTTAAGGCTAGCGGTACCCTTATACTGTGTGGATTCTTAGCTGAAGACCTAAATCAATTGGTTCAAGAAGCTGAGGCACACAATTTGAAACTCATAGAACAGAACACAGACAACAACTGGCTTCAAACCCGGTTTGAAAGAAAATAATATGCTACTAAAAAAAGGAATCATCTCTTTACTCATGGTTATGCTCGCTCTTGCGGTCTATGCACAACCGCGGAGTTTTTCAAAGAAGCCATCGGTATATATTGAAGAGTTTAACAAATATGTAAACTCTGACAACACCAAAGAAGGAACTGAAATTGTCGGCTTATTCACTGAAAAATGGAATACAGGACATTTTCCTGAAGATGAGCAACGCGTTATCATAAAGGTATGCAATGAAATGTTGATGAACGATTTAGCTATTCCTGATTTTGTGTTGCTTACTGAAACGGTATTGCTCGGCAAAGATTCTGTCGATGTTGAGAAATACGACAACTGGATGAAGTCTTTAATTCCTGCGGTTAGAGCTGGTAATAAGACTTTCTTAACCTTGCTAACCGCTTCGAAAAACCTGTTCAAAGACAATGTAATGTACTCTTCTCAAACCAAGCAATGGTACAGTTCTAAGAACAATTACATTTTTGATTTTAGCGATAACCGGGTAAAAATATCGTTCAAAGACATTGATTTAATCTGTCAAGCTCATGTCGACCAAATAGTCATTTACAATACAACGGGGAGCTACTACCTCGATAACGACCTTTGGGAAGGTTCTGAAGGAAGAATAACATGGGAAAGAGTTGGCTTTGGCAAAGACAACATTTATGCAGACATACAAGGCGATTATAAGCTTCGTTTTGATCGTGCAGAGGTTTCAATAGACACTGTTTTATTTACCAATGTCGATTTCTTGAGCAATTCAATTTACGGGTCTCTAAAAGATCGTGCATCGAGTGCCGATAAGATTGGAGAACAACAATTATTGAAATCACAATACCCTCAATTCTCATCTTTTGAGAAACGATTAGAACTGGGCACATATCTCGAAGGACGGGTTAAGTTCAAAGGAGGCTATGCGATGAAAGGTGCTGAAATCATTTCTAATGGTACAGCCACTAACCCTTCGATTGTTGAAATTTACTACAAGAAAAAACCTCGAGTTATAGCTAGAAGCCAGCACTTTAGCTTGAAGGAAAACAAAATTGTATCGCGAGCAGCTGAAGTTACTATTAATACAGATAGTGGTGAAATATTTCACCCAAAGATCAACTTCAACTTGAACCTCGAAAATAAGGTTCTCTTACTTACTAGAGGAAAAGAAGGTCTTCAGCAAGCACCATTCTTTAACTCTGATCATGAAGTCGAAATCTATGTTGACCAGGTGATTTGGCGATTAGACCTTCCTAAAATTGAATTTGATATGGTTGGTGAAGACAGTCGAGCAATTGTTGAATCTGCCAATTTTTACAAAGAGGTTCGGTACGAACGAATTCCGAGGGGGATGCTTAAGTATCACCCGCTATCAAAAATGAGAGACTTTGTGATAACCTATCGCATGCGAGAGTTCACTTTTACAGAGTATGCAAATTGGATGGGTAGTAAGCAAACCTACCTCAGACCGCAAATTGTAGAACTTGCAGACCTTGGATATATTTTCTTTAATCCAGACACCGACAGCATAAAAGTTAGAAAGAAACTAGATCATGCCGTCTTATCGCACATGAAGCTTGTTGATTACGATGTGATTCGATTTTCTTCAGTTATTAGTGCTCGCTCAAATGGCTTTTTAAACTTGATCAACAACACCTTTGTTCTTGAGGGAGTTAGAGCATTTAGATTTAGCGATAGTCAAAGTGTTTATGCCTTTCCGCATGAACAAAAGGTAATTCTTAAAAATAAACGAAGAATGCAGTTCGGTGGGCAACTCACCGCCGGAAAGTTTGATTTTTATGCCGAACGATTTGATTTCGACTATTACAATTTCGATATCAACTCAGACCATATTGACTCAATGCGAATCTATGTTGAAGATTTCACCGGTGCGAATCGGTTGGTTGCTGTAAAATCTGTGCTTAGGGATATCAACGGAACTCTTGAGATCGATAAATCCACGAACAAGTCCGGAATAGAAGATTATCCCGAATACCCCCGATTCACAAGTAGGAAGGGGGCCAAAATTGCATACGATAAAAAGAGTATTCATAACGGAGCCTACCCCAAAGACAAATTTCATTTTGAAGTAGATCCGTTTGTAATTGATAATCTAGATGATTTTACGCCGAATGATTTGAGCTTCCCAGGAACTTTTGTGTCTGGAGGTATTATTCCAGAGTTTCGATTTGAAGCTAAAATTATGGATGACTATTCTCTTGGATTTGAAAAAACGAATCCAGTTGGTGGATATCCAATGTATGGTGGTTTAGGCCATGGTGAAATTGATATTAAGCTAAGCGAAGAAGGGTTTACTGCAAAAGGAGAAATAGAATACCAAGGGGCTAAAATTAAGTCTGACGATATCTTACTTACCCCAGACAGTACCTTAGCTTCTGCAGAATCGTATATCGTAAACGAAGATGCTCGCTATCCAAATGTTGTTGCTATGGATGTGCTCACCCGTTGGTTGCCAAACAAAGATTCATTATTTGTGAACACCAATGGCCACACAGCACAAGTTCTTCGTGACAACCAACAATTCGAAGGAAACTTAATCCAAACAAGCAAGCAAATTGCCGGTAACGGAGTGCTCTCCTGGGATCGAGCAAAACTTACTTCACGAGACATGAAGTACAAACCCAACGAGGTTGATGCCAAAGTTTCTCAAATCGAAATAGGTTCGATTGACAACGATAAAATTGCTTTTGCTTCATATAATGTTGATGCCCATGTCGATTTCAACACCCGTATTGGTGAGTTTAAAGCAAATGAAAAAGGAAATCTTACAGAATTCCCATTCAATGCGTATGCCAGCTCAATGGACGAATACACCTGGGACATGGATGCAGAGACGATCGAGCTAAACAAAGGACCGCTATTGGCTAAAGAGAAATCAATCTTTATAAGCAGAAAGCATGAACAACAAGGCCTGCGTTTTCAAAGCACCAAAGCCTTATTCGACATGAAAGATGGTGTCATATATGCAGAAGAAGTACCCTATATTGATGTGGCAGATAGCCGAATATTCCCATTCGAAGAAAAACTTACCATCTTCGAAGATGCGGATATGAAAAAACTTGAGCAAGCAAAAATGCTAGCTTCACGAGATAATAAGTATCATGAACTTTTCGATGCCGGAATTAAGATTCATGGCAGATATAAACTGGGTGGTTCAGCAAATTATGAATACAAAGACAAGCATCTTACTGGTCAAATAGTTCATTTCTCTAAAATTCGCGTCAAAGACCACACCGACTCTACCGTTCAAGCAAATGGCGGTATTGCTGACACTGCAGGATTTACAGTAAGTCCTAAAATTGCCTACAAGGGTGGAATTGAGTTGCTTAGTACTGATGAGTTTATCAGCTTCAGTGGATATGTGAAGCCGCTTCACTCTTTAGAGCAGTATGCTAGTTCTTGGTTTAGATACAGACAACAGCCTGACCCAGAAGACGTTATAATACCTGCTTATGAAATTCTGAACGAAGACAGACGAAGAATGTCTGCATCGGTAAGTATTGCTAACGACTCAACGCATATCTATCCATCGATGTTTACATTTAAACGGAGCTATGCTGACCTAGAATTAACTTCTGACACAGGTATATTCTATTATGACGAAGACAAACAAACGTTTTTTGTTGGTGACTCAATGAAACTATTGGGTGGTGCCAGTCGAGGTAGCTACTTGGCTTATAACGACGATTCTAAGCAAGTGTACTCTGAAGGTAAGATTGATTTCAACCTTGATGTTGATGAGAACTTCAATGGAGTAATGGCAGGAAATCTGGTTAAAGAAGATGAGGACACGACATTTAGTTTAACTGGCATTTTAGCTTTGGATGTAAATATCCCAATAGAATGTTATGCTAGAATTATTGAAGTGATTAAAAACAGTGCTGATGGCAATGAGCAAGCTGACAATAATTCTGAGTTCGTTGAAAAAGCAATGGCCGAATTCTTAGACGACAAAAAGTTGAAGAAAGCCTTAGAATCAACTCCAGCAACAGGACAAATTGATCCTGCAGGCGACTTGAACAAGCATTTCTTCATGACCCAAGTTGGTATTGAATACATTCCTCGTCTTAAATCATTTGTTGCCTTAGACCCAATTCATTTAGCTACGGTAAATGGTGAACAAATCAATAAAGTACTAGAAGCCAAAATTCAAATCACCAAACGGAGAAGCGGAGTAAGGTATACAATGTATATCGAAGCAAGTAACTACGATTGGTTCTATATTGACTACTATATGGGTGCTTTAAATGTATTAAGTACTGACAAGGAGTTTAATGACATTTTAAGAGAAAAAGGACCAAAGATGAACAAAGGACGTTTTAGAATCCGTATGGCAAGCCCTAGAACGGTTGCAAACTTCTTGGCTAAATTAGAGCCTCCTGAGGATGTAGAATAAAAGCTTAGATTTGCTTCTATATGAAGACATCTAAGCTTTATACCGTAGTATTAATCTTATTTTCCATTGCACTTATTCCAAAACGCATTGCAGGCTTTATAGGCATGTCTGTGAGTTATTTAATCTCATACTCTGACACTTCAAATGGAGATTACTTCATGCTCTATATCCCAAATTTTATTATTGAGTTAATTGTAGTTATATTGCTGATTGTATATTCAAAAAAGATCATTGGTCTACTTGGACTAGGCAATCAAGCTGAAGATGAGGAAATTAACATTGATATGGGAGCTCCAAAATTGATCAAAGTCTTTGTAATCTGTCTAGGTCTATATATTTCCATTACCTCCTTTGCTAACGCCATCGACAACGGATTAATATACACTGAGAATATGCGGAGCATGATAAAGTACAACGCATTTAAAACTCCTTATCTCCTAATCAGCGATTTGACTCAAATTGTATTGGGAATAATCCTTGTATACATGTCTAACTTCTTCACTTCAAAGGTTACTCAGGCTGCTAACTAACGCAACTCATACACCAAAGACAACGTAAACCCATAGGTGCGGTATTTGGCCACTTCAGAATTCATAAAAGTGAAGTTGTTTATGATCTGAAAATCAGTTTCTAGATACGTTTGATTTAGCGGAAAGCGAGATTCATCTTTACCTAATCGAAATGCCATCCCTACCTGCTGAACAAAGTTAGCACTGCTGTAAGAATCTAAGCCTTCACCATAAAAGTTTTCCGTATCCGACTCAAAATAGCTTGAAGGCCAATGATTCTTTGACATCGACCTATAACCTTCAGCATCGATATCATATGCTAATAAACCTTCAACTCCGATTCCAAAGTTGTAAAAAAATCTACGTTTTGCAGGAGTAGTAAACCTTGCCATAGCTTTTAACCCCAATAATGAGCTGGTCATATCAAGATTTGTAGATTGGGTAATGTTGGTATCGTTATCAAATGTATTTGAATAGCTTGAAGCATAAGCATATTCGGTTCCTTGAAGCAGATCTAGGTCAAAGTACACTGCTTTCGAATTAGCCGGCTTGAACCCAAACTCATAGGCACTAAAAGTTCTATTCAAGCTTCCATAAGTGCCTGAAGAAGCAATATCCGTCACTTCCTTAAAATTTGAAGAAATTAAATGATCTGGCACTCGTCCTGTACCATTGTAATTAAATCCTAAACCAAAGTGATTAAATTGAGTTTGTGCGAATCCTACCATTGAACACAACACAAAAATTGAGCATAATATCTTTTTCATAACTAATTCAAATTCAGCGACTCCCAGTATTTATCAAGCAAATAAACCATAGCAGCCATACTTGCACCTCCCAATTCCAATTCGCGTTGATTTACATTCTCAAACACATCATCGTCTGAATGATGGTAATCAAAATAACGTTGTGGATCTGGATATAGTCCAAGGAGAACGAGATTCTCGTTCACAATATTTTCTTTTCTTTTTAGAGGTCCAATATCAACTCCACCATAGCCTGCTTCAAAGAAGTGAAGTCCATACGGTTCGAGTAGTTCTCTCCATTGTGCAATGGCCTCAACTTGAGATGGTTTGCCATCGATTGAAAATCCGCGTGGAGTGAATCCACCACGATCGGTCTCTATTGCTCCGATATGATTTTCACCCTTAGCCTTTGCTTCTGAAGCATAAGTGGTGCCACCAAAATTTCCATTTTCTTCGTTCATGTAAAGCACCATGCGAATAGTTCTTTTCGGTTGAATGTTTAACGCTTTGAACAAACGCATCACTTCCATGCATTGCACTACTCCTGCTCCATCATCATGAGCTCCTTCTCCAACATCCCAGCTATCCATATGCCCGCCAATCACAATAATTTCATTTGGGAACTCGCTACCCTTTATCTCTCCTATTACATTATATGTTTCGATTTTATCATTTGAGTAACAATCAAGATCTATCGTGACAAAATGCTCTTCTGATGTAGCCAGAACTTCATGTAACGAATCTGCATGAGCTGTGCTAATGGCCACTGATGGAATTTTATTAACTCCATCCTTATAAACCATACTCCCCGTATGCGGGAAATGATCTGTAAGCGTCGTCAATGATCTAACCAAAACACCTACAGCACCTTTTTCAGCTGCTGCATTTGCTCCCCAATAGCGTTGCGAGGCACAAGCTCCATAAGCTTCGAAAGTATTTATTTTCGATCGGTCAAAAGGCTTATTGTAAAAGACTATTGCTCCTTCAAGCACATCTCCTTTGAAACGCTCAAGATCTTCAATTCCGTCTACTTCAACTACCCTTGCTTTTAGAGGTGATTCCGTTCCGATAGAACCTCCTAATGCTGATGCTTCCAAAGGCTTTCCATCCAGCAAAACAATTTCCTTTGTACCTCTAATCCATAATGGTGCTTCAATTTGTTGTTTGTAGACTTGATCTAATCCATACTCAGATACCACTTCAACGGACCAATCGATGGCCTTAGAAGCTCCAGAAGATCCTGTTAACCGATGACCAATCTGCTTACACAGATATTCTAAATTCTCGTAACTCTCTCCATTTAAAAGAGCTTCGTTAAATATTTTCTTGATTTGAATTGAATCTTCTTTGGATGATCCAGGAAGATTAGTGATTTGAGCCATGCCTTGCATGAACCAAATGAGCGTTAAGCTAAGACTGAACAGGTACCTCATATAAGTCCATCTTTTTAAATCCTTGTGACATGACCACCAAAGATAACGCAACTAAGATATGACTTACATCAGCAGGTTTAATAAATGACATTGTTTTGAATATTGAGAACACTGCAGCTGAGCCAATTAGAATAAGCAGTCCCAATATCATTAAGCCATTGGCCGATTTATTTCTACTGTAGTTCAAAACGAAAAGACTCATACTAATAATTGCCATCCCAAAGATGCCATAGAGCATAACTGGAGAGAACACATTTTGCATAATTAACCAGCAGAGGAAAATCAATATCAAACCATAGTTGCTTGTATTAACCCACTTTTTCTCCTTGTAATTGAAGTAGGTAAACGTTCCTGATACAAAAAAGAAGATCGAGAATAGGTTTACAATTCTTGATAAAAACAAGAGGCCTTTTTGGTAGGTCATTGGTAGCGTTTCCAAGTGCCCAAAAGCAGCAATTAACGACGTTATGCCTGTTAAAAACAAGAAATATAAGAAGCTCTTATTTCTAAGATTTTTACGCATTGACATCCCCAATATCATTGCTGTAACAAAAATCAGTGCGTTCGTTGAAAAGCTAAACCACATTTGAAGCTGCGAATTTAAACAATCTCAAGTGTTCAATCTCAATTTTTATTGCGGAGCGAATAATCCGCTCTCATCAACTGCTGCAGGAATGCCGACTGGTCTTTTGGCGTCATAGTCGTAGCAAACAATCGCTGTTCGCACTTCAGCCATCAATGCGTTCTTAGTTAAATTCCAAAATTTATAAAAGATATTGAATGACGAATTGCCTGTTTTAACAGCAGCAACAGCAATTTCAACCTTGTCGCCTAAGTGCCCTTCTCCTTTAAAAACAATTGCTGCATCAGCCTGAATCAGGGAGACCCCACCAAAATTCATTTCATCATACCCAAACGAATGGAAGTACTTCAATCGTGCAATTTGTGCGTAGGCTAAAAACTGCTGATTAGCTAAATGATTACCATAATTAAGGTCTGTTACCCTAACTTCTAACTCTACCTTAAAATGCCAATCTTGTGGCATGTCTATCTTCATTCTGGCCATTTTACTCCGTCTTCTGGGTTCTTTCCTTTAAACTCGCTAAAATACTTTTTAAACTCAATTACTGTATCACATAAATCTTTTGTAATGGTATAGGGCTCTGCAACAATTATTCTTTTAGTGCTGTAATCAATAGCTACCCGTACCACTGGCACTTCCGCCTGTCTGGCAATGTAGTAGAAACCTGTCTTCCACTCAGGACTGAAGCTACGCGTACCTTCAGGCGTTATTGTTGTGATAAAAGAATCGTTAGTGTTATATGCCTCCACAATTGAATCAACAAAATTGGTGTTCTTGCTTCGCTCAACTGGATATCCTCCGAGCCAGCGAAAAAAGTAACCAAAAGGAAAAACAAAGAGCTCCTTTTTAGCTAAGTATTTTGGATTAAAGTTGGGTGTAAATTTTCGAAACAAAACGCCAATCGGGAAATCCCAATTGCTTGTATGCGGGGCAACAACGATGAGGTATTTTTTCAAATCCGGAACCTCCCCTTCTACTCTCCAACCTGCGAGCTTAATCAATATGAATTTAGACAGCCAACTAAGCATCTTGAATATTCATTAACTCTTCAAATTTAGTTCTGATAGTATCGTCAACCTTTATGGGTCTTCCAGAATCTCGGTCAAGCAAAACAAAAGTCACATCAGCTGTGCTATACAAATTGGAATTCTCCTTGTCAATAATTCGCTGAGAAATAATCATACTCGCATTACTAAACTTAATGGAGTCGCAAACAACCTCAACTAAATGATCCGGCAAGAGTGGTTTTTTATAGGAAACATTGATGTTTACCACTACAATCATCAAATTGTGATTTTTAAAGAAGTTTTCATCAACGGCAGGTTGCAAGAAAGCCCATCTACCCTCTTCATAAAACTCGAGATAACGGGCGTTATTGACATGGCCATAGGCATCGCAATGAAATCCTCGAACCATCAAATCCATTTTAAACACTTTACAAATGTGCACAATCCTAAGCTATTCTAAAACAAAAGGTAGGCTATTTCTGTATATTCGTTAGCGTTCATGAAAGTTGTACTCATAGCAGGCGGAAGCGGATTAATTGGCCAAGATTTAAAGCAACATTTAAAATCTATTGGATTTGAGGTTAGAATTCTGTCTCGTGCTTCAACTCAGCCAGAAAAAGGCATCTACCACTGGAACATTCAAAAACAGTTTATCGACCCCCTAGCATTAGAAAATTTAGATACAGTAATTAATCTGGCAGGCAGTCGTATCATTGGCAACAGATGGACCAAAAAAAACAAAGCAAGACATACGACTTCACGAATAAATAGCACGCGTTTGTTGGTTCAAACCATTAACAAACAAACGCTTCAAATCAACCATTTCATTCAAGCTTCGGCAATGGGATACTTTGGCGATTGCGGCGATCAAGTCCTGATAGAAGACAGTCCGCCAGGCCAAGATTTCATGGCCACATTGTGTAGTCAGTGGGAAGCTGAAGCCAAAAACATATCAGAAATCAATAAGCTTAGTATTCTAAGAATTGGCTTGTACTTAAGTCCAAATGGCGGAGTTTACACCTTGCTTAAGCGACTGAGTAAATTTTATCTCGCTACATCCTTTGGCTCTGGAAAACAGTATGTTAACTACACACATCGCGATGAGTTTTGTGGGCTCGTTACAAATATTATCCGCGGAAAGATTTCTTCGAACACCTACCATGCAGTTGGGCCCAAAGCAATGTCATTAGCTGAACTCACTCGTTCAATTGCTAGAGCAAATAAGCGAACTGTTATTTTCCCGAACATCCCTGCTTTCTTGCTAAAATTGGTTTTAGGGGAGGCTTCTTCTTCTCTGCTCAACAGCCACAGAATAGAATCGAGCTATTTGAACGAAAAAAACTACCATTTATTCAAAACCTTGGATGAGGCCATTCAGGCACTTGAAGCATAAGTCGTTTAAAAGTAAATATCGAAACCGACACTTAAAAGTCGGGACATTTGTTTTACTTTGAGACCCCTTATTATGGCATCTACAACACTTAATCCCAAAGGTAAATTTGGCACAGCACCTGTCTTTTTAACCGCCATATCAACTATTCTTGGTGCTATAATGTTCCTTCGTTTTGGTTATTCGGTTGGAAGTGTTGGGGTGTATGGAACTATTGCGATTGTTATACTCGGTCATCTCGTTACGATACCTACCGCAATGGCCTTGGCAGAAATTGCAACGAATCAAAAAGTTGAAGGGGGCGGCGAATACTTCATCATTTCACGGTCGTTTGGCTTAACCATTGGAGCAGCAATTGGCATCGCTCTTTATTTGTCACAGGCAATTAGCGTCGCATTTTATATCATCGCATTTACCGAAGCCTTTGAGCCTGTAATTCACATCATTCGTGAACAATACGATTTCATTATAACCAAACAGGCTATTGGTATAGTTTCAGTACTACTCTTAGCTTGGCTTATGTTAACCAAGGGTGCTAGCAGCGGAATGACCTTGCTCTATGTTGTTGTGGGAATTTTAGCCGTATCACTTATCGTATTCTTTGCAGGCTCGACTGAGTACACTGGAGGAGAAACCATAGACTTTTTAGAAAACAAAGACTTCTTTTATGTCTTTGCCATAATATTTCCTGCATTTACCGGAATGACCGCAGGTGTAGGACTATCCGGCGACCTCAAAGATCCAAAACGTTCCATTCCGATTGGTACACTGGCTGCTACCTTAATTGGAATGGTCATCTATGTTTTCATCGCGTTTAAATTGGGTTACTCAGCTTCTGCCGAAGACTTAATGAATTTAGAAGACAATCAACTTATAATGGCAGATATTGCTGTTTGGCCAATACTTATACCTATTGGATTAGCAGCTGCAACTATTTCATCAGCTTTAGGAAGCGTAATGGTTGCACCACGTACACTAAACGCAATATCAATTGATAAGATAATTCCGATACCTCGCTTGAACTACTGGCTATCGCGATTAAAGAAAGAGAATGGAGAACCTGTTAATGCTTCGTTAATTACGTGCATCATTGCCTTTTTCTTTGTACTCTTTGGAAACGTTAATGTGGTTGCGGAAATCATTTCGATGTTTTTTATGGTAACCTATGGTTCGATTTGTACCATTTCGTTATTAGAAAACTTTGCTTCAAATCCTGGTTACCGCCCAGCGTTTAAATCAAGATGGTACATCTCACTTTTAGGTGCAATTATGTGTGTATGGCTGATGTTTAAAATCAACTCATTTTATGCAGTAATCGCAATTCTAATCATGACATCCATCTACCTGATACTTAATCAGTATCATAAAAAAGGAGATATGGCAGCGATATTCAGCGGCGTGATTTTTCAAATTAGTCGTAACCTTCAAGTTTTTCTGCAAAAACGAAAAGGAAATGCAACAGATCATTGGCGTCCTTCGGTAGTTGCCATTTCAAAAGATTCGTTCGATCGATTTGCCATATTTGACTTGTTGCGTTGGATATCTCATCGCATTGGATTTGGGACCTATATTCATCACATCGATGGTTATCTTTCATCGGAAACAATGGCTAAGACCCAAGAAGACTACGATCGCTTGGTCAAAATGACTCAAATATCGGATAGCAGTGTTTTTGTCGACACGATGGTAAGTCCCAATTACACAACATCTATTGCTCAAGCTTTACAGCTTCCAGGTATAAGCGGTCAAGCCAACAACATGATATTGTTCGAATTCAACAAACATCAACCACAATCTTGTTCCGAAATCGTTCACAATTTAAGTTTAGCCAAGGCCGTAAATTACGACATCTGTTTGCTCAGCAGCAGCGACAAAGATTTTGGATTCAATGCTGAAATACACTTGTGGATTACTACCAGCGACTATCAAAATGCGAATCTAATGATCTACCTCGCCTATATCATTTTAGGCCATCCAGACTGGAATAAAGCAGGTCAGATTAAACTGTTTGCGGTTTATCCTGAGGAAGAAATTGTTACACAACGTGAGAAAATTCAGCAGATGATCAGTTCCGGTAGACTTCCAATTTCGGCAAATAACATAGAGATCATTCCTAAATCAGAAGGAATCAGTCACAAAGAAGTGATAAACGACAAGTCTCGAGATGCCGACTTAACAATTGTTGGGTTTAGATATGAATTGGTTAAGCACGAAGGTCCTGATATTTTCATGGGCTACGATAAAGTTGGGAACGTCTTATTTGTAAACGCTCAGAAAGAAAAGGAAATCAATTAAGACCGAGACCAAGTGTTATACTTTAAAATGCAGTACAGAGCTCTAAACCCGTCCTTCCAGCCAATCTTTTTACCTTCTTCATAGGTTCTGCCGTAGTAAGAAATTCCAATTTCATAGAATCGAATACCCGGAATACGCGATGTCTTTGCTGTCACCTCAGGTTCGAAGCCAAATCGTTTCTCTTTCAGTTTTAAAGATTTAAGATGTTCAGCCCTAAACAACTTGTAACAGGTTTCCATATCAGAAAGATTCAAGTTTGTAAAAGCATTGCTGATAAGTGTTAAGAACTTATTACCGATGCTGTGCCAGAAAAAGAGAATACGATGTGGCTTCCCTCCCATAAATCGAGAACCATAAACTACATCGGCATGACCTTCAACTATTGGTTTTAGTAGGTCGTTATACTCGTTAGGATCGTATTCCAAATCGGCATCCTGAATAATGATAAGATCGCCTTTCGCTTCTTTAATCCCGGTATGCAATGCAGCACCTTTTCCCTGATTTTTTTCATGCTTGTAAAGCGAAATGGGCAGGTCTGGGTTTTCATCTCTGTAAGACTGTAATCGCTCGTATGAATTATCAGAAGAACAATCATCTACCATTACTAATTCTTTGGTAATTCCTTCAATGAGATTAACCTCCTTAATTTTATTCAAAATGAGATGGATGGTCTTTTCCTCATTGTATACAGGAATAATGATAGACAGCTTTTTAAATTGCATTGCGGTGCAAATTAAGTTCATTTTCGAATAAATTTGATGCCGTGAAATTGTATCCTACAAAAACTGGCGAAAACACGCTCTACATCCCCGAATTGGATGAAACTTATCACAGTAGAGACGGTGCAATTTCTGAAGCTCTGCATGTATTCATTATAGAAGGATTGCAACGCAATTTTCAGCATGGCGAAGTCACAAATATTCTAGAAATCGGATTTGGAACAGGACTAAATGCTCTGGTTACAGCAATAGAAGCAGAAAAAGAGCAGAAAAAAATTCACTACATCACTCTGGAGCCCTTCCCTATTGACCAAGAATTAATAGCTCAGTTGGATTACGGCAAGTTCGTTAACAATCAAGAATTGTATGCTAAAATTCATGGTTTACCATGGCAATCTGACTGTACAGTAAGCCCTTACTTCACCCTAAAAAAATTGCAGGACAAGATTGAACATGTGGCATTAGCTAGCGATCAATTTCATGTTGTCTTTTTTGACGCATTTGGACCAAAGAAACAAGAAGAATTGTGGGAAGCCAGCGTATTTTCAAAACTTCACAATCTCATGAAAAAAGATGGAGTTCTGGTAACATATTCAGCTGCAGGCCACCTAAAAAGAAAGCTAAAAGCTCTAAATTTTAAGCTATTTCATCCTCCAGGAGCAAATGGAAAACGAGAAATGACTGTTGCCATTAAACGTTGACAATCTGTTCATATCTAGGATTTTTCTTGAAAATTTGGTAACTTTCGGCCTTTGGCACTTTGCCAATTAGACCTAACGACTAACCTTAAAACCTATGGGACACCTACAAAAGGGGCTTTTGAAGTGTTGCTTCAGCTTATTATTTACTCTATTTTTCTCATCATCTTATGCTCAACTTTCTGGTAGTTATTTAATTGATCCAGGAGGTTCTGGAGACTTTCTAACTTTTACCGAAGCGGTCGACAGCCTTAAATCGCAAGGCGTGTCTGCAGCTGTAACTATTGAAGCTAAGGCCGGGACTTACAATGAGCAATTCCGAATTAATGAAATTGCAGGGGCATCCAGCACTAACACCATCACTTTCGTTTCTGAAACTAGCACAGCATCCGATGTTATCATTTCGTTTGCAACTATTTCATCGAGTAATTATGTGGTTTATTTAGATAGTGCAAAGCATGTTCGCTTCGAAGACCTGACCATTACTTCGCTTGGTAGCAGTTATACGACTACTGTGTTAATGGCAAGACAAATCAAGAATATAACATTCGACTCGTGTGTTTTTAACGGCAAGGACATAGTCTCGAGCTCCACAAATTATGCAGTTATTCGAGCTGCATCGTTGAGCCAAGATAGTGCATTTCACTTGCTTAATTCTCAAATTTCAGAAGGATCTTATGGTTTGTTTTACGACGGTAACAGTTCGAACCGAGCAGATTATGTTCAGGTAAGTGGCAACACATTTACCGGTCAATCTCAAGATGCAGGGTATTTTCAATATATCGATAGCCTAGATATATTAGAAAACCAATTTAGTTTGGCCGCTGGAAGCAAGGCGATTAATGTTGATCGATCTACGGCAGTAAACATTACAAAGAACATTATCCAAAATGATAATGGACCATATGGCATTTATCTCACCAGCAACCCGGGAACAGCTTCGAAGCATATTAAAATTGTAAATAACAGTATAAGTGTTAACCGAAATTCTACCTGTCACGGTATTTATCTGTACGCAACCGATTATACAGATATCAGTTTCAACAGTATTCTAATGGGTACTAGTTCAAATAGTTCATCGAATGCCATATACATTGAGAACTATTGTGAGTACTTAAGCCTGCGAAACAACAACATTTTTGCATCGGGTTCAGGAAGAGCACTTTTTGTTTACAGTAATTCTCAGGTTTCAACGCTTACTTCTGATTACAACAACTATTTCGCGAGTGGCAGTGTACCCATTTATGTGAATTTTGGTACATACGCTGGAGCATATCCTGATATTGCTTCTTTCACAGCTGCTACAACTTTAGACAGCAACTCAATTAGCGTAAATCCTTATTTTACTGCTTTTGGTGACTTACATGCAGCTAATGGATACTTGGATAATGCTGGAATTGCAATCAGTTCAATAACAACTGACATTGATGATGAAGCACGAGCAAATCCGCCGTGCATCGGATCAGACGAATTTGTTGGACTTGCTTTTACACCTTTAAAGGGAATTTATACTATCGATTCGAACGGAAGTGGCTCACGAAACTTTGAAAGTTTTACATCTGCTTTAGCCGCACTTGATTCTTTTGGGGTTGACAGTGCCGTTATATTTAATGTTGCTTCTGACACCTTCAACGAAAAGGTTCATATGAAGGCCATTATAGGGTCATCAGCCGCAAATACCGTAACATTTAGAGCAGCCTCTGGCAATGTTGATGATGTTTTGATTGAAGATTTGGTTTCTTCATCTGCTAACTACACCTTCTGGATTCAGCATTCGGATCATGTCAGTTTTAGAAACATCACTTTTAAAAAGAACACGGTAACTTATAGCACAGCACTCTTGATTTCAGGAAATGCATCTCATCTTCAGTTTGATAGTTGCAAGTTTATTGGTTACAATACAACTTCTACAAGTGCTAATTTCTCTACGGTTCGTACTTCTAGTTTATCTAATTCAAGCCATTTCACCTTTCAGAATTGTTCATTTATTAACGGAGGAAGAGCCTTAAATCTTGAAGGAGTTAATGGCGGCAAGCTTGACTCTGTAACCGTTTTTAACAACTCGTTTACTGATATTGGTTACGCAGGAATGTACCTTAGATATTTAGACGGGGCAGATCTGGATAGCAATGACCATGTAGCAGGCACATGTACTTATGGTATTTACATCGATAACGTAACGGGGTATTTGATAAAGAACAACTCGGTTGAGATCAGCAATGGAGTGCATGGTATTTCTATTAGAAGTAGCTCTGGATCTGCTTCTGAACACTGCTCCATAATCAACAATAATGTTAGCATTAATAGAAGCAATAATTGTTATGGAATGTATCTTTATAACAGTGACTATGTAGACTTTTATTTTAACAGCATCTATTTGGGGGCTTCGACCATTTCTGGGTCAGCTGGTATCTATTTTGACAACTATTGTGAACACTTAATATCAAAAAACAATTGCATATACAGTGCAGGGTCGGGAAGAGCTATTTACAACTATGGACATAGCACATTCTCAACATTCACCTCGGACCACAACAATTACTATACTACTGGCCTTTATGTAATTCGAGTTGATCAAGGAGGTAATTCTGGTTCATATTCTAGCTTGGCTTCATTTATTTCTTCAACGAATAAAGACAGCAATTCGCTTACAGTAAATCCTTACTACACGGCTTTTGGCGATTTGCATGGTGCCAATCCGTATTTGGATAATGCAGGTACCGCCATTTCAGGCATTTCTACAGATTTTGAAGGCGATGCTCGTTCAACGCCTCCATGTATCGGAGCCGACGAATTTATTGCCACACCAATTGTTCCAATGAAAGGAACATACACCATTGATTCTGCAGGATCTGGAGTTCGAAACTTCTTGAGTTTTACCAAAGCGGTGGCAGCTTTAGACACCTTTGGAATTGATAGTGCGGTTGAATTTGTTGTGGCTACAGACACCTTCATTGAGAAAGTAAAACTTACTCAAGTGAATGGAACATCAGAACAAAATACCATAACATTCAGGTCTGCCTCTGGAAATGCTGCGGATGTTATGATTGAAGACTTGGTTTCTTCTTCTGCCAACTATACTTTCTGGATTCAAAACGCGGATCATATTGTATTTAAAAACATCACCTTTAAGAAGAATACTGCAACCTATAGCACAGCACTTTACATTTCCGGAAATGTAAATTATCTGACCTTAGATTCTTGTCAATTTATCGGTCGAACTACCACAAGTTCGAGTGTGAATTTTAGCGTTCTACGAACTGCAAGCCTTGCAAACAACAACCATTTTACGATCACAAACTGTTCGTTCGAAAATGGTTCTAACGGAATGTACTTGAGCGGTTCAAGCACAACAAGTAGATTAGACTCTGTTGTCATTGCTAATAACACATTTTCGAGTTTTTATTATACGGGTATGCACATTCGCTATTGTGGTGCCGTTACAGCAGATAGTAACACGCTATCTACTTCGTCAACTTCTTATGGCATATTCTTTAATAATGTACGTAACTATACCGTAAAGAGAAATACCGTAGTAATTACCAACGGAGCACATGGCATTAGTCTTCAAAGTAGTTCAGGAACTGGCGGAGAGCGATGTTATGTATTCAACAACTCGGTAAGCGTCAATAGAACAAATACTTGTCATGGTTTCTATTTATACAATTCAGATTATATAGACCTGGACTTTAATAGTGTTTATGTCGGCTCTTCAACGAATAGTTCTTCAACAGGATTTTATATGGATATTTATTGTGAATTTAATGAATTGCGAAATAACAATATCTATAACTCATCAGCGGGATTAGCTTACAGAAACTACGGAAATACAACCTTTTCTACTTCAAACTCAGATTATAACAACTTCTATACTGCTGGTGCTAACGTTGTTTATATCCAAGCTGGAGGATTTGCTGGATACTATGCTGATTTAGCTACTTATCAAGCTGCGACTACCCAGGACAGTAACTCAATTCGCGTTATACCATACTATACTTCATTCGGCGACCTCCATGCGAGCAACCCTTATCTTGATAATGCAGGTATAGCTATTTCAGGAATAACAACAGACTTTGAAGGAGAAGTACGAAGCGACCCTCCTTGTATTGGTGCTGATGAGTATGATGTACCTCCAATTGTTCCAATGAAAGGAATATATACAATCGACTCAGCCGGTTCTGGTTCGCGTAACTTCTTAAGCTTTACTGAGGCAGTTGCTTCCTTAGATACTTTTGGAATTGACAGCAATGTCGTATTTGTTGTAGCTTCAGATACATTTATTGAGAAAGTTAAGTTAACAACTGTAAATGGGGCGTCAGCAGCAAACACCATCACCTTCCGCTCAGCAAGCGGAAACGCAGATGATGTTCTTGTTGAAGATTTGGTTTCTTCTACCGCAAACTACTCCTTCTGGATTGAACATGCTGATTATATCACGTTCAAAAATATATCGTTCAAGAAAGATGTAGCAACCTATAGCACAGCACTTTTACTCTCAGGAAGCGTTACAAACCTCACCTTCGATTCATGTAAGTTTATCGGACGCTCTACTACCAGCACTAGCAACAATATGGCTGTATTTAGAACATCGAGCATGGCCAATAACAGCAACCTTGTTATCACAAACTGCACATTTGAAAATGGTTCGAATTCTATGTATTTATTCGGGGCAAGTACTAGTGACAGGATTGATACTGTTAATCTATCAAACAATACATTTCTAAATTTCAGAAATGTAGGAATTTTTACTGCGTACATCAAAGACTTTGTAGTTGAATCTAACTCAATTTCTACAACCATCGGAAACTATGCGGTGAGATTGGAAAACATGAATCACTTCATATTCGCTCAGAACGACATTACCAGCAACTCAATGGATTATGGTTTATTCATAACTTCATGTAACGCTACATCTGGCAATCACAACTTAATTTACAATAACAGCGTTAGCTTAAATAACTCTACAACATGCCATGGCATGTATATTTACAATTCAGATTATTCTGACTTCTTCTATAACAGCGTTTATATGGGGTCAAGTGCAAATTCAGCTTCGAATGGACTGTATATTGACATCTATACCGAAAATATTGTATTGAAAAACAACTCCATTTATTGCAATGGACCTTCTCGAGCAATTCGAAATTATGGAGGATCGACATTAACAACGCTACATTCTGACTACAACAACTGGTTCACCAACGGATCCGTTTTGATTTATGTGCAAACCGGTGGTAATGCTGCTTCATATTCAGATTTGTCAGCATATCAGCTTGCCACAAGTCTTGATTCAAATTCTGTAAGTGTAAACCCCTACTATACAGCTTTTGGAGACTTACATGCGAGCAACCCTTACCTCGACAATGCAGGAACAGACATACCTTCAGTAACTTCTGACTTCGATGGAGACGGAAGATCTGACCCACCATGTATTGGGGCAGATGAATTTGCAGTCCCTCCAATTGTTCCATTATCTGGAGATTACACCATTGACTCAAGCGGTATAGGTGCAACAAACTTTTTAAGCTTTACCGACGCATTTGCAGCCCTAGACACGTTCGGCATTGATGGAGTTGTGCGCTTCTTAGTTGCTAGCGATACGTTTAACGAACAGCCTGCCCTTAATCGTGTAAATGGCTCATCACCGTCAAACACCATTACTTTCTTATCTGCAAGCGGCGATAATGATGTTTTAGTAAATACAGATGCGGCAACAAGCTCTAATAATTATACGATGAGCATAACACATGCTGATTATATTGCTTTCAAGCACATCAATTTTAAAAACTCTACAAGTGCTAACTACAATACAGTGATGTATTTAGGGGGTACGGTATCCAACTTAATTATAGACTCTTGCAACTTTACAGGTAAAAGCACTACATCTACAGGCGATGCGTATAACCTCATTCACGCACAGCTCAACACCGACAGTGTAAATGTCATACGCAATTCAAATTTCTACAATGGGTCGCGAGCAATAAGATATTATAGTGCTGGAACTTCAAACCGAGGTCAAAACATCACGTTTCAAAATGACTCTGCATTCGATTTTAGCTATACCGGTATTCAAGTATACTACGTGCATAATCTAGATGTTTCAAACTGCTATTTCAGTACATCGGTATCAGGTTCAAGAGGAATAACCATCGACCAAGGGGCAAGGTTTACTTTCTCTAAAAACAAAATATGGCTGCAGAATGGCTCACGAGGAATTAAAGTATACTCCAGTGACGGAACGTCATCAGCAAGAAGTTTAATTGCAAATAACTTCATCTATAGCAATAACACATTTACCTACGGTATAGACAATCAGTATTGTGATTATTTGGATGTATATCACAACAGTGTTTATCTCGGTGCAAGTACAAATAGTAACTCCATATGCAACTACGTGTACACCGTTAATAATGTGAACAATCACAACAACATTTTTATGAATAGTGGTACAGGGCGAGCTCTATATTTGCAAAGTCCGGGTGGAGTAGCTTCAGACTACAATGACCTCTTCACTAATGGAACAAATCTTTGTGCAACAAGCTCAACAAACTATACCACCCTCGCTGCGTGGATTACTTTTGGTAAAGATTCAAACTCACTTAACGTTGATCCTAGCTTCGTTTCTACTTCCGACCTTCATGCATCGACTACAGACTTATACAACGCTGGTAAGGAATCTGTGCGAACTGTTGTTCCTGACGATATAGACGACGATTTAAGAAGCGTAAACAAACCCTGTTTGGGTGCCGATGAGTTTACCCCATTTTTTGCTCATGACGTTTCTATTTACAACCTAATAACACCAACTACTGAATGTGGTTTAACTAAAGTTCCTATACGTGTCGAAATTAAAAACACTGGAAACTCGTCTGAAGATACCATTCCGTTAGCCTACAGCTTGAACGGAGGCAGCATTGTAATCGACACGATGTTCACTAACATTGGTCCAAATGCTACCGCAACTTTTGAATTCCCTGACTCAATTGATGTAACAGGGTTAAGCACGTTTGACTTCAAGATTTACACTTCCTTAAGCACAGATGGAAATAGTGCAAATGATACCAGCGATGCCACTTATACAAATCATAGTGCTTGGACCCATACGCTAACAAACGATACCTCTATTTGCTACGGAAGCAACATCATTCTTCAAGCAACAGGTGCGAATTATTTTACTTGGAGCAATGGCCGAACAACGAGCTACAATAGCGTTAATATTTATGGAGATGTCAGCTATTCCGTAATTATGGAAAATCTGCTTGGATGCTTGCGATACGACACGGTTAACATTACGGTTAAATCTAAGCCTAGCTTAACCTTTACAGGCGAAACAGGTTTTTCAAATTCATTTACAGACCCTGATGTTGCAACCTCGTCTACGCCAATAACATTTAAAGTTAAATACACGCATAGTGAAAATTCTGCTCCATCTTCAGGATACCCATATGCTCAATTGGATAGAAACAACAACTATGTTTTCAATGACTTTACCGATTTATCTTACGGTACAATAGAAGAAGATGCCGACGATACGGATTATACTGACGGAAAAATCTACTTGGTAACCACAACCTTGCCAGAATATGACTTTTACCGAACCAGATTCTATGCAGAAAGTGAAAATGGATGTATGAGTGCCTCATCTTACCGATCTGAACCACTTATCGACAACGACTTGGTTGATTTGAAGATTTGGGCTAATGACATCTCATTCTCAGATATTAATCCAGACACCAATGAGATTATCTCTATTTCAGCAACCATACACAACACATCAAATTATGATGCAGAAAGCTTTGATGTACGTATGTATGAAGAGGATACCCTGAGATACACCACCCAAGTAACTCGACTTCTTGCCAACACAGATACTACCATTACCTGGTATCATTCATTCCCAATTGATGAGTTCTACCCTATTCGAGTTGTTGTAGACACATTAGATGCAATCGAAGAAGATAATGAAGGAAATAATTTTGCAATACGTCCTGTTTTGGTTGGAGATTTTGCTCTATCCGCTTCAATTATCTTTAACGCCAACTTTACAGATACTACACCATGTAAAGGAACTTATTTGTCTTACTCTGGAACTGCAAATTACGACAGTGTAGCTAGCTCAGACACGAGGGTACAAGGAGCTACTATTGAGTTTGAGATTAACGAAACAGGTGCAAAGTATCAAACCTATACGAACTCAAATGGAGAAGCTTCATTAAGTTTCCGAGCGCCAACCGCAACCGGAACTTATACGATTAGTGGTACTATTACAGACTATACGCTTATTTCAACCTTTGAAGATACATTTACAGTTGTCGATTGCTACAACCCTTACGACATCATGGCAACTATAGAATTTGACAGTACGGTAGTTGTGCAAGGTGATAGCAGTAATGGTATGGCAACCATTAAAAATATTGGTGATTCAACGGTAAGAGATTTTGCAACAAAGGCTTTCTCTAACTTCCATGGTCAACTGTTTGATACAACCTTGGCCGAGTTGAAACCAGACTCAAGTATTACTATTCCACTTAAACAGATATTCACAACAATAGGAACCTATGCTGCTCAAATACACACGGATTATACGCACAAGTATTCGGAGCGATCGGAAAGCAATAACTACGACGTGCATTATGTTAAAGTGTTGAATCCTTTACCCGATATACAACCGGTAATACACCATCGCTACACGAGTAATCTTAACACTCCGTACAATTTGGCGTACACGATTTACAATCACGGTGGGTCGTCGACAGGTCTGTTTTATGTTAACATATTTGATAGCACAAGCTCTGGAAAAGTACTCTTAACACGTGACACTGTACCTAATTTAGGAAGATGTGCTTCGAAAGGATATGGTCAGACCTACAGTCTCACCCCTTCGGGATGCCACCGCTTAATCGTTGAAGCAGACACCAATGCTTCAAGCGGAGGAATTGTTGTCGAGTTTGACGAAACTAACAATGAGGATGATATTACCTTATGTCACGTTGACCCAATCCTAACACCAGATCTGTTTACTGCAAGCGGATATTTGGATGTTCAACCTGTAGTTCCTCAAAATGTGGGAGACTCACTTTATTTAAGTGCACGATTTTTTAATTGCGGAAATGATAGCATTGCAACAGGAGACACTATTCGCATTACCTATGATATCATACTCGATGGATTAGATGATACTACCATTGTAGAAAATTACATGGGAGGATTGTTAGCCGGTGCCGATGAAACTTCACTTGTTTTATATGAAGTTCCACCACACGGAGACCACTTGTTACGCGTTACGCTTGATGAGCAAGATAGTGTTGCTGAAAGTAATGAGTTTAACAATCAGGCTCAATTCCCGCTTTGTTGGGATTTTGATATTCGTCATATTCCAAGCAGCGGAACACACTATGTAAATAATGTTGTGACGCTTGGATACTCATACGGAAATGAAGGTCTCTACTCTGGCACAAATGTGAAAGTTGACATAACCATTGACGATACGAATGATGTTCGACAGAACATTGGATTCATCTATCCTACTGGAAAACAATACAAAGGCTATGGCTCTGCCCCTCGCCCAACAAATACCTTCTCACATATATTCACAACCACGGGCTGGCATAAGATCTTCTTTGAAATTGACGCAGACTCATCTTACATTGAATGTGATGAAACAAACAACATTGATTCGATGTGGATCTACATTTCAGAACAAGAAACCGATCTCCGCATATTGTCACATATGATTAATCCAACGGAGCTGAATCCAGACACCAATGAACTAGTTGACATTTACTTAACATTTGAAAATATTGGTCCTGTAACCAGCGATTCTGTTACGGTGAAATGTACCGTAAATGATAGTCTCGTAGGTTCAATAATTAAAGTTCCTGGAATTGAATCTGGAGAAGACACCACAATCTTAGTCGATCAGCAATGGTCAGATTCAATGAACAGCAATAGTGTTATTCGAGGCTATCTAGACATTTACGATGAAATAACAGAAACCAACGAGCTGAATAACATTGCATCGCGGGCGATAATTGTAGGGGCTTCGACCAATTTAAGAATTATTGATGTAGATTACGATCAATCACCTTGTTCGAACATTGAAGAGCTTCGTGATGTTATAGTTACCGTTATCAATGAAGGTGACAATGCGAACAATGCAGACATAGGAGTTCAATTTGATTTCTATTCCGGATCTTCGAGTATACCTAGCATTAAACCAAATATTGTATTTGCTATAGGTGATACTGTTGTGTTAACTTATGAAGATATACTTCCGCCGAATTACATAACAGGTACCAGCGATGTTTACACCTACGCATTTATTACCAATGTGGATGTGCCTGAATTCAACGAGCTCGATAACGATTATATTGACACGTTATGTACCCTTGATCTTGAAATCAATACAGAATTTACTTCACTCGACTGTTATAACGATAATGATGGTTCGGCCAATGTTGAATTGGTATATTACAAAGAATACGACGGAGATAACTTCATCTATTCTTGGAGAAACATTGATTCTGCTTCTGCAGATGTGATAAACATTACCAACAACTTCAGAGATACCGTAAATAACCTATCGGCAGGAACTTATGTTATCACGGCTTATGATGGGTCAGGCAGGGATGTTAGTGATACCTTCACCATCACTCAACCTAATGAACTTACTTGGACAAGCATGATAGACACCTCTGATTGTGCTGGTGCAGTATACCTTGATATTTCTGGAGGAATTCCTACAGATACTTCGATTGTTGGATTGGATACCACATTTGGATATACTACAGCTTGGACCTGCCAAGATCCTTCTGTGCTAATACCATATCCTACTCAGGAAGATCTAATACAAGTACCTCCTGGGCAATATTATGTTACCATAACAGACGATAACGGTTGCGAAGGAAAAGACACCTTTAATTTAAGTTTAACTGTTGTTGACATTGCTGACTCAACAGAAATCAGTTCATGTGCTTACAAAGACACCTCTGATTGGACAACCGTTCTAAGAGTAGGGGAAAAACAACGAATTACTGACATCTTCGATGTACACCCAGATAGCACATCCGCAGGGGTTGATGTTCCAATAAATGATTCTGTTTACTTGGCTAACACCACGTATTATGCAGGAAGAATTTACCATCTGATGGAAACCGATACGGTTGGTCGATCAAGCTTTAGTGTACGACTGTACTATACTCAAGGAGAAGTTGATTCTTTAATTGCTAAAAATGATAGTTTAAATAGTGTTAATGACATCGTAGTTCATCGTTATTTAGGAATTAACACGAACCTTGACATCTCAGATAATAGCACAGACACCTCAAATTGGTTTGAGTATATACCTACAGTTGTTATGATTAACGGGAACTACCGTTTTGAAGTAATAACGGAAGACTTTGGAGAATTCTATCTATCTCATCAAACAGACACTCCTCTTAACGATGTACCGGTGCCTGTAACCATGCTAAGCTTTGAAGCTTATGCAATTGACAATGATGGATTGTTAATATGGCAAACCGCTTCTGAAATAAACAACAGCCACTTTGAAGTTCAACGCAGCAAGGATGGCTTGAATTGGACAAAAATTGGTACTGTAGAAGGTAACGGTACAACCAACTCCATAAGCAGCTATAGCTATACTGACGTAGATGCCAAGTTCTTCTCTAACACTGTGATATACAGGTTAAGGCAAGTTGATTACGATAACCAATTCGCTTATACACAAGAGCGAATTATCGAATTTGGTGACGAAATTAATATGGTCGTTTATCCTGTTCCTGCACGAAACGAACTTCACCTTAAAGTAACCGAACGTGAACGCATTGAACGAATCGAAGTGTTGGGTACTGGAGGCAATTATGTTGAACTTACGCAACCTGTAGCAACAAAAGGAAATGCTACAATAAATGTTGATCACCTGACATCTGGAATGTACTTTGTTAAAGTGACAACCAGCAAGTCAGTCTATTTAAGAAGATTTACGGTAATCCGTTAATTCTCCTTAAATCCGTTTTCAATCCAGCATTCTAAGATGGTAATTTCGCCATCGGAAAGCTTGTTACCGTTTTTAGGCATGGGCTCTGCCCCTGCCTCATGACGGACAGCTTTCAAGAATCTGTCTTGCTCTGCTACTGTTTTTACTTCTGAATAACTAGCAAGATAAACATTGCCAGCTCCAGCTCCACCGTGGCAATAGGCGGTAGCACAATTGTTGTCAATCACCGCTTTAACCACTGAGTTGTATGATACATCTAAGGTATCACAAACACTTCCAGTTTGGTTATTGTTGTTGTCGCCTGGCGTTGAAGTATCGTCTTTACATGAGAAAAATGCAACGCTTACCGTGATTAAAAGTATAGTTATGTATTTCATATTTTTTCTTTTGAGAACCGCTTTCAGAAGATGAATACTATTCTGTAATTCTATCTGTACGATTGTTCTTAACGTGGGTAAAAATAACAATTACTCCATTTTTCTATGTATAGATTTGCACCGTGCTGATCAAAAAAAGAGATTTATCACTAAAGAATTACAATACATTTGGAATTGACGTCAATGCACATACTGTAATTTTTCTTGACAACCTTGAAGACATTGAACGAATAGAAAATTTAGGCTCTTGTTTCTTTTTAGGAGGAGGAAGTAACGTGCTTCTCACCAGTGACATTGAAAAAACGGTAGTCATAAACCAGCTGAAAGGCATTAAGGTGATCGAAGAGTCTGATTCTACAATTTCTTTAGAAATAGCTTCTGGTGAGAACTGGCATGACTTTGTTCTTTATTGCGTAGATAACAACTATGGAGGGATAGAGAATATGAGTTTAATTCCTGGGTCAGTTGGTGCGGCACCTATGCAAAATATCGGAGCATATGGCGTCGAAATTAAAGATGTATTGAATTATGTAAAAGCCATCAATCTAGAGACTAAAAACGAAGAGCAATTCTCCAATGCAGAATGCAAATTTGGATATCGTGAGAGTATCTTCAAAAAGGAAGCTAAGAATAAGTATTTCATCAGCGCTATTGGAATAACCTTAACAAAAACCAATCATAAGTTGAACACATCCTATGGTGCAATTTCTGATGTTCTTAATGATAATGGCATAAATCAACCTTCAATTAAAGATATTAGCAATGCTGTGATTGCGATTCGACAATCAAAATTACCTGATCCGAAAGAGTTAGGTAACTCTGGAAGCTTTTTTAAGAATCCAATAATTTCAAAAAATCATTTTGAACAATTAAAAATTAAATTCCCAAACATCAAAAGCTACCCGGCTGGAAATGAGCATGTTAAAGTGCCTGCAGGTTGGTTAATTGAAAGCTTAGGCTGGAAAGGCAAAAGAATTGGAAACACAGGAAGTCACAAAAACCAAGCCCTTGTTTTAGTTAACTACGGAAACGTAAAAGGTGAGGAAGTAAAAGCACTTAGTGAAGACATAAAAAAGAGTGTTTGGGACACCTACCAAATTCAATTGGAAACGGAAGTAAATATTATCTAGGTAGAAGATTCTAGATTAACTAAGTTTGTATTCGACAGAATGCAAAATATCTAAGCATCCTTCTCGTTTACTTACAAGAATCATGAAATTAACAAACACCTTAAAATCTTTTCTTATTATAGCATTTCTTTCATGCTTTTCAATTGCAAATGCTCAAACTAGCAATTACGTTGGCTTATGGGAGGGTACATCCCAAGGAGAATTAGGTAAAATCAACATGTCTGAAACGGGTTTCGCTTATTTCATAATTAAGGGAGATACTTTTGGAGGTGAGTCATTTAATATTGGTGAGGTTAATGCATCTTTGGTCTACGAAATCAATCAAACTACTTCTCCTAACACCATTGATTTTATTGTAATCGAAAAGACTACAAAGCAAGAAATCCGAAGGCTCGTAGGAATAATTAAACAAGATGACTTAAATACCATCACGATCAATATTTCATTCGGACAATCAACTCGTCCTACCGAATTCACAGAAGAAGATTCTATGACTTTGAAAAGGGTTTCTCAGCCCTAGCTCATTTTTAAACAATCTAAATATCCTTTTCTATACTATTCTATATTGAAAAGGATACTACAAACCAATATACTGGTCTTATCTTTGAAGTTCAGATATTTACCCTCGATTTCTGAAGATAATTACTATATGAAAAAACTTTTCAAGAGGCTACTATTTAAAAGCCACGAAATTGTTGATTGGAGTTCAATTGACTTAGTCGTGGGCAAAAAAGAAAAGAAACTTATTGAAGAATTTGCATCTCAAACTTCAGATGAACGGATGCAAGATATCATGCTTATGGGCGATTCTGGAGACGCTTCTTTTTTTCAAGTTCTTCAGTACGCAATATTATATGACAACGATTACAACGTGAAATTTTCCGCATTAAAGCGAATTCATCTCTACAAGGATCATCCAAGCTTACTTCCCATGATGCAAAAGCTAAGAGATGAAAATAAAGCTCAACAAATGGAACCCTATTATTCTATGGCTTTAAATCGTCTGGGGTTAATTAACATTGATGAGTTTTCACAACGTATTTCTTCAGAATCATAATTGAATTTCGAGCTGGTCGTAAGCTAGGTTCATACCTCGAGGTAACTCGGTTTCAACCTCATCGTGTAAGCCCATTTGGTGGCTGATGTGTGTGAAGTACACCTGTTCGACTTCAAGTTCTTGTCCTAAAGCAATCGCTTGATCCAGGGTAAAGTGTGAAATATGATCGGTCTTTCTAAGTGCATTCAGCACCAGAACTTTACTGCCTTTGATCTTTTCTTTTTCTTCTTCAGGAATATAGTTCGCATCTGTGATGTAAGTGAAGTCTCCAATACGAAATCCTAAGACGGGTAACTTGTAGTGCAAAACCTGAATAGGAATAATTTCTACCCCGTTGATCGTAAAAGGATTATTATCAATTATATGGAGGTTAAGATCAGGTACACCTGGATACTTATTTTCTTCAAATGCATAATAAAAGTCCCTTTTCAAAACAACTTCAACGAACTTATCTCCATACACATCCATAGCACGCTGCTGAACATAGTTAAATGCCCTAATATCATCAAAACCTGCCGTGTGGTCTTTATGTCCGTGAGTGAACAATACTGCATCCATCTTACGTGTTTTTGCACGTAACATTTGCTGACGAAAATCTGGCCCAGTATCGATTACAAGGTTTACTCCACTAACTTCAATTAGAACACTGCTTCTCAGTCTTTTATCTTTGTCATTTGATGATGTGCAAACCTTACATTGACAAGCAATAATGGGTACGCCTTGAGATGTTCCTGTTCCTAAAAAAGTTACCTTCACTGAAACAAAGATAATTCTATTGTGCACCGAAAAAACCTTCGAGTGATTTTTTAAAATCTTGCGTTTGGGGAGCTACTTGATTTTGCATATAAGTGGTTGCCTGTTCAGATAGAAACCATCCTAAAGGAATGATTTTTTCATCGCTTCGATCAAGGTTAATAAAGCTTGCTTGATCTCCGTTATAAAGGTTGTTTAGCTTTGTACTGTGCTCATCGTAATAACCACTGTTTATCCAAACCTTTGAAAATGTATTTAAAGGACCAATCACTTCATTCATGCCACTCAAGGCTGTACTGTACTCCTCTTTTGTGTTCTTAATGAAAAGTAATTTAAACTTAACCTTATACCCTTTCTTCTTAGCCAAAGAATGGAGATAATCGTAGAGTTCTAGCATAGCCGTCGCCCCCATATTTTCGACATATCCACCGTCAACAAGATGCCCCCATTTTTTCCCATTTTTATCGTATACCAATGCTGGCGGTGTAATGAACGGAAAGCGAGAACAAACCGATACCGCAGTACTAATTGGAACATCGGTTTGAGTAACATCAAAGAAATCTTCAGAAAGTGCAAAAACTTCTGGATCTGCTTTCACATTCGACAATATTGTTCTAAAACCATTCTCCGCTCGTGTTGAGTTAAAAAGATAAATACAATCATCATTTTGATACGTTTCAAGGAAGCCTGTTTTCAATATTTCTTTGCCGTAAGGTTCTGTTGCTCGCTCCCACGAATACTCCAAGGCCTTTGCACGATCTACTGCATTTACCGGAAAAGGAAGAAACTTTTGGACCAAATCAGGCACAACTAACCAAGACGATACAGGTGATAAAAAATCTTGACTTAACACATTGTGCGATGCCATTTTTAACTCCTCTACATCATAATGCTCTAAACCTTTGTAAGTCGCTACTCCTAAGCTCCCACCAGAAACAGCACTGTATGCATAGGTATGATGTTCAAACCTTGAATCACGCTCTGATAATTCACTAAGTACTTGAGCCAGCCAATATGCTGAGCGTACGCCTCCACCTTGTCCGGCAACCATAAACACGGGCACCGAATCTTGGTCTCGATTCAGTCTTTTGTGATACCATTGTTCAAAATGTGCTTCTATGGTAGGTCGCTCATCTACTTTATTGTCTAATGTTCTTATTCTGTGATTGTTGTTAAAGAAACTAAACCCTATGACCATAACCACTATAGTAAAAGAAAAAGGAAAATGAAATCGTTTCTCTGCATAATCGAGCAGTGTTGCTATTACCAGCCACGAACCTAGAGCGAATAGAATGATGGCAGAAGCACCAAGAAAGTTTGGAAATCGCACAGGAAAGAGAATTACCAGTGTGAATACAACACTCAATACAAAAAATCTAAACCAAATCCATTTCCCTTGCTTAGCCCATATAAACTTGGCAGGATAGGCTTCATTTTTGATAGGCACATAGTCTGGTATATTTAACCACTTTATGCTATTTCGACTGAGAAAGAGGACGATTATTTCTTTTCGGAGGTGAAAGAAAACATAGAGCCATGCTCCCATCGATATACACACATAAATCAACGGGTTTGACCATCCAGTCACGCTAAATAATCCATATGCAAATATGACAATAGGCATTACGCCTAATAACCGAGGAATTAAAACTTGAGCCTGTAATCCGTACTTCTTGCTATATTGAACAAAGTTGAAAGATGAAAAGTGAAGTATGACTCTAGAAGACCTCCAACTTTGCCAGCTCCACCAAAGTAAAGCTAGAAGTACAAACCAAGTGTGGGATACCACTTGAGAAGTTCCAATAAAACTAAGCGACAACAAGATATCCTTGCCTTGTTCCATCACCACAAGACCGACCACGCCAATAAGTTGAAATAACAGAATAATCCAACACGACTTAAGAACGATATAGTAATTAAATATGCGTCGCAGCATCTCTCGTAAAGATAACGAATTTTATGCTATCTTCCTTATAGTCAATCAAATAATTACACTAATTTGATTTACCAACGGAATAATTGAAACCGATTATTTTTGTATGGTATGAAAAACGGATTACTCACGCTGTTAGCCGTATTGGTTGCTACGGTGTCTCAAGCTCAGAAAGTAAAAATTAAGAAAGGAACTGTTTTGGTTGACGACGTTGAATATGCACAATGGACCAAAGATGACATAGTTCCTTTAAATAGGAATGTGAAAAACACGAACGGCGATGTTCTTCTAGTTGCTGTATTAAAGTCGTATACCGATCCAGCTGAAGTTAGTCAAAGCAATCCCAAAGGAACGGTGAGTTATTATGAAATTACAGAACCCGAATCTGGTGGCGTTTATTTCGAGTTTCAAGGCTTCCCAAAACAACTTTTCAAATCATTGTATAACGGCAAAGCTATTAATGACGATGGGAGTCTCAACATGCAAAATTTAAAAAAGATTGCTACTCGTTATGGTCATGAGTTTTCTCGCAAACGAGGCGAGAGACCCCAAATTATTATCATCAAAGATTAGTAGAACTTCATCATCTGCTTGGCAAATTTGGACTTAAACATATCCATGCCTTTAATCAAGGATGTGTTTAGGAATAAATTAAAACGAGGAAGATCATTTTCGTCGGTTAACGGGTGAGCATATTGCAATCCGAAGTACATTTTATTGTACCTAAACCCTACCGATGCTGAAAGATCTTGCACTTCATTCTCCATGGTATAAGCAGCACCAATATTGAATTTTTCTGTGCTTATATCGAGTCCAGCCTTGGTATAGAAATCGTCTGGAGTATACACCGCTAAAGCAGAAGGAAATAAAGTTATTTTAGGTCCTAGATCTAAGAATCCTCCTACTACTAAATTTCCAGTAAAAGGAAGATTACGTGCTTCACCTTTAACCAAAGATACATTTTGCTTTATCAGATTTTCGACACTAACTCCCATTATGAAATCTTTATAGGCCATACTTCCACCAAGCTCGATATTGAAATAATCGAGATTGTCTGCAATATCATCTAGCTTTGGAACTGAACGAACTTCTCCATTAAGGTCAATAAATTGATAGCCAGCTGTGCTATCAAATCCAGCTTTAATGAAGCTCCTTTGATGCAATTGCAAACTACCACCGTACCTCCATTCAATCTGTTTTTTATTCTTGTCTAATTTGTCTGCTTTTATGGTTCTTCCGTAGGTTATGTTAAACATATTGTTATCAATATCACCCGTAGTAAGACGTTCAAAACCGATCATATAGTTACCCAGTTTAAATGGGATTCTACCCTCTAACATGAGTTGATAATTGCTGTTGGCATCAGCATCGGCAAGAACTTTAATTAGATTTTCCTGAATGCCCGCTAGTGAAGGGTTTATCTTACCTGGTTGTCGAATATCCTTCCCACTTCTTAACTCTAAATTTTGAGCTTGAACTATGGTTCCGAGCCCAATCAATCCGCAAATCATCAACAGTTTTTTCATGCCAACAAAAATTCAATAAATATGCCAAAGATTTCTACTGATTTATTATTTGGGGATAAATACAAAATCATTTACTGTTTAATTTACCTTTGCACACCGTGTTCGAAAAAGAGCTTTCTCATCCTATATTTCAAATTGTTTCAGAAGAATCTTCAAAGCTTGGCTTTCAAAGTTTCGTGGTCGGCGGTTATGTGCGAGACATCTACCTAGAACGCAATTCAAAGGATGTAGATTTTGTAACAGTAGGCAGTGGAATTCAACTCGCAAGAGCTGTAGCAAGTCGATTAAACAAGGCCTATTTGAGCGTCTTTAAAAACTTTGGAACAGCCCAAATTAAAACCGATGATTGGGAGTTTGAATTTGTTGGTGCACGAAAAGAGTCGTACGATCGAAAAAGCAGGAAACCCAAAGTTGAAGATGGAACTTTTCTCGACGATATTAATCGAAGAGACTTCACAATTAATACTTTGGCCATAAGCCTAGATCCAGATTCATATGGTGAGCTCGTTGACACATTTGATGGACTGACTGACCTTAAAGAAGGAATAATAAAAACTCCTCTTGACCCGAAAATCACATTTAGCGATGACCCATTACGCATGATGCGTGCAATACGATTTGCTACCCAACTCAATTTCAAAATTGAAGAATCGACTTTAGAAGCTTTAAAGTCAGAAGCTAAGCGTCTATCTATTATTTCGCAAGAGAGGATAACCGATGAGCTTCAAAAAATAATGGCTTGTGATAAGCCAAGTATTGGGTACAAGCTTTTATTCAATACCAAGCTGCTGCACGAGTTCTTTCCAGAGCTTGTTGCACTTCAAGGTGTTGAAATAAAAGAAGGAAAAGGTCATAAAGATAATTTTTATCACACCTTACAAGTTTTGGATCAGACCTGCGATAAAACGAATGACATCTGGGTGCGGTGGTCTGCTGTTATGCATGACATTGCCAAACCGCCAACAAAGAGATTTGTTAAAGGAGAAGGTTGGACATTTCATGGTCACGAAGACAAAGGATCTAGAATGGTTCGTCCAATATTCAAACGCCTCAAGCTTCCTCTAGGTGAGCCTATGCGAAGGGTTATAAACTTGGTTAAGCTTCACTTACGCCCCATTGCTTTGACTAAGGAAAACATCACAGATTCAGCAATTAGAAGATTAATTTTTGATGCTGGTGACGACTTAGAAGACCTAATGATTCTTTGCAAGAGCGACATCACAACAAAGAATAAAGAGAAAGAAAAGCGATTTCAGGCCAATTTAATCATGGTAGAGCAACAGATTGAGCAAGTAGAAGAACGTGATCGAATTCGAAATTGGCAACCAGTTATTGATGGAAACGAAATCATGAAGATATTTAAAATTGGTGCTGGAAGAGAAATTGGTATTATTAAGAATGCTCTGAAGGATGCAATCCTCGACGGTAAAATTTCTAATAATTACGATGAGGCATATAAATTTGTAATTGAAAAAGGAAAAACAATAGGTTTGCAAAGCAATGAGTAGTTTGGTTTTTAGATTTAAAGTGACTTTTGAAGACGTAGATGATGTAGAGCGTATAATTGATGTAGGCTCGAAGAACACATTTAGAGATTTTCATGAAGCAATTCAAGATGCTATCAATTTTGATAAGATTAAAACTGCATCTTTTTACAAAACCAATGATAATTGGAGACCAGGGGAAGAGTTTTGCACTGAGCCAAAGCCAAATGCAAAGGCAGCTGGAGCTTCTGAGCTGGGCAAGTTTATTGATGACCCTCATCAGAAATTTCTGTACGAGTATGACGCGGACAATGGAAACTGGCACCTCCGAACCGAAGTTATTCGCTTGTTTAAAGCTGAACCAGGAAAGGAGTATCCACATCTCGTAAAAAGCATTGGAGCAGCACCGAAACAATTTGTAAATCCTAAGGAAATTATCGACGACCCAAGTGCCAAACTATTTAAAGAGGCAGATGAACTCATCGAAGGATTAACCGATGAGTTAGATGATGATGAAGACGAGGAAGATGAGGAGGAAGACGAAAAAGAAGACTTTAATCTATTTGGAGATGATATCGATGAATCTGAAATAGACGAATCTCAAATTAATGACGGAGCACCCGAATAAACTGATTGTTATTGCAGGCCCAACTGCAATAGGAAAAACATCATTTGCTATCGAGGTAGCTCAACACTTCAACACTGAAATAATTTCATGCGATTCTCGCCAGCTATATAAAGAGCTAGAAATTGGAGTCGCAAGACCCTCTGAACAAGAATTAAATTTGGTCAAGCATCATTTTATCGCATCGCATTCTATACACAACGACTATAATGCTGGTAAATACGAGATTGAATGTAATGCCTTGCTGCATGAACTCTTCAAAACAAAGAAAGTCGTAGTTATGACGGGTGGCACAGGCTTATATATTAAGGCTGCTACAGTTGGCTTAGATGCTTTACCAGGCAAGAATGATGAGCTTAGAAAAGAACTTCAATTTATCTTAGACCAAAAAGGAATCGATGCACTGCAAGAAAAAGCCAAAGAGGCAGGTGTAAAACTTGATAAAACTGAACATCAAAACCCACAACGACTAATGCGACAAATTGAGATTGCTTGTGGTGAAGTAAGTCAAAAGCCGGTAATCGATCGTCAGTATTCTACGTCGTATTTTTATCTTGACCGCGATCGAGAAGAATTGTATAACAGAATTAATCTTCGTGTTGATCAGATGATTGACGAAGGACTTATTGAAGAGGCTAAAAGCCTACACCAACATACACCACTAAATGCTTTGGAAACAGTTGGCTACAAAGAATTATTTGGCCATTTTGAAGGAGAAATTAGTCTTGAAACTGCAATTGAAAAGATTAAAAAAAATTCAAGAAATTACGCCAAAAGACAGCTCACATGGTTTAGAAACCAAGGTGATTATCAACGTATTAGTCCCTCGTTAAATGAGGTGTTAGACAGAATTTAATTACTTCACTTCAAAGAGCTCAATATCAAAAACGAGCACTTCATTTTTCCCAATTGTACTTCCTGGGGGTGGACTTGATCCATAAGCCAAATGTGAAGGAATTATAAGCTTTCCACTTCCCCCCTCTTTGAATAAAGGTATGCCTATCTGCCAGCCTCTAATAACATTAGCAAGCGGGAAAGTAATCTTTTCACCTCGGTCGTAGGATGAATCAAAAATGTCTCCATTCAACTTATATCCAGCGTAGTGCACCGTTACCTCACTATTAATGTCAGGATGAACACCTGTACCCGGAACGCTGATTATATAATATAAGCCTTCATCCGTTACCTCTGCCGTAAGGTTGTTGTCTTCAAGATAGTCTTCAATCTGCAATCGATCTTTTTCAACTTGCTCTTTACAACCCGTCACAGACATCAACCCGAGACAAATTAACAAGATGAAGCTCTTATTTATTTTATTCAAATTAATCACCATATTTCTCTTCCCATTTCTTTCTTCCAAAGGTATGATTCCATCCGAATCTTACAGTTAACGATTTAACATTTCCAGTTGCAGCTCCTATAACATTATCACTCACAACATAAAACTGTTCAGGGCCTAGGTTTACGCTAGTTCCCAATCCTAAGTTTGAAAAACTTCCTCTCATGATGGTATAACTAGCACTTAAAGCTAACTTTCTACCAAACTTAGAATTCCAAGATAAGGTAAACGCTGGATAAAAATCTCTATTGTAAAAGCTCCCGTAAAAAAGAACTCCAACATTGTGTTTTTCTGTGATATTCAAATTACCTCCAAGGTAAAACTCACCTAACAAGCCTGTTGTAAACGACTCACTTACTGTATCCAATGCAAATGCGTCCATCAATGAATCGCTTATTTCTTGTAGGCTTGCAGCAATGTCTAAAGTGTCGTACAGGTAATCATTAATATCAATTCCTTTAAATTCAAAAGTTGCTCCGGGGTCAATCGATTTAGTTACACGCGTATTTTCATTCCATTTTATCTGCCCGAGGTCTATAATGCTTGCATGTACGGTGATGGCATCAGTCAATTCCATGCTTGCTCCTAAGTCAATTCCCCATCCCTTGTTATCCGCTCCAAACAAGACACGTTCTGCAGGTGGAACATTTAGGCTGTCAAGTGGCAAATATGAAGATGCAATATTTAATTGAAGATCTGATTGAAGGTTCCAAGTAAAGTCATCTTCAGCCGTAGTAAATCTCAAATCATTTTTGGCAGTGTTTATGGAGCTTAGCCCATAAATATACTTCAATCTCCCTCCAACCTTGAGTTTTTGATCCATCAAACTACGTTGATATCCAACCGCAAATTCACGGGTATGTAAAACATCAAACCCCCAATCAAATTTGAATTCTCTGCCTAGATTAGGACCACCATTTCCTTCAAAAATGAAAGACAAAAAGTCTTGCGGAATGACCACTCTGGTTTTAACCTTTTCAGAAATATTAAATGAAACGAAGTTGTCTCCACCAAGTCGGAAACCAAAGTTGATCCAGTCTTGGTTAAGTCCCATGTTGATGTATGTTTTCTGATCGAAGATGTTAGCAAGACGGGGAATATCTAAAGTGAACGAATCTCCACCCGGAGACGGCACTAAGGCATTTCCAAACTCTCGTAGTTTCAACCCATTACTTGACAAATTCAAATCAATGGAAGAGATTGCTGGCATACCAAAGTACCACTGGCAATCTGGATCTAGAGCTGGATTAACTTGAAGACGTTGTGGCAACGGCTTCATGTTATACATTGTTAAGTTATTCTGTGCAAATGAGCTTCCAAATGCAATAACTAGGCTTAGAATCAATACAATGCGTTTCATATTTATCTGCCCTCCGTTAAGTTTAACTTAGCTTGCATACCCAGTTGCAGCAATATCTCGTACTCTTTGAAAATCTTGACATCGGGTTGAGACCCAGATACCGTTGTAGTCTGCAGTTCTGCCACCATACGTGTTCGATTTGCCATCCGTAGTTGGTCCATTCGATCTGCATCAACCAGCACATCCATTGTTTTTGGATTTACACTAATCACTTTCCCATTACCATCTATATTACCGGACGGTAGAATTAAATCATCATCAACAAAAAGCGAATCAATAATGGTATTTGAGATGCTATCTTCAAAGTAAATTTGGATTGAAGCATCAATAGGGAATCCATTTTCTGTATGAATTCTAAACAGTACTTCTTCAATACTTTCGTTGTCTTCAACGTCCATTTCAAAATCTGATTCGCTTTGAATTTTGTATCCATTTGCCGTGCCGTAAAAAGGAAGCACAATTTCAGCATCCACCTCTATGCGCGAGGTATCAATAAACCAATTTCGAATTGAAGGTCCCGCTGGATTAGTGACGATCATCACATCAAAGTTGTTTGTGTTAGGCTTGTTGTTCACATAATCAACAATGTTACTATTGTCTTTATCCAATTCAAATGAATCGTGCAACATCATTCCTTTTTGTGCTATATCTGGTGTTGGAATTGGCAAAGGACTTGGATAACCTGTAAGGCTAACCGTGTTGTTCTCTTTGCTTATTCCATCAAATTGCGTAATTGTTGCGTCTATATCAATACCCATCGAATTACCAAAAATCATCTTTACGCTAGGGTCGGCAATTGTAAAATTCCCTGCGTTCTCACCTTCATAAACATTTACCTTAATATCCTCTCCACCGTTAGAGAGGTCAAGGCTATTAAAAAAACCATGTATTTCTCTGAACTGCTGATTTATGAAATTAAAATCGATATCTATAGTTTCTGTAGGTCCAATTGGATTATTGCCTTGTTTAGTTAGCGTTATTTCGAATTCTAACTTAAGTTCTGAATGACCTTGTCCTGTTTGAGTGAAATCTACATCATAACCATCTAAACCTATCATTGTTGAACCTAATACTGGAGTAGATCCAGCGTAGTTAACTGCAAGACCTTGATTGAAACTTACTCCTTGAATAGCAGCATCTGGAACTTTTATACGAACAAGTACATTGTGCTGCAAGGTAGAGCTTACATTGAATTGAATATCTCCACCTTTAAACAAGATTCGATCTACCTCATTGCCGCTGTAGTTAAGGCTTATATCTCGGGTATAATTTATATTCACCTGACCTGCACTATTAAGCAAGGCCAATTGAGCATTGTTTAAATTTATTACCTCGTTCATCGATTGATCTTCGAGGGGTATTACTTCTTCAGCACTTTTCGAATAGATTTGATCGGCATAGAATGCGGTAAGACTTCCATCGTCTTCAATGCGAATAAATTTTGCAGATTCAGCTGTGTCTAAAATGCGTAGGTGCGAGTACACCAAGGGTATAGCCAACTCTGGGCTCCATGTTACGCTATTGATCTTTCTTGTTTTATCGATTGTATCTGTGACTTCTTTGATACATGAAGAAAAAAACACCGCAATGATCAGGGGTATCAATAATCTTTTCATAAATAGTTACATTTGATTGATGAACAAAGGTACAAGTTATAAGCAAAAGTTAATCACTTGGATTGGACTGGGTGGACTGATATGTGCACTCTATGTCATTCTCGGTGCTTTTGGAGCACATGGACTAGAATCGAAGCTCGACGCCAAGAATATGGAAACTTATCAAACCGCGGTGAGATATATGATCATTCACGGCTTAGGAATGATCGTGATTAATTTAGCTTTCTTTTCGTTACACAAATTTAACAAATGGGTGAATTGGCTGATGGTATCGGGATTGCTATTGTTTTCAGGAAGTTTGCTTGTACACGCAACCCGAGAACTTTTAGGATTGAATATTGATGTATTTGCAATGTTGGCTCCAATAGGTGGCTTATGTTTTGTGTTTTCATGGTTAGTTTTTGTTCGAACGATAACTAAATAAACAATGAAGCAGATTATTTTAATGAGGCATGCCAAATCGAGCTGGGACGATTACACTTTATCAGACCGCGAACGTCCCTTAAACAAGAGAGGAAGACGTGATGCTCCTGCAATGGCAGAAATCATTAAACAAAAAGGGATTGTTCCTTATGAGATTTATTCTTCAGATTCTGAACGAACTAAGGAAACTTCAACACACCTGATTGAAGCTCTTCCAAAAGCACATATTACCTATACGCGAGAATTGTATCATGCCTCAGCCCGTAACATATTGAGCTACATTAAAGGGATAAAGTCAAATGCAAGTTGCATTATGATTTTAGCACACAATCCTGGCATTACTGAGGCATTTAGATTATTAGGTAATGTAAGTGTAGACAACGTTCCAACTTCTGGAATTGGATGTTTTTCATTCAACTGTAAATCGTTTCGAGAAATAAATGAATTTGATGGGGACTTAGAGTATTTTGTTTACCCCAAAATGCTCTAGTAAGAATGAATAACGGTTTTTCCGTTGATTGTGATAGCTACAACATTATCACAAGCTTGATCATCAAAAGGATCAAAATCAACAAACACTTCAGATTCTGTAGATGTAAAATCAGCAAACAACTCTCCTTCAACCACATTTTTGGTACAATTTGAAGTGTAGTTCTTTTTTAATGGTGAAGAAGTGTGAAGCAAGGTGGTGCTTGCTGAACCTGACAACTCAACTTCACCCTCAAAACTTAACACATCATTTTGAAGTCCAACTCCGTTGTCGGCTACTGTTTTAATAAATAATTCAGCATCTACTTGATTGTATTCGTTATTGAAGTACGTATCGAGTGCTTTAGCCATACAGATAACATCTTCTAAATCTCGTTCTAGTTTAATTTCACCTATAAACTCAACCATTTGTTGGCCGTCGCCAGAATAAAAATGAGCATTCTCTGGAAAAATGATACTCAACTCTGCACCATCAACCTGATAAGGATTGGACAGCATAAGTTTAATATCTCCCGCACGGTATTTCCCATCTTTACAAAGAACTCCTTGAGGTGTAGAACCAAGCTCACCAAAATGTAAGATTACTTCCAGACCATCTCCATCAGTAAAAACGGTATCTAAAAATTCAATTTTTACTTCACTGGTAAGGAATGATTCATCACTAACATTCATCAATTCGTGCGACGTTGCCAAATCTTCAATAATGTCAAAAGTTGAGATGATTTCAGACATAACCACCAATGAAGACTCAACGGATTCGTTGTTTTCCGTAATCTCAAACATCGTGCGTTCACCACAACCGGAAAACACGAGCATTAATGCCGCAGCTAATATGAGAATTTTTGATTTCACCAAAACCTAAAACTAGCTTACAAAAGTAGTGTCTCTTAGTAAGAATTGACTTAGCTTTGAGCAATTTTAAAGCAATAATTACATTTTTTGGACACAGAAGGCTACCGACACACCCTATTTATTGAGGTTTTGCTTCCTTTAAACCTAAAAAACACGTTTACTTATCGTGTTCCTGCCGAACTTAACGAAGAGGTTATAGTTGGAAAACGTGTTAGTGTTCCTTTTGGTCGTAAAAAAGTAATGGCTGGTATCATATTTAAGATTACTGAACAACCGCCAGAGGGCTATGAAGCACGATACATTTTTGACGTTGTAGATTCTGAGCCTATAATTTCTGAATCACAGCTTGAATTTTGGAAGTGGATTGCTTCATATTACATGTGTTCTTTGGGTTTGGTATACAATGCGGCCATGCCGGCAGGGTTAAAACTTGAAGGAGAATCGATACTTATTCTCAATCCTGAGTTTGATGAGAGTCAAGCCATTCTTGATCAAAGTGAGTTTATTATTTTAGAAGCGATTAGAGCTCAACGTGAACTTACCGTTGCTCAAGCTGGCAGCCTATTGAAATCCAATCAAATTCATAAATATGTACGATCGCTGTACCTTAAGGGGGCTATTTTTATGAAAGAGGATGTTTCGGCAAGCTTTACACCTAAGAAAGTAGCGTTTATCTCAATTCATCCAGAACTCAGGGAAGATTCAGCACTAAGCGAAGTGTTTAATAAACTTGAGAAGCGTGCACATAAACAAGTTGAAGCATTGATGCACTTCATTAGCAAGTTTTCGGTTGGCGGAGAGATTGAAAAACTAAAATTGATAAAATCAGGTGCCAATACAAATGCAGTTAAGGCACTGATTACCAAAAATATTCTTGTTTCAGAGTCGCGTGAAGTCTCTCGACTTAGCTTCAATAATAATGTTAAAGAGGTTGAAGAACTTATGCCTGCACAGCTGGCTGCATACAAACAAATACACGCTGCCTTTACAGCTAACAAACCTGCTTTACTCCACGGAATCACCAGCAGCGGCAAAACACACATTTACAGCCACTTAATTAAGCAAACACTGGAGCAAGGTGAACAGGTTCTCTATCTTCTTCCTGAAATAGCACTCACAAGCCAACTCATCGATAGACTAGAAACCTATTTCGGATCACAACTGGTAGTTTCTCATTCTAAGTTTAGCAAAAATGAACGTGTTGAGGTATACCAAGAAATTAAAAAAGGGAAACCCTTATTGATAGTCGGAACGCGTAGTGCCGTTTTTCTGCCTTTTGTTAAACTCGGATTAATTGTGGTTGATGAAGAACACGAGAACAGTTTCAAGCAGTATGAACCTGCTCCGCGATTTAATGCTCGAGATACGGCGTTGTACATTTCTGCTAAGCACAAGTGCAACATTGTTTTAGGAAGTGCAACACCTGCCGTTGAGTCGTTCTACAATTCGCAGCAAGGTAAATACCAGCTCATTTCACTTCAAAAGCGTTACGATGATGTTAGTTTACCCAACATTACGGTAGTAGATATGCAACAGCAAAAAAAGCAAAAGCGTATCAAAGGCATATTTAGTGACACATTACTTTCTGCAATAGAAGCTACCAAAAATGCCAAGAAGCAAACCATTCTGTTTCAAAATAAAAAAGGATATGTACCGGTACTAGAATGTAATGTTTGCAGTTGGACTCCAAAGTGCAAGAATTGCGATATTTCATTAACCTATTACAAGTATCAAAACAATTTAAGGTGTCATTACTGTGGATATACTCAACCGGTAGTTCACCAATGTTCTTCGTGTGGCAATAAAGGAATTGAGTTGATCGGATACGGAACAGAAAGAATAGAAGATGAATTAAAACTATATCTTCCAGACCTCAAGATAAAGCGGCTAGACTACAACACAACTCGCCTAAAGAATGCTCATAAAAAAATTATAACAGCCTTTGGTAATGGAGAAATTGATGTATTGATCGGAACCCAGATGATTGCAAAAGGGTTAGACTTTGAAAATGTAACGACAGTTGGTGTGCTCAATGCGGATCATCTGCTTAACTTTCCAGACTTTAGAGCAAACGAGCGCACTTACCAACTTCTTACTCAAGTTGCAGGACGAGCAGGTCGACGTAAAGAGGTAGGAGATGTGTACATACAAACATCTAAACCAAACCACTACATAATTGAGAAAATAGTTGAGCATGATTATAATGGGATGTACGAGCTTGATATAGCAGAAAGAGAAAGCTTTGATTATCCTCCGTTTAAAAGATTGGTTAAACTTACCCTTAAGCACAAAGACCCTTTAGAACTTTATAAAATTGGACAGCATTGCAAGATGCATTTAACCGGTTACTTTGGCCAATCAGTTTTAGGACCAGAAAAACCCTATGTAAGTAAAATCAGAAACTTGTATATCCTCAATTTCGTTCTAAAAATTGACAATTCAACAGCTCAGATTAAAGAAAAGAAAAAGCTTTTATATCGAGCTATTCACGAAATGGAAGCTGACGCCATGTACAAGAACACCCGCATTATTGTTGATGTTGACCCCATGTAGTCACTAACTATATCTAAATTTCGTAACCTATGTTACCCTCGACAACAAATCAACTTCTGATGTGATATTCATCAGAAATTTAAGGCCTGCATTGCCCCTAACTTTGGACTGAAAGTCAGAGAGAATCAAGCTCTACTTCAACCAAAAAAATGCAAAGAATACTAATATTAGGAGCTGGAACATCAGGTACTATGATGGCCAACCACCTTCGTAAAAGACTTCCTGTAAGCGATTGGAATATTACTATAGTTGACAAAGACGAAACGCACTATTATCAACCTGGTTTCTTGTTTGTTCCCTTCGATATTTACAAGCCAAAGCAAACCAAAAAATCAATCGATAAATTCATTCCTAAAGGTGTTGACCTTTTAAGATCTAAGATTGACCGAATCGATAAAGACAACAATCAGGTCATTCTTGAAAGTGGAGTGAAGCTTGGTTATAACATTCTAATTGTAGCAACCGGAACCAATATAGCTCCTGAAGAAATTGAAGGAATGCTTGGCAAAGAATGGCACAAGAGCATTTTCGATTTCTACACCTACGACGGTGCAAAGAACTTAAGAAATAAATTGAGAGAATGGCAAGGAGGTAAGTTGGTTGTTCATATAGCTGAAATGCCTATCAAGTGCCCTGTAGCCCCTCTTGAATTTGCATTCTTGGCTGATTCTTATTTCATCAACAAGGGTATGCGCGATAAGGTTGACATCACATTTGTTACTCCCATGGACGGTGCATTTACCAAACCTAAAGCAACAGCTGAATTGAATCACCTCCTAGAAGAAAAAGGAATAAAAATCGTTCCTAACTTCAATATTGAACGTGTCGATTCTGAGAACAATAAGATTATAGACTATGCCGAAACCGAAGTAGAATACGATTTGCTCGTTACCGTTCCGACAAACATGGGTGATGAGATGATAGAACGTAGCGGAATGGGTGATGATTTGAACTTCGTTCCAACCAATAAAGCTACGCTTCAAACTAAGATAAAAGACAACATTTTCGCAATAGGTGATGCAACGAATATTCCAGCATCTAAAGCAGGGTCTGTTGCCCACTTTGAAGCAGAAATACTTACCGAAAATATTCTTCGGTATATCAATAACGAGCCGTTAAAAGAAGAATTTGATGGTCATGCAAACTGCTTTGTTGAAACAGGACATGGCAAAGCATTGCTAATTGACTTTAACTATACACACGAGCCTGTAACAGGAACTTTTCCGCTACCCGGAGTGGGACCATTAAGCTTGCTTAAAGAAACGCACATGAACCACTTAGGTAAGTTAGCCTTTAGATGGGTTTATTGGAACATGCTCATCCAAGGAAAACACATTCCATTTGTTTCAGCAACAATGAGTACAGCAGGAAAAGATCTAGAACCAGGATAAAATTATAAAAACTTAAAAACCCAATATCATGACAGAAAGAACATACGCCGGACAAACACTTAAGACCAGTGAACAAGGCTACCTCGAAAATTTAAACGATTGGAACAAGGAAATTGGACTTGAAATTGCCAACGAAGAAAATGTACAAATGACTGACGAACACTGGAAAGTGGTTGACTACATTCAAGATCAGTACAAACAAGAAATACCACTTACGATTCGTAAGGTTGGTAAAAGCGGAATTGTAAGCATCAAAGAATTTTATCAGCTGTTTCCAGATGGACCGTTGAAAAAGGCAAGTAGAATATCTGGTATTCCTAAACCTGCTAGTTGTATTTAAACTTGACCTAACGCCTAATAACCCCTTTGTTAAATCATAAAAATCAGAAATCATGGAAGAATCAAAAAAAATAAAAAAGATGATGTTAATCATCTCTAAGGCTACCTTAGAAAACGTATACGCTGGATTTATCTTAGCCAATGGTGCAAGAATGGAAGGAATTGAGTCTGAAATATTCTTCACCTTCTTTGGGCTCGAGGCCATTCAAAAGAAAAAATTAAATGATTTGCACGTGGCTACTGTAGGTAATCCTGCAATGCACATCCCTACTATGATAGGTGGCTTACCAGGTATGGAGGCTGTTGCAACCAAGATGATGAAATCTAAAATGGAACAACTTGACATCCCTCCTGTAGACGAATTCCTTGAAATACTAACTGCCTCAGGATCTAAACTTTGGGCATGTAAGCTTGCCATGGAAATGTTTAATCTTACAGAAGAAGACTTAATCGACGATGTTGATGGTGTTCTAACTGTTGGCGACTTCTACGAAAGAGCAGAAGGCGAAAGAACTCACATGGTCTTTATATAAATCCTAAATTTTACCAATGCCGTGCAACAATTGTGGCACGGTATTGGTTTAATTTGTACCAAATGAGAAACTTACTTACAATCTTTGTGCTAATTCTCAGCACATCTGTTTTTGCTCAAAAGGCACAAGTTACATTCGAAAAGAAAGGCCAAGTCTTTAAAGGTTTAAACGAAGGTGAAACACTTTCGTTTTCATATGTTTTTACCAATACAGGAAGCGTAGATTTTCAAATTGAAGGTGTTCATCCTACTTGTGGCTGCACAGTTGCCGACTGGCCAAAAGAAGCCATAAAACCGGGTCAAACTGATTCAATCAAAGTTACTTTTAATACAGAAGGAAGACCAGGCTACAATGCCAAAGGAGTTAATATTCACAGCAATGCTGGTGAAATTAATTTGGTTTTTGAGGCCTATGTTACCTCTAAAGATGGCCGAAAGCCAGATGAAGAATCCTCCTATTAATTATTATCTATTGACTACAATAGGGTACTTGGTAGTTTGATAGTGGTTTTCCACCTCTAAATGGTAAAACCCATTTTTTAACATCCTAACATCCAATAGATTGGTGTATTCACTGGTCATTTCAGCTACTCCTAAAGTATTGTAAAGTGTCAATCGATCGACACTTTCCGACAAGCGAATTATATCACTAACCGGATTAGGACCAACAATCAAACTAGGAGCATCTATACATTCTGCGGCAAAAACATCAGAATAGCTAAATTTTCCATCGTAATCGATTTGTTTTATTCTGTATAGTGTTCTTTGCGATTCTGGCACGAGGTCTAAATTGTACCGTGTTACCACATTTGAATTTCCCATACCTCCTACCCAAGCAACAGTTACCCATTCGTCGCTTAGCAACTTTTGAACTTCAAAGCCTGAATTATTGATTTCGCTGGCTGTAGACCATTGTATTTGATGAGAGGAGCAATTGTAACCCGCAGAAAGCCAAGTGACAGGAACGGCACTAACACCCGAGTCTCCCGCACAACTCGATCCTCCACAAATACTATTTGTATGTCCAGACCAGTCTAAGAACAACGGAGAAGCACAGTTAGGACGCGTGAACGGACCGTAAGACACCGTTGTTGGAGTCGTTGTAGTAGCTTGACAATTGGTCATCACCATCGTATCTGTACCACAGTAAATTGTAATTTGAACACTTTTACTTCCCCCCGAAGTTGTAGACAAATGAGCAGTAAAGCTGTAGTCGGAAGTACCATTGCCGTTATCGACAATGCCAAAGACCAAACTATCAACTAAGCCACAGTTTTGAGCATACGTGTTCTCGTAGCCACATAGCAGAAACACTACTGCTACTAGCAATTTAGAATACCTCATCATATTCTTGCAAATATCAGCTCAGAAAAACACGATAACAACCTTAAATTAACATTTGACAAATTTCTGTACAGTCAAGTATTTCCAACAAACTAAAAATAGTGCATAACCTCGGGATTAATTTTCCGTTTTTTCATGCACACTTCTCTTCAAAATGATACTTTTGCAGCCTAAATTTCAAACATGAATATTCACGAATATCAAGCAAAAGGAATTCTTAAATCTTTTGGTGTAGCTATACAAGAAGGTGTAGTGATAGACAAAAAAGAAGATGCTTTATCTGCCGTTAAAAACCTTAGAGAAGAAACAGGTACCGACTGGGTAGTCGTTAAGGCTCAAATTCACGCTGGTGGTAGAGGTAAAGGAGGCGGTGTTAAGCTAGCCAAAAATGACGAAGAATTGGTTCAAGTTGTTGATGATATTCTTGGCATGCAGCTTATTACTCCACAAACTTCTAAAGAAGGTAAGAAGGTTAATAAAGTACTTATTGCACAAGATGTTTACTACCCAGGCGAGAATGAGCCTCAAGAATATTACATGAGTGTTCTTTTAGATAGAGCATTAGGCCAAAATGTAATTATTTACACCACAGAAGGTGGGATGGATATTGAAGAGGTAGCTCACAACACTCCAGAGTTAATTCACAAAGAATGGGTTGATCCTGCAATTGGTCTTCAACCTTTCCAAGCACGTAAAATTGCCTTTAACCTAGGTCTTTCAGGAGATGCATTTAAAGGTATGGTGAAGTTTGTAAATGCTCTTTACAAAGCATATACTTCTATCGATGCTTCATTATTTGAAATTAATCCAGTATTAAAAACTTCTGACGATAAAATTATAGCTGTTGACAGTAAGGTAACGCTTGACGACAACGCACTATACAGACACAAAGACTACGCTGCACTTCGCGACGAGACCGAAGAAGACCCAACTGAAGTAGAGGCAAAAAAGCACCACCTAAACTTTATTAAGCTTGATGGTAATGTAGGATGTATGGTAAATGGTGCCGGACTTGCTATGGCCACTATGGACATCATTAAACTTAGTGGTGGTGAACCTGCAAACTTTCTTGATGTTGGAGGAGGTGCGAATGCAGAAACTGTAGAAGCTGGTTTCCGTATTATCCTAAAAGATCCTAACGTTAAAGCTATCCTGATTAATATTTTTGGAGGAATTGTTCGTTGCGATAGAGTAGCAAACGGTGTTGTTGAAGCCTATAAATCAATTGGAGAAATTGATGTACCAATTATTGTTAGACTTCAAGGAACGAACGCTGAAGAAGCGAAGAAAATAATTGACGAAAGCGGACTTAAAGTGGTTTCTGCAATTGTATTGCAAGAAGCTGCAGATAAGGTGCGTGAAGTTTTAGCATAAAAATTATCAAAACAGGCTAGCACGGGAGAAAACCGGCTGGCCTGTTTTTTTATATGGCAGAATTCATTGAGATAAATCCAAACAATATTGATCAACGAAAAATTGATCAGATTGTAGGCGAGTTGAAAGTGGGAAATTTAGTAATTATCCCAACTGACTCGATTTATGCCATTGTTGGAGATCTTTATCATAAAGATGTATTGAATTCAATTTGTAAACTCATCGACAAAAAGCCTAACAAGGTGAATCTTTCAATTCTGTGTAATGGATTGAGTAATTTATCAGAGTTTACAGCACAAATAGGTAATTCTACGTATAAATTGATGAAGCGTCTTTTACCAGGACCTTATACGTTTATTCTTCGCGCTAGCCACAGCGTTCCAAAAATCTTTAGGCAAAATAAAAAGACGATTGGTATTCGTGTTCCTGATAATTCAATAGCTCAAGCGATAATCTCCTCCCTAGGTCATCCTGTAGTTTCAACTTCCATTCATGCCGAAGATGAAATTCAAGAATACTTGACAGAGCCAGAAGAAATTTATGAAGTTTGGATGAATAAAGTTGCGGCTATTGTAGACGGAGGAGCCGGACATAACGTTGGAACCACTATATTTGACGCAACGCAAAATGAAGTCGAACTGGTTCGTGAAGGGCTTGGAGCAGACAGAGTTTAAAAACAAATGAAAACCTTAATGTTAAATAAGAGCTAGAATGAAGTTGACCATAAAACTTATTACGCTTTTTTTGATTACCCTAATTGGCTTTAATTCAGTTGGCGAGTTGATTAGTGTCAATGATCAAGCGGTTCTCATTGAAAACATTGACTTTGAAGAACCTGACAAGACAGAGAAAGAAGATAAATCTGAAGAAGACAAAGAAATAAACAGCCACGATGGTTTTGACTCAGAAAAAATTAAACCTGCTGGCTATAATTTACACTTTAATCATTACACCGGCTCTGTTTTTGCTGGCATATATACTCCCCCTCCGGAGATTAACTCTTGATTCAATAGGCTTTCCGACTTCGGTCAAACATTAAAAATTTTTAAAAGAGTTAATATAATTTATGCAAAAATATTTTTCGACCTTAAAGTCTGACATTCCAGCAGGCTTGGTAGTTTTTTTAGTTGCGATACCACTATGTTTAGGTATTGCTGCTGTAAGTGGTGTTCCAGCATTTTCAGGATTAATTGCTGGACTTGTAGGAGGTATCATTGTCGCTTTAATTAGTGGATCTCAAGTAGGTGTTAGTGGACCAGCCGCAGGATTAGCGGTAATTGTTTATGATGCCATGCAAAGTTTTAAAGAGGAGACTACGGCCACTGACGAGATGCTCATCAGCCTTGAAGCACTGCAAATGTTTCTACTTGCTGTAGTAATTGCCGGAGTTATTCAGTTAATACTAGGTTTTCTGAAAGGCGGTATAATCGGCTACTACTTCCCCTCTTCTGTAATTAAAGGAATGTTGGCAGGTATCGGCTTAACCATCTTCCTTAAAGAAGTACCTCATGCTCTTGGTTATGATAAAGACATGGAAGGTGATTTTAGTTTCTGGCAGATGGATGGTGAAAACACTTTCACTGAGCTACTCAATGCCTTTGGTAACCCAGACCTAGGTGCAGTATTGATCTCTGTGGTCGGTTTGCTAATTATGGTTTTATGGCAAACGAAAGCATTCCAAAAGATTAAGGCATTCCAAATTATCCAAGGTCCCTTAGTGGCCATATTAGTTGGAGTGACATTTGTGATGTTGTTCGCCGGAACTTCATTTGAAATGATTCAAGAACATTTGGTTAAGGTTCCTGTAGCTAGCTCTACTAGCGAATTTATCAGCTTCTTTACAACACCAAACTTTGGTGCTATAGGTAATCCTTTGGTTTGGAAAACAGCTGTTGTAATTGCTATAGTTGCGAGTTTAGAGACACTTCTTTGTGTTGAGGCAACAGATAAACTGGATCCTCAAAAACGAGTTACTCCTACCAACCTTGAACTTAAAGCTCAAGGTGTTGGAAACATCGTTAGTGGTTTGATTGGAGGACTTCCAATCACCCAGGTAATTGTTCGTAGTTCTGCAAATATTCAAAGTGGCGGAAAAACAAAGATGGCTGCATTTTATCACGGTATTTTCATTCTCGTGTTCGTGGCTTTCCTTCCCCATCTGTTGAACCAAATTCCACGTGCAAGTTTGGCGGCTATTTTAATTATAGTTGGATATAAACTAGCAAAACCTGAGCTGTTCAAGCAAATGTGGAAAGCAGGTAAAAATCAATTCGTTCCTTTTGTTGTAACGATTCTTGTTATCGTATTTAAAGATCTACTTTGGGGTGTGAGCATTGGATTAGTGATTGCAGTATTTGAAATCTTGTATTTGAACTACCGCAAACCGTTCCTAGTTGATCTTGACTCAGACGAGAAGAAGTTTGTATTCAAACTGTCTAGAGACGTTACATTCATACACAAGGCAAGTATTCTTGGAACATTGAAAAACATCCCAAATGATACTAAGGTTGTAATAGATGCATCACGATCGGTTCACATACATCCTGACATTCTTGAAATCATTGATAACTTCAAGACCCACGCCGAGTACGCGAACATAGAAGTTGATGTAATTTTCAACAAAGACCTTAATCAATCAAATTCAAAAGAAGAATTTGAAGAATTGCTGAGGACGTACCGTAAAAAATAACTCAAAAGAAAGGCCTTAATTAAGGCCTTTCTTTTTTTAAAATAATGTGTAGTTTTGGGCTATGACAACAACAAACTTTGATGCACTCTTAGAAGCTCATGAAGACCTAAGCAACTTTATAAACAAAAAAGAACTTTATTACTCTTCAAACTTTAATGACTTTCAAATACCAAATGATGAATTTCTTGAATGGGTGAGTCCAAAGTTTTATGAAAGTTTTGTGATTTCTATAGATGAGGGAGCTAAAACAGATCTGACTTGGAAGTTGACTCGATTAATGAAAACCAAAATGATTTGTAATGATGAATACCGTGCTAAATGTGAAGCTAAGATCACAGAGGTTTTTACCGGTGTTGTTGAATACATCAGAAACATAAAAGACGGTGTTGACAGTGGAAATATGTCTTCAGTTAACGACTCATTTCGATTTTACAAAAAAGCTTGGATTGAAGCTTTTAATCTTTTGAAGGGAGAGGATGCTGTACTACGTGAAGAATTTGCTCAACTATCATACGATATGGCGATTCCTTTCAAGAACGACAGCTTAAAAGAAAACAAAGCTTCCAACGTTGAGATATTTGATGCCGTATTTTTAGATCTGCCTTCAATCAATTGTTCTCCAGAGCTAAAGGCTAAGATTCAGTCTGCTTCTAAAGAGTTCATTTCAAAAGTGAAGAAGGAGGTAAATAAAGGAACTATTATTACTGTAGTAGTTGTAATTTTAATCATCCTCAAGTGGATTATTAGAGCAGCACGATAAAAAGAGGAACTATTAAATAGCTCCTCTCATCTAGGATCTTTATTTATCCTCTACCAAATTTTTATTTTAGCTGAATCGGGTTTGTACATGGCTTTATTCGGACAAACTCCAAAAGCCTCCTCATAAGGCTTAAAATTAACCAAAGGCCCAATTACTCGATACTCAGCTGGAGAGTGAGGATCTGATTTGAGGCGATTAACCAATTCTTCTTCTTTAATACTTCCTTTCCAGACATTAGCCCACGCCAAAAAGAATCGCTGTTCCCAGGTAAAGCCTTCTATATCTTCTGGTTCGTTCTCCCCTATTGCTTTTTGCAAAGCAGAATAAGCTAAGGTAACACCACCAAGATCAGCAATATTTTCACCCATGGTAAGCTCACCATTTACATTCATTCCCTCTATTGGAGAGTAACCATTGTACTGCTCACCTAATCGGGCAGCAAGAGCCTCAAACTTTTCACGATCTTCGGCAGTCCACCAGTCATTTAAGTTTCCATCCCAATCAAATTTGCTTCCTTTATCATCAAAACCATGTGAAAATTCATGTCCGATCACAGCTCCTATCCCACCATAATTAACAGCATGATCAAAATCTTTAGAGAAAAATGGTGGTTGCAGAATTCCTGCCGGAAAAACGATTTCATTGTTGCTTGAACTGTAGTACGCATTTACCATCTGAGGAGTCATATGCCATTCTGTTTTGTCTACAGGCTGACCTTGTTTCTCTAACATCTTGTTATAACCAAATGCACGTACATTTTGAATATTTTGAACATAACTCCCTTCAACGATTTCAAGTTCTGAATAATCTTCCCATTCATCTGGATAACCCACTTTGTAAGTAAATGCCTCTAACTTCTTAAGTGCCTTACTCTTTGTTTCATCACTCATCCATGTCAGATTAAGAATACTTTCTTTATAAGCGCTTCGCAGGTTTTCAATCATTTCTTTCATGTACTCCTTGCTCTCTTCAGAGAAATATTCTTTAACGAACAACTTACCTAATGGCTCACCAAGGTTTCCGTTAATTACACTAAACACCCTTTCGTCTAGTGGCTTCATCTCAGATTTTCCGCTTAATACTTTTCCTCTAAAATTAAACTTCTCAGCTTCCAATTCTGGAGTTAAGAATGAAGCATACGAAGAAATGGTATTCCATGTTAGGTAGCTTTTCCAAACTTCTACATCTGATGCCTCGAACATTGCATCTAGCTTTGTAAAGAATGACGGTTGACCAACGATCAAGGTATCGATAGTTTTAAATCCTCGAGTACCCGCAATTTGTTCAAAATCAAGATTTGGTAACGAAGCGTCCCAGGATTCCATATCCAGCACATTATTTGTAAGGTCTGGGTCTCGGTTAGCTTCTCTCGTCCAGCTTATGTCAGCTATTTGCGTTTCTAGTTCCAATATATCTTGGCCATTGTGGGGTAAACCACTAAGATCCATCATGGTGTTGATGTGCTCAACGTATTGAGCTCTGATGGTCACAAAACGTTTATCCTCAGACAGATAATAATCTCTATCAGGTAAGTTTAATCCAGCTTGCCCCGCATAAACAATATTTTCTTTACTGTTATTCTTGTTAGTACCTACGCCTAGTCCGATAGGAGTTTTAATACCCATAGGTGCTAATTCACCAAATAGGTGAATAATATCTTCCTTACGCTCTGCAGCAGCAATCTCATTTAGAATGGCTTCAATTCCCGCCAGACCAGCAACTGTTCGTGTTGCAGTATCCAATCCAGAATTAAAGAAATCGCGGATCATTTGTTCTTCTGATCCTTTTTCTGCTGACTTATTCTTTGCCACTTCAGATACAATAGCCAACAAACGCTGTTTGTTCTCCTCATTTAAGATGTTCATAGCATACCATCGGCTTTCCGTTTCTGGTATATCATTTTCTTTAATCCAGCCACCAACAGCATAGTGATAGAAATTATCACAAGGGTCAACGCTGTGATCCATGTCATGAGCTGAGAGTGAATTAGTGGTTTGCTTTTCT
>CBDCFW010000002.1:0-112746 GCA_965216465.1 Bacteroidia bacterium
TGAAGAATTGGTATCTCGTTCTAGCATTATTAAAAATGCTGTAGATGCAGGTGATGTTAAAATTATTGCCGCATACTACAACCTTGATTCAGGCAAGGTAGACTTTCTATAAGTAAGCAGTACTTAATTTACTTTTTTAGGCGTTCTTGTATATACAATAAAGTATATGCATGCTGGAATCGTCATATCTACACTTGTCCTTTTTGGAGGCTTAACTTCAAGCGAAAAAGTCTATAACCGCTTGGAGAAGAAGTACATGCAAGACAGCGAAAAGTGTCTAAATCTTGCTCAGAAAATGGTGAGTAAAGACCATACAAGACCTGAGCCTTACTACTTTATGGCTAAAGTTTACTACGATGAGTATGCTTCCAGTGCAAAGCGATCTCATAAGGTGAAATATTTTAATCGTTCTCTTTCGGGATTGTACAAAGCCCAAAAATATGGCTACGCAAAAATGCATAGGGCAAGTCTTGTTGATAGCCTTAAATCTCATATAATGAAGGAGCTTCCTAAGCTTCGATCTGAGCTAAAGGAGCACAACGAAACAGATCGGCTTTTAGCTGTTGAAAGGAAAGCTGCACGTATTCATGGATATGTTCCGGCAACAAAGGAGCCAAGTGATGACAAAGTAGAATCTCCAGACGTTACAGCACGTGTAAATGAAACATACGGATTGTATTTTGGTCTACCAACAGGCAATGAGGAGGTTCCGTCTGCAAATCATGCTAGTGAGCTAGAATTATTGGATATTTTAAACAAAGCAAGAGCTGAGAAAGGCATGGGTAAGCTGGTGTGGGATGAAGACTTGGCACGTGCAGCTCGATACCATGCATGCGATATGGCCACCCAAGAATATTTTGATCACAGCTCGCACGACCGTGTAAAAGGTGAGCTGGTTGAAGTGGGTGGGGCCTTTGAACGCATCCGAAAATTTTACACTTCAGGTTTTGTGAATTCTGAAAATCTTGCAGCAGGAAATCATGATCCTAAACGAACCTACATGCAGTGGTACAATAGCCCGGGGCATTATATGAACATGTTCAATGCAAGCAGTAAAAAGGTAGGTATTGGCTTGTATCAAAAATCTGGGAGTCCCTATACCTATTACTGGGGATTTTGTACAGCTCTTAACTAGAACCATTTAGTGGTAAGCTTGTTTTCTTCATTATTACCATCAACATTGCTAAAATTATATATTTGTTTCTAGATGTACGTACGGAAAAATTTCACCTTTAAGAGTTTGATGCAATTCTCTGGGGTTCACATTATATGGTTAACCATTTGGGCCACTATTGCAACCAGCTTTATAGAATACTTGCACTACCTTAACATTTTTGCTTTTAAGGTACCTTGGCTACCCGTTTCATTGGTAGGTACTGCGGTAGCATTTTACGTTGGTTTTAAAAACAATTCCTCGTACGATAGATTGTGGGAAGCCCGTAAAATTTGGGGAGCAATAGTGAATAGTAGTCGAATGTGGGGTGCTAGTGTACGTGGATTTGTTACCAATCAGTTTAGAGAAGATGAGGTTAAAGATTCTCAGCTTCAGATGTTCCATAGAAGGTTGGTGTACAGACATATAGGTTGGCTCTATTCGTTAAGAAGTCAGTTGTTAATTCCTACCCAATGGGAGCATATCCGACAAAGTGGAAGAATGCAGCGCTATATTGAAATGCGTATGAAGTCATTCGGAATAGGGTTGTTCGATGATGACATTACAAAAGTTGAACTTCCAAAATGCCTTCCCCAAAATGAATTGGACGAATTAATCAATAGTCAAAATACAGCTACACAAATTATCGATAACCAAGCGCAAGATTTAAAAATGCTACGTGAATTGCATTTGATCGATGATTTCCGTCATATGGAGTTACAAAACATTCTAAATGACTTTTATACCCATCAAGGCAAGTGTGAGCGTATTAAGAAATTCCCACTTCCACGGCAATACGGAAGTATGAGCTTCGTGTTTGTTGGACTCTTTATTTTCTTGCTTCCTTTTGGTTTGATTACCGAGTTTCACGACTTAAGTGAGTGGGGAGCATGGCTATCTATTCCTTTTACAGTTATTGTTGGATGGGTTTTTCTCATGATGGAATTGGTAGGGGATTATTCCGAAAATCCGTTTGAAGGTTTAGGTAATGATATACCTATGCTTGCACTGTGTAGGACTATAGAAATTGATCTTAAGGAGATGTTGGGTGAAACTAACCTTCCTCCTAAAATTGAGGCAGTTAACGACGTGCTGATGTAAGCTAGAGTATTCCTTTTGCCTTAATTTCTAGGTATTTATTTATGGTATCTGTTGTTAGACTCTTTGGGTCTGTAAGCAACGTTTGAATGCCGTGAGAATTTAATTCCTTAACCATTAATCGCTTTTGATACGATTGCTTTTCTGCCACTGCTTTAAAGTAGTAATCTGATTGTTCATTTGCAGAAGTTTGTATCATTTGTTCAACCTCACTGTTGTTAAAAAAGATTACAACCAAGACGTTGGTTTTGGCCATTCCTTGCAAGTATGGTAGCTGTCTCTTCAGTGAGTTCATGTCTTCGAAATTGCTAAACAGCAGTAACAAACTTCTATGGTTTACGCGAAATTTAAGTTCAGAATAGAGCTTTTCAAAGTTAGACTCAAAGAACTGTGTCTCAAGCTTGTATAGCAAATGAAGAATCTTTTGCATCTGAGAAATGTTCTTATTTGGTGCCAGCATCTTGTCAATTTTCTTATTGAAATGAACCAATCCTACACGATCATTATTCTTCACAATTACTTGACTCATCGCCAAGGCTGAATTAATAGCGTAGTCTAATAAGCTAAGTCCATCAAAAGGCATTTGCATAGCTCGTCCTGTGTCAATTACACAAAAGATTTGTTGTGCTTTTTCTTCTGTGTACTGATTCACCATCAACGCATTCTTTTTGGCACTTGCTTTCCAGTTAATGTGTCGCATATCGTCTCCTTTGATGTATCCTTTTATTTGTTCAAATTCGGTTGAATGCCCAATTTTTCTAATCTTCTTGGCTCCTAATTCTGAAGTGTAGTATTTGAAATTCTGTAGGTTGTATCGATTAAGGTGAATATACGATGGGTAAACGGCAATAGGCTCTGCAGTCTGAAGCGTGTACTTTCTTCTCAATATTCGAAGAGGCGATTTTACGAGTAAAATAGTATTTCCAAATTGGTATTCACCCCGTTCTGAAGGCTGCAAGATATACTCCATCCGTTTTGTGCTCATTGGGGAGACACGGGTGTTAAAATTTAACTTTCGTATTCCCAATTGATAGGGAATCTCTTCGTAAATTTTAACCGTAATTGGAAATCGATAGGTGTTGTTAATGACAATGGTGCAGGGATTTTCATCACCATTCGACAGAATCTTTCGAATTTCACGTGTACCCGTAATTCTCGTTCTTGCAAAGAGAAGAATTAGGTCAAGAATGAAGGCAAAACCGGTGATTGCAAGAATTGTAAGGGCTGCAAGATAATAGGTAGGGTAAAAGTGTCCAAAAACAAAAGTTGCTGAAGCCGCGCCTAACAAAATGAAGAAAACTTCATTCAGAAATATGTTATTCCAGAATTTCAACGATTAACGCGGTACTTCGATTGATTCGATTTGTTCTTTAAGAATGAAATCTGGAGTAAGACCTTCCATTTCTTTCTCAGGAGACACAATTATTCGGTGACGTAATGCCGGAAGTGCTACAAATTTTACATCCTCAGGAATTACAAAATCTCTTCCATTAATTGCCGCCTTTGCTTTAGCTGCAGATAGTATAGATATAGAAGCACGTGGTGATGCTCCCATGTACAAGAACGGATTGTTTCTTGTTTGATGAACAATTTTAGCGATGTACTCGATAATTGATTTCTCAACGGTCACATTCATAGCAATACGTTGAATATCAATAATTTCTGCAGAGCTTAGAATAGCTTCTACCTCAGACATTTCTGATTTGTTCTTTCGATCATTGTGTTTTTCTATAATCGTGATTTCGTCTTTAAGGTCTGGATAGCCAATATTAATCTTAAACAAGAACCGGTCGAGTTGAGCCTCAGGTAAACGGTAGGTCCCTTCTTGTTCAATTGGGTTTTGCGTAGCTAAAACAATAAAAGGTTCTTCCATCGTATAGGTTGAACCGTCAATCGTGATTTGCTTTTCGGCCATAACCTCAAATAATGCCGATTGCGTTTTTGCTGGAGCTCTATTGATTTCGTCAATAAGAACTAAATTCGAAAAAACGGGTCCACTTCTAAACTCAAATTCAGTTGTTTTTGGGTTGAATACTGAAGTTCCTAGTATGTCAGAAGGCATGAGGTCTGGGGTGAATTGAATTCTTGAGTAATCGATGTGCATCGACTGTGCCAACAACTTTGCTGAAAGTGTTTTTGCGATACCCGGAACTCCTTCTATAAGGCAGTGTCCGTTCGCAATTATGCTAATAATCAAAGCTTCAATTAGTTCCGATTGACCAATAATCACTTTACCCAATTCACTTTTTATTTTATTAACTCCTGTGCTAATCTTACTCAATTCAATATTGGGTTTGAAAGAATCAACTTCAGGTGTATTATTTCCTTCAGGAGCGGGTGTTTGATTCACTTCCTCAGGATTGTTTTCGGGAGTATCATTCATATATTTTTAATTTTTTAATGTTTCGTTCTATTATCGTGTTAAATGCTATAAACTCTTCTCGACTTAAGTACCGAGCACTTCGTGTTTTATGGAGTGTTGATACAAAGACTTCGACGTTATTCGAATGAACACCCACCTTGCTAGCAAACTGCTTTTTAAAGTTATCGTTGAGCTCAGTGGTATCAAGATGGTGTTTGTTTCTTATTCGGTCCAAAATAAAATTAACTCTATACTTAGCCAAATCAACATGGTTTTTCTGATTCATGAACAGGGTAGCAATTGTTTTGATAAAAGCTACCGAGTTGTTTTCTTGTGGCTTGTAAATCTTTAATTCTCTAGTAACGCGTTTGTAGTTGAATATTAAGAGCAGAATAACGCAGGAAACTAAGGTGAAAAAACCGTAGCGTAACGATTTGTTAGCCATGATGAAACGAAGTAATCCTGTCGTTCCGCCTTGTTGCTCTTGCCGGTAGAAACGTTTTCGTGTGTTTTTACCATCCCATATTAGCTCGTCAGTATGAACTAGGTGTCGCAGTGTACTAAGTGCGTAAGTCCCATCCTTTTTGTTTAGCATGTGGTAATTGGTAAACAATTCTGGGTTACAATGAAGTAAGATTTGAGCATTTGTTCCTCCAAAACTGTACGAAATAAAATTGGGTTTCTGTTCGCCGTTAACCTCTATTGTTCCAAGCACTCGTACATTGTCAGGAAGATTGCTGAAATAGAAGACTTGGGTTTCAATGTTTTCAATTTCAAAGTTATCAACTCCATTCGGCTTTGTTAGGGTTAGTTTACAAGGCTCTTTTGCATAGAAGTAACTTGTTTGAATATCGTACGTCTCAAAGAAGACACGATTAAAATTGGTAGAAGCAACAAATATTCCATTGTCATACATCATAAAATCTAACAACTCTGCTTGAATTGCAGAGTCCATATAACGCAAGGTGCGATTGATGTAGAAATATGTACCGTGCTCAATATATTCCTCGATTAAAAAATCGGGAGTTTTTGAATTGATGTTTTGAAAAAGGGCGTCAGGAAATGATGCCTCCAGCTCTTTGTGAAACACATAGGTTCCATAAGGCTGTTTGTACTGAGATTCATAATACCTTGACCAATCCGAAACTCTAGGCGAAGAGCTAAAACCACAGAATAGGCAACCCAATAACGCTATGACAATTATTTTAATTCTCATGAAACATTAATCTTTTGGGTGAATTGTTGCTCTAAGTACTCGAAGCTGTCTTTGTTTAATGCCTTTTTTCCATACCAAACGTACTCGAATAGATAAGATACCTGTGTAAACTCAACTATTTTCTCATCGTCTTTAATCTCCATAAGGTAATCGGCATTTGTTTTGTCGATGTGAAACTCAACTAACTTTAAGTCTTGAAGTTTATTCAAGTAAAGAAGGAAATAGTAGCGTATTGCTAAAGCGTAATTTTCATTTTTCTTTGCTTGAGCGATTAGGTATGTTAAGCTCGTTTTATCAATTTTTTCTTCAATAATTTCTTCTTCATCAGCCTCGTATTCTGTGTTTTCGAGTTTTTTGTTACCTGGCTTATAATTGAAATTTTGTACTAACTTAAAAATAATAAATGCCAATAAGGCCACGGCCAAAACCAAAAGTAGATTCATGAAAAACTTTGGCCATCCCGTAAAGCTTACTTCTCTAGGAGCTTCGTATGAATTATCTACAGGTTCTTCTTTCTTCTTTTCTTCTGGAAGTTCTTTGATGTAGGTAAAATCTTCTCCTTTATACTTCGATTTGTAGTCATCGTCGATGTCAATTTCATTGTATCCTGCACTGCCATAAATCACCTCATATTTTTTGTCTATTCGCAGTTCGTCATCATCGTTTTCCTCATAGTACGTGTACTCTTCAGATTCGTACTGAGCGAAAACAGGTGCAATACACAGTAATATGAAAAACAAAACACTAGTTCTCATCATCGTTGTTTAGAAACATTTGTTCAAACGAAGTATTCATCTTTCTGTGTTGAACTACAGGGTACACGAGATAGTAAAAAGTTATTAATCCCAATGTGCCAAAAATGATAGTCAATGTAAGAGCCATTGGCATCTCATTGTAGTATTGAGTTACAAAGCCTTCGAGTAAACCTGCACATATAGTGAAAGGTATGGTACTGAGCAAAATAAGCAGAGACTCTTTTCCATTAAGCAGAAATGCTTTTTTTCTAGATAGTGATCCAGGAAAAAGCCATCCTACACCAAGTAGAAATCCAGCCCCGGCTTCAATAACCATGGCAAACAGCTCCATTGCTCCATGAATCCATATTGCCGACATTGACAATCCGAGTACATCGGCCTGATAGAACATGGTCAAGAAAGAGCCTACCATTATCGAATTGGTAAATAGAATCTTTAATGTACCAATTCCGAACACTATTCCTGAAAGGTAAGACAAGATGCCAACGCGAATATTGTTAACTGTTATTCCAATAAAGCTTCCTAAATCTCCAAGTGATGTAGCATTCGTATAAACTGCAGCAGGATCTCCATTTTCAATGTTCTCCATCGACATGTCAACGTAATGATCGCCTAAAATTGAGCGTACAAACGAGTCGTCGTAAAGCGAAGATAGAATCCCTATTCCCATAACGATTAAAAAAACAGATAAGGCAAAGTAGATATATCTACGATGCTTAAACGCTAGTAATGGAACATCGTGCTTCCAAAAACGAACGATGTGGCCATATGACGTCTTAGGTTTAACAACCTTAAGATAGGCGTTAGAGGTTAATGCATTAAGGTAAACATTTACCTTGCTTTTGGGATAATAAGTTTGGGTGTAAGCTAGATCATTGTTAAGCTGAACAAACAATTCTGAAAGGTGGTCAGCTTCAACTGGTTCATTATAATAGAGATAATTTTCAAACTCAAGCCATTTGTCTTTATTTTGCTTTATAAAGGAAACTTCTCTCAATAGATTTTCTTTTAAATAGTCTATGGCAAATTTAAACGTAAAAACGAGTTTTAATACTAAACTTCAATTTAATGCAAATTCAATGGCTAGAAGAATCGTGGCATATGTTCTTGATGTTCTGGTTATGGCTCTATATGTCTATGTATTAGTAACCATTTTAGACCAAATTGATTTTGATTTAGGTGATGAATATGACCCCGATGCATACTGGATTAGCCGTGGATGGATTGCCCTACTATCTTTACCTATAATCTTTTATACCCTCGTTTCGGAGGTGGTAAGCGGCGGGTATACACTTGGAAAGTATGCCATGGGTATAAAGGTTGTTAAAATAGACGGCTTTCAACCCACCTTTGTTGAGTTCTTTATTCGATGGATATTTAGAGTTGTTGACATTTATTCTGTGGTAATCGTGGCCATAGTTTTAGCCAATGAAATACTTATAGGCCTAGCCATGGCTACCACGGGTATGGTAGGGATAATTGCAATTACGGCAAGCCGAAAAGGGCAACGTTTAGGAGATCAGGTTGCTGGAACGACTGTTATCCGATCAAAGCTCAGACAGGACATTAAAATTACCATTTTGCAGAACCTTGAAGACGGGTACAAACCGATGTATCCTCAAGTGGTTAAGCTTTCTGACAACGATGCCAGGATAATTAAAGAAACGTATGAGAATGCAGTGCGTATTAACGATACTAAACTGATGTTAAAATTGGTCTCAAAAATTGAAGACGTTATCCAAATTAAGAATACAATTGAACCCAAAGACTTTATCAGAATAGTACTGAAAGACTTCAATTACTACACACAGAATATGTAGCAGGTAAATATCTGCTCGATTCTTTACTTACAACTTTTTTATATTTCTTTGTTCGGTATGGATGAGCAGAAAATTGTAAAGAACAGGGAATTATCAATTTGGGAAGCCTTAATACCGGTTTTTGCCTTAATCGGTATGTTAGCTTACAATGTTTTTGTTTTTGGCGACGATGCCATTAGTGGTAGTAATCAGTTTATTCTACTACTGGGTGGGGGAGTAGCAGCATTGGTTGGATACTTCAATAAAGTGAAGTTTGAAACTATGCTAGATAATGTAGGGAGCAACTTGAAATCGGTATCATCTGCCATTATTATTCTCTTGCTTGTCGGCTCGTTAGCAGCATCATGGTTAATTAGTGGCATCATACCAGCAATGATCTATTATGGCCTGCAACTAATTAATCCAGTCATATTTTTACCGGCAACGGTAATTATTGCGGCGATTATTTCAGTAGCAACTGGAAGTTCCTGGACAACTTCGGCCACGGTAGGTATTGCATTAATCGCAATTGGGAAAGCTATTGGTCTTCCGGTCGGAATGGTTGCAGGGGCAGTTATTTCAGGGGCGTATTTTGGAGACAAGATGTCTCCGATGTCTGATACAACAAATTTAGCATCTGCCATTTCAGGAGCACCACTTATGAGCCATATACGATACATGATGTACACAACAGTCCCCTCAATCGTAATAACCATTGTTGTGTTTACGATTTTAAGTCTGACTTACGACACGTCTGCAATAGTTGGCAAGGAAGTTTTGCTAGGGTCAATTAAGGAAAGCTTTAACATTTCACCATGGTTGTTTGTGGTTCCTGTTGTGATAATAGCAATGATCATTAGAAAGGTACAACCCATTATAGCACTTTTACTTGGAAGTTTATTAGGGCTGTTATTTGCACTCATATTTCAGCCTAATCTTATTGCTCAACTATCTGGAGCAACTCACTTAGGAATTAGTGAAAACTATATGGTGTTGATGGATGCTGCTACACGAGGATTAACAGTCGAAACGTCAAATGCCCAATTGAATGATCTTTTTTCTTCTGGTGGGATGAAAGGCATGCTAGGAACAATCTGGTTAATTATAACTGCAATGATTTTTGGAGGGATAATGGAATCGATAGGAGCCTTGAGCAGAATAAGTCAGGCACTGCTCAGTATGGCAAAATCTGTATTTGGACTTTTTGCAAGTACTGTGGCGAGTTGCTTGGCTCTAAACATTACAGCAAGTGATCAATATTTGGCTATTGTGGTGCCAGGCAAAATGTTTAAACAGGCATTTGATGATAAAGATCTGGCCCCAGAAAATTTAAGTAGATCGCTTGAAGATAGTGGTACGGTTACATCTGTATTAATTCCTTGGAATACGTGCGGTGCCTATCAAAGTGCTGCATTACAAGTGGATGTTGTTGAGTATTTTGCCTTTGCAATTTTTAATTACCTCAGTCCGCTTATGACCTTAATTTTTGCTGCATTCAGAATAAAACTGAAGCAAAAAAAGCATAACACATAAGTGCTATGCTTTTAAAGATTGATATTTTTTTATTAATCACAAAGTACAGGACAATACGACCCTGGACCCGATCTTAAAACGTTCTCACCTTCATTTGGAGAATAGAACAATAGGCCTAAATGACCAACTCCGGCTTCATCGGTATCATAATAAAATCTATACTTCAAATCTGTGTCTCCCATTATACCTATAATATCGCGAATGTTTTTCTCGCCAATTACACCGCCAATAGAAGTTGTGCTTGGTAATTCATTTGCTTGTACAAAGTCTCGATTAAAGTTTTCATGCAATATGGCTGCTTCTTCAGGGGTGATAAAACCACCATGGGTTTCATGCATATCATCTGCAGTAATTGCAGTTAAATTTGACTTAGTAGGTTTCATGTTTTCAGTGTGAGAATTTGCAACATTTACACTGAAGAGGGTAAATCCAATGGCAAGACCTGCGGCCATCCCAAGGAAGAAATTATTCTTTATTTTCATGGGTTAATACTGTTAGTTAACAACCAAATATAATGAAAATGAGATAAATAGCATCAAAATGTCATATCTAATTCAAGAAGAAATGTTGGTCGAGCAGACCAAATATAATTCCAATATCTTCGTGAGTCTATTCAAATGAAGGCAAGGTTAAACAAATTGAATAAGTATAAAATATTGCTTTGCGTGTTAGCTCTGTTGCTCACTAATCAAGCACAATCTCAAGATAAGTGGTTTCCTTTTTCAAATATTCCACCTTTGGGTTTTGTAGTTCAGGGTGGTGTTCAAAATTTATCTATTGATGGTGATCAGGCATATCTTATGTCAGTTAGAGGGGGTGTAACCTATTTGGAAAATTATTCAACCGGAATTTCTTTTAAATTTAGCACCAATCGCATCAATCCTATAGGCAACAATGATCCAGATGTGTTTTTAAACTTTGCTTTGACTGCTTTATATGTCGAGTATACGTTCAAACCACAAAGCAGGTTGCATATAACTATTCCAATCGACATAGGAGGCGGAGATTTAAACTACGAGTTTAAAAACTGGCAACCGGGTCAAAACACATTTCCATACAGTGAAAAATATTTCTTCTTCGCAGAACCAGCTTTGCAATTAGAATATAACATAACCTCTAAACTGAGATGCAATCTAGGAGCGTCTTATGTCTATATCCCTCGTCTTCAATACCGAAGCGTTACCCATCAGAATACGGGTCCACTGTCTTTTGGACTGGGAATTAAATACGGAAAGTTTCTGTAGACTTCTCATAAAATTTCTATGATAACAATCATATGAAATGCTGACCAATTTAAATCGGACATTTTTGTCCGAATTAACCTTGCCGGTAACTTTGCAGTGTAAGATAATTGATAAAAATTGATACTATCTAAAGCATGTGAATATGGAATTAAAGCGGTGATATGCATCGCGGTTAACTCACAAAAAGGAAAGAAGGTGAACTTGAAACAAGTAGCTGCAAATATTGAATCTCCAGAAGCTTATACTTCTAAAATCTTACAGAAGTTGGCAAAGGCAAATCTAGTTAGTTCGTCGAAAGGTGTTCAGGGTGGTTTTTATATTCCTGAAACTCAAATAAGTGACGTCGTTTTATGGGATGTGGTGAAAGAGATTGATGGAGTTGATATTTCAGAAAAATGTGTGTTGGGCATGAAAAATTGCTCGAATACTGAACCCTGTCCTGTTCACAATAAGTTTAAACACATACGATCAAACTTAGTAAATGCTATGAAAGAAACGGCAATTGTCGAGCTCTCGCAAGGAGTTGATAGTGGTGAAAGCGTACTTAAGAATTCAACCAAAAAACAAAATATAAAATGAAGCATCTTTTAAAATTTATGATTGTCCTTTTTGTAGCTGCAATTGCTGTTAGCTGCGGAAGCAATGAATCCGAGAACACAAGCAACACTGAAGCCCCTGTTTCAATGATTGCTGATGAAATTGTTACATCTGAATTTAACGACAGTAAAGGAGTAGGGCCTATTTCAAGTTTAGACCTTGCTGATGAAATTGACGATGAACTTGCAGCCAAAGGAAAAGAGGTTTTTGATGCCATGTGTACTGCATGTCACAAAAGTGATAAAAAGCATATCGGCCCAAGTCCTCAAGGAGTGTTAGATAGAAGAACTCCAGAATGGGTAATGAATATGATTCTTAACCCAGAAGAAATGGTAAGTCAAGACCCACTTGCCAAACAATTGCTTATCGAATTCAATGGTGCACCAATGGCCAACCAAAACGTAAGTGAGGAAGACGCCCGTGCCATCCTAGAATATTTTAGAACCTTATAAAAAATAACAACATGAAACTATTCAAATTTATCATTCCAGTTGTTATTGCCGGCTTAATGATGGCTTGTAGTAACAACGCTTCAGAAACAAGCACTTCTAGTGCCGCTGAAGAACCAACAGAAAGAACAGGACAAGCCTTTCTTAGCGACGATGAGGGTAAACCAAATTGTCTTCAAATAGCTATTGGCTCTCCTGATCACACATCATTAGTTGCAGCCGTTCAAGCTGCACAGGTAGAAAATGCATTAGTAAATGTAGGCCCATTAACGGTTTTCGCTCCAACAGATGATGCATTTGCAGCACTTCCAGAAGGAACAGTAGAAAACCTTTTGAAACCAGAAAACAAAGATGCACTAGCGAACATCCTGAAGTACCACGTAACTCCTGGAAACTTAAAAGCAGAATTTTTAACCAAGTTTAAGAAACTAGGCCAAGCAAATAACCAGAATGTTCAGGTTGAGGTTGTTGATGGAAAAGCTGTAATTGGCGGAGCGAACATTATTGCGAGCGTTCCTGCCGGTAACGGTATTGTTCACGTTATTGACAAAGTACTTCTACCTCCTGCCGAAGAATAATTAACCCTTAGAATATCAAACCCATGAAAAATATTTTTAAAACATCATTTATTTTAGCCTTGACTGCCGCCTTCCTACTAGGCTGTAACAATGGCAACAACACAGAGAACAGTGCTTTGTCAGGAAGTGCTGCTGAGAAAGTTTATGTTAAACCTGGAGATCATGACAAGTATTATGCTTTTATCTCCGGTGGTTTTAATGGTCAACTTTCAGTTTATGGTTTACCTTCAGGTAGATTGTTTAAAGTAATCCCTGTTTTCTCGCAAGATGCAGAGAAAGCTTATGGTTATTCTGAAGAAACTAAACCACTTTTAAACACCTCTCACGGTTTTGTACCTTGGGACGACTTGCATCACCCAGATATTTCTCAAACCAATGGAGAATTAGATGGTAGATGGGTGTTTGTAAATGGTAACAACACTCCAAGAATTGCTCGTGTCGATTTGACTACATTTGAGACTACTGAGATTATTGAGATTCCAAACACCGCTGGTAACCACAGTTCTTCGTACGTAACTGAAAATACCGAATACGTGGTGGCAGGTACACGTTTTGCCGTTCCTGTTCCTCAGCGTGACATGTCAATCAAAGAATACAAAGGAAACTTTAAAGGTGCCTTGTCTTTTATTGCTGTTGATCAAGAATCAGGAAGAATGGATCTTGACTTCCAAATTTTAATGCCAGGATTTGATTACGATAAAGCTCACCCTGGAAGAGGTGAATCACACGGTTGGTTCTTCTTTACAACTTATAACACGGAAGAGGGTTCAACTTTACTTGAGGTTAACGCTTCTCAAAACGATAAAGACTTTATCGCTGCAGTAAATTGGAAGAAAGCCCAAGAGTACATCGAGCAAGGTAAATTTACTACCATGCCAACTAAGTATGCTCACAACGTGTATGACGAAAGCACTCAAATGGCAACAACTACATGGAAAAATGAAGTTCGTGTACTAGACCCGGCTGAATGCCCAGGCTTAGTATATTTCTTACCTACTCCTAAATCACCACACGGTTGCGATGTTGATCCAACTGGTGAGTATATCGTAGGAAGTGGTAAACTTTCTGCTGATGTTACTGTTCACTCTTTCTCAAAAATGATGGATGCCATCGAAAATGAGAAGTTCGCGGGTGAAGCTTATGGTATTCCAATCATCGAATTCGAATCAGTTAATGCTGGTGCAGTTAAGCAAGCAGGTTTAGGACCTCTTCATACTGAATTTGACGACAAAGGATACGGTTATACTACATTCTTCATCTCTTCAGAGGTGGTTAAATGGAAAGTAGGAACTTGGGAAGTAGTTGATAGAAAACCAACTTACTACTCTGTAGGTCACTTAATGATTCCTGGAGGTAACTCTCAAAAACCATTTGGTGAGTACTGTGTTGCCATGAATAAAATTACTAAAGACCGTTACTTACCTACAGGTCCTGAAGTAACTCAATCTGCACAGCTTTATGATATCAGTGGTGAGAAAATGGAATTACTTCTTGATTTTCCAACTGTTGGTGAACCTCACTATGCAGCAGGTATCAGAGCAGATCTTGTAACACCAAATTCAAGAAAAATCTTCAAGCTTGAAGAGAATAATCACCCTTACGCATGTAAAAGTGAAGCAGAATCTCGTGTAGAACGAAACGGAAATGAAGTTCATGTTTATATGACCATGATCCGTTCGCACTTTGCACCAGATAACATTGAAGGAATCAAAGCAGGAGATAAGGTATATTTCCACGTAACTAACTTAGAACAAGACTACGACGTACCACATGGTGTGAGTATGATTGGAGCCAATACTTCTGAGTTGTTGATCATGCCTGGTCAAACTGAAACATTTGTTTGGGAACCTAAACAAGTGGGTGTATGGCCATTCTACTGTACTGACTTCTGTTCTGCACTTCACCAAGAAATGCAAGGTTATGTTAGAGTCTCACCTCAAGGTTCTTCAATACCATTATCTTGGTCTGTTGGCGAAGATATTGAGGAATAAGTATAAATGTTAATTAATGGGGTTGGACCCAGGTAGGGGAGCATTCCCCGCTTCCCTACCTTTTATTTCAAAATAGTAAAATGAAAAAATCGAAGTTGTTTATGTTAGTAGGTGTAATCCTACTCGGAGGGCTTTTTGCGTTCCCTTTATGGAACATTACGCTTGAAGCTCCACAATATCCTGAGCCTATTGGGATGAATATTCACATCAATAAAATGTCGGATATGAACCCAAACGATATTAAGAATATTAATATCATGAACCACTACATCGGAATGAAAGACATTCCGGAATCTTTGCCAGAATTCAAAATATTTCCATTTGTGGTAATAGGCATGATGGCACTCGGTTTAATCATTGCCTTCGGCCTCAATTATAAATGGTATCTTGTTTGGTTTATTATGATGTGTATTCTTGGTTCTGCAGGAATGTACGATTTCTATCTATGGGAATACGACTATGGCCATAATCTTAAAGAAAATGCGGCCATTAAGTTTACTAATCCAGATGGAACGCCATTGGCCTACCAGCCACCTTTATTAGGCACAAAAACTATTTTAAATTTTATCGCTCACTCATATCCAAGATTAGGAGCATACATGCTATTTAGTGGCATGGGACTATCGTTATATGCATTCTTCTTGGGTAAAAAAGAAAGCAAATCATGAAAAATATCTTAACCATACTTGTTGCATTAACACTGCTCAGTTCTTGTGGAGTTGAACCCGAAAAAATTGACTACGGTAAAGAAGCATGCGTGTACTGCAAAATGAATATCGTTGATCAGCAACATGCGGCGGAGATCGTTTCACAAAAAGGGAAGGTTTTTAAATATGATGCAATAGAATGTATGTTAAGAGATAACGATCACAATAAAAAAGAAGATGTAGCCTTGTTTCTGGTAATGAATTACACCAATCCAGATTCATTTCTAGATGCCACATCAGCGCACTTTATTGTGAGTGAAAATATTCCAAGCCCAATGGGTGCTTTTTTATCAGCAGTAATATCTGAAGAAGAAGCAAAAGAAATTGTTAATGAGAAATCTGGCGAGGTTTACAATTGGGAGCAAATTAATAATCACTTTTAACCATCTAAAATTAAACCAATGAAGTATTTAATGACAATAGCGTTTAGTGTTTTTGCACTATTCGCATCTGCTCAAAAACCGTCGAGCTGTGTGCATTGTAAAATGGATATAAACGATGCATTGTTTCAAGCCTATGGCGAACTAAACGGTAAACAAGTCAGCTTTGATGCTACTGAATGTATGGTCAATTTTCTGAAAGAAGAAAAGGACCTAGTAAACCTCAAAGTAACTGATTATCAAACCGGAAAAGTTATACCGGCTAAGACTGCTTTTTATCTTAAAAGCAATAAGATTCCAAGCCCAATGGGGGCAAATATTTCCGCTTATTCTACCGAGGCTTCGGCCAAAGCAGCTCAAAAGAAAGCTGATGGCATGGTGCTAAATTGGGTAGAGCTTGTTAAGCGATTTGAAAGCTCAAAATTTGGCAGTGTTGACCATTCGCACCACCATCACCATGGCAGAGCCGATATGTATGGTCCTGCAGGAGTAATGGGCGATCACGTTCACGCCAAAGGAGGCAAAATGCTTTCTGTTCGTTACATGAATATGGCAATGGCGGGAAATCAAAATGGAACAAATTCTCTTTCAGAAGATGAAGTATTTGAAAACTACATGACTGCACCACAGACCATGCACATGAGCATGTATATGGTAGGAGGTATGTACGCAGTTTCAGACCGGCTTACACTGATGGCTATGCAAAATTTTGTAGCTAATAAAATGCAAATGAACCATCGAATGAGCATGGGAGGCATGACCATGAATCACGAGTTTGAAACACAATCAACTGGTTTAGGAGATTTCAAATTGTCGGGTTTGATAGGCCTTATTTCCAATCAGAATTTCTCGATGCATATTAATAGTGGAATCAGTGTTCCATTAGGAAGTATAACAAATAGAGATGAGACTCCTATGAATGAAAGTGCAAAATTGCCATATGCTATGCAATTGGGTTCTGGTAGCTATGATGCCACAATTGGAGGAACAGCACGAGGTAGCTTTAATAAAGCATCATGGGGAGTTCAGCAACTCAATACCATACGTTTAAACGAAAATTCAGAGCATTACAAGCTCGGAAATCAATATGAGATCAACATGTGGGCTGCTTATTCTATTATGAAGAAAGTGAGCTCTTCAATTCGTTTACATGCAATTTCAATCAATCCGATTGAAGGTGCTGATCCTGAACTTATGCCAATGATGGCTCCTCCTGCTAACACGACTAACTACGACCGTAACTTAATAAGAACTTTCTTGGGCGTTAATGCCTTTGTATTTAAATCAACCTTGCTCGCTTCGGCCGAGTTTGGATTACCAGTTTACCAAAAAACATCAGGTACATTTATGACGGAGACCATGTTTTTGAATGCAGGTCTCAAGGTAATATTGTAAATAATGTTTCGTATAATCCTTTTTATAATTCTGATTTTTATCGGATCGGGCCATACCTATGCCGGTACCTTAGATGTTTGCGACGAGTGCGCGTACACATCGATTCAATCTGCTATTCAAAAAGCAGAATCGGGTGATACAATTCAGTTACACAACCAGGTTTATTCAGAATTTGATGTTCTCATTGAAAAGCCTATTACCATCATAGGCACAAAAGAGTCGTTGATTGATGCCGATCGAAAAGGATATGGTTTAATAGTGAAGGCCGACAGTGTAAACATTCATCAGGTTGCAATCACAAATGTTGGTCAAAGCTATACCAAAGATTATGCAGCGATTTATTTATCGCGTTGCAAACATTTTCTAATTGAAAAAACTACGTTATCTGAAGTTTTCTTTGGAATCTTGGTTGAGAAATCGCACCATGGTATTATCCGCAGAAATGAGATTTCTAGCCACGCCGTTGAGGAAGCAGCATCTGGCAACGGTGTTCACATGTGGCACAGCAGTGATATTCGAGTTGACGATAATGTTTTGCACAATCTGAGAGATGGAATTTACTTTGAATTTGTGACAGAAAGCAGTGTTTCAAACAACTTTAGTTACGATAATTTACGGTACGGTTTACACTTTATGTTCTCTAATAACAATGAGTATCATTACAATAAGTTTTCGAGCAATGGAGCAGGTGTTGCTGTAATGTTCTCTAAGTTTATTCATATGACTCATAATACATTTCTTGAAAATTGGGGGTCTGCTTCTTATGGCTTGCTTCTTAAAGAAATTTACGATGCCGAAATTGAAAACAATGTGATAGAAAGGAATACGATAGGTATTATGGCTGAAGGATCTACACGAATCAATTATAAGAACAATGATTTTGTTGGAAACGGCTGGGCTATTAAAGTTTCAGGGGCGTGTTATGCCAATAAGTTCGAACAAAATAATTTCTTGAATAACTCATTTGATGTTTCGTACAATAGCAAGATGAACGATAATAACTTTGATGGGAATTACTGGAGCTCATATACTGGCTACGACCTAAATAAAGACGGTATAGGCGATGTGCCATTCAGACCGGTAAAGCTATTCTCATATATTGTCAATCGAACGCCTGAAACTATTTTACTACTAAGAAGTCTCTTTATGGAGATTCTTAATTTCTCAGAAAAAGTATCACCTGTTTTTACTCCGGATGATTTAAAAGATAATAACCCTGTAATGAAACGCATCTCATGATAACAGTTGAAAATTTACATAAGAAATTTGGAAAGGTTCAGGTTCTTCATGACTTAGATTTACAAATAGAAGAAGGTGGAATTTTTGCTATTCTCGGTCCCAATGGTTCTGGAAAAACAACCTTAATCAAGAGTTTGCTAGGAATGGTAGTTCCCAACAAGGGAAGTATTAAAATTAAAGGTACTGAAGTTATCGGTCGTTTTAGTTACCGTCAAGACATAAACTATTTGCCTCAAATAGCCAATTTTCCGAGCAACCTTACGGTGGCAGAGCTGATTAAGATGATAAAGGATGTACGGGGCAAAGATGCCAATTTTGAAGATCTTCTTACGGCCTTTGACTTACAGCAATATTTGAAGAAGAAATTGGGTCATCTTTCAGGAGGTACACGCCAGAAGGTCAACATTCTTCTTACGTTTATGTTCGATAGTCCTTTAATCATTTTAGATGAACCAACAACCGGTTTAGACCCCGTTTCATTAATTAAACTCAAGGAGATTATTCGAGAAGAAAAGGCAAAAGGTAAAACGGTATTAATCACCTCGCATATAATCAGCTTTGTAGAAGAAGTAGCAGACCAAATTGTTTTTTTATTGGACGGCAAAATCTACTTCAAAGGCAGTCTACAAGAGCTTCAAAAACTTACAGGTCAATCAAATTTAGAACACGCAATCGCAGAGATACTAGCACCACAAAATGTTTAAAATCTTCAAATACATATTTTTTGACTTGATGAGAAGTAGATGGAGTTACGTCTATTTTCTTTTCTATCTCGCACTTGGTTTTGTCATGTTGTTTCTAAATAATGATGTGTCGAAAGCCGTGATTACATTAATGAATATCATTGTGGTTTTAACTCCATTGGTGGGAACCGTTTTTGGGGTAATGCATTATTATAATTCTAAAGAATTTTCTGAACTGTTATTGGCTCAACCACTTAAACGCTCAACAATATTTTTAGGCCAGTACATCGGATTATCACTTTCACTCACATTAAGCTTAACGTTGGGCTTGGGTATTCCTTTTGTTTTGTACGGTGTTTTAGAATCAGCAGCCATTTGGAATTTTGGGTCCTTACTACTCGTAGGAGCCTTCTTGACTTTCATTTTTGTGGCATTGGCTTATAATATGGCATTGTCGAATGAGAATAAGATTAAAGGTTTCGGCTATGCAATTTTGCTCTGGCTTGTCCTTGCTGTTGTTTATGACGGATTGTTCTTAATTTCACTCCTTGTTTTCGACGACTATCCGCTCGACAAGTTTGCGTTAGTAGCAACATTATTTAACCCGATAGATTTATCACGCATACTAATATTACTTAAGCTTGATATCTCGGCGTTGTTTGGTTACACGGGTGCATCATTTAAAATGTTTTTAGGCACTAATCTAGGTATGTTTGTTTCTATGGCGGTACTCTCCCTATGGGTATTGATCCCAGGTTGGTTTATACTCCGAAAATCAAAAAAGAAAGACTTTTAGGCAGCGTTTTATTCGGTGATGTTGTCATAGAATAAACAATACTATGATTAAACATACCTTAACACTCATTATACTTATCGGCTTATTCGGTTGCAATCAAAAGTCGACTCCTTTACCTGTTCCCGAAGCAGAAAAGATTGTCTATTTTGAAACAGGCTGGTATGGTCCCAATATTCTAAATAATGATACTTTTTATGTCGGCGGAACATCGGTGAGCTTAGCTGTTGATATTCCAGATGACCAATATGTAGATGTTGTTATCCAGGAACTGAATTGTGACCCAGCCAAAAGCTGTTTACTTAAAAATTCTAATCCTGTTTGCAAGCATTCAAATCTGATCTGGAGATTAGGTGCTAATAACAATTGGTCAATGAACAAATCAGGAAATGTAGGAGTGCCTCAACGTTGGACCTTCAGGTCGTTCGGTGACAATGTTTCAGAAGGTCAACTATCGTTGATTTATCACGGAAAGGCAAAAGTAGAAGTGTTTGAAAACGGGAACAGCGTTCCAGTAATATCTAAAGTTGTCACCTGGGAAGAGTAACTAACCCAGCTGATTTAACTCCAATTTGAAGTCGTATTGCAGATCTTCATGAAGCTTTGCGATTGCTTTTCTAATTAACTGAACTTGCCTCAGGTACAAATTTTTCATAGAGACGTTGCCCAAAACGTTAGGCTCAAAATCTTTAACTTTTGAACAGAAATAAAGTAGCAATTCTGCTTCAGTGGCTGGCAGTTTTGAATAACGGATGTACTTCTTCACATTTCTCAAGATTTTACGAATGCTTTTCTTGATATAGTAAATGCTTGAAACATTGATTTGCTCAAACAATTCGTCCATTTCTCTTTTGATTTCAGCTATATAGTCATCTTCATTTCCTTCTTCAAACAATAAGTAGGAGAGTAGCTCTTTGTTTTCTTTTTTAAATCGAGCTAATTTTAGGTTGATTTCCACCAGTTTCTCCTTATCAAGGTTTTTGAGTTCAGATTTTATTTGAGCTACGGATGCTGGCTTCATTATCGTTTGCGTTTGCGTTTTCCTTTGGTGATTGGCTTCTTATATTTTTTAGCCTTCTTCATTCGAATTTTGTCTCCCCCACTAAAGTTGTGTGTTTTTTTATTCTTGTCTTTCTTCTCATGAAAACTAGGGCCCGCTATTCGTTTTGTTTGTTTGTGAGGGTTCTTTTCGACTATTTTGGGCTGCTCATCAATAGTCAATTTCTTAGAGACTTTAACCTCTTCAGGAAATTCTAGCTGAGGGATGTTATAATCCATTAGAGCTTCAATAGCTTCCTTTGATTTGGTTTCTTTTTCTGTGTAGAACAGAATCGAATGTCCTTCTTTCTCAGCCCTACCTGTTCGGCCAATACGGTGCATGTAATTCTCAGGAAAGCTTGGGGTGTCAAAATTTATTACATGGCTTATGTCGTCAAGATCTAATCCTCTGGCAATTACGTCTGTTGCAATTAAAATTCGATTTATTCCATCATTGAAAGCCTCGATGGTTCCAATTCTGTTGTTTTGAGATTTGTTAGAATGAATAACGCCCAACTCGTTCCAGTAACCTACTTGCATTTCATCAAATAGCTTATCCGCATTTTTTTTACTGTCAATAAAAACAACCACTTTTCGAAATGATTCTTTGTCTTCAAGCAGGTGAGACAGCAAATTTACTTTGGTGTAGAAGTTGGGAACTTCATAGCACGTCTGTTCGATATTGTCTAAGGGTGTACCGCTAACCGCAATTGAAATTGTAAACGGATCAATGAAAAAGTCTTTTATCAGCGAGTCAACATCTTCCGTCATTGTAGCTGAAAACATAATGTTTTGACGCTTTTTAGGAAGTAACTCGAAAATATTGGTTAGCTGAAACCTAAATCCAAGATCCAGCATAACATCTACTTCGTCAATAATCAATTTGCCAATGTCTTGCAGTTGTAGTGCTCTGCTTACGGCCAAATCGTACAACCTGCCAGGAGTACCAACAACTATGTCAACTCCTTCAGCCAATGCAGCTTTCTGCGTTTTGATATTTACACCGCCAAAAACACCCAAGGTTCGGATGGTCATGTACTTGGTAAAGAGTTCGATCTGCTCAACAACTTGAATAACGAGCTCCCGGGTCGGAACCAATATGAGTACACGTGGTTTTAATTGTTTAGAAAATTTAAGCTGGGCCAAAACTGGCAGCATATAAGCCAATGTTTTACCTGTGCCAGTTTGGGCAATCCCAACCACATTTCTCCCCGACATAACAACCGGAAATGCTTCTGATTGAATTGGTGTAGGTCGGTCAAAACCTAAGTCATCAATTGCATTGAACAATTGTTTTGAAATGTTCAGATTTTCGAATGAGTTTGGCTGCATCAATATAGTGCAAAGTTAGCTCTTCTTTGATGCCTTAATCAACAATAGTAGCTATAACCTAACTGTTATGTCTCTTTTGGCAGTATGTGGTACGAACTTACCGTGTTCAATAATGTAGCTCACACCTAAGATTTCGATTTCTTCACCTTCGTGGAGTTTGGCAAGATTTGTTAAATCATCTTCTATGGTATGCAGCGTCCCTCCATTTTCTCTAATCATATTGAGGTATGCGGTATTTATTCCATATGATGCTCCGCAAAGTATAACGTGAATAGGTTTGTTTACCTTATTAAGTAAGTTTAGATCCCTTGGTGTGGCATAATTGTCTGCAATCATGATAATTCCATTTGCATCAGGGTTTGCTTTTAGCCCAGTAATGCAAGCTTCAATGTTGTTTTCAGGAAGATCGCCACCCCCACCTCTACTTTGAGCTTTGTGCAATGTTGTGCTCATTGTCTCAAACGATGTGGTTTTTGTATGGTAAATACCACCAACTTTGCCTGGTCTTTTTAATTGATCGGCCATGTTGTTTCCATCGTTAAAAAAGATGTAATTGTTGTTGGTATGTGACTTCATGTTAAGCTGATGCCAAGCAAGAAACTGACCTAAGTATGGAGCCATACTCCCTGTTACGTCAGTAGCTATAACACAATTGGTCCAGTGCTTATTTCGGTCAAACACTTTAGTAATCACGTCTTCTATCGCAGAATTGTAACCGTAACCAATAGTCGAACTACGCATGAGTCTGACTGAGGTGTCCATATAGCTACATTTTATGACTTCAACATATTCAATGTTGCTATAGAAGCTATCGATTTGAACTTTGTTTTTTGTTATTGGAGTAGCAATTAAATTGTAACTGTTTAGTTTTTTGCCAGACCTGTTGAAAGTCATTTGATACTGTGTATAGACTCTCTGACCTTTGTAACGTGATGGAATTAGCTTGAAATTTTCTTTGGCCAAAGATGAAAACTCATTCTTCTTCTCTAAACCTTCTATGTTTATAATTTTTCGTCTATCTGTAACAATAAATTTGATTGATTCATCGCCGTTTAAATCCAGTTTTCTGAGCTTACGTAAAAACTTTTTGTCAGATTTTGTTCGCAGGGGAGTAAGCGTTCCAAGTTTGCTTCTAGAATATTTTTTCTCTTGAAAGGAAGTATCACATGTTTTTACTAACGATGATGTTCCAGTACTAATAACGGAGTCGAGGTAGGCAGATGAAGTTTCTTCGCCAATAGCTGACTTGGTATAATACTCAAGCATCTTTTTCTCAAAAATTTCGGTTTCAATCTCTTTTGGAGATTTAATTTTTATTTCAAATCCATGAAAATAGTTGTTGCACTCCGATGGAGATTTGCAACCTGTTTGGGCAATCCAATACCACGAGATGTTGGTATTTGAAGCTAAGCCTGGAATTAGACGGTTTAACTCGTAAGTTCTTTTGTTATTTAGTTCTAACTGATCAAATCTTTCAGATGCTCTAAATTGAGAGTAAATTAATGAAACGCTAACTACTTGGTCAATATCTAAATCTTTAATTCTAGATTGAACCTCAGCATTGTTGAAGTTCATTGGGACGTAAATAATGTAAGGGTCTTCATACTTTATGTATTTTGGAGTCTCAATACGAATTAATGTGCTCGCTGTTTTAACTTGTGATATTCCAAATAATGGAACCTGAATAACAAGAAATAATAAGATGTATTTTAATAGTTTCATAGTCGTAAGGTGTTATTAGTAAAACCGTATAATGTAAAAATTATTGCGTTCCACTAAATGGAGCACGATTTAACTATTGCTCTTACGAACGAGGAAGGTAAAAGTTACAAGAGAAAGAAGATACCTACTTCCTGTTTTTAGACCAGTCGTCTGAAATATGTTGAGCAGGTTCAACTTTTTTAAAGTCATTAAACGCAACATAGGTGAAGATTGCCGCTGCTTTGTTTAGTTTAGCATCTTGCTCGCTTCTTGCCTCAGGAGTATAGTAATTGGCGATAAAATTTGTATCAAAATCACCTTCAATAAATTTTGGGTGTTTCAATACAAATCTACCAAAATCTAAGGTAGTCGGAATGCCCTCAATTTTGAAACTATCAATGGCTTCAATCATTCTTTGAATGGCTTGAGTTCTATCCTGGCCCCAAACAATAAGCTTTGCGAACATATTGTCGTAGTAGATTGGAATTTCATATCCTTCATATACAAAATCATCAAGACGAACAAAGTCTTGAGTAGGAGGGATATACGTTTCAATCTTTCCTACCGCAGGTAAGAAGTCATTTGCAGTTTCTTCGGCAGTTAAACGCAGCTCAATCGAATGACCATTGGCAGCGATATCTTCTTGCTTCATGGTCAATTCCTCTCCACGGGCTACTCTTATTTGTTGTTCAACAAGGTCTAATCCAGTAATCAATTCAGTTACAGGATGTTCAACTTGAAGACGGGTGTTCATCTCTAGGAAGTAAAACTTGTGATCAGCATCGAGAAGAAACTCAACCGTTCCTGTACCGCTATAATTACATGCTTTCGCCACATTAACTGCAGCTTCACCCATTTCTGCTCTTAATTTTTCGGTAAGCACTGAACTAGGAGCTTCTTCAACCAGTTTTTGGTGTCTTCGTTGAATAGAACATTCTCGTTCAAGAAGATGAATTACATTTCCATGATTATCTGCAAGTATTTGAATCTCAATATGACGTGGTTTTGTAACAAACTTCTCAATGAAAACCGCACTGTCTCCAAAAGCACTTTGTGCTTCGCTCATTGCAGTTTTCATTTGGGTTTCAAGGTCTTTTGGATCGTGAACGATACGCATACCTTTACCTCCACCACCGGCACTAGCTTTAACCAGCACGGGGTAACCAATTTGGTCGGCAACTTTTTGAGCTTCTGAAATGTCTTTTACTGCGTCATTAATTCCAGGTACAAGCGGAACACCATATTCGGCAACTGCCTGCTTACTTGCAATTTTGCTACCCATAAGATCAATGGCTTCTGGGCTTGGACCGATAAAAGTAATTCCTGCGTCCGTCGCCTTTTTTACAAAACTTGCATTCTCAGAAAGAAAGCCATAACCAGGGTGAATTCCGTCAACCTGATTGTTTAGGCAGATATCAATGATTTTGTCTGCTTGCAAATAACTTTCTGCAGAAGGTGCAGGACCAACACAAAAGGCTTCGTCGGCCATTTGTACATGAAGCGAATCGCGGTCTCGCTCCGAATAAATAGCAACAGTTGAAATACCCATCTTTTGACAGGTTTTTATCACTCTAACGGCAATTTCGCCTCTGTTTGCTATTAAGATTTTTTTCATGGTTGGTTAAGCATTGGAAGTTTCATGTAAATTTCTTCCTGGTCGCTTATACTACCAATTCCAAAAAACCCTCCATCAGATTTTGCAACATTAAATGCTAAACTTCTTAAGCTTTTGTAAAGTTGTTTGGCAAAGCCACCTTCCATTTTAGGGAAAATGTCGTTTAATCTTGATAAATGTTCTTCAATGTATTTAAGTCTTTCGTCTCCGTTCGGTGATAATGACTTTAGAGCAACATCAATTTCTTCATCGATATTTAGCTTAAGCTCTTTATAAATGTCTTTTACATCTGTGTTAGTCGCGAAAGATTTGATATGCATAATTTCTTTTGCTCTATCAATCTCATTTTCCTCAATGTCGTGATCAGCACAAGCGATTAACAAAGTAACCCATACCGGTGATTTCTTTACAACCGATTTTTCTTCTTCAGATAAGTTTCTTAATTGGTATAACATTAAATGTAATTTTGCAGGGCAAATTTATGCAAACTAGTTTAATCAAACAGATAAAAGAGCTTTTTCTAAAAGAGTTGAAAATGGAGCTGCGAAACAAGTATGCGCTGTTATCCCTCGTTTTATTACTCTTGGTCTCCGTCTTCATTATTTACACCATTCAAAAATCTGCATCCAATATGGTGTGGCATAGTTTGTTTTATGTGGTTTTGATATTCGGAGTAGTGCAAAATATAGGAAGAAGTTTTTTGATGGAGAACAAAGGCAGCTTGCTCTATTACAAGTTCCTAGTTAATAGTAAGGCGGTAATTGTTTCAAAGATTCTTTACCAGTTTTTGGTCAATACCTTTTTTCTGCTTACACTGTTTGTCTTGATGAATTTTTGGCTGCCTCAAAGCATTCCTCATCTATTGGAGTATATGTTAACTGCTTTGCTTTTCACGCTTTGTAACTCAGCCGTGTTTACCTTCAACTCATCGCTTGCTTTAGGAGCAAAAAACAGCAGTTTGGTTGCTTTAATACTAAGTCTTCCGCTCTTAATACCAAGTTTGTTAGTGAGTTTAAAGTCAGCGAGTAAAACAATGATGGCCAATGTAGATGTAGTATTCTACCAAGATTGGCTTGTTTTAGGACTTTTGTTAATCATACAAGTGGTGCTAGCTGTTTCCTTATTCAATTATGTTTGGGAAGAGTAAAATATCAGTTATTGCTACTTTAGTAACACCGATTTTACCCTTAAAAAAACTACATTTGCCAACCATTTAAGTAATGAAACAAAGTTGGTGGAAAATATTGGCAGTGGTTTGTATCGTCTACGCTATTGTTGGCGGTTTGCTCATGCCTGCTCCCGATGATTTAGGAATTATTGCAAAGTCAATAAGAAACCTTCATTTTCATGTTCCGATGTGGTTTAGCATGATTATTTTACTGCTTACTTCATACATCGTAGGCATTCTATTTTTGGCCAAAGGAGATCTTAAACACGATAGTCTAGCAAGTAGCTTCGTTAAAGTGTCGCTGTTGTTTGGACTTATGGGACTAGCTACCGGGTCATTTTGGGCAAGATTTACCTGGGGAACATGGTGGGTAGAAGATGCCAAACTGAATGGTGCAGCCATCGGGGTAATGATCTACTTTGCTTACTACATCCTGAGAAACAGCATAGAAGACGACGTGAAACGAGCAAAGTTTTCTTCAGTATACAATCTGTTTGCCTTTCCAATTTTTATTGTTTTGATAATTATTTATCCGAGAATGGCTGAAACTAGCTTGCACCCAGCGAGTGGTGATACAATAGGGTTTAGTCAACTCGATTTAGATAACAACTTGAGAAAGGTGTTTTACTTTGCTGTTTTAGGGTGGATCCTTCTAAGCGTGTGGATCGCAAGTTTGAAATATAGACTTACAGAAATTAAAAGAAAAAATGAGGAAATTTAGCTGGATATTTATGTTGATGAGTTTGTCTGCTTTAGCACAATCTCCTATGGATGATTTGTTTTATAGCAGCGGTAAAATCTATGTAGTAATAGCGGTGCTCTTGATTATATTTTCAGGTATAGTACTTTACCTGATTCGATTAGATAGAAAAATCAGCAAATTGGAAAAAGAAAATGAAGCCTAAAGTAATATTTTTATTGGTGCTATTAGCTGTTGCTATTGGCTACGTGATGAGTACCTATATGGAGGCTAGTAAGACTTCAACCTTCACAGAAGCACAAAGCAATCCCGATGAGATTTTTCACATTTCTGGATTCTTAATGAAAGACATGCCGTTTGAATATGACCCCATCAAAGATCCTAATTACTTTACTTTTTATATAAAAGACAAAGACGGCAAGGTTTGTAAGGTGATTTCATCGGAGCCAAAACAACCTGACTTTGAACGTGCTGAAACCGTGAACATGTACGGTAAGGCTGAGGGCGAAGTGTTTAGAGCTACCAAAGTGATGCCTAAATGTCCTTCGAAGTATAAAGATGAAGAAATAAACAAAGCGGTTAAAGAGGCTCAAAACGCCGAAGCATAGATGGAAACAATTACCTATTTAGGAGAACATCTCGCCATTGGAAACTGGGGAAATTTCTTCGTAATTCTGGCCTTCGTGTCAGCAATTTTAAGTGCAATCTTCTATCTGAGGTCATCAGACCAAGGTGCTGAAAAGAAACTAGGTAGAACATTCTTCATTATTCATACCCTTGCGGTTATTGGAATATTCATAACACTGTTTCTAATAATTCAAAATCACTATTTTGAATACGCCTATGCCTATCAACATAGCAGTTTAAAGCTACCATTGCGTTATATGGTCTCTTGTTTCTGGGAAGGCCAAGAAGGAAGTTTCTTGCTGTGGATCGTTTGGAATGCCTTACTCGGTGTAATCTTAATATTTACAGCCAAGAAATGGGAGCGTGGAGTTCTAGCCATAATGGCTCTTTCACAAATCATTTTGTGTGCCATGCTTCTTGGAGTGGATATTGTGGAAGGATACAAGCTAGGAAGCAATCCATTTGAGTTGCTAAGAGACAAGATGCCGGCACCCATATTTGAGCGGCCAGACTACTTAAGCAATATTGTTGATGGAACAGGACTTAATCCGTTACTTCAAAATTATTGGATGGTAATTCATCCACCTACTTTGTTCTTAGGTTTTGCCTTGACGATTGTACCATTCGCGTTTGCAGTAACATCGCTGTTTAAAGGTGAACATAGAAGCTGGATTAAACCCGCACTTCCTTGGGCACTTTTAGGTGCTATGATCTTAGGAGCAGGTATCATTATGGGCGGCTTTTGGGCGTATGAATCATTGAGTTTCGGTGGATATTGGGCTTGGGATCCGGTAGAGAATGCCTCGCTCGTACCTTGGTTACTGTTAATAGCTGGAATACACTTGATGCTTATTAAGAAGGTAACCAACAGCTCAACAATTGCATCATATACATTGGTGATCTCATCATTTATTATGGTGTTGTACGCTACGTTTTTAACACGAAGTGGAGTATTAGGAGAAACGTCAGTTCACTCTTTTACAGACCTTGGATTAGCAGGCCAACTCATGCAATTTGTTGTGATTTTTATTTGGTTGCCAATTTTGGCAGTAACTCCAAAGAAATACCGCTTATCGTTCAGCTTGGTCATTGGTCTTTTACTCATATTGCTGCCTAAGTTTGAGAAGCCGACATTCTATCCTTTGTTGGTTTTAACTTTGGTCGGAATTGGATGGTTTGTCCTTAATTTAAATAAGCAGCTCAAGAACAATGCAAGCGAAGATAATGTGTACGGTCGCGAGTTTTGGATGTTTATCGGGTCTCTGATACTTGTACTCTCAGCTGTACAAGTAACCATTTCAACATCGCTGCCGGTGTTCAACAAAATTTTCACAACCAGCTTTGCTGCACCAGAAGATGTTGTTCAGCATTACAATAGATTTCAACTTCCAATAGCAATTGTAATTGCATCATTAATGGCGATTGCCCAATTCTTCAGGTATAAAGACACACCCGATAGAAATAAACTTAGAAAAGAAATCCTAATTACCTTGCTAATTGCAGTGGTTTTAACCATAGGAGGTGTCTTACTTTTTGAGATTACCAATGTGTTGTTAATTTCACTCATGCTAGCCGCTATTTATGCATTTGTTGCAAATGTTGCTTATTTAGTTCTCTATGTAAAAAGCCATATTAAGTTGTCTGGAGCTTCAATCGCTCATTTAGGCTTTGGAATGATGCTCCTAGGAGTTCTAGTTTCATCTGCAAAACAGCAAGTAATTACCGCAGACTTTGACGGACGCATGGGTAATTTCAATGAAGAAGCACGAAGAGAAAACATGCTCTTGCTAAAAGGTGAAACAACCAAGCTGCAAGATTACTTCGTTACCTATCTTGGCGATTCGGTTAGTGTTGATGACATTTATTTCAAGGTTCATTATAAGGCTATCGATGGCAGTGAAGAATTTACCCTTTATCCGAACACACAAATTAGTGCGGAGGATCAATTAATGCCAAATCCGGATACTCGTCATTACCTGACTTACGATATATACACGCACATAACATCCCTCCCTAAACCGAGCGATAGTGTAGAGTGGAGCGAAGAGAAGTCGTACGAGGTAGTTCCAGGAGATTCAATTGAAACAACCAATGGAACAGTGTACTTTAAAGCAGTTGAAAAAGGAACAGGTGAGAGCATTGGTTTAAAAAATACAACCTTAGCCAAAGCAATGATAGAAGTTAAGCGAGGAACAACCACCGTCACTGCTGAACCCTTGTTTGGAATTAACCCCAACACTTATTTTAGCATTCCCGAGGATGTTCTGGAAGTAGGATTAAAGTTTATCTTTGAAGTGAAGGCGGATGAAGAAGGTATACCAAAAGCAATTTTGAAAATTGCTGAGACAACCCCGCAACCAAAATTCATTGTGATGAAAGGGATAAAGTTTCCTTATATCAATTTCCTTTGGTTAGGTACAATCTTGATGGTAGTAGGCTTTGGAATTGCCACCTACAACAGATTAGAACTTAAACGTGCGGTATAAGATTTCATTTATTGGAAGCGGTAATGTAGCCACAAACTTGGCCATAGCCTTCGATAAGGCTGGACATACCATAAACCTAGTTGTTAGTCTAAATCTAGAAAACGCTAAATCGCTAGCTTCAAAGTTTGGGGCGTACTATGGGTCATCGTTAAGCGAGTTGTATAACGACTCCGATTTTATTCTAATTTGCGTAAACGACGAATCTTATAAGGGAATAATCGAATCGTTGCCTTTGGGAATCAAGTCTATCATTTGTCACACAGCGGGTCCTGTAAATATGGATGTTCTCAGCGAATATGGTTCCGATTATGGAGTTATTTATCCGTTGCAATCGCTGACTAAAGCTAAAGTGAAAAATATGCTTGAAGTTCCATTGTTCTTAGAATGGAGTTCGCCTTCGGCCAAAGCGAGGATTATGGATCTTGCAGATTCTATCTCAAACAAAATTCAGGAAGTGAATTCTGAAGAACGGATGAAATACCATTTGGCTGCTGTGTTTGCGAACAATTTTACGAATCTGATGTATTCGATTGCCGATGATTATTTGGAAAAAGAAGGGCTTAATTTTAAGTTTTTGTTACCAATTATTCAAGAAACGGCAAGTAGATTAAATCAACACAAACCTAAGGAATTACAGACGGGTCCAGCGAAAAGAGGTGATTTACTGGTGATTAAAAAACATATGGACATGTTATCAGATGAGAAGCTGCAAATGTTATATCAAAATATGACAGATTTCATCATGACAGAATTGTGACAAATTGGTTTTTTCCTCTTATCTTAGTAGACCATTTAAGGTATGAATAAGGAAAGTATTAATTTTAGTCATAAGTATTATAACATTTTTTCAATCTGTCAAGAGTTCAGACAACGTGTTAAAGAGTTGCAGCGTCTAAGAAAACAAGATAACAGGAAAAAAGACGTTATAAATAAGAAATGAAAAGATTCCTCGGAATGATTATTGCCCTTTCGGCTGTGGTTTTTAGCTATGCTCAGGTAACCGAAATCAACCCCAATATCGATTGGAAGTATGTTAAGTCTCAAGATTTAGACTTAAAAAAGGGTAGTTCATATCAATACGAATTTGCTGCTGAAAAAGGATACGATTATGTATTTAGTATGTCTTTCTCAGAAGTGGATCTCATCACATCATTACGCGTTTTAGATCTACAGAAGAAACCGATTGCAGAAAAAGTAGATTCTTCATCAAGTGCAACTTCAAGCATGACATTTAGAGTGCCAGATAATGCCACATACGTGGTTGTTCTTGGATACGATAGTAAAAATGAAGGTCAAGATGAAGAGCTAACTACTCAATTCACCTTAATTAGAAGACCTCGTGTAAATTAAAGCCAGTGGTGAAACGTATCACCTCTTAACCCTAGCCTCAATGTTTCAAGCGGAATCAATTCGTTAGGAGCAATATTTCCTAAGTTAACATTGTGACCATATAGCTTCATAAACCATACTTGTTGAACTTTCTTAGGAGCCTCCCATAAAATTGTTTCTTGAGGGATTTTTGTTAAAATCTCTTCTACAAGACCTGAACGCACTTCACCTGAATTTCTGAAAATTCCAACGGTTCCTGATTCTCGAGCTTCGGCAATCACCTTCCAAACACCAGCGTCAATTTCAGCTTGCATCATCGCAATCCATTTGTATGGCGGAATAATTTTTTCGGCATCTTTTGATCCTACCTCACTCAATACCGTAAAGTTTTTAGCAAGGGCACGGATGTAACCACATTTCTCTTCTTCCGATATTTCGATAGATCCATCTGAAACTTCACAGTGTGTAATGTTGAATTTGTCTAGTAAACGTTGGTAGTCGTCAAATTGACCCCGAATTACATAAGCTTCGAATAGCGTACCTCCAAAGTAAACAGGTATGTTTTCGTCGTGATACATCTTAATTTTTTCAGCTAAGCGAGGCGTTACAGCACTGGTTCCAAAGCCGAGTTTAATAATGTCAGCATACTCAGAAGAGCTATCGAGAAAATTTTCTACTTCATTGATGCTTAAACCTTTATCCATAACCATGGTCAGGCCACTTTCACGTGGCTTGCTGGTACGTTGAGGTAAATTCTTTAAATTGAATTCCGGATTAATCATTGGTTTTATGAATGTACAAATCTATGATATTTGTTACATTTTCTATGTTTTCAACGAAAGGAGAATACTCATAAACTAAAAAATATTCATCTGGTTTGGTTTGCAACGCTGCATGAAGGTAATTGTAACCATTTTCATATTGTCCTAAACAAAAATAATAAGACGCTATTCGGTACAGAATGCGATGGTCTTCAGCGATGGTCTCAAAGTGATTTTGAAGTAGCTTAATCGCTTCTTCTATTTCTTCGAATCCGAAGTTTGCATGTGCAAAATCCAAAACAATTTCGGGAGTGTTTGGGTCTATTTCGTAGGCTTGTTGATAGTGAAACAGACATCTTTCTCGTTTCTCTTGAAGCAAGTAGAGTTCTGCTATCTCTATGTGGTAAATACTTTCAAAACTATCAATGTCGATAGCCTTAAGCAGGTTTTTCTCGGCGTCTCTTAACTTGTCTTGTTTCTTGTAGATCATCGCAATTCCGAAATAGGCATCAGACAGGTGCTTATCCATCTTAATTGCACGCAGGTAGTAGTACTTAGCTGAGCTATAATTTTCTAATTGCTCATAGCATTCTGCAATATTGCATAGTACCTCGGCATCGCTTTCATCATTGTCTAAAGAAAGCTTGAACGAATCAATAGCTTCATTGTACTCTTTGAGCTCCATTAAACTATTTCCCCGCCCTAAGTGCCCCATAGTGTTGCTGTCGTCAATCGCAATGCAAAACTCAAAGGCATCTATTGCTGCCTTGTAATCTTCCGATTTTTGAAGTGTTAAACCTTTAAAATACCATGCGGCATAATTGTATGGATCTTCATCAATGACCTTAGTTAAAAATTCTATAGCTTTATCTAACTGAGAAAAGTCAAAAAAGAGCTTTACAAACTCTTGTAACGAAAACTCATCGTATGTGAAATCATCGGGCAAGGCATTGAGGTAATTCATAGCCTTGTTTGGCTTATCAATGATGAAATGTATTCTCGCTAATCTGAGCAAGATTTCATCATGATCGTACGCCTGGTTTAAAGCAAAAAGATAGCAGTCAATTGCTTTTTTGTGCTGCATAATAATTGCATAACTGTCGCCTAGCACTTTTGCAATTTCAGGGTTGTTAGGCTCCACAGAACGGGCCGATTCTAAAATTTTAATGGCTGATTTAACCTCTTTTCTAGCTATGAGAACTTCAGCACGTTTTATTTGATAAAACAACTCATAAGGATATATCGATACGCCATAATCAATGGCGTTAGATGCCTTATTTAGTTGATCAAAATCAAGGTAGAACTCAATGATTTCTTCGAGCTCATCGGTGTCATAAAAAAAGCTTTCCCCACTATTCAACAGCTGTTCAAATTTCTTCGCTTTTTCGTTTATTCCGTCGTTAAAAAATTGATGACTGTCCATTTAATTTTTGCTTTCCATTCAAAGCTATCAATTTGTTGATTATAAATTATTTCAAACTCACCGTGAAACCGTTATTTTGCCCACATATTATCTTCAAAATGAGATTTATAACACTTTTTTTATCCCTGATTTTTCTTGTTAACCTTGGTTTTTCACAGATTAAGAATCAGGTTGATTGGCAACAGCAAGTAGACTATATGATCGACGTTACATTAGACGATCAGTCACATTTCCTTAACGGTGAGATTGCAATTAATTATACCAATAACAGTCCAGATGAATTAAAGTTTATCTACTTTCACATTTGGCCGAATGCCTACAAAAACAATCAAACTGCATTTGCTCAACAGATGCAGCAGAACGGTGAGTTAGACTTCTATTATAGTTCAGAAGAAGAACGGGGCTATTTAGATAGCCTTAGCTTTTCAAGCAATGGTGAATCGTTGAAAATAGAGGAAACCGATAATATCGATGTTTTAAAGGTTGTGCTTAATTCTCCTTTAAAACCAGGTGAAAAGACTACCTTGTTTACGCCGTTCAGGGTTAAAATACCGAAAGTGTTTTCGCGATTGGGACATGAAGATCAAGACTACTTTATTACCCAGTGGTATCCAAAACCTGCGGTATATGACGTGAACGGTTGGAACCCTATGCCATACCTGAATTTGGGAGAGTTTTATTCTGAGTTCGGTTCATTTAAGGTAAGTGTGACACTTCCTGCTAATTATGTAATAGCCGCAACAGGTGAATGTGAAACTGCTGGTGAGCTAGAAGGAGACTTTAGAGAAGGAACACGAGATTCTGTACCACTAAGCTCTGACGAAATGAAAACCGTGATCTTTTCGGCTGACAAAGTGCATGACTTTGCGTGGTTTGCTTCAAAGCGGTTTGGCTATGTTTCAAAAGAGGTGAAAGTTGGAGATAAAAAAATAATTGCGAGAATCGTGTCTCCCAAAAAAGCAGAGAAGTACCTGTCGGCAGTTGAAACGGCTATTACCTACTATTCTGAGCACGTTGGTCCTTACCCTTATTCTCATGCAACCGTAGTGCATGGAGAACTTAAAGCCGGTGGAGGAATGGAGTATCCAATGATTACGCTATGTGACTTTCTTAACGATGAGGTTATTGTGCATGAAGTGGGACATAACTGGTTCTATGGAATTTTAGCATCAAACGAAAGAGTTTATCCTTGGATGGACGAATCAATAAATAGCTTTTATGATCATGCTGCGTTAGGTGCAGAAAGTAAGTTGCTTAGTAATGATGGAATAATGCGTTTAATCGTAAAAGACAATTTGCTACGCAATGAGCACCAAGCTGTAGGGCTTCATTCTGAGAAATATACTTCGATGAATTATGGAGCAAGTGTATATGGTGAAGGTGCAGCTATCTTTAAGCATTTGGAGGCATACCTCGGAGAAGAACGCTATAAAAAATGCATGCAGAACTATTACGAAGAGTGGAAATTCAGACATCCACTTCCAGACGACATGAAGGCTTCGTTTGAAAAAACAAGTTCTCGTGATTTGTCTTGGTTCTTTGATGTGCTAATTAATACTGATCAAAAGTTAGATTATGCCATCAAGCTTAAAAAAGACTCCATTTTCTTGGAGAATAAAGGTGGGGTAGAAGTGCCTATGCCAGTAACGACATTTAAGAATAATCAGCCTACTACACATTGGGTAAGTGTGCCATCTGGGGAAATGCGATTCGTTGCATTAAATGATGATTACGACCGAATAGTATTGGATAAAGACCAAGTAACGTCTGATTTGTTTGTAAATAACAACCAGGAGCCTAAAGGAATTGAGCTGAAACTCGGAACAGGTCAAGATAAGAAAGGAATTAAAGAGTTGTATGTGTATCCACAATATGCCTGGAATGCATATGATAAGTCAATGTTAGGATTCTCCTTTCATAATCAGTCAATAACGAATAAGCCCTTGGCTTGGCATATATCGCCACTCTATTCATTCAACAAAAAGTCTGTAAACGGAACAGCTGAGCTAAAGTATACAATGTCTTTAGATAGCACAGCCGAGTATATAGAGTTTGGTGCCATGGCAAGGTCGTTTAATTTCATTGAAAGACATTTAGTCGATCAAGATTACAAGTACTTAAAAGTAGCACCATACATATCTTATCACTTTCCGAAATCATCACAACGAAGTCCTTTAAGCAAAGAGCTGAGGTTGCAGTACGATCAAATTTGGTTGCAACCTTCTTTCGAGTTAAACGACGATACCTTAACAGGACCCCAAACATTTAGAAGTAAGGCTAGAAACTTTGCAACGCTAACCTATAAATTAAAAAATGAACGAGCCATCAATCCATATTCTTTGGAGCTTATGGCTGAATATGGTGGAATAACAAACCGCGTCGTGCTAGGCGATCTCAACGATAGACGCATTCGAAATATCTATTTAGATACAACCACCAATGAGGCTGATACGGTTTATTATTTCCCGAATATTGGCGAAGAAGATGACTTCGACGACTTCATTAAGCTAAGTGCAATTTGGAAGTACAACGTCGATATAGGTATTAAAGAAAAACCGCTAGAGTTGAGAATATTTGGTAGCTACTTGATTAAGAGCATTCAAAATACGACCTACAAAAACTCGGTAGGAAGTACAGATCGAGCAGGATACTACGACTACCGTTTCGATGACTATTTAATGCACCGTAATGCTGATTATGGGCTGTTCCAAAATCAAATTTCAAATAGAAGAGACTTTTCGAAGTTTGTTGGTCCGATCGCTAGTGCAGACAAATGGTTAATCTCAGCAAACGTTACCGTTCCATTGCCTGGTAAAATTCCATTGAAACCTTATTTCGAGATTTTGACATTTAATGACATTAGGGATCCTACAGTGGTTTCGTATAATCCCAATGGAGTAGGTTTCTTTTACAATGTTGGACTCGAGTTTGAGGTGAAAAAAGATCGTTTTGAAATCTTTATTAATCTTGCTCAAAGTGAAGAGATAACTAACTTCCAAGAGTCTAGTTATATTCAAATTGATAAATTCTGGGAGCGTATAACATTTGTGTTTGACCTTAATGGAATGTCAATCCCTAACTTCAAAAAGAGAAATTTGAAATTCTAAATAAGCTCGCCTTCGTCGGCAAATGAGTAATAACCATGTTGGGTTATGATTAGATGATCAAGCACATTAATGTCGAGGTGCTGTCCCGCTTTTTGAATTTTGTGTGTAAGATGGGTGTCGGCATTGCTCGGATTTCGATTTCCTGACGGGTGGTTGTGGCAAAGAATTATTGATGTTGCATGATTTTCTAATGCCAGCTTAAATATACGTTTTGGGTCTGCTACTGTACCGGTTATACCTCCTTCACTTACCTTGCAACATTGAATGATTCTGTTATTCCGCTTGAGGAGAATGATCCAGAATTCTTCGTATACTTTGTTCTTTACCAAAGGCGACAGAGTATCATAAGCATCTTGGCTGGTACGAATTACACGTTGATTAACCCCTGATGTGTTTTTGCGCCCTCCAAGTTCAAGTGCTGCAATTACGGTTACGGCTTTTACCTTTCCCATACCCGTTATTTTGCACAGGTCGGCAACAGATTTCTGAGCCAATTGGTGAAGATCATTATTGCATTCATTTAAGATTTCACGTGCTAAGGAAACTGCTGATTTGTTCTGGCTTCCGGTTCGTAAAAGTATTGCTAGGAGTTCTGCATTGCTCATCGCTTGCTGACCAATTGCCACTAATCTATCGCGCGGTTGGTCGTCTTTTGCCCAGTATTTTATTTGGTCTTGCTTCAAAGTAGTCTAACGAAAAAAGCCCAGACCTTAAGGGGTCTGGGCTTTAAATTTATATTTTGCTTAGGCTTAGCCTAAAGAATTTACGTGTTTAGCAAGCTTGCTTTTTACGTTAGCAGCTTTGTTTTTGTGGATGATGTTGTTCTTAACAAGTTTATCCAACTTAGAGAATGTTTCTTTCATTACCTTCTCTGCTTCGCTTTTGTCTTCTGAAAGTCTAACTTTCTTGATCCAAGTTCTAGCAGTCTTGTGCTGGTACCTATTACGAGCTGTTTTGGCCTCGTTACTTCTAATTCTCTTTAGTGTACTTTTATGATTTGCCATTTCTTTCTTTCAAAAAGGGTTGCAAAGGTATTAATTATTTTGAATTAATCTTACAATAATTCATCTTTTGTGCAATCCCATTCGTATTCCTTGGTTTTGGGTATCACTTTCAGGCTATTGTTGTCCATTACAACCGTGCTATTTGACGGGATGTCGCCTTTAATATAACACCCCGCACCTATGGTAACATTGCTTCCAATGTTTGTGCCAGCAACAATACTCACATTTGCGCCTACCCAAACGTTGTCTCCTATAGTGATTCCTTTGGTATGACTCTTTTTGCGGTGGTCGTATTTGTAATGGTTGGTGGTAGTAATAATGGTGTTTTGACCGATGTTAACGTTGTTCCCTAAGGTTAAGCCTCCAGACGCATTAATGTAGATTCCTGGGTTGTCGCCTGGGTCACAGCAAATTCCCTTTTTAATGTTAGGCCAATCAACAATTTTTGATCTAAAATCAACCGGCCAAGGAACTGCTCCATTAATTCGTAGAACTTTTTGAAAAAAGAAGTAGCTGCGAATCACTTGGTAGTTTTTCATATAGCCTTTACGTGGGCGTTTATACTGTGGATACAGCCATTTTACCCACCATCGGAATAAACTGTCATCTAAACCATTGGCAATATATTTGATTACTTTTTTCACTAAAAACCTTCTTTTATCATCAGGCCTAACCAAGTTAGGATGGCCATCAAAGCAATTGCAAATATGGTCTTTAGAATGGCGTTTCGGCCAAACAGAAAGAAGAAATAATTTACAACAGCTAGGCGCAAAGTAACACCAACTATGCAAAAGTGTAAAAGAGCTTGTCTGGTTGTTCCTCCGTTATAATAGGTTAGATAAAGAGCCAAAGTTGTCGCTACCAAGAATATTAAATTGTACCCTAATTGAACATTTAATTTTCCATAAGTCTCAAAGGCACTTGAAAAAGCACTTGTTAAAAACATGCTGAAATAGAAGAATATGGTGATTTGAATGTATACCCCAGCTTCGGTCCAATTTGGGCCAAGAATGAAAGGAGCAATGCTGTCACCCCAAACAGCAAAAACGGCTACAGGAATAACACCTCCTAAAAACATTAGGTTCAATAAATTGTGAGACAAGTTAGAAGCTTCTTCGCTGTTAGTGTTCAAACGTGCAATTCGCTCGAAGAATACTTGGCCAAGCGACATGCTGATCATGCTCATTGGCAGATAGGTAAGTTTGAGCGCATTGGCAAAATATCCCGTAGCTTCTTGCCCATCAAAGCTGCTAATTAGGAAGACAGGCATGCTCGTAGCTAAAATGTTAAGCAACGCTGCAGGCGTGCTAAACATGGGAAACATTCGGTACTTTTTAGCAATCGCTTTCAGGGCATTTTTATTAAACTTCCAGAGGGTAAAAGGAAGCCTTCTAACCATATGTCCTAAAGCAATAGTTTGTCCTAGAATATGTCCGGTTATCAAACCGTTAAAAGAAAAAAGTGCTAGCGATGGATGGCTTAGTTTGTAACCAGTACTGGTGAGTGAGGCAGACACCCGATTTGCTGATATGCGTTTATATCCTTTCTGTCTATTGTACCATAAAATAAATGTTTCGGTACTGCTGGTTAACCATACAACAAGAGGAATGAAGTAAAGCATATTGGAGTTAGACAAGTTGAATAACTCACCAATACTTTTTCGGGCGATAATCACTGCGAGCAGGACCAATAAACTGGTGCACAAATTCAAAAACAGGCTGAGTCGGACGGTATTCTTTGCACTTTCAATATCATTCTCAACCACGGTTGCATGTTCATAACGCAAACCGGCAATAACAATAGCTATTCCCGAAATTTTAAGAAATGTTTCTAACTCACCAAATTCTTCAGGACTGTAAATTCTGCCAAGTATGGTCAAAGCACTAAACGCGATAAGTTGTGCGATAAACGTGCCACTGAAAAGTACGCTGGCATTTTTAAGGAATTCTGTCTTAAATATTTTCAGAACAACAAATAAAAAGTATTCTAACTATTATAATGATTATAAAGTGACGTGAATTATTTAACAAGCGACAACTCTGCACTCATATTTGTAAGGAAGTAGCGTGTTGCTTCGTTAATTAGAGAAATATGAGAGGTTTATTCTTTGTTTTAGTGGCTTTTGGTTTGATGTTTAGTTCGTGTAAGGAGGAAGCTGTTGTGAAAGACGACATTCAGCCGGAAGAAAATCAAGTGGAAGTTGATAAGTTTTATCGTCCGTTCGTTCATCATTTCTCAAGTACAGGATGCGGCGGTTGCGGGAGGTTCGGAATTCCAGTTCTGTCTCAAACCGCTGATGAAATGCAAGATTCGATTTTTGCCATGATAACGCATTTTAAATACAACGATGTCTTTATCACTCCTTCATCTCAAGCTATCGAACAAGCAATCTTGTCAAGATGGCATTCTCCGCAAATTTGGGTCGAGAACGAGGAGATAACATTTGAAATATATCAATTGTCTATTGCTAATGCAGTTAAAGAAACCAAGAAAAGATTGCGTTTCAAGTCTTAATAATCAAGCCGAAGCATTTGTAGGGATTACTGCAGAGTTTAAAGAAAATCAACGCTACGACATTCACTATGCTGTCGAAAATAACACCAATGAAGAAGCTCAATTCTATGTTGAGATTTATGGTATGGAGGACAGCTTAATCGGAAGCCAAGCGGGAGCTGATCCTTTTCATTTGCCTCATTATCGTGTAAACCGTGGTGGCTTCTATGGTGAAATGGGCAAAGAGATAAATCTTGCACCAGGCGAAGCGGTTGAAGATGGATTTGAGTACGTTCCTTGTTGGGGATGCATCCCAGAAGATGTTTATTTCAATATTGTGGTCTGGAAAAAGTTGCCATCAGGGAAGTACGAATACGTTAATGGAAAAGAATTGAAATAGTTTCAGTACTTCAATCTAAGAACTTACGAAATTATCTATCCTTGTTCATCCAGGATATTAGGCAAAGACAAATAGTCAAATAAATTTGCACCAAATTATCTTTCTATGTCTGAAGAGCTTTTTAAAAATGTGATTTCTCACGCCAAAGAATACGGTTTTGTATTTCAAAGCAGTGAAATTTATGATGGCCTTGCGGCTGTTTATGACTACGGCCAAAATGGAGTGGAACTTAAAAAGAACATCCGCGAATACTGGTGGAAAAGCATGGTGCAGTTGCACGACAACATCGTAGGGGTGGATGCCTCAATTTTTATGCATCCTAAGGTGTGGAAGGCAAGTGGACACGTTGATGGGTTTAACGACCCCATGATCGATAACAAAGATTCTAAGAAACGGTATAGAGCAGACGTTCTTATCGAGGAGCATCAAGAGAAATACAGAGTCAAGAATCAAAAGGAAATTACAAAAGCTAAAAAGCGATTTGGAGATGCTTTTGACGAGGCACAATTCGTAGCAACTAATCCAAATATCCTAAGAAATAATGCTAAAATAGCTGAAATCGATGAGCGATTAAAGGAAGGATTAGAGTCTGGCGAGTTGCACAAGATAAAAGAATTAATCGAAGAGCTTGGTATTGCTTGTCCGGTATCTGGAAGCAAAAATTGGACGGATGTGCGCCAATTCAATTTGATGTATTCCACGCAAATGAGTGCGACAGATGGAGAAAGTCAAATTTTCTTAAGACCTGAAACTGCTCAGGGAATATTTGTAAACTACCTCAACGTTCAAAAGACGGGTAGAATGAAGCTGCCATTTGGTATTGCCCAAACAGGAAAGGCATTCAGAAATGAAATTGTTGCACGACAGTTCATTATGAGAATGAAGGAGTTTGAGCAGATGGAAATGCAATTCTTTGTTCAGCCAGGTACAGAGATGGAATGGTATAAGTATTGGAAAGAACATCGTCTGAAATGGCATAAAAATCTTGGGATTTCCGAAGAAAATTACCGTTATCATGACCATGTTAAACTAGCACATTACGCAAATGCGGCTGTAGATATTGAGTATAATTTCCCTTTTGGATTTAAAGAAGTTGAAGGTATTCACTCTCGTACTGATTTTGACTTGAAGCAACACGAAGAATTCACCGGAAAGAAGCTGAGATATTTTGACAACGAAAGAAATGAGAGCGATGTTCCATACGTGGTTGAAACGAGTATTGGTTTAGATCGAATGTTCTTGGTCTTAATGACAAATTCGTTAGTTGAAGAAGATTTGGGAGAAGGTCAATCTAGGACGGTTTTGAAATTGCCACCTGCCTTGGCTCCATTCCAATGTGCAGTTTTTCCATTAACTAAAAAAGATGGGTTGCCAGAATTAGCCAAAGAGGTAATGAAGGACCTTAAGCTTGATTTTAATTGCTATTATGAGGAAAAAGACGCAATTGGTAAGCGATATAGAAGACAAGATGCGATAGGTACACCAATTTGCATTACTGTTGATCACGACAGCCTTGAAGATAAATCTGTTACGATTCGTTTTAGAGATACAATGGAACAGAAGCGTGTAAAGATTGCTGACCTAAGTGATATTATCGCTCAGGAAGTAAGCATGAAGGCTTTGCTTAAAGGCTTACTCTAGACCGCAAGCTTCTTCGCTGAATTCAGTTTCAATAGTGTAGTGCTTAAAAGGATATTTTTTAAGCACATCTTTCACATCACATTTTACTTGATGCAGTTCACCTAGACTGGAGATTTCTTTCAGTTTAACATGGGTAGAGAATACATGGTGTTCCCCTTCTAAAGACCAGATGTGTGTGTGATGAACGGAATGCACATGTTCTATTGCTGTAATCTCCTTTTCTATGCTCTTAAGATCAACATCGTCTGGAATTCCTTGCAGGAAGAGGAATAAAGTTTCTTTCAGACGCTTTATTACATTCCAAAGGATATAGGCTGTAATTGCTATCGATAAAGCAGGATCCAATACCGGAATGTTTTTGAATATTAATATGATAGAAACAATCAGTACAGCAACCCAACCAAGCATGTCTTCGACCATGTGCCATGACACCACTTTTTCATTCATGCTTTTTCCGGTGCTTAACTTGTATGCCGCATATCCATTAACTGCTATTCCTACGAGTGCGAACAAAAACATTCCATATGCATTGGTGTCTTCTGGTGCCATTATTCTCTGAACAGCCTCATTTATTATAAAGATTGAACCTAGAATTAGAATTACACAATTAATCAATGCACCAAGCAGAGAGAATCTAGCGTAGCCAAAAGAAAACTTGTTGTCAGCTTTTTGCTTAGACTTGTTTTGAAGGAACCAAGCCATACCAAGAGACAGGCTGTCTCCAAGGTCATGAATAGCATCCGATAAGATGGCAATACTGTTTACATAGAGCCCGCCAATAATTTCAAAAATAGTGAAACCAAGATTGAGAAAAAAAGCAAGTTTTATGTTCTTGGTTCCATTATCGTGATTGGTTCCCATACCTAGCAAAGTTATAAATCCTTGCTCAGTTTTCTTGGGTCTTTCGCTTATTTAGACCGACTAAAATGAACATGAGTGCAATTACTGGTATCGCTAAAAACCAGGGATTCAAAAATTGATCCGGACGAACTGAAAAAAATACGAGCGACCCTACTAATGCAATAATAGCACCCAAGAATTTCTTGAAAAGTGCTACACCTAAGCCAAGAACCATAACTATCATGCTATAAAATGATATGGCCTCTGGAATTGAACTGAAACCTGAAGAGTTAGATTCACCGCCCCCGATAACATGTGCAGCGACCATGAAAATAAAAAAGGCGAAAACAAGCCCTCCTAATATCCGGGCGGTCCAGAGAATGATTTTGTTAAATTTTTTCATAATGATTTTGTTAAATGACGTGTTTCTCGTTTGCGCATGAACCAAACGTTAATGTTGTTGATTGGATTGATCCAGTGCTTATATACTTCAAATCCAAAGCGTTCATACACTCGTTTATTTTGTTCTAAAGTTGTTTCAGCATAAAGGTCAAGTTTTTGTTGCTTGGCCATGCTAATTATTCCTAATGCCAAGTCACGTGCCGAGACTTTTGGCTGTTCGTCAGGTTCTACTCCAAAAAACCAAAAGTAAAGGTATTTTCCATGCCTTGGGCGTTGAGTTTGTACTTTATAGTTGTGGTATGCAGTAATGATTATTTTCCGAATTGAGAAGGCCATCACTATGGCTTTAAGCAGTTTTAAGGTGTCTTTAAAATCTTTTTCTAAACATTTGTAATTGTAACAAATCGCAGCACCTCTGCCGTTTTCTGACAAATAAACGCCATTACGCCTAATGGCAAAATCGAAGGCATAGCTGGCAACTTGCCAAATGTGTTTTTCTTTGTTTTTATGACTTCTAATGATATAGAGCAGAGTAGGATTATTCATAAATGATTTGGTCAGAATACGGACGACCTGCTCTTTGTTTTGAATTGTTGCTAGTTTCATGGCGATTAAAAATTAGGTTCAACAGATAGAGTTTTAAGTCTTCTTAGATGAGAAAGAGATGTTTGAAATAGGTTCTTATAAGCATGGTAGGGATAACCGTATTTTTTAGCCAGCGATCTTATTTCGGGGGTTATAAGATGGTACTTCGTATGACTAACATTGGGAAAGAAATGATGAGCTACGTGGTGATTAAATCCTCCAAAGAAATGAGTAGTCAACTTACACTTGGTTGCGAAGTCTGCAGTGGTTTGCAATTGGTGTTCTGCCCAGGTGAAAGGAAGGTGCACGCTATTCGAAACAACTTCTTGAGATTCTCCAATATGCGTGCTGATTAAGGCAAATGTTGTAATTGCACTTGCAGAAATATGAAAGAGAATAAATCCTAGTAATGCAGTGGGAAAAGCGACATCTAGCACTAGGGGTATGGTAAAGAAGCTTGAAACATGAAAGATTTTGGCAATCAGCAACTTGATAATTTCCTTCTTAGGATGCTTTACATTCTTTTTGATGCCAAATTGACCCGTGCTCATATCTTTAAAGTCTCGAACAAAAAACCATATTAAGGTGTAGGTTAGAAATGCGAAAGGCATATACAAATGCTGGTAGCGGTGATGACTCTTAAATTGTTGATTTGGACTCAGGCGAATGATTTTTGATTGCTCTATATCCATGTCCCATTCGTTTACATTGGCATAAGCGTGATGAGAATAAATGTGTCGAAGCTCCCAGAAGTAAGCACTGGTTCCGAGAATGGAAAAGACCATGCGGCCCAGTCTATTTAGATATCTGTGCTTAGAAAAAGTATTGTGCACCGCTTCGTGCCCTATATTAAGCACAATGGGTAGACTTAAAATCCCTAAAATAACAGGAAGTACTAACGCTAGACTACTTTGAGGAATGAGAATCCAGTAGGCTATAAGGCAAGCAAAGAATCCTGCAACCAGTGCTAAGCACTTTATGAAAAGAACATGTGAGCTTTCCTTATGAGTTTTTAATTTTTGATGAACCTTTTGACGAAGTTCGACTAAGAACTTGTTATCATTGGGTTTAAATTTTGGTTGTTTCATGGCGATTCAATTTAAAAAAAATAGAGTTTTCAATAGTCGAGTTTTATTTTCTAGCGTTGAATCCGAAAGAGAATCCAAATCTTAAATTGTCTTTAGAAGGAACTACAAATGCGTTGATAGGGATATTTAGCTTGCCAGATTTTAAGGAGTAACCAGCAGCAATTACTACATACGTATTCATGCGTAAACCTCCTCGACTGTCAGCCTTCCACTCTAATGGAGCATTGTCGATGTTTTCACGGTCAACTGGGCGATACCAAGTTCCTTCGTGCTCATACTTCTTTGTTTGCGTGCCGAAATTTACAGAAGGACCAATCGCGAATTCTAATCCATTCTTATTGCTTCTAATTCCGTTCATTATAGTGAAGCTAGGGATGAAATAACCTTGGTCAAGTCCAGATACCAATGGAATAAATTCAAATAGTGCTTGCCATTGACCCTCATTTAAATATTGCTTTTCGAACTGGTAACCCATTTGAAAGAATGCGGGATGTGCATCATATCCTCCTTCATGCTTAGGGGCTTGAAGAACGTTTGCAGCTTCTCCAGTGAAGAAGGTGTAACCCATTCGTGGTCCAGAAAGGTTTAATGTCTGGTAATATGGGTTGTTGATAGCACTTTCATAGCTTTCTCTATTCGAAAGACTGTTAATAATTACTTGGTCGTTTTCTAATCCCAACAGTTCATTTACGCTAATACTGATCATAGTGTTGATCTTTTCAGGGATGAACAGAAACTCACGTACTACCTCTTTTTCTATCGTTTTTGTTTTAATGTTTACAAGACGAAGGCGAATAAATAAAGCTTCGCCAAGTTTATCGGCACTACCTGAAACTACCCAGGCAACATCAAGCTCTTCACCGGCCGCGGAAAGGCAAGATTTGCTAAAGCAAGACGAGGAGTTAATTTCGGCTGATTGAAGTGATTCTGCGATTTCGTATCTATCAATCATTTCATATCTATTGTGTCTACTGATCTCGATACGCAATAACTCGGTGAGTTGTGAAGCTGAAAAAGCTTGGTCGTTAGCGTCAAAACTAATAACAGCTAATTTAGGGGATTGTGCATGCGCTAAAAGTTGCATGGTAAAAATTGTAAGTGTTAAAATTAATTTTTTCATGGTTTGATCGTTTTGTTGGTTCAAAGATGAGATCACACCACTTGGTTTGTTAATTGAATAACGCTAGTAAACTATTAAAAAACAAAATATTGCAGAATAATAAATACTTGTTGCAGCTCAATTTGCTTAAATGACGTGTAAATATTTATAAATTTTGACTACGTTATTGAAATATGCGTTAAATTTATATTACATTTGATTGAATTATTAAAAAATACAAAAAATGAGTGGACAGCACATTTTGATAGAACAATGCAAGGAGAGAATAGGAAAACGTAGTTTGGCTACCGAACTATCTGACTTGTTAGGGGTAAATGCCGATGCTGCATACAGAAGAATGCGTGGAGAGACCGCTTTAACCTTCGATGAAATTCAAAAGATCTGTTTACACTTTAATATATCGTTCGACTCTATTATAAATTATCGTGGAAAACTGGTGCCTTTTCAATTCAACGCGATGTTTGGTCCTGAGTTTAGTATTCTTAACTATTTGAGAAACATTGAGGGTGAAGTAAAATCGTTAGCCTCGAATGAGGATACTCGTATCGTTATGACTGCAATGGATTTGCCTTACTTTAGGCAATTCGGTTTTAGCTACTTAAGTCGTTTTAAACTCTTTTTCTGGCAGCGTTCGGTGCTAAACTTACCAGACTATCGCCATAAAAAGTTTGATGCAGAAGAGCGAATTGATGACTATGAAGTAATTACCGAAAGTATCTATAAAAATTATCACAATGTAGACTCCATCGAAATTTGGGCACCTGAAACCTTAGATAGTACAATTAAACAAATACAGTACTTCGCAGAATCCGGCTTGTTTGCCAATGACGAAACCGGAATAAAAATTTGCAACGACATTGATAGGCTGTTAGACAAACTTGAATCAGAAGCAGAAAGAGGAAAGAAAATTCTATCAACTCCAGAAGGAACTTTTTCAAGTCCGTTTAAAATGTATCAGAGCGACATCTACATGAGCAACAATTGTATTCAAGGTCATTTGAATGGCAAAGTGTATACGTATGTAAGTTTTAACTCGTTTAATTCGCTGATGTCGTTTACACCAAATTTCTCAGAAGAGTGCAATCGCTGGATTGAACAAATCAGATTGAAATCTATTTTATTGAGCGAGGTGTCTGAAAAACTGAGATACCAGTTCTTTAAAAGTTTACGTGTAAAGGTCAACGAAACCCGTGATCAGATTGTAAAGCAGTCTACTTTTTGATAAACTTTCTGTAGATCCAAATTAGAATCACAGCTCCAACTACTCCTGTAATGATGGAAGCAACGATCGTATCTTGGTTCGAAAAGCCAATGAGGTGAAGTACTTTGTCGCCTAGCCACCCTCCAACTATGCCCAAAACAATGTTGATTATTGCTCCGTAGCCGCGTCCTTTCATGATTACCCCAGCCAGGTAACCAGCGATTCCTCCTATAATAATTGATAATAACATATTAATTTCCGATATCTGCTAGTGCGAATGATATTCCAATAAATCCACCCCATTGGTAAGCTTTTTTCATTGGAACTGTTGAAGTCATATCTCCTAAATTATCTCCTTCAGTATATCCCAAATCTAGTTTGTTTACTTGACCTAAGGTTGCTCCGAAGTTAAGCACTAGCTTATTGTCTGATCCAAAAATAGTACTTCCACCCAATAAAAAGTTAAAGTTCTTAGTATCTGCACTAATTGGCACTCCAACACCAAAGGTTCCACCAATAGTCATGTTTTTGCCGTTATAAGGGTAGAAGTTTAAATAGGCTGCAATGTTCGGAGTGAAGTTGTTTCCATCAATTCGTGTAATAACACTATCCTTATTGATGAAATCTGAATTATCCTCATAGTAAGGAAATGCTAAACCAAGACTCGAATTAATCTTCAGATCTCCTTTAACGGTTACATCAATCTCCTTTGTCTTGACCTTGGCAAGATTTGAAAGGTTGTTTATTGATGGAGTGGCAAGTGAGCCATCCGAATTCTCAGGATTTTTATAAAAATCAATGGTAATGGTTATTTCATCTCCTTTTGCAACATCGCTCGTATTGAAGTGAAACGGAGTATTCATGATTGATTGGTACTCAATCTCTAAATAGTCTAGTTTTTCAAGAAGTAGTTCACTGTCGAAGCTTTTGGCAAATTGAACAGCTTGCGTGCCCCAGCTTTGAACCATTTTGTTGTAACCTTCACCTTCAAAACCTCCGGAAGCTCCACGTGTTGTAGCGTATTTCTGATAAGCAGCTTCGAAGTTTTGTACGTAGCTATTGAGTTTCGCAACATCGCTGTTTACTGTGCTATTGATTTGATTTGCAACCATTAGGAAGTCTTGCGTTTCAACCGTAGATTGACCAAATAAGCTCGATACCAATTCGTGCGTAAATGCCTTGATAGAATCTGTTGGCAGGTATGGATTGTATTTAAGCTTATGAACCTTTTGCATTACAAAATCAATATTGTTTGTCATTTGCTCAGCTTGGTATAGTGTCATATAAGCATCTTGAACTTTTTCTAAAGCAAGTGTGGCTTTAGGGTCCGAAAACAAGCCCCCTCTAGAAGTTTCAGTTCCGGTTGTAATACTGTTTAGGAAGGAGGATCCCCCAGTTGGAAGACCTAGAGGGCTAATCATACTTAAGAAGTTCAAATTCGGTGCGTCTTGAATTTCTTTAGTCGAGTATGAGGCAACTGCAGTATATACAAATGGATTGTAATTTGATACTTGAACTTTAACATTATGGTTGCGAGTTACCATTGCTCTGCTAATTTGTTTCTTTACTCCATCTTTACTCACTTCGTAGTAAGTAAAATCGTCGTTCAGAAAATCATAATCAACCAATAAACGTTGAGAAAAAACATCTTGAGTGAATAGTATACAGAGGGATAAGAATGTGGTTTTAAATACTTTTTTCATGATTTTGGCTTTATTGGTTAGTTCACCTTTCGAACTGATTGTAAATGCAAATCGTTCTTCAAATATGGTTTTTTACATTAGGATTACAAAGGCTAGTTATTTGTTAATCAAATCTTTAATGGGAGCAGCATCAACATCGTCAAGCACACTGATATTGTCGTAAATGATTTTGTTGAGCTTGTGGTTTTTACTGCTCTCTGTAATTTTTGCGATGATGTCAAAGTCTCCTTGGCCATAGCATTTTTTCCATTGTCCGCGTTTGCTCATACAGAAAGTAGCTGATCTAGGAGGGAGATAAGAATATCCCGAGACTGGGATGTTTTTAAATGTAGTTACTGTGTCTCCAACCACTATGTTTCTTATGGGTAAATAAAACTTCCCAAATGACAACTGAGAATGGATTACACCTTGATCATCTATCCAGTTGGCCAGAATATCCATTTCTAAATCTAAGTTAATCATTTGCTGCTCTTTCATAAAAACGGTCCAAGGAGTGAACCATTTTTTGTCATTCATCTTCACTTTGGCAAATTGTACTGATATGCTATCACATTTGAGATAAAACTTAGATTGGGTATAGATATCAATCAGTTTTGATTCATCTAAACTAAAACTAGCAGTTAGTGCAACGTCTCGTCCATCTTCTAACATTATAGACCGGGTTATGGTAAATCCTTTGAATTTGATGTTTTCTGGATCGAGCATTCCCTGCTTCGAGTTTTGAGCGTAAAAAGTATTGTTGAACAAACTGGCTACATACTCTTGATGATACTTCTCGGCACTCTTTTGTATGGCACTTTTAACTCCATCGAAGGCAAAATCGATTCCTTTAATTAAAAGCTCTGCCGATACCAAAGCTCTGCTCGAATCATTGGTCAATCCCATGGCTACTTTTTTATAAGTTAGCGGGGTGTCATAGGCTAAAGTCTCGATTGAGAGTTGTTCACCTTCAGACTTGTTGCTCACCTTGGTCGAAACGCAAGCCGTGAGAAATACACTAAGAATAATGAAATATTTTTTCATATTGATTTATACAAAGAAAAGGCAAATGGTAAATTTTTGCTCACAAAATATCGCATTATCTTTGTATGGTATACCATTTATAATGCTGAACATATCACTAATTCAAATTCAATACCTAATCGCTTTAGACGAACACCGAAACTTCATAAAAGCAGCAGAAGCAAGCTTTGTAACACAGCCTACGCTAAGTATGCAAATGAAGAAGTTAGAAGATGAGCTTGGGGTGCTGATTTTTGACAGAAGCAAACAGCCTATAGAACCCACCTTGATCGGTGAGCAAATCATAAAACAGGCGAGAGTAATTTATAATGAAACTTCAAGAATTGAAGGGATTTTGAAAGAATTCACGGGTGAAGTTTCAGGAGTATTAAAAATTGGAGTTATTCCCACCATTGCTAATTCGCTTATACCTCGATTAATTGGAGAAGTTGCCCGAAAATATCCAGATTTAAAATTGACTATTAAAGAATCTCTAACTCATGAAATAGTTGAAGATCTGGAAAACAATCGTCTTGATGTTGGTGTAATTTCGGTTCCCTTGGGGAACGAAAAACTAGTAGAACGCTTTTTGTATGTTGAGAAGTTTCGCATCTACGCCAATCCCAACCACCCAAGTTTTGGAACCCGTTCTTGGCATGTAGAAGATCTTTTGGCCGACAAATTGTGGTTGCTGTCTGAAGGAAACTGTTTTAGAACCCAAACAATTAATTTATGTGCCTTGCCAGATGAAGAATTGAACCACATGGCCTTGAGCTATGAGAGTGGAAGTCTACAAACGTTGAAGAAAGTTGTTGACCTAGAGGGAGGTGCTACCATTATTCCAGAGTGGGAAGCAGGAGAGTTGGATGACGAATCACTTAATAACCTTCGTGCCTTCAAAGACGATAAAGCGGGAAGGGCAGTAGGCTTGGTTTATACTAAATTCTATGCGAAAGAGGGAGTAATAAATAAACTTGAACAGATGATACAGGAATCGTTGCCCAAATATGTATCGGGGAACAAAGACTTAGATATTATAGAATTTTAACATAAAAAAAGCCTCAACATCGTTGAGGCTTTTTTCTTACATGCCCATAAGAACATCTAAAGGATCTTTTCCGAACAGCATGGTTTCTGGATTTTCGAGGTAATTCTTAACCGTTACCAAGAACCCTACTGACTCTTTACCGTCAATAATTCGGTGGTCATAACTTAGTGCTACAAACATTACAGGACGAGCAACAATTTCACCTTTTTCAACTACAGGTCGCTCAACAATGTTGTGCATTCCTAAAATTGCACTTTGAGGTGGGTTGATGATTGGGGTACTTAACATACTTCCAAATACTCCACCATTTGTAATGGTAAATGTACCTCCTGTCATTTCAGGTATGGTGAGCTTTCCATCTCTAGCTTTGAGAGCTAGTCGTTTAACTTCGGCTTCAATTTCCCACATGGTCATGGCTTCTACGTTACGCATTACAGGAACCATCAATCCTTTTGGACTACTTACCGCAATTGATACATCAACAAAGTCGTTGATAACCATTTCTTCACCGTCGAGGTAAGCATTCACCTTAGGGTATTTCTGCAATGCAAGTGCACATGCTCGTGTAAAGAAGCTCATGAATCCTAGGTTTACACCATGAATCTCTCGGAATTTCTCTTTGTATTTAGCTCGCGTGTCAAAAATAGGCTGCATGTTAACCTCATTAAATGTGGTTAACATGGCTGTTTCATTCTTAGCAGCTACTAATCTTCTTGCAACTGTTTTTCTTAAGTTGCTTAGTTTTTCTCTGTGTTGTTCTCTAGAAGGCTCAGAAGGCGATGAGTAATCCATTGCTCCAGCTTCAGCAAGTAGGGCATCGTATTTGGTAATTCTTCCATCTTTCCCGGTTCCAACCACGTTGGTTGCGGCAATTCCTTTTTCTGCTAATATTTTTGATGCAGCAGGACTTGGTGTTCCCGTTGCATAATTTTGATTTGCTGGTTTTGCTTTAGCTTCAGATTTAGGAGCTTCTTTTATTTCGGCTGCGGGTGCTGGAGTTTCTTCAGCTTGAGGTGCTGCTCCTTCTGGAGCTTTAGCTTCCGTATCAATTGTGGCCACAACAGCTCCAATTTCAACATCTTCGCCTTCCTCAACCAAAATTTTTAAGGCTCCTGATTGTTCTGCGTTAAGCTCTACCGTTGCTTTGTCACTTTCCAGTTCTGCAACTGCTTCGTCCATTTCCACGTAGTCTCCATCTTCTTTCAACCACGTTGCAATTGTTACTTGTGTAACAGATTCTCCTACAGAAGGAATTTTTAATTCTATTGCCATCTTCTTTTAGAACGCGTCAAAGTTAAAATAGATTTTTAACTTCCTTTGTTTTAAAAATAAAGAATTCAAATTTGTAAGACGAAATGAATGTAAATCGCTGTTTAAATGCTTTTGTGCAAGAGTTAAATGCTTCTTATGCAGTTATTTCTCCTGGAAGCAGAAATGCACCTCTTATATATGCACTTGATCAGATGAACATTCGCAATTTTTCTGTTGTTGATGAGCGAAGTGCAGCATTTATTGCACTTGGTATTGCAAAGCATACGCGAAAACCTGTTATTTTGAGTTGCACCAGTGGCACAGCTGCATTGAATTACTACCCTGCCATAGCTGAAGCATTTTATGCTCGAGTTCCTCTTATAATTTTAACAGCCGATCGACCACCTGAGCAAATTGATGCATGGGATGGCCAAGCTATTCGGCAAAGAAATGTTTTTGCCAAACATGTTAGAGCCTCATTTGATACCCCCGACGATTACAATGAATCAAATCGATTTAAGGCCATCGCAGAAAAGGTAAACAGATATTGGAATGATAATATTCCTGGCCCGATACACATCAACATTCCGATTCGAGAACCTTTCTATGAGTTTGAATCTTTAGAGGCTCGTGAATCTTCTCATGTGAATGAAGAAGACCCTATTGTTTCAGTTACTATTCCCTCCATTGCAGCACATTTGAATCAAAGCTTTAGCGATAAGAAAGTTTTGATTTTTAATGGAATGGATGATGGGGAGAGTGTGGTAGTTGCAAATGGTAACGACGGAGTAATGCTGTCAGACTTAACATCGAATCAAACCAGTGATGTATTCTATTGGGATGCTATGCTGTTTTCAGCTCAGTCGAAGCCTGATGGGTTAGATAAATTAAGGTCACTAGCTCCCGATGTCTTAATAACAACTGGAACAACGACCATATCAAAAGGACTAAAACGCTTTTTAAACTTATGTAAGCCACAACGGCACTATCATCTTTCAAGTTACAATGAAGTAGGGAATATGTTTGGGACAAATCCCACAATAATTGACCCTAAAAAAATCTCTGCTGTTCCTGAAATTGATGGCGATGTTGACGGTTTGCGCGATGGTCCATTTGTTAAGCATTGGTTAGAAACTTGCCGAGAATTTGAAGATCGCTTTAGTCGATTAGAATGGACTAGCTACAACGAGTTTTCAGTTGTGAACTACGTGGTCAATAATGTGGCCAAAGATGCAATTATTCACTTGTCGAATTCAATGCCGGTGCGTTATGCCTCGTTTCTGATGAACAGTGGTGTAGCCAACAATCTGGTTTACAGCAATAGAGGAACTTCTGGCATAGACGGTTGTACCTCAACAGCAATTGGAAATGCTTTGGTAGCAGATAAACAAGTATACCTACTTACGGGTGATCTTGCATTTTTCTACGACATCAATGCATTTTTTAACAAGCATGTGCCGGCTAATTTTAAGGTTGTAATTTTAAATAATTCTGGTGGCAGAATATTTGAGATGATTAGTGGACCCGAAAAAATGGGAGAAGCAATTCAACTTCAAACTACACCACATCATTTTACAGCTGAGCAACTTTCAGAGCATTTTAAGTTTAAATATATTCCAGTGAAGAACATTTCTGATCTCGCAGATGGAATGGAAGAGCTAATTTATTCTGATGTTTGCACAGTAATGGAGATCTTTACAGATACCGATGAAAATGCTGATTTTTTCGAGAAATTTAAAGCACTTTAATCCAGTTTTCATGCTGTAAGCAGGCTACCAGAATACCAAATTTGAGGAGTCACCCGTTAATTGAAATGGGTATTTAAAAAAAGTTAAGTATCTTTCCAAAGGTTTTCCAAAACCCCCTTTCGAATTGCTAATCAATCAAATTTAGAAATGATACGGTTATTATTCATTTTAGTTGTATTCTCGGTAAACCTTAGCCTAGCACAATCTCTATATCCCGAAATTCAGACAGGTCACATGGATCAAATCACGTCGATGCAATTTACCGATGATGATAAACGCTTACTGACCGGGTCTATGGATGAAATGCTAGTACAATGGAGTATCAATACTCAAGTTCACGATGCGAAGGTCTTAAACTTACTCAAAGGGGTGAGCTGCTTTAAGTTCAATGAAGAGGCAAAACTATTAGCAGTAGCAACCTATAACAAGCAAGTTGTTATTTACGACTTTAAGGATTCAACAGTATTTGGTCCAAAATGGACTTACGATTTTACTCACCATGTAAAGTTTATTGATGTCAATAATGCAGGAAGCCATATCGCAGCCTCTTCGGGATACAATATTTGTGTTATGGATACGGCGGGTGAAATGTCGACTGTATTTGGAGGCGACGATATAATGGGACTTCGGTTTTTGTCGGATAACAAAACATTAGTTTTTGGCAATTACGACGGAGATATATTTAAATATAATACTCAGCTTCCATCATCGGTCGGAATGAATAAACTGTTCAATGTTGGGAATATCATTAGTGAAATAGCGTTGGACGATTCTGAACGATACTTGGCCTATGGCACAAGCGGAGGTCCTAAGCTTGGAGGAGAAATTGGTGTTTTTGATTTGAAAAAGAACAAGCTGGTTAGCAAGCAAAAGAATTTCATTGTTTATCTAGGTGCACAATTTGGTTCAATTCACTTCATTGACAAGAAGAGTCTTATTTATGTTAACAAGGATGGAGGTATAAATAGGTGGAACTTCAAGAGAGATCGAGACGTAAACATCGTCAGCAAGGCAGTTAATTTATCGATAGATGTTTCTAACAACAAAGAGTGGCTAGCTTACGCTATTGATGCCGATTGCTATGTAACCAAACTGGGTTCTACTAGTCAACCACTTAAATTTACTGGATATGCGGAGAATCCAATTCGGTTTGTTGGTTTGCACGGTCATACGATGATGGTTGAATATCCCTCTGGCATTAAAAAATGGGATCTCAAAGAACTTCGAACCGAAATGGTCTTGGAAAAGTTTTATGATGGAGATTGGAGTTACACTGCTTTCAGTCATGATTTAGAACTAAAAGCCAATAATGATTTCATTAGAAATGTCAAAACAGGAGAGTTTGTTGAATACTATATGGGAACTTCCGCAAATTCTCGGTTTGGAGGATTTTCAGGAGATAAACGTTTTTACAGTTTTTTAGACCAAAGTGGGCAGTTGACGATTTGCTGCTTGGACACGGCCAAATTGCCCTTTTGGACAGAAAAACACCTCAGACATTGGAATTATAACAAGCAATATGCTCTGATTAATATCGATGATTTAATCATTAACCCTTATAAAAATGAAATGGTGTTGCTAACCAAAGGATTTGATTACATCAACTTAGAAACTGGTGAATACAAGCAGATGACAAACAAGGTTAGAGGAGATAATCCTTCACTCCCAGCTTTGTTCGACCCAGTTCAAAACAAGCTATTAGTGGCAACAAGCAGAACGGTTTATGACAGTATTGCATACGAAGGTCGAGAGGGTTACGCATCTGAATGGACCAGCTTAAAAAGAAGCATGGGTGGAAGCTCTGGTGATCGCTACTTGAACAAAAAGAGCGGAACGATAAGCATTTACAATTTGGATGATATGACCGCACCATACTATTTGGTAAAGGATAGCTATATTGATAAGATGGCGGAGGTGACCGCAATGACCTATGATCCAAACTACAACATAATATATGTAGCATACGGCGATGGAACAGTAAAGTTGCTTAAAACCACAGATTCGGGATATTATTCGTATAACTGGACCCGGTTTACTTCGGCAGTTCATGATATGGTGGTTTCAGACGATGGTCTTCAATTGTACATCATAAACAAGTATGGAGCGGTTGGAGTGGTTGACGTCTTAACTTTAGACTACCTGGTTTCCCTGGTTGCGACCAGTGATAATGAGTTTATAGCCATAGATCAAAAAGGTTTTTATAAGCGCTCAAAGAATGCTCAAAACGCAGTGGCGTTTGTGCAAGGAGAATACATTCTTAAGTTAAATCAAGTTGATGATAGGTTGAACAAGCCACATGTAATTTACAAAGACATGGATTTGTTGGAGTTTGATAGGCTTAAACTAATTCAAAAACTTGCCGGAGGTGAGGATGTAGAAGAAGTAAAACAAATTGTTGGCCCAGAACTAAAAATTCTAAAAAGTGAAAAACTAGATATTACAACATCGAAAAGCTTTATCAAGATATCGACAGAAGCCGTTTCAACAATTTCAAATTTGAGTCATATGCAAATATGGGTTAATGGTATTCCTCAGTACAAGAAAGGAAGTGAACCCAAAGCAAAATCAAAGGTTAAGTGGACAAATAAGTGGAAAGTCGGATTGAGAAGAGGAAGGAATTCTATTCGGTTTGTTTGTTATGACGAAGATGGTACTGGCTCATTGGAAAAATTTGTAGTGATAGAATGTCAGAAAGAATACGAAAAACCAAACTTGTATGTTGCATTGGTTTCTGTTTCAAAGTATCAGAACTCAACCATGAATCTGCAATATGCTGTGAAAGATGGTCGAGACTTTGCCAAAGTTTACATAGACAGCATTGGAAGGAAGCAAATTGGATTTCCTAGCAGGTTTGGTAAGGTCGTGTTAGATACTTTTTTTAATGAGAATGCCACCCGTGATAAAGTAGTACAATGGAAGTCAAAGCTGAAAAAAACCAAACCAGAAGACTATGTCTTGTTATACGTTTCTGGACATGGGTTGCTTGATACAGGCTTTAATTTTTGGTTTGGACTGCACGACATTAATTTCGATGATCCTGCACAAGGAGGAATATCTTTTAATGAACTCGAAGATTTATTGGTTGGAATTCCAGCACAGCAGAAATTGTTCTTGATGGATGCCTGTCATAGCGGTGAAATTTTGGATGAAGAAATCAGAGTTGATAGCACTTTTATTTTACCCGATGGGTCGAGAGGTCAACTTACTGGATATTCTTATAAAGGAGGAGGAATTGCTGATTTTGACGAAGAGACTATAAATAAAACAGAGCTCAAACAAGAATTATTTAGTAACTACAATAGCAGATCTGGAGCAACTGTGATCTCAGCTGCAGCAGGAAATAGTTTTGCACTAGAAAGTCCTGAATGGAGCAATGGAGTCTTTACCTATACAATAATTGGAGGGTTGGTATATAGATGGGCTGATGCCAATGATGATGGAGAAGTGAGTGTTGTTGAATTAAGTAGATATGTAACTAAAATGGTTAAGGAGCAAACTGGAGGCATGCAGGTACCAAACGATAGGCAAGAAAACATTGAAAATAACTTTAGAGTATGGTAAGGGTGAGTTTAGAAGGGAGTTTAGTTATTATGTGCTTAGTATTATTGAGCGGATGTAAGCTCTTGCAGACTAACCAACAAAAGATTGATACGCTTGATCTTCGCCCAAACTATCAAATTAATTACAATATTGCACAAGGTGGTGAACGCTATCAATTCATTGTAGATCTTATTGAGATGAATCCTTATCGAACGTTTAAGTTTACAATGACCAATAGCAATGAAACGTCTGCTCTGATTGCAATTACTCCTAAGGCACTAGATTCTGGTGATATTGAAAAGAACTACTTCCCCAATTATTCAGACACTTTAAATGATAATACCTTAACGGTGTGGTTTAGCCGGAAAATGTTCGAGACCATAATTAATAACGACACGGCAATATTTAATGGTAATTATAGAGGATTTGGAAGCAAGAAGACAAAGTTTTATAACAATGGAACGGAGTTGTATCATTATGAGCTAAATGGAGTACCTCAAACCATTGAAGTAATTCATGTGAAAGAAGCCAACCGAGGAGGGAAGCAATTTTGGGTACTTAATAATCCAGAGAATCCCTTGATAGTGAAAATGAATGTGGGTTGGGAGATCTGGCTGAAAGAAGTGAATCACAATTATGATGACTAAACCAAAGGGTATTTAAAATGAACAGAAAAGAATTTATCGTAAAATCTGCCGGAACGGTAGCAGCTTTAACCCTTAGTAAGTGGATTCATGCACAGCAAATTGAATCTCCGACTGAAGGAGGCTTCTTGTTTTTTTACAAACATGTAAAGGAAACTAAAAACGGATCTGTTTTTGATGTTCAATACTTCTTTGAAATTTCAGATTCCCTTAAGAACTGTGAAGAAGGAGTGATTAAGCTACGTGTATCACAACTCCCTGAGGGGATTTCAGATGAAAGCTTGAGCCAAGTTGCAATCTATACAGCACAAATGAAGAAGTGCAAGCCCGAAGGAGAATTCCCAGTTTATGCCTCGATCAAATGTAAAAAATGGGACTTACAAGAGGGGCCGAACCTTTTACAATTCACCTCGATAGACAAAAGCCTGAAAAGAAAGTTTATTCTTGAGTTGTCGAGAAGAGGAGATACAAATTACTTGGAGTTAAAACGTAAGAAAAAGTCCTTGCTGTATGCAGAAGAATATGAAATCGCACCAGAGAGTAGCGGCTCAGATGATGGATGTTACCTAACGACTATTTGTGTTGAACACTTACGTAAGCCAGATGATTGCTATGAGTTAAATACACTACGTAGGTTTAGAGACGAGTATGTCAGCAAATTTGAAAATGGTGAATGGGTTAAAAAGTACTATGAAATTGCTCCAGGAATTGTAGAATTCATCAGAAAGCAAAAGCACGCAGAAAACATTTTAAGCCTGATGTATAATGACTTGGTTTTGCACACAATTCAACGAATAGAACGAAACGATTTAAAAGGTGCAATGGATTATTATATGGATTATTCTATGACTTTAAGTGGGCTGATATCCGACAAAACTGCTCTTATAAGTGATTCTTATGATTAGCAGTTTTAAGATGAATTGGTAGGATTCTGAGCCATCTAATTGTGTCAGCCATGTTGTGCCCATTCTATTCTGAAATAAAGCTTGTTCAAAACCAAAAGGAAATTGTTAATTTGCACCTATGTCAACAGAGAGCACATCACTTAAGCGAACTTCGCTTTACAATAAGCACATCGAGCTAGGAGCTAAAATGGTTCCATTTGCAGGTTACGAAATGCCCGTTCAATATGAAGGCTTGACCCCAGAACATCATGCAGTTAGAGATTCTGTAGGAATGTTTGATGTTAGTCACATGGGTGAATTTGGCGTAAAGGGTAAAGATGCTGAAGCATTAGTTGCTTGGATTTGTTCAAACAACATAAGCAAAGTTGTTGATATGCAGGCACAATACAACTGCATGCCAAATGATGAAGGAGGTATTGTTGATGACCTAATCGTTTACCGATGGAATCAGGAAGAGTACACCTTAGTTGTTAATGCAAGCAATATTGAAAAAGACTGGAATTGGATTCAAAAAAAGAAAGAAGAAAAAGGATTCGAATGTCAGCTTGAAAATATGTCTGAAGATGTGTCGTTAATTGCTGTTCAAGGTCCAAATGCGATTAAAGTAGTACAGAAATTAACTGAAATCGATTTATCTGCAATAAAATTCTATCACTTTGCCGCTGGAGCATTAGGAGGAAGTAACGATGTCGTTATATCAAATACAGGTTATACCGGTTCTGGAGGATTTGAACTTTATGTTTGGAACAAAGAGGCTGAAATGATTTGGGATGCATTGGTTGAAGCTGGTGACGAATTTAACATCAAACCATGTGGTCTTGGAGCAAGAGACACACTGCGCTTAGAAAAAGGATACTGCCTATACGGCAACGATATTGATGATACCACTTCTCCAATAGAAGCAGGATTGGGTTGGATTACCAAATTTGCTGAACCTTTTAATAATCAAGCTTACCACAAAGACTTAAAAGAGAATGGTGTAAGCCGAAAACTTGTTGGATTTGAAATGATTGATAGAGGCATTCCTCGTCAGCATTATGAATTGGTTGACGGTGAAGGAAATGTGATTGGAGAAGTTACTAGTGGAACGCAAAGCCCTAGTCTTGGAAAGGCCATAGGTATGGGTTATGTGAAGCCTGAATTTACTGCCGTTGATACGGAGATTTTTGTTCAGGTTCGTAAAAAACAACTGAAAGCCAAAGTGGTTAAAATTCCATTTCTCTCTTAAGTTTGAGATCTCTTCTTGGAATACTATGCTTATTTATTCTTATTGATTCTGCACGGAGTCAAAACGATAGTATACATTTAGTTTTTGGATATGCTGACAGCACAGAAATTGCAGTTGAGGTATTATCCGACAATCCAGATCTTGAACCTAAATCAATAGTACTTGCTGGACTTGGCAGCATTGGGAGTGCAGAAAGTGGTGCACTTGCCACACAGCTCGAATTTCGTCAAGTACTTGGTCAATATTTAAGTTTTGATGCACGATGGGCTGGAACAATTCAAGACGCTAGTAAGGATTTAAAAAGTTCTATCGATCTTATTGCTCATTTAGCCTTATTTAACATGCAATCTAAAGCTCCCATGAGTATTAAGCTGTTAGATGTTAAAGTAGAGGATGATAAAAGAACCTACAAGCAACCATTCTATGCCCAACATCCTTTTCAAGTTAGGCACGATGTGAGAATGGATTTCGGAATATCGGTTGTGAGTGATCGATCAAAACACCATTTTAATACCATTAATGCTAAACAAAGCTTTTATACAGGTTCGAGCTTCAATAACACAAACGCTTTATTAGGCTTAAGTTATTCGAGAACAAGAAGGGTGAAGCTAAAGATCAATGGATTGAAAGAAAGTGATTACTATGGGAAACTAAACATAGGTGCCCATGCAGCTTATAATCTTTCTAACTCTGCAACATTTAGTTTGTGTGCTTTTAATACGGATACAATTTGCATAGCACAAAACCTCGATGAAATTGAGTCTTTGGACCTGTATAAATTAGGTTATGGATTTGATGTAGGATACACCTTTTTAACAGCTAAGCCAAAATGGGTTATGTCGTTTGAGTTTAAAGGCAGATTTATTCCTGCATATTTTGGCGATGCTCATTTCTATGACGATAATGCCTATGAACTAATTGAAGATTATAAGTTTGGTTCTAGTATTTGGGTAATGCCTTCCATATCAGTTGGGTACATACTTAATTAGCAATATAAATCCATTCTAAAGACATGATTTTATAACTTCGTCGCATGGCGAAAGAATTGTTTGAGGTACGATTACGATTCAAGAAGTTATCTCCAGAAACACCGGAACAAATAGTAGAGAAAGTTAAGGGCATCCTGGCTCAGAATCAAGATAAGATTGTTGGAAGGATAACACACAATCACATTCGAATTAGAATAGCCGAAAAGGATCGCCACTTTTGGTCTCCCCAATTATCACTCAATCTCGAAGAAACAGGATTAGGTACTGAGATTAGGGGTCTATATGGGCCTAAACCTGATATTTGGCTAGGTTACATGTTTACTTACTTCTTTCTAGGTTTTGTGACACTGGCCGTTTCAGTGGTTGGATTCTCACGCTATAACTTGGGGATGTCTTCTTATATCTTGTGGGCGATTCCTTTTATTCTGGGCGGGGTTTTTGTACTATGGATAACGAGCAGAACAGGTCAAAGGCTAGGTAAAGATGAAACACATCTTATTCATAATCTTATCAAACCAGAAATACTTGCTCAAGCAAAAGACATTGAAGACTAAAGCTTAAAAATTGTGTGGAATAAACTAAGGCTAATTACCTTTGTGCCATGAGTCTTTCAGAACAAATATCAGATCAGCTTAAAACCGCCATGAAGGCTAAAGATCAAGCTGCACTACGTGCTTTAAGAGCAATAAAGTCTGCACTTCTGCTTTTGCAAACGCAAGAAGGAAATAAGGAGGTTACCCCTCAAGATGAAGTTGCAGCATTGGTTAAGATGGCGAAACAACGCAAAGACTCCATTAAAATTTATCTGGAACAGAATAGAGAAGATTTAGCTACTACAGAACAAGAAGAGCTGGAGGTTATAGAACGTTTTCTTCCTAAACAACTAAGTGAAGCGGAGGTAGAAGCAGAGGTGTCAGCCATCATCGCTCAAACTGGAGCTGAAGGTATGAAAGATATGGGTAAGGTAATGGGTGTAGCATCAGGCAAACTAAAAGGTAAAGCTGAAGGAAAGATGATTGCTGACGTTGTAAAACGAATGCTAGCTTAAAATAGCTCGGAGGTCATCAAAGACCTCATAATTCCTGGCGTAAAGCTTATTCAAGTTGTCTTGAAACTGAGGAGACGACTGTTTTAACATGTAATTTGTTGTAATTACTCCAGGTCGCAAGCTTGGTAGGTCCTCTAAATTATCTCCGGCATATCCAACCCATGTTTTGGCTCCGAACATCACATTAAAGATGTTAAGTATTAATTTGTTTTTGGCTGGTATAAAGAATAGTACAGGAGTGAGGCATAATACCACTAGAGACGCAATGATATCGAAACCTCTTTTACGTCTTCGGTACTCGCTTTTAGATAAATTCAGTTCAATTTGTTCTCCAAAGTACAAGCCGTTGGCATTTTTGCTCTGGCTTCCGATAACAAAATCGCTGTTAGCGGGTATGGTAAAATAATTTACTCCTGAACCAATTTTATTCATGTATTGGAGCGTTTGTGCAGTGCTTACAAAATCTCCACTGAAAATTATTTCGTTGATGTTGTATATCTTAACAATCTCCTCAAGCTGATTTAACTGCCCAAGCCAATTAGCATCATCAGACTTTTCATCGAACACGAAACCTATTTGCTGGTAGTTTTTGCCTGTCGACTTTAAGATATCAGTGACCATTGACCACTTCTTTGGAGAGCCGACTAAGATGCTTTTTGTTGAGCTTCTTTGGCTGAAATCAAAGGTTCTATACTTGATAAAGTGATAAATAAATCGCTCAATAAGCAATGTTGCAGTAACCACTAGGGTTCCAAAAAGTATTATACCCCGACTGAAATGCAATTCGTTGGGAAGCAATCCATAAATGGTTACAATCAAAATTGTTCCTATTGCTATTCCGCGAAAGAGTTTACTGAAGTTGAAAGGGCTGCTATAACTTCCTATAAACCATAAACTTAACACCCAAGTTATAGTGTAATATGGGAGGTGTATCGTCATCATTTCCCTTGGATATGATTTAATGAATTTTATATGTTCTTCCCAGTATTCTTTCAGGCTAACCATTGCAAAGAATATTAAGGCTATTTCAATTATTGGAAGCCAAAATTTCTTTATAAAGTTAGCGACTAGTGCAACGGTTGCTCGTGCGTAAATGGCTAGGTTAATAAAAAACGTAAAGAGGTTTTTATTGCTACCTGTATAGTGTTTTTGAGCGAAGATGATCATCGCATTATAAAACACGCGAACATAATTGGTGCTTAATCGTTTCGTACTTTCTCCCTTATAGTGTATGATTGAGGTGTCAGCAAAGTAGAAATTCTTGTAGCCCGCTTGTGTAATTCTGTAGCTGAGGTCTATGTCTTCACCGTACATGAAAAAGGTTTCATCCAGTAAACCAACCTCGTCCAGAACACTTTTTTTCATGAACATGAAGGCTCCAGAAAGAATTTCAACTTCATTGGTCTCATTTTTAGGAAGGTATCCCAAGTGGTACTTGCCAAATTTTTTAGATCGAGGAAACAATCGGTTAAGTCCAATCATTTTGTACAATGCCACCTCTGGAGTTGGCAGTCCTCTTTTGCTTTCAGGAAGGAAGTTTCCCTGGCCATCGACCATATGAACTCCACACGCACCAAATCGATCTTGACTTTCGGCAAATTGGAGCAGTTTCGCAAAGCAATCTTCTGGAACTACAGTGTCAGGATTTAGCAACAAAACATAGTCTCCCGTGCTCGCTTTTATAGCTTGATTATTTGCCTTGCTAAAGCCAACATTTTCAGAATTGCTTATCAGCTTAACACTAGGAAATTTCTGTGAGACCATTTCACATGAGCCGTCAACCGAATTGTTGTCCACAACAAACACCTCTGCCTCAATACCAGGAATGGCAGATTCAACCGACTTCAAGCATTGCTCTAAAAAGTGCTTTACGTTGTAATTTACTATGACGATTGAAAGCTTCATTTCAACTTGGCAAACTTAACTTTTTCTCTGCTACTCTGGATGTTTCGCTAATTTTTGGTCGAATTAGTCTCATAAAATGATAAATAGTTAGAAACAGACATATAGTTTCTACTTAAAATGTGCGTTGTACCAGAAGTCAAATTAAATTCGCAGAGAATTGATGCAGTTTCACAATCCAAATTTTCTATGGGCTCTTGGGTGTTTAGCAATACCTGTCATCATACACCTATTTAATTTTAGAAGGTATAAGCGTGTGGTGTTCAGCAACGTTGAAATGTTGAAACAGATAAAGACACAAAGCCAGAAAACGAGGCAACTCAAAAAGTATTTAGTTCTTATATCAAGACTCTTAGCAATTGCATGCATTGTATTAGCCTTTGCTCGTCCTTACTTGCCAATAGAAGGGAAAGTGTCGGGTTCAAGTTTATACAGTATCTATCTCGATAACTCAAATAGCATGAATGCGGTTGGAGAGAAGGGGCAATTGTTTGAAGAATCAAAAAATGCTGCAAGAGAAATTGTTCAATCTCTTCCACAATCGGCAGAAGTGCAAATTATTGACAATAACTTTAATCGCAGAAGTGCAAAGGTTATATCAACAACAAGTGCATTAAGCTTAATCGATGAGCTAGAGATCAGCAATGAGCCAAATGATATTAATCTAGCGTTTCAAAAAGCAAATAAGGCATATAACGAACAAGGGTTTGAAGGATTAAATGTTTTTGTTGTTAGTGACTTGCAGAAAACAGTTGAACTTCAAGAATCGGAGTTGGATTCAAATACTTCAATGTATTTGGTGAAGCCAGAGCCATTGGCACTTCAAAACTTATCCATAGACTCTGCATGGCTTGAATCTCCAATAAATAAATTGGGAGACCCGATTAGCGTGCAAGTTCAAATCAGTAATAATGGTGATGCATATGTTGAGTCTGCAACGCTCAATTTGGAAGTAAACGATGCAAATCATGGCTTAGAAAGTTTTGAAATTGACGCTCATTCTTCTCTGGTTTTAACCATGGCTTTTATTCCTCGGGAGACCGGATGGTTAACAGGTAGTTTTTCAATAAATGATGTTCCAGTAGTTTTTGATAACGATTACTATTTCAGTCTCTACGTTAAAAAGAAATTACGCATTCTTGAAATAGGAGAGCAAAGTGAAAATTTACAAAAAGTTTTTATGCAGGATGAAGCATTTGAGCTAGTGAATCAGGGTGTTGGTGGGCTGTCTTACAGTGATCTAGGGTCTTTCGACTTTATTATTACAAACGAGTTAAAAACCATCAGTTCTGGCATGGCTGAACAGCTTAAACTTTATGTTGAGAACGGTGGAGTGCTTTGCATTGTTCCTGGTGTTAATAGCCCTGAGTATGATGACCTTTTAAGTCAATTACCGCTGCATCAATACGGAAGGTTGGTCAAGAAAGACATTAGTATTGATCCTAAAGGACTTAACAATCCCTTTTTTGATGGCATATATAAACGCAAGCCAGAGAATAGTTTCTTGCCAAAGCTAAAAAGTAGTTACAAGCTGTCGGGGAGTACGCGAAGTCAGCAACTACTGGCACTAAAAGATGGTTCTCCTGTTTTAAGTATGATGAACTGGAAGAAGGGAGTAGTTTACCAGTTTGGGATGCCAATGGATGCTTCTATAAGTAATTTCTCAAGTCATGAGTTGTATGTTCTTACCTTGCTTAAAATGGCTTTTAGCAAATCAAGCAAGCAAGAACTGGCAACGACTTTATCCAATCGACAAGGCATAGAATTACCCTACTTTGAAGACCAATCGGAATTGGTGAAATTGAAAAACGATGAATCTGAGGTAGTTGTTGAGTCGTCGTTCTCTGGAGGAATAGCAAGAATTTGGTTGAACGAAGCCGTGTCAAATGCCGGAGTATATCAAGTACTCGATGAGAAGGACCAATTGAAGTCGTATTGTGCAATTAATAATTCGAGAAGAGAGTCGCGACAAGAATATTATTCCAATGAAGAATTGGTTGATGCGTTTGGAGCTTCAAATATTAAAATACTTAAACCCAATACAGCATCAATAGCAACAGTTGCTAACGATATTTCGTCGGGTCGTCAGCTGTGGAAAGTCTTCATTATTCTAAGTTTGATTTTTCTAATGGTTGAAATACTTTTGTTGAGATTTATTAAATCATAACAAGTGCCTAAATCGTATATCATTCGCAATGCTACATTAGTCAATTCAGGGCATTCTAAGCATTTAAAAAAGACAGACATTTTAATCTCCAATGGAGTTATTCAAAAAATTGGTTCAAAGCTTAAAGGTGATGAGGTAATTAGTGGCGATGAGCTTTACGTAAGCTCAGGTTGGGTTGATTTAAGAGTGCATCTTTCCGATCCAGGAGAAGAGTATAAAGATTCTGTAGGTACGCTATTAGAAACAGCAAGCAGTTCGGGCTTTACAACCATTTGCACACTACCAAATTCGAAACCAGCGATTAACAATAAGTCTGCAATTCAATATCTTTTGAGCAATGCCGGCAATAATCTGGTGAATTTGCTTCCAACAGGCTTGCTTTCAGATGCGAAAAACGCTGAAAATCTTTCTGAATTGTTTGATATGCACAATACAGGAGCCGTTGCATTTACAAATGGTGACCAACCTATAAGTGCGGGAGTGCTGAAAAAAGCCTTGTTGTACACTAAGCCCTTTAATGCACCTGTAATGACCTTGCCCATGGATGAGTCTTTACACAAAGGAGGGTTAATCAACGAAAGCGAAACAACTATTCATACTGGATTGAAAACAAGTCCTGGTATTGCAGAGTATATTGCTGTTAGACAACAGCTTGACATTGCCAAATATTGCGATGCTCCAATTCATCTAAGTAATATCACCACTAAGGAGTCTGTTGAGTTAATCGCTGCTGCAAAAAAGAGTGGGATTGAAGTAACTTGCGATGTCAGTATCTTCCATTTGTGTTTCACGGATAATGAAGTATTGTCGTTTGATGAAAACTTTAAGCTTTATCCACCGCTTCGTTCTGAGAAAGATAGAAAGGCACTTATTAAAGGAGTGAATAACGGAACAATTGATGCTATTTCAAGCAATCATCATCCACAGGATATTGAGTCAAAACAAATGGAGTTTGACTACGCTGAGTTCGGGTCACTGAGCCAGCAATTTGTATACCCATGGTATTTGAAGTATCTTTCGAAACAAATTGATTTAGAAGTATTTGTTACTAAATTGACCAACGGGGCAACCAATGTGTTGAGAAGAGAGTCTTCAGAACTGAAGGAAGGCAGCATTGCAAATGTTACGGTGTTTGACGCGAAACGAAGTTGGAAATTTAACGAGAAGACCAATCAATCGAACTCAAAAAATACGCACATGTGGCAACAAGAATTACAAGGAGGAGTTGTGGCTGTGTTTAACAATAAAAAACTAAAGAAATATTAATATGGAAAATTATAAACCAGTAATTAAAAGAGGTGTAATGATGGGGGTTATTGGAATCCTCATATTCGTGATTGTTTATGCAATCGACCCGATGTTCTTTGCTAAAATGCAAGGTTGGATTCTCATGTTCGGTGTAAACCTGCTTGCTTTACCTATCGTATTTATGATATTAGGAGCACGAGATTGCAAGCCTAACTTTTCTCCTTACAAGTTTGGTAATGCATTTAACGCAGCATTTTTTACAGGTATTGTGTCAGCAGTTGTGGTATTACTTTTCAATATCCTTTTCATAACGGTAATCGATCCAGGATGGGAGGCAGAATTGAAACAAGCTTCACTTGAAACTTCAGCAGAAATGATGGAGAAATTTGGAGCCAGTGAAGAAGATATCGAGAAAAACATGGAGATTGCTGAAGAGAAAATTGCTAACGCTCCATCAGGAGTCATGAATCAAATAATGTCAACAGGCCAGGGCTTGGTTTGGTATGCGATTTTAGCACTCATAATTGGTGCGGTTCAAAAAGATAAAAAACTGCAAGTAGTTGAAGAATAACTTGGATATATCTATAGTCATACCGCTACTTAATGAAGCGGAATCACTTCCGGAGCTCTTTGCTTGGATAAAACGAGTGATGGACGAAAATAAATTTTCGTTTGAGGTTGTTTTTGTTGATGATGGATCAACGGATGATTCTTGGAAGATCATTCAAGATCTTAAAACGAATAACCCTGATCAGGTGCGTGGACTGAAGTTTAGAAGAAACTATGGTAAGTCTGCTGCACTAAATGAGGGATTTGCAGTTACCAGAGGGAAATCTGTATTCACTATGGATGCCGATTTACAAGACAGTCCTGATGAATTGCCTGAAATGCATCGCATGCTGTGGGAAGATGGATTTGATTTAGTGAGTGGATGGAAGAAAAAACGTTACGATCCAATTACGAAAACGGTGCCTACCAAGCTTTATAATTGGGCTACACGAATGATGAGCGGAATTAAGCTGCACGACTTTAACTGTGGTCTGAAAGCATATAAAGGAGATGTGGTGAAAAGCATTGAAGTATATGGTGAAATGCACCGCTATATTCCGGTGATTGCAAAGCGAGCTGGGTATAAAAAGATAGGTGAAAAAGTAGTTCAACATCAGTCGCGTAAGTATGGTACTACGAAGTTTGGAGTAGGGCGTTTTGTTAAAGGCCCTCTTGACTTGATGAGCATTATATTTATGTCTCGCTTCGGCAAAAGACCAATGCACTTTTTTGGTCTTTGGGGTGCAGTTGCTTTTATTCTTGGTTTCTTGCTCACAGCGTATGTTTTGATTGCTAAATTTATTGCCATCAGCAATGGAGTTCGTCAAACGTTAGTTGCCGATAATCCACTTTTCTATCTTGCTTTAGTGATGCTAATTGTGGGTACACAGCTGTTCATGGGAGGATTCCTAGGCGAAATGATAAGCAGAAATTCTCCAGATCGTAACCGATATCAAATTTCAGAAAGACTAGGTTTTGAGTAAGCGTATAGTAATTGTTGGGCCGGCTTTCCCACTTCGAGGTGGATTGGCTACCTATAATCAATTGCTGGCATCAAAACTTCAAGAACAAGGACATGAGGTTAAAATTGTAACCTTTAGTCTTCAGTATCCTACACTGCTTTTTCCAGGTAAAACTCAATATTCTACAGATCCTAAACCTGATAATCTAAATATAGAAGTATCGCTAAATTCGATTAACCCATTCAATTGGATTGCATTAGGACGAAAGCTCAAGAAAGAGAAACCTGATTTAGTAATCTTTCGCTATTGGATGTCTTTTATGGCTCCTGCCTTAGGAACACTTGGCAGTATAATTCGAAGGAATAAGAGTACTCGGGTAGTGGCTATTACGGATAACATTATTCCGCATGAGAAAAGATTTTTCGATCGTGTGTTTACTAGGTATTTCTTAAAGCGTTGCGATGGATTTGTGACCATGAGTGAATCGGTTTTGGAAGACTTGAAAGCCTTTAAGTTGGGTAAGCCTGCATTGTATAATCCTCATCCGATGTATGAGAGTTTTGGTCCGGAGTTGGATAAAAATAAGGCTAAGCAAAGTCTGGGTTTGGAAGAAGATTGGAATTATCTGCTATTCTTTGGATTTATTCGAAAGTATAAAGGCTTGGATATATTGCTAAAAGCATTTTCCGATCAACGTTTGAGAGAGCTTAAAGTGAAATTGATTATAGCGGGGGAGTATTATGACAAGCCCGACGACTATAAGGCTATCATTGAACAAAACGGATTAGAAGATTGGGTAATTGAACGAAATGATTTCATTCCAGACTCAAAAGTGAGTACTTACTTTTCCGCTTGCGACATGGTTGTTCAGACCTATAAAACTGCAACACAGAGTGGTGTTACACAAGTTGCGTATTACTATAATAAACCGATGTTGGTAACCAATGTAGGTGGTTTAGCAGAATTAGTACCTCATGAACGTGTGGGCTACGTTACCCAAGTTGATGTAAAGGAAATTGCAGATGCACTGATTGATTTCTACACCAATAATCGCCACGACGAATTTGTAAGCCATGTAAAGGTTGAACGCAATCGCTTTACATGGGACAGTATGATTGAAAAGCTACTTAACGTGTAGCTATTGAACGATAAAGCGTGTTTCGCTTAATCCTTGACTTGTTTCTAAGACGAGAATGTAGTTTCCTCTTGCAAGACCAGTGCACTGTACATTGAACTTGCCTCTTCCTTTTCGATTTATACTTGCATTGATAACTCTTCCATTTAAGTCTAGAACAGATGCTCGTTCAATCTCAACACCTTCTGTAACGTCGACTGTAAAGCTGCCGTTGTTCGGGTTAGGATAAATCAATGCTCTCAGCTTGCCGTTAATTACAACACCGGTACTGTTAACCACTTTGATCGAGAATCCTTGTTTTTTGTATAAATTTCCTGAAGAATCCATGCCAATAGAGTCGGAGTATGTTGATCTGCAATTCACGTTATTCACCGTCAAGCTTACCAGATATTTTCCAAAAGTATCGTAGTCGTGGGTTGGATTTTGAACTGTAGAAGAACCTCCATCTCCCCATAGCCATAAATAACTTAAAGATGCACCCGAGGAACTATCATGAAGTAATACGCTATAAGTACTTGTAGTGTCTTTCGAGAACGAGAACTTGGCATTGCACCCACCGATGTTAACGGTTTGGCAACTATCCGCCTCGCAATTTGAAGTGTCTCTAACTGTTAAACATATGTCGCGTACACCAGAGCTAGTATAATTGTACGCGGAGTTATAAGCATGTGTTGTGTCGTTATTTTCTCCCCAATCCCAAACATAAGAGTTCCCATTATAGCCTTCATTAATTGTAGTAAGATCAAAGTTGTTTACGCTGTAGGTAAAACTCGGTTGTGCTGCTGAGGGGCCTGGATTAATTGTAACATTCATTGTAATGGAGTCAACACACCCCCAAACGCTTGCAACAATTAATTTGACAGCAAAGGTGCCTGCTGATTGAAATTCATGAACAGGATGCTGAAGGTTGCTCTTAGGTGATCCGTCACCAAAATCCCATGTCCAACTGTTAGGTGCGTAGCCTCCTGTTTGCTCTGTAGAATCACCAAATTGAACTTTATAATGGCATCCTGCCGTCTGGTCTATATATCCAAAATTGGCTTGAAGATTTGTTGCGGTGACATTCAGGAAGGTGGTGTCTGTACAATTGTTCGAGTCTATTGCAACCACAGTAACTACGTAATCTCCAGGATCATCGTATATCTGATTTAGGGTTAAGCTTCTTTCAAAACTATAGCCATCAGTTGAATCCCAGTCAGCTTTGAAAACTTCTATGTTTGATAAATAACGAATAGGATCGTGCCAGTAATTAACTGGCCAAATGGGAAAGGTTGGAGGATCCATTTCACCATACTGATAGTATCGTATTGAGTCATTCAGTTGGACATTTAATCCTTCGCAGATTGAATCATCGCTCAGCCCAAAATTGGCCATGAACCCGACGTTTAGTAACTCTGCACCACGACGTTCACATCCTTTAAGATTTCTAAGAAAAACTGTAGGAACCATTGGACCTACATTATCTTTTAGTGTCGAATCCTTCTCATCAAAGTACTGATAACGATGAGCCCAGACTCCAAAAGTGGTATCTGTTCCGTTAATCAGCGTATCATAACCCTGCAAAGATGAGTCTCTGAAATGCAAGATGTGAGCGATCTCTAGCGAATCAGTCTTGGCTGCATTGGTATAGCGGTAACGCTTATTACCATGCTGTATAACACTTTCACTATTGCGATTGTGTTCTTCATAATTCAATTCGAAAAACGAGCTTAACCCCGTGGTATCAATGCAACCAAAAGTTCCGTCTCCAAGCATTGCCAATAATTGTTCATCTGTAAACTCGTGGTAACACATATTTGTGACCATTTGATCCTGTAGAAAAATCATTGCGTCGTCATAAAGCGTAACTCGCCAGTCTTTGATTATTGCGCTCACAATCGTATCTATATCTTCTATTCCTGAGTTAATTAGCTTTTTTCGAACCACATAATTGTACTTCCAATTTTGGCCACTATAATTAATGTCTCGGTCATTTCTACTAGGTGAAGGCCCTAAATAATCTTCTAAGTAATAAAATTCTTCAAAGTAAGCTTGTTCAAACTCAAGAGCATTAACTCCTTGGTCTCCCCAATAAAACCTGAGCACCTCAATGTTATCTTGTATTTCATCTTCTATTTTAAAATATGCAGTATCTCCCTTGCACATGGTCTTGGTAGTACCGCTTGGTTCTAAAATGTCGAAATTAGCATTGAGAGGTTGAAATTGGACTAAGTCGTGATACCAAAACGTATCAACGCAAATAGGCTGTCCCGAAATCAATGGGCCGTTTCCTACAATTAGCCCAACGGTTATGGCATCGTTTGGATGTGCTCCTGGAGAGCCAATTTCACCAGCTGTATAGCCCTTAATAAACTCATCACCATAGGTTCCTGTTAAGTCGTAAGGGTAAATAAAAGGTATTGGGGTTCCGGGAGCTGGAGGTGCTAAAATTGCTCCAGAATTAAAAGCAAGGAAGTTCGAAGGATTTGCAAAAGAATCGAAATTTACAGCAAAGTATGACTGACTTTGGGTGTTCATGTCGAAATGAAGAGAATAGTCCAAATTGTTGCCATCCATAGGGCATTCTATACCCGAAATTACTTCCAATTTACTTGCATCCGGTCGAGTGTTGATGATGTCAACTGTCGACATAGATTCTCTGCCTGATACGGTGTCTTTTAAGTATAAAGTTGCAAGATAATTGTGTGCAACAGTCTTGTGAAATATCGCTTCATGCCTTGAGTCAGTTGTATCAATCATGGCATTTACACACGAATTTGTGCCAGAGTTGTATTGTACCTCGCACAATGGCGTATTGGTCAAATAGTAGTCGTTGTAATAAACACTATCCCAGTTTTTATATTGATGAACCGGAAACTCATCCTCACTGTAATTGCAATTTACACCTATATTGAGTCCCTTGGCCGTTGATGTCGTGCAAGGCAAAGCAAATTCATCACCAAAGTCCCAGATTCTTTTTATGCGGCTATCACCTCTGTTGTTGATGTGTTGAGCTGTAGTGATTGCACTTTGATCTCCCTGACCAGTACTTAGATCGTAATTAAAAACCAATCGCGATTGACCATTTACCGTAATTATTGAATCTTCATCAGTAGAATTGTCGTCATTTCTGTAGTAAGAAGAATGGTTGGTGAAATGTATGGAATCATTGCTACCACATTGGTATTTCTCACTTAGAGGAATGCGATCAAATGGTACTTCAATTATGGCATTTGGTCCGTGTACTTCCAGAGTATCTAAAAATACCTTGAGACATCCTCCAACTTGAGCAGTAAATGAAATTAAATAAGCGCCAACTCCATAAGCGTGTTCTCCTTCAATATTTTGGTTATCAAAGTTTTGTGGGCCAGATGGAGGATCTCCATAATTCCACAAGAAATAAGTGAGGTCAGGACTGATATTGTCGAATTTAAAGGCGTAACGAGACTGGCCAATCTCTTGGTGAGTGATCTTACCATCGAATTCTGTAACGGTGATAATTGAACTTACTGCCGTATCTCGACAGCCTGAATCGGTTAAAACGGTCAAGGTAATGAGGTATGATCCACCAGAATTGTAGGTGTGGTTAAATTTGAAATCATTGTTAGTCCCGTTCCACCAAGCAGTATTGGTTATAGAATCTCCAATTATCAAACTTCCATCCCCAAAATCCCATTTGAATTCTGCAATAGTACTCAAGTCAAGGGGTGACGTATTGATAATAGTCAACTCCAATGAATCGCAGCCTTCTGTATTATTTAAGCTAAATGATATACCAGTGCTTGGTGGACATTGAGCAAAAGAAAAGAGGTAGGTAAAAGCAAATAATAGAGTTAGTAAGGTAGATTTCATAATGACTACCAAAAGTACTCAAGAAACAGTGTAAATGCAATCTTAGAATTGACTTTCCAAGGCACCTAAATCTGGTAGCCCTGTACGGGTTCTATCACAAAAATCATCTGTAATTGCTGGATTCAGAATTAATCCGGCATCCTTAGCAGGAGATAATGTGTCTAGCTCAAAATTGAGTTGGTATGTATCGAGCAAGAGTGGGTCTTGGTCAACAATGTTATTTGAGCCTGGAGCACTGTAAAACGCTTCATTGGTGAGCAACAAATTATAATCTACCACAGACGGGTTAATTATTTTGGAAGCGTCTAAATCGTTACCGATTTCACCATCTTGATTAGAACCGTAAATGATATTATTCAAGAAGGTAAATTGAATAGGGTGGGTGCTAATAATTTGTTGAAACTCATCGCGATGAACATTCAAAAATGCAAATGTTGGTCCGTTGCGGCTGAAATCGCGGGAGTCCATATAGAATGTACTGTTTTTTACCGTGTAGTCTCCACCAAATGACCCGAGAAAGGTAAAACGGCCGCAATTGGTTACGATAGAATTTTCGACTTCGATGGTAGCATATCTTCCTGCAATACCATCAAAGTTCATGTTGCGAATAAAAGACTTTCGGATAGTAATGTTAGGGTTGTTTGGGTCACCACTAACCGTATCGCAGTAAACACCTACTGTCGCATTTTTAATGACGGCATGTTCTATTTCACTGCTGTGTGAAGGGTAGTTAATCCAAATTCCGCCCCATTGGCCAGGTGATTCTTCCCAGCTTGGTTGTAAGCGATCCCCTTGCATGAGCACAGGCTCGTCTTTTGCGCCTTGAATATTCACTTTACCTTCAACAAATAACCAGCTCGAAGGAGCGAAATGAATGTTCATGCCTTTTTCTATGGTCAATGTAACATCTGGCTTTACATAACAATATCCATAAACAACAATGGGTAAATTATCATTGGCCCAGGTAGTATCTGACTCGATGCTGTCTCTAAAAATATAGTGTGCGTCTTGTCCCCAACCAATTAAGTTGACTTTTTGCTCGTTGCCATTTGTGCTAAACATTAACGAATCGCGAATAATTAGTGGGTTATAATCCGGGTTATTGTTATTTGGATCAGGATGAACCTCAACAAAAAGAAATATGCTATCGTTCGGAAAGATTTCGATGTTCTCAAAGTTGTGACCGGGCTCGCCATCAACATTTAGTCTGAAATGAGAACCTGTTCCTCCAGCTAATCGAATACTTGTTCTGATACTTTGATCATGCGGGTTTTTAACAAGAATCTGTTTGTTAACCGATTTTGGAACTCCGCCACGAACATTGGTGAATACGGTGTCGAACCATAATGTATCGGTATTGATTATGACCGTGTCACTGCCACTTGTTGTGAATTCTTCTTTTTTACACGAAGTAAAAAGACCATACACGACAAGGAAGAATAATGCGTATTTAAGTAAACCTTTCAATGCTGTACTAACGAGTGTACAAAGGAAATATTTTATTTAGATTTACAAGGGAATGTCAGCAGTTTAGCATCTTCACTTTACAAAGTGAAAACTTAAAACGCTCTTCGTACAGATAACTGAGTTCCGAAGTGTCGCGAGCGCATTTCAAGGGGATACTCATCAACATTCCAGTTGGTTAAATACGAATTGAAATACGGCTTGAGTAAAATGCTTGAATTTTGAGTTAAATCAGCTTCTAAAACGAGTTGAGCTGCAAATCCGATTCCCAAACTTGACTTATAGATGCCTTCATTCTCAACCCGTGAAACAGTGTACTCGTCAATCAAGAGTTTGCCATTGGTTCGGAGCAACATGTTGTACATTAATCCACCTTCGACTGCTAACTTGATTCGGTGTTTTTTGGGATTGTTAATTCGGTAACCTAGTTGAACAATTCCATTTACCGTGCTATAACGAATTTCGCCTTCACTGATATAGGTAATTTGTTGGGTGTTTCCGATTTCTCCTTGGCCTTTTTCAATGATTAACTTGTTAATTGAATCTCTTCTGTAATAGAATTGATCCTTTTGTTGAGACCAGTTAATTGTAGTAAGCCCGTATACTCTTTTCGTAAAGTTTAATCCCGCACTTACCGATCCGCTCCAAGTGTACCAAGCAGATTCAGATTCATTTCTAAGGGTAGTCAGGCTCCCTTCTGGTGATAAGGATTTGCTTTGAAACCCTATGCCTAAGCTTCCTTCAACAAAGTATGCATTTCGTTTTCTTCTCGACAAGGTGGTGTTTTGAGACGAAGGCAAGTTGCTTTGAAGACTTTCATCTTTTTCGTTAGGAGTATTCTCGGCTACTTCCGCATAGTCATAGACAATTACTTCATCTTCCGGCGTAAACTTAGCCTCTGGTATAGTTGCATCAATTCCCAGATATTCAGCCGATTGACCTGCTGAAGCGACTGGTTTTACAGGATCCTCGTCAGTAAACAATATCGGCTCTGCATCTTCATTACTAAGGATTTTAGGGCTAGTCTTTTCTGCAATCTTAACAGGCTTGGTAAGAGAAAGAAAAGTTGGTTTCTCAAGCTTGGATTTTTCATCGGTTGCTAAATCGAGATCTTCGGAATTCGAGTTAGCATCTTTTACGTTCTGCTCGGATAGGGTTTGCACAACTTCTTTAACAGGTGCATCTGCCTGTACTAGATTATCAGCATAATTTGTCTGTTCGGTTACTTTGTCTTGTTTGTCAAGCCCCATCCATATTGCACCTGCACCCGCAACTGCAATAAAAAGCAGCAAAATCATACCTGATCGATGTGCTGGTTTCGAACGTAGATTTTTTTCTATTCCGTCCCAAACTCCGGTAGGTGGGAGGGTCGATTCATTTCTTTCTAAATCTCTAAATCGTTGATCTGTATTTCTATTCTTCTCCATCATTTTTGCAATCTTAATTGAGTTAAGTGTTTGTCTTTATTAATCAATTCTTGTAAAAGTTTTCTCGCCTTATACAATTGACTTCTAGACGTGCTTTCGGAGCAATTAAGCTCTTGAGCAATTTCCGCATGCGACAATTCTTCAAACACGTATAAGCTAAATACCGTTTGATATCCAATCGGCATCGACTTGAGTAATTTAATTAGCTTGTTGTACGTGTACTTGTCAAAATCTATCTTCATTTCGTATTCTTGGTCGTGAGCAAAACTTTCGTCTAACGAAACGAATAATTGGTTTTTTCGTAAAGAACTTAATGCTGTACGCACCATGATCATTCGCACCCATGCAGCTATATTTCCTTCGTTTCTAAATTGGTGAATGTTGTTAAAAACCTTAATAAAACCTTCTTGTAAAACATCAGCGGCATCGCCAGAATTTTTACAATAGCGAAGGCAGATGGTGTACATCTGCCCGCTTAAGAGTTCATAGAGCTTCTTTTGGCTTTTTGGGTGATTTTTTTTACACCCCGCTATGCACTCATCAATACTCATGGACCATTGAACTGGAACGTGCCTAAGAATTGTTCAGGTTGACCGTTTACATTTAAAAGCATTTTGACAGAACCTGTATATACATTTGCTTCTTCATCGAATATCACAGTAATTGTACTTCCTCCTCCGGATGAGAGGTATTCTTTGCCTGCTATTCTGTCATAGAATTTTTCGAAATGAATGGAGTATGTGTCGGGATTACCTGTGGTATCCTTCCAATACCATCCAACTTCTAATCTACCTGCAGCACTTTCTGCTTTAAAATGAATCTCTTGGGTATTAAAAACGTCGAGAGTGAATTCGTCGAGGTATACATCCAATCCAATATTTGCACAAGTATAATTACAGAATTCTTCGACTTTAGTGCAAGCTTCAAGTTGACCAAGACTGACTTCGTTTGAAGTAACGTCAATATCTCCTGAAACTATATTGTTGTTATCCCTGTCAATTAACGTATAAAATATTTTAGTTGGTCTGTTTCCACAATAGTTCACCAATGAGTTAATTTTTCCATCGGTTACATTAAAAAACTTACCGCTTATGCCAATTAGGCCATTGGTAATAGGTTGGCCTTCACAGTTTAATAAAGTTCCTTCTATGCTCAGGGTTTTTTCACCGAACTTTTCAATTACTAAGTCTCCAATACCCATTTCTCCAGTGAACGGTCCAAAGTCGGCAAGATGAGCACCCCAAAATGGGTCTATACACTCTCCATTTGCTAAGAATAATTCAAGGTCTCTGTTTGCTGGCAATCGAGTTGAAAAGCTTCCATCTTCGTTTGTGTTTACCGACCCCGCCAAACGACCTTCTGGTGTTTTTATGGATGCGATAACATTTTTAACCGGTTCACCATCGGTATCAATTAATCGGCCAGAAACAATGGCAGCAGAATTTGGAACATCATAATTCCATGTACTGAAGTGACTAACTTCTCCGATATATTTTGACCCAATTTTCGATGCCATACCTTCCTCTTCCCAAAGACCAGTTTCTTCATTAAAGTGCCAAAGCGGAATAGTCTCAGGGGCACTGGCTACCAAATATTGGGGAATTTCCGTTTCCATAATAACTGTATTGCCCGGTTTAATATTTAGATCAATATTGCCATTGCCTTTGAGCTCGACTGTAACCATGCCATAGCTGCTCAGGGTTTCAAACTCATCTTGTTCGTTTATGGCAGATAAATCACCAGGCATTTCAGAAAAAGCAAGTGGGTCAATGTAGGCAGTTTTGACCTCAACTTGGCCATTGTACGCATCTCCATTTGGCAGGATGAAAGCATTGGCAGGAAACTTAAGGCTTCCATTTACGATGGCAATAATGGCTTCGCTTGAAGAACTTATTGTACTGCTTTGTGTATTGGCCAACAACGTGGTGAGTTGATTAATCGTTCGCGGTTTGTCTGTTCTAAATGTTCTAAACCCGTCGAAGTATCCAATTTTAGAAATCTTAATAAAATTGTGTTGACTACCTACACTGACATTATGAAATTCATAGACTCCATGCTGGTCAGTCATGGCAACTTGATCATTGTATTCAACTTGTGCTCCAGAAATCGGTTGGTTGGTTTTGTCAAGAACCAAACCAACAATGTCTGATACGTGCGTGTCTTCCTGAGTAATAATGAGTTCTTCACGATCTTTCTTACAACCAAAGAAAAATAAGAGAACGACTAAGGTTGAAGCGAATAGTTTTTTGATAGTCATGTTTCGTGTCTTTTTTAATATGAGCAGCTTAAATTTGAATTCGTTGCCCAGAATTTTCATTTTTTGTGAAGTTAGCACTTAATGCCTGCAATTCGAAATACGATTAACAAGCGGGAAAGCCAAATTGGGAGGTGGGATAGAGTTAATGGGTCAATTGAGAAGGTCGTTAGTTTGTTCATAGTTATTATTTTGACACGTGGTTTTAGAAATGGTTGCAAGCTCATCGAACAAAGAATCTCGTTATCTTTGTTTTAGGCATGGCTATTTTCACGCTGAAGACTCAAACAAAAGAATACTACGAAGACCAATTTGATACCCAAGGAGAAATTGTGGTAGAGGAGGATTTATTGGGTTTTAACGAATATGCCAACACTGGAATCTTTAAATACAAGTCTTTGGTCTTAGAACATGTAAGTTCAGTGTGCTTTGAAGATAGCGATGGGCCATCATTGCAAATCTGGTCGTCACTCAGAGAGTTTACTTTTCAGTATGATAATGGCAAGCAATACTGCATTGAAACCATATCGAGAGATGTTTCTATTGGGTATCCTAAGTACTCCATTCTGGAAATTATTAAATTCTTTTTTGAAGAAGACATTGAGACAAAATTGCGACTGGAAGATATACGAGAAGAGCAAGAAGTTGAGACTTCAATGATAAAATATAAAATCAGCACCAAAAGAGTGTTAGCCTACTTTTGGTATAATATTTTTATAGCGATTGTTATAATGCTTTTGTTAGCGACAGGTGAAAATGTCACTATCTTCTATCCAATAGCATTTTCAATTTTGTTGATGCATCAACTGCTAATGCTTGTTTTTTATTGGTATAAGAATCGGGGAACTCAAGTGTTTGTTGATTTTAGGAATCATAGATTACGAGTAATTCAAGATGGGAAGGATTTAAGCTTTAAACGGTCAGACGTGGACTACATTTTAACCGATATTCTAATTGGTAAAAGTGATCAACGCCTACCCCATAATACAAAGGTGTTTCTAAAATCAGGGGAAAGGGTCTATTTAAGCTGTATCCTCATTCCCAGCGATCGTGTAATTTCTTGTTTAGATATGAGAGGAAAATGGTTGAAGTCGGTTTTCCCAATTTGATGTATTTTTTGATTGTGGCTATATTCGAACAACGATGAGCAAAGTTCTGAGATACAGTTTCATTAGCATGCTGATGTTCAGCATTCAAAGTAATCTCCTCGCTCAATCCGACTCTATTTCACAACAGCAGAAAGGAAGTTTTTATGCAACAGCAACACCCTTGATTGTTTATAATACCTTGGGCATTAGCTATGAGCACAATTTGTGGAAGGCAAATAACCTTAAGCACAACAATCGCTTTAGACTGACTGCAGGGGCTAAGGTGTATACCTTTATGGGTTTTGAAATGGAGGAATTTGTCTCACTTCAGTATCAATACATTTATGGAATAAAAAACCAACTGGATATGGGTGTTGGAATTCAGTATTATAACACCTGGGAGAATCGTTGGGTAACTGAAATGTCGTTTAATCTCGGCGGTCGTAAATTAAATAAGGATGGTAAACACATCTTCAATTATGGAGTAGGCTATCCTGAATTGATTTATGCTGGATACGGTGTTGTCTTTTGAGTTGAATCCAACATCCGACGATATAAAAAGTTAGCTGATTAGACCTCTCTTTCGACAAAAATAGCTAGCTGAAAATAAAAAAAGGCCTTGTTTTACCAAGGCCTTTAAGTTCGTTTGATGAACCTCTTATTGAATAATTAGTCTTTCAGTATAAGATCCGTTTTCTGTAGCTACTTTGATGAAGTAGATGCCAGATTCAAACGCTGAAACATTTATGGCTTTAAATACTTTGCTTTGATTAACATCTTCAGACATTATAGTTTGTCCATTGATGGTGATAATTGAGTAGTTTAGAACCACACCTTGGCTTACTTCGAAATCAAGTGTTAACTTGTCAGAAGCAGGATTTGGATACACATTAAATGTGTTAAAATCTGGAAGATTTCTAACCGATGCACCATTTCCTTTGCTAAAGAATAGATTATCTAGATAAATTACACTTGAACCAGTTGGTTGAGAAACCAATATGATTTGAGCCATGTTGTTAGTCGCCGTTAAACCTGTAAAGTCTGCAAGTGGAATTCTGTAATTAATCCACTGCTCTGTTGCAGGAGCATCAAATACCAATTCATGCTCAGTGTCATCTCCGCCACCAAAAGCCTGATCAGCACCAAAGTCAACAAGCTTAATTTTAAACTGCGTTGAATTTGGCGACCAAATATCGAAGTTAATGTGGTCCATATCAGATGCATCAACAAGGTTTGCACCTACAGTCTCAATACCTACAAAATCCATTGAAGAGTATTTTTTAGCGTCATTTCCATCGATTTGAACATCAGTTAAGGTAGCACTTGACCAAGGAGTTCTCCATGTGTCAACCGTTACATCAGTGTAAACTCCACTGAACAGAGATATTACATTAGCCGCATCAAAAGACGGGTCATCTGGACCAGCCATTGGTTCAGCTAAAGAACTTCCTTTACTAAAGAACATATTGTCTAAGTAAATAACACTTGTTCCGCTTGGTTGCGATACTAAAATGTATTGAGCTAAGTTAGAAGTCGCTCCTAGACCGGTAAAGTCTGTTAATGGAATATGATAATTAACCCATTCTTCTGTTGCTGGGGCGTCGAAAACTAATTCATGCTCGGTATCATCGCCACCACCAAATGCTTGGTCCGCACCAAAGTCAACTAGTTTAATTTTGAATTGAGTAGAATTGTGTGACCAAATATCAAAGTTGAGATGTTCCATTCCAGATGCATCAATCAAGTTGCCACCAACTGTTTCAATACCAACAAAGTCTAGTCCTGAATATTTTTTTACATCATTTCCAGCAACTTGAACATCGCTAAGGGTAGCACTTGACCAAGGCGTTCTCCAGGTATCAACAGTTACATCGGTGTAAACATTGCTAAACATAGAAATAACACTGTCTTCATGGAACTCAGGGTCTGCAGCAGCAACAGTAGGCTCTGGAACGCTTGCAGCAGGGCTAAATGTAATATTGTCGAAATAACAAATGTTCTCAGAGGATCTTGCTTGGAAATCCATGAAAATTACGATTTGATCATATTCTATTCCTGCTCTGGAAGAGAAATCAAAAGTTAATTCTTCCCATTCGTTGGTTTTTGTATTTGCAACCTTAATTTCACCTAAAGATCCACTATTGTTCTCAACCAGTTTAATACCAACATCGCTGATCACCGGCTTGTAAACCATTATTTTAATAGTAGAAGTATTTGCATCTAAGGTGAATTTACCAATTCCTGCCCCGTGCAACGTTTCACATCCAGCCCAAGGCTGGCCGGTCGACCTAGCAGTAAACTTAGCTACAGAATCGCTGGTGTTTGGAGCCAACTTACTGGGATTAGCGACAATCTCTAAAGCAGGGTTGTCGTCGTTTTCAAATGTGGTCCATGTCCACGAAGCTCCGTTTCCTCCAGACTCAAAGTCGATAGGAACGTTTTGCGCAAAACTTAGGCTTGATACAAGCACGAGTAGGCAAAGTAGTGTATGTTTTTTCATTGCATTAATTTTTATATGTGCCATCAAAGAAAGAGAAAAAAACTTAAAGTACAAAACACCATAAGTATCATTTTTCCATATATTTGTCATTATCTAGTTTATATATATTTGTCATCACAGAGATGAAAAATCCACAAACCTATTTTTTTACAGAAGAGAATTCATCACTCGGTGAATTCTTAAGTTTCGGACTGTCAGTAGATTGTGTGGTATTTGGATATCACGAAGGTGAGGTTCAAGTATTATTGGTTGAACGTGGAGCTGAACCCTATAAAGGAAGTTGGGCGTTGGTTGGAGATTTGGTACACCCAAGAACAGACTTGGCAAGTTCTGCAGATCGTATTTTAGAAAACTTAACAGGACTCAAAGGAATTTTTATGGAGCAGTTTCATACCTTCGATGAAATTGACAGACACCCACTTGGTCGTGTGGTAACGGTGGGCTATTACTCTCTAGTGCAATCTAAACACTATCATCCTGTTGCATCGGCTTGGGCTAAGTCAACGCGGTGGTTTAGTATTAGAAATCTTCCTGAGTTGGCATTTGATCATCAGGTTATACTCGATCGTGGTATTCGTACCTTAAAGCGACGTGTGCGTTATCGACCGGTAGGATTTGAGTTATTGCCTCCAAAATTTACATTAGGAGAGCTTCAATCTTTATATGAGGCTTTACTCGACTGTAAATTTGATAAACCTAACTTTAGAAAAAAGATTCTGAAAATGAATTTAATAACTCCTTTGGACGAATATGAAGAGAATGTTTCTCACCGTCCGGCTAAGCTATATGCTTTTGACGAAGCGCAATACAATGCCCTCAGAAAAGAAGGGTTTGCTTTCGAACTTTAAACCGCTTTTCTTAACTCAAAGTCCATCTTTTTCACATATTAATTGTTATTTGATTTAAGGAACTATTTTTTTAATAGGTCTGTAAGCCTTGTAATGACGCGAAATTTTTAGATATAGTAAAAATTACAAAAAGTTATTACATTCGTAGAATTAAGTTATTCTTTAAATCATGTTTAATAAAATCTTACCATTCATTGTCTTGTTGAGTTTTACGCTAAATTCAACAGGCAAAAGCGGTGAAAGGTTGAACAATAATCCAAATGATTATTTAATTGCTGAACTAAATAATTCAGCACTAGTTAGCCATCCGCTTACATCACAAAATGTCCAAGTAGTTAGAACATCAAGCGGGTATAGATTAGAAGTCGATGGCAAGCCTTTTTTTGTCAATGGGATGAACTGGGATTATTTTCCAATAGGAACCAACTTCAATTACAGTTTATGGAAGCAATCAGATGATCTGATTAAGTCAGCACTTGACGCTGAAATGTCTCTGCTTCAAAATATGGGAGTCAATTGTGTTCGTATGTATACAGGAGTGCCAGCAAAGTGGATCGAATACATTTATAACAACTATGGGATTTACACCATGCTTAATCATTCATTTGGTCGATATGGTCTAAATATAGATGGCAATTGGTATCCAAATACAGACTACTCCAATCCAAAAGTTCAAGAGCTGTTAATTGACGAAGTGACAACCATGGTTTCAGACTATCAAAATACACCAGGGTTACTTCTTTTCCTTTTAGGCAATGAAAATAATTACGGGCTATTTTGGAGAGGTGCAGAAACTGAAGATATTCCAATTCAAGATAGACAGTCAACAAAAGACGCTCAAAGCATGTATAAGCTTTTCAATGATGCTACAATAGCGATGAAGAAGATTAGTACTACTCGACCAATTGCAATTTGTAATGGCGATTTGCTTTTCTTAGAAATTATTGCTAGTGAATGCAAGGATGTTGACATTTTGGGTATTAATGCCTACAGAGGATTGACATTTACAGATATGTTTGATCGTGTAAATTCAGAACTTGGTAAACCCGTATTGCTAACAGAGTTTGGGTCTGATGCATTTAATGCAATTGAAAACCAAGAAGATCAAGCCTACCAAGCCGAGGTGCTTATAAGCAATTGGAAGCACATTTATGCCAATGCAGATGGTATGGGAAACAACAACAATGTTTTGGGTGGATTTACTTTTCAATTTAGCGATGGATGGTGGAAAACGGGTCAAACCAAAGAACTTGATATTCACAACGCTCAGGCCTCATGGTCTAACGGCGGATATCGAAATGATTTTGAAGAAGGAGAGAATAATATGAATGAGGAGTGGTTTGGAATATGTGCAAAGGGGCCGACAAATGAAAGAGGAACCTACGAGCTCTATCCAAGAGCTGCATATTATGCGTTGAAGGAAGTTCACATGCTCAACCCTTACACCTCAGGTCCAGCAGCTTTAAACACAGTTCAAGAAGTTTCTGTTATGGGGGCCATGCTCAAAGCTCGTGGAGATAAGGCGGCATTGGCAGCTAATGATAAAGGAAAGTTGTATCTAAGTAACCTTCAAGCGAACTTCAATACCTACAATACAGGTGGGGATTTGATATCAACTCCGGTTAATGCTGACCCAAGTGGCACAACATATCCATCAAATTTAGGATTTGATCACCTTCAATCTTTTAATGTTGGCGTTACCGCTAAACCTACATCAAACATGAGAGCGACGGTTCAGTTTAATGTTTTAGGGAATGTTGCAACCAACCCTATTGATGAGATTTTTTATGAAAATAGAGGAAGACCAGTAATGGTTCAAACCTTGAACGGACCTCAACAGATTAACTCTAATAATAGAGTTCAATTGTATAGGGCCGATTACAGTTGGGATACTCGGGCCTTCAAAATGACTGGCTTCTATAGAACTGGTCATTATCACTGGGGGTATGAAGGAGACTTTTTCGGTCTATATCCCGAAGCCAACTACGGCCCTAATATTGACATATATAACGGAAATGCACCTTTTGGTTTTGAAATGGAAGGTAAAAAGTATCTCGAAGGATTAAAATTTGCATTTGGTCCTGAATTATGGTGGGGGGCTAACCCGGCATTCTTGTTAAAGTACAGCAAAAAGGTGGCTGGTATGGACGTGACTGGAATTTTCCATGAAGACATCACACAGCGAAACAACTTACAAAGTTCATTTGCTGTGCCGGTTCCGAAGACAAGAAGAGCGACTCTAGTTGTAGCCAAAAAAATGGAGAAACTCACATTTGACCTGGGTGGTATGTGGGGTGGACAACCGCTAAATGGTAGAACTTTTCAAATTGTTAGCGAAAATGTAGTTTATGAAGATAAGATTCAGTCGAGCGACAACTTTGGAGGAAAGGTTAAACTAACCTTTAGTAGCGGACCTATTAAATGGTATGGTTTAGCATCTTATATGGGACTTGTAGCCAATGGTGGTTACGATCAAACTCAAACCTTTACAGGATGGAGATTGAAAGATATTGGAAGCGGAAATATGTACAACGCCCTAACTGGTTTTACATACAATGTTGGTGACATTCAAATTGCACCTAACTTCCTATTTCAGAAACCTCTGGCTGGGCCAATTCCAACAACGTTTGAAGCTCCTGCTCGTCCTAGAAACATTTTAAGTGATCCTTTTTCGGTTAGAGGAAATCGAGAAACGGTCGGAGGGGAGTTATTAATTACGTATGATCCAACTCCTGCTACTTGGATGTATCAATGGGATAATGATCGAATGGAAGATGCAAAATTTGCCATGAGTACAGGCTTTGTATATCGCCATTTGCCTACAGTTCAGGATGCTGCAATTGGTATTTTGGGTAACGGGCGTACCACTTTTGTATTCCCGGGATCTGCTCCTGCACAAGACTTGTGGGAGATGAATGTAAGAATGGTTTCTAAGATTAGTCCGGAGTTTGGAATAATTGGAAATGTTCTTGTAGGAAACGGTCAAGCAAATGGAAGTGATGAACGGACCATTAATCGTTATGGGGTTGACGTACGTACGATTTACAAAAAAATGAAACTAATCGCCATTGCTAAATTTGACGATTGGGGACCTTTTGATTATCATCGAGATTTTAACCAAACCTATCCACTTCAACTGATTGGAGATATTTCATTGGAAATTGGTAAACCCGATTGGTTTATGTTACCGGGTACAAAGATTGGCTTACGTACAACATATAGAACGCTAGATCAATATTCTAACCGTTATGCACCTGCATATATGATAAACAATTCTGGAATCCTAGTGCCTGATCCAACAGCACCTGGGTTCCCAAATGGAAATGAATGGGAAGTTAGAACCTATATTCAAATCAACATTAATAATTAGTACGAAATTTAAGAGAAACGAAATGAATACGAATCAAAAATATATTAGAGTAGTTGGCTTTTTGGTGTTGGTGATGGCATTTATGGGTTGTGAAAGAGAGTTGTCAGATGATGCTGTTCTGCCTTCTTTTTCTACAACAGCAGAAATCTTTTTAGATGATTTTATTGGTTTAGGAACAGATTTTTATCTGCCTTTCGCCGATGCGAAACCAGATGTATTTTCGGTAGACCGCTCAGAAGGATTTGAGAGCAACGCATCAATAAGAATTGATGTACCTAATGCAACAGACCCTTCAGGAAGTTATGCCGGAGCAATTTTTAGAGTTGATGGTCCGGGTAGAGACTTAACAGGATATGACGTTTTAACGTTTTATGTTAAAGCTTCACAGGGCATAAGTTTAGGAAGCGTGGGGCTTGGTCTAAACTATGAGGGAGATGCATATCGTGTCGCCTTAAATAATGTTAATGTCGGTACAAATTGGACTAAAATTACCGTTCCAATTCCGGATCCTTCAAAATTAAGTGAAGAGCGCGGATTGTTTTGGTTCGCTGCTGGAACCCAAGGAACTAACGGATCGGGATATGCACTATGGTTTGATGAGATTAAATACGAAAAGATGCCTACTATTCGACAAGTAAGTTCTGAAATTTTTGATGGGAACAACAATTCAGTAAAGGCATTTACAGGATCATCGTTAACCATAACAGGGTTAAATCAAGTTTTTAATTTGGAGAATGGCGAAGATGTAATATCAACTGCAGCACCAGCATACTATGAATTCGTATCAACAGATACCGCAGTAGCCAAAGTTAATGCGTTGGGAGAAGTTGACGTTGTTGGAGCTGGAAATGCAGAAATAACAGCCTCATTAGCAGGTGAGCCTTCTTTGGGCAAAGTGAGCATTGAATCGTTAGGACCATTGCCACCATCACCGGTGCCTACAAGAGCCGCAGCCGATGTTTTATCTATTTTCAGTGATGCTTATTCGACTGCTACGGTTCCAAACTTTACACCCGGATTTGGAGGTTCAACTACCGAAACAACAGTGTTAACGACAAGCAATGGAGAAGTTTTGCAGTATACAAGTAATAACTTTACAGGAATCATGTTTGTTGATGATCTTTTAGATGGAAGTGCAATGAATTACCTCCATATAGATGCATATGTTCAACAGGCTGGAGTTTCGATTGGTGTACAAATTAGAGATGTAGGTCCAAATCAGAATATCGAAACCAATATATTCAATGGGTTGCCAGAAGGAGATGATAAAGATTATCGAGCCACTTTGAACGGATTCCAAGTTGGGGTATGGAAATCATTTGATATTCCTCTAGCCGGAAACATTGCAAACCAGAAGAATAACTTGGGAGCTATTATTATTACGGATGGACCAAACTTCATTTTAGACAACATATATTTTTACAAGTAAGTTATGAAGAGATTTAGCAAAGCAGAAATTTTCATCTTTAGCGTAGCCTTAATATTTGCTTTAGGAGTAAGCAGTTGTAATGATCAAAGTGGGGTCACTGTTCCAGAAAGAAATTACGAATTAGTTTGGAGTGACGAATTTAATGACGATCAAGGTTCGTCTGTAGATCCAACCAAATGGGCCTTTGATATTGGAAGAGGAGGAAATGGCTGGGGAAACAATGAACTTCAAAGCTATACAGATAACACCAATAACGTTGCACATGATGGTGAAGGAAACCTTGTTATAACTGCACGAAAAAGCGGAAGTTCATACACTTCAGGAAGAATAAAAACCAAAGACCTCTATACTCAACAATATGGTAGAGTAGAGGCACGTATAAAAACACCTCGTGGCCATGGAATGTGGCCAGCGTTTTGGATGCTAGGACAGAATATTGATGAAGTAGGTTGGCCCAAGTGTGGTGAGATAGACATTATGGAGCAGAAAGGTCAATATCCTTTTACGACTCATGGTAGTTTGCACGGCCCTAGCTATTTTGCTGGTAATGCGGTGACAAATACCATGAGATTAGATACCGGAAATTTTACAGACGATTTTTATGTTTATGCCGTTGAATGGGGTGAAGACTACATTGATTTCTTTGTCGATGACGAACTATATCATAGAACAACAGCAACTCGTGTGCCTGGAGATTGGGTGTATAATCAACCATTTTTTCTAATTTTAAACCTTGCAGTTGGTGGAAGTTTTGTTGGTCCACCCAATGACAATACCCCATTCCCAGGGTCTATGTATGTTGATTACGTAAGAGTTTACAAAGAGATCTAGACCTTTAAAGATTTATGCAAACGAGCACAATGGAATCTCAAGAAGTGGAAATTGATATTAGCAGAACCATCATTGATGGTGAGAAATTCTTCCGAATTACAAACCATGACTTCATGCGTCCGTTTTTTATGAGCATTGTTAGCGATTCGAATCACTGGATGTTTATATCAAGCAATGGTGGATTAACTGCTGGAAGAAAAAATTCTGAATATGCTCTATTTCCGTATTACACAGATGATAAAATAACTGAATCATCAGAGACAACAGGTTCAAAAACGATTATTAGGGTCAAAGGAGAAGGCAAAACTCATGTTTGGGAGCCTTTTTCAGTTCGCTCCGATGGATTCTATTCAACAACTCGAAACTTGTACAAAAATATCTTTGGCAACAAGATAATTTTTGAAGAGATCAATCACGATTTAGAGCTGGTATTCAGATATAAGTGGTCTTCAAGCAACAGGTTTGGTTTTGTTCGCAAGGCATGGATCGAGAATATCTCAAATGAAGAAAAAGAATTCTCCTTTGTTGATGGCATACAAAATATTATGCCGGCGGCTGTTGGATCTGATATACAAAATACAACCAGCAACCTTGTCGATGCATACAAGAGAAGCGAGCTAATCAAAAAAGTTGGTCTAGGGATATATGCTTTAAGTGCAGTTATTGTCGACAAGGCAGAACCTAGCGAAGCTCTAAAGTCGAATGTGGTATGGTCTTACGGATTAGATGCTCCTATGTATCTACTTTCGACCTTGCAACTTACCAAGTTTAGAAAGGGGCTTCCATTAAAAGAAGAAACAGATGTAAAAGCTGAAAAAGGAGCCTATTTTCTTCAATCCTCAGCGGTGCTAAAGCCTGGGGATTCCAAACAATGGACCATTTTAGCTGATGTGAACAAAGATCATCGATCGATAGCGCAGCTTGTTCATGATATTAAGTCTAATCCCTCAATAGCTGAAGTTGTAAATTCAAATATTGATTTGGGTACAAAACGGCTCACAGCGTTGAATGCTTCTGCAGATGGACTTCAGTTAACTGCAGATAAGTTCAAAAATGCAAGGCATTATTCAAACACGTTGTTTAATGTTATGCGGGGAGGAGTGTTTGATAACAATTACAAGATTGAAAAACGTGATTTTACGAATTATATAAAAGCGGCAAATACGCGAGTGTATGAGCGTCAACAAGGCACGATTGAGTCGCTAAAATCAGAATTTTCATGGTTTGATTTGAATGATATTTCAAAGTCTACCACTGACATGGACTTTAAGAGGCTTTGTACAGAATACATGCCTTTAAAATTTAGCCGTAGACATGGTGATCCGAGTAGACCATGGAATAAATTCTCGATAAACACAAGAAGTGAGATTGACGGTTCTAAGATTTTAGATTATGAGGGAAATTGGCGAGACATATTTCAAAATTGGGAGGCATTGGCATTGTCGTTTCCTGCTTTTTCAGAAAGCATGATCTACAAGTTTTTAAATGCTTCCACCTTTGAAGGGTACAACCCTTATCGCGTTACCAAAGACGGTTTCGATTGGGAAACAATCGAGCCAGATAACCCTTGGTCGTATATCGGATATTGGGGTGATCACCAAATTATATATCTATTAAAACTCTTAGAGCTTACAGATAAACATTATCCGAATAAACTTAAAGGCTATTTTGATGAAGAGAGCTTTGTTTATGCGAATGTTCCGTATAAAATTAAGAGTTATGAGCAGATTTTAGAAAACCCGAAGGATACCATAGAGTTTGACGAAAATCTTGATGCTGATATCAGGCGAAGAAGGTTAGAAATAGGTGGCGATGCAGCACTCGTACAAGATGAGAATGCGGCCATTTACAAGGTTACGTTTATTGAGAAAATGCTAGCTATGGTGTTGTCTAAGTTGTCTAATTTTATTCCTGAAGGCGGCATTTGGATGAATACACAACGACCTGAATGGAATGACGCAAACAATGCCTTAGTCGGCAATGGGGTTTCGATGGTAACACTATATTACCTGAGAAGATTTTTGGTGTTCTTCCAAAAACAAATCTCAGAAGGAACACAAGAACGTGTTGCGGTTTCTAACGAATTAATCATCTTCTATAAAAAGGTGAGAGAAACGTTTGAAGAAAACAAAGCTCTGTTAGTCGGTTCAATAGGCGATGAAGATCGACGTGCAATTCTCGATGCGGTAGGATTAGCCGGTAGCAAATACAGAGAACACATTTACAAGCAAGGCTTTTGGGGTGAAAAACGTACGATTTCGTATAGCGGCTTAAATCGTTTTGTTTCTCTGAGCTTAGACTTTATAGATCACAGTATTCAAGCCAATATTCGAAAAGATGGTCTTTATCATGCGTATAATCTGATGACTGTCGAAAATGAAAAGAGTGTTAGCATTTCATATCTCAATGAAATGCTCGAGGGACAAGTTGCAGTGTTAAGCTCTGGTTTCCTTTCACCTATTGAAGCGCTAGAAGTACTCAATGCACTGAAGCAAAGTGCGTTATTTAGAGACAATCAGTACAGCTACTTGCTATATCCGGAAAAGGATTTAGCAGGATTTATGGATCGCAATACAATTCCGGCTTCGGAAGTAGAAAAATCTCAATTATTAACTGCTCTGATCGAGAAGAACAACGATCAAGTAATTACCAAAGATGTTAATGGAGAATATCACTTCAATGGGAATTTTAAGAATGCTGCTGATCTCAAATCAGCCTTGAATAGATTAGAAGGAACTGAATTTTCATCTTTAGCCAAAGAAGAATCAGCTAGTGTTTTGGCCATATTTGAAAAAGTATTTAATCACAAATCATTTACCGGGAGGTCTGGAACCTTTTATGGGTATGAAGGATTAGGCTCGATATATTGGCACATGGTTTCTAAGCTCTTGTTAGCAGTTCAAGAGGTTTGCCTACAAGCTGTTGAGGCTGAAGAGAGTGATAAAACGATTGGAAAATTACTTGAGCATTATTATGAGATTTACGCTGGACTTGGTGTTCACAAATCTCCTGAATTGTATGGAGCTTTTCCTACTGACCCCTATTCGCATACACCAGCTGGAAAAGGTGCCCAACAGCCAGGAATGACAGGCCAAGTTAAGGAAGATGTACTATGCAGGTTTGGAGAGTTAGGCGTTTTTGTCAACGAGGGAAACATAATGTTTTATCCTTGTCTACTGCTTAAAGACGAGTTCATTAAGAAACCTCGCACATTTGAGTTCGTTGATATTGAAGGCAATGAGCAAAGCGTCAATCTAAACATCGGCTCGCTGGCATTTACTTACTGTCAGGTGCCTGTTGTTTACATCATTGCAGATAAGGGCCGACTAGAGATTGAAAAGAATGATGGCAGCTTATTGGTAAATAATTCTCTCAAGCTCGACAAAAGCGTGAGTAGAGAAATGTTTAGCAGAACAGGTGTTATTAGCAAAATAACTGTTTATGTGGATGAGTCCATTTTAAAATAGCATGATGAAAAACAGAATTCGCTCATATCAAATTATCTTACTTGTAATGGTTATTTGGTCATGCAATTCACAATCAGAACAAAAAGACAAACTACAACATATGAATACAACTACTGCTTCTCAAATATTAGGCAACTCAAAAACCAAGGCGATAAGCTATGGGGGATATCGGGGTACAAGCAGAGATGAACAACCGACTATTGATCAATTGAAGCAAGACATGAGAATCTTGTCGTCCATAAACATAAATTTGCTGCGTACGTACAATGTGCAATTCGAGCATGCTGGTAATGTACTTCAGGCAATTAGCGAGCTAAAAGCTGAAGACTCGACTTTCGAAATGCATGTCATGTTGGGAGCATGGATCGATTGTGAAAATGCCTGGACGGATACAACGCCCAATCACAATGCTGAAGACAGAGAAGGAAATACAGCTGAAATCGCTCGTACTGTTGACTTAGCAAAAAAGTACCCTGACATTGTTAAAATAATTGCGGTTGGAAATGAGGCTATGGTAAAGTGGGCTCACAATTACTATGTGCAACCTGGTGTCATTCTTGGTTGGGTAAATCATCTTCAAAAGCTGAAAGCCGAGGGTGAGCTAGATAAAGACCTCTGGATAACTAGCTCTGACAACTTTGCATCGTGGGGTGGAGGAGATTCCAGTTATCACGTAAAAGATTTAGAACAACTAATTAAGGCCGTAGATTTTGTGTCGCTCCATACCTACCCTATGCACGACACACACTTCAATCCAAGCTTTTGGGGTGTCATGGACGCCGAACTTCATCTTTCACCAGAAGAAACTCTAGATGCGGTTATGGAGCGTGCTTTGCTTTATGCTAAGAAACAGTATGCCAACACGGTTAGTTATGTTCATAGCATAGATAGCACCAAGCCAGTTCATATCGGTGAAACAGGATGGGCTAGCAAATCATCAGGCTATTATGGCGAAAATGGCTCAAAGGCTTGCGATGAATACAAGCAAGGTGAGTACTATAAGAAGATTAGAAATTGGACAGACAAAGCAGGAATAACGTGTTTCTATTTTGAAGCTTTTGATGAAAAATGGAAGGATGCAGCAAACCAGAACGGCTCAGAAAATCACTTTGGTCTATTTACCGCGGATGGAAAAGCCAAATATGCGGTGTGGAATGAAATAGAGAAAGACGGTTTTAACGATTTAACAAGAGATGGCAATCCGATTACAAAAACCTATTCGGGAAGTGTTGATTCGCTGTTGCTTGAAGTAGAACTGCCATTGATAAAACAACTTAAATAGATCGATTGAAAAAACTTCCAATCATATCAGCTTTAGTGTTTTTGATGGCTTGCCAAAACAAAATGAATTTGAATGTAAATGTATACCAAACTTCAGCTGGTGGAGACCAACTTTCGCCAAAAACGGAATTTGTGCTCTCCGGTTCTCTTTCTTCAATTGTAATTAAGCCGGAAGAAAAGTTTCAAACGATTTTAGGCTTTGGTGGTTCGTTTACCGAGTCTTCGGCTTACCTTTTAAACGGTCTTAGTGAAGACAAGAGAAATGAAGTTTTACAAGCTTATTTTGGTGATGACGGAGCAAGATATTCATTGACCAGAACGCATATGAACTCGTGCGACTTCTCATTGACTCAGTATTCTTATGCACCTGAGGAGGATCTATCGCTTGACAGCTTTTCAATACACGAAGATCTAGACGACATTGTACCCATGATTAAAGATGCGATGGATGTTAGTTCTGATGGATTTAAATTGATTAGCTCTCCATGGACCGCTCCGCCGTGGATGAAAGACAATAACAGTTATGTTGGCGGTAAACTACTTCCTAAATACTACGATACATGGGCCCTGTTCTTTTCAAAGTACTTAGATGCTTATAGTTCGGAAGGAATTGATATTTGGGGATTTACAGTAGAAAACGAGCCTCATGGCAACGGGAATAACTGGGAGAGTATGCTTTATTCACCGAAAGAAATGACCGACTTCGTTCGCGAGCACTTGGGTCCAAGATTAGAGCAGGATGGTTATGGCGACAAGATAATTCTCGGTTACGACCAAAACCGTGCAGGTTTGCAAGAATGGGTCGATGAAATGTATAAAGACGAAGCCTCAAGTAAGTACTTTGATGGTGTTGCTATCCATTGGTATGAAAGCACATTCGAGGTGTTTCCTGATGCACTTCAATACGCACATAACAAAGCTCCAAATAAATACATAATTGAGACAGAAGGCTGTGTAGATTCTGAAGTTCCTAAATGGAAGGGTGATAAATGGTATTGGTCTAAAGAAGCAACCGATTGGGGATGGGATTGGGCACGTGAAGAAGAAAAATACTTACACCCGAAATATGCCCCAGCTAATCGCTATGCAAGAGATATTATTGGATGTCTAAACAACTGGGTTGAAGGGTGGATTGACTGGAACATGGTTTTAGACAAACAAGGTGGTCCCAATTGGTTTAAGAATTGGTGTGCGGCCCCTGTCCTGGTAGATACTGAAACTGACGAGGTGTACTATACTCCGTTGTACTATGTCATGGCACATTTCAGTAAGTATATCCGTCCAGGAGCAACCCGAATAGGAATTGAAACCAGCGATGATGAGCTACAAGCTAGTGCTGCTCAAAATACAGACGGTCAGATTGTTGTGGTAGTTTTTAATGAGGGATTGACGGCTAAATCGTTCAGGTTGGAAATTAACGGTGTAAGCACAGAAATTTTGATAGAAGCTCAGGCCATACAAACCATATTAACTCAACAAAACGAATAAATTTTGAATGCAATAACGAATAACAAAGTACCAATGGGGCAAAAAATTGCCTTTGGTCTAGGAATGCTTGCGAATCAAATGTTTCCTGCAGTGATGGGAATATTTATGGTCGTTTTAGTACAAGACCTCGGTTTCCCAGGTTGGATGTGGGGAGTGATCTTTTTTCTTCCTCGGGTATTTGATTCCATTACAGACCCTATCATGGGATTTATCTCAGACAATACCAAATCAAAGTGGGGTAGGCGCAGGCAGTATGTGTTTATCGGAGCCTTGATTATGGGCATTTCCTTCTGTGTTTTGTGGCAGCTGTACAAGTCGAATACAGTTGAATACAACTTTGTTTATTTCATGTGCTGGTCGTTTGTTTTTTACCTAGGATTAACCATTTTCAGTGTTCCCTATGTTGCTATGGGCTACGAAATGAGCGACGACTTTCACGAAAGAACGAGCATAATGGCTGTTGCACAATGGATAGGTCAATGGGCATGGGTAATAGCCCCTTGGTTATGGGTAATTATGTATGATAAAGGCTGGTTTGATTCTGCTGAAGTGGCAACACGTACTTTAGCAGTATGGGTTGGAATAATTTTTATGCTCTGTGCTATGGTTCCTGCAATTTTTATAAAGAGTCGATCTACATTAGATGAAGACTACATGCCAATAAATTTAAAAAATGTAGGAGGGAGCCTAACCTACATTTTTAATGGATTTATAGAAGCTTTTAAGATAAAGCCATTCCGAAAACTGTGTATTTCAACGTTTCTCATCTTCAATGCATTTAATACGGTAGCAACATTTACTTTCTTCATAATTGTGTATCACCTTTTTAATGGAGATGACGGAGCAGCAGGTATTTGGCCAACATTGTTTGGAAGTATAGGAGCGTTAATTACGACGTTCTTAGTCATACCAACCGTGGCATTTATGTCGAAGCGTTTGGGCAAAAAGAGGGCGTTTATTTGGTCACAAGGCATCTCAATAGTTGGTTACATTATGCTCTGGTTTCTGTTGATTCCAGGTAGACCGTATATGTTCATATTCACCTTGCCATTTTTTTCTTTTGGAATTGGAAGCCTATTTACTTTAATGATGTCGATGACTGCAGATGTTATTGACCTCGACGATTTAAATACAGGCCAAAGACGTGAGGGAATATTTGGTGCTATTTACTGGTGGATGGTGAAATTTGGTTTTGCAATAGCAGGATTAGCAAGTGGTGCAATTTTATCGTTAGTTGGATTTGATGCCAATTTAGATGTACAACCCGATGGTGCCATTACAGGACTGCGGCTGTTCTTTTCAGGACTACCAATCGCCGGTACGCTGATAGCCATCGCGGTAATGTGGAATTATGATGTAACCGAAGAAAAAGCGAAAAAAGTAAGTGCCGCTTTAAAGGCAAGAGCAGAATCTGAATAAAAATTCAATAAAATGAGTAGAAGAGCAGGAAGAAAACTAGCCTTAGCTGGAGTTGATAACACAACTTCAATTGAGGATTTGAGAAAGATGTCAAAAACCGTACTAGAGACTGGAATGCATGGCATTTGCTTTAGCATGTACGAAGATGGCCAAGAGCCAGGAGATATAATAACCGAAGATCAAATTCGAAGAAGGATAGCGGTCTTGGCTCCATATACCCAATGGATAAGAAGTTTTTCTTGTACAGAAGGCAATGAATTGGTGTCAAAAGTAGCAAAGGAATATGGGCTCAAGACGTTGGTTGGAGCATGGTTAGGACCCGATAAAGAAAAGAACCAAACCGAAATGGACGGTTTAAAGAAATTGGTTGATAAAGGCTTGGTTGATATTGCAGCAATTGGCAACGAGGTAATGTACAGAAAAGACCTAACGGAGGATGAATTGTTGGCTTACATGCATGATTTCAAAGCTGCTTGTCCGGAGGTTGAAATGGGCTATGTAGATGCCTATTACGAGTTTGGAGCTCGCCCGAGAATAACTGAAGCGTGTGATGTGATACTTTCCAACTGCTATCCATTCTGGGAGGGTTGCCCGATAGATTATGCCTTGCCTTATATGAAAGATATGTACCATCAAGCTGTGCGAGCAGGCGACGGTAAAAAAGTAATCATTACTGAAACAGGTTGGCCAAGTGAGGGTGGAGGATTTGAAGGTTCTACCGCATCAGAGCGAAACTTTTTGAAATACTTTATCGACGCTCAGAAATGGTCGGTAAACGAAGAGATTGAGATGTTCTATTTTTCATCGTTCGATGAATCGTGGAAGGTAGGTGATGAAGGCGATGTGGGAGCTTATTGGGGCTTGTGGGATAAGGATGAGAAGCTGAAGTTTTAGATACGCCCATCCCACCAATAAAAAAACACCTTTTGCTTTCGTGCCGAATTCTTGTGGCCAATAATTCCGTTTTTGCGTTTTCTGAGTTTAATCGCATTTTGTAGAAATGGATTCATTGCTGGACGAGGCAGAAAAAGTTTTATCGAGTCAGAGTTATCAATCACGATACTGTTTAAACCAAAGGTCAATTGAGATCCTGAATATCTTTCTTTAGCAAGCGAAACAGAATTGAAACTATACATCTGAAACGAAGTATCGATGTTTTTGGCAGCTGAGAATATGCTTACTGTTTCGCTGATAGCACGATTGCGACCACCATTGAAGAAGTAAATGTTTATATGGTCAGCTAAAGTATCTGATCTGCTTGTTTTTATGTGATGGTTGAAGGCCGTGTCGTATTCAAGCAGGTAATATTTGTCCGATTCCTTGAACTTACCTTTAGCATAGTAATGGTCGCCATATTTGGTCCAAGCTATTCGTGTGAATTTTCCGCTATCGGAGTTTTGGTCGGTTTTATAAAACCGATAGGCTTCGGAGTAATCTTTGTCATTGTATAGGTATCGGGTGGTGTCTTGTGCGAAAGACGAAGAAGCATGAAGTTGCAATAAACCAATAATTAAAATCACTGCCTTATTCCAATTATGAAACTGAGGTAAAAGTAGCTTCATTAGTCTGTGATTGTAAATTATTTAGAATAGGAAACCGAGCGAGCATATATCATTACCCAGCTTCCGGAACGTTCACCACCTAGATCGGTTGAAGGAGCATTTTCTAAATCAATATCGAATACGAACATCTTGCGGTCATCAGTATTTTCAGGATATTCAATACGGATGCCATTTTCTAATTCTTCATACTGAACCTCAAATCCGAGGCTATGCATTTTAGCAACATCTCCTTCTTGTGATGGCCTTGCTTCTTTAGAAACAATTGCGTTTCCATCGTTATCCATATTGATAGTTAACGTGACATACTCATCGTTCACATTACTCAGTCCCGAGACCGTAAAATCTGCCGGCAGTTCAGGCTTGGTAGTTGAGCACGAGGCAATTAGAACCATGAGAAGTGCATAAATAGGGGTGGTGTAGAGGTTTTTCATGTTACCAAAGATAGTGGATTGAAGTTGAATCGTCGATTAACAAGCATATGCCTTATTGGTTACTTGGATGAGGCCCTTCATAAATCCAGCATGTTTTATTCCCAGAGTATAGCTATCTTCGGTATCCATGCGAAATCTCTTTTTACTCTTCCTACTTGGAGCATCGGTCTTTGCTCATGCCCAAACAGGCTATGAAGTCATCGATAAGGCCGAAAAACTATATGAGCGAGGACGGTATACTAAAGCCTTGGTGCTTCTAAAGCGTGCTGAAAACATGAATTATGGGTTTTGCGGTAATGCTTGGATGTCGGCCCACAGGTCTATTGGTTTGTTGAGGTCAAGCATCTATATCGAACAGGGTAAATATCAACGTGCACGAAACACATTGGATTCACTTTTGTCTTTGTATCCAGATGATAATGGAGATTCCATTCGTATCGTTTCTTATCAATTGGAGTACGGAAAGGATACGCTCAGTAAATATATAGACGAGGGGTTGGAAAACGTCAGGTTTCATGATGTGGATTTCCTCCTTTTTGTTGAAATTCCATTAAGCAATGGCATCATTATACGCTTGAAACCACAAATACTCGAAGTGTCTAGGTTGTATACCAAGAATCGCAATGAACAAATTCCATATTGGAGAGAAGAATTTAAAAAGTCCTCAAATTATAAGCTTATTAAAGGAGGATAAATTCAATGGATAGTGCATCCTTTAGGCAAATAATTTAAGCCCGAGTGTACATATTCTCTGTGCCTAAACCGTTTCAACTTTGTAAGTTTTGCAGTTTCAGGGGGAAGTGCCACCTTGCCATAGAATAGCAATTCTAACTCTTCAAGCTGGGTAATTAAACCTATTTCGGAAGGCAGATTAATAATATCAGAACTGTAATCGTAGATGAGTAATTTTCTGAGATTTGGCATCTGTGAGAGTGTTTCTAATGGACTAGCAAATTCTTTAAAGTTTTGATCTGTGATATACAGCGTTCGTAAAGTTTTGAGCTCCACGATATTCTCCGGAATCTTCTTTACATTCGGAAGATTGAGATGATTAAGCTTAGGAAGTTTTGAGAACAGATCAAGGGTTTTTGTGAGATTGAGTCTTTTGCTGCCATTAATGTTGATGTGCTTGAGGTTTTCAAGCTTGGTTAAAGTCACCGGAAAACTTTTGAGCTGATTGTCAATCAACATTAATGTTCTAAGTGCTTTCAATTCTCCTATTTCATCAGGTAGATTTTTAATTTGACTTCCGTTAAGTCTTAACGATTCCAGTTTCTTTAGTTCACCAATTTCCTTAGGAAGCTTTTTAAATGGATTCCAACTCAAATCTAAGATCTGTAGCTGTGCTAGTTTCCTAATTTCTGGTGGGATAGATTTAAACTGATTGCTGGCCAGATATAGTTCTTCTAGCTTACTGAGTTCAAAAAGTTCTGGAGGTAATTCGGTGATGTTGTTGCTATTTACAAATCCTACACCTTGAACAAAGCCTAAATGTAAGACCTGCAGATTTTTTAGTTTAAAAACATCCTTGGGTATGGTATCAAGATTGGAGCCAGAAAGATCCAATATTGAAACCTTGTCAGGAGTTGCCATTGCCAGCTCTAGCGAAGTAAATACCTCTTCATAGCTCGGCCGATGCCTGTAGTTCAATAATTGAGCATTGGCACTTTGATATGCGTTAAACAACAAAAGAACTGCTAGTAACTTAATGCTTGAAGTGCTCGATGTTTTCATTAGTTATTATGAGTCTTTCCAAAATTAAGCAACTTAGTCAAGATCTTTAGTCAATTTCTGTTTTACGGTGTAGTTCTTGAAGCTGTTCCTTTTTCCAACTACGATTTTGATTGGAATTTTGCCTTCGTCGTAGAAATACTTTTGATTCCTATCGCGATGAAATCTAAACTTAATTTTTGTAAGCCGGTTTTCTTTATCGTAGATAAATTTTTGGTTTTTAATGCAAACAATTTCGTCATAATAACGGCCTCGAAATTTAGCTTTCTTAAGCTGTTCATGTGAGTTGATTTTGTACGTCTGTGACTTAATTTCACGCACTGTCCAATGGGCTCGCGACTCCCACTTTCCAATTCTGGCAGGAGAATCAAGGCCATAGTTGGAGAACATATATTCTTCTTTGAAAATTGTTTTTCTATCTATATTTGAGATAGCTGATAAAGAAACAAATGTCGAATCTTTACTGAATGTAAAAGTACTATCTAAATTCCCGGTTTTGTTGTAGTAAAATGAACTCCTGGAGGTGTCATTCCAGCTGTGTATGCTATTAATAAATGGGTCGTCAGGGTTTTTGGTAATGCTCAGAAACTCACCAAATCCGAAATTTCTATCTATATACTTCCAAGAGCTAAAGAAATAATATTCATGCTCTAAACTAGGGGTTGAAATGGTCTCAATTAAAACCTCGTCGCTTATTAGACCTGTTTCAAAATAGCGAATCGTTAGTGAATCACTATACACTGTTCCTTTTGATTTTTTAGTTTTAACAAATAAGCTAGAGTCACTTCGTGAATAATGAAAGCTTCGATCTTGATCATCTTCGCATTCTACATAAATTTCAGCAAGGCTATCACCATAAAAGTTAAAAATGGATTGTGGGTCTCCATCAATCAAACTGGGTAATGGCACTTGAGCAATAGCAGATATTGTCCATAATTTAAATATTAGAAGAATTAGGACAATAGTGTGTTTCATGCTGGATAAACGTAGATATAGCATGAAAAATTTTGAAGGTAATCGAATTACTCCTTCACCAACTTGCTGCGAAAGACTTGCTCGTCTAAAACATATTCAACAAAGTAAACTCCAGTTGAAAGGTCACTTATGTCATAGCTTTCAGTAGCGGTAAATACCTTCACTTCTTGGCCTTGTTGGTTCAGAAGTGTTACTTGTTCAGGTTGTCGTTCTCCTTTAAAAGTAAAAGAACCAATGGTGGGGTTCGGGTGCAAAATAAGTTGCTTTCTTGGTTCATCTATGTTTGCAATTTCACCAACTTTCACCACGCTGACAGAATCAATAAATCCACACACATTTGCATGCAGATCTGATGAAATCCAAATTTGAGCAAAATGAGCCTTAGCAGTAGCCTCAGTTCGCGAACTAAGGGTTATCCACTCTGGATTTACTGCACGTGTGCCTTTAGCCCGGCCAGATAGAAAATTGGTGTCTTGGTCAAATAATAGAAGTCCCTAGGAAACATTCCCCGGATCAATTCCGGGAGTGCATTGTAAAGCTTTAAATTGTATACTTAATTGGTTAATTGAATTGGGTTCAATTTCAAAAATGCTCGATCTGAAGTCAACTGATACAAAATAACTAGTGTCGATAATTTTCATGCAATATTTCCCGGAATATGCTGAATTTGAGTCAAGCTCTACAATACCATTTTTTATTTCCCAGTTGCTCGGAAAGCCATCAATAACTTCCTCAAAATTTTGATTCTTAACGGTTTGTGCAGTTGCATTTGAAGTTAGAAATGATGTTAGGAGCAATACAATTATTTGAATAGAATGCTTCATAATTAAGTAAAATTAATCACAACAATTCTTTGTAGGCAATTGAGTTTGTAAACGTACAATTTTAGTTTACATCATGAGCTTTAATTAACTAGAGTAGACATTACGTATCATTATTTCTCTTATTCTTTAATTATTTTAGTTCTGAAAGTTTGCTCGTCTAAAACATACTCAACAAAGTAAACTCCAGTTGAAAGGTCACTTATGTCATAGCTTTCAGCAGCGGTAAACACCCTGATTTCTTGTCCTTGTTGGTTCAAAATTGTTACCTGCTCAGGTTGTCGTTCTCCTTTAATTGAAAAGAAGTTTGTTGTCGGATTTGGATACAACTCTATTTGGGCTTCCGTAATTTCAAATAGATTTGATAGGTGCGTGTTGTTCTTGTAGTATTGGAATTTGCCATAATACTCTCCAATCAACAGATCTTCGTCACCATCTCCATCAAAATCAGCAAAGACCGGTGCAGCTAAGTAATACGTTGAATTCACTCCGTTAGCATTGTAAACAGGACTTTCAAAGCTCGGATTGGTTACTGTTCCGATGTTTTTAAAGTAATAAGTTGCTCCTTCATAACCTCCAACAAGCATGTCCAAATCGCCATCCTCATCTACATCTGAGAACGAAGGAATATTTACATATCCCAAAGGAGGGGCAATGTCAAATGGATTAGCTTGCGATGCGGCAAATTGCGGATTTGATTTAGTTCCTGTATTCTCATAATACCTCAATGTACCATAGTACTCGCCAACCATGAGGTCTAAGTCACCATCTTGATCGAGGTCAACAAACGTAGGGAAGGCAAAATTGTATGACGCTGTTAAACCAAACGGATTTTCTACAGGGTCATCGAAATTCGGATTTGATTTATCTCCTATATTCTCATAGTAAAACAGTGAGCCATAATATCCTCCTGCCAAAAGGTCTAAATCTCCATCATCATCCAGGTCAGCAAAGGTAGGAGCGTTGATATAGCCGTAAGATGGGTTGATATTAAAAGGGTTGGAAGTTGGAACCGCAAAATATGGATTTGTCGACGTGCCAACATTTTTGAAATATTTAAATTGGCCATAATATTCTCCAACCAATAAGTCTAAATCTCCATCATCGTCTAAGTCTGCAGCTGCAGGAAGAGCAAAATATGTCGTAGCTTTTAAGCCATAAGGATTTTCTGTCGGGCCACTAAAAACTTGTGCTTTTGCAGAATCACCAAATCCAAACAAAACTGCAGCAGAACCTAAAATATGCTTCAGTTTCATTCTGGTGATAATTGAAGATAAATCGTTAATCAAAGATCTGATTTGAGCCAGCAAGGTGTCAATAGTTGCTGAACTGTAATTCTTAGTTTGGTTAAGGTAGAAATTTAGTGTGCTAACCAGCTCTTGAAGCCGTTTAATTTTTTTGTGAGGAGTTTTCTTCATTTCCTAACAAATATAGAAAAAATTAGTCACCACCTTGAGCCCAAAAAGTAGCATTTGGAATCATTAAGCCTTCCGTATGTCTGGGAGTGCTGGTATTTAAGATATTGGGCCTTGTTTTTTCGGGTAAAACTTTGATGTCGTAGATCTCATCAACCGAAGTGAGATAGGTGATCTTACCGGCTATACTTCCCGTAGGAAGGTGAACGATTAAGATGCCTGCTTCCTGTGCTTTGTCTGCAAAAGGTAACTTAGAAAATGTCGATGAATTTTTACGAAGTTTAGACATTCCAATGAACAAGTAATCACCGTATAAGTCCATTCCTCTCAAAAAAGCGTCAACTTTCAGAATAGGATTAGATCTGCCATTATTTGTGTCAATTTGTGACAATTCTCCTTTCGCAGACTGGAGTAAATACAATTGGTTGTTGTGCAACATTGGCGAGTGAGGCATTCCTAGGTTGTTTGAAATTACCTCACTGCTTTCCACATCAAATACAACCCCAGAAGTTGTTACATTTTCTCTCCAGCTTTGGTGGCTGTTGCCTGTATTAAATGCCGTGCAATATTTCGGCAAGCCATTCATCATAGCCATTCCGTTTAAATGGCAGCGATCTTCAGAAACCAATTCGGTAATGAATGAAGGTGTCCAGTAAGGAGTGAAATTGTAATCTTGAGTGAGTTCAACCACGGTTGAAAATAGTGTGTTTACTGCAAATAGCCGTTGGTCTTTGCCAAAGTGCAAATCATGAATGTCGAGCGGACCAGTATGATAAGTTAGTCTAGGCATGTATAACCCGTCGTAAGTGTTCGGGTTAGGAGGATAATGAGTAGCTAAATCGTTTGAATTTGCAAAAAGAACAATCTCTTTCTTCGTTGCTAGTGCTAATTTATCTGAGGTGCCATCGTAGGCAATTCCCATGGGTTTGCTAAAAGTTCGAGGCAATTGTACTAGACTATGTTCGTCTTTGGCCGAAATAAAAATCAGTTTACCAGCTTGATAGGTTGATATCGCTAAGGTGCAGTTGAGCCTGGCCAATAATTCAGGTACTTGCGGAGTATATTGACAACTAAATGGAGCTAGAGCTTTATTCATTAAGTCAAAAATAGGAGAAATTGGCAGACTTAAAATGGAGTGCTTAAAATAGGATTTTCTTGAAGTAATTCAATAATGTGTAATTTGTAAACTTCTAAACAAATAGAAAAACTTTGAGCTATTTAAACTTTACAGAACTGGAAACGGAAAGACTGATATTGTCTCGACTAGAAGAGTCGGATTGGAAAGAAATTATGTTCTTAAGAAGTGATAAGCGTGTTAATCAATTCGTGAAAAGAAAACCTGCTGATACAAAGGCAAAGTCTTTAAAGTTTATTGTGAATATTCAAAAGGGAGTTGCGAACTACAGTTTTTACTATTGGAAAATTCGGTTGAAATCAAGCAGAACTATGATTGGCAGCGTTTGCTTATGGAACTTTTCTGAAGATAGAAAAGTAGCTGAGCTTGGGTATGACTTGATGCCTGAATTTCAAGGAAAGGGAATTATGAGTGAAGCGGTAGAAAAGGTGATTCAATTTGGAACTCAATCGTTAGAATTAAAAACCATTCAAGCCTATACACACGGCCAAAATCTTCCTTCCATAGCCTTACTCGAGCGTCACGGCTTTAAGTTAAATCGATCATTGCGTGATGATTCAAACAGTGATAATGTTGTGTTTGAGTTAGAGGTGGGTTGAGAGAGAAGGAGTAGAGTTGATTTGGCTTAGTCAGTTGCTAAATTTTACTGCATAAGCGAGTGATCTCAAAGTTGTTGAGCGTTTAGTCCATTGCAAGTGCGTACTTATAAATTTGGAACTCCAGTACCTAGATATAAGGTGCAACATCTTATTTATTATCTTCGTCTATCAATTTGATGATCAGACTAATTGCTTTTTGTGTTGGGGTTGTATTCTCCCTGGTTGGAGCTGGGCAGATTTGGTCAGCAATGGATTCTTTGCCCGGACCTGCAAGACACCATCCCGTTACTTTTAGTCTGGGAAAATTTGGCTATGTGCTCACCGGTTCTACGACTACAGGCGTTACAAATGATTTTTATAGATACGATTCTGATTCAAATTCTTGGACACGGTTAGAAGACTTCCCTGGCGAGGGGCGTAGTTATTCCTATGGAGTTACGTCAGATAGTGTTGCATATCTTGGCTTTGGAAGTGGAACAACTTTCTTAAACGACTTATGGAGGTTCGACCCATCTACATCAAAGTGGTCACAACTCAAAAGCTGCGATTGTACGCCTCGAATGCATCCAGCCTTGGTCTATCTAAACGGGAAGATATATGTTGGACTAGGTGCAGGTCCTACGGGTAGCTTTCCACCTTATTCTGATCTAAATGATTGGTGGGAATACGACATTAAATCCAACAAATGGTCAAGAAAAGCCGATTTTATTGGTGAAAAAAGACATCACCCATACTACTTTACTATAAAAAACAAGGTTTACGTAGGGTTTGGACACGGAGAAATCGTTTACAACGATATTTATTCGTATGACCCTCTGGCCGACAAGTGGGAGCGATTGAATTATTTTGACGCGGGGTCTCGAGTTGCTGGAACACAGTTTTCTTTTAATGGAAAAGGTTATGTTTTAAGTGGCCAGAACGGTCACCATCGCCATATGGAATTCGGTGAATTTTGGGAGTATTCTCCAGAAGACGATTCGTGGAAGGAGTTGACGCCACATCCTGGTAAGAGTAGATGGGCCCCAGGCAGCTTTGTGATTGACAGTACCCTTTATTTGATAGGAGGAGGGCTTGAAGATTTTCAACATAATGTTACTTATCTAAATGATGTTTGGAAATATGATTTGAGGGAACTGACAAAGGCCGATTCCTTTTCAAATAGTGCAGAACTGTATGTTGAAGTTGATGTTGAGTCTAAACGGATTAGAGTAATAGGTAACAATAAAAAGGAGGTGCTCTTCTCTTCAATTGAGTTATTTGACATGCAGGGAGCAAGTGTTCTGAAATACCGCAATTTAGGTTCAAATTCATGGATACCAATTCAACCACTTGCAAGCGGCATTTATATACTGCGTGTACAGCATGAAGGGCAATTCAAAGTCTTTAAATTGCTTACCTACTAGTAGATATTTACGTTTAGTTCTTTTGCACAAGCTTTGTCTTAGGGTAAACTTTTTTAGTTTTTGAAATACTTTTACATGCAGCGTTTTAATTCTTTGAGACTCTATAAGAAAAAAGCACCTTGACCATTAAAGCAATTGCATTAGACCAGAAGTTTATCTACCCAATGATCTATGAAGATTCATTGAAGATTGATGAAGCACTTTTGATTGAAGAATGCAAGAAGCAAAAACGTCAAGCACAAGCAGTTCTGTATGAAAAGTATTATGCTAAATTGGTAGGAGTCAGTCAACGCTATATGTCTGATCTTTCTTCAGCACAAGATGTGACTCAAGATTGCTTCATTAAGATTTTTAAGGCCATTAAAAAGTTTAGAGGAGACTCTGCAATCTATAGCTGGATGTCACGGATTGTGGTACATGAATCAATTAGAAGACTAAAAAAGAGTAAGATTTTAACCTTCGACAGCATTCCCGAAGCTTGGGTGGAGACTGAAGAGATTCAAGAACATGAAGTAGACTCCCTTCAAGTAGATGTACTTTTTCAATTAATCATGGAATTGCCTGTTGGCTATCGGTCAGTGCTTAGTATGTACTCGATTGAAGGGTTCTCGCATAAGGAAATAGCCAAAGAACTGGGAATATCCGAAAGCAGTTCGCGGTCTCAGTTAGCTAGAGCAAGATCCCTTCTCAGAAAGAAATTAAAGAATATTAAACATGGAAAGAACAGCTAAAATGAACATACTCCAGTCAAAACTCATGGATTATGCTCCTGATGTTACCGTTGATTTTGCTCAGTTCGAAGCACGGCAAAAACAAGGCAAGAAGAGACTCGTGCTTTTTGTGTTAATCTTAGGAGTTGCTTTGCTTTCTGCTACTGTTGTAATGAAATTGACTATGAACTCTAAATCTTACAATATCAAACATGCAGGAGACTTAAATTTAGGCCCGTCAATAGTTTCTCCTTCAGCGGAGGAGGAACAAGATCAAGAAGCACAGGAGCAATCCATAGATTATGAATTAGTAAAGGAAGCAAGCATTGAAGTGGTGCCAATGGTATTGGAAGTGCATGAGTCACAACAACGAGAAGTAACCACTTTCGAAAACTCTTTATTGTCCAGACCGTTTAAAGGCTTCCCAATTGAGGTATCAAGAATATATAACATGCCGTTTAAAGGTTGTCAATCTGCTCAGGAAGAGTCTAAAAACAGATGGTCAATCGATTTTCAAGTAGGCTCAATGATTTCAGAACAAAGCGTCAACCTAAACACGGGTGCAGATCGATATATTCACGATGCGTTTCCAGATGTCTGGAATTCAACCGTGAATGTCGCTTGGTCATGGAATGTTCAGTCGAGGTTGCATTATGATTTGACTCGAAACATTTCCATGCATACAGGTCTAGGTCTTGGAGAATCTGCTGTAAATGGCCGATATAAATTTACGCTAGATAGTGTGCCTGTTTATGATCTAGATAAAACCATAGCAGGTTATGTCACGGTAAACGATAGTGCCCGAAGAAACATTGATTTAGGCTCAGCTTCACAACGTTTTAACCAACTTAGAATTCCTCTAGGAATGAGTTACAACAGTCAATTTAAGGGCTACACGTTGCGACTGCATGCTGGGGTTGAATGGACTTGGGCGTTCAATTCTCAAGGAAACACGCTAAATGCATACAACCTGCTGGAGGCCAATGATATTAAGACTGTCTTAAACCCCACAGGATTAAATTATTACGGCGGACTAGAAGTCACCAAGCCCTTATTTAATGGAGCCGATATCGGTCTATCCTTTAACCAAAAAACAAGGGTCAATTCGTTGCACACTGCCGAACATTATAATGCATCAACCAAGATGTATACCGTTTCACTTCTATACCGATACAAGCTATGAAAAAGATTTTACTATTGATTTTGCTGACATCAATCGGCCAATGGAGTTTTGGACAGGTGACTTTATTTGACATGCCTGCTTTTCACCAAGGGAAGAATCGGGTTTTTGATGGAGGTTATGCTAACGCACCCTTTTTTGAATTGAATGACACTATTTACTGCATTACAAAACTTACTGGCAAACCGGCTCCCAAACCATTCCATATTTACAGAGTTGATGGCAATCAACTGGTCAATGTTGATAGCTTCTCAGCAAATAGTGGTGGATCGTCACCAGGTCCAGGATATGGAGAGCATCCTTACGTTCAAGTAATTGGTGATACAGCTTATTTTTCAACGGTGTCAGACTTTTTCAAGTGGAGTGATACGCTAATTGAAGACACTACAATTCGTTATAGAGGAACCAATCCCAATGGCGTGAGAGTCAATTTTTTAACGAAAAGTGTGGATGGAAAACTCATGGCAATGTACGACGACCACTACGCAGCACTCTACCACGCCGGTTCTTGGACCTATGATACCATTCGAACTCCTGAAATTTGGGAATTTAAACGCCTAGAATACGATGGGGATACCATGTATGCTATGGGACGCATGAACATTATGAAGAGGTATGACACAACCAAAGTGTTCAGTTTTACTCCACACTACAGGAGAGAGTCCTCAGGATTTGTTACTAATCCGCACGCAATGCTACCTTATAATGGAGGGGTGTTTTTTCATCAGCGTGAGTTTTATGTAGGCTTTTATGACGGTGACTCTGGGGATATATTTTCGAACACCATCTACTTTGATCGCTCTGAAACCAATCGGTTTTGGCATGTTCACGATTTAGTCTTGCATCAAAATAAACTATGGGCCGCAGCGAAGAAAACTGAGGATCAGGAAGAATATGAACTCTATGTTCTTGAAGATAGCATGTGGTACAACGTGAATAATATTCGTGCTCAACACTTTTATACCGTAGGAAACCAAGTCTTTTTTGATGGGGAGATTCCTGGGATGTTGGATTCAATTGCTTTAGTTCAAGGCAATGTGTACTACGATAAAAATGGAAATTGCACCTTAGACACACTCGATGAAATTATTGATGCTGTTGTTCACGTTGATCAGCTAAACAAACCAATTCGGGCCATAAAAGGAAAGTATACATTCATTGGTATACCAGGTGAGACATACATAGTTCAACCCGATACACATTATCTAGCTTCAGGCTTTGTTTGTCGGGCTGGAATTGATACCATTTATGTAGCTCAAGGTGATACCTCATATAAGTCAGATTTTATTTTGGAAAAAGACACTACTCTTCCTGATTTGAGTGTATCGCTTTCCTCGTTTCCGCTCATACGAGGTCGAACAAGACAGGTTAATGCTTTAATCACCAATCACGGAGAAACGAGTTTCGACTCAGTAACACTCAAGGTATATCTTGATGGTGGATTGAGCATTGTAAGTTCTTCGTATGCCTATACCGCAAATGAAGATACAGTATGTTTTGAGCTAGGAACTATTTCAGCTGGAGTGAAGCACAATGTTGATTTTAAGATGCATGTCGATACCAGTTGGCATGTTGGAGACACTTTGTGTATTTCAGCAGAACATTTGAGCGTTGACAGTTTTGATTACAATGATGTCGACACCCTTTGCAAGATAGTCTTGGGGCCTCATGACCCAAATTTTAAAGAGTCGTTCCCTTCTGAAAAAGTGCTTGAGCCTATAGAAAAGATTGATTATACAATTCACTTTCAAAACTTGGGAACATCTGATGCAGTAAACGTTACCATCGTAGATTCATTAGATCTTAGAATGCCGGTTGCGTATATTAGAGTTACGGGAACAAGTCATCCTGAATCGTATAATTTACGAGTGAGGGATAATGTTCTGTACTGGGATTTTATAGGAATAGATCTTCCTCCAAAAGAAGAAGATGAAGCCAAGTCAATGGGGTATGTTGCTTATGAAGCAGTGGTAAAAGAGGGCTTCAGTAACCCTGGAGACCGATTAACAAACAAGGCTTACATTTACTTTGATTTTGAAGATGCAATCATCACAAATACAGCTATAGTAGAACTGGATGAGCATGTTTTTGGAGGCTGGCCTTTACCCGACTCGATCGAAAACGAAATGGTTTGCTATCCAAATCCGTTTTTGGAAAGTTTCTGTGTTACGGGGATAAAGCCTGACACAGAATACACCTTATACAACAGCTTCGGCCAAGCGGTTAAAAGAGGAGTTGCTAGTCAAGGTCAGCAAATTCAAGTTAGTCAAGAACTGGCTCCTGGACTGTATATTCTTTCTGTAAATGGAGTGAGCTTTAAGCTGATTAAAATGTAAACTAAAACCGTACATTTTTGATTTGTTAGGAGTTTTATATTTGTTGAATGACTACGGAGAATAAAACAAAACTTAAAAAACCTATTCGTCTCTTCATTGGAATCCTCGTATTTGCACTCGGCTTTCTGGTTCCTATTATTAAAATCTCGATAATGGAAAATGGTGTGTACAGAGAAGGGGGGCTAGAAGAAATTCTTCCAGATAGTCTAGGTTGGCTCAAATATGCAGCTTTTATCGCACTGGTTATAACTGGATTTGCCCTAATGGTAACCTCGTACCAGAAAGCGGATCAGGAAGGTAATAACTTTAGGAATTGAGCCTAAATACGTTTAGCGAATTCTTCGCACCGACTGCTCAAGATCCTCTTCGCCACTAACATACAACGCAAATGTGTTGTACTTGGTAGAAACAATATATTGTGTGACTATTTTATCTTGAAAGTCACTTGAAATGTGATATTTTACCTTAATGATTTGCTTGCTTGTTGTTCTTGTAAAATGGCTTTCAAGAAGCTCAAAATCGAGGCCCATGCTACCCCATGTTTTTTCAAGATGTGCTTGCTGCTCACTTATGATGTAAGTTGCCAAATCTTTGGTCAAATAAGTGTGCTGACCTTTGGAAAAACTTACATAACTGTTGAGGTCTGAAG
>CBDCFW010000003.1:0-382322 GCA_965216465.1 Bacteroidia bacterium
ATAGTTTAAGGCTTGGTTATTTTTGGTAAAGTGTTCACCAACTTTACGTGCTAAAACTGCACCAAATATGAGAGCAAGGCCCCAGTTTACAAAGGCAACAGCTATTGTAGAAAAGCAGACCAGAAAAGCGGCTTGAGCATTATTTTAATTGGCTGAAGTAGTGAGTTAGTAATTTGATTGAAGAAGTTGCTTAGTGCAAGTACATGGCCCAATACAAGCATTAACATCATTTGAAAAGGCAAAAGCCAGTAGGCCTTCATTCCACAGACCTTTTTGCCACGACATGAATGCTTCACCTGGATCATCAGACAAGGTCATAACCAGTAACATGGTCAATATGGTTAAGATTATGGCTATACTAAAAAGGCGAGGGAAGCAAGCTTCTAAACCAATTGGAATATCGTTCGGTAAATTTCATAACAGCTCTACAAGCTTCTCTAGATACTTTTTGTCGGTGTTGTCAAATTCACCAAAGTTAGTGCTGTCTATGTCAAGAACGGCGTAAACCTCGTTGTTTTTCGCACAGGGTACAACAATCTCCGAATTACTCAAAGCACTGCATGCTATATGACCAGGAAACTGATGTACATCATCAACTACTTGAGTTTGCTTTGTTTCCCATGCTTTACCGCAAACCCCTTTTCCAAATCCAATGGTGGTGCATGCAATGGGTCCGTTAAAAGGACCTAAAATCAATTGGTTGTTAACTACGCGATAAAAGCCTGTCCAATGATGTTCAAAGTAATCTTGAATCAACCTTGTGACATTTGCCATGTTGGCAATTGTATCAACATTAGAATCGATAAGTGCTTCTGCATCTCGAAGCAAGTTTTGATATTTTTCTTCTTTACTCAATTGATTACAATATTATTACATCAAACGAATAATAGAATCATACAGGCATCGTTAATTTTGTAGTAATACTATATACTATTATGAAGTCTGCACACTTAAAAATACTCCTGATAGTCTTGCTGATCAACACAGCATTTCTTATTGGATTAATGCTTTTTCTAAAATAAGCGTGCTTTTTAGCTGAAAATTCTATTCCCCAGCTTGATCGCTTTTCTTGAGAATTACGTATCCCCAAGGACCTAATTCCGATTCGGCATACTCTTTATCGGATTCAAAATGATTGTCACTTTCAATCACATTATAATTTGTGGTCAGATCGATTTCGTGCCCTTCAATTACCCAATTCTTTGCTGAACAATTCACGATAATTCGATACTCACTATTCGCTCCTCGGTCAATAATTGCAAGATCTTTGTTTTCGTATTCTTCATCAATTTTAATAGCACTATGAACAGAGAAAGCAGAATCTTCTTTGATTTCGTTTAAACGTTTGTAAAACGCAAAATAGCTATCAGCACCTTCTTTGTTCCAGTTAATTGAATCTTTCTCAAAGAACTTTAATCGGTGATTAAGTCCGGCCTCTTGCCCAGAATAGATGAGCGGCATTCCTCGTAAGGCATAAGATAAAACGGCCATTGCTTTCCACGATTCTCCAAGTCGTTCATTTATGGTTCCGTTCCAGCTGTTTTCATCGTGATTAGTTATAAAATTCATGGCAAAGACATGGTCTCCATTCAGACTGTCTTTGTTCTTCATTACGCGAGAAATTTCCGTAGTGTTTACTTCTCCCTTAAACAACTTGTTAAATACGTGATGCATTTCCCAACCATAGTACGCATCAAACGCTTTATCAAATTGACTAGGTTGGTGAGCTTCACTTTCAGCTAACATAAATAGTTTTTTTACTTGCTCTAGGCTGTCTCTAGCCTGTTCCCAAAAATCAGTTGGAACTTCCATGGCAACATCGCATCGAAATCCATCGATATCGCATTCCTTGACCCAAAACGACATGTCGCTTATCATGGCTAAACGCATATCTGCATTGTCGTAATTGAGGTCCGCTACATCTGTCCAACCAAAAGAGACACCATTCTCATCACTAGGATCAATAATGTTTCCTGAGCTATCTGTTGTATGCCAACCTTCATTGTTAATCCATTCGTGGTCCCAAGCCGTGTGGTTAGCGACCCAATCTAAAATAACTTTTAATCCGAGCTCATGAGCTTCATCAACAACAGCTTTAAAATCGTCAAGTGATCCATACCTCGGGTTTACCTTGGTGTAATCTTGAATAGAGTAGGGGCTTCCCCAAAAGCGGTCGTAATCTGGATTTGGCAAATCAGAAACAAAGGTGTCGCCAGTTGCCTTTCTGTTCTTTTCTCCAATAGCTTGAATTGGCATAAACCAAAGCACATCTACACCTAATTCCTTTAGTCTTGGAAGGTCTTTTTTAAATGCTTCTAAGTTACCCTCTGCTGTATGTTGTCTTAAATTAACTTCGTAAATGGTAGCATTTGCGATCCATTCTGAAGGGGGTATTACTTCTTTTACGTCGTTGTCTTGAGCTTCTTTCGACTCGCTTTGACAAGCACAAAAAAGAATAATTATTGCTAAGTATTTTTTCATTGGTTTATGACTTTGTTACGGTGAAGCTGTATCCATCAGCGGTTAGATTGAATATCAACTCTCCTTTAATTTGTTGTTTAACGTTGCTTTCGTTAGGTCCTTTATTGATCATCATGGTCACCTCGTTATCAAAATACTTTCTTCTGATAATCAAGATGTTCTCTTCTACATGAAGTATTTCGGTACTACCATAAGATAGAGCTAGGTTTTCATTTCTCAATTGAATGAGCTCTTGAAGTTTTGCTTTCAATTTGGCTTCTTCTTTGGTGATGTTTTCAAAACGCATCATGTCTCTACAACCTGGATCGTCACCTCCTGCCATTCCGAGCTCATCACCATAATACACCACTGGAATTCCAGGCAGCATAAAGTTGTAGGCATGAAAGAGAGCAAGCTTCTTATATGCTGCTGAATCGCTTACAACAAGATCTTGCTTCCAACCAACTCTTTTTTGTTCGTTACGTGGGAGGTTTGTATTCACAGAACCATCTGCAATGCTTACAAATCTTGGCTTATCGTGATTTCCAGAAATATTGGCCATCAAATGGTGATGTCCGTATGATTCTAAACTTTCTTTTAGTTTTTGACTCAGGTTTACCAAGCTTCCATCTTTTGCAAAAGCTTCTATTCCTGCATCGTACATATTGAAGTCGAATTGACCATCTAACAGGCCTGAACCCACAAAGCTTTGTACCAGATCATAATCTCCATAGGTTTCTCCAAGCTGATAAAATTTCTTTCCTTTTTTGGCAGAAATCTCTTTTACTTTCAACGTAAGCTCCCTCCAGAAATTCAGCGGAATATGCTTCGTCGCATCGTGGCGAATGCCATCAAAATCATATGTTTCAAGCCAAAATGCTGCAGAGTCGACCATTACACTTGCAACGCGTGGACTTTCTAAGTTTAGGGTAGGTAAGAAGGTATCAAACCAAGTGGTTAAACGATGCTCGTCCCACAATTCAGTATTCATTCTACCATCCGGTAAATACAGTGGTGTTGCCCAATTTTGATTCTTCTGATAAATGGGGTGCTCTTCATGAACGTGATTTGCGACATAATCGAGCAATACACTGATTCCATTTTTATGTGCTACAGCGAGCAATTCTTCAACGTCGTTCGAGTTTCCAAGTCTATAGTCTACTTGGGTAGATGAAATTGGCCAATAACCATGGTAACCGCTATATTTTGTGTCTGGATCTTTAAACTGGCCCCAAGCTCCTTCCGGATTAGTAGTGATCGGAGAAATCCAAATGGTATTGATTCCTAAATCAGCAAAATAACCCTCTCTGATTTTTGCGGTAACTCCCTTAATATCACCGCCTTGATATTGAGCTTTTTTAAGCACTCCTTCGGGATGGTCAGTTACATTGTTTGTTTCATCACCATCGTAAAACCGATCTAAAAAGGTGAAATATATAATGCTACTATGCCAATCGTTATTGTTCAAATTGCTGGCGTCGGCGATTACTTTACCCTTCTTTAAAGGGATGAGCAGGTCGTTTGAAGACAGAGCTGTTCCAGATCCATAAACGCGAATGTGTGAGCGTGCCTCATATTTAGCAAAAGCGGGTATTTCAATCGAAAAAGTGTCAGCAGATTGGTGGACTTCAAGTTTGAAATTTTCCCAATAGGCATAAATATTGTCAATGTTTTTAGCCAATAGCTTAATCTGCTTTTTGTCAAAACTATGTGTTATGAGTTGAGGAGTTGATGATGGAGCAATTGACATGTTCAGCACATTATTGTAGCCTCCCATGTTGTTGCTTATCTCGACAGGATTGTTTGGATCGGAGATTTCGTTGCCATCAGCTACAATCTTGTATTGGTACTTACGTGCTGGAGCAAAGAGTACAGCTTGCCATGAAGTATCTGTTTTTGATAGCACTAACTCATCTGCATTCCAACTGTTAAATTCTCCTTTAATGCGTACATCTTCATATTCTTGGTCAAACTTGAGATTGAAGATATGGGCTAAAATGTTCGGTCTGCGAATAGGAATGCTATAAGGCAAGCCTTCTGCAAAGATGGTAATGTTGCTCACTGGCGGAACCCCTTTTCCTTCTACGAGAAACAAAAAATCATCGACTGTTGAGGTTTGAATATCATGGTCACATTTTATAGAATCAATTTTAATCCCAGTGGGGAAATAATCCGATAAGATAATACGCACTGTATCTTGGTTAAGTAAGATAGGACTGGCCAATCCCATCAGTTTAGAATCTTTCGGTGATGTGCCCGGACCAGAACATCCAATGCCAAGAATTATAATTAATATGAACGATAATATAGTGTTATACCTCATGGTGCTACGAATATGCGAAATTTTTCTTAGTGTTATTTTGACACTAAGCTATTTTTTTATAGTGAACGGAAAATTTATACGATTTGAATTCCGTCGTGGTCAATTTTTACCTTTTTTACTTCTCCTCTAAATCGAATTTTAAATTCAAAGCTTTTCCAATTTTCGGGCAAGAATGGACTAAATTCTAAATTGCCATCTTTTACACGCATTCCTGCAAAACCTTTCACAATACTCATCCATGTTCCTGCCATACTGGTAATATGGAGCCCATCGCGAGTATCATTGTTGTAATCGTCTAGGTCAAGCCTTGATGTTCTTAAATAGAACTCATACGCACGCTTTTCATCACCCAGTTTTGATGCCAAAATACTGTGAACACAAGGCGAGAGTGAAGATTCATGAACTGTTAACGGTTCATAAAAGTCGTAATGTTTACGGTGTGTCTCTAAATCGAACTCATCTTCAAAGAAATAGAAACCTTGAAGTGTATCGGCCTGCTTAATGTAGCAACTTCTTAAAATTTTGTCCCAACTCCAATGTTCTACAATAGGTCGCTGTGATTCAGGAAGCTCACTAACCGGTATCAACTCTTTGTCAAGAAATCCATCTTGTTGCAGAAATACACCATGCTTCTCAGAATAGGGGTAGTACATTTTAGACGAAACGTCTTCCCACAAGTCTAGTTCTGAAGCCTGAAATGCTGTTGCCTCTGTAATGCGTTCAAAATCTTCGGGATGATTTGCCTCGGTCCATTCGATTTGCTCTTTGGCATAATCAAGGCACCAAGCTGCAATTTTATTCGTATACCAATTGTTGTTTACGTTGTTTTCAAACTCGTTTGGCCCAGTAACCCCAAGCATCACGTATTTTTCCTTAGCTGAACTCCAGTTAACACGCTGTGCCCAGAATCGAGCTATACCAATTAGCACTTCAAGTCCATATTCAACAATATAGTGTTGATCGCCCGTGTAGTTAATGTAATCGTAAATAGCGTAAGCAATTGCCCCATTACGATGAATTTCTTCGAAAGTGATTTCCCATTCATTATGGCATTCTTCACCGTTCATTGTAACCATAGGGTAGAGGGCAGCTCCATCCGTGAAACCGAGCTTTTCTGCATTTTCAATGGCCTTGTTAAGATGTTTGTATCTGTATACCAGTAGGTTGCGTGCTACACTCTGGTCAGCAGTTGCAAGATAGAATGGCAAACAATAAGCTTCGGTATCCCAATACGTAGATCCTCCATATTTCTCACCGGTAAAACCTTTAGGGCCTATGTTTAATCTTTCATCTTGACCGGTGTAGGTGCAATTCATTTGAAAGATGTTGTAACGAATAGCTTGTTGAGCTGCAACATCTCCTTCTATTACAATATCACTTTCATTCCATTTATTTGCCCATGCTTGTTTATGAGCTGAAAGCAGGTCTTCAAAAGTATTTTCTTCGACGTCGTTTAGTCGTTCTTTTAACTCATCGCGAAGTTTCTTTTTACCGAAATCTAATGAAGAAAGGATGATTGCCTTTTTAATAATCTGAACTTGATCTCCGGCTCGAACATCGATAGACAATCCAATTTCTGAAAACTTCTTGGTAGTGTTACTGGTTTGAAAATCAACAGGTTGTTGGTTGATTAAAACCTGTGTGTGGGTCGAAACACCTACATGAAACTTGGTTTTCTTTGTTTCAGCTATGAGCAGATTCTTATTGGCTTTTGCTGCGGTTCTAACTCCAACCCAAAATTTTTCATCGTAGTTTGAATCTTCGTTTTTAATCTTTCCATCAATGAATGAAGAAAGGTTTAAAGAACTGTCTTTATCGAATTGAAGTGTGTAGTGTATCGCAGCAAGTTGATCATCATCAAGACTGCAAAAACGAGAAGTAGTTATTTCTACACCTGTTCCATCCGACATAGAAGCTGAAACTTCTCTATTTAGGACAGCAGACTTCATGTCTAACACACGTTTGAACGACTTGACTTCACTTTGATTCAGGTCTAATAGTTGGTCATTTACCTGAATCGAGAGGCCCAACCAATTTGGGGCATTAAGTACTTTAGCAAAGTACTCTGGGTAACCGTTTTTCCACCATCCGACACGCGTTTTATCTGGATAGTAAACGCCAGCAACATAATTTCCACTTAGACTATCGCCAGAATAGTCTTCTTCAAAATTGCCACGTTGTCCAAATTTACCGTTTCCTAGACTGAATATACTTTCTGAAACACGATTTAAATTAGGATCAAAACCCTCTTCGATAATTAACCAAGGGTCGTGCTTAATGTAGTTTTTCATGAATTACTTAATCGAATAAGCTTTTAAAGTCTTTGAGTGATGCCTCTTTCCAGTTCTTAATGGTCATGTTGGCTCCTTTAAGCCCTTTATCTTCGCCAAAGAACACGGTTTTCATACCGGCTTTCTTTGCAGCAGTTAGGCCTGCTTGTGAATCTTCTATAACCAGGCATTCAGATGGGTCAACATGCAGTTTTTCAGCCGCGAGTAGAAAGATATCTGGTTCAGGTTTTGAATTTGGAGTCATACCCCCGTCTACAATAGCATGAAATTCAAGTACAAGGTCAAGTTTGTCGATAATTCGTATCGCATTTCTGCTCGAAGAACCGATGCCTACCTTAATTCCTTCTTGCTTTGCTAAATTGTTAAATTCAATAAATCCATCAAACACCTCGTTTGGGTCCATTCCATCGATGTACTCCAAATACATTTTGTTTTTCTGGGTGAGGTAGCTTTGTTTATCTGCTTCAGAAATCCGCGAACCACTCCATTTGATGATTTTTTCTAGTGATTCTTTACGACCGACTCCTTTTAATTTTTGGTTTTGCTTTGAAGTAAGATTGTACTCCAGTTGATCAGCAACCCATTTCCAGGATTCGTAATGATATTTGGCTGTATCGGTTATAACACCGTCTAGATCATAAATGCACGCTTTCAGACTCATCGAATTGGTATATTTTTTTATAATGGTAGTCAGCCAAAGGCTCTACTGGTCGTTTTTCTATTTTTCCGACGGTAAATCTATGATTTATTGCAACTTCTTGCAACACTTCGCGGAAATAATACGCAATCGACCCAACAAAATGTACCGGAACCGTTCTAAACTCATTGAAACACCAGATGTGCGTTGCCGCAAAGCGAGCAATACCTTGATAAATCATTTCCTTAAAATAGGAGTGATCTTGATTTGCACTGGCAAATCGCATAAAGCTTGCTAAATATACATTGGCGTTTGGTTTGTTATAGACAGCTTCAAATATTTTTTCTTTGGTTAGCTCATATTGATCCCCAAATTTATCTGCAAGTTCTTCAGGCATACGGTCATATAACCAATCAGAAAGCATAATCTTGCCAAAGTAAGAGCCGCTTCCCTCATCCCCTAAAATATAACCTAAGGCAGGTATTTCCTCACGTATTGATGTACCATCCGAATAGCAAGAGTTAGACCCTGTACCTAAAATACAAGTGATTCCTGCATCGTCATTTGCCGTGGCCAAAGACGCACCGGTTAAGTCGTGATCAACAACAATGGTCTCAGCATTAACAAAAACCTTTCGCAGTGCACGCTCTACTATTGCATTACGTTCAATGCTCGAGCATCCTGCCCCATAGAATAGTACGTGCGATATTTGTTCTCTATTGAGTTGTATTATGTCGTTCTCCAGAAGTTTTTCTTCTATCAACTCTTCACTATGGAAGAAGGGGTTGAAACCCATGGTAGAAGTCTTCTGCCTATTATTATCTTTATCAACGTGAAGCCAATCACATTTTGTAGATCCACTATCTGCTACTAATATCATCTGAGTTGCCAGCTATTTCTAGCAAACTTAGTGTAAAAATTACACTTTGAAAAAAAAGCTTACTTTTACACCAACGACAAAGTCAAAAAAAATACATGAGAACAAAGTTTCAAAGTCAGACAAATCCCAATATATCAGTCGATTGCGTGGTGTTTGGGTTTGATGGAACTTCGATTAAAGTACTGCTCATTGAACGCTCGAGCAGAGATAATTTACAAATCGATGATGATACACGTGTTCTTCCTGGAGATTTGATTTTGGATAACGAAGATTTAGACGATGCAGCTTCTCGAGTTTTAAATGATCTTACCGGATTGGAAGACATTTATCTAGAACAAATCGGTGCGTTTGGAAACCCTGACCGATTGTCTAAGGCCTTGGATAAGAAGTGGTTAGAGGCGGTGCGTTTGGAGCCTCAAGCGCGTGTAATTACCATAGGCTATTTTGCTTTAATTAACATCGCCGATTACAGCGTTAAGCCAGCTGGATTTGCCAAATATGCCGAGTGGCACGACGTTTTTGAAGTTGGTGAGCTCGGATTTGATCACAATCAAATATTGGATGCCGGAATAAACGGCCTTCGAAACAAGTTATATCGAGAGCCAATTGGATTTCAATTGCTGCCACCGATGTTCTCCCTTCATCAACTGTACACGCTATACAAAGGAATTTTACATTCTGATTTGGATAGAAGAAACTTTAGAAGAAAGATGTTAAAAACTGGATTTATAAAAGAAACAGACCACTACCAAGAAGGCGTTCCGCATAAGCCGGCCCGCTTGTACACCTTTGCTAAAGAAGTGTTCGACAGCCCTGAGAATAAGAAATTTAAATTTTATTGATATGAGTCTTAAACCAAAATTAAGTACAGCACAGATCTGGTATTTATCGCTAGGTTTTTTAGGTATTCAAGGTGGGTTTGCATTGCAAAATGGTAATGCCAGTAGGATCCTTCAAAATCTGGGTGCAGATGTTCATCAACTTTCGTGGTTTTGGTTAGTGGCTCCGTTTACGGGGTTGCTAGTGCAGCCGATAATTGGTCATTTTAGCGATAAAACGTGGACCAAACTGGGGAGAAGAAAGCCGTTTTTCTTAGCCGGTGCAATTTGTGCTGCTATTGGATTGTTATTGCTTCCCAATGCGAACAATATAATTTCAGACTCTGGAGGTGCATTGTTCGGTGTATCTATTGTTTTGTGGTTTGCTGGACTGTTTCTGGCATTTATGGATGCGAGTTTTAACATTGCCATGGAGCCTTTCAGGGCGTTGGTGGGCGATATGTTGCCCAAAAGTCAAAGCACTAAAGGGTTTACCGTTCAAACCGTTTTAATTGGAATTGGTGCAGTTTTAGGATCATGGATGCCTTGGATTTTGACCAATTGGTTTGGAGTAGCAAATGTTGCCCCAGAAGGTTCTGTACCTCCAAGTGTACTTTGGTCTTTTTATATCGGTGCATTTGTCCTGGTGTCAACGATAGTAATTACAATTGTTAAGACACGCGAATACTCACCAAAAGAGTTCGAAGAATATAATGGTGTTAAACCTGTTGAACAGTCAAAGTTGAGTGATATTTTAAAAGATTTTTCGACTATGCCTGTTCGCATGAAGCGTTTGGGGCTAGTTCAATTCTTTTCTTGGTTTGGATTATTTACGATGTGGGTCTTTACGACATCTTCAGTGGCTACGCACCACTTTGGATTAGATCCATCAGATAGCAGTTCTGCAGTATATAATCATGCTGGAAACTGGGTAACCTTTATTTTCGGTGTTTATAATGGAGTATCGGCTATTTATGCCTTGTGCTTAAATTACTTTGTAAAAGCCACCTCCCGCAAATTTGTTCATATCTTCTCCTTAGTAGCAGGTGGAATAGGATTAATGTCAATGCAACTTATATCGGATCCCTACATGCTGTGGATTCCGATGATAGGAGTAGGGCTAGCTTGGGGAAGTATTCTTTCGATTCCTTATGCCTTATTGGTTGACAAACTCCCACCACAAAAAATGGGTGTGTATATGGGATTGTTTAACTTCTTCATTGTAGCGCCACAGCTTGTAAATGGTGTAATTGGTGGATTTATAGTTAAACACGTGTTTAACCAATATGCAATCAATTACGTTATGATTGGAGGGCTTTTCTTTATACTAGCGGCAATTGCTACCCTTCGCATTCAAGAACCCATGTGGAACGAATCGAAAGGAGAGTGAGAATGTTTATTGTTTCACGATTTTAATAATTTCTGAACCTTTATCCGATTTCAATTCTAAATAATAGGGACCAGCCATAATACCATCCATGTTTAACGAATTTTTGTTTGGATTAAGAACACCATTCTTTATTACTCTGCCAGTTAAATCCATTATACAATATACCTCATAATTCGAATCGTTAATAATTACTAACTGGTTGTTTATAGGGTTTGGATAAGTATTTAAGTAGTGTTCATTTATGTTTTCAAGAATTGGGTCTGCAGTTAAATTTATACTAGAGTCGACATTAGGTAACATGGGGTCCGTATAAGGATAATTGGATTGATTGACCGGTATAAACTTATTACTAGAAACGCAGACGTTGTCATCAAGCCTAGCTATGACTCGTGTATTTGGATCTGCTCCTGGAAAGTCGTAAAGCTGCGGATAGTCAACTGATCGCAAGGAACTTGCCTTGAATCCTGATTTAAATACAATGCTCTTATCTGCAATGAATTCATAAAAGGCAAAATCGGGAATCTCGACATTCCCGTTGATAGTTATGGTGTTGCCAATTTTATAATGGTACAGAGGTTTTGCATAAAAGTCTCGAGATAATGTTGGCCCTAGGTCTGCATCGGAAGTAATTATTTGATCTGAACAACTTCCTTTAACCGAATGTCTAAAATAATCGATTTCCATAGACAATGGAAGTTCGTCAATTGTCTCTAAATCAATATCATTGCTTGTATGTGAATTTAGCTTTGTTGCAAAAATCATACTCATAAACGCATCTACTGGGAAATATTTAGATTTATTTCGCTTGCTAGCTGCCCCCAATTGATGACATTCAAGACCTTGACCGCTGCTAACACTTCGATACCTATATATGGTTCGATAGTTAACACCGTTTATTATAAACTCGATTTTATACGGAGTGTAAATCATTGTATAGGTCTGAAACGAAGAGTGGAAATTATTACTGAACAAGACACTGTCAATACATTCAAATTGGTTAAGATGAGAATTATCGGAGGTGCAAGTGCTAAATTCTTCATTGTAGTGACTGTTAAACTTTGGTCTATTGAATATTCGGTTTTCATAAGCCAATCTAGCAGCATCGTACGCTGTTTGGTTAGGATAATCCCATCGATTTGGAACACATTCTTTGCTGTTTATTGCAAAAAATTCAAAAATGTCAATTTCGTCAAAGCATCTGTCACCTGAATATAACCAAGCAGCAGGCCAAAGGCCAACACCAATTGGTGTCTTGCATCGAACTTCATATTTCCCATAGCCAAATCTTTGATGAGAATTTAAATAAGCACTAGCAAACTTATATGTGTCATTATTATATTGAAAGGGGGTTATTTCATCTATACTAAGTGTTATAGTACCTCCACTTACATCATAGAGTGAAGCCAGATGACTATCCCAAATTCCTGCCATGTATAGCTGTGTTTCAGCTTTATAATTATCAGGACCGTACGATTGCCCTTTTCTCCATTTTGATTGGTCAAGAGCTGAGCCGTTAAAATCATCAAAGAAAATTTCTATATAGTCTTCATCATTTAAGCAAGTCATTGAATTATCATCAACTTTTATATCTGCACATTGTTGAGCAACCGCTAAATAGCATAGAAGAACCACTGGGAGCAATGAAACAATTCTCATAACTGACTTTCAAGTTCTTCAATTCTATTATTTAACTCAACGATGTATAAAGTAAGCTCTTCAATTTTTTCTAGCATTTGAAGCTGAAGCTCACCAATATTAATTGCACCAGCCTCACTAATTTCAGCTGCAGATGGAACATTGGGGAGATGTTTATATTTTTTGATAAACTCGTTTAGTTCTTGAATACTGGGCAACTGATAATCACCATCAAAGACATAATCAGGGAAAGTTCCTTCTGGTGCTACTTCTAGCTCTGTGCACCACACTTTACCGGTCTTATCTACTCTGAAAATATCACCAACTTGGTCTAAGTGAACCCGAATTAAATGGTATTTTTCGTTTGAACTCACTGGAGGAGTCCGAGGGTAGGAGTTGATTACAATCCCCCCATGCCTTTCAATAACAAACATTTCACGAGAATTGCTTGAACCAAGGTCTTCAAAAATCTTAAATGGCTTGAATGCTTCAAATTGAGGGGCGACTAAGGGCTCATCCTTTACTTTTATCCAAGTTGAGCCATCTCCGGCAATATTAAATCTTACTCCACTGTTCGGGTTGCGAACTTGAAACGCGTGTGAGTTTATATAATTGATTTCTATTTCTTGTGCTACTGAATATGGTGATGTAACATTATGAACTACTCTAAATGAATTTACATGACCGGCCAAGCTTGCATTGTTAAACACACTAAATTTATATAAGTCATTCGAGGTGTTAGTTGTACCAATTCTTAGCTTTCCAGGAATATATACCGTACTTAAACCAGTTTGAAAAATATTTTGACTTTCATTTGCAAAAACCCCATCAAAATTTTTATGAACGAAATATGTATTTTTTTCCGCCAATTACGGTATTTTTAATGTCATTGTAGGAATGAAAACCGAATACATTTTGATTTCCATCAAAAGCAGATAAATAAAAATCAAGATTACCAGAATTTGAAGTCAAATAATCACTCATATTTATCCCATAATGAACATTTGAGTTGGTGTTAGGTGGACTTATCTGAGAAAAACAATTGGACGAGAAAAACAATAGTAAAAGTAATAAGGAATAAGTTTTCATACTCCAATTGTAATAAAAAAAAATGAAATAAAAAAGGAAGGCCGTAAACGACCTCCCTTTTGAAACCTAATAATTAAATGTAATTATTTTTTAGTTGTTGTAAGAGTTTGTGACTCGGTTGACGCATCAATGGTCAAAGTCATATCGTATACTGCATCTTGCACTGTACCTTCAAAGTTGCCATCTGGTGTAGTCCCCTGAAATTCGCCAGCACCATCACCATCAACAGTTACGTCGTTGTAACCGATAATTGTGTTATCCCAAGTTTGACCTTCTCTAATTTTAAAAGATTTACTATGGTCAACAGGATCTGTTGTTATTTTAACATCTGCATAAGTCCATGTAAACACCGTGCCATTAACAGCTGGCTTAGAAAGCATAATAGTACTATTCCAATCGTGTTCATTCGCACCATTGTAAATCCCAGAGCCAACAAGACCTAACTCAATATCAGTCCAGTCTTTAGTAGGAAGGTCACCAGTTCTAGTTAAAGTAGCAGTGATGTCTTCACCTGCAGTCCAAGTTACTGTGATGTCATAGAACCCGCTTTCACCTAAAGTGATGTTGTCACCACCAGCTTCAAGCATATCAATAGTACCACCTCTGTTAGTGTTTACTTTAATTCCTTTATCGTTACCAGCTCCGTTATCGTAAGTAGTATCGATTTCAACTTTCCACCCACTTGAGTATCTAAATTTGTAATCACCTAAAGTTAATGCAACGTCAGATGCAGAGAAAGTCATTGAAGATTGATCGAAAGCAGAAGCGTCTAACTTCGTGTCAGAAGACCATCCACCTGGAGTAGCTCCACCGATAATACCCCAGAAATCAACTGGTACGATAACCGCTTTTCCTACTTCAGTATCGATAACAACGTGGTAAAGACCATCTGCAGGTACCGTAAATGCAGTAGCAGTTTCTTCAATTCCACCTCTTTGGAAAGTTACTTGAGGTTCGTCGTTCGTACCTTGAGTTACGTCTGCAAAATCAGCAGAAGGACCCCAAGTATGTCTGTGAGAACCTTCAACATGAACGATGTTAAATCCTTCAGCACCAGCTTTTAATGCTACGTAGATTTCCATTAACTCAGCACGGTCAGCCTGACCAACCTCGTTTTTAGTTGATTTTAAAGTTGCTTTAACGTCGAAGTCAGAGTATGCACTAGCACCACCTTGGATGTAGTATCCGTCTTCAACTGGAGTTTCTGTTGGTTCCGTTGGTTCGTCTTTACAAGAGTAAAGCGAAATAACGCCAAACACAGCAGCGATTAAAGCTACTCTCTTAGTTGTTCTTAATAATAAATGTTTCATTGTTTTGTTGTTTATAATATTATTTAGTTGTATTAATTAAAGTCCTAGGTTAGGGTTCGCATCTATCGCCCATTGTGGAATAGGGAAGGTATAGCGATCAGCAGTTGAAGTTGACTTCTCCCACCAAGAGTCGGTAAATTTACCAAATCGAATTAAATCTTGTCTACGATGTCCTTCACAGAACATTTCTCTTCCTCGTTCTGCCAATAACATATCAAGCGTAAAGCCACTGATGTTACTCGCTTTTGCACGTGAACGAACCTCTTGAATATATGAATCTCCATTGCCACCTTGACGAATAACACATTCCGCTTTCATCAATAAGATGTCTGCATAGCGGAAAAGTGGGAAATCGTTATTTAGATTTTCTCCAATTCCTGGTTCTATCTCATACTTTCCAATTCGTGCTCCTGAGTTTCTTATTTCGTCTAAGGTATTAGAAGCGTCAAGTCTTAGTTTGTCGATGTATGGATTGATAACAAGGTCAACCTCAGCGGTCTTATCGTAAATCTTAGCACCGTTGCTTTCGTATTGTTGTCCTACAATAAATCCAGCTTTACGCTCATCTTGAGCTTCAAATGTGTTGTAATGATCTTCTACTGCAGCAAATCCATTCCATGGTCCAACAGGCATGTCATAAGTTAAGTTATGCTGGTAGTGAAGTGTACGCATGTGCAGTCTAAATCCTTTTAAATCAAACTCATCAAAAGGAATAGTAAAGATATTCTCTGGCGACTTATCGTTTGCGAATGAGAAAGGAGCTAAAGCGTTTGCTTCTAAAGTATAAACTCCAAGGTTCATAACACTATCGCAATAATCTTCAGCTTTTTTCCATTCAGGAGTTCCAGTATATACTTCAGCATTTAAATACAGTTTTGCTAGTAAGGTCATTGCCATTCCTTTAGATACCGCATAGTTGTTGGTATTTACTGGAAGCACAGGAATACTCTCTTCAAGCTCAGCTACGCAGAAGTTATAAATGTTTGCTCTGGTTTCTTTTTCTGGGAATTCAGGAGCATCAAAGAAGCTTGTAATCAAAGGGACATCCCCATAATTATCAATTAACAGGTAGTAATAAAATGCTCTCAGCGATTTAAGTTTTGCAATTACAACTGCAGCACTTGGGTCATCTTTACTTGGTAATAATCCGTCGATTGCTCGATTTGCTTCAAACACTCCGTCGTACATGTGAGACCACATAGAGTTAACAGCGTCGGTATTGTTATCCCATTCATGGGTGTGTAATACTCTCCATTTTCCACCATCATCCCAGTCAGTCAAACGCACTGGGAAAACAATTTCGTCACTTGTGACTTCTTGAGCCCAGAACCACCATCCTGCGTCATCAACCAGGTCGGCAAGCTCTTGATAGGTTGGAATTACAACCAAAGCAGCTTGTCCTTCATTCTCAGGGAAGTTACCTTCTGGTATCTTGTCATACAGCTTATCATCATACTTTAAACAAGATGTAGCTGTTAAAACGATGAATATGTATAATAATTTCTTCATTTCTAATTCAATTAAAAGCTTGCATTAAGTCCAAATGTTATACTTCGTGTACGAGGATATACGTCGTACTGATCTCTTCCAAATTCAAATCCAGAGTAATTCAACTCAGGATCCAATCCAGAGTAGCCTGTAATTAACAATAAGTTGTTACCGTTAAGATATACTCTTAAATTTTTAATTTTGTCTTTAACCGGGATATTGTACCCAACCGACATGTTATCTAACTTAAGGAATGATCCATTTTCAAGGTAGTAAGAGCTCACAATTGGACTCGTTTGAAGACCTCTGTCGTATTCATCTAATGCTTCTTCTAACACGTTTAGAGATGGAAGGTCAGCTGGGTTACTGAAAATCATTCGTGTAACGTTATACACTTGATGACCTACAACAGCTCTGAACGAGAAGCTCACGTCAAATCCATTTTTAAACTCAAAGTAGTTTGACCATCCAGCAATAAAATCTGGTTGTGCACTTCCTACCGCTCTTCTTTCAGCCTTGGTTACATCTCTAGTTACACCGCCAGCAGCAGTATAGAATAAGAACTGGCCTTTGCCATCAGAGGTTAAGCCTGCATATTCAGGCAAGAAGAAAGTTCCAATCTCGTAGCCCGGAACAATTTTCTGAGTCCAGTTTTCACCTCCAACCAATCCACGGCCATCAACAAATAATGTTCTAATCTCATCAAGGTCATGATTCTCACTTGAAAGAGTAACTGTTTTTTGTTTGTTATGAGCAAAAGTTAAAACAGACTTCCATTTCATCTTTTCATTGTTAATGATAAATGATTGAATAGTAGCTTCAATACCGTTATTCTGCAATTCACCTGCATTGGCGTAAATATATCTTGCCTTATTTGGAGGAACTGGAAGTTCGTATTTATAAATAAGGTCTGAAGTTGTTTTACGGTAGTACTCGATAGATCCTGAGATCTTATTCTTCCATAATCCAAAGTCAACTCCAATATTTAACTCACCGTTTTGCTCCCATTTCAAATCTGGGTTTTCTACGATATCGCCATTTCTTTCAAAGGAGATAACCGTTTCACCAGTTTCTGGATCGATAGCGGTACCTGCAGGAACATAGCTCACGCGGTCTACATTATTCGGAATGCTTTGATTTCCTGTTACACCATATCCAACTCTTAATCTTAGGTCAGATATAGTACTGTATTTTGCAATAAATGCTTCTTTCTTCAAGTTCCAAGCTGCTGAAACCGCTGGGAACCAACCCCATTCGTTGTTATCACCGAAACGACTTGAATAATCTCTTCTTACTGATAAAGTTAGGAAGTAGTGCTTGTCGAAGTCGTACATTGAACGAGCAAAAAGCGAAATAAATCCACTTGCATCTTTGTATGAAGTGATACTTCCTGGTTCAAGGTCAAGTAACACCTGAAGGTTGTTTGATTGAACAAAGTTCGATTGTGCATTTTTACCTTCAGCCTTAAAACCGTCATAGTTATCAACTTGGTAGGAGTGACCCGCCATTACATTGATATTGTGTTTTTCTTTGAAAGTTTTGATGTAGTTCAGTTTTTCTTCAATTAATAAAGATTCTCTGTTTTTATATTCTCGTCGTCCTAATCCTTGTGTATTGTTTGCCGCTGCAAAACTTGGTTCGAAGTAGAATGATTCCTCGTCATCTCGAATGTAAGCCATATTCACGCTGGCGTTTAGGCCATCGATGATTTGGTAATCAATTCCAAAGTTACCTAACAATCTTTTAGCATCTCTTTGATTTTGGAATTGTTCAATGATGGCAACTGGATTGTTGTATTGGAAGTTTCTGTCGGTTTCAAAGTAGTCTCCGCTTTCCGTATAAACAGGATCTAATGGACTTCTTCTCATCGCTTGATAGATAACATTATTTGGATTATCTCCATCACCGTACGTAATGTAATCGTTCTTTTCGATGGTGGTCGACAATCGTGCGTTAAGCGTTAACTTGTCATTAAGCGCCTTTTGAGTGATGTTCAAACGACCAATGTATCTATCCTTGTCGGTTCCTTTAATTACACCAGCAATGCTATTTGAAGAGAACGAAGCTCTATAACTAGTATTGGCGTCCATTCCTGAAAATGCTAGAGTGTGTTGAGATGAAACACCTGTGCGGTAGATTTCGTCCATCCAATCAACATTTCCTCCATTATCGGTTAAAATGATAGAGGTATCTTGAGCTGCAAATTCTTTTATTTGGTCAGCGTCTAGAAAGTTAAGGCGGTTCGCAACTCTATCCAGTGAAACAAAGCTGCTATATTCTACAGCAAAAGTTTCAGCCATGCTTCCTCCACTTTTAATTCCAGAGTTTTTAGTGGTAATTATAATTACCCCGTTTGCAGCACGCGAACCATAAATTGCGGCGGATGCTGCATCTTTTAAGACGTTAAATGACTCAATATCGTCAGGATTGATGGTCGTAGGATCTACACCAACAACTCCATCCACAACATATAAAGGTCCTGTACCTGAGGTTAAACCAGCTGCACCGCGAATGTTTACGCTGAAACCTGCATTAGGATCACCTCCTTGCTTAGAAACATTAACCCCTGCTGCTTTTCCTTGTAACCCTTGAATAGGGTCAGTTAAACGACCTTTATTCAGTTCTTCAGCAGATACTTGGGTTACTGCTCCGGTCTTGTCCGATTTTTTTTGCACGGAATATCCAATTACTAAAACTTCATCCAGTTTGTCTTCAGCAGTAAGCTGAATGTCAAAATAGGTTTGATTACCAATTTCAAATGTTCTAGAAGTGTATCCGATGTACGATACTTTGAAGTTCTTAGCTCCTTCGTTAACCTTCATCGTAAATTCACCCTTCTCGTCGGTTATAGCTCCGCCCGGAACCTCAACTGTAGTTAAGTAAGCCCCAACCAACGGCTCTCCATTTTCTGAATCGGTTACCTTACCTTTTATCTGTGCAAAGGCAACTGAAGAATATGCCAAGAACAGAACCGATAAAAAGTGTTTTGAGTATTGCAGTAATGTTTTTTTCATATAAAACTTTAGCTAGTCTTAAAAAATATTAAGTAGTGTTAAAATGACACTATGATACGAACAAATATAGGATTGTTACTGAGCTTTTATCAATTTATTATGTAAAAATTATCATTGCTAATGAACCTACTTAGTGTCATTTTAACGCTATATTGAATTTTCGGGTGTAAATTGCGGCCAAATATTTATTAAGTTTACACAAGTGAAACGTTCGATACTACTAGCTTTTATAGGCATTTACGTCGCATTTGGTGCTGCATATAGTGCCGTTGTTGAAACCCAACCTGTTTTTCCGAATGCAAGTGGAAAAGTTGATATTTTTTTTAATGCAGACCAAGGAAGTGGTGGCTTAGCCAACTTCACAGGAACGGTTTATTTGCATATTGGTGTAATTACCAGCAATAGCAATTCTCCGTCAGATTGGAAGTATGTTCAGGGTAATTGGGGGACAAGTGATGCACCTGAGGCAACACGTCTTAGTGCCAATCGATATCAATTTACCATTAACGACATTCGAACTTTTTTTGATGTACCCGAATCGGAAGCCATTTTAAAACTAGCCATGGTTTTTAGAAACGAAGATGGTTCTAAATCTGGGAGAGCCTCGAATGGAGGAGATATATTCGTCGATCTTTTTGACAATAGTTTTCAGGCGAAGATCATCAACCCCTCAAATAACTTCATCGCGAAGCTTAACGATTCAATTCATATTAATGGAGTTGCTAATCAGCAAGCAGACCTGAGTCTCTCGCTTAATGGCAATCCCATTCAAACCGCAAGCGACTCATTAATTGCCTACTCCTTTAAAGCAACCGTGCCTGGAAACTATGAAGTCGTTCTCAAGGCAAAAGTGAACAACGATAGTATTCAAGATACCATCAACTTTGTTATAAATCCTGCGAAGCAAACCCTTGCATTACCTGCTGGAGTAAAACTAGGGATTAATTACGATTCACCCAGCCAAATTACCCTAGCGATTTATGCTCCTTACAAAGAGTTTATTTATGTAGTAGGTGATTTCAATGATTGGAAGGTAGATACCAACTATTTTATGAAATGGTCCAACCCAAACACTTTTTGGCTTACCATTTCTGGTTTAACTCCTGGTGAATCCTATGCATTTCAATACTTTGTAGACGGTAAGATTTATGTTGCTGATCCTTATAGTGAATTAATTCTTGACCCCAATAATGATGGTTGGATATCAGAAGAGACTTTTCCTGATTTACATCCCTATCCTGTAGGAAAAGCCAATGGCGTTGCCACATTAATAGAAATGGATAGACCTGCCTTCAATTGGCAGGTTACCGACTTTACTCCAGCAGAGGTAAGCAAGCTGAACATATACGAATTATTGGTTCGCGACTTTGTTGCAACCCACAACTATCAAACTTTGACCGACACGCTTGACTATCTCGAAAATATGGGAATTAACGCAATTGAATTGATGCCCATTAACGAGTTTGAAGGAAATGAGAGCTGGGGATATAATCCTTCCTTTCACATGGCGTTAGACAAATATTATGGTACTCCTGAAGCATTTAAGACATTTGTAGATGAATGCCATAGCCGTGGAATTGCTGTTTTTCTCGATGTGGTTTACAATCACGCATTTAGTCAGAGTCCGTTATGTCAGTTGTATTGGAATTCTCAAGAATTTAGACCAGCAGGAAATAGTCCATATGCTAACATAACCGCCAAGCATGATTTTAATGTGGGCTATGATTTAAATCATGAAAGTCCGGCGGTGCAACTGTTCATTAAGCAGGTGATGACTTACTGGCTTACAGAATATAAGGTTGATGGTTTTAGGTTTGACTTATCTAAAGGTTTTACCCAGAAAAATACATTAGGAGATGTGGGAGAATGGGGAAAATACGATGCAACTCGTGTAGCGAATCTTACCCGTATATACGACGAGGTAAAAGCAGTAAATCCTGATGCTTATGTAATTCTTGAGCATTTTGCAGACAACGCAGAAGAGAAAATTCTTTCTCAATACGGGTGTCTATTATGGGGCAATTTGAACCACGAATGCTTAGAAGGAGCTATGGGTTATTCGAGTAATTTTAGTTCGGCTGATTATAAAAATAGGGGCTGGGAAGACCCTCATTTAGTGGCGTTTTCTGAAAGTCATGATGAAGAGCGCATGATGTATAAAAACCTGAGTTTTGGTAAAGTTGACGGTAATTACAGTGTTAAGGACTTCAATACTGCCTTAGATCGAATCGAGTTGAACTGGGTCGTGTTTGGCTGTATTCCAGGACCAAAGATGATTTGGCAATTTGGTGAGTTGGGCTACGATTACCCGATCAATCACAACGGAAGAACGGGAAATAAGCCCATCAAGTGGGAGTATAATGCAGCTAGTAACCGTCACGATGTTTACGAGGTATATGCAGAAATAAATAAGCTTCGATCTACCTACGATGTTTTTAGCACGACAGATTATGCAGTTAATGTAAATACTTCAGTAAAGCGTGTTCACCTCAACAGCAGTACTTTAAATGTGCTTTCTGTTGGTAATTTTGGCACTCAAGAAGCTAAAGTTGAGGCTAATTTTCAACATACAGGGATGTGGTACAACTACTTCACTAACGACAGCTTAAATGTGACCGATGTAAACCAAGAACTTGATCTTGAAGCAGGAGAATATCAGTTGTGGATTGACAGTGCGTTTAACAACAATTTTAGTATTGGATCCGTTCAATCTCACGGACTAAGATTTAAACTCTATCCTAATCCTACAGAAGGCAAGCTTTTTATATTATCAGATATAGCTTTTGACCAAATTGTAATTCAAGAGTTATCAGGAAAAGAAATTGATCGGATTAATACTTCTGTTAAAACCTCTTATCTGGAAATTGATACAGCAAATCTTGAAGCAGGAGCTTACTTTATCACGCTAAAGACTGATAACAACTTCAGCACCCGTAAATTTTTGAAATACTAATTACGGTTTAGGAATTAGGCAGGGATTGCAGTCGAAGTGCAGTGTGTCTGAAACCTCCTTAGTATCTTCAGTTATTTCAAACCTCCCAATTGCTTGGTTGTACCACCTGGCATTACATTCAGGGTCCATAACCGTTGGGTCTGGTTTGTATAACTCATCATTACTTAACTTCTTTCCTACAAAAACATAGTAGAACCCAGGGGTAAAACCGGCCTTGTTTGCTGATCCGTTCGAGAATTCTAATTCAATACCGTCATCAGTACGATCAGGAGATTGATGCACAAAAATTGAACGATTCATAGGTTTAGGAGTTCTCATTTCCTTGATCATTTGTTCGTCGGGTGCAGCACCCCCACAATAAGATTCAGTAGAAGCGAAGTTGAATTGAATTCCGCGATTAACTACTTTTTTAGTACACGATGCAATTGATAAAGCCAATAATATGAAGAATGGAATCGTTTTTTTCACAAAGCAAATATAGTCTAAGGAGCTATATATGAAAGCCCTAGTTCAGAGAATTAAATATTTGGCTAGCAACTTGATTTGAAGGCTTAATGTCACCCAAAATCGCCCTAAGCTTTTTGTATTCATTGAGCATTAAACTGCGTTCATCCGATTCTTGAATAAGAGTTTTCATTTCGGTACGTAAACGTTCTGGATTAAAGTCGTGTTGAATAAGTTCCGTGATGCAGGCTTTATCTAAAATCAAATTAACAAGTGAGATGTACTTTGACTTTACCAGACGTTTTCCAATTGCATAAGTAATTGGGCTCATTTTGTAGCACACGACCTGGGGAACTCCCATGAGTGCAGTTTCTAGCGTTGCTGTGCCTGAGGTCACAAGGGCAACCTTCGAGCGATTAAGCAATCCGTACATGTCTCCTTTAATGAGCTCAAAGTCTTCTCCAAATTGGCTATAGAATGAGGCATCAAAACCGGGAGCCTGAGCAATTAAGATTGAATAATTCTGGTACTCCTTTACTGCTTCCAACATAACTGGCAAAGCAGTAGAAATTTCTTGAGCTCTACTTCCGGGTAATAAGGCTATGGTTTGATCGCTTGATGTTGAAGGATTCGCTTGTAAGTAGTTATCAACTGCTTCCTTACTAGGATTTCCAACATAAATTGACCCTACGTTTCTAGCCTTGAAAAATTCTTTCTCGAAGGGTAGGATAGAGTAGAGCTTGGTCACATATTTTCGAATAAGCTCTACACGACTTTCTTTCCAAGCCCAAACCTTTGGTGAAATGTAGTAATGAACTGGAATATTATGCTCTGAAGCGAACTTGGCAATTTTGAAATTGAAGCCCGGATAGTCTACAAGAATCACGGCGTCTGGTTTCCAAGCTAGAATGTCTTGTTTTACAAGGCTCAGATTTCGTGCTATTTTTCGTAGGTTTTTGAGCACTTCCCAAAATCCCATAATCGCCATTTCTTTTTGGTGAAGTAGTAGATCTTGACCAGCATTTTGTGATTGGTCACCACCCATTCCTCGAAATTCAGCGTTCATATCAAGTTTATTTAATTCGGAGATAACATGAGATGCATGTTGGTCGCCAGAAGTTTCGCCTGATATGATGTAGTATTTCATTTAAACGTTAAATATCCAATTATAAGGCCAATTATAATAGTAGAAAAGACAATGCCTCTTGCAGACTTTAGCTTATTGGCATTGATAAACAAGAAGAATGGAGCAAGGTTTATTAATGCTGCAATTTTTAACCACGGCGAAATAATTCCAGTTGTAAAACCTGTTCTTAGAAATGTACCAAACGAAAGGTGCTCAAACTCATAAACATTAATTCCAAAGAGTATGGTTAAAGGTCCTAAGAAACCAATAATGATACCTAAAATGATGCTATTGTAGTTTTTCATATTCAGAGATCCCAAGAGTTTAACGTGCCAATTGCGTGATGTGCTGTTAAGTCAAATTGAACAGGAACTACAGAAACGTAATTGTTTGCTAGGGCCCATTCGTCTGTATCTTCGCCTTTGTCCATGTTGTTGAATTTTCCAGTTAACCAGAAATAGTTTCTTCCATATGGATCTTCACGTTGGTCAAACTCTTCAACCCATTTTGCTCGTGCCTGACGGCAGATTTTAATTCCTTTTAAATCTTCTTGACTACCTTTTGGTATGTTTACGTTGAGTAGTGTATCGTCTGGCAATCCATGTTCAATCACGTTTGAAGCCACTTTATGCATAACATCTTTAGAAGCCGTGAAATCTGCATCCCAGCTGTAATCAAGCAAAGAGAATCCAATAGCCGTAATGCCTTCAATGGCACCTTCAACAGCAGCACTCATCGTACCTGAGTAAATAACATTGATAGATGAATTGGAACCGTGATTTACACCAGAAACAAGCAAGTCAGGCTTACGGTGCAATACTTTGTCTACCGCCAACTTTACACAATCGGCAGGAGTTCCACTGCATTGATAACTTTCAACCTCGTCACCAAACTGATGATTTTTATCAAGTCGTAGTGGTTTGTTGATGGTTATAGCGTGTCCCATTCCGCTCTGCGGGCTATCTGGAGCTACAACTACAACTTTTCCAAGCTTTTTCATGACTTCAACTGTTGCTGCGATTCCAGGAGCTGTGATTCCGTCGTCGTTCGTTACCAGTATCAAAGGAAGATCTTTACTCATAGGTTCGGCGAAGGTAAAATTAAATTCAAATCGGCAATTAAATCTCTAGGTGAAATTTAAATTAAGCTTGTGTTTGTATTTGACTTTGTAAACATAAATTTGCTCTGATGATTACCAATCTGAAGGTTAAGAATTACGCCCTGATTTCTGATGTAGAATTGAGTTTTAATTCAGGAATGAATATTATTACTGGAGAAACAGGTGCAGGTAAGTCTATTTTGATTGGAGCTCTTGGTCTTGCTTTGGGCAAACGTGCTGACACATCTGTACTTAGAAGCAAGGAAGCAAAATGCATAATAGAAGCGGTGTTTAACATCGAGAATCTAAATCTTAAACCCTTCTTCGAAAACAATAATTTAGACTACGAGCATGAAACTATTCTCCGTAGGGAGATTGCTACGAATGGTAAGAGCAGAGCGTTCATTAACGATACGCCAGTTACGCTTAAAGAACTGGAAAGTATTGGAAGTCAGTTGATTGAGATTCATTCTCAGCACGATAACCTTCAGTTGTTTAAGCGTGATTTTCAGTTTTATTGTCTTGATGTAATGGCTGGTACGTTAACTGAAAGTAGAACTTATCAGCAGAGTTATGCCGATTTTCTAGAAAATATTAAGCAGCTAGAATCTTTAAAGAAAGAGGAGGCCGATTTAGCCAAGGAATCAGATTTTAATCAATTTCTATTTGATGAATTGCAAAGTGCCCAGTTGGCCAATGTGAATGAAAAATCACTTTACAATGAACAGGAACTTCTAGAAAATGCAGAAGATTTAATTCGTGGATTTGGGGAAGCTGATCAATTGTTCAGCGGAAGCGAATATTCAATAATAGAACAGCTTCAAAGTTTGAGTCAACTGTTGTCATCTTTTAATACACAGTTAACAAATGAACTTGCTGAACGTGTGAAGTCGGTTTTAATTGAACTTCAAGATGTAGCAGGTGAAGTGAGTTCCGCAGCTGCGGAAGTCGAAGTCAATCCAGAAAGATTAGAAGAAATTAATAATCAATTGGGTTATCTATTTAACCTGAAATCGAAGCATCGTGCTGAAAACGTTGATGAGCTGATTGCTATTCAAAACCAGCTAGAAGAAAAGCTTAGTGCAAGCCATAATTTAGATGCACAAATACAAAAGCTAGAAGCTGTATGTACGGAGCAGGAAAAAACGTTGTTTGAATTGGGAAATGTATTGAACAGAAACCGAAAAAAACATATCCCGGCCTTAGAAAAAGAGCTGACCGAGGTACTGGCCCAATTGGGTATGCAACATTCTAGAGTTCAATTTGCATTATCAAGCAGTGGTGAATTATCACTTTACGGTATAAATGACTTAAAGATTCTGTTGTCTTCTGACAAAGGCGTGTCGTTTGGTGACTTGAAGAAGTCTGCATCAGGAGGGGAGTTAGCTAGAATAAACTTGAGCATAAAGAGTCAAATTGCAAAACATACGCATAGCCAGATGCCTTGTTCCATCTTCGATGAGATTGATACAGGAGTAAGTGGAGAAATTGCACGTAAAGTAGGCAGTTTAATGGTCGAAATGGGAGAGGAGCAGCAAGTAATTGTTATTACTCATTTGCCTCAAATAGCGTCACTCGGAAATAATCACCTCTTTGTTTATAAATTAGAAAACAATGACAGCGTAGAAACAGCAGTTAAGTCACTTTCTGGTGACGAGCGAATAAACGAGATTGCCAAAATGATTAGTGGCGATAACTTGACTGAGCATGCTGTAGAGCAAAGCAAGCAACTGCTTAATCCACTCAGCTGATGTAATCGAGAATGCGTTCCATGCGCATTCCACGGCTTCCCTTTATTAAGAATGCTGCATTTGTAAGTGCTTGGTCCTGAAGGAATTTGCCCATTTCTTCAATCGATTCGAAGGTTGTAATACCACATTGCTCAGAAACGGCATTGAAATGATCACCTAACAAGCAAACATGGTCAAACTTGAATGCCTCAATCCACTGAAGCAGCTCAAAATGCTCTTGGTCTGCATGTTCACCCATTTCAAACATATCGCCTAGTACTAAGACCTTTGTTTCGTGTTCCATTTTGCTAAAGTTGGAGATGGCTTTTTGCATGCTACTGGGATTCGCATTGTATGCATCCAACCAAATAAGATTTCCATCGGCTTCTATAATCTGAGACCTGTTGTTATCCGCTTCATAGTTATTTATAGCCCGTGCAATTTGGTCGATCGGAACCTCAAAGTGTTCACCTATACTTAGTGCAACAAGGATGTTGTCTAAGTTATAATCTCCCATCAAGCTAGAAGAGAAAGTCTGGTCTTTATAGTTAAATTTGATGGATGGAACTAAGTGTTCAATGTTAACATTATTCTTGCTGTAAGTTTGTTTATTTGTAAGGGCACGACTCATTCTCGTCAACCACTCATCGTCTTGATTTACAAATACATAGCCGTTGTTTTTTAGGAGATAGTGGTAAGTTTCACTTTCTTCTTTAGCCACTGCTTCTAAGGTCCCAAAGCCTTCCAAATGTTCTTTGCCGATGTTTGTTATCAATCCGAAATTGATTTCAGCAAGTTCACAAAGTTCAGCAATTTCGCCTGGACTGTTAGTTCCCAACTCAATGATTGCAATCTCGCAATCTATTGGCATGTTTAGCAGTGTTATAGGAACCCCAATGTGATTGTTAAAATTTCCTGCAGTGCAATGTGTTTTATACTTTTGGCTAAGTACATCGTACATCAAGTTTTTAGTTGTAGTTTTACCATTGCTACCAGCAACTCCAATTACCGGAATGTCAAAACACCTTCGATGAAAGTTTGCAAGCTTTTGGAAGAAGGTCAATACATCCTCAACTTTAACTAAGCGAGGGTCATCGCCACAATCTTCATCGACCACAGCATATTTCGCTCCTTTTTCCAAGGCATCAACAGCAAATTTGTTTCCATTGAAATTTTCACCTTTCAGAGCGAAAAAAATGCAGCCATCTTCAATTTTTCGACTGTCGGTAGTGAATTTGAAGTCACATTCTATAAAGAGATTGTAAAATTTAGCGATATCCACAGATCTTGGGCTTTTATATGCAACAAATGTGATAATTTAGTAGTCTATTACAAAAGTATATCTATGAAAAAAGTCCTCATACTGTCTATTATTATGGCATTAGCCATGTCCAGCTTTGCACAGCTGTACAAGTTGTCATTTGATCCTGTTATAAGAACAACCAATGGCGAAGTGTTAGAATTAGCACTTGCTGGAGGTCTAAATCAGCCACAATTCTCTAACATGGATTTTAACAACGATGGTATGGATGACCTGTTTGTTTTTGATAGAACTGGGGCCAAAATTTTAGTTTTCATCAACGAATCAGATGAGAATGGTGTTGCATATCGCTACGATCCAAATTATGAAGAATTCTTCCCTAAAGGAACAGAATACATGATACTGAAGGATTACAACGACGATGAAAAACCTGATTTATGGACTTACAGTGGAGACTCTGTAGTGCTATACAAAAATTTCACGACGAGTTACCCTGACTTCAGACAGAATACAGATATCTATGCTTTAGATAGTGTGAACTATGTAAGTTGGAATCCATTTCGAAGAATATCTCATGTTCAAGGTTGTTTACCAGGCATCGAAGATCTTGATAATGATGGTGATATTGATATTGTAACCAATTTAAATTCTTCAGGATCTGCAATGATTCTGTTTCTCAACAGCACAGCTGACTCAGGAAAAGCTTTGGATGATATCTCGTATGTAATTCCAGACAAGTGCTATGGAGGTATAGATGAGTGGAATGGGTACTTGACCATTAATTCTCCATGTCAATTCCGTGAACGCTATTTGAAGAATAAAAAGAAGCACTTTGCCACCAAGACGATGCTGTTTTTTGATGAAGATGGCGATGGAGATATGGATTTATTGTATGGAAGTTCGGAAAGAGAAACGAATCCAGTTTATTTCTTTAAGAATGGAAAAGTTGAGCTTGGAGATTATTACAAAGACACGTTTATTAGCATTGATACTGCATTCTTTTCATCTTCGGTTGAACCGCTGATTCCAGTTGCACCGGCCATGTCTTATGTTGATGTAGATGGAGATGGGAATAAGGATTTAATTCTAAGCACAAACGAAGCAGTAAAAACTTCTTACGCTATTAGAGAAACCAACAATGTATTGTACTTTAGAAATAAGGAAACTACAAGTGACCCCAATTTTGAATTTCAGTCGAATACCTTCTTAAACGGAGAAATGGTAGACTTAGGAGGTCATAATGCTCCTACGTTTGCTGACTTGGATGGAGACAACGACTTGGATATGGTGATTGCTACAAGTGGTAATCATTTCATTTCTGGTGACACAGCAGATTATTTGGTGTATTATGAGAATATTGGAAGCAGCACAGACCCAGATTATAAGCTTGTAGACAATGACTTTTTATCGCTCAAAGCGAAGAAGTATGTTGACATGGTAGTCACTTTCGCTGATGTAAATAGCAATGGGCTACTTGATATGTATATTGGTAAAGACGATGGAACAATTGCACATTACCGTAATATTGGGAGTAAGTCAAACCCAAGCTATCAATTGGTTACGGAAACTTTAGGGGCGATCGACGTAGGACAAAATGCAACTCCATTATTCTATGATTTGAATGAAGATGGAAAGCTTGATTTGATTAGTGGAAATTACGACGGTTCTTTGTATTACTATGAGAATACAGGTACTATTCCTTCTCCTACGTTCACTTTTGTAACGGATACTTTGGGAGGAATTCATATCAATGAGATTCTTTCAGTTCGATTCTTGGGACCAAACGGATGGATTGATTCGCTGATGCCTCAAGCATGGGGCTTTTCTGCACCAACAATTTGTAAATTTAACGACTCGGTTACCTACATTGGCGTGGGTGGAGACGAAGGAAGAGTGAGACTTTTTGAGATTGACGACGATATCACTGCCCGTTTTGTTCAAACAATGGACTACATGCTAAATCCATTCAATCAAGAAGATTATATCAAAGATTTCGGTGAAAGAATACACCCAACAGGAGCTGATTTGAATGGAGACGGCATTACAGATTTGATGGTGGGAAATTCTAGAGGAGGGATAAACTATTTAGAGGGAGTTGATACTGCAACAATCTCCGTGGTTCAACCAAAACTAGAAAAGTTCTATATCGCACCAAACCCAAGCTCAGGTAGCTTTAAGGTGTTTGTAAATTCGAATAGCGTTCACCAGTTTAAGGTGGTGGATCTCAGCGGAAGAGTTGTAAAATCAGGAAATATATTTAACGAACAAGCTGTGCAAATTTCAGGCTTGTCGAATGGGATCTATTTTGTTCAACTTTCAAGTGATGACCTGCAGTATGCCCCAGAAAGGCTAGTCTTAGTTAAATAAAGTTCAGGATTTCATTTTCTCCATTTTATTTGCACCAAATTAGACTTTGGCAAATTTGCAATTAGAAACTAAGGTGGTGGTTATAGGTGCAGGTCCTGCGGGAAGCAGTGCATCACTTTATCTGTCTAAATTTAATATTCCGCACGTTGTAGTCGACAAGGCTACATTCCCGAGAGACAAGATTTGTGGAGACGCTCTCAGCGGAAAAGTAGTAAATCAACTTAAGAAACTCGATCCAAGTTGGATCAGTGAACTCAAAGCTTCTGATCAAGAATTTACGCCAAGCTGGGGCGTTGTTTTCTCAGCTCCTGATGGAAATGAAGTTGCAATTCCGTTCAAACATAAGCCCGATGAAGCTAGTCATAGTCCTGGGTTCATTTCTAAAAGAATAGATTTTGATAATTTTTTATTTCAAAAATTAGCATCTCCTAAAGCTACAATTTTGCAAGGAGAAAGTGTTAGAGATGTTGAAATTGAAGCAGAGGGTGTTAAGGTAATTACAGAAAAGCACACCATATCAGCTGACGTAGTAATTGCATCGGATGGAACCAATTCTCTCGTATCAAAGAAATTCTTAAACTATCAATTGGAGCGTCAGCATCATTGTGCGGGATTAAGAGCTTATTATGATGGTGTAACTGAATTGAATGAAGAAGGTTTTATAGAGTTACACTTTGTAAAAGAGTCATTGCCAGGATATTTCTGGATTTTTCCCTTACCAAATGGACAAGCCAATGTGGGTATTGGCATGCTAAGCAAGTATGTGAGTAAGAACAAGGTAAACTTGAAGAAACTCATGCAGGAGGTGATTGAAAGTGACAAATTTAAACAGCGCTTTGCAAATGCTGAATTGCTGGGAGGCATCCAAGGTTGGGGTCTTCCATTGGGGTCAAAGCAACGACCGATTAGTGGAACGCGTTTTATGGTTGCCGGAGATGCCGCTTCTTTAATTGATCCATTTACGGGTGAAGGAATAGGAAATGCGATGTTTAGTGGAAAATGGGCTGCAGAACAAGCTCAAAAAGCATTAGAGCACTCAAACTTCAGTGGCTCCTTCCTAAAGGAGTATGATAAAACGGTCTACAAAAAACTTGGTAGCGAGTTGAAGGTTAGTACAGTCATGCAAAAGTTAATCAAATACCCGTGGTTATTCAACTGGATGATTCGTAAGATCAAACGAAATCAAGAGCTTCGACAAACCATTACGTTTATGTTCGATGATGTGGACTTGAGGAAGAAGTTTAGTAATCCGTTGTTCTATTTACGAATTCTATTCAGGTAGGTGATATTTTCTGTTAAACAGGCATTTAAAATGTTCTTCCATCTTGACGTCCAGATTCTGCAAGAATCGAGAATCACATGAAATTAACACGAAGAAAGGATAGAGAAAGTATGTTCGCTAAAAGTTCAAGGTCCTGCCTTTAGTTAGCAATTCTTTTGCCTCTTTCCAGCTAGGAATTTTGTCAGATTCGTAGGAGTAGAGGTGAATCTCCTTGGCTATATCCTTGCTCATCCTCATAGCTTCAAGGTGAGCTCCAGACGTGGCAAACTTTTTCATTGAATCTTCTGAATTCCAAGCCGATATGGTGTAATGGGTGGTCCAGAAACCGCGACTCTTATACTTAATACAATCAGATTTTTTGAGCTGTTTCACGATATACATTGCTCTTCGCGATAAAGCGAAAAACTTAAGTGGCCCTTTAAGCTCAATCGATGTAACAGATATGATCATTAGTCTTCGGGAGGTACTTCAATGTTCAATTGGTTAATAACAACAAGCGGTCCTCCGCAATACGAATTGTGGCAGCTTCTGCACGCGTCTATTGAAGCGTTGTAGTAATAAAGTTGAGAGTCTCCTCTTTCAATGCCTTTAAGGGCACTCAAATAGGGATTGGTTAGCGATTGAAACACATCTTCTTTGTGCTCGTCTCGCGTAGCTTCTTTGTGCTTCAGGTCCCAAAACGAAGCAGGAATACTGTCTATAGTCTCTCCGTTTTCTAATTTCGTTTTCGCTTCCTTACTGAAATTTTCCATATCGCGCATCAAAATTGATAATTCCGATGGGTCATACATGTCCGCATTTTGGGAACATGCAAACGCAGATACAGCAATTAGAAAAACAATTAGATATTTCATTTGATAACTACTCCGTTAGCAGTAAAGCTTAGCTTAACTAGTGGGTCGGTAATCGCAGCAATTTCTTCTTCAGTTTGCTCAGCGTCTCTAGCATATTCTTGCTGTTCAGCAACTGACAAAGTATCAACGTAGGCCCAACCCTGCATTGTAGCATTATAGCCAGCACTGTTCATGGGAACAAAGAATCCGTAGTCTTTAAACTTAACAATCATATCTTGACCACCGGCATCCATGCTCATCCAACATCCTTTTGCTTGACATGCTGCTTTGATTTCACCATTAACAGTTGCAAAAACTGAATCTTTACCTTGGAGTTGTCCAACAAGATCAGCCGCAGTGATGCTTTCAGTTTCGGTCCAAGAAGTGTCACCATAATCGCCAGCCACAGAAGAACATCCAAAGCCGAAGATTACTAAAACAAGAAGGTATAGTGTATTTTTCATGTGTATTTATACAGATTTATATGATTGCAAATTTACCTTTTCTTGGCAGAATTGGTATTCAATTTCTTGATTTGAGGCAACAATAACCATGTCGTTTTGCCAATACTTTTCTATCATGGCATTGTACCATACCGAATTGGCGTTATCAAAGTTTGTGCAAGGTTCGTCAAGAAGAAGGGCAGAAGTATTAGTGAACAACGCTAGGCTTAACTTAACCTTGTTCTTCAACCCAGACGAAAGGTTGCTGTATTTCTTATTCAAGAAATTGCTGAGGTTTGCCTCTTTTACTTGCTCAGAAATTGGTATTCGAGGTTGTTTAAACTTAAAGTGGAGCTGAAATAACTCTTCTACAGTGAAATCATCTAAAAGGTGCATTTCAGGGCTGCAAAAACTGATCGCAGCTTCGCTAGTGGTTTCAGGAGAGAATGAAATTTGTCCTTTAGTCGGAGCTAGAACACCACCAATGATCTTTAATAAAGTACTCTTTCCAGATGAATTCGGTCCGAGTAATGCGTACTTTTTAGGGTGTTCAAATGTGAAATCAAAGTCTTTGAATAAAACTTCTTGATTAAACCGTTTGGCAACTCCTTTGCACGCTATGGTTTTCATTACCGTGATAGGTATCCTTTCATAACACCTCTATCAGAAGCACGAATGAAGCTGATAATTTCATCACGCTCTTGCGTTGCAGGCATTTCGGTTTCAATTTTGGCCAACGCCTTAGCATTGTTCAATCCACGTAGATACATGTTTCTATAGATCTCCTGAATTTCTGCAATTTTTTCGGAAGAGAATCCTCTTCTTCTCAGACCTATACTGTTTACACCTTCATAACTCAATGGCTCACGAGCTGCTTTAGTATATGGTGGAACATCTTTACGAACCAAAGATCCTCCAGATATCATCACGTGCGATCCAATCTTAACAAACTGGTGTACAGCACTTAAACCACCTAAAATTGCGTGGTCTCCGACAACTACATGACCTGCTAATTGAACGGCGTTAGCCAGAATCACATTATCTCCAAGTACACAATCATGTGCAATATGAGCGTAGGCCATAATTAAACAGTTGTTGCCAACTTTAGTTGTACCTCTATCACTAGTACCTCTGTTTATAGTTACACATTCACGTATGGTAACGTTATCTCCAATTTCAACTAAACTTTTTTCTCCGTCAAATTTTAAATCTTGAGGAATCGCAGAAATTACAGCTCCAGGAAAAATTCGACAATTCTTGCCAATTCGAGCTCCTTCCATAATAGTAACATTGGACCCAATCCAAGTTCCTTCTCCAATTTCTACATCTTTATGAATCGTAACAAAAGGCTCAATTACTACATTATCAGCAATTTTTGCCCCGGGGTTAACATATGCTAAGGGTTGAATCATTTTATTTGTTTTCTACTATTTGGGCCATCATTAAAGCTTCACAAACCATTTTATTTCCTACGAAAGCTTCTCCTTTCATCATGCAAAGACCGCGTCGTACAGGGGCAGTAAGTGCCATTCTTATAATTAGTGTATCGCCAGGTACAACTTTATCCTTAAACTTGGCATTTTCAATTTTTACAAAGTACGTACTCCATTTTTCAGGATTCTCTTTGTCGTTAAGAACCAAAACACCACCAGCTTGAGCCATTGCTTCAAGTTGAAGAACACCTGGCATGATGGGCTCTTCTGGGAAATGCCCTTGGAAAAAGTATTGGTCTCCTGTAATATTTTTAATCGCCACCACTTCATTGTCGGTAAGCTTTACCACTTTGTCAACCAATAAAAATGGATGCTTATGTGGTAAGATTTTAGCTATTTCTTGGTGGTTGTAAAGTGGAGTTGTATTTGGGTCGTAAGCTGGAATGTTTGCTCCTAACTTCGCTTCTTTTTTAGATTTTTCGTATGCACGCTTAATCAATTTCGCAAATTCTACATTTGCTTTGTGTCCTGGTCGAGCTGCCATTACCTGAGCTCGAATTGGCACACCTGCCAAAGCAAGATCACCAACCATATCAAGCAATTTGTGACGTGCTGGCTCATTTTGGAATCGAAGTTCTACGTTGTTAAGAATTCCTTCTTTTCTAACTTCAACTTTGTCTTTGTTAAAGAGCTTAGCAAGTTTATCCATCTCCTCATCTTCAATCTTTCTATCTACAATTACGATGGCATTGTTAAGGTCTCCACCTTTAATTAAATCGTTGTCAAGAAGCATTTCTAATTCATGTAGGAAGCAGAATGTTCTACAGCTTGAAATTTCTTCTGTAAACTCTCCAAGGTTTACTATCGAGGCATGTTGAGACCCAAGGACAGGAGAATTATAGTCAACCATTACGGTTAAGCGATAATCGTCTGCAGGAAGAGCCATCATTTCAACACCTTCGCCATCTGAGTAGTTAATTCTGCTTGGAATTTCGAAGTATTCGCGCTCTTTCTTTTGCTCTTGAATACCTGTTGATTTAAGTAGGTCGATAAACGGTTTAGAACTACCATCCATGATTGGCGTTTCTGGTCCGTTTAGCTTAATCAATACATTATCGATTTCAAGTCCAGCCAAAGCGGCGAGCACGTGCTCTACGGTATTTACCCGAGCACCATTGTCTTCAATGGTTGTACCTCTTGAAGTGTCAACAACCAAGTCGCAGTCGGCTTTTACCTTTGGTTGACCTTCGATGTCTACACGTTGAAACACATATCCATGATCTTCAGGAGCAGGTTCAAACGTCAGTGTAACTTCCATTCCGGTGTGTAGTCCAACACCAGAAATGCTTACTTCACTTTTAATTGTGGTTTGGAGCTTATCCATTTACAGATTTATTTTCTTTTGTTATTTCTTCTAGATTTCGAACTCTTTTTTCAAGCTCAGGTAAGTTTCTATAGACCACCTGTGCCTTTAGCGAATCTTTTACAGGCATATGAGGTGTTCCTGTTATTTTTAGGCCTTCTTCCTTAATGTTATTTGAAATTCCGCTCTGTGCACCGATTTGTGTTTTATTGGCAATAGTTACATGGCCTACAATACCAGCTTGTCCTGCAATTACACAATTTTCACCAACTTTAGTACTTCCTGCTATGGCTACTTGTCCGGCAATTACAGAGTTTTTACCTATTTCAACACCATGAGCAATTTGAATCAGATTATCCAATCGACATCCGTCGTGAATAATAGTGCTTCCCATGTTTGCACGATCAATGCTACAATTTGACCCGATTTCTACTTCGTTACCCACTACAACATTTCCTATTTGAGGAATCTTAATGTAAGTTCCATTGGGTAGCGGGGCGTGACCGAAGCCATCCGAACCAATTACAGTTCCACTATGAATAAGGCAATCGTTACCAATTTTAGTGTTGTAGTATATTGAAACATTGGAGTGTATTGTTGTATTTGAACCTATCTCAGAGTTTTCATAAATACAGGTATTAGCGAAAACCTTTGAATTGTCACCTAAGGTCACATGGTTTCCTATATAGGCATGTGCACCGATATGACAATTCTCTCCAATTTTAGCAGTTGGTTCTATTACCGCAGTTGGATGAATTCCAGCGTTTGGATCTTTGTAATCAAAAAACTGAATCAGCATCTGACAAAATGCAACATATGGGTGGTCGCAACGTATTGCCGTTACATCTTCTGGAATCGGATTTATTTCTTTGCTTACTAAAACAATTCCAGCTTTAGTCGTCTGAAGAAAATTCTGATACTTTTTGTTAGAGATAAAGCATAAATGGTGGGGGAGAGCTTCTTCAATTTTAGCCACCGAAGTAACTTCAATAGACTCGTCTCCTACAACTGTACCATTTATAAGTTCTGCTATTTTAGCTGCGGTAAGTTTCAATAGGCGGCAAAATTAAGCTATTTAGGATAGCTAATAAAATATTTAATTTGAGGCTTGCTTTCCTTTGACAGATTATAAATTTCAGAGGTATCAGCAAGGTCTTTTAAACTTCCATTCTTCATATTAATCTTTAGAGGGTCACCCGTAGAGGTATAGGTGCTGTTGGATAACTTTCCTGTAACCACAAAGTGCTGAGCGCCAGTGCTATCTATTTCAAAAGCCTCCATAACACGCTCAGTTTTTTCAGAAACTACTGATTCTGAGAAAGGCTCATCCGCTATAATGATTTTAGGTAGATTTCGATTGATTAGCATGGTACAAAGCATAGATAAAGCCGCATCTTCGCTATGCTGCCATACTTTAATAGCACTGATAATATCGCTATCGTCTAAACTACAGAAATTTTCAAGCACTTGGTCGTTCATATCGGCTCGTGTAAAGTTTTGCTCTAAAAAGTATTGTAAAAAGGGACTAGCAAACAAGCTTTCACCATTTTGAACCAAGTACTTTGCTCGCTTAAGAATATTTAGCATTAATCGGTCAGCTGCTATTGATGCTTTATGAAGATATACTTGCCAGTACATAAATCGACGAGCAAGAAGAAATTTCTCTACCGAATAAATTCCTTTTTCATCCAATACCAACTCATCATCTTTAACATTAAGCATCTGAATAATGCGTTCGATACCAACCATACCTTCTGATACTCCAGAGTAAAAGCTGTCTCGTCTTAAGTAATCCAATCTATCCATATCGAGTTGGCTTGATACCAGCTGATGAAAAAACTTGCGGCCGTATTTATTTTCAAAAATTTCAATGGCCAAATTCAATCGACCATTCATCTTCTTGTTGATTTTGTGCATCAATACACTCGAAAGGTCTTCGTGATTAAGTCCGATAAATATGGAGTTCTCAAGACTATGTGAAAAAGGCCCATGTCCTATATCATGAAGCAAAATTGCCAGAAGAACTGCTTCTTCTTCGGCTAAACTAATTTCAATGTCTTTTGACCTCAACGTCTCAACAGCAGTTTGCATCAGGTGCATGGCACCAATGGCATGATGAAATCGTGTGTGAAGAGCCCCAGGATACACCAAATGGGCAAGCCCCAGTTGCTTAATTCGTCTCAGTCGTTGAAACTCCGGAAGTTGGATACAATCAAATATGATGTCGTGATGTATGGTGATGAAACCATAGATCGGATCGTTTATAATTTTCTTTTTATTCAAAGATGAAATAAAATGTTGTTTTAAGAGTTGAATTATATGTGATTTGCAAATAATAGTTCAACACGTTAAACCGCAAAGTTTAAAGAAATAAATTGAATTTACGAGAACAGAATATATGAATGAAATAAAAATATTATGGGCTGATGATGAGATAGAACATCTCAAATCACACCTGTTTTTTTTAGAGGAGAAGGGGTATAAATTGAGCACGGTTACCAACGGTCTTGACGCCATCGAGCGGGTAAAAAAGGAACACTTTGATTTGGTATTCTTGGATGAAAACATGCCTGGAATTTCCGGACTAGAAGCTCTAAAAGCAATAAAAGAGATAGAAAGCAATACGCCTGTGGTGATGATTACCAAGAGCGAGGAAGAGCAAATTATGGAGGATGCCATAGGTTCAAAAATTGCCGACTACTTGATTAAACCGGTTAATCCAAGACAAATTTTGCTGACTATCAAGAAGTTAACCGATAACAAACGATTGGTTACAGAAAGTGTAACGCAGCGCTATCAACAAGATTTTAGAAATATAGGAATGGCTTTCATGGATCATATCGATTGGTCACGATGGAAAGACCTTTACAAGAAGCTTGTTTATTGGGAAACAGAAATGGATAGCTCCAACGAAACTGGTATGGAGGAAATTCTCAAAACCCAGAAGGCAGATGGCAATAGAGAATTCACCAAATACATAGAGAAGAACTACCTGAGCTTTATCCAATACAACAATTCGGACGAAGATGCACCCATCATGTCGCACAATTTGATGGCCAAAGGAATTTTACCTCAAAAAGTACAGGGACAACCGTTCTTTTTATTGGTGCTCGATAATTTACGTTTTGACCAATGGAAGACCATTCAAAATGAGATCAGCAATTACTACAGAACAGTAAATGAGGATTTGTATTTAAGCATATTGCCAACAACTACTCAGTACGCTAGAAATGCTATTTTTAGTGGATTGATGCCGATGGATATCGAAAAGAGATTTGGCAATAAGTGGAGCAACGATGAAGATGAAGGAGGGAAAAATAATCATGAGGAATTCTTCTTAAACGACTTATTTAAACGTTTAAGAACGGGTTACGAGTCCAAATACCTAAAGGTTACCAATTTGAATAATGCTAAGAATATGGTAGAGCAACTTCCTAATTTGATAAAAGAAGAATTTGTCACCATAGTATATAACTTCATCGATACGTTGTCTCATGCACGAACCGATTCTAAGATTATGAGAGAATTGGCAGAAGATGAGGCTGCATATCGAAAATTAACCTTGAGCTGGTTTCAACATTCACCACTTTTAGATGCAATTAAGTATTTAGCATCAAAGGGTATCAAGCTTGTGATAACTACCGATCATGGATCTGTTAGAGTGGATAATCCTGTTAAGATTGTTGGCGATAAGAATACCACAACAAACTTGAGGTATAAAACGGGCAAGCGTTTAAATTATAATGCTAAAGAAGTATTCGAGGTTGGTAAACCACATGAGGCCATGCTTCCACAGAATAATGTGAGCAGCAAGTTTGTATTTTGTAAGGAGAATGACTTCTTTGTTTATCCCAACAACTTAAATCACTATGCCAAGTATTATATGGATACCTTTCAACACGGAGGTATTTCAATGGAGGAGATGATAATCCCTCTGATTACCTTGGAAGCTAAGTAATGCAAGAAAAGTTAATTATCTGCTCGCTTGAGGATCTCCGGAATGTTTCAGAGCTGGTTAGTGCTTTTATACAATCTACAGGTCGTAATGTTGTGTTACTAAATGGTGATTTAGGAACTGGCAAAACGTCATTTGTAAAGGACTTTGTCAAGTTAAAAACTGGACTAGATCAAGCCGATAGCCCAACTTTTTCTTTGGTAAACGACTATGATTATAATCAAGGAATTATTCATCACTTTGATTTGTATCGAATTGATAGTCAGGAGGAAATCGAAGATATCGGATTTTGGGACTACATCGAATCGGGCAATCCTTGCTTTATTGAGTGGCCGGATAAAATTGCACACATATTGCCGGAGGAGAAACTATTAAATATCTCGATTGAACTAAATTTGAACCAGTGCAGAGAATTTTCAGTCTCATATTAGCTGCTGGTTTTGGGTTAACATCATTTTCTCAGGTTTATCAAGATTCGCTTGCTGCAAAAGTGAACCAAGTAGATTCAGTTTTTGAGCAGGTTTTTGCGTACGAAAGCTTTGGGCCAAAGCCGATCGGAAGTGACTCTTTAGAACAGGTAAGAGCTTGGTTGACTGAGAAGTACACGCAGTATGGGTATACGGTAAGTTATGATACTTTCTCCCGTGGTCAGATAGAATGTTATAATGTAATAATTGAGAAAAAAGGTGATGATTCAACCAAGTGGGTGATAGTTGGTGCTCATTACGATTCGGTTGATGATGGGCCTGGAGCTAATGACAACGGAACAGGAGTTGTGGCAACGCTTCAGATTGCAAAAATTATCAAATCAATAAGCACAAAGCATAGTGTGCGAATTATCAATTTTTCTGCGGAAGAAACAGGGTTCAATGGAAGTTCACATTACGTATCAAATACGCTGGATACCACTGATAATGTGTTACTTATGATAAATCTTGATCAGCTTGGCGGAACGGCAAATGCAGATAATTCGAAAATTGTTTGCGAACGAGACGAAGACGATAACCCCATTGAAAACAATCAAGCATCTCATTTGAGTACAGATACATTAGCACGATTAGTAGCTTTGTACACCGACCTAACTCCAACGCTCGATAGAGCCTTTTCGAGTGATTATGTCCCATTTGAAAATGCGGGTTATGTAATTACAGGCTTGTATCAAGAGAGCGATTATCCATTTTATCACACGGCAAATGATGTGACATCAAACATTGACATAGAAGCTACTACAGAAGTAATTAAAGGAGCAACAGCTGCGGTTTTACATTTCAGTGGAATGAAAGGGCTGAGTTCAATCAAACCTGTTGCAAGAGCACAAGCCAAAATTTATCCCAATCCAACTTCCAATAGTTTTATGATAAAGACTGATCAGAACGAAGCTGTAATGATTGAGTACTACAATCAATTGGGTCAAATGGTGATGAGAAAGAAAGTAATTACAAATACTTCTATTTCTGTAACCGAACTGATGTGGGGGAGTTACACACTTCAAATTTCTGGATTGAACGATGAATATTTAACACGTGCAAGGCTTATTATTGCACCCTGAAAAATGAAGTATTTCTGTTGGGGAGCAGCACGTCAGGTTACCGGGAGTATGCATCTACTGCGTTTCGAAACCGGGTTTTCAATGCTTATTGATTGTGGAATTGATTATGAAGATAAATCAAACAAAACGATTAATGCTGTTTTTCCTTTTGAGCCCAGCGAAATTGATGTTTTAGTGTTGACTCATGCACACATTGATCACAGTGGCAATATTCCCAATCTAGTACGTCAAGGATTTAAAGGCGAAGTAATTTGTACAGAACCAACTGCCTATCTTTTAGATAAGTTATGGACTGATTCTGTGGGAATTATGAATGCGGATAGTAAGCGTAAGGATAGGGTGAAACTGTATGGTTATAAGGATGTTAGAGATGCTTGTGAGCGAATATTAACACTGCCTTTTTATAAGGAGTTTTCTGTACATGATGATGTCTCAATAGAACTTTTCGAGGCGGGTCACATTATTGGTGCCGCCAGCGTTTCTGTTAAATATAAAGAAGGACGAAAGGAGAAGAGAATCGGATTCACTGGAGACCTTGGTAATCCAGGATCAACCTTAATTGTTGACTCCAATGTCATGCCTAAGCTAGACTATTTGGTGACGGAAACAACGTATGGAAACAGACTGCATAAAGAGACTCGCTCGGCAGAAGATGTGCTTTACGAACAAGTTTACGAATCGTGTGTCAAAAATAACGGGAGATTAATTATTCCTGCATTCAGTGTAGGAAGAACTCAAGCTATTTTGTTTACACTCAAGAAGCTTTTTAAGTCTAAAAAGTTACCACCTATTAGAGTTTTTGCAGACAGTCCATTGGCGTTAGCAAGTACAAATATTCATAATCGATTCAGCGACTTTCTGAATTTGGAAGCTCGTTCGTATGCTAAAGATCAAGGCAGCTTATTCGATTTTAAAAGCTTGCAACTGGTTGAGGATGAAGAAGATGTAGAAGAAATGGATTACTATCAAGATGCCTGTATTATAGTTTCTTCTGCCGGAATGTTAGAAGGAGGGAGAATACAGCAACATGTAAGTGATCACATTCAAAATCCCAAGTGCACAATACTTATCGCAGGTTTCTGTTCGCCAGGCACGTTGGGTGAGAAGTTGCTATCTGGGGCCACAATGTTAAAGATAAAGGGCAAGGAGAAGTATGTTTATGCTAATATTCTACAGACTGATGTATTTAGTGCACATCCAGATGCAAATGGGTTGAAGGAGTATTTAAATGAGTCGGACCATTCGGCATTAAAGAAAATCATATTTGTTCATGGAGAGGAAGAGTCTATGGAGCTGCTTAAGGCTGACTTACCCTCAGCATTGGCTGAAAAGGTTCAAATTCCTGAACGAGGAGAAGAGTTTAATCTTTAGGTTCAAATCTTGAATGCAAAATATCGAGTGACTATCTACTTAACTGCAAATATGATGAGATAAGATTGTAGTGCTGAGATAGCCACCCAATATTTTAACTAACCTTATTAATTTATAAACCGCCGCACGATCTCTCATTGCGACACTGCGAACTAAGCTAAGAACGAACGCTTAATTTGTAGTAAATCATTGATTTTTATGAAGTAGAACTTTTTATGTCTGATTGTAGATGTGAAGTTGAGAAGCTAGCCTTCGAGATCATAACTCCCTTACGTTAGAATGTTCGGCTAGCCCCCAACATCGTACTAATAACTACTATACTTAATGTATCTTCAAATGTCAGATTCTTGAATGACTTAAAATGTAGTAAATTGTTGATTATTAGGCATAAAAAAAGGCTTTGGAAGTCCAAAGCCTTTAATTTCTTGTTGCGATCGTTTAATCTTGTTTAACAAATGGCAACATTTGTGAAGCTTGACGCGGAACGTCAATCTTCAGGTAATACATTCCGTGACTCAAGTCGGAAGTGTTTACGGTATAGGTGTTTCCAGATTTTATTTGCGTCTGTATATCAACAATCTTAACAGGTTGACCAAGTGTGTTTTGTATTGAAATGATAGGGTCGTGAACGAGCAATAAGTTAGAGGCGTCATTGATTTTAAACTTAAGCTCATATGTTACTACAGTCGGGAAGACCTCAATTTGAACACCGTCAATTGTTCGGTCTAAAATTGCAATACGATGGTATTCATGGCTTTCGTCAAAGTCAACTTGTTTCAAGCGATAGAATACTTGATTGATGCCATGCAGGTTTTTGTCCTGAAAGCTATATTGAAGTATTTGATTTGAGTTACCGTTGGGTGCAGCACTCTTCACAACCCCAATTTTCTCAAAAAATGTTCCATCTAAACTCCGTTCAACTTCAAAGTGTTGGTTGTTGATTTCAGTAGCTGTTGACCAATAAACCAGAGCCTCAGTTTCTGAGGTCCACCTAGCATCAAAGCTTAAAAGTTTAACTGGCAATGGAATCGTGTCTGAAGACTGCGTTAAATTGTACGACGTAAATATTGTTGAAGGATTAGGTCTCATGGTTATGTTGGGTATAAAACCATTAACGGTCATGGTGCTGTCAAATCCTGTTGGTCCAACTCCGTTAACGGCTTGAAGCATTCTAACAGTGGCTCCAGCAGTTGGATTCGAAAACTTTAATTTGTATATCGTATCAATGGTACCTGCGGTGGAAACATTTCCAAAATCCGTTGGTCCGTTAATGGTATAATCGATAAATGCCAAATTATCCGGATTAGATCCCATCCCACCAGCTACAGTGGCTGCATCAAATGAATTACCTAAGTTCCATGTTCCTTGCACATCGGTTTTAGTTATTGTGCCTAAATCTTCGTCGTACCACAACGATATTCTTGAATTATTGGTAACTCTCATCCCTGTTGCTGCTGGGTTTGCTGGCCATTCAAGGTAAACAGCAACTTCATCAAAGTTAGTGCCTATTGGAACCATTTTGACTTCTGGAGCTTGGGAATAAACTCTTGATCCAGCTAGGCATAAAAGGCTCATAAAAACGATTTTACTTATTCTCATTTTAATTTTCATTTTGCGTGTTGATTTATATTTTGTTTGATTATGGTAATTGTTGTGTTAAACCTGAAAAACCTTGTGAACCTCCAAAGAAGGTGTTTGAGGGATGACTTAAAATGACATTCAGAATCTCAGTGACATCATTATCTGTTCCTTCATATTTTACATCTCCATCCATATTAATGTCGCTCATAGAATAGACTCCCGAATAATTAAACCCTTGAGATCCACCCAAAAATGTATTGCCAGGTGCTGCCAGAACGATATTCAAGATTTCTGTAACGTCATTTCCGGAGCCTTCATAGAGTATAGATTCATCGTAGTTTACATCTCCAACCCACATGGCGTTTACGCCAGACTGACTTGCTGCAGCATTTGTACCAAATAGCGATACTGTACTGAAATCAAGTGATTTCCCTGACGATGTGAGTTGAATCGGATTTGCGGCCATTATACCAAAGTGGTTACGATGACGTACAGATACATAAACAGAATCGCTAACAGGACTCGAGAAACAAAGAGCACTGGTGCCGTCTGTGCTCACAATGTCTCCATCTCGCTGAATTAATGCCGACTGAGTTTCGAGAACTGTACTGCTGTTTGAAGTGTCTCGAAGTTCGATCATAACCCAATCTACTATAGCGTCGTTGCCAGTAACGCTCAATACGGTAGTTGTAGTTGTCTCACCACCACCATTTCCAGCATGAGAAAAGGCTGTGAGGGAAGTATAGGGCTCAGTAAGCGGAATTAAATTGTTGGACCGCAGATGATCTGACATTGTAGTTCCAGAGCCGCTAATAAGTGCACCTTGCAAATAAGCCTTCGCCGATAAGCAAACATCTCCAATTTCTGCTAGGGCATACACTTCAAAGGTGTTTGGAATAAGAGCAGCATCGGTAGAAATGGTTCCTGAATCTACAATTGATGAGCTTCCTGCAAAAGAAAGTGTACTCTGACCAGCAAGCATGGCTGTGGCATCTACTGTAGATTCAATTTGAACCCATTTTGATCCGTCCCAACCTACGATAGTTAAGTTTTGAATATTTCCTGAGGTAAAGGTGTTCATGTCGTCTGACAAGTTCCACGAAAGGGTAATTATTGCACTGTTTGAGCTGTTAATGTCCCAGTATCCTGAATTGTTCACACTTCCTATGCCGTCTTCAACACTGTCTGTATTAAATGTAGATCCTCCTGGTAGAGCTCCATAATCTATACCATCAATTCGGTCGGTTATGGCCATTGTTGGATCGGCATTGTAATAAGCTACATTAGCATCTCCACCAACGCTGCTTAAGCCAACTGGATTATAAGTTCCATTATCTCCAACGGGAAAAACAAAGCCTCCTGTGTGATAACATCTAACATAGCCATCAACATGTGCGTTAGTATTTGCATTTTGCCATGATCCTGTGGTCGTAAAACTTAAGTAGCCAGGAACACTAGAATCTCGATCTGTTCCGACAAGTCCAGAGTAGATGCCAGAGCCTGTTGTGAAGTTGTGTTCTCCAAAAATGGCCATTTCACCGCCTTTGGTAATATTAATTGAGGCAAAGGAGCCAGATTGTCCAAATGTGCTTGTACTAACTAAGGTTAACACACAGACGGCCATCCCAGCTAGCAATTTTCTTATACCATAAAAATCGCTTAGTAGTTTGTTTGTTTCTTTCATTCAAATTGTATTTAATGTAGTTAATAAATAGTACTCTGATTTTCACAGCAATTGGTCGAACCTTATGCATTGTGGCCGAACCCAATTGGTCTCATCGAGTAATCAACGGCAAAAGTGTATCGCGAGAAACAGTCGATTTGTAGTAAATCGTTGATTTTGAAGAAAAGAGAAAAATTTTAAAATAAAAGCGGGTATGAGCTTAGTGAATTAGGTCGTTCTCGATTCCAAACAGGGTTAATTCTACCATATTGTTAACATTCAGCTTTTGAAATATGCGGTGACGATATGTGCCAATCGTAGAAGAATGGATGTTCAACTCATCTCCTACGTCTTTCGATGTATAACCATTGATGTAAAGTAACATAACCTCCATTTCTCGGGTGGTCAACTTGTCTAAAAGTTCATTACTTGTAGTTGAGATTGAAGATGACAATTTAGACACCAACTGTGTACAAACATATTTTCGACCTTCAAGAACTTCTCTTATGGCATAAATAATATCCTCGAAAGGGGCATTTTTAGATATGTAACCCTTGGCTCCAGCTTTTATCAGTCGAATCGCAAAGGCCTCAGCAGGATACATTGACATTATCAATACCTTTAAGTCGGGATAGGTCTCCAGAATTCTACTAATGCCTGTAATAGGGTTGCTATGCTCCATCTTTAGATCAGCCACCAACAAGTCATATTTTTTTTGGCTGAGCTTCTGCATGGTCTCTTCATAGCTACTTACGCCGTCAATTTTAGACATCGAATTGATGCTTCTAAGACGCTGAATGAGGCCTTGACGAATTATTTCATGATCGTCAGCAATTAAAAAGTGTAGTGGTTGGTCCTGATCATTTAACATAAGTATAGACTAAATAATACTGCAAATTGAAGCCTATTATCTCAATTTTCTTGTAGTAAATCATTGAGATTTAGGGGTTATATAGCAAATCATAACCTCAATTTAAGTGATTTGTTTGAAAATCAATAATTTACTACAAATCGATTGAGCGACTAAACCTTAATTGCGGTTAAAAGAAGTAGCCATGCTTGAAACTAAGGAGATTAACTATAAGCCGGAGTCCTTGTCTTCAAAATCGATTGGTATTCAGTCCTATGCAGACCGTAGAGTCAAACTTAGCAGGCGTGTGAATCGGGATTATACCGTGCTTAGGATCATTTTCAAACCCAAGAATTTAATCCTCATTGTCGTATTTATGAATCTGGTCGTATTAGACACTTTAATTCAATCATTTAAACGAAAGAAGAAAACTAGATGAAAACTAATTCTACAGAAACTATAGATCAACGCAAATATTTGTATACCTCTTTGTTTCGAAGAAAACTGGTATGCGAATTTGTTCCATGGCAAACAGAATCTCAATTAACATTAGCTACACCAGATGGTGAAGAAGTCTTGTCGCTAGCAATAGCATCAAATACACGCCGTATTGCGCTTGAATTGGATCAACTCAATCCTGGGTTTTATCGATTAAGCCTTGGAGTAGTAGGAGTTGCCACAATTTCGCAATCCGTAGTGCTTTTTTAATTTGCAGTTGATTTATATCTCATTTGAGATTTTCTATATGCTTCTTTAATAAAAATTATAAGAATGAGCATCTAAATATATACAGATGCAAGGCTCAAACAGCAGAACTTTGTAATGAAAATTATAGCCTTAGCTTGGGGGCGGAAGAAGAAATTATCAATGGGTTAATATGTTTCTCGTTCCCCCTAGTGAGCCCAGCATATGGATGTAAGTTCCTCAGATATTAACCATTGTATCATTGTAAGGTGACTGGGCTGTTTTTCAACCACATATATCAAATAATTGGCATTTTTTAACATCTTTTTTGATGTTTCTTTATATAGATTTGTATATACAATTAAATACAAAACTGTTACAAATTTGACCTGTATGTCATTCGATCCCAACCATAATCACTCAATCACATTAACGGAAGCCGGTAATATGACTGAGGCCTTTAGAGTATCCAATCCAACAGAAAAGATTGGAGGCTTTTTTGGTAAGAAAGCAATTCAAGATATTTTGGACCAAACCGATTGTGTAGGTTTGAAATTTTACTTTGCACGAAATAATGGTGACCTTACTTTGGTTGTTTGTGGTGCCAAAGCCAATCAAGACGATCTATATAATGGAGAACTCGCCGAATTTTCTTACGTCGACCCACCTTACAGTAGCTCATCCAATCCGTTGAATAGCTAACCAATGGAAGATTACTACTTGAGTGTTAGGATTATAACCTATAGCTTGTTGATCCTTGTTTCATTATTTCGATTGCTGCAAGAACGCACTCGAGTAGTAATCTTGATTTTGATTTATGCACAGATTTGTCTACTGACTGACTTTCTTGATGTTGTATACATTTCATCAAATCTTGAATTGTATTCAATTTTTAATTTGTGTCGAATCTTAATTATCTATTTTTTAATATCTCCTCAATTTTCAAATAGACTTATTCTTTATCTTAGCTTCGGTTTTTTTGTACTCATTACGGGACTTGCATTTCTAGGAACGTATAATTTTGAGTTCCTAAATTCTCATACGATTTATACTTCGAACTATGGATTTTTAGATACTTATGAAAATAACTTACTTCTGCTGATACAAACCGTGGTCGTATTGCCTCTGTTATTTTTTGCGGTATATAAAGCAATAGCAACACCCACTACAAAATCACAGGTAAGATATTATGCAACCTGCTTTGCTTTTATCTTATCTTATGCCGGAATGCTGTTTAGTACGATTTTAGGAAATTTTATAATTCTTGATTTTAAGCTTTTTATTGAAATTTCAACTTTGATACTATACACAGTCTTTTTACTTTCGAATGGATTTCTACTTGGGGGACTTTTATGGAAGAAATAAAACTGGCGGTTTACTTGGGTTCGTTCTTGTTGCTGGCAATATTGCTAGTAACTGTGCTTATAATCCTTTTTGCTCAAAAAAAGAAACGAGAAGCCCTCCTCCAACTAAAAGATAGTGAAATCGAACATCAAAAAGAGCTAGCCATCAACAATATCCAAGCTCATGAAGATGAACGTCAGCATATTGGCCAAGAATTGCACGACGATCTCGGGCAGCAGCTTGCATCTGTAAAAATGCAAATGGAATCTGGCGTAATCAGCAATGACCTATCAAAAGTGGAATTAGCGATGGATAACATGTCTCAAGCCATTTCTAAGGTGTCAAACATCTCCAGACTGCTTTATCCTGTAGTGCTTAAGAAGTTCGGCCTAGTAAAAGCTTTAGAGCATTTGACAGCCAATACAGAAGCAGATATTACGTTGGCCATCCACGACGAAATATCAAAAATTGAAGATTACAATATGCATTTGCATATCTATCGTATATATCAAGAACTAATTTCCAATAGTATAAAACATAGTAAGAGTACATCGATTCAAATGAAATTATCCAAAGAAAGCGAAGGATATTTGCTGAGCTATTCCGATGATGGAGTAGGGTTTGACTATGAAAACTCAAACTATGGTCTTGGTTTGCACAATATAAAAATCAGAGTTGACAGCATCGGAGGTAATCTTGAAATTAAAACAGCCCCTGATGAAGGCTTTAACTGCACAATAACATTTAATCCATGAACACAACAACCATTTGTATAGCAGATGACCACGAAATAGTTAGAGAGGGATTTGTTACCCTACTGAATTCTTTTGATGAATTAGAAGTGCTTTTTGATACTTCTAATGGACAAGAGTTGCTAGACCGGCTGAAAAACTCAGCCCTGCCTGATGTTATTTTACTTGATGTTGATATGCCCATATTAGACGGCGTTGAGACCTTGAAGGCATTAAGGTCAGCCTATGGAGACAAAGTAAAGGTGCTTGGCTTATCGATGCACGAAGAATACTTTATTGTTCAAAATCTATTGGAACTTGGTGCGAATGGATTTATATCTAAATCTGCATCGGCCAAACAAGTAAAGAATGCAATTTTAACCGTAATGGAATATGATTTCTTTTTAAGTCCTCAAATGTCGAAGTCATTATTTGGAAGTAAGTTCAAAGACAGTGCAGGCTGTGCTGAACTTTCAAAAGTAGAAGAAGAAATAGTGGTGTTGATTTGTAACCAATTGAATAACAAGCAAATAGCTGCAGAATTGAAGCTTTCTCCAAACACGGTAAATGCCTACCGAACCAAAATATTAGAAAAAACGGAAGCGACCAATGCCGCAGGACTAGTTGTTTACGCTATCCGTAATGGTCTCTTCAAGGTCTGAGTTTCTGTATAGCTTTTTAAGCTTTCCATTCCTTTTATAAGCAAAGTATTGGTCTGAATAGGCCATCCTAGCAAGCTCTGCATCATTTGGTAGTTTCATATATTGCACCTGATCTTTTTTAGGAGTTAATCGTACTTTATCTCCACCCTTAATTACAATATCTATTGGAAGCTTAAAGTTGTTTTCAGTCTTTGCCCAGCGGTAGTATATGCCATCATCAGCAAGTGTGTATTCCAATTCAGGAACATTTCTGTTGTATAAATACTGATCGAAAAACCAGCGAAGATCTTCACCGCACTTTTTATTCGCATAGGCTATAAAGTCTTCACTGTCAACTAAATCGTATTTGTTTTCTTCGTAAAACCCACTTAGAATAGACCAAAACAGCGTGTCGTTATCGATGTAGCTTCGGAGTGTGTTTAGCATCCAGGCACCTTTGGTGTAAACATCACCATCTCGAAAATCAAAGTACCGGAGTCCTTCAGGACCGACTAATGGACGCTTATTCTTGATGGTAATACGGTACATCCATAGATAGTTGTCGTATGCATCTTTGCCCGATTTGTGCTCTACATACATGGCTTCGCTGTAAGTGGTTATGCCTTCTTGAAGCCATACATGAGCTAGGTCACGAGCAGTTACAGAGTTTCCCCACCATTCGTGGCCGGTTTCGTGCAAAACGATGTAATCGAAGCCTTGGCCTTTGTTCTTGTATCCGCTACCATAGGCAATAGCACTTTGGTGTTCCATGCCTTCATAAGGTGCCTCTACCATACGATACACATCACGTTGCCAAGGGTAGTTTCCAAAAGTGGTTTCAAAGAAGTGTATTTGTTCTTTAGCTTGTTTGAAGTGTTTTCGTGCTTTTTTCTCGTTGTATGATAGCACATAATGGCTAATCTTCACCTTATTGCCTGAGGCACTTTGTAAGGTGTCGGTGAGCTCAACAAAGTCACCCACATATAGGGTTATGTTGTAGGTGTTAATGGGGTAGGATACGCGGTAACAGTAGGTCCAAGAATTGGGATTGTGTTGAATTTTGGTTTGCACGCCATTGGCAACTCCTACCAAACCTTTTGGAACGGTTAGGTGAATAATGGTCTCATCGGCTTCGTCGGAGGTGTGATCTTTACAGGGAAACCAAAGGCTAGCACCATTGGTCTCGCAGGCAACACCTACCCATGGATTTTCATTTTCGTCTTCCTTCCAAACAAAGCCACCGTCCCAAGGTGGTTTTTTAGCCTTATTGGGTTGGCCTTTGTATTCTACCTTCAGCATAAAGTCGTGTGCAGCTGGAATTGTATTCTTAAAGATGACTTTTATCGCTCCGTAAGTTCGGTAATAATGTACCGGGTTTGATTGGTTTTCATTCGTGATTGACACCAATTCCATGTTTTCATAAAGGTCAATTTGAATGGTGTCGGTTTCTGTAATGGTAGTTGCGTGAATTTCAACACTTCCTGCAATCGCTTGAGTTTCAGGAAGAACTTCAAGGTCGAGCTTGTATTTAGTTACGTCGTAGCATGACTTGTGGTTGTTAAGCTCTCCAAGCAAGAGAAGCTTCTCAGTTTTTTTAGGGTATTTGCCTGCAATTTTGGCATTCTTGACCCTAAAATCGATGGCACAGCTAGAAAACAGCAATGCAGTTGCCAGGATAAGGTTAGTTAGTTTAAAGGTTTTCATGTTCAACGAATATAAAGTTTATCGAGAAAATGAAGGCAAACATATTCACATGCGTAGTCCAAAAGAGTGGTATATTTGTTTGACCATAAAGAAAGAAAATATGCTTAGCGAAACAATAAATAGAAAACTACAAGAACAAGTAAAAATGGAAGCCTTTTCGTCGCAGTCTTACTTAGCAATGGCCTGCTGGGCTGATGCTAATGGATTTGAAGGAGCAGCTTCATTTTTGTATGCACACTCTGACGAGGAAAGAATGCACATGCTGAAATTGGTGAAGTACATCAATGAGCGAGGAAGTCAGACCATTATTTCTGGGTTGGATGCTCCTGCAAGTGAATATGAGTCATTGAAACAGGTATTTCAAACGGTGCTTGACCATGAGATCAAGGTGACTAAAAGCATTAATGACATTATCGACGCGTGTGTTCTGGAGAAAGATCACATTACGAACAACTTCATGCAGTGGTATGTATCGGAGCAGATGGAAGAGGAGATGCTTGCTCGCCAACTGATTGATAAGTTAAACATCATCAACGACGACCCAACAGGCTTGTACATCTTCGATCGCGAGTTGACGGGTAATATTCCGAAGGAGTAGGTGGAGATAGGTTAAACCGCGCTTAACTGTTAATAGATGATTTCTGAAGAAGAGCTAATTAACATTGAAAATATCTGGAAGAATACGTCTCCTGGGCCTTGGAAAGCGTTTATTGAAGGTCGAGATCATGATTCAGGTTCAGATTTTATTATGACCGGACCAGAGGGCTCAAGAGGTGAAGATTTGGAGATTTATGGAGGCAGAAAAGATGACTATGATTTTATCGCGAATGCTAAACAAGATATTCCAAGACTGATTGCAGAAATCCGAAGATTACGCCGGTTGATAGAAGAATTGGATTCTACTTTACGTTAGTTTGTGAAAGAATTTTGCTATTGGCATCTACTATTGAAAGCTCATGAGTCAATAGAATTATTGTTTTGGTCTTGGTAAAAATCATCAGAAAAGCTGCCATTGTAGTAATCGGACTTCATAAGGTTCATGAGGTCTGTTCCGCAATACGGGCAGAATCTAATTAACATCAAAATTGGTGAATTATGTCCCATTGCTATACCAGAAGAAATGACCACTCTGCTAGGAATATTATCTTTATCTGAACTTTTTAACACTTTGATGTTGAAGGTGTTGTGTTTGCTGGTGCCAATCATTCCCTCAAAATTCTCACAGCAAAAATTGTAGACTTTCATAGATTTCAAATTTATAACGATTGCTTTTGTATGCTAAATTGATGTTTTGATTTTCTTATACAATTGATATACAATTTCCTGTTGATGATCAACAGGAAAAGTACTTTTTCTTTGGTAATGGAGGTTTGGTTGATAAAGAGACTTTTCCTATATTTTGAAATTCTTTAGAAGGAACCAAAAAAAAAAAGATTTTGCATTTGCCTAAAAACACTGAAGATAAAGAATTTATTCGTTCTGCGAATGAATATACCACAGAAGAAATCGTTAATAATGCAATGGAGTTGCTCGAATGGGCACAAGATGCGCACTGGGGTGTATTTCCGAAAGTCATTGAAATGTTGCTTCCCTGCTTAGATAATATTCAAGCTGAAATTTTTAAAGTGGTTTCTGGCAGTGACAAAGAGTGGGCTTATACTGTTTTGGTTTATTTGTTTGATATTCCTCCAAAGGATATAAGCGAAGACTATATAAAATTTTTCAAGTCTCGTTTAGCCATTGAACAAGACGCTAACATTCGTGAATTATTATCGAACTTATTAAACAAGCAAGCGTAATATTGCATTGTGCTTGGCCGTGAATATCAATCCAATAAGAAATTAATGATAGACGCCGTCGTATTCTATACGATGGCCTATACTTCTGGTCTTCAAAACCTCATGATGAGAAAAGGAACTAAGTTTAAACTTAGCGCTTGGAGCGAACCTGAGGATGATCCTTTGCAAATTTGGATTGCAAATGAAGATTTATTTGTGGAAGATAATGTAGAGCTGAAATCATATGTTGATTCTCCAAAATATGATGGTTTCTGCGGGATGATTCGTAAAGCTGACCTAATGTCGAATTGTAGCGATCTTACGGATTTTTCTAATGCGGTTTATTTTTATTCTTCTCAAGAAGAAAATGGCTACTTATCTAATTTCTCATATCACGGTTTTACACTTGATGAAAAGTATTACAAGACAGTAGAACATTTCTTTCAAGCTCAAAAGTTTGAAGATGAAGCCATGGTAAAACGGATTATTGATGCTGAATCCCCTAAGAAGGCTTCTGAACTAGGAAGGTCGCGATCAGCCAAGCTCAGGGCGGATTGGGAAGAGGTCAAAACTGACTTGATGCAAAGGGCTGTGATGGCTAAGTTCGAACAACACAAAAATTTAAAATCGATGCTTTTGGAGACTGGGGATCGGTTTATCATTGAGAATTCTCCATTTGATGAGTTTTGGGGAATTGGAAAATTAGGAAATGGACATAACCAGTTGGGCTTTGTTTTAATGCGTGTCAGAGAACTGCTACGTCAAAATTAAAATGATCGCTATGGTATTAGATTAGGCCACCCAGCTGACCTTCAATCATTTTTAAAGGCTATTTCTCTACTTTTCTTGTCAAGGTGTATTGATAACGGTTTGTCATCTTGCTTACCTCAAAATATAAATAATCCTGTGCTGAAGAATCTACATTAAAGAAATAGTGTGTCGAATCAATGGAATTATATATACTGCCATATTCTGTGCTTTCAAAATTTATGAAATAGTCTCCACTAAGCCCTACTGAACTTTCGAATTGTATTTTAGTCGAGTCTATTATTAGGGTGATGGTGTCTCTAATTTGAAGACTGTCGGTGTCAAGTTTTTCTACACGTCCATTCCAAACCCCAATCAATTCTTTTCGCATCTCTTTACCTTTTTCTCTTGCGTGTTTATACCGGTAAACTTCAATGTAAGGTAGCTTAAAGAAGGAAATCTTGATAAACATAACAAGCATTGCGATAATTCCAACCTTGATATATTTAAAACGCTTAATGCTCAGCAAGCTAAAGATTAGATACAAGCGAAGAACGATTGAGCCTAAATCAAATAGGACAATGAGGCCATCAGTAGCCCCACCAAATCCAATCGCATAGCCTCCTTTTACAATCATCAATTTCGCAATCCAGTAAATGGTTTCGGTTGAGAGTAAAAAGATTTTTATGCTCTTACGATTTGAAAGTAAACCACTTAATAGCAGAATAAAGGAGATGGAAGAGTATAGAATATTCTGGTTTTCAAGAATAGGCTCATGAAAAACGATACAACCTCCAGCTTGCGTGTAGTCTAACCTAAATAGAAATCCAATAAGCGTTAGAGCCAATAAAAGCTTAAAGATGTTGTTGTCATTTATTGGAAACCATTTGTTGTTCTTGCCTATCTTTTTATGGAAAAGAAACAAGACTGTAAAAAGCAATATTGAACAAATAATGAGAGTTCCCATTTTCACAAATATATTTGTTCTAAGCTTCTCACTCAGCTAATGCTGTGTTGCTTTGTCTATGAAAGGGGATTTGTTGCAACATCCCGCTCTCTTATATTCTCGCTGGTAAAAATCTTATGAAGGTAGTTTCCTAAAGGAATGCTGTCGGTTTTAAATTCGTTGTCTTTATCGCCATTGTAATTGGCATCTCCAGAAATTGTGTATCTGTAAATCACATTGATGTATGAGTCTTCCTTAATACTAGACTTTTTTATTAAGAGATAACTCGTATTGCTGGTTGCATCAGAATCAAAGCTCTTGATATAAACATTTGAATTAAACTTAAAATAATCAATAGGAAAGCTGTTTGAGTGAATGAGCAAACGCACCAAGTTTGAGTTGTAGGTGTTGGTGTCAATTGTTACGACTACGGATGAAAGTTGATTGATATCTAAACTATCCTTAGAAATTGTGCTTGAACAGCATTTAGATCCCTTTGGTATGTGAGTCATAAATTTACGGCCATTGCTGTACCAGATAACCTCCTTAATACAAAGATGCTCATCTATCATTAACCATTTACCTATTTTCTTATCTGTACCTTGTTCGGTATATCCAATCTCCATTGCACCACTGCTGGTATACAACACATTCTTAATAAGGGTGGTAGAATCTGAATGTATTTTAAAAGACCCATTAAAACTTGGACCAAGTTCAATTGTAGAGTCAGCCATGTTTGTCAGACAACTTTGAAAAATCAAGATGCAAAATAGAGATAAGTAGGTCGCTTTCATTTTTAATGTTGGTTTAGTTTCACCTTGTCTTGTAAATTTAATTTTCTTATAAGTTGTTAATCCATAAGTCTTTATACTCTGATTTGTATTGGGTGTCATTTTTAAATTTAGCAAATAACTCATATAGTCCTTCTCCAGTCGATTCATCTTTCATTTGGATGATTATATCTGGATGAGTTTTGTTAATCCATTCATAAAACTTTGCTACTATCCTAAATTGTATGTTTTCGCATTTTAGATACGATTTTGAAAAATTGTCAAGCGTATCTGCTATAATACTGCAAATCTTATCACCCTCAAATTTGTAATTATATTGATACGGAACGCGTGAACAGGCAAATTCGCTGAATATGTTTGATTGATCCTCCACGGTTAAAACATTTCCATTTCTTAAAGCTTCACTACTTACGATTACTGATTTGGCATTGATTGACATGGCAAATTGAATTTGTCCTCTAAATGTTAGCTTATCTAGCTTTTCATCGCCCTCAACAACAATTGAGTCAGTTATAAGGCTCATTATGGTGTTGATGTCTTTGGCATTTAAAGCTTGGTTGTACTGATGTACAATTTCTAATCTATTTTCAGAGTCCTCAGAACATTGATAAAGAAAGGTAGCCAAGATAGCAAGTGTCATAAATTTTAAGAGCTTCATATTCATTAAGTTTCAAATGTAATTATAATTAATATGGAACTTAAAACGTCATTCTTCATTCTGCTAAACTATAAACATCCATTCGGTAATACCAATTTTCATTAATGTGTTGACAAGACTCAAAACCATGAAAATCTTTGAGATAGAGACTGTCTTTGCTTGAGTAGATGAGGTACTCAACAGTTCTCTTAGTCAGTGGACTTCCAGTCTCTTTAATAAATGTTACGGTAGAATCTGAAGTGTATTCTAGTCTTTCAATATTTCTTGACCTTAAGAAAGCTTTTTGTTCTTGATTTAACTCAGGTGATACGTTTGGTGTTGGATACTTGTTGTAAATAAGAAGATGGTCGGATGAAGTGTCGTTAATCAATTTCTGATGGTTTTGAATCAGATACTTTACAAGGGCATTGTATTGACTTTGATGACTAGAATATTCATCCTCCATGCTTGAGTTGCAAGCTACCAAACAGAAAGTTAAAACAGCATAAAAAAATCCTTTCTTCATTTCAGAATTAAAATAAACTCATCAGTGCCAAAAGTAATATTACCACATTGAATAGCACCACAACCCACTTGAAACGATACCATTTGGTAAACAAAGCTACTTGAAGTGCGACAAATGACAGGATCGCTATTACCAACCGAATGGTTCGGTTTAGAGCAATTTCGCGTTCAATTCTTTCTAAAGAATCATGGTCAATTATTTCAACGGATTCTGTGGCGGTAGGGGGATTGTAAATGTATGCTACAAGTACCACGATTGCTGCAGAAATAAGGAGGTGTAGGTTTCTTGTGCGGTACATGTGTGCCAAAGTAAAGAGAATAGCGATAACAAAAAAAGACCGAATTCAATTTTTGAAAGTTAAGAATGCCGTATTATCTTGGCACTCATGGCTATAATTCTTGGTGAAGCTCAATGTGTAGCGTGCTCTAAGCCAATCTCAGAAAATGATTTGGTGATGTTTCCAGCATTTACAGGTAACACACTAGACCTTTCTATCAACTTTCTGATGGAGCAGCTCATCGTTCATGTCTAAAGAAATTTGAGAATGCGCGAGTTATTATGGATCTTATTGCCGACGATACGCCATTGCCGCCCTCAAAACAAAACTGTGTTGTGGATGGGAAGACGTTCACATCATTGGACGAGTATATCAATTTTGGTCTAATTACTTCGGATAAGAGCGAGCCACTCTACGCCTATAATTTCACCACAATCAAACGGCAAAATGTAAGTCGTTGGGATGACCTTGAGAATTTTGTTGAGATGTTAAAAGATTTGATTATTCGTAAAAAGTATTTGGCTAATGGCGATGGTATTCTGGGGGTGTTGAAAGGTGTCTAAGGTTAAGAAAGTTTGACAAGTTGAAGATTACTGATAACTCCTCTTTAGGCTTGAATATGTCTACTTACATCAGCAAGATTACTATCCTTTTGGGATGCACATCCAAAACGGATAGCTTTTAAATTCAATGCAATGCTAAAAACTGTAATTAAGAAGTAATTTCACCCTAATTATATGGTGATTTCAAAAACCTGCTTTTCCACCTTATGATTCAAATTCCTCAACGTCCCCTTAGTGCAACGGGAGAGGTTGAGGGAGTTGAGAAAAAAATCGGTTCAGCTACCTTATGCACACAATTAGAACGGTGCACCATTGTTAATAATTGGTAGACCGTATTGGTTAAAGTCAAGAAATAAAAGTTGCTAGTACTCCTAATGTTAGCAATACAATTGCAACTTCAAGTGCAATTTTTGTACGTTTGGAATATTGAGATTTTCTTATAAATAAATCAATCAACCATAGAAAAATCCCTAAAGCTATGTACACGTGAACGAGGTAAGTTGCCCAAGCTCCCATTACTATTTCTATTAGCATCCAAAGCCCATAGAGCACTAGCAGTAAAGATAATAATGAAAGTGGGGATTGATAGAATTTCCTGTAATCGTTAAGCTTTCTTTTCATATTCTATGATTCTGGAGCGTTTTTTATTTCAATAAAGTCAATTCGCACCCAAAATGGAACGGTAATGTGCAAATATATTCCATGTTTTACGCTCAACATTCGATTTATTCCCAGTTTGTTCGTTGAGGTCGCAGATTGCGTAGTTCTAATGTAGTAGCTGGAGGTTGTACTGCCGAAACCTCAATAGATTAGGTAGTTTATATTGACTTAGGTCCATTGAAATTGCGGTAGCTTAGACGAAATGTTGATATCTACAGATCTAACGTTCGGTTTGTTCAACGTTACAACAGAGGCTCTTAATTGCTGTCAATAGAGTTTTAGTCTTACATATGCATAAAACAGAATATATTAAGTCTATGAAAGCGTGTCATTAAAGTGTAGGCCCTCAGTCGGAACAATATAACTAAAAAAGCCTGCCAATCTTCTGATTAACAGGCTTTAATGATTTAACTCATGTGCTCCGGGCGGGACTTGAACCCGCACGGCCCAAAGGCCACAGGATTTTAAGTCCTGCGTGTCTACCAATTCCACCACCAGAGCCTCTCCGGACCGTAAGCGTCCGGAAATAAAAAAAGGGGAACCCCCTTTTTTAGAGCGAAAGACGAGATTCGAACTCGCGACCCTCACCTTGGCAAGGTGATGCTCTACCAGCTGAGCTACTTTCGCTTATTGGTTATTTAAAGAACGTTTTTTCCTTTAAAAGCGGGTGCAAAAATAATAGGTTAATCAACTATTGCAAACCTAGCTTTTAATTATTTTTAATAAATTTTATAAAATACTCCGAACCCTGTCGCGGTCCAATACTATTTCTGCAGTCTTCCAACTTTGCAATATCAAATTTGCCCTCAAAAAGACGACGGTATTCCGCTTCACTTCCCCCAAAAGGAGGGCCATCAAACTTCTCAAAATTAAACATCACCCCAGCCAGTATACCTCCCGGTTTAAGCACCTCCGACATCTTCTTTACATATTCGGGACGCAGTTTGGGATCTAAAGCACAGAAAAAAGTTTGCTCCAATATTAAATCAAATTGCTGATCTAGCTTAAAGAAGTCGCCCACTAAGTAATGATCTTCAGGGAAATCCTCAACTCGGTTTAAGAAATTACCTTTAGCTAAGTTCGATAAATCCATGCCGTAAACTTGCTTGTATCCCTTCTTCCATAAATCTTCCATCTCGTAGCCGTTACCGAGTCCAGGAATTAAAATTTTAGCGTCTTTTGACACGCCAGATAATACGAATTCAATTAAAGCAGGATTTGAGTAACCGATGTCCCAACCCGTTTGCTCGGTCTCATAACGTTGATTCCAGTAGTCTGCGTTTAACTTAGTGATCAACTCCACCTTTTTTTGGTCCATCCGATTTTATTTCCAAAGGCTTTTTCTTTACCGGCTCTGGAGCGGTAGTCGGTTCAGGTTTCTTGTCCGAAATTTGATCACTCGGAGCTGGACTGGTATCTCGATATCTTGTATTTCTAGGTTCAGGAGATGTGGTTTCAGCATTAATCGGACGATTGTAATGCTTGAACAACTCAAATCGTACACCTAAATTTATCAAAAGAATGTCGGTCTTTACAGTTGAGTAGTTGTAATACACTTCATTGCCTCCGGTAGACTGTGTAACATCTTTTAAAGGCTGTGCCGCACCAATATCACCAAAGGTGTAGGTCACACTGCTCTCTAATGAAACATTGTCGCTCATTCTGTAAGAGAGACCAACACTGCCACCATAATGCATGCGTTGCGTATGAACGATTCGGTTATCGTACGTGACACTCTCTAAGTCAGGATTTAATTCTGGATTATTAGCGGTCAATGTATTGTTCGTTGAATAATTGCGATGCCCAAACAACAAACTCGCATATGGAATTACTTTTCTATCTAAGCCAAAATTCACCCTTCCTTCTAAGAACAAACCGTACATGTTGTTATGAACTTTTAGCGTGCCATCATCCGGAACAGGCGTGGCCAGTGCAACGTCAAAAGACTTTGATTGCATATTGGCAAAGTCCATGCGAACACCCAATTGAAAGTTATTTTGTGATTTGTAGGGGAATCTTCGCGATAAATAGGACAGGTTAAGTCCAATTCCCTCGTCATATTCAATGTCTTTTAACTCGCTTTGTGGACACGCAGCATGTAAGCCAATGCCCAAATTTCCACGATTAACGGAGGTTTGTGCATACGAAACGGTGGTTAATCCGCTGATGCACAGTGCAAGTAGTAACTTCTTCATATTCCTAAGATATTCAAATATAATACCACTATTTCAATTTGGGGTTGGATTGATGCCTATCTGCATCGCGAACTGACTTTTTCTTGAGGTTGTCCAACAACGATTGTTGAAGGTCAATTTCGCATTGATTGGCAAGGCAGAGCAGAACAAAAAGCACATCAGCCATCTCATCACCTAAGTCAACAGCTTTGTCTGATTCTTTGTACGACTGCTCACCATATTTACGCGACATGATTCGCGCTACTTCACCAACTTCCTCCATTAAAATGGCGGTGTTGGTTAGCTCGTTAAAATACCTAACGCCGGTGGTGTTAATCCACTGATCGACGGTGACTTGTGCCTCTGAAATTGTCATAGGCAAATATCGAAATATAATTGAAAATTGGCATTACGAGAGTGGATAAACCCCCTTATTAACCCGAGCATTAACTCGAGCATTAACCCGAGCATTAACCCCCCCCTTAGAAGCTCCAGGTGTTTTTGTTTTGGTTATACGGCTCAATTGAGAATTTGAAACCACTTCTAAAGCCTTGGTTGGTTGATTGAGATACTACGTAGTATATACCCAATCGCAGTCTTTCTTTACCAATCTTGAAAATACGATTCACGCCACCAAACAGTTCACCGTATTGGTAGTTGCGTTCTGGAACCCAAAGGTAGCCACCGCCTGCCATGGTTTTGATTTCCAACTGTTTAATGCCAGGAATCTTACTGGTTATAAATCCATTGAACTGATGCACATAATGCGATTCTAAGAATCCACTAAAAACAGGGAAGGTGCTGTCTATCAGCTGATATCCAAACATAGGAGGGAGGAAGAAGTAAGGATCTCCTCCGCGTTGGTATCGGTAATCCATTACCCGCAAGAGCGAGGTATCTAAAAAGTTCCATAGGTAACGTTGTATTCCGACGTCCCCATAATTCCTACATTAAACAGCTGACGCACAGATAATTCTAGTCTCGAGTACTTGGTGCTTGAACCTCCAACTCCTGGAATAGCCTGCTTGTACAGCAACCCAAAGGTTGGATACTTACTTCCAATTACAATCTTTTCTTTTGGCTCTTGAATGTAAAGCTGTTTAGGGGTGTAGGTAATGCCTAAAGTACCTTCAAACGTGGAGTGGTCATCAAAAAGCGTAGGTTTATTGTCTAAAAAGAAAGAATCTCCCGAAGGTGCAAATTCAAAGTCTCCTAAGTCTCTTCGTTGCAGGTATTGACCTCCTGTTGTAAGGTAAAAGCCATTAAACAACTCGGTGGTATGATAGAGGTATACATGAGATTGTTCAAAGAAGTTACTGCGGCGAAAAACATCAGCAAACGTTGCAAAATTATTTACAAAGTCGAAGTATCGGCCTGCGTTGAACCTGATGTATGATAGCTTTTTGGGATTGTACTTGTAGTTGACACTCAGGTTTCCTTTAATGTCACCGTTCCGGAATCCATAGTTTAAAAATGGCGACACGTTAATGGTTCGCCTCGTGCTGTCGAACTTCTTGAAGTAGTTAAACGAGTAACGCACCCGCCATCCACCTATGGCTAAAGGATCTATTAACGAAACTGCTGGATTAAAATCCCAGTTAACTTTTTTGTCGCGATTGATATATCCAAAACCGGTCCATAAAAGTTTTAATGGGGTAATACGGTTGGCAATTGAGTCAATAGAGTCTAAGTAATGCTCAGATGTAATAATGCGGTATATACTGTCCTTATATTCAATAAACTCACGCTCTTTATCTGTTAAAGGTACAGGTCGAATTTCAGCCCAAAACGAAGTGTCTTTTTCGTAGGCATCTTCTTTGGTAACGCCAATTTCAGCATTGAAAAACTTCTTAGAATAGGTAGAGTCAAACACATAATTATCGTATTTGGCAATGCAGTTTCCGATAGCAGTGCTTTTTCCTGTCTTTATTTTCCAATCAAACTCTTGATGCTCTAAAACCCATTTTGACTGTTCGAACATATACTCTTGTTTGATGTTGAATTTGTCGTAAACAATCAATGAATTCTTACTCACCGATAGGTCAACACTCTTAAGGATAAATAGGCTGTCCCATACTTCAATGGTTCCACTAAACAAAGCATTTCCAAGCTTTCGGGGGCTAACTTTTATGGTATAGACCTTTAGCTCGTTTTCGTAACGAGACCCTAAAAGTTTGAATTTGTAGCCCATTATAGCATTGTTGCTCAAGGGTGAGATGTAAGAATTGTCTCCCAAGTCGCGCACAACAATTAGATTTTGAAGAAAATCAAAATCAACCGTAGTCGTGGTTCGCATGAACAAACTGCGTTGGTTTCCAAGCTTTTTTGCGGCAATTTTTTCCTCCTTGATTTTATTCGGCATGCTGCGATGTTGCACAAAGTCAGCTTCAAACAGATTTAAGTTTGGTACGCTATCATTCGCAAATGGGTCTTCGTCTTCGTCTTTGTCTTTTTTTGGTTTGTCGGTTTTAACAACAATGTTTTCTTCTACACTCTTAACATAAATATCGCACTTCTGGGTTTGAAATTGATTCCGATATTTTTCCTTGTTTTCGATTACCTTTTTTAAAATTTCATAAGAATAATCGCGGCGTTTATTCGAAACCTCAACGGCTTCAATCTCCTCATCTTTAGGCACTAAGGTTACGTTGAGGACTGTTTTTTTGGTGAAGACCTGTTCGATAGTCTTGGTTTCGTACCCAACATAAGTGAAATGAAGCCTGTTTAATCCTTCAGGTAATAGCAACTCGTATTGACCTTTGTCGTTCGTAACCGCACCGCCGCCTGTGTTTTGAACTCGAATAATGGCTCCTATAATGGGTTCTCCTGCTTGATCAACTACATATCCTTGAACAAGGTGCACATCTTGTGCTTGGATGGCAAGTGAGCAAAAAATCAGCAGTATAGTAAACAGTTTCTTCAAGTTAATATGATTCTAACGACCAGTTAGATAATATGTTACAATGGTAAAGGCAAAATGGATAATTTTTTAACTATTTCGATAAAATGAGATGTTATCCAGTTGTTGGTGAATTGTGGTCCAAAAAATAAATGACCAATCCAACTAAAAGCTACATTTGCAAGCTGAATGAAGAAGGTAATTCTGTTGATTTTAGACGGCTGGGGAATTGGTAAAAATGACCATTCCGATGCCATATTCAATGCAAACACTCCATTTATGGATGGTTTAAGCCAAACAACACCTCATGGCACTTTAAAGACGTTTGGAGAGAATGTGGGCTTGCCAGAGGGCCAAATGGGAAATTCTGAAGTTGGCCACATGAATATTGGAGCTGGACGTGTTGTTTGGCAAATGCTGGTTCGAGTAAATCGAGCTTTTAAGGATGGAAGTGTAACGCAAAACAAGCAATTTCAGAATATCATTAGCTTAGCAAAAGAAAATACAAACAGAAATATTCATTTCATGGGATTGGTTTCGGATGGTGGAGTTCACAGCAGCATGGATCATTTAATTTCACTGTGTGGATTGATGAAAGATGCAGGTTTGGACGATAGAACTTATATCCACGCGTTTACAGATGGTAGAGATACAGACCCCAAAAGTGGTTTAGGATACCTAAGTACCGTAGTAGATTCTCCAGAATTTGGTAACTCTACCTTAGCCAGCGTTTGCGGACGTTATTATGCAATGGATAGAGACAAGCGTTGGGAGAGAACTAAGCTCGCTTACGATCTAATAGTAAATGGTGCGGGCGAACGATTTGATGACATGAAAACTGCTGTTCAAGCGAGTTACGATGCTGGTGTTACCGATGAATTCATAAAGCCAATATTGCTAAATGATACTTCAATTAAGGATGATGACATTGTGCTTTGCTTCAATTTTAGAACAGATAGAGGAAGGCAGATTTCGACAGTACTTACACAAGAAACCATGCATGAATTTAACATGCATACCTTAAACCTGAACTATTTCACCATGACAGAGTACGACAAAACCTATCAGGGTGTAAATGTATTATTCGAGAATCAAGACCTGAGTAATACATTGGGTGAAGTTTTGGCTTCTAAAGGATTAAAACAGTTGCGGGCAGCTGAAACAGAAAAGTATCCTCATGTTACTTTCTTCTTTAATGGTGGGAGAGAGGAAGCCTTTGAAGGTGAAGACCGTGTTATGGAAAATTCACCAAAGGTGGCTACCTACGATTTACAGCCCGAGATGAGTGCTATTCCTCTTACCAATAAATTGGTCGATAAAATTGAATCGAATGCTTACGATTTTATGTGTATCAACTATGCTAATCCAGATATGGTTGGACATACCGGGGTATTTGAAGCCATTGTAAAGGCTTGTGAGACGGTTGACACTTGTACACAACGTTTGGTAAAGGCTGGCCAGGATAATGGCTATAGCATGATTATAATTGCCGATCACGGTAACGCTGATAAGGCGATTAATGAAGATGGCTCACCGCATACAGCACATACCACCAACTTGGTTCCTTGCTATATTCTAGATAAGGATGTGTCGGATGTTAAAGAAGGTAAGCTTGCAGATATTGCACCTACGGTCTTGTCGTTGATGGATATTGCTCAACCAGAAGATATGGACGGCTCTTCATTGATATAAAAAAGAAAGCCTGCACGAAGTACAGGCTTTAGACAACTAATTAATCGAAAAACTCATTTTACAATCTTAATAACCTTTTCTTGTCCGTTGTAATCAACCTTCAAGAAGTAAAGACCGCTTGGAAGTTGACTTAGGTTATTAATATTGATCATTGCTAATTCGTTTCTTTTATTTCCTTCTGTAACAATTATCTCAGTACCTTGAACATCAAGGATTGAAATCTTGTATTCTCCAATTCCATTGATAAGTACATTAACGTAGTCGTTTACCAAAGTAGGGAAAGCTGTAATGTCGTTAAGTTGATCGTTTTTAAGTGATACGATTTCAGAGTATGAAGACGCTCCATCAAAATCATGTTGTTTCACACGGTAGAAGATGAAGGACGTTTTAAGCTCTTTCACATTCGCATCGACGTAGGCATAATTATTGACTTCTTCGCTATGACCACTTGCACTGACGACGGCTATAGGTTCAAACTGTTCGTTTATTCCCATTCGTTCCAATTCGAAGTGAGAGGCATTAACCTCAGAGAATGTAGACCATTCAACAAGTCCGTCGCGCTCTGTAAGCCATGAAGCCTGAATTGATCTCCAGCTTACAGGAAGATAAGGTTGTCCTGATGTAGTATGGAAACCAAAGTCATTTCCACCATCGTACGAACCTCCTTGAACAAATGAAGCACTTTCTGTCATGTACTGACTTGTGGTCGTATAGAAGGTGTCAAATGCCGTTCCTGCAATTACGGGACGCATTAAGAAGTCTCCAATACTATCGGTTACAAATACATACAATCCTGTGGTAGGTTGAGAGTAAGTGCTGTCGATAATGCGGTCTGCAGAGGTAATTATACCATCTCCATCAACATCGCGATAGAGGTATACCTTAAATCCACCGTGTGCACTGTCAATCTCTCGGTTATACGATCCAGACACATCATCGTCATAGAAAACTACACCTGAAATAACATTGGTTAAAGGACCAGTTAAACAATCGCAAGCTTCTAAATCTGTTGCACCACCTGTTTCGCTAGTTAATGTAGCAATTTCAGTTCCAACTCCTGTATTTCTATCGATTTGATAAATGGTGTTGTCTGAGTAAGTATTTGTACCTGATACACCTGTTGTACCATACAATTCTCCGGTATTGTAATATCCCATACCTTCAAAGTCACCCACTCCAATAAATGATAGCACTTCTGCACTACCGGTAGCAGGGTCAATGGTAATGTATCTTGCACTGTCACCATTTCCTCTGTTATTTACAGCTAAAAGCTGACCAGAATATGGGTTGAAGGCAATATCATCAACGTCAACCATCACTCTGGTACCAATGATTTTCACAAAATCTATACCTGCACCAAAGAAATCAGGCTGATAAGATCCAGTTCCTCGGTTAATTACAAAAAGTAGGTCTGGAGCTCCATTTCTACGCTCAACACCGTATAAAATTCCATTAATTGGGTCAAATGCCATTCCATCTACATCATTTAACGTCTCTGTAGATATTGTTCCACCACTTAAAATACCTGAGGCAGTACCCATACCTGTACCAATTTCGGTGAATTCTCCAGTTAGTAAATCAACTGAACCGAACTGACCTTCGTCACAAGCCCATAAACTGTCCATTCCAATTTTAAGTGCCATGGCTTCAATCAGATCGCGTCCATAAACCTGACCTGCAAATTGACTTTTCCCGCTGATTCTATTTACCAGATAGTATTCATCCTGGTTGCCTTGGTCGTCGGCTATTACAACACATAAGCTACGAGGACCCAACATTCCAAAATCTGCAACTATGGTGTCAGTACCTGCTGATAATGTGAAGTTTAGCACCGTATCTGTGGTGAAAGTTGTACTGGCATCCAAATCTTCAGTAGAAAGTTTGACTACCAAATTGGTAACACTGTCTTTATCATCTAAAAAGTAGGAGTAGTTTGCTAATGCATCGGTTAGGCTAGAATTTAGCAATTCGTCAGCAGTATACACTCCATCATTATTTGCATCGTTAAAAATCTCTATTTCTACGGCTCCGGATCCATACGAATCGTAAGCATCTTTTACGCTATTTGCATCCATGTCCATGAATACATTACCACTAACATATCTTCCTCGCAATCCAACAAGCTCTAAGTTGAAACCAAGGTCATTATTGGATGCACCAACATTGTGGATCTCAACGGCTATAACATTGGTGCCAGTTACCAACTCGTCAACAGGTAAGATAAAACGTTCGTAATCACCTTCGTCGTCACCTTCTGCCATGTGTAAGGCGTAGGTACTGTAATCCCAAGTAGAAGGCATTCCTACTTCGAGTATTTGTACACCGTTTAAATAAATAACAGCTCCATCGTCAGCTAACAGATCTAGCTGAAGGGCTGTATAAGTACTATCCGAAACATCAAAAGTTTGTCTGAAATAAGTTGTAGGGTATCGATTGTTCGAAGCACTACCATAGTCTATAGTCGTTGTTATGGATGCTCCATCAATTGTACCGTAACCAAAAATTCTTTCACCCGTAAGCCAGTTCGAATCGTTATACGATGTGCCATACCAAGAGGTGCCCAAGTTTGCCCCTGAATCGTGGTATTGCCATTCGCTAATACTCGTTATCAGGTGATCAGACAAGTCGAGAGCTGTTACTTCAAGGTCTAAGGCGATGTCTTGATTGTGTACATAGAAATTGTGCAATTCAACCGCAAACGTGTTTACGCCTTCAATTAAAAAGGTGTCGAGAATGTGAAATGCTGTGTAATTTCCTTCCTCAGCTCCATCTACATTTACTGTAGCCTCTGTAAGATAGGTAATTGTTCCTGTAGGCATATTGTACCGAAAGGCTTCTTTACCGTTAATGTACACAACAGCACCGTCGTCGCACAAAAGATTGAGCTCTAAATGAGAGTTGTTGAGGCTGCCTAGTGTTACCTCTTTTCTGTAATACGTCGTAAGTTTACGGGTAACTGGTGTTGATTGTGTTGCTCCAATAATTCCACCTTTCCCAAAGATTCCTTGATCGACTTCCCATGACGAAACGTCAAATCCGGAGTCAATCCATGAAGTGCCTTGATCAGACCCATCGTCGAGATAGGTCCACATGTCCTCCTTATCAATGAGGGTTGTTTGAGCAATAAGGTCGTTGGTTAGCATTCCTAATAGGATTAGAAATAACCCGCCAACAATGTTAGCTGTATTCTTCATCTAGTCATAAATTAATCGAGTAGTGCACGCACCACTCTAATGGTTAGTTATGAACAAAAGTACAAAATACAATCGAGAAAAATGTCGCTAGGTAATATTAATTTATTGTAAAACCAAATCTGGAATTAATATTTTCATTTTTGGAATTTATAAATCGTTGAATTTCTGAAACTAAGATGTGAAAAAAAATCAAAAAAAAAGGCCGGGTTACTACTCCCGGCCTTATATGACTTATGGCTTCTTTATTTGATAATTCGAATTATATGATCTTCATCATCGAGTCGCAGTCGAATGAGGTACATTCCGTCGCGAAGTTGGGTTAGTCCATTAAGTCTCAGGGGGGTAAGTATACTATCTTTCGTGCCTGAAGTATGAATGACTTCGGCTCCGTGCAGGTTAAGAACGGTTAGTTCATAGTAACCTGTAGCATTAATATTTATGTTTATGTGGTCATCTACCGGATTTGGGTAGGCAGAAACAACCGTTTCATTTTCTTTGTTCAATACAGCAATCTCAGAATAACTAAATTGTCCATCGTAATCAAACTGCTTAATTCTATAGAATAGGGTAGGAGCAGTTAAATCAACTGCGGTATAATCTAAAATAGCATAGTTCGAAACGTCGTTTGAATTACCAGCGGCTTGAACAGTCGCAATTTTTTCGAACTCTCCCAATTCTGTTTTACGCTCTACCTCAAAGTAGTCTGAGTTTACTTCTGAAGCGGTTGACCAAGAAACCTTTGCGGTTTTTTCGTCAATCCATTCTGCTTCAATTTCTAACCATTCAACCGGTAAGTAAGGTTGACCCGCATTAATGTGGAATCCAAAGTCATTTCTTCCATCAAATAAACCATGAAACTCAAATTCTGCATCTTCAGTAAGCAATGAATCTGTGGTTGTATTCATGTTCTGGAATACAGTTCCAGGTACAGATGGATGTGTTAAGAAAAATCCTAAAGAGTCGGTTATAAATACATAAAACCCTGTTCCAGCTGCGGTATATGTACTGTCTATGATATAGTCACCAGAATCGATGATTCCATTCTCATTGGCATCACGATAAAGATATACAAGTATGTTACTATAAGCACTGTCTATGGCTCTACTGTAAGACCCAGAAGAGTCGTTGTCGTAAAACACCACACCCGAAATTAAGTTCTCTGTAGGACCGGTTAAACAGTCGCAAGCCTCCACGTCGATTGCACCCGAATAAAGCGAATCTAATCGTGTTCCAGCTCCAGTGTTTCTATCAATTTGATAAATTGTGTTATCGTGATACCCCGCAGCATCTACAATACCTGTTGTACCATATAACTCTCCAGTATTATAGTAACCTAGTCCTTCAAAGTCACCTACACCAACATATGAAAGAACGGTAGCTGTTCCTGTAGCTGGATCAATAGAAATATAACGTGTACTATCCCCGTTTCCTTGGCCGTTAATACCCAATAATTGGCCAGTATATGGATTAAATGCGATATCGTCCACATCTACTTTTACACGAGTACCAATAATCTTTACAAAGTCCTCATTTGTACCAAAGTGATCAGCAATAAAGGTTCCTGCTCCTCGGTCAATAGCAAAAAGTAAATCTGGTGCACTAGTTCTTCTATGTACACCATAAAGAATGTCGTTAATTGGATCGTAAGCCATACCATCCACATCGTTTAAGTCTGCAGTACCTATTGAACCACCACTTAAGACTCCCTGGGCAGTACCAATACCGGTTCCAATCGAGGTGAATTCACCCGTCATAATGTCTACAGAACCAAATTGTCCTTCATCGCAGGCCCACATAGAGTCCATTCCAATTCGAATGGCCAGGGTTTCGATTAAGTCTCTTCCAGCTATTTCAGCAACAAATTGGTTCTTACCAGATATTCTGTTTGCGATATAATATTCGTCGATATTGTTTTGGTCATCGGCAATTAACAAACATAAACTTCTTGGTCCAAGTTGTCCGAAACATGCTTGAACAGAATCCATATTATTTGGGTTCAGGCTAAATGAGTAGGTAGTGTCGGTGGTGAAATCAACACGACTATCCATATCTTCTGTCATTAGTTTAACCCCTAAGTGTTCAACTTCAATATCCACGATAAAAGAATAAGAACCATCAGGGTTGGTTAATATCGAATCAATACATTCACCCGCAGTATATATTCCATTTGAGTCTGCATCGTTATAGATTTTGATTTCAACAGCTCCTGAACCAAAAATGTCGTAAATTGATGTGTCAAGACCATCTCCATTCATATCAAGGAAAATGTTACCATATAAAACTCTTCCCGTTTTTCCAATAACTTCTAGGTCAAATCCCAAGTCACTACTCGTTGCGTTAACTTGATGCATCTCAACAGCAAAAGTGTTAACCCCGTCAATCAAGAAAGTGTCAGGAATTGTATAAGCGTCGTAATCTCCTTCGTCAGCACCTGCCGCGGTAAAGTTTGCGTAGGTTAAGTAGTCCCATGTAGCAGGCATCCCCGCTGTAAAAGCCAGTTTACCGTTAATATATACTGCAGCACCGTCGTCAGCAACCAAATAGCAAGTTAGCTCTGAAAAGCTCGGATTGCTTAAAGTAACTTCCTTTCTGAAGTAGGTGGTTGGATATTTATTTGAGCTGCTTGATCCCCAGCTTATAGTTGTCGAAATTGTGTTTCCATCAATGGTACCATAGCCCAATACGGCATCACCTGTGGCCCAAGAAGCATCGTTAAATCCTGAATCAACCCATGATGTACCTTGATCGGTTCCATCGTCGAGGTAACTCCATTCGCCGCCTCTAAACATGACATAGTTGCTTGAGTCAACCGCTTCATAGGCAGTAACTTCAAGATCAAATCCAAGGTCTGAACTACCTGAGCTTTGGTTATGCAATTCAACGGCGATAGTATTTACTCCGTCAATTAAAAACGTATCTGTAATAGTATATACAGTATAGTCTCCTTCATCACTTCCACCAACTGCCGAAGATGCGGTAGTGGTGTACGTAACGGTGCCTGAAGGCATATTGTAACGATAAGCTTCTTTACCATTAATGTAAATAACTGCACCGTCATCGCAAAGAAGATTTAAGTCTAACGTACCATTTGAATGGCCTGTAACTGTAACTTCCTTTCTAAAATAAGTTGTAATTTCTTTTACAATGGTTGTGCTGATAGAAGCACCATTGATTCCGCCCATTCCGAACACCCCTGATCCCGAAGACCATGATGCATCGTTGAACCCAGAGTCAATCCAAGCGGTTCCTTGATTTGAACCGTCATCAAGATAATTCCATGTGTCATTTTGGGTAGTAACAGTTACTTGAGCATTAACCCCTAATGCCAAAAAACACATTGTAAAAATCGTGAAAAAACGTTTAGTAGTAGTTTTGTTCATCGTGTAGTAATTATTAGTAGTATAACCCCCATAGAAGTAATTAAATACACTCTACAGTTGGTACAAAGTTAAGCTAAATATGTATATAAACAAATTTTTTACCAAATAAGAAGCTTTAAAAGGCTTGGTATCCAGTGTATTAGCCGAATGAATTTTTAAGTCTGTTTTTTGAGAATGTGTTGATACCAAACGTGTCACGTAAGATTGAATTTACCAAAATCGATGCAATTCTTCGATTTCAGGTAGCCAAACAGATAAAGTTAGATTTGATACTCGGTTCGTATATATTTGCCATATATGGATTATAACATCATAATCGTTTCACTCTCAATTTGTATTGTACTTTCTTACTTCTTTAGTGAGATTGCTAAAAGAACCAATATTCCTTCTGTGTTGATGCTAATTGTAGCAGGGGTACAGATTGGGCAATTCTTAAATTTTTATCCAGAATACAAGCTTGATTTTTTTCCTTATCTAAAGGTATTGGGAACGGTGGGGTTGATTATGATTGTTTTAGAAGGAGCTCTTGACTTAGAACTCTCAAAAGAAAAACGGCCGTTAATTCTAAAAGCTACCATTATAGCCATACTGGGAATAATTGGAAGCATGTTGCTAACAGCTCCAATTTTCTACTTCTTACTTGATATGGATCTATCAACATCCATCCTATACTCAGCTCCACTTTCGGTAATTTCAAGTGCTATCGTAATACCAAGTATTGCGAACCTGATGCAATACGATAAGGAGCTACTTATTTACGAAAGTTGTTTGTCTGATATCTTCGGAATCTTGTTCTTTAACTTGGTTATTAGTGTGCTAGAAACCCATAAAGTAGGATCTTCTATTGGTGAATTTACGATTGAATTCTTGTTGACTCTCCTTATTTCATTGGTAGTTGGTGTTGGATTGGTGCTACTCTTTAAATTCTTAAATGCCAAGGTAAAGTTGTTCTTCTTCATCTCGATCTTAATCCTAATCTATGCTCTCGGCAAAATGATTCATTTAAGTCCATTGGTATTGATCTTGATGTTTGGGCTAATCCTTAAAAACCACCACATCTTCTTTATTGGGCCACTAAAAGGCATTATGACCAGAATGGAATTTGTTAAAATGGAGCGAGACTTTCACGTAATAACCCGCGAGACAGCCTTTGTGCTTAGAACATTCTTCTTTATTGTTCTAGGTCTAACGATAGATGTTTCGTCATTAGTTGATGTGGGCGTTCTTATTATCAGTATTATGACTTTCATTTCAATTCTTTTAGTACGTATTGGGCTGCTCAAATGGTTTGCCAAACAGGCTTCTGGAGTGGTCGAATATGTTGCTCCAAGAGGATTGATTACCATCTTGTTGTTTTATTCAATTCCGCCTGAACTATCATCTGGATTATTTGAACCGGGAATTATTCTCTGGGTTGTAATTATTACGAGTGTTTATATGTCTTATGGTTTGATTAGACATGGAAACAAAGGTGAATTGCGTGAAACGGATGCAAGTATTGTAGACGTATAGCTGTCTGTTCATTGTAAACTGTTTATTTCTTAAATACGCTTTCAGCCCTAAATGGCGTTAATTTGCTTAACGAATTCTACGTAAGAACTTGCTGAGACTAGGCTACATATGCTTTATGTTATTTACAGTGCAGAGCTTTGCGCAAGTTTCGACGCTTAAGCAAGTTAAGCTGTTACCCGCTCAAGGTGATACATTATGGCTCGATTCATCAGGGATAATTTCCGAATCCGTTCACATCCAAAACTTCCAAAACGAGAAAGACTTTAAAATCTATTCGAACAGGCTGGTTTGGATTGCTCCTTCACCAAGTGATAGTGTTTTAGTGCATTATCGAGTTGTAGAATTTAAAACGTCATACCTGCATAAAGATGTATCGATAATCGAGCAGGTGTTCAAGGAAAATCCGTTTAGCTATAGACCCAATAAAACAAATACTTCCACTTCTTATGGAAGCTTGAGGACGCAAGGAAATGTTTCCAGAGGCATCGGATTTGGAAACGCTCAAGACGTTGTGGTGAACTCTAATCTAAATCTTCGTCTTTCAGGAAACTTGGCAAACGATGTAAAAATTTCGGCGGTTATCAGCGACGAAAATAACCCTATACAACCTGAAGGAAATACGCAGCAAATTCAAGATTTTGATCAAGTGTATATTACTATGGAAAAAGGAAATGGTAAACTTACAATTGGTGATTTCTTGATGGAAAATGATGAAAACTCCTATTTCTTGAATTTCTATAAAAAGTCTCGTGGTGTTCAACTTAAAGACGAGGTAGAATTAGGTAAATGGAAGGCAAAACTTGGCGGAGAAGCTGCAATTTCAAGGGGAAGATTCAACAGAAACCGAATAGAAGGAATAGAAGGGAACAGCGGTCCTTATCGACTGGCTGGTTCGAATGGTGAGCTCTTTATAGTTGTAATCGCTGGAACGGAAAGTATTTATCTCGATGGAAAGCTTTTAACTCGAGGCGAAGACAATGATTATGTTATCAATTATAATACCGGTGAAATTACATTCACCCCTAAGGTTTTGATTACCCGTTACTCAAGAATTGTGGCTGAGTTTCAGTATTCAGATCGAAATTATGCCCGTTCGGTAGCAAATGCCAGTACAACGGTTACCAACGGTGAAATATCGGTATATGCCAACTTTTTTAACGAGATGGATTTACGTTCGCAACCCTTTCAACAAAGTTTAGAAGGCTTTGATTCGATTCAAGGGAAGAGTGCAATTGATATTTTAAGCTCTGCAGGCGATGCTCAAGCAGTTTTTAACAATGTGAAGCTTCAACAGCAATTTAATCCAGACCGCATCATGTATAAAAAGGTGATGGTTGGTCCTGATGAGATTTATCAATATACAGACGACCCCTCAGAAAATGTAACCTTTTACGAAGTATTCTTTTCTAATATTGGTCTAGGAAATGGAAGCTACCGCCAGGCTCAAACCGGTGCAAACGGTAAGGTGTTTGAGTATGTTGGACCAGGAATGGGAGAGTATGAGCCCATAGAATTGCTGGTTGCGCCCATCAAGTTGAATACCTTTAATGTTGGAATCGTTAAAAAGACTGAATCTAAAAGTTGGGGATTAGAATATGTTGTGAGCAGCTTGGATAAAAATACGCTTTCCGAGCTAAATGATAATGACAATTCAGGATTTGGATTAAAGATGTTTCGAACGAGTAGTAAGATCTTGGGAGACTCATCTCCTTGGAAATTCAAAAGCAACCTGGCATATGAATTGGTGAGTGATCAATACCAATACATCGAACGTTATAGAACGGTAGAGTTTGATCGCCAGTGGAATAAGTTGTTGAACAATCCTTCGGCACTAGCTCAGCTTCTTCCAGCGTTTGAGCACATTGGCAACTTAGATTTACGATTAGAACATGGTTCCAAAAACTTCATCGAAAACAAGCTAGCTTTCTATAATCGTGATGGAAGTTTCAATGGCTTATCGAACCAAAGTTCAGGGGGATTAAGCTTTAAGGAATTTGTTCTTAATTCTCAATTCGAGGTGCTTAACTCAGATTTAAACTTTGATTCTATTGGTACCCAAAACGACTACCATCGGTTTTTTGCAAGCTTAGAAAGACCTATTCAGCAATCTGTAGTAGGAGCAAGCTTCCAGCAAGAACAAAGCAGTTTTACACAACAAGATTCATTGTTGGGCAACAGTTATGGTTTCGATGCACTTTCAATTTATGTTAAGAGTTCAGACCAAAAAAAGCTAAGCTATCAATTGGCTCTAGGTCAACGAAATGATAGAATTCCAGGGGCGAATGAGTTTAGACCCAATACCTTGGGAAGAGATGCCAATTTGAGTCTTGCCTATGCTTCTAAGAAAATTGACAAAATAGCATTGAGTTCAACGTATAGAAAGCTAGAAATTGATACAGCTCAAGACGAATCGCTGGATGAAAACACAATTCAAAGTAGATTAGAGGTTGAATTTACAGCCTGGAAGCGTTTTATAAAATCGAATACGTTTTATCAGATCGGAACAGGCCAGGAACAACGCAGAGAGTTTCAATACCTTCAAGTACAAGCCGGAAATGGTATCTACATTTGGAATGATTACGATTCAAACGGTATCAAGACATTAAATGAGTTTGAAATTGCCTCAGACCTCGATAGACAGCGTGCTGATTATATTAAAATATTTACTCCTGTTTCAGGATTTATTACGACTCGATCGAACAAACTTAGCCAAACACTTGAGTTGAATCCAGCCGTTTTTTATCAGCGCGGAAAATCAAAGAAGAAGCCACTTTTGGCTCGATTTAATAGCATTTCTTCGGTTATTGTTGATCGCAAGGTGCTTCCAACAGATGGATTTGGATTTGCCAATCCTTTTGAACAATCGCTGATTGATACTGCCTTGATCAATGCAACAACCAATTTAAGAACTACGCTTTTTTACAATCGTGGAAATTCGAAGTACAGCATGGATTATACCTACGTAAATAATTCGTCTAAGGTTTTGTTAACCAACGGGTTTGATACACGAGAAACCAAAGATCAGATTGTGAATGGGCGGGTGAACTTAGGCCGAGTGGTTAGTTTGTCGGGGAGATTTATTTTGGGAGATCGATTGTATTTAAGTCAATTTTTTTCGGCGAGAAGCTTTAATTATCAGTACGTTGATTTAGAACCTAAGGTTCAGTTTGTTTTTAAGAACATCTATCGCTTAGAAATGCGAACAAAATATTTTTCGGCCCAAAATGTCGAACTCTATGGAGGAGAGCGATGTGAAAACGTAGAATTGGGAACGGAGTTTAAATACACCAAGCCTTTAAAAGGAACATTAAACGTGGGAGCGTCTTATGTGAATGTAAATTTTGATGGAGAGCCAAGCTCAACGTTAGGTTATGAGCTTCTACGTGGTTTACAGAATGGAAATAATGCCACATGGACTTTTGGTTATCGACGAACCTTGGCAAATAACATTCAAGTGATTGTCAGTTACGATGGAAGAAAGTCGGAAGATGCCCCAGTAATTCACATCGGCAGGGTGTTGGCCCGCTACTTATTTTAAGTCAGGCTGGTTTGGTCTTTTTGAAGTTTAACAAGTTTTTGCTTGTACAAATTACCCAAGGCTTTTTTAAATGCTTTTTTACTTAATCCGAGTTGATCTTTAATTGACTCTGGACTGCTTTTGTCGGTTAAGTTGATAGAGCCTCCATTGTTCTTAATATATTCTAGCACCAATTGAGAGGTGTGGTCAATCACGTTGCGATATCCCATGGGTTCTAATAAGAGGTCAATACGACCATCTTCTCGCACTTTTTTAACATACCCCTTTGTTTTTTGGCCAATTTCAATCTGTTTATGCATGTCTGAATTGAACACCAATCCTTGAAACATACCATTAACAATCGCGTTCATTCCGAGTTCTCCTCGCTTATAGAATAGTAGGTCAACTTCATCACCTTCATTAACATCAATGTCTTCGAAGAATAAAAAGTCATGAATTCGAGCAGAACCAATTAATCGGTCAGTTTTTTCGTCGAGGTGTAGATAAACCACATAGGATTTACCTTCCTCCATTTTGGCCATTTGCTCACTGTATGGAATCATCAATTGTTTTACTAGGCCCCAATCAGCAAACGCTCCTGCGTTGTTTACTTGTTTTACTTCAAGAAGGGGCAAATTCTTCAAGCTCAAGTTTAGGCTTTAATGTAGTTGCAATAAGGCGTTCTTCATTGTCTTTATATATAAAAACATCTATCTCATGACCAATTTCGAGTGTTGATGGGACATATGCGTTGGGCAACAAAACTTCTTTACCATTCGGATCTTCTAAAAAGAATCCAAAACTGGTGGTTCTAGCCGCTTTTAGTCGGTTGGTCTTTCCTAATTCCATTGTGGGCTGCGAAGATATTCAATTAAGTGTAGCTTATTTCAATATTCCAATGCAAGGCATTCGTTTAAAAACTTCTTCTGTATGCGGAGCGTCTGGAAGTTCCTCTGTTAGGTCTTGACCTGCCCAATGCTCATAATGCTTGCCATCTCGCCAAAGTCTGCTGCCTGACACATCATATACCATGCCTTTGTATGCAATCCAAACTTCTTCTTTGTCTTGACCATTGTGTAGGCTCAATTGGCGCCGTGAAATTATTCGAGAGTTATGGTCTTTGGTCATTGCTGATGTATTTTAGCCGTCAATTTTAATCAATGCGCATAAAAGTTCTCATAGTTTTAGTCATTATTTACATCCTATCTGCTTTTATGTGGCTGACTTTTTCGTTGTTGAATTATTCAAATACGGATTATCAGCTAAAGAATGATGTATTAAAAGCCGGACTAAATGCTTGCACATTGCAGGTAATGCAACGAGCAAAGAATAACCAGTTAGGCAGCGACTCGGTCTATGCATATTATTTGAAACAGTTGAAATTGGATCTTAATGAAACTGAAGTTCAGCGGTTTGTAATGCTGCGATTTGACAATAATTATCAAGTTGATTTCAAAGAAATCGCTCCGCAGAAAAAGGTGCTTCAACTCAGCATTAATCCAGATAAGTTGAGTTTGCTTGAGAACGAACGCACTCAGCAACGTAACATTTGGTTGTTTCAATCGATGTTGTTGCTGGTTTTAGTTGCCGTTGGGGTTTATGGGGTTTATTATTCAATTGATTCGATATATCAACTGAATAAGCGACAAAACAACTTTTTACTTTCTGTAACGCATGAATTTAAAACTCCTATTGCTGCCATTCGATTGATGTTGCAAACAGCAAAGAATCCTAAAGTGAGCCCAGAAAAGAAGGAAGAGCTTATAGACAAGAGTGTGATGAATACCTACCGACTCGAAGAGCTTGCTGAGAATATGCTTACTGCAATGCAAATTGAGAATAAGAACTATTCATACTCCATTTCGGATGTTAATCTTTCAGAAATGATGACACAAATCATCAACAATCAAAAGATTAAAGGAGAAATAAATGCAGATATAGAAGAGAACCTTCAAATGACCGGTGATGGATTTATTCTGCGCATGGTAATCAACAATTTGGTCGAAAATGCGTTTAAGTATTCAGATAATGCTCCAATTGATGTCATGTTAAAGAGCAACGGAGATCAACGTATTATTGAAGTCAGGGATCGAGGAATTGGCATTAAGAAAGAAGATTTAAAGAATATTTTTAAAAAATTCTATCGCGTTCAAGATGAAGAAACCCGAACAACGAAAGGTACAGGTTTAGGTTTGTTTATTGTTAAGCAAGCTATTAAAAGACACGGGGGTAAAGTCGCTGTAAAAGCCAATAAACCAAGAGGTTCGGTGTTTACAATTTCCATGCCCTCGAACTTTTTATGATACTTTGCTGACGTTCAAGTAATAAAAAAATGACAATTTTGTAAGACACTATAATTCAACGATAAACAAACAATGAAGAAAAGAATCCTCCTCGTAGAAGACGAAAAACATTTGGCAGAAACTATTAAGTTGAATTTGGAGATTGAGGAATACCATCCTATAGTGGTTCACGACGGAGCATCAGCGATAAATACTTTTAAAGAACAACGTTTCGATTTGGTTATTTTGGATATTATGATTCCAAACATTGATGGAATTGCCGTTTGCGAAAACATTCGACTACACGATTCAGATGTACCAGTACTGTTTTTATCAGCAAAAAGTTCAGCAGAAGATCGAATTTTAGGTTTGAAAAAAGGTGGCGACGACTACCTCACCAAACCTTTCAATTTAGAAGAGTTGTTGTTGAGGGTTAAAAAGCTAATTTCAAGAAACGATGATTCGAACAGTGGTGAAAGTATCAGTGATTATGCGTTTGGTACTAACTCTGTAAACTTTGATAGCTATGAGGCTGTTGGAAGAAACGGAAAGTTTGCCCTAACTAAGAAAGAAGCTTTGTTGCTTAAGTTGCTGATAGAGAACAAAGAAGAAGTTGTAAGTCGTGAAAAGATTTTACAAACCGTTTGGGGTTATTCGGTTTATCCTTCAACCAGAACTATCGATAATTTTATCTTAGCTTTCAGAAAATATTTTGAGGAAGATCCTAAAAATCCAAAGTTTTTTGTATCGCTTCGTGGGGTTGGATACAAGTTCACCAATAGTTAATTTTTCTTGTTTATAACTTGCCCGAATTTAGCATTATGGCAAGTTGTTGAATATAATATCTTTGCACGTTCATTTTTATGCACGAGCAAATACTTATAATCGATTATGGTTCTCAATACACCCAGCTAATTGCAAGGCGTGTTAGAGAGCTCAATGTTTACTGTGAAATTCATCCTTATAATCATCTTCCTGAAATTTCTGACAATGTGAAAGGAGTTATCCTATCTGGCTCTCCATTTTCATGTGTTGACCCAGAAGCACCAGAAGCAGATTTGGATGTGATGAACCTTGATGTGCCTGTGCTCGGACTATGTTACGGAGCGCAATATCTTGCAAAGCTAAACGGCGGACGTGTAGAGCGTTCTGCACACAGAGAATATGGTCGAGCTAAGGTGATTGTTGAGCATCACGAAAATCCGTTAATGTTTGATATCCATGATGGCAGTCAAGTATGGATGAGTCATGGCGATACGATTTTAGAAATGCCTGCTGAAACTACCATTTTGGCAAGAACAGAATCAATTCCTGTAGCTGCATTTCAGTTTAACGGCAAAGAAGTATATGCTTTACAATTCCATCCTGAAGTAAGTCACAGTAAGGAAGGAATGAAGATTCTTGGAAACTTTGCTTTAAGAATTTGCGGTTGTAAAGGTGACTGGACTCCTGCACACTTTATCACAGAAAGTGTTGAGTATTATAAAGAAACCATTAAAGACGACAAGGTTATTATGGGTCTTTCTGGTGGAGTTGATAGCTCTGTAGCAGCATACATCCTGAATAAAGCAATTGGTCAAAACCTTGTTGGAATATTCGTAAACAACGGTTTGCTTCGTAAAAATGAGTATGAAGAGGTATTAGAAGCTTATAAAGGTCTAGGACTCAACGTCAAAGGTGTAGATGCATCTGATTTATTCCTTGACCGATTAAAAGGTGTTGTTGAACCGGAAGAGAAAAGAAAAATTATAGGGAACACGTTTATTGAAGTGTTCGATAAAGAAGCTGCAAAGATTAGCGATGCAAAGTGGCTTGGACAAGGAACCATTTACCCTGACGTAATCGAATCGGTATCGGTTAAAGGTCCAAGTGCAACAATTAAATCGCATCACAATGTAGGTGGATTACCGGACGACATGGAGCTACAGCTTGCAGAACCCTTACGCTTATTGTTTAAAGACGAAGTGAGAAGAATAGGTGCAGAAATAGGAGTTCCAAGATTGATTTTAGATCGTCATCCGTTCCCAGGTCCAGGATTGGCCATTCGTATAATTGGAGATATTACTCGAGAGAATGTTCGTGTTCTTCAAGAGGCAGATGCAATTTTCATCGATGAGATGAAAGAGCAAAATTTCTACAACGTAATTTGGCAAGCAGGAGCAATATTCCTACCCGTTCAATCAGTAGGAGTAATGGGAGATGAAAGAACCTATGAAAACGTAATAGCCCTTAGAGCTGTAACCTCTTTAGACGGTATGACCGCAGATTGGGCAGACTTGCCTCACTCATTCTTAGCAACAGTTTCAAATAAAATAATTAACCAAGTAAAAGGAATTAATAGAGTAGTCTATGATATCAGCTCAAAACCGCCTGCCACAATTGAATGGGAATAAAATACTAGCTCTGTTAGTAGTTCCAATTGTTCTTGTATCCTGTGGTGCGTTCAAGCGTACTGTGGATGTTGATCCTCTTCCTGAAGAGGATGTGGTTGTCGTTGAGCCTACTCAAAAAGAATCAGAGGTTGAGAAGCCAAAAGTCTTACCTAAAAAAGAAGATAAAACTGTTTATAGGCGAGTAGACTTTAGGGGAGAAGTCTTTAGAGTTCCTGTTCATAAACAAGATTTCAAAATAGCAGTTCTTCTGCCATTTCATATTACCGGAAGCAATACTGTTCAAGACAGAAGAAGAGCCGGTTACATGCTTGAATATTATCAAGGGATGCAATTGGCTATTGAATCTGTTAAAGAACTTAATTCGTCTTTTGATATTCAGTTTTACGATACAGATAACGACTCCATAAGACTTAAACGTTTATTGCAACGTCCTGGCCTTAAAGATGTTGATTTAATAATCGGACCGACGGATGAATCGCAGGTGCGCATAGCATCGCACTTTGCTCGTAAACATCAGATTCCGTTGTTTACTCCGATTACCACGGTAAACAAATTTTGGAGTAATAATCCTTACGTTTTTAACCTCCGCCCTTCAGAATTGATGCAAGCAAAATCGTTTATCAAATTCTATAAAACGTTGCACGCCGACAAGAAGTTGATTTTGGTACGTGATGGTAAGAGATGGGACAAGCGTTTTGGTGCTGAATTGGTGCAAGAACTTCAAAATCAGGGTGTTCCATTTGAAAAAGTGGCAATTAGTGCAGCAACCAATTGGGATGCTTTGTTAGGAGAACATAACTTAGTTTTAACGTTAACGGAAGAGAAAACAAACTCCATAGCACTTGTAAATCAACTCTTAACTTTTGAAGAGCGAGTTACTTTGGTTAGCTCCGATAAATGGCTTGATTTTTCGAGTGTTGATTTTAAATATTGGGAACGATTAAAGCTTCACTTCATATCTGAGAATGTAGCTCAGGTTCCAAATAGCCAATCCATAAACGTCGTTGAGGCCTATCGTGAAGTGTATCGTGATGATCCAAGTTGGTTTACATATCGCGGTTATGATCAATTGATGTTTGCATGCGAAGCATTGGATGCGTTTGGAGAGCTGTTTCCAGTATTTTTAGAAAACAAATCCGTTGCTTATAGCAATTCGATATTCTGTTTAACGAAAGCGAGCAATTGCTTTCATAATCAGTATCTTCAAGTATTTAAATACGAAGAGAAGGAAGTTCAACCCGTAGCTTACTAAGGTGAAATACTTTCGGTCAAGGTACTTTACTTCGCTTGAGATTCTCAAGAGCTATAATTACCCTCAACCATTTCACCTACATCTAAAAACGTTTTTTAGAGGGAAGAAGAAATTTGGATCAAAAGACAGAAAAGCAATCCAAGAAGTTTGCTATACCTATTGGCGAACAGCTATGTGGTTCAAGAAAACTGACTTGGAAAAACAGGTGCTGTTGGCGGCTGTTTTTTTAGATTGGGAAGATGTTAAATCGTGGAATGAACTGGCAAATTCAATGGCGTTGAGTGTTGTGCTTAAGCCCAGCTTATCAGTTCAAGAGAAGCTTGCACTTATTGGAGACTATACTATCCATCGTTTAGAAAGATACCCAGCTTATAACGTTGCTTCTGCATTTGAAACTTTGAATGACGTTCATCAATGGTCTTTTAGGCCTAAGACTTGGATAAAAGATCATCGTAAGAACGATCCAGGCTATTTAGAAATTAACGGCTGCAGAAACCTTGAAGATGCTCAAGCGTTGGAAGCTTGGGAACAGGTGCAAGACCTTTCGTCACAATTCACCTGTCAAAAGCTTAAAATAGATGCTAATTTCAAAGTGTGGGATGTTTGCAGTGGTGCAGGAGGGAAGAGCTTGGCACTTCTTTCTAATCATGCAGGAGATTTTTATCTCAGCGATGTACGAGAATCCATATTGCAAAATGCCAGTTTACGCTTGAACAAGTTTAGATACAGTGCCCAATATGGTGTTGTAGATTTAGAACAGGAGCAAAATCAAATCAAATTTGATTCAGAAACGGTCAACCCCTCTTACTTTGATGCAATTGTTGCTGACGTTCCTTGCAGCGGAAGTGGTACATGGTTTAGAAATCCAGAACATTTTTCACAGTTCGACTATAATGAGTTAGGTAATTACAGCTTAAGGCAAAAAACCATCGTAACCAACTCATTTAAGTTCTTAAAATCAGGCGGCGTGTTTTACTACATCACATGTTCAATCTTCAATGAAGAAAACGCTCAAGTTAAAGATTGGATACTAGAAAACTTAGATTGCACATTAAATGATGAGCTTTACTTTAATGGGTTAAAGCACGGTTCTGATTCAATGTATATGGCTGCATTTACAAAGACTTGATCTTCGCAACTCCTTCGTCGCTTGTGATATAAACTTCAGAATGTTTGATTAACTCTTTATACGTGCGTTTTCCGGTTGTGCTTCCAAATGAAGGAAGAACCATAAAGTTGCTGGAAATATAATAGCTAGGCAGTTTGATATGTTGTCTACCTTTTCCCGTAAGAGTAAAGGCGGGGTGCAGGTGTCCAAAAATGTTAAAATGATTGGTCTCAAGAGGTTCATGACTTAAATGAAAGCCATCAAGAACATAATCAGGAGTATAGCTGACAGCACTCGATGATATTGAGTGAATGTCGTGGTTTCCTACTATGAGTTCAAAGCTCACATCGAGATCGTCAACCCATTTTTCTACAAATTGATTTTCAATATTTAAATCGCTGTGAAACAAGTCGCCTAAAACAATAACTTTCTTTGCATTAAATCTGGCAACAAGATCTTCTATAGCGTTGAGGTCATTTAATAATAGATCACTTGATAAAGGTATCCCATATTTTCTGAAATGGGTGGCTTTACCAGCATGCACATCAGCGAGAAGAAGTGCTTGTTGTTCGTGCCAAAATACCCCCTTTTCCTTGGTAAGAGAAAAACGATGTCTATTAAGCTCCGTAGTAATCTCAGGTTCGAACATCACAAATTGTATTCGGCTCTAGTTTTCTTGGGTAAACTGCTCACAATGAGTTCGTAAGACTTATCAACCAATTCAAGAATGAGCTGATCAGATACATCACTGTCAAAGTACACTGAATTCCAATGTTTCTTGCTCATGTGCCACCCTGGCTTTATTCCTAAGTATTGTTCCCTTAGTTCTAAGGCTTCTTCTGGATTGCATTTTAGGTTAACGAAGGTGAATGTAGCGATTGAAAATAGGCAGAACATCTTGCCTCCGGCCTTAAATACTAGCGTGTCTTGGTCAAATGGGGTGCTTTCTGTTACCGCTACCTTGTCTAAACAATATGTACGTAAAAACTCAATATCCATGACCGTAGAATAAGGTTAAATCATCATCTTGGTAAAGCACTTTTGCATCGATAAAGAATTCGGCTTCGTCCAGCTTAAACTGCTCAACATTGCTGGTTTTACAGACAACGAAATTTGCTTTCAAGAACCTAAGAAACCACGGAAACGGACTTTGATCTCGTCCCATTTCTTCCGTATTGAATGTAGCTCCCTTTCGATCAACGTAAATTAATGCAAAGTTGGGTTCAGGCACGTACACCGCGACAACCAGCTCGTCTTTTTTCACAAAGGGTGCAATTTTTTTATCGGCGTCTACCAACCAATTTCGCTCATATTTTTCAGGCCATCCGTCGATCACAACGGTCTCACTCATGCGATTAAAATGGCGATTGCTTCCAAGTGTAAAAGAAGTAACTGCAAAGATTAGAGCTAGGACTAAACTCGCTCGGGGATGAACATATTCGCTCATCCCTTTAAGTGCCATGACTATGAGATATAACACAATAGGCATAAATGTACCCAATACGTAATAGTCGTGATCTTTGTATTGAACACCGAATAATGCAATAATCGATAATAGTCCCAATGTCAGTAAAATTACAAGTTGGAACCTGTAATCTTTAAGCTTGATTTTCTTTATACGAAAGAGGTAAAATCCAACAGCAAGCCAAAACACAGTCCATTGTGCAGCATTAAAGTATTCTTTCAAGAATCTGCTAGCGGTGTCAAATACATTCCAAAATTCTTGCATCGACTGAGCTGGGCGGGTTCCAGAAAGAAAAACATACGAGTTTAAGGCTTGATTTCGCAAATTCACCAGTACGTAGTCGTAGTAAGCAACCCCGCCAGCAATGGCAAAGAAGAGTAGGGTGTTAATCAGAAACAGCTTGTCCCACTTTTTAAAAGAGGCCAAAAAGTATATTGCATAAAAGCTAATAAAGTAGATTCCAGAGGATGTTTTAATCAGCAAGGCAAGTCCTGATAACAGAACAACCCAGATATAGTTGGATCGGAGATCTTTATTAACCAAATAAAAACAAACCAGCAGGATTGAAAGGGCAAGAATATCGGGTAAAAAATTGTAGGAGTAATACAATAAGATTGGACTGCTCATCAAACCCACAAAAAGGGCCATTCGGTAAAGCAAGTTTTCTTCTTTTAAGCTTTTAAAAACAAAGAAGAAAAAAGCTGTGAAAAAAATGACAAAAGTGAGCAGCCGGTAAAGGAGGGGTAAATATGCTTTATTGAAGCCAGCTCGTACCACTTGAGCAAGAACGTATTGGTATCCCGAAAATTCAACACCAACTTTTCCGTCTTCGGTCTTCATAGACAGCGTAGCCGGGTCGTTTAGACCTCTTCCTTCAATGTAGCGTTCGGCAATACTTAGCCGATCTGCTTGTGCCCATTGGTGAATACCTCGCGGTTTGTCGTTTGCATAATTGAAGAAAGTGAAAAAGAAGAAAAATAAGAGTAGAAAAATGTAGCTGCCAAGCAACAATAGTGAGGGTCTATGTGTCTTCCATTTAATCATGTATATTTGTGTTGCTATGCGTGCAGTCAAAAACTCCTTACTCTTTATTGGCTTTCTGCTCGTTAGTGTTTCATTATTCGCCAAAAATAGCAATGATGTAGAATTATTTTCCAAAAAAGATCAGATTCAACAAAATCTTTTTGGAGAGCTAAATGAAGACGTTCAATTTGAGAAAAATGAAGGTCAATACACAGGCGAATTCGAATATAGATACAGCGGTCAGAACGCATGTGTCGATTTTTACCCCAACAAAGTAGTATTCAGTCTTAGAAAGCTTTCAAAGGCTTTTGATGCGAGCAAAATGATTGAAGAACCGGTTGAATTTGATTACATCGTTTGGGAGATCGACTTGAATTCTTCGGCTTCCATAATTCCAGATGCACTAACCATTCCTCAAAGCATTAACTATTTTAATGCAGATGGAACGAACATCAAAAAGAAAGTCGCCAAGCAATTGCTTTATTCAGAAGTTTACCCGAACATCGACCTGAAGTTTTATCAAGACGAGTCGGGCAGCTTGAAGTACGACTTTATTCTTAAACCAGGAGCCAAACTGAGCGATATTAAGCTTAATTATAGCGGTGTTGACGATTTGTTAGTTAATGACGAAGGTCAGTTAACTTATGCCACAAAGTGGGGTACCATTAAAGAAGAAAAACCATATTCTTACAAAGCATCGAGTAAAGAAGAGTTATTTATTGATTATCGTGTAGCAGATAATACACTATCGTTTGATGCAGCCTTCGATGAAGTTGATGAGACTGTTGTTTTAGATCCGATTTATGTAGATTGGAGTACTTATTTCTATGGTACGGGGAACAACGGTATGACGTGGGCCTTCACTTGGGTGATGGATCTCGACATCGACGATTCGAACTATGTTTATGTAGCTGGGATGACTAACGATAGGTTTCCAGGACTATTCAATACATACGATACAACTACGAATGGATTTTATGACGGATATGTTTGTAAACTTTCTCCCAATGGAGATAGCATAGTTTGGTTTACCTACATTGGCGGTTCAAGCTTTGAATACGCGTTTACCCTGGCGGTAAATGCCCAACAAGAGCCTGTAATTGCTGGGTTTACTAACAGTTCTGATTTCCCAACAACAGCAAATGCCTTGAGTAAGAACAAAGGTTCTTTCTGGTATGATGGATTCCTTACCAAATTTTCAAAGAATGGAGACTCACTAGTATTTTCAACCTTTTTTGGAGGATCAGGAAGTACTTTAATTCATTCAATTGCTCTTGACAATTCAAATAATATTTACCTAACAGGTAGAACCAATAGTACGGATTTTCCAACGACTCCAAACTGTTACCAACCAACCTATGGTGGAGGTAGTACAAACTGGTGGAATGGTGGAGATGCGTTTCTTACCAAACTAAATCCAACCGGAAATCAATACTTGTTTTCAACTTATGTAGGAGGTTTTTACGACGATGAAGCTTATGAGGTAGCATTGAGCCCTGCTCAGGATATCTATATAGTTGGTAAAACAGCGTCAGGTAACTTCCCTACAACGCCAGGTTCTCCAATTTTTAACTTCAACGTTTTAGGAGCTACCGACGGATTTATATGCAAGTTTAAACCTGATGGAAAAACACTGCATTATGCAAAATTAATGGGAGGTTCTGGAGAAGATTGGTTTGAAGGAGTGTACGTAAATAGTTACGATCAAGCTTATGTAGGTGGAATTAGTAGATCATCTAATTTCTATACTACTGCCAATGCATTTCAAAAGAACAGTGCAGGAGGTGCAGATATGGTCGTGGTGAAGTTTGTGGGTGGAGGCCAGAATGTTATCTATTCAACTTACATTGGTGGAAGCGGAGATGAAATGTATTACTCTGGCTTTATCTATAATTCAAATATTCGAATTTCAGCCAATGTTCGAGAAGAGGCAATCATATGTGGTATATCAAGATCAAATAACTTCCCTGTAACTTCTGATGCCCTGATGACATCGAATCCGAGTACGTCAGGAGGCGGCTGGTGGAATTCGGCAGCAACCATTACGAAATTAAACTATACCGGTGACCAGCAACTTTATGGAACCTATTTTGGAGGTTCAAGTTTTGAGGTGCCTGGAGCCAATAAATTGAAGCGAATAAGTTGTTATACCAACATTCTGTTTGGAGGATTTACCAATTCGTCGGATTATCCAACATCTACGGGTGTATACAAAGAAAATAAAAGTGCTACGGGTACATTCTGGACCGGATTTGTGTCTAAGTTTAGAGATACATTGTACACTGAGCTCATTGATTTAGGCTTAGAAGACACCATAACCGATTGCGATCAGGTTTATGAGTTTTTGGATGCTAAGAACATCGGTGCCGACATCATTTGGTCTACCGGCGAAACCTACCACTATGAAATTGTAGAAGAGCCTGGAACGTATTGGGTACAAGCTACATACGGATGTGATACGGTACGTGATACCATTACAATTAATTTGGAATATTCACCAACGGTTCCGATTCTACCCGTCGATACCATATTCTGTGATTCGATGCCGACCGTCGTCCTCGATGCCCAGAATGATACCATAATGCCGACCTATTTATGGAGCACAGGCGACTCAACACAAACTATCACGGTTGATCAAGAAGGCGAATATATTGTAGAAATTTCTACACCAAATTGTGGAAGTAAGTCCGATTCGGTCGTCTATACAGAACGAACCACACCTGAGGCCATATTGCCAATTGACAGTATATTCTGTGATTCTGTTAACTTTCCAATTACGGTAGGGAAACCTTTAAACGATGAGGCTTACAGTTGGAATACGCTGGATAGTACGAACACAATAACCATAAGCGATACAGGCTATTATACTGTTAAGATTGTAAATATGTGTGGAGTAGACTCTGCAGATTTTAGAGCAAGTCAACTGCTTACACCAGAAACGATATTACCTGTAGATTCTGAATTTTGTGATCAAATTAGCTATACCATCGAAATTGGCTTAGATGACAATGCCGAGACGTATTTTATTAATGATTTGACAAATTCAAAATCGCTAACACCATCTGACTCATTCACCTTAACCGACGCGGCGGAGTATGAAGTGATAACATCAAATATTTGTGGTGTATCTAGAGATACCATTGAGTTGAGCTTGTTGTATACTCCTGTGGCCAACTTAGGAAACGATACAACATTCTGTGACGTAGTTTCATATCCATTAGATGTTACAACTGCGGGGAATAAAGAGATTTATTTCTGGGAGGATGGATCAAGTAATGGAAGCCGAACACTAAGTGCAGAAGGCTTGTATTGGGTGCAAATAGGCAATAAATGTGGAGCCTCACGAGATAGCGTGCAGGTATCTCTGGTTGAAACTCCAATAGCAAGTTTGCCTGAAGATAGTACATTCTGCGATCAAATCAATATTGTTCTTGATGCGGAAATTCAAGAACCTTCAACCTATCTATGGCAAGACAATCAGTCTACACCTTCTATAACGGCAACGTCAGAAGGAAAATATGTGGTTTCCATTACCAATTATTGTGGAGTCGCTAAAGACAGCATGACGATATCTTTAATTGAAAGTCCAGTTGTTAATTTTGGTCCCGATGAGATATTCTGCGGTAACATAACACCAATTGAATATACGATCGGTAAGGCCGATAATGAGGAAGTATACCTATGGTCAGACAACACTACGGGTGCAACGAATACCTTGATGACAGAAGGTAAACACTGGGTTCAAATTCAGAACAAATGTGCTACAGTGTCTGATACTATTGAGTATAGCATAAGTGCTAATCCTATTGTTAATCTTGGTCCAGATACCACATTATGTGGCAACTTCAAAGTGATATTAGATGCTGGAAATCCAGGCATGAACTACATTTGGGAGCCTTATGGTGAGACCACTCAGGTGATTGAAGCTACCGAACAACGCGTTTATAAGGTTACAGTGTATAACGAGCATGGCTGCGAAGGAAGCGATGAATTTGAGATTGATGGAGGCTGCGTAAGCCATTACTATATCCCTACAGGATTTTCTCCTAACGACGATGGAACAAACGATGTGTTTAGACCTTCGTTAATCAACTACGAAGACTTTACTATGAAGATTTATACCCGCTGGGGAGAGTTGATTTATGAGACCAACGATCCGATTAAAGGTTGGGATGGAACTTATCAAGGAGAGATAGTGCAAAACGGAGTTTACCTGTATCAGCTACGATTTAAAACTACTGAAGATCTTCAATACCAAAACATGGAAGGCTTAGTGAACGTAATTCGATAAGAATTACTTCACTATGGTCATACCAACCATTCTGCCTTTGTGAACCACATTTAAGAAATATTGTCCAGAAGACAATGTGCTTACATCAATAAAGTTGATCCAGTTTTTCAATTCTCCTGATTGAAGTAATTGTCCTGATGATGAAAGCAAGGTGTAATTCGAATTTGGGTTGCATACCACCTGAAGCTTGTTTTGAACAGGATTTGGGAAGGCTTTAACGGACAAAGCTGTATGTTGTCTTGGCTCACTAGCAATTCGCGTCAAAATACTATCTGCCATTAATACATTGGGAATTCCATAACCGTATTCATTATCTGGTGTATCATACTGATGTGAACTTCTAATTATTGCATCGAAAATCTCGGCATTGCTGCGTTCGGGGTGAGCTTCCATTAAGCATGCTACCAATCCTGCTATTAGCGGTCCAGAGAAAGAGGTACCACTTCCTCTGGATAACAGTCCAAATCGGTTAGGAATGGTATTTCGATGTCCCATAGCACAAACCTCTGGTTTAATTCTACCATCACTGCTTGGACCGCGTGATGAAAATCCGGTAATGATTTCATTGCTATCCACCGCACCGACGCAGAGAACATTTCGGCCATCGCATGGTGCCGTAATATGAAACCACGCACTGTTTCCTGAGTTACCCGCACTATTTGTGATAAATATACCTCTACTTGCAGCCAACTCAGCGGCAAGGGTAATAATCGTGCTGTTGCCGTCCATGTCGGCATAAGTGTAATCTCCTTCTAAGCTATCAAACAGAGAATAGCCAAGACTCGAGTGAATAATGTCAACTCCAACAGAATCGGCCCATTCCATTCCTCTGAGCCAATTAAATTCTTCAATGTGGCGTTCACGTCCTGATTCTTCTGTTCGTGCAAGTACAAAGTTTGCACCAGGTGCTGCACCTACGATGCTATCTTCATAAGTCGCACCTGCTAAGGCCAACACTTGCATACCGTGGGTATGGGTGTTATAACGCAAGGTGTCGTTGCTTACAAAATCATAAGCCGCTATAATTTGGCTGCTATCCCATAAGCTTTGAAACATGGCAAATGAATCAACCCTAAAAAAACCAGCATCAAAAAGAGCGAGGTTTACACCTTTTCCTGTATAGCCTTTTCGATGAAAACTATCAAGATGCAGCATATCAATCTGCCAATCTCCTTGACCGTATGAAAAGTCTTCAGCAATGCTTGCGGTGTTTACCTTATAATTTCCTAGCGGTTGTACATGTATAACAAATTCAAACTTTTTTTCGAGGTATTGAGGATGACCTTCAACACAAATAGCATTTAACCATTTACTGCTGCCTAAAAGGTTAACCCCCTCATTTTTAATCTGTTCTACGTACGCTTTGTTTAATTCCTTATCGAAATACGTCGTTGATGTGGTGTCTTTGTCTTTGAAATATACCCAACTATTTTGTGCATGAACAAAACATGCTATCAAGGTAAGTAGGACGGTAAGACTAATCTTCAAGTGCTTGCTTAAGTTCATTTAACTTCATTAAGGCCTCAATAGGAGTGAGGCTATCGATGTTCAATTTATCAATGGTCGTGATAATTTCAGCTGTTTTCGGGTCATTTATTTGAAATAAATTCATTTGATACATCTGATCTTGAGCTTTTTTAATGCTTTCTCGTGTGCTAATACTCGAACGGTCACTCTCCAATTGCTTTAGGATTACATCCGCTCTTTTGAGCACCTGCTTAGGAATGCCAGCCATACGAGCAACATGAATACCAAAGCTATGTTCACTACCTCCTTTCTTCATTTTTCTCAAGAAGATTACCTTTTTACGTGATTCTTCTGTACTTACGTAGTAGTTCACGATACCTTCGTGCTTTGCTTCTAATTCATTAAGCTCATGGTAGTGAGTCGCAAACAACGTTTTAGGTTTAGTAGGGTGTTGGTGAAGGAATTCAGCAATTGACCACGCCAAACTTACCCCATCGAAGGTGCTTGTACCTCTTCCAATTTCGTCGAGAATAACCAAGCTTCGTTCTGAAAGGTTATTAAGAATAGAGGCGGTTTCAACCATCTCTACCATAAAGGTAGATTCACCTTGAGAAATATTATCAGATGCTCCTACACGCGTGTAAATCTTGTCGACTATTCCAACCTGAGCATGACGAGCGGGTACAAAACAACCCACTTGAGCGAGCAACGTGGTTAATGCGGTTTGTCTCAATATTGCCGATTTACCCGACATATTCGGTCCAGTTAAAATGATAATTTGCTGGTCTTCTTTGTTAAGGTAAATGTCGTTTGGAATATAAGCTTCGCCGATTGGAAGTTGTTTCTCTATTACAGGGTGTCGTCCATCTTTGATTGCCAGACTCATTTCGTCGTTTACCTCAGGTTTTGAATATTCGTTTTCAACAGACACCGAGGCAAAAGACATGAGACAATCAAGCTTAGCAATTTGACGTGCATTTTGCTGGATTTGCGTAATATAAACGCTTAACTGATTTACGAGCTCAGCATAAAGACGTTGTTCTAATTCGCTAATCTTGTCTTCTGCGGCTAGAATTTTCTCTTCAAATTCTTTTAGTTCTGGTGTTATATAACGCTCTGCACTAACTAGAGTTTGTTTACGAATCCAGTCTTCTGGAACCTTATCTTTATGGGTATGAGTAACTTCTAAATAGTACCCAAAAACGTTATTGAAAGCCAGCTTCAAACTGCTAATGCCCGTTCGCTCTGCCTCTCTAATTTTGACGTTGAGCAGGTAGTCTTTGCTGTTTTTAGATAGAGAAATGTATTCATCCAATTCTGAATCAACTCCGGTTTTGAATACTCCACCTTTATTTACAAGAACAGGAGCATCGTCAGCGATATGTTCATCGATAATTTTTGCTAAGTCTTCACACAAATTCAGCTGATCAGCGAAGCGTTCAACTGGGCGGCATTCTACAGCGTCGCATTGCATTTTTATTTTTCCAACTGCTTTTACAGCTTTTGACAACTGCAACAACTCTTTAGGATTTATGCGCCGCAGAGCAACTTTAGATATTAATCGCTCTAAATCGCCAATTTCTTGGATGGATTCTGATAGGTTAGTAAATAAGTTGTTGTCTGTAATTAAATACTCAACAGTGTTTAAGCGGTCATTTATCTCACTAATGTCGAGCAGCGGAAGAATCAACCAATTGCGCATCAGTCTGCTACCCATAGGAGAGAGTGTTCGGTCGACAACATCGAGCAAAGAAATTCCGGTGTGGTGGTTGCTTTGAATGATTTCGAGATTTCTGATGGTGAAAGAATCTATCCAAACATGGTTTTGTTGATCGATTCGTTTAATTCCGTTAATATGCTCTAAATCAGTGTGGTGTGTTTGGTTGAGGTAGTGAATAATGGCTCCAGCTGCGATTGTTGCCGTAGTCATGTGGTCAATACCAAATCCTCGAAGCGTGTCGGTTTGAAATTGTCTTTCTAATTGTTCTTTGGCATAATCTGACTCAAAAAACCACTTATCTATAGCATAGCTATAAAACTCTTCACCATACAATCGATCGAACTTTTCGCGGTACGACTTCGACAAAATAATTTCGGTAGGGTTGATGGTCTTAATCAAGCGTTCTACGTAGTCTACGTTTCCTTCGGCCACCATAAATTCACCCGTTGAAAGATCGGCAAATGCCACACCTACTTGTTGATTCTCTTCAAAAATCGCGGCCAAGTAATTGTTCGAACGACTATCAAAGGTTTTATCGTTTGCAGAAACACCAGGAGTAATCAATTCGGTAACGCCACGCTTAACAATTTTTTTTGTTTTTTTTGGATCTTCAAGCTGCTCGCATACGGCTACGCGTTGACCTGCACGAACTAATTTAGGAAGATAGGTATCTAAGCTGTGATGTGGAAAACCTGCTAACTCAACAGCCCCAGCAGCACCGTTCTTTCTTTTTGTAAGAACTATATCTAGAATTTTCGATGCTGCAATCGCGTCTTCACCAAATGTTTCGTAAAAATCACCCACTCTAAAAAGTAGCAGTGTACCGGGGTACTTGCCTTTAATTTCGGCGTACTGCTTCATTAGCGGAGTTTCTTTTTGCTTCTTTACCTTTGTGCTCAATTTAGAAAAATTTTGACACGCAAGTTAAAAAACCAAGACCTCAATAGGCTCACTGTTGAAAAGTTTAAGAAAGTTTCTAAAACGCCCCTCATTTTGGTGTTAGACAACATAAGAAGCATGCACAATGTCGGTGCAATGTTTCGAACTGCAGATGCCTTCAGAATAGAAAAGATTTACTTGTGCGGTATTACTGCTCAACCACCGCATCGAGATATTCGAAAAACAGCTTTAGGAGCCGAAGAAAGTGTAGAATGGGAGTATGTAGAATCAACCGCTGATGCGATCAAAAACATTGATGATTCTTATATCTGTGCACTAGAGCAAGCAATTAATAGCACTGAATTGCGTGAAGTAAAGTTGCCACAAGACAAGAAAGTTGTGTTAATTGTGGGAAATGAGGTTGATGGAGTAGACGAAAATTTGCTTGATTTTTGCGATGAAATAATTGAAATCCCGCAATTCGGAACAAAGCACTCGTTTAATGTGTCAGTTTCTGCAGGTATTACCATGTGGGAATTATTTAATAAAATCAATGAATAAACGCATTGCCACTACTGCCGCTTGGTTTGTTGCGATAGGTCTAAGTCAAGTTCTATACGCCAACGATATTGTCGATCAATTTGTAGAAAAAATAACAAATGAGCAATCTCGTATTGACCAAATTGATGGAATACAAGACCATAAAATAAGACTAAAGAGTACATTACAAACTGACCAAGCCACTGAGACCTATATTCTATCTCCATCACGCATTGTTGGAAAGATTGTTGGAGATCACTTACTGCCCGACGTTCAGAAGATTGACCAATTAAGAAGGGTATATGCACTGCTTGAAGATGTAGATGAACGAAATGTTCATTTCTACACGAAGTACAGTAATGTATTTAGTTTAATTGAAAAGGTTCAGAATGTGGAAGATGTAGAGCGGTTAGAATCCATTTTAAAGAGCAATGTCTACACGTCACTAAACCTGATAGCCTTTTATATTGAGAAACCAGTAGCTGAGCAGTTCTTTATGGCAGCAGCACGCATTGAGCCAACCGAATTATTAAAGCACTACAAGGAAATTGATTACAAATCGTATAGCATTAAAATCATAGATGAAGTTGCTCGGGTTGCTCCGATGAAGATTAAAACATATTTGCACAGTTGGACTGCTGTGCATCAGCGTGTTAAGGGGAGTGAGAATAGACTTACTCAGGAGGTTTATCGCATTTTTAAGGAAAAGGGAACTGCCACAAAGGCCTACGTGCTCATAAACGACATCTATAACGGAAAGTTAACCGTTGATGAGGCACACGAAATTGCAAGATTAGACAATTCTTTATTTGACCACCTCATAGCTATGAGGGCAGGCGATGACGATATTAATGGAGAGCATTCTGTTAATGCAGAGTTAACCTATCAGTGTCTTAAACAAGTGCGAATAATAAATGATTTACATGAAGAGTCTGATGCAGTTCGCTTTCAATCGTTAAATAGATTTAATGCCCATGAAATTTATACACTAATCGTTTATAGCGAACACGAAATTTATACCTCAACATTTTTAGGGATGTATAAGCGTATGATGAACAAGATGGATGAGTCGAGTACCTATGAATTTCTTCATCATGCGAACTTTAATAAATTTCGAACCTTCATTAAGATGTGTGCGGGATACAACACCATGTCAGGATTTTTATCGAAGATGAGCGATTTTGAGGAGAAGCAATTATTCAAAAGACTGGTAGAAGGGATAGAACATGCAAACGACAACCTTGAAAGCGCAGTTGCCATTGCAGATACCTATGGTAGTATTAAATCTGCTTCGTCGAAAAAGATGTTTGAGGAAGCTATATTAGCTTATTATCAGGAGATTAAGTATACGGATCAGGAAGCGGAAAAGCTGTATAGCCTAATTTTGAGTGTTTTCGAAATTGGTGGAGAAACGGCTTCAAATCAAGCCATTAGAAACCAAACTGGAAATCTAAAAGTGCTTCCGCTCAACCGGGTGTATAAGGATGGAAAAAATGTTCAGCAACATTTCTTCTTCGATGATCCTGATGGTCGAGCTTCATACAATCATTTTATTGGAACATTCAGGAACGGTAACTGGCAAATTGTAGACAAAGGAACGTATATCTTGGTGAAATCAAGAAGTGGCAAAGCGGTTGAAATTTACGCCAATAAGCCAGCTACAGAGTATGCCGGACAGGATGCAATAAAGGCTCATTTTCAAACGACCAAACGCTGGCCGGATGTTGTGGTTCATAGAGGACATTCTTACTTTGCAGATGCTGCTATTGAGTCATTAACACCCAATGCCGAAATCGTGTTTTTAGGCTCTTGTGGAGGATACAACAACATATCGCAAGTGTTGAAATATTCACCTGAAGCACAGATCATCTCTTCTAAACAAATTGGAACCATGATGGTTAATGACCGTTTATGTCTTGAGTTAAACGAGGTTATTCGCAAAGGCCAAGATATAGTTTGGGATAATCTGTGGGTGCAATTGGATAGAAAATTCGCCTCTGGTTCAACCGCGAAGAGTCGATTTAAAGACTATATCCCTCCTCATAAAAACTTGGGAGCGGTTCTAATCAAAACTTACCGCAGCTTGTTATAATTAGCATGTATTGTCTTAATTCCTTGCTTTTTTAGGTGGATTGAGCCAAGTTATCCTCAAATTTTTTTAGCTAAATACTCTGGCTTAAATTCGTTGTAGTAATGCTCGAAAGCCTGTTAAAAAAGCATTGGGGGTTTGATCAGTTTCGCAGTCAACAACGCGAGATAATACTCTCCGTAATGCAGGGTAAAGACACTATTGCTCTTCTTCCAACAGGAGGAGGGAAGTCAATATGCTATCAACTTCCAGCGTTAACCAAAGAAGGGGTGTGCTTCGTATTTTCACCTTTAATCGCCTTGATGAAAGATCAGGTAGACGGGCTACGTAAAAGAGGAATTCCTGCTGTAGCCCTTCATTCGGGTCTGTCGAGCAGTGAAATTGATACCGAGTTACAAAACACACTTAACGGTAAGTACAAGCTAGTTTATCTTAGTCCAGAACGAGCATCAACACAGCAGTTTAGAGCCTATTTGCCAAATCTCGACATTAGCTACTTTGTGGTAGATGAAGCCCATTGTGTTTCACAGTGGGGCCATCAGTTTCGTCCTGAATTTTTAAAACTCGGCGAGTTACGTGAGCTGGTACCACATGCTAATTTTATTGCCGTAACGGCAACTGCAACTTCTCATGTGGTAAAAGACATGGTTAAGTACTTAAAGTTAAAGCCAGACCATGATTTGTTCAGATCATCATTTGCTCGATCAAATCTCAGTTATATTGTGTTTCGAGAAACCAATAAGCTAACCAAGATTAAACGCATTTTAAGCAAAACGCAAGGCAGCGGATTGATCTATGCCAACACGCGAAGGAAGTGTGAAGAATTGGCTAATTATCTTGCTGCAGATGGAGTTTCTGTTTCCTTTTACCATGGAGGTTTGAACCCTGTATCTCGAGCAGAACGTCAGCAAGCTTGGCTCGAAAATAAAACCAGAATAATGGTTTGCACCAACGCCTTCGGAATGGGAATAGATAAACCGGATGTTCGGGTTGTAATACATTTCGAAAAGCCTGAAAGTCCTGAAGCATATTACCAAGAGGCAGGTAGAGCCGGGAGAGATGGGTTAGAGTCTTTTTGTATGTTGTTCTCAAGTCCTGAGCAAGAAAAAAATCTATGGTCAAACTATCCTACAATCCAGCAATTAGAGCACGTGCTAAATTGCTTGTATAACCATCACCAAGTTGCATTTACGGCAGGAAAGAATGTTACCTATGACTTTAATCTGCTACCTTTTACGGAGAACTTTAATATACCGGTAAAATTAGCCATGAATGCCCTAAATGTGTTGCATACGATGGGCTTTGTGAAGCTTAATGATCATCTATTTCAGCTTCCTAAGATTAAATTTTTATTGAATCAAGAATCACTATACAAGTACCAAGTTGAGCATGCTGAGCAAGACGTCTTCATTAAGTTACTTTTAAGGTCTTATGGTGGTATGTTTGATCATTACCGAAGCATTAGCTATGCAGACCTGGCGAGCAGACAACGATGCACTATTGAAGATATAAAAAAGCAATTACGCATCTTGCATAAAGATGGGGTGATTGACTTTGTTGCGGGGCATGATGGCAATTCGATAACTTATCTGCGTGGAAGACCGACCAAAATTACTTTCGATAAAAACAATTACCTCGAACTGAGAGAGCGAGAAGAAATAAGAAGAAAGTATATCCGAAGATATGAAGAGAACATGGAAAATTGCAGAGAAAACTTCATTCTTAAATATTTTGGAGAAGATAAAGGTGAAGATTGTGGGAAATGTGATATTTGCCGTCTTCGAAAGAAAGCCAAACTCAAGAATAATGAGTTAAACGAGATAACTGCAAAGATCCAAGAGCTAACCGTAAATGGACTTTCTGTTGAAGAAATTATTGGCAGTTTTAGCTCATTGGATGAGAAAAGAGTGGTAGCCGTATTGAAATGGCTCATAGATAACGAATACCTAACCAAAACAAATCAAAACTATACTTGGAGTCTAAACCAAGCATAATAGCAACAGTAATAAACGATGTAGTGTACGATCAGCGAATGATTCGTATTTGTACCTCGTTGTCTAAAAAGTATAATGTATCGCTGTGGGGAAGAAGGAAGTCTAGCGTAAGTACAAGTGACCGACCCTATAAACAAAAGCGAACAAAATTTTTGTTTAACAAAGGCCCAGTTTTTTATCTGGAGTTTAACTTACGACTGTTTTTAAGGCTGCTGTTTACCTCATTTGATATAGTACATGCAGTTGATTTAGATACTTTACCAGCATGCTATCTGGCTAGCAAAATCAAAAGAAAACAATTGGTGTACGACGCCCACGAGTACTTTACAGAAGTTCCTGAATTAATTAATCGGCCTAAAGTTCAGAATATCTGGCTGAGAATCGAACAATGGATTCTTCCGAACGTAAAGAACGCAATTACCGTAGGAGAGATGATCGCGAAAGAGTATGAAGCTAAGTATGGCGTTCCTTTTACTGTAATTCGAAATTGCCCGAACCTCAAGGATCAAGCCCTTGAAGAGGGAATAGGAGAGTACTTGCTATATCAAGGAGCGTTGAACATGGGTCGAGGTCTTGATGAAGCAATTCTGGCCATGCATCAGATTGATATGGAATTGCACATTGCCGGCAGTGGAGATTTGGATGGGACTTTGAGAGAATTTGTTATGATTGAAGGACTTGATGATAAAGTCAAGTTTTTAGGGCTTGTAGCTCCAGACGATCTACCTCAGATTACGCAAAAGGCATTTGCAGGCATAAATGTTTCAGAAAATTTAGGCTTAAGTTATTACTACTCGTTGAACAACAAGTACTTTGACTACATTCATGCAGGCATTCCTGCAGTCACGAATGACTTCCCAGAGTATCAAAATTTGAATTCAAAATACAAATGCAGTGTACTGTGTGAGGCAACTCCTGACAGTATTGCTCAGGCAGTTAAATTACTTATAGATGATAAAGAGCTTTATCAAGAATTGAAAAAAAACAGCTTAATTGCACGGCAAGAATTGAATTGGCAAAACGAAGAAACGGTACTATTAAGATTTTATGGCTCCCTTACCTAAACGTTTACACATTGTAGCATTTGACGTCCCATATCCAGCTGATTATGGAGGAGTCATTGATATATTTTATAAGGTGAAAGCCCTCCATCAGCAAGGAGTAGAGGTTGTGCTTCACATGTATCAATACGGGCGAAAGCAAAACAAGTCGAAATTAAAAAAGTACTGTCACAAACTGTACTATTATCAGCGAAGAACTTTTAGGAATCCATTTATAGGGAATAGGCCTTACATAGTGCGTACAAGAAATGGAGAAGCCTTACTCAACAATCTACTAAAGGATACCTTTCCCATACTTTTTGAAGGACTGCATTGTACTTTTCACTTAGATAATCCACTTTTAAAGGATAGGTTCAAAGTAGTCAGAACTCACAATATTGAACACCATTACTATAAGCAACTCGAGAAATCAGAGTTAAGATATTTTAAGAAGTATTTCTTCAGAATAGAAGCTGAAAAACTGAGAAAGTACGAATCAATTCTAAAACATGCAGACCTCATTGCGGCCATATCACCTAATGACGAGCAACATTTCAAGAAGAAGTACGACAAAGTGATGTATTTGCCAGCCTTTCACAGCAATGAGGAAGCCCAAAACCCAGGGTCTAATGGCAAGTATTTATTGTATCACGGAAACTTGGCCGTACCAGAAAATTATATCGCCGCAATGGAATTGGTAACAGAAGTGTTCGCGAAGTTGGATTATCCGTGTGTAATTGCTGGAAATAATCCACCCAAGGAACTAGTAAATATTTGTGGTTCAGTAGTTAATGTAGAGCTTCGAGATCATGTGTCAACTGAACAAATTCATGACTTAATTAAAAATGCTCACATCAATGTATTGTACACCAATCAAAATACAGGTATTAAACTAAAATTGCTGAACGCACTGTATCAAGGAAAGTTCGCAATTGTGAACCCATTGATGGTTGAAGGTACAGGGCTAGAAAAACTGTGTGTAATCGGTAAGAAGTTCAATGAAATTCAAGCTAAAATAGAAGAATACATGTTGCTCGATTACACAGAACAATACTTTGAAAATCGATCTGCCGTTTTAAGTTCAAAGTTTAGCAATACTGCAAGTGCTGAGGCTATTGTTGACCAAATTCAATTCACTGGAGAAGAAAGACCTAAACGAAAGAGTGACAAGCAAGTCGTAAAAAGTTTGTCTCAAATTTCAGTATTTATGTCTTACTTATCGCTTTAGGCTTTCGGTATTTAGTTAATCCTTCTACATTTGCACCCATTTTAATTTTATGGATAGGACTACCACCATTGGTTACGTTTTAATCTTCTTTTTATTCATAGGCTTTTTCTTTATGAGCCAAGAGAATAAAGAAGATATAGAAGCTCAAGCAAATCAAGCAGATACAACTGAAATTCAGGCACCTAGCGTTGCTGATGTTGAAGACACAACGGTTAATTCAACTCAAGATTCTAATTCGGTAATTGCCTTAGAAGAAATTGAGGAGACGATTACCACAATTGGTAATGATTTAATGGTGATTGACTTGACCAATAAAGGGGGAATTCCTTCTAAATTGGAGTTGACCGAATACCACCGATATGACTCATCTGACTTGATCTTGTTTGAAGATGGTCAAAATAGCTTTGACTACATAATTCCTCTAGTCAATGGAACAACTATTAATTCTACAGGACTAAACTTTGAAGCTACTGAGGTAGCGGAGAACGCTGTTACATACATCGCGAATTTGCCTAATGGTGCGAAGTTTATTCAAAAATACGAGCTGGAAGATGGATCTTATATGGTCAACTACGATGTTCGATTTGAGAACATTGACAAAATAATTGCTCCAAACAATCGCTATGCAACAGTTGAATGGAAAGGGGAGATACAGCCCCAAGAAAAGACTGTAAAAGATGAGCGAACTGCAACTACGATTTATTATAAGTATGTTGCTGACGATGACGTAGATAACCTAAGTGAGGGTAAAGACGACGATGAGAAGCTTCAAGGAAACGTAAAGTGGATCTCGTTTAAACAGAAATTCTTTAATCAAACATTGATTCACGATGATGAGTTTGAAGAAGATGGAATCGTAATCGAAACTAAAGAAGATGAGAATGCGGATTACGTTAAAGATCTTTCTGCTAGCCTTTATTTAACACTTGACCAACCAATTGTTGAGCACCGAATGGCTTGGTACTATGGTCCAAACCATTACCAGACCTTAAAGAAACATGATGTTGAACTTCAACAAATGATTCCGCTAGGTTGGGGAATCTTCGGATGGGTTAACAAAATTGTTGTTATTCCAGTTTTTAACTGGTTAGAGCAATATTTTGATAGCTATGGGGTGATCATCCTACTGCTAACATTGATTATTAAGCTATCGCTGTTCTTCCCAATGTATAAAGTGTACAAGTCTACAGCGAAGATGAGATTGCTGAAACCTGAGCTCGACGAAATTAAGGAGAGAACAGGTGGTGACATGCAAAAGATGCAGCAAGAACAGATGAAGCTGTACAAGCAGGCAGGGGTTAGCCCTTTAGGAGGATGTTTACCGCAACTGGTTCAATTGCCAATTCTTTTTGCCATGTTCCGATTCTTCCCTTCATCTATTGAGTTAAGACAAGAAAAGCTATGGTGGGCAGATGACCTTTCTAGTTATGATAGCATTTTTGATTTTCCAAACGGATTTGAGATTCCGTTTTATGGTGACCACATCAGTTTATTTACCTTGATGATGACGGCTACGACCTTGTTCTATACGGTGATGAACAGTCAGACCAGTGGACAAATGGCTGGGCCAATGAAGACGGTGATGTACATCATGCCTATCATGTTCTTAGGTTTCTTTAATAACTATGCCGCGGCGTTGAGTTTTTATTACTTCCTTTCTACCTGTATAACCATCATTCAGAACTTCGTAATTAGAAAGTTTGTTATTGACGAAGATAAATTGCACAAGCAAATTCAAGATAGCAAGAAGAAGAAAGTAAAAATGAAGAAATCAGGTTTACAGAAAAGGTTAGAGGATATGGCTAAAAAGAGAGGCATCGATCCGTACACCGGTAAACCAAAAGGAAATCAGCCTAAGAAACGTTAGGTTGCTGAAAATTAAGCCAATACGTAGGTAACAGGAATCACTTGCGTATTGTAATCAGATTGTTATTTTCGTAGCGTATCTGCCACTTGAAGGCACTTAGGTTAGAAGTATGATTGGGTTTTCTAAAGTAAAAATTCATAAAAAGAATTGTAATGTTTCCGATTTTGGGAAAAATATTCTATTTTTGAAGTCTACTTACAATCTACTTATGAAAAAATCACTACTACTATTAACGATTTTTACGATTTCATTTGCTGCTCACGCTCAAACAGCGGGAGACTTTTACAAGCGTGCGGTTACTAAATACAAAGCAGGCGATTATGCAGGTGCTGCTGTTGAGTATACACGAGCAATTGAGATAAAAAAGAATTCTGCCGTTCTTCACAACAACAGAGGAGTTTGCTACTATCGAATTGAAAGATATTCAGAGGCTTTAGATGACTACAATTTGGCTATTGAGTTTGATGAATCTATGGCAGATGCCTATTACAACAAAGCAAACGTATTGCGTGATCTCATGCGAAACGAAGAAGCGTTGGTGGCTTACGACAAAGCCATTGAGCTTAAAGCAACGGATAAAAAATACTACCAAAATAGAGGAATGCTTCGTTCGACCATAGATGATGATCTAGGGGCAATCGAAGATTTCTCCAAGGTTCTTGAACTTCGCCCCGGTGATGCTAAGGCTTATTACAACAGGGGTACTTCATACGTAAAGCTAGAAGAGTACAAGAACGCTAAGCTCGACTTTGACAAGGCTTTAAGTCTAAACCCAAACTACTACAAAGCATTGATCAACCGAGGAATTTGCAACGTTCAATTAGACGAAACTGGCGAAGCAAAAGCCGATTTCAACTTGGCTATTCAATTAAGTCCAAGCGATGGAGAAGGTTACTACTACCGAGCTTTGGCTACCATTAATGATCTAAACACCATTAAAAAGGAGTTCAAGGACAAGAAAAACCTCAATCTTATTCAAGAAAATGTTTATGCGATGAAATCAGCTTGTTCTGATTTTGAAAAGGCAAAGAGCTTTGAGTATTCGCGCTCTTACGACGCAATCAAAGAATATTGCAAAGACTAGTTCAGTTACAATCCAGCTAACAAGAACTCAATTTCTCTGTTTGGAATACTAAACCGTTCTGATAACACGTCATTGGTTAATTTTCCTTTGTAGATATAGGTACCTTGTCTTAATCCTTGGTGGTTTCTTAAGCACTCATCAAGACCTCCATCATCTGCAATCTGTTGCAGAAGGGGAGTAAAGATGTTACTCAAGGCATAGCTTGAAGTTCTAGAGAATCGAGATGGGATGTTTGGTACACAATAATGAAGTACACCATATTTCTCGTATACAGGCATTTTGTGATTTGTTGCTTCAGATGTCTCAAAACAACCTCCTTGGTCAATGCTGATATCAACAATAATTGATTTTTCACGCATATTTTCGACCATACTCTCGCTTACTACACATGGACTAAGTCCAATGGGACTTCTTAAGGCTCCGATTGCGACATCACAATCAGCAAGTGAGCTTTCTAAGATCTTGGGTATCAGTGTGGAAGAGTGAATTTGATTTCCGATATTATGCTCTAGTCTTCTTAATTTTTCGATTGAATTATCAAAAACCTTAACCGACGCGCCAAGACCAATAGCAGCACGAGTAGCATATTCACCAACCGCACCCGCCCCAATAATCACAATTTGAGTAGGTTGAATGCCTGGTATGCCACCAAATAGCTCACCTTTTCCTGAATTGTAATTACTTAAGTATTCAGCAGCAATTAATATTGACGCTCTCCCAGCAATTTCGCTCATCGATCTGATAATGGGCAATAAGCCTTCGTCGTTACGCAAAAATTCGTACCCGACAGCAGAAATGTTCTTAGACATCAGCTTTTTTATCGTTTCTGGCTTCGTTCTAACAAGCTGAATGGCGCTGATAAGCAGTTGGTTAGGTTTCATAAAGTCAATCTCCTCATCGGTAGGGGGAGCGACTTTAAGCACAATATCTGCATCGTATACATCTTTCTTGTCGTACGTAATTTGTCCACCAACTTTACTGTAATCGTGGTCTGAAAAGTTAGCTTTATCGCCACATGTCGACTCAATTTTAATGGTGTGACCATTTTGCGTAAGCAGCTGCACAGCCATTGGAGACAGGGGTACTCGGTGTTCTTGAAACGTAGTTTCTTTCGGTATTCCGATTGTTAGTGTATTATTGCTCTTTTTTATGGCCAGAAGTTTCTCCTGTGGAAGTAAGCTGGCCTGTTTAGCCAATTCTTCAAAAGATGGATTGGAAACGTTACTCATATGCAATATTTATATGCAATATACAGTTATTTTATACAAAAATGAACACATTAACGTTATGTTAGTAAAGCATTTACTATTGCTAAATTAAGTTAACTTTATTTGTACATAATGAATAAAAGGAAAATACTACATCTATTACTTTGTCTACCACTAGGAGTACTTGCAACGGAGAACGACTCTCTGAAGGTCAAGGATTTGCAGGCTAGTGCAAGGCCTATTGCGACCAGCATCAGTACCTCAGAAACACCAAATCTTGTTGGTGATGTCGAAGCTACCCGATATTCATTTGAAATTGTTGAATTTGATTCCAATCAAATTCCATTGACTGAAGCACAGTACTTAGAGCAAGTTGGTACCTTAGAATTTGAGGTTCCAATGGATTACAATCGCTATGTTAAGCGTCAAATCAATTATTTTGGCACCCGTTGGCAAGAAAAACTAAAAACAGTAGTTTCTAGATCAGAGTATTACTTTCCTATATATGAAGAAATTCTTGATCAGCATAACATGCCGCTTGAGCTCAAATACTTGTCAATAATTGAATCAGGGCTTAATCCTTTTGCTCGTTCAAGATCTGGAGCTGTTGGTCCATGGCAGTTTATGCCAGCAACAGGTAGAATATTTCATTTAGACAATAATTACAAAATTGATGAAAGACGTTCAATAGAGAAAAGTACCAATGCAGCCTGTGAATATTTAAAGCAGATGTATGCCATGTTTGGAGATTGGCACGTAGCGTTGGCATCGTATAATTGCGGTCCAGGTAACGTGAGAAAAGCAATAAGACGCTCTGGTCGTAAGGATTTCTGGGGAATGTATCACTATCTGCCAAGAGAAACTCAGAATTATGTGCCTAAATTCATTGCGATGGCTTATATCATGAATTTCTACGACACCTATGGTATTACTCCAGCTCCTATAAATGATTATCAGTACTGCGTTGAGCAAGTTTATTGCAAAGAAGGAATTGAATTTTCAGTTGTTGCAGAACAATTGGGCATGACTTCAAAAGATCTTTTACTCTTCAATCCTGAACTAAAAATTGCTCATATCCCTTTTGAAAATGGAGGTTATATGCTCACAGTACCCGCTGATAAAGCAATGCTTTACTACAATAATCAAAGTGAAATAATATCTTTGTCTGTAATAGCTGCTGAAGAAAGAAAGCGAGAGGAAGCTTTAAGACCGAAGGTAGTGTACCACACCGTTAAGAAAGGGGAGTGTTTGCCAATTATAGCTAGAAAGCATGGCTGTACAGTATCTCAGCTTAAATCTTGGAATGGGATAAGAGGTAGCTTAATTTACCCCAACCAGAAGATTAAAATTATTAAGAGCTGAAATTGAAAATATTTGCGAAAACCTTATTACTAGTAGTCTTATTTGGTGCTTGTAAAGAGACCAATAAGTCAAGAGAAGAACTTCTACCAGCATCATCAGGAGTCTTAGGAGAATTGGTGGTGATATCAGATTTAAAAAGCTTAGATAGTTCGTATAAACAGCTCATTAAGAGTGTTTTCGGAACTAAATTGGCAGGATTTCCACCTCCTGGAGAATCATCATTTAAAGTTTTATTTACCGACGAAACCTATTTCAAAGGTTACTTTAAAGAGCACCACAATGTTTTTGTGCTTCTTACCAATGAGAACCTCAATCGTATGGTAGAAACCTATGGAGAATCTAACAAAGCCAAGGTTAAAGATATTATCGCTAAAGAAGAAGCCTTGGGTTGGAAACAGAAAAACTTATGGGCTCGAAAACAAAATGTATTTTACATTACAGCGGGCTCAAAAGAAGCTATGAAGGAAAAGCTTGTTAATCGTAAGCAGGATATTTTAGATATAGCTTTCGAACATGAAATTCAGACTGGAACGAAAAAAATATATAAAAAGGCGGCTAGCTCAGATTCCTTTTACAACCAAACTTTAAGAAGCAAAGGATATGCGGTTAGAAAACCTTCTGATTATCGTGTTGCTATTGACAAAGAAAACTTTACTTGGCTTAGAAAATCACCTGCAAGTAGAGAGCAAGAATTTGGTGTTTTGTTGTTCGATGTGCCGTATACTTCTGAAGATCAGCTAGAAACAGAAAATATCATTGCGATCCGAAACAGTTTTACAAAAGAGCACATTCCTGGAGAATACGAAGGGTCATATATGAAATATAGTGAACAATTTGCCCCAGAACGAAGAGATGTCAGTTTCAAAAAGCGATTCTGTGCAGACATTCGAGGTTGGTGGGATATGGAAGTTGATTTTATGGGAGGACCATCCATTATCAAGGCAGTTGTAGATGAGAAAAGCAAGCGAATCATATTCGCTGAAGGATTTCTTTTTTATCCAAACGAGAAGAAATCTATTCCGATGCGTGAGCTTGATCTAATTCTTAATTCGCTAACGATTCAATAATGATTAACGTTGAAATTTGGGCATCAGGAACAGGAACCAATGCCGATGCGATATTCAAGCACTTTGCAAATCATGAAACAATAAATATTAGCTCTCTAGGGTGCAATCGCAAGGCAGCACTTGCTTTTGAGGTTGCCAAACGGCACGGTAAACCAAGCTATTATTTTCACAAAGACGAATGGAATGCTGATGCTATCTTAAACGGTCTTTCTGAGAGAAACATTCACTTTATCGTGTTAGCTGGCTTTCTTAAACTCGTGCCTCACGAGGTTACCCAAGCGTTTCAAGGCAGAATTGTAAATGTACATCCCAGCTTGTTGCCTAAATATGGTGGAAAGGATTTTTATGGAGAGCACGTGCATAAAGCAGTCTTGGCGAATAAAGAATCGTATTCAGGAATCACCATTCATGAAGTAAATGAAGAGTTTGACAAAGGAAAGATGTTAGCTCAGTTTTCTACCAAACTTTCAGATAATGAGACGTTAGATGGCATAAAATCTAAAATTCATCAACTCGAGCAAGCGAACTTTGCTCCAACTATAGAGGCCTGGATTAAATCGAAAGCTACTCAATAATTTTAAACTCCGTTCTACGGTTTTTAGCTCTTCCTTTCTTGGAATCATTTGAAGCGATAGGGTAGGTATCCCCATATCCCGCATATTTTAGCCTCGATTCATCGATGCCTTCATTAATTAGATAGTCATAAACTGCCTTAGCCCTATTCTCAGACAGCTTTTGATTGTGATCTGAGCTACCAATATTATCTGTATGTCCGCTGATTTCAATTGATACCGCAGCATTGTTGGTTAAGAACACAAACAGTCTGTTGAGCTCTGTTTCACTTTCTGGATTTAGATCGTACTTGTCGGTATCGAAGAAAAGATTCTTCATTACGATTCCTTTTCCTATTTCTACAGGATGAAGATCAATAATTAATTCAAAAGGCTTATCAGTGGCCACATTGGGCATATCAAAATGCTCCGAATGAAAGAGATAACCTGGCTTTTCGATATTTAGTCCGTATTGTTTATTGGCTGCCAATGCCACGAGGAATTGGCCAGTTTTTGCAGGAGCTAAAACTCGTGTTTGGTCTCCACCTTCAATAGGTGTTAGAGTAACGGCTGCACTTAATAGTTTCTTTGTCTTGGCATCTCGAATTGTACCTCTAACATAGCTTACGCGTTGAGCTTGCTTGTCTTCAGGTAATTGAAAAGAGTACAGATCCATTCCGCCTCTTCCATCGTTGTTTTTATCGGAGCTGTAGTAAGCAGTTTTACCATCGCGAGCAACAATCAGGTTCCAATCTTCTCCAAATGTATTAATCGGGTAACCCAGATTTACAGGGTGTCCCCAAGAGTTATCTGGTTTACGGTGGGTAACAAATAAATCGCTTTTACCTAGCCCTGGGTGGCCTTCAGAACTGAAATAAAGCGTTACACCATCTGAGTGTATAAACGGAAATTGTTCGTCTCCTGAAGTATTAATCGTAGGTCCAAGGTTAACAGGTTCTTCCCATCCTTTGTCTCCAAATCGAGCAACCCATATGTCTGTACCTCCGTATCCACCAGAACGGTCACTAGTAAAGTAGAGTTCTTTACCATTTGAGGAGATTGATGGTTGAGATTCCCAGCTTTTAGAATTGACGGGCATGCCCAAATTCTTTGGTTCAGTCCATCTACCATTCTTATTCATGGTTAACCAAATATCACACTGGCCAATGCCTCCCGACCTGCTGCATGACGTAAAAAAGATATACTGACCGTCAGACGAAACGCTAAAAGCACCCTCATTCTCAACAGTATTGATTGGGGAACCGATGTTTTGTGCTTTGCTCCATTCTCCATTTTTTTTGGTCGAAAAATAGATATCTTCATTCTGAACACTAGGATCTCTGAACGTAAAGAAAATGGTCGATTCGTCAATCGTTAACGCAGGCGAGTACTGTTCTAAGTTTGAGTTGATATTGTCTCCAAGGTTAATTGGGGTAATATCTACAGGATTTTGAAGTGCATATTCTGTAAAATCCAGATTATTCAATCGGCGTCTAATTCGATCCGTGTTTTCATCTTTGGCCCCAGAATTTGCTTTTAAAAAATAGTTGTAGAAATGACGAGCCGAGTCTATTTGCTTGTTGCGGTGATAAAGACCTCCGAGTTCATACAGTGCATAGTAGTGATTTTGATCAAGCATCAAAATAGATCGATAACGTTGAATAGCTAACTTATCTTTCTTCTGAGTCTGGTAGAGCTTAGCTAAACCGTCGTGAGCATCAATAAATCCAGGATATTTTTTTATCAGTTGGAGATAAATCTTTTCAGCTTCTTCAAAGTTTCTGTACAAATAAGCATCGTAAGCCTCATTAAACTTTACAATAGCTTTTTTTGGTACAGATACTTGGGCTAGACTTTGTAGCGAAACGACCAAAAGCAGCCCCACCATGATTATTTTATTATTTCTCATTAATCGATTTATCATACTCCAATACTTTTAAATCAAAAATTTTGCCATTTTCTAAATTGAATCGCATCATAGTTCTTTTTTTATGAAAGCCTTTGTTTCCAATAGCTCCAGGGTTGAGGTGAAGAAGGTTTAATGCTTTGTCCTTCACCACCTTACAAATGTGAGAGTGTCCACTAATAAAGAGATCGGGTCTAATTTTTAGCAATTTTTCTTTAATCCCTTTTTCATATTTACCCGGATAACCTCCAATATGTGTCATAAATATGGTCATCCCTTCGAGTTCAAAATGAATTTCTTTAGGGAACTGCTTTCTTACAACGATGCCATCAATATTTCCGTATACTCCACGCAAGATTCCAATATTCTTGAGCTTCACATCGATTTCGTTATGTCCCCAATCGCCCGCGTGCCAAATCTCATCGCATTCGTTGGCATGTTTTGCCATTTCTTCACCAAAATAGCCATGAGTATCAGATAATAACAGAATTTTTTTGATGGTGTAAAAATAGATTAAAGCCTATTATTTTGGGATTTATGTGCGAAATTTGTTCTCAATGAGTATTACGGTATTACTGCTGATATCGATTGGCTTAGTGAGCTATTTGTGTTTTAGTAATGAAAAGTTGTTTAATCAACTGTTATTTAGTCCCTATGTGATTATTCGTGAGAAGGAGTGGTTTAGGTTCATAACCGGTGCTTGGGTACACTCTGGACTCTGGCATTTGGCCATAAACCTCTTTGTACTTTACATGTTTGGAGAAACCATTGAGTACTATATGGTGCATTGGTTTGGAAACATAGGACGCTTTTACTTTCTCGTGCTCTTTTTAGCTTCCGTAATTATTGCTCATATACCGACCTATTTTAAAGAGAAAGACAACTATTACTACGCGTCGGTTGGAGCTTCTGGTGGTGTTTCAGGAGTATTGTTTGCAAGCATACTTTTAGACCCCCTTAGGTTATTGGATATCTTTGGACTCATTCCTATCCCGGGAATTGTATTTGGAGTGATCTACCTGATTTATTCGAACCGCATGGCCCAACAATCAAGAGATAATATAAACCACGACGCTCATTTTTATGGTGCGATAGGAGGGATGCTGGTTCTAATAATAATGCAACCAAAGACCATTACTAATTTCTTAGAGCAGATAACGTCTGTATTTTAGCTAAATTTTATAAAGTCTGAATTCCTGAAATTTCATCGATTTCTGATGAAAGGTCTTCAGAATTTCGTATAACTTCTTCATACTCCGAATATTTTCTGACCATGATGATGGCAAGAATTGCTGCTATGAAATCTAAAGGAGTAATATAGAATTCAGCCATATTCGCTTCGATTATACTCTCCATATCTTCAGCCTCACGATAAACGCGCGATACAACATTTGATACAATGTTGTTTATGAGGTAAAAAGCCCACCACCAGCCTACTATAGACCTTAGGTTGCTCGATTGTTCTTTTACATATTCTGTGGTGGTATTCCACATTTCACGCATAATGTTAAAAGGCTGAACCAAGTTTACAAAAGGAATGAACCAGCACCAAACTGCTTGCGTTTCCTTAAAGCTCAGATGATTGAATTTTAGATGAAGGTTGAAATATGCACGTCTGAACCAACGAATAAACATTACCGCAGCTAGCACTCTTGCTGCCAAATAACCAATACCACCGGCTAAAAGAAAAAAGTCAACGACTGCAATCCGTGAATCGGAGGCAATATGGCCTTCTAAAACGTCATTATACAATGAGTTCTCCATCGACATTGCAATTCCATTAACAATATCAAAGAAAAGCACTAAGCCCAAGCTAATAATAACCCATTTAGACCGTTGCAGGTTCGGTCGATACTTATTTCCCGATTTAAAAGAGATTTTTGAGTTCAGCTTATTATAGGCTGATGATGACTTGGTTGCGGGGACAAAATCAGGGCAACTATCTTCGAATGCGGGCTTTTCGTCAGTTAAAGAGCACACGACTCCCTTTTCATAATCTACTCTTCGATTTTCACAGGTTTTACAAATTGCTAATTTCTCTTCTAAGGTCATGTTTATTCTGTTTCTATTCCAATTAAATCAATTTCAGTTTCGAGTCCATTTGAAGTTCTAACTGTTTCTTCCATTCTGCTGTAACGCTTAACCATGATAATTACGAGTATGTACGAAATTACGGTCATCACCATTTTAACATATGATATGTATCTTAAGTATTCTAAACCCAATCCCATAGATACTCCGGTTAAATTAACTGTGAGGTTACTTAACACAAAAGTTAGCCACCAAAAACCAACCAAGTTGTGGTGGTATGAATCGAATTTGGCATGATCTTCACCCACAAGCAGGCTTTTAGTCTTAATCCACATCTCACGCATAATTGCGTATGGCCAGTAGAAATTAGCTAATGGCACAAACCAACACCAAGCGGCTCGAAGGTCTGTGTATTGAAGATCAGAAAAACGAAGATGCAGGTTGAAATATGCTCTTCTAAACCAGTTTATAAAGACAACTATCAGAGCAATAAAGGTAACCCCTATCAGAAGTGCGTTAATTTGAATTAGACTTTCAAGAAGCTCATATTTGGTACCAACAGCTCCATAATAGTAGCCGCTCTCAAAGGTTTTCTGGCGTTCTATAATAAAAAAGTAACCGAGAATCCAACCACTGATTTGAAGCACACCAAGAGTGATTAAAGCTGCAAGAGCATATCTCGCACGCTGTTTATTTGGTCGATAAATACTGTTTCTACCCAATGCTTGATTTTTTACTCCAATGGGGTAAGATCGCGATTGAGGAATCTCAATATAATCTGGACAATTCTGTTCAAAAGTGGGGGGGTCACCGGTAAGTTCGCAGACTACTCCTTTTTCGTAGTCTACTTTTCTGTTTTCACATGTCTTGCAAATTAGGAGCCTTTCTTCTAGAGTCATTAAGTATTAATAATCATCCAATTATAGGATAATTATTTTGAATTCACATACTCAAAATCATGAACCCCATCTATGTTTAATTCGATTTGGCCATTATCCAGTGATTTGTAATTGGGCACAAACCTTGCATTCCATTCAATCTCATCAGCAGTGTATGAAAACCGTATTGGAATAGTCTGGCTAAACGTTTCATCGAAGCCCTTAATCATAATCAGAATCTCAACCTTCTTATCTTTAAAATCTTGTCGTGTAAGTGCATGTAACGGACTGTCTTCATCGATGTGATGCACTAGCGTCCAGCTCAAAGGAAAAAAATGAATTGAACTGGTTTCTAGCTTAAGATTGAAGTATCTTCTAAACACTTTTTCGCCTTCATCCATATCGACCGCAAGCATAACTCTTGCTTCCATCTCCATAAGCACATTTGGACGTCTGTTTACTGCTCTAAACATTAAAGAATTGCCATCCTTATGAGGACATATTAAGGCGTTGTTGCTAAATAAGATTCGGGCAGTAGGTTTGCTAAATCTACGATAAACGAGACCCGTTGCAATGGCAAAGAACATCCAACCCATCATGGCTTCCATGCCAGAAACAAAATTGGTCATGGGGTCACTCGGATATAAGCTACCAAAACCTACTGTTGTAAACGTTTGAAGACTGAAATAAAATGCCTTCTCAAACGGAGCAAAACTATAATTTCCGACAAAGGATATATGCTCAACACCTAATACCAGATAGGTTATTGCAAATACTAGGTTTGAAAGGAGGTAGAAGAGGGTAAGAATTACTGCAAATCGGGTAGATGACATCTGAATCATAGTTTGAAACCACTGATTACGAACGCCTTTGCGTGTAATATTAAAGCTACCATCTTTGTTGATGATGCGCTTTGTATTGTGGGCATACTTCTGTCCGAAGCCGGGGTCAAACTGATGTATCATGATCGAGTTGCTATACAAAAAAAGGGCTATTTTGTTAAAATAACCCTTAATTCTAAATGTATTTTAATTAATAATTTTCAGATTAAAATGGAAGTTCGTCATCTTCCTCTGAGAAGCTCATGCCCACCACATCTTCGTTTGCATTTGCTGGGGCAGCTGGTTGAGCTGCTTGCTGGCTCATTGATTCAATTCTCCACGCTTTAATATCGGTATACCATCTTGAGTTGTATTCTCTAGACTCAATATTTACCGAAACACGCATCATATCGCCTGTATTGTAATTCGCTAATTCATCTGCTTTTTCATTCCAGCATCCGATACAAATCTTCTTAGGATATTGTTCTGTAGTTTCAATTACAAATTCTTGCTTCTTCCAAGCTCCTCTAGTGCTAACGCCTTCTTGTGGTGCCAACAACTGAACCAATTTTCCTTCTAATACTATGTTCTCCATTTTCTTGCTGCAAGCTTACACTTAATAGGTGTGAATTCTAATTTGTTTGGCAAATATTTTTAAACAATTTTTGGAGCCGTGGACGCACTAATCGCTTTTCTCGTAGCCGCATGGATAAGTTTCATTGGCTCGATACTTCTTGGCCTTGTTAATGTAGCTGTAATTGAGACGGCGATTCGAAAAGGAGCTAAACATGCAACCTGGCTGGCAATAGGAGGGGTGCTTCCTGAAATTCCTTATACTTTATTGGCAATATACGGCACGAGTTACGTCGATAGACTAAAAGAGCATCAAACTATAATTGGAATTTTTATAGGCTTTGTTTTTATAGGCCTGGGTGCTTTTTATATCTTAAAAAAGATCAAAAGTAACCTCCATAACGAAGGATTAGAAAACCAGACTTCGATCAAAAGAAGCTTCTTTAAAGGTTTGTTTTTAGCATTTGCCAACCCACAATTAATCTTTTTCTGGTCTGGTATTTTGTTGCTATTACATACCGGTTCGTTGAACTTTATAGCAAGCAAACCTGCGCTCATTGATTTTACAGCCAATTCTTGGATATCACCCAACATTGCTTTTGCACTTGGAGCAGCCATAGGTGCACTTGGAATCCTGTTAATTTATGTACAACTAGCACATAAATACAGAGAGAAATTACTGGACATTATTGGCGATAGATTGAGTAAGGTGGTAGGAGCAATTTTTATTGTTCTTGGATTATTTGTAATCTTGAAAAATGTCATTTAAACGCTTATTTGTGCTTCTTGGGGCTGTTTTACTATCCGCTTCAAGTTTTTCGCAGCAAGTAAAAAAGCGTTACAAGTGGAAGTATTTAGGGCCATCTGTTATTCCAGCTTCTAATGTCGATACAGGCGAATGGACCAGCACTGGTGTAGGGTGGATCGAAGATGTTTTAATCTCGGATAAATGGTATGCGTCGAGCATAACTGGAGGAGTTTATCGATCAAATAATGAGGGTAAAAAATGGGTTAAACTCGACAAGTTTAATCTACAAGAAGGAGTGTTAGATATGCTCAAAATTAGCGATGAACTTTTTATTTCAACTGGACTTACGCACTACGACGAAAAATTTGGGTCGGGTGTTTATCGGTCAAGTAATAATGGTAAAACTTGGCAACCAACTGGTCTGCAGTTTAAACCGACTGACCTACAACCTGTTTGGGCGTTAGCACACCAAAATGAAAGGACATTAATCGCGTGTACACCTGAAAATATTTACGTAAGTCATGACTTAGGGTTGAATTGGAGTCTTTCAGTCACAAAAACAAAGTGTGATTTCAGGAGTTTGTTAGTTTCGTTAGATCATTCGCGTATTTATGCTGCTGGTGCTAACTTGATGACAAGTGCAGATAGTGGAGAGAGTTGGCAAGATATTACCGATCGACTCTCGGTGTTTACCAAGAAAGGAACTAAACCAGTAGATATTCAACGTATTGCAATTTGCAATGATCCTAGCAAAGTAGGAAGGATGATGGCCTTTTACGCCGATGGCCGAACTGCATACGTTGATGAAAGCTTAGATTTCGGTAATACTTGGGTAAACTTACACACCAGTAAGCGAATTAGAAGGGCAGATGTACACCATACTGAAATTGCAATACCTCCCAATAACCCAACAACTATAGTGTTAGGCACATACAGGGCTTATGTAAGTACGAACGGTGGAAAGACGTTCAGAGTAGCTACGATACCAGAATATGGAGCAAAGAACTTTACACACGACGACATTCGTGGCCTGCAATTAGTAGATGCTGGAGAGTTTTATCTAGCAACCGATGGTGGGGTGTTTCAATCGCTTGACACAGGAAAGACTTGGAACAATGTATCTGGAAAAGGATTAAATGCAATGCAGATTTATGGTATAACCTTGCTGCGAAACGGAAGTCTCCTAGTGGGGTGTCAAGACTTAGGAACTTTTCTTGTTAACGGTAAAGAGTGGCTAAATCTAGGAGATTTATATGGCGACGGCGGCGAATCCTATGAATTGCAAGATCACTACATTGTTCAGATGGGAGGGACGCTAAGGCGTATGAATCAAGAGACTTTGCATGGTATAAACTTTGTTCATCCACCTTCGGGAGGAAGACCGTTTACATCCAAACTAGTAGCCTATCCAGGGGCTATAGATTCATTCTTTTATGTTGGAACCGATTTATGGTATAACAATGATTCGAAGTGGGTAAACAAAACAAAAAGATTAAAAGGAGGAGAATATGAGGCTTCTGGGTTTGATATCAATCCAAAAAATCCCAATCAATTGTTTTTTGCCTACGAACAACCCACATGGAATGCAAAGCAGCTTAAAAACAAATTTTTTAAGTCTACAGATACTGGAAAAACATGGGTCGACATTACACAAAACTTGCCCATTTTAGCTTGGCGCCACATTACTTCAATTTCGAGCAATCCAAATAATCCCAATGAAGTGCTTGTTTCGCTTGGAACATTAGATGTTGAAGAGATTCATAAGGTGTATCGAAGTCTAGATGGGGGCGAAACTTGGCAGAACTATTCAGAAGGTCTTCCTCAATATCAAACCTTTAAAATCGTTCACATTCCAAATTCAACTGGGGTAATTGTTTCTATGCTTGATGGAATTTACTACCGCAATGCTCAGATGAAATCTTGGCAAAAGCTATCAGGCAAAATTCCAAACATAGCAATTCGTGATTTTGATATTGACTACGATGGTCGCTGGCTTTATGCAGGAACCTATGGCAATGGACTTTGGAAGCTGAGAATTCCGAGAAAGATGCTCAAATTTTAGGTCGTAAAATCCATAAATCATCTTTATGAATCTTCGCTGTATTGAATTCAGCCATAGCATCCTCTTCATTGCTTCCGGCATAGTAGGCAACGCGGTATAAGCCATTCTCAAACTGAAGAATTTCAAGTTGATCATATACATCAATCCACTTGCTCCAAAGGTCGTAAGCACTTGAATAGCTGTAGGTTGAACCGACAATCACATAGTACATGCCTTCTACAGGTTTCTTGGCGTTTTCGTCCATAACAGGTGTTGAAGGAATCACTTGTGTTACGCTAGTATCGGATCCGTCATCTTTTATAATGTCTTTATAGATTATCTTCTCAACCTCTTTAATAACTACTTTAGGTTCAACCTTAGTTAAGACAATAATCGAGTCTCCAATTTTGAAATTTTTAAAATGATAATTCTCGGCAATTGCAGTTGCATTTGCTCCGTGAACATCTTGACTAGTTACATAATTGAAAAACCCTCGTTGATCTGAAATAGTATAAGCACCATAACCGGTTTGAGGTTCAATTAGAATTCGAACATTTTTTACGGCGTTACCTTCTTCGTCAACTATTGAACCCGTATAGCTGAATAACTCATCAGGTTTAACGTAATGGCTTATAGCCAATGAATCGTTGTTGAACTGCTGGTAAATGAAATATTTGTTTCGTCCGTTTGGAATAAGAGAAAGGTCATCGTTGGCAGAATTAAATTCAAAGCAATTGGCAACAATGCTATTGTAGTCATTTAAGTTCTTGAATTTGTATAGGTCGTATCCTCCTTTAGAAACTTTACCATTAGAACTAAAATAAAGCCATTCTTTTGTTTTGGTTGGATAAATGTCGTGGCCTTTACTGTTTACGCGCTGTCCTAAGTTAATTGGAGAGTTAAAGCTACCATCTATAAACACGCTTATATACAGGTCATATCCTCCAAAGCCACCTTTTTTATCTGATGCGAAATAGAGCGTGTTTGTTTCCTCATCCATAAATGGAAATGCATAATTACCCGGTTCTGATTCGAACAATTTAGTAGGTTTTTTCCAAGCCCCATTCTTTTTAGAAAAGTAGAAAAGACTAACTGAATTTTCTTGGTAATTAATGATAGAGCCTACAGCGCTCTGGCCTTCATTAAAAAAGCTAACAGACCCTAGAGGGAGTGAAGTGGCTGATTTTAGTCTTTGCGATTTGTGCGATAAGTTGCCATCGCAGTCTACATTGAACTTATACAATCGACTATTTTCAACAGCGTATAAATTTCCACCGCTTGCAGAAGGATTGAGATAATTGGCATCAGAACCAACATTGGTAGGAATAAATGGAATACTATTGTTCTCAAATACTTCATCTATTTCATACAGTTCATTACCTTCAGTTATGCCCTTCTTGTCTATATATTCATTATAGAACTCTCTAGCCAGTCCATGCTTATTCTGAATCAACAGAGTATTTGCGAACAATAAGAAATCGCTGGTTGTCATTGTCCCTTGATCTAAAGCTACATAGAACTGAGATTCAGCAAGTTCGAATTTCCCACTTAAGTAGTACGCACGGGCCTTTGATATATTAGAAGCTCGATCGATGGCGTGCGGATTGTATTTAACCAACTCTAATTCAGGAATTTGTGAAAATCCAGATAAGAGAGTTAAGCAGGTTAAGAGAAGACAAAGTGTTCTTGGCATAATGGGCTGCAAATTTCGTTATTTTATTTGATTCTTGATGTTCTTAACAATTGATTTAGCTGCAAGATAGCCACCAGTCCATGCTGCTTGAAAATTAAATCCTCCGGTTATTGCATCAATATTGAGTAATTCACCTACAGCATACAGATTTTTCTTGCCACGTATTTCAAATGTTTCTGCACTTACTGTATCAAGATCTATGCCACCGGCAGTAACAAACTCTTCTTTAAATGTACTCTTACCAGATATTTTTACTTGAAATGCGGTTAATTGGGTCGCCAGTCGCTGAATGCCTTTCTTACCAATTTCAGACCAATTGGTGTACTCTTTAAGATTGGATAAGCGAAACAACTCATTCCACAATCTTTTAGGTAAACCATGCTCTTTCCAGTTGATTACCTTGTCTTTAGGATGGATTTCAGCATGCGACTTAAGCAAGACTACAAGGTCTTTTAAATTTTGATTGAGCCAATTGACAGACAGGGTAAAGTTGTAATCTAGGTCGTGTAATTCTCTTGCACTCCAGGCACTTAACCTTAGAATAGCAGGACCACTATAACCCCAATGTGTAACCAAAACAGGACCTTCTTGTTCACTTGACTTGATCTCATTTATAGAAACCTTTGCAGAAGGCACACTTATTCCAGACAGCAATTTAAGCATATGATCTTGTGCATTAAAGGTAAACAGCGAAGGAACTGGGTCAATAAGCGAAATCGATAGACTTCTTAGAATTGAAAATACTTGCTTATTGCAGCTAGTAGCCATTACTACTACATCGGCTCTAATAGTCTTGTCTTTAAACACCAGCTCATAGCCTTTAGGATTTTCTATTAAACCCGTTAAGCGGTGTTCTGTCTTAACTTTTATTCCAAGTCTATCAGCAGTTTGCGTAAGGCAATTGTAAATGGATTGCGACTTGTCAGAAACGGGGAATACGCGACCATCCGCCTCGGTTTTAAGTGGAACACCATGCTGCTTAAACCATTGCTGGGTGTGATTAGAACTAAATTGAGTAAAAGGGTCTAGTAAAAAAGCATTTCCACGTGGGTAGTAAGTTACTAACTCATTAGGCTCAGAAATAGCGTTGGTTACATTGCAACGACCTCCACCAGAAATTAGCACCTTGCTCAACAACTTGCTTTGACCCTCATATAGTGTTACTTCGGCTTTTACTTGCTGAGCAACGTGTATAGCTGTAAAAAAGCCTGAAGCACCTCCACCAATAATAGCAACCTTGGTCATGGCTAAAGATTAAAGAATTCAATCGTTTCTGTCACCACTTCGGCAAATGCTTTAGGTATTTTTCTTTCTTCTAAAGGATGTTTTGTATTGAAGGTGTGATTTGCTTCTTCCACTTCAACCAATATGGAGTGACCTACCTCGTTAAATACTGCTTGACCTTCGCTCAATGGAACAGTTTCGTCGTCTTCACCATGCACAATGAGCAGTGGGCATACAATCTTTTCAAAAACATCTTCCATTTCAAACAGCTCCCGATTTTGCTGATATGCCTCTACAAATTGATAATAAATAGGCATCTCTTGTCCTGTTCGTCCGTTGAGAACAACATGTTTGCCTTCAGTTTTCCAGTCGGTTAAGTCTTTCATGCGCATATATTTACTTAGGTCTGAAACTCCTGCCCAGGTCGCACATTTACTTATTCTGGAATCATTAGCTGCTCGAACAAGTGACATTGCACCACCGCGGCTGTGACCGATGAGGAAAATCTTTTGATTCCACTCGAAATCAAATGAGTCTGCCTTTTTCTCAATAAAATCAAGAACCGTTCCGATTTCATCGTATTCAATCTTGAAGTTGTTATTTCCAAATGCTTCAAGGTCAACAAATTCAGTCGGGTTTGAGGGTGTTGTACCGTTGTGCGAGAAGTTGAACTTAAAAAACGGTATTTGTTTAAGAGCAAATATTTCAGCAGCTAAAGGCCATGCCCCCCAATCTTTGAATCCTTTAAATCCATGCACAAATACACAGATGGGAACCGAAGTTTGATGATTGCCATAGGTAATATCAGCTGATATCAGTCGCTGATTAGAACCTTTAAACTTAAATGATTTGTTATTTAATGGGTTGTTATGGCTTGTAGAACTCAATTTATTTTAGATTGTTGAATGTGGTCAGTGCGTCGAAGTTTTTGGCTTCTTGACCAACACGAATTATTCGCACTGATTTCATGTATACTGGAGTGTTTGGTCTATCTGCTTTCGATCTTGGAACATTTCCAATTGCGTCAACAATGTCTTGGCCTTTAATTACATAACCGAACACGTTATAACCTCCATCTAACCAAGGAGTAGCACGGTGCGTAATAAAAAATTGTGATCCATTTGTATTTGGACCAGAGTTGGCCATTGAGAAAGTTCCTACCTTATGAGAAAGATCTTTACTTGTTTCGTTTCTGAATTTGTATCCTGGTCCACCAGAACCAATTCCATCAGGGTCACCACCTTGAATCATGAAGTTTGGAATTACTCGGTGAAATATCAAACTGTCGTAATAAGGAATTCCAAGGGGCTTTGCACCATTTTTAATACTTCCTTCAGCGAGACCAACAAAGTTTGCAACCGTTAAAGGTGCCTTTTCATACTCGAGCTTGCCATAGATATCGCCCATTGAAGTAGATACTTTAGCATACAATCCTGGTGTAGTTATGTGCAGATTTTTTTCAACTTCTTCTACAAGAGAATAGGTGTATGCTTTGCCCAATTCCTTTGCTTCTTTGCGCTTAAGCTTAGTTTTAGAAACTTTAAGAATATATGCAAAACCAGGTTCGTAATTAAAACCTTCTATTGCTTCGCCAAAAGGAGTAAGCTGTGAGGCATCAATGGGGTCTGTAACATCATTTAAGTACTGAATTTCAATGCAAGAAGCTTGCTCTTGTGCACAAAGCGATTGGTTATTATGGTGCACGTAGATTAAAAACTCAGTAGGCTTAGCCTTAAAGAAGCCTGAAAGGCCCACAAAAATTAGCAGTAGAGAAAATCCTTTTATCAATTTCATAGCGGCAAAAATACAGAATTACATAAGCCTTTCTATGTTAAAAAATAGTCACGAAGCAAAGCACGAATTGAAAACAAGTTAATGGCAATGGTCTAGTGTATTTTGCCTATCCTTGCACCATCGAAAATGAGTCTTGAACAAGAACTAAATAGGAGAAAAACTTTTGGGATTATATCTCACCCTGATGCTGGTAAAACAACATTGACCGAGAAGCTTCTTTTATTCGGAGGGGCAATTCAAACTGCGGGTGCTGTAAAAAGCAATAAGATTAAGAAAACTGCTACTTCCGACTTTATGGAAATAGAGAAGCAAAGAGGGATATCTGTTGCTACTTCGGTAATGAGCTTTGAGTATAAAGGAAAAAAGATTAATATTCTTGATACTCCTGGTCACAAAGACTTTGCTGAGGATACTTACAGAACTTTAACGGCGGTAGATAGTGTTATTTTGGTTGTTGACGTTGCAAAAGGGGTAGAGGCTCAAACGCGAAAACTGATGCAGGTTTGTCGTATGCGAAATACACCTGTTATAATCTTTGTAAACAAAATGGATCGCGAAGGTCAGGAGCCCTTCGATATTCTTGATGAGTTAGAGTCTGAATTGAATATCAGTACTCGGCCGTTAAGTTGGCCAATAAACATGGGTAGTCGTTTTAAGGGTGTTTATCTGTTGCACGATAACTCACTAAACTTGTTTGAATCAAATAAAACAAGGAAGGCTGCTGAATATATTGAGATCAGTGACTTGAACGATAAAATGCTCGATGAGATGGTTGGTGAGGCCGATGCGGATCAGTTACGTGAAGATGTAGAGCTGATTAATGGAGTTTATGAACCTTTTGACCGCGAACTTTATGAAGAGGGTTTGTTAGCTCCAGTGTTCTTTGGCTCTGCACTAAACAACTTCGGTGTTCAAGAGATGCTCGACACATTTGTTGAAATTGCTCCAGGACCGCAGCCAAGGGTAACTGATGCTCGAGAAATAGCACCAGATGAGTCAAAGATGAGTGGATTTATATTCAAAATACACGCGAATCTTGATCCAAATCATCGAGATAGAATTGCATTCTTACGTGTATGCTCTGGAACTTTCGAGCGAAATAAATTTTATATACATCCCCGAACAGAGAAAAAAATGCGTTTCAGCAATCCGTATACTTTTCTTGCTGATAGTAAGGAGGTTACGCAGTTTGCCTATCCAGGTGATGTTGTCGGATTATACGACACCGGAAACTTCAAAATTGGCGATGGGTTGACTGAGGGGGAGAAAATTCAATTTCAAGGAATTCCGAGTTTTAGTCCTGAGTTGTTTAGAGAGGTTATCAATTTAGACCCAATGAAAACTAAGCAACTTGAGAAGGGACTAAATCAGCTAACTGATGAGGGCGTAGCTCAATTATTTACGCAACAACCAGGTAATAGAAAGATTATTGGTGTGGTAGGAGAGCTTCAGTTTGAAGTTATACAATACCGACTCGAACACGAGTACAATGCCAAAGCTCGATTTGAACCAATGCGTTATCACAAAGCCTGTTGGATGACGGGTGACGAAGCCAAAATACAAGAGTTTATTAAGTATAAGCCAAGTGAGATTGTGAAAGACAAAGATGAAAACTTGGTATTCTTGGCTCAAACAGCCTTTGTTTTACAAATGGCAAAGCAAAACAATCCAGAAATTGAATTTCACGAAACCAGTGAGTTCAAGGTTGCGAGTGCCTAGGTCTTACAATCAATAAGCTTGGTGGTAAATTCTTAGCGTGCCTTTTTTACGACTGAGGTATTCAAAATACAGCACATCTTCGTTAAAGATTAAATAGTTATAAGACTTGTTTTCTTTTGAGGCGGTAGAAGAGTTTAGGGATAGACTCACCGTATTTTTTGCTATTGCACTGTATTCGCTGTTCCGGGTATCTAAAGTATTAAATGTTGAAGTGCTATAAGGTGACCAATCATCATTCATTAGTCGAATCTTTCCTTTTCTTCCAGCGTCACGTAATCCGCTAAAGTCATATTCCATCAAATTGTATTCGTCTTTACCTCCAATTATAGAACGGTGAAGACCTAAGCTATCAAGGTACAGGGTATACCGCTGACCGTAAATTATGGTTTGGATTTCATTAATATTTACAAACAATCCACCGTTGAAATCTTCCTTTAAAGCAATAACGGAAGGCTTTCTTATAACGTCGGCTGGTACATAACCTTCAAAATATTGAAAAGGAATTTCACTGAAATAAACCAGATCTAGATCTGAATTAAACTTGGCAATCCAAAGTCCGATAAAATTGTCTCCTAGTTTTTGAGTTGGGTACTTGTTTTTAAACTTAATGTCGAGCTTACCTAGTAAATAAAAAGCATCACTCTCTTGGTATGTTCCAAATACTCTGGCATCAACACTACTGTTATAAGTAAAGCTGGTGTAATCGAGCTTCAGATCATAGGTTTTAGTTGAACGTTCTCTTGACACTAAGTCATATTTTGAAAGCAGAAGGTGCATTTCACTGTGATCTCTCTCCAACGTATACGTACTTGAAATTACATCAAATTCGTTTGAAGCAATGGTCTGCAATACCGTCGAATTGTATTTTTCTTCTGCGTGCAATACGGTGTAAATAGGGGTTAGACCCTCTGAACTTACTTCATATGCAATCATCTCATTTTCTTGACGTGAAAGCACGAAAAGATCTTCTAAAACGCAATACCAATAGGCCTCTTTATCTTGAAACTTAAGCTTATATGTGGGTTTCGTTATTTGGCCCGTTTCGGGTTGCATTTGGGTTATCCAAACATCGTTCTCAGTTTGACTGATGATGTATAAAGCAAGACTATCGGTAATTACTTCTAGGCGATTTAAATTGCTTTTCGACGCTTTAGGAATCTCAAAGCTGGAGCTCCAAACTTTTTTGCCCTGTGTTGTGATCAGGGTAGCATTCATGTTCGAATTCTTATCCGAACAAGATATAAGAATGCAGCCATTCTTGACTTTTTTTAAGCCCAAAATTTCCAAATTTGTTTGTTCAAACACCGGAGCAATTTGTGCTTGGCTAAATCCACAGAAGAGTAGGAAAAGCAGCGTAAAGTACCTAGAAAATGTAGTAGTCATGTCCTACAAATATACTAGTAAAAATAGAAACTTAAGTATTGCTTAGAACCGCTAGGACTAACGCCTTCGATTCGAATCTGACCTTTTAAATTCTCCATGTAATTTAAGAATGATTCAAGATCTTCGAATTGCTTTTGATTAATTTTAGTAAAGATGAAGCCTTCAGGAATATTCATCTTACGAATCTTACCGTTGGTAATGTTTCTTACCTTAATTCCTGAGGAGATTCCAAATGTTTCTCTTTCGAGTTTAGAGACCATTTCAAATTCAGCACCAAGCGAAGTACTTTTCACGCTTTCTCTTTTAATCAATTCGGTTGTTCCTTCTTTGTTCACCAATTTGAAATCCAGGTTTTTAGTAGATCCGTCTCTTGAAATTTCTAAATTAATGATGTCACCGGGTCTATGATAGGCAAGTAGTTCATCGTATTGTGCTTTTGAATTTACTTCAGCTCCATCAAGCTTTAAGATTACATCGCCAGCTTCAAGCTTGTTGCCAACGAAAGAATTTGCTCCAGTTACACGTTCAATTAAAACTCCAGAGCTAACACCTAAAGTTTCAGAAATATTGCCATCAATGTCGGCAACTTCTATCCCTAAGAATCCGCGTTGAACTTCCCCAAATTCTTTTAAATCTTGAACAATTTTTGAAACAATGTTACTTGGAATTGCAAATCCGTAACCAATATAAGACCCTGTTTTAGAGGCGATTGCGGTATTAACTCCTATGAGATTTCCTTTTAAATCAACCAACGCCCCGCCACTATTTCCAGGATTAATCGCGGCATCGGTCTGGATAAATGATTCTATAGGAAATTGATTATTAACGATGTTAATATTTCTACCTTTCGCACTTACGATACCAGCCGTTACGGTGCTGGTTAAGTTGAATGGATTTCCTACAGCGAGCACCCATTGTCCTATCTGTACCTTGTCAGAGTCTTCAAATTCAATGGCTATCAATCCATCCGTATTTATTTTAAGAAGAGCTAAATCACTACTTGGGTCCGAACCTACCAATTCAGCTGCGAATTCTTTTTTCGTGTCGTTCAGCACTACAGAAATTTTGTCAGCATTTTTAATAACGTGGTGGTTGGTAATAATGTATCCATCATTACTGATAATCACACCAGAACCTGTACTCGCAACCTTACCTACACTTCCAAAAGGATCGTAGCCGAAGAACCAAAAAGAATTGCGTTGATACTGTGATTCTGTTTTAATGAAAACAACACTTGGAGTACTCTTTTTCGAAGCAGTAATAAATCCGGTTTGAAGATCAGCTGCCTGTGCATCGCTTACCGTTCTGTATGGTGTAGATTGTTCTTGTTTAACTACAACAACGTTTTGTTCGTTGAACAGTGTTTTATATAAAAAAGCTCCTGAAAAAGATGCAATAAGCGTTAAGCCAGCAATGAGTAGTACCTGTTTTCCTTTCATATCATTATAACTGCAAATAGATTGCCAAAATTATTTGATCTTCGTTTTTAGAAACAGGGTGATTTGCGGATTGTTTGGGTCGTTGGTATAAAGGATAACCGTTTTACGTTGGTTTCCGTGCTTGTATAGGGCGTCAAATTGGGCCATTACTTTAATCGTTTCTCCAGGTGCAATTTCTTCTTTGAGGTCTGACAGAATTGCACATGCACATGCAGCATCTATTCTTCTAATAATAAGTGGTGATTTACCCGTGTTAGAAATTTCTACTGGCATTTTTTTAACAGCACCGCTTCCCATAGTTCCGAAATCAATTTCAGTTGTAGAGAGCTCTATTCGTGGAGCTTTCTTCAACTTTCTTTTGCTTAAATGCGAAAAGTCATCTTGAAAAACCAAGCGATATGAGATTGTTTTTAGCGGGAAAAATCGGTCGTTGGTGTTGACTTTTAGTTGCCCCATATATGGGCCAACGGTATCAGATTTAGTTGCATCAATTTTAAATTTGAGGTAGCCTGATTCATTAGGCTCAACACTAAGAGGTAAATTACTAACCGATATAAAACCGGGTAGACCATTAATAGATTCTACCTGAAGAGGTTTGTCGCCTTCGTTGGTAACTTTAATAGAATCCAATCGCAATCGAAGGTCGGAAACAACACCGAACGATACATTTAGGCGTTCTAATATTAAGTAACCAAACTCTCCTGGATAATGTTGAATATCGCTTAGTCGCTCATACGACTTAACATCCGCAGTAAAGTTTAAACGAATTTGAAATTCATTGTCGAAGTTACCTCGAACATAAATCCATTTATCTACTTCGCCTAGCATTCCTTTAGGGTTAAATTCAGCTAAAATCTTAGCTTCTTCTCCTGGAGCCACACTGTAGCTCGATGCTCTAGGGTTGGTACAGCCGCATGCCGCATCAATTTCTGAGATTTCAAATGTTGCTGTGCCGTTGTTCTTGAACTTATATTCAGCAGTAACAACTCCAGCTTCTACATAAATGCGACCAAAGTCAATTGTTTTATTTACAAATTGAATGTCTTTTACATCAACTTGGCCAACTGCAAACAGATGGAACACAAGTGAGAAACAAAGAATGAATATTGATTTTTGCATTAGCACCTCAAATGAAACGTCTATATTTTGAAAAGAATTATCTTTTAGATGAAATGTTTATAAAAAACGTTGCCTTTGTTTCAAATTCTTCATTTACATTCGCCTCGTGAGCAATGAATTATTAGACGGTACAGGTCAAAATTTTTCAGATCAAGAGCGTGATTTTGAACGTGTCTTGCGACCTAAGTCGTTTGATGATTTTACCGGCCAAGATCGTATTCTTGAGAACCTAAAAATCTTCGTAGAGGCAGCAAATCAACGCGATGAGGCCTTAGATCATGTTTTGCTTCACGGACCCCCAGGTCTTGGAAAGACAACACTAGCACACATTATTGCGAACGAACTGAACAGTGGCATTAAAGTGAGTAGTGGTCCAGTTTTGGAGAAGCCAGGTGACTTGGCAGGTTTGCTAACCAACTTGAATGAGGGTGATGTTTTGTTTATTGACGAAATTCACCGTTTAAGTCCTGTAATTGAGGAGTACTTATACTCGGCTATGGAAGACTATAAAATTGACATTGTTCTAGACACAGGTCCAAATGCAAGATCGGTTCAAATAGGTATCAGCCCCTTTACCTTAATTGGAGCTACAACCCGCAGTGGGTTGCTTACAGCTCCGTTAAGAGCTCGTTTCGGAATTACTAGCCGTTTAGCGTATTACGATACCGATTTGTTGGCTGAAATAGTTGAACGTTCCTCATCCATTTTGCAAGTTCCTATCGACCATAAGGCAGCCATGGAGATTGCGGGTAGGAGTAGAGGAACCCCGCGTATTGCGAATGCCTTGCTTCGACGAACTAGAGATTTTGCACAAATTAAGGGTGACGGAAGCATTTCACTGGACATTGCAAAAATGGCACTGGGTGCTTTGAATGTTGATGCAAGAGGTTTAGATGAAATGGACAATAGAATATTGACTGCAATTATTGATAAGTTTAAAGGTGGACCGGTAGGGATCAATACCATTGCCACCGCGGTAAGTGAAGAAGCAGGAACTATTGAAGAAGTTTACGAACCGTTCTTAATCAAAGAAGGATTTCTTCAACGTACGGCTCGAGGAAGAGAAGCTACAGAGCTGGCGTACAGGCATTTAGGTAAGCAAATGAATAAAGGTGGAAACCCAAGCTTGTTCTAAATGCATGCAGCTAAAACTCGACATACCCAAATTATAAAACGAATTGCCAAAGATCTTGGTTTTGATTTCTGTGGAATAAGTAAGGCCGAAAGGCTAGAGAACGATGAACGACATCTTGATCACTGGTTAAGTCAAAATTATCACGGTACCATGCAGTGGATGGAGAATCACTTTGATAAACGTGTTGATCCTGCGAAACTTGTGCCTGGTGCAAAAAGTGTAGTATCGTTATTACTAAATTACCATCCCGAAGAAGAATTAGATAATCATGCAATTAAAGTGTCTAAATACGCATATGGTACGGATTATCACTTTGTTATAAAAGACAAAATGAAGAACTTTATGCATCGAATTCAATCAGAGATTGGTGAAGTTGGGGGTAGAGTGTTTGTAGACAGTGCTCCTGTGCTAGATCGGGCTTGGGCAGCAAAAAGTGGTTTAGGTTGGATAGGTAAAAACAGTATGTTGATTACAAAACAGAAAGGAAGTTTTTACTTTATTTCTGAATTGATTATTGACTTAGAATTGGAAGAAGATCAAGCTACCACTGACCACTGTGGAACCTGTACAGCGTGCATTGATGCGTGTCCGACCGACGCAATTGTCGCAGATAAAGTAATTGATAGCAATAGGTGCATTTCCTATTTAACCATCGAGTTAAAATCTCAAATTCCAACTCATTTTAAAGGACAAATGGAAGGATGGGCGTTTGGTTGTGATATTTGTCAAGACGTTTGCCCATGGAATAGATTTGCTTCACCGCATAGCACTTCTCAACTTCAATCTCATCCTATGCTTCGTGATTTGCATCAAGCAGAATGGGTTGAATTAACAGAAGAAGTATTTAAAGAAGTGTTTAGAAAGTCGGCAATTAAACGGGCCGGTTATGTGAAATTAAAAGAAAATATAGAGTTTTGTAAAGATGAGTGAACCTAATCCATCAGAAAACCAAGAATCAAGACAACCCAGTATTGCAGCTCAAGTAGCCAAATATTTGTCTGGAATATTTGCTCTAGATAACATTAACTACAAACAGTCGATTGAAGACATAAAGAGTGATGTCTCGTTCAAAGGATTCAATATTTGGATTTTAATCTGCTCGATTCTTGTCTGCTCGCTAGGTCTCAATATGAATAGCACAGCTGTGGTTATCGGTGCTATGTTAATATCACCACTAATGGGGCCGATAGTAGGTTTGGGCTTAGGGATAGGAGTTTTCGATAAGAAGCTGATATATAGAGCTTTAAATAATTTAGGTGTTGCTGCGGGAATCAGTATTCTTACTGCTTATATCTTCTTTCGAATTACACCAACAGAAGCCGTTCCTGAAATTTTAGCAAGAACAAAACCAACGATGCTTGATCTATTCGTTGCATTTTTTGGCGGTGTTGCTGGAATATTGGCTGCCGCAAAATGTTTAAAGACCAATGTGGTGCCTGGTGTTGCAATTGCGACGGCTTTGATGCCTCCATTGTGCACAGCTGGATTTGGATTGGCGTCTGGCAATTGGGACTATTTTGCAGGAGCACTTTACTTATTCTTAATGAATACCATTATGATAAGTGTTGCAGCTTTGTTAGTGGTTCTCTATTTAAGGTATCCAAAGTTTTCGTTTGTTGATACCAAGATGAAATTAAGAGTACGAAACGGAATTATTGCAGTTGTAGTGTTGATTTCGGTTCCAAGCGGATATTTCTACTACAATCTGTTGCAAGAGAATTTAAGAGAAGAGCGAATTGAAAGCTTTATAGAACGTGAAATAGCTTCATTACCAGGAATATATGTTACGAACAAGGCATATGTTCCTAAAGACGATTCTTTAATTATTCATCTGAACGTGAACGGTATATTTTTAGAAAAGCACGAATGCGACTCTTTGGATAGTAAGATGGCTGCAGCAGGCATAGACGAGGCCAGGTTAGTTATTACCCAACCACAACCTATAGGGTTTAAAGAGCAGCGACTGGCTACTTTAAAATCAGATATTATCTCTGAACTGTACCAGCGAAGCTCGGTTTCTTTAGAAAGTAAGGACGATGAAATTGCCTTATTGAAGCAGGAGATTGAAAAAATGAGCGGAGTTTCCTTGGCATCAAATAAGCTGACTGAAATGGCAAAGTCTCAATTCAAAATTGATGAGATGGCGATGGATGTATTAATTTTCAACGACGGAACCCAACGAGATACCTTGCCGACTGCTTTAGTCTCTTGGCATGATGGCGTATCATCAAGAGATAAAAAAGAACAAACGCAAAAACTGATTTCATTGCTCCAAATAGAGCTGGAGACAAAAGAAGTTCGCGTGGTTGAATACCACTAGGCACAATATTTGAGTTATATTGAACATATGAGATACATCGTTATTCTAATTTTAGCTGGCTTTTCGTTAATGAGCATGGGCCAAAATGTAAATGATACTATTGATCCCAATGCTTTCAATCAACAATTGATGGAAAAAGCAGTATTTGATAAGGTAAATGAGTATAGAGTGACCAAAGGGAAAAAAGAGTTGATTTATAACGCTGTTATTTATAAGGTAGCAGACGATCAATTGCAATACATTAATGAGAAAGGGGAGCTCACACATGAGCAGAACACACCCAATAAGCGTTACGTGCGTGACCGTGTTAAATTGTATACAAAACAGCAGTATTTTCATGCAGGCGAGAATTTGGCTCAAACATCAATACTCATCCCTACATACCAATACGACAGCAAAGGGAGAACAAAGATGTCTGTTGCATATACCTATCAACAAGCTGCCGATTACATGTTTTATGCCTGGAAACAATCTGAATTTCATAACAAGAATATGTTATCTGACGTATACCAAATGTCAGCCATTGCTGTTGGGCTAGATCCTGAAGACAATACTTTAACTGGTGTACAAGTATTTGTTAAGATTGGTCGCTAGCTTCGGTAGAGGTTAAAGCCATTCTGACCATATCGAGAGCGGTATAAGCTGTTCTTTCGATAACTTGAAGACGACTTCCTCGAAATCGACATTTATTCACCTCAACGTCTCCATTAGGTTTAGCGAGTCCAATGTAAACCAAACCTACTGGCTTTGTAGGAGTTGCTCCTCCAGGACCAGCAATTCCGGTGGTTGAAATGCAAAAGTCAACGCCTAGCTTTTTTTGTCCATTTTTTGCCATTTGGTATGCAACTTCTTCACTTACAGCACCTTTTTCAATAAGATCATTCTGGTTAACACCAATATGTTTTACCTTATGATCGTAAGCGTAGGTCACTAAACTGCCAAGATAATAAGCAGAGCTGCCTATTGCTGAGGTAATTTGATGCGACACAAATCCTCCCGAACAGCTTTCTACTGTTCCGATGGTGTACTTATTCTCAGTGAGTAACTTTCCGATAATTTGAGAAATCCCTTGATCGCCTTCAAACCAAACGTTTCCAAGTATTTGTTTGATTTGGTCGAAGTATTGATCAATTTCGATTTCCAATTCTTCTTTAGATGCAGCGTTAGACTTAGCTGTAAGCCTTAATCGCACTAAGTTAAGATGGGGTAGATAAGCGAGTTTTATATGATACGGAAGTACTGTTTCTACGTGCTCAATCTTCTTGCTGATTAATGATTCAGGTACGTTAACTGTTGTAATCGTCTGATGTACAATAGTGTAATCGTCAAGATGACCTTCGATACGAGGAAGTACTTCATGCTTCATGATATACTTCATTTCGTATGGAACTCCTGGCATGCTAACAAAGATTTTTCCAAATTCGTTGAAAAGCATTCCAGGAGCGGTGCCCTTTTTGTTTATGAGCACTTCACAATTTTCAGGTACGAGAGCTTGATCGAGGTTTATAGGCAGAATGTCGCGACCTATTTTTTCAAAGATGTGTCGAACTACTTCTTCGGCCGCTTCGCTTCGTTTTAATCCAACCTTAAAATATTGGGCCAGCGTCTTTTTTGTTATGTCATCTTTGGTCGGTCCAAGTCCTCCGGTCATCAGAATCAGATCGGCACGTTCTTTCGCTGTATTTAATGCATTTATAATGGCCTCAGGTTGATCGCGGATAGAGGTGATTTGATCTATGTCTATTCCCTTGGCGTTCAGCTCTTTGGCAATCCATGCAGAATTTGTATCGACAGTTTGACCAATTAAAATTTCGTCTCCTATGGTGATTATTTCTGCAAGCATTTACCTATTAAGAATTTTAAAATTATTTTCGCTGCAAATTATAGAAAAATGAGGGAAGCAAAAGCAAATTTGGCAATAAATAACCTACTAAAAGATGTTCAAAAGAAATTTGACGCAGGTAAAGTGGTAGAGCAGTTGCAAGAAATCAGAGAAATGGGTCGTTCTGAAGAAGATCCTACGATTGTGAAAATTTGTAGATTAGCAAGCGAGTATATTCAAGCAAATGAAGGATTTGACTTAGGTTATGTAGCTGAAGAAGAAATTGGTGACATGACTGATATGGAATATCTGCTTGAACTAATGCTTAAAATCGAAAAGCAAGAAAATCGCGAAGAGATTCAAGACATTCGCGACCGTATAAAAGCGGATCTATACTAGAGGTTTCTCAACACATTTAAATCTCTTTTAAGCTTACTTATTTTACGCTTAATAACCCCGGAGTCACTCCAAGCGTAACATGAGGCGGAAGAGCAGTGCCGTAAGTTTAGCGTTTAAACAACATTCAAAGCCCTTGAATTCAAATCGTTAACAAATTGAAAAGGAGTCGATTTTCGACTATTTTCGCAACCATAATTATGACCACAGATCAATTCAACGAACTAAGGAGCCGCACAGCAAAACTGGCGGAATATCTTTGAAGTAGAAAAGAATTTAATTCTAATAGCAGAAGAGGAAGAGCAAACTCATGATCCCAGTTTTTGGGATGATCCAAAACGTGCTGAAGCACATCTTAAAAACATCAAAAAGAAAAAAGTATGGACCGATGCTTGGGCAAATATTAACTCAGGTGTAGAAGAAATTGAAGTTCTTTTAGAGTTCAAGGAGATGGGAGAGGATGTTGCGGATGAAATTGAGTCAAATTATGCCAAAACCTTTGAAGAACTAGAAGATCTTGAGTTTAAAAACATGCTCAGCGGCGAAGAAGACCAGCTCGATGCTATTTTAGAGATAAATGCAGGAGCCGGAGGAACAGAGAGTAACGATTGGGCGAGTATGCTTAGTCGTATGTATCTCATGTGGGCAGAGAAGAACGGTTTTAAAGCTCAAGTAGTAGACCAGGTTGATGGTGATGTTGCAGGCATTAAGAGTATTACCGTCGAAATTTCAGGTGATTTTGCCTTCGGTTATTTAAAAGGTGAAAATGGAGTACATCGATTGGTCCGTATTTCTCCTTTTGATAGCAGTGCACGTAGACATACATCATTTGCATCAGCTTATGTTTATCCTGTAGTTGATGATACCATTGAAATTGAAATTAATCCAAGCGATATTGAAATGCAAACATCTCGTTCTGGAGGTGCTGGAGGACAAAACGTAAACAAGGTAGAGACTAAGGTGCAGTTAACCCATAAACCAACGGGAATCGTTGCTGTATGCCAACAATCTCGGTCTCAGCTTGCGAACAAAGAGGAGGCATTAAAAATGATTAAATCGCAGCTGTACGACATTGAGTTAAGGAAACGAAATAATGCCCGAGCTGAAATCGAAAATGGTAAAATGAAAATCGAGTGGGGGAGTCAAATTCGAAATTATGTAATGCATCCCTATAAAATGGTTAAAGACGTTAGAACAGGTCAAGAAACCAGTAATGTTCAAGCCGTTATGGACGGTGACTTAGAAGCTTTTCAGAAAGCCTACTTGTTAGGAGAAGAGAAGTAATTATTTGATAATCTCCATTAAGTGATCCAGCTTAGGCGTTAGAATTATTTCAATTCTACGATTCTTTGCTCGTGCTTCAGCTGTTTTTGCAGGATCAATGGGAACATATTTACTTCTTCCTGAAGGGATAATTTTCAAAGGATCCATTCCTCCTTCAGTTGTCATGTAACGCACAACGGAAGTAGCACGGAGAACACTTAGGTCCCAGTTGTCTTGTATCGTACTTGATCTCATAGGCACGTTGTCGGTATGTCCCTCAACCATAATGTCAAAATCTTCAAGGTCTTTGAGACTTTCAGCTACCTTCAATAAAGCTTCTTTTCCTTTCCAGTCGATATCTGTCTTGCCTGACTTGAAAAGCAAGCTATTATCCAATGAAACATATACTTTTCCATCCTTCTGAACCACTGTAATGCCGCTGCCTTCGTATCCAATTAGAGCATTTGTTAGCTTATCCTTAAGCCCTTTTAGAGCCTCATCTCTAGCTGCTAATTGAGCTTCTAGTTCGTTTACACGACTTTCACGTTCTTTTAACGATGCATCTAGTGCGTCAAGTTCTACTTTAAGCTTTGCGGTCTCTTGTTCTTTTGCCAATAACGATGCTTCTTTATCAAATAATTCGCGCTCTTTTTGATCTAGTCTTTTATCTAGGCGTTCGAGTTCGTACCGCAAATCTTTCTTGGTTAGTTCATTGCTAGCCACCAAGTCTTTGTAATTTCTGTTTAGTAATTCATAGGTCTCTTGAACCTTCTTAAATTCAACTTCCTGTTCTTCACATTGAGTTCTATACTCTTCATATTCAGCAAGTAACATTGTGAATTTACGTTGCTCCCTAGCATAGTTCGTGTCACAGTATTCTTTGAGACTTGAGAGTTCATCGAACTGACTTTTTAAGTTGTCGTAGGATACTTGAAGTTCTTCTAATTTTCTTGCAGGCACGCAAGAAACCAAAAATATAAGAGTGAATGCGATGAGTGTAAAGAAAGACTTGTTCATAAAGTGCACTATTTGTAAGTACAATAGTAAGAATCGAATCGAGTAAGGATGTGTGCTAAGTTTAAACATATTAACACACGTTCAAAGTGAAACGTACTAAAAAGAACGCTTGTTACCGCTCAGCTTTTCCAGCCGTCTTAGCGTATGACTGCCACGATTTTTTATTCCGCTTGAGGCATCAATCATGCAATTCTGAATCGCATCTGAAAGTTCTGGGATTAGCTCTTGATATTTGACGGCGATCAATTCACAAACCCGCATACTAAACGCTTTTACAGCAATTGCTTCTTTCGGGTCAAGTATAAAGCCCATACAAATGTCGTATAGCTCACCTTCGATCAATTCAGGAATGGGAACGAATTGATAGAGTCTAACAATGTTTCTTCGAATTGCATTATGCCTGTCATCATGACGAAGTTGCTCCACCATCTGCTGGTGGTAAGGGGCTATGAGTTGAGGTTGTTTTTCGCCTATATGTCCAACTACCCAACTGGTAAGCTGTGTAATGCGCAAATTGTTTCCCAGAAAGTGAACCATAAGCTCTTCAAAAAGCTTAGCATCATGGCCAATGAACTCAATAATCTCGTTGATGGTTTGCTTGTTGTGCGGACGTTTTACTAACTCGTTGAGCATGCTAATTTATGCTTCAAAGCTACAAATTACATGCTTGTTTTCATCGCCTCTTCTTCTTTAAATCGGTCGATTGCAAGATTGAGCAGGGTAGTTATAAGATCGGTGTAGCTTAGGCCGGTTGCTTCCCATAGTTTTGGATACATAGAGATGTCAGTAAACCCAGGAATGGTATTCACTTCATTCACAAAGACGTCGCCATTTTCTTTCAGAAATACGTCGACACGTGCCATTCCTTCACAACATAAACACTGGTAAGTTTTTATTGCAACTTCTCTTATGGCGTTCATATCTGTTTCAGACATTTCTGCTGGAATGACCGTTACAGAACCATTCGCATCAACATATTTTGCATCGTAAGAATAGAACTTGTGTTCATCTCCAATGGTTAGTACTTCTCCGGTAGGCGATGCCTTAACATCGGCGTTTCCTCGCACGGCACATTCGATTTCTCTTCCCACAATATTTTCTTCAATCAAAACCTTGCGATCGAATTGAAAAGCTAATTCAATGGCTTGGTTAAATTCTTCTTCATTGTTAACCTTAGAAATGCCAACGGAAGACCCCAGATTTGGAGGCTTTATGTAGACAGGCATTCCAAGCTCGTTTTTAACCGTTTCGAATTTAATCTGGTCTTTTTCACTGTTGAGATAAGAAAGGAATTTTGAGTTTTTAATTCCCGCGTCGCGTAAGAGCCTTTTAGTCACTTCTTTATCAAGACAAAGTGAAGATCCTAGAACCCCAGGGCCAACAAATGGTAAATTGATAATCTTAAACAATCCTTGAATCGTGCCGTCTTCACCTCCGGTTCCATGTACAATGGGAAATACAACGTCAACGTTTCCGATGGATGAAAGGTCTTTTTTTAAGCACACTTGATTGTGCTGTGCACCTGGCACTACAGTTAGAGCCATTTGCTCATCGCTTAATACAACATCTTCTGAAAGCAGTTGGTCATGTGATTTTAAAATCCATTCTCCTGTTTTAGAAATGCCAATTAGTAGAGCATCATATAGGTTGATATCCAGTGCCTTAACAATGTTTCGAGCTGATCTTACAGAGACTTCATGCTCGGTTGATTTTCCGCCAAATAGAATTGCTACAGTTTGTTTTTTTGCCATTTCTTGGTAGTTGTAAAACGATTACAATGCAATATTAATTATTCTATGAGCGAGGTTATACACCTATCGACATTCATTGTTAACTATTTTCATTCTGTTGGAAGTCAAATTATTAGCTAAAAGGATTAAATTAGTCCCGAACAATTCAATTTATGGGAGATCAATCGGTTAATAAATTTTCTGATCCTGATGCAAAAAAGTTGTTTACACGTATGTTGTTGAACGACATTAATGCTCTAGATCGAATGATCAAAGAAGGTTTAATTGAATCTGGTATTACTCGAATTGGTGCTGAGCAGGAACTATGCTTGGTTGATGAAGAGTATTATCCGTCCATAAACAATATTGAAGTTTTAAAGGCTATAGACGACCCTCATTTTGTGCCTGAGATTGCTAAATTCAATATTGAAGCCAACTTAGATCCTCAGGAGTTTGATTCTGACTGTTTTATACGGATGGAAGATCAGCTCCGAACACTCATGGCGAAGGCTCATGAAGCTACGTTAAACAAGCGAACAAAAATTGTAATGACGGGCATATTGCCTACCTTAAGAAAGGAACATTTGCAATTTGACCATATGACACCTAATCCAAGGTATCAGGCTTTAAACGATGCAATGTATGCCCAGCGTGGAAGTGATTTTGAGCTGAACATGATGGGGGTAGATGAGTTAATAACGAATCACACCAACATCCTCTTTGAAGCGTGTAATACGAGCTTTCAGGTTCATATGCAAATAAGTCCTGAAGAGTTCACAGAGAAATATAACTGGGCTCAAATGATATCGGGTCCAGTTTTAGCCGCTGCTGCTAATTCCCCTTTACTTCTGGGCAAACGTCTGTGGAAAGAAACGAGAATTGCGTTGTTTCAGCAGAGTGTTGATATGCGGAGCTCGACCAATATAAAACGAGATCAAGAACCCCGTGTCACCTTTGGCAAACACTGGCTGCGAGGCAATATAGTAGACCACTATAAAGACAACGTGAGTCGTTTTAACCTCTTGTTTGCTTCTGATAAAGAAGAAGATGCAATGAAAGTGCTCGACGAAGGGAAAATACCAGAACTTGAAGCATTGAAACTGCACAATGGTACCGTATATAAGTGGAACAGAGCGTGTTATGGCGTAGGAGGAGGTAAGCCTCACTTAAGAATTGAGAATCGTTATATTCCTGCAGGACCAACCATTAAAGATGAAATGGCGAACACGGCATTTTGGCTTGGAGTGATGTATGGTATGCCTGAAGAATATCGAGAATTACCTGAACTGGTAAATTTTGAAGACGTTCGATACAATTTTTACAATGCGTGCAGAAGCGGTTTAGATTCTCAATTCAAATGGTTTGGAGAAACTGTCAGTGCTGCTGATTTAATAACCAATACGCTGTTGCCTATTGCACATCAAGGATTGCAAAATGCAGGAATAGCAGAGCAGTCGCGTGTTGAGTTGCTTGGAGTTATTGAGCAAAGAATTAAATTGAATAGAAATGGCGCCAAATGGATACTCGAAAACTTTAGCACCATGCTTAAAGGCTCTACGGCAAACGAATCGAGTAGAAATATTACAGAAGCGATATATCAAAATCAAATGACCTCAAGACCAGTACATGAGTGGGAAGACTTAGATCCTAATGGAGAGATTGTACCTCGACGGTTTAGCAAAGCTCGGGACATTATGGAAACAGAATTGTATATCGGAAAAGAGGATGACATCATTGAGCTTGCTATCAATATGATGGACTGGAAGAATATTCGCAGTATTCCGGTTGAAAATACAAAGAATGAATTGGTGGGGCTTATTACCCCACGTGAAATATTAAAATATCATACCTTAAGTCAAGACGAAAAGCCCGAAACGCTAAAAGAAATCATGACTACTGAATTTATCACAATTCCGCCCTACGCTTCAACGCAAGAAGTAGTAGATTTGCTCGGCGAAACCAGAGCATCTTGTGCCTTGGTTGTTGATGGTAAACATATTGCCGGTGTTGTGAGCGAAAGTGATGTAGTTCAGGTGGCAAGAATGACAAAAATTTTTAATAAGTAGTGGAGCGAATAATAGGAGAGATTAACGGCGAAGAAAAAGGGCCGTTGTTAATATTTATTGGAGGAGTACATGGGAATGAGGCTCAAGGACTAATAGCACTTGAAAACATCTTTAGTCAATTTAAGGGTTCAACTGCAGGCTTAAAAGGGAGAGCCATTGCTTTAAGAGGAAATTTAGAAGCTATTCGTCAAAATATTCGCTTTGTTACCTTTGATTTAAACCGAATATGGGATGTTAAGCATTTTAAGCGAGCAATAGATGTGCAAGCTGCCGAAGTGTTTGAATTGCAAGCCATACGAAAAATTGTTGAAGAAGAGCTGAAAGGAGATTTTACTCAAGCCTACCTCATAGATCTGCATACCACATCAGCCCCTACAATACCATTTATTGTAACGACGAAGAAACCAGGTAACCAAGACTTTGTACAAAAAATGAATGTGCCTTATGTGACCGGACTTGTTGGACATTTAGATGGTACCATGTTAGCTTGGATGTGCGAGAAAGGACACTGTGGCATGGCCTTCGAAGCAGGCCAACACCACAGCAAAACGAGCATGATTAAGCATGAGGCGTTTGTACGCTTAAGCATGTATTACTCTGGTTTTACACCAAACTTGTCTGACGAAGAAGTCAGTAAACTTCATAATTTACTTGAGGATGAATTGATGCCAAAGCAAAATCACTTTGAACTCAAGGAGAGGTATCGCATTGACGAGGAGGAAGAGTTTAAGATGGGAGAAGGATTTTCAAATTTCCAAAGGATTTATCAGGGAGAAGTGTTGGCTACCAATAAGTATGGAGACATACTTTCACAAGTAAATGCCAATATCTTCATGCCTTTGTATCAAGAGCAAGGGAATGATGGATTCTTTATTATTGAGCCGTTTACAGAATCGGTCTAAGCAATTTGCTGCCTTCGAATAGCTTCCTTTTCAAGAATATTGGCAACTGACCTGAAATCAGTTCTAATTATTGGCCAACGGTCTGGATACCGCTTGAACAGCTCAAAAATCTTTTTAGCATGCTTGTTTAGTGCATCGGTTATGGATGCATTTGAAACAGATGGGGAACAGTGGCTTCCAATGTGCTTTCCAATGATCTTAAGACCCTTTTGTTGAACCAACTCTGCAGATCGTTCGTAGCGGTCAAGCAGCTTATAGGTTTTTGCATATCGGCCAAGGTTAAGGTCTGTTTCAGACGTAGAGGCTTTGTTTCGCTGAACGCTTTTACCAAGAGCTTGCAAATGAGCAGGAGTGAGGGTTATTTCTGATTCACCTTGCACCATAGCTAGGTTTAGTTCTATTTGTATATGTTGTTTGAGGTTGTCTTCAAGCGATTCAAAAGGCTGGTTGTAAGTCTTTAAAGCTTGAATGAATGCTTTAGATAAACGAATGGGCACACCAAATTGATCTTGAAGTCGATCGATTATGAGTTGAATAAACTGCGTTATAGCTACCTCAAAATTTTTGCTTTGGTAGTCGAGCTGTTGCTTAATGGTTCCAATCTCCTGTTTTGTTTGCTGATTCGATTGGGCAATGTGTTTTAAGATTGTGTGGTCTCGTTGGGCCTGAGCAATTAAGGATGAGGCAATTCCTCGAACACTGTTTTCCATCATTTTCTTTTCTCCAGCAAGCAAGTATTTAGTCTTAGAAATACCATAAGGTTTAAAGCTGGCCAGAATAAATAATGTACCACTACCGCATTCAATTCCCTTCAAGAATAAGTAATCTCGATTCAACTCCATTTCAAGAGATGTTTGCCCAATTTGGGTCGATTGACTAAATGGAGTTTCTGTGAATGTATACCATCCTGTGTTAGCTTTATTTAAAAATTGTTCTAAACCTTTTGGTAGCTCTTCTTCATATTCACCGTGCTCGGTATAAATATGAACCGCCTTATTCTCTTGTCTCATTATGCCATACAAATGCTTTGCTTCAGGTATGGCCTGATTAATGAAATCCACCACCAGGTGGGAGATAGGTATGTTGCTACTTAATAACACAGTTAAGTACGAAGATAAGATAATTAAGTAAAATATTAAGTGTAATTAAGATTAATTAAACACTTAATTTAAGCTTGATTAAGCTTTGTTAAGTGTTGATATTTTTACTTAATAAGCTGATAAATAGCGGTGTATGTTAATACTTTTGATGCAGTTTAGTCGTTTTTAAGTAATCAAAATTGTTAAATAATTAAGTAGTATGAACACCGTAAAAAGTATCGAACAGCATCTTATATTTGAGATTGCATCACGTTTTAATTCATTTTCTTCTAGGTCTTGGGCCCAAAGAAAACAGAACTTTCTAAAGTCTCTTGACCGTTTTATGTTAGACTTGGATGTAAAAGAATTTAAAGAATTAGAGCTTCCCAGCGAAGCAAAACCAAAGTCAAAAACCGAAGAGAAACTCAAACCAAAATCTCGAAGAAAGCGTCGCCATGTTGGCAAGCAATTGCAATTATTCTTTTTGAGACCAACAAAGAAAATTCTGTTATCTGCTGTCGAAACAATTGAAAATATGCTCGAGGGTCTGCACCGAAATCAAGAACAAGAAAATACTCTTAGAAACTAAGCTATGTTTTTTCTTGGGTATGGAGGGTTTTACCGTCAAACGACACATTGTAGCTTACGCCATTTTGTACGATTTGTGCTTCGAAAGCTTCAGGACGTAGTTCGACCATGGTAGGGTACCAATTAGGCTTTAGCTCAGGGTTGGGTAGAAGAAAAATTCCTTCTTGGTCACCGTTAGTTCCGAATCGATATTTATTCCCTTTCCAAAATGGTGTGTTCAATTCGTTTTCGAGTTGAGTGTTGGTTGCTTCAACATCTGTTGTTGGAAGTCCAATCTCATTAACGCACAATAGGTTCTTTGGAGAGAAGGGTAGTGCTGATTCATTATTGAGATCATATCGAACAATGCATTCAGCTATATTGTTGTCGCCATCAACAAAATAAAAAGCTCGAGCATTCCAACTCTCAAAATGATGAAGGTCTTCAAAGTCATCAACTCGAACAACATTTGCATTTTGGTCAAACCATGCAAATGCCTCATGCAATTGGTTTGAAGGAATAAGGAAACAATAATGGTATATGTGCTCAGATTCTGATGCTGTAAACCTTAATCGTGTCCAACCCGTTTGTACCTCAAAATAGTCAGGTCCATCGTTGACCTGGTTTAACCCCAAAACTTCAGTATAGAAGTTTCTTTGTGCCTGAAGCTTGTTGGTGTATAGGTTGAGGTAGGTTACTTTCATTCTTGGCCTGTGCATACAAAGGTAGCAAGCTCAATGCTTGCCACTTATCATATTCTGTGATAGTGGGGTAGATAAAAAAGATAAAGACACAAACATTGTCGGTATTTCTGTGTTTTTTCGTACGAGGTGAAGCATCTGCTTAATATGAAATCTAAGAAAGCGATAATTGCAACTATTGCTATGGTTGCAGTTGTGCAGCTTGGATGCAATAGAACCGTAAAAATGAAAGAAAAAACTACTATGATTTGCGATCCAGATACTGGAATCTGTGAAACACCAGAATCTGATTCTTTATCCCAAAAAGCAATACATCCCATGAATCAAAAAACAAAGCTCGTATACTTTACAGACCCTATTTGCTCAGCTTGTTGGGCTATTGAACCTCAATTGAAAAAGCTTAAGCTTCAATATGCGCAGTCAATTGATATTGAGTACCATATGGGTGGACTGCTGCCGAATTGGGAGAGTATGCGTGGTGCTGCAATTGCATCTCCTTCAGATGTGGCTCATCATTGGGATGAGATGAGCGAACATTACAAAATGCCCATCGATGGAGATGTTTGGCTAGAAGATCCGCTATCGTCTTCTTACCCTCCCTCCATTGCTTTTAAAGCGTCTGAAATTCAAGGCGAAGAAAAAGCACTCCTTTTCTTACGTCGTTTGCGTGAAATGGTCTTTGTTGAAAAAAAGAATATTACAAAATGGGATCACATTTCAACGGCGGCTGAAGAGGTTGGGCTGGATACTCAAAGATTGAAAGAAGATATTGAAAACATTGGTCCAAAACTGTTCTACCAAGATCTTATGCTTGCCAAACAAATGGGTGTTCGTGGATTTCCAACCGTTTATGTGATAAAGCAAGGACAAGATCCTGTTCTAATTTATGGTGCAAGACCTTACCAAAACTATGCTCAGGCTATTCATTCTGTTGATCCATCTATTAAACCATCAAGCAATGAATGGACACCATCCAACCTGATAAAGGAATATCCAAGTTTAACGGTGCGAGAGCTTGCTGAACTTGCCGAAATTGACTTTGAAGAAGCTAAGAACTTTCTTGACGAGCACGTAAGTGCTAATGAACTCCTCGAAGTTCAAACAAAAAACGGAAGCCTGTATACCAAGCTTCCGTGAACCATTGAATAAGTAATTGTGCTTATTTAGCCACCAATATTTTCTCATCAATTAGCGCTTGAAAAGAATCTTCCATTGTTTGTTTCAATGGACGAAAACTCATGTTCAACTCATTTATTATTTTCGAGTTGTCTGCTCTCCAAGGCACATTGATGTTTTTACGAATGAAATCTCTCGTAAAGAGTTTGTTTGTCATAGGACCTACAAGCATCATTAACCATTTTGGCAAAGCACGCTTTGGTAGAGGGAACTGTTTACCGTATTTAGGTAGCAGTGTGGTTCCCATTTCCAAGAAGTCGCTGTTGTGTGCTGATGTGATGTATCTACCTTGTGCACTTGGGGTGTAACCCGCCTTAAAATGAGCTTCTGCAACGTCGCGAACATCCACGATACCAACACCCATTTTTGGTGCACCCATTTTCATTTCACCTCCTCCGAGCATTTTCAGCACATTGATGCTTTCAGATGTTGCATTCTTGGCATTAAGAGCAGGACCTAGCACAAAGCTCGGGTTTATGGTTACCAAATCCCAACGCTCTTGATTTTGCTGCATTTCCCAAGCCTTCTTTTCAGCCATTGTTTTAGAATAGGAGTAAGGCTGGTAATCCAGAGAAGCAGTTGAATTCCATACGTCTTCTGTTATTTTTCCTGTAGGTGCATTTATAGTGTCTATAGCATCGGTATAGATCGCCGCACAGCTGCTAGTAAGTACCACACGCTTAACGCTTGGTGTTTGATTTGCTGAGTTAAGCACATTCTCAGTTCCCATTACAGCAGGCTCAATCAATTCCTTTTGTGGATCTTTTACATCTGTTGTGAAAGGAGAAGCGGTATGATAAACCAATTCGCAGCCTTCCATAGCTTCGTTATAAGAATTAGGTTTCAATAAGTCTCCTGAATAGAACTTTAATGTGCCTGGTGTACCCTTAGCGGCATCTAGCAAATGTTGCGTTTTAGCTGTGTTGCTTGGGTCGCGAACAACAGCGTGAACAGTTCTTCCTTCTTTAAGGAGTTTTTTAACTAACCAGCTTGCTACAAATCCGTTAGCTCCGGTTACCATTACAGGTTTTGTGGTGTTTATCTCTTTCATTTTATCAACCTTTTGAATTATACTTCAAAGGTCGAGTGCACTGAGATGTCAATTAAACACGATATCCTGAACTTAAAACACTATTTACATATGGCTAGAATTGCGTGCTGTATTTCACAGGGAATTGACCAGGAATGTCATCTTTTGACTCACTCAAGTTTTGTCTTAAATCAATTTCAATTCCTCTAGAGATAGTAGAGATTGGTACGTCATTGGCTGTACCTTCAAATGGATTTTCACCAGTTCTTCCAATTCGCTCCATGGTGTGAAATATCCAAGAAACAATAACATAGAATGGTATCGACAACCAAACAAACAGGTTGCCCATCATCGGGTAGCTTTCAGCCATCTTACTTCCTAGGTCTTGAAACTGAGGAACAAGAGCAACAGGAAGTAACAACACAAAAATCCACATAAAGAAGTGGTTTAGTGTAGCAAAATGTCTTGGATATGGGAAATTCTTAATTCTTTCACTTTTACCCTGCAGTGTAAACAACTCTTGAAGTACCGCTTCAAGCTCAAGAAATGAGAATTCCCAAATGTTACCTTTTGATTTAAGTCGTTTCAAGTGCTCAGACTGTATATACAACAATGCGGTTTGCTTGTTGTCTTTGGCCATGATCTCCTTTATCTCATCATCTGAGATATAGCCCTTTAAGTCAGCTTCCAGGGTTGATTCCATTTCAGGTGGACGAGTATCCCATTCACGGTTGGTCTTGTGGTTCATGATGGTTTCCCAAGGCTTGTTTTGACGCATTGCGTGTCGAAGAGCCGTCATCCACGCAATGTGGCGATAGGTTAAGACTTTTATTTCCTTGTTTAACTCTTCTTGAGAAAGGACATCTTTTGCATGTTCGTTATCGACCATGCTTTGTACGTACATCCCAAAGGTTCTGGAGGTGTTTACAATTCCTCCCCAAATCTTTCGTGCTTCCCAAATTCGTCCGTATGCAGCATTGTTTTGAAATCCTATAACAAAGGCAACGGCTGTACCAATAAGAGCTAGGGGAGTCCAAGGGATGCTTAGCCAAGCAAGGTCAAAGAAGTAATAGAGGCAAACCCATAACAGACCGATACCAATAAACTGTAGGGTTTCGTAACGGGTCCACATGGTCATTTCAAATGCAGAGAAGTTTTTCTTAGTATACATGAAGCAAAGTGTTTTAGTTTTAAGTAAATATAACAAACCTATTTCGAAATGGATTGATTGTCAATTTTTAGGCCTAGAAATATTACTACAAGATGAGCCAAAAATGCAAAGAATCTTTGTGGCATTCAATGCGATAGACCGACCTTGATGAATATAAACTTTAGAAACTTCACAACACCTTTGGTGCTTCATAAAGTGTTTCTACTTAACAGAACGCTGATGGAGGAGAATGAAAATCAAATTGAAAAGAATAATAAAGAAATTGCCACGTGTAGAAGGGCTATACGGTGCCTTTTAGCATTGTTTGCAATCTTGTTAGCGTCAGCGTTCTTGTTATAGGTTATAAGGTGTCTAGGGAAGTTGGTTAGGATATCTTTATTCCCTTTTTTTATTTGGGTTCAAGTGTCATTACATAGTCGTAGCTTTCATCTAACAGCTTAACTACGTTGTCTGAATCTTTTAACATCGTATCTGTGATAAGAATATAGCCACGCATAACGGCATTGTATGACTTGAATAGGCTGGTGTTGTATTGATCGATATACTTTTCTTGAACCTCTTTCGAGAATCGAATACCCAATTCACCACTCTTGTTGAGCAATGAAAACATGTATCCGTTGGCCGAGGTATATGGCATGGTTTTTCCTTTACGCTCAAATCGTGAACATTGGGCTACAAGTGCGTCATATTTTTTTAGCTGCTCTTCGTACATTTTATTGCTTCTCTACAAATTCTTTAAACTGTTTCATCCATTTCTCGCCTTGTTTGCGGTACATGCTTGGAAACAAAATTGCCATTAACCTTGGCATAAACCAATTGATGCGCGTGTATTCAAACTCGTACTCGTAACGCGTATTGTTTTCATCGATTGGCACAAACTTGCAACGCATGAAATTATCCATGTGAATATGGTGGTATTCAGCATCGAATGATTCGGGTAGATTGTTGTTCAATATGGTTTCGGTGAGTTCTAGTTTACGCTTTCCATATTCGTAGTACATTTTTGCAACTGCTCCGGTTTGTGACACCTCACCACTCACATGGTCTTTACGAACAAAGCCATCTTGGTAGTTTCCTAAATATTGAGGATCGATAAAATACTTGACCACCTCTTCGCGGGGTTTAGCAATATCAACTGATCCGTTAAACTTCATATTCATGGGTTAACAAATATAGGGAAGAGATTAATAAAGCTATTTGCTCCACACACGAATAAGATTTTCAACATTTTCAGGAGTCAATTCATTAAATCTTTTTATGATTTGCAAGGCCTGAATTATAATCATCGCTGCTCTGCCTGTTTCATATTGATAGGTCAAAGTGTTGCCATTGGCTAGCTTCAAAGTGGCATAGTCAATGACTTTGTTCGAGATACCCTTTACATCGCCGGCCTGCACAGATTCGTGTCCATGAATATATCCTGATTTAAGAAGCCCATTTAACTTAGAAAATAATCTGCTGGTTGTAATTACTGTAAAGTTGTTTTGGTCCGTAAATACAGAACAAACTACCAATTCGTCTTGCAAGTCAAGCTCAGTTAAGTCAAACGGGAAGTTATTTTTATCTTCATGAATTCTTGAATGCTTATAGGTGCCCATTTTTTCAGTTGCTCTCTTAATGCTGAGAATTGCAAGCTGGTGCAAGGACATTGTAGAGTGTTCTGTTTTCATGAGATCTTAGGAAAGTGCAATATAATAATCCCATTCTTATATAGCCTGAGTAGAATTGGGATTGGCTTCAGTTTTCCATCGTTGTACCTGCTGAAAAAGTAAAGCTCCTATTAGTCTGCGACTGACCGCTTTTTTATATGAATTCTAATTGAAAACGGATTACTTTCAGTGATCCGTCCTTATCCGTGTTGAAAAAGCAAAGCTCCTTCAGTCTGCGACTGTTCGCTTTTTTTTAGGTGTATTCTAATTGAAAACGGATTACTTTCAGTGATCCATCCTTATCCGTGTTGAAAAAGCAAAGCTCCTTCAGTCTGCGACTGAATGCCTTTTTCACCCCATCTTAAACTGAAGCGAGCTTCGTTTAAGATGGCATAAAAAAAAGCTCTTCCAATACTTGGAAGAGCTTTTACTTTTATTCGTGACCTCGTCAGGATTCAAACCTGAGACCTCTTGAGCCGTAATCAAGTGCTCTATTCAGCTGAGCTACGAGGCCAATGTGGGTGCAAATATAATATCACTTAGTGGATTAGAAATATAAAATTTAAGAGATTTTGAAATGCGAATCGAACAGGGTTTCAGACCTATCTCGTATATTCGAAATCCATTTAAAGTTTTAACCATTGGAGAACTCAGAAGTAAATAAAAATCCAGCTTTTCTTGAAGAAGTATACGAGCTAACTGCTGGATTAGAAATGTTTGAAGCCCTACAACAAGGTTTAACAGACATCGATAACACCGACCTAAATCAGTTGAATAGAATAGGTCTGCGAACCTATCAAGAAGGCAAATGGACCATCAATACCATTTTTCAGCACCTTATCGATTGGGAACGCATCTGGTGTTTTCGGGCTATTCTTTTTGCACGCAAAGAAGGAACTGTTCCGGTTGCTCATGAACAAGAAATTATGGGTGCTAATTCAAATGCCAATGAACTGCCAATAGAGCAGTTGATTGAAGAGTTTCGCATTGTTCGTCAATCAACCATCATGCAGTTTAAGTCGTTCAACCAGCAGATTCTCGATACAACCTGCGAATTCTTCGAGTACGAGATGCCACTACGTGCCATTGCGTTGACGATTGCAGCACACCAAATTCATCATTTTAAAGTGATTAAGGAGCGGTATTTGCCGTTGGATAAATGACCTATGCCAACAGATGTTATGGTAATTGATTATTATTTTCTTACTTTAATCCTGCTTTTGCCAGATTAATGTAGTTATCGATTCTAAATGTTGAAGCGTCTTGGTCTTTGGCTTTAACAAAGTATTCAAGAGCTTTGTTGTATTCTTTTCTATCTAAATGAAAAATTCCTCGATTTCGTAAGGCATATGAATATTCAGGTTTTAATTGTAGAGCCTGCTTAATATCTCTTAGTCCGTCGAACTCATTACCCATTTTTAAATTAGCGTACCCTCCGTTGTTATATGCATCAACAAACGAGTCGTCTAGTTCCAATATTTGATTGAAGTAGGGCAGAGCCTCATTAAATCTTTCTAGTTCGTTCAATGTGAAGCCAATGTTGTTTAAAGCAATCGTATTCTTAGGTTCTAGTGCCAAAGCTTTATTGTAGTACTCAAGAGCTTCATTATGTTGTTCTAAATGCGAAAGTGGGAGTGCAATTCGCAAAAAGTCATCGACATATAGCCTTTTAGTTAGCTTAAACTTGTCGTTTATTTGTCTTGCTTTTGCCCAATCTTTTAAATTGATATAGGAAGAGATAGCCATACGATAGATCTCATCTCGTTTTACCCCTTTATCAATCATTTTCTTATAAATGACCACGGCATTTTTGAAGTCTTTTTTATTGTAGAATTCTGCAGCTTTTTTGATATCTTTTGAATATCGTTTCAAGTAAAGCAATTTCCTGATTTGATAACCGTCATTATAAACTTCTTTTCCCGAGAATGGGGTAACGGGTTCTTCCTTTGGGCTCAAATTCTCAAATAAATCTACAATCGCCGCTCCTAAAAATACCGCTAGTGCAAATTTGATGCTCCCATGAATATCAAAGTAAAAAGCGAAATAAAAGCAGATTAGTGCTATTATGAACGACATTAGAGGTCCAGCAAAAGTGGCGAATATCTGTTTGTTGATTGAAGTTGAGGCTGAAGGAGCACAAAGTCCTTTTGTCCAATAAATGGGATTGGCTCTAAACCAAATGTTAAGCAAACCAAGACGAAGCTTAAAGCTATTGTCTGGATCTCCGTATGAACCCAGATAAATTGTAACATTCTTTCTCGTTACAAGTATCCATGATAAAGCATGTCCAAGCTCATGGAGCAATACTGTGATAGGTCTTACTAAATAAAAGACCCCAAATATGTACAATAAGATGTATCCGAATTCTCCCACCTAATTGCTTCAAATTTCGATTTTTTCTCCTTTAAACTTCGGTTGCTTGTTGAATATTAAATCTAGCATGACCTTAACACGGGCAAGCTTCTCTCTTAAGTTCGTTTTAAATCCATAAAAGGCACTTTCTTGTTTTGCGTTGTACCCAACGGCGTTTATTCCCTTGCGATTTGCGATAAACACTGCACGTTCATTGTGAAACTTTTGAGAGATTACCGTAATTGATTTTTGTCCAAAAATCAACTTGCTGCGTACTACAGAATCGAGCGTTCTAAACCCAGCGTAGTCAAGTACAATTTTAGCTTCGGGAATGCCCCTTTTTAACAAGTCGTCTCGCATGGTTTCAGGCTCGTTATATTCTTTTCTGCTGTTGTCTCCGCTTATCAAAATATAATCAATCTTTCCAGTCTTAAATAACTCAACCGCGGCATCAATTCGATATTTATAATACAAGTTCAAACGGCCATTAGATAAATACTTGGTTGTTCCTAGAAGCAAGCCTGTTTTGTTATGTGGAAGATCAACTGTAGTGTTATACATCTTTGTTTTGGTTTCTGACTTTACCATTGCATCCGAGATGAGAATGCTTATTATGCATAACAATAAAAAGCTAAACATGTATTTACTTCTTTTTCGCTTGAAAATTCGATTTATATTGAGTTTTTTCATATTTCAAGAGTCGCTTTTGCGATATTACGTTAATATTTTCATTCGAACGTTTGCAAGACAAAATAATCGATCGTTTTGCTTTCTCGCAGGATTAAGTTGAGATATTTTATATTCGTAAGTCTATTTTGAAACTACTGAAATTCGCTTCTATAGATGTGGGGTCTAATGCGGTTAGATTGCTGTTTACCAATGTGTTTGAAACACCAAACGGTCCCGTATTTAGAAAGCTTTCCCTTGTTCGAGTACCCATTCGATTGGGTGAAGATGCCTTTGTTCATGGACGTATTCGTGAAGAGAAGGCCGACCAATTGGTTCGTACCATGCGTTCGTTTAAGCACCTGATGAATGTGCATCAAGTGTTAGACTATCGTGCCTATGCAACGAGTGCCATGCGTGAAGCTGAGAACAGCGAAGAGTTGTTAAAGTCGATTAAGGTCTTTGCCGACATCGATCTTCAAATTGTGTCAGGAGACTTGGAAGCAGAAACCATTTCAACCGAAAAAATTCCATCGCCTTTGCCACAGTTTCCAAATGCGGTGTTTATTGACGTAGGAGGGGGGAGTACTGAAATGACCTACCTCAAAGACCATAAGAAATACGATTCAATATCTCTAAAAATTGGAACCATTCGATTGCTTCACGATACGGTTAAACCAGAACTCTGGGATGAATTCATTGAATGGTTTGATAAGCACGATCTCAAGAATTCTCATACGCCGATCATTGGAACTGGAGGTAACATCAACAAACTGTTAAAAGTTTTGCGTGACAATCAAAACGACTACTTCATTAGAACCGAAGCCCTGAGTGATTTCAAAAAGAAGCTTGACGATGTTGATGTCGACGAAAGAATGGTTAAATTCATTCTGAATCCAGATCGTGCAGATGTAATCGTACCGGCTTCGAAGATTTTTTTAAGTGCAGCCACTCACATGGACTCTAGAGAAATTTACATCCCCAAAGTTGGACTATCAGACGGTATTGCTCGTCAGTTGTACAAGCAACATAAAAGTAAATAATTACTCTGCTTCCTCTTCTATTATTGGATCAAGATTTTCGTACTTCTCAATTGCTTTCAATTTCTCATTACACTCGTCAATGATTCCATCGGTGTAGTTCGTATAATTGTCAATAATACTTTGCAATGTCGCTTTGGCTTGGAAGTAATCTTCTTCCTTAACATAAATGTCACTTAGTAATACAAATCCTTTTACAACCCAGTATTCGTATGCTGAGAAGTCATCATTTAGTCGATATACGTCGTTACGAGCACTGTCAAGGTCGTCTTGGCTGTACAGTATAAACGCCCTGTGGTAAAGTGCTTCTGCAGTTTGAGCATTTCTACTCTCCTTAATTACATAATCGAAATGGAATTTTGCAGATCGTAAGTTACTACCTTGAAGTTGAATTCGTCCTAAGGTCATGTTGGCCTCAACCAAGTTTTCTTTAGGCACATTCTCGATAGGAAGTATTTCAATTGCCTTTTTCTTAGATCGTTCTAAGTTTCCAAGAACATAGTGACAACGCATCTGTCCTAAGAGTGCTTTTAAATAATTAGTCTTAGTCGATGCAACAGGTTCTAGAGCTTGATAGTGTTCAAGGGCTTTAGCATGATTCTCGCGTCCGTAATAGGTAGACGATAGTTTAAGCAACGATTTCTCAGTGTATTCGTTATTGCTTTGACTTACAACGAACTGGTAATGTTTTAGTGCTTCATCTTCACGGTCGTTATAATAGTCGCATTCAGCCTTGAAATAATTAACCGGTACAATAAAGTATCCGTCATTACCAAACTTATTGATGTAGCTTTTAAACGTAGTGGTGGCACCAATGCAGTCTCCAGCACGGTAGCGGGTCATAGCACTTTCATAGATTGCACTATCTTGGTACGATACACTGACATCTGCTCCAGGTACATTTTTAACGTAATCAAAGTAGTCTTCCGGACGGCCTTGGTCGGTATAGATGATTTCGATAAACGATAATGCCTCTTTTGATGCTGTAGTCTTCGGAAAGCGCTCAACAACCGTTTTATAGTGCCTTAGTGCTATTTCGTCTTTATTCTGATTGTAGTTAATCAAACCCAGTTTGAGGTAGCTATCTGGTAAAAATTGTGATTTGTCGTACTGAGAAATAATCATACTGAAGATGTTTTCTGCCATGCTATAATTCTCAATTGCCATATACTCTCGAGCAATTTGGAAGAGTGCATCATCACGGTAAACACTCTTTGGGAAATCCTTTTGGATTAATTTCAGCGTATTAATCTTTTCGGAGTGTCTTTCTTGCAAACCATATAGCATTCCTTTTTGAAAGATGCTATAATCTGAGTTTTTATAATTCTTCTTGATAATGAAGTCGTACTCTTTTATTGCCTCATTATACATTCCTGTTAAGAAGTAACAATCGGCTAAACGTTGCGTGTTATTTAAATAGATGTCTCTATTCTCTGCAGAATATTTTTCATTCTTACTGTACTTAGCAAAGTAGTTTTGAGCACGAGCATAGTCTTTCTTCTTGAAGTAATTAAAACCCATCGAGTAATATCCATAGTTACGATTTTTTGTATCGCTTGAACTGGCATTACTAATAAAGCGATTCATGAGGTTGATGCTTTCATCGTAGTCATTAACTTTAAAAGCAATCTCTGCCCTCCAGAAATAGGCCAAAGCTTCCAGCTTCTTGTCTTTCGGATATTTTAAAGACTTGTTAAAGAACACATTCGCATCTTGATATTGTTTATTCAAATACAGCTCTTCACCCCTGTGGAAGGTTAATTCTTGATAAGCAAGTTTCGTAGCGTTGTTGAGTTGGTCAATATCTTCAAGTACTTCTATTGCGGCCTTATAGTTCTTTGTACTTAAGAATATATCAGCCATCATTGATTTAGCTTCGTCTTCGTACTCAGAATTTGGATAGTCAGACAAGAATTGCTTGATTGACTTAATGGCAACTGAATTTTTTTCAAGTTCTGCTGCAAGCTTTGCATAGTTAAAAGCAGAAACCTCAGTTATGTGCTTATCAAAGTTCTTGCGCTTAGCCTCTGCAAATGCATTTAAAGCTCGTTCTTTTTTATCGTTTTGAACATCAGATACCCCTAAATGATAATTTGCAGCCTGACCAATCTCGTTATCGAGGTTTGACACCATCAGAAAGTACTCGGTTGATTTTTCGTATTGCCCTGCATCGAAATATGCACTAGCAAACTGATAAATTTCATCTGGACTTAGATCAGCTACGTCTCCTTCATACTTTTTAAAATGGGTGAGGGCTATGCTCTTATTACCCAATTGAAACTGAATTTTACCTTTTAGCAATTCAATTTCATTGGTTCTTTTTTCAATTTTTAAATCGCGGATAATTTCGAACGCTTTTTCATACTCCTCTTTTTCATAGTAGATCTGAGAAATATAAAGCTTCATGGTACGTGGACCTTTATTTCCAATCTTTTCAAAAGTGGCAAGAGCACAGGTGTAATCTTTTAGAATATAACACTGGTAGCCGTAGTAATAGTTTGCTTCTACAGCGTACTTGCCATTGCCATTCATGATTTTGCGAAACTCATTTTTAGCCTTAGCATACTCTTCATTTTTGAAGTAACTGTATCCCTTTTTAAATGTAAGTTCTTCCCGCTGGGCCTTCGATATATCCGTTTCGTTAATATCGTCTAAATACTTAAGTGCTCGGCTGTATTTGCCTTTGTTGAAGTAGTATAATCCCAGCTCATAGTGAATTTCAGTGTTTAGTTTGTGCTCAGGTTCACTTTTAACAAATCGGGCAAGATCTCGAGAGGCATTGGCTTTATCGAGTTTTAATCTGCTAAGCCCAATATATGCTTTGGCTTCGTAAGTGAAGTTTGGACCAGGATTGGTTTTTAAAAACTTGTTGAACTCCTTCATGGCGGGTACATATTGCTTTTTAACATACAACATTTTAGCATGTTCAAACAAGGTGGCATGATCGGTATACTCTTTCGTACGCTGGGCTTGAGCACTAAACAAGCCGGCGAACATCAAGCTGAAAACAAGCGATAACTTTAAAATTTTGTTCATAGAAATGAAATACCTTTCAAAATAACTGCTTATTGATGGGGAATAGTATTCATTTTGCCCACATTTAATTCAGTATTTACTTGTAAGATTCACGATAAATTGAATTAGATAAATATTATATAAATTTTCTTCTCCATTTTTATTCTCTAATTATATTTGCAGCCGCTTAAAGTTAACAGGAATTCATTTGTTGAAGATTTGTAGCTTTAGGCCCTGTATTTATTACAAATGGTGGTTGTAGCTCAGTTGGTTAGAGCACTGGTTTGTGGTTCCAGGGGTCGTGGGTTCGAATCCCATCTTCCACCCAAAGAAAAAGGTCTCGCGGTAGCGAGGCCTTTTTTTATTCAACCATTTTCTGCAAGCTCGCTTGCAAGAAAATGGGGAATAAAAAAATAAGCCTTGTAAAGGCTCCTTTTTCTTTGAAGGCCCAACAGAAGATATAGGGATAAACGCAGTTAATCCTTCTTTCGCAGTTCAATTAAATTGGGAAGGGTTGCCTTGTAAAGGCTCCTTTTTCTTTGAAGGCCCAACAGAAGATATAGGGATCAACGCAGTTAATCCTTCTTTGGTAGTTCAATTAAATTGGGAAGGGTTGCCTTGTAAAGGCTCCTTTTTCTTTTGCAGGTTGAATAGATGAAATCGTGTGCTTAGTAAATGTTAGTCGTTTAATTTACGCTTAGCAGCTTTTGTTTTTTTAACCCATTCAAAACTAATTGAGGATATAATCGACAGATTCATTTACTTTGAAGCACTATTATGAACGAATTGAAATTAGTGCTATTATTTTTCGCAGCAAGCTTTATGATTGCATGCGGATCAGGCGATAAATCAGAGTCGAATGAAGAAACAACAGTAGAACCTGAAGTTGAAGAAGTTTCAGGCAGTGTTTCTTTTGGAAATATTCAAGATGGTGATACGCTAACATCGCCTTTTCTAATGGAAATGTATGTAGAAGGAATGACCGTTGAACCTAAAGGCGAACCTCGCGAAGGATATGGCCACCATCACTTACTCATAAATGATGGGTTTATTGATGAAGGCATTGTCATTATAGCGGATTCAACTCACATTCATTATGGTGGTGGACAAACATCAGATTCAGTAGCACTTGCTCCGGGCAATTATCAGTTAACACTGCAGTTTGCGGACGGTATGCACGTGTCATACGGCGAAAATTGGTCTGCATCGATTGATGTCGTTGTAGAGTAGTGTAGAGATATCTATTCACATTGACCCCATAAGGGCATTAATTTTTAATGCACTTCTCTTCTAAATTATTGACCAAGCTTACTTTTGATAAAGTTAGCTCAGGTTGATGAAAATTAAACTTAGATTTACAGTAGCACTACTGCTTGCTCAATTAACGTTGTTCGCTCAGGATAGTGAACGCAAACATTCTATCGGTCTATACCAAAATTTTACGGATTATAATGTTCAACTTTTGGATGGCAATTGGACTACATTCGATAGTTCATTCTCCCATTCAACACGAATTGCCTATCAAAGACTTATATCTCCGACATGGATGTTCAATATAGGAGTTAGTAATGGCTTTATTCTTGGCCAATCTATTGATGATGAGTATGTTGAGAAAGCATTTGCAACTGGGGTTGATGGACAAATAATCCTTCGGTTGAACAACGGTCGAATAATTAAGCAAGAAGCACTTGTAGGTCCTTTTCTTAGCTTTGGATATCAGGCAGACTATATCAACAAATACAAAGAGATGGGTAATTCCCCTTGGAGCACCCATAGTATGTACGGACTTGGTGTTAACATTCCTCTATCAAACAGAACCCACATTCAGTTGCAATCGAGCATCAACCAAAAACTTGGTGACGATTTCAATACAAGCTTACAATACCGAATGGGCATAACACAAAGTTTAGGACGGCTTGAAGACAAACCTGCTTTAAGTGACCCAAATCTTGACTCTGATGGTGACGGTATTGCAGATAAGGATGATATGTGTCCAGGACGATTTGGAGTTGCAGAAAAGAATGGTTGTCCAATTAAGAATAATCCAATTCGGGTTAACCCTCATCGAGAAGACAGTCTAATTCACTTAAATAACCTAAAGAAGTCGAAAATATTAAGTCTAGAACAAGAACTGGATGATCTGCAAAAGAAGTACGCTGCAATTACTAGTGACACTAAAGCTTCCGATACTGTTTATGTTCAAGATACACTTAAGGATTTAGAGATTGAATCGCTAAAAAGTCAATTGGATAGCTTGTTAACTGTAAACAAGAGATTGAAATCTTTAACCCCAACTGAAATTCCCAAAGCTAAAACACCAGCTGATCGAACTCTGAGTGAAGATCAAAACTTTTACGTAGTAACAATTTCAGCAGTGTCAAAGGCAGGTGCAGAAGAATGGTTGGTTGAAATGCGAAAAGAATTTAGTTCCTCTATCATTATTCCACAGGCAGATGGGTTGTACAGAGTAGGGGTGTTTGCTGGAAAAGATATTAAGCATGCCAACAATCTATTAAAACGAGCCAAGGAAGTTGGATTTGAAACAGCGTGGCTATACATTAAATAAGCAATGCGGAAAGTTGTAATCATATCTCTTATTGCTACATGCTCATTTCAGAGTGTAGCTCAGAAGCACGATCCTGCTCGATACTCGGTCTATTATAAAACACATCGTTTTTACGATCCAGGTGTTTATACGTTGGGTTCAACTAATAATGCAAAAGCACAAGGAGGTGGAATAGAGGTATTAAAAGATGTGAGTAAACGAATTACTTTAGGATTGGGTTATGGTTTTATGCAAGTAGACAGCTTAGCCTATGGTAACTTAGCAACGTCGCAAGCGGCACACCACCAAATAGAAGGAAATGTCGGGTTAAAGTTGTTACAAACGAAACGTGTTAAGCCCTATGTCTTCTTTGGATATGCTTACAACCATATGAGTCAACTCGAAAGTTTTGACGTGAAGCCATATGGAGCCTATGTGAACTTTGGTAGTCGTTGCGAAATAAAGCTAACAACTAATTTGGCGGTTGCATATGGATTAACCTATAATTTTAGCTTATCTGAGAACATGAGGTATAACTTCAGGCATCAATATGGACTCGTTTTTACACCGCGATTAATAAAGCAGTCGAATTCGAATGATCGCAGGGTTGAAGAAGATTATCAAGAAGCACTAGCAATTGAAAATCAGCTACTAAAGGAGCAATTAGACTCTGTTCAGCACTTAGTTGATATTCAATCAGAACTTGAAAAGTCACCAGAAGAAAACAGTTTACTTGTAGCCTATAATGCAGATTTAAATCAAAAAATTGAACAGTTAGAGCAAGATAACCAAAGACTTCTTGATGAACTCAGAACCAAGCGCTTTTTAAGCGATTCATTATTGCTTACTGATTTTTCAGGATATACCTTCATTAACGACAAAGGTGATGTAATAAGCCTAAATGTTAGTGAGCTTAAAAAAGGGTATTATCTATCGTTCGTGAACGCTAGTAGTTTGAAAAAAGCACAAGAACTGATGGCAAATGAGCATTTTTCTTCGCTCGAATCAGTTTATATCTTAAATCGATTTGATACTTTTTTAGTCGTGGGTTATCTTACTGAAAAAGAGCGTGTTGCAAAGAAGTACTTGGAAAAAATAGATGAGAATAAGTACAATTATCGAATCTTCCACTTTTAACTAGAACCAACAGAAACGTCCGTTTATCGATAAGTGAGAATAACTCCACTCATTTTTCGTTTTTTTGCCGCAATTATTTTGAATTTAGAATGAAAAAATCAATAATCTTATTTAATCTTTTTATGTTTTCTCTAGCATCTTTTGCTCAGTCTCCTTTTGAATTAGTCGAAAAGGTTGAGCCTCAAGAAGGAAAAGTTGTTATCCCTTATGAGAAGTACAAGTTAACAGTTAATGACCTAACATTAATTATTCATGAAGACCACTCTGATCCAATTGTGAATGTACAAGTTGCATATCACGTAGGAAGTGCACGAGAAAGTGTGAGAAACAGTGGTTTTGCCCATTTCTTTGAGCACATGATGTTCCAAGGTTCTGCTCACGTTGAAGATGAGGAGCACTTTAAAATCATCAGTGAAGCCGGTGGTACGAACAATGCATATACTGCATTCGACAAAACAGTTTATCACCAAACTGCACCAAGTAACCTAACTGAAACCATGTTATGGCTTGAAGCAGACAGAATGGGTACTCACCTTGAAGGTTTTACACAAGCCAAGTTTGAGAACCAAAGAGACGCAGTTAAAAACGAAAAAAGACAGCGTTACGACAACCAACCTTACGGTATGGTAAACGAGATCCTTTTCAAGACTCTTTACTCAAACCACCCATACGAATGGACTCCAATTGGGTTTGTTGATGATCTTGATATTGCAACATTTGAAGATTTACGTAATTTCTTCTTAAGATGGTATGGACCAAACAACGCAGCGGTTGTTGTTTCTGGTGATGTTAACCCAGAGGAAGTTAAAGCTTGGGTAGCAAAATACTTTGGAGGTATCCAAAAATGTCCAGAGGTTAGAAACATGTATCCTAAGAAACCTCAGTTGTCAATGGACTATTATGTAAATACTACAGACAATATTTTCGCTCCATTAACTATGATGGCTTTCCCTACGGTACCAGAATTTCACCGTGACGAGGCAGCTTTAGATATCTTATCTAGAATTATCGGAGGTGGTAAGAACTCTATCTTATATAAGAACTTAGAAAAAACTGAAGAAGCTCTTCAAGTTGGTGCATTCCACCAAACATTTGAACTTAGTGGATTCTTCGGTATTCAGGCGATTACAATGCCAGAAATGAGAGGAGGACTCTCGTATAAAGCACTTGAAGAAAAATTGAGAAGCTCTATTGCTGAATTTGAAACTAGAGGTGTAACTCAAGAGGATTTAGACATTATTAAAAGTCAAATTCTTCGTTCTTCTTACAGTGCGATGAACAGTATTAACTCTAAAGCTGAAGTTTTAAGTCATTACAATATGATGAAAGGAAACGGCTACAATCTACAAGATGATATTGACAGATACAACGCTGTTACGGCTGAAGACGTAGTGCGTGTATACAACAAATATGTTAAAGGAAAGAAAGCTGTATTCATTCGTGTAGAGCGTGAAATGAATAGAGATAAAGATGACGATACTCCAAAAAGTGTAAACCCACATGCTGGTGAAGAAAAGAAAATTGACAAGCAGTACGAAGGTTTATCATACCAAGCTCCTAAAGATGATTTTGATAGAGCTGTTAGACCAACTGTACCTGGAGCAAAACCATTTACCATTCCATCTTTTTACACCAGTAAATTAGATAACGGATTGAAAATCATTGGTACAGAGTCTAGCGAATCTCCACTGGTTTACATCTACTTTGATATTGAAGGTGGACACTTGTTATCTGCCAACAAAAAAGTTGGAACAGGTACAGCAATGGTTACTGCTGCTATGATGGGAGAGGGAACTTCTAAGTTAACTACTGAAGAGTTTTCTAGAGAACTTGAAAAGCTTAGTAGCTCAATCAGCTTTAGCAGTGGAACAAGCTCAACCACAGTTTTTGTAAGCACGCTTGCTTCAAACGTAGATGCAACGCTTGCATTATTAAAAGATGCAATGTTTGATCCACGTTTCGACCCAGCAGATTTCAAACGTATTAAGAAACAAATATTGGAAGGATTGAAAACTCAAAAATCAAATCCTTCAATAATGGCTAGTAAAGCATGGAACTCTGTAATGTATGAAGGAACAGTTCTTGAGAACTACTATTATGGTAACTTCAAGTCATTGAACAAGATTGATCTTGATGATGTGAAAGAATTCTATAATACATATTACTCTCCAAACGTGACTACATTAGTAGTGTCAGGAGCTATTTCAAAAGAAGATGCTCTAAGCAAACTTTCATTCTTGAACGAGTGGAAAAACACCAACGTTGTTGTTCCTGAAATTCCAGAATTATCTATGCCAGAGAAAACTACCATTTACTTGGTAGATAAACCATATGCTGCTCAATCAACAATCGTTGCAGGACACCCATCTAGAAAATACGACTACAACGGTGACTACTTCAAGTCTACGGTAATGAACTTTGCTCTGGGTGGAGCATTCAACTCTCGTATCAACCTAAACTTGAGAGAAGATAAAGGATACACTTACGGTGCACGTTCATTCTTCTCTGCAAACGACCAATACGGAACATATAGATTCTCTTCTGAAATTAAGAAAGAAGCTACTGATAGTGCTATATCTGAGTTAATGAAGGAAATTACAAACTATGTTGATGGTGGAATCACGGAAGATGAATTGAAGTTTACAAAGAGCTCAATTACGTTAAGCGAGGCTCTTGATTACGAAACACCTTCTCAGAAGCTTGGTTTCTTAAGCAGAATTGCTGAGTACGATCTTCCTAGTGATTACACTACACAACAATCTAAGTTGATCAATAGCTTAACTGTTGCAGATATCAATGCACTTGCTAAGTCTTCACTTCACCCGAACAACATGGTAATTATCGTTGTAGGGCACGCCTATAAGGTACGTGAAGGGCTTAACAAGCTTGGTTACGACGTTAAAGAAATTACCGTTGAGTAATATAGATTAAATAAGAGAGAAAGCGAGTCGAAAGGCTCGCTTTTTTTATGCCTGATAAAATTTCAAAAGTTCGTCGGCTAATGCTTCAGTTGCATATCTGTTTTCGATAAGCTGGCGAGCATTTTGAATAATCTTTTGTGCATCAATATCTCCATTGTTTATCGCCTTAAAACAAGCCACAAACTCATCGGGAGTGTCAGCAATGAGCAAATGTTCATTAGCAATGTAATCGATGCCTTGTGCACCTATAGTCGTTGATACAACCAATTTGCCTGCTGCCATTGCTTCTAAAATTTTTAATCGAATTCCACTTCCGCTTTTAAGTGGAACAACGCACACGTCGCAAACTTTCACAAAATCAAATGCCCTAGGAACGTCAGAAGCAACAAGAACAGACCTATTAGCATCGTAAAGTTCAGCATCAATACTTTTCCCAGCTAAATGAAGTGTATAATCTGACGATTGTTTAAGAAGCTTTGGGTGAATGTCTTTAATGTACCAATCAACTGCTTCGACGTTGGCATGCCACTCCATAGATCCAATGTGGTACCAGTTCAGAAATGTGTGTGCTGGATGATATTGCCACTCGTCGAGGTCTATACCTGCTGGTGTAGTATGGCTGGATATGCTTGGAGCAAGAGATTTGAACTTTTCGCCGTCGTTGTCGGTCACAGGAACGATAACATCAACCTCTTGTACAATTCTTTTCTCGTACTTCTTAAGTTGCTTAGCAAGAATGTTGAGATAGATCTTCTTTGCAGGATTGGATGCATTGGTTGCCAACCGTTCCCATATTTCAAACTCGGCATTGTGCATTCGGAGAGATAGCATACCGCTATGATTTTGCCGCACAGTTTCAATATAAGGTCCTGCAAACGTCCCTTCCAATTGCACTACATCGAAGGTGTTGTTTTTTAAAAGCTCTTCCAGCTCCATTTCAAATGCTCGGTTGTAGAATCGACTAACGTTATACGATTCATTTCGAAGGAGATGTTTTAAAGCTTCATCTGTCTTTATTCCTGTATCAATTGGATGAATGTAGGTATGTGCAAATTTTGAAAGTTCTGCCTGAGCTTCGGCCACCGGGGTGTTGTGTTTTAATCCATCTAGACAGTATAGATAAACTTCGTGTCCCAATCTATGAAAGGCTCTAGTATAGTTGTAAATACCAATGTTGCCTCCTTCGTTTAGCGGCCAGGGAACTCTATTTGAAACCTGCAGTATTTTCATCTTTTTTGAAACACCCGTCCTAATTTTCGATAAAAATCAGCATCAAATAATTTAGAATCTGTACTCGCTTTATAGGTTAAAAATATGGCTAGTGGAAAGAGAATGATGGTACTTAGCCACATCCCTGTAACCGAAGGTAAGCTTCCTTCAACTGCAAGCTTTTCTCCTACAATGTTGATTACATAATACAGGATAAATAACAGGAGTGACACAACCAGCGGTAATCCAAAACCTCCTTTTTTAATAATAGCACCCAAAGGAGCCCCGATAAAAAAGAGCAAAATACATGATACGGCTAGCGTGTACTTGCGATGCCATTCTACCAAATACTTTGAACGTAATTCAGATTGAGATTCGGCATCGTCAATATTATTTACGCTTATTCGTTTAACATTGTTTGCATTTTGTACTGCCCGATCAATTATTTTTTCACGGTCTAGTACGGGTCCTTTTACTGATTGAGGAGCAACCTGTCTTCCAACCCCAGCAACCCCTCCAATTGGTGCAAGACCAATTACATTAGATGTATCCTGAGGCAACGTATCTGGTTTATTTAAACTTGATAATTTGAGCAAGTAAGCTAGCCGTTCTTCAACGTCATTTTCTTCAACAATCAAAGTGTCATTAGCTTCATAGAAATAGGGCTCTAGGTATCTATATAGCCCTTTCCGCTTGTCGGTGATGTAATCGGTCAAAGAATCTATCCTGCTATTAAGCTGAGCCACATTCAACATTCTATGATCCTCAGAAAATCGCTCTTTATCGGTACGATTAAACTGAAGCTCACTTAGGTCGATGGTCATATCATAGGTTTCAAATTCCATAGTGTTATGAGGCATGCTCTCATGATACTTTGGGTCATTTACCAATTCTTGATAGCGTTTACCCTTCTCCAAATGCAAGTTCATAAAGTGCTTATCTTCAGAGATCGTCATTTTTCCTTTCTTGGCAATTAGAATGTTGTTGTTGCCGGTATGGCGTCTATCATCAACATATATAATTACATCTTCAATAGTTTGATTATCATCATGTTTCTTTCCCACGCGAATGGCGTAGCCATCAATGTCCTTAAAAAATACATTGTCGACAATATTCATTGCCGGCTTTTTTTGAGTTACGTCGTAGAGTAGGGCTCCCCAACTCAAGTTAGCCTTTGGAATAAAATAGTTCGCTGTGTAGAAGGCTGAAAATGCCATTATAACACTGATAACAAACATCGGACGCATGGCTCGAAGTAAAGACACTCCTGAAGACTTAATCGCAACGAGCTCTGAACGCTCAGCCAAATTCCCAAACACCATGATCGAGGAAAGTAAGATCGCCAGCGGTAAGGCCAGTGGAATTAGGTGGATAGCAAAGTAAAATATGAACTCGAAAATTACGGATATCTCTAAGCCCTTTCCAACAAGGTCTTCAAGATACTTCCAGATTGTTTGCATGAGAAGCAAAAACAATGCAATAAAGAAGGTGCCAATAAATGGCCCAATAAACGACTTAATGAAAAGCCAGTGCAGTTTTTTAAGCATTCTCAAATCCGCCTCAAAAATAATTAATTGTTGAGTTAAAAAGTCTATTTTCGAACGAATTATAACTTTTCATAGATAAATGATATTCAAAAAGTTTGGTTTGGTTGTTTTCTTCTTGTGCTCTTCGGTTTCGTTGTTTAGTCAATTGGATAAAGAAAGCGAAAAATTGCTAAAGAAAGCTGAGAGGTGCATGAAAAAAGAAAGATATTCTGAAGCTGCCGACAATGTAAGAACGGTAATTAGAAAATATCCTGTTAATGAGTATTTGTGGAGCTTCTACCAAGAAATATACTTGCAGAATTACAACACAAACTACTTTCCAGATTTAAGAGTAAGCGTTTCATCTAAAAATGGGGAGGAGGATACCAGCTTAACTGCTTTCGAACAGTCTCTAAATAAGCTGTTTGTACAGCCTAAAGAAGACTATTTCAATGCGGTTTATGACGCATCAATTTACATGCCCTTCAACATGAAGTCTTCCGGAATCATGCGGGTTTACCATATAGACCCCTTGCACTTTACTTTAGATGAAATTGATGAGAAGTCGCTAAGTAAGCTGAAAGAAGCCAATCAGCAGTTTGATGCAAAGAACTATTTGGATGCTATTAGTTTGGCAAAAGAAGCCTACCAACTAGATTCTAATAATTATTCCGCATTAGTCAAAATAGGCTTATCTTATTTTCAAGTGGGATACTATGGTGATGCTGCAATACACTTTCGTAAGGCAATCGAACTTGAACCTTCCTTGAATGAAGCTCGAAAGTACTTGGCCGATGCATTAAATAGAAAAGGGGAGAAGCAACAGGCTTTAGAAGTGCTTAAAGAAAGTCTCATGGTATACCCTGAAGAAAGCACCTTCGTAAAAATCTCAAAACTGCTTGAACAAACGAGTCGTTCGAAGTATCTAGATAGGCAATGGATTCTTAGACTGGCCAAGACCAATACCATGACCAATCCGCATAATCGACAACAGTTTTTTGAAGACCATATGCACTTTGGACCTTATATCGACCATTTTAACGACGTTAAAGCATTTTATTCTGATGAAGGTACTTTGTTGGATGATACCAGCTTCCCAGGAAACAAATACATTGAGGTTGAATGCTGGGAGCACATGTTAAAAGTAACTGAGTCAGAAGATATTCCAGCGCTACAATATGCCCGAGAAATGCAGAGCAAGGGACTGCTTGAAGCCTACATCTTTATCAGTATGTTTAATGTTGACTTATACGATCAATACGTACATTATATAGCTAACAACCGTTCAACAGTTGAACGCTATATAAACAACTACTTAATCAGTACCCGTTAAAGTTGACTCTCTAAAGAGCTTATTTTGCTTAGCGTGTCAGCTTTTTTCTGCTGTTCACGTTCGATAACTTCAGGCTTAGCATTGGCCATAAACTTCTCGTTGCCCAATTTCTTTTCAATGCCAAATAAAAATCCTTTTAGTCGTTTGATTTCTTTCTCAATAGCATCGGTGTCAACCTTCTGAACAAAGTCTTTAAATCCAATACTTATTTCGTCTGTTCCAACCAAGGCTTTAAATCCATTTTCTACAGTAGCTGAAAGTGATTCAACATTAGCAAGTTTCTCAATAATTCCAGAGGCTTGCTGATACATTGCATCATCAGTCGACTGAATGGAAACAGAGGCGGCAACCTTTGGCGAAATTCCATTCTCATTTCTCTTAGCTCGTACTTCAGAAATCAACTTAAATACATTTCCATTGATGTTTTCTGAGGTGTTAGATGCCTTTGGCCATTCTTGTTGATTGATGAAGCTATCACCTCTGTCTTCAAGAGCTTGCCACAATTCTTCAGTAATGAAAGGCATAAAAGGATGAAGCAATCTTAAGATGGTGTTGAAATGGGCTTTGGCTTGATCAAGATCTTGTTGTGGAATTGGATCTCCGTAAGTAGGCTTAATCATTTCCAAGTACCATCCACTAAAATCATCGCGAGTTAGCTTATAAAGCTCCATTAAAGCATCCGATATCCTAAAGTCTTCAAAATAGCTATCAATTGCAGTCACTGTTTTATCAATTCGTGCCTGCATCCATTGATGGGCTTTTTCTCCGTAGCTCTTGTAAAACTCATTTTGATCTGCTGTAACTTCAAGACCTTGAATCAAACGGAATGAGTTCCAAAGTTTATTGCAGAAGTTTCTTCCTTGCTCACAAAGTCCTTCATCAAACAGCAAGTCGTTTCCGGCAGGGGCACTGAGCATCAGTCCCATTCGAACACCATCTGTTCCAAATTGATTCATTAACTCGATTGGATCCGGACTATTTCCGAGCGACTTCGACATCTTTCTTCGTTGCTTATCACGTACAATTCCGGTGAAGTACACATTTTTAAAAGGAATTTCCTTTTTGTATGCACTACCGGCCATAATCATACGAGCAACCCAGAAAAAGATAATGTCTGGGGCCGTTACGAGGTCGGAGGTAGGGTAGTAGTAATCAATTTCCTTGCTATCACCCGCTTTAAATCCATCAAAAACACTAATAGGCCACAACCAACTACTAAACCAAGTATCTAAAACGTCTTCATCTTGTCTTAAGTCATTAGCCGACAATGATGAGTTACCTAATTGTGCTAGAGCTTCATCAGCTGTTTTTGCAATAATTACTTCACCAGTAGGAGTATACCACGCCGGAATTCTTTGTCCCCACCAAAGCTGTCTTGATATACACCAGTCTTTAATGTTTTCAATCCAGTGGCGGTATGTGTTTTTAAACTTAGCTGGATGGAATTTTATTTTATCTTCCATCACATCTGTAAGAACTTCAGGATAGTCTGCCATGAATTTTTTCATGTTAACGAACCACTGAGCAGATAGTCGAGGTTCAATTATCGCTTTGCTTCGCTCGCTTTTCCCAACCTTATTCGTAATGTCTTCAGTCTTGATTAGCAAACCTGAATCTTCGAGATCTTTTGCTGAAATTTTTCTTGCTTTGAAGCGATCCATTCCAACATATACTTGTGCAGCTTCGCTTATTGTCGCATCTTCATTAAATACATCAATAGTTTGAAGATTGTGACGTTGACCTATCTCATAGTCATTGATATCGTGAGCCGGAGTTACTTTAAGAGCTCCTGTTCCAAACTCAATATCAATATAGTTATCCGCGATTATTGGAACCTCTCGATTAACAAGTGGCACAATACATTTTTTGCCAACTAAGTTCTTATAACGCTCGTCTTCAGGATGAACGCAAACTGCAGTATCGCCCATTATGGTTTCCGGACGTGTTGTTGCAATGCTTATGTAGTCATCACTGTCAACAAGCTTGTATTTTACATAATACAATTTAGCCTGCTGTTCTTCATAGTTTACTTCTTCGTCGCTTAGTGCAGTCTTACCAACTGGATCCCAATTTATCATACGAGTACCGTGATAGATATATCCACTTTTATGAAGATCTATGAAGGTGTCGATTACAGCATCGGAAAGATCCGGTTCCATGGTGAAACGCGTTCTATCCCAATCGCAGCTGCAACCAAGTTTTTTAAGTTGTTCTAGAATAATTCCTCCATACTTATCCTTCCATTCAAAGGCATGTTCTAGAAATTTTTCTCGTCCAACTTCTTCCTTGCTACTCCCTTGTTCTTTAAGTAGGTTAACTACTTTAGTTTCTGTGGCAATAGAAGCGTGATCGGTTCCAGGAACCCAACATGCATTATATCCAAGCATACGTGCTCTACGAATCAAAATATCTTGAATCGTGTTATTGAGCATATGCCCCATATGAAGAATACCTGTGACGTTAGGCGGAGGAATTACAATTGTGTAACTAGGCCTTTCGTCTGGGGTAGATCTAAACAACTTGTGTTGCAACCATTGATCATACCACTTCTGTTCGATTCCATCGGGGTTGTATTTTGCGGATATTTCCATGTATTAAAATTGGTGACTTAAAGTTATTGCAAATAAAAAAGCCCAAACTGTAAAGTTCGGGCTTTCGGTATAAATATTTTGTAATTATCTTTTTTCTTTAATTCTAGCAGCTTTACCAGATCTTTTTCTAAGATAGAATATTCTAGCCCTTCTTACTTTACCTCGTCTATTGACTTCAATTTTGTCAATGTTTGGAGAGTGTAATGGGAAAATTCTTTCTACACCAACACCGCTACTGATTTTTCTTACAGTAAATGTTTCATCTAAACCAGTATTTCTTTTCTGTAGTACAGTACCTTGAAACACCTGAATTCTTTCTTTATCGCCCTCTTTAATCTTGTAGTGAACAGATACGGTATCACCTGCTCCAAACTCTGGAAGATCGGTTCTAATGTGGCTTGCTTCTATGTGCTTAACTAAATCCATTTTTGTAAAGTGGCTGCAAAAGTAAATAAAAGAATTTGTAGTTATTCACAATTATTAAAATAATATGCAAAAAAAAATCAAAAAAAACATTGGTGGTGACTTGCTTATTTAAAATATCTTTTAATTTTGCAGCATCATTAAAGAATAATGTACGCGATTGTTGATATAGCAGGGAAACAATTTAAGGTTGAGAAAGACCAGAAATTGTATGTTCATAGACTACTTGAGGATGAAGGTAAATCTGTGAAATTTGATAACGTTATGCTTGTAGATAACGACGGTAAAGTGAGTGTAGGAACTCCAAGCGTTAAAGGAGCAAGCGTTAAGGCAAAAGTTCTTCAGCATCTTAAAGGCGATAAGGTTATCGTATTTAAAAAGAAAAGAAGAAAAGGTTACAAAGTTAGAAACGGTCACAGACAGTATCTAACTCAAATTCAAATTGAAAGTATAAAAGGATAATAAAATGGCACATAAGAAAGGAGCAGGAAGTAGTAAAAACGGAAGAGAGTCGCATAGTAAACGACTTGGTGTTAAAATTTTTGGTGGACAATCTGTTGTTGCCGGAAATATTATCGTGAGACAGCGTGGTACAGTTCATCACCCTGGCAACAATGTAGGTATGGGAAAAGACCATACTTTGTTTGCTTTAACTGATGGAACTGTAGAATTTAAAAAGAAATCAAACAATCGTTCCTTTGTGAACGTTATAGATTAAAGAGCTTGGGCGTTCTAGTCCAAGATTTAGAGTTTTCATAGTCAATTGAGAAGGTCTCCGCAAGGAGACCTTCTCTTATTTATACGGTTTTGTATTGCTGTGAAACTTCGAATTAATCCCATTCAGGTTGCACTAAATTTTATGCAATAAAAAAGTCCCGGCTCTTTGCGGACCGAGACTTAGTGTATCTAACTTGGTTAATAATAAGCACTTCGTTTGATAACAAAGTACCTTTCGAATATACAATTTTTTTGTGACAAATCGATAGAGTATTTTATTCTAAACAAAAATACCCACCAATGGTGATGGGTAGATTTTTACATATTTTGACCGCAATTCTAATCCTTGAGATTTAAGAATTTCAAGCTGCTCTTTTTGCTCTTGTGTGGCACTTATATGTAATGGTGGTTCCATAAATTACAAATTTGTAGAATGCCCTGGCAACTGAAGAATAAAGTCAGTACTTTTATTGTATGAAGTGTTCAACATCCTTGATAAATCTTAGCGTTTTGCAAAGGTTTTAATAGGTTGCACAAGTACCTCATTAACCAAATCACATAAAAATATGTTAACTTAGTAGCGTAAACTACCGAAGTCTAACCTTGTTCAGCGTATGAGATTACTTCTAGCTTGTATTTTTTATGTGATCGCGTTTGTGGGATTCGCACAAAACGAATTGAAGAACGAACAAGCGGTTATTTCAACTTCAGGTAGTATTATCACCTTACATAATTTTGAGTTGACCAATAACGGAACCATCAGAGATTCCGCTGCCACCTGGTATATTTCTGGTGCTGAAGACACGCTTGATAGTGAAATAGGAGGAGATTCACTGTCCGTAATCAACAACTTAACGGTTAACAAAACAACTGGAGATCAAGTGGTTCAGCTTAAAGGTGACTTTGAAGTGCTTGGGACAATTTCGTTGACTTCTGGCAGCATTAATTTGAATCAATATGATATTGAACTCGGAGAGAATGGAAGAATAGAAAGCGAAGACAACAACAATCGAATCTTTGGTTATACGGGAGGTACAATTTTTAAAGATACAAGTTTAAATAGCCCTTCGTCGGCCAATCCTGGGAATATGGGATTGGTTATAACTTCTTCTTCTAACCTAGGTGCAACCCGTGTTATTCGTGGACACAACACGCAATACAATGCCGATAGCTCTTGGAATAGCATTAACCGTTGGTACGACTTTGTTCCAACTACAAATTCAAGCTTAAATGCCACGCTGAGATTTTACTATCTTGATGTAGAAATTAGTCCATATTTTCATGCCGACTTAGACATGTGGGAAGATCCAAGCGGAATCTGGACCCAAAACGCAGTACCATTTAATGCTGCAAATCGAGACAGTGCAAACACCTGGATGCAGTTAACGGGATTTGATTCGTTAGTTCGAATTACACTCGGACCAGATAGTATACCAATACTGCCAATTGATCTAATCTCATTTGATGTGAATTGGATTGACGCTCCAACAATTTCTAATGTAACATGGCAAACTGCAAGCGAAGACAATGTCTCATTTTATACCGTCGAGCGATCGTATGATGGATTAAATTTTGAATCTATTTATACGCTGAATAATATAGGCTCTTCAACTGAAATTAAGACTTACAGCTATACAGATGATCAGGTGAATCAACCAAGCTTTACAGACATCGTTTATTATCGTTTACGCCAAGCTGATTACAGCGGTGAAGAATTCGAAAGTCAAATCGTGCCACTAATTTATAGCGCGAAAAATGGATTAAGCGTAGCTGTTTATCCCAATCCGACTAAAGAAAAGGTTGTATTAAGAGCTTCGTCTAAGGTTAAGAACCTAACAATTCAAGTGCTTGATAACAATGGAGCATTAATTAAGGAGCAAGTTATGGAGAACATGAGTAAGTTTGAAATAGATATGACTGAACTGACCTCGGGTACCTATTTTATCTCAGTGCTTGATCAAAACTCTGGCTTTAGAGAAGTGGTGCAAGTCGTAAAGACTAACTAAAAACCTTACTGCCTACACGAATCATATTTGACCCACACTCGATTGCGTCTTGATAATCACCGCTCATACCCATAGACAAAGTGCTCCAAGACTCTTGTTCTGCATGGGCAATAAACAGATTTCTTAGCGATGAAAATTCACTTCGAACTTGGTCTTTGTCTTCAGTAAGCGTAGACATTCCCATTAACCCCTTGCACTTAACATGATTTAGGTTTCGATAATCGTCACTGGCCAATATTTGTTTCAAACCCGAAATGGTTAACCCAAACTTACTGGTTTCTTCAGCAATATGAATTTGAAACAAGAATGAGATTACTCTGTTGTGCTTCTCGGCTTCCTTATTTATTACACGCAAGAGCTTTAAGCTGTCAACAGAATGAATCATGTGAACAAAACTCGCTATGTATTTCACTTTGTTTGTTTGCAAATGCCCGATAGCATGCCATTTAATATCTGCCGGCAAATGCTGTTGTTTGTCGACCATTTCTTGCACCCTGTTTTCACCAAAATCACGGTGATTACAATCATATACGGCTTGTAATTCAGCAAGGCTTCTGTATTTAGAAACTACAACTAAATCAACATTTTCAATTTCTTGCTTTAAATCTTTAATATTTTCGCAAATCGAATGGGACATCATACCGCGACAAAAATAATTTTACTTTGCCTGGTATTGGCATTTAGTGCATGTAATTCTGGTAAAAGAAATGTACCAGATGGAGTTTTATCTGAAGAAAAGATGGAAGCCATCATCACTGATATCCAACTTATTGAAGCTGCACACCAAATGATCAACGATCCTACTCTAAATCAAAAACGAATGCGTGACACGTCTTTCGCTATTATTTATAACAAGCATGAAACCACAGTTCAGGAATTTGATAGCAGCTTAAAAGTGTATACCCAATACCCAGAGGTGTTCAGCGAGATTATGAAACGTGTAGATGAAAACCTCAATAAAACGAAATAGACCTTGTTTTTTCCAAAAAACATAGCTCAAAAGCTTGGCTTTGACCAAGTTGTTGAAATTGGCCTCGAGTTCTGCGAAACAGACAAAGGAAGAGTTCACTTTCAGAAACTTAAGGCATCCAATTCTCAAGAAACAATCCTGCTTCTGTTGAATCAAACCAATGAAGTACGGCAAATTGTTGAAAAAGGTGAATTGGCTTTTCCTCTTGCAATCGACTTTGACCTGCAAACTGATAGAGCATTGGTAAAAGGGTTTTACTATAATGAGGAAACAATCGCAGAGATTAAAGAGCTTCTATATGTTTTACAAAGAATTTCTGGTTATGCCCAGAAACATGCAGAAGACTACCCTCAGCTCTTTCAACTTTTTTCGAATCTTGATATAGATTATGACTTAATCGGTGCAATCGATAAGGTGTTGGGGCCTGATAATGAAGTTAAGCCAAGTGCTAGCCGAGCTCTCCAAAAAATATCAAGTCAAATTTCAGCGGCAGAAAAAAGCGTTATCCGAAACTCAAATAAATTGTTTAATCAGGCAAAGGATAAAGGAGTTTTAGCCGAAACTGAACTAAGTATCAAAAATGGAAGGGTCGTGCTGCCTGTGCTTTCTGAGCATAAACGAAAGGTGAGTGGTGTGCTGATTGATCAATCAGGAACAGGGAAGATTTCGTATATAGAACCCATCGAATTGGTGGAGCTGAATAATGAGCTGGCCGAACTCCAAATTCAACAAAGGCATGAGATTATTCAAATCTTAAAAAAGCTGACGGCTCAAATAGTTGAAGACCTCTACGAAATAAAAAAGGGAGTAAACAAGCTTGCTGCATTTGATTTTATTCGAGCCAAAGCTAGACTGGCGGTTGAATGGTCATGTATTCTTCCTAAATTAGGCAAAACTACGCACGTAGAGAAAGCTGAGCACCCCTTACTGCGTAAGCGGCTTAAAGATGAGGAAGGAGAAATTGTTCCGTTAAGCTATGTATTAGACGATGATCAACGCATAATAGTGATCTCAGGACCTAATGCTGGTGGGAAATCTGTAGCTCTAAAGACAGTTGGTCTTTTGCAATATATGTTGCAGTCTGGATTGCTTGTTCCCTGCCTGTCAACAAGTGTCTTTCACATTTTTAAGAATATCTTTATTGATATTGGAGACGATCAAAGTATCGAATCAGACTTAAGTACTTATAGTTCGCACCTGAGAGCTGCTAAGCATATAATCAATTTTTGTGATGAGAATACCCTAGTGCTCATGGATGAAATTGGAACAGGCACCGACCCTATGTTTGGTGGACCTATGGCAGAAGCCGTTCTTGAAGAAGTTCATAATCGCAATGCATTTGGTGTAATAACAACGCACTTCAGCGATATCAAGACCAAAACCAAACAGCTGAAGCATGCAGTAAATGCTGCAATGCTTTTCGACATCAAGAAACTAAAGCCACAATACAGACTTGAGGTAGGTCAGCCAGGCTCATCTTTTGTATATGAAGTTGCAGCCAATATCGGGTTGAATAAAAAGCTCATAAAACGGGCTAAGAAGCTAACTAACACCAAACAATATGACCTTGATGCGTTATTGGCTGAAGTACAAGAACAGAAGGATGTGTTAAACAAGCAGATTTCTGAGCTCGAAGAAAAAGCTAAAAATGCTCGTCATCTTGAAAGTGAATACAAAGAGCTTAAAAAAACACTGAGCGATCAAAAGAAAGTAATTCTTAAGCAGGCGCATGAAAAGGCCGATGGAATTATCAAAGATGCAAACAAAGCCATAGAAAAGACCATTCGTGTAATTCAGGAAAGCAAGGCTGATAAGGCCAAAACCAAACAAGCCCGATCAAAACTTGAGAAACAGGTAGAATTGCCATCTTCAACCGCAAAGAAACAGGTGAATGCTGATTTAAAGCCCGGCGATAGAGTTCAAATAAAAGACACTACATCGGTCGGAGAAATTATTGAGATTAAGAAAAACAATGTCACGCTACAGATTGGTGCCATGGTCACCAAAACTAAGTTAGCCAATGTTGTGAAGGTGGGGAAGAAGACTGAAAAGGCTGTTAAAAAGTACATCTCATCTTCTAGCTTTAATCATCGGCAAGAAAGTTTTACCGCCGAGAAAGATATTCGTGGTATGCGTACAATGGATGCTTTAAAAGAGATTGACGAGTGGATAGATTCGGCCATTATTCTCGGTTTTAATCAATTGCGTTTGGTACACGGTAAAGGAAATGGTATTCTTAAAATGGAAGTGAGGCGTCATTTGAAGCCAAATCCTGCTATTGAAAGTATAAATTATGAAAGAGTAGACCTTGGTGGCGAAGGAGTTAGTATAATTGTGCTGAAATAGACTATGCATTTTCGAATTCTCTTCTTTCTTGTAATTGTCGGATACCAAATTTACCCATTTGTAAAGTATCTCTTGCCATTTAAAGAAGTGCCTGACAATCTTTTGCATAAGCGAAAATTTAAGCATCTAGTTAAGGATGTTCATCGCATCTGCCTTGAACACAACACGTACTATAGAAAGTTGAGCAAAAAAGGAAGGCAAAAGTTCATTAGCCGTTTACTGCACCTAATTCAGAAGAAAGAGTTTGTCGGCTATCACGATTTAGAAATTGATTTTGAGATGAAGGTTGTGGTGTTGAGTGCACATGTTCAACTGACCTACGGTTTTAATCGGTTCTCTTTACCGATGTTTAAACGTTATATATTGTATCCCGAGCAATTTTACTCCCGTTACTTCGACTCCAATCTCAAAGGATTAACAGGCAGAGGATTTGTTACCTTGTCATGGAAAGATACCTTGCATGGGTTTCAAGAAGAGGATGACAATCTGAATTTAGCTATCCATGAAATAAGCCATGCAGTAGTTATCAATTTCCAAAAACACGGAAAAGATGATTTTCTGATATCGAATATGTTCGCACAGAAACAAGATGAAATTCTGGCCCACTTTATTAGGCTTGGAGAACTTCGTCATCAACACACCTACCTTAGGGACTATGCTTTTACTAACGAAAATGAATTCATAGCGGTTTGTATCGAGCATTTCTTTGAAACACCTATGGAATTTCAGTCAAGATTGCCAAATTTGTACTCAAACTTGGTTAATCTGCTTAGGCAGAATCCTTTAAATGTTACCAACGACTACAAAGTATAATGCTTAATCCATTTCAAATAGGAGACGTAAAGCAATTCACAAAAGAGGTACTTCCTTCAGAGACTGCAACTTTTGATGTGGGAGAGGTGCATCCTTTTTATGGAACATTTGCCTTAGCTCGCGATGCGGAGTGGAGCAGTAGATTGTTTGTCTTAGAAATGAAGGAGGAACATGAAGAAGGCATTGGAACTTATGTAAATATTAAACATTTATCACCAGCGATGGTCGGTGAAACAGTTTTGTTTGAAGCCACTTTAAAATCGGTAGAGCGTAACAATGTAATTTGTGAAATTAAGGTCAAAGTAGGAGATAGGCTAATAGCCGAAGGGGAGACCGGACAAAAGATTTTAACCAAAGAACGTTTAGACCAACTAGCAGAAAGTTTAAAGTGATGGCAAAGAAGAAGGCGAGAGAAAATAGCATAACAAAGAACAAGCGAGCATACTTTGAGTATGCAATCGAAGAAACGTTCGAGGCTGGCTTAGTGTTAACAGGGCCTGAAATTAAGTCAATTCGTGCCAAAAAAGTTAGTATAAGTGAGGCGTACTGCTTCTTTGACGAAGAAGACTTGTTCAAGATAAAGGGAATGCGCATCGCAGAATTTAAAAATGCAGGTTATGCACCACAAAATCCAGACCGAGAAAAACTTCTTTTGTTGAACAAAACAGAGCTCAAGAAAATAAAGAACAAGCTAAAGGATCAGGGTAATACAGTAATTCCAATAGAGGTATTCATTTCAGATAAAGGCTATGCGAAGATCGAAATAGGAATTGGTCGCGGTAAAAAGCTACATGACAAACGCGAAAGCATTAAAGATAAGGATGTTAAGCGTGAGATTGATCGGTACGTTTAGAGAATCAAACCAGAATTATTTTACTGGAGTAGTTTAAGTGCTCACGACTGGATTCGAACCAGCACGTCCATAAGGACACTACCCCCTCAAGGTAGCGTGTCTACCAATTTCACCACGTGAGCAATTGATGGCTGCGAATTTAAGTGTTTATGCAATTTTTACAATACTATTTGTAATCGATTTAAAGGCCAATTGAATTCTTAGCTGCGAATTATTATCTAACTTAGCAGGAACCCAAAACAAAACTTTAATTTACATATTTAACGCCCAAAAAACTCCCCATGAATATCAAAAACTTTATTATTTCCGGACTCGTCGGAGGAATTGTAAATTTCTTACTGCGTTGGCTCTTTTATGGCTTTCTAGTCAATAATCCTTATCCCGCTACCCAAGATGTAGGACTGGTTTCAATCATACTAGGCTGTTTTACACTTGGATTCTTATTTGCCTATATCTTTTTGAAGTGGGGACATATATCTACCCTTCAAACAGGGTTTAAGGCAGGTATTGTTCTCGGTGTCTTCTTCGGGCTATTGAGTGTCTTCTTTCAGCAAAGTGATTTATTAAGTGCTGAACCAGCAATGATGGTCTGGGAAATGGTAATTAGTATTGTTGTTATTTCATCTACTTGTGGTGCAATTGGCTATACTTTACACCTATTACGAAAAAAGTAAGTGTATCTATGAGTTATCAACTAAAACACTAATAATCCTAAACGGCACATAATTAGTGGTTTAGGTAGATAATATTTGCCTTTTTCTATCAATTTAATCAATAGCATTGTGAATAAGATTAAGTTTTTCACTGCCTCGCTTCGTACCTTTATATGAACCAAAATATATCATTATGAACACAAAAAACTTTATTGTGGGTGGATTAGTGGGAGGTATTATTAACTTTTTAGCTGGCTGGTTATTCTACGGAATACTATTCAAAGAACAGTTTGGAGGAGGAGATGACATGAACATGCTATTTATCTTTTTAGGCTGTTTGACATTTGGCTTTTTAATGGCCTATGTTTTTGTAAAATGGGCCAGCATTTCAACGGCTATGACTGGAGCAGTAGGTGGTGCAGTTATTGCAGCACTGAGTGCACTTTCAAGCGACTTTTTCCGTTATTCAGGAGAAACAAACCCTGATTATATGCTCATCCTTTTGGATGTTGGAGTAATGGCGGTGATTGGAGCCATGATGGGAGCAGGCATTGGATTTGTTCTCAGTAAAATGAAATAACATCAATTTAAATATTTGAGGTAGCACCCTGCAGATTGCTGTGGGGTGCTTTTTTTGTCTAGTTCTTGAAATTTTTCAGCACAATGCAAAAAGTACCTTAATTCCTTTTTACATTTGGCCCACTTAATACACTCATGAAATTCGGAACTAAAGCCCTACATGCTGGAATCGAACCGTGTCAAAGCACCGGAGCGATAATGACACCAATATATCAGACTTCAACCTATGTGCAAGAAGGTATCGGTAATCACAAAGGATTTGAATATAGCAGAACCGGAAACCCAACAAGAAACACGCTCGAAGCCAATATAGCAGCTATCGAAAACGGAAAGTACGGTGCTTGTTTTGGGTCCGGATTAGCAGCAATTGATTGCGTTATTAAAATGCTTAATCCAGGTGACGAAGTAATCTCAACAAACGATCTTTATGGGGGCTCATACCGAATCTTCAAGACAATCTTTGAGAAGTATGGAATTAAATTCCACTTTGTAGATATGCTTGATATTCAAAACATTGAAGCAAACATCAATGCCAATACAAAGTTGATTTGGATTGAAACACCAACCAATCCAATGATGAATATTATTGACATAGAAGCCGTGGTTAATTTGGCGAAACCAAATCAAATAAAAGTGGCCGTTGATAACACATTCGCAACCCCATTCTTACAGAATCCACTTGATTTAGGTGCTGATATCGTAATGCATTCAGTAACCAAATATTTAGGAGGACACAGTGATGTTGTAATGGGAGCTCTTGTTGTGAATGATGATGCCTTAGCTGAAGAGATGTATAGAATTCAAAATTCGAGTGGTGCGGTTACTGCTCCAATGGATTCTTTCCTCGTGCTTCGTGGAATTAAAACACTTCACCTTCGCATGCAACGACACTGTGAGAATGGAGCTAAAATTGCTCAATTCCTAGTAGATCACCCAAAAGTTGACCAAGTTTATTGGCCAGGACTAGCAGATCATCCAAACCACGATGTTGCAAAACGTCAAATGAGAGATTTTGGAGGAATGGTTTCATTTACTTTGGTAGGAAACAATATTGAGGATGCTAAAAATGTGGTAGCCAATACACATTACTTTGCACTTGCTGAAAGTTTAGGTGGGGTTGAAAGCTTAATAGGCCATCCAGCAACCATGACACATGCTTCAATTCCCAAAGAAGAACGTGAAAAGTCTGGCGTTGTCGATTCTCTGATTCGTTTAAGTGTTGGAGTTGAGGATGTGGAAGATCTAATCGAAGATCTTAGCAAGGCATTAGCATAATGCTTCCTTTAGCACTTGCCATAGCCCCGGTTGTTGCCATTATTTGGTACATTCTGTTTCTAGATTCTTTGAATCGAGAACCCGTAAAAATGTTGGTACTCACCTTCATTTTTGGGTTATTAAGTGTTATTCCTGCTGTATTGCTTGAGATGTTTGGAGGCGCAGTGCTGGGCAATGTAAATACAGTTGTAAAAGCGGCTATTCAAGCTTTCATTATCGTTGGGTTTAGTGAGGAGTTCGCTAAATACTTCTTTTTACGGGCCTTTGTATACAAACGAAAAGAGTTTGATGAACCCTATGATGGTATTGTTTATGCTGTAATGATCTCAATGGGCTTTGCCGCTCTTGAAAATGTGATGTATGTGATGCAAGGAGGCTTAAATGTTGCCATTTTAAGAATGTTTACTGCTGTTCCAGCTCATGCAACATTTGCCATCTTGATGGGATATTGGGTGGGAAGAGCGAAAATGGAAAACAAACCTTACCTTAACTGGGTGGGACTATTTTCAGCAGTGCTTTTTCACGGTCTTTATGACTTTTTTCTTCTCACCGAGATGTTTGAAGGTCAATTAATTGGAGCTTTGCTTTCTCTCATAATTGCTGTTGTATTGTCACGTTCTGCAATTCGAATTCATCGCCGATATAAGCTCGAAAATGATATTCCAAGAAGCTAAAAAAGAACTGGATTCAGTAATTCAACAACTTGATGTTGAGTCGTTTGTAGCACATGACCCCATTCAAATTCCCAAGCGATTTACCCAAAAACAAGATATTGAAATAGCTGCTTTTTTTGCGAGCATCTTGGCTTGGGGACAACGAAAGACTATCATCCGAAATACAAATCAACTGATGGATTGGATGGGAGAGGAGCCGCATAACTTTATCCTTAATCATCATCCTTCAGACTTAAAACCTTTTGAGCACTTTGTGCATCGAACATTTAACGGCACCGATTGTCTTTATTTCATTGAGGTTCTAAAGCAATTTTACAAAGGAGAAGAAAGCTTGGAAGCTTTTTTTAAAGGTGAGAACATGAAACAGCGTATCAGCAATTTTCATCATGCCTTTTTCAACTTTGACTTTGCACCGGCAAGAACACGAAAACACATCGCTAATCCATCTAAAAATTCTTCGGCTAAAAGATTGAATATGTTTTTGCGTTGGATGGTGCGAAACGACGAGCTAGATTTCGGCATTTGGTCAACCATAAATCCATCTGAGCTTCGATGTCCACTTGATGTTCATGTTCAACGTGCCGCAATGCATTTCGGTCTTTTGCAACGTAAACAACAAGATTGGAAAGCGGTTGAAGAACTATCTGATAATCTATTGGTTCTAGACCCAACAGATCCAATAAAATATGATCTAGCACTGTTCAAATGGAGTGAGACTAAATCACGGTAGTTTGTCAAACCTGTGCAACCTTTTGTGAATTGGTTGTCTCTTTATATAAATAGTTTTCGTTTTCTGTATGAAAATGAACTAACTTTATCGAGAATGAAAACGCTAAAAGCTAGCTATATTATCCTCTTTCTTCTTTTAAGTGCTTTATGCTTTGGGCAGAGTAACCAATTTTTCATAAAGGTTAATCAGAATAAAACTATGGTGTTTGAGGGCTCCGACCTCACTTCATGGGCAAGTGATGAGCACTTGAATAGATTCTTACAAGAGCTGGAAGTTTCATCTGTAGAAAAAGCCTTTAGAATGAATCATCCAGAGCTTAATGCTATTTACGTTATAGAATGTGAGAACAAGCCTGCTGATTTTATTCAAAAAGGAATCTCCAGCTTAATTTACATTGAACCGGTTCCGGTTTATGAGCATTTTTATACGCCCAATGATGTTCATGCCAACCAATGGAATTTGACCAAAATTAATGCAAGTGGAGCATGGGATGTGAAAAGAGATGCTTCTAATATCAAAATTGCAATAGTCGATGATGCTGTATTAACGAGCCACCCCGACCTTTCTGCTAACATTTGGATTAATCCGAATGAAACCATAAACGGCATTGACGATGACGGAAATGGCTACATAGATGATATCAACGGCTATGATGTATCAGATAACGATAACAACCCCAATCCACCAGGGTCTGCCACAGCTTCAAAATTTAGTCACGGTACGCATTGTGCCGGAATCGCTTCGGCATCAACAAACAATGGTGTTGGAATTGCATCAATTGGGTTTAATGCCAAAATCATTGCCGTTAAAAGTGCTCCGGACGCGTCGGGCGGACGAACACTCCCTGGAGCTTACAAAGGGGTTGAATATGCCATCGCAGCGAATGCAGACATTATTAGTATGTCGTGGGGTGGAGGTAGCTATTCAACAACTTACCAAACCCTTTTTAATATTGCTCATGGTAAAGGGATAGTTCTTGTAGCCGCTGCTGGGAATAGTAATGTTTCGACACCAATGTATCCAGCGGCTTACAATCATGTTATAAGTGTTGCAGCAACCAACAACAACGACAAGAAAGCAAGTTTTACAAACTTTGGTTCTACTATCGATGTATCAGCACCGGGAGTTAATATTTGGAGTACAGTGGCTGGGTCTACACAGTACGATTATAAAAGTGGTACTTCGATGGCCTGTCCATTAGTTTCAGGGCTTTGTGCACTCATGGTTGCCAATTCTCCAGGAATATCTCCTGACAGTGTTGAAAGTTGTCTTAAATCAACCGCAAAAAATATCAACGCACTAAACCCTACGCATAGTGGGCAATTGGGCGCCGGAAGAATTGATGCCAAAGAAGCGTTGAATTGCACTAAAGGCATCGTAAGTTCAGCATTCACATTTGATAAGGCAGTGGTCTGTCCAGGTCAATCCGTACAGTTTGACGCTAAAACACCTCAAGTGCCTGGTTTAACTTACTCATGGGAGTTTCAAGGAGGTAGCCCCAGTACATCCGCATCAAAGAGCCCGACCGTAACGTATAATACGGCTGGTACATTTTCGGCTAAGTTGACGGTAACCAATGCCAATGGTTCATCGGTAACTGAAAGAAAGGATATTATTATTGTTTCAACTCCAACCGCGACTATTTCTGGAGTTTACGATATTGAAGATGGAGAAACTGCCTATGTCGAGATTCATTTTGATGGACAGCAACCCTTCTCGTTTTCTTATTCAGATGGATCAACAACAAAGTCGGTGTCTGGTATCACTGTCAATAAGTACTTTTTAGGTGTAACACCATCTGACACCACAACATATACAATAACTCAATTCAGCGATGATAATTGTGCCGGAAATTTTTCGGGTACTGCGATAGTAAATGTGATACCAACGGATAGTAGTTGTCTCAGAAATGTGTATTCGTTGTCTTTTAAGCGACAAGAAACAGTACATATCGTTCGAATTACGATGGATGACGATGAAAATGTTTACGCTTGTGGTTATGGAATTACCGGAGCTGGTGTTTACTACGGAACCTTGATGAAGTTTAGTAAAAATGGAAAGCTACAATGGTTTAGAGAGTACCATGGAACACGTCAATTTGCGTTTCTAACTATGGCAAAGAACAACAATGACGTATTGCTTTTAGGTATCGACAATCAAGATCAGGTGATTCAACGTGTAGATAAAGATGGTAACACGGTGTGGACCAAAAGATATAACTATTCGAATGAGCGTTATTACTATGGAATAGTACCTTCTGACAACAACTCATTCATTTTTGGTGGAATGGGAACAGGCGCCGGAGGTGATGATCTGTATGCCATAAAGATTAACGGTTCAAATGGGAGTATCATTTGGAATTACGCATTTCATAAAGGAGACGATCAATTGGCATTTGTGCATTCTAATGGAAGCGATGGAGTTTTCTTCAACGGCAATAGCCCATCAAATGGAGTATTCTGTGAATTAGACAAGGATGGAAATATGGTGCAATCGCATTTGGTAACAGGTTCTGCTAATATGCAAGGATTGCAACGAGTTGGTAATTACCTCTTTGTAACTCATGCATCACAGAGAAATTCACCTGTAACTTTATCTGTTTCAATGATTGATATATCTAACTCGAGCTCGCCTTCAGTACAATGGGATAAAAAAATAGGAATTACATCAAGACAGTGGAGTGAAATGTTATTCTCCAATGAAAATACTGGCAATGTATATTTAAGTTATGTTGGTCATACAGATCAGAAAGCTAAAATTTTGTTACTCAAGCAAGATGGATCGCTTAAAGAAGTGCATAGTGCAGATGTAAACGGAAGCTTCAAAATCGCTTTTAAAGATCGGGCCATGGTCATGATGATTTCACGTAGAGTTGGGAATGAGTCAGAAATAATTATGGTAAAACGAAGAGACACTGTTGGTTTAGATTATTGTTTTTTAGATGATCGTACCACGACATATCAAAACTCTTCTCACACTTTTTCGGCACACAACATGACGCGATCTGTCAAGAACTTTACGGTGACTAATCAAAACTTATCCATACAAAATGGAAGTCTAGACGCATCTTGTTTGTGTGCTACCACCAGCCTTACGTCATCGAAATCCTCTATTTGCAAAGGTGACAGTATTCAACTTGAAGCTGATGGTGCCGGACGATACAAATGGTTGCCAGCTGACGGCTTACGACCTGAAGATCAATTCATTTCCAATCCGTGGGTAAAACCAACAAAGACAACTACTTATCGTGTTATAGTCTATAACTGTGAATGTCCGAAAGATACCATGGACATAACCATTGAGGTAAATGGCGGAGCATTTAAAGACTTGGGAAGAGATACAACCATTTGTAATGATGATACGCTCACGCTGCAGGCAGAACCAGGCTATAGCGTCTATTCATGGACTCCAAATTATAACATGATTCACTTATCGAATTGGAAGAAACAAGTTTACCCAGATGTTGACACCGCCTACATATTAACGGTAACCTACGCTTCTGGTTGTACAAGCTCAGACACCGTTCAAGTTAACGTTAAATCTTGTTGCGAACTCGACGCTCAATTTGTGGTTGATGATAATTTGGTATGCTTGGGCGAAACGGTCAATGTTACAAACTTAACCCAAACCAATAAGCCTACTACATACAACTGGACCATGCCTGGAGCATCGCCGAGCACCTTTGTCGGAAATAATCCCGGAGCATTGTTATACAACACTCCTGGCAACTATGAAATTGAGTTAATTGCTACAAACCCCTGCGGTTCAGATACGGTGAAACAGCCTTTAAGCATCATTGATTTCCAAATTGATGCAGGAAACGATACCTCAATCTGCATAGAGGATACTATCCAAATTGGTCACCCAGAAGTGAGCGATCATGAGTATTTCTGGAGGCATACCGGGTGGATTTCAGACGCAGAAATAGCCGATCCATTGGTTTCAACACCTGTCAGCGGTAAGTATGTTTTAGAAGTGTACAATCGCGTAACAGGTTGTGCGGCTAAAGATTCCTTTTATATTGATGTCATCGAATCTTTAGATCTAAATATTAGTGACACCGTGTTGTGTGAAGGTCAACGCTTTCATGTAGATGTTTCAGGCTATGATTATGATTTTACATGGTCTAACGGTGCGCAAGGACCAAACTTTTCAACCAATGAAGATGGACTTGTTGTATATACTGCAACCAGGAACAACTGTTCATTCCAAGACAGTTTCACGGTTGATTTTGTAACCTGCTCGTGTATTAAGTTCATTCCCAACGTGTTTACACCGAATGAAGATGGCAAGAATGAAACCTACAAACCTATGTTAGAATGTAATATTGAAGATTATCACTTCATGATTTACAATCGATGGGGTGAAAAAATCTTTGAAACATTTGATCAGGACGCTTATTGGACGGGGGAGTATAGCGGTAAGCGTGTTCCAGACGGAGTATACTTTTGGATTTTAGAGTTTGCCAGTAAACGTGATCAAGGAAAAAATCGAGAAACGCTCTCTGGAACTGTAACACTTATTCGATAACTAATCCATGTTGATTGAGCAGTCCAGCAAGGTCAGATCTCAAAAACTTTGCCCCTTTTAGACGATTTGATTCTGGGATAATACTAAAGTTTGAAGCAGTTCTAAAGTCTGCATTTTGCAAATTGGTGTTTTCAAATTGTGCACCATATAAATCAGAGCCGGCAAAGTTGGAGTGTTCAAGATTTGCAGACACAAAATCACATTCTTTAAGGCTACAGTTAGCAAATTGGGTTCTTTCTAGCTTTAGGCTGTAGAAGGATGATAAGTCAAGTTGACAATCATCAAAATTTAGTGCTAAAAGAAAAGGGTTTGCTTCCGAAAACTGCAGTCCAAGCATTTTGCATCCTTTGAAGCTGACCGTTTTCAGTCCACAATTCTTCAATTGTGATGATGAAAAGTTACAGTTTATAAATGTGCAATCTTCAAAAACGGCATTATTAAAGTTAGTATTGCTAAAGTCACATGAGTCGAAAGTGCAAGCTTCATACTCCTTATTCAAGAATTGTTCACTATAGTCTTGATTGCTTAATACCTCGTCGTAAACTATAGAATCGCTCATAGGTTTTGTGTTTTATGTTCCATCAAACCGGCTATGTTTTGAGCTCGTGCCATCATGGTATGTGCTCTTAGGCCTTCAAAATTTTCTTCAACAGTTTGAGTCAGATAATTTACCCAAGTGCGAAAGTGCTCTGGTGTTAATGGGCTCTTTTTGGCCAAGTCGATGTGAACTTGCATGGCATTGTTGCGATAGGTTCCGCTTCCAAACAAAATGCTATCCCAGAAGTCAACAAGAATAGGGAAGTGGTGTTCAAGATTAACTTGAGCAATTTCTGTAAAAAGGTAGGATATAGAGTCGTCAGCTAATAATTTGTCGTAGAACGATTTCATAATCAGCAAGATATCTTCTCTTGATTCTATATCCCTCATAGGTTTATTCAATAAGAGTGCCGTTATCCCATTTCTCTGTCTTCCACTTGCTGCCGTCGTGCTTGTAATACACCCATTTACCGTCTTTTAGGTTGTTTACAAATTTGCCTTTGCATTTACCGAATAGATTGGTAGCTCCAAGTTTCCACTTGCCTTCTTTAAGTCCAGCTACATACTTTCCTTTACTTCCTCCACCTGAACTGTACTTGTTTTCTACCCATTTGCCGTATTTTTCTCCGTCTACATAATTTCCATAGGTGTCTAATCCTTGCTGTTTGAATAATTTATAAGGGCCGTGTAGAACACCTTCTTCAAAGGTTTTTATTTCTAATGGGAAACCATTCATAGTGTACGAAATAGATTCACCATGCAGTTTGCCTTCTTTATAGTGTTCTTTAAGCATGATTTTACCTCCCATGGTATAAAGAATTTTAGCTCCATCGAGTAATCCATTTTTGTACTTTGCTTTTTCACCAACCTTTCCGCTAGCATGAAATACTGTACTTGTTCCGTTGCGAACTCCAGCTACATAGTTCACTTCCTTAATTTTTATTTCATCGAAATCAAACGTAGTAATGAGACCTTCTGGCTTCCCATCTTTATATATTCCAATTTGCCTTTTCTTGCCATTTTTATGAAACAATACAAACTTGCCCTGTTCCTTGCCGTCAACAAAATTGGCTTTCTTACTAGGGAAACCATTGGTGTGATATAAGGTGTAGCTGCCGTGTATAACACCATTTACATATTGACAGTCAACTTCAGGAGCTCCATTAATATAGAACGTTTGAAATCTGCCATGACGCTTTCCATCTTTGTATTCGATAAGCTGATCTTGCTTTTGATTCTCATACCAACTTCGAAAAAGACCATCAATTTTACCGTCAACCCAATCTACTCGTTGCATGGGTCGATTGTTACTTGGCCATAGAAGCAACGACTCTCCTGTGTAAGGTTCTCCTTCATAGTAGTACAAACCATCGCTTTGTTTAACTAACTTGTTGTAAGCAACTTTATTTTGGCCGTATGCTAACCCTGTTGCGAAAAGAATAGTAAGTATTAGAATCTTTCTCATTTATAATATTAATGAGTGACAAAGGTATTTATTGTTCGAATTCTATTTAAGTACAGTTTTTAACGATTTCATCCACATTTTGAAGATTCATGCAGTTGAAATGACCTCGGGGGCAGCTAGAGCTTCCTAGTTTACTACATGGCCGACAATTCAGATCGACTTGATGGGTGTATACCTGGTTCTGAAATTCGCCAGGCACATAAGCATACATACCGAGTAGGGGATGGGTGTTGCCCCAAACAGATACTATCCGCTTTTTATAAGCTGCCGCAATGTGCATCATACCGGTATCGCCAGTGAGTACTCCTGCTGATTTGGAGATTAGAAAGGCAGAGTCATGTATACTCAGTTTGTTCACCAAATTCACCACATTTTTACCACCAACATTACGTGTTATTCGTTCAGCATTTTGCTCATCATCTGAACCTCCTCCTATCAGTACGCAAGGCTTATTTAAGCGTTTAATTGTTGTTTCGAGCAAAGAGTTCGGCATTCTTTTAGTGGCATAAGTTCCTCCAATGCTGATCACAATATACTGGCTTTCGCTGAGATTAAAGTCCTGTAATTTTTGACCATGATCTGCGGGTAAAAAGTATTCTAATCCTTTATGATCGTTGGTTACACCAAGAGAAGTAATTCCTTCAAAGTAGCGATCAACAAGGTGCTTCTTGGGCATAAGATTGAGTTTGAAGTTCACCCATAGCCACTTTTGAATATTTAGCTTATTGAACGAATACCAAGGGGTATTTAAGTGTTTTTTGATTTTACGGGTTCTTAGATTCTTGTGCAGGTCAATAACTGCATCATATCCTTCCTGCTGCAAGCTCAAAATAAGATCATCCAGATTGTCTTCAAGGCCAATGCAACGATCAATGTACGGATTATTCTCAACGAGAGAAATAAACTTCTCTTTCGTTAGAAAATGTATTTCTGCATTGTTTATTTGGGATTTAACAGCACGAACCACAGGAGATGTGATTACGATGTCGCCAATTGAACTAAATCGAATGATTAGTATCTTCATTGCTTGGGGGCGAATATCAGCTCTTCTGCGTCAAATGCCTGTTCTATTATGTATCCTACTGATTTACCACTTTCAATCATTACAATGACAACCGTATGGTAGTTTTCATCTTCATCAACAACACCCATCATGTGTTTAATAATGCCGTACTTTCCGCTATACGAGCAGGGTAGGCGTCGTATGTCGAAGTCACCGGTCTCGAAAAAGGTGTTATAAAAATCCCACTCAATGAGTTTATTAAAATCGACTTCTGTTGAATCTTCGAAGCGTGTTTTAACATATAGGTCAATGTATTCAAAGCTTTCGCCTTCGCATGCACCAAAATAAAGCGTGTCTCCAATTTGAATTTCAACTTCATTCTGAGCTTGTGCAAAGAAGCCCATCAACATACATATACCTAAAATAATTCCTTGTTTAATCATGAATCTACTTGTTTGACCACTAGATATTCGTTTTCGATGCTTATTACTTCAACCGAAGTGTTGCTATCGATGAATTCTCCATAAGTCTTAGCTTCAAAATTCGTTCCATTGATATCTACTTTACCCATAGGACGTAGAGCGGTATGAGCAATTCCAACACTTCCAATGAGATTTTTGATGTCATTTTCTTCTTGCTGATAGTGTACTCTACTTTGGTCAAGTGTGTCGGTGTGAATCACACGTCCGAACAGGCGAGATCTAAGGAAAGCAGAGCCAAAGAAGTACATCAAAACACCTAGACCTAGCATGGCAAAGAAGACACTTCCAAGAGCTCCATTGATTTGATCAGTATCCGTACCACTAAAATCAAAGTTTACGTTGCCAATCATGCTTAATATCAGACTACCAAAAATGATGATAATGCCACTGACACCCGCAACACCAAAGCCGGGTATGACAAAGATTTCGACGGCCAAGAGAATAAATCCAACAAAAAATAAAACAATCTCCCAATTCTCTGCCAAACCATCAAGGTAGAGCGGAGCAAAGTAGGCTACGGCAGCTATTACTGCTACAGCTAAAGGAAAACCAATGCCTGGGCTTTGAAGCTCAAAATATATCCCACCAATCATTAGCATGATAAGAATCGATCTTAAAGCAGGATTAGCAAAAAAAGCAACGACCTTATCAATTGAACTCTTTTCAACCTTCTCAGTTGTATATGCCGTTATTCCATTTGCTTCCAAAACTTCTTCAATGGAGTTGGCCTTACCTTCACAGTAACCCCAAATCAAAGCTTCTTCTGTGGTTAGTGTTATTACTTTAGATGAGTCGTCAAGGCCTTCAACAACAATGCTTTCATCAACCATTCCTTCAGCGATATCAGGATTTCGTTTGTATTTATAAGTGGTGTCATTGCCCGTTATAATCGTATCCATACCATGGCTTTCAGCGGTACTACGCATTTGTTTTCGCATGTAACTTTGATATTTATCAGGTGCTTTTTCTCCAGTTTCGTTAACTACCGTGGTTGCTCCAATGCTACCTCCCGGACGCATATAGATTTTATCGCAAGCTAAAGAAATAAGAGCTCCGGCAGAAGCTGCATTGTTATCAATAAACACATAAACCGGAATTTTGGTGTTCAATAACCTTGTTCGAATAGAGTCGGCATCTGTTACATAACCGCCATAAGTATTCATGTGAACTATAATCAAATCAGCATTGATTGATTCGGCGTGTTCCACGGCTTTAGAAGTGATACGTGTGGCAGCAGGTGCAATATCTTCCTTCAGGTCAAAGATCACTACCTTTTTCTCAGTATCTTGTGCAGAAGAAAACAAGGTGAGCAGTAACAGGATTTTAACGAAGAAATGTTTCATTTTAACAACAATATTACGAATAGAAACAATAAAGTGAATAACTAAATGTTTAATACCAAAACAACATAAATAGATTTGCAATATAATGAGACACGTAATAGCATTAGGAATTTTGTTGAGCACAATGTTTTCGTACGCCCATAAAGCCGATTCTGTAGGAACAAAGGTTAAAAATGGCAAGGTTTACATTATGCACAAAGTGGTAAAAGGAGATGGGCTGTATAAGATCAGCAAGATGTATGGGGTGCCGTTAAAAGCTATTGTAGATGAAAATCCAGGGTCAGACAAAGTCATTAAGCTTGATCATATACTTTTAATTCCAACCGGACAGGATGCTGTGATGGAAGAGAAAGTTGTTACCGACTATTTTGAGAATACCGAAATAGCCAATACCGAGCCTGACGTGGATGAGCCGGCCGAAACAGGAACCACCGAGGTGGCCACTTTTGCAAAATACCATACGGTAATGGCTGGTGAAACGTTGTACGGAATATCTTTAAAATACAATACGAGTGTTGAGATGATTCAAAACCTCAACAATATGACAGGTACCGCATTGCGAGAAGGGCAGAAGCTGTTGGTTCAAGATGGAAAGGCTGAATCTACAACCGTTTCTATTGTTGAAGATGACTACGATGCCATGCGTGACCGAATGACAGAAAACCACTACGAAGATTTAGGCTTTGATACAGCTGTTCAAACCGAAACGAATGTTAGCTCAACGGGATACAGCATCAAAATAGAGAAGCTGGTTGAATACAATATCGAAAAAGTGGAAGAGACAGGAACTGCATCTATTGATGTAATCAATGTTCCTTTAGATAAGAACTTTGCTCATCACTTCAACGCTCCGGTAGGAACCGTAATTATGGTTACCAACCCAGAAAACACCAAAAGCGTGTTCATAAAAGTGACGGGCAATTTCAATCGACCCGATTCTAGTGCCGAAATTATACGATTATCTGAACAATCAGCAAATCAGATTGGATTTACCGGTGATGGCAAAATCCTATTGAGCTATGCCCGTTAAGGCAATTTCAAAAGTTTATTTCTACGCACTTCTTATGGGCTTTGCAGCCCTGTGGATTTCTCCTTTTGCTGTTAGCTTATCAACAGGGATTATTGCACTTACAGTTCTCATTTCATTCAAGCAAATATGGACTGATTATCGCTCACATGTAATACTTGTTGCTTTATTTATCATTCTCGGATCTATTGACTTTTTGAGAGGCGGTGACACGCAGAAAGTCTCTGCCAAACTTATGTTACTAGCGGGATTCGCATTTCTTCATTTAGGGGCGTTGCTTCATCTGAAAAGGAAATCAGACATCGTGAACTTGCTACTGATAGCAAGTTCAATTGTTGCTGTCATTAACATTCATTCAGTTGTTAATTATTTGATTAACAAGGAAGTATATGATCAGATGTTGCTTCAGTCAAAGGCAATTTCAATATTTAACATGCACCATATTCATTTTGGTGTTATCAATGCACTTAGCATTTTTAGTTTGATAGGATGCCTCGTTTATGCTCTGATTGAAAAACCGATAATGAAAAAAGTCGCATGGGGGCTGTTGGTTATTTTAACCGTTTGTTTTCACATCCTTAGCTCTCGAACGGGACTCATCGCCTTCTATTCAAGTATTGTATTCACTGTTTTTGTTTTTGCCATTAGCAGACGAGAATTTAAGAAACTATTGTTAGTAATTGGTGGGCTTTGTCTTTTGTTAATCAGCAGTTATTATTTAGTGCAACCCTTTCAAAATAAGGTATATAACTCATTAGAGGATATTGAAAGCTGGAGAGACGGGGGTGATATTAACTTTAAATCGATGGGTATGCGTTTCGAAGCTTACAGAATGTGTAATGCCATTATAGCGGACCATTCATGGATAGGCGTGGGTGCAGGACACCAAGAAAGAAGCATGCAAGAAATGTACGTAAAGAAAAACACAGTATTAGAACCCATTAATCGTATTGGTCCACATAATCAGTTTCTAGAGTTTGGAGTGAAATATGGTATTCTGGGAATAATCTTAATTGGAGCTTACTTTCTGGTGTTTGTAAGAGATGCTAACGTCAGTTCGTATATGTTTTTGGGAGTTTTATGCGTTTTATTCGTGTCGATGCAATTTGAGTCGCTCTTAGAACGACAAACTAGCATCTATTTTGTTACTCTTTTTACGGGAGTTGGGTACAATCTCTTTAGAAAAAGTGATTATTAGACTAAAATGACGCTCTCGGAAGGAGTTTAGCACTATTTTTGATATAATACCGATGATGAGATATTTGTTTATAGGATTGGCTTGTTTGATTGCATCTGTTGGATTTGCACAAACAGACGAGAAAAAGGAATTTGAAGATAAGTTCTTCTTAGGCGTGGCATCTTCATATTATGTAGATTTCGTAACAACTCCGTTGAGAGTGAGTTATGAACCTACAGGGAATACTATTCCGGTAGTCGATCCCAACGATACAACTAAAACCATTTTTATTGATGAATTCGCTGATGTACCAGCTCAAACTTCATATGTGTCGTATTTCTCCTTTGGTTTAGAGCCTAGATTTAATATCCATGAAATAAGCGAAAATCTTGCTTTTGCAGTGTCTGCACCTGTTACCATAGGCTTTGGAACTGCTTTAGCTACAAATTCAGACGTTAAAGGAATTCAAGGCTTTGGGTCTATACAGGTACCCGTTATGGCTAAGTTGTATCTCGGTTCGGGGTCCACTTACGATACTAACGAAGACTTTGGTATCAGCATTGGAGCAGGTGCCGAGTTAAACAAAATTGCGTTGTTTAGCCCAAATGTTGAAACAAAAGATCAGGACTTGAACAAAGCTTGGATAATGCCAGCTGTTACAGGTGGTGTTCATTTTTGGAGAGGAAGCTCTCCAATGGAAGTGAATATCAAATATGGATTTGGCAGAATTCAGTCGTATACACACGATCGTTATGGCCAGCCACTAAGCACCGGTGAACGGTTTACTCGAGCCAACTCGATTAAGTTGACCTTCATCTATTTAATGAACTACTAACGCCAGTAGTCTTGAACGATGGCCTGACCATCAAGCGAGTCAGCACTTATTCCTAACAGGAATAATATACTCGGAGCAATGTCAACCGTTGTCACTTCATAGGACACGTGACTCCCTGAAAATCTCCCTCCATAAAATACAATTGGAACTTGAGAATCATAATTATAAGGCGTACCATGGCTTGTTCCTCCTTTACTCTTGTTAATTAAGGTGTAAGGTCTTCCCAAAATCTCAATAAAAAGACTGTTGTTGCGATGGTAGTTGTGGTAAAAAGAAAGGTGATAATCTTTAGGTCCATCGGCGCTTTCCAGCTCAAAGCCATTAAATGTTGTTACGATATAATCAAGTTTCTCTAATCCTGCACATAAATGCTCTACCAACTGAAGGCTATCAACGTCCGTGCCCTCCAGAGCCTTAAAATTGGGTTCTATACCATTGTACTTGTAGTCAACAATAGGGTATCCGTTTAAGTTAAGTTCATCTTGCGTAGCCAATGCAACGTTTTCAAGGTCACTTTTGAATTGAGCAGAAGAGATCCGAGATATGCTGTCTGATTCTGCCATGTTTTCGGGAATAGGACATACTCCATGATCAGAAGTGAGCACCAATACATAGTTCTCTTTTCCTACTGTGCTATCTAAGAATGAAATAAAATCTCCGAGATATTTATCAAACTTGAAGTAGTAGTCTAATACCTCCATGCTTTTAGGTCCAAAGTGATGACCGATGTAGTCACTTGCCGACAATCCTATACTGAGTGCATCTACATGATCATCTTGGCCCAAGCCTTCGGATGAAATCAATTGTTTTGCGAACTCTAATAAGAACTTGTCGCCGTAAGGGGTATTCCACAGAAAGTTTCCTTTGCGTTTATTACCAGCATATGCTGAATCGAGATTAGCTATTGTATGTGGGAAATAAGAGCTAAAAGCTGCTTCTTCATAAATATTGGTGTCTTGGCGAGTGTAACTTGTAACTGCAGATTTGGGAACCTCAAAGTGCCAGCCTTTTTCTATCTCTTTAGCCATGACATCACCTGCTTTAAATTGCTTAACCCAAGCAGGAAAGGGAGCGTTGTAGCTTTTGGTACTAACCATTTGAGTTGATTTTGAATCAAACCAAAAAGACCTGTCAGCATGCTTTCCACCCATTAAAATGGATGTACGATCCTTTAAACTTACGCTGTAGCTCTTACTTTTAGGGTCAGCAGCTTTTATCAGGTCACCATAAGATTGGCGTTCTAGGTTTTTTGGAGAAACTGTTTTTAATGAGCAGCTATCAATTCCTTCGAACAAGGCAGTTGAATCATATACAGCATATTCTAGATGTTGAAGTTGCCTGTTAAAAATTGAATTTCCGCTTATGCCATGATGACGAGGGAAGCACCCCGTTGCGATAGTGGCGTGTCCAACAGCCGTGTTTGTACAAGAATGGGTATGCACAGCAAGGTCAAAAGAGGTGCCGTTAGCATCTAACTCTGTGAGTCCATGTGAAAAAGCCGGTTTAAACTCGTTTAAAAAGTCTCCGCACATTTGGTCTACACTCATTACTATTACCAATTTTGGCTTGTTTTGGGTGGAAGAATTACAGGCAATTAAACCAAATAGAAGAATCGGAAGAAGTTTTTTCACGTTGCAAATTAAAAGCGAGTAATGTTTTCTTAAAGTAAAAAAATCAAAAAATAGAACCTTTGTAAATTCATTCTTGTTAATCCTGCAATTGCAATTCATATTTGCCTATGCCTAAATTTTTAATCGCCATCCTTGTTTTTATGCTGAGTAGTCAGGTTTATGGGCAGCGTATTCTTAGAGGGAAGGTTGTTGATGCTAACGAAAATCCCATTTCCAATGCAAAAATTGAAGAATTAGGGAGCACAAATGTGGCATTTAGTGACTTTGATGGCCGATTTGAGATGAGGTATTACAGTGAAGAAGATATTCTCTTGTTTTCACATCCTCAATTTGATTCGCTTAGAGTAAACTTTTTTGCCAATCGTGAATTGGTAGTTTTTCTAAACTTAAAAGCAGATAATAATCCGTATAACCTAGGAGGAACAGTTGGCTTTTTAGATTTTGATCAGAAAATTCCGAATAAAAGGCTCGAAAACATGCCTTACATTTTAGGTCAGGCTGATATTAACAGACAGCTGCAAAATCTGCCAGGAATAGAACACGGTAACGAAGGATTTAGTAATCTCTTTATTAGGGGAGGAGATGTCGATCAAAACCTTATGCTCTATAACGGCACGCCGATTTACAACTTTAACCATGCTTTTGGTGCGGCATCTGTTTTTCACAGCAAGAGCATAGGAAATACTAAGGTTTATAAAGGAATTGCACCTGCTAGATATGGAGGAAGAGCTTCGTCAGTGATAGAAGTTGAAAGTGCCAAAGATGCTGAATTTAGTGGAGTAAAGGGCGAGTTTGAGATCAACCCGATGAGCGGTGGTTTGTATATTGAAAGCATTAAAAAGAACAAGAGTTATTTCACCATTTCTGCAAGGAGGTCTTGGATAGATTTGTTATTTCCTGTTGAAACCCGACAAAATTCGTTCAACTTTAACTTTTATGATATTCAGACCAATTTCGGCTTTAAGCTTGAAAATGATGATAGACTAGATTTTAGTATAATGGGAACACGAGATTTGTATTTCCTGTCTATACTTATTGAATCTGACTCAAATACCTCAGAATCAGCAAAGTATAACATACTTAGAAAGTGGTCAAATCTCTTGTCATCGGTAAAGTACACCCAAAAAATTGATGCTAAAATGGTAGCTGAGCACTCTATTCATTACTCTCAGTTCAAAAGCACGATTGGTTTAAGTGAAGAAGTGCTGATCAATGATTTTAATACCCCAAATCCATACGGTGAAGAGCTATTAAACAGAGGAGTACGCGATATAATTTTGCGTTCAAATTGGAATAGAATATTAAGCAATCGAAACCACTTGAATTTTGGCCTTGAATCAAATATTCGTTCATTTTTAGTCGGAAACTATGTATACAATTCGCGTAATTATCCAGGACAAGAAGATAACAGTATTGAGTTAGGAAGCAGCAAATATAAAGCTTCATTTGAGAATAGTCTTTACATAGAAAATCAATATCAAGTTACTGAAAAATTTAAAGCTAATTACGGAGCAAGAGCTACCTTTTTTATGTATGATGGTTATTCAGCAACAGGATTTCAGCCTAGGGTTAATGCTATTTACAAACTTGATGACAAAAGTGTAATGAAATTTGGGTATAACGCTCATAACCAGTTCTTACATCTTTTAAATTTAGGAGAGAGTGGAGATATATGGAATGTTTGGGCACCTGCAACTGAGCTCGTTAAACCACAAGTTTCTCACATTGCAGAAGTTGGTTATGAACGTCTTGTTGGTACAAAATATGCGTTGATGGCGAATGCGTATTATAAATACATGAATAACTTAACTCGAATTTCGAACCGTGACGACGTTACAGATCCTTCGAAAGATTGGCAAAGTGCAGTGTTTCAAGGTTCAGGGAGCTCTTATGGTTTAGAAATAATGTTCCAAAAAAATGAAGGAGACCTCACAGGGTGGTTAAGTTATACCCTAGCAAAGAGCTCTAGAAATTTTCCAGACCTTTATGAGGATGACTTTTTGTTCAACCATGACCGTACCCACATGTTAAAATTTTATATGAACGTGGTTACTTATGGGGATTGGAATTTTGGGGTGAACTTTCTTGTTGGAAGCGGTCAGCTCTATACATTACCTATAGGTCGTTTCAGAGATTTGTCGGGTAACATTCAATTAGAATACAATACCTTGAACAATTACCGCAGTCCGGTATACCATCGTATAGATTTTAGCTTTATTCGAATTAAAGATTTAATAGGACCAGAACAACAATGGAAGTTCTATCTATACAATGCATATGGTGCACGAAACCCATCTAATATTAACGCTCAGTTTGAGGGTGGTCTAAACGGATTACAAATTGAAAGGAACTATCTAGCTTATGTTCCAGGTGTTGCTTACATATTAAAGTTTTAAAATGAGAGGAAAATTATATATCGTAGTATTAGCTGTCTTGAGCTCTGGGTGTTTTATTGATACAATAAAACCTGAAGAACTATTAGATTACCAGGAAAAAGTTGTTGTTAATGGAGTGTTAACCACTCAAGGCGGAATTAGTTTAGAGATAACAGACAGTAGGTCATCTTTTGATTCGATATTTCCTAAATTAATTAGGGATGCCGAAGTAGTCGTTATACAAAATCAACTTGAAATACCGCTTACATTCGATCTGTTTTCGGAACAGTATGTAGCCAATAATAAATTAGAAGAAAGCGATGCAATTACGTTATCTGTTAAGCATCCAGATTTTCCATTTGCATCTTCAATACTTCGTATGCCTCGTTCAATCAATGCTTCAGCTACACTGATAGAAGATGGGGCAATTGACACCAGTGGAAACATCACAGATTTGGTTGAAGTAACTTTCGAAGATCAACCAGGAACAAAGAACTTCTATGTTATTAACTTCTATTATCGAAATGAAACACTGAATCAGTACATTCCGATTGCCTTCCCAACGACCGACCCTTCATTGGCAGAATACAACTCATTTTTATTAAATAATGCAGGTGTTCTTTTTACCGACGATTTGTTTAACGGTTCAACCAAGACAATTTCGTTGGTTCCTGTTGCAGATTTGGTGTCTGGCAATACGGGTGACAAATACAAGGTTGAGCTTATGAGTGTAACGGAAGATTTGTTTAAGTACTACAAGTCGTTGCAGCGTGCTCAAGATGCCAGAGAAATCTCATTCGATGCAGGATATAACAACGCCGTAGTTATTCATTCTAACATAAGAAATGGCTTAGGAATTTTGGGTGGTGCAACCGTAAACGAGTTGATTTTAAACTAGAATAGTACCGTCGTTAAATAATTAGAAACTTTTATCAATTAAAAGGTTAGCTTGCGACCCAATTTATGAGCCGATTTTTATATCTACTTATTCTGGTTTCATTGACCGCAATTAGCTTTGGTCAAACAGGAATTTTACGCGGTGTTGTAAAGGATGCTGAAACCGGAGAAGAAATCGTTTCTGCTGTTATCACATTAACCGAAACACACCAAGGCTCCTATTCAGATGAAAGAGGTATTTACAGTGTAAATAGAATTGCTCCAGGCGAGTATACGGTCTTGGCTTCTTTCATTGGCTACGACTCAACGTATTTTACGATTAAGGTTGCAGCTGATCAAATTGTAACTAAGAACATTTTTCTTTATTCCAGTGCCAATACCATTGGAACTATAAAAGTATCAGCCGAAAAGCTTCGAAAAAAGAAGGAAGTTTACATTTCTCAAGTATCCATAGAACCAAAGCAGCTTGAACGTATTCCATCAGTAGGAGGAGAGCCTGATTTAGTTCAGTACTTACAAGTACTGCCTGGAGTGGTTTTTTCTGGAGACCAAGGAGGTCAGCTCTATATCAGAGGTGGTTCTCCTGTTATGAATCGTGTTATGATGGATGGCTTAACCATTTACAACCCTTTTCATTCCATAGGACTTTTTTCTGTTTTTGATAGCGACATATTAAAAGACGTAGATGTTTATTCTGCTGGGTTTAGTGCAGAATACGGAGGAAGAATCTCTGCAATTGTTGATGTCAGAACGCGTGAAGGAAATAAAAATGAGTTTAAGGGAAAAATAAATGCCAGTCCTTTTAACGCCAAGGTACTTCTAGAAGGCCCATTGAAGGCATATGAGCAAGGCAAGAACCACAGTAGTTACATTCTGTCTTATAAAAACTCGTATTTAGGAAACTCGGCACCCATAATCTACCCCTATGTAAATGATGGCGTTTTACCTTATTCATTTAGCGATTTGTATGCAAAGCTATCATTTAACTCAGCTGATGGAAGCAAGGCCAATATATTTGGTTTCAATTACCAAGATAATGTAGACTTTCCTAACTCTACATCGTATAATTGGGTTGCTAATGGGGCAGGAGTTAATTTCTTGCTTATTCCAGGAACTAGTAAGACCATCATTGACGGCTCTATAACGTATAGCGATTACGAAATTCGCCAGAAAGAGAGCGATAATAGACCAAGACGTTCAGCAATTAACGGTTACAACGTTAACTTAAACTTCACCTACTTACAGCGTGAAGACGATAAATTGAAGTATGGTTTGGAAATGAACGGGTTCCAAACCGATTTTGAAATTTATAATAGCTTTGGTAGAAGAATTAATCAGAAAGAGAATACTACAGAAATCAACGGATATTTAAACTATCTACGCAATTTCAATAAGAAATTTCTGTTAGAGACTGGTATTCGTCTTCAACGCTATGCCAGCTTGCAAGAAAACAGTCTGGAGCCTAGAATACGAGCTAAATATATAGCAGGAACTCGCTTACGTTTCAAAGCGTCTGCAGGGCGGTATTCTCAAAACTTAATGAGCGCAGTTAGTGACAGAGACGTAGTAAACTTGTTCTATGGATTTTTAAGTGGGCCTAAAGACCTTCCTGAAGAATTTAAAGGCAATGAGGTCACATCACGTTTGCAAAAGGCTAATCACGCCGTATTTGGCTTTGAATTTGATTTGAACGCAAATTCGGAGTTGAATATTGAAGCATATATCAAAGATTTTACTCAGATCACTAATATCAACAGAGATAAGATATTTGATAATATTCCAGAGAATAATGATAAGCCAGATTATCTAAAGGTGAATTACATTATTGAAGAAGGTGTTGCGAAAGGCTACGACATTACGTATAAGTTTGAATCAGATAAATGGTATATCTGGGCGGTTTACTCATACAATGTTGTGAATCGATTTGATGGACAACGCAACTATCAACCTCATTTTGATAGACGACACAATTTTAACTTCGTTAATTCATACGATTTTGGTGAAAATAAGGAGTGGAGTGCCAATGTTCGTTGGAACTATGGTTCAGGCTTCCCATTTACGCTTACACAAGGATTTTATGAATTGCTAGACTTTAGCCAAGGAGCAACAACAGACTATACAACCGACAACGGTGAATTGGGAATATTATACGCAGACCTGAATACAGGCCGATTGCCATATTACCATAGATTAGATGCTTCGATAAAGCGAACTTTCGAGATTAAGGATAAAAAGAAGGAGAATGAAGTTAAAAAGGTAGTAGCAATATTTTCGGTAACTAACGTGTACAACCGTGAAAATATATTCTATTTCAACAGGGTAGAGTACAAGAGAGAAAACCAATTGCCAGTACTGCCAAGCTTGTCGCTTAGCTATTCCTTTTAGTCAGTAAGCCTAATTTTAAATCAGTTCCAGAGAAGACGAATTACAAGATTCTTCTAAAACGATTTGAACCGAAGTTGGATTTGGTTGAAAGCTAATCGTGTCTAAAAGATCCATTTGGTCTTTAATTTGGAAGTATGCTTGAGACAATTCCTGGTCATTCAATACGAGAGAGAGTAAGCTTTGTTGCTTTTCTTCAGGAAATTCGTTGTAGGCAAGAAGTACTAAATCATTTTGAGTAATGTCTTTTATCATATAACATTCATTTTAGTTAAACTACATCATTAACGCCAAATTTTAGGACGTAGTATAAATATTTTAAATTAATTAATATTTCAACAGAAATTCTTGTTTGGAGTACCCTGGGTTGATGGTTACTATACCCAAAAAGAACAGGTCGATTGAAGCGGTAACTCTGGGGTGATTCTTAATACTCGACCAGGCTTGTTCCATACCTCTACTGTAGTGTATATCGTCTAAAACAAAGAGGGTATCTTCAGTAGCCTTTTCCAGTAAAAGGTTGAAGTATCGCAGCGTAGGTTCAAGTTTGTGATTGCCGTCGATATAGATCATATCAAACTGATTTTCAGAAACTTGGTCTAGCGTGTTGTCGAAGTTTCCTACAATTGAATGTACGTTGCTGAGTCCCAGTTGTCCCCATATATTTTGAGCAATTCCTGCAACGCTTGCATCACCTTCCAAGCTTGTAACTTGCCCTTCAGAATGCTTAGCCAAATAGGCAGTGGTTATGCCTAAAGAAGTACCCAGTTCAAGGACGTTTTTGCATTCGTAAAACTGTACAATTCTTCCAAGAAGTCTGGCATACTTTTTTGATTTTAGAGCTTTTTTAGCCATGTCTGAGATGGAACGTTCAAACACATTCCCGTTTTTACCAAAATCGGTAAAGTCGATAACCTGCTTGCTTCGAATTAAACGTGAACGTTCAACTTCAATGTCGTTGGACTTGGCCTTACGGGTTTTCTTTAAAACTTCCGTAACAAACTCATAAACAAAAGGGGAGTGTACATCGTGTTTGTTACCCGATGAAGTGTAGTACTTTAAGTACTTTCTTGCTATGCGAAATCGACCATATGGCTTATCTTCTTTCAAACTTATTCAGCATTTTCGTTGCTGACATCCTCTTGATTTTCAGCAGTTTCTGTGTTTGCTCTCTGAGCAGATCGAATGGCAGACATTTCCATCTTGAGCTGTGTAATCTGCTTATTAATCTTAGCAATTTTTGCTTCAAAATCTTTAAGCAATTTATCTGCAGTCTTCGATTTGGCAAAGAACGACATATTCGTTTCAATGCTGGCAATCTCGTTATTGTGAAAACTGATTTTCTTTTTAATGTTTCGAAGTTCAGTATCTAACGCTCGATCACCATTTGGACCATCTTTTAAGCTTCTGTAGTGCTCTTTTAGGTTTGATGATTTGTGCTGCTTCGATTCTTCCTTGTACTTGTTGTAAATAGCATTAGATGCCTTATCGTAAGCAGTGTTAATTCGTTTAACCGCCTTATGCGGCACATATCCTATCGTTTTCCACTCGGTAGATACTTTTTTTAATTCTTCAAAAGACTTCTTGTAGTCCATGTCAGATTTGAAAATCTCATCAAGTTTAGCGATAAGAGCTTCTTTCGCCTTTAAGTTCTGGTCTTCTTCTTTTCTTTGACCTTCAAATGCTTTGCTACGTGCGTCGAAGAAAAAGTCACATGCTGCTCTGAATCTTTTCCAGATAGCTTGATTAACCTTGTCTGGTACAGGCCCAACTTTTTTCCATTCGTTCTGAAGTGCAATTATTTCTTTTGCTGTTTTAGCCCAATCAGTGCTGTCTTTTAAGGCTTCAACCTTTGCACACAGCTCTTCTTTGGCCTTCAAATTAACTTTACGCACAGCATTTAGCGTTTTAAAATGAGCTTTCCGTTTGGTGTAAAAATCATTTCTTATCCCGTTAAAGTCGATCCATACTTGGTCTTTATTTGACTTAGGTACTGGACCAATTTTCTTCCAATCTGCAAACAGTTTTTCAAAATCGTCGTAACGCTTTGACCAATCTTTAGCCGTAACTGGATCAACCTGACTAAGCAATTCAGCCTTTTCAAGCAAAATCTCTTTCTTTTTCAAGTTGTCTATCTTACCAGCTTCAAGTTGCTCGTAAACCTTTCTCTTTTGGTCGTAGATAGCGTCGGAAGCCTTTTTAAATGCATTCCAGATGGCTTCTCGGCTTTCTGCAGGAACTGGACCCGCATTTTTGAATTCTTCGTGGTATTTATTTAAAAGGATAAAGCTGCGTTTCAAGGAAGATTCTTTAGAAATGGCTTCAACCTTTTTGGTCAATTCTATTTTAGTTTCAAGATTTTTTTTACGATCGAGCTCTTTGAGTTCAATATTGATACTGTGATTGTCATAGAACTGGTCAAGAAGCATATGAAACCTATCCCAAGTCTTAGAAACCTCTTCTTTGGGAATTACTTTAATCGTTTTCCATTTGCGCTGAATCTCTTTAACTTGATTAATGCTTTCAGAAGTTTCATCCTGCTTGGTTAACTCTTCAAGTTGTTTCAATAAGTCAAGCTTTTGTTTCAAGTTGGCTTGCTTTTCAGCTTCAATTCTTTTCTTATCCTCTTCTTGAGCAAGCTTAATCTGCTTAGCTAAGTCATTCAAATGATTTTTAAATTCGTCTTCTTTAAAAGTGAACTCGGCATCCACATCTTCATTCTCCTGGCGAAAAGCTTTTTCAGCCTCTCGACGAGAATCACGATAGACAACATCAAAAACTCCGCGAATAGCTTTAAGTTGCTTACTAGCAGCAGAAGGTGTTAACACAACCACTTTGTTGGCTTCTTCGATTAATTCTTGCATTGATTTACCTTCTAAGGTAGATAAATCAAAAGGTTGTCCTTCCTCGTGGTCACCAAGAATTGCTTCATGAAGTTCTTCGTTTTTTACTTCCTGCTCTGTAGCCGCTTTAACAGCTTGAGAATCTTGAGTGTTCTGCACTTCGACACTTTCTAATGTAGAATTGTCTAATTCGTCGTTCATTTGATTGATAAAAAAGACTGCAAAAATGGTATTTTTGAGCCGAAATGCCAACTATTAAAGCACATGGTGAAGTCAAGATTATAGAATGTCCTCGCGACGCAATGCAAGGAATCTTGGATTTTATTCCAACTCAAGACAAGATTGACTATATGAATGCTTTGTTGAAGGTCGGATTTCATACCATCGACTGCGGTAGTTTTGTGTCACCAAAGGCCATTCCTCAGATGCAAGATACACGCCAGGTACTTGAAAAAATAAACTTGGAAGAAAGCAACTCTAAGCTGTCTGTAATTGTGGCAAACGAGCGAGGAGCAAACGATGCTGTTCAGTACGATCAAGTTGACTTCCTGGGTTATCCTTTTTCGATTTCCGAAACGTTTCAACGCAGAAACACAAACAAAAGCATCGAAGAGTCATTAGACTTGGTTAAAAGCATGCATCATTTGTCTGAAGAGCATGGTAAAGAGTTGGTCGTTTATATCTCTATGGGCTTTGGAAATCCTTACCAAGAAGAATGGAGTGCTGATCTCGTAGGAGAGTGGGTTGATAAAATTCAGCGCATGGGAGTGAAGTACTTCTCGATATCTGATACTGTAGGTGTATCTAATGCGGAAAGCATTTCTGCAGTGTATTCTCTTTTGTTCAGTAGTTTTAAGGATGCTGAGTTTGGAGCTCATTTTCATACAACTCCTCACGAATGGGAAGAGAAAGTTGACGCAGCTTACAAACACGGTTGCTTGCGATTTGATGGTGCAATTAAAGGTTATGGGGGATGTCCGATGGCCAAAGACGATTTAGTCGGGAATATGCCAACTGAACGATTGATTGATTACTTCGGTCTAGAAGCACTTAAACTAAAAAAGGCTCCATTTAATGAAGCCTTTTTGTTAGCAGATAAAATATTTTCTAAATATTAGTGTGTAACTATTAATTTCTTAGCAAAACTTACATCTTGATTAACAACGGTAATAAAATAAGTACCATTGCTTAGCTCTGCAGTATTAATTCTTTCTAAACCAGTTAGGTTATTAATTAGCTGGCCATCAGAACCGTAAAGCTTCACACTTGTTTGTGGTGTTCTTAAACTTGCATCAAGATCAATATTCACAAATTCGTTTGCAGGATTAGGATACAATTGCACCAAGTTACTGCCCACATAGCGCTCAATACTTCCTGTGGTTGAAACACTAAAATATGCTTCAACTGCTTTGGTGTCTGTGCCGTATTCGTTAGTAATGGTTAATGAAACCTCGTAGAATCCAGTAACATCAAAACTAACTTCTAATGTTTCGCTTGTTAAGTCACCTGTGTGGTTTTGGTAAGTCGTTTTATCAATCGCCCAAGTTCTTGAACTTGCTTCTTCACCGCTTGAAATGTCAGTTAACGTAACTTTCTCATCAACAATCACATTTCTTTTAGGTGCTGAAAAGTCAGCAACAGGAGCAAGGCTGTTAATTACCACCTTGCGAATTACACTACTCGCAACCGCGTCACTGTTTTCACTTACGTAAAGATTACCAAATCCATCTGTAGTAATATCACTGATTTGAGTGAAAGATGCATTAGCACCTGTTCCGTCTTCTATTTTATAGTTCAGCTTGTTTCCTGCGAAAGTAGAAACCGAGTTATTTGCAATGTCGATGGCACGAATAGTATTTTCATCTCCTACGTAAATAATACCGTTTACCACAACAACACCTTTAGGAGCAACGAAACGAGCTTGAGTAAGCGTTCCGTCTACTTGACGAGCATCCGAGCCAGTAGTTGGACCTGCAATGGTAGTGGTAGCACCTGAATAGATATTTACTTTTCTGATGTTTGTATTCCATTGATCGGTTACTACAACGTGATTGTCATCTAACATAGCAATACCCCAAGGGCCACCAAATCTAGCACTTGAGCCAGTTGAATTGTCAGCAGTACCTTCAACTCCAGCAGATCCGGCAATTGTTGTTACCACTCCTGAAGAAGTGATTTTACGAATTGTAAAGTTTAAGTAGTCAGTAACAATGAAGTTTCCATCTGGGTCGATAGTAATTCCTGTTGGTTGATTAAATTTTGCAGCCGTTCCGGTTCCATTTGAGCTTCCTGAGGTACCATATCCTGGCAAACCAGCTGTTGGATTAGCTCCAGCGAAAGTAGAAACGCTTGCACCAGTACCTTGATTTACAAATTTTGAAATCTTACGAATACAATGATTCTCACGGTCACAAACGTAAATGTTTCCATCGCCGTCTGACACCATGCCGTGTGGTTGTCTTAATGTAGATTGCGTTCCTGTTCCGTTCTTGTAGCCTTCTGATAATGTGGGAGATGCAAGTGCACCTGCACGATTATATGTTTTGCTGTTATGTACAATTCTCACTTTGTTTCTTTCCGAGATGTACATTTTTCCATTGGCATCAAAGCACAAGCCTTCAGGCTGGGCGAAGTAGGTTGATAACAAGTCAACTCCACTGGCCAATTCATAATTGCTTACTGGGTCGCCATTCGCCTTTCCTGCATAGGTTGTTACAGTTTGGGAATGAGCAAAAAGAGCACATAGCGTAAATGTGACTAGTAGTATATTTTTCATGTAAAGTATAGTTTGAAATAAGTTATGCGTTCGCAATATACGCATTTACAGAAGATTCAATATCTGATGTGATATTTGAATAGTCTCTTTTATTGAACTTATCTCCAGTAATTGACTCGAATAATTCGATGTATCTGTCTGATACACTGTTAACAAATTCATTGGTCATTTGCGGGATAAGTTGACCTTCTAGGCCTTGAAATCCGTTTTCAATCAACCATTGACGAACAAACTCTTTTGAGAGTTGACGTTGCTTGCCACCCTCTTTTTGAATTTGCTCATAGGTGTCAGCATAGAAATAGCGTGATGAATCAGGGGTATGAATCTCATCAATCAACATGATTTGATCATCTCTTTTCCCAAATTCGTATTTAGTGTCAACTAAAATTAAGCCTTGTTTTTGAGCATGCTGTGTGCCATGTTCAAACAACGCAAAAGCATAGGCTTTAAGTTGAGCAAGCTCTTTTTTGCGGATAAGCTTTTGTTTCACAATTTCTTCTTCTGAAATATCTTCGTCATGTCCGCTAGAAGCTTTAGTGGTAGGCGTTAAGATAGGCTCTGGAAGCTTGTCATTTTCTTTTAATCCATTAGGAAGTTCAACGCCACAAAGCGTTCTCTTACCTGACTTATACTCACGCCAAGCATGACCTGCTAAGTAACCTCTAACTACAAACTCTACAGGATAAGGTTCACATCTTAATCCAGCAGTTACATGCGGATCGGGTTCTCCTTGTTTCCAATTAGCCACTATATGTTTGGTGTCATCTAAGAATTTAGATGCTATTTGATTTAAAACTTGCCCTTTGTAAGGGATTGATCTTGGTAAAACGTGGTCGAAAGCCGAAATTCGGTCACTAGCAACCAGCACTAAGATGTCTTCTCCTATTGAATACACATCTCTTACCTTTCCTCTTGCGAAATCTACCTGATTCTTGAAGAAATAATTGGTAGATACTAACGCTTCTTGTTCCATTGCACTCATATCGAATTCAATATCAAAAATATAGATTTTTAGTAGTTACACTAAATAATAGCTTATTACTTTAGATTGTTTAAGAATTGCATTGTGTCTACATTGTCTGCAAAGTCTTGAAGGTCAGGATTTTGAGCTTCCCCAAAAGCTACCTTAGCAAGGTCAGAATAGTTTCCCACAACGCATTGAATGTTTTCCGTTTCTTTGGCAATAAATGCATCAATCTCAGACAAATTATTGTAATAGCGATAGTGTAAGCAGGCCAAAGGAGCATTCAGTTCTTCACGTTCTTTTGCCAACGCAAATCCGGCATCAAGATGTTGCTCGTTATTCATCAGAAGCAAGGCTTTATGATAGGTGTAATTATTAGCAAATTTGTTATGATTTGCGAGGTCAATATACTTCATAAATTGGTCAAGAATCAAGGAGATATTCATCGATTTTGGAAGAAGGATATAGCTTACATTTCGACAACCTAGACCAAAGTACTGAAATACATCGTCTGCTAGTTTACTAAGGTCTTCCTCATTTTCATCACCTGTCAATACAGCGATAGACTTTCTGTTTTTACGCAGCAAACTTGGAATGGACTTAAAGTAGTACTCAAAATATCTGAATGTATTGTTGGAGCCCGTGGCTATTACCGCATCTATGTCAGTTAGCTTTTCAACCAGTTTGATTCGTTTGCCGAGTTCTTCATTTTCTTCTCCAAGCATTTTAATAACCAAGCCAATAACGTACTTGTCATCAGACGAAGGTTTAACCAGTGCATTATTACCACTCAGAAGAACGCAAAGTACGTCATGAAACCCAACCAATGGAATGTTGCCAGCCATAATAATTCCAACATCTTTTGGCTCCGTTGAGAATGAGTATTTTCCGCTAAAATTGGTTAAATTTTCTGTTGTAAGCGCTTGTTTCCAGTAGTTAATCGCTTGCCAATAGTTCTCTTTGGTAAGCCAGTTGTTGTTTACATAAGTCTTGTTAACCTGAGCACTGAGTACTTCGTTAGATTCAGATAATGAGTTGCTTACATTAACAAATGCACGTATTATGTCGACTTGGTTCAGCATAATTTGTGGCAAAGGTGGCATAATCTTTACAACTTGTTAAGACTTCTATGACAAATTTTTCATCTTAAACACTGAACTTGTAGCCCATGTCATGGAGAAAACTAGAAGGGGAGCTACTTAATGGTGAGATTTTAGACGAAGTTAAGAGGGCTCTGCAAAAAGAAAAAAAGGATGGTAACAGAATCAAGGTTTGTATTGGTTCAGACTCTCAAGTAAAAGGTGAGATTACCGAATTTGCCACTGCCATTGTGTTTCTGCGCGAAGGCAAGGGTGGATTTGTTTTTGTGAAGAAGTATGTTTCGGAACAAGAATTTACCATCAAACAACGTATGATACAAGAAGTGTCAGACTCGGTACAATTTGCCTACAAGGTTTGCCCTGTTCTTGATCAATTTGATGTTGAATTAGAGGTTCATGCCGATATTAATACCGATCCAAACTTTAAGTCGAACGTGGCCTTTAAAGAGGCCATGGGGTATATTTTAGGTATGGGTTACACCTTTAAAGCAAAGCCGGAAGCTTTTGCCAGTTCATACTGTGCGGGTAGGGTAGTGAGTTAGGGAACAAACATAGTAGCTAGAATTAGGAACAGCTTGATTCTTGAACTCTATCATTTTGGCCTTATTAAGTATTTTTGAAAGATGAAGTCTTCTTTGCTATTCGTCTTGTTGTTCTCGTTTTTTACTACCGTAGGTCAAGTGAACAGCAATCATCCAGATTCGGATGAGGTTGCTGATACGGTTGAAGCAGAGTATTTATATCCTCAATCTTATATCTTTAGGCCACATAATGTGGATAAAAAAGCAGAATTTCAAGGAGGCGAAGACAGTCTTAGATACTTCATCAATAAGCATGTGGAATATCCCAAAGAGGCTATTGAAAAAGGCTTGTATGAGACTATACAATATAACTTTGTGGTTAATCAAGATGGTACGGTTACCAATATTAGACCAGCGTTCAGGGTGGAATATCATCCATTTGCACTAAAAGCAGAAGAGGTTATACAGAAGACAAGCGGAATGTGGATGCCAGCAGAAAAAGACGGTAGAAAGGTGCGTATGCACTGCACAACAACAGTGAGCTTTTATAAGCTGCGATAAAAGAATCGGGTAAGCCCCGACTATTTATCTTGAGAAATACTCATTCTATCCGAGAGTGAGTTGACAAGGTCAATATTTAGTCTATTTTTGATTCATGAAGTATACGCTGCTAATATTTTGCATGTTCATGTTTTTCCTTCCTCAAGCACAAGTCGTTGAACCTGATTTTGGTAATGATGTTGAAATAGAAGAAGAAATTCCTGAAGAAACCGATGAAGTTTTTGAATGGTATCAAGTACAAGAAAAAGCTCAATTTAAAGGAGGTGAAGACAGCTTGTTTAGATACATCGCTAAAAATATTAGATATCCTCAACACGCCATAGATGTGGGCTTGAGTGCAACAGTAATAATTCAGTTTGTAGTTAATCAAGATGGCTCGGTTTCTGATTTAAAATCAATACGGCCTGTGGATTTTGCTCCTTTTGAGGAAGAGGCCATTCGCGTGATGAAAACAACCAGTGGCATGTGGACTCCAGCAAAACAACGCGACCAACCAACGCGAATGAGAATGATGATTCCCATTCGATTTGCATTGAAATAAATGGCACGAATTTTAGCTCTTGATTATGGTGCACGCCGTACAGGCATTGCAACAACAGACCCCCTTCAAATCATTGCATCTCCATTGCTAACGGTCGAGACTCAACATTTGATGGAGTATCTAGAGAATTATATAGCAACAGAAGAAGTGAGTGATATGGTTGTTGGTCAACCTACTCGCCATGATGGAAGCTTTTCTCCAATAGAAGAGAAAATAGTCGAATTTATTAGCAAGTTTAAAGCACGTTTTCCGACCGTGACGATTCACCGAATTAACGAAATGTACTCGTCTAAGGATGCTATGCAGGCTCTGATTAAAAGCGGCGTAAAGAAAAAAGCTAGAAGAGATAAGAAATTATTGGATAGCACTGCTGCTACCTTACTTTTGCAGGAGTTTTTATACGAGCAATGATATATCCTATTAGAGCCTACGGCGATCCTGTTTTACGAAAAGAATGCGATGAGATAGAGGAGTTTAACGATGAACTTAATCAGCTCATTGATGATATGTTTCAGACCATGGACGCAAGTGATGGAGTAGGTTTAGCTGCTCCTCAAATTGGTAAAAATCTTAGACTTTTTGTGATTGATTCTACCTTGTTCGATCAAGAAGATGAAAATGAGGGTATTCGTGAAGTTTTTGTTAATCCAATTATTCTGGAAGAAACAGGCAAAGAATGGGCTTTTGAAGAAGGCTGCCTGAGCATTCCTGATATTCGTGAAGATGTTAGCAGACCACCTCGGGTTGAAATGGAGTATCAAACCCGTGATGGCGAGTTAAAGACAACCGTGTTTGAAGGAATGACGGCCAGGGTAATTCAACACGAATACGATCATATTGAAGGAGTCTTATTTATCGACCATATTTCTGCATTTAAACGCCAATTGCTAAAAGGAAAGCTTTCGAACATTACCAAAGGAAAAGTTAATGTTCGCTATCGAATGAAATTTCCAAAACGGAAATAATGGGAGGCTATCTTAAAATTTATCGACCATTAAATTTAATATTTATTGCTGTTGCTCAGCTACTTGCGGGGTATTATCTCAATTTTCAAGCAGACGTTGAAGTATTACTTAAAGGCCATCACCATTGGTTTGTTATAGGCACTATGGCGTGTGCAGCCTTTGGTTATTGGATTAATGATTTTTTTGATCAAAGGAGAGACCAAATAAACCAAAAAAAGAACCGGTTCATCGCTTCACTGAATCCGAATGTGGTTTATATTCATCTATTAGCTTTTGTATCTATTGCGTTATATGCCGGTAATCAGCTCACCCTGTGGTTCTCTTTGCTATTCTTGTTAACCTTGATTTCATTGGCAGTTTATGCCATCTTTCTTAAGAACATTGCAGGGCTAGGCAATTTACTCATCGCTGCATTGTGCTTTATTAGCATTTATGCAATCTCAGAACTGTTTATCGATATTGACCGGCTGCTTGTAATTCATTTTTCCGCTTTGGCGGGAATGATTACACTTGCCCGTGAAATTGTTAAAGACTGTGAAGATGTAGAAGGAGATCGAGAAACTCGAGCTAAAACAGTGCCAGTGCTCTTAGGACTGCGAAACAGTAATCTCTTGGTTTATGTTGTTGTTCTATTCACCATGTCTTTCTTGATAATCTCATTGTATTATCAAAGCCAATTCTTAACAAAACCACTAATGGTTCTGTACTATACATACTATTTCCTGTTTGTAGCTATACCGCTTTATATGGTTGCTATAAACGTTCGAGTAGCCACTAAAAAAGAACAATATGCTTATTTTAGCCATCTGTTAAAGTATGCCATGTTTACTGGAATACTTTCCATTCTATTCTTTTAATGAATATTTTACTAGGATCTAAATCTCCGCGAAGGAATGAACTGCTCGCTCAAATGGGAGTGGACTTTGTTAATGTGTCTATCGATACCGATGAAAGCTTTGATCTTCAAATGTCGGTTTATGACGTAGCCGAATTCTTGGCACAAAAAAAATCACAAGCATATAATGTGAAGTCAGAAGATTTGTTAATCACGGCAGATACTGTAGTAATAGCCAATTCAACCATACTTAACAAACCTTCAAGTGAACACGAGGCGACTGTTATGCTAAATATGCTATCTGGTAAAACCCATCAGGTAGTTACAGGTGTTTGCTTAAGAACCAAAGAGAAGACTATGAGCTTTAGTGAGAAGACGGATGTTTGTGTAGAAGAATTAAGTGCTAAAGAAATAGCTCACTACATTAAACGGTATAAACCCTTCGATAAAGCTGGAAGTTATGGCATTCAAGAGTGGTTTGGTATGAACAAAATCTCAGGTATAAATGGCTGCTATTACAATGTAGTGGGATTGCCGTGCAGTGCATTATATAAGCGTTTAAAAGATGGTTATGGAGTGGAGATTTAGTTTGTTGTTTCTCGCTTTTATTTGGGGTTTCGGTAGCGAAACCAAGGCTCAAAATGTTGAGTTTGCGGCAGCTGCATCAATGGAAGTTAACTATTCTGGATATGTCACACAACTGGAAGCACAGGCTTCAAAAGACAAACATCAAATCGAGCTTGGACTTCTTTACAATCTCTCAGATGGATACATAAACAACAGTGTGGTGGGTCAGACAATTGCCTATCGCTACAGTGTTCTTAAATCACAAAAATGGCAAGCAAGCACGGGATTTAGCTATAAGAGACAAACACCACTATCAAGTTTAACGTTGCATCTGATAAACTATGAATTAGGCGTTGAGTTCAAACTTACCGATCGTCTCTTTTTATCGAACCATGTTGGCTACGGGTTGGCACTCGAATCTGTAAAAAGAAATGGTGCTCAGTTTTCGGCCAACAACGTATCAGGTTTGTTCAACATAAAATGCGGATATCAGTTTTAATCATAGCGACCTTTTTGTTGTTTGGATGCCAAAAAAGTGTTCCAAACGGCCCCAATGTGATGTTGCTTGGTCATGGCGGAGCGGGTTTCGACCTTACGAATGCCAAATTTCCGATTAATTCAGAGAAGAGCATTAGCCAAGCATTGGATGTTTATGGTATTGATGGAGTGGAGGTTGACTTAAAATTCACCCGTGATGGAGAGATAGTGCTTTTTCACGACCGATTCTTAGAAATGAGCACAGATGGTAGAGGAAAAGTAGAGGAGCAAAGCTTTGAAGAGATAATGCAATACCGTTATCGCCAAGAATTTCACAATACGGGTAAAGAACGCATTCTGAGCTTAAGTAAATTTATAGAGCTACTTCAGTCACAATGGGTCGGAAAACATGTAAGTTTTAGCATTGATTTAGAGCCCGAAAGTTTGGCCATTTTCTCAAAAGACAGCTTGTGTCGACTTTTAGTAAACGCATTAGAATCTAGTGGGGTAGTAGACCAATGTTTTGTAGAGAGTTCAGACTTAGAATTGCTTGAGTTGCTTAAATCCTACAATGAGCAAATAGAATGTTATTGGCTTACTAGCTTAGATGAAGGCCTTTTAAGTATAGCCGATACGCTTATGTTAGACGGGTTTGTCTTTCATCACTTAGAATCGAATAAAGATCTGCAACAGCAACTAAAAACTTTAAACAAGGGAATTATGCTGTACGGTCAACTTATTCAATCCGACTATGTAAATCAGGATTATACAGGCGTGACTGCGTTGCAGGTAGACAACCCAATTCAAGCACTGAAATACTTTGAACGCGATTAGCTCACGTTAAAGTTATATAGCTTTTTGTAGTCAGCTAGTGAAGTTCTTAGCTTTCTTTTTGCTACGAAGATTCTAGTTTTAACCGTTCCGATAGGAATTTGCAGCTTTTCAGCAATCTCATGATACTTATACCCCAAAGTGTTTAGCTCAAATGTGATGCGTAAATCTTTAGGTAGTTTGTCGATGGCTTCTTCAATGTCTTTACGTATAAACTTTACTTCACCCATGTTGTACGTGTTGTAAGATTCAGCCTTGTCAATAATGTACTGTTCTTCTTGCGTATCCATAAATGAGTTACGTTTAGTGTTTCGACGGTAATTATTAATAAAGGTATTACGCATAATGGTAAATAACCATCCTTTTAAGTTTGTCCCTTTTTTGAATTTTTCAGCGTAAGTCATTCCTTTAAGAAAGGTCTCCTGAACCAAATCATTGGCATCATCAGGATTTTGAGTTAGCTGCAGAGCGTAGTTTCTTAGGATGAATTCGTGCTCGTGAATGTTGGCCCCAAATGTTGTTAAGTTTTGCATTTTGTTTAAAGTTATGCCTCAAAAGTAAAACAAATAGATGTATATACAATAGAGGAGAAATGTCGTGGCTGAATAAAATAGACGCTTTTTCTGTAAAAGCCTTATAATTAGAGTTTTAATTTGCTATAAGTATTGTTTATAGCACTATAAACCGACAATATTCTGACAATTAAACTATGAAAAACCACTATTAATTTTTGAAACAGCGATTAAAATTGGATGTTTGTGAGCGAAATGATTACATCGGTCAGTAGAGTAGAAAGATTTAATTCAGCACATCGATTATCTAACCCAAAATGGACGGATGAGGAGAATGCTGAGTACTTTGGATTGTGTAACAACAAAAACTTCCATGGTCATAACTACAAGTTAATTGTTACGGTAACTGGAGAAGTTAATCCAGATACAGGTTATTTAGTTGATTTAAAAAGACTGAAAGGACTTATTAGACAAGAAGTTAGCGACCGATTTGATCACCGTAATCTAAATTTAGATGTTCCTGATTTTAAAGAATTAAACCCTTCGGTAGAAAATATAGCATATGTAATATGGCATCGCTTGAGGGCTGTGATTAGAGAAAATTTGGAACTTAAAATTACCCTGTACGAAACCGAAAGAAACTTTGTAGAATATGAAGGAAGATAACGAAATGGAAATTCATCACATTGCTTCGTCACTGGATACACCTTTAAGGCCAGATGCCTTTGAACTGAACGACGAAGAAAAGATCGAAAAAATTAAACATCACTTTTCTGCTATAATGGAGACGTTAGGTTTAGACCTTAGTGACGATAGCTTGTCTCAAACTCCTGGTCGAGTAGCCAAGATGTATGTCAACGAGATTTTTAGTGGACTTAATCCTGCGAATCTCCCAACCTCCACCTTGTTTGAGAATAAATTTAAATACAGCCAAATGCTGGTGGAGAAAGATATATCTGTATACTCCATGTGTGAACATCACTTCGTTCCTATAATTGGTAAAGCCCATGTAGCATATATAGCAAACGATAAAGTGATAGGGTTATCAAAAATTCATCGAATTGTTAAGTACTACGCTAAGCGTCCACAAGTTCAAGAACGGTTAACACGTCAAATAGCTGAAGCACTAAAAAAGACCTTAGACACAGAAGACGTTGCTGTGGTAATTGACGCCAGACATATGTGTGTAGAGTCTAGAGGTGTTGAAGACGTGACCAGTTCAACAGTTACAGCATCTATTTCAGGACAGTTTCAGAAAGAGGCAACTCGAATGGAGTTTCTGAGATATATCGGTATGAGCTAAGTCTATTTAGCTCAATTAATAAAGTTCATAGCACGTAGGGCTTCAAGACTAACCTGCAATCGGATGCGTGCAAAGGTGTCCATGTCAAAATCTTCTTGTGGTTCAACTTTAGTGGCAACATAATACGTTTTATCTCCACGTTCAATCCAGCCAACAAACCATCCTACATTGTTTCCATCTCGAATCGACCACCCGGTTTTACCTCTAAGGCTATAATCTTTGTTTTGATCAAGCAGCATGATGTTCAAAATTGATGTTCTCGTACCACTTGTAATTGGTAATGAGTCGTTCTTCAAGCGTTTTAAAAAGTTAATCTGCTCTTGCTGAGATATTTTAGAATCACCAGTCAACCAGAATTGATCAATACTCGAAGAATCGATTGCCATATTTCCATAATCAAATTTAGTGACATAGCGCTGCATGTTTTTTACGCCAATTTTGCGAGCTAATTCTTGGTAGCAAGGAACGCATGATGCATGATAGGCCCCATGAAGGTCAAAATCCTTTTCCCAGATTTTCATTCTACGCTTTTCGCCATCATATTTAAATGTATCAGATAAGGTAATCGCACCGATTTCTAGTCCTATAATGCTGTTTACAATCTTAAAAGTTGAAGCGGGTAAACTTCCTTGTTGTGTGTATTCAAAATTGTTGGAATAGTACAAATTTTCGATAGGATCATACACCAAAATGGCCCCGTTAAGCAAAGCAGAGTCTAAGATTCCTTGAAATTGTTCCGTTTCAACATGCATTACAGGTTGAATGGTTTCTGATTCAGGCTGTTGTTCTGTTGGCTTTTGCTTACACGCAGCAAAGAAAAGCAAAGCTATTGCGAGGTATGTAGATTTCATTTCAGTTAGTAATATACACATAAACGTCGTTATTTGACAAATTCTTATGTGGCTCTCAATAATCGTAAATCAAACAACTCTCCACATTTAACGAACGGTAGAATATGGCTCGAGAATAAGCTTAATTTTGCTAACCATTCATATGAAAAATATCATCTCTATTTTCTTGATGCTGGTATCCGTATTTGGGTATGGCCAATCAAACACTTATGAACAGGCTGCTGGTGACGACTATTGGAAGAAGCGCAAGCCTCATCCTGGATATTGGCAACAAGACGTGCATTATCAAATAAGTGCAACTATAAACGATGAAGAAGAGTCAATCGGCGGGATTGAAAAGTTAAGCTATTATAACAATAGTCCAGACACGCTGAAAGAGGTTTTCTTTCACTTGTATCAAAATGCATTTACACCAAATAGTTATGCACACGAACTTCGAAAATCAGGTAAAATTGAGACTGTATTTGGTGAGCATGAATTAAAAGGCGAAGGAACTCACATAGGGAAGTTTATGGTTAACGGAAAAAAGGTTGACTATACTTTAGACAACACGATATTAAAAATCAAGCTGGAACAACCGCTTTTACCTGGTGGCGTTTTGAACTTTGAAATATGGTTTAAAACATTTTGGGATAAACAAGATGGTGGAAATATGCGAAGAAGGATGAAAACCTTTGCCCACAATGGTGTTACTCACTTTGATGGCGTTCATTGGTATCCTCGTATTTGTGTATATGATCGTAAGTTTGGATGGACTACAGATCAACACTTAGGTAAAGAGTTTTATGGCGACTTTGGTCTTTTTGAGGTTGAGCTGCAGTTTCCAAACCAGTACATTGTAGAGGCAACAGGAGAGCTAATCAACGAAAAAGAGGTTCTTCCTACTGAATTACGCGAGGCAATCGATTTAAAGAACTATAAGGCCCCTCGAACAGAGCTTACTCAGCCCATAAAAGCTGATGGCACCACTAAAACTTGGAAATACCGAGCGGTTAATGTACACGACTTTGCTTTTACGGCAGACCCAACCTATAGAATGGGTGTTGTAGAGTTAAATGGCATTAAGTGTGTAGCACTAGCTCAAGAGAAAAATGCACATCGTTGGCAACAAACAGCACAGTTCTTAGCCAATGTTGTGCAAGTATATTCAGACGAAATCGGAGCTTACGGGTATCCTAAAATTGTCGCAGCAGATGCTCGAGACGGTATGGAGTATCCCATGCTGACATTAAATAGTGGAAACTGGCCGGGTCATCAATATGTGATAGCTCATGAGGTAGGACACAATTGGTTTTTTGGTATGATAGGTAACAATGAAACCTACCGTTCAGGGTTAGATGAAGGATTCACACAATTTCTAACCGCTTTGAGTTTAAAAAAGATTGGCAAGCAAGACTACTACGATAACAATGTAGATAAGGCAGTGGTTTTTAATCGATACCTAGGACATGCAGCAAATGAAAACAACGCAACGCTCGACGTTCATGCTGACCATTACAACTCTGCTGATCGTCATGGTGGAGGTTACAGCCAAGTATATTTCAAAACGGCAACTATGCTCTACAATCTACAGTACGTGCTAGGAGACGAACTTTTTAGTGCTGCAATGAAAAATTACTTTTCACAATGGCAATATGCACATCCTTACTGGGAAGATTTTAGAAGCAGCGTTATCCGATACACCAAAGTTGATCTCAATTGGTTCTTTGATCAGTGGATTACTTCAACAAAAACTATCGATTACAAGGTGGGAAGAATAAAGAAGGTAGGAGAGACGTCGATAGTGATCATCCATAGAAAGACTACCATGCAAATGCCATTAGATATTGCTGTTGAATTTGCCGATGGAAGCATGGAGTGGTATCACATCCCCAATACTTATTTCATTAAGCAAACTGATGCCAAGGTGCAACCTACTTGGATCGGTTGGGATCAAATGAACTCAACTTACGACTTAAAAGTAAATAGTGCTAAAAAGATTAAAAATGTGACAATCGATCCCTCCAACAGGCTGGCTGATATTAACCGATTGAACAATTCGAAGAAAACACCCATTGAGTTCAAATTTTCAAAGTACAAAGACGTTTACGATAACTACGACAAGTACAAAATGAGATGGCACCCAAATGTTTGGTACAACGGAATAGACGGTATTAAAATAGGTGCTGATGTATTTGGAAACTTTCACAGCAATAAACATCGCTTCAATGCTTCAGTTTGGTACAATTCAGGTATAGGAAGCAATAGTGTGTATGAAACAGAACCGACGGCTCCTGTATCCTATAAGGCATCGTACTCTAATCGCGTTGGAAAGCTGTTAAACCTCAACTTAGCTTCGCGTTACCTTGATGGTCTAGTGCAACAAAAAGTTGGTTTAGATAAGCAAATAGGTCCAAACAAACTGGCTATTTATGCCAAAAGCAATTACCGAAATACTGCGAGTGATTTACGCTATTTGATTTATGATGAATTGTGGAATGCAGGACAGTGGAATAATAATTTAAATATTACTTGGGATAGAAGTTTGCGTTTCTTCAATGGAAATGGGCGAATAAAAATGACCTCGCGTGCAGCATTTTTAAACTCAGACTACAATTATGCCCGAATTAACACTACGCTTACCCGAAACTTATCGGTTAAGAAGCTTGACGTTCGAACACGAGCATTTGCGCAATACGGTACGGGTAATTTTGCACCTGAATCAAGGTTGATGCTTGCTGGTGCAAATAACGAAGAGCTCATGGATAATCCATTTACAAGAAGCGTTGGTATTGTTCCTTCCGATTGGGAAGGTTTAGGCAATGACTTCAATCACTTCCACGCTGGAGGCGGACTTAATTTAAGAGGTTACAGCGGTTACAATGCCACAAATTTGGTGGATAGTCAAGCAGTATTTGTGGGCACCGGAACTTCTGGAATAGCAGCTAATGTTGAATTAGACTTTACCCGATATATACCTATCAAAAAGGGTATTCCAACAATTCGTGTTAATTCATATTTATTTGGTGATGCAGGCTGGATAGACAATAACGGAGATGGAAGCGGGGTTAGAATTGATGCGGGATTAGGCTTCTTAATTTCGAAGCGGTTCCCGAAAACAAGTTATTACAGACCTGTAACACTTCGAATAGATTTGCCTTTCTTTGTGAATCGACTTCCTGCAGGGCAAACCGATTTTTTTGCCATGCGTTATGTTGTAGGAATTAACCGAGCATTTTAAATGATTAAAGCAGCAGGGATAAGCAAAAAATATGGAGACCTAGAGGTCTTAAAAGCCGTAGATATTGAAATCGGCGATTCAGAAATTGTTTCAATCACAGGACCAAGTGGAGCTGGTAAATCAACCCTGCTTCAAATACTAGGAACCCTAGATGCACCCACGTCTGGCAATGTCGCATACAACAATACCGATGTAAGCAGCTTAAAGCGAAAAGAGCTAGCTTCTTTTCGAAACAAAAACATTGGCTTCATATTTCAATTTCATCACTTGCTACCTGAGTTCTCGGCGGTTGAAAATGTTGCCATGCCAGCCTTTATTTCAGGAATGGGAAAAGCGAAAGCAACTGACAGAGCAAAAGAACTATTAGGCATGCTAGGCTTGTCTGAACGCTTGAACCATAAACCAAATGAACTGAGTGGAGGAGAGCAGCAAAGGGTTGCTGTGGCAAGAGCATTAATGAATAAGCCCGATGTGATTTTTGCCGATGAGCCCAGTGGAAACCTAGATACAGAGAATGCTCGAGATTTGCACGAGTTATTTATCAAATTGAGAGACGATTTCAATCAATCTTTTGTCATAGTTACACACAACTTGCAATTGGCAGAATTGGCTGATCGCGTGGTGAAGATGAAAGACGGAGTTATCTTAAAATAATACAACCATTAACCAATAGAAGACTTAATTTTGTACCGATGAATCTAGTTATTAAGAATCTACCAAAGAGTTACAACGCCCACTATCTTGAAATGTTATTCGAAAAATTCGGAGAATTGGAATCGGCAAAAGTCATTTATGATCGCGTTACACGCGAGCCAACAGGAACCGGCTTCGTAGAGTTTGAGAAAGAAGAGGATGGACTTAAGGCTATTGAAGAAATGAACGGTAAAGAAATACAAGGCAATGCACTAATTGTAGAAAAGGCTCGTCCTCGTCGAGTAAACATTTGGAGCTAGTTGCAGCAATAATTTTGTTCTACAAAAAAGGCTAATTCAATAAAGAATTAGCCTTTTTTTATAAGTCCTATTTCGATTATATGGTTAAACCTTCATAATCAAACGTTTTCTTAGGGTTAATGCACATCACAGGTGTTTTTTGTGCGTGCTTAACAATTTGTTGGGCATATGAACCAACGAATAAGTCAGCTAATCGTGCCTCTTCTTGTGTCATAATCATGATTAAGTCAGCATTAACTTCTTCTGCATATTTAACAGTATCCATTCCTAAGTTGTCTGGATAAAGTTTGTCATCTAATAACTTAGTTGTGAATTTAACATTGTTAGCTTTCAACACACGTTCTACGTATTTCAAATTTGCATCGATTTTATTCTTAATGAACTCATCTTTCTTTACCTCCATAATTGCATGTACAGTAGAGTTGTATTTACGTGCAAAACGAATTGCCCACACTAATTTTTGTTTAGACCCCTTGGTCAGGTCAATTGGTAGAACAATGTTATCGAAAGTGTGATCTGGCTCGTGCTCCTTAACCGCAATTACAGGCACTGTAGAAGAGCTGATTACACGTGTTGTGGTACTTCCAACAAATTGCTCAACGCCATTGGCTCCGTTGGTTCCCATCACGATTTGGTCGCAATCGGTTTCACTAGCCATTTTGTTAATCATTTTGTACGGTCTTCCTTCTTTAACTTCGATATTAACGACGGCATCTGCCCACTTATCAGTGATGCGTTGTCTGTACTTCTCCATTCTTGAGCGAATTCCATCTTTCAGAATTTCTTTTTCAGAGTCGCCAATAAAAAGAGATTTCATGCCGCTTGATATTACATTTAAGAGGGTTATTTCGTTGTCGAATAGCTTGGCCATTTCAACAGCGTAATCAATAGCATTTTCAGAAGATTGTGAAAAGTCTACTGGCACCAAAATAATGTGATGCTTAGGTGTTTGTATATCTGTCATAAATTTTGTTCAAATTTGCCGCAAAGATAATAACCTTTTAAACTTGTTAGTGTTAACTGCAGGTGAAGTTACACTAAATAAGACAGTGTGCTGACTAAGTTAACAGGGCGTTAACTTTGAACGTCAAAGGTAGAAGTCTTTTTCAACCGAAACTGAGATAGATGATTGAAATACAAGAAGTAATAGGAAAAAAGCAGGTGAAGCAATTCAATCAGTTTCCACGTGATCTACACCGTAACGACCCTGAGTTTATTTCACATTTAGACGTTGATGTCGAGTCAATTTTTGACCGTGCTAAAAACATCAATTTTGAAGGTGAGTTTGGAGATGCAAAAAGGTGGTTAGCGTTTCAGCATGGCAAACTTGTCGGTAAAGTGGCGGCCTTTTATAATTCGCGACAAAGCGGAGTCGGTTTTTTCGATTCGATTAACAGCCAAGAAGTAGCCGATGCTTTGTTTGATGTAGCCATAAACTGGTTAAAAGTCAATGGACAAAAGTCAGTCGAAGCTCCAGTAAACTTTGCTGAGCGCGATAAGTATTGGGGGTTGCTCGTAGAAGGGTTTAAAAATCCATCTTATCAAGAGCCCTATAATTTTCCATACTACCAAGAATTGTTTGAGAACTATGGCTTTCAAAAACACTACGAACAAACTACCAGTGAAGTAGACCCTACACAAGTAAATACAGATAGGCTAAATCGTTTTGTACAAAGGGCGCAGGCAAATACACAACTCAAAGCAGTCCACTTTGATCTCAAAAACAGCCAAAAGTTTGTTCATGCCTTTACCACAATTTATAATGAAGCATGGAAAAATTTGGATTTTTATAGGCCTTTAAAAGAGGAACGTGTTGCCAAATTATTTAAGACCATGCGGCCCATTTTAAGGGAGGATATTATGTGGTTTATGTTTGACGGAGATCGCCCAGTTGCCTTCTACATTAGCATCATCGATGTGAACCAAATTTTTAAGCACTTGAATGGAAAGATGAACTGGTTAGGAAAGCTTAAGTTTTTATGGTACAAGAACCGGGTGAAAATGGAACGAGTACGTGGAATAATTTTTGGCGTTGTGCCTGATTATCAGGAGAAAGGGGCTTATGTTCAAATGATTTTGAAGATGCAAGAAGTCATTCTCAACGACCCTGAATTGAAGCGAACAGAACTAAGTTGGATAGGGAGTTACAATCCTAAAATGCATGCCTTGTTTTCGAGCATGAATGCAGTCAGAACGAAGCTTCATTTTACCTACGAAAAAGTTTTTTAAAATTGTTTGTGTTAAATAGAATTAATTTTACATTTGCAGCCGCTTAGGCGATGAGATGATTCCGTAGCTCAGTTGGTAGAGCATTACACTTTTAATGTAGTGGTCCTGGGTTCGAGTCCCAGCGGGATCACAGAAAAGCCTTCCCTTGATTGGGAGGGCTTTTTTTGTGGTGTAAAATTGAAGATTTGAACCATAATAAGAGATGAATATTGGGCTCTGATTTAAAATCCATATTTTGCACAACCTTATTCACGACTATATGAAAATTAGTAAACTCCTATTTGTTATCTCGTTGTTTTGTGCAGGATGTACACCAAACTTTGACACTATGATTGCTGAGTACAGTCGCACCGAAACGGAGAATGAGGTTAATGACTTGATTATAAATACAGGGGGATATCGCTCAGATTCACTTTATGAAATTGAATGTAAAATACTAGATTCCGTAGGCAAACTTTCCACTTGCTCCTTGGATGATGCAATCTCACTGCATTTGTCAAATTGCGTTAGTAAAAGACCGTGCAAAAATCATCCAATTTTTGAAGTAAAGGATACATCGTTAGTAGTTCTTCCAATTTACGGCGATGGACTTTGGGACTACATATGGGGACTTATAATTGTGAATACCAATGACCTTACCGTTTTAAACGCCCAATTCGACCATGTTGCAGAAACCCCAGGCATGGGTGCCCAAATAAGAGATTCCAGTTTTAGAACCCAGTTCTCTCAAAAAGCTTTTAAATTCGATTATTCATTTGCACTTAGAAATGATAGTCTGAACCAAGTAGATTTGAACGAAATAGATGGAATATCTGGATCAACTGTTACATCAAATGGAGTTGTAGCTATGTTTAATTCAGGATACAATATCTTTAAGAACTACCTGAAAGTCACCAAAAATAAAAATCAACTTAATAATTAAAATGTTAGCCCTAGTATTATTCATAGTTAGAATCGCAATTGTTGTGTACTGCATTAACAAAGCTAAAGAACTCAATAGAAATCCAGTTGGTTGGGCCTTATTTGCGTTCTTCATTCCGATAATTGCCTTAATATGGATTCAATTCACTAAACCTATTATTGAATATCAGCCGTCAGAGATTGATGATATCGGTGTTGATCAAGATGAGTAAACGCTAAGAAGCAGTTATTACTTGTATAGAATTTAAACATGCGGAGAAAGAAAATATTAGACAATTGAGCAACCTCAATCTAAAATGTCACGTCTAAGTCATGATGATTAGACTAAGATTACTTTCTGCCTTACTGTTTTTAATTGCTTCTTCGTCCTTTCAAGTTTTAGCCCAATGCAATCCTGTTGTTGTTAACAATTCTGGAGAAGAGGTTGACGAAGCAACGTTCTGTCAACGTGAACCCATTCAATTTTTGGCCAAGTCTCCAGGATATACCACAACTATAAGGTGGGACTATGCCAATGGCGATCAAAACACCACACAAAAAGACAATTATTATTCTTATTCTGTGCCAGGTACTTACACTGTAATTTTTACAGGAACAGGTCCTGCAGGTACTTGTGTAGATGAAATTGACATTACCATTAAACCAAGTCCTGATCTCAACATGAAATTGATCTCTAGCGATTCTCAATGCTTTAACTGGAATCAATTCTGTTTAATCGATAGCAGCACATCACAAGCACCGATTGCATACGACAGCACGCGAACAAGTATTCTTGGTCATACTCAAACCTCTTATGGTAATGGAGATACAATATGTTTTACGCTCTATGAGCCCAATGGAGGACATATCAGTATATTATCAAATGGGGGGCAAAGCAATGGCTGCACGAGCAGACAGGTCTATCACCACGTAATTTTTCTTACCCCGAGAATTGGAGCAGACTTTGATTTTTTAAATACTCCAAATCCAGGCTGTGACAGCACAACAAATGTTGTGGTTCGATTGAACACTAAATCGCCAGCCTCGCGCTTATCATATTACCATTGGAAGCTTAATGATGATATAATAAGGAGTGGATCTTATGAGACCAATAAACACATTTGGGACGGCTGGCCAAATTCAGATACCTTAAACTTTGTATTTCCAAATCGTAAAAACTACAAGCTACAGCTAATGGCCCAGGATTCATTTGGATGTTTCGATAGTTTGGAATTAGAAGCCAAGGTTAGTCAAAGGTTAAAAGGATCGATTAAGCTAGACAGTAATGGCAATTGCACAGCAGATGGCTTTGAGCAAGGAATTTACAAGCTAGTTGTTGGTCAAAACGCTTCATTTACATCAGATAACAATGGAAACTTCTCCGTTGTCGCCGAAAATAACACGTCAATACGCATTGAACCCATTTTGAGTCAGCATCATAAAACGCTAGTTAAGAAGATATGTCCGCCATTCTATGACGTTACCATAAATAATAATTCTGGTTGTGACAGCAGTGGGTTTGATTTTGCTGTGCAAATGCATGATGTCTCATACTTGCGATGTGTTCTTGAATCATCACGAAGAAGACGATGTACTCGGGGATTTACTAAAATTGAATATATCAACGATGGGAAGGCAGATCAAGATTCTGTTAAGCTATTTGTGAAATATCCTCAATATCTAGTTCCGCTTTCAGCAGACCTACCTTATACTTTACAAAATGGCTTGCTTGTTTTTGATTTAGGTGAAATAAAAGGTTTAGCATCTGGAACAATTACCATTAGAGATTCTGTTGCATGTGTAAATGCTTCACGGGGCACTGAACAATGCGTCCATGCCTGGATGACTCCGGAGAATCAGGCATTTAACCAACTTAATAGTGATTATTCAAACTGGGATGGATCGAGCTTAACAGTCTCTGCTAGGAAGGATACCGGTGACGCCCGTGTGTTTGTAATAACCAATACAAGCAACGCCGACATGACAAGCTCTAGCACCTATAGATTGTGGGTAGATGCCTGGAACGCTAACTATGGCAGCCTGACTCGTAGTTTCAAGTTGAATGCCGGCGATAGCCTCGTAGTGAATATTCCAAAGCTCAATCCTTGGGTGATTTGGAAGTACTGGTCTATGAAGGTAAATCAGCCTAGGTTTCATCCAATTGGTAGACCAGCGTACATTAAATTTAGCTCTTGGGACACGAGACAAGTGAGTTTTCCTCCAAATTTTGAACTACAAAAAAGCTGCAACACTGTTGTAGATTCTTACGACCCGAATGACAAAAAAGTAAATGTGCAAATTGAACATGCACCGAATGTTACGCCAATGGGTTCGGCATTGACTTATACTATTCGATTTCAAAATACAGGCACAGATACCGCATACCGTGTTGTTATTGAAGATCTTCTCGATCGCAATCTCGATTTAGCTAGTCTTGAACTTGGTGTTTCGAGCCACGAGTATACCTGGCAAGTTGAATCCGAGAATGGTAGAAGCCTGTTAAGAATAACATTTGAAGACGTAAACTTACTTCCTAAATCCTGGGATGAAGCTAAGAGTCAAGGTTTTGTAATGCTTAAAGTTCATCCGAAAGCGGACTTACAAGACCCTACTTACGTTCAAAACTATGCGAGCATCTACTTCGATTACAATGACCCCATTATCACCAATACTACTCAAATAAAGTACTCCGATAGAAAGATTGAAGGCATTCCTTTTGAGATCATTGAGAATGGTAAGTACATCCGTTATGTTCAAACGATCAAGGACACATTTTGCCATCAATACGAAGTACCTTGGAACAGCAATATCTACATTACACCGGGTGTCTTTTATGATACGTTAAGAACGGACCCAGATAGTATCGTAATAATTGAGCTGAAAAAGCTCTCCAACTATTCATCCTCAGCAGTTTTTGTGAATGATACACTTCATGCACAGCTAGGTGCAGAGAGCTATCAATGGCTAGACTGTGAGAATAATAACAAGCCTATTGTTGGAGCGAATAAGCAGTACTATGTTCCATCAAGCAATGGCAGCTTCGCGGTTGAAACTAAAAACTGGGATTGCATTGATACTTCAAAGTGTGTACATGTCGAAGGATTAAAGGTTTCTGACATTGGTAAAGACAGTCACTATCGTATTAGACCCAATCCGGCAGAAAGCAGTTTTCAGTTTGACCACGGAGTAAACATTAAGAAGGTTAACATCTATAACCAATATGGTCAACTGGTGAAAGTTTTTTCTGGAGGTCAGAAAGTATATCAAATAGGAGACCTAGCCAGTGGAATGTACGTGGTTCAATTTGAGGTAGACAATAGAACTTACTACTACAGGTTGGTAAAAAGATAGGGTAGGAGATCTAACACACCCCCTAACTCTAAGGCCTTAACAGGACTTTTTGTGTGTAGATTTCATCTCCAATGTGAACATGGATAATGTATATTCCTGCGGCAAATCTGTTTAAATCTAGTTTGTACGATTGGTCGTCTGTCTTTAAAAATGGAATGTTGGTATAATGACCTAAAAGACTATAAATCTGCACTTTATTAGGATTTGAAGCGGAATTTAAGTTTAGGTTAACAGTTCCATCTGTAACAGGGTTCGGCGCAATCCAAATCTGGTTGGTTAATTCCTCAATGCTTACAGGTCCTACACTGATTAAATTACACTCTTCACTCCAACAAAATCCATTGTTTGTGGCCAAACACACCTCATACCCGCCATAATCTTGGTAAACATGGGTAACATCTTCCAGAGATGATGTGTTTCCGTCGTCAAATCGCCAATGATAGATCTCATTGCCTGGGGGGCCATCAAACTCAACGGTTTTGCCGTTGGCAGCTGCTGTGAAGCTAGCGTCGGGGTGGGCGTATATGGTTAAGGTTAGGGTATGTGTATCAGCACAGCCAATTAAAGAAGAGGTGATTAAAGTCACAGAAACAATTCGAGTATTTCCCATAATGGCATAAGTGTATTTAGGGGAAAATAGGTTAGAAGTATCAGTGTTTTCACCAAAAGACCATAAACTGGAAATGTTTCCTGTACTTAAAGATGACTTGTTTGTAAACGCTACTTCTTCACCTTCACACTTATCGGAAACACTAAAATCAGCAACAGGTAGTTCATTGATGGTTACTTCTTTAGTTATTTTCAACGAGTCTCCGGTTTGTAGAAACATGGTAAGTGTAATATCAACTTTTCGTGTGGTGCCTTTGTATTGCCATTTGGCAGTTGGGCTTGTAGTGTGCTCACTTTCAGCGTTTTCAAAATGCCACTGATAGGTAGCCGTATCGTTGTGGTCAACATAAGAAGTATTTTCAAATGTGATGGATTGTCCCTCACAAACTAAACTTGGAATTTTAAAATTTACTATAGATCCTGTAGATTGAGCATGAGTGGGCAGTGAACAAAAAAGGGTAAAGAGTGAAATAGTTAAATATGAAAGCCAATCCTCAGATTTAATTGTTTTCATTTCGTATCAAAGATAGCACTTTTAACAATTTTACTTCATCAGCTCATACTCAGTATTTATACATCGGCATTTTAAGCTTTGCTTCAGTGCAATAAAATTGACCTTCGGTATATCACATCACAATCCCAAAACCTTATCCAATAAACACCCGTTTTAAGGCCTATGAGGTCAATTTTAAAGTGGTTTTCGCTAACCTTTTTAGTCTCAAACACATCAATCTGTCCAAGAGAATTTATTAGCTCAATTTGTACAGGTATTAGGTCGAATTCTCCTTGTATATTTATAACTCCAGCAGCACTTGGATTGGGATAAACTATAACATCGCTAACCCTTATAGGTAATGATTCAGGAACAGATGTTGTCTCCTTAAACCTATGGAATAATCGAATACTTGGATTGTTATCCTTTTGGCGGTCATCATAAAATTCACTGAAGAGGCGAGGACGGTCAGTTTGAAGACCGTAGCAACTGGGTGCTTTGGTAAATGTAAACAAAACGTCATCTCGCTCTTCATAAAAATCAATCGAAAAGGTGTCATAAACTATCATATATTCACTTGGAGCTAAATATCTGCCCACAGGAATATATACCGTAGGTAAATCGTACTTTGCTAGTTGACAATGTATCCGCCAGTTCATAGTGTCGTCAGGATATAAACTGTCAGGACCTTGATTTGTGTACAAAAAGGACACTTTGTAAAGAGAGGGAGAGAACATGGTGTCATAAGGACTCGGCTCGATTAGTTCAACCTTGCCGTCAACATAGCGTTGAGCAAGCAGTCCTTTGGTTAAGAACCAGCAGATTGTGATTATGACGATTTTCCTCATAGCAATAATATTAGTACCTTATAATCTGCTTTTTGTAAATAAAACTCCCATCCCAAAATCTTACCCAATAAATACCCGGTTGAAGGTCGATGAGGTCAATTCTAAAGTGATTCTTGTTAACCTTTTCGGTTTTAAACATATCAATCTGGCCAATAGCATTTATTAGCTCAACACATTCAGGTATCTGGTCGAATTCTCCTTGTATATTTATAACTCCAGCAGCAATTGGATTCGGATAAACAATAACATCGCTAATCCTTGTAGTTAATGATTCAGGAACAGTTGTGGTCTCTTTAAACCTGTGGAATAATCGAACACTTGGATTGTTGTCTTTTTGACGATCATCATAGAATTCATAGAGTAAAGAACTTTTATCATCATGTTGACCATAACAAGCTGGAGGGATACTAAATGTAAGTAATGCATTGTCCAGTTCGTAGGTTCCATTGAGATGAATTGTGTCAAAGAGAACAATGTGCCCACCTGGAGCAATATCTTTACCAAGTTGCCTATATAATCTTGGTCTTTCGCCTTTTGCAAGATCCCAAAAAACCTCCCATGTAACGATGTCATCTGAGTACAACGAGTCAGGTCCTTGGTTAGTCAGTAAAAATGAAATGTTCAAGACCCCTGGTGATCTTACGGTGTCAAATGGGCTTGGTTCAATGAACTCTACTTTGCTATCTACATAACGTAGCGGCCACTGCGCTAGGGCGTCAAAGGTTGCAATAAATGTAAAAGTTACTACGAGTGTTTTCTTTAGAACTTTCATATTTTATTTTTTGAAATTTTGTTGGTCAAGCTTTGAATCGTCAAGTGTATGTTCTTCTTCACATTTACAACATATCTTAACTTCAAACTTTAAAAGATGGTCAGTACAATCTTCTAAGCTACGAAAACGACAAGGGATTATTCTTAGCTCCAAATGATAGTTTTCACAACCACTTGGGTAGGCTTGTCGATAGGTCATGTCATTGTCTTCAGACAAATTGCAATGATGTTGTAGGTCTGATACATTTGAAACTCCGTTAACAGAAATTTGTTGTGAGATGTTTTTCCAACCAAGTTCAGCATCTCTAGGGTGCGTACTTAGAAAAGCCTTTAAGTCTCCACAAAACCCATCGACCGTCGTATTCAGGTCAAGGTGAAAGTCTTCAAAGGTTCTACATTTTTGTAGGTCGATGTCGATTATATCCTCAACCCCTACAAAATTGATTTTTGTCGTATTTATGGCTTGTAGCGTTCCATCGTCATTAAGTGTTATTGAAGTAATCTCCGCCGAGCCAATATTTTCATCAAACGCAAACCATTTGCTGTTTAAGGCGCCCTGAGTGTCTCTCATCTCCATAGTATTTAATCTCTTTGAAATAATTTCTCCATTCTCATCGAGAAACAAAACATCATCCAATCCCATGTAATAACCTTCTCCAACTAACCCGGCATAATCATAAGTGATTTTATTGCCGTTCTTATCAAATGGAATGATGTTTACAAAGTCGAGGTCGTTGGATGTTCCTCCCGTTCCAAATCGCATTTTGGTATCTAGGAAGGTGTATTCACCTCCGTCTAGGTAAATCAGTTGGAAGCAATTTTCAAGGTAAGAGCATCCATTTACATCTTGACTCAAACACGGCCTTATTAGGCCCAACAATAGAAGGGTGGTTATAAGTAGCTTCAGTTTATTCATGCCCCGAAACTACCCGTTCGGAGAAATGAAAATTGTAGTAAATCGTTGATGTTGAGTTAGTTGGTTTACCAATGATATGGTTGACTTGACAACCGAGAGAATAATATCTCTAAAAAGAAAGGTCTATTAGCGCAAACTCAAAATCTTCTTGTGTACAACCTGATCTGCATGAATTTCAAGTGTAAATATGCCTGAAGAAGGCAAGGTTATTTTGGTTGCTGTGGCATCAGGCGAAACTTCCTCAACTAACCTTCCTTGTGCGTCATAAATGCGAATCAATTGAATTTTTTGGGGAGCATTTATTTGCACACTTCCGAAGCTCGGATTGGGATGAACGTTCACCTGATAAGGCTCTATGGGTAACAATGTTGCTGTACCTATTCGAATAATAAACCGAATTGAGTTAGACCAGTTATTACTTAGATCTTTGGTACGGTATTCAACAATATAAATACCGGGTTCATTGCGGTTCAAATCATTGTATACCAATTGCACTGAGTCTCTCAGTTGTTGAGGACTGTCATAGTTATCTGCATATAAAATCTCGTCAGGTAACGGCAATGGGTCTGGAATATTTCCAATTTGGAAATAAAAGATTGAATCCGACTTGTGAATCATAACCGGAGCAACGCGGTCTACTACGTTCAAAATCAATGTGGTATCTGTTCGGTTGTTGCTTGAATCTTGAATCTGTAAATAGAGGGGGTAATCGCCTATTACATAAGGGTTTACTGCTCCGAGATTTATGTAGAAGAATAAACTGTCTGATGGCGTACAGTTGTCAGATAACGTAAAGATTGAATCAACAAGATCTGCGTTATTAATATATAATTGATCATTCACATCGTGTAGTAACGTGTCTTCAATTATGACAATCTGAGGGGGCTCTGTATCATTTTGACATTGCCCAAAAGCTAAATTATAAAAGAAGAATAAGAGTAGAAAGCCAATCGTTTTGCATACCTGAAAACGACTCATAGCTTCAAAGTTAAAGCATTTTTTACACTAGTTATGAGTTATTTACGAGTTTTTAGAGGTCTAATTAAATACAATAACATTTTCTATCTTTGAATCCACTTGACCAAGAAAAGAACAACACGCGAAAAGATTTGGTTGGCAGTTGCAGTTGTCGGGACTATAGTTACTTGGACCGTAACGGGTTCAATCGTTTTCAAATCTTTTCACCTCGAGAAAAGTCCTTTGTCTTTAGCCATGATTCCACTCTTATTGGGACTTGGTGTTGAGCACTTGAGACTAGGTACCAAGTTTAAAAATCTCTTTTACATCGTTACTGCTTCTCTTTTATTGAGTTTTATGGCGTTTATGCCAAATACGGAGGCCGTGAGTGATCCATTTTACAACAACGCTCTGTTTTGGCCATTTTTATTTTTGTTTTTCTTCCTCATTATTTCGATGATCTTTCATGATCAAAAACTTGTGCCCAAAATTACTGAAGGGATTACGCTAATTCAATCAGTTGCAATTATTTATTGGATAGGGGAGTTTATTCAATTTCCTCTAGAGAAAAATTTATTGTACATCCCAATTTTATTGGCCTTATTGTTTGTGCTTTATTCTTTCATTCATGCTTTTTCGTATATTAAACTATCACGAACATCTCGGTTAGTTTTGAGCATTTGGAGTTCTCTAATTATGGTAATTTTAGCTGCGGATAATGTATATCAAATCTTCCATCAAGATTTAGATTTAAGTGCAGATATCAGTGTTATTCTGTACGTATGCTTAAGCTACTTCTTGTTGGGAGTTTCATTGATGTATATGTTACGTAATGCCTATCTCCTTATGGATTTTCTGCCGCAACGCGGTGCAAATAGAAAACAACGAAAGAAAGATCGAAAAGAGTTAAAAGATTTGCATGTCAAGCGATTTTCACGAGAACAAGTTAATGTTGTACACTCGCTAATTGTACTAGTATTAATCGCCTCATGGTTCCTCCTCAATCATCATTACCAATTGCTTCCGAGAAACTTAGCTATCTGGATTGCCTTTTTGCTGTTTCCGTTTTTAAACATGGTATACGCTTTAACCATTGGCAAACTGATAAGAAAAAGAGAGTAATCGATTTTTACTTGCTAAATCCTTTGTAAACTACACCTTGCTGTGTTTCAATTCTAAGCGAATAAACCCCGCTTGATAGTGCATTTATATGAAGAATAAGTTCTTTAGTTGAAGTGGTTGCAATTAAAGGAAATACCTGTCTTCCTTGAACATTAAAGCACTTTACCGATTTTATCGCTACTGGACTTTCAACTGTTATTTTATCTGTTGCCGGATTAGGGTATACCAAAACATCTGTGCTCAATAACTTTCCAACGCTGCCTGAGTAGCTAAACTTTGCTTTTAAATTACGATCTTCCTCAGCTGTAAACTGATAGGTCTCATTGGTAGAGAATACGCTGCCGTCTTCTTCCCATCCTGCGAAGAGGTAGTTCGTTTTGCGAATAGCTTTAAGTGTAACTGTGCTTCCACAGTCTGCGTTACCGTCTCCTGAAACACTTCCACCAGCTACTGGGTCAACTACCACATTGATGGCATAAGTGATTTGTTTGTAGTAAGCCTTAATGGTATGATTGCGATCGATGTTGAATGTTAAAAAAGTATCTGTACCTAAAATATTTCCAGCTGCATCTTTCCAAGAATCAAACTCATAGCAATCGTTAGTAGTGGCAGTTAGTACTACTGTTGAATCGCATTTGTATGTTCCTCCACCAGAAACAACTCCAGCACCATTATGTGCTGCAGTAGCATCAACGGTGTATTCAGCATATTCAAAGTGTGCAACCAAATCCATTGATTCTGTAACTGTTGTACTGTACGTTTCATCAGTTGAAACGGTATTCCCGTCTTTCGTCCATTTTACAAAGTTGTAACATCCTGCTGCGGTAGCGACAAAGCTTCTTACACTATCTACACTACACGCAAAAATGCCGTCCCCAGATGTACTTCCTCCCGCAACTGGATCTGAAGTGGTAGTAACGGTGTCCATTGCTTGAGTAAAAATGGCCGTAAATGTTCGATCACCTGTGGCAGTGGTCGAAACCGTTGCTAGATTAGAAAAGAGCGTATCGTCTTCTTCCCAATGCGAAAAGCTATAACACAAAGAACTAGCGGTTGCAGTAAGTGTTACTGCTGAATCTTTGAAATATTGACCTCCTCCGGTAACCGTACCAGCGTTTTCGTCTTCGAGAAGTACATTCACCATATATGTAACAAAAGGAGATTCATAAGCTCCTATATCTGTTGTACCTCCAATAATTCGATTCACTTCATTCAATGCAATGTTGTAACTCCCATAAACATAAGTGTTATTGCCTTGGTTTACCGCTGGAGAGCTCGAACTTAGATTGTAATTGTAAGATCCCAAATCAAATGGGGTAGAGGATGCTCCTGTTGCTGGACTAACAAATCCTGGATCCCCATAAATAATACCGGAACCAATTGTAATGGTGTCTTCCAATAAGCAATTCTTTATGGTTGGTTCTATAGCTGGAGGAAGATTATATAACTGTTTTGTTGCATGATTTCCATATACGATACAGTTGTATACTGAGGTATAATCACTACCATATACCGTATAATTTGTTGAACTTGAGTTGTTCCAATTATGAGCAAACGTACATCCCGCAAAACGTTGTAGTTTAGTGTTTAGCGATGAACTGGTATAAATAGCGGCTCCAGTAGTGTGTGCATAGTTTCCAACAAATAAGGAGTTGTATACATACAAAGAAGACTCTGAACCATTGTCAATAGCTCCTCCTCGTCCATTTGCTGCTTTATTCCCAGAAAATGCAGTACGATCGATGTAAATACTAGGTTGGAAGGATGATATAGCTCCTCCTTGCTTTGCAGTATTGTTACGGAAATCGCATTTTGTTATTCTTAAAGAACCCGCATTGCAAAAAATTGCTCCTCCCAAACTGCTTGATGTTCCTGCATTAGAAAGGTTGTTTTTAAATACACAATTTATAAGCTCTACGGAGGATGAAGACCCATAAATTGCCAAGGCTCCACCACGCATGTAGGTATAATTATCAGAAAACTCACAATTCTCAAACTTAATTTTACCATTACTGATTCGGGCTCCGCCACCACCTACAGTTATAGAACCACCGATGATGTACGCATAGCCATTGCGAATTACAAATCCATCAACCACAACCTGGCTGGTGTTATTCGATAAAAACAATACCTGTCTTGAGTTATCAGTTGATGTTCCATTTGTTCCGATGTCTCCATCAAAGTAAGACTGATTAGCAGCTATATCTCGGTCGTCTATATGACTTTCCGTTCCGGCGAAGCTTCCATAAATCTTTGCTCCATTGGGCAAGGTAATGTTTGAACTTGTGCCAGCGTCGTCGGGCTTGTATACTCCTGCAGTCATCCATATCGAGTCTCCAGTACTGTAGTGAGCTATAGCGGAGTCTAACGAGGTATAAGCGTCTGTCCAACTTGATCCATCTTCATTTCCTGAAGCCCCTGGATCTACGTAAATCACAGATTGAGCAAATAGTACAGACGAAAATAATAGTAGTAAAGCCGTAAGAGTGAGTTTGTTCATGCTACGAATGTAATAATATATGTGCTATGAATTAGGGGGTGTTTGATTTTTTTACAATTGGATAGAAACCAAATATAAATTGAGCTTAAATAGTGAAAATAAGAGCTTTACTCATAGATTTGTGAGGGCAGATTTCGATATGGAAAATCTAGCAGAATTAAATCAAGCTTGGAAAGAATGGTTAGATCTTCATTCTCCCGTATCTAAGAATTTTCTGCATTTAAGTCTAGGATTACTCTTTTACATAGCTGCAATATTTACATTTAAGGGCAAATACAAGCAACCATTGTTAATTGCACTATGCCTCGCAGCACTGGGAAACGAAGTTTTAGATCTAGTGCTATACGGGATTCACAATTCAACCATTTGGGAAAGCATTAAAGACATATACTATACACTAATTGTACCTGTATATTTTTATTACATCTTCGGTCAGACGCAATCCCAAATTAATGAAGCGTTAGTGAAACAAGAAATCAAACAAAATGGCCAAAGCGATTAAGAGCAGAATTCCAATTCCTCCAGAGATACAGAACCGTCGCAATGTTTTCTTTCTGCGGTAGATTAAGTAGCCTATTCCGTTTATGAGGGCCACAAAGAGCAGTAAACCACATATGCCAACGGCCATTAGAATCAGCGTCCAAGTCCCTTCAGACAGCAAAGGAACATTTCCCCAAATGTCAGCCAATATCCATGAAGATTTATATTTAAACAGGTTCATTGTTCAACCTTCGATTTCTTCGAAGATAAATGATCACTTCAATAACATTAGCTAGAATGAAGAGAATATTGATAATTAGAAATGGCAACCAGATGCTAAACACCAACGGTTTGAGCTGTTTTTGAATCTGTTTTGAAATCCATGCATCAACGCTATCCGTGCCTGATCCTCCTTCGTTGTGTAACCAATTGTAAAAAGCTTTATCCAATTGATCTGCTTCAACAGCATCACCTAAACCTACTTGTTTCAAGCCTTCAGCAACAACAAAGAAGATGAAAGCTTTCTCCATTCCTTCAATTTGATGTACCAATTCACTTTTAGAATTCCTGAATAAGAATTTACCCATAAATCCTAGTCCATACTCTTTGCTCACGGCTTCAACCATGCCATCAGCCAACGCATGATTCATCTCATTCACTTTAGCTCCGCTTTCGTAAATGGTGACACCAGTTGCGAATACATCTTCAATAAAAGCAACATCGTCGAAGTAGTTTGCTCTACAGAAATCCATGCTTTCAGAAACTAAAGCGTCAACTTCCTTCTTTATAATTTTGTTGCTGCCTATGTTAAGTGCTATGGTGGCTGATACTCCTATAACGGAAAGATAGAAACACGCCCTCAAAATAAAGTACAACACCTTTTTATAGGTTGCATCTGCATTTCGCTTGAACCAAGCCCTCTTTTTAATGATTCGCCAGAGAATGAAACATAGAATCATTCCGATTCCAAATCCAGCAAGTAAGTGTAAGCCAAGGGTTAGCACATCACCAAGCAATACATGGGTGATAAATTTTAGAACAACATTTAAGGAGATATTAAAATCCATAGCGGCTGTAAAAATAATCTATTCCCATGTTTCTACTTCATCTGCAATTGTGTTTATCCAGCGTCGAGCATCTTCAACCGAGATTACCTTATGAATGATTATAAGCCGGTCTACAAAGGCAGAAAGCTTACGCATATCATCAAGTTCACCGTGCATGTTCTTTCTAGCAAAGTCTATTTCGTGGTATTTGAGATATGTTTTGGTCTTTTCCAGATCGTAGTTGTTCATGTAGTCTTTAATGTAGCGTGCAATTTCTTTGTAGGTGTCCTTTACAATAGGGTTTAGATAGGTAAACGCTTTTTTAAACATAGGTCGAGCCCAATCCCAAGTAGCCTGACGAAGCTTTTCGCTCTGTAAAATTTCGAAGAAGGTTTTTTTCTTGTATTCTTCGAAGCCTCTTACGTTCATAGTGCTGTAATGAGAAACCATGCTTGATTTGCCAAGCTGTAGGCCATATGCAATACAAAGGGCGTTGAGGTTGTAGTACCTGTAGTAAGACTGCGGTTCCTCGCAGAATGCATTTAGTGAAAATCGTAAGACTTGTTCGATAGGAACAGCCACTGTGTCAAATTTAGGTTGCCATTTTTGATAAATTAAGGTCTTTGGCTTGGTTCTATTTTTAGTATCCCAATCATCCCAATCACCCGAGCCATACGTAAAGTCTTCTAATTCTGAATTTTGATAGTACCACTGGTCCTCACTTCCATAGTACCAAACCTCTTCATCAAAATTTTCCTCTTTACAATCATCTTCAATCAGCTCGTATCGTTTCTGGTTTTTTTGGATCAAATTTTGAAAATCTTGTTCACTTAATGTATCGACCCCTTTATCATGATAAATTTTATAGATATAGTAGTATCCATTTCTCTTGGTTAACTCTAATAAGTTTGAATTATCTGGTAATTCCCGAGGAGCTGAAGGAATATTCCATTGAACGGTATCATACTGATGTTGTCTCGAGCTGTAAATATTTCCCGATGTATCCACATAGCCATGAACTTTGTTGTTTCCTTCACAATCAACAAAGTGAACAAAGCCATCGCGAATCTCGCTAACATATCTGTAGCTTAACTGAAGGATAGATTTTGTGTTGTAGTCTAAGATGTGGTACACTTTGTTTGAGTCTGGTAAGCAGATATATCCATGGTTATATCCAGACCAGGAAGATGAAGAGTAGGGTCTGTCTGAAATTATAGTTCCTAAGGTATCTATGATGTAAAACGAAAAGTAATTGCTCGAATCTTGTACCAGAGCCCTTCCATCTCTAAAATCCGATGACCTGTCTCCATATATAAGAGGAATAATGATCTCTCCTTTGGTATTGATGTAACCCGCTTTACGACTTTTTTCGACCTTTATTAGTCCGTGATTGTCACTGTATCCAATACCGTCATAAACTTGCTTTGTAATTACAATGCCTTCATAATCCATCAGTCCAGCACGTCCTCCTTTTTCAAATCCCAGACATTTGTCAAATCGATTTAATGAAGAAAATTCAAATGGCAAGACGGTGTCTCCATTAAAATTGAGAAGTCCATACATATTTCCGTTGTATGCGAGCAATAAATTTTGGTTTTCTACAGGAAGCAGCCACCAGTAATCAAATGAGGTTAGGAGCTTTCCAGAAGGATTTAACAACGCACTTTTACTCCATTGCTTGTTGACCACATAATAACCATCTTTCAAAGGTTTATGCTCTCTAAACTGGGGTTTAAGAACCACTGAATCATCATCACTTTTAAATCCATACAAACCATCATCAATGAACGGATAGATTTGGGCAAATAGGGAAGGAGCAAGGAATAGAAATAAAATTGTCAGTTTTCGCATCGGTTATAGTCTTAACGGGAATTAGGTATTCCTATTATCTTATCTACAATATACGCTAGCAAGCAACGTTTTAATTCCAATAAGAGTCAAATCTATATGAAAACACTAAAAGCTACCAAGATTGGCATTCTGGCACTTTCCATTTTTTCGTTTACCTTTTTTGTTGGATGTAAGGATGATCCTCCAACACAATGCGATTGCGAGTATTTTGTTGGGTTTGAAGATTGGAAACTTGGCAACGTAGCGTTGCTGCCTGATGTCTACACCTCAGTTCACTATCAAGAAAGCGACATTAAATTCTGGGCTAAATTTGATTTGGGTGTTATGGATACAATTGCCATGAATATAGACAGCATGAAACTTGGTTCTTATGCCTTGGCCCCAAGTACCGGATGGACTACCGACGAATGCCTGAATTACGATGGAAGCATTTTAGTCTGTGGATTTGATAAAATTAAGGTTGACTTCGATGACATTCCATTTTCAAACAAAAAGGTTGAGTTCGATGTGAATTTTGACCAATCTCACTGGCAAGCTAGTGCTAATCCCTTTGAAATAAATGGTAACGATATAAATACTATGCCTTCAGGCGTGACCATGAAAATAGATCAGTTGACCAACGGTTGCCACATAACCTTAGAAGGACCGATTGATTATATCGAATGGGATGGCTGGGAAACGGGCCACGATAATCTATGCGTAAATAAGCTTTAACCAACATGCTTAAATCTTCTTATATTTGAATAATGATTATTTTAGGCACACCCAATGTAACATTAGGACTAGGAGCTACAGAAATTATCATAATTATTGAGGCTCTCATTATTCTATACTTAGCTCAAAAACTGAACAAGGCCAATAAAACGATTCAGATATTGAGCAGCGATGAAGAAGAATGAAAGTCTTTTCCGGACAACCCTTACAACTTGTTGTAGCCGCTGCATTTGCATTTGGCTTGGCATTTCTCCTTAATCGCGATCCAATGGTTGCTGAAGGAGAGTGGTTTGGTTTAAGCACTGAAATGTGGTATTGGACCGCTTTCTTGGTTCCTATAGTTCATCAGATTTATGTTGCCGTTTGTTGGAGGCTGGAGTTGCACTACAAGAAACTAACAAAATGGTTTGGTAAAAGAGGTTTTACGTTATACAAAATTGGTTTTGCCCTTCTTATACTGAGTAGACCGCTATCTATTATTGCCTTAGCCATCGCTAATCAAGATACCCTTCAACTACCTTCTGCAGTTGCATATTTGTGTATTGTCCTATTGGCAGTTCCAGCAGTTTATCTGTTTTATTCAGTGCGGAAATACTTTGGGATTGACCGTGCTTTTGGCATTGATCATTTCAATCCCGAAGAAGCCAGCAAACAACCTATGGTTAAAGAAGGAATTTTTAAGTTGACCAGCAATGGTATGTATGTTTACGGATTTCTCGCACTTTACATTCCTGGATTTATTTGGTACTCAAAAGCCGCTTTGATTCTTGCTCTGTACAACCATCTCTATATCTGGACACACTATTACTGCACAGAACGTCCCGATATGGAGCACATCTACAAATAGGTCTAAAGTAGGTAGATATAAAATCAGTATAATTTAACATTAAAAATTGTCTCGCATCGGACAAATTGTGCTATATTTCGGCCATTAAATAAAGATCCGAAAATGGCAAAATTTGAAATTTACAAAGACAAAAGAGGAGAGTTTAGATTTAGACTGAAAGCTGGAAACGGTCAGACTATTTTGACAGGCGAAGGTTACAAGGCTAAATCAGGCTGTATGAATGGAATTGAATCAATCAGAAAGAACTCACAAGACGACGGAAACTTCGATCGTTTAGAGTCTAAAAAAGGTGATCCATATTTCAACTTAAAAGCAGGCAATGGACAAGTAATCGGAAACAGCGAGATGTATTCTTCTTCAAGTGCAATGGAAAACGGAATTGAGTCTGTTAAAAAGAATGCACCTGAAGCATCTATTGACGACATAAGCTAAATCTGAACATTAAGTTATTTCAATTAACTAATCCCCGCAGTTGATTACTCTACATACTAATTGGATTATTCCAGTTTTACAATTCTTTCATTTCTGATATCATAGATTAACCGATAAGGCTCGGACTTTAATGGTATAAACCGAAAATGTATGTGCTCCTTTGTCATCCGGATTTGAGGTTCGTAAGCCACACTATCACTTGTAAATAAGCAACACGGAACGGTATTAACCGTATCTTGAACTATTTCCATAATTGTAATAGAATAGATGTTCGGAAATAAAACACTTCTACACCCACTCTCCATTAATATGGTGTCCGAATAGATGTATCCAGCCTCATCAATTTTAATGAGGTATTTCACATGCTTTTCAATGTTAAGGAGTTTCGGTTGAATGCGAAGCTGAAAGCGTCCAGAACGAGGCTGTGCCTGAACATCGAAATAGTTGCAGCACGTGTTGTAAGATAAGCAGTACGACTTTTTGGGCTCTATTTGCATCAATAAGGTATCTATCGGGGCGTTTTTACTGGCTCGATAGTACAATGTATCGAGATAGGAGTGTTTTTCGTATGCAAACTGGTTGACTGTAAAATCAAAAGTATCTCCATTGGCGATCCAAAATTGTCCCTTCATATAACCCGGTAAACTGTCGATGGTGTCGCTATGGTTACTGTAGATATATCTCGGACTGATATCGAATACCGCTTTCTGGGCATGGGCCGCATTGTAATAAAGTACAAGAGCAAATAAGACAGTCAGATTTTTCATAATCTGGTATAATAACTAATTATGCTAGTCATTAACTGCTTAGCAGCGCAAAACAGTTCATACATCTAAAATATTACTTGGTAGTAATTGTACTACAAATTGAGTTAAACAGCCCGCTAGCTTTGCAGTTCACTTATTACTTATTACTTTGACTAAAATACACTTATTACTAGTTCTACTTGGCGTTTTAATGCTTTTTACCCAAGATTTGAAAGCACAACAACCTGAATTAATTATAGAAGCTACGGTTCGAAGCAAGCAGGCTTCAACCAAAAAGAGTATGCTATGCTTTAAAGAAGATATAAAGAAGCACTCTTTGCATTATATCTGGGACAGTATTACCAATCAATTGATTGCTAATCAGTACAGCACCGAACAGATTCAGACAATTACTAAAGACCGGAAAAGAACCAGACACAAACTGCGAAAGGATGAGATTCGATGGAAGAAAGCAATAACATCAAATCAACTTAATAAAATTTATCAGACATTCACAACAGACCGACTGGATATTGAGAAATCTCTGATTGTCAATAAGAAGGCTTACCAGCATACGACATGGAATATCTATTTGAAATACAATGGAGAAGTTATTCAATTGATGAAATCCAATCCGCATAGCGATAAAACTCCTTGGACCACCCATGATAATGGTTATGTACTGAATCCTGAAATTGAAGAAGTATTGCTGGAGCTATTGCCAAGTGATTTTTTACTTCGTAACGAATTGCTTCTGGCGAAAGGAGGGTAGGAGGATAGCACTTAGGGATTAAGTGTATTGTGGCTTTAGACTGAATGGTCAGCAATTTTCCGTAAATTCGGAAGCATGAAGCCAACCTCTAAATTACTAGCAGCAATACTTGTTATAACGATTGCCTCATGCTTTGAAGCAAAACCTAAAATCAATTTTGGTGATGGATTATCGGTGTTGAAGGATACGACCTTTGTGCTTGATAATTTAAATATAACACCTCAAGACAAAGGCATACTTATTGAAGACTTGGGAGGAGTTAATTGTGCAAATTGTCCCACCGCTGCACGAAGAGCTCAAGAAATAAAAGATGACTATCCAAAAAGAGTTGTTGTGGCCGCGTTGTATCCCAATGTCATGCCATTTGCTTATCGCTTAAACCCAAAGGACACCTTAGATACTCCCGAAGCAACGGATGTGTTTCTGGAAATTTATGGGGGAGGAGGTCTGCCAGCTGGATCCGTTAACCGAAAAAGATTTCCTGGGCAAACTGCCTTTACTTCACTTTCGTCCAAATGGCGAAATTTGACTGAACAAGAATTACCACTTAAATCCAGGATTAATATTGAGGCAGCAACTGTAAAGGAAAACGAGTCAATTTATGTTCTAAATGTGAAGTTTACTGCTAGTGAAACGGTTGATAATAAGTTGTTTATATCTATAATGTTACTCGAAGATGGTATAAATACAACTCAAGCTGATGGATCAATTAAAGACCCTAACTACATCCACAACCATGTGTTAAGAAAGATGTATACTGCATATGACGGAGACTTGTTATATGATTCTCCAGAGAAAGGTCGTGTCATTGAACGTCGCATTGAAATTCCGATTCCTCAGAATGTGGATCCTTCTAAAGCAAGCATAGTTGTATTCGTAAATGAGAATACGGCTGAGTCTCGTGAAGTGCTCAATGTAAAAGAGATCAAGCTAAACTAATGTTAGAAATTAGAACCAACTGCGAGAATTGCAACAAGCCACTGCCAAACGAAAGTACCGAGGCTATGATTTGCACATATGAATGTACATTTTGTGTAACCTGTGTTGATGAGGTTCTGCATAATGTTTGTCCAAACTGTGGTGGAGGATTTGAGAAAAGACCGATACGGCCAAGTGCAGAAATAGTAAAGAATCCTGCTTCTCAAAAACACATATTAAAGCCTGTACAACACAACAAGTATTTAGTTCGGTTTAGAGGAGTGTCTCCAAAAGATAGGTAAATTTAGCGTTTAATTTACACCAACTCGCCACTTTGTTAATGACTACCTGCTAAACTCCCAACGCGTTCTTACGTCTTTGTCATCCGTAAAACGTAGCGTTGAGCGGTTGATTCGATCAATGTAATTCACCATTGAAATGTCAGAACCTCTATAGATACAGATTTCTAATCGGTTTCGAACTGTGGTTGTAGCATCGTCTCCAAAACCAGTGGTTTCTTGAACATAGCGATTGTCCCATTCACCGTCGAAGGGTTGTGGATCATTAGAGTAAAATAACTCTAAAGTGTTGTCATCATAAAAAACAATTTTTTCAATGTCGTATTCATTGGATGCATCATCGAATCCGAACCATCGGTTAGCATGTTCTGCACTTTCGAATTGCCATTCGCCAACAAGTTTGTCTTTAAATCGCTCGTCTCGATCGCAAGAAGAAAATAAAAAAAGTGAAGCCAGAAGTATAAAAGTGTAGTGTGAAATTGATCTCATGACTTTATAAACACAAAAATCATTCCGTGGATATAACTTATTGATAGTCAATGATCAGTAAGCTGCAAAGCGATCAAATAATAATACCGCTAAATAGGTTTTATTGAACAGTAAAAGAGAAAGTGCACCCGGGAGGATTCGAACCCCCAACCCCCAGAGCCGAAATCTGGTATTCTATCCAGTTGAACTACGGGTGCCGGTGGGCACAAATATAAAATGCAAATCCACACTTTCTTTTCATTTCTTTACAATTCATTCTATATTTACACCTATGTCTGAAAATTTTGCTTGGTTAAATAGCTACCCCTCACATGTCCCTAAAACGGTAGATCCTTTAAAATACGAATCTATTGTTTCAGTTTTTGACAATGCCATAAAGAAATACGGTGATTTAGTTGCGTTCCAAAACATGGATGTTACCTTGACATTCAATGAGTTAAATGACTTAGTAAACGCTTTTGCTTGGTATCTACAAAACAAAACGAACCTGAAAAAAGGAGATAGGGTTGCCATTCAGATGCCAAACTTGTTGCAGTTTCCTGTAGCTATGTTTGGTGTGCTAAAGGCGGGTATGGTAGCGGTAAACACAAACCCTTTATACACCCCTGCCGAGATGCTTCACCAATACAAAGATTCTGGTGCGAAAGCCATTGTTATTCTTGAAAATTTTGGTAGCAACTACCAAGAAATTGAAAGCCAATTAGATATAGACGAAGTTATTGTTACACGAATAGGTGATCTTCTTGGTGGATTGAAAGGAAGCATTGTTAACCTTGTAGTGAAACATGTTAAAAAAATGGTTCCTCCATTTAAGCTTTCAAAAAGCACGAGTTTCAAAGAGGCCTTGGCAGCAGGAAAAGGAAAATCTCCAGAACCAATTGTAGTTGGCCACGATGATATTGCATTCTTGCAATACACAGGAGGTACTACAGGATTATCGAAAGGAGCAATCCTAACACACGGAAATATTTGCGGAAATTTATCGCAAATTGACGCTTGGTTGACAGGCTTGTTTACAGATGGTAAAGAAGTGGTAATCACAGCTTTACCTCTATATCACATCTTCGCATTAACAGCAAATTGCCTTACCTTCTTTAATTATGGAGCACGTAATGTTTTAATAACAAATCCGCGTGATATGAAGTCTTTCTTGAAAGATATGAAGAAGAACCCATTTTCATTAATAACAGGTGTAAATACCTTGTTTAATGGGATGCTGAATCAGCCTACTTTCAAAGACATCGACTTCTCGAAACTTAAGGTTTCTTTGGGTGGAGGTATGGCGGTACAAGACTCTGTAGCTTTGAAATGGCAGGAGGTAACAAATTCTCCTTTACTTGAAGCTTATGGATTATCGGAGACGTCGCCTGCAGCAACCATAAATCCATGTGATGGCTCGCATAGAATGGGAACTATTGGACTTCCAATTCCGAATACTGATGTTAGAATTTTGGATGATGACAAGAATGAAGTACCAGTAGGAGAAAGAGGAGAAATTGCAATCAAAGGCCCTCAAGTTATGCCGGGCTATTGGGAAAAACCTGAAGCAACCGCCGAAGTATTGCACAACGGTTATTTCTTAACTGGCGATATTGGTATAATGAATGAAGACGGCTTCTTTAAAATTGTGGATAGGAAAAAAGAAATGGTCTGTGTATCAGGATTTAACGTTTATCCAAGTGAGGTAGAAGCGGTGATTTCTGACCATCCTAAAGTATTGGAAGTGGGAGTTAGAAGTGAGCCTGATGCTAAAACAACAGAAGCAGTTATGGCATTTGTTGTACGAAAAGATGATAGCCTTACTGAGGATGAAGTTCGCGATTTCTGTCGCGAAAAATTAACCGCCTATAAGGTGCCAAAGATTGTAGTCTTCAGAGATGAATTGCCGAAGTCGAACGTTGGTAAGATCTTAAGAAGAAAGCTTGAGTAAAGCATCAATCGATTCTTGAACTTCTTCTACCTGAATTGAAAATATGGTAGAATTTTCTAAGGTTTGCTGTTTATGTCCGCGTGCTAAGAAATAGTGATGAATCTTAACATTATCGCCTTTAGGATAGAATACATCTTTTACTCCGGGGCCAAACAAGGCGATTACCGGTATTCCTTGTGCTGATGCAATGTGCAATGGACCGCTTTCATTTCCTAAAAATAAAGCTGCTCGCTCGCATAATGCTGTGAATTCCAGCAAGTTAAAACTTCCAGCTACATTTATATTACGCTTGCTTTTTACATACGATAAACATTCATCATTAAGCGATTTATCGTCTGGACCTCCAGCTAATAAACATGCCATACCATGAACTTCATTGATGTAATTGATGCATTTTGCAAAGCGTTCAGTTGGCCATCTTCTAGCGGCATCTCGTGCCCCTAAATGAAGCACCACAAATGGCTTAATATTTTCTTCTTCGATGAATTTATCGACCGTGTCATATTCTTGGGGAGAAAGGCTGATCTTATTGTTTAAACTTCCTGCATGCGAAAGAAGTGGAGCTATAACTTCTAGATTGGTGTCGAGCTCATTTTTTTGACCTCCAAAGAATTTATTTTTAAAGCGAATGGATCCACGATCTACCTTATACTTAGGCCTGTTCTTTAGGCTATAATTTAACGTTTGCTCATCACCCCGTAATTCAACAATTAAATCGTATTGCTCTTTTAAGTCATTAAACTCAGTAAAGCAATTCACATAGTCTAAATGCTTAAAAAACACCGTGTTAAATGGTTTGCAGTAGAGGTCAAATTTGGCATTGGGAAACTGTTCTTTGAGGTTATAAAACACGTGCATTGCTGTAATCATGTCACCAATTTCATCACGTTTTACAACCAAAATACTTGCAAATGGATACGACTTGTTTCCAAGTAAGTTGATGAACTTAGTAGTAATCCACGATTTAAAATATAACAGTTTCTCGCTCACTTATTCTTTTACTAATGGGTAAAGTGTTGGTCTGCTTGGTGCCGCATCAGATTGAAAAGGTGCAATGTTAAGCTTTAGTAAATAGAGCCCGTCGGAAGCGGAATCATCAACGTAGGCAAACTCCGTAATAGAAGCATCTTTTCTGGGGTTTTCAGGATATTGCCAGAAAATATGATGCGCAGCTAGTGCCCCGTCGTCCCATTCAGGGTCAACAGAAGGTAAATCTAGAATGAGGTGTTTTATTCCAGCTGTAACAATGGCTTGCATATCCTCCAAGCTAATAAAGGGAGTGTTTTCGCCAGAATAGTCTTTAGATCGTTTTGAATTTGCGTTTGGAAGCGTTCGAATCACTAAGGCGTCAACTGCTTCAAGGTCTTCAAAATTCAGATTACTAAAATCAACTATCTGTTGGCCTGATGTTGTCTGTTTTGCAGAGAAACTAAGCACCAAAGCGACATAGTGTTTATCTTTAATGCAGTCGTTCACATGAAAAACTTCTTTTGAAATATGACCCAAACACTCAGAGTGAGTGCCATTTCCATGCGGAGTGAAGGTGATAGTCTCTAAATTACATCCCGAACCTTGAGCAATAGAACCAATAAATCCTTGATCCTCATAAACTTTATATTGTGCGTTGGCAATACTAAAACAACTTACACCCTCGTTTCGTTGAATAGGTATACCGATTTCAATGGCAGCGTTTAAATCTGCCGTATAATTGCTTTCTTTGTGTTTTACATGCACAATCATTGCGGCAAAAATACTTTTTTGGGGCTTTTATGACTGACTTAAGTAATTTCGAACGAATAAAAATTGATTATCATTAGATAACTTGAAAAGAAATAGCTACGAAATAAAACGGTTGGTCAAGGGTGTATTGCTTTTTTCGGCATTCCTCATTGGCTTTTTCTCACTGTGGTACACAAACAACTTAGTTGACAAACTAAAAGAGCAAGAGCGAGATAAAATTGAGACTTGGGCAAACGCAACACGACTTATAGCTTCTACCAATTATGAAGGAGACTACGGTTTTCTTTTCCAAATAATTGAAGCAAATACAACAATTCCAGTAATTCAGACTGATGCTGATGGCCACATTGTGAATACCAGAAACCTTGATTCAGCATTTAAAGACGATATGGCCTATCTCTTGAACAAGGTTGAAGAAATGAAGGAGCAGAACGAAGTAATTGAAATTGAATATCTGGAAGGCCAGAAGCTGTTTATATACTACGAAAATTCAACATTGTTAAATCAACTCAGGATTTATCCTTACTTCCAGATTGCCGTTATCGGGCTCTTTTTGTTTGTGAGCTACTTTGCATTTAGTTACAGCAGAACATCCGAACAAAATAAGGTGTGGGCCGGTATGAGTAAAGAAACGGCTCATCAGCTGGGAACACCCATATCTTCGCTGATGGGGTGGATGGACTATATCAAATCGAGCGATACCAACTTATCACCTAAGGTAATTGATGAAATGGATCATGACATGAAACGCTTGGGGTTAATCACTGAACGGTTCTCAAAAATTGGATCAGAACCGATACTTGAACCCTGCAATTTGTTTGATGTGTTGAACGAAAGTGTAAGCTACATAAACTCTCGAACCTCAGATCAAGTTGAGATTTCTATTAAAAACACAGACCTGTTTCAAGGGATTAAGGTTCACGTTAATGTTCCGCTTTTTGCCTGGGTAATTGAAAATCTGTGTAAAAATGCGGTGGATGCGATGGATGGAAAAGGTAGCATCACCTTTGAGCTGGCAGAAAACGGCAGCAAGGTGATTTTTGATGTTGTAGATACAGGAAAAGGAATTCCAACCAATAAGTACAAAACCATTTTCAAACCTGGGTATACGACTAAGAAAAGAGGATGGGGGCTTGGACTTTCGTTGGTGAAGCGAATTATCGAGAACTATCACAAAGGAAAAATTTACGTAAAGTCATCAGAATTGAACAAAGGAACACGGTTTAGGATTGAACTGAAATCGTATTAAATGTTTATATCTCTATTGAAAATGATTATATGTAAAGTTGACCATTAGCTTTAACTTTGTACCTACATTTAATTTAAAATTATGGCATTAGAATTTTCAGACTCAAATTTCGAAGCAGAAGTATTGAACAGTGACACCCCAGTATTAGTTGATTTCTGGGCAGAGTGGTGTGGACCATGTAGAATGATTGGACCGATTGTAGAAGAGCTATCAACAGAATACGATGGTAAAGTGAAAATCGGAAAAATGAATGTAGACCATAATCCAAATGTACCAATGAAGTACGGTATTAGAAGCATCCCTACTTTGTTAGTGTTTAAAGGTGGTGAGCCGGTTGATAAAATCGTTGGTGCAGTACCAAAATCAAACTTGGTAAGCAAGTTAGAAGCACAATTAGCGTAAGTAAAATACTATTTGTAATATTGAGCGGTAATTCTCGTTAGAGGGTTACCGCTTTTTTTGTGAAGATCAAAAAGGAAGACATATTAAACACAGGAAACCTGGAGTTGCTTGCCAAAAAAGCGGTTGAAGGTTTCATTACAGGCTATCACAAAAGTCCGTTTCATGGTTTTTCTGTTGAATTTGCAGAGCATAGGCAATACAACAATGGAGAGTCTACCAAAAACATTGATTGGAAACTCTATGGAAGATCAGATAAGCTTTTTGTAAAGCGATATGAGGAAGAAACTAACCTTCGTTGTCAAATAATAATTGACACTTCATCTTCAATGCAGATAGAGCAGAAAGAGAGCTTAAGCAAATTGCAATTTTCCATTTGGACTGCTGCGGTTTTTCTGCAAATGCTGAAGAAGCAACGAGACGCATCTGGACTTTGTTTTTTTGAAGAAGAAATTCAAGAGTATACCAAAATAGCCTCATCTTCAAGGCATTATAAGGAGTTGATTTTTAAGCTGGAGCCTTATTTGTCGTATCAAAGTCGCAATAAAAAAACCAATATAGCCTCGGTACTTCATAGCATCGCTAATCAGCTTCATAAACGTAGCTTGGTTGTGCTTTTTACAGACTTCTTTGAGCAGAATAGAGATGTTGAGCACCTTTTCGATGCTATTAAGCATCTCAAATACAACAACCACGAAGTAATTGTATTTCACACCGTTCATAAACCTAGCGAGGTGGATTTTGATTTTCCCTCGGTTCCAGTTTCTTTCGAAGATGCAGAATCTGGAGAGATTATTAAAGTTCAGCCCTCAGAGATTAAAGCCGATTATAAGCAGGCTATAGCTGACTACAATCAAGATATTAAGCTCAAAATGAGCCAGTATAAAGTCGATTTTGTAGTAGCTGATACGGCAGACAGCGTAGCTCACGCAATCATCCCATTTTTGGTTAAACGCAAGAAAATGAGCACTTAAGCCTCAATCTTTGCATTCATGATCTTAAAGAAGAGTGGGGGGATTAGTGCAAGAATTATTGAACCAGGATAACCTGTTGGAAGGTCTCTTGCTTTTGGCATGCTTTCAAGTTCGTAATACTCACGGCTAGCATTCTCATGGTGATGCGAGTGTCTTGAAAGTTCAAAGAGTAAAAAACGTCCTAGAACGTGATCTGAATTCCACGAGTGACTGGCATTAACCCGTTCAAATACATCTGGATGAATCTCTTTTCTAAATAAACCATAGTGCTCAACATAATTAATTGACTCGAGCAACAAAAAGCCAATTATTGCTGCGAATACGAAGAATACAAGGGCGTTAACTCCGATAAAAAGGTAGATGGCAAGAAGTGTTATTGCTTCCAAAAGCAGAAACCTAACAAATAGATTGTTAGGAGATAACCAGTGCTTATTGAGCTTGTTTAGGCGTTGTTTTTCAAGATTAAATGCCGAAGCAACACTTTGAACTACACAACGAATCCAAAATACATAAATCGCTTCATTTTTACGCGCTGTGGCGGCGTCGGCAAATGTTCCCACACGCTTGTGGTGGCCACGGTTATGCTCGATAAAGAAATGCTGGTACAAGCTGGTGAGCAGGAGGGCCTGAGCTACCAAGTGATATCCTTTCTGTTTTCGGTGTCCCAACTCATGGGCAACATTTATACCGTAAACCCCGCAAAGCAGCCCTAAAGTTGCAAGTGCACCAATCCACTCAGAGGTAGAGTAATCTCCAGCTTGAATAAAAAGTAAATACTTGATTAAAATGTAGATGTGAAACGGAGCAATTAAGACAATAGTTATGTTGTTTAATAATGGGTTTTTTACTTGGAAAAAGTCCTTGTTGGGTTTGAGAAATAGTTCCAAAATGGGAATAATTCCAAAAGCGGAAATAGGGGCGAAATAGAAGCTAAGGCCTTTGAATTCAAGGGCTAACAGTGCTAAAAAGCCAAAGATGTAGCTGGCTAAATAGAAATAAAATGAGGTCGTTACTTGTATTTTCTTCAATTTTTGCGTTAATTTTGTAATATAAACTACTACTACTTAATGAAACATTCATTAAAAACTATTCAAATAAATAGAAAAATTCCTTCATTCGCGAAGGTTCTTGAAGCTACTCCAGTTTCACTTTCTATTAAAAACATTCGACTCGAATATGTTTACTATAACAACCGATTTGTTGATCTGTTCGGAATAACCAAAAACATTGAAAACGATTTCGATTTATTCATTCCTGAAGTAGCCTTTGAGCTTAATCAAGAAGACTCAAATGTGCTTACATCTGAATTAGAATGCGAGGTAGAAACAGCTGTAATTACCAAAGGTGGTGACCAGAAGGTGTTAACTATCTCTCGTTCAGTATATGAAGAAGATGGTGAAAAATACATCATCTCCCTTATTCGCGATGTTACTGACAAGCTTCAAGACAAGCACTTTGCGGCCTATAAACAAGTTTTAACTGATGCAGAGGTTTACGAGAAACTCTTAAACCGATTCTCAAATTTCATATTTGGAACAAACGATAAAGAAGAAATTATAAAAGGGGTAGGCAAGCTTTGTATTGACCTATTAAACCTTGATGATCTTTCTATCTTTATTTATAATGAGCAGGAAGAAATCTTGGAGCAAAAGGCTTATGTTCTTCGTGATCAAGTCATTCATTATGATGAGACTGGGAGTCGATTCAAGCGAATACCATTAAGTAGAGGAATTACAGGTCGTGCTGCTAGGCTTAGAGAAACTGTTGTTGTTGAAGATGTTTCGCAAGACTCTGATTTCATTACAGATAATATCGATTGTCTCAGTGAAATTGCTGTTCCTATTATATACAAGAACAAACTGCTTGGTGTTTTAGATTCTGAATCAACAAGACCAAATTACTATAACGATAAAATCAAATCGACATTTGAAGGAATTGCCTCGTTACTAGCGATTAAGCTGAACGAGCTTGATAATTTTAGAAAATTAAGTGCTAAGAACTATGAGCTTGAGTCGTTGATAAAGCACAATCCACTTCCTGTGGTAATGCTTGATTCAGACTATAAGTATTTAGAAGCTTCACAAGTGTGGATTGACCAATTTGTTAAAGACCCTAGTCAATCGATAATTGGGATGAATCACTTCGAATTGAATCCAAACATTCCATTGCGTTGGAAAAGAGTGATTAATAAGGCAATGGCGGGTAGTTCTCAAGAACTAAAAAAGGAATACTACCGAAGAAAGAATGGAGAGTCAGATTGGTTTTATGCTAAAGTATCACCGTGGTTTACAGCTCAGAATGAGGTGGGAGGGGTGATTATAGTTGCTGAGATCATCTCTGAGCGTGTAGAGAACGAGGTTAAACTGCTCAAAACCAGTGAAGAACTTAACGACGCTCGCAAGATTGGAAAGCTGTATACCTGGAACTTTAATCCTGAAACTGGACAGTTTTTATGGGATTCAGGAGTTATTGAAAACTCTGGTTTCGAGCAAAACAAGAGCTACGAGATGGATGCAATCTTTGATTTGATTGATGAAGAATACCACGAAGACTTCAATCGTTCATTGAAGGATGCGATTGAGAATAAATCAGGATTTGAACTTATTCATCCCATTAATCTCAAAGGAAAGAAACATTGGATTCATAACCGAGCTAAGGTTGAAACCAACAATGGCGAAATAGTAAGAATACTGGGTACCGCACAAGATATAACAGATCAGATGGACGCTCGCTCGGCTTACAAAGCAAAGAACGAGGAGCTTATGAAGATTAACGAAGAGTTAGATCAATTTGTGTACAAAACGGCTCATGACCTTAGAGCACCATTAGCGAATTTGATTGGTTTAATAGGGGTAATGAGAAATGAAGCAGATTTGAACCTCCTGAATTCTTACTTTGATCTACAAGAGCAAAGCATTACTAAGCTAGACGACTTTATTCAGAAAATTACAACTTATACAAAGAATGCACGACTTCCGATAGTAGAAGAGAAGCTGAACTTCAACATAATGATTGATGACATTTTAGGTTCTTTTATGTACTACGATAAATCGATGGAAGTTTCTAAAATTGTTCAAATTGACCCAAATTTGAGTTTCTACTCTGATGCTGAGCGTGTTGCAACCATATTGCGTAACTTAATATCTAATGCAATTAAGTTTAGCGATACACAAAAGACAAATTCAGAAATACGAATAGAAATCAAGCCGGTGGGTAATTTCTTAAGTCTTACTGTTCGTGATAACGGAATTGGGATTTCAGAAAATATACAGAAAAGAGTATTCGATATGTTTTACAGAGGCCATAAGTCTGCAGATGGTGCAGGTATAGGCCTTTATATTGTGAACGAAACGGTACAAAAGCTTAACGGGAGCATTAAATTAGAGTCTAAAGAAGCGGAATACACCGAAGTTAAGCTTCTTTTGCCTAACTTAGACCCCAATCTATTGATGCAATGATTTATCTTGTTGATGATGATCCAATTCAAAACTTGCTTACCAGCCAGTTGATCCAAAATGCCAACATTGATTTAGAATATAAGATCTTTAACAATGGCGAAGAGGTGATGGCAGAAATTGAGCAAGGAGGAAAACCCCATGTTATCCTTCTCGATATTAATATGCCGATTATGGATGGCTGGGAATTCTTGGATGTTTACTCAACGAGAAAAAAACAAGCTGATGTTTACATGCTAACTTCTTCGTCTAATGGAGATGATTTGGCACGAGCAGACAATTACAAGTGTGTTAAAGGGTATTACACAAAGCCGATTAACGCAGAAACCATAAAGGGGATATTCAAAAAAGACGATTAATTGCCTTCACGACTGTTTAACTTGTCTTTAAGCAAGGCAATAATTTCATCTTTTTCAGCAATCAATTCTTTCAATAATTCATTCTCAACCTGCAGTGTTTTGTAGGTTCCTTTGGGTTCGTTTAAGATTCCTCCTTCTGTAATATCCGAAACTCTACAGCCGAGCTCTTCGCAGATAGTTTGTAAATGGATTCCTTTGATTTTTCCGGAAGTGCGTTTAAGCTTATAGTAATTTTGAGAAGTCATGTCGACAGAACTCTTACTAAAAAAGCGACTGATTGTGCTGTACTTGCTAGCGTGAATGAGGTCTTCTATTGCGTCGAAATTGATTGTCATTATTGTATTTGATACACTCTGTACAAATGCTATTGAAAACTAATTAGCTACTACTTGTAAATAATTGATTTGAAACGTTTATACTTGTATTCTAAAATATAAGGCTTAAGCTGATAGATGAGCAATTCTTTGTTCATGAAATCAACAAGTAAGCTTAAATAAAGATTGAGACTTAATCATAAACCTCTGTATAAGTCTATTGCGTAGCTATTTATAAACCACTCGAGTTTCGAGCGATATAGCTGGACTGCATTAATCCTGCCTGGAATCATTGACCCCTTCTTTGACCTCCTCATTGACCCCCTAATCCCTTCATAACAAAAATTTGTAATTATTGCTAGATTGTTTTCCCATAGGTGGACCAGCAAGTAAAGCCTAGCACTGCGTGCTATTGTCTTTTTTATATCCAAATCGTTAAAGCAAATTGGGATTAAGCTCCCTCATTGACCCCCGGTCGCTTTTTTCCATATGGTGGGCCTAACAAGTAAGCCAGTGTGCTACGTGTTCTGTGCCTTTTATTTGTCAACAAATGATATAGGATTAAGCTACCTTTGGTCGCTTTTTCCCATATGGTGGTTCCTACATGCAAAGCCAGTGTGCTACGCGTTCTGTGCCTTTTATTTGTCAACAAATGATATGGGATTAAGCTCCCGCATTGACCCCCGGTCGCTTTTTCCCATGTGGTGGTTCCTACATGCTAAGCCAGTGTGCTACGCACTAGCTGTCTATTTTTTACCCATCTGCTTAAGCAAGCTTAGAAGGATTAACCTCCCTTCGTTATCACTTCAGTCGGTTTTTCCCATATGGTGGTTACTACAAGCAAAGCCTAGCACTACGTGCTATTGTCTTTTTTATACCCAATGCTTAAAAGCGAGCTTTACGCATTGGGTATAAAAAAAGCCAGTCCCCTCTGGGACTGGCTTTGCTTGCGGAGAAGGAGGGATTCGAACCCCCGGTACGTCTCCGTACGCCGGTTTTCAAGACCGGTGCATTCGACCACTCTGCCACTTCTCCAATGACATTTACTCGCTCCAAAAAGTTGATATTTTTACCCCCTTTTTGTTAGAGTGCTGCAAAAATAAACCAATACTTATTTTTTCAAACAAAAATCTAAGAAGCTTTATCGATACTTTTATTTAACTCAAATCCGATGAGTACAACAAAGCAATTAAAGAAGATTAAAATCATGAGTACCAGTAGTGTTCCAACCGATCCGTATAGCTTGTTGTAAGAGTTAAAATTCTCTACATATTTGGTAAACCCATAGGTAGTAAGTATCGATAATATCGTTGCTAATGTGCTTCCCGCACTGAAAAATCGCCACTTGGTTGCTCGGCTCGATCCAAAGTAATACAACGAGCTAAAAATCAAATACACCAACACCACTGTTAAGAAGTATTCAACTGCTAGCAGTGTGAAACGCATAACAGCTTCATTAACTGCCGTTTTTCCTTCTATATAATCTATTGAATATTGGAAAAGAATGGATACCAAAATTGTGGTAATCAATATGCTAACAACCAACACTAAGATTCCTGTACTTTTGATTCGAGTAGCAATCCAACTTCTTCTAAGCTTAGTTTCTATCCCCACCTCAAAGGCTGACAACATATTTGCAAAGCCCGTACTTGCAAAGTACAACGCTGCAACAAAACCAAAAGATAGTAATCCGGCGTTTTGATTGTTCACTATGTCATCGATGGTGTCTTTCATAAATGAGTAAGCATTGTCGGGTAGAAAGATGGCAAGCAAGGCAGTAATTTGCTCACCAAAACTATCAATGGGTATATAGGGAATTAAGGTAAATAGAAAGATGATTAACGGAAAAATCGCAATAAAAAAGTTAAATGCTAATGATGAGGCAATTAAACTAAGGTCTTCTTGAAATAATCCCTTAACAAAAAACTTCCCAACTTCATAAATCGACTTGCGTTTAAAGCCAGGCAAACTCACATTTCCAAGCTTGCTATCCAGAAATTTGTCGAGACGAATAAAAGCGGATATTATTTTTCTTTTAACTTTCACAGAATAAGCGGTGCAAATTATAAGAAATAAATAGCTTTGCCCCAATTTTAATCATATGTCAAAAGTACACAACTTTTCAGCCGGACCAGCAATTCTACCTCAGGAGGTAATTGATAACTGTGCTTCTGCAGTTCAGAATTTTAATGGATCCAATCTATCTTTAATTGAAGTGTCTCACAGAGGCAAAGATTTTGTTGAAGTAATGGACGAAGCTCGAAGCTTGGTTAAAAAAATCATGAAGCTTGGAGACGACTACGAAGTGCTTTATCTTCAAGGTGGAGCGAGCACCCAGTTTCTAATGGTAGCAATGAATCTTTTAGAAACGAAAGCTGCATATACCAACACAGGTACTTGGGCAGGAAAGGCAATAAAAGAGGCGGACTACTGCGGTCAAGTAGATGTGCTCGCTAGCTCAAAAGATGCTAATTTCAATTACATCCCGAAAGATTACAGCATTGCTGATGACTACGACTATTTTCACTGTACATCTAACAACACCATATTTGGTACGCAAATGAAGTCGTTCCCTGAAACGAATGTGCCTTTAGTATGTGATATGAGTTCAGATATATTCAGTAGAGAATTAGACTTTTCTAAGTTCGATTTGATTTATGCTGGAGCTCAGAAAAACATGGGACCTGCCGGAACGACATTAGTAGTGATTAAAAAAGACATTCTTGGAAAAGTAACACGAAGAATTCCAACTATGTTAAACTATCAAACACATATTGATAAAGATTCAATGTTTAATACTCCATCTGTTTTTGCAGTATATGGATGCATGCAAACATTAAGATGGATTGATAAACAAGGCCTTGCTGAAATTGAAAGAATCAACGAAGCGAAAGGAGCTCTTCTTTATAATGAAATTGATAATAATGAGTTGTTTAAAGGTACAACTGCTATCGAAGATCGTTCGCTGATGAATGTCACTTTTGTTTTAAAGGATGATTCATTAAACGATAAATTCTTTAAGGCTGCTACTGAAGCAAATATCAGTGGAATTAAAGGACACCGTTCTGTTGGAGGTTTTAGAGCAAGCACGTATAACGCTCTAGGCCAAGACAGCATTGAAGCTCTTGTTAATGTAATGCAAACGTTTAATTAACTCGTAACATGAAAATATTAATAAACGACGGTCTACATCAAGCTGGTCAAGACTTATTAGCTCAAGCCGGATTTGAATTGGATTTGAATACCATTCCACAAGACGAATTGGTAAATAAATTGAATGACTACGACGCTATATTGGTTCGTAGTGCAACTAAAGTACGTCAAGAACATATAGACGCAGCCCCTAACTTAAAGTTGATTGGTAGAGGTGGAGTTGGACTTGATAATATTGATGTCGATTATGCCAAATCAAAAGGAGTGGCTGTACTAAATACTCCTGCTGCATCTTCACGATCAGTTGCTGAATTGGCAATGGCTCACTTGTTTTCAATCGTTCGATTTTTGCCAATGGTAAACAAGAAAATGGCCGTTGACGGAATTTCAGATTTCAAAACATTAAAGAAAACAGCTTCAAAGGGAATAGAGCTTAAAGGTAAGACACTTGGTTTAATCGGATTTGGAAGAATAGGAAAAGAAACAGCTTCTATCGCTCTTGGATGCGGAATGAAGATTATGGCTTTTGATCCCTACCTGTCTAGCGGTGAAGTTAAGTTAAATCTTCATCCTGAGTACGACAATAATTACTCGATTCATATCGATACAGTTTCTAAAATAGATTTATTGAAACATGCAGACTTTATCAGCTTGCATATTCCAGGTGGCCAAGGCTACATCTTAGATACAGTAGATTTCAATATGATGAAAGAAGGAGTTGGTATTGTAAACTGTGCTCGCGGTGGGACTATTAATGAGAAGGCTTTAGTTGCTGCAATAGAATCTGGAAAGGTTAAATATGCTGCAACTGACGTTTTCGAATCTGAACCTCCGGTAGACGAAGCAATTTTAAGAATTGACGAAGTTGGTTTAAGTCCACACATTGGTGCATCGACAAAAGAAGCTCAAGAAAGAGTGGGAGTTGAGCTAGCTGAGCAAATTATTGAGTACTTCGATAAGTAATGCCAAAGGTATTTCCATTCAAGGCCTTGCGGCCAATGCCTGAGTATGCCAGTAAGGTTTCTGCACGATCTTCAGATTTCAGCAATCAAAACCTTTTGGCAGAGGAGATTCGGACTAATCCGTTCACCTTTCATCATGTGACTAAAAATCACTTGAATTATAGCGGTGCATTTCAAGAACCCGAAAAGTTCTTGCCCTTTGCAGCTCGCTTTGTTCAAGAAATGAAGGAGAAAGAAATCTTAATTACTGACGAAAAAGATAGCTTTTACCTATACGAACAAATTAATCCAAAGGGTAGACACATAAAAGGTGTTATAGGTCTTTGTAGTGTTGATGACCTAAGAAATGATGTTATTAAAAAGCACGAAGAGATACGACCGAGCAGATTAAAATTTCTAGTAGAGCTGTTTAAGACAACAAAGGTAATGGGAGAACCAACCTTACTAGCTCACGCGGAGCCACTTGTTTTTGATGATAGTAAAGCTGTGGTTGTAAGTTCGTTTACTTCAATTGATGGTAAACATCACGAAATTAAGAGGATTGACGATGATGAGGTTGTTGCAGATATTAAACGTCAATACGACGAAATGAACGCCTTTTATATTGCAGATGGTCATCACCGCTCTGCATCTATAGAAGAATTCAACAACCAATATCCGACCTTACATAATGACAAGAGTCTAAGTCTTATCTTGCAAGAAGACGAACTTGGAATAAAACCTTTTCACAGACTGATAAAGCCGGTACTTCCAGTTGATCACGTAGAATTGCTAGATCAACTGTCTGCAAGGTTTGTTATAACAAAGCTCGATGATCACCTGTATGACCCGGAACAGAAACACGATTTTGGTTTGTACATGGATAAACAGTGGTATAAGCTGGTTTCTAAAGAAAAATCAGATCGAATGGATATGGAGATTTTAGAGGATGATGTCGTACGTGAAATTTTCAAAATTGCCGATAGCCGTACAGATTCTCAAATTTCGTTTCATCCCTATGGTGCGGGATTAACGAGCCTAGTAAATCTAGTAGATTCAGGAACTTTCGATATTGCTTTCACTAGTAAGGCTTGCAATTTTAGAGAAGTGCGAAAGGTTTCAGATGAACATCACACACTTCCTGCAAAGTCAACATACATAGAGCCTAAGCTCAGAGCGGGTATGATCATACAAGAATTCTATTAACAAAAAAAATCCCGCGAAGAGCGGGATTTTTTTTAATCTCATTTTTATGTTTAAGCCAAAGCGAACTTGCGTTGAGTAGCTAAGGTATATACGCCGTATATAGCAACACTGAATACAAGCTGACTTACTAAAGTTGCTCTAAAGAATGGAATACCAGCATCCATACAAGCGATTAAACCGCTAAAGGTTTTAGGATACATTTCAAGATACATCCATGCACCAAAGTTAGAAATCAAGAAGAATACAGCTGCAGCTCCAAGGCTTCCACCAATTACGTTTAGAAGTGAAGGTTTCTTCGCTAAAAGCATTCCCAAACCTATAATCGCTGCAAATGCTAGATATACCATAAGAAATCCTGAAGAGAATAAGTAGCTGGCAGCGTCAGGGGAGGTAGAGGCTAATAATAAGTCACCAAAGAACAAAGCTCCTAAAGGAATTGCAAAAGCAATAGCTCTTCTTCCAAATAACAAGCCGCCCATCAGAGCAATAGCTCCAACAGGATTAAAATTCTCAATCGGAATTACCATTCTTAAAGTTACCAATGCTACAAACAGAAGGGTAAGGATAATTATTTCGCTTTTTTTCATTGAATTCGTATTGTTTCAACAAAGGTAAAAATCTTTTCATCTGATGAAAGTACGACATACTGACAGGTTGTTAATAAATGTTAAAACATCAACATTTAAACGCTAGTAGTCAGGGCGTTATACCTTTAATCGAAACCTAATTAAAACTTAAAAAATATATTTCATCCCATCAATGTTTAACAAATGTTAATTTAACAAATGTTAACTCTTTTACATTTGTAAACAATTGTAATGAGTATCAATTCAAGGGTAGAGTCTCTAATTAAAAAGGTAGCTTCAACGAAGGCTAGCTTTTCTCAAGCTACGGGTATTAGCTCAGTAATTCTTTCGCACATAAGTTCAGGAAGAAATAAGGTGAGTTTGACTGCAGTTGAGCAAATTCTAAAAGCGTATCCAAGTGTAAACGCAGAATGGTTGATTTTAGGAAAAGGATCGATGTTTAAAGATGCCTTAAATCCAGACCTAATTAATGAGCTGCAGTCAACGATAAAAGATCTTGAATCGGAATTAGACCAATCGGTTAAGTCTTTTAAAGGTAAAATTGATGCGCTGAGTGAGCAATTGAGGGAGCACCAATAGCACATCAGGCCCGAATCTGCTTCGAATTGACTATATTGCGGCTGCTAAATATGAGAAGTATTACTACTGTAATTTTAAGCCTTTGCGTTCTTGCAGGCTTTTCAATTCAAAATCCCAACATAAAATTAATAAAAGACCACATTAAATTGCAGGTTAAGAATGTTGATTCTGAACTTACATTTGAAATCACATCAGAAGTGCCTGGATCTAATGGTGTAGTACACTACTACGGAAATCAAACATACAGCGGACTACATATTCACAAGGCTACTTTTAATGCCAGTATCAAGAATAGTCAGGTTGTTAATTTTCATCAAGCCTTTGTTACAAACCCCGAGTCGAGGGTGAAATCTGAAACTTTCAACTTAAAGCCACTTCAAGCACTTCAACGACTTGTTGCTGATTATCAATTAGATGAGAAGCTTATGGTAGAAATGGCTTCAGATGAGTTTATGTATTGGGATGTCGACTTATCTGATGAAGTGGTTAAGATTTACAAGCGTTGGTATTTAAAAGAAAACCAGTTAATTCCAGTTTATGAAATTTCATTATATGAAATTGATCATGAACATTGGTACAGCACGCGTTTAGATGCCTCTACAGGAGAAATCTTAGACCGCAACGATTGGGTTGTACACTGCAACTTAGAAGGAAGTCACAGCGTTTTACGTAATGCATTACCTGAGGTGAACGAGACTAACCAAGTAAATAAAGTGGATGGAACGGCTAGCTATCGAGTGTTTGCCATGCCTCTTGAAAGCCCACGCCATGGAAATAGAACTATTGAGGTCGATCCTGATGATGCCGACGCATCTCCATACGGATGGCATGATACCGATGGGAGTGATGGTGCTGAGTTTACCATTACAAGAGGAAACAATGTTTTTGCACGAGATGACAAAGACGGAAACAATTCGGGCGGTTCTAGCCCAGATGGAGGAAGCACCTTAACATTTAATGATAGTTTTGATATAAATCAAAGTGCTGCACTATTTACAGATGCTGCAATTACCAATTTATTCTATTGGAATAACATCATGCACGACGTTTGGTGGCATTATGGTTTTGATGAGGCCTCAGGAAACTTTCAGGCCAATAATTATGGTAATGGAGGTCGACAAAATGATTTTGTTCGTGCAGATGCCCAAGATGGTTCTGGAACGAACAATGCAAACTTTGCTACTCCTCCAGATGGCTCAAACCCAAGAATGCAGATGTACTTATGGGGAAGTTCTTCGTCTTCGGATTATTTCCAAGTAAACGCACCACAGTCTGCTGCGGGCAAGTATGGGGCTAAAAGAGCTGCTTTTGGACCAAACCTAAGTACAACACCAATCACAGAGGATTTAGTTTTGGTTGATGACGGAACGGGCGTTACTCAAGATGGATGCGAAACAATTACCAATACCACAGAAATTAGCGGTAAAATAGCAATGGTACAGCGAGGGTCTTGTCCATTCGTTCAGAAAGTTAAAAATGCCCAAAATGCAGGTGCCATTGGTGTTGTGGTTTACAATAATCAAACCGCCACAGTAACGGCAATGGGTGGTTCTGATGCTACAATAACCATTCCTTCAGTCTTTATAGAAAAGAATAATGGAGATTATATCAGCGGACTTCTAGGCTCTGAAACAGTGAACGTTTCGTTGTACGATTCTTCGTTTTCAGATCCAAGTATAAAGGATAGTGACTTTGATAATGGAGTTATTGCTCATGAATACGGACACGGAATTTCAAATCGATTAACCGGAGGACCTTTGGCAGCCGGTTGCCTTACCAATCAAGAACAGATGGGTGAAGGTTGGAGTGACTTCTTTTCGCTTGTAATGACGCATGAACCAGGTGACCAAGGAGCTGACAAAAGAGGAATAGGAACTTACGTAAGAGGCCAAGGCGTAAATGGTAATGGTATTCGACCTCATCCATACTCTACAAGCTTAGCCATCAGTCCTTACAATTATGATGATGTGAAGACATTCTCAGTGCCTCACGGTGTTGGAAGTGTTTGGTGTTCAATGCTTTGGGATATGTATTGGGCCATGATTGACGAACATGGTTACGATTCAGACATATACAACGGTACTGGAGGAAACAATATGGCTATGCAACTTGTAATCGACGGAATGAAATTGCAACCTTGTAATCCAGGCTTTGTGGATGGTAGAGACGCAATTATTCTAGCTGATAAGTTGAATAACAATGGACAAAATGAGCGGTTAATTTGGGAAGTGTTTGCAAGACGCGGATTGGGTTATGATGCTGATCAAGGGTCTACGTACGATCGTGGTGACGGTACAGAAGATTACTCGATGCCACCTTATTTAACCGATGAGCTAATAATAACGAAAACAGCAGTACTTGAATCTAAGAACGATTCTGCTCTGACCTATACAATCAAAGCAATCAATTCTACTTTAAATACAATTTATAATGTTGAGTTAATTGACACCTTAGACCAAGCGGTATTGCTTAACGAAGGTTCTATTGGCTGTAATTCAAGCTATGACGATATTAGTTCAACACTTGTTTTCTATCTGGATTCGATTGTTGCAGGAGACACCTTTGTATGTTTATTTTCGGTAATACCACAGTTTGAGACCAGCACAAAAGTTCTTATGACTGAAGATTTTGAATCAGGTGATGGCGGATGGGCTTCTGAGTTTTTATCAGGACGCTCTTCTTGGGTAAGATCTCAGGCTAATCCCAACAGTGGAGATTATAGCTGGTATGCCGAGGAAGGAACTAGTATTACCGATTTCGGTCTGGTGAACAAAATAATGATTACCGACAGTCACGGTATACTTGGATTCAGTCATTGGTATGATACCGAGTCTGGATGGGATGGAGGTGTGATTGAAATTCGTACACCGACAACCGATTGGGAAGATGCAGGCCCTTATTTCTATATGAATGGCTACAATGGGGTAATTGGCCAGAATCAATGGGCTCTACTATCAGGAAGACCAGCATTTACTGGAAACAGTGGTGGGTATATTAATTCTAAGCTAGATGTTAGTGATTTTGTTGGTGAAGAGCTTGAAGTTCGGTTCAGATTTTCTTGCGACTCAGGAACAGCAGGAAATGGCTGGTACATTGATGACATTATCTTAGAAACAGGCTTTTTAGTAGAGAATAAGCTAAATGCCTCTTACGACCCCAATAAAGAAGACGAGGTCGGAGTTGTTACCTACATCTTTGGTGATGCTTACGTTCCAAATGTGTCAATTAAAACGTTTAAAGCACATCAATTGAACATCTATCCAAATCCGACATCCGATAAAATCACGATCGAATCGAGCATTGAGAAATCATACAATGTTGAAATTCTTGATGCCAATGGTCGATTAGTCTTTGGCGATAAATTTGAAAACACGACAACTATTGACGTTGAATCGTGGGCTACAGGAGTTTATTTGATTAAACTAGAAAACGAGAACGAAATCGTTCAAGGGAAATTTATTAAGAAGTAAAAAGAATTTTGAACTACGAGAGGGTAATGCTGATTTAGCTTTATCCTCTCGAGTTAATTTCATCACGAATTAGAGCTGCACGATCGTAATCTTCGATTTGAATCGCTTTTTCCAATTCTTTATTAAGTTCATTTAATGAAAGTGACTGTAAGTCATTTTTAGAACTCTTAACTTTTGGTTCTTTGATGTGCTCTGGCTGATCGTGATCTTGAGTTTCTTTCTCGTAAATTATTCCAGCATCATCAAGGATGTTCTTATAAGTATAAATCGGGCAGTTTGCACGTAAAGCCAAAGCAATAGCATCGGATGTTCTCGAATCAAGCTCGTTAACAATTCCGTTTTGCTCAGTTATAAGCTTAGCATAGAAAACACCTTCCTTTAGATTGTCGATAATAACCTCTTGAAGCAAAATCTCATACTTCGAGAATGCATCGTGCATAAGGTCATGCGTAAGCGGTCGTTGAGGTTTAAGACCTTCAATAACCAATGCAATAGACTGAGCTTCGTATGATCCAATAACAACAGGTAGCTTTAGTTCGCCATCGACCTCTCCAAGAATTAGCGTATAACTGTTCTTTTGAGAATGACCGGTAGTCAACCCGATGATGTTTAATTGAATCTTTTCAGCCATTAAGCAAGTCCTTTAATCTCTTTCGCTCTTTTAATTAATCGAGGTACAACCTCAAATGCGTCACCAATAATTCCATAATCAGCTGCTTTAAAGAAAGGAGCTTCTGGATCGGTATTAATCACACAAATAACCTTGCTGCTACCAACACCAGCTAGGTGTTGAATTGCTCCTGATATTCCTACGGCAATATACAGATTCGGCTTAATGGTGATACCGGTTTGTCCTACGTGTTCGTTATGTGGTCTCCAGTCCATATCACTAACAGGTTTAGAACAAGCGGTAGCTGCTCCAAGAATATCTGCTAATTCTTCTATCATTCCCCAGTTTTCAGGACCTTTCATCCCTCTACCTGCAGAAACAACCAGTTCAGCTTCCGTTAAAACAACTTTGCCAGTTACTTTATTTACTGAATCGACCGTGGTATTAACATCACTATCAGAAACGCTAGTGCTGCCAGCAGATTGACCTGCATCAGCGCCACCTTCGTTGATTTGGTACGAGTTAGGAACCAAAGTTAAGACTCTCTTATCGTGGTTTACATTAACAGTTGAATATGCTTTACTGGAGAAGCAAGTCTTTTTAAGCTTAAATCCTCCGTCAGTATCAACCATATCAATAACTCCGGTCACCAAAGCTGCATTAGCCTTAACTGCTAACAAAGGAGCGGTTGACTTCCCAACGTAAGTTTGAGAAATTACAACTGTATCTGCACTTGAGCTCGCTGCAATTTCACTTAATGCTTTTGCATAGGCCTGAGGATTGAACGTTCCAAATACATCACCTGTTACGTTTACTTCTTCGTCAGCACCATATTTACCCAAGTTTTCGCTTCCTTTTTCGCCAATAGTAACTGCAACACAGTTAGTTCCAAGCTTGGTTGCTAGATCTTTTCCATAGCTAACCGCTTCAAAACTTGATTTTTTATATACTCCGTTATCGCTTTCCGCGAATACCAATACTGCCATTTCTAATTAAAATAATTTGTTTTCGTTGTGTAAGAGATCCATTAATTCTTCCGCATTGTCAGCATCGATCATGCGAACTCCACTTTTAACTGGAGGAAGTTCATATTGAACATAAGAGGTGTAGTTGTACTGATCAAGAGCAGGAACTACATTTAATGGCTTTGAACGGGCCATCATAATTCCACGCATATTAGGAATGCGAGGCTCGCATAAATCCTTTTGAGCACTTACAACACATGGTAAGCCACTTGAAACAGTTTCTCTACCACCATCAATATCGCGGGTGGCTGTAACTTTATCGCCTTCTACATCAAGTTCCATGGCAACATTAATCAATGGACATCCCATCATTTCTGCTACTAATCCTGCAACTTGACCACCATTATAATCAATAGACTCTCTTCCTGTTAGAACCAGGTCGTAGCCTCCAGCTTTAGCTTGTTCTGCAATTTGAGCTGCAACGAACATACCATCAGCAGGAGCGGCATCCACACGGATTGCATCTGCTGCACCAATAGCTAGAGCTTTTCTAATTACGGGTTCTGCATCAGCACCACCAACAGTAATTACGCTTACGCTACCGCCATTCTTTTCTGTGATTTCCAACGCTCGAGTTAGCGCTAATTCATCATAAGGATTTATTATAAACTGAACACCAGCCGTGTTAAACTTAGTGTCGTTATCAGTAAATGTTATCTTAGTTGTGGTATCAGGAACCACACTTACACAAACTAATATCTTCATTCAAAAAAATTGTATTAAAATTGAGGTGCAAAAGTACAATTATTAGCTGAAGATTATGGCAAGTTTGGAGAGAATCGAACAGATTAAAAACTTTTTATCGCAAACACCCGACGATGCCTTTCTTAAATATGCTCTTGCCATAGAGTATGTTGGCCTGCAAGACGACGATTCTGCACTTTCTATTTTTAAAGAATTAATCCACAGTACTCCTAATTATTTTGCAACTTACTATCACCTCGCCAAGCTTTATGAAAGGCAAGACCATGAAGAATTGGCTATATCAACATACGAGGAAGGCATGAAAATAACACAGCAACTTGGAGAACGTCATGCATATGGTGAGTTGCGTAGTGCTCTTGAAGAATTGACTTTTTAAATATTTTTTTGTCGATTATAACAATTTAAGGCAACCTATTTCTGTTTTAAGGGTCTAATAAATATAGACGTGAAAAACTTGCGTTTTTTTATATTGACCTTATTGCTTTTCCTCCTTTATTCGGTTAGGGCAACTCACATTGTGGGAGGAGATATTGGTTATAAACATCTCGAGTCTGACAACTATCAAATTTATTTAGATCTCTATATCGATTGTGTAAATGGTGCACAAGGAGCTATCGACCAAGACTTAAAAGCCATTTTTACTTTTTTTAATGCTACTGACGGCTCTTTTATTGAGACTATAGAAATTGACCGAACCGAAGTCGAAAGGGTAGAAGAATTGCATTACAAATGCCTAAGCAACGAACCAAACGCATGTGTTCAGCGATTTGGTTTTTCATTTACGAAAGAGTTAGATCCAGGTAGCGATGGAATAATTATTTCTTTTCAACGCTGCTGCCGTAATAAGACTATTAGCAACTTAGTCGATCCAGAAAGTACAGGTGCAACATTTTTTACGCATATTCCTCCTAGAAATATTGTAGAAGATAATTCAAGTGCACGCTTTAAACGATTGCCTCCTAATTTCTTATGTACGAACGCTCCTTTAATATTTGATCATTCGGCAGTAGATGATGATGGAGATTCATTGGTCTATGAACTTTCAACCCCATTTGTTGGGGCTACATATTCGTCTCCGCGTCCTGCACGATCAAGCAATCCTCCCTTTAATAAGGTAATGTACAAGTCGCCCTATCATTTGAACGATATGATGGGTGGAACAACATTGCTCCAAATGAATCGCGAAACCGGCGAGTTAAGAGTAACCCCAAGTCAGGTAGGCCAATTCGTTGTTGGAATGAAGGTTAGCGAGTACCGCAACGGTGTTAAAATTGGAGAAACTTACCGTGACTATCAATTTAATGTTATTGATTGTGACCTTAACGTTGTGGCAAATTTTAATGCACCTGAACGTGTTTGTGAACGCAAAGTTGATTTTACAGACCGAAGCTCAGGCGATCAACTCCGTTACCAATGGGATTTTGGAGAAGAGCAAATCAACAATGATATATCGTCAAACCAAAACACTTCGTGGGTGTATAGCAATCCAGGAACGTATAAGGTACGATTAGTAGTTTCCAATGATGGTTGCAGAGACACGTTCTACAAGTTTGTAGAAATCGTAGGAAGAGACTCGATTTTTGCACGTTTTGAGGTGGGACCTAAGATTGGATGTGATAGCCTAACGGTTAACATCGTTAATTACAGTGATGATGCAGAATGGTTTCAGTGGAATATGGGCGATGGTAGTTTGCATGCTGTCGATCAAGATGTCACAATGTATACCTATAAAGAGCCTGGTGAATATCCGATTTCATTGCTTATTGAAGATTCGAGCTCTTGCAATATTCTTCATAACGCATTTGATACAGTTAAAGTCGTAGAATCGGAACATCATGAAGCACGATTTGATATCAACTTTAAACAAGATTGCGAAGCTGATGGTAAGGTGAATATTACGGGAATTACACCCAATGATAATTTTACGTGGGATTATGGAGATGGAAGTACTTCGACAAATGAAGTTGATAATCCGCACTATTATAGCGAAGAAGGAAATTATACGATCAAGTATGTTACGCAAGAAGAAGGCCTGTGTGTTTTTAACGACAGCTTCGAAATATCCTTTTTTGTCAGCAATTCAAAGGCAATAGTTGATGGAATAACCCTGTACAACTTTTTTTCTCCAAACGATGATGCATTTAACAACTGTTTTAAAGTTGATGTAGACCGTTTTGATTGTGTAGAGGTGACCTTCCAAATATTTAACCGTTGGGGTGAATTGGTATATGAATCTAACGATGTAAATGGATGCTGGGATGGCCGTCATTATAAAACAAAAGAAGAATTACCATCAAGTGAATACTTCGGGATTTATTTCTTTGACATCCACGGAAGATCAAACCGACTTGAGCTCAGTAATGTTATTTCTTTGGTGAGATAGACAATTTTCAATTGTTTTGCACTCGCGATGAGCAAGTTTGAGATAAAAAATCCCAATTTTAAGGAAACCATTAGGGAGAAACTGAAAGGCCAGCATTTTATGCACCACATTGGCTTTGACCTGACAGAAATTGAGGTAGGAAGAGTTGTTGGTGAAATGGAGCTTGATCAAATTCACATGCAACAATTTGGTTTTGTTCATGGAGGAGTGATAGCTACATTGATGGACATTACCATGGGTTTCTCAGCTTATTCGTTAATGCCTATTGATTGTGGTGTTGTAACGGCCAATCTGAGTGTTGATTACATGAATCCAGGAATTGGAGACCGCATCAAAGCAATTGGTGAAGTTGAAAAAGTAGGAGGGAAGATTGTGTTTTGCAACGCTAAGGTATACACCTATTCAAATGGCGTGGAAACTCAAATTGCTTCTGCTCGAAGCCTTATGGCTGTTGTTCAGAAGCGATAGCCGGTGAAAGAATTTCGTCGAACTTGTATTTCAAGTTGTTGTCAACTTCTTCATTCTTATGATGAATGATGTTCTTTGCGTAATCGACCACGTAGTCATCTTTCCAAGTATTAAATTCTCGAGCTAAGGTTTGAATTGCATCAACCATATAGTGTGCTTCTTCGTTGGTGGTTGTAGGGTGGATAGACATTCTAATCCAACCAGGTTTTGTAGAGCAGTCACCATGATATATTAATCTAGCAATTTCATGAGACACGCCTTCACTAAGTTTTAGCAAATAGTGGCCGTAAGTTCCAGCACATGAACAACCACCTCTAGTTTGAATTCCATATTTGTCGTTTAGCATCTTAACTCCAAGATTGTAATGTAAGTCATCTATATAGAATGATATTACACCTAAGCGATCTCGATGTTCGTCAGCCAATATGTGAAGATTAGGAATGTCGTTAAGACCTTCCCAAACAATGTCTAAAAGTTCTTCTTCTCGTTGATGAATCTTGTCAACTCCCATTTCGTCTTTTAGATTGATGCACATAGCAACCTTCATAGTCTGCAGAAATGCGGGAGTTCCTCCATCTTCTCGAACTTCGATATCGTCGTTGTAGCGGTGCACACCCCAGGGATCAGTCCAAACCACAGTTCCTCCACCAGGATTATCGGGAACAGCATTATCATACAGGCTGTCGTTAAAGATTAAAACCCCTGAAGTTCCAGGACCTCCTAAAAATTTATGGGGCGAAAAATAGATTGCATCTAAGTGAGCTCCCTCTTTATCGGGATGCATGTCGATGTTTATATAAGGTGCAGAGCAAGCGAAATCAACAAAACATAATCCGTTTACCGCGTGAATTTCTTCAGCTATACCATGGTAGTCAGTCATGATACCAGTTACATTAGAACACGATGTTATAGCTGCAATTTTATGTTTACGATTGCTGTATTGAGGTAAGATCTTTTTGAGCTCATTTCGGCTTACAAGCCCTTTTTCATCAGGAGGAATAATAACCACATCGGCGATGGTTTCTAACCAACTGGTCTGATTTGAATGATGCTCCATATGCGTTACAAACACAATAGGGCGTTCTTCTTCAGTAAGTTCGATAAGGTCTTTGTACTTCTCGTGAACACGAAACCCTAAAATGCGTTGGAACTTATTAATAACCCCAGTCATTCCACTATTTGCACATATTAAGACGTCATTGGCGTTGGCATTTACATGAGACTTTATAATTTCTCTTGCCATGTGGTATGCATGGGTCATAGCCATCCCCGTCGAGTTAGTTTCGGTGTGCGTGTTTGCAACGAAAGGCATAATCTCGTAGCACATCTTTTTTTCGATGGGCAGATAGTTTCTCCCACTAGCTGTCCAATCCGCATAAATAATGCGTTTATCGGTGCCATAAGGGGTGTCGATGGTGTGATTTAACCCTATGATTTCATCTCGAAATGATTTAAAGTAGTGTTCTAAGCTCATTTTATATTACAAGTTTAATGCAAATCTCAGATTTAAATAGAATGAATATGAAAAATAAGGGTATTCATAATAATTTTTGATTTTGCTCGGAAGTTGTGCTATTTATAACTATACATTTGCATCAGTTAATGAAGATAATAATTGCTGGTGCAGGTGAGGTTGGCTACCATTTGGCGAAGTTATTGAGCAAGGAGAGTCACTCCATTGTATTAATTGATACCAATGCCAAGGTGTTGCAAAGGGCCGACTCTGAAATGGACTTATTAACCATTCAAGGGAATGCTTATTCACTGAGTGTTTTGGATCAAGCAGGTATTGAAAATACAGACTTGGTTATTGCTGTTACCTCTAGTGAAACGAGTAATCTGACCATTGCTACTCTTGGTAAACAGCTCGGTGCCAAGAAAACCATCTCTCGTGTAAACAACGAAGAATTTCTAAAACTAAAAGATCGACTTGATCTTCAACGCCTGGGAATTGATGTGTTAATTTCTCCTGAAGAACTCGCATCTAAAGAAATTATTCGCCTTTTGAGAAGATCTTCGTTCTCCGATGCGTTCGACTTTGAGTTTGGTATGCTAACCTTACTTGGGTCATACCTTAAAAAGAAAAGCAAACTGGTTGGCAAATCGATCGTTGATTTTATGAAGATCGATCAGGCTAAAGACTTTATCACCATTGCTGTAGATAGAGGAGGAGAGACCTTAATTCCAGACGAGAACTTTGTTTTTGACGTGAACGACCACGTTTTCTTCTTATGTAAGCCAACAGGAATAGATCAAATCAGAGACCTCTGTGCTGGTAAGCGTGTTGAAGTTAAGAACGTTATGTTGATGGGTGGAGGTAATGTAGGCTTCAATACGGCCAAACGTTTGAGCAGACGAAAGAATGTGAAGCTCATTGAATCTAATTCAGAGCGTTGCTCAGTTCTTGCCGATAAGCTTCCAGAGACGCTAATCATAAACGACGATGGCCATGATGTCAATTTGTTAGAAGATGAAAACATCTCACAAATGGATGCGTTTATTGCTGTTACCGGAAACTCTGAAACCAATATAATGAGTTGTTTAGTAGCTAAGAATCATGGCGTTGAAAAGACGATTGCTATGGTTGAGAATATTGACTATATCAACTTATCTCAAACCATTGGAATTGATACCTTAATAAACAAGAAGCTAATTGCAGCTAATAATATCTTTAGGTATGTTCGCCATGCTGATATTGTAAATATTGCAGGCTTACACGGTATCGATGCCGAGATATTTGAAATATATGTTAAAGAAGGATCTAAGGTAACTGAGGGCCCAATTAAGCAGCTAAACCTTCCTAAAGATGCCATAATTGGTGGAATTATAAGAGACAACAAAGCCTTTATCGCAGGCCCAAACTATCAAATTCAAGCCAAAGACAAAGTAGTGGTTTTCGCACTACCCGACGCACTTAAGAAAACACTAGATTACTTCAGTTAATGTTTCATTTTAAAGCCATACTAAATGTTTTAGGCATCTTAATGCTTCTAAATGGCTTTTTTATGTCGACCGTATTGCCCGTTAGCTATTACACGGGAGCGGAAGATTTTAATGCAATTCTCTTTTCTGCAGCTATATCGGCGAACTTAGGTTTAATCATTTGGTTTTTAACCCGAAAAGTTAGGAAGGAAGTAGGCAAGCGTGACGGCTATTTAATTGTGACCTTTGGTTGGATAATCTTAGGTATATCGGGCTCTTTACCGTTTCTGCTTAGTCAAACAATAGACTCAATACCTTCTGCCATATTTGAAACCATATCAGGGTATACCACCACCGGAGCGTCGATATTAACCAATATAGAAGCGATGCCTGCTGGACTTTTACTCTGGCGGAGCATGACACAGTGGATAGGTGGTATGGGAATTATAGTATTAACGGTGGCGATTCTTCCTCTTTTTGGAGTAGGCGGGATGGAGCTTTTTATGGCCGAGTCACCGGGACCTTCTTCAAGCAAACTGCATCCTCGAATTACCGACACCGCAAAACGCCTTTGGATTATTTATGTATTACTTACACTTGTCGAAACAATTTGTTTAAGGATTGCAGGCATGTCGTGGTATGACGCTGTTAACCACTCATTTACCACCATGAGTACAGGTGGGTTTTCAACCAAAAATGCCAGTATTGCCGCTTATAATAGCCCAGCTATTGAATATATTATCTCCGCTTTTATGATGGTTGGAGGGATCAATTTCAGTATGCTCTACTTTTTAGCAAAAGGAAGAATTGGAAGAGCATTCAAGAACGAAGAATTTAGAACTTATATTGGTGTCTTATTTGGCTTTGTAATTGTGATTACTTGGGTGCTTTACAACTCAACAAACTCTGACGTTGAAGGAAGCTTTAGAGAAAGCTTGTTTCAGGTAACATCAATAATTACGACTACTGGATTTTCTACGGCCAATTATGCCAAATGGGTACCTTTTGCGTATATGCTAATCTTGTTCTTAATGTTTACCGGCGGATCAGCTGGATCAACGGCAGGAGGAGTGAAAATTGTACGTCATCTGCTTATCCTAAAGAATGGCTATATGGAATTTAAAAGATTGCTTCATCCTAGAGCAATAGTTCCTGTGCGAATTAATGGAAAAGCGGTAGACCAACGGATTGTTTATAACGTACTGGCGTTCTTCTTTATCTATTTGCTAACCTTTATAATGGGTGCACTGATAATCAGCGGGTTTGGCTACGATATAATTACATCTGCAGGTGCCAGTATAGCTTGTTTAGGTAACATCGGACCGGGTATAGGAGATGTAGATCCCAGCCACAATTTCGCCTTCTTTTCAGAAGGAGCACAACTCTTTCTCTCTTTCTTAATGCTTTTAGGTAGGTTGGAGCTTTTCACTGTATTAATTCTATTTACGCCTTCTTTCTGGCAGAAAGTATAAGGAATCGCTAAAAAAATATCTGTTTCAAACCAAACTTTGTCGAAGTTTTATAGTTTATCCGTTTATAGACTATAACATTGTTTGTTAATTCATGAGGTTATTATACATCGCATTACTACTGAGCTTGGTTTCTTGCACAACAAAACCAGGAGATAAACTTCCAGATTTTAATTTTAACACCTTAAATGGTGAAACGGTTAGCCGTTCAGCATTAGAAGGAAAAGCAACCGTAATTGCTGTTTGGGCTACATGGTGTGGTGATTGCATTCGCGAGATTCCAGAATTGAATGCATTGGCTGATAAGTACAAAGACAATGACAATGTAGAATTCTTGGCCTTTAGCGATGAAGATGAATCTACGGTACGCACTTCGCTTAATCGTTTTCCTTTTGCGTTTAAGCACGTGGTGAATACCAAATCTTATACAGATCAGATTAAATCTGGCGTAACCAAGCACTTTCCACAAGTTTTGGTCATAAATGACGATTTGGAGATTGTTTTCGAGGTTACTGAAAACAAAGAACCTATCTTTACGGTTCTAGATAATCATATACAAACTATATTAGGAAAATTGTGATAACTCATTGTAAGACAACAGATTTAGGTATTGACACAACCATATTCTCTTCTGTTGATCAAATCAACCCACAAGAGTGGACTAGCGTAAATAATGGAAGAAATATTTATCTCACCATTCCATATTTGAAGGCCATTGAATACAGTCTTCCTTCTTTTGATTTTAGATACATTGTATTTTATAATGAATTAAAACAACCGATAGGAATTGGTTACTGCCAAATCGTTAAGATTACCTCGAACGAAATAAATGTAGAAGCTCTCTCTACCCGAATGGGTGGGATACTTCCAAAGCATTTAATCAATTCGCTTGATCTGCGTGTTTTAATTTGCGGTAATGCTTTTGCAAGCGGCGAAAATGGCTACATGTTTTCCCCTAAGCTCGATCAACGTGTCGGGTTTGAGGTTTTAGCCAACACCATTGATGAAATCAACTTTTCTGAAAAAAGACACAATCGAAAAATAGCGATATCAATTATCAAAGAATTTTGGCCAGAAACGTTTGAATCGTCAGATTACCTGAAGGCAGCTGGATGCTCTGAGGTAAGTATCGATGTAAATATGATACTTCACCTTCATCCTGACTGGCAAAGTTTCGATGACTATTTGAATGCCATGAACTCCAAGTTCAGAACAAAGGTCAAGCACGTAGACAAAATATCGCATGATTTAGAAGTCGTTAATTTTACTATAGAAGAGATTGAAAATAGATTAGACGAGATAAATGCTTTATATAACTCGATAGTGGACAAGGCAAATTTTAGCTTTGGGAGACTAAATGCCAACACACTGCTGAACATTAAAAAAGCACTAGGAGATCAATTTTTCTTTAGAGGCTACTACTTGGAGGGTGAGTTTGTTGCATTTGGTACGGCAACCTCATTCGATGAAGTTTTGGATGGAAACTTTATAGGATTGAATTACACCTACAATCAAGATCACGGGATTTATCAGCGTATACTGTACGATTTTGTTCGCCATGCCTTCAAAATTGGTGCACGAGAGATTCGAATTGGTCGAACAGCTGAAGAAATAAAAAGTGGAGTAGGAGCCACACCGACTGAAATGAAATTCTATGCAAAGCACAGAAACAAGGTTACAAACGCCATTTTGAGACCATTCGTACAGAATTTAAAACCAAGTGATTTTGATTTACGTAGACCTTTTAAGGCGATTTACTATTAAATGGATTCGTTAACCCAAATTGTTCTTGGAGCTGCCGTTGGTGAAGTTGTACTTGGCAGAAAAGTCGGAAATAAAGCTATGTTATGGGGTGCCATTGCAGGTACCATTCCAGATCTTGATGTGTATCAAGGTTTGATCTTCGATGGTTTACGAGCAAGCGAGCTGCATCGGGGAGTTTCACACTCCTTGTTATTTAGTATTTTCATCGCACCTGTATTAGCGTGGCTGATAAAACACAAAGAAAAAGGCTTTCTTATTGCAATTTTGGGCATCATTTTAGGTTATCCTATTTTGAGTATGGATAATATCTCAGGTCGCTTAATAATTGGAGGGATCTATGCTGCATTAGCCTATGTGATCTATCGATCAAAGTTTAACAGTGAATCTGCTTCACGAAAAGATTGGACGAAGCTGGCATTTTGGGCATTGGTTACCCATCCTTTATTAGACTGCCACACCACTTGGGGAACTCAGTTTTTATGGCCTTTGCCGCATCGCCTTGCATGGAATAACATTTTTGTTGCAGACCCAGCATACACCATACCTTTTTTGATTTTTGTTGCTTTGGCGATGTTCTATAGAAGAGAGTCGCGTACACGTAGAAGATTGAATGCGATTGGAATTGCTGTAAGTTCACTCTATATGGTTTGGACACTAGGAGTGAAGTGGCACGTTCATACTGTATTTACAAAAAGCTTAAATGAGCAACATCTCTTGTTTTCAAGACTTACAACGGTACCCACTCCGTTTAACAGTATACTATGGTCGGGAACAGCAGAGAGTGATAGCAGTTATCATGTAGGTCTTTATTCACTATTGGATAAAGATCAAGAAATTAAGTTTCACGAAGTGGAACATGACCACCATAAATTAGCTGATTTAGAGGATGAAGATGTGGTAAAAAGAGTTAAGTTTTTAGCCAAAGAGTGGTACGTTGTGACCAAAGATAGCAACGATTTGGTTATGTATGATGCCCGTTATGGGCCAATGTTTACGAGTTTAGATGGTGAACCAAAGTATGCATTTGGATATCGACTCGTAAATAAAGAAGGAGAGTGGGTCGCCGAATCTGTAGAGCCCAAAGATCTTAAGATGGATGGCATGTTTGATGCGTTAATTAAACGTATTCAGGGCGAATAAAAAAAGGAGACCGAAGCCTCCTTTTCGTTGATTTCTTTTAGCATTCTTATGGCCATGCACAGATTATTCCGCCCATTATGGTTATAGTAATAGTCCAATATCCGGCGTTTATCCAGATATATTTCCAGCCCTTTTGCTCAAATAAAGCATTGGTACCTAAAATTGGAAGAACTAAGAAAACTGACGTGATGAAACCATGAAAAGCCCCATGCTTGAATGTTCTAAAAGCGTCACCTTTTTCTCCCAGTACTTGTGCAAACAGGTCGTTTTCCCAGTCTTGAAAGAAAAGCGATTGTAATCCAAGCTGGTGAATCACTACTGACTGTAAAATAATGGCTAACATCAATGAAAATAAAAAGCTAACTCCGAAAATTACGGCCATGTTTCCTTCTTTAGCCTTTTCTTCGGTCATGCCTGTAACTTTCATCCAAGCCCCTCCAACTACCTTTTTGTGGTAGTAAATAAAACCGATTACCATCGGTACTAAAGCTGCTACAATAAGAGCAGCCCAGTTAAATTCTATCATATTTAATATTTGTTGGTTCTTTACAAATATATGTAAGTACAACTAAAGTCCTAAAGCTAACAGAATCAGCCGAATAGAAAACCCAAGTAGAATAAATCCAATTGTTTTGTACGCAATAAGTAACGTTTTTTCCTTTAAATAGGGCTTAATTTTATGGGCTAAGAACGACTTGAGTAAGTCAGTAGTAAAGATGCCAACTAAGATCGCGACGAGAAAGATATATAAGTTGGTTTCTTGGTAGTTATTTCTTCCAATGGTTATGAAGCCAATCCATACGACAAACACAAAGGGGTTTACTCCGTTAACCAATAATCCTTGTGTAAAATAGCCGAGGTAATCGCGTTTTCGTATTTTCTCTTCACCGTTTGATTTAAACAACACAGGTCGAAGAATGTATTTGAGTCCAAGAGCAATCAGAATTGCCGCACCAACCCATTTAACTATGGGTTCTGACTTAATGCTTTCGAGTAATGATGCTGTACTAAAGAAACAGATATATAGAACAATTATATCGCTAACTATGATTCCTAACGCGGTAGAAACTCCAGCTTTTTGTCCGAATTGAACGGCATTTTTGATCAGTGTAAAGAATACGGGCCCTAAGAATAATGCGGTTCCCAAGCCAAGAAGTAAACCTTTGATAAAGGGCATGCACAAAGAAAACAAAAAAAGCCCACAAAGCGAACATTGTGGGCGACCAGAAAATGTGTGAAGTATTACGCGTTTACTTCATAGAAAAATTGCTCTTTAACAATTTTACCATCTTTAACTTCATAGAGGCAGATTTCGTCCATTTGGGCACGATTGCCATCTTTGAAAGTAATGTCGTTCCACATTCTGCAGGTGAAGTAGTTTCCTGCAATTATGGGTTCTGATACTTCGGCACCGTGCATTTCTTGCACCATGTCGTTCCACTGTTTTCCTTTAGCTGCGAATTCTTCCATGCCCTGAGCTACTTCCCATTGAGCACCTTTAGGTTCTTGACTAATAGCGTCTGGACTGAAGAGTTCGGCGTAACATTTTTCAAATTGCCCTGTGCGGCAATAGGTTACGAGTTTGTTTGCAATTTCTTGTGTCGTCATTGTTAATATAATTATCAAATTGTATGATCATAATATAGTCATGAAAATTGAAGCACAAAGAGAAATTCCAAAATAGTTGAAATATTTTTTGGAAGCTGAGGAGTGCGTTAGGAGGGGTAAAGTATGAACTTTTTAGGCAGATGCTGGTTTGATGTACTTCTTATCGGCGTAAAACGTTCCAAAAGGAATAATTGCGCACAATAGCACGATTGCAAAGCTGCGGTTATCCCACTTCAATCGATCGCGAAGTACTATAGCAAGAAAGAGGTAAATGATGAATAAAACACCGTGGGGCATGCCTAGGGCTTTTACCCATGAGTCATTGTTAGCTAGATACTTAAGTGGACTTCCTACAAGAGCAAGAAGGATAAGCGAAATACCTTCTAAGTAGCTTATAATTCTGAAAAAATTGACAATCATTTTAGTGTTGACAAAACTAGTAGAAATATTGGTACAAGGCAGCCTAATTTTGTACCGTTAACAAAGTTAAGTAGTAGAACGCTTTTGTGTTTTATTTTAAAATTTTGTTACTAATAATGGTTAGAGGGCCTGGGTGCAAACCCAGGCCTTTTTATTAGGATGTTTTTATGATTCTTACCCAATTTTGAGTGTTAACTTGATAATTAGGAATTAAAGGTTATATTTTTGCGTATGAGACTCATAACAAGAGGGTTAGTGTGGGTCTCAAAAATTGTTTAAAGCGTTTAACGATTTAAACTTTGTAGAGCTTGGCAGGGGGTTGGAAGTACGCTACTAGAAACATAATGTGGTTATTATGTTGTTGTAAGGTGACCAAGCTCTTACATACCTTCTTATGATGGCGATTAACGGCCGGACGTACCTGCATAACGTTTAGAATTATGTTAAATCAAAAAACGCTCACCGGCAACGACAAACTCATGTACGATTTCATTAAGTCAAGTGATACCGTTTCAATCGACACGGGGTATATCACCTGGTTCTCAAAAACAAATTATTTCCGAGTGGTTTATGAGGGAGTTGACAACCTTACAGAGGATATATACTCCGAGATCGAAGCAGTATTCGCAAGAATTTATCCTTTATATTTAGAGGATAAGATGTATCCTCATTAGTGAGTTTATAACTCTAACTAGTAGATTACCAGCGTTCTGACGGAAATTTTATCATCTTGACGAATGCGAACTGCATACAAGCCGGGTTTGAGTTTTCCAAAATCGAGCTTTAGCCTGTTGCTTCCTAAATCTTCAAAAATTTGGAAGCTGTGCGTTACTCCAAGACCATCAATGAGTTCAATATCCGATTCGGTTATTGGGTTATTAGATTGTATGAATATGATTCCATTTGAAGGGTTTGGGAAAATGTTGACTTCATATTTAGGAGTGTTAATTGAAGTCGAAACTTTGTGTACTAAAGGAATAAATGGCCTATTGTCTTTTAATCTGTCAACGTAAAGTTCTGCTCTCAAAGCACGTTTGTCTGTTTGTCTTCCATAGCATTGCGGACTAATACTAAATCCAAGCAAAGCATCGCTGCTGTTTTGATCACTATTAACGAAAAGAATGTCATTCAATATAAAGTGAGCTCCAGGAACAATGTATTGACCTATTGCTTTTCGAACTTCAGGATAGTCTTCTGGAATCAAATCAAACCAAGTTTGCCAGATAATTGTGTCGTCTGGATACAAGGTGTCAGGACCTTGATTGGTGAATAGAAATGAAATTTTCAGATTTACAGGAGATTGAATGGTCTGAAATGGGCTTGGTTCAATAAACTCCACTTTGCCGTCAATATAACGGTCAATGTACTGAGCGCTTAAATATGGACTTAAGAGGAGCGTTAAAATCGGTATTATTTCTCTCATGTAAGGATTTATTTTATCATCAGTGTTTTACAGATTAAAATTTCAGCATGACCATAGCCGTAGTTATTAATATTAATCTCATGGCTTTATTGAATAATAATGGGTTTAGATTCAATGTACTTATCAAGCTTGATTCGAATAATGTATAGTCCTGGACTGATGTCGCCGAAATCCAGCTTATAAGTATTGTTCATTTGGGTTTCAATTGTCCGGCAGTTGTGCTTTACTCCAAGACCATCAATGAGTTCAATACTCCAGTCAACTATTGCTTTATTCGATTGTATGAAAATGACTCCGTTTGAAGGATTTGGGAAAACGTTGATTTTATTTTCTAAATTCAGAATGGATGCAGAGTTAGGTGCTTTATGAATAAGACGAATTGCTGGTGAATTATCCTTCATGTAATCTTCATAAAACTCAGGGTGTAACGATCTCTTGTCTGTCTGTAAACCATATGCTCGTGGTTCAATTTGAAATGTGAACAGCATATTGTCGTTATTGAATTTACTGTTAATAAAAACTGTATCAAAATATACTAAGTGTTGGTCAGGTGCAACAAAGCTACCGATTGCAACTTTTCTAATTGGAGGTAAAGATTCTTCTCTCATTGAACTATAGTAATATTGCCAGACTAGTGTGTCATCAGGGTATAAAGTGTCAGGTCCTTGGTTGGTCATTAGGAAGGAGGAAGGTAAGTAAATAGGAGACTGGATCTCGGTTAAAGGACTAGGTTCAATAAACTCAATTTTGAGATCAGCATACCGTGGGATGAATACTTGTCCATCAGAATTCAGAAACAGAAAAATCAAGATGAGGAATATTATATTTCTATGCATGGTATTATTTTTTTAGTTGGTTAAAATTTTCGTTTTTTTCGTCAATGTCTTTTTGAGTCGAGCACTTGCAACATATTTCAATTGGTATTTCGATATGTAGGTCAGGGCATTCATCAGGTGATTTATTTATGCACGGAAGAATAGCTATATTTAATCTATAGCTCTTGCAACCTTTGGGCACTGAATTATCATCTACTTGTGATTGATCTTGATTATGATAAGTTTTGCAGTGTCTCTGTAAATGTGAAACATTTTCAGATCTACCCAATCTATATCTTTCCGAAAGTTTAGCCCAACCCAGGTCAACTTCATCTTTTGGAGTGCCTATAGTTATAGAAGTTGTACCACAAAACCCATCCAAATTCACTATGGCATCCAACTTAAAGTCCTTGAACGTTCTGCATTTGCGTGTATCAATGGTGTAGATGTCTTCAGGTTTTATAATGTTTAAGGTTGTGGTTGTACCTGTTTTCTTACCGAATTGATCTTCTTCAATGATGGTTGTTACCTCAATGCGATGCACATCATCCTCAAATTCGAACCAGTTGTTGTTGAACGAACCGTCTTCTTCGAGAATCATATCAATAATGTTTACCTTTTTGGGAATGTATTCCATCCGAAGAGAGTCATACCAATTAACTAATGCTGGACCTTTTTGGTGGTCTCCTAGATCGAGGCCTTCATAATTGTGAGAAATAGAATTTCCTGCAGCGTCGTATAGTTCAATATAGACATAATCGAGATTGTTGCTCGATAAAGCTTGCCTGAATCGGAAGGATGCATCAAGCACGTTGTAGGAATTTCCATCGAGCTCTATCGACTGGTAGCAGTTTTCGAGCCGAGAGTTTGCGAATCCATCGCGTTGTGCAAAAGAGTGTAGGGTTATGAAATAGAGGATTAAGCTTGAAGAAAGTTTAATGGCTGTTTTCATACTACAAGGCTAGGAGAGGGGCAAGCCTGATTTTGTAGTAAATCATTGAACTTGAGAAGCGGCCATTTTGACCAACAAACGAGCAATAACAAAAAAGCCGCTCCAGTAGGAACGGCCCGTTTTAAGGTTAGTTAGGTTAAATTTTCATATGGCTAGAGTTTTCTAGGGGTATGTCATTTCAAAGATAAGAAGAGGTTATAGGAGCAGATATATACATTTCTATATAAAAAAGTGTGTAAAAGGATATTTGCTGTAGACTGAGCAAATACCATTGATGATGGGCTTTTAGGTGGTAATGTGGGTATAACATGACAGTTTTATTTGAAACTTAGCAACATAACAAATACTATTGCCGCAATCTTAACTAGGGGTTAGTTTAGGTTAGTACTAATATTATAGTTAAGGTTATAATTTATAGCCATCCTGTTTTAGGTTATCGGGATGGCTTTTTTGTGCCTGAAACACGCAAGTTTTGTCTGGCGAAGCCCTAAATGAATGATATAAGCTCCACAAATGCTACATTCGGAAAGTGTTAGTCAAAATCTTACAAGACAGAACAGATCGAAAGCCGCCGAATAACTTGTCGTGGTTGGAGTGGTGGAAGCAGCAAAAAAGTGTCAGTACAGCGAATGTCCGGTGTAGAGCGACAGGCTGTATAAACTACGCTAGTCAAGCTTCACAGGTTATAAGTTGTGATGCTCGCAGCACAGCACGAAGGTGGTATATTGTACCCTTATGTGCATCGCATATTAAGCAAGAAGACTGTTTTAATGTGCCGCATGGGCAGCTTGAGGGGTATAATGCGTGCACAAAACTAGTTAAGTTATGAAATTTAGTTAACGAAGATGGGCATTACATTGGAATTTGGCGATTTGAGCAAGCTATATTTTGAATAGAATCAGATGTTAATGTATTAATGTTACATGAAATAATGTGCTTTTATATAACGTAGAGAACACCGCATTAAGATAGGTTTGTAATATGAGTAGTGAGAGTACAAATTGGGTAGAGTCATTTTACGATGCATTAAAGGAAAGAGTTAAAAGTCCATATACTGGGGCGTATATATTTTCATGGATAGGGTATAATTATGATTTGTTCATATTATTATTTTTCGTGGATGGAACAAAAAAGGGATTAGACAAGATTGAAGAAGCTAAAAGAATACTTGGAAATTCATTCATCGCTGATTTGGATAAAGATTTTGGATTTTGGGGAACGTTCTGGATTCCTGCAGTTGCCGCATTAACATTGATGTTGCTATTTCCAATTATTAATATGGCTGCATCTATGTATAGTAATTGGATGAAGAAGGTTACTCGATCCAAAATATTAAAGCAAGGGAAGAAGTTTACTGTTTCAGGCGAGGAATATTTTGATAAACTAATGGAAATTCAGAGGTTAAATGATGAAGCAATTGCAGAATCAAAAAGAGTCCAAGAATTATCAAATATTTGGAAGAAAGAAAAGAAGGAGAGTGAGAGAGTAAAAGATAAGTATATTATGTTGATTAGAGCAGAATCCGCGATTAAGGAACCCTATCAATTTGCGACAGATGGAATAATTCTAGATCATTATATACGTGGCAAAGAAATAGGTGAACATATGGAAGCACTTAGAACGTTTTATATTTTGTACGGGGCAATGAAGGGTTTTATAAATAGAGATGAGGAAGTACTGACGTCGATCATATATTCTAAATGGGCTACTAGATTCGAAACTGATGGAATATTTGTTTATGAAATAGAAACAAAATTAACAGGACGCACAGGATTGGCTAATGTAGTTAGAGTAAATGTATTAAGAGGAACTAGATTTAAGAAGACTGGTTTAGCTTTGCTAGTCAGAATGTTGATAAAAGAGGAATACCAAGAGATATATAAAAGGGCAAGTTTAAATGATTTGGGATGATAATTTTGCGATATGGATACAATAAATAAAGAAGAATTTGCGGCCCTATTTGGAATGATAGGATGGATGTGTAATGAGCTTGCAATGATAAAGGGAATGAATCAAGTCCTGCTAAAAATGATTGCAACTGACAAGGGTTTTGAATTAGAAAATGTGAAAAAAGAGATAGAGTCTTTTTATGCATCTTACAATTTGATCAGTGCAGACAAGCTAGACCAAATAGTGAGATATGCAACAGATGAAGATTATAGGAATGAACAAGGTGCCGACTTCTATAAGAAGTTATTTAAGTGATATCAAATACCCGACTTCCTAAAGATCTGCAGCTGAAAATACGATATCAATTTGTATTTCGGAAACCAGGAGCTTCAGGAGAAAATGACATCATTTAATCTTCTGAACCTCTCATAAATGATTAAGGAAGTTCTGGATCCACAAACTGTAGAATCAAGATAGGCCCTATAAACAGGGGCAATTTATATATTTGAGTTATGATTATTTGGAAATTACTATTATGGTTGATGGAGGCTAGCTCTGAGATTGTGGGAATACTAGGGCAAATGACAAGTGTTGTTTTTTCAACTCTGCTTACTCTTTTTATTGTTTGGTTAAGACAGTTCTATGTAAAAAGATATGATGCTCAGAAAGTGGCAAAGGAATTGGAAGAGAAAAGAAGGTACTACTTAAAAATGGCTCGACTAGGTGCCGAAAGTTTAAAGAAATACTCAAAGATTCTTAAAGATAATAGAAACCTGTTCAAACGAATGGCTAGTGGTAAACTTGGAGTGTTTAATACTATGCAAATAAGTGCAATAATTGAATTAGAAAAAATGGATTTATTGAGATACAATAAGGCATTTAATGTTGTTAATGAAGGTCGAAAAGTTGAAGTTGAAGAGTGTCAAATAAACATTGCCAATCATGCCAGATTTATTATTGCGATACATGAAAGATATTTAGAAGAGGTAAAAGAATTTATAAGTGCTTACAACGAACATAGAAAGGAACATGACGAAGAAATTAGAAGGATGATTGGTTTGGATGAGAATGTTAGAGTCAAAATACAAAAGATGTCACCGACGCGAGAAGAACAACGGTATTTTATGGAAGTTCACGGCATTATAGATGAGTATATGAAGGTAGATGAGGAGGTTAGAATTTACAGCTCACAAGAATTATTAGTAAAACCATTATCAGAAGCTTGTATGAAGTATTATTCTTTGTCTTGGGCATCAGATATGCAAAAGGCAATTGGAAAAAGTAGAGATGCTGATGCCCAAATATTAACCGTGGTCAAAGCTGCTAGTACACAGTCTAAAATATATGCGGATAATGCTACAAATGCTGCTAAGAAGGTAGAAGAAAATATTAAGTTGCTTGAGAGTTTGTTGTAATTGGTTAATATTGGCCACATAACAGATCAAAGATTTAATATCAATAGAACTTGTGCCTATAATTTATAGTATGTTCCTAGTCTTTATAAACCTCTGAATATGAAAACTTTAGGTTAATTCTCGAAAGAGTAGGCCTGTTGATAAAAAAAGAAACTTTACTTGATCATACATACCTTGAAGAGAACACTTTAAAAGTCGCATCAATCGACAGTTTAAAGTTGAGAATCCCTTTCGAAGAGGTAAAGTTAATAAAAACTGACTTAGACGACAATTGGAAATATCTAAACGACTCCACCGGAGAGATTGACGAGAAGGAATATTTAAAACGAGCTTACTGGTCAAGAGCCAAAGGAATAGCCACTAAATATGCAGTAGAACACCAAACAATAGAAGGTGGCCACATCAGAAAATACTTGGTAATCCTGGTAAGTTCTAAAGTTCTCAAAGAACTTTATTTCTATGGCATCAGCAAGAAAACAATCTTCCATCTTTTAAAGGAGATCAATAATCAAAATGTTGTAAATCTTGAAATGTATCAGCTCCTTCAGGCTGAATGCGTAGATATTGATTTCAAAGTAGATTATGAAATGACAATCCATGAGTTTGAAGGATTAATTGAATTGTCTAAACACATGACCATCCCAAAGCAACGCCTTAAAACAGGATATCAAGTTTTCTTGGGAAAAGGTAATAAAGGTATTGCTTGGGGAACACGTCAAACACAATCTCCAAAAACAAATCCATTCTGGAAACACTACCACAAAGGATTAGAGCTAAAAGAAAAATCCTATGAATTCACTGACGAATACCTAACAGACCAGGTATTTGAAAACAGATGCCGGACCGAGTTTACCATCAAAAACCGCCAACACTTAAACGCAGTATTCGGAAGTCCGCAAAGTGATTTAAACTATTTGATCAATCTTCCTCAAGATAAGCTGTTTGCAGCCTTAAATATGTGCATCGATGCACACTTATATCGTCCTGACGGATACAAACCTATTGAAGAACGGACCTATAAAAACCCTGCTGACACCATCATAAGCAATTTAATCCAGGTAGCAATCATGTCCAAGTTTTCTGAAACACACATCATAGAAATAGCCTTAAATGGAATAACGGACAAACATCGAAGAACCAGGCAGAAGAAAAGAGTGCGATTCTTGATCAGGCAACTGGTACATCAGCATCCATCCACACAAAATCAATTGGCCAAGAATAAAGCGGGCCACGAGTTATATAAATGGCTAACAGACGAAGGTAAGGATAACAGAAGTGTCTCAACGGAGTTAACCCAACAATTACTTTTCTATAAAACGATGTATGACTAGACTTGAAAAACTAAAGGCCAAAAGAGCAACTCTCCAGGACTACATAAAAAAGACTGGAAGCACTCAATTTGCAGAAAGGTTATCCAACCTAAATAAGGCAATATTTTGTCTTGAATGGCTTGAAAACAACCAAAAAATAATTGATGAGCTGATTTAGGCTCCAGGGTCATTTCTAGATAATGACCCTAAGTTGCGTTGGACCGCAACCACGATGCAAAGCGAGTGGGCGTCCAACCACTTAGGGCTAAATCATCCTATACATCTATAATAAACTCAATACTAGTGTGTTACGCTGAAATATTACTCAAACCTTCAAAAAAGCCTTGAAGTACATATATGTAATAGCAGATTACATAAGAATTTATTAATAACACATAGCAATTATGGCCGAAATTTTAAATACCACGGGAGTGGTATCAGCAAAAGCAAAAATCGCAACTTCAGTTATAAAACTGGGTATGACGATTGAAGACCAAACTGCAGGTTTGGCAAAGGCAGACTTGGAAAACATTCTAGTAAAAATCATTGATGCAGGAAATGGTTCAAATCCTGTAATCCACAGCGTGGATTTATGGACCTTACTGGAAGAAAGTGCTGAGACTGTAGGAGTGTTCATGTTGGCAGCTAACAAATTGACTGGAAGTGTTGACCTTGTAGTGGATGAAATGCCATTTAACGCAAGAGAAATTAACTTCCTTGAAGTTCAATTATCAGGATTGGTTGCAACGCAAACCGTAAAACTTTATGCTATCGATGGATGGGGTAATGATGGAGCATTAAGAAACTTACAGCTCAAATCAATTGTAGGAAGTGCAATGAATGACATTAGTTTAATGGGAGTTAAACGCATGATTATTCCAATTTCTAAGATTGACTCTGTAACACTTGATTATCCAGCTTTAGGCAATCTAAAAGCAAAATCAGTAACCTACACAGAAGAGGAGCTTGAAATCTTACAGCTTGAAGACCCTGGTATTGTTTACCTAAAAGGTAAATCAGCAACACCACAGTATCTGGTAGAAAACAATTGGATTCTAGCCTGTAACAATGCAGTTAGAGCCAAAGTACAACCTAAAGCTGCTGCGGGAGACTTCAACATCCTACTGGACAAGTAATGGCACTCAAATTCATTTACAAAACCAAAGCACAGCGGCGTAAGATTTTACGCAACATTGCTTTAAGCAAGAAGAAAGGAAATGGGAAAGGGTAGATTAAAAAAATGGTTCAAGGAAAAAGGAGCTAAGAAGATTTTAGGTGGCCTGGAGAAATTCGGGACACTTATTCCTGGAGTGGGTGGAATTGTTTCTACTGGAGCTGCTCAATTAAAAGAGCGCTTAGGCGACAAGGAAGCACAAAAAGCAATGGCAGCAACGTACGCAGGTGCGGTTGCTGAATCAGTGGACAACGCTCAAGGAATAGTATCTAGACAAGGCTCATTTGAAGAACAAGTTGAGATGGAAGCAAAAAAGCAGAGAATCAAAAGAATTTTAGGACAAGTAGGTATGGTGTTAGCGGGGCTAACTGTCGTACTTATTCCAATTATTCTAATTGTTAGATCACGCAAACGAAAAGGTTTTGCACGTAAAAAAAGAAGAAGATAATCATGTTGAAATTAGACGGAAAAAACAACGGAACACTGTGGCTTGAAGAGAAAGACCGCAAGGTGTTCAAAGGAGACAGAAAAGGAGAAACTTACCAGTGCTTTGAAGGCACAATCGACACTGGAGGCGGTAAAATGATTACAATAAAAATGTATTCAAACACCGATCCAGTAGATAAAGACGGTAAGACATTACTGCCTTTAAAGGTTTCCAAGTGGAAAGGTAATCCAAGCCGCAGAAAGACTACTAGAAAAAGCTGGTAATGTTAAAGTGGCTAAAGACAGGATTTGGTTGGCTGAAAACAGCCAACCAATTCTACCGAAAGGTTAAGACCTCATTCAAAATGATTGAATGGGTTGGAGACGTTTTGGAATTTGCACAGAAAAGGTATGCTGAAATCTTTGAAATAGAAGACGACAGCGAAGTAGAACAGGAAAATCAGACCAATGAGTAATGAAAGCGAAAAATATAGCCATCATTGTAGTGTCAATTGTCCTCATTGTGGGGGGCTTCTTACTATACAAACGGCGCAAAAAAAAACGTTAGACGACCATCGTGAAAGTAGGCTAAAGTTAGCAGGTAAGGTGATTCTAAAATGGGAGGGGGGATATGTCAATGACCCCGACGATAGAGGAGGAGCAACCAACAAAGGTGTAACTTATGCTACTTATCAAAATCTAGCACATAGTGTTTTAAAGGTATATCCAACGAAAAAGCATTTTGAAAGTCTTTCAGACAATGAAGTGCTGAAGATTATCGCCTGGTACTATGATAAGGTAAAAGGTGATCACTTAAAAAGTGGAGCTGTTGCAGTAGGAATAACAGATTATTATTGGGGAAGTGGATTGTATGCCATCAAACGCATCCAATCAGCTTTAAATATCCATTACTCAAGAAACTTATCAGTTGATGGCGTAGTGGGAGCAAAAACTGTCCAGGCTATCAATTCGGTTCCTGCTAAACATATGCTATCAATCTTAAAGGAAGTACGAGCACAACACTATGCAGCGATTGTAAGACACGATGCAAGTCAAGGTAAATTCATAAACGGTTGGAACAATCGCAATTATGATGTCTTTAACTCTTTAATTGAATATGTATGATCAATGAAATAGATATCGAAAAAGAAGTAATCCAAACGACTACTTTTAGGCAAAAACTAAATCCAATGTATTGGTTCAGACGCTTTGTACAACCTGCCTTCAGGCAAATTTCTTTCTATTCAGGAATTAACCTGGTATGGAAGATTACAGACGTGTTTATCAAAGTGCCAAAATTGATAAACGAAGAGGATGCAGATATGGTAAGCAGTAAAACAAGAAAACAACAATTGTTGAGTATTGTCTTACACATCTTATTTATAGCACTACCTCTTTTACTGATACTTAAAAAGAAATGGTATGTCTTACCAGTCGTACCAATTCTTATGGCGTTTAATATCCTGGTACACTTACGAGGAATATACCTAGCAATCATGGTATATCGAAGTCATGCACGGAATTAAACCTACACTCATAGGGTTTGCTTCACTTGCAGGGGTTAATGTTGCTGAATTAACAGCAGAGAACCTAGAAAGCATTGAAGCAATCCTTATGAGCTTAGTTAAATGGATAATAGCAGGATTAACCATTTACACCCAAATCAAATCAATCAGAAATGAAAAAGCTAATAACCGGGTTGCTAATGATAGTAACCGTGCTAGTGGCTCCAGGAGCACTAGCAGAACAAACAAGTGACAACCTAAATTTTAACCTAAAAACAGAAATACAAATGTGTAACGAACATGTAAACTACGAGTTTGAATTAAGCGATACCAGACAACCATTGTTCTGCGATTCAAAACATCTTCTAGTAGGTGTTATAAATCACTTTTCAGATTTCACCAACTATAAGATCAATACTGACATTGATCCTGGAACTGGTGCACCATGGGTAATAGACAGTGGCTTAAATGATGCAGAGATACTAATTAACTCGCTAAAATCAGGCGGCACTAAAATACCAATAGAACTGATAAAGAATATTCCTTTAGATCAGTGGCATGAAAGAGGAACAAGGGATATCAATGCGCCTATTGCCACTGGTAACACCCGTAGGTATGTTGTAATCAAGTGTAGACAGGCTTAGTCATGGGATTAAGTAAAGAAAAATCCAAGCACTTCAACAAGAAAGTCAAAGAATTTTCTAAAACAGCTTGGGAAACATTCAACACCACTCACTTTGATTCACTAGCTGAATATCAAAATGAGAAGTTCTTAGTTGAGCAATCAATTAGAGAATTTCAACGCTCAGAACTTGATAAAGTAAAGGAGTAAACATTGTAGCAGATCTGCTCAACATGCTAAAAGCCACCTTTTGCAGGTGGCTTTTTAGTGATAATATACTGAAATTATATGTGAATTGGGTTATGTAAATAGATACAAATTGATATCTATTTATATGCAGTTTAATTTAAGGGATGGACGTAATATTGTTCACTGAATTGTAAAATGTTTTGGATATCCAAAACTTTGGAATGGATTTTGTACCTTTGTAACCGTTAAATAATACTATGTCTAATAAAATAAGAGTAACTAATCATAAGGTCCTTGTGCTTTATAGTTTTGATGAAGTAAATAAACTTTATACTCTTTCAACACTTGAAAGAGGAGGACCTCTTGTTGTGGATTCGGATTTCGAAACAGCTAAGAAAAAAATGGCTGAGCAACTAATTGTTGTAAGCTCTCTTGGTAAATTAATGTTCTATGATAAATATAGGACTAATGAAGATAGGAAGACATCGTTGGCTAATAGTTTAGGGAAGGTTATAGAGGAGACGTATTTGGAACTTGTAGCATAGATGTTAATTACCTATCGAGCACTAAGAGAACTTTTATATCAGAAATATGCAGAGAAGTCTCTGCAAGGAGTTATAGACGACTTTTCAGAATATTTTGATGAATCCCTCGCAACTGCAGAGCAGATTGAGGATTATGAGTATCTGTCAACATTCATTGAGAATAGAAAGGATATAGAAGAGAAATATCGTTTTTTCTGGAACTACAAGCAATGTTCGGTGCCAACGATGGTGGAGAAGCATGACTATTACACGGTTGATGCATTATCAGTAATTGCTTATGATCATCCCGATATCGACGTAAGACATTTTGAACAGCTCATTGAAGAGATTGCAACAAGAGACAAGCACGATTTGGAGCAGTGGTTAGGTAGATTTAGAAGTTTGTACAAGGCTAGAGTAAATATTGGTAACGCGATACGAAGCTACAAATTAGGGTACATCGGAAGAAATGATCTTTGCTACTGCGGGAGTGGTAAGAAATACAAAAAGTGCCACGGGTTCAATAATTAAAACGATATCAAATCACTTTGTCCTGGAGCTGCTCGAGCTGAACAAATGATATCAAATCCGTTTCCGGCGTCCAGGATCTCAGGGTAAATATGATATCAAATAACTTATCTGCAGCAGATCTGCAGCTGACCAAATGATATCAAAAGAAATAACTATAGGTTTTGCTCCAATGTCTATATTTGAATGACATATTAAATTTGTTACGTAACATTAGGGATTGATGTGATCAAATAAAAAGCCACCTGTAAAAGGTGGCTTTTCTGTTTTTAGATTAACTAAATCCATGCGAACATGGACAAAACCTTTAATGATCAAAAATAAAAGCCGTCTCCTCTGGAAACGGCAATTAATAAGGTTAGTTAGGTACTATTGCTAAATATAAACACGAAGATAACCTAAATGGTAACAAAACCTCCTGAATAATAGAAATGTATAGGAACTACTGAATTAATTAGGTATACTTGATAGTCCTTAACTTATTTTACTACTGGTTATCTATTAATCAAAGTTGAGGTATTAACCCTAGGCCATCCCGAGTGGGGTTTTGGGATGGCCTTTTTTGTTAATTAGAAATCACTCAATCTTCTCAAGCTCCTTTAAATGATAAAAGAAGTTCTTAGTCTTGTCCTTGACATCTCTAAGTTGAATTTCAAGTGATGAATTCTCATCGGTCAAAGACTTAATCCTATCACACATGGGAATGTAGGAGCGAAGCAATAATGCAAAAATTTCTGAATTGGTTTTAATGTAGGTCTTAGCTTTAATAGCCTCTAACTGTTTAGTCTGTTGATCTGTTAATCTTGATACTAGCATAAATAAAATTTTAACATGGTTAAACATTTTCGAGTAGACTCTCGATCTCTCGAAATCATAGGCATCCAAAGGCGTAAGTGAAAAGCAGTTGTCAATATAAATGAAGGGCAGTAGGGTATAGGCCAGTGTTTAAGCATTGACAACAATGTTCACGGGCCAATTTTGCACTCTGATTATGAGAAAAGAATAGGTATCTTTGGAGTGTGAGCAATAAAGAAAAGTTATCAGGTAAAGAGTTGACTATGTATAAGCAGATAGAAACAAACTATGAATATAATGGTAAAACCTTCAAAAATGATTATGTACACCAGATGAGCATTATAGGATATAAACGAATAGAAATACCTGGTGTAGAGTTTATTGGTGTTGGTGGTCAGAATTATTTAGAAATCGAGAGGACATACAGAGATATGTTAGTCATGTTCTGCCAAGACCGAGGAATAACTGAGCTTGATTAATAAGGCAATTTAACACGTTTCAATTTCTTTGGCTTATCACCAATAGGGTTTGGCACAAACAATTGCTTAACATTCTCAAACACCTCAAAATGATGCAATAATTGCTCTTCTAAAGTTTCTATTTGCTTCTGAAGTGACATAATAGTGTCGAAATCTTCCATCGATCTACGCTGTAATTTCATGTGCCGAATCAACATTCTTTCAACAATGTCATGTAATCCATTTGCATCATGATGGAAATATTTGAACTCTTTATAAGCTGCCTTAGCCTCATCAGAAAGCAGCGTAAATATTAGGGGTTTACCACATTCTTCACATTTCATAGACAGCAAAAAACTAATCAGGATTTTGAATATTTTGTATATAAAAAGATGCAAGCTGTTGAAAACGTGTGAATTATCGACGAATGATAAAACTAATATTTGAGTTCGAAATCAAATTAGTTATCATGGTATTAATACTTAATCAACGAGAAGCTCGTATGCTTAAACGTCTCATACAAGGATATGAAAGACGAACTCCTGCAAAACGTCAGAAGCGTAAAATCACTGAAGGATTAAAATTAAAACTTAATGATAAAAAGAAAGCCGCTGCATAAAACTATGCGAGCGGCTTTTTAATTTCTTAAGCGGTACTTAATCAAATTTAGGTTCGAAATCAAATTTTATCATGTTGACCGCTTAGATGTATAACTTCTAAAGTTATTCACTTTCAAATATAAAAGCTAAACAAATGTACGTGAATGGATTAGCCACGAATGTTAAAACGTTGTTAACAAAAGAGTTATTATTTGTGCCTATAATTTATATTCCGCTAACCGCTTTAGCACCAAAAAGACAGCGTTATCAACGAATTGTGGACTATTCGATTCCAAATGTTGAAAGTGCAAAACATTGTTAACAATTAAGCACAAAGTATGTGTTTAATTGAAAAATCAAAATAAAGGAGATTGGCAGCGTAAAATACTGCATTCAATAGAAGTAGACAGTTTGAAGCTCTCGTTTGAGCTTAACCACTACGAACCGTTAAATCAAATCAAAATTCTTGATACTCGTCTAGGTACTGAATACCGAAAAATTACTATTGATGGTGAAGAGATGGACGAGAAGCTCTACAAGGAGAATGCTCGACAATATGGAGCAGACAAAGCACCAATTTATATGAGTTTGGTTGCACGTCAAGACTTAGCAACGAAAGAAGTCAAAACGTATCTAGTAATATTAATCAATTCTAAGCATTTAGGAGCGCATTATTTCAAAGGTATAAAACGTCATAATGTTGGTAACATATACGATGCCATAATAGCGACAAAAGCCGTAAGAATGGATTACAGCATCTTTATGCAGGGCAAGGTTACAGACTGTGATTTTAAGATGGATTACCAAATGGAGTTTCACGAATGGATTAAACTAAATGAATTTGCAAGAAAGAGGACTAAGTTGCACACTCGCAGCGATTCGGGATATACGAGGTTTCCAAAAAAGGATAACGGAATTGACCGTGAAAATTACAAAATGTATGGTACTCAATGGAGCTTTAGAACAACAACGAGTTTTGCAACTGCACCATATATTAAAATGTATCACAAAGGGCTAGAAGCAGAACATAGAAGTTCAGAGTTTTTTTCTTCTTATGAATTTGAGGGTTACGGTAATACGGTGATAGATTATAGCGATATAGTAAGAACTGAGTATACTATCAAAAACAAAAAGCATTTTAAACAAGCTGGGATGGTCAAAGATGACCAAGACAACACGCTTGAAAATATTCTAAACTTTAACTATGAAACAAAGCTAAGTGCTTTAATAGATGGCTTTGCTGCTCATTGGAAAAAAGAGAAAGCAAGAATTACACAAGTAACAGGCTTAAAAGGCGTTCAGTTGATGCTTGCCGCTTTAATAGATGACCAAGTTAAACAAGGCGGAAAGAGTAAGTCAGAATTAAGAGATACGGCTCTTTCACTTCTTCCAAAAAAGAATCAAGAACGCTACAAGAAGCTGTTTGAAGAGGTGTGGAGATATCTAGCAATTGAAGAGGATTTTAGAGTTGAAGCAGAAAATAATGAAGCTGCATACAATTGGTTTAAAATCTTGGTTGAGGGTTCAAAGAATACCAAACTAAGAGGAATGTTTACAGACGAAGCAACATATACGGAAAGATGGCACGAAGCAAGTTAAGTAATTATTTCATTGGCAAAGATGGAAGGTTATATTTAAAGAAGTATGGGAGTGAATATAGTGTCAGAGGGTTTGCCAATTTAGGAGAACGGTTATTTGTGATAACAGATGGAAAAAATTAAATATTTAATAAAATGTCAAAAGAAGATTTCAAAACAAAAACAAAGACAATGATTGAGAATTTCAATACTGCGTCAAACGATGCTTGGGCGGAGTTTGAAGCTCGTACAGACTTCGATACGGTTCAAGAAAGAGAAGATGCAAGGCTACAAGTTGAGCAACAAATTAAAATCGACCATAAAAAGCTAAAAGAGGATATCAAAGCTGAAAAGGAGCTTTACAAGGCTGAAGCAAAGGCAGAATAAGAGACTTATTTGTAATTCATGTTTGTTTAAAAGTAAAAGGCAGTCCGTAAATGGGCTGCCTTTTCTGTTTAAACGATATCAAAAAGTGAGTTCAGATCCTGGAAAAAACACTTGAAATGATATCAAATACTTTCTCCAGGAAAGATCTGCAGCTGATTAAATGATATCAAATATCCATCATCTTCTTTAAATGGTAGGTAAAATCCTTTACGTTGTTTTTAATGGAATTGTTCTGTATTGATAAAGATGAATTTTCTTCTACCAAGTCTTTAATTCTAGATTGACTAGGTAAATAAGCACGTAAGCAAAGGGCAATAACATCTGAGTTGGTTTTAATACCTGTATGCTCCTTAATGAGTTCAATTTGTTGTTTCTGTTCGTCTGTTAATCTTGATATAAGCATGATATTATTAATTATTAGGTGGTGTTATATATCCAATACCGTTTTGAAAAAAGTGTTTTGCTGTACAAACAACATAGGGCTTTTTGTTAGGGTGCTTCTCGCTGTATCGGTTGCGAATAGTGCGTGTAAAAATGAAGAGTTTTGGCTTTTGTGGTTGTGATGCTAAGAAAGTAGCAGCCTCGCTGTACGTTTCAAATTCAAATTGTGTCATAATGATTTATTTAATTTTTGCGGCTGTGAAAGATTTGAGGTATTCTAGGTTGTCAATAGCTTGGTTTAAGCTTGCTACTGAAAGGTTAAGGTAAATGGAAGAGGTGTATTCACGTCTTAACGGTGCTTGTTCGGCATACTCGCGAATCAAGTCTCTTTTCATTTTAAGTGTGATTAGTGTGTCGTTGATTAAGTCGATTGTCATGTTTCAATTATTTAAAAAGTTATACTTCAGGCGTAAGCAATTGCAGACCTGCTTCGCTCCGCCAATATTTTTTTTCGGAAAAACCGAAATATGAAACAAACACAAGCAAAAAGGCTTTCATAGAACTATAAAAGAGGGGGACAAAAGTTTATTCCGTCAGGATCAAACTTTTGGCAAGAGGGTAGTGGCTAGTGTTTATGCGTTCGACTGAAATCCGACTTGCTTAAACTCGTTGAAATAATTCTTTTTCTCTGAAAAAATTATCCAATTATTACTACTGTAAAAATGTCGTTTGTGATACCCAATTAGGGTGTCACAAATCTGCCCGAAATAGGGCTTAAAAATCCCAATTTTTCAAAATCGAAAAATCCCACCTTATGATGGTGGGGAATTTGCCTCAAATTTGAGGTTTTTGCTTTGTCCAAAAAACGGACGAAATCTGAGTCCTTTTTTTGGTGTTTTTGCAGACCAATATCGACCCGATTTTAAGGCTTGATTTGCTACTCAAGTAGCGAAATAATCTCGGTCAATTTTTCATCATGATAATCAGCAACTTACCGGTTTTTGGGTTTTTTAAATTTTCATAACCCGATTTGCTGCCCTCTCTTTGTATTCACAAAACGAAGTAAAAGAGTTAAAATTTAGAATATGGAAGTATTTAGCGGACAAATCCCTGCAACGGGAAAATTCGGAGAAAAACAACTAGAAACAAGACTTGGAGAGTTAATTTTCCAAATGTCGGGCGTGGGGTTATGTACACCTGCGAACTTGCGACTTGCAAAAATTCAGTTGACAAAGGTTGATAGAAAGACAGGGCAAAAGGAGTTTTTGCCAAAAATTGATTTGTATACGCTGTTTGAATTAACAGCACATCACGAGGGGCACTTTCAACAGTCTAATGATGCGGCTTTTGGAATGGTAGATTTAACACCTTTTGGCTCTTTAGAGTTAAATAGTAGTGAATACCTGTCTTTAAGTGGAGAGGGTTTTCAGGACACTCTTCAGCTTGATATCTTCACTCAAGAAGAACCGCACAAGGCTGAAAAGGCTCTAAAGTATGAAACAAATCATGTACCTGTTGGTACTGCTCCAAAAGATGTAAACTTGGGTTCAGTTGTGGCAATAGCTATGCCAACTGGCGAGGTTGATTATGTAGAAATTACCTATGCTAACGGTAAAACGATTAGAAAGGGTCAAGCAGAATTAACAGCAGAGCAGCTGAAACGAGACAATGTGATTGCGACAAGCAGCCTTACAGGCGGCACAATTACTATGAACTATATTGACTACTTCTACATAGAAGTAAGTGACGCTGTAAGTATGCGTTACAAGCCCGAGGGTTCAAACGCTCATGAAATTTACCTTGTTCGTGAGGTAACGGCATAAGAAATTCATTTATTTATTGGTTTAGGGTTCAGGAAGCGGGCAGTATACGGAGATAGTTAGCTGCCCGCAATTCCGAAAATAAAAAGCAGATGGTGAGAGAAAAAAAGAGAAAAGGACTGTTTAACGGTCGAATAAAAAAAGCATTGGGAAGCCAATTCAAAAGAAAGGTTGGCGGTACTAAGCTAGGTAATGCGGTAAGGGGTTTTGTACGAAACAAAACAGGCGGTTTGCTTGGCAACGGCTTATTGATGCTAAAAGAGAATGAAACAAAAGCAGAGACAGATGCAAAAGCAAGAGAAGTTCTTACCGATACTGCGGCGGCTGCGACTGAGAAATTTGAGAGTTCTCAGAGAAAAGCTCTTGAAGATGTTGAAAGAAAGGCAACGATGGAAAGACTCAAAAAAATAGGCTTTACGGTTGTACTTCCTTTATTAGTCGTGGCGGGTGTAGTGGTTTACATATTCAAAAACAAAAAAAAGTCTAAAAGACGTAGATAATTATGGCAGGAAATAGCAAGAAATCAAATAACAAGCACAGCAAAAAAAGCGGGTGCAAAGTCATAACGCCGTACGATGGTGGAGATGGAAGTCTTTTCATTAACGGTTGGAAAGTTGAGAAAGGTGTACTATGGAGTATCACTGTAAATCAAGCAAAGAAAGATGGCAAGTATATGCCTGTTTCAGAAAGTAATTCGGGTAAAATGTGGATGAATGTGATGGTTGTTGCAAAAGCACCGTTACAAGAGAACAGATATGTTTACGGCTTGTGTAACTTAGAAAACAATAAGGTGTATATCAAAGAGTGGAATTGGATAATGAATCCAAAAGGTGGTAAAGGTGGTTACTGCGGAAAACACATTTCTAACGATTATTAAAAACGGCTATGAAATGGGTTAAATCAGTATCAGACTTTTTCGATAAGGTAGTCAAGTATGGAAAAAAGCTAAATACGATTGTAAAGGTTTTTGACTGGTTGAATGGCGTTATTCAGTACGCTAAAACTACGTGGGATGAAAAGTTTAATGAATCTATCCGAGAAGTGATTGAGGATATAAAAGAAGATATCGCAGAAGAGGTAACAGAAAAAACAGAAACAGCAAATGGTTAATAGAAGAAATACAAGAGGGAAATCAAACGGTAAAAAGTGGGTTTTATGGGTAATAGTTGGAGTTGTCCTCATTGTAGCACCGTTTTTCATCTTCAAGAAGTTGAGAACGAAAGCAAAAGAGGCAATCAAGAAAGTAGCAGCGAAGTTTTCAAAAAAAAAGGCAACAGAAGCAGTAGCCTAACAAAGAATTTCACGCTTAAAGAATTTGCTTGCAAATGTGGTGCGGCTGTTCCTGACAAGTATTACAACAACGTCAAAACACTAGCAGAAAATTTACAAGTCCTTAGAGACCATTTTAACGGTGCTAGACGAATAAAAGTAAACTCAGGATATAGAACACCTGACTATAACAAAAGGGTAGGGGGTTCTCCAAAATCACAACATTTACTTGCAAAAGCTGCGGATATCGAAATTGACGGTTACACGACAAAAGAAGTAGCAGAGATTATTGAAATGCTAATACAAGAGGGCAAAATGAAGCAGGGCGGTATTGGTATTTATAACACTTTTGTTCACTACGATATCAGAGGTAAGCGGGCTAGATGGGATTTGAGAAAATGAGTTATACAAGAGATATGATAGTCGGAAGTGTTGGAGCGGGTTCCATTGAATTGGTAGACCAAATCGCGGCACATCCGACTACTTTTAGCATGATACTCCAAGCAATTATTGCTCTTGGTACTATTGCTAAAATAGGTAACAATTGGTTGAAAGAACGTAAAAAGAAAAAAGAAGATGTGCGGCGAAGTAAGTAACGGTAATTTTGAGATATACGACTCAATTGCTAACGTGTTGGAAATTCCATTTAATCACATTATCTGTGCAGGATTGTCTAACGGTCAACAAATTGGTGGTTTGCAAAACATCGATTCTGACCCTGAAGTAATATCAAGCGTTGGCGGTCTAAATGAACATGAGATATTCATTAATAAAATGGTGGGTTATCCTCAAAGTGGAGATACACCCGACTTCTCAGGTTTATTAAGCAAAATGCCATTGCACGCTTATCAGCCAAAAGGCACTAGAGACGTTACAAATATTAACTTAATGAATTCGGCTTGGAATGGTAAATTCTTGGTATGGGTTTGTAAAAATGATAACTAAAAAATTACTATGGTTGGAAAAATAAAACAAGGTGTACAGATGGTAAGTAAGGTTAATCCAATGTATTTAATTGGCGGTTTATTACTATTTGTGTTTGTCTTCTTAGGCAAAAGAATAAGAGAAAGATTCAATACAGCAAGAACCGTTAACGAGTGGTTTGGGACAAAGAATTTGAAAGAGGGTAGCGACGGCGAAAATATCTCGCTAAGTGCTATTGCATACGAAATTTATGATGCGTTTTACAATAACGATTATTTAGGATTGACAGAGGATGAAGCTGCGGCAATAGCAGCCGTTCAAAAGGTGCATCCAAGAGATATGAAGCAGCTCGCAAAGGAGTATGCTAAAATAGGGGGTCGAAATAAAGTGTTAATGCACGATTTGAATAAATACTTGTCTTCTGCTCAAAAATCAGCCATTAAAGATTGGTTATAATGTTCTTTGACGTTGTGAGTTTGGCTCTTGATTTAACACTTGGCGAGTTAGTGCATCAGGTTCTAACAGGTTGAGCAACAACTTAACAAGTCGTTGTTTAAATTGGTGTTCAAAATTGGAAGTTTCAGAAAGTTGTCTTTGCAATTCTTCGATATGAGACTCCAATTTATCAACATCCTTATAGTGGTTCATGTTTTTATTTTGAACTTCAATATAGCGGTCAATTAGGTGTCTAAATGCGAGTGTTGTATCATAGCCGTGCAAGTAGCGAAATTGCTCAACTACACGATTTTGATGAGGTTCAAGTCCATGTATTTCAAATTTTTTAGATAGTGTGTATTTCCTTTTCTTAGTCATTTATTGTGGATAAGTAGTCACGGCAAAGAAATGAAAAACTTATAAGATTTGAAGTAGCAAAACAATTAAAATTTAAGTGAATGACTATATCGAAAAATAATGTCTCGCTGTGCATTTCATATCAAGCAGCTAAGGAATTAAGAAGAGATTTACAATTTGCCAAATCAAGGCGAAAGTTTCCAAGTCGTTATGCTGATAGCAATTTGGAGAAAGTTAATAAGAGTATTAACCGAGCTGAAAATAAAAAGGCTGCTCTAAAGAGAACAGCCTAAATATTTTATTGGAGCATTAAGCAAATGTTAGCAAAACAATTTAATAGCTCCAAAAGACAAAGTTAGCGTTTAACCGCTTAATTGTTTAACAAATGTATTTCGGTGTATCATATAAGCAAAATGTTGATTACTAACAAATGTTAGCCTATAATTTATATTATGTTAACCATTGCAGAACAAGGCATACCAATGGATCATATTATGCACCCCTATCATTGTTCTCTATAGGTATCAATGATTAACCTCCATTAATTAAGGATTGAGATGTTCTCAACTCCGTTAGATGTAGTTTGAGTTGGAGAGTGAGTTTTGAGTAAATGATTCAGAATCCTAACCAATATCAAATTCGCGTATAATAGAAAAGGAGGCTCTTTGAAAAACCTCCCCTTCGATTAGTTATGGTTAATAACTGTCTTTATGTTAACCAAAATGATATGGACAGGAGGCTCTTTGAAACACCCCCCATCCAATTTTGGTTAATAATTATCTTGATGTCTTATTCATTGTCGCTAATATATGCTTTTATTTCATTGTAGTCGTCCATGCGGCCTAATTGTGCATATATTTTCTTCATTGTTTTGGCTAAATCTAATCTTTCTTCATCGCCCATATCGTTGTTGTTATTGAAAACATTCTCGAATTGAACAATTGCTTCACCATACATGGTGTTGATTTTACCTTCGTAAACCGCAATCTCACTTGGTTTGTAGATGTTCTTTTCGTTCATCTCATCTACCAAATCACCAATTTTAGTTAGGTACATAACTCCTTTATTATAAGCAGCATCGTAGTACTCAGGATCTATTTCTAAAATCTTGTCGTAGTCTGCTCCTGCTTTTTCGAGGTCACCCAATCCTTCATAGCTAATCGCTCGTGCGAAGTAGTAAATGGTGTTTCCTGGATCGTCTTCGATTGCGATATTTAACTTGTTAATCAACTCTTCACTTCTACCTTGCTTCAGATAAATATCAAGCTCCTGATTGATTAATGTTTTATCGGTTTCATTTAACTCTTTACCGTTAGAAATAACCTCTAAAGCCTTAGCTGTATCTCCTTCTTGTAAGTGAATTAATGCCAAGTTACTAAATAGCGCAGGATCTGAAGAACCTTTCTCAATCAGTGAGTTTAACGATTTTTTAGCACCAGCCTTATCTCCCATTTCAATCGCAGTGAAAGCCATCATTTGTTCAATAAGTTCAGCGGTTAAGTTGTTTCGCTTCAATAATCCCTCAGTATCATATTCCATTAAAGGAAGTGTTTTCGCGAAATAATCATTCGCCACTTTAAAGTCCCTCGCTTGGTAAGCTGTAAACGCCTTATTGTATAAACCAATTGCAACGTTCAATAAATGACCTTTTGCTTCTTCAGTATATTTATTCTTTGCATCTGTTTTAATTGCATTCTGAAATGATTCTAGAGCAATGTCTATCGCATTTGGGGTTGCTTGAGTTAACTCGCTGTTAACACCCGCAATCTTTAAATACAACAATCCTTTGTAGAACCACATCTTCGGAGAATTTGAAGTTTTTGGATGCGTAGATGCCTCAGTAATAAGCTCTAGACACTTCTGCAAATCCTTGTCGGTATCATCAACGGTGTGATCAACCAAAATCATTTTGGCCGTCTCCACATTGAAGTTTTGAGCATAACTCATTACTCCTACCAATAGCATTCCTGCTAACACTGCAACTTTCTTCATACTAAATTTCATTTTAATCATTGTTTTCTGTTTCATTATTATCATCAGCAGATTCCGTGCCATTATTTGCGTCCGCACCCTCTCCTGCTGTTTCATCAGTTACAACATTTCCTTCAGCATCAAGAATTTCTTCATCCTCTTCTTCTACTTTAGGAACTTTTGCTACTGATGCTATGTCGTCTTTGTCACGAACTTTAATCAATCGAACTCCTTGTGTTGCTCTTCCCATAACTCGAACATCTTCCATCTTCATTCTTATGGTGATTCCAAGCTTGGTGATAATCATCAAGTCGTTTTCATCTGTTACATCTTTTATAGAGATTAAAGCACCTGTTTTGTCGGTGATACTCAAGGTTTTAACACCTTTTCCTCCCCTACCCGTAATTCGGTAATCGTCGATGTCTGTACGTTTGCCATATCCTTTTTCAGACACCACCATAATGCTTGTATCTTCAGCACTTTCAGGCACGCAAACCATTCCGATTACTTCATCATTTTCATCTTCAAGCCTCACTCCTCTTACTCCGGCTGCTGTTCTTCCCATTGGTCGAACTGTGTTCTCGTTAAAACGAATTGCTTTACCCGATTTCTTAGCCATTAAGATCTCTGCCGTACCGTCAGTCAGTTTAGCTTCTAACAAGGTGTCACCATCTTTAACGGTGATTGCATTAATACCATTAGTTCTTGGTCGAGAGTATGCCTCCAAAGAAGTCTTCTTAATTGTACCCTTTTTAGTACACATTACGATGTAATTGCTGTTCACATACTCTTCGTCTTTCAAGTTACCAGTTGCCACAAACGCACGTACCGAGTCATCTGAAGGTATGTTAATCAAGTTTTGGATTGCTCTTCCTTTAGATACTTTCCCGCCTTCTGGTATTTCGTATACCTTCATCCAGAAACATCTACCTTGGTCAGTAAAGAACAACATGTAGTTGTGCGTCATGGTCACAAACAAGTGCTCAACAAAGTCTTCGTCTCTGTGCTTCACTCCTCTGTTACCGACTCCTCCTCTACTTTGTGTTTTGTATTCAGACAGCGGAGTACGTTTCACGTAACCCATGTGCGAAATGGTCACTACCATTTCTTCATTGGCAATTAAATCTTCAATATTGATTTCGCCAGCGTCGAGCTCAATTTGAGTTCTTCTTTCGTCGCCGTACTTATCTCTAATTTCTAACAACTCATCTTTAATGATGGTCATTCTTCTATTCTTGTCAGCTAAGATGTCTTTCAAATCAGCAATGGTTTCCATTAATTGTCTATGCTCTTCTCTAACCTTGTCTCTTTCAAGTCCAGTTAACTTTTGAAGTCGCATATCCAAAATGGCTTTAGCTTGAATCTCAGACAGGCTAAACGTGCTTATTAAGCCATTTCTAGCTTCTTCTACAGTCTGACTGCCTCTAATCAGCTTAATTACCTCATCAAGGTTGTCAATAGCAATTAACAAGCCTTCTAAGATGTGTGCTCGTTTCTCAGCTTCTTTCAGTAAGTACTCTGTTCTGCGAACAACAACTTCGTGACGGTGATCTACATAGTGACTGATCATCGACTTAAGATTCAACATCTCTGGTCTACCATTCACCAAAGCAATGTTATTTACACTGAAACTGGTTTGTAGCGGTGTGTACTTGTAAAGCTTATTCAGAACGATGTTTGGAATTGCATCACGTTTTAAATCGAAAACAATTCTTAATCCCTGGCGACCACTCTCATCCCTAACTTCAGAAATACCTTCAATCACCTTGTCGTTAACCAAGTCAACGGCTTTAACGATGATTTGTGAAGGACTTACTTGGTAAGGAACTTCAGTAATGATTATCTGCTCTCTTCCCGTTTTGGTCACATCGAATTCGGCTTTACCCCGCATTACGATTCGACCTCTACCCGTTTCAAAAGCTTGCTTCACTCCTTCTGTACCATAGATGATACCTCCGGTTGGAAAATCAGGAGCCTTCACATAATTGATTAACTCAGACACTTCAATCTCTGGATTATCGATGTAGGCAACTGTACCATCAATTACTTCTGTAAGGTTGTGTGGAGCCATGTTTGTAGCCATACCTACCGCAATACCCGCTGCACCGTTTACCAATAAACTTGGAATTCGAGCAGGGAGTACAGTCGGCTCAGACAAACTATCATCAAAGTTTGGTCTGAAGTCTACAGTATCTTTATCAATGTCGGCTAGCATTTCTTCCGCTAGCTTACGCATTCTTGCCTCTGTATAACGCATTGCTGCAGGAGGATCGCCATCGATAGAACCAAAGTTACCTTGGCCATCTACCATGGGATATCGCAGACTCCAATCTTGAGCCATACGTACCATAGTATCGTAGACCGATGTGTCACCGTGAGGGTGATACTTACCAAGCACCTCTCCCACGATTCTTGCAGATTTTTTATACGGTCTGTTGCTGGCTAAACCCAGTTCGGTCATACCATACAACACCCTTCTATGTACAGGTTTTAAACCATCTCTTACATCAGGTAATGCTCTCGAAACAATTACTGACATCGAATAATCGATGTAGGCTGTTTTCATTTCATCCTCGATGTTAATAGGAATTATTTTTTCGTTTTCCGAATTCATTCAATAAATGATTAATTAAGGGCTGCAATCTATACGCAAAACCTATACATTAACTACATTACAACGGCAAAATACCCACAATTAACCTACAATTTTGGGGATAAATTGACCTGTGTCAGTTCTGAATTCACAAGTTGTTGGTTTTAACAGACTAACGCAAACCAAAACCACATAAAAGAAGCTCGTTTGCACTTTGATAATTAAGCACATACGAGCTTTAAAGTTTTATGTTCAAGAGCTAGTAGGTTGCGACGAAACTTCCACCAGTAATGGAAACGGTATTTCCATCTTTCTCGGCCTCAAAACTAAAGGTTCCTTTTATCACTCCAGAAATGTCGTCGAACTCGGTAATATTGATGGTTCCATCCGTGGGAGTATAGAATTCGGTTGATGATGCATTGTACTGAGCACGATAATCTCCGAAGAATGAAATTTCATGTTCGCCTACGGTTGCATTATCTGGTACCACAATGCCAATAGCCGTGTTGTTAGGGCCATTTCCAACTGTGTTGATCATACCTAAACCTTTAACAGCAGTAACATTAGTCGCAGACCATGCTGAACCATCGACCGTTGCCGTCATGGTTTTCCCAGGAGTTGGAGGCAATTCTGTGCTGAATGGAAGGTCAACAAATTCGATACTAACACTAACGATTTTATCGTCCAATATACGTCTGGCCTCAGTAACGATTGAACCACTACATTTTTTAGAAGTTTTATCAAACTTGGTGAACGACATTTCTCCCGGGAACGGCGTAGATCCGTCAAACTGATTGGTGGTGTAAGCACTCTCACCATTAGGCACATACGCTAATGCATCAGTTTCGTCTTCATAGTAAAATTGGTAAGGAAGTCCTACCTCATATCCATCAAAAAGAAGCATGCGAACAGTGATAATATCACCACTATTTGTTTCCATAGCCATTACAAAAGTTTCGTTATTGTAATAGCCAGCGCTTTTGGTTTTTACTGATAGTGTTGCACCATCAATTTTAGCAGTAAACGAAGCTCCTGGAGCAGCGTCTTCGCTTTTGCATCCCGACATGGCAAAAAGGGAAGCAATCGTAATCATTGTAAGGATTTTAATTGTTTTCATATCTGAATTTTAGAGTTAGAGCGAATATAAGAAAATCAGCGATAAACTGAAATGTATCCGTTATCATAAAATTGGGTGTCTAGATTGGTTAGTATGGCACAATTGATCTCAGCTTTGAAGAAACCTGAACCCCAATTTCTTTCTATGATCCTCAATTCTCCATCCACTCCAGGAGATGTACCTGTTCCAAACACATTTCTAAGCTGAACATCACCAAACTCTGAAATTTTGTAACTGCCAGTGTCAAGATGCTCTGGAAAGCTGAGAATTTTTCGGCTAGTTCTGTTCGAGGCAGGAATAAATTTTGTACCCTCTAAATAGACTACGCCCTTATGTTCACTCCAAGTATGTGCGTCTGCCTCCCAAACAATGTTGAACCATCGATTGTGTAGTTCAAATTCCGTTTCGCGGTTAGGATTAATAACCCGCGGTTCAAACAAAAGGGCTTCAAAGTTCACCTCGATATTTATTGAACCTGAACTGTTCAGAGCTAATAACTTGGCCTCAACAGAACCGTTGTGAAATTCAGATTTGTTAAGAGATTGAACTTCTATGCTCCCTCCAAATGGAGGTTCTTGAAGGCTTAGATGGTTCGTCGAGAATGTCTCACCATCTTTGTAGTACGATACCTTGTTTTTCCAATCGCCAAAGAAAAACCGCGACTGCAATCGACCTATGGAGTCTTTCTCAAGGGTACTTCGTATGATAAGTATACTTCCATCCGAAAATTCAACACGAAACACCGCTATGTGCTCGTCATACATCAATGTAGATTGAGATGTTATTGTTTGCAAAGAATCATCAATTTTTACTTCAAGAGAACTTACTGCTGAGGGTGTTTCAGTTTTGCAACTTGCACATGCAACGACAACGAGAAACGTTATCACTTGGGTAAATGTTTTCATATTAGGTCTTCTGTCTATCCTTACGAACGGCTGTTGTCTACATTTATTGCTCCTCCTCCAATGAAATGAAACAGCATGTAAGCCGCCAGATCAAACACCACTTTCAATGCCATGAAAAGTAGGAAAGCTCCCCCTCCCATTCCCGTATTTACAGGTGAGAATATGATAAATAGATGTATTGGAATGATTCGCGTGTAAGCAGCTATAACTGAAGGCTTTGGGTAGCTCTGTGTCGTTGGAATAACCTCTCGTCCAAATACGAAAGCCAAGTTCATTACCAAGGTTCCTAAGGTTATGCGAATAAAGCTGTAGAGCGAAAGATAGTGTTCTATCTCGCCTTTCAGGCTCATGCCGGTTAGAAATACAAAATATACCAGATGGAAGAGCCCGAAATGCAGGATAAAAAAGAAGGTAAAGGCAAACTTCTTAAGCGGAAAAATTGAACGATCACGCTTGGTCTTTTGGATGAAAGACAAGCCCACATATTCTATTCCAATAAAAACAGACTGTAAGTAATATCCCCAGATTATGAAACGAGCATCATAATTGTTGGTTAAGTACAATCCTATCAAGACTGCATTAAAAACAATAATGAACCAGAATTCGGGATCACGGAATATGGAAGATTTACCTTTCAATTGGGTGTCAGTTTTAGCATGCGGGTTTTTCCATTGATGTCTTGCCTAAACTCATAAGCAATTGATTCCTGGTTTAACCAAGCCTCAAGCTCATCGTTGTAAAACTCGCTGGTTTCAAAATAACATATAGATTTTTGAATTTTTGCAATTTGAGCAATTTGCTTGTAAAACAATAGAACATCATCATCGTCTACAAACAAGGCTAGATGTGGCTCATATTCAAGTACATGGCTTGCCATGCTTTTCATTTCGTTGCGTGAAATGTAGGGTGGATTGCTGATTAAAACATCGTAGTCTTTAATATCGTCATTCAAAATGTCGCAGCGAAAAAAGCGTACATCTAAGTTCAAATTTTTAGCATTTTCTTTGGCTACTATCAAAGCTTCCTTGCTTACATCACATCCTTCAACATTAGCTTCTCCTAAATTCTTTTTTAACGCAAGAGCGATACACCCGCTGCCTGTACCAATATCCAGTATTGACTTCCTTCCCATTGCAACTTCATCTTCTAAAACCCAATTAACCAGCTCTTCTGTTTCCGGCCTTGGGATTAGAACCGAAGAATTAACCTTGACGTTCATGCCATAAAATTCGGCTATACCAAGCACATACTGAATTGGTTTTCCCTGACTCAAATGCTTAATAATTGAGTTATGTTTACTTTCAGCTTCTGTGTCTTCATCCATTAAGATATGGTGGTACGATTTTTCTTCAACGTGTTGCAAAACCAAGTGAAAAATAGCCGTAATCTCGTCGGTGGCGTACAAGTTACCTAACTTGCTTATATAGAGCTGCTTGAGTGTTGAAAGTTTCAAAATAAATCGAGGGTTTCAAACTTAAATATTTATATCATTAAATCTATATGTAATTTTGGCGGCGATGACAGACGAGCAAGCAATGGCCTTTTGTTTGGAACTAGCAAATCTTGGCAATGGCAAGGTTGCTCCTAATCCGATGGTGGGTTGTGTGATTCTAAAAAACAAGAAGATTGTGGCCAGTGGCTATCATCGTCAATATGGAGGTCCTCATGCAGAAGTAAATGCATTCAATGCTCTCCCGAAAGAAATAGACCCTGCAGATTGCGAAGTATATGTGAGTTTAGAGCCTTGCTCTCACTTTGGAAAAACTCCTCCATGTGCTGATTTAATAATCAAGAAAAGACCCAAGCGATTGGTGGTGGGCATGTTAGATCCAAATCCACTAGTTGCGGGCAAAGGATTAGGACGAATTAAAAATGCTGGCATCCAAGTTAAAATGGGTGTGTTGGAAGATAAATGCAAGCTTCTAAATAAGCGATTTGTTGTAGCTCACACAAAGAATCGACCATTTGTACTGTTAAAATGGGCTGAAACGGCCAGCGGGCACATCGGGCGACTACCTGGGAGTGCAGCATCGAAAAAGATAAGCGACCCAAGAAATGATGGGTTTGTGCACCAACAACGTGCTTCAAACATGGCCATTCTTATTGGAGCTGAAACCGCCAACCAAGACAATCCAAAGCTAGATGCAAGACACTGGAACGATAATCATCCAATAAAGATAATTCTTTCTAAATCAGGAAGCGTAAATCCAAGTTTAGACCTATTTAAAACTGGACGAACTCTTGTGCTAACCGAATCTGAAATAGAAGGTGATTTTGAAGTGCTTACTCCCCCCTCTTTTGACATTGAATCTATTCTTGAAACCTTGTACAAGGCCGGGATACAAAGTGTGCTCGTTGAAGGAGGTAGCAAAGTTTTACAACAGTTTATAAATGCGAACCTGTGGGATGAAATTTTACGGCTTAAGTCCACTAAAATTTGGGAGGATGGAATTACTGCTCCTCAAATAAACCGGGAACCGGATCATGATGTGAAGCAATACGATGATCAAATTCAAATGTATATTAACTCGTGGCAGTAACTTTCTTACTTCTTAGCATCGCTTTAAATACTGCTGTTAACCTGATATTCAGATGGTTTAAGGTTTTTGAGATAAATAAGTTACATGCCATAGTTGTTAACTATTTAATCTGCTTTCTGGTAGGTTTGAGCATTTCAAATGAGCGAGATATTCTTGGCTACATCGATCAACATTGGTTCTTGTATAGCCTCTTGCTTGGGGTACTCTTTATTAGCATATTCTATTTAATGGCATTAACCACTGAAAAATTAGGAGTAAGTGTAAATGCCGTTAGCAATAAAATGTCAGTGGTCATACCTGTTTCTTTTGCTTTAATTGTTGCTAAAGAAAGCTTCAGTTTACTTTTTTTAGTTGGTATAATTATCTCATTAGCAAGCATATATCTAATCTCAGGTAAAAAGAACATGAGAATAGAACGGAAATATTATGCACTTCCCGTTGGGGTATTTTTGGGAGGAGGATTTATCGATACTTCCTTAAAACTATTGGAGACAAATTTTGCATCGGAAGTAGAATTGAGCACAATTACTTATACTATATTTCTGGGAGCATTTATAACAGGTTTATTCATTGTTCTACTAAGCGGACTAAATCGAAATAAGCTTAGTGCAAAGAACGGTTTGGCGGGTATTGTACTGGGTGTACCCAACTTTTTTTCGGTGTTCTTTCTACTAAAGGCAATTGAAGCGTTCTCATTAAAGAGTGCATTTGTATTTGGCATTAACAACGTTTCTATTGTATTGGTCAGCACGGTGTTATCTATTGTAATTTTTAAAGAACAGCTTTCTCGATTCAACAGAATTGGTTTAATTTTGGCCATTGTATCGATCATTATAATTGCTTATGCCAGCTGATACTTATCTAGGAATTGAGAGGGAGTTTAAGAGTTACCACAAGTTAGGTGGCAGCAAATTCTATGGTTTCCTCTTTCCTGTTAGGCATTTAGAGCATTTTGAGCAGCAGATTAAAGAATTTAAACAGCAATTTGAAGATGCCACTCACGTGTGTTCTGCCTGTGTAATTGGTATTAACAGAGAAACGCAGCGTTTTAGCGACGATGGAGAACCTAGCAACAGTTCAGGACGCCCCATGTTAAACGCATTACTGTCTAAAAATTTAACTTACGTAGGCACTGCAGTGGTACGTTATTATGGAGGCAAAAAGCTGGGAATTCCTGGTTTGATAGAGGCCTATGGTGGTGCCACCCAGCTATGTATCAATCAAGCTGAAATTTTAGAGCTAGTTCTGAAAGATAATATCGTTTGCTCGATTGATGAAGACAAGGCCTATTTGTTATATAACTTCCTTGGAAAGCGTTCAGACCTCTCCTACCAAGTCGCCGATGGTCAATTTAATATTAGCTGTGCTCAAAGTATGACTGAAGGCTTACGGAAAGAGTTATCAGAAATCGATACCTTAGCGTTTTGAAATGAGGTTCAGGCTGTTACATATTGCACTATTTGCACTTATTCCGTTTGTAGGTATTGCTCAAACTAATAATATCAATGCCCCTAATTACCAACTTATTCTTCTTGAAGAGCTTCCTCAAAAAGGTGCAGACATTCATCACGAAACACGGTTATTAAATTACTTCAATCTTGGAGATGATTTCAGCTTCAAAAAGTCTTATGATATCAGCAGCCCATATGCGCAGCACTTAACTTACAAACAATACTACAAAGACAAGCAGATCTTGTTTACATCCGTAAAAATGCATATTAAACTTGATGGATCGGTGATTCTACAAGCTAATGTATATGCGAATGAAGTAGCAGATTATCGTCCAGATATGGAATACCTTTTACCTACATCCAAAGGATTAGTTTCGGTGAACGAAGTTGAAGTACCTCATGACGTTTATCCCAGAACGACATATATAGACGGTAATAACAATACGCTGTTTGAAAAATTCAAATACAAGTACTATAAAGATACAACAGCTAAGGCACAGGTCTATATGGTGAATCCGATTAATACGGCCAATACATCGTATGGAGGAAACTACATAGACAATGGAGATCAAAGCAATAGTTCACTTGATTCACAGCGGGTTTGGGTTGATTTAAATCTGAATTATGAGGATGATAGTTTTAGACTTGAATCGAAGTTCATGTTCTTAAAAGAAATAAGTTTTCCTTTTGAAGCACCATTTAATCAGATCTCAGACACATTCTCTTTTAATCGAGGTGAACAAGGTTTTGAAGCTGTAAATACTTACTACCATATTAATGAGTACGCGAAGTATATTGAGTCTCTAGGTTATTCGTCTATAGTTGATACCCTAGGTGTTGACGTGCACGCCTTTGGAGGTGCTGATAATTCAGCTTATGATCCTGACAATCATACCTTACAGTTTGGAGAAGGTGGCGTTGATGATGCGGAGGATGGCGAAGTTATTATACACGAATTTGTTCATTCCTTAAGCGAATTGGCATCGCCAGACAATACGATCGGAAAAGAAAGAGGTGCTATGGAAGAAGGGCACTGCGACTACATGGCCAAAGCCTATAGCAGAACCTACAACGACAATACTCCTAACCAGGTGTTTAGTTGGGATGGATTTAATCCATTTTTTGATGGCATTGATATCAACACAGGGAAAGATTATCCTGAAGATCTTACCGGCGTACAAAATGTCGATCGTGATGTGTGGTCGAGTGCATTGATGTGCGTTCATGATTATATAGGTCAACGAGCTACCGATAGTTTAGTCCTTGAACACTTCTTTTATCAAGCCGAGAGTACTTCTATGGCCCAAATGGCTAAGATTCTATTGACTATTGACAGTGCAGATTTTAACAGAAGATATTACTCGCCGCTTAAGCAATGCTTAGTCGATGCGGGATTTGTAGATCGAGGTGCCGTAGCAAAACCTCCACAACATAAGTTGCTGACTATACTTAATTCAGCAGGTTTTTCAACGGGTGAAGCTCCAGCGATCATAGTGCTTAATTCTCCTGGCCAATGGCAATTGTACAACGTGGCAGGCCAATTGGTTGATGCTGGAAAAGCAGAAAGAAGAATTGAATTGCAGCCATCTGATTATGCAAAAGGAGTCTATATTCTTCATTTAAAGGTGGATAATCAAGATTATTCTTTTAAACTTGTCCGATAGTAATTTCCTATTGTCGAACATCGTAAAAATCCATACTGATCAAAAATCTCCACGTAGCAATTATGTGTTTGATTTGATATTTAAAGAGCTCTTAGGCGTTGATTATGAATACGTTGCGTCAGATGAAGCCGATTTAAATTACAGTACAACACAGTCAGAAGGATTGCATTGTGTACCTCATGGATTACTCACGGAGACCACATTACGTGAGACTATAAAAGATGAGATACATTTTGGAGCATGGCTAAACTCCAACTGCTTCTTTCGTACAGGAGGAGAACTCCCGTATGATATATTCTCAGCTGCCTTTTACTTAACCTCGAGATATGAAGAGTACTTAGACTTTCAGGCTGATGCTCACAATCGATTTCCAGCTGAGGAATCAGTTTTACATAAGGCTAAGTTGCTAGAAGAACCGCTGGTGAATCAATGGGCTTTGATCTTAAAAGAAGCCCTCATTAAAGTAAACCCATCGTTACAATTCTATCCAAGAAGTTTTGAGTTTATTTCGACACTCGATATTGATCAAGCTTGGAAGTTCAAAAACAAAGGGTTTAGACGAAACTTAGGGGGATTACTGCGAGATGTAGTAAAATTAGATTTTAAACAAGTTAAAGAACGCATGGCTGTAATGTTCAATTTGAAGGAAGATCCCTTCTTCAATTTCGACTGGCAGGAGCAAGTTCATAGTGCAAATGGTATTGAGTCGAGGTACTTTATTTTGCTTGGAAGCCATAGCGAATTTGACAAGAATATTAGCCCTGATAACATAGAATTTCAAAGCTTAATTAGACACATTAATTCGTATTCCAATTCTCGAATTGGCATCCATCCATCCTATCAAAGCAATTATAACTCAGACCTAATCCAAAAAGAAATTAAGCGTTTAAGTGACATTTGTGAAGCCGAAATTGATACAAGTCGGCAACATTTTCTAATGCATGAAATGCCAAATACTTATGAGCATTTGGAGCATATTGGAATTGTAGAAGAGCACACCATGGGATATTCTACACACTTCGGATTTAGAGCCGGAATAGCGGCACCATTTTATTTTTACAATCTAGAATTTGAACTGAAGACTTCCATGAAACTCTACCCTTTTTGTGCCATGGATATTACACCGCTGCACTATCGTGGAGAGAGCCCTGAGCAAGCCAAAATCGTTTTAGATGAATTAATGGATAAGGTTAAAGCTGTAGGCGGATTATTTATTCCGTTATGGCATAACGAAAGTCTCAGTGAATCTGGCCGTTGGAAAAATTGGCGTATGGTGTATCAGCATATTATTGAGCAAAGCAATGCGTAAGTGCTATCTTCGTAGCAATGTGTTACGACATTAAAACCTCCTTAGAGAAGCAGCTTCGAAGGGCTATTCTAGATGGTAATCAAGCCCAAATTGATGAAATCAATGAAAAGTTGAGCATCTTCTCTCCTACTGAAATTGAATTGAACCATGCATCCGGCTTTACTCACCCTAAAATCATCATATACACCAACGAAGCACCCATGAAACCTGTGTTGTCTCAATGGGGCTTGGTTCCGCCATGGGTGAAGGATGATGCACAAAAGAATACGCTATGGAATCGTACCCTTAATGCTCGAGGAGAAACAATGTTTGAAAAACCCAGTTTTAGATCGTCTGCAAAGAATAAGCGATGTTTAATTTTTCTGGAGGGATTTTATGAGCATCAATACGTCAAAGGCAAAACGTATCCCTACTATATAAGTCACAAAGAGAAGGATTTAATTGCTGTTGCTGGATTGTACAGCGAGTGGAAGCATCCAAGTCTTGATGAACCGCTCAATACGTTTGCAATAGTAACAACCAAAGCAAATAGCTTAATGGCCGAAATACATAACAATCCAAAACTCGCTGAACCGCGTATGCCATTGATATTGCCTGAAGAACTACAAGAGCAATGGTTGCTAAACATAGATGAACCAACAGATAAAGAATTGGTCGAAGAGCTAATTAAGCCCTACCCTGATGATGAACTGGAAGCACACACCGTTGCCCGGTTAAAAGGCAAGAATGCTATAGGTAATGTTAAAGAAGCTTCTAAAGAAGTGGTTTATGCTGAATTAAGCGGCGATCAAAACCTAAAATTATTCTAGTGCTAAATCATAGGTAAATCTGATGAAGATGCATTGGAGAATTACTGTTCAATAAACTACATTCGCAGCAATGAATGTAAGAGACTTAGAACCTAAAGTTGTTTGGAATCATTTCGCCGATTTAAACGAAGTTCCAAGACCAAGTAAGAAAGAAGAGCGCGTTATCGCTTTTATGCAAGAATTTGGAAATAAACTTAGCCTAGATACCTATACCGATGCTATTGGTAACGTAATCATAAAAAAGCCAGCTACCGCAGGCATGGAAGACCGTAAAACAGTTATCATTCAAAGCCATTTAGATATGGTTCATCAAAAGAATGCAGATACTGATTTTGATTTCAGTACCCAAGGAATTGAAATGTATATCGATGATGATTGGGTTCGTGCTCGAGGAACTACGTTAGGAGCTGATAACGGTATGGGAGTAGCTGCTATCATGGCATTGTTGAGTTCTACAGATATTCCACATCCTGCAATTGAAGCCTTGTTTACCATAGATGAAGAAACAGGTATGACAGGTGCAATGAACTTAGAGCAAGGAATACTTGATGGACAAATTCTTCTGAATCTAGATACGGAAGATGACGATGAGTTCTCAATTGGTTGTGCTGGTGGAATTGACACCAACACCAAGTTTAGCTACCAAAACGTAGCTGTGATTGATGGATCAAATACCTATAAAATTACTGTAAATGGTCTTAAAGGTGGTCATTCAGGAGTTGATATTGACTTAGAAAGAGGGAATGCCAACAAGATAATGAACCGATTGATGTATCAATGTGAGCAGTACAACTTGCAAATCGTTGAAATAAATGGCGGTAGTTTACGCAACGCAATTCCGCGTGAAAGCTTTGCCACAGTTACAGCTAGTGCTGAATATGTAAATGAAGTGAATCAAAGAGCTGCTGCAATTAAGGTTGAGTTTGAAGATGAAGATCCAGGTCTAAATATCGTTATTGAGCAAGTTGATGCCGTTAACGAAGCGATGTCAATTGCAGATACAAATACAGTTACGAAAACGCTTTATGCGTGCCACAATGGTGTCTTTAGGATGAGTAGAGCAATTGCCGGCTTGGTAGAAACATCTTCTTCTTTAGCTCGAGTAATTGTTAAAGATGGTGAGTTTGTCACTCAAAGCTTGCAGCGTTCGTCGTCTGAAAGCAGTAAGATGGATGTTGCCTATACAGTTGCAGCACCTTTCCATTTAATGGGTTGTAGTGTTGAGCACGCGGGGTCTTATCCAGGATGGGCTCCAAACCCTAAATCAGAAATTATGGACGTATTGATTCATAAGTATGAAGAAATGTTTAACGACAAACCGAAGGTTATGGCTATTCACGCAGGACTAGAATGTGGACTGCTTGGAGAGCGTTATCCCGGTCTAGACATGATTAGCTTTGGCCCTACCATTAAAGGAGCACATAGTCCTGATGAGCGTTGTGGAATTAAATCTACCCAAAAGTTCTGGGCATTTTTGCTAGAAATATTAGCAAATACTCCGGCTAAATAATGATTTCAAAGAATCAACATATAAAAAGGCTAGCACAGTTTTCTGTTGCTAGCCTTTTGTTTTTCTGCTCGTGTTCTGCTCAGGATTATGAGTTTGAAAGAGATGTGCATACTAAAGCGCTCGATTCTTTAGCAAAGCTTGATGTAGATATGGTTAAGGTTCAAGCTGAAATGGTTGCTTGGTTTGAAGAACAGGACATGATAAATGGCAACGACCCCAAATGGTTGCAAAATCTTATCAATAAGATAGCTAAGCATGAAGTAGCTTTTCAAGAAGAACCAATTCTTGAGGGAAACATTAACTACTACGAACAATACCAGAGGATAATAATACATTATATCAATGAATCACGTGCCGGCCCAGATAGCCTTAAGGCCGCAAATTCCCATTTAACTCAAACATTTACTGCGGTCGCAGATACGCTTTATAAAGCAGGTGATATAAATCCAGATTCGATGATGTTGCATTATCTTAGAATTGCGAATGAAGCTTCTTTCAAAGAAGATTTCTACCAAACGTTTTTAACTGGTAGTGTACTTTGGTCTTCTGACGCATCAACAGGGTTTGAGGTTAAACTCCCTCCTGTTGATACAATTCCACCAAAGGATGTACATGTAAATCAGCGATTCGTGCTCAAGATTTTAGTTACCTCAACCGATGAATTACTTATTGAGGGCGTACCACAAGAGATGGAAGTGTTGAAACAAATGGTGAATGATCACATTGTAAAGTATGAGGATAAAGCTATTGTTTCATTGCAGAATGCACGCGGTACTTCATATCAAAAGTATCTCGACGTTTATAATGAGATCACCGCTGCGTATAACGACGTTCGTGACAATTACGCGTATGCAAAGTTTGGAAAGAAGTACGGTGAGCTATCCCATGAAGAAGCTAAGGTAGTCAAGCAAAAGTACCCTAAGAAGCTCTTAGAAGCCGAGCCGTACTAACGCTGGTCAAGTAAAATGCAGCGTTGGTGGAATGCATTGCGAAGCTTGATACTTTGTCACACCAATGTCACGTTACGGTTTTATGAACCGAAAACACTATATCATCCTTGCCGTGGTAGTGTTGTTCTCAGCGACAATTTTCTACCTTTCTTTATCGAGCTATAGCTCTTCCCACCATTCAAGTTCGATTGACTCACAAACCTCTTCTTTTGTTAAATCAAGGACGGTCGCTCAAGGCCAACAAATTGAAAATGATAGTATACCTGGATTTGAAATTGGACAATCGCTCATTTATAAGAATCTTGAGATCATTACCATACTTGGAACATTTGAAAACGACAGGCAATATGTGAGCTTAGAAGCTGCCATGGAAAAAGATTTGGTTAAGTTGATTGAAACAAGCAATGTTTCGGAATTGAATATAACCAACCAATCTGACCAATATATTTACTTGCAATCAGGAGATATTGTAAAAGGCGGCAAACAAGACCGTACTCTTCAAATGGACGTAGTTCTTGCTCCTCAAATGAAAAATGTTCCTATAGCCAGTTTCTGTGTAGAAAGTGGAAGATGGCAGCAGCGTCAGGATGAAGATGTAACCGAATTTGCTGCTTCCGAAAAATCGCTTTCGTCTAAAGATCTTAAACTATCTGCTCGAAAATCAGCTAATCAACAAGAAGTATGGCGTGACGTTTCCGTTCAAAAAGAAAAATTAAACCAGAATCTTTCCTACAGTTTTGGAACTGCTGTAGATGTAAATGATGATGCTTCTCCATCCAGTTTGCAATTAACCTTAGAGAATAAGCAAGTAAATGAAATGATTGAACAATATAAAGAGGCCTTCGCAAGCTTACCCTCAGATCAAGTTGTAGGTTTTGCTTATGCGGTAAATGGTAAGATTTACGGAGCAGAAATCTACAACAACGCAGTGTTTAACGATTTAAAAGAAAAAACGCTCAATTCATTTATTACTGAAGCTATTGCGGAAGCTGATACTGGAAATATCACATTTGAAAAGATGGCCGTTGAAGCTTGGATATCATTTATAGCTCCAATAATTGAAACCAATAAGTCTTACTACCAAAAAGTGAACGACGTAACCGGATTTTTAGCCGAAGAATCAGACAGTATTGCTCGATTTACAAGCTACGATATCGGAATCCAAAAATGGATTCACATTAGCATTCTTGAAGATTCAGGTGCTGAAACTAAAGATGTTCCAGCACCTCCTCCCCCTCCGATATACACCCGATAGGTGTTTAATGATTGTGTATTTTGTTTGCAGTTTTTTTATGAAACTTGCGACTTAATATCACATCATGGATTTATTCACACTCTCCAACCTTTGGACTCTCTTAATGCTTGTGCTTTTACAGGCTGTGCTTGGTTTTGACAACCTATTATACATTTCACTCGAATCGAAACGTGCACCTGAAGAAAAGCAGAGCTATGTACGTAAAATGGGTATTGCCATCGCAATCATCCTGAGAATAGTATTGCTCTTTGGGCTGATGCATCTTATAGCTTACGTACAAGACAGCCTCTTTTCTATTCATTGGGAAGGAAAAGTCGAGGGTGATTTCAACCTTCATAGCATTATAGTTTTGGTTGGTGGGGCTTTTATTCTGTACACTGCTGTTAAAGAAATTTGGCACATGATGACTCCAATTCACGATGAAATTGAAGGAGAAAGAAAAACAAAATCAACACGATCGGTAATCATCTGGATTGTTCTAATGAATTTGGTCTTCTCGTTTGATTCTATTCTAAGTGCAATGGCGTTGGCAAGCGATATAGAAGCCCCTAATGGGATGATAGTGATGGCTACGGCCATTATTATTGGAGGGATTCTGATGATTTGGCTCGCAGATAAAGTATCAACATTTTTACAGAAAAATAGAATGTATGAGGTACTCGGACTGTTCATTTTGTTTATCGTTGGAATAATGCTTATCACAGAAGGTGGAGAGTTAGCACACCTGCATTTGGCAGGAAACCCAATTGAGAAAATGAGTAAAACAACCTTCTATTTTGTAATTGGTGTACTTATTGTAACTGATATAGTACAAACACGCTATCAAAAGAAGCTTATTGCTCAAGAGGCGCAGCTTCATAAGAAGTCATGATATTAAGAACTTACATACCAATTCTGGCACTTTGCATAATAGCAATTGGGTGTAAATCTTCAAAACTGGCTCAAAACAACAACAATTCATTTGTAGGAAAAATAGTCTACGATATCATCGTTGAAGGGGATTCCCAAAATATAGAGGATATTCAAAGAGCAAAAGAGCTTTATGGTAATACTTTAGAACTCAGCATATTTGAAAACGGCGATATTTTGATGAACTACAACGGCAGTCCAAAAGGCTACGATTTGAGCTACATCGACGTTAACGAGAATGAACTCACCGAGAAATTCAATTCGTCAGATACGCTCTACGTACGCCCTGCGTCAAAACAAAATGTTAAAAAGCTCACCGATATTCGTCAGAACGATAAAACTATTGATGTCCTGAACCACGAATGTAAGGCGGTATCACTTTCTGCAGAAGATCAAGAAAGCAAGCAATATCTAACCATAAAATACTGGTATAGTAATGACTACAAGGTGGATGCCACTCGGTATAGTTCTATAAATGAAGACCTTATGGGCTACCTCTTTCAAAAAAGCAACGGTGGTATCTTTCTTCGCAAAGAGATCAGCTACTCAGGCTACAGCATAACCTTCGTTGCTAAAGAAATTAAAAGAATAACAGCCGAAGACCTCGGAGATCAACACAAATACAAAACGTCTACAGTTATTTTGGAAGAGTAACTATAGAACTGCAGCGTAGCTAACACCATCTGTTATTTCACAGCCCGATTGAATCATATCGAAAAGTTCTGACTCACGTTCTTTTTTGTAAGATTTAGAGGCAACTTGTTTCACCATTTTATCTCCGTTTCTAATAATTCGGATGAGGTGAATTTCTGTCTCATCACATTTGAAATAGTAAGCAATGCCTTCTTCTTTCTTTTCTAAATATTCAGTTTTGCGTAACACCCCTTCCCAAATTACATCACTAAATTGGTCAATAATAGCCTCAGAAGCTTCAGAATCTTCTTCTTTTAGCTTAACCCAATCGTCTGCTGTTATTCCATTAACTACCAAGAAATCAATGAATTCTTTCTCCAAATTATGCAGCTCTTCTTCCGGCAATCTTGAATATTTCATATTTAAGAGCTGCAAAGCTAATTATCTCAATGGCAATATTACCTTTGCGCCAATGATAATCGAGAAAAACAAAGCGGTTGGGGTTCACTATCAACTAGAAGTAGATGGTGCAAAACTAGATGCATCTGGTGATCAACCATTAATGTACTTACACGGTCATGGAATGATGATTCCAGGATTTGAAAGACAATTAGAAGGTCTTAAAGAAGGAGACAAGTACGATTTTAAGGTTGCACCTAAAGAAGGGTATGGTGAATATAATCTTGAAGCCGTAGCTCCTCTAGATAAAAACATTTTTATGATTGACGGTAGCATGAGTCCTGATGTATTTGAAGGTGCTCAACTGAGACTTACTAACCAAGATGGTCATCCAATGATCGGTGTGGTTAAGTCAATTGAAGAAGATACAGTAACCATGGATTTCAATCACCAATTAGCTGGAAAAGAACTTCATTTCAGCGGTCACATTGCTAGCATTCGTGAAGCAACTGAAGAAGAAATCAGCCACGGTCATATTCATGGACCAGGTGGACATCACCACTAAGAAACACTGAAATTTATTAAAAAAAGACCGTCCTTTTGGTACGGTCTTTTTTTTATGACTTTGCGAATCGGTGTACAAGTGAATTGTTGTTGATTGAACAATAAGCCTATTTTCGTCACCTTACTAAAACTGAAATATTAAATCTGTGCCTCATGACACGCCCTACAATTAAGTTCAATAACACCACCAATATCGAGTTTATAAAAGCACTTCGAACCAATGTAAACAAGTACTTTGTTGACAACAATATCTCGCGATACGGAAATTTCAACCTATATTTTAAAACACTCTTCATGATTGCGGTGTACTTCGTTCCACTAGGTCTAATGCTTAGTGGTGTTATACAAAACACAGGTGTGATGTATCTTATGTGGGTCATTATGGGGTTTGGTATGGCCGGTATTGGGCTGACCATTATGCACGACGCTAACCATGGTTCATATTCGAAGAATAAAAAGGTTAATGAGGCGTTTGGGTTTATCCTTAATTTTTTAGGGGGATACCACATCAATTGGAAGATCCAACATAATGTTCTTCATCATTCCTTTACAAATATCCATGAACATGACGAAGACATTTCTAAACCTGTAATGCGGTTTACACCAAACCAAGAGCACAAAAGCGTGTACAAATATCAAGCATTTTACGCTCCCCTATTCTATGGATTGCTTACGATATATTGGTTCTTGGCTAAAGACATTGTTCAACTCATAAATTATGGTAAAAGAAACTTGCTAAAAGCTCAAAAAAAGAGCTTTAGAGGCGCATTGATCGAGATCATATTTCATAAAACCTGGTACGTCATCTTAACCTTGGTTCTTCCAATTTGGATAATGGATATTGGTTGGGGGCATGTGGTGGCAGGTTTCTTTATTATGATGTTCATTAGCGGACTCATTTTGGCACTCATTTTTCAATCGGCTCATGTTTTAGAAGAAACCCAGTTTTTTGAAGCAGGTGAAGGGGGCAGTATGGAGAACAATTGGGCTATACACCAACTGCTAACCACAGCAAATTTTGCGAATGGAAATAAGCTGCTTACTTGGTTAATTGGAGGCTTAAATTATCAGATTGAGCACCACCTTTTCCCAACTGTTTGCCATGTGCATTATCCAAAAATTGCTGGTATTGTAAAAGAGACGGCATTGTCATACGGCATTCCCTATCATCAACACAAAACGTACTACGGTGCATTAAAAAGTCATTTTACCCTACTGAATGATTTAGGACGAAATCGAATTTAGGGCTGCAATTGCTTTAATTACCCGCTGACCATCCATAGCTGCACTAATAATTCCACCGGCATAGCCTGCACCTTCCCCACATGGGAATAAGTTTTTAACTTCTGGATGCTGCAGTTCTTTGGTTCGCGGTATACGTACAGGAGCACTAGTTCTGCTTTCTGGAGCTGTAACAATGGCATCCTTATGTGCAAATCCCTTCAGTTTATTAGTCATTTCTCTTAAGCCTTCACGCAATCTATAATTAACCTCTTCAGGATATAGCTCGTTTAAATTGCAAGCTGTCATTCCAGGATGGTAACTGCTTTTATTTAAAGCCTTAGTCTCTTCATTGTTTAGATAGTCAATCAAATTTTGAGCGGGAACTTTAAACTCCCCTCCTCCCATTTCAAAAGCCTTTTTCTCTATAAATTGTTGAAAACGTAAACCGGCTAGTGCTCCATATTGCCTAAAATCAGCCCATTCATCTTCTCCTATTTCTGTAACCCAGCCGCTGTTCGCAAATTCACCGTTTCGTTTACTCGGGCTCCATCCGTTAACCACCACTTCTTCAAATGATGTGGCCGCTGGAGCAATAATTCCTCCTGGACACATACAAAATGAAAAGGCTCCCTTGCCTCTTACTTGAGCCACGAGGCTATAACTCGCTGGAGGAAGTAATTTAGCATTCTGCTCATTGTGGTATTGAATTACATTAATCAACTCTTGAGGATGTTCAATCCTAAAGCCCATAGCAAAGGGTTTGGCCTCAATTGCAATATTGAGTTTATCGAACAGCTCATAGATATTACGGGCTGAATGTCCCGTTGCGAGTACCACTTGTTCACAAGTCTCATAATTGCCATTGATTTGTACTTCAGTTATTTGGTCGTTGTCAATTTTTAGTCCATCAAGTTTGCTTTCAAACCTCACTTCACCCCCATGATCAATGATAGTTTCTCGTAAACTTTCGATAATCTGAGGAAGTTTATTGGTACCGATATGAGGATGAGCTTCGTACAGAATGTTTTCATTTGCTCCATGAAGCACAAAGTATTCTAAAATCGACCTAATCTTTCCACGTTTATGTGATCGAGTATACAGCTTTCCGTCTGAAAATGTACCTGCCCCGCCTTCGCCAAAACAATAGTTCGACTCTTCGTTCATTTCCCCTTCTCGATTCAGTTTGGCTACATCACGACGGCGATCTTTAACCGCTTTTCCCCGTTCAATAACAATAGGCTTCAACCCCATTTCTAAACACTGCAAAGCAGCAAATATTCCAGCTGGCCCAAACCCTATTATATGCACAGTTCCACGCTGCGGTTTTTTAAATTCAGGGAGTTTTAAATCTTCAGGGAAATCGTTGTCGGTAAAAACCTCCAAACGCAAGTTGTATTTTATATTCTTCTTTCTGGCATCCAGCGACTTACGGAGAATGACAACATCATTAATCTCCGAGGCGTTTTTACGCTTCAACCTACAGTAATAATCAACAGGTGATAATGCAAATTTTGAGTACTCTTTTAAGGCAATGCTAAGCTCTACAATCTCTCTGGCCACAATTTACTTTTCCAAGAAGTTTCCACAAATATTCGATAAAACCACGATATATTTCATCTTTGTTGACTTTATAATGACAAAATCAATTCAAGAACTAGAAAAATATGTTTCTCAAACCCGCAGAGACATAGTGAGAATGGTACATGCAGTTCAATCAGGGCACCCTGGAGGTTCCTTAGGCTGTGCTGAATTTTTCACCGTTTTGTATCAAAATGTTATGCGTCACAACGCAGATAATTTCAATATGAGTGGTAAAGACGAAGACGTTTTTGTTTTGTCAAACGGTCATATCTCTCCGGTGTTCTATAGTACGCTTGCTCGTGCAGGATATTTTCCAGTTGATGAATTAGCGACATTTAGAAAATTGGATAGTAGACTTCAAGGGCATCCAACCACACATGAAGGATTGCCAGGAGTTCGTATAGCATCAGGTTCTTTAGGACAAGGCTTATCAGTTGCAGCAGGACTTGCTCAAGCCAAGAAATTGGATGGCGAAGATAAGTTGGTATATACGCTTATGGGTGACGGAGAGTTGCAAGAAGGTCAAATCTGGGAAGCTGTAATGTATGCAGCACACAACAACTGCGATAACTTAATTGCTACTGTCGATGTAAACGGAAGACAAATTGATGGTGACACTAAAGACATTATGGGCTTTGAGGACCTTAGATCGAAATTCGAAGCATTTGGTTGGAATGTTATTACGATGAACGGAAACGATGTTAACGATGTTCAAGATACATTATCGAAAGCAGCGGTATTGTCAGGTAATGGAAGTCCAATCTGTATACTAATGACTACAGAAATGGGCAATGGAGTCGATTTTATGATGGGTAGTCATGAATGGCACGGAATCGCACCAAACGACGAACAACTGGCTTCAGCACTAGAACAAAACCCTGAAACACTAGGCGATTATTAATCCTTTCGCATACTTTTTGAGTTAAATAATACGTAATTATGGCAATGGTAAAGAAAATATGGGTGTTAGCACTACTACTAATAAGTGCTTCCTCGTATGCACAGCAGCCAGAAACACGTATTCTTTTCGTTCTCGACGGTTCAGGAAGTATGTACGCCAAAATGGGCGTCGATAACAGAATCACGGTAGCAAAGCGTTTACTAACTCGTTTGGTAGATAGCCTTCGCTACGTTGAAGACGTTGAATTGGCTTTGAGAGTATACGGTCATCAATCACCTAAAACACATCGAAATTGTAAAGATACCCGGTTAGAAGTTCCTTTTGAAAAGAATAATCATAGCCGGATAAAAGACGAGATTAAGCTCGTTAAACCAAAGGGTACCACACTTATTGCATATTCTCTTCAAGAAGCGGCATATGATTTTCCTAAAACACCTGGGGTCAGAAACATTATCATTCTAATAACAGATGGTATTGAAGAGTGCGACGGAGATCCCTGTGCAGTGTCTCAAGCCCTTCAAAAGCAAGGTGTTGTTCTTCGTCCATTTATTATTGGTCTGGGGTTAAATGCTGAGTTTAGAAGCCAATTTGAATGTGTTGGTAGATTTTTTGAAGCTACAACTGAAGAGAACTTTAGAGAGGTGCTCGATGTAGTAATTAGCCAAGCAATAAATAATACTTCGGTTCAAGTAAATCTTCTTGACACCCAAGGTAAGCCAACTGAAACAGATGTAAACATGACCTTCAGTGACGCTAAAACGGGCAAAGAGATATATAACTATTACCACACGATGGATTATCGCGGAAATCCAGATACCATGTACTTGGATCCCAGTTATACCTACAACTTAAAGGTGCATACCATCCCTCCTGTATATGTTGAGGGAATTACCCTAACCGCAGGAAAACATAATACTATTGTTGCAGACGCCCCACAAGGCTATTTGAACCTTGAAATCGAAGGAGTTACAAACTACAAGAATCTTCAGGCTGTGGTCATGGATAAAAAAACGGGTGAGATTATCAACATTCACAGTTTTAATGATGTTCAGAAATACATAGTTGATGATTATCATCTCGAGATATTAACCCTACCCAGAATTACACAAGAATCGGTTGGGGTCGTTCAGAATAAAACAACAACGCTCAAAGTTCAACAGCCAGGAAAGCTCAACATTGTAACCCGAATGAAACTAGAAATTGGGATTTACAGGCATGTAAATGGAAAGCTTGAAAAAGTAAAAGAGCTGAATATTAAGGCTAATCAAGATGTTACAGTACTGCAACCAGGAGATTATACCTTAATTTACCGAGAGACCGCTGTAAAGGAAACAACGAATACAAAGACCAAAAATTTTACCATAAAATCGGGTGAAATATCCCACATAAACATTAATTAAAACGAAATGACAAACCTTACCTCAATGGAGAAAAAAGACACACGATCAGGATTTGGAGATGGCCTATACGAGATTGGCTTGCAAAATGATGCTGTTGTAGGCTTATGTGCAGACCTTACAGGATCATTAAAAATGAATAAGTTTCAAAACGAATTTCCTGAGCGCTTTTTTCAAGTAGGAATCGCTGAGGCGAACATGATGGGTCTTGCAGCTGGTTTAGCTACTGCAGGCAAAATTCCTTTTACAGGAACCTTCGCAAACTTCAGCACAGGAAGGGTGTACGACCAAATTAGACAGTCAATAGCGTACTCGCACAAAAATGTAAAAATATGTGCATCTCACGCAGGTTTAACGCTTGGTGAAGATGGGGCCACGCACCAAATTCTCGAGGATATTGGTTTGATGAAAATGCTTCCAGGTATGACCGTAATTAATCCTTGTGATTACAACCAAACAAAGGCTGCGACCATGGCTATTGCCGAGCACTACGGGCCAGTTTACCTTCGTTTTGGTAGACCAAAATGGCCTATTTTTACAGAAGCAGGTAAATTTGAGATTGGTAAGGCACTTCACATGCGTCCTGGTAAAGACGTAACCATATTTGCTACCGGTCATTTAGTTTGGAACTCGTTAGAGGCTGCAAAAGCCCTTGAAGCGGAAGGAATCTCAGCTGAAGTTATCAATATTCACACCATTAAGCCATTGGATGATGAAGCAATTCTAGATGCCTTAGCAACTACCAAATGTGCTGTTACGGCAGAAGAGCACCAAATGAATGGTGGATTAGGTGATAGCATTTGTCAACTGTTGGCTAGAAAAAGCCCAATGCCGGTTGAAATGGTTGCTGTAAACGATAGCTTTGGTGAAAGCGGAAAACCAGAAGACTTATTAAATAAATATGGTCTAGGCGTTAATGACGTTGTAGCAGCTGCTAAAAGAGCAATCGCTAGAAGATAATTCTTTCTGACCATCCATGATTATCATTAATTTTGGATTGTTAAATGAGTACGTTATTTGTATACAATAAAAAGGCTGGGAAGAACTTCCAGATTGGCATTGTAGAGCAAATCAAATCGCTGCTTCCTGCTGATTTTAAGCATCAATTTGTAGATATACGTGAGTTTGAAACTTACGACTCCTCACCTTTTGATACCCTAGTTGCCATAGGTGGAGACGGAACCGTAAATACAGTTGCTGAAAAAGCCTATCGACAAAATAAAACCTTAGCCATAATTCCGAAAGGGTCTGGAGATGGACTTGCTCGATTTCTAAAAATTTCAAGAGTCACTAAAGCTGCAGTTGAAACCTTATTGCAACAACACAAAATACCTGTGGATGTAGGCTTTGTATCCGAACAATTCTTTGTGAACGTTACCGGAGCTGGCTTTGAAGCTAAAGTCGCCCACAAATTTGGCAAGGAAGGCATCCGTGGTATTCGTGGATACATAAAGGCGATTGTTGAACTTTTTAAGACCCACCAAGAACGAGAGGTTAAGCTGAAAGTAGATGGAGATACCAAATTAGTTAAATATTTTAGTCTGAGCATTGCAAATGGTGCTCAGTGGGGTAATAATTTTGAAATAGCCAGTGAGGCTGATATTCAAGATGGCCTGCTGGATATTGCTATCATGCGCAAGCCACGTTTTGTTCAGATTCCGCAGTTGATTTCCTATTTAAGAAATCATAAGCAGCAGAGCAATAACCTCTTCACTTATTACAAAGCCTCTGAAATTGACATTAAGAAAAGTGGCAAAAAATGGCACATTGACGGTGAGCCAATAGTGCTTAGAAAGAAAAAAGAAGTTAGAATAGATTCTAAAAGTTTAAACGTAATTGTACCGAAATGAGTAAGAAGAAAAAAATGCAAAAACTCGACTTGTCGAATTTCTTTATCCAATCTGATGAATCGGATGATTTTAAAGTGCTAACCGAATCTGACGGTACTGAAGAAGAAATAACTAACCTCCCCCCTAATGCTCAGAAACTTCAAGTTAGGAAAGAAAAGAAAGGACGAGGAGGTAAGGTTGTGACTATTGTAGACGGTTATAAGGGCAACCCACAAACGCTCGAAGAGCTCTGTAAAAAGATAAAACAGAATTGTGGTGTAGGAGGCTCAGTAAAACAAAAAACCATAATAATTCAAGGAGATATTGCAGATAAAGTGGTCACTTTCCTCATAAAAAGTGGATATCATGCAAAAAAAACTACAATGTAGATTATGTAAGTTTTCGATGAATTTTACCTTTGCACCCTAATTTGTTATGAAGTCAAACCCAATAACTGACAAGGTTTTTGATTTAGCCTCAAAGACCCACAAAAATCTCAGCTTAGAACAACTTCTTAAAGCTGCAACTGAAAGAAACGAAGGTAAGATAACAAGTACAGGAGCACTCGCTGCAGATACAGGTAGATTTACCGGCCGTTCACCTAAAGACAAATTCTCCGTAGAAGACGATACAACAAGAGATCAAGTATGGTGGGGAGATATTAACCAACCATTCTCACCAGAAAAATTTGATGCCTTACTAGAGCGTGTTATTCAACACTACGAAGGAAAAGAAATATTTGCAAGAGATGCTTATGCTTGTGCCGATCCAGAGTACAGACTAAAAGTTCGTGTTGTTACAGAAAGTGCATACCAAAATCTTTTTGTTAATCACATGTTCATCCGTCCTGATGAAAGTGAAATTAACAACATCGATCCAGACTGGGTTATCTTAGCTGCACCAAGTTTTATGGCTGTTCCTGACAGAGATGGAACACGTCAAGAAAACTTCTCAATCATTAACTTTACTAAGAAAATTTATATCATTGGTGGTAGTGGTTATACTGGGGAGATTAAGAAAGGAATCTTCACGGTACTAAACTTCACACTACCAGTTGAACACGATGTACTATCAATGCACTGTTCTGCGAACATTGGCAATGATGGAGATTCTGCAGTATTCTTTGGTTTATCAGGAACTGGTAAAACAACACTAAGTGCAGATCCAAACAGAAAGCTAATTGGTGATGATGAGCACGGATGGAGCAAAAACGGAATCTTCAACTTCGAAGGTGGATGTTACGCTAAAACTATCAACCTATCTGAAGAAAATGAGCCTACAATCTGGAAAGCTATTACCAAAGGAGCCTTGGTTGAAAATGTACGTTTCTTCCCTGATTCTGATGTAGTTAATTACGACGACGTTTCTGTTACTGAGAACACACGTTGTGCCTACCCTATCGATAATGTAGATAACATTGCTGAGCCATCTGTAGGTCCTCAGCCAAAAAATATTTTCTTCTTAACTGCCGATGCGTTTGGGGTATTACCTCCAATCTCAAAACTGACTCCAGGACAAGCGATGTATCACTTCATTAGTGGTTACACAGCTAAGGTTGCTGGAACTGAAGAAGGTGTTACTGAGCCACAAGCAACATTCTCAGCTTGCTTTGGTGCAGCGTTTATTCCTCTTCACCCAGGACGATATGCAGAAATGCTTGGTAAAAAAATGACCGAGAACAATGTAAACGTATGGTTAGTGAACACAGGATGGAGCGGTGGCCCTTACGGTATTGGAAGCAGAATGAAATTGAAATACACACGTGCTATGCTAAATGCCGCGTTAGACGGTAAGTTAGACAACGTGAACTTCGAAACACATCCTGTTTTCGGTGTACAAATGCCAACAGAATGTCCTGAGGTTCCTACTGAATTGTTAAGCCCACGTAACACTTGGGAAGATAAATCAGCTTACGACGATAAAGCAGCTCACCTTGCTAACTTGTTCAACCAAAACTTTGAGCAATTTGCTGCAGGAGTTAACCAAGAAACCTTGGATGCAGCTCCTAAAGCTCCAGCAAGCAACAGCTAGCAGTTTAAGACTATATTTAAAGGGTAGTTTCTATGAAGCTACCCTTTTTTTATGCCCATTATTATGAAAATCTATGTGCTTGATTGATATTGCGGCTTTATATGTTTTCGTTCGCAGACACCAAGATAGAAAAGCTCGTATTGCATCATGTTGGAAACAAGTTCAATGAGGAGAATTTGGTCATAGGAAAAACTGAACTCAACTATACTGAAGAAGTAGAAAAAGACTTGTTGACCTACTTTTTATCTTCCTTCAAGCAGAATGAGTATTTCAATCTACATCATGAAACAGATTTAGGGCTCAATGAAGTATATAATTATGCCACTGCCATATTTGATAGTCCAAATGAGCTTTATGATCAATCTGTGAACCTTGCGAAACACCTTTTTGAAAACAGTACGCATCCAAAAGTTAAGGGAGGGGAATTCTATGTTGTATACCTCAAAGATTGCATATTAGAAGGAGAATTGCTTGATGCAGTAGGTTTGTTTAAAGCTGAAAATAAAGATACCTTTCTTAAAATCAGATCAGGTGAAAATGGCTTTGAAATTAACAGTCAGCAAGGCTTCAACATCAATAAGCTTGACAAAGGCTGCGTGATATTTAACTCTGAGAAGTCGTCAGGTTATGTCGTTTCTGCCATCGACAATACCAATAAAGGAAGTGAAGCGAAATTTTGGTTTGATCACTTTTTACAGATTCAACAGCGACAAGACGAATACTTCCAAACAGAGAACATCATTGCTTTTGCAAAAGATTTTATAACGAAAGAGCTTCCAGAACAGTTTGAAGCAACAAAGGCAGATCAAGCACATTTACTCAATCGAAGTGCACAATACTTCAAAGAACAAGAAGAATTTGACCTTAGCGAGTTTGCGAACACAGTTATTGAACAACCCGACATCATTGATAGCTTCAATGAATACCGTTCAACCTATGCCCGTGAGCAAGCCGTGCCCTTAGATGATGGGTTTCAAATCTCATCAACGGCGGTAAAAAAGAAATCGCGTGTATTTAAGAGTGTGATTAAGCTCGATAAGAACTTTCATATCTATGTACATGGCAATCGAGATTTAATTGAGCGTCATACGGATGAAAATGGAAAGAACTACTACAAGTTATACTTTGACGAAGAACATTAATTATGGTTGAATTTAAACTGCGATGGATTGAAGACTACGATCTTGATAATTTGGTTAAACATGCCAATAATAAAAAGATTGCGAGGTATATGACCGGAAGATTCCCTCATCCTTATACCATTGAGGCTGGCAAACAGTTTATAGCGTTTTGCAAGGCTGAAAACAGCTCTTATATAAAAGCAATAACTGTCGACAATCAATTTGTGGGAGCTGTCGGTATTCATCAACAAGACGACATTATGAAAAACAATGCAGAGCTCGGGTATTGGGTTGCAGAAGAATATTGGAACAAAGGCATTGTGACTCGAGCAGTTAAAGAAATGAATGATTGGGCATTTCAAGAGTTAGAAATTAACCGAATATTTGCACGACCCTATGGCTCAAACAAAGCTTCCCAACGAGTTCTCGATAAGCTTGGATTTGAAAAAGAGGCTCACATCAAACAAAACATTGAAAAATGGGGAGTGCTCGAAGATGAGCTTATCTATGCCATCCGTAAATAGATTCTATTGTGCTTTAGTAAGGCCAGGTAGTTTTTCCTTCAAATATTGACCCGTTACAGATTCTTTTACTTGAATTAGGTCTTCTGGTAAACCTGCAAATACCAAGTTTCCTCCTTTATCACCACCTTCAGGGCCTAAGTCAATGACCCAATCAGCACATTTAATTACATCTAAGTTGTGCTCAATTACAACAATACTGTGTCCCTTATCGATGAGTGCATTAAATGACTTTAGCAATTTCTTAATATCATGAAAATGAAGTCCAGTGGTCGGCTCATCAAAAATAAAAAGCACCTTATCCTTGCTTTGGGACTTAGCTAAGAAGGTTGCGAGTTTGATTCGTTGTGCTTCACCCCCACTTAAACTGTTGCTACTTTGTCCAAGTTTGACATAACCTAACCCGACCTCTTGTAGTGGCATCAGCTTGTTTACGATAGATTTCTGTCCTTTAAAGAAATCGATGGCCTCATCAACGGTAAGATTTAAAACGTCGTAAATGTTTTTCTTTCTAAACTCTACATCCAGCACCTCATCCTTAAACCGTCTGCCATTACATTCTTCACATTTTAAATGCAGGTCGGCCATAAACTGCATTTCAACAACCTCTTCGCCTTCTCCTTGACAATTCTCGCATCTTCCTCCATCAACATTAAATGAGAAATGCTTGGTTTTGAATCCACGTTGTCTTGAAAGCGGCATGGTCGAAAACAATTCTCGAATTGCGTCATAGGCCTTAACATAGGTAACTGGGTTACTTCTACTCGACTTACCTATTGGGTTTTGATCAACCATTTCGACAGTAGCAATTTCTGATATGTCACCTGTTACTGCTTTAACTGCACCAACCTTTTGTGTACTATACTGTTGAGTTTCTCTAAGCACTGCAGGATGTAGTATACCTTTAATCAGTGATGTTTTTCCACTACCACTCACTCCAGATACTACAGTGAAGGCATTGAGAGGTATATCAACTGTTATGCCTTTTAAATTATGCTGTGAGGCTTCAACAAGTGTTATTTTGTTGTTCCATTTTCGCCGCGAAGTTGGTACTTCAATTTTTTGAACTTCAGTTAAATATTCGGCCGTTAAGCTTCCAGCGTTTTGAATGCTTTCATAGTCTCCCGAAAAAACCACTTCTCCTCCTAAATGACCTGCTTCAGGGCCCATATCAATGAGGTGGTTTGCTTGATGCATCATGTCTTCATCATGTTCAACAACTATAACCGTATTGCCTCTTTCTTTTAAGTCATTCAATACAGATATAAGTCGTTCTGTGTCTTTCGAGTGGAGACCAATGCTTGGTTCATCTAGAATATAAGTACTCCCCACTAAGCTACTTCCTAGTGATGTTGCAAGATTGATTCGCTGACTTTCTCCACCCGACAAAGTGTTGCTCATTCTGTTTAAGCTCAAATAAGTCAAGCCAACACGCATTAGATAATCTAAGCGATTGTTTATTTCGATGAGCACAGGTTTTGCAATTTCTTCCTCCTGGCTATCTAGCTTCAGTTGCTTAAAGTAGTGCTGGGCATCTTCTATATTGAGTAACAATATTTCTTGAAGCGATGCGAATTTTTCATCGTCTAAGAATGCAGGATTCTTTTCTTGATTAACCAGCTTCACATAAGAAGCATCTTTTCTTAAACGAGTTCCTGAACACGAGGGACATGTAGTTTTTCCTCTATATTTCGCCAGCATAACCCGATATTGAATCTTATACGACTTTTCTTCCAGGTATTTGAAAAAGGAGTTGATTCCATTTACCTGCTTGTTGCCTTCCCACAATAGCTTTAGTTCAGCTTTAGTCAAATCTTTAATAGCACGATGAATCGGGAATTTATACTTTGCACTGCTGTTAATGAAGTCATTCTTCCACTCGCTCAAGGTTTCACCTTTCCAGCATGCAACTGCATTTTCATATACTGAGAGCGATTTATTCGGAATCACTAAGTCTGGATCGATGCCAATGATAGAGCCAAATCCTTCACAAGTGCCGCATGCACCGTACGGATTATTGAAACTCAAGAAGTTAACCGATGGTTCTTCAAAGGTCATTCCATCCAACTCAAAACGGTTATTAAATTGAACTTCTTTATCCGTAATAATGGTTACTTCTCCTTTACCCTCCCAAAAAGCAGTTTCTACAGAATCTGATAGTCTGCTTCTATAGCTATCATCGGTTTCAGCAGTTTTTAATCGATCCACCAGAATATAGTAGTTTGAAAGCTGATCTTCGAGAACATCTTCTATTCGCAAGGTTTTTCCTTCGTGAAGAATACGATTGTATCCTTTTTGAAGTGCAATTTCAAGATAATTACGGTCACCATCATAGTGCGGGGTATAGCAGATATACAAGGGTGTGTCAAGTGGTAAAGCCTCAATATAAGCTACAACATCAGAGGTGCTATGCTTTTTGACCTCATTTCCACTGATTGGTGAAATGGTCTTTCCAATTCTCGCCCACAGCAGTTTCAAGTAGTCGTATAATTCTGTAGAAGTAGCTACCGTACTTCTAGGATTTCGGGTATTAACCTTTTGCTCAATAGAAATACAAGGAGTTAATCCTTTAATCGAATCGACTTGGGGTTTTTCAACCTTGCCTAAGAACTGACGAGCATAGCTACTTAAGCTTTCTACATAGCGTCGTTGCCCTTCTGCATAGAGGGTATTGAAAATAAGTGAAGACTTTCCAGATCCGGAAACCCCCGTCACCACAGTAAACTTGTTTCGAGGTATCTTAACATCTACCCCTTTAAGGTTATGAAGATGCGCGTTGTTGATCTCGATGTATTTCTGTTTTGTCATGTATTTTCAATAAAAAATTGGAAGAGGCAAAATTGGCCATTTTCAAGCACAATAAATAAGAAATCTTTGGATGTTTGAAATTATTTTCTTAATTTAGTAGGCAACTTTAAATTTTAAACACGCCTATAAGTAATACCTCTACTAGTAAAACATTTTTTTTAAACTAATTAATCGGAGGTATTATGCATTCTAACAAAATTTCAGATCAATTGCTTGTAAAGCAGTATGTTCAGGGCAACGAGGCATGTCTTGAAATGTTAATTTCTCGCCATAAAGAGCGAATTTTCACCACTATTCTTCTTATCGTTAAAGACACCTACATTGCTGAGGATCTTTTCCAAGAAACCTTTATTAAGATTATTAATAATCTGAGAAAAAAGAAGTACAATGAAGAGGGGAAATTCTTGCCTTGGGCGATTAGAATTGCAAGAAATATGGCGATTGATTATTTCCGAAAAACGAAAAGAATGCCAACGGTAACAGACTCATCTGGCGATGATGTTTTTAGAAAGATTAAAATAAAAACAGAAAACATTGAAGAAAAGATCGTTCGTACCGAAAAAGAAAATCAAGTCAGAGTCCTGATCGACAAGCTGCCTCCTGAACAAAGACAGGTTCTGATTTTAAGACACTATGGTGATCTGAGCTTCAAAGAAATCGCCGAAATGACTGATGTAAGTATTAATACTGCTTTAGGTAGGATGAGATACGCTTTAAACAATATGCGTAGAATGATGGAGCATAGCCCCATCAAAGCATAAATAAGAACTACTATCATTAGCCTTTAGCCCTCTTCGGAGGGCTTTTTTTATGGATTTTTTTCAAATTCTCCTCTTCCGAATACTGGCATAGACAAAATCTCTGATTTATCCACGTTGCTGTTTATAAAATTTAAAAGCGAAATAAGGCAAAAACGCTTGTGGGTACTACATTTGGGCGTTTAGCACAGGATCATAAAATTATCACGAATAAATGGCAGGAAATCAATATAATGAAGACAGTATACGGTCGTTAGATTGGAAAGAGCACATTCGCCTGCGCCCAGGGATGTACATCGGTAAGCTAGGAAATGGTTCCTCGGCTGAAGATGGCATTTATATTCTCATGAAGGAAGTAATCGATAACTCAATCGATGAATTCATGATGGGCAACGGTAAGAAGATTGAAGTGAAACTCACTGAAAATGTGGTAAGTGTACGTGATTATGGCCGTGGAATTCCTCTAGGTAAAGTTGTAGATGTGGTGAGTAAGATCAACACAGGTGCTAAATACGACTCTGCTGTTTTTCAGAAATCTGTAGGTTTGAACGGAGTTGGTACCAAGGCGGTTAACGCCCTGTCCTCCTATTTCAAAGTAGTCAGTTATCGCGATGGCAAATCAAAGTCTGCTGAATTTGAACGTGGTGTGCTAACTTCAGAAAAAGGTGGAAAGTCAGAAGAAGCAAACGGAACATATGTAGAATACACCGCAGACACAGAAATATTTAAGAAACACAAGTACATAACTGATTACATCGATAATCAAATGTGGAACTATGTATATCTGAATGCAGGTCTTAGCATCTTCTTTAATGGAAATAGATACTACTCAAAGAATGGTCTTCTCGACCTCTTAGAGCGTAAAACAAATGCGGAGGAAAATAAGTACCCCATCATCCATCTCAAAGAAGGAGATATAGAAGTTGCCATTACACATGACAATCACTACGGAGAAGAGTACTATTCATTCGTAAACGGTCAAAACACAACTCAAGGCGGAACACACGTTGCCGCGTTTAAAGAAGCCCTTGTTAGAACAGTTAGAGATTTCTTTGGAAAGAACTTTGATTCTACAGACATTAGAGCTTCGTTGGTGTCGGCTATTAGTGTAAGAATTCAAGAACCTGTTTTTGAATCTCAGACCAAGACCAAACTAGGAAGCACTGAAGTTGCTCCTAACGGCCCATCGCTAAAAGCAGAGATCAATCAGTTTATGAAGAAGTTAGACAACTATCTTCACAAAAACTCAGACACTGCCGAAGCACTGCTCAAAAAAATACAACTCTCAGAACGTGAACGAAAAGACATGGCTGGCGTTCGAAAAATTGCTAGAGAACGAGCTAAAAAAGCCAGTGTTCATAACAAAAAACTGAGAGATTGCAGGGTACATTTTACCGATGAAAAGAAAGAAAATCGCTTAGACACTACCCTATTTATCACTGAGGGAGATTCTGCGAGTGGGTCGATAACCAAAGCAAGAGATGTACAAACTCAAGCAGTATTTAGTTTAAGAGGTAAACCCTTGAATTGCTTTGGATTAAAGAAGAAAATTGTATACGAAAACGAAGAATTTAACTTACTTCAACACGCTTTAAATATTGAAGAAAGTATCGAAGATTTGAGGTACAACAAAATCGTAATTGCAACGGATGCCGATGTTGACGGTATGCATATTCGCTTGCTTATATTAACCTTCTTCTTGCAATTCTTTCCTGACCTTGTTCGTCAAGGACATCTATACATTTTAGAAACTCCTCTATTTAGAGTTAGAAATAAAAAAGAAACGATTTACTGTTATTCCGAATCGGAGCGAATTGGGGCACTTAAAAAATTGGGTAAAAATGCTGAAATTACCCGATTCAAAGGTCTTGGTGAGATTTCTCCTGATGAGTTTGGCGGATTTATTGGTGAAGATATTCGCCTTGAACCGGTATTGCTCACAGAAGACTCGTCTATCAACAAGATGTTGACTTATTATATGGGTAAAAACACACCAAGCAGACAGCAATTTATCATCGAAAACCTACGTACTGAGATTGATGAGACCGAAGACAGTGAAGAAGCTGAGCCCAAAGAACTAGAACAACCTAAAGAAAAAATAGTAGAAGCTGCTTAATATGGACGAGAACGAAGAGTTAGAAGAGCAAAACAACCAGCCAGAAGAGAAGGAAACCTCCATAAATTTAGAAGACGGTCAGCGTGCGGTTAAAGGCATGTATGAAGACTGGTTTCTAGACTATGCCAGCTATGTTATTCTTGAGCGTGCTGTTCCTCATATCAATGATGGTCTAAAGCCCGTACAACGACGCTTTCTTCATTCTATGAAAGAAATGGACGACGGTCGATACAACAAGGTTGCCAACATAATTGGGCAAACCATGCAATATCACCCCCATGGAGATGCAGCTATTGGTCAGGCCATTATAAATATGGGGCAAAAAGACCTCTTGATAGATTGTCAAGGTAACTGGGGAGATATTCGAACCGGAGACGGTGCAGCTGCTCCGCGTTACATTGAAGCTCGGTTAAACAAGTTCGCGCTTGAAATTGCCTTCAACAAACAAACCACCGATTGGCAACGGTCTTATGATGGAAGAAAAAATGAGCCTATTACACTTCCTGTTAAGTTTCCATTGCTGCTCGCTCAAGGCGTTGATGGTATTGCTGTTGGTCTGAGTACCAAAATACTTCCACACAACTTTGTAGAGCTTATTCAGTCGAGCATAAAGATCTTAGAAGGTAAAAAACCGAAACTATTCCCTGATTTTTTAACGGGAGGAAAAATTGATGTTTCAGACTATCAAGATGGGCAACGAGGCGGCCGAATTAAAGTTCGAGCAACCATCATAGAAAAAGATAAGAAGACCCTACTCATAAAAGATGTGCCATATGGTGTCACCACTGGAGCTTTAATTGATTCCATTCTTAAAGCAAATGACAAAGGGAAGATTAAGATCAAAAAAGTTGTAGACAATACAGCTAAAGATGTTGAAGTTGAAATTCAGCTTCCAAATAACATATCTACCGATAAGACTATTGATGCACTGTATGCCTTCACCAATTGTGAAACATCACTTGCACCCAATGCCTGTGTTATTGTAGATGATAAGCCGCAATTTTTAGGTGTCACAGACATCTTAAAAATCAATACTGAGAATACAGTTGACCTGCTGAAGCAAGAATTGGAGATTAAACTTGGTGAGCTTGAAGAGAAGTGGCACTTCAGCTCCTTAGAAAAGATTTTCATTGAAGAACGGATATATCGAGACATTGAAGAATGTGAGACTTGGGAAGAAGTCTTAACAGCTATAGACAAAGGGCTAGAGCCTTTTAAAAAGCTTTTAAAGAGAGAAGTAACTCAAGAGGATATTGTTAAGCTTACCGAAATTAAGATTAAGCGTATCTCTAAATTTGATTCGTTTAAAGCAGATGAATTGCTGAAAGGAATTGAAGATGATTTGGAGGAAGTAAATCATCACCTTAACAACCTGGTTGAATTTGCCATTGCCTACTACCAAAATCTATTGGATAAATATGGAAAAGGCAAAGAAAGAAAGACTGAGATTAGCGACTTTGAAGAAATCAATACCAAAGTTGTAGCCGTTGCAAACGAAAAGCTTTATGCGAACCTAAAAGAAGGATTTGTTGGAACAGGGCTGAAGAAAGAAACCTACATCTGCGACTGCTCTGATATTGACGACATTATCGTATTTAGGTCAGATGGTAAGTATTCGATCAACAAAGTTTCAAGCAAAGCGTTCTTCGGTAAGAACATTATTCATGTTGCTGTATTCAGAAAGAACGACGATCGTATGACCTATAATGCGGTGTATACGGACGGAAAGACCAAAAAGACTCTCGCTAAGCGATTCAATGTGACTAGCTTTACACGCGACAAGGAATACGATGTTACCAAAGCAAATAAAGGTTCCAAACTTCATTATTTTACAGCCAATCCTAATGGAGAAGCTGAAGTGGTGAATGTATACCTTCATTCTGCTGCAAAAGCACGAAATAAACTCATCCATTATAACTTTGCTGATTTAGCGATTAAAGGACGAACCTCACAAGGTAACATGGTTACGAAACATCCTGTTCGTAAAGTTGACCTGAAAGAAAAAGGTAAATCGACCATTGGTGGCCGGGATATTTGGTATGAAAAGAATATTGGCCGACTTAACATCCATGAGCGTGGTGAATACCTCGGTAGCTTCCAAACAGATGATCAGATTTTGGTTATCTACGAAAGCGGTGAATACGAGTTGACCAACCATGAATTAACTAATCGCTATGTTTCAAAAGAGATTGTACTCATAGAAAAATACAATCCAGAAAAGATAATTACCGCAATTCATTACGACGGCAACTCTAAGAATTACTGTGTAAAACGATTCAACATCGAAACGTCTACCCAATCCAAACGCTTTATGTTCATTACCGAAGCCCGTGGAAGTAAGTTGGTGTTAGCGACTACTCAGAAAGAACCGATTATTGAGCTATTCACTAAACCTAAGGGTAAGGATAGAAGATCAGAAGACGTCAACCTAAATGAGTTTATTGATGTTAAAGGCTGGAAAAGTATTGGGAATAAGCTTTGTGGAAGAGAATTTTCACGTGCCAAATTGTATCCTCCAAAACCAGGAGATGAAACAATTGAAACGCCAAGCAAAGAAAATGTCGAACCTGCAGTCACAGATGCTCCAGAAGACCCAGTTGCAGAGACCTCAGTAGAGCAAACAACTAAAAAGGCGAAAAAGAAGACCGAAGAGCCTATAAAAGCTGAGAAGAAGGAAGCAAAGAAAGAAGAGAAAGCAGAACCGACTAAACGCATCATTAAGAAGAAAACCCCTCGAACCCCCCCGAAGTTGAAGTCTGAAGAAGACAAAGACAATCAGACATTTACAACAGGTGACCAAATAAGCTTGCTATAACATGTTAAACAAAGAATTCAAAAAACTCACCACCATTCACTTAGCCATATGTTTGTTTTTGGCGATTCTTATAATCGTGATGTACTTTGTTTTTCCTGATATATCACAGGCATCAGAAGAAACTGGACTAACCCTAGAAATGATCATTCCATTATTTGCAGTAACGTCAATAGCTGCAGGGTTCATGGTTTCAAGACAACGTTTAAATAGCATCGCTGACGATGCCACAGGAATGGAAAAAATGGCGATCTATCGAGCGGTCATGATAATTCGATGGGCTACTGCCGAAGGTGCTGCCCTATTCGCATGTGTAGGTTACTTACTAACCCAACGGATGAATCTGATACTCTATGCCACAATGATTGGAGTATATATGATTTATTTGCGTCCAATCAAACACAAGGTGATTCAAGACCTTAAACTCACAGACGATGAGGCAGAAGAATTAAGATCGTAAAATGACACCTCAGGCATTTCGCAAAAAGGTCAACTCTCCCCTCTTCAAATTATTCTTGTTGCAGAAGCTTCCTATGGCATTTCCTGCTGGTATTTCAGTTCAAAGTTTTACAACGAAGCAATGCACAACTTCCATGCGATTTAAATGGCTGAATAAGAATCCATTTCGATCTCTGTATTTTGCAGCATTAGAGATGGCAGCCGAATTAAGCACTGGTCTGCAACTATTCCAATACATAAGTCCAGACAACAAGTTCTCTATGCTTTTAATTGCCAATCAAGCACATTATCATAAAAAAGCCATTGGCAAAATTCAGTTTGTTTGCGAAGAAGGTGAACGAGTAAATCAATTCGTAGACGACTTAGCTAAGTCACCAGATGGAGCTATAATCGACATGAAAGTGAAGGCGTATGCCAAAGATGAAATGGTTGCGGAATTTACTTTTACCTGGTCGTGTAAAAAAAAGCAAGGCCCAGAGGTAAATTCTAGGCCTTAAGCTAAGGTTTGGTTAATTAATCCCAGACTTTCTCACTGTCTGAAATGAGGTTTACATTGTAAAAGTAGCAAAAAAGCAGAAATAAACAATTCTAAAAGGGTATTAATTAAGGAATAATACAGAGTATTGCACTCGAAATTGAGCAATACAAAAACATTCAATCCTTTTTTATACCTCATCATTCTTGCTGTATTTTGGGGCAGTTCATTCATCTTAATGAAGATTGGATTGGTGTCGTACAATAGCAATGAAGTTGCGGCTCTTCGACTGGCTGTTGCTGGAATAGTTCTCATTCCTTTTATACGCTGGAAACAGGTAAAAATAAGAAAAGGAGATTTTAAGTACTTTGTATTTTCTGGTGTTTTTGGAAGTGCAATCCCAGCATTTCTATTCACTGCTGCCCAAACCACAATTTCGAGTTCACTGGCAGGAGCCTTGAATGGATTAACTCCTCTCTTTGCTCTACTCATAGGAGTCTTATTTCTCAATGTTAAATTCAGCAAGTTCAAGTTATTAGGCGTCTGTGTTGGATTGATTGGAGCATTTGCGTTGATGATGTCTACAGATTTTAAATTTGAGTTCTCAGGTACATTCCTTATTGTGTTGGCCACTGTTTTATACGGAACCAACGTAAACATAATAAAACACAAGCTTGGTGATTACCCTCCTCTGCTGGTGGCAGTTCTACCCTTAGCACTTATTTCTCTCATAGGTATAGCCGTTCTGTTACAACAAGAAATTGCTATTGATCTTTCTTCGTCGGATGAAATAAAGTCGCTTATAGCTATCTTAATCTTAGCAATAGTTGGAACGGGAATTAGTTTGATTTTATTTAATCAATTAATCCAAAAAACCAATGCTGTCTTTGCATCTTCGGTTACATATCTTATCCCAATTGTTGCCTTATTTTGGGGCATCTTAGATGGTGAGATCATCGGCTTGAATCATATCGCTGGATTAGGTTTGATATTACTTGCTATTTGGCTCATCAGAAAAGACTAAGTAAGTTTTTTAACACCAAATCGTATTTGTATATAATGAAATTTAAACATTCATTGGAAGACAGAAATGTGTTTTCGTATGAGGCATACAGAAAACATGTAGATTACCTATTCGACCACAATCGAACCACAGGTAGCAATCATTCAGAAAACATGGTAGCGTATACCCAATTGAACATTGCCCGAATGAATCGATTGGATAAACGAGCTACCATAGATGCTCAGTTGCAAAACGCTATTAAAAGTCTTGAGCCACAGACGTGGTTAGTTATATCTGAAGCCTGGTGTGGTGATGCAGCACAAAATCTTCCCTACATTCAGAAAATGGCAGAGCAAAATAGCAACATAGACCTTAAGATTATACTCCGCGACGAAAATTTGGATATTATAGACGATTTTCTTACCAACGGTGGAAGAGCCATACCTAAACTCAGTGCATTAGATTGCCACCAGAACGTGCTATTTACCTGGGGTGCTCGACCATATGATATTCAGCGTGAGTTTCTTGAACTTAGAGATGCAGGTTTGCCAAAATCTGAGATTTCGAAGACCATCCAAATGCTTTATACAAAGGATAAAGGACAAGGCATTCAGAATGATTTTCTAGAGATTATCAGCAAATTGGAAATGGTATTCTGTTAAATGGGTAAAAGTCGATAAATAATATTGATAAGTTTTGAAAATAAAACTTGTTTAAACTCAAAAATTAGAAGTTTATTTGACGTTTTAAATTATTTAGACTGAGAATGAAATTTATTGTAAATACTGATCAACTGTTAAACAAGCTTCAAGACGTTAGCGGTACCATTGTTTCAAAACCTGTAATTCCTATTTTAGACCACTTTTTGTTTGATATTAGTAACGGAAAACTAACCATTACTGCTACAGATTTGGAAACTTCAATGAGTACTTCAATTGATGTACAAGCAGATGAAGATGTAAAAATTGCTGTACCTTCTAAGATGTGTCTTGACACGTTAAAAGCATTGCCAAATCAGCCAGTGACATTTACAATCAATTCCGATAAGAACAGCATTGAACTAAAATCTGAGTTTGGTCGATATAAATTAATCGGTCAAAACGCTGATGATTTCCCGCGTATTCCAGATGTGTCTGCCGACAATGGATTCAAAATGGAAAGTGGCGTATTATCAAGCAGCATTGCACAGTCAATTTTTGCATCTGGTAACGATGAACTACGATTGAGTTTAACAGGTGTTTATGTTCAGCTTTATAACGACAACGCAGTATTTGTTGCTACCGATGCCAACCGCTTAGTGAAAGTTGAGCGTAGCGATGTGAATCCTGGAGTTGAAACAAACTTTATTTTACCTAAGAAGGCTCTTAACTTATTAAAGTCTCATCTTCCTCACGACTCATCAGAAGTACAGGTAAATTTTAACGACTCGAATGCATTTTTCTCTTTTGGAGATATTAGCTTAATCTGTCGTTTGATTGACGAAAGATACCCTGATTATAAAGCAGTAATTCCTGCCGACAATCCAAACAAGCTTTCAATCTCTCGTCAAGATTTCCTGAACTCCGTTAAACGTATTAGCATCTTTGGAAATAAGACAACCAATCAAATTAACATTAAAATTACAGGCAGCGAATTAACTATCTCTGCTGAAGATATTGACCTGAGCAATGAAGCGGTAGAACGCCTAGGTTGCGACTATGCAGGTGAAGACATGGAGATCGGATTCAACTCAAAGTTGCTGATCGAAATGCTACAAAATATCAACACTCCAGATATAACAATTGAACTATCTACTCCTAACCGAGCAGGTATAATTTTACCATCTGAGAATGTTGAAAACGAAGACTTATTAATGCTCATTATGCCAATGATGATTGCAGGGGCTAGCTAGTTATTGTAAGTTTATTGTCACTTATGTGTCAGACCAAAAATTAGTTCTTTCTCAATTCAACTTTGGTTGTATATTTGAGTGACTTAATAGTCAGAAAGCCAATCTAAAGCCTCAGTACAAGGTGCTGGGGCTTTTACATTTTTAAAAATCTCGATTTGCTTAATCACTATAACTTCATAGCCAAAATCTACTCACCTATTTCTCGCTTGGTTTTTGGCCAACGACTTAAACGTATTCAGGCTGAGCTTATTAGCGAATTACCACAAGAAGGGAGCTTGGTAATTTTAGGCGGCGGAGACGGATTTATTCTTCCTCTAATCTATCAACATGCCCCTCATTTAAGGATTGAATTTGTTGAAGCTTCAAGTGAGATGATAAAACTCGCTAAAGCAAAGACAAATGCAAATCAAAATGTGAGCTTTACCCATTCCGACAGCTTTTCATTTCAGTCATCTGATCACAACTTAATTTATGCTGCTTTTTTCCTTGATCTATTTGAGCAAGATAAAATTGGAGAAGTCATTGGCACAATAGAATCTAAACTTAAAGACCAAAAAAATCTCAAATGGTATGTTGCAGATTTTGAATTGTCTAAAAGCACAAAACGACTTGTTTTTAGAAGATTTTTAATAAAACTGACCATTTTATTCTTCAAGATTTTCACCAAGCATCGCGTGGATTACCTGCCAGATGTGTTTAACTCATTTGACCAACGGAAATACAAACTTCTGAACACTAAGACTTTAGGTGGAAACTTCATCAAATATCAAGTATTGGTAAATTCTTCATACTAAGTGGCATATCTTTTGAGTTATACTTAAAAGACACCAGTGATGAAGATTAGGAGGTTTATACTAATTGTTGGTTTGGTCTTAACAATCGCCAACATAAACGCGGGAAGTTCTATAGGAACCGCGGTAGACTTCTATGGCCACAACCTGCATATCTCTTACGACCAACAGGTGTCGAACTTAAGCCTACAAAATTTGAGTCAGTCTGAAATCACAAGCAAACTTGCTCTGCTCAGAAACGACAACCTCAGCAAATCAACCTATTACATTAAAAAGCACATTGATTTCTACGAACTCGACGGTACTGCTACTACCCTATTGGTCGACAAGTACGCTGAGACAATAACTAAGAACATCAATCAGAAAAATTTCATCAAGTATCTTACCCTTAAAGATCTTGGATACGATGTAATACTGACTCGTACAGGAACAAAGCTGAATTGTTTAGGAAACCTTTCCTACAAGCCTGGAAGATACATCTACATCCGCTATGCAAATAAGATTTACAAAGATCTTGATTTTAAGAATAGAACAAATTATAGCAAACACTTGATCTATATGGACTCGAAAAAGACCTATAGAACAATCGAGCGAAACGTTTTACGAGTTCCCAAAATCAATGCTAAGATCATATCTAAGGAATTGAATTTTGCTTACCGGGCTCAAGACCATGAATTACGTGCTCGAAGTAATCAGTCTATTACTGAGTTTTTGGGAGATCTTCCATTGTTTGATGTGGGCAGAGAGTTTACCTATCTCAATATGTCGCGTGAAATGAACGCTACAGTTATGAGTTACTTGAGAAATGAAGTAAGAGAAATGAACAAGGTTGAAGGAGTTCGATTTCTACTAAATTTTGTTCAGCAAGTAGTACCATATGGAAGTGATTTTGACAAGTACGGAGAAGAGAGATTCTACTATCCTGAGGAAACCATCATGGCGGTTAATGCAGACTGCGAGGACAAAGCAATTCTTCTGTCTTACCTCTCTAAGCGTTTATTAAGCGTTAATAGCATAGGTCTATTCTTTGAGAACGATGAACACTTGAGCCTTGCTTTAGAAATACCTGACTACGCTCCTGCCGGTTCATTCAACTATAAAGGTAAGACTTATATTCCTGTTGAGCCCACGGCAAAATACCCGAGATTAGGTCAATCTCAGTTTTCGCTCAACCGGGTAACAGAGGTTATTCCGCTTTAAGCTTTTTTCTTTCTTGGCCCCCTTGGTTGTAAGGGTCTGACTTCAAGATTTACTTGATGAAAATTATCAGGGGTCTCGGTAGCGTGAACAATCATTTGAGCTACATCTTCAGGCATTAACATATAGTCATGTGCATCGATTGAAGCTGAATTGTCAAAGAAATCAGTTTTAACCGATCCAGGATACACGCAAGTCACCTTAATTTTAAAATCACGTAGTTCTTTGTATAAGCTCTCAGAAATTCCTTTTACAGCAAACTTAGAACCGCAATAGACTGATACCTGTTGATAGGCCTCTATTCCTGCAATGGATGCAATATTCACGATATGCCCATATTCTTGTTCCTTCATAATTGGAGCTACCAGCTTGCAGGTATACAAAGTTCCATACACGTTGGTTTCGTATACTTGGTGAATCTGCTCTAGCGAATAGTCTTCAATGTATCCGAAGTAACCCAGTCCTGCATTATTCACTAAAACATGAACAGTTCCTTGCTTTTCTACGAATGACTGAATCGAACGTTCAACTTCCTCAAATTTCCGAACATTTGTAGTGTAGAAGGAAAAGTTTTCATGATTAATCTGTGGGTCACGAAGCCCCATCCCTCCTACTATTGCTCCTTTTTCTAGAAATTGTTTAACTAGAGCATTACCGATACCTCGGCTAACTCCGGTTACCAGTACTCCTTTACCTTTTAAATCCATGCTTAGTATCCGAACAACTCTTCTAGGCTAATGGTTTTAACATTTCCATATGCTGCAAGTGCTTCAAGGTCGATGTTCTCTTTTGAGGCAACCAGTGCATATTGATAGGTGCCGTTAATTTTTTCTTTGTGAAACTTAACGACATCATCCATAGTAATCTCATTCAGTCGTTGGGCCTTAGATATTCTCGGATCTTCAGTGTACCCTAGCTTCATTGCATTATCATAGTTGAAAAGCACCGACGTTTTAAGTACTCTACTTGTAGCCGCCTTTTGCTCTAAAGCACTCTTACCGTTATTAAACTTGCCTTCATCAACAGGCATTGTTGTGAGTAACTCAGTCATTGCAGCCATACCATCCATTAATTTATCCGCCTGTGTTCCTACATATGCCATTACAACATTGTTGTCGCCAAGTTTTGAAGCTTGAGCATAGTAGCCATATGTTGAATAGGCCAAGGCTTTAGATTCTCTAATTTCTTGGAATACAATGCTGCTCATTCCTCCTCCAAAATACTCATTAAACATCGACACATCCGCTGATTCTTTAGTATTGAGCTCATTTGATTTCATTAACCACATAATTTCAGCCTGAACCATATCGTAGTGAGCAAAGTACACTGTACTTTCACTTGGATCTTGCATCTCAAATGTCTTCAACTTAGGTGTTTCAATAAATGTTTTTGGATTAGGATGATATTGCTTTAAGCACTTATTCAACGTTTTAACGCTCAAAGGCCCGCTGTACCAGATTTTGTGCTGGTAGAAGTTTAAATTGTGAATATAATCAGTAAGCGTTGATGCTTGAATGCTTGATAACTCATCATTTGACAATATATAGTTTGATGGATTATTTGGCCCATACAATGCATAAGTACGCAGCTTATTCATAATTCTCCCTTTGCTAAGCTTAGCATCTTCGCGAGATTTTAGCTTCTTGGCAATCATCTGGTCTAGCTTAGCTTGATCAGGTTTTGCATTCGCCAAAAGGTGTTCGAATAACTTCAATGCGTCCTCAAAACTGCTTGCTAGCCCATTGAGGTAAACATAGCTTTGCTCTCGGTTGGTAGAAACACCAAAATTGCAAGCGAGCTTATAAAACTCTTTTGATATCTCATCAGGGCTGTATTCATCAGTTCCTAGATATTTAAGATACTCTACCGCTAATGCCAGTTTTTGATCATGGAAAGATCCAATGTCTAAAACATAATAGAGTGAGAACAGCTGCTCGTCTCCTTCTACAACCTTCCAAATTGGAATGTTTTTACCATAAGAACCGAACTCAATATCGTTGCTGTAATCAAGATATTGAGGCGTCATTGTTGTAGTTTCACGTGTTAAGATATCGTCAACAAAAGGTGATATCTTACCTCGGTTCACCTCAACTTTTGTTATCTCAGGCTTTTCAATTTTCACACTTTCTTCTTTGTCTCCTTTACGTTTGTATACCACTATGTTGCCTGGTGTATAGTACCTGTTAGCAAAGTACATGATGTCTTTCTTACTATAAGTGAGCATGTTATCCAGCGACTTAAGATGATCCGACCAATCAGTGGTCATGATAAATGCATCCATAAGTGCATATGCAGTTCCTTGATACGACTCATATTGTCTAATCTCGCTTACTTTCTGATTGAGTACAATGCTTTGCACAAGATTCATATCAAAATCACCCGTCTTAATCATTTCAATCTGCTCATAAAAGAGCTTTTCGAGATCTTCAAGGCTTTGCCCCTCAAGTGGACTTCCTCCAAAATAGTGTAAGCCTCTCTCTTTCAGTAACATTGGTGAACTATAAGCTCGTATACACTTTTGAGCTTTTACCATATTCAAATCAATTAAACCTGCTTTTGAATTGGAGAAAATCAAATCAACCAGGTATACCAAATCTGCATCTTTGTCTAATGCGTCAGGAACGCGATATCCCATAACAATTGATTCGGCACTCGGTCCTACCACTTCAATTTTATGCGAGGATAAGATTGCAGGATCCTCTTCAAAAGTTTGAACAGGAACTTCTTTTCGCTTCATGTAAGCAAACTTTTCTTTGATCCAAGCAAAAGTTTGAGTTGGATCAATATCTCCTGCCAAAATAATGGCCATGTTGTTTGGAACATAGTACGTGTTATAGTATTCTCTAATCTTATTCAGACTTGGGTTTTTCAGATGTTCGATTGTTCCAATCGTGGTCTGTCTTCCGTAGTTATGATTAGGGAAGCTTGCTTCAAATAGCGACTCATATACCTTAGAGTTGTCATTGTCTAACGAGCGATTTTTTTCTTCATACACAGCTTCTAACTCGGTATGAAATAAGCGAAGTATTGGGTTTCTAAAACGCTCAGCTTCAATGTCTAACCACGTATTAATTTGGTTTGCTGGCACATCGTTAACATATACCGTACGCTCAAAACTGGTAAAGGCATTGGTTCCTTGTGCACCTATACCTTGTAACATTCTGTCGTATTCGTTGGCAATAGCAAACTTTGCTGCTTCCCCTGAAACGCTATCGATTAAATGATAAATATGCTTACGTTCTGCTTCATCTTTGGTAGAGTTATATTGTTCGTACAGTTCATCAACCTGCTTTAAAAGAACCTTCTCTTTCTCATAGTCTAAAGCTCCATATTTATCTGTTCCCTTGAACAGCATATGCTCTAAGTAATGTGCTAGTCCGGTATTTGAAGATGGATCACTACTGCTTCCCGCTTTCGTTGCAATGAGGGTCTGAACGCGCGGTTTGGTATGATTTGGTGCCAAAATTACGGTCAGGCCATTTTCCATGGTGTACCAACGTGAATTGGTGGGATCATTTGAATACGCTGTGTATTCATTTCCATTTTCATCTTTTTTTACTTCGGGAACTTGAGCAAACGCAGCAACACTGCATACGAAAGCCAATAAAATAATAAGTGATCTTTTCAAAATAATTTCAATTTAGAGGCATCGAATATAGAAATATCTTCAGCTTTTACCTTCAATCTTAAAATATAGTTTAAAACTTAGCTAAAACTTTGGGTAAAAATCACGAAATTTGCAGCCCTAAAAGTTATGGCAGAATACAAATTGATCATGCCCAAAATGGGTGAAAGTATAGCAGAAGCAACGATTATCTCTTGGTTGAAGAACGAAGGTGATGCAATTGAAATTGACGAAGCTGTACTCGAGATTGCTACAGATAAGGTTGATAGTGAGGTTCCGAGTATGGAAGCCGGTGTTTTAACCAAAAAACTGTTTAATGAAGGAGATGTAGTTAAGGTCGGTGAGCCAGTTGCTTTGATTAGCACAGAAGGTGACGCACCAGTAGCTACTGAAGCTCCAGCAGCCGTTGAAGCTCCTCAAGAATCTCCTGTTGCTGCCGTAGAATCTACTATTTCTGCTGCTAAAGAAGTAGTAAGCACTCCACTTCCTACCAATGGAAGTTCTGACCGATTCTATTCTCCACTTGTGATGAATATTGCCAGAACGGAAGGTATTCCAATGGCAGAATTAGAAGCAATTCCTGGAACAGGTAAAGATGGTCGAGTTACCAAAAGAGATATTCTTTCTTACCTAGAAAATGGAAGAACACAAACTGCAGCGGCTCCTCAACCTCAGGTAGAAGCTAAGCCAGTTGCTAAACCAACTCCAGCACCAGCTGCTAGTCCAAGCGTTGATCTTAATCCAGGCGATGAGATCATTGAAATGGATCGTATGCGTAAGCTTATTGCCGATCACATGGTAATGAGTAAGCAAACTTCTCCTCACGTTACTTCATTTGTTGAAGCAGATGTAACTAACTTAGTAAACTGGAGAAATAAGATTAAAGGTGAATTTAAAGCTAGAGAGGGCGAAAACTTTACCTTCACTCCTATTTTTATTGAAGCTATTGTAAAAGCGATTAAAGACTTCCCGTTAATCAACGTTTCGGTTAGTGGAGATAAAATTATCAAGCATAAAGGCATAAATATTGGAATGGCTGCTGCTTTACCAAGCGGAAACCTAATTGTTCCTGTAATTAAAAACGCCGACTTTATGAACCTAACCGGTCTTGCAAAAACCGTTAACGACCTAGCTAACAGAGCACGAGCTAACCAATTGAAGCCAGATGAAATTCAAGGTGGAACGTATACTGTTACTAATGTAGGTACATTTGGAAACGTTTTAGGTACCCCTATCATTAACCAACCTCAAGTTGCAATTATGGCTATGGGTGCTATCGTTAAGAAGCCTGCAGTGATTGAAACTGAACACGGTGATATGATTGGTATTCGTCATAAAATGTTCTTATCGCACTCTTACGACCATAGAGTTGTTGATGGTGCTTTAGGAGGAATGTTTGTTCGTCGTGTTGCTGATTACCTTGAGCAATGGGATGTTAACCGCGAAGTTTAGGGGGGTTAAGAGGGTTAAGAGGGTTAAGGAGTTCCTTGATATTTTTTTGAAACCATGAAATCTGTTATTTTCATTCCAGCTCGACTTGAGTCTACTCGATTTCCAAACAAACCTTTGGCATTGATTAATGGCAAGCCTATGATTCAGTGGGTATACGAAGCCTGCGAAAAGAGTCAAGCCACTGAAGTATTTATTGTTACCGATAGCCAAGAAATAATTGATAAGGTCGAAGAATTTGACGGTCAGGCTATTCTAACCTCGGTAAATCCACAGAATGGAACAGAACGTTGTCAAGAAGCTATGGACATTCTTGAGTCTGAAGGCCAAGAATACGATGTAATTATTAACGTTCAAGGAGACGAACCGTTGGTATCTCCTCGCGATATAGATATCATTTTAGACCTCTTTGGTGAAGATGACATTGATGTGGCTACTTTGTTGAAGCCTATCACATCAGAAGAAGAATATCGCAATCCAAACGTTGTAAAAGCCGTTCCAACGAGTTTCGAAGATGGATTCTGTGATGTGTGCTATTTCAGCAGATCTCCTATTCCACATATGGACAGTTTCATCCCGGAAATGGCATTTAAACACATCGGAATCTACGGCTTTACAGCTACTGCGTTTGAAGAAATCAGAAATATGCCCCCTACCAACTTAGAAGATGTAGAACGTTTGGAGCAGTTGAGATGGTTACAAAATCACATCGTTATTTCGGCAGCAGTCACTGAAACAAATCTTATTGGGGTTGATACACCAGAAGATTTGAAGCTTGTTGAAAATATCTTGAAATCGAAATCTTAAGAAGACTTCGCATACATTAAAAATTGGAGTACATTTGTATCCCGTACAGATACGGAAGGTCTTGGCTCGATTGGCTTAATTCTTTTCCCTTTTTTACACTTTTTTAAAACAAATTTATGGACACAAAATACGTTTTCGTAACCGGCGGAGTTACATCATCATTGGGAAAGGGAATCATCTCAGCATCGCTGGCTAAGCTACTGCAAACCAGAGGTTACCGTGTTACAATTCAAAAATTCGACCCCTATTTGAACGTCGATCCGGGAACGATGAATCCGTACGAACACGGAGAGTGTTACGTTACCGACGATGGAGCTGAAACCGACTTAGATCTTGGTCATTACGAACGTTTCTTAAATGTTCCTACTTCTCAAGCAAATAACGTTACTACAGGAAGAGTTTATTCTACTGTAATCAACAACGAGCGAGAAGGCAAATACCTAGGTAAAACGGTACAGATTATACCTCATGTAACTGATGAAATTCAACGTAGAATGAAGATTCTAGGTGAAAGTGGTGATTACGATATTGTTATTACGGAGCTTGGAGGAACTGTTGGTGATATTGAATCGCTACCATATGTTGAATCTGTACGTCAACTAAAAAGAAAATTGGGAAGTGATGATTCTGTTGTGATTCACTTAACTCTAATCCCCTACCTATCGGCTGCTGGTGAGTTAAAAACCAAACCAACACAGCACTCGGTACAAAAACTATTGGAAGCTGGGGTTCAACCAGACATTTTAGTTTGCCGTACCGAGCATAAATTGAATTCTGACATTAGAAGAAAGATTTCCTTGTTCTGTAACGTAAATCAGAATGCCGTAATTGAAAGTATTGATGTTGATACGATTTACGACGTTCCGTTGATGATGGAAAAAGAGAAGCTTGATCGTGTTGTATTGGCTAAGCTTCGACTTCCAACCAATAAAGATGCGGAATTGGACAAATGGAAAGATTTCCTTTTCAAGCTAAAACACCCGAAAGCTGAAGTAAACATAGCAATCGTGGGTAAATATGTTGAGTTGCCAGATGCGTATAAATCAATAAACGAGGCATTTATTCACGCTGGTGCTGAAAATGAATGTAAGGTTCATTTAAGCCACATCCATTCCGAAAACATTAATGATGATAATGTAAAGGAAAGACTAAAAGGACTAGATGGTGTATTGGTTGCTCCTGGATTTGGTGATCGTGGAATTGAAGGTAAAATTCAAACCATCAAGTACTTAAGAGAGAACAAGATTCCATTTTTTGGGATTTGCCTAGGAATGCAATGTGCAGTAATTGAGTACGGTAGAAATGTTCTTGGATTGAAAGACGCTCACAGTACCGAAATGAAGAAATCTAAGCATCCAGTGATTGATATCATGGAAGCACAGAAATCGGTAAGTAAAAAGGGTGGTACAATGAGACTTGGTGCCTATAAATGTAAATTAGAGAAAGGCTCTAAGTCATACCAAGCCTATGGAAAACAGCTCATCTCAGAGCGACACAGACATCGTTATGAGTTCAACAATAAATACCTCGAAGATTACGAAAAAGCTGGAATGAAGGCGGTTGGAATCAACCCAAACAATCATTTAGTTGAAGTTGTAGAGGTAGAAGATCATCCGTGGTTTGTTGGCGTACAATATCATCCAGAGCTAAAAAGCACAGTAGATGAACCTCATCCACTATTTGTACGCTTTGTGAAGGCGGCACTTGACAACAAGAAATAGTCTTGTTGTAGACATCTGATTAGCTTATGATTAAGATGATTCGTCTTTATGAACTTAATCATAATTCTTAACATTACATCACAGTGATTATGCTCTATATTTGTTAGCAACAAATGTTTACAGCACAAGACCTAGAAGGTGCTTCTCGGCGAAAAGACCTCATCGCAATCGCAAATGAGAAGGACTTTAATATTCAAAAAATTTTAGACCGTCTGCGGTATGAGCAAGAGTTAAAATGGCTCCAAGCAGAATTGGTAAATCTTCAAAACTATGTAACCAAGAAGAACCTCAGAGTTGCGGTGATCTTCGAAGGAAGAGACGCCTCGGGTAAAGGAGGTGCGATTAAGCGCTTTACAGAGCATTTAAATCCCCGTTCTACACGTGTTGTAGCGCTCAACAAGCCTACTGAGATTGAACAAGGACAATGGTACTTTAGAAGGTATATTAAAGAGCTTCCCAACAAAGGTGAGATTGTATTCTTTGACAGAAGCTGGTATAATCGAGCAGTAGTTGAACCTGTAATGGGATTCTGTACTAAAAAGCAGTACGACGTTTTTATGTCTCAGGTAACCGAGTTTGAGCATATGCTTTACGAAGCGGGAATCGTCATCATCAAATTCTGGTTCTCCGTTTCAAAAGAAGAACAAAAGAAACGCTTTGACTCACGCCTTGACAATCCTTTAAAAGTGTGGAAGTTCAGCCCAGTTGATATGAAGGGTCAACAATTATGGAACAAGTATACCAAGTATAAAGAGCTGATGTTTGCAAAAACGCATACCACTTTTAGTCCTTGGATTATTGTTAAAACCAACAATAAAAAAGTGGCCCGTATTGAATCGATTAGACACGTGCTATCGCGGTTCAACTATACCGGAAAGGCAAATGCAAAAACTACTGTCCTTCCCGACCCCAATGTTATTATAAGATATCACAGACACGTAGAGCAAATTGACATATAATGAATACTAAATCACAACAACAACTATCAGAAGAAGATGTAAAACTTCTCAATTCAAAGATCGGATTGCGGTATTTATTTGCCGATAAAAACACAGATATTCAAAAGGCATTACGCATGACGCGTTATGAAGTTGAACTTCGTGAATTGCAGGCTGAATTGGTTCTCGCCCAAGATTGGATTATCAAAAATGATAAAAAAGTAGTGGTGATTTTTGAAGGACGTGATGCTGCCGGAAAAGGTGGTGCCATTCGTAGAATCACGGCACACATCAACCCGCGTCATTTTAGAATAGTGGCTTTACCTAAACCTTCGCATGAAGAACGCGGACAATGGTATTTTCAACGCTATGTGAATCAGCTTCCAAAACCAGGCGAAATGGTGTTATTTGACCGTTCGTGGTATAACAGAGCAGTAGTAGAGCCAGTAAATAATTTCTGTACTCCAGACGAGTATCAAACCTTTATGGGTCAAGTAAATGATTTTGAGCGTATGATTACCGAATCGGGTACGTATCTTTTTAAGTTCTACTATTCGATAACAAAAGAAGAACAGGCACGTAGATTTGAAGACATCCGAAACAGTCCGCTCAAGCGATGGAAAATGAGTCCGCTTGATGAGAAAGCACAGGATCTATGGGATCACTACACCGACTACAAAGTCAAAATGTTTGAGCAGACCAATACAGATGCGGCTCCATGGGTAATCATTGAAGCTGATAGAAAGACAAAGGCCAGAATTGCTGCTTTAAAGCACATTCTTGACCATATACCGTACAAGTAATTACTTGATTCTCAAATTTCGGGTAACCCCTACCCCTATTGCTTGAAGATCGTCGATGCCTTCTTCAGTAGAAATGTAATCGAAGTACGCAAAGAAATTCCAGTTGTCGGTATGAATACCTGCATGTGGTCTTGCAAAGATTCCATTCTCAACTAAAGGCATGTTGTTCACCAAGGCATAACCCACTTCAAGACCAGCAAAGAAACCTGTAGACTCGGGATAATAACGATACAGCACAGCGAGCGGCATAACGCCAATGTCGTCAGCATTGTCTTTTCCGAAGTAATTCAAGTACCCTACCTTTAATCCAATTCCTGAAGCTTTAGTTTCTAAGAATTGAACGCTAAGATCACCCCCTAAAGCAAAACTAGAACTGTTTCCAAAGCTTCCAATAGGAACACCGGCATTAACCCCTAATTTAAACCACGTGTTTGATTTACTCACTTTAGAAAGATCTACTTGAGCAAATCCAAAGTTAAAAGCGAATAAAAAAAGAATAAGAAATAGTTTTTTCATGATTGTTTGATTTTTATCAAATATAGATGATAGCACCCTAGTTCAGGACGCTTCGTTGTCATAATTTTTCTACAAGATGGGGTTTGTAATGGTTTTAGGTTTGCCGCATTGAACAAATTCCGAGTAGTATTCAAATTGAATATTACTTCTTAAGAACTGTAATTTTCGGTTTACTAGATCATAACAGTGTCCCGCCGATAGCGGGACACGTTATGGTTATCTTTTGGTTGCTTTTTTGAACAAGGTGCTATTAGGATGTTTATTCTGCGGTACCAATTCGAATTCGGCTTTTTCAAAAATCTTGAGCGAGGCAATATTTTCATTCATGCACCAAGCGATTAGATGTGAAACATCCTTGTTTGACCGCAGCGCTTGTTCGACCATGTAAACCGTTTCTTGGCCATATCCTCTGCCCCAGAAGTTCTTACCAAAGGAGAAGCCTATTTCTAGTTCATCTCGAAACTGGGTAAGCAATAATGTTCCAATTAGCTGATTGTCAGACTTTCGGCGAACACCGAGTCTAAGCTTATTAGACTCTGCATCAGCTTTGCTGATCATATCGAACGCATCTTCCATTGAATTTAGAGGCTTATTGCGCCGGTATTGCATTGCCACCTTATCGGAATAGAATACGAACAAAGTGCGTGCATCACTTTCTGTTAATGCCGAAGCAAATATGCGATGGCTATTCAGTGGGAGTTGGTTCAACATGGTAACTAAAATGGTGAGGATTAAGACTCCGAGTTATCTCCTTTCTTTTGGTCGGATTTTTTGACTTTGTCTTCTGCACTCTTAATCTTTTTCTCTGCCTTTTTCATATTCTCGTTGGCTTCGTTTATACGGTCTTCAGCTTTTTTAATCTGCTCTTGCTTGGCTTCATATTCTTCTTCTGAAATTTCTCCGTCTTCTCTTTGTTGCTCTACTCTTGCCTTCGCTTCTTCCACTTTTTCGCGAGCTTGAGCTTGTTTTTCTTCAGACTTTTCTTTCTTCACTTTGGCTTCTTCAACCTTGTTTTTAGCCTTGTTTCGTGCCTCTTCTGCAGTTGCTTGACCAAAGTCTCGGCCTTCAAGATCTCCTTTGTTCTGGCCACGGTGTTTGCCTTTGTCACCATCTTTTTCTTTGTTCTTTCCTTTCGCCTTGCCTTTTCCGTCTCCGTCATCATCCGCATCGTCTCGGTCTGCCTCCTCCCGATCATCGTTGTCTTCACGTTCATCTTCATCGCGGTCGTCGTTTTCCCTTTCTGCATCTTCGCGATCTTCGTGTGAGTTCACATCTTTATCTGATATTTCAACGGCTCTTTCGTTTCTTTCGGCTGCTTTTTCTTCTTTTTTAGCCTGACCTTTTCCTTTATTGTTTTGTGCATCTGCTTGAAATCCGATCAAGAACAGTGCAACTAAAAATAGTATTACTTTCATTTTGTTTGCTTTTAAATTCCTTCTAATAAACTGTCTACATCGTGTTCCATATCACTTGCCTCTTGTTCTAAGGCCTCCATGGCTTCGGCCGCTTCTTGTTCTGCGGCTTCCATTTCAATAGTTTCTTCTTTGTACTCTTCGTTCTGTTCTTGGTTGCATGCCACTAATGCTACCCCGAGCAATGCACATGCGTAAATAAATTTTTTCATAATAATTTCTCTTTTGAAGCTTGACCAAAGTTAGGTAAAAAGGGTGAAAAGTGCTATTTAGACTTTATAAAAAAGGATCATTGCAACCTAGTAATAAGTAATTTCTCGTAATTGTCCAGAAACTAGATTACCATTGATAAACACAAGAATAGTTGTCCAATTATCGTGCTCGTCATAGACATACTCAAAAGAAGTTATCGACTTTTCTCCTTTTATATTACAACTTTCAAAAGAAAGCCAATCGCCGATCTGGTTGTACGTAAAATTAAACCGAGTAGAAGTAAATTCACCGTTAATAAATGATGAATCTAAGAATAGTTTGTCTTCTTTATAATAATTGATTTTTTTCTGTCGAAAACTCTTTCTTCGAATTTCATGACCAACATCAGAAGTAATACTCTTAAATAAATCTTGATTTAAGTCATAGAAGAATATAGTTTCATTATATGATGATGTATCACTGCCATATATCGTGTACAACCTAAAATGTGATTCTACCTTCCCCTCAAAGTTGTATTGGTAATATTCAGACATTCTTGGAAAAAGACCCAAATAATTCGCACCATTAAAATAATCAATAGATTTTGGTTTTTTGGGAAAGTGGGTGGGCTTAATTGAATCTAATCTTTTCGTCCAGGCGACACGAGAGTAGTAGTATATGTGACTGGAGCTATCGACAATATTCTTTTGGTATATATCAAAATAGCTCATCCTTTTTCCTATCAGCAATCTATTTTTATATAAATAATCTTCGTTAAGTCTATAATCTTCTCCACTTGTATAAACACGAGTAATTTGTCCATGTCTGTTGTAGGAATAAAGTGTGTAAATAGAATCTATCCCATACTTACCCGTATCTAACGAAAAATTAGATGTATCGGCAATAACTAATCCTCCATAGTCTGCAATTTTGATAGTCTTCACCCGACCTTTTAATTCATAGTCTCTGTAAGTCTGTACAGTACATCCTGACAAGTAAATGATACCAAATGCAAATACAAATGAATAGACAGATTTCACGCTTGCAAAGTAGTAAATTAGAGGGTGTCATTTAAATTTGAAGAGAAAAAATGTCTATGTACACCAACGATTTCTGTCTATTCTTAGAATTTCATTTAAGTAAATGCTTGTTCGAAGAGACCGACCCTGAAATTAAGGGATTCTGGTGTGATGGCGTAGACTATAATGGAGAAACTGATCAGCAGGTTATAGGGTTAAAACGCGTTAAGACGATTGCTTATCTGGGTAAATCAGGACAAGAACCTTACACCATGATAATCAACTTTGGAAACCGGTCAATTGATGCATTGAAGAATCGCACTCCCCTTGAACATTGTGTTCCCGAAGAAGGCAGAACTGACTGGTATGTAATTGATTTGGATGAAAAGGAGATTGAGTTGTTTTTGAGGTAGGACTAAAACAAGGAAGGAATTATACATTTTAATCCATTAAGATAGTTCTACTCACAGCAAGCGTCTAAGTTATACAATTCCGAAACTTCGGACTTTGATAAAGCTCTATCATAAATTATTACATCGTCAATTTTTCCTGTAAAGTACTTACCAATAAACAAGTCGCCTAAATCTTGAGCTGCATACATTTCAGAACAATCTGCAGCACCTACAGTTGTATCATCTAGGTTTCCGTTAAAGTATAGTTGATAAGTATCCCCTTTTTTTACGGCAACTACATGATGCCAACTACCAGTAACCGCATATACTTCTCCTTGGCAACCATTCGAAAAGCCAGTGAGTGTTTTTGCCCATACTGAGTTGTTGTGCCCAAACACAGCCCTTCTGCAGTCGAAAAGTCCAATTGACCACTCTCCACTTCGATCAGGACAACGTCTGCCATCATCACCCCTTCCAAGTAAAACTTCAAACTGGTCTCCTGCTCTTGAGCTGTCAAGAGGCAGATACCAGAGAGATATTGAAATGTCATTCAAGCCATTAAGAAAGTTTGAGTTTGAGGTGCTTAGATACTCCTCTGTTGTTTGTGAATTATCAAATAAAAAAGCACAGTTTAGATTTCCATTTCTATCTGATGTTGATTTTGCTAATGTTGAATTGGTTAAATCATTCGAATTTGCCGATCCATCTTCAATACTACCACCATTAAAAGGATAAAATGCAATTACTCCATCCTTTAGATTGGAAGGAAGACAGTCAATTTTAAATTCTGGGATGTCTTTGCAACTTATAGCAAAAAATGGCAATAGTAAAATAATTAGCTTTTTATAGTTCCGCATAAATGTCTAGATAGTAACGAACCTGAATCTTATTAAATTGTAACATTAGCTTAATTCCAACTTTTGAGCGCTTGACTCAAATGCTTCATTACTTCAATTTATTTCAATATTCTCATTAATTGCTAAATTGAACATACTCCGCTTCTGAATTATTAAACCACATGATCCAAAGCCTTTCCTTCTTGCTGTGATGGTCTCCCCACGCTTTGATTGCAAATTTGATGTAAAGATCAGGCTGCTTAGGACCAGCTAATTTAGCAATTTGATAGGTGTTATAGCCCCTTATTCCTCGTGTTGGGACAATTGATTTGAGTTTATATTGATCCGAAACGCTTAAATCAATGGAATCAAAATTAGGATGAGTTTTGAGCTTACTTATTAACGTATCAGCGTTAACCAATTTCGAAAACACAGTATCTCGCTCGTCGTGTAGTGTAATTCTAACTGTAAATCGTCGAGATGCTGAATCAACATATGGCTCTACATTTAAATTGTAATAATCGTTATTGTACCTCAGTCGTTGATTCCTAACCGTTAGATCGTGTGCTTCAGTTGAATCAAAACTTTGTTCTTCAACTACTGGTGCTTCAGTTTGCTCAACGGGTTGATTGCAACTTACGAAGCAAATTAGGATAGATGTGTAGACGATAAATTTCATGAGTTCGGCGGCAATATAGTAACGGAGTGAAGAATGAATTATTCTAGAAAGACATTCATCTCTTCATTAAATAGTGATTATACATAGCCATAATGCGTGTGCTGAAATTCCTGTGCTAGCCTCAAGTAATAAATGTCTGTAATTAGCGAATCAAGGCGACTTACTATATCCATTTGTTCGTTTATTCTTCTAGTCTTATCCTCACCTAATGTATTAAAGTCAATTTCATTTTCATCTTTTACAAGCTGCCTAAGCGACTGAATATAAAGACTCTTTTGTTTTTCAATATTATAGGTCTTTTCATACTCTTTTTTGCTTTTGGGGTAGCTATAAATGGAATACTCCACATAACCTAAAATTCTCCAACGTTGGTGTCCAAAGTAAGTGCCTCCGTATTGGAATTGACTATAGAGGTCATTGATTAAGTTATATATTTCAATCAGTTTGTTTCTTGTCTCTATAAATTGCCCTACCCCATTTTGTCCTTTCAGAAAATAGGCATAGAGTGCATAGTACTCATCTCTTCCCACCTCACTTTGAAATCTGTCTTTATCCTTACCATTTAAGTATAAAACATCTGGATTCATGGTGATTTCTGAGGTAAATTCAGGGTGATTGTCAATAATCTCAGTGAATTCAGCCTTTGTATAAGTAAGCGTTTCTCCAATTTCTGTATGAATCCAAACCGAGTCGTCTTGTTTAAAGTATTGGGAGTTGCCTCCTATAACGTCATCTTTTACTTTCGGACTTGATTCATCAATAGTATTCCTAAGCTTTACTTTTGGTGAAGAATCAGCTGCGTTATTTGATTCTTCACTGCTATTTGAGCAAGAAACAATGCCGAGTACAAATAAGAGAAACATCAAATTTTTCATAGTTTTTGCAAGGTAATTAAATAGAGAAAGCAACTCATACTAAAATAACATTTGCGTTATACCAGCCTAGGTCATCAATTAGAATTAGAACACCTTTAAAGAACTCAACCTCTATCCTATTTCCACCGAATTCAAATTGTTCTGTTTGACTAGTTTTCAAATCAGCAAGAGTCTTAAGAGTTAAACTTCTATCCTTAGACTCTTCTTTTAACCAGACATCTAGGCTAATAGCTACTTGATTTTTGAAATCTGGTTTAACCGATATGTTTTCCCTGTTAAACATCTGTAATATACAGTCGTAGAGATGACTTTCTGAAATGTGATATTCTACGGTTTCATCTGGAAAATTGACTAAAAGGACGATGCCCATATTTGTCCTCTTGCCAGATTTTAAGTTCATTAATACCATTGGTCAACACAATTGAATTGCCTACGTAATCTTGGGTATGCTTAAAGCGCTCTGCTAGGAGTTTAATCTTGTGTTTGAGTTTGTGGTTTAGATTCATTGCAGATTTCTGATCTAAAGAGAGAAGGCGTTTTGTCTAATCGTCTATCCTGCTTCTGTCTGCGGCAACAACAAACTTATTCAATAGATTCAGGTCTGAAAAGATTGGACAAAGAATTTCTAAGAATTTTCTTCTGCTTTCCTCAGAATCTGCATAAGCGTAAAATCCGCCAGCTTCAGGATCAAAGTTAATGTGAGATAAGAGAGATGAGTCCTTCTTCTCAAGAATTTGAATGATGTGGCCTTCCCAACAATATCCGTTGCCGGAGTAGCCATGCTTTTCAAAGAAATCAAAATACGTAGGATATAATTCTCCCTCTATTTCTGCCGAAATCACAAAATTGTCAGTGTCATAAATTTTAAAAGGATAATGTTCGTCTTGTGGTTCAGTCATTGGTAAATTAATATAAGGTGAAGGATTAAATCCATATATGATTGCAAAAGACAATGTGAATATATAGAGTTTTAAGTGCATAAATAATTACTTCATCAAAATTAGCATATTAAAGTTTTTGATTTGCAATTCGCAAACTACGAATCGCAATTTAAGGATTATTAATCTGCAGTCAGCTTAAAAGCTACTCTACCTCTGGACTCTCCCTACAAACCACATTTCAACCTCCCACTTGCCTTTCGCACTGAGGACAAGGCTCGCCATAAATCTCAATAGCATGATGCATTATAGCGTTTGTTCGGTTTCTTTAAATCCAGTGAGTTGCTCGTAGTAATTGAGAAGGTCACCAAACCGTTCTTCTCTGGATACCCAGGTTTAACCGGTCTAAAACCTTGGCGGTATAACGTCTGGGCATGAGCAAATTCTTCCTTATCTAACATCGGAACTTCCATTCTACATCGCCAACACCACAATTGTTTCATATGCAATTGTCTAGAAATATCAGCAGAGATAGAAAGGTTATGGGATTTAGTTGAAGTAACACCGGGTGGAAATTCATAACTTTGAGACAACGTCCTATGAACTGCAGACTTTTCAATATTGCTATGCTAATTTTCATCTCCACTAGTGGTTATGGACAGCTTTCTTATTCTAGTTTGCGGACAAATACCTTGAAACCAGCAGAATCTGTGCAATCAATTGATGTGTTTGTGCCGGCTAATCAAGCCAGAAGAACTGTTTGGGACAATATGTTTGGAACGGGAGGAATTGGAATAGGCCAGGAATATTGGTATGGAGTTCAAGGATCGGTGGTGATGCAATTTCGATTATCCAAGAAAGATTACTTCAAACGCTATTATGGCTTTTATCCTGTGGCTGCCTATACCAGCATTGACTTAAATTGTATGGGGTTGTTTGCCGTTTGGGGAGGCGTCGGAATCAATGGAGGAATTGCTCTTGGTCATTTTACCCTAGATAATTCCTTGTCTAGATGGGGAATATTAGGTCCAGATGGACAAGACTTTGGCCAGACGCTGTACAATCCTAAAATTGGTGTTCATATAGGTCGAGTATGGATTAAAGCTGGCCCGTCTATCCTACTCAGCGAGGAGCGCTGGAAAGAAGATCAGCTGAAGTTAGGAGAAATGAATATGAATATCAGCATAAGCTACATTGGCGATCGAGTTTTGTAGGTGTCAATTAAGACTTCGAATCTCAGTATATATCACATCTCAACCTCGTTTTAATTAGGTCTTTCTACTTCAAGCTTAACTACAATCTCTTCACCTTTCTCGCTTATATGGAAGTTGTAATCATAAGTATACCAATTGTTCTTTTTGAAATGTTCGACTTGAGCAATTTCTTTTCCGTCATAGAATACTACAAATGTTTGCCTTCCATAAGCTTGGCCTATCCTATTGTGTTGTTGGCCATCTTTAAATACCACTTTGTTATCCTTCCTTATTTCGACATTTGATAAGTTTAAATTTGAATCGAGTTTTACTTCGATACGACTCAATTCGTGAATTCTACACCCAAGCTTGTTGATAAAGCTATCTGTGTTTCTGTGCTGCATAAAGAAGGGTTTAGAGAAATAAAGGAATCCAATGCTTATTGCTAAGCTGATTAATAACCACTTTGAGATTTGTCCGAATTTACGTTTGGTTATCACAGGCCTATCAATTTTAAAACAAAAATTAGCTTCGAGATGCAATATATACAGCAACTTGCTTTTCAATACGACTTGAAACTTTGGGTGTTACAATAAAATTAGAAAGGATGTCAGCTTGAGTCTCAGAATGTGCTTTAGTATTATACCATTTGTGCAACTTGGCTTCTCCATAATCCTGTAGCCAGGTGACGGGATTAACCCCCTCAAGGTCTTCCCATGTTACATGGTTGAAGGTATTGTCGACCCTTACTTTAATTTGAACTGGTTTTGAGTTTGAATCTCTAAACACCGGCACAAACTCTGACCAACTGTGATTACCCGAAGCAACTACTTTCCCTTCAACACCAAGCAGTTTAAGGAGGCAAACGAACGACATTTCACGTTCACTGCACCAACCGAATGTGTAGAATGTATCGCATGACGACGAGAAATACTTTGGCTCTTCAGACATCAAATCGGTCATATAAATTTGTGGTGTTCGGTCAACATCTGCATAAGACTGGTACTTCGCAAAATCTTTTGGCGGTTTATTTTCAGTTAGTAAACTGCCATCTTTGACAAACCGTAGCTTATGTCGCGGGTTTGGAGACACCCAATGCCATTGATATGGAATTTTAACGACATCACCATAAGAACAGTTAAATGCAGATTTACTTGTGAATATATCATGTAACAAGTGAATAGTAACGTAAGTATTTAAGTTCGATTCATTGCTGCTATCGATTCCAAATCTAGAACAAAACTGAGCATAATTCATGGCTCTATCTTGGTGCACATAAGCCTTTCTGTGATTTAAAACTAACTCAATAAAAAAGGATGGAATGTTCATGGAATCATAAGTGTGTATATCTAACGATGCAGGAGATTGAACATGATTTCTAGCATTTTCAGACTGAGAACATGAGGCTGAAAGTAAAAGTACAATCAAACATATCCAAGGTTTAAAGTTTGAGGTAGAAATCATAGATTGTTAACGTATTTTTAGGTTTGGAATTGCTTTTCTGAAGGAATTTGAGGATTGTTTTTGGCGTTAAGCTCAAGCGACATAGGATTGCCTCCTTGCAGTCGGCTTTCCTTATGGGGGTGAATCAACCTAAGCCCAGAAGCTAACGCTTCGAAGGTCTTTTTTAAGGCTTTAAGCTCAAGCGAGCTTGGAAAGGAAAAGGATTGCCTCCCTTCGGTCGGCTTTCCTTGTGGGGGTGAATCAACCTAAGCTCAGAAGCTAACGCTTCGAAGGTCTTTTTTATGGCCTTAAGCTCAAGCGAGCTTGGAAAGGAAAAGGATTGCCTCCCTTCGGTCGGCTTTCCTTAGGGGGAGTCGATCAACATAAGCCCAGAAGCTAGCGCTTCGATGGTCTTTTTTATGGCTTTAAGCTCAAGCGAGCTTGGCTAAAAGCCATAAAAAAAGCCCAGCACTTTCGTACTGGGCTTAGGTTGTCGGGGTGGCAGGATTCGAACCTGCGACCTCCTGCTCCCAAAGCAGGCGCGATAACCGGGCTACGCTACACCCCGAACTCGAGCGTTTCCGCTAAAGTCTTTGATGGCCCTGTGATCCCACCAGGACTCGAACCTGGAACCTACAGATTAGAAATCTGTTGCTCTATCCAGTTGAGCTATGGAACCATCTATTCTATAAAGAACAATCCTCCTTAAGAATTTGCGGTGAGGGCGGGATTCGAACCCGCGGTACCCTTGAGAGGTACGGCAGTTTAGCAAACTACTGGTTTAAGCCACTCACCCACCTCACCTTTTCCTAAAAAGGAGTGCAAAAATAATCTTTTTCTTGAATTTACAATCCAAATTTTAGAGATATTTTTTTTAAATTTTTTTGACCTGTTTTTTTACCCGTTTTTCAAGTTTTATATGTAACGTTGAACTCCTAATGGCCAGCAAGCAAAATACAGACTATATCTTTAGAAATATGAAGGTTTACGGCTCCACTGAATGGTTAGCCGATAACAAGAAAAAGTACCGAACTGTATTTGATAAGAACGAATCCTCTTACATCTACACCGAGTTTTCTTTCTTTAACCTTAATTTTAAAAAGAAAGACTGGGATCTTAAACTCAGTCTTATCTGCGTTGACCAAAATAACATCGAAATCTGTAACCTGAATTGCGACCGAACTATCTCGCAAAATCATAACCTCCTTTATATTCGAGAAGGTTGGGGAACCCATAACATAGGCGCTTATTGGAAACCCGGTACATACAAGTGGCTTGCCATGATCGATGATCAACTCGTAGCCGAGAAGAATTTTTACATTCAAGACGTTGGTCGTGTAACCGCCACCGAAAATCCATACTTCGATATTAAGTCGATTAAGTTTTATGAAGGGCCTTTTGATAACGTCAAAGAAGCTGATCGCAAATACTTTCAACAGTTCAGCGAACAAGAATCACGATACATCTGGGCAGAAATTACAGCCACCAACAAGGTTAAAGAACTCAACTTCTGGAGTTGTGAATTCGTTTTCAATTTCCTAACAGAAGGTAACTTACTCAAAGGAAGCATTTCTAAACTTCTCTTTGTTTATGAGCAAGATGAGGAGTTTAAAATTACTGTTGGCTGGGGAGCCGACAAACCAGGAAGCTGGAACAAAGGCACCTACTTCCTCGATATCATCTTCATGGATCAACTCATTATTCAAGAAGATTTTAAAATAGGCGACGACTTTGTAGAATATACCATTGAAGAAGCTGCATTTGATGCTCCTAAAAAAGCACTCAAGCCTAAGAAACAAGTTCCAGACCAACAAAACGTTGAAAAGGACACTGGGAGAACTCGATGATTTGATTGGTTTAACCTCTGTAAAAAGATCGAATCAAAGAATACGCCCATTATCTTGAGTTTATCTCCATTCGGAAAGACAAAGGGCTAACCGAAGAAGAGCAGATTAACTTAAACTGCGTATTCAAGGGAAATCCAGGTACCGGTAAAACCACGGTTGCTCGTAAACTTGGAAAGATATACAAACAACTAGGCCTGCTCAGCAAAGGACATGTTCATTGAAGTAGACCGATCAGATTTGGTTGCTGAATTTATAGGTCAAACCGCACCGAAAACTAAAGCAGCAATTAAAAAGGCCGCAGGAGGTATCTTGTTTATTGATGAGGCCTATTCTCTTGCTCGAAAAGACGACGATAGTAAGGACTTTGGTAAGGAAGCTATTGAAATATTATTGAAGGAACTGTCTGACGGTGAAGACATTGCAATTATTGCAGCGGGCTACCCTGATGAAATGGACACCTTTGTGAATTCTAATCCAGGTTTGAAATCACGGTTCAGAATGGTGTACGATTTTCCAGATTACACCCCACAAGAACTGCTTCAAATAGCCCACAAGCATGCTGAAAAGAAAGGCGTTCACTTTGCACAAGATGCAGAAGACCTTTTCTACAAAAAAGTAGTTGATGCCTACCGAAACAGAGACCGTTTCTTTGGCAACGCTCGATTAATAGTCTCACTTATTGAAGAATGTAAGCTCAACTTAGGTATTCGCGTGATGAGCGTTGAATCTCCATCTGATTTAACTATCGATCAATTGTCAATGGTTCAACTTGAAGATGTTGAGAAATTGGCCATCACCCCGAAAAGCATTATCCCTGATATACCAATCGATGAAGAGTTACTCGAACAGTCGCTTCAAAAACTTGATGGACTTATTGGTATTCAGTCAGTTAAGGATGAAATTAAAAACTTAATCAAGCTAGTTCGATACTACAAAGAGACGGATCAGGATGTCCAAAATAATTTCAGTCTACACTCCGTATTCACTGGAAATCCAGGTACAGGTAAAACAACTGTAGCTCGTATTCTGGCCCAGATTTATAAGGCGTTAGGTATCTTAGAAAAAGGAAACCTCATTGAATGTGATCGCCAAAGTTTAATTGGTGGCTATGTTGGTCAAACCGCAATTAAAACCGGTGAGATCATTGATAAGGCCATGGGTGGAGTTCTATTTATTGATGAAGCCTACTCGCTTACCGAAGGTGGAAATTCTGATTATGGAAAAGAAGCCATTGAAATTATTCTTAAGCGGATGGAAGACTTTAGAGGTCAGTTTATAGTCATCGCTGCTGGATACACCGATAATATGAAACGCTTTATTGAGTCTAATCCAGGATTAAAGTCTCGCTTCGATAAGGTGTTTGAGTTCGAAGATTTCGACGAAGAATTGCTTGTACAAATCGCACACAACCAGTTTTCAGACTCTGGATTTGAGCTGAACAAGAAAGCTGAAACAGCTCTTAATAAGCTGATTAGCAGCATGTACACTGAAAGAGATAAGTATTTTGGGAATGGCCGAAGCATCCGAAAAATTGTCGAAGAGGCGATTCGAAACCAGCACTTGAGAATGAGTGACCTCGATGCCACCAAAAGAACTCCTAAGCAGATGAAGACGATTACTGATAAGGATTTAGAAACTATAGAATACAAAGACAAGTCGAAACCTGACATTTTGCCAACACTGGGCTTCAGAAGAAGCAATTAAATTAGATTTGCACAAGTCTAATGTTTGAATTTACACCCGAACAACTCGTACTACTATCCTTAATTGCCCTTTGCCTGGTTATTCTGGTAATTTACTATCTCGCTTTTTTCATCAAATTGCGCAAGGTAAAACCCGTGTCAAGTGGCACTTCAATTCCTGTTTCTGTAATCATTTCTGCGCGTAACGAACGTGAGAATCTCGAGAAGAATCTTCCACTCATTTTTGAACAGCAATACCCTGAATTTGAAGTGGTTGTAATAAATGACACCAGCTTTGATGGTACAAAAGATCTGCTTAAAAAGTTTGAGCAACAGTATAGCAATTGCAAGGTTGTTACAGTTGAATTAGATGAACGCTTTCAACGCGGAAAGAAGTTCGCCTTAACCATGGGGATCAAGGCTGCTAAACACGACCAGTTGTTGTTTACGGATGCCGATTGTAAACCCGCTTCTCCCCTATGGATTCAATCTATGATGGATGCCAAAGGCGACAAGCCAATCATCTTAGGTAACGCACCATTAAATACACGAAAGACTCCTCTTGGAGCTTTGATTAAATACGAAACATTTCATACCGCTCTTCAATATCTAACCTATTCTTTGAGTAAGAAGACTTACATGGGAGTCGGACGAAACATGTCATACACCAAAGACATCTTTTTTAAGAACAAAGGTTTTGCTACTTACCAGCATATTATGTCGGGTGACGATGACTTGTTTATTCAAGAAGTAGCAACTAAAAATAATGTATCAGTTTGTGTGGCTCCAGATAGCTTTATGTTCTCTGATGCCCCTAAAGGTTTAGGTGCTTGGATTACCCAAAAGCGACGCCATTTATCTACATCAAACCTCTACTTGCCTAAATTTAAGCGTTTATTGGGAGCTTATTCGGTCGCCCAACTATTATTCTACATTACCCTAATCCTGTTTGTTTCGATATTTACTAGTGTATGGTATTATGGTGTTGCACTTCTGCTTTTAAAGTGGATTATTCAAACAGCAGTTATGCTAAAACCAAGCAAAATGTTAGGAGCTAAACCGGTTGGATTTATCATTCCTTTTTACGACTTGCTCTATACAGGCTACCTTTTCGTTTTTGCCTTTATAAAACAATTCTCTAAGCCCAAGAAATGGAAGTAATCAAGAAGTATTTTGATTTAACTAAAGAGCAAGAAGCGAAACTTACTGAGCTTTTGCCCTTATATACAGATTGGAATGCTAAGATTAATGTGATTAGCCGCAAGGATATGGATCAGTTTTACACAAATCATGTGTTGCACGCCCTATCTATTGTAAAGCTTCACGACTTATCGCCGTACCAATCTGTAATGGATATTGGAACTGGTGGTGGTTTTCCGGGTATTCCGCTTGCTATAATGTACCCTGACATTGAGTTTATGTTAGTAGACTCGATTCAAAAGAAGACCAAGGTGGTATACAATGTCGCAGAAAACCTAGATCTAGAGAATGTTACTGTGGTTAATGACCGTTTTGAGAACATTCGTGAAAAGCATGATGCTATCGTTTCTCGAGCAGTGGCACCGGCAATAAAACTCATCAAATTGACACAAAAGAGCCTTAAAAAAGATGGTGTGCATGTATTTCTTAAAGGCGGAGATTTAACTGATGAGCAATCAGAGGTTACTAATCGTTATAAGAATGCACTATGGAACGAGACGTCGCTTAGCGATATTTATGAAGAAGACTTTTTCGAAACGAAGAAGTTAATTTCTCTTTCAGGACTTAAGGCTTAATAATCAGCTTTTTAGTTCCTTCTGTTGTTTCAATATTCAGGATTGTTTCGTACTTTATAAAAGATACGTCAAAGCATAAGTCAGTGGTTATGTAGGCTTCGCACATTTGCGGTTCATATTCCAAAACACATGCTCTTTGTGGTGGCAGTGATTTCATTTCTGCACTAGAAACCATAAGCACCTGATCTAGATTATCTCCACATCCGGAAAAGCTAATGTTCATCTTTAAGATTCCTTTCTCCACTGAATAGTTGTTTAGTTTAAAAGGCGGCTTCTTAGCCTTTTGGAGCTCATCACCTTTAACCACTTTTACAGGACGGCATTCGTTGGTAATTACCTCTAAGCACGTAATTTTTACAAGCTCTCCGGTCATGCAGATGCTAGCTCCATCAAACTTCTCGTAGCTAAATGTAATAATATCACCGTTTTTAATGGTTTTCCCTTCAGGCAGTTCAGCGGGTTCAAATCGATCACCATCTGATTCTATAATTAAACCACATCCATCTAGGCCCGTATAATCTTTAACTATTCCTTTTCGATCGCATTTATTCATATCTTCCTTTTCGCATGTTGTTGCCAGTAATGTGAGCATACCAACACAGATTAATACTAGTTTTTTCATTTTAAGGGTTCGTTAAGTCTATAAATGGAGTCCATATTTAGGTTGAATTGATGCCGTGCAATGCTATCTTCCAGCAGGTAGTCATTTCTAATGCTATCAATTTTAGATTGGTTATTTCCATCATTCACTAGCTGGTTTATAATATTAAGATCTTGAGTAATAGCCTTAAAGTAGTTGGCATAGAGTCGATTTCCTAACGCAATGGCCAGGCTATCTTCACGAGTTTGCATACTATCAAGTGAATAAGCAATTGAAATGGAATCGACAGTAATCATAAGCTTGTACATTTTCTCTTGGTAGGCCGAATCGGTTAAGTTTTGAGCATCTTGGCTCATATCCCTTACTATTTCACGAACTAGCAGGTGATTTTCTACAATTTGCTCTGTGTAAGAGTTGTATTCTACGCCTTTCTTTTCAGGCTCTTTCTTGGTTGGATTTAATGTACAGGCAACTGTACTAGCGCAATAAATTAATAGTGCCAGTTTTGGTATAAATTTTATTTTCAAAATCGGTGTATGTTATCAAGTAAATATAGGTTCCCATCATAACATCTTTGCCTTGATATACAGGATACCATTTCTCATCGATGTTTTCAGATTCGTAAAGCTTTTCTCCCCACCTGTTGTAGATCTGAATCTTATACTCATTGATTGCTATACCTTTCACACCGAAACCATCATTCAGGTTGTTATTGTCAGCAGTAAATGCGTTGGGAACAAATACTTCTGGAGAGAAATAGAAACAGATTTCATTACTCCATGAATTGGTTTGTTCGCCTCTATATTCTTCTGCAAAAACTCGGTAACATTTCTTGTATTGATCGGGTGAGTTTTGAAGTACAGTAGTCTGATTTGGGTTCATTCCTACTGATTTAAGCATATATGGCCCGTTGTTCACACTTTCGTATATCATGTAATCCTCTACCCCATTCATCCATCCAAAATAGTCAGTGAAGCTTACATTGATATTAAAGTCCTCATCTTGAAATCCTTTGAGATTGATGTTGGTATGTGGTTCAGAGTAGATTGTGGTTCCACACTTGTTTACTGCAGAAATTCGGTATTCGAATGTATTATCATCCGTATTGATTCCCGTTTCTAGGTGATTAAAAATATAGCCAGGTTCGGTGCCAATGACAGTCCAAGCACCACCATTCACGTTGCGCTTTTCAATGGTAAACTCATTTGTATTAGCCGCGAATACCAACTCCCAAGAAATATGCATTCGATCGTCTGGTGTACCCACGCTTACGTATCTTAGGTCAATCTCTAAGCGGTCAATTTCAACGTTTAATTTCTGCGTGTCACCAACACACCCTTTATCTGAAACCTCAACAACTTCCATTCTTACGAAAGGAATGGTTGGCTCCCAATCGACAACAATGGATGGAGTTCCATTGCCTGATATCACATTTGCACCAAATACACTCCAATTAAAGACTGAAGTGTTGCTACCTGTTACGGAATACACTTGACCTAATGTGTTTTCAGGACAAATAATGTCGTTACCCGATATTGGTGTTGTTGTTGGCTTTGGATTTACTGTAATAACCGTATCCACTAGAAGTCCTAAACATCCGGCATCTGAAATTTCTTGCACTGAAAGGGTAAACGTTCCAAAATTATCCCAAGTAATATCAACGGTATTGGTTCCTTGTCCTGTAATGTTCGAGCTATCTCCATCTATTCTCCATACATAGGTTGAATTGGCAAATCCAGCTATTGTGTACGTTGCAGGCACATATTGACAAAGCTCTTCCGGGCCACTTATTTCATCTGCCGTTGGAGTTGGATGAATGGTTACATTCAAGCTTACTGGATTACTCAAACAAGCTCGATTGTTCACCAAATCAAATGCTCTTTCTCGCATGGTAACTATACCAGCTCCAGTTGCTCCCCAATCTACATAAACCGTATGCGACGAATCACCTCCTACTTGAGTCCCTCCTGCCACAGTCCAATCGTGTACACTGCCTGAAACTTCAAGTGTTTTATATTCTACTCCTAAATCAAACTCGCAAACATCTGTAGGTCCTTCAATTGGGTTTGCTATTAATGTATAGGTTTTGTCGATGACGAGAGTAACTAGTGGACTCACACAACCGTGTCTATTCGTTTCAAAAACATCGACCTGACCAAATCCTTGATTGCCCCAGTCAACTGTTATTTCACTCGTCCCAAGGCCTGAGGTTATTGTTCCTCCAGTAACACCCCACGTATATACGGATCCCGCATTATCAACGGTGTTGTATTTTATTCCAACCGCGTTCGGACAAACGGTTTGAGGTCCGGTAATTTGCGGATCTGGCTCACTTACATATACTTCTTTGATGGCAGTATCGCTAGGACAACCGAAACTGTTAAGTTCAACCACTTTAATGGTGAAAGTTGGCGTGCCATAAGATCCTATCGTAACGTTGTTTGCCACCTGGCTACTAAAGTTACCATTTGTTATACTCCAATTGTATGTGTTTCCAGCTGTAAGTCCAACAGTATAGTTAAGTCCAACTTCATTCAGACAAACCGTATCTTTACCCGTAATTATTGGCAGAGGTGGACTTTCTTCAATGTTTACATCAAGTTGAGTCCATTGACCTGGACAACCGTGCTCTGATATTTCACGCATTCGGATATATCCTTGGCCTGTTCCATCCCAATCGACTAAAACTTGTTCAGATGAGGTATTTCCTGATAGGTTTCCTTGATCTACTTCCCATTCGTATGTAGAATTGGGTTGGCCTCCTATAGCCGTATACACATAAGCGTTATAACGACAGACGTCTGTTGGCCCGCTTATTTGATCAGTTCCGACAAACGAGTCGACATAAATCTCAACGCTGATATAATTAAACTTGGGAGGACAACCGTCGTCTTCAACTTGGAAGCTGACGATATATGGTTCTTCTCTGTGCTGATCGCAATCAATTTCCCAACAAAATTCAGAGGTAACATCTCCTGCTGCAGCCTTATTTTCAAAAGTGGCTGTAGTACCAGAAAAACCGTTTGTACTATCCAATGCTGGGCCACTTCCTGAAAGTTTAACCACGTCTCCATCTTCATCTGAAGCTGACACATCAAAGCATAAAGTGCTTCCTGCTTCTACGCGAATCGTCTCTGCTGCACTCGTTGAAATTGTGGGTCTATTGTTTGGTGGACAATCCAAAACAAGAATCTGAAGGTCCATTCGAATCGTACTGAGAACAACACCATTTCTACTTTCGGTTACCTCTACACAGACCACATAACTTCCAACAGTAGGGGCAAAAAAAGTAGTTAAACCTGTATTTGGATTTATTGTCGTGACGCTTCCGTTATTTACACCAAATGGCAAAGCAGAATTGTATCCTGGATTATAAATCACAGGGTCAATTGGTAGGTCTAAGTTTGGTGGAGGGTCTGGTAATGCACCATTAGTGGTTGGTGAGCCTCCTTGAAATGGTCTTACAATTTTATATGAAAGTTCATCTCCATCTGGATCAAACGCATTGAATAAGAAAGTAGTTGTATCGTTTGCACACATGTACGGACTTGGAACCCCCGAAAATACAGGAGAACTGTTATTATACGTGGTGTTTGGGATGTAACAGTAATATGTTTGGCCTTGAAATGGAGACCCTGACTGATTGGGAAGATTGTTTTGAATATTTCTACAGCACCGAACAAATGTAAGGTGGTATCCTCCGTTGTAAGTAGCCAACTCAATTACACCTTCGTAAAAACCATACTCAATACAAACGTTCTTTGCGTAGTAATCGCAATCAACAGAACCCGGCGGTTGAACCTTAAATTTTGTGACCAGTCTAAAGGTATAAACTCGGTATCTATCTTTATCTGTATTGTTAAGGTATACCCCTAGCTTGATTTCATCGTCTAGAGCGACATCCGATTGGTGACAATCTCGATAAACATTTAGGGTGATTTTGTACCTAGAATTTCCATTACTGGCTTTACCTAAATACTCATAATTCATGTACCCCCCGATAAGGTGGGTTGCTTTGAGTGGCAAGAATCCCAGAATTAGGAGCGATATGAGTAGTAATTTTTTAATGGTTTAACCCTTGATGAACTGTATACAAAAATATAACACTTTTATAGTACAAACGCATAAAAGCGGGTAATAGTTGTATCAAAATGTAGACTTAAGATAAGCTTAACACAAAGTCGAGAAGTGAATCAAACTGAAAGTCTTGATTATCGAATTGAAATTGAGGGTTAGTTATTCGTACTTTTAAAGCTCCAACACTGTCGGCTAATTCCATGTCTCCTGGAGAGTCACCTACCATAATCGATTGACCAAAATCAATATCATCAAAATATGCCTTAGCCTTAATAAACATGCCGTTCTTCGGCTTTCTCCATTCATGTTTTGCACTACGTAAATAAGGAGCAAACATGGCTAGATCAAAGTAGGATATGTTGCTTGCTTTTAGCGCATTATACATCTTTAAATGAACATCTTCTAGATCTTGTTCTGACATCAACTCGCGATGGATTCCTTGTTGGTTTGTAACCAGAACAATACGACCAAAGATTGCACTTAATTGACCTAAGGCTTCTATTGCACCTTCACAAAACTCAAAATCTTCTGGTTTTTTGGCGTAGTCATCTACTATGGGTTGATTGATAACACCATCACGATCGATGAATAAGGTCATCATCTTACAGTCGGCTTTACTCGGCAAAGATGGTTTGTGCACGTACATAATCTTGTGGTATTCCAATATCTATAAATAAAGCGTTGTCAATGTAGCCACCCATTTGCACATTCTTGACTTTTGCCTCGAGAAATTCAGTCTCAAATGAGAACTTAGGAGTCAGAGGCATTTCGTTCAACATGCTTGTTCTAATCCAGTAAAGTCCTCCGTTAATTAGACCAGACTTTAGTCCAACTTGTTTCTCCGAAAATTTAACTATGCGACTTCCATCTAATAACACGGTTCCATATCGATCAGGCTGTTCTATATTTTTTAAGGCGAGTGTTACTTCATTTTGTTTCTGCGAATGAACCTGCCAGAATTGTTCGAAATCAACATCAAACAAGGTATCGCCATTTACAATTAGGCAGTGCTCCTCGTGTGCTTTTTCAAGTGCAAGTTTTATTCCACCACCGGTTCCAAGCGGCTCATCTTCAACAGAATAAACTAAATCTACACCCTTGTATTCACTGCCATAATGAGCTTTTATTACTTCGTGTTTGTATCCTACTGAAAGAATGATAGAGTTGATGTTAGCCAACGGCAGTTTCATTAAAATTTGATCTAAGAATGGTCTTCCAGCGACTGGAGCCATGGGCTTAGGTACATCAGAAACTACAGACTTTAAGCGAGTTCCTAGTCCACCTGCCAATATGATTACATCAAATTTCATTCGTTTATGGTGTAGGTGTACAAACCTTGATTGGTGAAGTGGTAGTTGTATTCTTTCACATTGAATTTTTGAAGCGAGCGAATCAATTGATGGCGATTTACTTCTGGACAATAGAAAAAGAAGAAACCTCCTCCTCCTGCCCCACTGATCTTGCCTCCAGAAGCTCCATTGGCTATAGCTGTTGCATAAATTTCATCTATTTCAGGATTGCTTATTCCTTCTGCCATTTTCTTTTTTGATTCCCAGCCGTAGTGCAGAACGCTGCCGATTGAATCAATTTCTCCAACGAGAATAGCTTCCTTCATTTTTACGCTTTGTTCTTTTAAGCGATGAGTAGCTTGAAGAGCTTGCTCGTCGTTTCCGGTAATATTCGATGTTTGTTTTTCGATAATTTTAGCAGACTCTCTACTTGTTCCCATGTAAAACAACACCAGGTTATGTTCAAGCTCAGCCGCATATTTACGTTTTATCCGTAATGGGTTTACTATAACCTTGTCGTCTTTATAGAACTCCATGAAATTAAATCCACCAAATGTAGCTGCGTACTGGTCTTGTTTTCCTCCTGCGAGGTTGAGATCTTTTCTTTCAATCTCATAAGCGAGATTGGCAATATCATATTCACCTAGTGGAATCTTACACCATTCTACAAAAGCACCTAAAATACTGACTACTAAAGTGCTTGAGCTGCCAAGTCCTGATCCTGGAGGGGCATCTACAGCTGTATACATTTTAAAAGAAAGTGGCTTTTTAACGTAGTCTTTTACAATGCGATTGTATACACCTTTTAGCAGGGCTAGCTTTCCAGAAGGATCTAGAAATTCGGATGATGCAAGCGTTTCACTTTCTTGCATGTCTAAAGCTTCGAGATGAATTTCGTTGTTATCGGTTGGAATAATCGTGGTATGTGCAAACATGTTAATGGTTGCATTCAATATAGAACCGCCGTATATATCTGAATAAGGGCTTACATCGGTTCCTCCTCCAGCAAGGCCTAGGCGGAGTGGAGCTTTACTTCTGATTATCATTGGCACAAAAATAAAAGCTTAGCTAGTGAATTAAGCACACCTGGATGTTATTCATCCATTTTTTTCGACTATTTAATTATTGGTAAGCTTGAAGGCGTTCGGTCAGTGTTTCGACCGAATGGCCTTTTCCTTTAAAGCGTTCTTTCTCTTCACCATCTTTAAAGATGAGGATTTGCGGGAAGCCTGGAACACCATAATGCTCTGAAATGTCTTCATTCTCTTCATACTCTACTTCGTAAAATTTAACAAAAGAGAGGTTAGCATCTTCTGAAGCTGTTTCAACTGCAGGACGTTGTTCTTCGCATATCTTGCACCATGAAGCATGAAAAAATACAAGAGAAACTCCTGAAGAAACATTCGTTTGAAGGTCAGACAGACTGTTGACATCTGTAATTTCATTTAGACTGGTATCTACCAATTCTTTTTTGCAAGAAGTAAGGGTTAATGCGGTTAGAGCTAGGCTTAAAATGAATAATTTTCTCATGATGAATTATAGCGAAGATGGTAAAAAAAGCTGACGATTAAAATGAAAATCAAAAAGATGATAATTATATGTTATAATTTAATGAAAAATGTAAATTTGCACCCTCATTATGGCGGGGTAGCTCAGATGGTTAGAGCGTCGGATTCATAACCCGGAGGTCGGCAGTTCGATTCTGCTCCCCGCTACTAGAAAAGAGCTTTCACCTTTTGGTGAAGGCTCTTTTTTTATTTTAGAGCGGGACATAATCGAGGCTTATCCGCCGGAATAAAATGGAGGCGGGATTCTGCTCCTTGCTACAAAGCTGTTCATCCGTGGACAGCTTTTTTCATTTGTCAAATTGAAGGAATGTAATTATTCAGTTGTAACGGTTTGAATATGGTGCCTTTGGCATTTTAACACTTGATTTTTCATATTACTATTATAATTCTTAAGTACTATTATCTTCAACTTTAACACCATCTGTCAAATGCATAATATTCTTTGTTAGGCTCCGTACATTTCTTTCTTGCGTCTCTCTTGATATTTCTTCTCATATTTAAAGTTTCTATTCAGATATTCATCAATTTGACTGATTAATAAGAAGTATTCGGCTAATCTTCTAGGAATTCGTCCGTCTCTTGCATTTACAAATTCTTGTTTTTGTGGAATTATTTCTCTTCCTGCCGCATTAAACAATTCTGAATCCTTAATGGAATTAAGAATTTTGACAAGCTCAATGTCCAAATGCGGTAAAATAATGAATACTTCATTAATGTATTCTTCAGCTTCCTTTACTACTATATATTTCAAATATTCAAACCAATTGTAGTTTCTTTTCATTAGACTAGTTGAGCAATGAGAATCAACAGGATCAAGTTTATTGAAAATCCTTAATAGTTCTTCCTCATCTAGTGGAAAAGTCAAGTTCTCAACTTTTGAGTTGATTATTAATCCTCTTGATGCTCTTGCTGCTCCTATGCATATATACGACAATCTTCTTTGTAAGTATTCAGCTGTGTTTTCTTTTGCTTTTTGTCGGGGGATAAAAACAACAATAAAATTAAAAATATAACTTACAACATAACCAATGGCAAGGCTACTTGAGATAATTCCAAATTCGTATCCAAACCATACTTTTTCTTCCCATTTCATTAAAATTAGCCAAGACAAAATAATAGACATTGAGATAAATAGGCCTCTCAACAGCCATTTTTCATTCTTAACATATAGTTTCAGATATTTAAACATCGGCGCTCTATTTTATTCATTATTGTGGCTAACGTCTCCGCTATGAAACGTGTCCTGAAGGGCATGTTTTATAGCGATTGTTGGCAGTTCGTGTTTTCATTTATTCCTTGTATTTGTTGTGAATCTCAATGAGAAATTCATGTCCTTGCTTTGCCATCTTGTTGCAGAATTCATCAGCAATTTGTTTTTGACCATTCTCATAAAGATATTCTACTAAGCTAATAATGTGTTTGTTATCAATGGAGGAAAAGTAAGGAGCAAACTGTATTGAGTTCAAAATAACTCCTACATGTTTAGCAGACTCATTTGGATTACCTCGGTCTTTAAGTTTGATAAGATTTTGGATGAGATAGTGAGAATGAAAATGTTTATCAGTAATACCACTTGACTTCAAAACCAAATCTGTACAAGTGTCGTTTAGCTCAGGAACAAAAACAAGAAGATTTGAAAGTGCTGCTAAAACTTCTTGTTCTTCTTTGCCAGTTGCCTTGTCGTACTTCTTAGCTAGGTAGTTCCACAAATTGTAAATTAATCCTTCAAAGTTCTTTGCCTCAGCCAGATTCAAACTTTTTAAATAACTTTCTTGCCGCCAAACAAAATTTACAACTTCAAGAATACTTGCGTGATTGCCCTTATTGAAAAGCATTGTTAGCAAGCCTTTCGTCTGCAAATCTTCAAAACCCCAAAAGTAAAAAGCAACAATGTGTCTAATAATTCCGTGGTCGTGAAAACTTTTTATCTGAATATTATTCTTGATTGCTTTTTCATAGTGCGGGTAAAACAACTGATAAATGTCTTTATTAAATGGTGGATTGCCGAAGGCAAATCCACTCATAAAAGCAAGCCAGTATTTATCTTCAATTTTGTAATACTCTTTTACTTTACTAGTTATCCAATCTTTATCTAAGAAATAGAATTGTTGGAAATACCAACCAGTGAGAATGTAACCATCAATTATTCCCTTCTTAAAAGTTTCTTCCAACAAATCTTTAATCTCTTTTTCCCACTTGGGTAAATTATCTTCTGCTTTTAAGTTTCTTGCTCTCCTAAGTGAATAGTCAAGCAGAGTTCTGAGTGTTTTACCGGCAGTGGAATTCAGCGAATAGGTTGGATAGTCCATATTTGTTTGTTTGAAATCATCTACTGGCTTTAACCTTGGAACAATAATTTCAAGAATATCCTTTGCTACTGGAAGAAGCGATAAATCAAATGCGTTACTATCTGACTGCATTCCATCAGTCAAAAGATCTCCAACTGAACCTGTAACCCAATCCGCTGTCGCTCCCCAACCATCATTTTCCAAACGAAATTGTCCTGATGTAAATTTTTCGTTTGTGATATACTCCTTGTAGAAATTCAAGACCTTTTCCCAATTGAATGACTTTTTATTTTTCCATGCTTCTCTAAAACCTTTGGCAATATGGTATGTATAGATGTAGGGAACATCCTTATAAAGTTCAATCTCATCAGAAAATTTCTGAGGCTCGTTTTGGACGGCTGCACTTAATGAGTTTGAAAGTCCGTCAATGGTTGGTTCTTCCCAACGGTCTTTTGGTTTGAAGTTATTAATGAACTTGACAATTTCCTGATTGCTTTTTTGAAGTATTTCTTCTACGCTGAAAGGAGAAACCGAACCAACTCGTGTTTTTATCACACCCAAATTTTCATAGTGTTCATTAGTCAGGTTTTCCGCTTGTGAAAGTTTTTCGTAACTGTCTTTGAACGGAGAAATATTTCTTAACGCAGAATACCAACGTAACTGCCAATAATTCTTATAATTTGAGTCTTTATCTTCTGTTTTATCCTGAGGACCTAAATCAATTATTTTTTGAAGTGATGAGATTTCTTCCTGACTCAACAAATTTTGGTTCTTATTGAGCATTTCATAAAGGTCTTTATTAAAACTGTGGTCTGAAAAAAGCAGCATTGGGTCATGCTTTTTTACAATTTCCCAGAACAAACTTTTACATTCTTCCCAATTCTCTCCAATTACATACAGGACAACTCTTCGGAAAAATGGTAGTCGGTATTTGTTCTCGGTGGCAAAAGATTTTAGTAGTGAAACTCCTTCCTCTTTTTTTTGCTTAACCTTGTCATTAAGAAGGTTTCTAAAGATTAAAGAAAAAACCTCAACAGCTTTGTCTCCGTGATGGTGGTGGTCATTTAGTTTGCTTATAGTATCGTCTGAGAAGGAATAATATGAGCCATTTGATAAAGCGTTTAACAGTATTTCAACATCGAATTCGTTGTCTTTGTGTCCTTCATATTCTAACCCTAACTCTTTTAGAAAAGCAAGGAAGAAATTTTTTACTTGCTCGTCAGTTAGACTTTCAAACTTCTCAATTGTTTTAGTTCCAATGGATTTTTGACCATTCTCCTTTTCTGAAATTTGTATGTTCAAGTTTTCGGTTTCAATCTCAGCTTTACAGTGGTAGCTCTTGTCTTTTATCTTGAGTGAAAAGTTAATTCCTTTTGGGAAATCAAATCTCAGCGTTTTAATTTTTTCTGCTAAGTCGATAATGATATTATCCGAACAATAAGCTGCAATTTTTGAAGTTAGGTTTTTATCAATTAAAGCATCCTTTAAATAGTGCATGTAAATTCTAGAACTGTAGCTTTCCACATCAATCCCTAATTTATCTTCTTTTTTAACTTCAACTTTTTCAATAGTCAAAAGATATTTTAAGATCAATTCGGCTTTTTGGATGTCATCTGCTGTTGGGTTTTTAGATAGAAATTTTGGAAGTAGATTCTCACATATCTCTGAACTCTGAAGCATTGTATCAAAACTCCCTTTGAGCCAAGTAGGAATGAATTTTAATGTTTCTAATGGAATTTTTTCTTTAGGAAGGTTGGTCAATATCTTTATGAACAAATACCAAGTTCTGTAATTGTCAACTGGATTTTGAGAAGCGTTGTTGATGATTAAAATTATTTCATCAATAAGTTCAAGAGATTTTCCATTCTTGATTCGGAGTGAAAGTTTTTCAAGGTAAATAAGTGGCTCCCAAAAAGGAATTTGAAACCCTTCTTTTACTTGAATTGGGGAAGGATTGTGTGATGGATTAAAGACTCCTCTTTCTTTTAATATTTTGAACCAAACACTGCTCTCAACTTTTTTGAAAAAATATTGCTTGTAGCTTTCATCTGAATCAACAAGTCCTAATGCAAAAAGAACTTGCTCCTTTGTTGGACTTGTGGTTTTGAAAATGAGGTCTAAATGGTTAATATTTTCAATGTAAGAATCTCTTAGTCCTTTTAAGTTCTCCAGCGATTGAGGATTTAAAACTGCACTTGCAAGTTTTTTATCTTCTTCTTTAAGAGCTTTCAGCTTTTTGTATTGAGAAGCATCTGGAAGATGAGATGAGTTCTCATGAAAAAATCGTTTGAGGTCAATGTAATATCCGATTTGCAGTTTAGTGAATTCAGATTCTAAGTCAGGATGAATTTTACTTGAATCATCTCTATGGCTGAAATCTGTGTAATTGTTGGTTACAAAAACACAATTGGAAAGATTGTTAGATGAAATGTAGTCGGTGATGCTTAGGAAAATGTAAGCATCTCCAATGCTATTCTTTTTTCCAAAAGGTGCTTTCTTCTGTTCAGCTAATTCTATTGCCTTTAATTTGTAATCGTTGGTGATAGGAATTTTGACAGCGTAGTTATCAAAAATTGCCTCAACTCTTTTTAGTTGCTCTTCAACTCTGTCATTTAGGTTATCAGGTGTCATTAAAACACTTACCACATCAGTTGAGAAAACCTTCTTGGCTCTATTGAAAAACGATTTCCAATCGTTTACTAGAGTTTGTTTTTTGTTGTCTCGGTTTCTTTTCCACTCGTCAATAACATTTTCAGGGAGTAATATTTTGAC
>CBDCFW010000004.1:0-299463 GCA_965216465.1 Bacteroidia bacterium
CAAGGTTACTGCACCTCAATTTGTAAAATAGCTTTAAATACTAGTGATGTTTCTTTAGCTCGTTGTCTTTAAATACAGCGGGAGAAATTCCTACATGGTTCTTGAAATTCTGATAGAAAACAGATTTTGTTTTATAACCAACTTCGCTGCCAATGGCTTCAATTTTGTAATGCTTGTTTTTGAGAAGGAGCTCTTTCGCCTTTTCAATTCGAGCCTTATTGATGTACTTCGGAAATGAATCACCATAATGAGCTTTAATTAAAAGAGAAAGATGTCTTGGACTGGTGTTTAAGCTGATTGCACAAGACTTCAGATTGCAATTTTCATCCAAATAGAATTCTTGATTCATCAAGCGGTTCATCCCTTCTAACAAGTCGTGGTCTTTTTTCGTCTTTTCAGGATCAGCTTCTTTGAGAGTCTCTTTATATGGATTTGGATCCCGATTGAATACCAATAGCAATAGTGCACAATAAGAGATAAAATGAGATAGGTAAATTAGCAGCGAAAAGGTATTAGTCTTAAACTTAAATAGTTTTAATGAGAGGTCTAAAGTAGAAATAGAATAAACAACAAGCAGGGTGATGTACAACCAAAACACCCAGATAAACCCAGATTTAACAGTAAATGAAGTTTGGTTTATTTCCTTACGAATTCCATACAGCAATGTTACTGATTTGATAAGATAGAACATTCCCAGACCGTAGGTGACAATCGCAAGAATGGTTCTGAGTCTGTCGAACCACCTTTCGGTAAGTAACTCAAGCTTAATATCTCCAGGCTGAATAAAGAATGGAATATAGGCTAAGAATACAATGGAGGGAAAAATCAGATGAGTGATTATAGTTCGCCTGTTAAGCTCTTTTATATCGGTATATTGAATTATGTAGAAGTAAAATAGGAGGGGGATGATCAAAGCAAGAACAATGTTGGTGTCTACTATGTGCGGATACGATCGAATAAGCTTAGTTCCTTCAATTACAGAGAGAAGAAATTTGATTCCAGTAAAAAGAAAAACAACAATGAGTAGAACGTCTCTTCGGTCTTTTTTAATCGAAGAAAGAAGCAACAAGATGGAAACTATGATGTAGTTAATAGCTAATACACCATTGGCAGTTTGCAGCTCAGATCTGTATTCTCGTATAAAGTCCCACACCTCGATTACGAAAATATAAATATTCTTGAATCTGTTAGATGTTGAATGTGGGAAAGAGAAACCTACTCTGTCCTCACCGTCGTTATTTCTATCTCAACCCTTCTGTCGTATTTGGCTTCCTTACCAGTTGGGAAATTTGAGCCAAGACCTTCGTAACTTAATCGAGAGGCGTCGATGCCATTTTTGATAAGATAGTTGTAAATCATTTCAGCACGTGCAACGGATAGATTGAATTCACCTGTATCAAAGTCTTCGCCATCGTTACCAGGAGGCAGGCAGCAGATGTGACCAAGAATCTTGATTTCGTATTGGTCGTGTTCTTTTAAACTGTTTACAAGCTCATCGAGTGCTCCAACAGATTCTTTCAAAATATGGTGTCGGCCTCCCTGAAATAAAATGTTTTGTAAAACGATTTTATCACCAACTTTGAGTTCTTCGGTAATGGTTTGCTCCTGGGGTTCAGGTTCTTCGGGCTCAAAAACAATTTCTTCAATGTTATTCTTAACCGACCTGATATCGATTATGACATCAACCCTTCTATTTTGCTTTCGCTGTCCTGAAGAATCTCTAGTGTTAAGTTGAATTTCTCCGATGGCCTGAGATTCAATAGGGCCATTAAAGTCTATTTTTTCTATGGATTGGAGAACGCTATTAATTCTATTTTGTGCCAGCTTGAGGTTGTAGTTTTTAGAGCCTCGATCATCACAATAGCCATAAAGCTGAATGCTATTGATGGTAGCGGAAAGTATTTCTACATTGCTAACAATATTCTCTTGTTCTTTAGGAGATAGAATGTAACTATCAGTATCGAAATAAACAGAGAGTTTAATAGTGTCTTGAGCAAAGAGAGACGGACTAAAGCCTAATATTAATAAAAAAGAAAGCAGTTTTGACATAGTGGTTGTGGTTGGAACTAATATAACTTGAAACGAAGTGAAAATCGTATGTGGGGTGTTTGGAAGTCAATATCTAAGATGAGATAGAGTGGTTTTCGCGATTTGCTATTTGATTTATGAAAGGAGGGTTGAATTATATTAATCAATAAAAACGATGGTTTGCTTAAAGCTTCCGCATGTTGTTTTGAACTTTGCTATATATGTTCCAACGGCCAAATCGAGGTTTATTTCATTTCCTATAATTTCATAACTTTCAAAAATTAACTGACCCAGCATGTTATATATCTGGATTTCTAATAACTGTTCGCTCTCCCTTAGCTGTAAATTTCCATTACTTGGATTTGGGAAAAAATATCCGTCCTTAAATCTAGTGCTCCAATCAATGTTTAGAGTTAATTGATGCAATGTGTCGCAGGACAATCCAGGCTCTAAATAAGAAACATTCTGTGTATGGGTATAGGTCTGGCCATTTATCCAGGTGTATGAATCGCATGCTACATCGAGATAATATGATTTGTAATATATACAAGGTGAAATTTTTAATAAAAATCCATCATTTAGACCGTTGGAGTTAAGCTCCACGTAATTGCCACCGAAACTAAAGTCTGCTTGCATGGAATAAGAACCGGTCAAATATATTTCTGTAAGATGATTCACATGCACTCCTCTTGCTCCTTCTGGACCTATAGAACCAGCAGTCTCAATCCACTTAAGATTTCCTTGATTGTTTAGTTTAATTAAAAATATATCTGTCGAACCTTGATTCAAGTTGGACTTAATTGATTCACCATTAAATCCTAGTCCGTCACTGGAAAATTCACCACATGCGAAAATGTTCAAGGAATCATCTATATCTAAACCCCAGATTCGGTCAAAATCAACTCCTCCTATGGTCCTAATCCAGATTGTTTCACCTACTGAATTTAATTTTTGAATAAATCCATCTCTCGAACCATAAGAATTAACTGAATGTGTTGAGTTTTGTTCTTCGATTACAAAACTATTTTCGATACCGCCAGCACAAAATATTGAGCCGTTGCCAGCCAAAGTTAGCGATCTGCCCCAATCATCGTCTTGGCCGCCATAAGTTTTTGTCCATAATACATTCCCATTTCCATCCCACTTAGATACCCAAATATCCCTACCGCCATTTGAGGTCCGTATATCTGCAGTTCCTACAGGATCAAAATTCATTGACCCTTGAAAATTTCCAAGCATGATTAAATTTCCATTATTATCAATTTCAATATCCAAAATATAATCATTGCCATTGCTGCCAAGTCCTTGGGCCCAAACCAGCTCACCACCTTCACTCAATTTTGTGATGTAATAGTCCCAGTTGCCGTGTGAAGTTATTTGATGAGTTGAAGGTCCTGGGTCAAAATCAGCTGTTGAGTAAAATCTGCCAACGTTGTAGACGTTCCCTGTTACGTCAACTCTTATTGCTTCTGGTTCATCTACCCCAGATCCTCCGAAGCTTCGAGCCCATTGCATACTTCCTGCCGAATCCAGTTTTAAGATAAAAACATCATCCTGACCACTACTTGTTAGGTTTACTTGATTTCCATCGAAATGAGATACTGTACTGTTGAATGAACCGGTAAAATAGAGCATCCCAGAGTCATCAACAAAGATATCTTCGCCCATGTCATGACCTGATCCAGAAATTGATTTGACCCAAATTAGGCTTCCGTCTGATGTATATTTGGCAATAAAAGCGTCCCTACCTCCAGTAGAGGTTAGTTCAGCTACGTCTTCAGAATTATCAAAGTCTACTTTGCCTGTAAAGTACCCAACGGCAAAAACATTTCCTTGATCATCGGTGTATGTAGAACGAGCAAAGTCTTGGCCTATACCCCCTTGAGTAGCTACCCACCTAACGTTGGCTTGTTGTGAAAATCCAAGGATGTACGTGCAAAGTGCGGTAAACAGAATTATTGGACGAATCATGGGGCTTCAACTTACGTAATGCTTGTCTAGTAATAGACTGACAAGTTTGCAAGATAGATAAAATTACTTTGCATGGCAAGCTTGTAACGCTTTTGTGGCTGTGAAAAATAGGACTCCAATCTGTTGAGGATTTCGCGTAAGTTTTTTAGGTTTTCAGAAGGTTGTCAGCCTTTAATCGAAAGTCACAAATCCATCTGCTCCCCATGAACCTGATACCCCTTCTGGAGCGTTAAATGATCCTGATCCGTCTTTTTTGATTTGCATGGCCCAATGATCATAGCCTAAATCATAGTAGAGGTACGTAGCTGTATCGGTGCGTTCCCAAGAATGAATGCTAGGAAGTATCCACACATACGAGCTTGTACCCTCAGATTTGTCAAGCGTTTGGTATGCGAAATTTGGTCCAAAATATGAAGTGTCTTTGCGAACCATAAACTCGAGCGTGTTACTTCTAAAGAACATGAGTGTGTCAATTCCATTACTATTCACATACGAGGCGAGATAATCTTCATTACTAATATCCAGTCCTGAAAAAACATAAGTTTCAATAAATTCTGGAGTATGAGGTGGTTGTTCGACAGTTAGCTCGGTATATCTTTCATCTACCTTAAACAAGCTGTCTCTGTGATTGATTAAAACTGATTTAGTTCTTAATATGTGATGTAAATAGTTGAATTTCCATCCGCTGTCAGCCGGACTGCAACTGAAATTAGGGACATATAAATCATCCGTGTTACCCAAGAGAATTGGGATGTCAATTGTTGGTTCTGGTGTAACTTCTTTTTCAGAACACCCATGAATTACTACTATAGAAAGTAGGGTCAAACAGAGCGTAATATTTTTTAATCGAGATGGAGTAGATGGGTTCATGATGTAATACGATTATGTTGTTAAACTATTCTGACTTCAAAACAACTTAACTCTTCGCTGCTAAGCTTTAACAATTGTATCTTGTTTGAGGATTATTGTAACATGGTCTGTAAGGTGTTGAAAATGAGTTGTATGTGAATCATATATTCGATAGTTTAATTCTCAGAGTACTTAGAATATCATCAAGCAGTATTCTAAATAATAAAATTGTGGTAAACTGTATTCAACTTTTAGATTGGATGCAATTAACTAACTTTACATTTTTAATCTATGAAAACCATCCTAAACTCCCTAGCGAGAAGTCAAGCTGTTAATCATATTTTTTTCTTTGTTTTAGGGGTTTTTGCTGTTGTTTATTACCAGGAAAGGATGACCTCAGATGCGGGTTACTTTATCTTAAGATTAATAAATACAGAGTCTGTTTGGGTTGAGTATAACCGGTTTATTCTCATTTTTGCACAAGTGCTGCCCTATATGGGTATCAAATTGGGTTTAAATCTTAAAGCAATTACACTCCTGTATTCCCTAAATCATGTGGTGTTCAACTACCTAATATTTCTAATTTGCTTCTATATTTTTAATAACAAGTATGCAGGAATACTCTTGTTGTTGTTACAAACACTAACGATAGGTGCAGGTTTTTTTACTCCATCTTTTGAACTGTATTATGGGGCTTCGTTGATGGTGTTATTTTCAGTGATATTGTTTTACAAATCATTTAAGTTTAAATGGGTCCTACTTACCTTTATAGGTCTGACTGTTCTTTTAGGTCACCCGTTTGGTACACTACTTTTCTGTTACGTTCTGGCATTTCACTTTTTTCAACACAAATTCAAATACATAAAGGCTTACATCTTCTTTGCACTCCTAATTCTTGCCGCGTATATATTTAAGAAATACACAGCTAGTGATTATGAAATCGCTAAATCAAATGGCTTCTTAAACACGCTAAATACGGCGGTATATGATATTAACTACATGAGAAATCTATGGCGTTATCTAACATCATATTATTTAGAGCTTTTAGCTGTAGGAGGTTTGCTCGTTTCTATAGAACTAAAGAGAAAGGCTTATTCGAATCTCGCTTTTATCATACTTGTATTCCTAGCTTCATTAGCATTGTTCAATGTTGCGTTTTACGGTTTCGATCACAACCGATACCATGAGCAAGTTTATTTTCCGTTAGCTTTTATTCTTTGTTATCCTTTTACACATTTTACAGAAGGCTGGAAATCTAAATCAAAATTCGCGTTTTCAATTGTCGCTTATACCATCATCTGTTTTAGGTTGATAGTAATTAATGATAATGGAATTGAATTAAAGTCCCGCATAGTTGAAATGAAAAGTTTAATCGATCGTGCATCAAGTCAAAATATAACAAAGGTTATCGTTGCTGAAGATAGTTTAGCTCATCCCGCAAATTGGTCATATGCCATAGAAAGCTTAATTATTTCTTCGCTAGATGGTAAAATGAATTCAGTTTCAATATGTACAGATACCGACATGGAATACAACAATAACCAAGATTCCATTTCCAAAAATCAATACGTATTCAGACGGTGGGAAATTTATGATCACACCGATTTAAACAGACGGTATTTTGAGTTAGAGGATGAGGAGTATGTTCTTCTCAAGTAAAGAAATAAAGTCAATAATTAATGAAATGTTATTCATTATTTGAAATGCAGGTTTATTAAAAGATTAAGGACTTTAATGGCTGAACAGAAGTTATAACTAGCTGAAATTATTCAAAAGATGGTGAGGGTGGGGGCACGGGAGCTTGTGGTTTAGGACATTTATAAAAACAGGAAGTATCTGATAAAATCAAGTCTTGCAGCCTTTGGTCGTGGTCGTAAACCCAAACTTCTTTATACGAAGGCCAGTCTAATGATCTTTCAATTAACAACCTGCTAAGATTGTCGTAAAAGGTATACGTGCGACCATCACTTGGTGTTCCTCGGTGTTTTGAATTATCTATTCTTGTAACTGTGTACTTTTTTCCGTCCAAAAAGTACTCTTTCGAAGTAAACTGGTAGCCGGAGTCTTGCCGGCCATAAGACCAAGTGAAGGTCCGGTTGTTAATTGTTTTGGTGATAATCACTGAATCTGCGGCAAGAACAACGAAAGCTTGAGCTGATAAAGTATCAATTTTGTAGCGATGATACTCGTATAAAGTTGTACTATAATCAATCTCATTTGAGCATCCATAGATCAGGAAGGCTATAGTTAGATAGAGGTAATTTCGAGCCACATCTCAAATGTAGTGAAAGGGTGATGAAAATTTTGAATATAAGTTGTGTTTGATTCTGTGCTGTAGGTGACGCAAACAAGGTGTATAAAAAAAGACCTAGAGTTTTCTCACAACTGTTGTCGGGATCAAGTGCCAGGTGAACCAAGAAGTGGATCAAAGTCCAGTCCGCTTACAGCGTCCTAAGGTCCTTTTTCTTTTGAAAAAAGTCTGAGCGAGCTCACTTTTTCCAATAAAAAAAGTCCCACCCCAAATGGGCCAGGACTTTGATCATTTTGCGCCCCTTGTTACACAGAGTTGCAGCCAAAACTCGCCTTGTGAAAGGATATACTCTATTGGTTTTATTGAAAAATTGATGAAAGAAGTTAACTAAAGTTGGAGCAGAGGGAGGCGGAAGATTATCGAACTTTTGATTGTGACTTCTTTCCTTTTTTCGGAGAGGTTAACTCGAAAGCATCATCCATAGTGATTGGAGTGAAGTGATCTGACTCTTCAATCAGAACCGCTGCTGTATTTTTTTCCACTGCAGCTATTTCAACTCTTACTCCTCTTGATTTTAAGTACCGAACTAGTTCAACATAGTCGGAGTCTCCGCTAAGGATTATTATTGTGTCTACCTTTTGGGCAATTTGCATTGCAAAGATGGTAAGGGGAATATCAGCTGATTTGTAACAAGGAACAACGCTTCCATGGAAGTTATCTAACAACCTTTCTGCAAGTTTTGAGCTAATGTCCTTCCCCTCTCGAAAATAGACGAGTCGATTAAGTGCTCGATCCCCAAGTAATCTTGGAACCAGGGTGTCAAAATTGGCAAAAACATTTTTGCTTAGAAGGCTTTGCAAGCTCCTTTCAATATTATTTCCATCTATGAGGATAGCTACGCATTGGTCTATTTGAATCATGTGTGTTTTGTTTCAAAGGTAATTCAGAATGCCATAAAGAAAAGGGGTATACCGGATGTCGTGGAAGGAACATGAACCCTGTCCAACCTTAGGGTACTAAAAATTCGATCTTTTCCATTTCCGGTAGCGAGAAGCAGACGATTACGAGCCTTTGATTCTGTCACTTTTCATTACACTAAGTTGCAAAATATCGTATAGGGTTGAACTACAGAGTACTATTTCAGAAGCAATTAAGGTAAGATACAATGATGATACACGAATTATCTGCTTAATGCAAGTCTGTTCCCCAGCTTCTATAGTCTATAAAACAAAAAACAGTTACACTATAAAAGTATAACCGTTGTATCATTATATCTGGCGCCCCATTTTGGATTACTCTTTACACTTCGTTCCAGTCGTGATCCCGTCGTTGCCGAAAAGGGAATCAAAGCCTTCATCCTGTGTTGCAGTCTGTTAAGACTTTTTTCTGTCCAGAAGTTTGAGCTAGCTCACTTCTGCCCAATAAAAAAGCCCTCCCACGAAGTGGGAAGGCTTTGATCATTTAGCGCCCTCACCTGGACTCGAACCAGGGACCTGCGGATTAACAGTCCGTCGCTCTAACCAACTGAGCTATGAAGGCGTGCTTTTGTAAAGCGAGTGCAAAAATAAGTTTTTATTTTAAACGCAAAATCTTTTTTGAAGAATATTTTACAGATAAAAAAGAGCTCGTTTAGACTAACCAAACGAGCTCTTTTTCGTATTAAATAACTGGTGTTTGGTTTACTTAATTAATACCCCAATTTTCAATGAGCTAGAAAGCGCTAAACCGTTGTAGTCAATTACATTAAACCCGTAACCAAAATCGTAATCTACATAGTAAGGGTCTTCGTCAGGACCGTCAAGTCTTCTTGAGTTAACAAATCCATATCCCACTCCTACGTTTAAATCAACACTGAAAACTTCTCCAAAAATGTACTGCTTACCCATTTTTAAGAGCAAAGCAGATCGTACCACTTCTGACCTTACCATCTCTTCATTGTAATCAAATGTCACAGGGTCGTAAATGAATTGATTGCCTTCTGAAATATGGTAGCTAAATGCAAGGGTTGGTTGAACGTACAAACCACCCATGCGATGAGCATTTCGCACCTTTCTTAAATGAAAGTCCGGCTTTGCAAATACTCTATATCCAAATGATGCAGTTACCCCACGATCCTTTGTATATGAAAAGTCATTCGACCCTAATCCTATAATTCCTAAGCTCCCTTCTAAACTGTGAAGAGGCTTCTTGCTGTATTCAAAACCAAAGTCGGTATAACCTTGCAATGGAGTCAATAAACCAAATTTTAGATTCATTGTTTTTTGCTTGTCATATGCTAAATCGCTAATTGCTTTTTCATTGTCAATTGGTCGAATGATTTCTCCTGTTTTTAATCGAATATAATCTACCAATTCATTTTCAATAGCAAGAACTAAATTAGGCCTATCAGCATATGCGTATTTTACTTCGGTAGTGTTAAACTCTAAAACCATACAAACAATAGTTTCATTGTTAACCTTAAAGATGGTATCTGATGCTTCAGTTTGAGCCTGAACTTGGCCCGTGCCTATGAAAGTTAAGCAGGTAATTAATAAGAGTGCGAGTGTGTTTTTCATGATATTCAAATATAATTATACCACAAGGTTCGGGGAAATTGAGCAGTCTTTCTTATTTAATAATAAAACATATGAAATCAAGTGTTATTATTTTTGCGTTAGGTAATATAATTATGTATTAATTATGAAATAATGATACGAATTATGCGCGATAAAATAATTAGTTGCGAAAAACAATAGAAATACTAGTATATTTTGCCGATATTATTTTAAAGTGCAAAAATAATATATAGTGAATCGGTTCTTGACCGTGTCTTATTTTGGTAAAATTGAACAGCTACCTAAACCGGCAACTTTAGCCATAATCTTTTTACCCGGCTCAATAAAGACTGCAGGAGTTGCAGCCCCCGCCAGTAATATATCATCCTTACTGAATACTTGGCCATACTTGGCAGCTAAACGTGAAGCATTGCAAACAGATAAGTAAGGGTTATCTAAGATAGCGTTGCTATCATCCTCTTCCTTTACCTCTCCATCAAAGCTCAAACTCATTTTCAATCCATTTAAGCTTTCAGGCAACGGCTGCCATGCTCCCAAAACGAATCCTGTACTTGAACAGTTATCGGCTATAACATCTTCTAACGAGAACTTGAAGTTTTCGTAACGTGAGTCAATTATCTCAATGGCTGGAGCACAGGCCAAAATGTATTCGGGTATCTCTTCAAGACTAATCTCTCGATCGATATCTTTCTTTAACAAGAAGGCAATTTCTGGCTCAGCTCGAGGATGAATAAATTTGCTTAAAGGCAATTCCCCACCATTTTCGTAATGCATTTCATCTGTTAGCCTGCCCCAAATCATATCATGAACTCCCATTTGTTCCATCTTAGCAAAACTGGTAAAGCCGAGTTTTAACCCGACAAATTTTTCACCTCGAGCATAACGTTCTTCGAGTGATAATCTTTGTATTTCATAAGCATCTGCTTCATTAAATTGCTGGGTTAAGGTAACTTGAGGTACTGCTTTTGCATTTTTTGCGGCTTGATCAAGCGTGCTGGCTATTTCTGAAAAGTTCATCGCTGCAATGATACGGACTTCAAGGCGCATTTTAATACAAGATTATTGTCCAATTTTAATTGGATTTCACATTCGCGGTTACCTTTGCGGCAATGAGTTTACTAGTAATTGGAAGTGTGGCCTTTGATGCCATCGAAACCCCATTTGGGAAAACCGACAAGATTATCGGTGGTGCAGCAACTTATATCGCTTTGTCAAGCAGTTATTTTAATGATCGAGTTGACCTCGTAGCAGTCGTAGGAGGAGATTTTCCTAAGCAAGATATTGCCTTACTTGAAGAGCATGGAGTAGATACGACTGGACTTCAAATCAAAGAAGATGAAAAATCATTCTTCTGGAGTGGTAAGTACCATAACGACATGAATAGCCGTGACACGCTAGTTACTGAATTGAACGTACTTGAACATTTCGATCCAATTATTCCAGAGGCCTACCAAAACAGCGACTATGTTATGCTCGGTAACCTTTCACCTCAAGTTCAAAAAACAGTAATTGAACGCATGGCTAAGCGTCCAAAGTTGATTGCAATGGATACAATGAATTTCTGGATGGATATTGCCTTAGAAGAATTAACCGAGACTATTTCAATGGTCGACGTCTTAATAATAAACGATGAAGAAGCTAGACAACTAAGCGGTGAGTACGCTTTAGTTAAAGCTGCTCGTAAAATCATGGAAATGGGGCCTAAATATCTAATCATAAAAAAAGGCGAGCACGGTGCTTTGCTTTTCCAAGAAGATTCAGTGTATTTCTGTCCTGCACTTCCTCTTGAAGAAGTATTCGACCCTACCGGTGCCGGAGATACTTTTGCTGGAGGTTTCATTGGCTACTTGGCAGCTACCGACAATATTTCTTTTGAGAACATGAAAAGAGCGGTTATATATGGAAGTGCAATGGCGAGCTTCTGTGTAGAAAAGTTTGGAACCGAAAAACTAATCAATCTCGATCAGCGAACTATTGAAGATCGAGTTCAAGCATTCATCGACTTAAGCCAAGTAGAAATTAACATAGAAAGCAGAGCGTAATTGGAGAAAATTTGGAAGCAAAGAGATCAGGCTGAACCGGCAGCGGTTCAACAACTGGTTAATGATCTTAATGCCCCAGAGGTTATTGCTCAAATTCTTTGTCAACGAGGCATTGATACTGCTGAAAAAGTAAAGCAATTCTATAATCCGAGAATTGGAGATCTACACGATCCATTCTTAATGCAGGATATGGAAGCTGCAATTACCAGAATTAACAAAGCTGTTGGAAATCAGGAGGGCGTTTTAATCTTTGGTGATTACGACGTCGATGGAACTACATCAGTTGCTCTTGCTTATTCTTTCTTCAAAGCTCATTTAGCAAATATTGAATACTACATACCTGATCGATACAAAGAAGGTTATGGGGTCAGCAAAGCTGGAATAGATTATGCTCATAGACAAGGCTTGACCCTAATTATAGCTTTGGATTGTGGTATTCGCTCTGTTGAGTTGGTTGACTATGCAATTAGTTTAGGAATAGACTTTATTATTTGTGACCATCATTTACCAGGAGATGAGTTGCCAAAAGCAGTTGCGGTTCTCGATCCTAAAAGGGATGATTGCAGCTATCCATTTAAAGAACTTTCAGGATGTGGCATTGGGTTTAAGCTTGCTCAAGCATATGCTCAAGTTCATGACTTAGATGATTTAACCTATTTGCAATATCTCGACCTTGTTACGCTAAGTATAGCATCAGACATAGTTCCCATTGTTGGAGAAAATAGAGTGCTCGCATTTTTTGGGTTGCGGTTCATAAATAATCAACCCAGGTTAGGAGTTCAAAAGTTGATTGAAGTCTCAATTAATAAAGACAAGCTTTCAATTGGAGACTTGGTTTTTTATCTAGGTCCAAGAATAAATGCAGCTGGTAGAATGGGAGATGCAAAAGGGGCAGTAAAAGTATTGACTTCAGAGCATGAACACGAAGCTTTAGAATGGGCCAAAGTGCTTCATGAACAAAATATTGAAAGAAAAGATGTAGATGCTAAAATCACTGCAGATTTTCAAGAAATTATTGCCAAACATCAAGAGCTACTTAATCAAAAGACCTTGGTGTTTTACCAAGAAGATTGGCATAAGGGTGTGGTGGGGATAGCTGCTAGCCGTGCTATAGAATTATACTATCGACCAACAATCGTGCTAACCAAATCTGGAGATGTTCTGGCAGGTAGTGCAAGAAGTGTTTCAGGCTTCGATGTTCATGCGGCCCTCGAAGAGTGTAAGCAGCATTTGATTCAATTTGGAGGACATACGCATGCAGCAGGTATGACGCTTCATCCTGAAAAGCTCGATGATTTCCGACAAGCATTTGAAGCAGTAGGACAGCGATTACTCACCAAAGAGATGTTGACCCCAAAGATTCATTACGATACCACATTGGATATTAATTTGGTTGGAGATGGTCTTCTAAAAGCCATCGAACGCATGGCTCCATTTGGCCCAGGCAACCTAACGCCGACTTTTTACAGTACTGCATTAACCGATCGAGCAGGAAGAATAATTGGTAAGACAGCAGAGCATCTACGCCTAAATATTCAAAGGTCTAATGGAGAGTTGCCAGCAATAGGTTTTGGAATGGCTCCAAAACTTGAAGCCATAAAAAAAGCAGACTCTTTTGAAGCCTGCTTTCAGATAAATGAAAATATCTTTAACGGTTATCGAAGCATTCAGTTAATGCTTAAAGATCTCCGTCCTACCAACGGTGCTTGATGTGCCTTCTTTGTGTAAGTGAGAAGTCGTAGCAAACTTGACCACCTACACTTAAGTTGGTTAATTGTGGTGCACCGCTATAGTTTTTATAAATGTTAACCATTCCATAGTTGCTTCTTACGCCTATAGAAAGTCGGTTTAAGTTGTTTTTGAAACCGAAGTTTACCCCAAAACCAGTGGTAATACCTGCATCAATTGCACGAGCTTCTGCATCCTCAGGAGCAATTTCTTCTTGTGCTACCAATTGAGCTCCTACCGGATCGTATGTAGCTACGTTTAGTGCGTAGGCAACATATGGTCCGCCCTCAACATAGAAATAGGCGTTTGGTTGGCCTACAACGTAAGGAACCAATTCTTTCTTAGTGAATGGAATGATATAGTGAGCTGTAATAGGCATGGTGATGTAAGTTCCTGCAAGAATGCTTGTAGATGCATCTGGAAGTTCAACAACAGAGGCCTTAGCATCCATAAGAATGTCTCCTTCAAGTATCATTCTTTTATATACTTGATGTTTGTAACCAACACCTTCAAATACATTAATTCCTAAAAGATTAGTGTAAGAAGAAGAACCTGATCTTAAGGCAACACCTCCACCAGCTTTTAAAGAAAGCCAGTTTTGTGCTTGTAATCCAGTTGCAGAGATAGCTACGGTAAGTAATACAAATAGTAATTTTTTCATCTTATTATTTTTATGATTCGACAAATATACTTCAAAACGAATATTTCTTATCCAATAGTCTATTACTTTTGAACACCCTATGCGACTAAAAGCAGACAACCTGGTAAAACAATACAAAAAGCGTAAAGTAGTGAATAACATGTCCCTCGAAGTAGAGCAGGGAGAGATTGTTGGATTGTTGGGCCCTAATGGAGCGGGTAAAACAACCACCTTTTATATGGTTGTTGGATTAGTAAAGCCAGATGAAGGCAAAGTGTATCTTGATGATGAAGAAATCACCAAGAATGCGATGTATAAAAGAGCTCAGAAAGGAGTTGGCTACTTACCGCAAGAGGCGTCTGTTTTTAGGGAGTTATCTGTCGAAGACAATATCAAAGCGGTGTTGGAAATGACCAATAAAACCAAAGAGGAACAAATTGAGAAAACAGAGAAGCTTATTGAAGAATTTGGACTACAAAAAGTTCGTAAAAACTTGGGAAAAGTATTAAGCGGGGGTGAGCGTAGAAGATGCGAAATTGCTAGAGCGTTGGCGGTAGATCCTAAGTTTATTTTACTTGACGAACCTTTTGCCGGAGTAGACCCAATTGCAGTTGAGGATATCCAAGACATTGTAAAGAAACTGGTAGATAAAAATATTGGCGTTCTGATTACGGATCATAACGTGCATGAGACCTTAAGTATAGTCGATAGAGCCTACTTATTGTTCGAAGGCCGTCTTTTGAAAAAAGGAACAGCCGAAGAGTTGGCAGCGGATGAAATGGTGCGAAAGGTTTATCTCGGTAAAAACTTTGAATTGAGACCATAAAAAAAGGGCCGTAATCACGACCCTTTATTTGATATTCTTTTTAAGTTTAGAAGTGGAATAATAGAACTAAATCGCTTCCAAAAATATTGTAGTTAAAACGATTGAACTGGTCATTGCTGGTATTACGTGTATACTCCGTATACTCCCCACCAATTACTGTTTCGTATCGTCCTGTTCCTTCTGAGTCAAATTGATAATTGATTGCCCAGCCTAATCGTCCTTGAACAGAAATTTTAGGTGCAAAGAAGAATTCAACACCTGTGAACACTTGAGCTCCTACATTAAAGTATCTGTCAGAGTATTCAATGGTTCTAGTTCCGGGACTACCGTTAAATGAACTTGGTGTTTGGTTGGTTGAAGACATGGCATTACCGTAAACATAAGATTGATTTTGGCCACCGAATCCAACTGTTAAACCTGTACCACAGAAGCCTTGAATTCTACCGTCACCTTTTCTTTTTTCGATATCAGCTCCGATTACGTTGAAGTAAGAATTTTGGATGGCTTGGTCTGATACTTGAGCTGAGAAAGTAGGATCTGTTGCGGCAGCATCATCTCTTACATCGTGGTAAATTCTGCTATAACCAGATTTTTGAAGGTTAAGTCTAGCACTAACCGCTGTAGTCGAGGTTAAAAACTTCTTAACATAAATCGTGTTGTTAACATTACCTGCAAAGGGAGCACTGTTGAAATTGTCTCCCAAGAAGTTACCTACGTAGTTTAAAAATGGGTCTGCATCAAAACCAATCGCGTAATCACCTTCTTCAGGCAATATTGTTCTACCAGACTTGCTGGTCAAGGTTTGAGCATTTGCAGTTGCTACGCACGCAACCAGCAAGAATGTAAAAATTCTAGATAATTTCATAACTGACTTTCTGATTATTGAATGTACATGTTAATTGTAGCAATGTCAGATTTTCCTTTTGACATGTTGGTGTAGTAGTTGCTTGGCCAGTAAGCAATTCTTTCCATTGTTACTACGTCATTACCTTGGTTGTATTTCTGCTCAACAAATGCCTTGCCAACAGTCATTAAATACTGAATGTTATTTCTTTCACCAACGGGAAGTTCTAAGGTAACTTTACCATTTGCATCTGTTGTTCCAGATACCACATGATCTTTAAAGTTGTAGCTGTAGTTTGGATTAGAATAAAAATTTGCCTCGTTTGTTGACGCTGCAACTAAAATACCTTCAATTCCCTCATAAGTTGTCATGTAATACCCTAGGTCGTTGGTGTCATTCGTTTGGTCAATGTTCGCTCTTAAGTGAACCAAAAGTTCTCCATTTCCGAATTCAACTTCCGTTGCTGGATTTGTAGTTTCAATCTTACATGAAGAGAAGAATACTGTAAAAATAGTAAGGCTTAATAAAGCCAAAATAGATTTGTGTTTCATAATAATTATTAGTGTTTCTTGTTGAGTTACAAAGATAGAGCTAATAGACCTGTTGAAACACCCCATTGTGAACACTTACCGCCATTGTCTAGTATATTGAATTTCATTCAATTGCATACTGGTTTTTGCGATTTTCTATACCAATTATTGGGTGAAATAATGTTTCACTTTGTCTTTATAGTAGTTTTTAAGTTCCGGAGATATTTGGTGTATCAATTCCGTTTCTTTTTGCTTCTCTTTTAAGTATTTTTCAATGCTTGGTGGAAGTGGTCTGTCAACATCATTCCCTTCATTTGAGGTTCTTCTTTCTTCTTGGTCGCGTTCACGCTCTGCCTTTTCGTGCTCGCTAAGTTTAATTTCTAACAAATCAAGTTTTTGAAAAACCGAATGATTCAATTTCTTGTAATACAGATCTTTTTCAAGGTCGTCCATTAAATCTTGAGTCTTTTTTAAATCACCTAAGCTACCTCCCTTGCCTTCTTTCTGAAGGTTACGTTCTAGTTCTTGCAATTTTTTACGAATGGCCTCTTGTTGTGCGGCCATTTGTGCAAATTCTTTGCTTAGCGGATTTTTGCCCTGTGCTTGCCCTTGCTTCATTTGCTTCAACGACTTCGCAAGTTCTTGTTGCATCTTTTTGATAGCTTGAGCATTGGGTTTTTTCTGTTTCCCGCCAGCACTTCCAGGTTTCTTACATTGACCTTTGGGTTGACCTTTGCTTTGCTTCATGCTCTTCATTTGTTCTTGCATTTGCTTCAACGATTCACTTAACATTAAGGCTAAGTTGTTATATCCAGTCATTGCATATTGTTGATGAACAAGTGCATTGCTGGTGTAGCGTTCACCTAAATATGTTAGCGATTGTTCAAGACTCTCATTTACTCTAGCAACCTCTTCGTTAACAAAATGTTGTATCGATAAATTTCGTTTGCTTAAGGCTAGAAGCGAGTCTTCAACAATCTTAGTTTCTTCTTTAATCTTGTGTTGTTTTTGTCTAAGTTCAATGTACTTAGGGCTGTATCTTGCATTCTCCTTGAATCCGTCGATGAGCGTCTCTTGATCATGAGATAACTGGATTAAGTTTTCTAAGATTTGGCGTAGATTGTTGTAATCTTCCTCCTGTTGTTCTTCGTACGCCTCTTCCATCTCTTCTTGCATTTCATCTGCCATGTCTTGCAATTCTTCTGAAGATTCATCCATTTGTTCTCCAGCAGATTTATTCTTTCCTTTCTCAACCTGCTCTTTACTCGACTTCATCTTGTCTTCAGTCTTTGCATGTTGCTCCTTTTTGTCTTTTAATCCTAAAGGAGACTCTAAGTCTTCGTTCTTCTTTTTGATGTCTTCTAGATCTTTTTTAAGATCTTCCATCTTTTTGTTGAGGTCTTCTTGCTTTTTGGCCAGGTTTTCTTTGCTTTCTTCCTTTTTCTTAGTTTTCTCGGCAAGATCTTTTTGCTTCTCGGCAAGCTCGTTTAGTTTTTGTATGGTTTCATTGAGCTTCTTTTCAAGTTCTAGTTCTTTAAAAAGCTCAAGCATCCGGTCCATCTCTTTTGACATCTCCTTCTCATTGAACTTAAACTCCTTAATTGCTTCCTGAAGCTGGTCTGTTTTGTTCTCTTGTAAAAGCTTCTGAATTTTTTCCATCAACTCCTTCATTTCATCATCCAAAATTTCATCTAGCAGTTGTTCAAGTTCCTTTTGCTTTTCTAGCATAGATTCATCAACTTGCTTAAACTCCTCTTCTTTCAAATTCTTCTCTAAGTTTTGATTGATTGTTTGTTGAAGTTTGTTTTCCAATAACTTGTGCTTGTCGAGCATTTCCTGAATCTTCATTTTGTCATTCCAATCCAGATTTTTCTTTTCGGTTAGCATTTTTTCAATGCTATTTAGCTCTTTTTCAAGCTGGGCAGATTGCGATTGAGCACTCGATAATGAGTTTTTAATTTGCTCATTAGCCTGCTCCGTTCGTTCCTCAATTTCAGCTAAACTAGGTGCTTTGTATCTCGTTAAACTTGACTTTTTTGGTTTGGCACCATTGATTCCATCATTGTCCCAGATGGTGAAATTGTATTCTATTTCGTCATCCAACTCAAAATTTTAAAGCTTCTAGATTCCAGTAATGATAGAAATTCTGTTTTGTTGTGGCTTTATTGATTGTTATCGTAGTTGAACCCCGAAGCTCCTACTTTGTTTTCATCTTTGCTCTTTACAAAGCGGTAATTGAAATCCAACTTTGTGAATCCGTGGTCATCAGAAATGTCACCCAAGAAATAAAAAATCTTATTGCTAAGGCTGTCATTTTTTTGTTCTACATCAATCACCAGGATAATCATCTGGAATTACATTCACATTAAACTGCAGAGAATCTCCTTTGCTTACTTCATTGTTAAGCATTTTAACTTTGAACGCTCTAGATTTCAAAAATCGCTGAACAAAGGTTGATTTGCTATCCGTTTTTATCGCTTGCTTATCTTGATCCAGTACCTCTATTTCGTTCACATTTTGGGTTGCAAACTTCCATGTGATTTCTGAGCCTATCGGGATGTTGAATTTCTGTGGAATTTTTTACCGTTTCCGATTCAAGGTTGAGGTAGTTTGGGTATTTAATGATCGCGGTATATCCTAATAAACTTGGTTTAAGAAATACATCAATGGGGTATTCTTTACTGGTAAATCCAGCAGACTCAAAATACACAAGTTCTGACCGTTGGATGTTTTTCAGTTGAAACGAAAATTTGCCTACTTCGTCTTTTCTCATCTTGTATCGCTGACCCCCAAAATGCACATACGCATCGTTAGGAATTTCATCGCCGCTAAGCTTTAACTTGATGTCGACATCTTCATTCTGCACGGCATGATTGCTATCTTGTAGGTTAGGTATAAAGTCAAATGGAGCTTCAATCTCAAAATGTTTGCTGTAGTTCACTACCCGATTTCCACTGTGCTTAAATCCTGGGCTTACAAGTAGGATGAACAGCAAAGCAAGGGCTGGAATTAAAGCCAGTTTCACGTAGCGTAAATTGGTTTTGTACGAAATAGCATTGCCGAATTGCACCGGTCTTAGTTCTTTCGTTTTTTGCTCGATACTGGCAATTAATAGAGCACTGTCCTGTTGAGATTTGGCTTCGTGTTGAAGTTGCAATGTGTTAATTAGCTTGTCTCCTACGTCTGGAAAGTGATTTCCAACCATAGAGGAAGCCTCTTTAATCCCAAATTTCCGTGAAATGTTGAACAACCCAAGCATCGGACGCACTATATACCACGCCAATACGCCAATACATCCCCCAAGGTACAGAAAGAACAAGGTAGTACGGGCTGTTGGACTGAAACGTGCAAAGTACTCAATAAAGGCAAGTGTAAAGAATCCAATTAGCAAAAGTGAGATACCCAAAATAGCTCCCTTCAAAAGTTGATTTTGGTAATACTTCTTGATGAAAAGTTCAAGTTTGTATAAAAGTGTATGATTCTGAGTGTTCACCTAATGCTATTAACGCAAATGTAAACGAAATGTTGCTTATTTTAAGGGCATTTACGATGGGTGTATCACGTTAAGGTAAAAATCGATGTGCTGCAATAAAATCGGTGCTGTTTGAGTTATTTTTGTACTGGTATGAGATTTTTAAAGCTCGTTGTTTTTATTCCTATTCTTCTTGCGGCTAGTATGCCGTTAGAAAATGAGACTACTGAAATTAATTGGGTAGACTTCAATACAGGGTTTCCTCAGTCTATGGAAGAAGGGAAAATTGCTGTTATCGATTGCTACACTGATTGGTGTCATTGGTGTAAGGTGATGGATAAAAAAACATTTAGCGATCCGGCAATAATTGATCGTTTGAACGAAAATTTCATCACTATAAAATTCAATCCAGAAAAACCAGGAACCTATTTCACAGGTTCTGATTCCGTTTCGGGAAGGCAACTTTTGTATGCTTTATCTAACAATAAGCCGAGCGGTTACCCAACTTTCTTTTTCTTTGTACCTCAATTTAACAAGATGTTTCAGGTGCCTGGCTATCAAGACGTAGCTAAATTTACTGAAACTCTTGACCAATTGGAAGAGTATCAAAGCAGAGCAAAGAATTTAAAAGCAAATTAAAATTTGTCACGTAGAAGAAAGAACAGACAAGTGCTGTTCGAAAATGTCGAGTTAATCGCCGGTGGGGGTGAAGGTCATGCTATAGCCAAAATAGATGGCAAGGTAATTTTTGTTAAATACGGAGCACCTGGAGATGTGGTTGATATCAGGATTGTAGGACGTAAAAAGAAGTTCAGCCTTGCTAATATTACCAAAATACATCAAGCCTCAACGTTAAGAACGCCTCATTTCTGTGAGCATTATGGTCTTTGCGGCGGCTGCAAATGGCAACATATTAGTTATGAAGCTCAATTGAATCTTAAAGATCAGTGGGCTAAAGATTGCCTACAGCGAATAGGCAAGGTTGAGGTAGGCGAATATTTGCCGATAGTTGGTGCCGATAATCAACGTCACTATCGCAACAAGATGGAATATACTTTTTCGAATAAGCGATGGATTTATGAAGACGAAGTTCTTGAAGAATTACCTCATACTAAAGCACTTGGGTTTCATGCTCCTGGACGATTTGACAAGGTAATTGCGATTAATCAATGTTGGCTTCAAGATGATAAAGGAAATGAAATCCGAAACTTTGTTAGTGATTTTTGCATTCAAAAAGGCTACGACTTTTACGATTTAAAAGAACATACCGGCTTTGTAAGAAACCTAATGCTTCGAAATTCTACTTTAGGGCATTGGATGATTAATGTAATTGTAGCCAAAGATGACTCCGATGCGATTGAAGAATTACTTTCGGCAATTCAAAATGAATTTAATCCAACCGCACTTAATTATGCGGTGAACACAAAGTTGAACGACAGCATTTACGATTTAGAGTTTAAATCCTATTCTGGTTCGTTTGAGATTAAAGAAAAGTTAAACAACCTCGAATTTAAAATATCACCAAAATCATTTTTTCAAACCAATACAGCTCAAGCTGAAAAGCTATATAATGTAGCACTTGACTTCGCTGAAATTACTGCAAACGATGTGGTCTATGATTTATACTGCGGAACAGGAACTATTACATGTTTGGCTGCTACAAATGCAAAGAAAGCAGTCGGTGTTGAAATCATTGAAGAGGCTATCGTTGCGGCAAATGAAAATGCAAAGCTAAATAGCATTGATAATGTTCATTTTGAGGTAGGGGACATGAAAGATGTATTTAACAAAGAATTTTACCAACGTCATGGCACGCCAGATTTAATTATTACTGACCCTCCTCGAAGTGGCATGCATCCAAAGGTTGTTCAGAATTTGGCAGAAGTAAAATGTCCAAAAATTGTATACGTGAGTTGCAATCCAGCTACACAGGCAAGAGATTTAGCTATGCTTGATGAGCATTATGAAATTGTTAAAAGTCAAGCTGTAGACATGTTTCCGCAGACTCATCACGTTGAGAATGTAACATTGTTGAAACTACGCAGTTAAGTCTTTTACCAACTCATAATCATCCATTACATAACCCTGACCAATGTCAATGGTTAGTGGTCTGTTAATTTTAAATCCTTGGTTCTCATAAAAACGGATTGAAGAAGTATTATTCTTGTTTACGGTTAATCGAAATTGTTTCAAACCCCGACTTAAAGCCAAGTCTTTTAACTTATTCATCATAAAACTCCCATTTTGTTGACCGCGATAGGTTTTGTCGACGTAAATTTTACTGATGAATAAACTTTTTCCTTTGGCTAAAATGCTACAGTAACCAATCAATTTATTCTTTTGAATTAGTCCATAGTACTCGAAGCCTTCAACAATTTGAGACTTCATAGCTTCGAAAGATTGAAACCTTTCGACCATATAGTCAACTTGATTTTGGCCAATTATAGGAACATAATGTTCGTTCCAAATTAGCACAGCCAAATTGGCTATATTTTGAATGTCTGAATCTGATTCAGCTTTTACAAGGTGCTTATCTGCTTCCAAAATTGTATCCAATACTGAAGCTTACGGGCATGTAAAATTGTTGGTACTTCCCTTCTTCATAGAGGATGTAAAAGATTCCACAAAACTGATTGTCTTTAATCCAATTTGGATCAGCAGATGTAGGTTCGTTCGTTTCAATGCTAACATTGCTCCAGCCCATTCCGACGCTAACATCGAAGTATAACTTCTCTCCAAGCTTGGTTTGTGCACCACTTAAAAAGTAAATTCCAGTTCGAATTCTATCGTATTGCGTGTCTACTTCTTTATTGCCTGAACCGATGTTTGAATAATATTGTTCAAGGCGATTGAAGCTTACATAGCCTCCATCGAGACCAACACCTAAGAAAAATCCTTCAGCCGAAAGATCTCTGCCTTTTTTTCTTTGATAAAAGCGTAGCTCGGCACCACCTTCTATACCATAGTTTATGTTTGCACATTCATTTAAGCTATTAAATGGCGATGTCAGGTTAAACTGTACAGTTGGCAGGTTATTGGCATTGGCCTTCATAGGTGAAAACTCATAACTGAGATGTAGCTTCTGAACACCTAGTCCCATTAGGTTTAAGGCGTCAAATTTGAGAAGCTTATAACTTCCTTTACCCACCGCAGAAGAGTCTGCTGGTTCATGATTTTCGTTCGCAAATGAAACGTTAAAGACTAGGAGGGAAAGTGCAATTAATATTGTGTTTTTCATGTGTCGCAAAGTTACTTAATTAGCTGAAATTGTACTGAGTAAACTTAAAGTTCCATCCAACTCAACATTAAATTGTGAGACACCTCCTATAGCTGCAACTATTAAACTGCTTTCGTCTCCAATGATGTCATAACATCCTTCTAGCGGAGTTGAAGGCAGAAGTACAGGAAAGTAAGGGCTTGTTACATTGAGACCTTTAATTTGAGAGTCGTCACAGATGTACAAGAAGTTTCCAGATAAGCCTAATCCTTTTGGATTTGTATAAGAAAAAGTTCCTATTAGCTCCGGGTTTTTTATGTTTTCAATGTTAATGATATCCAATCGATTGTCTCCTCGATTACAAGTCGTTCCTGTTCTAAGTGTTGAGAAAGCAAATCCGTTTTGTGCAACAACAGGATCACAGCTAACTATATGGTTGTAACGTGAAACATAGGCAGGTGTTGAAGGAGTTCCAATAGTGTAAATTTCCATTCCTGAACGTGTTCCAAGCAAAAGATATTCGTTCATTGGAAATATCGTTTCTACAACAGCGTTGATATTTACCGTACTTGCCAATTGTGGATTGGCAGGGTCTTGTAACGAATAGGTGAAAAGTTTATGGTCGTTAACAATGTAAAGATGTGTTTGTGTAACAGCAAAACGAGCAAGAGAGCCCGCTTTACCTGTTCCTCCTCCGCCTTGGGTATTGGCTGAGGTTTCTGATCTTGGACTTGGAGAACTGCTATCTGCACAACCAAGGGCCAATAAACTTGCGGCAATAAATAAAATTTTTAATGTTTTCATGGTTTTATCTGTTTATGTAACACTGTGGTTTTGGCATTTCTTCTTTAACCCACGCAATAATTTGTCCTTTAGACTTATCTGGGCATTCATAATACACCTTTTCGCCGTTAAGCGCTTGGAGCATTACGCTTGGTGGTTCAATTTGAAAGTGTTCTTCTAAGTAGCCGTTGTTGAAGTTTAAGAATTTAATGTCATCAAGATTTGAGATGTCCAGTGTAACAATTCCGCTTCCCAGATCAGCATACATAAAGTTACCTCTTATTGCTATATCAACATTGCCAGGAATTGTAATAAACTTAATCTTTTCTGGGTTGCTCCTGTCGCTATTTTCTACCACATGAACACCTTTCCCGACATCATTAATGTACAGTAGGTTCCCTTTTGTGTAAATTTTTCCCACTACTTCAATGGGTTGAGGATCCGAGACAGTGATAATTGAAGACAGGTCCTGTACTGTTCCATAAATTGGTTTAAGGCCAGTAACGGTCTGTGGTGATTCAGAGTCGTTGCAACTTAATAAGAAAGCCGCAACTAACACTCCGATAAAAGATTTGTAGTTTATCATAACGTGTGTTAATTGCTTTGTTCGAGATTACGGATAAAAATGCAGAGTTTTGCAGTACTTAATTAAAAATGGATTAAAACTGACATTCGTAAAATGGAAGCCATGGTATCTGAAAAAGAAAAGGAAGTGTTGAAATTGCTTCAGAATGATTTGAAAACATTGTCTTCAGAATTAAAGGAAACAGCCGACACTATTATAGAAGAAGGATATTCAAATTATCCCATTCTAATTGCTCATGTTCAAGAGCTGAGAATAGCTGAACAAATAATAGACAGTGCGTTGCATCAAACCGCATATTATTTTTCGGCAAGCACGCTAGAGGAGCTGATAAAAGAGAAAGTTATTTTAAGCGAACGGAAGGGTGATTTTGAGACACAATTTAAAAATAATAAGGACCAGTATTGCGTTCTGCTACTTCATCCGGATGTAATGCGGTTTGTTTTTACACCATTAAAGTAAGATGTCACAAAATTCACAACCCAAGGTAGCTGTTGTTATACTGAACTACAATACGCGAGAGCTTCTCGAAAAGTATTTGCCAAGTGTGCTAGATACTAGTTATGCAAATACTGAAATTTGGGTTGTAGACAATGCTTCTCCGGATGATTCTTTTGAATTTGTACAACGAACTTATCCTCAGATTAAGCTTTTGCGAAGCGAAGAGAATAGGGGATATGCCGGAGGGTACAATTGGGCATTGAAGCAAATAGAAGCCGATTTTTATGTCCTCCTTAACTCGGATGTAGAAGTCACGCCTCTATGGCTTGACCCGCTCGTAAAATTAGCTAACGACGAGTCTATTGGGGCTATTCAACCTAAGATTCTAGACTTAAAACAACGCAATAAGTTCGAATATGCGGGTGCAGCAGGAGGTTACCTTGATAAGTGGGGATATGCATTTTGTAGAGGAAGAATCTTTGATGAACTTGAAGAAGACAAGGGTCAATACAACGACACAAAACAGGTTTTTTGGGCCACAGGTGCCTGCTTATTTGTTCGTGCTGATGCTTATCATAAACTAAATGGTTTAGACGATGATTTTTTCGCACATATGGAAGAAATTGATTTGTGTTGGAGAATGCAGCTACATGGCTATAAGGTTTATGTGCAGCCAGAGTCTGAGGTGTATCATCTCGGAGGTGGTACATTGTCTGAAGGCTCGACAAGAAAGTACTTCTTGAATTTTAGAAATAATCTAATAATGCTTGTAAAAAACGACCATTCGGCTTTGTGGTTTTTCAGTTTATTAGGTCGAATGGTTTTAGATGGAGTATCTGCAATTAAGTTTCTTACAGACGGAAAGGCAGCTCTTTTATTGGTGGTATTAAAAGCACACTTTGCATTTTATAAGTCGTTGGGTAGCACACTAAAAAAGAGAAGAGCTCTTAAAAAAGTTAAAACGGTTAGGCTGGTTCAACGCTATCCTAAATCAATTGTTTGGCAACATTTTGCAAAGGGAGTGAAGCAGTTTAGCGATCTTCCATAGCTGCAAGAATGGCTAATTCGTAACCCTTTATTCCCAAACCAAAAATTCCACCTTTAAGGTATTTAGATAGCAACTCTTGATGACGTTCCTTTTCACGTTGGTATATGTTAGAAATGTGAACACCATAAACGGGAACATCTACTGCTCCAACCGTATCAGCAAGTGCTACAGAAGTGTGCGAATATCCTCCTGCATTAAGAATAATTGCATGATATCCTGAAGCCATCGCCTTATGAATCTGGTTGATTAATTCTCCTTCTATATTGCTTTGAAAGTATTCGATTTCTGCTGTTGAAAACTGGTTTCTAAGTTTATTTAGATGCTGTTCGAAAGACTCAAAACCATATATTTCTGGCTCTCTTGATCCTAAGAGATTTAAGTTTGGCCCATTTATTATTAATATTTTCAAAACTTGTGTTTAATACAAACTTCAAAGTTATAACTTTGTTTCTTCATTCTAAAGCATGAGTGACCCAATCAAACACGAATGTGGAATTGCCTTTATCAGGCTGAGAAAACCACTTGAATTTTACAAGGAAAAGTACGGAACGCAACTCTATGGTTTAAAGAAGCTTCAAATGCTTATGGGTAAGCAATTGAACAGGGGCCAAGATGGGGCAGGACTCGCAGTTATTAAGCTTGATCCAAACTACGGAAACCGCTACATAGCTCGTGAACGTGCAAGAGGAAGTGGAGCAGTAACCACACTATTCGAAAAGGTTAATAAAAAGTACCAAAATCTCAATTCGAATAAAGCAAAAGATACAGATTGGTTAAAAAGCAAGTATCCCTATGCCGGAGAATTGCTACTTGGTCATCTTCGTTATGCCACTCACGGCAAGAATAGCATTGAAAATATTCACCCGTTTTTGAGACAAAACAACTGGATGAGTAGAAACTTGGTTCTCGCAGGAAACTACAATGTAACCAATGTTCAAGAAATGTATCAGCAACTAATTGATCTAGGTCAACATCCTAAAGAAATCAGTGATAATGTGACGATGCTAGAAAAGATCGGTCACTTTTTGGATGAAGAAAATGCTGACCTCTACCATGACTACAAAGCTCAAGGCATGGACAATTTAGAGATTGCGGCTAAAATTAAGGCTAATCTAAACCTTGAAAATGTGCTTAAAAATGCTTTTAAAAGTGTTGATGGTGGGTACAATATGGTGGGGTTAATCGGCGATGGTAATGCATTTGTCATGCGTGATCCAAACGGTATTCGTCCAAATTATTACTATGCCAATGAGGAGATAATTGTTGTTGCAAGTGAAAGACCAGCTATTCAAACGGCATTCAATCTAAAAATTGATGAGCTAAAAGAAGTAACGCCTGGTGCAGCCTTAATTATTAAGCGCGACGGAAGCTTTGAGGAAAAGCAAATTCTACCGCAGCTTGATCGTAAGTCGTGCAGCTTTGAAAGGATTTATTTCTCAAGAGGTTCAGATGGTAAAATACACGAAGAGCGTAAACAACTGGGCAGAAAGCTTGCTAGAGAAGTGCTCAAACGCTTAGAATATGATATCCGCTCAACAGTGTTCTCGTATATTCCAAACACTGCTTCTACATCTTTTTATGGACTTGTTGATGGTATCTATAAGTACCTCGATAAGTATAAAAGAGAATCAATACTTAAAATGGGTTCAAACCCGACTCCAGAGGAAATTGATAAGCTCTTATCGATTAAAATCAGAAGAGAAAAGCTTTTGATAAAAGATGCTAAAATCCGAACATTTATTACCCAAGATGCCGACAGAGATGATCTCGTTGGAAATGGTTATGACGTGACCTACAATGTGGTGAATAATGAAGATACTTTGGTGGTTGTGGATGATAGTATTGTACGTGGAACGACGCTGAAAAAGAGCATACTTAGAATTCTTGATCGATTGGGTCCTAAGAAGATTGTGGTTGCTTCATCTGCGCCTATAATTAAATACCCAGACTGTTATGGTATCGACATGAGTCGAATGAATGAGTTTATCGCCTTCCAAGCTGTAAAAAGCTTACTTCAGAAGAATGGAGAACTTGAACTCATGGATAAGGTTTATCACGATTGCAAGGCAGAAATGCTTAAACCATTGAGTGAAATGGAAAATAAAGTAAAGCAGCTTTACGACCGATTTACCGATAAAGAAATTGAAGACGAAATTGCTGAATTGGTTACTCCAGAAGACATGAAGGCAGAGGTAGAAATTGTATACCAATCTATTGAAGGATTGCACGCTTCTTGTCCGAATCATTTAGGCGATTGGTACTTCACTGGAAATTACCCAACTCCTGGAGGAAACAAAGTGGTAAATCAGAGCTACATCTACTACATGGAAGGAAGTAACGCAAGAGCGTATTAAGCCACCTATCCATCTTTATTAGACGCTTTTTCTTGGCTATGTGCATTACTGCATAATTAGTACCCATGTTCCATGGATATTTGTGATTAACATCTTTTTGAATGATGTTACTAGGGGTCAACTAAAAACTAACTATATGCAGGAACGAACTATGTTCAACATTACACGCAGTATTGTATTACTGTGTGCGTTGATTGGATGTTCTATGAATACTCAAGCTCAATCTACCTCTTGGATAGGAGGTACGAACAATAAGTGGACAACCGCAAGCAATTGGACGAATGGTGTTCCAAACTCAACTACGGATGCTGTAATAGGCGATGCTAGTTTTACAGGGTCGAACCAACCCAACTTAAATTCAGGTACCTTGAGATGTAAATCCCTGACGTTAGGTAATGGAACGAAAGCGAGTACTTTAACGATTACCCGGTCGCTTATTGTAACCAATGATGTGCTTATTGGTTCAAATGGTACAATTAACCATGGCTCTTCAAGACAAATAACATTAGGAGGGAATTGGACAAACAATGGTTCATACTCCGCTACAAATAATCGTTCTCGTGTAAACTTTTCGGGGACAGAGGTTACCCTTACTGGAGCTACAACATTTAGAGACCTTAGAATAAATGCAGGTTGTCGCGTAACCTTGGCTGCAAATATTACAGTAAATTCAGATTTTGACTGCTATGGAATACTTAACCCAACGGCAAGTTACACCGTTTCTGGTTCAGCTGATTTAGATGTTGAGCGAGATGGAAGTATAGAAGTGTATACCTCTACTTTCGGTGGTAATTATACGATCAGTAGGGTCGATATAGATTCAAGAGGTGAGGTGCACTATGCTTCATCTGCTATTGACCAAACAATCAGCTCTTCCTATACCTACGGAATTCTTAGAATTAGTGGAGGGACCACAAAAGAACTTGCTTCAAGTTTGCCTGACATACACGATGGCGGTTCAACACGAGGCCGTGTTTATGTGGATGATGGAATCTTTGATTTAAAATCATATACATGCGACAGACAAAGTAGTGGAGGTGTGTTTGTTGTAGCAGCTGGTGCCGAACTTTGGATTGGAGGTACTGGAGATTTTCCTAATAACTTTCTTACCGTTACCCTAGCAAGTACCAGCGTCGTTAATTATTATGGAAACAATCAAACCGTTAAGGATTTGGATTATGGGAATTTAACCTTAGGAGGAACATCTGGTTCGGTCGTAAAGACCATGCCTGCAACAACACTCGATATTTTAGGAGATTTTACCATTGAAACAGGTGGAGCTTTTGATGTTGACGTAACGGCTGGTGCAGATATAAACATTGAAAAAAATACTCTAATTGAAGAGGATTGTGTGTTTGAAGGAGATAGTTATACGATAAACTTTAATGCCGATGTAGAAAATGAAGGAACCATTTCAGGTACAACATCAACCCATACGTTTACGGGTGTGGGAGCCGTAATAAGTGGTGGAGGAACGTTTGACTTCTATAACGTGATTTTTTCAGAGGCAGGAATAACTGCTGACGGAACATCGTATATCACCATCAATGGAGATGCACAAACCACAGGAGCCGGAACCTTTACCCATGGTTCAGGTGGAGGCGTAGAAATGGCAGGTGGAAGTAATAGCATTACAGGTGCTGGTTTTACTTTTTATGACTTAGAGCCTTCTGGAACCATAACTACAGCTTCTTATGTTACAATAAATGGTGATTTAATTGTAGATGGAGATTTCACAGCTACAGCCAATGAAATTATAATGGCAGGTCCGTCATCAACAATCGATGGAGTGGGTACAATTGAGTTTTATGGCTTAGCAATATCAGGGAATGTTACTACTACTATTGACTTTACTGTTGTTGACGATTTTGGAGTTGCAGTTGATGGAAGTTTTGCAGCTTCAGCTGGCCAAGTAACATTCGATGGCTCAACAAATTTTTCGGGTATTGGTACATTTTATGACATTGTGGTTAACGCATCTCAATCGTTAACCCTTGTAGCGAATGGACATCTCAAAATTGAAAATACTATATCAAATTCAGGAACTTTTGATGCTACTTCTTACATTCCAAATACAGTTTCTTATGTTAAAAATGGAAACCAGAACGTTGGCAACGTAGGCTACTATAATTTGATTCTAGCTACTGGAGGTACTAAGTCTTTAACGAATACTACAGCTGTTGATAACGATATTACAATTAATTCAGGTGTAACATTAAGTGGTTCGTCTCACACGCTCTCTGTAAAACGCCATTGGAACAATAACGGTAGCTTTACTAGTGGAACTTCAGATGTTCAATTTACGGGTAGCAATGCCGCAACGATTACGGGTGCCACCACATTTAATACTTTCACCGTAAACAAATCAAGCAATGATGTGCAAGTTGAGCTCGAAAATAATGTTACTGCCTCTGCAATTGTAATGACAAGCGGTTATGTTAACACAGGTGTAAACTCCATAACAACCACAAGCACAAGAACTGGGAATGGGATAATTGTAGGAACGATAATTCACAACCATGCTATCGCAGATGCAACTCCATATGCATTTGAAGGCCCTAATAATCTTTTAACTTTTTACAACCCGAGTTCGGTTAACCAAGTGACGGTAAAAGTTACATTAGGTGAAGTAGCCAATGTTGATCCAGTAGTAGAGTCGGTTACCAGAGAATATGACATCAGTATCCCTTCTGGAAGCTACGATAGTGTGACCATGCGACTTCATTACGAAGACAATGAGTTGAATGCCTTTGTAGAGCCTTTTTTGGCAATTTATGAGTACAATTCGGGCACAACCTGGGATAGCTTAGGTTACGACGGAAGAGATGTAACGGCCAACTATGTAGAGCTCGATAGTATAGCAGACATTAACAACGTTTACATGCTGTCTGGAAGAAGAAATGTCGTTCGTTGGAATGGAACGGTAAGTTCAGATTGGAGTAATCCAGCCAATTGGACAACCTTGTCTGGTGCTAGTATGGCAAACCGCGTTCCGGATTCACTCGATGTAGCTCGAATAGGAGATACCTTATTTGTAAACCAACCAACTATTTCAACTTCTGAAAAAATAAATGTGTTGCGTTTTGCAGATACCAAAGCAGCAACGCTAACACTTAGTGGTGGAAGCTTGGAGATTATAGGAAGTGCACGAGGAAACTGGTCAACCAATCGATCTCATATTCTCAACGTGAGTTCAGATACATTAATAGTAGGTACGAATCTAAAACTTAGCGACGGTGTTAGCGGCCACGATATCGATTTACAAATTAGTTCAGGACTAGCTGATGTTCGATATGATTTATATCACGATATAAGCGGCAAAGTTACATTCTCAGGAGCTGGTGAGCTGAAGATTGGCCATGACTATATGTACACTGGCGGAACATTTACACCAAGTACCGGAACGGTCACTTACGGAGGTAATGTGAATCAAGCCATTGCGCCGGTAGATTATTACAATTTGAGTATAAACAAGTCAACGGCCAGAGCAAGTGTTGAACAAAAAACTGCAGTTTCAAATAATTTAACGACACTTACTGGGGGCGAATTGATTCTGCTTGACACTTTAGATGTAGAAAATAATGTAACTGTGGGGGCATCTACAGAAGTGTTGGAGTTCAATACATTGTTTTTTGTAGGCGGTGATTGGTCTAATAGTGGAACTTTCACCACATCTGGCGGAACAGTAATTTTTGATGGAAGTTCTGACCAAGATGTAGATGCAAATTCATTTAATAATTTGAAGATTGACAAGTCGGGTGGAGCATTAAATCTTACCGGAAATTTAAGTATAGGAAACGCCATAGAGGTCAATCAAGGTTCCTTAGACCTTAACACGTTCACAGCAAACAGAACGTCTGAAGGAGGTACATTCGCTGTTGATTCAAACGCCGAAGTGTTGTTGGCGGGAGCTGATAATTTTCCAGCTCTCTTTCTGACAGTAAGTATAGATACGCACAGTACGGTTACCTATGACGGGTCGGTGGCACAATCAATTCAACCAAGAACTTATGGCAATCTAACTTGCTCGAATGGAAGTCCTAATGCAAAAGGCTTAGCCCGCAGTATTATTGTTCTTGGAGATTTAAGTATCAACACAAATACGACATTAAGCCCAGATACCTCAAGTATTACACTGTATGGTGATTTCACAAACGACGGCAATGTGACACCAGGCACAAGCACGCTTATACTCAATGGTGTCTCGAAAACTTTTACAGGAACGACAACGCTTCATAACTTGTCTGTGATTGATGGTTCATACTCTGTTTCGTCAGGAACTGTGACTATGGAAGGAAATCTTTACATAGAATCAACCGGCTCATTAAGTTTTGGGACTAACACCGCTATCTTAGATGGAAATCTGACTAATTATGGTTCGCTAACAAGTAATGGTACAGCGACATTTACAGGAAACAGAGAGCAGCATATTTCACTTCATAGTGCAATCAATAGCACTTCGACAGGTATTATCAATTTCAATGGAACTGTTAAGCCGATTATCAATTCCAGTTCAAGCCCGAATTTCGCAACTGTAAATATCAATAACACAGCTGGTATTAGTCCTTCGGTACCTTGGTATGTTGCAATTGCAATGAATGTAGATGCAAGTTCAACTTTTGACGGCGGAGCATTGACTCATACCTTCTATGGGAACTTCGATAATGATGGTGCAGTATACAGTACAGGAAAACTACTGTTTAGTCCAGGGGCACCATATTCTGCAAGTGCGACGGTATCATTGCTAGGCGATACTTTAAGTGCTGGTGAAGTGGAATTTGGAGGTACTGTACCTTTAACAATAACAGGAAATGCACCGAATTTTGAGACCGTAATTATTTCGAATTCTCATTCTTCAGGTATTACGGCACCTAGCTCATGGACAATAGCAAACGATTTGCAAATACAAAGTGGTTCAGAATTTAATGCAGGTTCTGGCACCAGTCATACTATTGGAGAGAACTTGGTTAATAACGGTACACTTTCAGGTGGCTCTTCATTAATCACCTTTGTTGGTGATACTGTTTCTATTGACGGAACAGGAACCAATTCTTTTGAGGATATGAAGGTTGACACCAATACTATTCTGACCTTAAACAACGATATTCAAATATTCTCAGATTTAATACTTGCCGGTGATTTAAACAATGCGGACCCAGTTGTAGAATTTTCAGGTTCAGCTCCTGGAACAATTACAGGAATTGCTGGAAACGATACGATTGGAGAATTAAAAACGACCAAAGCAAGCGGTGTTGCAACTACCTTAGGTATTCCAATTGTGGTTCAAACTCACCTTAATATGGAATCAGGAATTTTCATTACCGATGCTACCAATATTATTGAAATTATGGATGATGCCACATCAACACCTGGCAACGATACAAGTTTTGTTGATGGTCCAGTTCGAAAAGTTGGTAATGATAGGTTTGTATTTCCACTTGGAGATACAAGCGAATGGGCTCGTCTGGAGATATCAGCTCCGAGTTTAACGACAGACGCCTTTACAGCGGAATATCATAAAACTTACTATTCAGATACAACTACTATGGCAGTGACTCCAATTCCTGTTTTGAATAATGTTAGCCAAATTGAATACTGGACCTGCGATAGAACGGCTGGTACTTCAAATGTTACCGTAGAACTTTATTGGGAAAATAAGCACAGAAGTGGTATTGATTCGATTAGCTCAGATCTGGTAGTTGCCCGATGGAATGGTTCTGCTTGGGAGAATGCCGGAAGAACTGAAGCTCAGGGTGATTTGGCGGGGAGCGTTACATCAAATACGGTGTCGTCGTTTAGTCCGTTCACGTTTGGTTCAACTTCCAGTTTAATTAATAAGCTACCTGTTGAGCTCTTGAGCTTCGATGCAGCATTTAACGAACAGCAAACGGTTGATTTAACCTGGGCTACTGTGTCAGAAGTGAACAACGATTACTTTGAAATACAGCGAAGCAAAGACGGCAGAGCTTTTGAGTTTGTCGGAACAGTTAATGGAGCAGGTAATAGCTCATCGGAGATTAGCTATGCCTCAGTGGATTACGCACCTTATAAGGGCGTTAGCTTTTATCGTTTGAAGCAGCTAGATTTTGATGGGAGCTACGAGTATAGTGATGTAGTAAAAGTTTACTTAGAAGAGCAGACAAGCCAGCTAAGAATCTATCCCAATCCTGTAAGAGATGTGTTGCGTATTGAGTCGACAATTGATGATGCAAAAGTTGTTGTTTACGACGCCCAAATGAAAGTAGTAAACTCAAAAAGGTTTGTTTCCGAAACCGATATCGATATGTCTTCTTATCAAGCTGGTATTTACTTAATTTCTTTAGAGTCTTCTAATTTTAGCAAGATGTACAAAGTGGTAAAACACTAAACAAAAAGCCGCCAGTTTACACCAGCGGCTTTTGCTTCTAAGTAATTAGCTTTATTGCCTGTTAAATATTTTTGGTCAATACTAAATCTAGAGCATGGCAAAATGCTCAGTTAAATGTTACATGAAAAATTGCGTAGAGTAAGGGAGTGTCCTTATATAGACGTCAATAATTTCATCATAAGCTAGTAGTACTACAAAGCTAATGAATAATTTCAGTCACGCAAGTAAAAATTCCCAAAAAGAGTGAAAAAATTCCCAAAATGGGAAAAATTAGAAGTTATACGATGATGCTTTCGATTTGGCTTTGACCGAACCAATAGGGGATATCTTCTAAGCCATTTGCAGGTTTTGTGACAATTAAATTGGCTTTCTTTCCGCGTTGAATACTACCAACTTCGTTCTGCAGCTCTAACGCAAATGCAGCATTGTACGTTAAGGCATTAAAAGCTTCCTCTGGTGTTAGTTTCATCTGAGAGCATCCTAAAGCAAAAGCTAGACTGAGGTTATGAGAAGGTGCTGAACCTGGATTGAAATCGGAGGCAAGCACTAATGGGATATTTCTGTCGATTAGTTCCCGGCCAGGAGTGTACGGGATATTCAAGAAAAGCGAGCACAATGGTAAGCCTACTGCAAGAGTTTGGGAATTGGCTAACGCTTTGAAATCTTCATCTTCCATAACTTCTAAATGATCTACACTTAGAGCATTCATATCAACGGCCAGCTTTACAGCACCAAAACTGCTAAATTGATTCACGTGCACTTTTGGCTTTAGGCCAAACTTTTGTCCGGCTTCAATTACCCGACGCATGTCATTCAAATCGAAATAGCCCGTTTCGCAAAATATGTCGACATAATCTGCAAGCTTTTCTCCTGCTATTTCCGGAATCATCTCGTTGCATACAAGATTGATATAACCGTCTTTGTTATTTTTAAACTCAGGAGGAAGAGCATGTGCACCTAAAAAGGTAGATTTAATCGGAATAGGAGATAAATGACGCAACACACTAATTACCCGCATCATCTTGAGTTCAGACTCGGTAGAAAGGCCATATCCACTCTTGATTTCAATTGCACCAGTACCTTGCTTGATTGTTTGTTCAAGTCTCTCTTGAGCGGCTTCAAAAAGCTGTTGTTCGCTCATTTTTCCAAGCTTATCTGCCGAATTCAATATTCCTCCACCAGCTTCTGCAATCTCCTGGTAAGACTTTCCATTTAATCGCATCTTGAATTCATTTGCTCGACTCTCGGCGAACACTAAATGTGTATGCGAATCAACATACATCGGCATAACCAGACGACCAACACAATTGTGCTCTTGCAGGTCAGTAGTTGGACAATTGTCCATGCTGCCAAAATCTTCAATGAGGCCATTACGAATAACTACATAGGCATTATTTATGGTTTCAACCTCGTTTTGTTCTGCCCCTTTCTTAGGTGTTCTCGAGTTTGAGGTAATACCAATAAGTTCTTTGATATTGGTTAATAAGATGTTACTCATGCTAGTGCTATTTAGCGAAGGCTACTGCTCTTCTTTCACGAATTACAGTAACTTTTATTTGACCTGGGTAGATCATTTCTTTCATAATTTTCTGTGAAATATCGAAAGACAGAAGGTCTGCTTTTTTGTCGTCGAGTGAATCGCTATCGACAATTACACGGAGTTCTCTTCCTGCTTGAATCGCAAAAGATTTTTCAACTCCATCAAAACTTAAAGCAAGTTTTTCGAGATCTTGTAAACGTTTTATGTAGCTCTCACTGTCTTCTCTTCTTGCTCCAGGACGAGATCCACTTATAGCATCACATGCCTGAACAATAGGAGAGAAGAGGTTTGTCATTTCGATTTCATCGTGGTGAGCTCCAACTGCATTGCAAACCTCAGGGTGCTCGCCAAACTTTTCACATAGCTTCATGCCCAATAATGCGTGTGGCATTTCGCTATCGGTATCAGGTACTTTTCCAATATCATGAAGTAATCCTGCACGCTTAGCTCTTTTGGCATCCAATCCAAACTCTGCTGCCATTGTAGCACACAAGTTTGCAACTTCTCTACTGTGCTTCAATAGGTTTTGACCGTAAGAGCTTCTGAATCGCATACGTCCTACCATTCGGATAAGTTCTGGGTGCAATCCATTTATTCCTAAGTCGATTACAGTTCGTTCACCGTATTCAACAATTTCTTGCTCTACATCTTTACGCGTTTTAGCTACAACCTCTTCAATTCTTGCAGGGTGAATTCTTCCGTCAGAAACCAAACGATGAAGCGATAATCGTGCAATTTCCCTTCGAATTGGATCGAATCCTGAAAGTATAATTGCTTCTGGTGTATCGTCAACAATAATCTCTATTCCAGTTGCTGCTTCTAAGGCTCTAATATTACGCCCTTCACGACCAATTATTCGTCCTTTAACCTCATCATTATCGATGTTAAATACAGTTACTGAATTTTCAATGGCTTGCTCTGCCGCAGTACGCTGAATAGTTTGAAGAATCATTCGCTTTGCATCTTTGTTCGCTGAAAGCTTTGCTTCTTCAATAATCATTTTTTGCTGCGCTAATGCATCAGTTCGAGCTTCTTGAGCAACGGCCTCAAGCATCTGTGATTTTGCTTCTGCTTTAGAAAGGCCGGCTACTTTTTCAAGTTGATTAATTTGATCATTAATCTTCTCTTCTAACTCCGATTTTTTAATATCAATGATTTCAAGCTGCTTGTTCAAATTTGACTTAACGGCCTCAAGTTCCTTTTGCTTGTTTTTTTGATTCTGAATTTTAGAATCTAGACTTTGTTCCTTGCGTTTTACCTCATTAAACTTCTCGTCAAGCTCCTTCTCTTTAGATCGGATATCTCGTTGATGTTCGTTCTTTAACTGTAAGAATTTTTCCTTGGCTTCTAGCTCTCTTTCTTTCTTATAGGCCTTTGCATTTGCTTGCATTTCTTTGGCCTTAACTTCTGCTTCATGTAGAAGCTCTTCTGCTTTGGTATTGCTATTCTTACTGGCAACTACCCAAGCAACTCCTCCTCCTACGAGGATCCCAGCAACCGCTGCGATTATTATTCCTGTCATTTTCTAGTTTTAGTTTTATGACCGGATGTATGATTAGAAATTCCTTATTTGTTCAGAATAGCCTCAATCGATTGAAGCTTATTCGCTAAGTTTTCAAAGTCTATATCTGTTTTGTTCTCGTTTTGGTCTTGCGATGCAACTTCTAAGGCAACCATTGCCAGTGCATCTTGCTTGTCTTGCACCGAGAAATTCTCGATGTAGTAACGTGCTCTTTCGTTTATTTTTTTGGCAGCTCCCCGCACAGCTTCTTCTTCTTGAATCTTGATGCGTAGTGGGTAGTACCTATCACAAATATTTATCTTTATGGATATTTCTTCGTCAGACATTCCAGTCCGTTGTTATCAAAAAATTTATCGTTTTACTAATTTAAGGCAGCTGTCAATTTCTTTAATCATTCGGTCAATTTCAGCTTTTAATGCTGTATTATCCGAATTATTGGCAACTCCCTCTGCAAGTTTACTAATTTTATTTGTTTCTGCTAAATTATGCAGCTCAACTTCTTTTTTATTCAAATCTTCTTTTAGGCGAGCATTCTCTTTCGCCATTTGATCGTGCTGTTCTTCCAACAAAACACACTTTTCTTTAAGCTTAAGTGCAAGATTTTCAATATTTTGAAGTTGTTCAAGTACGCTCATTACTTCCGAATTGTTGCGTTTAGTTTGCTTTCGAAACTAACGATTAGTTTGTCCATTAAAGTATCAATCTCAGCGTCTTCCATTGTTTTCTTTGGGTTGTATAAGAAGAATGCAACCGCAAATGATTTTTGATCGGCGTTAAGCGGTTTACCCTCATACACATCAAAGAGCAACAAATCTTTAAGGTAATGTTGTAGCGTTTGATTTGCTATTTTCTGAATTTCACTAAAGGCTGCTTTTTTGTCTAGAACCAACGAAAGATCACGTCGCACGATTGGGAAAACCGGGATGTCATTTAGCTGAATGTTGTTGTTGGCTAGACGCATGGTTTCTTCCCAGTTTACACTTACCGATACAACATCTTGCTTCAGACTATGATGCTTCATGGCCTTCTTGTCAATTTGCTCGATGCGAACCAATTTCTTGAAATGTTTTGGAGCAATATTCAGTTTTTTCAGAGCATTATGAGCCACACTAACTAACTGTTCGCTGGTAATTTTACTAGACTTAGTACTCCAATGTTCAGGATGGCGAGTTCCGCTAGCTGTCAACTGCAAATAGCTTTGTTCAATATAACCCTTCTCGGTTTTGAAATAAACTTTTCCAAATTCAAAGAACTTCGTGTTGTTGTTCTTGCGGTTTACATTATAAGCGACTGATTCTAAGGCTGAATTAATCAGTTCCATACGCATAACGTCCATGTCGTTGCTTAATGGATTTAGCATATAAACTGCCTTGTTTAACTCAGCTTCTGAATAGAGCTTGCTCGGAACAAGCGAATTGTTCATGATCTCATTGAATCCAACGGAAGCCAAGTAGTTGCTAATCTTGGTTTGTAGTTTATTTGCCGCGTTGTTGTCAATTATCGAAGGGATATAGTTCACCTTCTGTGGAATTGGAATATTGTCGAAACCGTAAATACGAATGATTTCTTCATAAATGTCAACCGGACGATCTATCTCAGGTCTGTAATTTGGAACCTCCAATAACAAGTTTTGGTTGTTGTTAGCTAGAATCTTAATTTCTAGACTTTGTAAAATTTCTACAGCAGATTCTTTTGGAATTTCATGACCAATAAAGCGATTTAGCTCGTCTAACTTGATTTCAATTTGAACAGGTTCAATATGTTCAGGATAAATATCTACTATCTCAGAAGATACTTCTCCTCCAGCAACCTCCATCACTAAATTAACAGCTCTTTGCAAAGCGTAAATAACAGCATCAGGGTCTGTTCCACGCTCAAATCGATAACTCGAGTCGGTGTTTAGTCCATAGCTTTTTGCTGTTTTTCGAATCGATGTTGGATTGAAGTAAGCACTTTCAATAAAGATATTCTTGGTTCGGTCCGTAACTCCCGAATCTTCACCGCCTAAAACCCCAGCCAAGGCCATGGGTTCAGATTCATTGCATATCACAAGATTACTTGGGTTGAGTTCTCGATCCTCACCATCTAATGTTGTAAGTTTCTCATTTGCTTTGGCATCACGCACTACGATTTTCTTCCCTAAGATCTTGTCATAGTCAAAAGCGTGTAAGGGTTGACCTATTTCATGTTGAATAAAATTCGTAATGTCAACCACATTGTTGATAGGGTTTAATCCTATGGATTGAAGACGTTGTTTGAGCCAAGAAGGTGATTCTTCAATTTTTACATTTGCAATGGTTATACCACTATATCTTGGGCAAGCTTCACTGTTTTCAATTTTGATGTCGACGCGCATCTGGCCTCGAGCATCAAAATTTTCGATGCTTGGTTTTTTGTATTTCTTGCCGGTCAAAGCCTGCAGCTCACGAGCAACACCTAAATGAGAGATGGCATCACCACGATTTGGTATGATTGCAATTTCTATCTGGTAGTCTGTTTCAATATCGTACAGGTCTGCAACGGGTTTGCCAATTTCAGTGTTTGCATCCAATACCATAATCCCTTCATGATTAGTACCAAGACCAATTTCGTCTTCGGCACAAATCATCCCTTCAGAAGCTTCACCTCTAATTTTTGCTTTTTTAATGGTAAAGCTTTCTCCTTCAGTAGGGAATATTGTCGTTCCAACAGGAGCAACTACCACTTTTTGTCCTGCTTCAACATTAGTAGCACCACAAACTATTGCTAACGGTTCTTCTGTACCAATATTTACAGTTGTAAGATTTAGTTTGTCGGCATTAGGGTGTTTAGCTTTGGATAAAACTTCGCCCACAACCAAGTTCTGAAGGCCGCCTTTAATGCTTTCAATCTTATCTACGTGCTCTACTTCGAGTCCGCTCATTGTCAACCTTTCGCACATCTCTTCAAGAGGTAAGTCGATTGCGATTAAGGATTTTAGCCAGTTATACGATATCTTCATTGCAAATGAAGCGGCGAAGATAATTATGGATGAGCAATCTTGTGGAATAAGAATACTTTTTTCTAGAGATTTTCTTAACCTTGTAGCATCATATGGAGGAATTAAACGAAATCGAAGTAAATGACTGGATCATTCAACTTAAAGATCTTGGAGTAGAATATTTACCAAAACTAGCCTTAGCAATATTTACCCTTGTCGTAGGATTGTGGTTGATAAAACGCGTTAATAAAGCTTTTAAAAAAATATTGGAACGTAGGTCAGCAGATCCAACCTTAATTCCATTTTTAGTCGGTTTGGTAAGCATGGGCTTAAAAGTGCTACTTGTCATAAGTGTGGCTTCGATGGTTGGAATTGCCACTACTAGCTTTGTAGCAGTGTTGGGTGCCGCTGGTTTAGCTGTTGGTCTTGCCCTTCAAGGAAGCTTAAGTAATTTTGCTGGCGGGGTGCTAATTCTACTTTTTAAGCCGTTTAAGGTTGATGATTTGATTGAAGTAGATGGAGCCCTAGGAACTGTTCATAGCATTACCATATTGAATACTATCTTGCTAACTCCAGATGATAATACAGCTATTTTGCCAAATGGTGTAGTTGCAAATTCTAAGATATTAAATTACACCAAAGAGAATCACCGACGTGTCGATTTGGAAGTGGGTATTGCTTATCATGAAGATGTTGAGAAAGCAAAAGAAGTGATACTAAACGCATTAAAATCAGTTCCTAAGGTGAGAAAGTCGCCAGAACCGTTTGTTGGGGTCCTAAATTTTGGTGATAGCTCAGTTAATTTGGCTGTAAGACCTTATTGCAATTCAGAAGAATACTGGGATGTGTATTTCGACAGTAACGAAGCGGTTAAGAAAGCACTTGACGACGCCAATATCGAAATCCCATTCCCGCAACGTGATATTAATATTAAAAGCGGAAGTCTAGGTTAAAGAAACTGGTTCACCAATTCAGGCGGTCTGCAAACTACAGCCTTATCTCCCTTAACTACGATAGGACGTTCAATTAGCTTTGGATAAGAAGCCATGGCATCAATGTGCTCATCTTCGCTCATGGTTTTGCCTTTGAAGTTTTCTTTCCAAATAGCTTCACTTTTTCGAATTAATTCAGAAGGCTGAATACCTAGTTTGTTAATAAGCTTAACCAGTTCTTCTCTGCTAGGAGGAGTTTCTAAGTAGTTGATTATCTCAACCTTGTCAGAAGGAATTAAAGCTAGACATTGTCTGCTCTTTGAGCATCTATTGTTATGGTAGATTTTAAGTTTCATGGTTTAATTTCCTTGAGGAGCTCCCATCACGGTGGTATATTTTAATACTAATTTTTTGTCTGGGAAGATTCGTTTGTACGCAGATTGAACAGCTAAGGTTGCCTCATGAAATCCGCATAGAATCAGTTTTAGCTTTCCTTCATAAGAATTGATGTCTCCTACTGCAAAAATTCCAGGAACGTTTGTAGAATAATCAACTGTATTTACTTCAATAGATTCTTTGCCTAGGTCGAGACCCCATTCTTTTATAGGCCCTAGTTTCGGGCTTAATCCAAATAGAGGAATAAAGTTATCTGCCTCGATATTAACAAGTTCACCATCGTTCTTAGTTACCTCAACTTGATTCAAGCTTTCCGCTCCGTTGAGTGCTGATATCTGAGCTTCGGTGATTAATGTGATTTTAGATGCCTTGCTCAGATTCTCTACCTTTTCAACAGAGTCTAAAGCACCTCTAAAACCTTTTCTTCGGTGTACAAGCGTAACTTCACTCGCAACATCGGCTAAAAAGATGGTCCAGTCAAGTGCACTGTCACCTCCTCCGGCAATTACAACTTTTTTATCTCTAAATTTCTCAGGGTCTTTGATGATGTAGTCAACCCCATGATCTTCAAATTTTACAAGATTCTCTAAATCAGGTTTTCGTGGTTCGAAACAACCTAAACCTCCTGCAATAATTACATTAGGGGCTTTGTGTTGAGTTCCTCTGCTTGTTGTTACGATAAACTGATCATCATCGGTGCGGTCAATTGTTTCTGCACGTTCACCTAAAGTGAATCCAGGAGAAAATGGCTTCGCTTGCTCCATCAAATTGTCTACCAATTCACCCGCTAAAATGCTTGGAAACCCAGGAATATCATAAATAGGCTTCTTGGGGTATATCTCTGCTAGCTGCCCTCCCGGTTGAGGAAGGTAGTCGATTAAATGGCATTTAAGCTTAAGTAATCCAGCTTCAAAAACAGTGAACAATCCGGTGGGGCCGGCTCCAATTATTATAATGTCCGTTTCAATCACGGGTGCAAAGGTAATTAGCAAAAGCATCCGTCGAATGATTTTAGTCATTTTAAAAAGTGATGGCAATATATGTTCTGATAATGAGTTAAATAATCAACTATTTTTGAAGCGATTCTATGAATTGGAATATAGAGCTAGCATACTCGTGGGGTTTGGTTTTTATCTGTTTAATTGTGGGAGCAGTGTATGCGGGAATTCTCTATTATCGAAATGCCCAAAACCTGCACACCGATAAGAATCTGATCAAATGGATTTTACCGGCAGCCCGGTTTATTCTCGTTTCATTGTTGGCCTTCTTTCTTTTATCGCCAGTATTTAAGTATGTAGGATACAATACAGAAAAGCCAATAATTGCTATGATAGTCGATGATTCCAAATCAATGGCATCAAGTGATTCCGCCTCAGCTTTACAGAATTTGAAAGATGAAGTAGAATCTATTCAAAAGGGATTGCAATCAAAATTTGATGTTCAGGTCATAAAGCTTGGGCAAAATGTTGCAACCAGTTCGAAGAGCGAATTAACATTAAGCGAAACAAGAACAAATCTGTCTTCCGGTCTAAATTACATGGCCAATAACTATGTAAATGAGAATGTCGCGGCGGCAATTATGATGTCAGACGGCATATACAATCAAGGGCCTAATCCTTCAAACGTGCTTACTAGACTAAAGCTCCCGATACATACGGTGCGATATGGTGACACAACCAAACAGGCTGATTTGTTAGTAAAAGAAGTTCAACACAATTCGATTGCTTATTTGGGTAATCAGTTTCCGTTTAGAATAGCAATTTCAGCGTTCGGCTTGCCACAACGTGTTACAACTTTGTCTGTGTATCACAATGGAACATTGAAATTACAAGAAACCGTTTCAATTAATGAGCAAGAATTCTTTAAAGAGCTTGAGTATCTTTTGGTAGCCGACAAACTCGGCAATAATAGAGTTGATGTAATTCTCTCTGAAGTGGAAGGGGAGTCGAACACAGTTAATAACAACTACTCTTTTTATATCGATGTGGTCGATAGTCGAAAGAAAATTGCACTTTGGGCAGATGCACCTCATCCTGATTTAGGAGCACTAAAGTCGGTTATTGAAGGCAATGACAATTATGATCTCTCCTTTAGCTACAGAAGTTACGAAACACGTACGGATTGGGATTTGGTGATTTTGCACAACTGGTTTCAAAATGCAGAACAGTTGAATATTTATGAAGCACTTCACAGTAAGAAAGTAGCAGTGCTCGTTATTTTAGGAAGTGATTTTAACGCTAAATATTTTAATAGCTCGAGCTCATCAATTAACTTCAGTGGATCGGGATTAAGTTACAATTCCAGCTTACCTGCATTGAACAATGAATTTGAATACTTCGAATTGGAAACTGAGGTAGAAACTCAATTGCTAAAATGGCCGCCTTTAAATACGCCATTCGGGAAATTCACTGGGTTTAAACCTAGCGACGTGGTTCTGTATCAGCAGATTGGCAGTGTTAAAACCACAGAACCGCTAATTTTGGTAAAAGAAGAAGCGAATGGAAATCGACTCGGATTAATAAGTGGTACTGGGATGTGGCAATGGAGACTTCAAGATTATGCGCAAAATGGCTCGCATTATGCCATAGCACAATTAACTAACAAGCTGGTGCAATACTTGTCGCTCAAGCAAGATAAAAAGTTGTTGAGCGTAAAACCGGCACAACTAGAATACGAACAAGGCGAAATAGTTAACCTCTTAGGCGAGGCATATAATCAAAGTTTAGAAGCTTTGGCAGATCAGGAGATTGCGGTTCGTTTAAGAAATGAAGCCAACAAAGAATTTAAGCATATTATGACTTCCAGTGGCGAACGCTATAAATTAAAATTGAAAGGATTAAATCCTGGCGTTTATACCTACAATGCAAGTGTCAATATTGGTGGTGAAGTGTTAAAAGACAATGGATATTTTATTGTGCTTGGACAAGAGATTGAAATGGCTAGAACACATGCTGACCATGATCTTCTGAAGTACCTGAGTTTAGAAACAGGAGGTAAATCTTATGAGGCAGGTGCAAGTGAACAATTGGTAAAAGACCTTACCACAAACGATGCCTATAAAAGTGCAATAGTTGAGGATTTCAGAGTGCAAGATTTGATCGAATTGAAGTGGGTTTTTTGGTTACTGGTAGCGCTTTTAAGCTTAGAATGGTTCATCCGTAAATGGGTTGGTGGTTACTAAACTGCGAATTGTTTTAGCATTTTTAAATAAATTGTGCAGTAATTAGATAATATTTTATACTTTTGCAGGCCATTTAAAGAAGTATTTATATTTAGAATGCGATTAACAGCGGAAAAAAAGACAGAGATTATAGCTCAATATGGAGGAGATGCTAAAAACACTGGGCATGCAGAAGCTCAGATTGCGTTGTTTACTCATAGAATCCAGCATTTAACTGAGCACTTAAAAGTGAATAAAAAAGATTTCTCTGCAGAGCTTAGCTTGGTTAAGCTTGTAGGTAAGAGAAGAGCTTTATTGAACTTTGTTGCTAAAAACGATATTCTTAAGTATAGAGAATTAATCAAAAAATTAGGTATTAGAAAGTAATTCTAATCTAACTACCTAAATCTTCTTGTAAAAAAGTCCCGTTCCGTATAGGCGTAAAAACTTATATAATGAACGTTTATACTCAAAATTTAGATTATGGAGACGGCAAGGCCGTTTCAATTGAAACCGGAAAACTTGCACGACAAGCACACGGAGCTGTAGTTGTTTCTCAGGGAAAAATGAAGCTTCTTGCAACAGTTGTCTCAAATAAAGAAGCTCGTGATGGTGTAGATTTTCTACCCATGTCTGTAGATTATCAAGAAAAATTTGCTGCTGGAGGTAGAATTCCGGGTGGTTTTCTTCGTAGAGAAGGAAGATTATCTAACGCAGAAATTCTAGTTTGTAGAATTGTTGACAGAACATTACGTCCGCTTTTCCCTTCAGATTATCATTCAGAAACTCAAGTGATGATTCAGTTGATATCAGCTGATGAGAGAGTTATGCCAGATGCACTAGTTGGTTTAGCTGCTTCTGCTGCAATGACTATTACAGATATTCCGTTTGAAGGCCCAGTTTCAGCACTTAGAGTTGGAAGAATCGATGGCCAATGGGTGATTAACCCATATGCAGATGAGATGGAAAATTCAGATGTTGATTTAATGGTTGCAGGAACTGCCGCTGATATCAACATGGTTGAAGGAGAAATGAATGGTATTTCGGAGCAGGAGATGGTTGAAGCATTGAAGTTTGCTCACGGATATATTAAGAAAGACTGCGATGCGCAGCTTGCTCTTTGTGACCAAATGGGTGGAAGAAAAGCTCCTCGTGAATACAATCATGAGACCAACGATGATGCATTAAAGCAAGCAGTAATTGATGCAACTTATCAAAAGTTTTATGATGCTGCGAAAGTTCCTTCAGCAAAAGATGAGCGAGCAGAAAAATTTAAAGCTATTGTTGATGAGTACATCGAATCGCTAGGAGAAGAGGTAGAGTCAGAAACTATGACTATGGTTAGCCGTTATCTTGCTAAATCTAAGAAAGAAGCGGTTAGAAATATGATGCTTGATAACAAGCAACGATTAGACGGAAGAGCCCTGAACGAAGTAAGACAAATATGGACTGAAGTAGATTATCTTCCTTCTGTTCACGGATCTGCTTTATTTACACGTGGTGAAACCCAGTCGTTAACATCGATAACTTTAGGTTCGAAACTTGATCAGCAGCTAATTGATAGCCCAATGGAAAAAAGCTACAATAAATTTATGCTGCACTATAATTTCCCTTCATTCTCTGTAGGAGAAGCTAGGCCAAATCGTGGTCCGGGCAGAAGAGAAATTGGTCATGGTAATTTAGCTGAAAGAGGACTAAAAAGAATGCTACCTGATGATTTCCCTTATACATTAAGAATCGTTTCAGATATTCTTGAGAGTAACGGAAGTAGCTCAATGGCAACGGTTTGTGCAGGAAGTATGGCAATGATGGATGCTGGTATTCAGGTTAAAGCTGGTGCTAGTGGAATTGCAATGGGGATGGTTGCCGATGACAAAGGACGATACGCAATTCTTTCTGATATCTTAGGTGATGAAGATCACTTAGGAGACATGGACTTTAAAGTTGTTGGTAACGAGTCTGGAATCTATGCATGTCAAATGGACATGAAAGTTGAAGGTTTGTCTTACGATGTTTTAGAAGAAGCATTAATGCAAGCGAAGGAAGGAAGAATGCACATTCTAAGAGAAATGGAAAAAACCATTTCTAAGCCTAATGCAGGACTTAAAGATCACGCTCCACAATTGGAGATGATGCAGATTCCTAAAGATAAAATTGGAGCTGTAATTGGTTCTGGAGGTAAAGTAATCCAAGAAATTCAAGCTGAGACAGGAGCTACAGTAACCATTGAAGAAGAAGGCGATATTGGAGTAGTAGAAATCTCTGGTATTGGTAGTGAGCCAATCGCTAAAGCTAAAGAATGGATTCTTGGAATCATTACCGATCCTGAAGTAGGAACTGAATACGTAGGTAAAGTGAAATCAATCGTTGATTTCGGTGCCTTTGTTGAAATCTTGCCAGGTAAAGAAGGATTACTGCACATTTCAGAAATAAGCTGGGAAAGGCTAGAGTCTATGGAAGGTGTATTTGAAGATGGCGAAGAAGTGAAAGTTAAGCTTATCGAATTTGATGAGCGTAATGGTAAGCTTCGTTTGTCGAGAAAAGTATTGTTAGAAAAACCTGAAGGATATGTTGAACGTGCACCACGTGAGCGAAGAGACAATAACAGAGGTAGAGACAATAGAGGTCGCGGAGGAAGAGATAATAGAGGGCGCGACAGAAGAAACTCTCGCGGAGATCGTAATCATGATCGCGGAGAGAAAAGAAGCAACAAACCTGCTGAAGAGTAGGAGCTACTTAAAATATATCTAATGCAAAGGGCGGAGTTTTCTCCGCCCTTTTTTTTGTGCCTTTTTTTAGCTGTTTTGAAACCAGAAATCGCTTTCAATTCTTGCCTCACATTCTCCCATCGAGGGTAAAAAACAAGCTGAATAGACGTCTATAAACGCTAAAAACAAAATTTTACGGGAATTTCTGCCACATTGTAAAGCATTGAAGAACAGATAGTTAAAACTCTTTGTGGATTAAATCTGTAAAAAAGTGGGAGATAGTGGGAGAAAGTGGGAGATTAAGTTTTACTTTTACAGTAATTATTTAAAAAAGCTATTGTCGAAGCCACTATACATAGGAGAATTTGAAGCCAAATTGGATGACAAGGGGCGTGTTGTTTTGCCTGCGGGTTTGAAGCGTCAATTGCCAAAAGATGCGGTGGCTAAGTTGGTGGTGAATCGCGGTTTTGAGAAGTGTCTAACGTTGTACACTCGTAAAGATTGGGATGTTGAGCTAAATGGCTTGTCGTCGTTGAATCACTTCAATAGAAAGCATCGTTTGTTTATTCGTCAGTTTAGCAACGGAGCTACAGAGATTCAGCTTGATAACTCATCGCGTATGCTTATCCCTAAAAAGCTTTGTGAGTATGCTGAGATTAAAAACGAAGCTGTTTTTTATGCTTATGGCAATAAAATAGAAATCTGGAGCAAGCATCTGTATGAAGATATGATGGATGTGGATGCTGATGATTTTGCAGATTTAGCTGAAGATGTAATGGGTCAAGAGAATGGAGGTGACGATGACTAATTATCACATTCCGGTTATGCTTGAAGAGTGCATGGAGGGATTGTCGATTGTTGGTTATGGTACTTATGTTGATGTGACCTATGGTGGCGGTGGGCATTCTCGTGAAATTCTAAAGCACTTGGGTGAAGACGGAAGTCTGTTAGCGTTCGATCAAGATCAAGATGCTGTGAAGAATAGAACGGATGATTCTCGTTTGCATTTCTGCCAAGCTAATTTCAAATACCTTCAAAATTTCTGTTCGTATTATGGCGTAACGCAAGTTGATGGCATTTTGGCTGACTTGGGTGTGAGTTCGCATCATTTAGATGCTGAAGATCGTGGATTCTCTTTTCGGTTTAAAGATTCTGAGTTAGACATGCGAATGAATGCAGAAATGGAACTCACGGCAAAGGATGTATTGAATACTTATGAGCAGCCAGCATTGGCTAAAATATTTAGGTCTTATGGAGAACTTGATAAAGCGTCGCCTATGGCTAATGCGATATGTTCTCATCGAAAAGTAAAGCAAATTCAAACAGCAGAAGATTTAGAAGTTGCTTTAGATAAGTTTTTAAACCCAAAGACTAGAAATAAAAGATTGGCTCAAGTTTATCAAGCTATCAGGATTGAAGTGAATCAAGAAATGAAGGCACTGGAAATGATGCTTGAGCAAGCGGTTAAGTTGTTGAAGCCTGGAGGGAGGTTAGTGGTGATGTCGTATCACTCGCTAGAAGACCGAATGGTTAAAAACTTAATTCAAACTGGAAATGTTGACGGTGAGCGTGTAACAGATCAGTTTGGAAATCTGCCGCGTGTGTTTAAAGCGATTACGAAAAAAGTGGTCGTTGCCGGAGAAGATGAAGTGGCACGCAATCCGCGGGCCCGAAGTGCTAAACTAAGGATCGCAGAAAAGATATAATGGCTAAAGACAAAAAATCTAATTCCGCTTCAGAGACTATGCTTCCGGCAGAATGGATTTACTACCTCCTCTTTTTAGCAGGACTGACCTTGCTGTATATCTACTTAACGCATAGAACTGACAACATTGTTCGTGACATTGAAAAAACCAAGAAAGGCTTGGTTGAATTACGAGCTGAAAATATCACACTGAAGTCTGAGATTATGAAAAATCGATCTCGAGCAAATCTTGAAGAAAGGTTAGAGTCTCGAGGTGTGAATGAACCAAATAGAGCAATTAAAATCATTAAAACTGAAAATGACTAATGTGAAAAGAAGCATAATGTGGCGCGTTGTCTTTGGGATGGCGATGGTGGTGCTTTTTGCCATTTGGATTTCAGTTCAAATGTTTACCATTCAAATAGCTGAAGGTGATAAGTGGTTGAGTCAGTCAGATAGCCTCACCATCGTCCGTCAAGATATTAGTCCAGCACGTGGAAATATCTACTCAGACGATGGCAGTTTGTTGGCTACATCAATGCCTATTTACTCCATTCATTGGGATGCAACTATTGTAAATCAAGATACTTTCAATTATTACGTTGATGATTTGGCGGTAGAGTTGTCGCGGTTGTTCCCCGAAAACACTGCGGTATACTATCGTACTGCTTTAAAACGAGCTCGCAGAGATGAGAATCGATATATGTTGGTTCGCCGTAGAGCCAACTACCACGAGCAAAAAGAAATGCGTTCAATGCCAATCTTCAGAAAAGGAAGATATCGTGGAGGTTTTGTTTCTGAATTAACCACTAAAAGAGTTCGTCCTGCTGGTCAATTAGCGTTCAGAACAATTGGTTATAGAACACAAGATAATCCAGGAGTTGGGCTTGAAAGAACGTACAATGAAGATCTTGGTGGTGTAAGCGGTAAGCGACTCGCTCAAAAAATATCAGGTGGATACCGCCCGATCAATGATGAAAATCTTATCGAGCCTCAAAACGGGCGAGATGTGCACACTACAATCAATATTGACTTCCAAGAGATAGCTCAGAGATCTCTCTCTGCTGCACTTGAACGTCACAAAGCAGATCACGGCTGTGTTGTGGTTATGGAGGTTAAGACTGGAAAGATAAAAGCTATTTCAAACCTACTAAATGCTGGTGAAGGAAGATTTGTTGAGCGATACAATTATGCAATTGGAGAAAGCTATGAACCGGGCAGTGTTTGGAAAGTGTTTTCAGCAATGGCGGCATTTGAAGATGAGCTAATTGATGTTGACGATTCAGTTAACCTGTATAATGGCTACCGCAAATACTTCGACCAAGAGATGGTTGATTCAGACCGCGGAAAGTACAAGAAAGCAAGCTTTAGAGATGCCTTTGCAAGATCTAGTAATGTGGCGTTTTCTTCAATAATTTATGACAACTATGTGTCTGATCCAAACAAGTATATCTCGTACTTGAAAAAGCTGGATTTGCATGTGGCTACTGGCATAGAAATTTTAGGTGAGCCAGAGCCTGTTTTAAATCACCCAGCGTCTTCAAGCTGGTCTAGATTAACCTTGCCTTGGTTGGCGATTGGGTATGAAAACCAACACACTCCGTTACAGTTGCTTACTGCATACAACGGAATAATTAACGATGGGTTAATGATTAATCCTCAAATCGTGAGTCAGGTTACTGATGCCGGACTTGTTATTAGAGACCTGGAGTCAGAGGTTGAAACCAAAAGAGTTTGCTCAAAAGAAACGTCAGATAAAATAAAACTACTAACTAAAGCTGTATTTGATAAGGGTTCTGCCCGACGATCAAGCTCTTCGGTAGTAACAATGGGAGGTAAAACTGGAACTGCTCAGATTGCGTCTCCTTCAGGTTACAAGAAAGTAAAACAGTACAACGCAAGTTTCGTTGGTCACTTTCCAGCCGAAGAGCCGGTTTACAGCATCTATGTGATGATTAACAAACCGTCTAACGGTTTCTTCTATGCTTCTTCAGTTGCCGCTCCGGTATTTAAAGAAGTTGCTGAAAAAATTTACACCATCAGTGTTAAGCAAGAAGTGACGGATCAAGATACAGTCTTGAACCCGCACTACTTGGTAGGGTATTACTCAGATTTTTCTACACTCAACACTGCACTTGGTTTTATGCTACGTGATGAGGTCTCAGCAGAAGTAATTCAGATTAAAACTGATGGAAGAGTGGATACACGAACCCGCACTGAAGGTCAAATGCCAAATGTGCTGGGAATGGGAGCTAAAGATGCAATGTACTTACTTGAGCTCTATGGATTAAAGCCGCAGATTAAAGGCTATGGAAGAGTTGTACAACAAAGTCCAAAAGCAGGAACACCAATAAAGCCTAACAACAAAGTTTACGTCAGATTAAATTGAAAACACTAGAAGAAATATTGCCAGTTCTTAATCCACTTAAAGTGGTAGGCTCGGAAGATGTAACTGTTTCGGGAATGACCTTAGATTCTCGTGAAGTGAAGCCTGGTTATTTGTTCGCTGCAATAAAAGGCAGTGCAACGGATGGCCATTTATACATTTCAAAAGCTGAAAATCTTGGGGCGACTGTAGTGCTTTGCGAAAAAATTGACGAAGTATCTGAAGGCGTTACTTATGTTGTTGTAAATGATGCTGCAGAAGCTCTTGGCTTGCTTGCTTCAGTATTCTACGACTTTCCTTCCCAAAAATTAAAACTGGTAGGAGTTACGGGAACCAATGGTAAAACTTCAATTGCAACGATGTTGTATGAGTGTTTTATGAAGCTTGGACACAGTTGCGGACTGTTATCTACAATAAAATATTCTATAAACGGAGAGGATACTGTTTCTACACACACTACGCCAAACAGTGTTCGTATAAATGAATTGCTTGCCAAAATGGTTGATGAAGGATGTGAGTATGCCTTCATGGAAGTTAGCTCACACGCGCTGCACCAAAGCAGAACTGCAGGATTGCAATTCGACGGTGCGGTATTTACCAATATTACTCACGACCATCTTGATTATCACACCGATTTCAGAGAATACCTCTACACTAAAAAGTTACTGTTTGATGGCTTGAAGTCAGATGCTTTTGCATTGGTAAATAAAGATGATAAAAATGGCCAAGTGATGCTTCAAAACACTAAGGCTACAAAGTATAGCTATAGTCTTAAATCTGTAAGTGATTTCAAAACACGAGTGATTGAAAGCGATTTCAATGGAATGCTTCTTGATTTAAGAGGAAGTGAAGTTTGGTTGAGGTTAGTAGGCCAGTTTAACGCATACAATGTGTTGGCGGTGTACAGTGTGGCATTCTTGTTAGATGAAGAGCACATGGACATTATAACCGCTCTAAGTGCCATTGAACCCGTAGACGGAAGATTTCAAAATATTAAAGAATCGGGAGTAACAGCCATTGTTGATTATGCCCACACTCCAGATGCACTTCAAAATGTATTAGACACTATCAATGCAATCCGTACCAAAAATGAGCAACTGATTACTGTAGTAGGATGTGGTGGCGATCGCGATAAAGAGAAGCGACCAATCATGGCGCGCATAGCTTCTGAGCACTCTACTCGAGTAGTAATCACTTCTGACAATCCTAGGTCAGAAGAGCCTTCAGAAATCATAAAAGATATGATGGAAGGTGTGGATCCAACGAATTTCAAAAAGGTCTTGCAAATAGAAAATAGAGAAGAGGCAATTAAGACAGCCATCGCTCTAAGTAACCCAGGAGATGTAATTCTGGTTGCGGGAAAAGGCCACGAAACGTACCAAGAAATTAAAGGAGAGCGATTTCCTTTCGATGATAAACAAATACTAATCAAAAACTTAAAACTGCTTAAAAACTAATGCTGTACCACTTATTTGAATATCTACAAAGTGCATACGACTTTCCAGGAGCTGGAGTGTTTCAATACATTTCGTTCAGAGCGTCGATGGCTGTAATCTTATCGTTGGTTATTTCTCTTCTGTTTGGTAAGAGGCTGATTGAAATGTTGAGAAGAAGACAAGCAGCTGAAACCATCCGACAACTAGGACTAGAAGGTGAAAATGCCAAAAAAGGAACTCCTACAATGGGAGGTCTAATCATCTTGGCAGCTATACTTATTCCTACTCTTCTTTTTGCCAGACTTGATAATGTTTACGTATTGCTAATGATTTTCAGTACCATCTGGCTCGGACTTATTGGCTTTGTTGATGACTACATCAAAGTTTACAAGAAGGATAAAGGAGGTCTTGCTGGTAAGTTTAAAGTATTAGGCCAAATCGGTATTGGGGTTGTAGTGGCTCTTGTTCTTCACCTTAATGATGATGTTGTTGTTAGGGAGCAGTTTAAAATTAGCTCTGTTGACGAGGCTCCAGCAGGAGTAGAAGTTAAAGAAGTAAACGGACAGCTGTTTTATACTGAAGATGTTAAAAGCACAACTACTACAATTCCATTTGTAAAAACGCATGAAGTAGACTACTCAAAATTACTGTTTTGGATGGACGATGAAAACGCTAACAAATATGCGTGGTTGGTGTTCATGTTCGTGGCCATATTCGTAATTACTGCAGTATCCAACGGTGCAAATCTGACGGATGGAATTGATGGGCTTGCAGCCGGAAGTTCTGCAATAATTGGAGTTACGCTAGCAGCTTTGGCCTTCATTAGTGGTAACATCATCTTCTCAGATTACTTGAATATCATGTTTATTCCCTACCAAGGTGAGCTGGTAATTTTTGCAGCTGCATTTACGGGTGCATGTATCGGATTCCTTTGGTACAACAGTTATCCTGCTCAAGTATTTATGGGTGATACGGGTAGCTTAGCTCTTGGAGGAACCATTGCAGTTCTAGCTTTAATGATTCGTAAAGAATTGTTGCTACCGATCTTGTGTGGAATCTTCTTGGTAGAAAACCTCAGTGTTGTACTTCAGGTAAGCTACTTTAAATACACTAAAAAGAAATTTGGTGAAGGGAGACGAATCTTTAAAATGTCTCCGCTTCATCACCATTATCAAAAACTAGGATATGCCGAGCCAAAAATCGTAACGCGATTCTGGATTGTAGGCATCATGCTAGCAATTCTAACCATAGTAACCTTCAAACTAAGATAATTGAGCAAGCTGATTTCCATATTAGGTGCTGGTGAGAGTGGTGTAGGTTCTGCCATCTTAGCAAAGAAGCAAGGCTTCGATGTCTGGGTGTCTGACTACGGCACGATTAAAGATCAGTATAAGGCCGAAATGGATAGCTATGCTATTGCGTATGAAGAAGGTACGCACTCTGAAGACAAAATTTTAACGTCTTCTGTAATCATCAAAAGTCCTGGAATTGCAGACAGCATACCTTTATTGAAAAAGGCATACGCTGCAAATATTTCAGTGGTAGGTGAAATTGAATTTGCGTCAAATTACACCGATGCTGTTTTGATAGGAATTACAGGCACAAACGGCAAGACAACTACTACAATGCTAACGCATCATATCCTTAAGCAAGCAGGATTAAATGTAGGACTTGCAGGCAATGTGGGGTACAGTTTTGCAAAACAAGTGGCTGAACAAAACCACGACTATTATGTACTTGAGCTCAGCAGCTACCAGTTAGATGGAATGCATACTGTAGCACTCGATTACGCAGTATTGTTAAATATATCTCCTGATCACCTCGACAGATATGAATCGTATGACCACTACATTCAATCGAAGTTCAGAATTAACCAAAATCAAACGGCTGAGCACAAGTTCATTTACTGTGCAGATGATGCCGCAATAACTGAATACTTAAATAATCATAAATCACCTGCTCAGCAGATTCCTTTTACGATGAGCGATACACCGCTTGAAGAAGGAGCATGGGCAAGTGAGGATACTATAACTATTAACTTAATTAAACCAAAAGCACAATTTATTATGTCAATTAACCAATTAACAATTGCTGGCAAGCACAACACTTACAATTCAATGGCTGCAGCTATCATCGCGAACTCTTTGCTGATTCGAAAAGAATCAATTCGTGAAAGCTTATCTGATTTCAGAAATGTCGAACACCGATTAGAATTCGTTTCTAAAGTTAAAGGCATCAGCTTTATCAACGATAGCAAAGCGACCAATGTAAATGCGGCATGGTATGCACTCGAAAGTGCTCAAAAACCAATTATCTGGATCGCGGGTGGTGTAGATAAAGGAAACGACTATGAAGCCCTTAAACCATTGGTGAAAGACAAGGTTCGCATCATTGTATGTTTGGGTGTAAACAACATGAAGTTACATCAAGCATTTAGAAAAGATGTTGATATGATGATTAATGCAAGCAGTGCTCAAGAAGCTGTAGAATTGGCTTACGGACTTGGTGTAAAAGGTGAAACAGTTCTGCTTTCTCCAGCGTGTGCAAGTTTTGATCTTTTTGAGAACTATCAAGATAGAGGAAATCAATTTAAACGTGCGGTTCGTTCACTGTGAGAGAATGGATCAATAAATATCTTAAAGGTGATCCAGTAATCTGGTTCATTGTATTTGCCTTGTCGGTTTTTGGCATCTTGGCTGTGTATTCTTCTACAGGTACGTTGGCCTACCAAGAAAGAGGAGGAAATACAGAATATTACCTGATTAAACACGTAGCTCTCTTAATCTTCGGATTGTTTACCATGTGGCTCACGCATTTAATCAATATAAAATACTTCTCGCGAATAAGTCAGCTCATGATAATTGCAGTGGTCCCAGCATTAATTTATACTTTAGCTTTTGGGGTAGAAATTAATGATGCTCGCCGTTGGGTGGGAGTTATGGGGTTAACTGTGCAAACTTCAGATTTTGCCAAGCTAGCACTTATAATTTACGTTGCTCGATTTATGGCCAAACGGCAAGGAGAAGTTCATAATTTTAAAAAGACATTACTTCCTGCTTTAGGGGTAATCTTGCTCATATGCATATTGATTTTTCCTGAAGATTTTTCAACTTCGGCCGTGCTCTTTTTAACCAGCATGCTAGTTTTATTTATTGGAAGAATCCCGCTTAAGCAATTAGGCGTATTGGTAGGTATTGGTGTTTTAGTGTTTGGCAGTTTAATAGCTGTTGTCTGGAATACCGATGTTCAATTTGGTCGTGTTGCGACTATGAAAAGCAGGATAGAAGCCTTTTCACAAGGAAGTGACGATGGAGGAACTTATCAAAGTAGACAAGCAAAGATTGCTGTTGCTCGTGGTGGATTTACAGGCCAAGGACCAGGAAACAGTCGTCAAAAGAATTTTTTACCATCGCCTTTTGCGGACTTTATTTATGCCATAATAATCGAAGAGTATGGTTCTATTTTAGGTGGGGTCATGCTCATTGTGTTGTATCTATTGTTGCTGTACCGAGCCTTTGCCATAGTGTTGAAAACAGAAAATCCTTTAGCCGCATTAATGGCCATTGGACTAGCCTTTAGCTTGGTAGTTCAAGCATTCATTAATATGGGCGTTGCTGTAAATATTTTACCCGTAACCGGGCTAGCATTGCCTATTGTGAGTAGAGGAGGTACATCAATACTGTTTACGAGCATTGCGTTTGGTATAATTCTTAGTGCAAGTAGAACCATTTATCAAGAAAGAGAAGATGCAGAAAAAGTATAAAGTACTAATCTCGGGTGGAGGTACAGGTGGACATATTTTTCCAGCTATTGCAATTGCCAACGAGATTATGGCTCAATATCCTGGAAGTGAAATAGAGTTTGTGGGTGCTCAAGGAAGAATGGAAATGGAAAAAGTTCCTGCGGCAGGTTATAAAATCCATGGACTTTGGATATCTGGATTACAGAGAAGACTAACGCCAAAGAATCTTAGTTTGCCATTTAAAGTGCTTTCAAGCTTAATGAAATCTAGGAAAATTATTAAGCAATTTAAACCAGATTTCACAGTAGGTGTTGGAGGATATGCAAGTGGTCCTCTAAACTACATGGCAAGTAGAATGGGAGTGCCCGTATTCTTACAAGAGCAAAACTCATTTCCTGGAATCACCAATAAACTGCTGAAAACGAAAGCACAAAAAATATGTGTAGCGTACGATGGAATGGAGCGATTCTTCCCAGAAAATAAAATTGTAATCACCGGAAACCCAATTCGTCAAGATATTTTAGATTCCTCACAAAATAGACAAGAAGCTTTAAAACACTTCGGATTGGAGGATGGCAAGAAAACGGTATTGATAGTGGGAGGAAGTTTAGGAGCTAGAACCATAAATGAGGCTATTGAAGCAAATCTTGAAAAATTAAACTCTTTTGGTATTCAACTATTGTGGCAAACAGGAAAGAATTATGAAGGAGAGAAAGGGAATTTCCCGTGGGGAAACCGTACGACATTTATAAAAGAAATGGCAAAAGCTTATAGTGTTGCTGACGTTGTGGTTAGTAGAGCAGGGGCTATGTCTGTTTCTGAGTTATCTGCCTTGGGTAAAGCGGTAGTTTTTGTGCCGTCTCCATTTGTCGCCGAAGACCATCAAACAAAAAATGCCATGAGCTTGGTTGACAAAAAAGCAGCCTTGCTTTGTAAAGACAGTGCGGCAAAATCGAATATCGGTGATCTAATTCTATCGCTTATATCAGATGAAAATGAATTGAACCGATTGATGTCAGAAATCAAGAAGCTAGGTAAGCCAAATGCAGCCAAAACAATTGTCGATGAAATTGTAAAAGCAATTGAGAATTAATATTCGACATATCTACTTTGTTGGTATCGGTGGCATCGGTATGAGCTCACTTGCACGTTATTTTAATGAAAATGGCGATGTTTCAGTTTGGGGCTACGACAAGACGCCTTCAGCACTTACCAAGCAACTGAATAAAGAAGGAATACCTATAAGCTTTGTCGACAGTGAGGATCAAATTCCAGCGGAAATAATTGAATGCAAAACCGATAGCTTAATTGTTTACACCCCAGCAATCCCTAGTGATAATAAGGTGTTAAACTATTTTAAGAAGCACAGTTTTGATTTAAAGAAGCGTTCGGAAGTGCTTGGCCTAATTACATCTGAAACTGTAAATTTAAGTGTTGCCGGAACACATGGAAAAACAACAACCTCTTCGATGGTCGCTACAATTTTGCAACATTCAAATGTTCAATTCTCGGCATTTCTCGGTGGAATAAGTACCAATTTAGGCAGCAATTATTTCTACCAAAAAGGAAATGGTGATACGCATTACAGTATTACTGAAGCAGATGAATTTGATCGTTCATTCTTGCATCTTGAGCCAGATTATGCAGTGGTAACATCTACCGACGCAGATCATCTAGACATATATGGAACCAAAGAGGACATGCAAGAAACTTATAAAGAGTTTGCGGCATTAGTTGAAGACAATAACAAATTATTTTTTGCCAAAAATAAGGCACAGGGCATAATAGGAAAATCGTATTCGGCTTACGAAAACGATTGCGACTACTATGCTAAGATTACCTATAAGAGTGGACGAGGAAGCCACTTCTCGATATATAAAAGAAATGGAGAAGTAGAGATAGAAGATTTGTATCTCAATATTCCAGGACTGCACAACGTAGAAAATGCAATTGGAGCAACGCTTATGACATTGAAAGCTGGTGTCGAGCTAGATGCTGTTCGAGCAGGTTTGAAGAATTTTGCTGGAATTAAGCGTCGATTCGAGTATGTAATCGTTCGAGAAGATTTTGTATACATCGATGATTATGCTCACCATCCAAGTGAATTGAAAGCAATAATTTCCTCTGTACGTGACCTCTATCCAAACCGAAAAATAACTGCAATATTTCAACCACACCTATTCTCGAGAACTGCTGATTTTATGGATGAATTTGCAAACGAGTTAGACCAAGCGGATGAAGTGATTTTGCTTCCTATTTATCCTGCTCGCGAGCTACCTATGGAAGGAGTAACATCGAATGCCCTTCTTTCTAAATTAAGCTTGACCGAGTCAAGTTTAGTTGAGAAGACTGAACTGATCAGTACACTAAAAGAGAAAGACTTAGAAGTGTTGCTAACACTTGGTGCCGGAGATATCGATCGACTTGTTGAACCTATAAAAGAGAGTTATGGCAATTAAAATGAATCCATATATCAGGAAATCGTTGTACGTAGTTTCGTTGGGTCTTTTAATAACGCTGTTTGTAGTTTTAAGTAATCGTCAGCAAGACGAACATTGCACGGCAATCGAAATTGAAATTGATGCTCCATTGGAAAAGCAATTGTTGAGTGATGCTATAATTCAAGACAAGCTCGATTTGTGGTATAGTAATGGGCTGTCAGGGGTACAACGAAGCAGCATCAACTTAATGGAAGTAGAAGATAAGATTGAAACGCTTCCTGCAGTCAAAAATGCAGAAGTGAGTCTTGACTTAAATGGAGTACTGTCGATAGAAGTAGAACAGCGTATACCTCTTGTGCGAATAATTCCAGAGAGTGGAAACTCTTTTTATCTGGATGCGTCGTACACCAAAATTCCGGATCAAGACATTGAAGTTGCCCGAGTTCCAATTGCAAATGGTAGGTTTTCTGAGGCAATGATTAAGAAAGTATACACCCTATCCACGTATGTGCAAGAAAATGCCTTCATCAAAGCCCTTACAGAACAAATATTTGTAAATACGAAAGGTGATTTGGTAATAATCCCAAAAATTAAGAATCAACAGATCATCATCGGCGATACCACCGATGTTCCGGAGAAGTTTCAAAAACTTATTGATTTTTATAACGAAGGACTAAATAAAATTGGCTGGGATAGTTACCGCACAATAAATTTAAAATATAAGGATCAAGTAGTTTGTAATTAGAAAATGGAAGAATCAAAAGAAAAAATTATCGTTGGATTAGACATTGGTACAACCAAGGTGTGTGCTATTGTGGGGAGAGCAAATGAGTTTGGTAAGGTCGATATCTTAGGAATGGGTAAGGTAGCAGCACATGGTGGTGTTACTCGAGGCGTTGTTTCAAACATTGATAAGACTGTAGCGGCAATTCAACAGGCAATTTTAGAGGCTTCTGAAAAATCAAACGTAGATATCAATAAGGTTCAAGTTGGGATTGCAGGAGCTCACATTAATAGCTTACAGCATCGCGGAATGATTATCCGTAACGATGGAGAATCTGAAATTAACAACGAAGATCTAAAGAAATTAGAGAACGATATGTTCAAGCTGGCTGTGAAACCCGGTGATCGTATTATACATGTTCTTCCACAAGATTACACCGTAGATGACGAGCCTGGCATAGTTGATCCTGCTGGAATGGCTGGCGTAAAGCTTGAAGGAAACTTTCACATCATAACCGGCCAAATTACAGCTGCAAAAAATATTTACAAATGTGTTGAGAAATCAGGATTAAAAGTTTCTGAGCTTGCACTTGAACCATTGGCTTCTGCCGAGGCTGTTCTAAGTCCAGAAGAGTTAGAAGCTGGGGTAGTGCTAGTTGATATTGGTGGTGGTACTACCGATGTGGCAATATTTCATGACAATATTATTCGCCATACAGCCATCATTCCTTATGGAGGCAACATCATTACTGAAGACATCAAAGAAGGATGTAACGTTATGAAGGCGCATGCAGAATTATTAAAAGTAAAATTTGGAAGTGCCTTAGCGAATGAATTGAATGAGAATGAAATTGTAAGCATCCCTGGTATTAGAGGAAGAGAAGCTCGCGAAATTTCAATCAAAAACCTTTCTAAGATTATTCAAGCTCGAATTGAAGAAATTATGGAGTTGGTTTACTACGAGATAAAAGCATCCAACCTAGAAAAAAGACTTGCTGGAGGTATTGTACTTACCGGTGGAGGTTCTCAATTGAAACACATTGCTCAATTGGCTGAGTTTGTAACAGGACTTGACGCACGCATTGGGTACCCTAATGAGCATCTTGCTAAAGGGATGGTAGAAGAGGTGAAAAGTCCTATTTATGCTACCAGTGTTGGTCTTGTATTAAGAGGTCTTGAAGGACATCGTGGGAATATCAACAATAGTGGAGAACAATTTATTCAAACCAAAAAGAAAACAGCGTTATTTGACCGTATAAAGGACTGGTTAAAAGACGAAGTTGAAGTTGCTGACTTTAAATAAAAAATTATGAGTTTTACCGTAGAATTACCAAAAGACAAATCATCAATTATTAAGGTAGTTGGAGTTGGAGGTGGCGGAGGAAACGCCGTGAATCACATGTATCGTGAGGGAATCACTGGTGTAGATTTCTTCATTTGCAACACTGATGCTCAGGCGTTAGAAAACAGCCCTATTCCAAATAAAATTCAAATTGGAGACTCACTTACGGAAGGTAGAGGTGCAGGCTCTAATCCTGAAGTTGGAAGAAAAGCAGCTGAAGAGAACATCAACGATATAATCGAATCTCTTGGCGTGAATACCCAAATGGTGTTTGTAACCGCTGGAATGGGTGGTGGTACCGGAACAGGTGCTGCACCAGTCATTGCCAAAGCGGCTAAGGATATGGGAATCCTAACTGTAGGAATCATAACGACTCCATTCTCTTTCGAAGGAAACAGAAGATGTGAGGCAGCTTATCACGGTATCGAAGAAATTCGTGAGAGCGTAGATTCTTTATTGGTGATTTCAAACGACAGAATAAAAGACATTTATGGCAACCTGCCAATAAGCAAAGCATTTGGTTATGCAGATAATGTTCTTGCAACTGCAGCGAAAGGGATTGCCGAAATTATAACCATTGCTGGTAGTATAAATGTTGACTTTGAAGACGTTAAAACTGCAATGAGCGATAGTGGTGCAGCCATCATGGGAATGGGCATGAGTGAAGGTGATGATCGTGCGATGCGTGCAATTACTCAAGCGTTAAATTCTCCGCTATTAGACGATAGCAAAATTCAAGGTGCTAGCGATCTATTGGTGAACATTTCTTATGGAGATGACGAAGCAACAATGGATGAGTATGCAACAATTAACGAATACTTGCAGAATGAAGCTGGAAGAGATGCGACATTGAAATGTGGTCTTTGCTACGATGCTAATTTAGGCAGATCTATTTCTGTTACTGTTATTGCTACTGGATTTAACAGATCAGAAAACAGATACAAATTCGAGACCGAGAATGAGGTTGAAAATACAGAAGTTGAGTTTGACTTAGGTGCTGTTGAAGTGACTGAATCAGAAGTTGAAGAGCAACCAGAAGTTAAAAAGCAAACTACAATTTTTGATAACCTGGAAGGGTTCGAGAATGAAGAGAAATTGTTAGCCGATAAAAAGATTGAGCAAATGAAGCAACGTATGCGTTACTTGAAAGAGCTTAATGAGAATGCTAATAAAGAGAATGGTTTAGAAGAAATGGAAGGGGTTCCTGCGTATAAACGTAAAGGAATTAACCTTGATGAAGTTCCTCATTCTTCAGATGTTGAAATCAGCAGAACAAGCTTAATAGAAGAACCAGATAAGAAACCTGAGCTAAGATCGAATAATTCGTTTTTACACGACAACGTAGATTAATACCTTAGTCTTTTCATATAAAATTACTTTTTACAAAATCCAGACGCTAAGTCTGGATTTTTTTTTGGCTTAGTCTTTCTTCGATTGCTCTTTTAAGGTGTTTAATACATCCTTACTAAACGAAGCCTTTTCTGGCGACTTAGCCTCTTCGTGTTCAATGAATTCTTGTTGCTTTTTAATGAGTCTTTCAAGTTGAACTTCGTTATCTAATCGTTCTTTTTTAAGTTCATCTAATTTGGCTTTTTGTTCAGCTGCAGATAAGCCTTCAAACTCGTCTGGAAGTTCTTCTTTTTTAATACTGTCAAGGTCTACTTTCTTATCAATTACATCTTGAACTAATTCCTTTTTGCCGTATCGATTGATTTTGCCAGACTTTGTTCTGTTGTATTTGGCCCGTGCCGTATTCGCTTCTGCACTAGCATCACTATAGAATGCCATGCCTTTACTTTTTTTATCGTACATGAATACTTTTTCAGAGCGGGAACCATAATAAATCTTCGATTCGTCAATACGGTAATTGTAGTAATTAATACTGTCGTCGTATGGTGTTTTGATGACGTAATCTTCGGCATGTTGCCCTATTTGTGTAAATGCACCTTGGGTTATAGCAGCTATCTTAGTGAAGTGAGGAATGGCTTCTTGACAAGCAGTTCCTAGCTTTATGCTGTTTATGATGATGTGCTTCTCATTGGCAAGCTCGCAAGACTCTTCGTATTTAACTTCATCATAATCCATATGCGGCGGACAGTCTCCAACTAAGAAAATGGTTCTAAAAGCATTATCACTTGAACTCCATTTCATTTGATCAACCGCTTCATGTAAAGCTTGATTAACACTTTCTGGAGCATCACCTCCTCCCATAGCATCTATTTGTAGTAATTCAGAGTATATGCTGTCAATATTCTCTGTAAGGGGGTAAGAACGTGTAATAAATGCATCTCCTCGATCACGATAAAAGATCATTCCAATTTTTACAGAACTTACTTCTTGACTTTGTGCAATGCCTGTTGCGATATCCCAGATTTTGTCTTTAGCAGTTTGAATTAAACCAGCCATACTTCCTGTTGCATCCAAACAAAATACAACTTCATAATCTTTACGAATAGAATCTTGGTGTGCTACTGCTGCGGCGATGCTGTCGCTTTCTTCAGTTGCTGCTTGAGCCTCATTTTGAGGGTTAGAGCATGATGTAAAAAAGAAAAGTCCTAATGAGGTAAATAGAATTAAAGATTTCAGCTTCATGCATAGATAACTGAAATCTCAAGGTGCTTAGTATGGATTTAAAGATCTTCGTTCTATCGAACTATCCAAAATACCCATAACGAGGGTACAAGAATTCTGTACCGGTAATCTTACCTAATCCTTCTGCATAATGACGCATAGCTTCTACAAGCCCTGGAATTAACATGTGATTCTCGTTACTGTCTGTTGGGAAGAGAGCCTTCCATCCATTGAAAGTACCTAGGCTAAGATCAAAGTCTTGAAGTTGTTCATACAACCCAGTAATTCTTCCGCAGTAAGCTAATAAACCACTGGTGTTGTAATGGTAGTTCTCTTCAAGGTTTTTAGCATTCTTTATTTTTAAAGCGTTGATAGCTTTTCTAAAATCTTTAGCCGTTGTAAGTACTCGAATATCATCAGTTAACCCACCTGTGAACGACTTAGCCGTGTTAAGAATAGCATTTGGTCTGAGATCAACAAATCCATTGTTACAGATTAACCAGTTAATGAAATCTTCTTTGTCTAAACGGTAGGTTTTGCAAATTTCTTCAATGGTTTCTAACAGCGTATAGTTATTTGTTAAGATTAAATCTAACGGAGCAAAATAAGGTCCTGCAATAATCTCATCTTTACCTTCAGAATTGGTGAAAATGATAGGCGTACCCAGTGAGGTAATCGCTCGAACTGTTTGCGTAATTGCTGTATGCAAACCGTTGTAGAAAGTTTTAATAAAGCCTTTAAGTTCCCCTTTAAATCCTGTAAAGGCCGCAACGTCTTCAACGGTTTTAATGGTCAACATTTGCCCAAAGGTTGCTGCTAACCCATTGATGTCCTTTCCATAATCAAGTACATCCTCGAGTAATAACTCGGGAGTATTGTGGTCAACAAATTGACGCACTTCTTGCTCTTTATATTTAGATGTAACTAACGTTGAAACAAGTTTTGGACTTAAGTTTTTAAGCTTATGCATCAAGATAAATAAGCCGTGCATATGCAACTCAGCCTGATGTTTACTTGAACCCAATTCTTGGAAAGCTTTTGTAGTAAATGCACTGGTTTGGTAACGTCTAAACTCTTTACGGTTGTTGAGTAATGCAAAAACCAAACTTGAGTTATCGGTTTGGGTATAGTAGCAAATTCCATGTTCATCGAACCATGGGCTTTGCTGGTCGTCACCTAAAAATGCATTGTAAACCAAAACGTGAGCTAGCTCTTCTTGAGATGCAATTTTCATGTTAAGGTATAGGGAGTAGGCATTGTCTAAAGAAAAGAGACCATTCTCACCACTTCGAAGTGCATAGTTTACATTTAAACTTGGGATATTGTCTTTTTCATTCCCGAAATTAAAATCTGTCTTTTCAGCAGGATTACCTTTTTCATCAACTACCGGATGCTGTGTAGATACGGTCTTCGATGGAAAGATTTTATTCAATAAGCGTTGCCCTTTTTTATCTTGAGTAAGTTTCAGGTCAAAAGGTAAAGTGTTGTCTTCATCAGCTATTCTAAACTTACGAGATACACCGCTGCTCAAAGGCAAGGTGCTGCTTTGGTAGATGTAATCAATTCCAATCGCCGAAGCAGTTACTAAACTTTTTAGTCCAAAGTTTGAATAATGAATGGTAAGCTCATTTGCATAGAATTGCTTCTCTTTTAGTAAGTCACCTAAAGAGGAGTGAGCATATCCTAGCTTAATTACAGGTTCGCCACCAATAATTTGGTACATACCTCCAACAGAGGTAGTGTGTGCCATTAAAACTTCTTCAGAATGATGCTTTTTGATATCTCCAAAGTCTTCAGCAAGACCTTTCAGAATTTCTTTTTTAATTGAACGCTCGATAGTTTTTTCGGTATCGCCGTCAGACAAGCCGTGTTTATCTAATAATCGATCAATTGACTCAAAGTGATAAGTCGCAACACTTGGAACAGGAATACCGCTAAATACTGCACGAAGCTTTTCGTCTTCGTCAAGACCTAGCTTGGTTTTAATTTCCTTTATATATGCTTCAAATGGAGAAGTGGTTCGTGACGCTTCCGAAATAAGAAAGTCAATCTTCTCTTGTTTATCGTTAATGCCGTTAAGAGCTTCTTCCAAATTGGTTTGAAACTTTGGAGCAGCTAATAGAATTCTGAAATGCAGAAGAACAAATCCATCAAACAGAAGCAATAATTTGTCGCTTTCTTTTTCAAGGGTTTCAAACTGTTGCTTGCCAAATACTTGATAAAGTTTTGTGCAGAATTGCTCTATTTGATCAAAGTTTATACCGGTTATTACCAGCTCTGGTTTTTGGTCTGAAAGAACAGGACTTGAATTCTTGATGTACGAGAACGAATCAAGAACCTCAATTACAGCTTGACCACCAACAGCACCGGTACCGCCAAAGAATACCATTTTAAAGTTAAACGGATTGGCATTTTTGCCAGATGCAAGTTCTTTTAGTTTTAAGTAAAAGGACTGGTGTTTGTGTTTTATAAAATCGTCTTTTGTTAGCATTATTTCCTGTCTAATTTAGGGCAGGCAAAGATAACAAAAGAGTGGTTTTATGCAGCCACATTGAAATAATTATATAACAGTGATTTTAACTGATTCATATTAGAGGGTTTAGACAAGTAATCGTTTATACCGCCAGCTTCTAAATCGCTTTCAATTTCGTTGTATGGAAGGCTGGTAAATGCTACTATTGGAGTAGTAGAATCTGACTCACGAATCGCTTTGCTTGTTTCAAATCCGTTGAGTTTAGGCATAATGATGTCTAATAATATTAAATCGTAGTAATCTTCTTTATAAGCAGATAGAGCAGAAATACCGTCATAAGCTATTGTGTTTTCAATGTTAAGGTCGTTTAAGATTTGAGCAATCGAACTTGCTAAAATTTGATTGTCTTCAGCAATCAATACTTTGTAGTTTGACATTTGTTAATAGTTGTAGTTTAGGTAGAAATATTATTTCAAACCTTTTGCCAAAATACCAAAATATCTTGAAAGTAGTTGAAAATCAGAATATTGAAGCTAGTGTGGCAAGAAGAGTTGTCAGGATTATGGGTCTACAATTTAGATAAAATTCCAGAATTTAGACTAGCAAACTTCTTTAGCGAGGTCCACATGGCCATCTTTTCTTCTTTTGATTTCAAAGCTTCCATATTGGGTGAAAAAAGAATGTTTGAATGTTTCTGAGATAACAGTTCTTGTTCTTTCGTCGGCGACAATCCGATGGTCCAAATGCAATCGTATTGGTCTATAGAATTGGGTACGTCGTTTTCACCAATAATATACTTCGAACAATTGGGGTAAGATAGGGCACCAATAGTTTTAGAAAAATTGGAATTAGCTTGCTTGAGTTCATCTTTGATGTTATCGCTAGCTATGATAATAAATGGATGTTTCTCGACAATATTAGGCTCAATTTTCTGCTCTTTTTGAGGTTCGTTGAATTGCTCGCCTGGGTCTTCAGCTTGAACAGGTTCAGGCTCTGTTGCGGGTTTATCAACTTGTACTTGAGCTTCTTGTCTATCTTGAGGAAGAATTACGAGCCTTTTGTACAGCAAAGAAATATCATCGGAATTCGGTTCGAACACAGAACAAAGGTATAAACATTCTGAAATTAATTGAATTGGGCTTACCTTTGGCCCGTGAATATAGTGTTCTCTCCAGTTGAAGAATCTCGATTATCTCAGGTCGACTTCAACAATCTTGAATTTGGAAAAATCTTTACAGACTACATGTTAGTATCGTCTTACGATGGAACATCTTGGTCAGATTATAGTATTGAGCCTCTGAAACCATTACCTATTCATCCAGGAGCGTCAATGCTTCACTACGGGCAAACCGTTTTTGAAGGACTAAAAGCATATAAGTCTGATAATGACCAAGTAAATCTTTTTAGATTGAGAGATAACATGGAAAGATTGAATACCTCGGCAGAAAGAATGCAGATGGCACAAATAAATGTAGATGATGCTATAGCTGGTATTACTCGATTTGTAGAAGAACAAAAAGATTGGATTCCAACTAAGAATAATGGTTCGCTCTACGTTCGTCCATTTATCATTTCTACAGATGATACCTTGAGAGCCAAGCCAAGTGATACGTATAAATTCATTGTTATTGCCTGTCCTGTAGGTTTCTATTATGATAATCCCTTAAAAATTTACTTAGAACGTAAGTTTAAAAGAGCTGCTACCGGCGGAGTAGGGTACGCAAAAGCCGGTGGAAATTATGGAGCGTCATTCTATCCTGGGGAAAAGATTAAGCACGATGGGTTTGATCAAATCTTATGGACCGATATAACGAACGACTATACACTCGAAGAATTAGGTTCTGCCAACTTCTTTTATATGCGTGGTAATGTCTTGGTTACTCCGAAATTAAGAGATAGTATTCTAAAAGGAATTACACGCGATTCAATTATTCAACTGGCAAAAGACCAAGGCATCGAAGTAAGTGAAGAGTTAATTACAGCAAAGCATTTTGAAGAAGATCTTTTTCATGGAAGAGTGAAGTGTATGTTCGCCACAGGTACTGCCGCTTCAGTTACTTTTGTAAATTCAATAACAATTGATGACAATACGTACACCGTTGATTCAGTTCAGCATGAAGCTGTTCAAGCGTTAAAAGCAAAGATTGATGGAATTAAGTTCTTGGAAGAGACGGATGCCCACAATTGGAATTTTCTAGTGTAAAAGTATTTAACGTGATAGAAGAGCTTAGCTAGTTGAGTAAGTTTACTATTTGCGGGTCATTCTTCATTTGTAAAGAGCACAAAACCAGCATTTTATAATTTCGTTGGGTATCTTAATTTTTTATGTCATCCCAAAATGAGACAATTTAACTATTCCACATTTAGGCTTGCAAAGTGTTGATAATCTTGGAATTTCCTTTAAATCGGGAGAAATTATCTAAATTTATACCAGATATGGCACATTGGAAAAGTGTTCGAATTCTGCCATAATTCTAAAAATTAGAATAAAGTGTCTATAAATGGGAATATTTTGAGGGGTTAAAAATGTTAATCGACTGATAATCAGCATAGTTAACTTTGGCATCATATTTTCATATATAGTAGTGTACCGCAAGGTACGCATGGTTAATAATTTTCATCATAAGTAGTAGTTTAGTATTTTATCTTTGAAATTAAGTCCTGGTCTATAAGGCCGGGACTTTTTATTTCGTTAAATTTCTACACTAAAAACTTGAATTTCAGAGCTTATACATATTTCCTACTTGTTTCAATACTGCTACTATATCCAAAATTAAGTAGATCTCAACTTTATGAATTAACGGGAGAAGACTTCTATGTTTACTTCGATTCTGATAGCTACGAGCTTACAAAAAAACAGCAAGAGGTAATTAAACAGAAGCTAATTGGTATCGGAACAACCAACATCAAGGAGATTTATATTGAAGGGCATACCGATAGTTTTGCTTCAGATAAGTACAACCAAGTATTAGCTCAACATCGAGCAGAAGCAACTTCAGCATACTTGTTAAGACTGGGTGTGCCTGAAAGATTTATAAAACTTGAAAGTTTCGGAGAGTCTCAACTCATTTCAGATAACCAGCAGAATAATAGACGTGCAAAAATTTATGTTGTGCACGAAACAGATTTAAAGTCAGTGGTATATCCTCCAAAGTTTATACGTGTTCGTACAATCAATAGCCAGACTAAAAAGCCTATAAAGGCAAATTTGGGCTTTGGCTATAAGGATAAAGAAATGAAGTTTAGCTCAACTGATCGATACGGCTACTCACCGGTGCTTTCTTTGTTGAGTGGTGATCTTGAAATTTCTGCTTCTTCAGATTATTACTTGAGTCAATACATGAAACTTCCTCCGGGTGATGTCGATAAGCCAGTAGATACACTCGATTATGTTCTTGAACTGGTGCCGGTTAAAATTACAGGGAAGTTTACCTTTAACAGCATCTATTTCTTCACCGATAGTGACTCAATTCGACCAGAATCAACCACAGAGCTTCACAAGCTACTAGCAGTATTACAACGCAATAACAGTGCCTACATAGAAATTCAAGGACACATGAATTATCCTATAGACCGCCCTAGAAGTAGCGTACAAGACCGTTACAATATGGAACTGAGTTACAAACGTGCAAAGGCAGTAAATGACTTCTTGGTTCGAAGTGGAATTGATCAAGAGCGATTAACCTATAGAGGAATGAGTAATACACGAATGAAATTTCCGCTACCTGGAAGTAAGGCTGAAGAAGATCAAAATAAGCGAGTTGAAGTGTATACGCTTAAGCCCTTATAATTTCTCATCATTAGTTGTTGAGATCCCAACGAATATTTAAACGCATAATTCGAGGCATCATAGGATAGGTGGGCGAGCTGTAATAAGCATTCGTCATCAATGCCATTTGAGCATGAAAGAATTCAACTCCAAAATTGAAGCTTTTAACCTTCGAATTAATGTATGGGTTAATCGGTGGATATGCAGTGAAAGATTCGTTTGAATTGTGCCATTGTCTTGTAAGAGCATTGTACACGGGAGCGTTATACTCACTAAACCAAAACGACCTTACCCCAACCTGAACCAGGAGATTTTTTTTGAAGGTCTTGAATTGGGTATAAACGTCACAGCTTAATGCAAGATCTGGTCGCGGCAATACCACCTGATTTGATGAGTTTTGGAATATAGCTTGTGTAGATATTCCAAAATGCTTACGGGCAAGCTTATAGTTAAGTTTTAATTGAACCAAAGTTACCAAGTCATCATGTTGGGCGATTGCTGTGTCCGGAGTGAAATAAACAACATTGCCCATGTTCTCGATAAAGGCTGATGCTACAAATTGTTGATTGGCTTTGCCTATTCTTAAATCGCCAAAAAGCTTATTGTTAAATGTTTTGTCAAATTGATTTGTCCAGGTTTTACCATTTGAAATGAACTGCTGATAGAGGTATTGCGGCTCTATGAGTTGCGATCCAATTCCTGCATTGAAAGACCATTGTTTGAGGTTCCCTCCCAACTTCGCATTTAAGTTGTAGTCTCCCGTATTATATCCTAAAATCCCCAGCTGAAAGCGAGCGTTTAAATCAAACCGATTAAACGAAAGCTTAGCTGCAGAATTAAGGTTTAAATTATTCCAGTTCTTTTCTATACCGTTGTTATAGATTTTGTGAATTGAATGTTCGAGACCCCCACGTATTGCAGCACCTTGTCGTTTTAAGGCTATTCCAAATTCGTTGGTGATACTATTGTGTTGAATTGAGTCTTTATAAGGGTCAAGATTAAAGCCGTAAAATGCTGAATCAGGAAGATTGTCTTCCAGCTCGTTTCTGATTGCATTATAACTTGACTTCAGGTAGGCCTGAGCATTAAATCTCGACAAATTGTGAATCTCACTGCTATCTTTCACTGCACTATTTAACCGATAGAATTGCACCACCGAGAATTTATTTTGGTATTGGCCACCTAAGGCACTGGCAAAAGCAGCTGCATTGTTATCGATTTTATTTCTTCCAGATAGCAATTCATAATCTTGAAGCTTGGTTATTCCTCCACTTTCAACATTTTTTGATTTGTTCCACAAGTAGGAGAATACAACTTCGTATCTGCGGTCTTTCGAATAATAACCTGTGTAAAATCGCGTATTAAACAAATTACTCATTCTAATGCTACCGATGTTGGCAATATTGGAGTAATAAAAGTTTTGATTTTTAAGCCGACGATAGTCTACTCCAAATGTCAAGCGTTTTGAAATCTGTTGAGCATGGGTAGCCTCAATGCTTAGCATTTCATTTCTGCCCTGAGAATAATTCAGCCGCGTAAATGGTCGATCGGTTTGATATATTTTGATGGAGTCGTTGTAGAAAAACGCATCCATTGTATTAATTCCCAGTTGAAGTCCTATGTGGTTTTTGTTATCGCCGGATATTGGTAGTGAGTATGATCCCTCTAATCCTAAGTCAAGAAATGGAAACTGATCAGAATAAGGTGCGTAGTAGTTATAAAAACCATTAAGACTAGTATCAATTTTAGAAACACTATCGTCCATAAAAAACAGGCTTTCCTGATTCACAAATGTTGTACTAACCGGCTTGTAACGATGTACATCTGAAGTGTCAAGTATCTGGGCATTTGAGACCCATGCGATACAGGTAAGAATTAGGATAAGTTGTTTTCTCAATCTTTAATCTTTCGTTACGAAGGTATATGTTTCTGAAACAATGTTGTCGACCAGGTCGCCAGCTATAATTAATACATCGTAGCTGATGCTGTCAGTCGAAGGAATTGTATACACTGTGTCTAACGTGAATGTGCTATCGCCAATTACCTTGCTGAACGAGAACCCGTTGTCGTTAAAATTGTTTGGAACCATCTGAAATTGAACCTCATTGAGCTCGTAATTGTCTGTAAACGTGATTTTTATCGGCAATTGACCTTTTGATAAATATACAGAATCTTCGATAGGCGACTCGATAGAATAGCTTGGATTTTCGTTGTCTTCAACCGAATCGTATTCAGGAATGTTAAATTCATCCTTGCAGCTAAAGAGTATCATCAGTGTAGAAAAAAGAAATAGTATTTTTTTCATGTTGCAAATAACATAAATTCTGATGAGACTATCTTTGCTCTTCATGTCACAATCCGTTGATTTTCTTATTGTCGGTGGCGGCTTAGCTGGACACATTTTACAAATCGAGTTGGAACGAGCAGGCTGTTCAACCCTGGTAATTGATAAGAAAAAAGATAACATATCTTCTGTAATTGCAGCAGGTATAGTTAACCCCATTGCTGGGAAATTCTTTACGGTAACCTGGAGGGCAAATGAAATATTTTCAGAGCTTAGGTCATACTATCAGCGGTTAGAAGAAGAGCTAGGAGGCAGTTTTTTTAACGCTCTTCCGCTCAAACGAATTTTTGCAACAGCGGGAGAGCAGAATATCTGGTTGTCAAAAGCACATCAAGAAAAATACAAAGGTTTTTGTAGTTATGAAGAACATGAGATAGAAGGGTTAAATAACAATTATGGGAGTTTGGTCATTAATCGAGGTGGGCAAATGGCTGTTACTCCATTCTTGTCTCTTTGTAAAGCTAAATATCCAAATCGGGATGAGCGATTTAGTCACCAAGAACTTCAACTAGAAGATAAAAAGTATCAAGACATTAATTTCGGTAACATTGTTTTCTGCGAAGGGGCTGAAGTCCGACACAATAATCTGTTCAATTCATTGCCCTTTACACCCATGAAAGGCGAATTGCTTGAAATTGAGACCGGTCTTGAACCCCAAGACGCAGTTTTGCTTGGACCCGTTTTTATGCAACATGTGGCTGACAAAATATGGAGAATAGGCGCTACTTATGAACCCAACAAAACTTCTATTGTGCCTACTGAAAATAAGAAACAAGAGATAATTGAGAAACTTGAAAAACTCCTAACCTTACCATACACTATCACCAACCACTATGCAGGCGTTCGTCCAGCAACAGTTGATCGTAGGCCTATAATCGGAAAACATGCTGAAGAAGAGGCTTATGTGTTCAATGGATTTGGTAGTAAAGGAATTAGCTTAATTCCGATACATGCAAAAGAATTCGTGCAATTTGTATTAAATGATGCTCCTTTGCATACCGAAGTAGTTATAGACCGATTTTGAAAGTAAGCTTATTATACTATTTGAAAGTTCTTTGGGTTTGGTTAAGTGTATTCTTCTTATCCAAAATCTTCTTTTTGGTTATCAATTACGACTCATTTGGTGCCGACTTTAAAGAATTTCCAGCAATGTGGTGGAACGGTATACGGCTAGATCTGTCGTTTACCGGTTATTTACTTGCACTTTGCTTTCTAATTTTCGCTATTTCTGGGTTGCTTAAAAAGCCTTCAACGAAATTCTTAAAAGTTCTATTCTTGGTTGTATTTGTTTGTGCTGTGATAATATTAGGAGCTGACCCCTTTTTCTATTTATACTGGGGCCAGAAAGCGAATTTCTCGTTCATTCAATTTCTAGGCAAAGAAAACGCTGGGGTGTCTTCTGTTGAAACAATTCACTATCTGTACTTTATAGTTTTTGCGGGTATATTAGGATTGATTTATGCCAAGCATTGGAGCAAGTTGCTTCAACCTCCAAAGAAGTCGAATTTAGGTTTGAGCCTCGTTCTTGTAGCATTCAGCTTTTTATTAATTAGGGGTGGATGGTCTATCGTTCCAATCAATATTTCAAGTGCTTTTTATTCTTCAAACAGTTTATACAATAACACCGCTTTAAACCCAGTATGGAACTTGCTCGCCACCGAGATAGAACGCGACAAACACAAGGCTATACAGTTCTTTGATAGTGCTGAAGTAGCGGAAGGAATCTGGTCTCACCGCAATATTAAAAGTGATAGCCTTCATCACATGATTAAAAGCAGTTCAAAGCCAAATGTGGTCCTAATCGTTCTTGAAAGTTTTTCAGCTAAAGTGAGCAAAGAGTTGTCAAATTCGCATAATGCAACTCCATACCTGGATCGAGAGTTGAGGTCAGGTATTTCTTATACCAATGCTTACGCCAGTAGCTTTCGTTCGGATAAAGGACTTATGGCGATAATAACCGGAGTGCCCTCTGGTGCCCGTCAAACGCTAACAAGCTTTCCTGATGCAATTGCTCGGCAGCCAAGCATTTTCAACATGTTTGCAGAAGATTATGAAACCTCATTCTACTACGGCGGAGATATGGAATTTGCAAACATGAAAGTATTGTTCAATGATGCAGATATCGTGATGTCAGAAAAAGAACTTAAATCTGATGTCTCAGGCCCTTGGGGAAGCCACGACGAGGTTGTATTTGAGCAGTTTTTCTCAGACTTCGAAGCGGCGAACAATCCTCAATTCAAGATGCTTTTTTCTTTGAGTAGTCATGAACCGTTTGACGTGCCTTCTCAACAGCGATTTGAAGATCCCTACCTCAATAGTATTAGTTACACGGATAGCTGTTTTGGTGTTTTAATGACCAAATTAAGGAAGTCTGAAAAATGGAATAACACCATCGTAATTGTTACTGCTGACCACGGTACCATTCGTCCTGAATTCTCAGCAAATCAAGATCCTCAGAACTTCAGAATTCCAATGGTTATTACAGGTGGTTTGATAACAGGAGATACGACAATTAGTACCGTAGTAAGTCAAACAGATATTGCCGCTACCCTAAATGACCTTACCCAATCAAATATTGATTTTCCTCGTCAACAATCATTGTTAGTGCCTTCGGGAAGAGCATTTTATTCCTATTTTGATGGTATTACTTTGGTTCGGGACAGCTGTATACAGCAATACGATTTTAGTCGTAAGGAGTATATCGTTCCACAATGCACTGACGCACTTGAAAAAGCCTATTACCATCTAGCTAATGAGGCTTTCTTTACTCCTTAGTACTTGATAAATTTTTGATTAGCTCCCATAAGCTTAATGAAGTAAGCCCCTGGAGCCAATGAATTGACATCAATTTTATGCGAAGTAGAACTTGTTGTACCGCTCAGCACAATTTGACCAACTTGATTAAGAATCTGAAAATCTACAGGCCCAGCATTTGCCAAATCAACAAATAGGTTTGAATTTGTAAATGTAGGATAAACCTTAAATGAAAGTACCGCGTCATCAATCGAACCTTTTGGTCGTCCTTCTGCATCAATAGATAACACATTACCAATACTTAGGTTCTCGTATGAACCACTGCCTGTAGTAGTCGTTTTACTTGTTCTGATCATATAATAATTGTCTCCATTCCATGGCATCACATCAGTATAAGTGGTCCCAACAAAAGGAGTTTCATTTATCAATTCGAATCCTCCAATAGAGTCAGTTGAATGATAGATATAATATCCATTGATGTCATTTTCGGTTGAGGCAGTCCATGTGAGCTCGACTTCGGTGTTGTTGCTCACTGTCGCTATTTGTATGTTGGTTGGAGGTGCAATCATTGCCGTTCGTAAACTTGGGTCGCCAAGTAATGCTATATGAGGACATTTTTGATAGAATAAAGCATCATAGTCGTTCACATTATTTTGCGTTCGAATGGCTACGTCTCCAAACGACTCACCAATGGCTAATGTATGAGTAACCCATTTTGGACGTCCGTTCCATGCAGAAACTAAACCTCCTTCTTCTGATGCTAAACTCGCACGCATAAAGTTGTCTTCAATATCATAATCCCCGAAGAAGCTTCCGAAAATATAGCTGAACAAACCTGGGTTTTTGCTTGTAAAATCAGCTGTATTTCCATATCCGCTGCACGATGTGTACCATCCAGCACCAGCTCCATATGAGAATAAATAGTTGTTAGATGCAGTAGTATTAAAAATATCGGCTTCAACGATGTGTTCAGGTCCGTAGTAAGCGGTGAAATCTCTATAAGCTCCTCCTGCAAAACCTTCATCCAGTCCAGAAAAGTTATTCTCAATAATTGCCTGGTCTAAGTAAACAGTTTGTGCCATTTTAAATTGGTGAGCTTTGTCTAAATAGCGCTTAGTAAGTTCAATTTCTGATTCAGAAAAGGTATTTAATCGACTTAAGTCTACACGACCGACAGCTATGGTAACATCACCTGGAATTTGGTTGTTATCAAATTTGCCATCTCCAATTGCGTTGTTATTCTCAGGTCTTTTGGCAAGCGTTGTGGAGTCAATGTCGGTCCATTGGCCGTCAATAACTCCGTAGTAAACATCCGCAGCCCAAGCACCACAATGTGAATTGGGGTCTACCTGATAGTGACCATCAGGAGGATAAAGCCAATTCTCATCTTGACAATACGTACCAGAATACGGAACTGGAATATTACCCAATAAATAAAGTGCGTCAATACCTACAGTTTCATGTTTCAGGTCTATAAATTCACGAACATCTGAAACTTCCCAGTCTGAAGGAACGGTTTCAATTAAAACATCCCAGCCATCACCAATTAAATCATGATGCAATTGGCTAATTTCTTGAGGAAGAGCATTTTTAATATTTTCTGCAACCAATACGAATATAATGCCGTTGTAATGATTTGCAGGTTTATTAATTGCAGCAGATATATATCCATAACCTTCGGCCTTCATTCCAGACTGAGAAAATGGCTCAGTAACATCTGTGGTTTTTCTTACAGCATATTCATACACTTTTCCTTCTTCAATATTGGAGTCCATATAAGAACTATCTGTTCCTGAAAGACTAACTAGAGCCGTGCCCCAATTGGTGCTTCCAAGGTCTCGGCGATATACACGATAAGCCGTTGCTTCATCGGTGGCCTTCCAGCGAATGTTTATGGTTGTGTTTGATTCGTTGATTACGGCATAAGCCTCAACAGAACGGTAATTATCAAAAGTTTGTGCTTCACTAAAAAAAGACAAACAGAAAAATGATAAAATAGGGATTGAGCGTAGTATAATCTTCATCGAGTAAATAATATATTCGTACAAATGTATCGAATATTAGCACGTAAAACGGTTTTGTTATTGTCATTATTAGCAATTGGTAGCCTAAATAGTACAGCCCAGAAATTTTGCCAGCACATGCGGTTAAACCATCAAATGGCGATGAATAATACGGTTGATTTACGCGCTGATACCTTCGATGTATTAGACTATACCATAGACGCTTCATTCTTAAATTACCAAGTAGATAAAAGTATTGATGCGACCTGTGAGCTTACCATTGTTCAAAAGATTTCTTCTTCAAGTGTTAATCTCGGTTTGCTGGGTCTAAATGTGAGTAAGGTCGAAGTTAATGGTGCCACTGTCAATTATTCTTACTCATCTCCAAGCCTAAAAGCAGAGCTCAACGGAATTCAAGTAGGAGACACGTTCAAGCTTAACGTGTTCTACGATGGCAATCCCAAAAAAGATGCACAATGGGGTGGATTCTATTTTACCGGTGAATATGCATTTAACATGGGTGTTGGGTTTGCTTCCGACCCCCATAACTTTGGCCGTGTATGGTTTCCTTGTTTCGATAACTTTACCGACAGAGCAACATATCAGATTAACATCACAGTCGATTCCAGCTACAAAGCTTATGCAAATGGAGTGTTGGTTGGACATGAAAAAAATGGGTCAACTGAGGTGTTTAAGTGGTCAATGAAAGATCCAATACCAACGTACCTCGCTTCAGTTGCAATTGCGCAGTACGAAGAAGTGGTCATGGAAACTGATGGCATCCCTGTGGTGCTAACTGCCCTTGCTAAAGACACGGCGAATTTGAGAGCAAGCTTTGAGAACCTACCAAAGTGCATTCGACAATTTGTAAGTTCTTACGGCAGTCACAGTTTTGACAGAATAGGTTTCAATATAGTTCCATTCAACGCAGGAGCCATGGAGCATGCTACCAACATTGCATATCCATTTTATGCTATCAGCAACGGCTCAAAAAACAGCGAAACCCTTTTTGCTCATGAGTTGGCTCATCACTGGTGGGGAAACACCACTACTTGTGGAAGCCAAGAAGATATGTGGCTCAACGAAGGTTGGGCTTCTTTTTCTGAAAGCTTGTTTTTAGAGGCAGTTTACGGAAGAGCCCGATACGAACATAGCGTTGAAGCAAACCACCGAAATGTGTTGCAGTTTGCTCACGTCAGAGATGGAGTGAGTTTGCCTGTGAGTGGAATTGGTCATGCAAATACCTACGGAAGCCATGTATACAACAAAGGAGCTGATATGGTACACACGCTTAGAGGTTTTATGGGCGATGAAGCATTCTTCGAAGCTTGCCAAACCTTTCAGTCTACTTATAAATTTAAAGATGTGAGCACGGAACAAATGTTTGCCCATTTTCAATCTTATTCAGCGGTGAGCTTAGAAGGATTCTTTAATCAGTGGATTAAAAAGAGTGGATTTGCTCATTTTGGGATTCATTGGGTGATTCCTCAAAACGGAAGGTATAGCATCAACATAAAGCAGACGCCTAGATTTAACGAAGAGGTATACACGAATGTACCAGTTATAATTACCGGTTTCTCGAACGATTTAGAGCGTTACGATACAACCATTATCCTGAATAACCGAGAACAGACTTTTGTGCTTAATCCTCCATTCGAGGTTGAGTTTTGGTCACTGGATTACGACGACTTAATTAGCGACGCACTTACAAGTGCAAATAGAATGATTGGCAATAACCAGGTCATGATAATGCTTGAAGATGGCTTAGCAGAAGTAGGAGTGGACAGCATAGCTAATGGAGATTCAGCATTTGTGCGTGTGGAGCACCATTGGGCAGGTCCGGATGCGACCTATGGCACGCCTGAGGGAGTTACAATCAGCAGACAACGCTATTGGAATATTGAAGGCGTATGGCCTGAAAACACCAAATTGTTTGCAAGCCTAACCTATAGCGGAATTAAAACTACCTCAAGCATGGTTTATGGCTATCTGGATCATGAATTAATTCGAATTACGGAAGACAGCCTAGTGCTGTTGTACCGTCCTGCAGGAGACAAGCCTTGGGTAATTTACGATGACTACATAAAAAATATGGGATCTGCCTTTGATAAAAGAGGTACGGTAACGGTTTCAAATTTGAAGAAAGGACAGTATACTTTTGGTATGTACGATGCTAGCCTAGCATCAGTAGATGATGTACTAATAGAACCTGCTAAGTTTAAAGTTTATCCAAATCCAGCCGATGATATTGTCACCGTTGAGTTTGAAGAAGATCACGACTGCTGCCTGTTTGAGATTACAGATATCTATGGTTTGGTTGTGAAGTCAGCCAAAATCAAATCAAAGGAAAACATGCAAACAATAGATGTCTCAGACTTGGCTCCAGGAACATACTTTTTCGGGATGGTAACTGAAAATTTAGGTTACGACCGACAAAAAATCATAATTAAATAACTACTTCAAATCGTAGTCTTCCTCATTTTCGAGAATCCGCTGTCGACTTGCATTAAAGTCTTCGCTAAATAAACTTCTTTCCGATTTGTATCCGGCATATTTTAAGTGATTTAAGTCGAGGAATGAATAGAATAGGTCATCAGACATAAATGAACTCGAAGATCGTGATTGAGCAATACTGTCGTTAAGCCCATAGAGATTTTTGTAGTTATCTGACATCCAAACAATAAAAGGAATTTCTACATTCGATTTTGGGATTGTTAATGCATAATCATGACCACAATTACCGTTTTCGTCGTAAACATTTTCGCCATGATCGGAAAGATAAACTGCGGTTGCGCTGATATTCTTTTGGTTTGAGTGCTCATTTACCATGTTAAAGAATTCGTTGACAACAAAATCATTATATAAAACAGAGTTGTCGTAGTGTGCTTGAGTTCCATCTACTTCACCTTCGCCTTCAAATTTTTTAAACTTTTCAGGATATCTTTTCGAATACGAAGTGTGATTACCCATCAAATGAAGCACGATCAATTTGTTAGCTGCAGTGTCATTTAAAGCCTCCTTCAGGGGGGCAAACAATCCCTCGTCATATGACTTGACATAAGTTGCTTCGAATGATGTGCTGCCAGCAGTATTAATGAATTTGGTGACGTCAGCTTTTTTAGCGGTATGGGAAATTAAATTTTCCCAGATTCCGGTTAGTGATTGATTCGATAACCAAAATGTTTTATAGCCTGACGAATGAAAAACATCTAAAATGTCGACATAAGTTCCTAAACTGTCGTAGGTATAAATATCCCCTTCAGAAATGCTACTTAATACACAACTAAGCGTGTTTGAAAAAGGAGTGATAACATTATCAAAGGCTACAATATCCTTCCTTTGTCTTAATAGTGGAGTGGTATTACGGTGATAACCATATAGACTCATATGTCTTCGGCTTTCAGACTCGCCGATAATCAGTACGGCCAGATTAGTTGAGGTTTTGGCTTCATTCTCTGTTGCAACATTCTTAGGGTCGTTGGTTTTAAATATTTCTTGATAAACTGCAATTTGGTCGGCAAGTTGAATTCCAACTTTAAGCGTATGTGGTACGCCTTTTCTAACTAGACGTTGGTTTAAAGCATTTTCAGCTATAAACCCGATTGCGACAACGGCAAAAAGCCAAATAAACCATTTTGGTTGAATGCTTGAAATTTGTTTCGGTCGAGACCATGCAAGCATAAATATGCCGATAAAAGGGAGCAAATACAAAAGTCGATAAGAGAATTTTGTATCCATAAATTCGGAGGCTTCGGCAAAATTTGAATTGGCTACAACAAGAATGTTTGTGGCATTTAAGGGTGCTTTTACAATACACCAATGGCTGATTTCAACAAGACCAAGAATGAAGAAAAAGATCAATCCGATTTTAATCCAAATGCGTTTTTGAGTCAAGGCAAAAGGGATTGTAAACAATAAGAGCCAAACAAAATTAATGAGAAAATACCTTGAGTTTACGAGCTCAGCTTCAATCGTAAGTCCAATGAGCAAAGGAGCAATGGCGAGCAATACAAAGTAAAGAGGAAATATTAGGGATATGTTTTTAAGCCATTTCAAACCCCCTGCTCTTCAATCCATTGTTTTAGGGTTTCAACACCATGTTTAGTGTTGCTACTGGTTTCGAACATAACCGGAAGTTCGGCATAGTATTTTGATAGTTCTTTCTCAAAATTATTCATGTTCTTTTCTGTTTCTCTGGCTTTGCGCTTATCTGTTTTGGTGAATACCACACCAACAGGAACCCGGTGCACGCCACACCATTCTAAAAACTCTAGGTCTATTCTTTGTGGTGGTATTGCCGCATCGACTAATACAAAAACAATAAAAAGATTTTGGCTTCTGAGTAAATAATCGGTAATTAATCCCTCAAACTCCTCCCGCCGTTTTTTAGATACCTTGGCATATCCATATCCAGGTAAATCGACGAGATAAAGATGCTCTTCAACTCCAAAAAAATTAATGAGTTGGGTTTTTCCAGGTTTAGCACTGGTTTTCGCCATATCTTTTTTACTTGCAATGGCATTAATGAGCGAACTTTTTCCAACATTCGATCTTCCAATGAAAGCAAACTCTGGTTTTATTTTATTGTTTATCTGTACAACAGAACTATAACTCCTGATAAATTTTGCCTTGTCAAAGGCGAGCGTCATATTTGCAGCCATAAATGGACAGCAAAGTTAAGCCATATGATCCAACAGGTTCTAAAAAAGAACAAGTGAAGCAAATGTTTGATAACATTGCTCACCGTTATGATTTCTTAAATCGTTTTTTATCTATGGGCATAGATAAGGGATGGAGAAAGAAAGCTATAAAGATGTTGGCGAAGCAAAATCCCAAAAGAATTCTTGATGTAGCAACAGGTACGGGAGATTTCGCAATTGAAACCTTGAAAATCAATCCAGATGAAGTAATCGGAGTTGATATTTCTGAGGGAATGCTTGAAATGGGCAGGAAAAAACTCGAAGAAAAAGGAATTTCGAAGATTATCCTACAACAAGGAGACAGTGAGAATCTTCAGTTTGATGATAATTCATTTGATGCGGTGATTGTGGCGTTTGGAGTTCGAAATTTTGAAAATCTTCAAAAAGGTCTCAGTGAGATTCATCGTGTTTTGAAGCCAGGTGGCACAGCAATGGTGCTCGAGTTTTCTAAACCTCGAGGGCTGTTTAAACTTATCTATAATTTCTATTTCAATGTAATATTACCTTTGTGGGGAAAGTTGTTTTCTGGAGACAATTCAGCTTATACCTATTTGCCAGAATCGGTAAAAGCTTTTCCAGAAGGAGAAGCCTTCAAAGAAATTATGTCTGATGTTAAATACAATAATGTGAACGACAGACGTTTAACCTTTGGAATATGCTCAATATACACCGGTACAAAATAACATTAGTAAGTCTGATAGTTCTACTATCAATTGGCGTGCAGGCTCAGGAGATTAATCCGCTGTACGACAGAAAACCTGTGCGTTTCGGTTTCGGTTTGATGGGAAATTCTGCCAAATTGAAGTTTACAACGAAAGATAACATCTTTCCTAGTGATACCTTACAGAACATCCAATCGTTAAATTATCCTGGATTTGGATTGGGAGGATTGGTCAATTTTAGGCTAGCCGAAAGTTGGGACCTTAAGACCATGGTAAATATTCAGTTTGCCCGTAGAGATATGAACTATTATTTCAAGCAGGATAACCTCAAAACGGCTGAAATGGAGTCTACCTATATCGAAATTCCATTAAGTTTAGAATATAAAGGGGTAAGACATAAGAATGTACGTCTATATGTGTTAGGAGGAATAACTTATCGCTTCGATTTTACCAGTGATGTTGATACGGATAGAAGTGATACCAAGCCTATTGTTGCTATGTATCCGAATACATTCTCGTACGACATTGGTGCTGGACTCGATATTTACTTCCCTTATTTTAAGTTTTCTCCAGAAATTAAATTGAGTAACGGCTTAGGTAATCAGTTGGTGCCAGATGGTTTTATTTTTGCTAACAGTCTTGAAAGAGTTTCACCCAAATTGCTTCAATTTAGCCTGATATTTCAATAGTGTTTTTTAACTTACAACACACCGACAAAGATTCTAAAGCTAGAGCAGGTGTTATAAAGACAGATCACGGCGTAATTGAAACGCCAATTTTTATGCCTGTTGGTACACAAGGCACCGTAAAGGCCGTCGATCAGGATAAGCTTGTTGATGAAGTTAAGGCTGAAATCATCTTAGGTAACACCTATCATTTGTATCTTAGACCGGGGTTAGATATTATTAATCAAGCTGGAGGACTTCATAAATTTATTTCTTGGGATAAGCCCATATTAACCGACAGTGGAGGTTTTCAAGTCTACTCAATTTCTGATCAGCGTAAAATTACTGAGGAAGGAGTAATCTTTAAGAGTCATATTGATGGAAGTAAAATATTGTTTACCCCAGAAAACGTGATGGATACTCAGCGTACTATTGGTGCCGATATTATTATGGCATTTGATGAGTGTACGCCATATCCGGCAACTAAAGAATATGCAACAAATTCGATGCACATAACCCACCGCTGGTTAGATCGATGCATCAAACAATTTAGTGAAACAGAGCCTTTGTATGGTTACAGTCAGCAATTGTTTCCGATTATACAAGGCAGTGTGTTCCCAGATTTGAGGTTACAAAGTACAGAATACTGTCTGAGTAAAGATACCGACGGTATTGCTATCGGAGGCCTTTCAGTAGGAGAACCACATGAAGATATGTATGCAATAACTGACCAAATTTGCAGCATAGTACCAAAAGAAAAACCGAGATATCTAATGGGTGTAGGAACGCCGGTTAACTTGTTGGAATGCATCAGTTTGGGCATTGATATGTTCGACTGTGTGATGCCTACTCGAAATGCGCGAAATGGCATGTTGTTCACCAAAAATGGTACAATGAATATGAAGAATCAAAAATGGGAAAATGATTTTTCGCCAATTGATGAAGAGCTAACGCCTAAATACAGCAAAGCGTATTTACGTCATCTTTTCAAAGCGAAAGAATACTTAGCTGGGCAAATCGCCAGTGAACACAATTTAAAGTTCTATTTGTGGCTGGTAAAAGAAGCAAGAATGCATATCAAGAATAACACGTTTACCTCATGGAAGAATGAGATGGTTAATAAATTAGATCAGCGATTATGATTTCAGATATATATAAAAGAACAAAATTACTCAGCAAAACATGCTTAAAGATAGCTTTGGTTCTTCCTCATGATGTTGCTTTGTGCAATTTAGTAAGAGGGCATTTAATTGACCGTGCAACCGATATGGCCATTAAATCGAAGGGCTTAATGGTGACTCAGCACCCCGATTACTTTATTAAAAAGCTAAGCGATGCAAAAGAAGCGACTGACGGCTGTCAATATTGGTTAGAGCTTATTAAAGATGAAGAATATCTGGATTCTCATATTATTAATCCAATATTAGAGGAAAGCGAAGCTGTTTCTAATTTATTTGCATTAGCTATTCGAAAGATTAAGCCAAATTATTAATAAGCGGTGAAGCTCACTAAAATCGACTTATATATCATTAAGCGTTTTATTGGTGCCTTTTTATTGGCACTTGGGCTTTTTACGGTAATCATTATTGTATTCGATCTCGCTGAAAAAATCGAAGATTTTATTGGAAATGAAGCTCCATTTAACGAGGTGATTTTTGACTATTATGTAAACTGGGTTCCGTTCTTACTGAATCTGTTTAGTCCGGTTTTCGTATTTATTTCGGTAATATTCTTTACATCCAAAATGGCTCAAAAATCAGAAATCATAGCCATTTTAGCTGGAGGTGTTTCGTACAAACGACTATTGGTACCCTATATACTTACAGGAGTTTTCTTAGCAGCATTTTCGTTTACTCTTTCTGCATGGATAATTCCAAAGGCAGATAAAACTCGGGTTAAGTTTGAGAATACTTATATCAGAGATCGCTCAAACTATAAAATGTTGTCTATCAAACGACAAATTGAGCCTGGAGTAATCATGACGTTAGGAAACTTTGCAATAATGGATAGCTCAGGATACCGATTCAATCTTGAGCATATAGAGAATGGAGAAATAAGGTCAAAACTTTCAGCAGACCGAATTGCTTGGAACGATAAAACAAATAAATGGAAACTGTCAAACTACTGGATTAGGGAGTTTATTGATGGAATGGAAATCATCACAAAAGGAAGTACACTAGATACGATGATTAACTTTAATCCTGAAGATTTTTTCAGAAAGAATGACGACGTTCAAATGTTCAATCTTAAAGAACTGGATGCCATGATTCGTATGGAGGAAATGACGGGAACAGGCAATACGTTCTTTTATACAACAGAAAAATACAAGCGTTTTTCGTCACCTTTTGCTATTATCATTCTGACCATCATTGGGGTGTCTGTAGCATCTAAAAAGACCAGAGGAGGAATTGGCTTAAATCTTGGAATTGGACTGCTTTTAAGCTTTACCTTTTTAATCGTAATGCAGTTTTTCTTGGCCTATGGCACAAGCGGTACAATGCCTCCAATAATAGCAGTTTGGCTCCCTAATATAATATTCGGGGGCATTGCTTACGCAATGTATAAATTTGCCCAGAAGTAATGATGGAGATGGATATACAAGAAGGTGGGTTCTTACTCATTGATAAGCCGTTGGAATGGACAAGTTTTGATGTCGTTAAAAAACTGCGGAACATCTCTAAAATTAAAAAGATAGGCCACGCAGGAACGCTCGACCCTTTAGCAACTGGATTGTTAATTGTGTGCTATGGAAAGTATACCAAGAAAATAGAATTTCTTCAAGCAAAGGAAAAGGCTTATGAAGGTACTTTTGAGCTGGGAAAAACAACTCCTTCGTTTGATTTAGAAACGGATGTGGATGGGGAGTTTCCAACCAAACACATTACTACCGACCTTGTTTACGATGCAGTAGATCAGTTTAAAGGTGACATCGTGCAAATTCCGCCGCAGCATTCCGCGGTAAAAATTAATGGCCGACGAGCATACAAGGATGCCAGAAAGGGCAAAAAAGTTGAACTGAAGTCAAGAAACGTCAATGTTTCAAAATATGATGTTGAGCTCGATACCTTACCAACAGTAAAATTCAATATTGTATGCAGCAAGGGAACATACATTAGGTCGCTTGCACGTGATTTAGGTAAGGCCTTGGATAGTGGTGCATATATGTCTTCCCTTAGGCGAACAAGAATTGGGGAGTATGATGTTAACAACGCTGTTCAAATCTCCGACCTAAAAACCCCAGAGGATTTCTTTAAACTTGCCATTCAACTCAAGGATTGAAAGTAATACACGACATAACCGAGTTTAACCCTCAAAAGCCAATCGTTTTAACTCAAGGCACTTTTGACGGTGTGCACATTGGTCATCAAAAAATACTGAAACAGGTTGTTGAAGAAGCCAAAAGCATTGGTGGTGAGAGTGTATTGTTGACTTTCTACCCGCATCCAAGATTGGTACTGTATCCAGACGACAACGATTTAAAGTTGTTGACCACAATCGAAGAGAAGGTAGAAATAGTTGAAGAAATTGGAATTGACTACGTCATCATTATGCCCTTCACTAAAGACCTCAGTCGATTACGTGCAGATGAGTTTGTTCGTGAAATTTTAGTAAATCAATTGAGCGTAAATAAGCTGATTATTGGATACGATCATCGTTTTGGAAGAAATAGGGAAGGAGGATTGAAAGAAATGATCCAAATTTCAGAATCATTTGGCTTTGAAGTCTTAGAAATTCCGGCTCAAGATATCGAAAGCAGTATCGTAAGCTCTACCAAAATTCGTAATGCATTGCTTGCTGGCAATGTAACCACTGCTAAAAGCTATTTAGGAAGTCCATATACACTAACAGGAAGAGTAGAAGGAGGCATTCAGAAAGGAACAGAAATTGGATACCCCACAGCGAACGTTCGAGTGAATAGTTCGTTCAAACTCATCCCAGAAAATGGGGTTTACGCAGTTTGGGTAGTTATTGGTGGAAAAAAATATGGGGGAATGCTCAATATAGGATACAATCCTACGTTTATAAACAAGCAATGGAGTATAGAAGTTCATATTTTTGAGTTTTCTAAAAACATTTACAACCAAGAAATAACAATAGAATTTGTTGCAAGAACTAGGGATGAAAGGAAATACGAAAACATTTCAGACCTAATAAAGCAATTGGAATTAGATGAGACTGAAATTAGAGAAATACTTGAGATGTAGTGTATTAGCAATTGTTGCTAGTTTAACCTTGTTTGCCGCCTTGGCTCAGACTACAAGTGAAATTGTTCCTGAATCAATTGGCTTCGACCGTAACTTAATCCCTGCAAAAAGCATTTATGGCAATTCGTGGGACTCTTTGCACGTCGACAGTCCGTTTTTTGATAAGAAAAGAATTGCATTCGGCTTTTACCTCGATCTTGTGGAGGATGGATGTGAATATTTTCATCCTTTCGATGGAGTTGTGACCTCTAAGTTTGGTTGGAGAAGAGGTAGAATGCACAAAGGCATTGATATCGATTTAGAAATTGGAGATCCGGTATATGCTGCTTTTGACGGTGTTGTTCGCATTGCAAAATACAATGCAGGAGGTTTTGGAAATTATGTGATGATTCGTCACTACAATGGTTTAGAGACGATTTATGCCCATTTCTCTGAGTCTATTGTAGTTCGAAATCAAACTGTTCGTGCAGGTCAGATTATCGGTTACGGTGGAAGTACTGGAAGAAGTACAGGTTCTCATCTACACTTTGAAACACGTTTTTTAGGCCAAGCATTTGACCCCACAAAAATTATCGACTTTAATACCTTCTGCTTGAAAGAGAAACAAGTCTTCTTAAATCATACTTGGTTCCCATATATCTCTAAAACAGGTACATCCGTTCGTCCAGTAACTAAGCGCGTGTATCACAAAATTAGAAGTGGAGATACACTATATGGCTTATCGAGAAGGTATGGCGTAAGTGTAAATCAAATATGCAGACTTAACGGCATTAGTCGAACCACAATTCTTCGAATTGGTAGGACACTCAGAATTCGTTAGTGAAATTCAAACGTGTTGATAGTGTGGATTATATCCGCATTCAAAAACTGATAAATGGGTAGAACGCTATCGCGTGATGTTTTCTCATTAAAGTAGAAAGATCCCCTAAAAAAGTGTTGGATGCCATCGGTGAGGTAAAAGTTCAATGGAGTGGCAGTTTTACCCTCCAAATCGTAAATCATTCCATAGAAACCCTTTGTGGTATCTGAAAGATCACGCTCGATAATTTCTTCGGCTACCCGAATGTGTTTGTGAGCAAGTTGGTATGCATCTTCACCTAGACTATCAAGTTCTTGAGTAGTACTAAACGGAATATAGCTTAAGTGTAATGTTGCGTTAAAAGGCTTGTAGTTTAAATTAAACCAACATGGCTTGTCTTCGTATTTGTACCGTTCCAATTCACTGTATACGGGTATCTCAAAACTGAATGGACAATCTGCTTCAATAGCCTTGTACTCCTTTTTTGGGTACATAACGCGCGGGTATGCTTTAGGCTTAGGAGTATAGGAGTTACAAGATGCAATCAAAAATCCTAGAACTAGGATTATTAAACTATTATTCTTCATCTTCATTTACGTCGACTACAACAGGTTTAATATGAATTTTAACACGTTTTATTCTTCTGCTGTCTGCAGACTCTACTGTAAACGTAAGATTCTCATAGTTTATTTCAGCTCCTTTTTGAGGAATCTCCTCTTCAATTTCCATTACTAGACCACCAAGCGTATCAGCATCTCCTCGAACATCGTCAAAGAAAGCATTATCGAGGTCTAAAATTTTGATGATGTCGTTTAGAGCTGTCTTTCCTTCAAAAACAAAGGTAGAATTATCCAGTTTCGAATAAGAAAGTTCTTCTTCGTCAAACTCATCTTTGATTTCGCCAAACACTTCTTCCAAAATGTCTTCCATGGTCACAATCCCACTTGTGCCTCCATATTCGTCTACCACAACGGCCAGATGTACTCTTTTTTCTTGAAACTCTTCGAGAAGGTCGTCAATCTTTTTGTGTTCAGGAACAAAGAATGCAGGACGAATAAGCTCCTGCCAATCAAAGTTGGTTTTTTTATGAATGTATGGAAGGAGATCTTTGATGTACAAGATTCCTTTTACCTGATCAAAGCCATCCTCATAAACCGGAATACGGCTATAATTCCAACCCATAATTGTCTTTAAGAGTTGCTGAGCATCTGTTTTTATGTCGATGCAAAACACTTCAGTTCGAGCTTTCATGATTTGTTTTACGCTCGTGTTTCCAAAGTTTATTATACTTTTTAGGATGTGTTTTTCTTCAATCTCCTTGTTCTCATCTGCAATGTCAATTGCCTGACTGAGCTCTTCCATTGAAATATTGTGCAAACGCTTTTTAAGGTGTTTGTCGAACAACGAAGAACTTGCTGCAAGCATCAAGACAATAGGCTTAAAGATGGTGTAACATATACTCAGAGGACGAGCCATGAGCCTCACTATTTGCAAGTTGTTTTGTGTAGCGTATATCTTCGGGATTATTTCTCCCATAAGCACAAGAAGGAAGGTTATTAATACAACCTGAATGAGGAAATTGGGATCAATTGTAAATAATGCGGTTTCAATATCATGAAACGTAAAAAGCTTCTCAAAAAGGTAAGATGAGTAAATAACAATGAAGATGTTAATCAGGTTATTCATCAACAAAATAGTGGCCAATAACCGCCGTGTTCCAACTTTTCTGTTGGGTTCGTTAATGAGATCTATAGCGATTTTTGAAGCTGGGGAATTCTCTTCATTCAGTAAAACTAGGTCATTTGGTGACAAGCTAAAGAATGCATTTTCTGAGCTAGAAAAAAGAGCAGAAAGGCCTAAAAAAACAAGAATTATTGCAAGTCCGATGAGTCCTGTAACCAACGAAGGACCAAAATCCATATTCAGGATGGACTCGAGAAGAATAAAACTCTGTTGATAGGGTTCAGAATCAGTTGTCAATTTTCAAATATTAGTTAAAACGGTAAATCGTCGTCCCCTTCGTCCAATATATCGCCCATGGCTACCTCGTTATGTTTTTCGACATTTTTAGCCACTTCTTTATTTTGAGGTGCTGCAGCAGGTGGTTGTCCTCCGCCAGAAGCACGATCAAGCATGTTCATAGTATTCACACGAATTCGAGTAGTGTAACGCTTTACTCCATCTTTCTCCCACTCTTCTGTTTTCAGCTTTCCTTCAACGTAAACCAGTGATCCTTTACGTAGGTATTTTTCAGCGACTTTAGCCAATCCATCCCACATCTCGAGATTATGCCATTCTGTTTGCTCAACTTTATTGCCGTTACGGTCTGTGTATCTCTCGTTGGTGGCAATGGTTAGATTTGCAACTGCTCTGTTTTGATCTAAATATCTAACCTCAGGGTCTTTGCCTAGATGACCTACCAATATTACTTTGTTAATCATTTGATATTCTGTGTGTTAAGTATTTTGATGTGAGTGCTGAAGTTGGGTACTTATTAGCAAGCTCATCAATTCCTATTTCAAATATATCGTTTTTCAAAAACTTTGGTTTTTGAGATAGCTTGAATGTGTAAAAGTTCGCATAAATTTTACGGTGCGACAACAGATGGGTTGCCTCATATTTTGACATAAATTCAAGCTTTTGAGCTTTGAGAATCTTGCCAGTATTAGGTAACTCATCTTTTGGTTTATGATCAGACTCTAAAAGTGGAAATTGGTACAGATTCTTCCAAATTCCTTCCGTTCTTTTTTGGATGTAAGTAGCGTTTTTATATTCGAAAATCAGATATGTGTGATAAATCTCCTTGACTGAGGTTTTAGATGACTTTTTTGGTAACGCAGAAGTCATATTTTGAGCATGACCCATGCAGCTGTTTTGTAGCGGACATACATCACAATTTGGATTTTTGGGTTTACAAACGAGCGACCCAAGTTCCATAATTGCCTGATTAAAAATATCGGGCTTTTTGGTGTCAAAAATTGAATCAACGGCTTCTCTTATTTTTCGTTTTCCTATGGGTTTGTCAATTGGGTCTTCAATACAAAAGAGACGAGAAATTACCCGATAAACATTGCCATCAATTACGGGATGCGGGAGCTTAAATGCAAAGCTTGCAATTGCTGCTGCGGTGTAATCCCCAACTCCTTTTAAATTTCTGATATCTTGGTAGTTACTGGGAAATTCACCCTTCATTTGAAATCCAATTTCTTGAGCGGTATGATGCATGTTTCGAGCCCTTGAATAGTAGCCTAAACCTTGCCATAATCGAAGCACATCTTCTTCAGTTGCAGAGGCTAAATCTTCAATAGTTGGGAAGTGAGAAAGAAAGCTTTTGAAGTAGGGCAAAGCTTGTTCAACTCGTGTTTGTTGAAGCATGATTTCAGACAGCCAAATAGGGTATGGATCTTGGGTTTGTCGCCAAGGCAGATTTCGGCTGTTTTTTCCATACCATTTTATCAGTAACTCGCTTATTCTCAAAATATTTCTTCAAAAAAAAGACCAATAATCCAAAAATTGTTAAAAAAAAATTACATTTGCGTTCCAACTTATAAATCCTGATTACAAATGACTAAAGCAGAAGTAGTTAACGAAATAGCAGAGCGCACTGGCGTAGAAAAAGCAGTTGTACAAGAAACCGTAGAAAGTTTCTTTAAAGTTGTTAAAGGTTCTATCGTCAATGGCGAGAATGTGTACTTCAGAGGATTTGGTAGTTTCGTGGTTCAAAGAAGAGCTCAAAAGATTGCGAGAAACATTTCTAAGAACACGCAAATCACAATCCCAGCACACAACATTCCTAAATTCAAACCAGCAAAGTCTTTCGTAGAAAAGGTCAAGAAGGGGTAATTCATAGGATTACGAATTGAATAACAAAACCATCATCAATGCTGCGATTATCGTGGCAGGCATTTGCTTAGTAGGTTTACTAAGTTTCAAAGGTTGGAAATCATCAACTAAGCAAGTTGAATCTCACGATCATGCAACACATGATCATTCTGCAGACGAGGAAACTGCTCACAGCGAAGAGTCATCACTATCTCCTGAAGAACTCGATTTGGAAGTTGAATTGGCATTGGAAAACATCGCCAAGTACAGAGAGGAAGGGAATGTAGGTCTTATGATGGCTGAAGGTATTCAGAAGCTTTTAGCTGTTGTTCGACAAGATCCAGATAATGTAAAAGCCAACTATCATCTGGGTTTATTTTCAATTGAATCAGGACAATTAGAAAAAGCTGAAAAAAGATTTGAAAAATTAGTACTTTTGCAGCCCGAAAATCAGGAGTATCAAAAACTACTTTCTGATATTCGCAGCCAATTAGGAAAATAAAAACTTTTAAAATATTCAATTATGCCAAGCGGTAAAAAAAGAAAGAGACATAAAATTGCTACGCACAAGCGTAAAAAACGTCTGAGAAAAAACAGACACAAAAAGAAAAAATAATATCATCCTGACGAGACATGGCCTACGATATGATTATAGACGTAGGATCAGAAGGAGAAAGAATTGCTCTGCTCAAGGACAAGAAACTTGTTGAATTACACCAAGAGAAATCTGACAATGGTTTCCAAGTTGGTGAAATTTACTTAGGTAAAGTAAAGAAAATCATGCCAGGCCTCAACGCCGCTTTTGTCGACGTTGGCCACGAGAAGGATGCTTTTCTACATTATCACGATTTAGGACCATACATAAAGTCCTGGTTAAAAATTACCAAAGATTCTGCTCAAGGGAGTAGAAAAAATGGTGACTTATCTGAGTTTACCTTAGAACCTGAAACCCTCAAAACAGGGAAAATCGGTGACGTTCTTAAACGAAACCAACAGATTCTTGTTCAAATAGCAAAGGAGCCTATATCTTCTAAAGGTCCAAGGCTTACCACAGAAATTTCAATTGCGGGTAAGTACTTCATTCTGGTGCCTTTTTATGATACCGTTAATGTATCTAAAAAAGTAAGCACAGTTAATGAAAGAAAACGTCTTAAAAATTTGGCAACAAGTCTTAAGACTCCTAAGCTTGGGTTAATCTGTAGAACTGCAGCTGAAAAGAAAGGTGGGCAAGATCTTCATCAAGATATTATTGAACTTCAACAACGTTGGGATAGCATATTCAAGATTCTTCCTGATGCCAAACCAAAGGATAGAATATTAGGTGAAGCACAAAAGAGCTTTGCCATTCTTCGTGACTTGTTAAGCTACGAATTCTCATCCATCACGGTTAACACCAAAAGCTTATACGATCAGCTGAAAGGACATTTAGGAGGAATTAACAAACAACTTCCTAAAATCCTGAAGCAGTATAGCGGTAAGGAGAACATCTTTAGTCAATTTGGTATTGAGAAGCAGATCAAAAGTTCATTCGGAAAAACAGTATCATGTCCCGGAGGAGCATATTTAATTATTGAGCATACCGAAGCGATGCACAGCATCGACGTAAATAGTGGCAGTAAGCAGAATAAGTTTATTAACCAGGAAGAAAATGCATTGGCAACCAATTTAGATGCTGCTACCGAAATTGCTCGTCAACTTCGTTTACGCGACATGGGAGGCATAATCGTAATTGATTTTATCGACCTCAGAACAGCCAGTTTTAAAAAGCAACTCTTTAATACGCTCAAAGAAGCGATGGCTGAAGATAAGGCCAAACATACCATCTTACCGATGAGTAAATTTGGACTTATTCAAATTACTCGCCAAAGGGTTCGACCAGAGATGTCGATTAAAACCGCAGAAAAATGTCCTACCTGCAAAGGAACAGGTTCGGTTATGTCTAGCTCGCTGATATTTGATGATATTGAGAAGCATTTAGATCACCTGTTAATGTCTGCGAAACACAGTAAGTTAACATTGATTACTAATCCTTACTTAGCTGCATACGCCTCTCATGGCTTCCCTTCAAAAAGGATGTCTTGGTTTATGAAGTACAAAAAGTGGGTTAAGGTGAAATCAGATATCTCACATGGAATGTTAGATTATTCCTTTGCTGATGAGCATAATGAAACTATCGACATTGGTCAACCGTAATGGCAATCAAGTTCGTTGTTTTTGACCCTACTAAAGAAAAATTCTTTCAGCAAAGTGAGAAAGAATACCTCAAACGATTAACCAAATATTGTAAACTTCAATACATCACTCTTCCTGCATCTAAAAAGTCAGTAAAGCGAGAAGATTGTTTGAGAATGGAGGAAGAAGCCTTACTTAGACACGTGTCGCCTACTGACCACCTGGTTTTAATGGATGAAAAAGGAGAACAATGGTCGAGCAGAAAGTTTGCACAAAAGCTTAACGAAAATTTAATTCATCAACCCGATATTACCTTTGTAATAGGCGGTGCATTTGGTTTTTCAGATATGGTTAGACAAAGGGCTAATGCATCTTGGAGCCTATCAAAACTTACTTTTCCGCACCACTTGGTTCGAACAATATTTCTTGAACAGTTGTATCGAGCGTTTACCATCTTGAACGGAGAGAAATATCATAACGACTAGGAATTAATCTACAATCTGGTCACATTTCGCGGATATAAATTTGATTTTTAGCAAACTTTGATATGTTTGCAGCGTTTACAATTAGTAATGGGACGTAAAAAGAAAGACAATTCAGAGGAAAAGAAGAAGATGGGAAGGCCGCCTACTAAACCGGTAACTAAAAGGCTTGCCTATTATGTAAATGTGAAAGTGAATAACTCTATGAACTATCAGGTTACAAATGTTTTGATTAGTAAGGATACTATTCCTGAAGTCAAACAATTAATTGCTCGATCTCCACAGCAAGTTGAGCTACTTGGTTATTGGAATGGAAAAGAGTACGAACCTGTACCCGAATTAGAAGAATTCATTAAAAGCAGAGGATAATCTGCGATAAGAATATTTTAAAGGGGTGCACATTGCACCCCTTTTTTGTTTTGAAAAGTAATTACTCTATATCGTTTTGGCTGCTTTGCATAAGTGCCTTGTTGTTCTTTTTGAGCTTCAATATTATTATTCCTGAAATGCCCGATTATATATCGAGTTTAGGGGGTGAAGATTACAAAGGTTACATCATTGGTTTGTTTACATTGGCGGCAGCTTTTTCAAGGCCAATTAGTGGTAAGTTGGCGGATTCAATCGGACGTCGTCCGGTAATGATATTTGGAGGTTTGGTGTGTGTGGTAGTGTCTTTTTTCTACCCGTTATTTACCACTGTATTTGCATTTTTGTTGTTGCGATTGTTTCATGGGTTATCTACTGGTTTTATGCCGACAGGGTCAACAGCATATGTTGCAGATATTGTACCAGCTGATAGAAGAGGTGAAGCAATGGGTATCATGGGTATAATGAGCAATCTTGGATTTATGATTGGGAATGCACTAAGCTCATTTTTAATGGCACAAATTGGCCTGGTAAACTTGTTTTACCTTTCTGGGATACTCGCATTTTTATCAGTTGCAATCATCTTCAAGCTTCCAGAAAGCAATCACGAAAAGCAAAAATTTAGATGGGAATTTTTGAGGATTAGAAAAGATGATATTTGGGACAAACGGGCAATTAATCCAGCGGTGGTTACCATGTTGACCGTAATGAGTTTTGGCACCTTGTTGACTTTAATTCCGGATTACTCTAAGCATCTTGGCATTCAAAATAAAGGACTGTTCTTGTCGATAATGACCGTATCGACCATTCTTACAAGGCTCTTAACTAGAAAGGTTTCGGATAAAAAAGGACGTGCAGTAACATGTATGTATGGTACGGGATTTTGGATAATAACAACCTTTTTGCTCGCGTTCATTACAGAACCAACTTTTTATGTAGCTGCAGCCATGAGTGGGATAGCAACAGGGTTGAACTCTCCAGCAATTTTTGCTTGGGCTGTTGATGTAGCAAATGGAAAAAGGGCTGGGAGGTCGCTAGCAACTATGTTTGTTTCAATGGAAATAGGAATTGGTGCAGGTGCATTCGGTTCAGCCGCAGTTTATCAAAATGTGGAATCGAATTTAACCTATGTTTTTGGCATTTTAACCGCGATAAATGTGCTCGCTTTACTCTATCTCATAAGGCTCCAAAAGAAATAGGCAGTTTACCCTTATTTGTATTCGTTTAAAATAAGCTCAATGTCTTGAATTCATGAGCTTTTGCGGTGCTTTTTTGTTAGTCTAATAGGGTGCTTAAGATTTCTTGCAAAAACACATCAGAAAGTTTAATCAAAATAATACATTTGCACCAATTTTCAATAGCTTTTAATGGGTAAAGTAATAAAGATTAAACGCGGTAAAAACATTTCACTTGAAGGGGCAGCCCAGAGTGAATTACTTAGCGTGTCAGCACCCTCATCTTTCGCTATAAAGCCAACAGACTTTAAGGGACTAGTTCCTAAAATGGTGGTTAAACCCGGCGATGAGGTTAAAGCAGGTGATGTCCTGTTCACTGACAAAAAGAATAGTGAAATCTGTTTCACGTCTCCCGTAAGTGGAGAGGTGGCAGAAGTTGTTAGAGGTGAAAGACGAGCAATTCAAGCGGTTGTTGTTTTAGCTGATTCAGAAACAAGTTACAAGGAGTTTAATACTTCTGGACACGAAAGTAAATCAGCAGATGAAATCAAATCGTTGCTATTAGAGTCTGGTTTATGGCCGTACATCGTTCAGCGTCCGTTCGGAACACTTGCTGAATTAGATGCAAAGCCTAAGGCAATACATATCTCAGGATTCGATTCTGCTCCACTAGCAGCTGACCTAGGTTTCAGCCTTAAAGGTGAAGAGTCAAACATCCAAGCGGGTATTAATGCTCTGTCTAAATTCACAGATGGATTGGTTCACTTGAACCTTCATAAAGATTCTGACAACAGCGTTTATTCTAACATTACTGGCGTTGAAAAGAATACATTCTCTGGCCCGCACCCAAGCGGACTAGTTGGTATTCAAATTCACCACATCGACCCAATAAATAAGGGCGATGTTGTTTGGACCATTAAACCTCAACACCTTGCTTTCATCGGTAGATTCTTAAATACCGGTAAGGTAAACTTGGATCAAAAAGTAGTTGTTGCGGGTTCAGAAATCACTAAGCCAGCTTATTATTCTTTAAGAGTTGGAAGCAGCTTAGATAAAGTTTTAGAAAACAATCTAAATTCAGGTAATTCAAGAGTTATCAGCGGCAATGTTCTTACCGGAACGAACGTTGGTGCTAAAGGTTATCTAGGATTTTTTGATAATCAAGTATCTGCAATTGAAGAGGGAGATGATTACGAGTTCTTGGGATGGTTGCTTCCATCGTATGCTCGTCCTACCATCTCGAGTACTTTCCCAATTTCGAAGTTCTTGAAGAAAACATTTAAGGTAAATACCAACCTTCACGGTGAGCATCGTGCATATGTTGTTACTGGTGAATACGAAAAAGTATTGCCAATGGACATTATGCCAGTTCAATTGATTAAGTCTGTTTTAGCAATGGATCTTGAGCAAATGGAGAACTTGGGTATTTATGAAGTAATTGAAGAGGATATGGCTCTTTGCGAATTTGTATGTACATCGAAACAAGAAGTGCAAAGCATTTTAGCTGGAGGGCTTGAATTAATGGCTGAAGAAGGATAAAAGGATTGAAAAATGAAGTTTTTAAGAAAAACATTAGATAATTTAAAGCCAACCTTTTCAAAAGGAGGTAAGCTGAGTTTCTTACACTCAACTTTCGACGGTATTGAAACTTTCTTATTTGTGCCTAACCACACCACCAAGAAAGGTTCTCATATTCGTGACGGTATCGATCTTAAGCGTACCATGTTTACCGTGGTTATCGCTCTTGTTCCAGCATTATTGTTTGGAATGTGGAACATCGGTTACCAATATCACAAAGCATTAGGCATGCTTGATACAGTTAGCCTATTCGATAACTTTATGTTCGGATTCTTGAAGACACTCCCATTGATTATCGTGTCTTACGGAGTTGGACTTGGAATTGAGTTTGCATTTTGTCAGATTAAAGGCCACCCAATTAATGAAGGTTTCCTTGTGTCTGGTTTGTTAATACCGATGGTAATGCCAGTAACTGTTCCGTTGTGGATGGTTGCGCTTGCAACAGCATTTGCGGTTGTGATTGGAAAAGAGGTGTTTGGAGGAACAGGAATGAACCTGTTAAACCCGGCACTGACTGCAAGAATGTTCTTGTACATTGGTTATACTCCACAAATGAGTGGTGACGAAGTTTGGATTCCATTGGAAGAAGGAGCAAAAACAGTTGACGGGTTTTCAGGAGCTACCAATCTTGGTAGTTTGGCATCAGCTTCTGCAGCAGGAGAAAGTTGGAGCGACAAACTAGTTGAGATTTTTGATACAAGTATTATGGATAGCATTATCGGAACCATTCCTGGTTCAGTTGGAGAAACATCCGTAATTGCAATTCTAATTGGAGCGGCTATTCTAATTGCTTCAGGTATTGGAAGCTGGAAAATCATGCTTAGTACCGTTGTTGGTGGTTTATTCATGGGCTGGCTCCTAAATATAGGCGGCGGAGATACTGTTTGGAACGGAATGCCTGCATGGTATCACTTGGTAATTGGAGGATTTATGTTTGGAGCCGTGTTTATGGCCACTGACCCCGTGTCTGCAACGCAAACTGATAGAGGTAAATGGATATATGGATTTTTAATTGGTGTGCTTACCGTTCTTATCCGTGTATTCAACCCGGGATATCCAGAAGGAATAATGATGGCAATACTTCTTATGAACGTATTCGCTCCATTGATTGATTATTATGTAGTTCAAGGTAACATTAAAAGAAGATTAAAACGTGTCAAAGCTTAATAAAAACTCAAACGGATACATATTACTGTACGCAGTAATTATGACGCTTATTTTCGGAACCTTACTCGCGTTTGTTTCTGAAACACTTAAGGACAAGCAAAAAGCTGAGGTTCTTATCGAAAAGCAAAAATTTATTCTTAAAGCAGCTTACGGTGATAGTGTTATGGCAGAAATCGCCAAAACTGAAATCACCCCGTTGTATAATCAAACGGTAAAGGTAGAAATTGTTAACGCAGCGGGCAACGACATGGATGTTGAAGAAGCTCGCATCGATATCGGAAAAGAATATAAAAAAGGTGCTGAAGAAAGAGCACTGCCTATTTATGTTGTAGGAAAGAAAGATAATCCAAGTGAAGTAGAGTCTTATGTAATGCCTGTTTATGGCAAGGGACTTTGGGATTTTATTTGGGCATATGTTGCAATTGATGCAGATCTTGAAACAATTGAAGGTATTGTTTTTGACCACGTTGGTGAAACTCCTGGATTAGGAGCTCGATTAACTGACACAGATGTTCAACAACGCTTTGCAGGAAAGAAACTATCGTTCACTGAAAGTGCAATTGATGCTCCTGACTTTCAAAAAGGGGAAGGAAAAGATTATTCTGCCGATCCTTCTAAGGTTGACGGTTTAAGCGGTGCAACAATTACAGCTAAAGGAGCTAATAAAATGCTAGACGATTACATGGCATTATACTTTACATACATTAACGCTAAAAGAGAGAAGTCATGAGTACTGAAACAATAGAAAAAACAGAAGAAAAAGTGGTGAAGTCGTCAGAGCCTCTTTTGTCAAAAAAGAGAAGACAACTGGTAACCAATCCATTGGATGATGATAATCCAATTACGCTTCAAGTACTAGGTATTTGTTCTGCATTAGCGGTAACCATCGCATTAAAAGGTACAGTGATTATGGCAATTGCAGTATTCTTCGTATTGGTATCGGCAAACGTGATTATCTCAGCACTAAGAAATACAATTCCAAACAGAATTAGAATCATCGTTCAACTTGTTGTAGTTGCATCGTTGGTAGCTGTTGTTGACCAGGTGCTTAAAGCATATGCTTTTGAGCAGTCTAAACAACTTTCGGTATTCGTTGGATTAATTATTACTAACTGTATCGTAATGGGGCGTTTAGAAGCATTTGCCTTAGGTAACAAACCATGGGATTCGTTGTTAGACGGTGTAGGTAATTCATTGGGTTATGGATGGATTATTATCGCCATCGCCTTTGTAAGAGAGTTATTTGGTAGCGGAAAGTTATTCGGAGCTCAAATTTTTGGAGATTGGTACATGAACAACGGGTTCTTTGCCACTCCAGCAGCTGCATGTATCATTCTAGGTATCATTATTTGGATTTTAAGAGCAAGAAGCGGTTATACCGAAGAATAAACACCTAAAAAGTAGAAAACAATGTTAGAAAATTTATTAAACATATTCGTTAGATCAATATTCGTTGACAATATGATCTTCGCATACTTCTTAGGTATGTGTTCGTACTTAGCTGTTTCTAAAAAATATAAAACAGCAGCAGGTTTAGGTTTAGCAGTAATCTTTGTATTGGGTATTACTGTTCCTCTAAACTGGTTAGCTTACAATTACTTGCTTAAAGAAGGTGCTCTTACATGGATCAGCCAAGACTTTGCAAGTATCGACCTTGAAGTATTGAAGTTTATTGTATTCATCGCAATCGTTGCAGCATTTGTACAATTGACGGAGATGGCTGTAGAGAAATTCTCTCCATCGCTTTATAACTCATTGGGGATATTCTTACCACTGATTGCGGTAAACTGCTCGATTTTAGGAGCAGCATTATTCTTGCCAACAAGAGACTATAGCTTAGTTGAAGCTACTACGTTCGGATTAGGTTCTGGATTGGGTTGGTTCTTAGCCGTAGTTGCACTGGCTGCAATTCGTGAGAAGATGGCTTACTCTGACGTTCCTAAGCCTTTAAGAGGTCTAGGAATTACATTCATAATCGTAGGTTTAATGGCCTTTGGATTTATGAGTTTTGGAGGATTTGAATTGCCGTTTAAAAGAACAGGTGATCAGCCAACGGAAGAAGTATCTGCTCAAGATACAGAAGTGAAACAAGATTTAGTTGAAACTGTTAATTATATAGAAGAGAAATGATTTTTGCGATAAACCCAACAGTTATAATTCTTTCCGCGATAATATTTTCTATTATCATTATTCTTTTAGCAACCATGCTTATGGTAGCTGCAAAAAGATTAGTTAATCAAGGAGCTGTTAAGCTTACAATTAATGGAGAGCGGGAAGTAGAGATTGAAGCAGGAGGTACCTTACTTAATGCTTTACAAGATCAACAGTTATTCTTACCATCTGCTTGTGGTGGTGGAGGTACTTGTGCGATGTGTAAATGTCAGGTTCATGAAGGAGGAGGAGAAATTCTTCCTACAGAAACTGGTCACATCAAAAGAAAAGAGCAGAAGGACAATTGGAGACTTGCTTGTCAGGTTAAAGTTAAAGAAGACATGGTTGTTGAAGTACCTGAAGAGGTATTCGGAATCAAGAAGTGGGAATGTGAGGTTGTTTCAAACTACAACGTTGCATCTTTCATTAAAGAATTTGTTGTTAAACTTCCTGAAGGAGAAACGCTTGACTTTGAAGCAGGTGGTTATATCCAGTTAGATGTTCCTCCTATTGAGGTTAACTTTAAAGATATGGATATCACTGCTCATCCAGAGCTTGTTGCTCTAGGCAGAGATAAAGACGACTTTCAATCAGAGTGGGACAAATACGGTCTATGGGATTTAAAAATGGTTAACGATGAACCAATTTTTAGAGCGTACTCAATGGCTAACCACCCTGCCGAAGGGAATATTGTAATGCTTAATATTCGTATTGCAACTCCGCCTTGGGATCGTAAGAATAACAAGTGGATGGATGTAAATCCAGGTATTTGTTCTTCGTATGTATTCAGTAGAAAACCAGGTGATAAAGTGGTTGTTTCTGGTCCTTACGGTGAGTTCTTCATCAAAGAAACTGATGCAGAAATGCTTTACATTGGTGGTGGTGCTGGAATGGCTCCTATGCGTTCACACTTATTCCACTTGTTCCATACCCTTAAAACAGGTAGAAAGGTAACCTACTGGTACGGCGGACGTTCTAAACGAGAGCTGTTCTACTTAGATCACTTCAACAAGATTGCAGAACAATTCCCTAATTTCAAATTCTTCATCGTTCTTTCAGACGCTTTACCAGAAGATAACTGGGTAAACAAGAAGGATGTAAACGATAAAGAAGGAGATGGATTTAGTGGATTTGTACACCAAGCTGTTATTGATGAGTATTTGTCTAAGCATGAAGCTCCAGAAGATATAGAATTCTATTTCTGTGGTCCTCCATTAATGAATCAGGCCGTTCTTAAAATGGTTGATGATTGGGGAGTACCTCCAGAAAATGTTTCTTTCGACGATTTCGGAGGATAATCATAAAAACTTATCAAAAGAAGGCTAGCCAAAAGGCTGGCCTTTTTTATTTTTGAGCTCATGAAAAAAAGTGCATTGTTCTTGTGTCTAGTTCTAGGATTAATCTCGTGTTCTGAAGAGGAACCTCAAGAATATAAGCTTGCTGGAGATGCTATAGGAACAACCTATCACATTACTTATATCGGTCAGGAGATCGATAGCCTTAAAGAAAAGATTGACTCCATCATTTTTGAGATCAATCACGCTCTATCTACCTATCAAGAAAACTCTCTTATCACCGCATTCAATACAAATTCAAATACCATGTGGGATAACCCCATGAACATGCGACACTTTTTTAGTGATATGAGTCACTTAAGCTCAATGATTCACCTTTCACAAGAAGTTCACGCAAAAACAGATGGAGCATTTGATCCAAGTGCCGCAAGATTATTTGAGATTTATAACGAAGCTAAGAAGAATGGTCTTCCTATGGATTCTTTGGAAGTTAATGAAGCTTTACAGCACATGGGCATTGCTGATTTACGTTCAGATCCAAATGGGTTTCCTATGAAAACGGATTCTGCTTTTATGTTAAACTTTAATGCGATCGCCAAAGGTTATTTGGTCGACCTTGTAGCCAATTACATTGATAAACAAGGAATTTCTGACTATATGGTAGAGATTGGAGGAGAAGTTAAAGTACACGGAACCAATTTCAGGGGAGAAGTGTGGAATCTGGGAATTAATTATCCTGAGGTTAATCGCTCAACAGAAATCTTCGAAACCATTCAGTTGAATAATCAATCAATGGCCACCAGCGGCAACTATCAAAATTACTACTACATAGACGACGAACTTATTGGTCATACCATTGACCCGAGAACAGGAAAGCCAATAGTTTCAAGCTTAAAAAGTGCGAGTGTAATTCATAAACACTGTGCTGTAGCTGATGCATATGCAACTGCATTTATGGTTTTGGGTCTTGACGCTATTCCAGTAATTGAACAAGATTCTTCATTAAGTGCATACCTCATTTATGAAGATGATTCAGGCAAATTGGTAGGCCAATTTGTAGAATAAAAAGAATATTCACCGTAGTTTCTCTAAGCAAAGAAGGTTGCTTAAATTGCACCTAAAATTAGCACATGACCGACATTGAATCTAAAGTAGCAGAACGCTTCATGCGTTATGTTCAAATTGATACCCAAAGTGACCCTTCTTCAACCACTTTTCCATCCACAGAAAAGCAAAAAGACCTCAGTCGAATTTTAGTAGAGGAGATGAAGTCAATAGGCATTGAGGATGCATATATGGATGAGTTTGGATATGTTTTCGGAACCGTACCCAGTAATTCGAATAAAACTGATATCCCTGTTGTTTGTTTCTGCTCTCATGTCGATACAGCACCAGATTGTAGCGGAACGGATGTAATGCCAATAATGCACCGTGATTATCAAGGCCAAGACATTGTACTTCCAGACGATGAAAGCCAAGTGATTACAACAAACGATCATCCCTACTTGAAACAAAGGATAGGGGACGATATAATTACAGCATCAGGTAAAACCTTGCTTGGAGCAGACGATAAGGCAGGTGTAGCCATAATCATGCAATTGGCTGAGTACCTTCTTCAAAATCCTGAGATTGAACATGGTGATATTAGACTATTGTTTACTCCAGATGAGGAAGTTGGAAGGGGAGTTGACAAACTCGATATGAATAAGCTTAATGCAGATGTTGGTTATACTTTAGATGGAGGGCCAAGAGGATCTATTGAAGGAGACACCTTTTCTGCAAATGCCATGACAGTCACCTTTGATGGAATTAGTGCTCATCCTGGATATGCCAAGGGAAAGATGGTTAATGCAACAAAGGTGTTAGCTTACTTTTTGTCGTTATTCCCGAAAGATGGATTCTCTCCTGAGACCACCGATAAAAAAGAAGGCTTTGTACATCCATACGGTATGACAGGTGAATTGGAGCAAGCTAAGGTTGATTTCTTGATTCGAGATTTTTCAACTGCTAAGCTAGCTGATCACCAAGAGCGAGTAAAAGCTTATGCTCAACAGGCAATAGATGCCTACCCTGGAGCACAATTTAGCGTAGAAGTTAAAGAGCAGTACAGAAACATGCGTGAGGTATTGGATCAGTATCCTTTCATTGAGGCAAATGCCATAGAGGCGATGAAACGTGCCGGACTAACACCAATTCCCGATTGGGTTAGAGGTGGAACAGATGGTTCTCGATTATCTTTCATGGGACTTCCTTGTCCGAACATCTTTACAGGCGAAATGGCGATTCACAGCAAGCATGAATATGTTAGCGTTCAAGACATGGGAGCAGCCATTCAAACGCTCGTAGAATTGGTTAAAGTTTATGAAGAAAAAGCTTAGCTCATCCAAAACTTCCTAGATTTCATAAGATTATTTACCGTGAATAGAATAACAAATCGTTATGTTCGTTAATTCGAAAACTAACGTATGAAAATCTTTCACGCCGAGAATATCCTTTTAAAATATCCTCGATCAAATTTTAAACTCAACGTTCCCAAAGTCGAGCTAAATCATTCGACTATTACAGGAGTTGTTGGTGAAAATGGCAATGGAAAAACCACATTGTTGAACATTATAGCAGGTGAACGAGCTGCAAGCGGTACCTATCAATATTTTGAGCAAGATGTTACACATCAATCCGACTGGTCATCCATCAAAACCAATATTGCATTTATTCCTCAACGTATTCCCAGATGGTACGGAACACTTGAGCAAAACCTCTATCTCAAGGCAGCAATGGAAGGTGTGAAGGCTGCAGACATAGACCCTCATTTGAACGAATTGCTTGATTTTCTGGATCTTCAACGCTTTAGAAAACTAAAATGGACTGAAATTTCGACAGGTTACCGATTAAGATTTGAACTTGCTCGGGTACTTTTAGGAAACCCTTCGCTACTTGTATTGGATGAGCCGTTAGCCAATTTAGATATTAATACGCAGCAAAAGTTTTTGTCTGACCTTAAAGTTTTACTTTCTAACAGAGACCAGAAACTTGCGGTTATTTTAAGCAGTCAGCAGTTGCATGAAATTGAATCTGTAGCCGACCACATGATATTCTTGAAACAAGGAAGCAGCACCTTTGGAGGTAGCTTAGATGAAATAGCAGAACAGTCGAAAGGAAACATCTTCGAATTGCAGGTAGACAATATGAATGCAGAGCAGTTACAGTCTTTGTTCAAAGACATTCCATTAAAGCAGGTTGGTCCGTATTTTCACGTTCAGACCGATATGAGTGTTAAAGATCTCTTAAACATTATCAGTTCAAACAATGTTGAACTCAGATATTTCAGAGATTTAAGCAAGTCAACTAAAAGATTTTTCTCAGAATGAAGCTAATGGAATTTTATAAATCGATCGACGCCAAATTACTAAAGTCGAAACCAAAACTTTGGGTATGGGGAGCACATATTTTTATCCCATTGGTCTTAGCAGCGTTGCTAATTCCATATGGTGCAGGTTGGCTTTTTGACATAGAACCCCTGCCTGACGTAGATGATTTAAGTTCAGTGTGCGATAAAATTGGCGTATTTATGATTGCGGTAGTTTTATTGCTTGGAGTATTGTTTTACATACGCCAAATACGCTTTAATGCCCTGCGCGTTCATCATTTTTTACCCTACAAAAATCCATTTCAACACTACGTGGTCTTTGCATTAGCACTGATTCTAATTACAGCCACTCCACATACGTTTACGCTGGGTGTTAATCACAAGTTAAACTTTCACCTCAACGAGGCGCAATACATGAAAGACTTGAAGGTGATGAACAGAGGATATACTCATTTTGTGGAAGATGATGCTTATGAAAACTGGTTTTATAAAACACGAGATTATAAATGGGACAGCGAGGCAAAACGGACGTACAAATTGGATGAGGCTACGGGCAAACTTATTGTGTATCGCTACAAGTTGAGAAGCATGCCAACCCCAAGTTCGTTTCGTGAATCAGAGGATTTTGTTGATCACGACATTTTAGAAGAACCTATGGAATATCCTGAAAATTATGATAAAAACATCATGTGGGATACCATAACTCGAGCCGAAGCAGAAGAGGAAATTAAAGCTTTTCTGAGTGTGAGTACTAAATATGGGGGAGAGGTAATGGCTAAATTCAGCAATCCACAGGACATGATTGATTCTCATTTGTTGAGAAACGAATACAATTTTGGAGTAAAGTCTCCAGACCGAGAGTATTTTGATGCTCTAATTGATAAACATAGACTTCAAGAAGTATCAGAACTTTACAATGAAGTAATTCAACCATCTTACCAATTTAATGAGGTTACCTTAGACTATTGGAAAGGTTATATCTTTTTCGGCTTAGCATTGGCCAGTTTACTCTTTGTTATAACAGCCACAAAGCGAGCTGATTTTGGTTGGGGAATGCTCGTTTTTGTACTGACACTAATTTTATTCTTTGTGGTTACAGAAGTATTTCTGGATGGACTTGTGCGTTGGAGATATAAATTTGGTGTAGGATTATTCTCGTTTATTGGAATTTATCTAGCTGTATTGTTATGGAAAGGAAGGTTCCGAAAAGTTAAGAAAGCCTTTGCTGTGGCTGCACATTTATATGTTCCGATGGTTGTGGCTTTTATTTATGAAGCATTTGATAACTTTCATCATTGTCCGTATGACGGGTATAATCGTCAAGAAATGTGTAGTGGGTACGAGTACTTTACAAGTGAAGTGTATGACAATATGATCTATTATTCAGTCTTATTGTCATTTTTTGTTGCCATTTGGGTGTTTAACAGATTCTACACCCGAAAATATGTACACCCGGCGTAGGTTTTAGTCTTCTTTTTGGCACTCTTGTGAAGGCATGGCTCCACAAACGGTGCAAGCTACTCCTTCTTCTTGCATCATTGGGTTTTTACCGGCACATCCACCGCGTACTTCCCCATCCTTAACGAGTATCAAACGTACTGCCATTCCAACCAATGCAATGGCTAAAACTGATAAAATAAGACCTAAAACAATGTAAAAACTCATAGCTTGTTAATTGTACGTGCAAAGGTACAATATTGTTCACTTACACGCTCATTTATATGTCAGATTTGGCAGTTTAAAGAATATTGTAACTTTTTTGGCGCTATATTCGTAGTGTTGTAAATAGCCAACAATCAAATATGCAACGCCTAAAAAAAATCAGCAAAACTACCGTTGTCATTCTTGTGTTACTTGTTCTAAACATTGTTGCGTTTAGTGTAATTAGCTCAAAAATTAGTGACACTAAGGAAGAAGTTGCTGAAATATCTTCACATCCAGACAATAACTCCTACTTTCATTCAGGGGTCAATGTATTGAACTGGAGCTATACCTTATTGAAGTACTTCAGAAGGTAAATTCCATAGATATATTTAATGCTTTCAGCCATTGATTAGGGCTGAGCTGATTTCTTTATTTAATTTTGATAGCATTATTCATGGCTGTTCGACAAGGTGCATTTATAAACTCAGCGTTTTATAAGACTATAACTAAGTATAACATTCATCACATTTTTATGTGGTTGGTGTATTACTTGTTTTGGGTTTATGTAATTAGCCCAGGTGTTACGCTTTCAGATTTCTATATCAATTCGCTGGTTATTGTTGCTATACAAGCCGTTGTGAGTTATTTCAATATTTACTACCTGTTTCCTGTCTTTCTACTCAAGCGGAACTATCTGCTGTACTTTGTGGCTGCAGTTCTTGCAATTAGTTTGGGTACCCTCCTTGAATCAGGTACCTTCCTAATCTTAGATACCATATCGTTAGAAGAAAAAACAGGTCTTCTTTCTCCAAAATACTTGTTACTTACTGCCTTGACGATTACGTATACGGTGGCAATTACGATGAGTTTAAAGCTCATAAAACACTGGTACGAAAAAGAACGATTAACAAAAGAACTAGAAAAGCTCAATACCGAAACAGAACTTAAATATCTCAAATCGCAGATTAACCCACACTTTTTGTTTAACAGTTTGAATAGCGTTTATGCACTCGCTCTTCAAAAATCTGATCTAGCACCAGAGTTGATACTTAAGTTGAGTGACATCCTGCGCTATATTTTGTATGAAGGAAGTGAGAAGAAAGTGAGCCTTTCGCAAGAGATCAAGTACCTTAAAAGTTACTTGGAACTAGAAAAAGTGCGTCACGGTGATCGCATGGATTTGGCGATTGAGATAGAAGGAGATACAGAATCAAAAGAAATTGCACCCATGTTATTGATACCTTTTGTAGAAAACAGTTTTAAGCATGGATTAGGAAAGAATATAGCAAAAGGCTACGTGAAAGTAACTGTACAAACACACGACGATAGAATTCATTTTGAGATTGCGAATAGCAAGCCTAAAAATGGAAGTGAAGTATCTAAACGTAAAAACTATAATGGAGGAATAGGGTTGCTCAATGTGAAGAAAAGACTGAATTTACTCTATCCTAAAAAACATCAATTGGATATAATTGGTGAAGAGAAAGAATTTAAAGTAATACTCGATATAAATTTAAACTAACAAAATATTATGAATTGTATAGCTGTAGACGACGAACCATTGGCTTTGGACATCATTGAAAACTACGTAAAAAAACATCCAGACTTAAACCTAATTGCTCGCTGCAATAATGCGGCAGAGGCAAGTGAAATCTTAAAAACAAGAAAAGTTGACCTTATGTTTCTTGACATTCAAATGCCAGAAATTAGCGGATTGAGCTTTATTAAGTCTTTGGAGAATAAGCCACTTTTTATGTTTACCACCGCGTATCCTGATTATGCCGTGCAAGGTTTTGAACTCGACGCAATTGACTACCTTTTGAAGCCAATCGCATATGACCGTTTTGAACGAGGAGTAGAGAAGGCAAAAGAGTATTTCAATATTAAAAACAATGCTGAAGTAGCTGAAACTGACTTAGAGAACGAATTCATTTTCGTAAAAGCAAATCAAAAATTGATTAAACTTGCTTACAGTGAAATCTATTATGTAGAAGCATTTGCGGATTATGTGAAAATATTTTTAGCGGATAAAAAGATTGTAACCCTACAAACTATGAAAAATATGGAGAAAAAGCTTCCAAGCGATTTCTTCTCTCGAGTGCATCGATCATTCATCGTAAATCGAAATCATATTGAGTCTTTTTCAACTTCAATGTGTGAAGTAAACGGTGTTCGAATTCCAATCGGAAAGAATTACAAAGACGGATTTATTTCGCTGATGAAGCAAAACAACATGCTCTAAATGGATCAAAGACTTAAGGCTTTTGAACGTCTGCTAGACATTATGGATGATCTACGGGAGAAATGTCCGTGGGATCGCAAGCAAACAAACAAATCGCTTCGCCATTTAACCATTGAAGAAACCTACGAGCTGAGTGATGCTTTAATGGCAGAGGATAATGAGGAGATAAAAAAGGAGCTAGGAGACTTATTCTTACACCTAGTCTTCTATTCTAAAATTGGAGAAGAGAAAGGTGCGTTTGATGTAACTGAGGTGTTAAACGCAGTTTGTGAAAAATTGATCAATCGACACCCGCACATATATGGTGATGTATCAGTAAAAGATGACGAGGAGGTAAAACAAAACTGGGAACAGATTAAACTGAAAGAAGGAAATAAATCAGTTTTAGGCGGTGTACCTAATTCTTTGCCCAGTTTGGTAAAAGCTTCAAGAATGCAAGACAAGGCCGCTCAAGTTGGTTTTGATTGGCCTGAAAAGTCTGATGTTTGGGACAAGGTTGAAGAAGAACTCCAAGAATTTAAAGAGGCAGAAGGAGAGGAGAAGGAAAAAGAGTTTGGTGACCTGCTTTTCAGTCTGGTAAACTATGCACGATGGCTAGATATCAATCCTGATGATGCATTAGAACAAACCAATGTTAAGTTCAAGAAGCGCTTTGAAGCCATTGAGCAGTTTGCTAAAAACAACGGACGTAATCTTAAAGAAATGACGCTGGAAGAAATGGATGCGATTTGGGAAGAGGCTAAATCATCTTAGCTACTTGTGGATGTGATAGATAAACTCTTTGCTGACCAGTTCGAACCCTTGATTTTCAAAAAAACCAATGCCCTCTTTGTTGCTCGCTTGAGTGGTAACATAAACTTCATGGTATCCTTTTTCTTTCACTTGAGAGATAGCATGGCTAAATAAACGTGAAGCTAAATGCTTTTTACGATGGTTTGGATGAACTGCCATCAAGTCAAAAAGATTGTGATTAAAACTAACAAAACCGGTAATTTGATTTGACTCTACCTGTGCATAGGTGTCTTGATTCAAGCACTTATAAGCCCATAATTCATACAACTCTTTGAATTTAGGTTCAAGCTTTGGATCTTTTTTAAATCTGCTTTGATGTCCAGCTTCAATACTGAGTTTTTGTAAAGATTCAACCCATTTTTCATCGTTTAGAACTTCAACATCAGACATTATTTCTGCAGAAAACTGATTTAAATCTAGACTAAAAGTGAGTCTTTGCTCTATAAGACTTGAAGACCAACTTGAATCTTGTTCAATTTGACTGAAAACATAGACCGTATCAAAATCTACCTCATTTAAATAATCAATGGAGTAATGATTTTCCAGAATAAGCTTCCCAACCTTGCGTTCGAAAAACTTAGAATCCCAATTCAGCAATTCTATATTCATACCGTAGTCAATTCAAACCTACTGTCTTTTGTTAAAAAGCCAAAAGATGAAGATGATTTTGGATAATAAAATTGAAGATTCAAAGTTTTATGAGTAACAAGCCGTAATTTGGCAGCATATTTGAGATAACTTACGTGATGAAACTTCGGTTAACCATTCTTTTTTTATTGGTGTCAACGGTTAAACTATTTGCCCAAGACTCACTTTATAATAATACTGTCTTTGTCGATGACATCCGAACAGTAATTTTACAAAAGAACATTTCTATTTACGACCCACAGCCAATGATCAGACTTGGAGGAAGTGAGCAGTTGCGATTGTCTTTCGATCAATTGAAACCAACGAACGAGTTTTACAATTATTCGGTCGTGCATTGTGACCACAATTGGAAACCTAGCGACCTGCTTCCCATGGATTATGTTTCTGGAAATTTAATGGGAGAGATTACTGATTACAAGTTTTCAACTAACACGTATAAGCAATACACACATTACAGTCTTGTTTTTCCGAATGATGAAATGCAATTGACCAAGTCAGGAAATTATATCATAAAGATTTATCGAAATTTTGATGAGAATGATGTGGTTTTGACCCGTCGATTTATGGTTCTTGACCAGCAAACCAAGTTGTCGTGCAACGTGAAGAGTGCAACTCCTTCTGAGTTTAGATTCTCACATCAAGAGGTTGATTTTGAAATAAACTATGAAGGATATGCAATCCCAAATCCATATTTAGATCTTAATGTGACAATCTTGCAAAACAACAGCTGGAACAATGCAATTTATGAGCTTAAACCGTTGTTTGTGAATGGAAATGTATTGTCTTTTAATTATGAGGATAAGAACTTGTTTCCGGGAACAAATGAGTTTCGCTTCTTTGATATAAGGTCTCTTCGTTTTTTCAGTAATCAGGTGACAAAGAAATACTTTGATAGTGTACAGAATGTTGTTTTAAAACCAGATGAATTGAAATCTCATCTTGCCTACACTCGATGGATAGATTACAATGGTAAGCGGGTTATACGAAATCGAGATGGAGTGAATATTGTTGAAGATGGCGACTATGCGATGGTGCATTTCTATTTAAAGTCAAAAGACAAATCTCATATCGGTGATATGTACATTTATGGTGAACTTACGGATTGGCAATTACAAGATCGATTTAAGATGAAGTATTGGCCAGATTACGAAATGTATTCTTGTTCAGTTTTACTTAAACAAAGTTTCTATGATTATCATTATGTGATGAAAGATCGTGAAGGAAATATCGAGTATAGCTTTACAGAAGGGAATCATCAAGAAACCGAAAATGACTACACCATTTTGGTTTATCACAAGAATGTATATTATGGTTACGATGAGTTGATTGGTACTATAAATTACAACACCATCAATAAGTAATTTTAGAAAAGTTTAGGTAGTATATCTTCGTTCTTTACATGAACGACGATTTGCTTTACAAACTCGCGTTAACCCAAATTTCAGGCATAGGATCGGTACTTTCTAAGAGCTTAATCGGTTACTGTGGTGGAGTAAAATCAGTTTTTAACACTTCTCTATCAAGACTTGAAAAAACTCCAGGAGTAGGGTCTAAATTGGCCTATAATATTCACAAATTCAGAGACTTTACTCGGATAGAAGAAGAGCTCCGATTTATAGAAAAACATAAAATTGAGGTGTTGTTCTACTTGGATGAGCACTATCCGGTTAGACTCAAAAATATCCCAGATGCTCCTGTTGTGTTGTTCAAGAAAGGAAAGGCAAATCTTTCACCTCCGCGTATAATAGCAATCGTAGGAACTCGAAAGATGTCATCATATGGCAAAACTTTTTTAAGCAATCTTATTCAAGAATTATCAGGCTATAATGTTACGATCGTTAGTGGTTTGGCTTATGGCGTGGATATCTGGGCTCACCGATTATGTATAAAGCATGAAATAGTTACTTGTGCAGTTCTGGCTCATGGTTTAGATCGGTTGTATCCAAGCGTTCACTCTGGCACAGCTGCTAACATTGGTAAGGGAGGAGGAGCCTTACTATGCGAACATTTTTCAGGAACCAATCCAGATCGTGAGAATTTTCCCAAGAGAAATCGAATTGTTGCAGGATTGGTAGACGCTGTTATAGTTGTAGAATCTGGCGAGAAAGGAGGGTCTATTATTACTGCAGATTTGGCAAACCAATACAATCGAGATGTACTGGCCTTGCCCGGAAATATTGATCAAAGGAATTCGAAAGGGTGCAATTGGCTAATCAAGAATCATAAAGCCCATGTTATTGAAGATATATCAGATTTGGTTAAGATTTTAAACTGGGATATTGAAGCACCACAAACCAAACAAGCCGAATTGTTTGTTGAATTGAATGATGATGAACGCAATGTTCTAAACCTGATTAGAGAGCAAGGTATTGTGCGAGTTGATGAATTAATGATTAAGACACGGCAAAAAACTTCTCAGATTGCCACCAGTTTGTTAGAACTTGAAATGAAAAATTGTATCGTTGCACTGCCTGGGAAAAGATACAAGGCCGTATGAGCTTAGATCCAATACATAAAAGCGATTTTGATTTTGATCTACCTGATGATCGAATTGCAAAATTTCCTTTAGAGAATCGCTCTGATTCAAAGCTTCTGGTTTATCGTGATGAAACTATTGAGCTCAATCAATTTAAGCACATTGGTGAATTTTTAAACGAAGGTAGCTTGTTGGTAATGAACAACGCCAAGGTAATTCCTGCTAGACTTTACTTTAAACGAGCCAGTGGTGCCGCCATTGAGATTTTGCTTCTTGAACCCGTGCTTCCTGCAAGTTATGAAGAGGCGTTTAATGCGAAGGGATCAACACGATGGAAGTGCATTATTGGCAATTCAAAGAAGTGGAAAGATGATGAACGAATATTCTTCGCTGAGCATCCTGAATTAATCTACGCAATACTCATCGACCGAGAACAACGAATTGTTGAATTAAATTGGGACTCAGAAATCAACTTCACAACGATGTTAGATAAGATTGGTGAATTGCCATTGCCTCCTTATCTCAATCGAAGTACTGAAGAAAGTGATTATAAGACGTACCAAACTGTTTTTGCAAAGAAGGAAGGATCCGTGGCAGCACCAACTGCAGGACTGCATTTTACGGATGATGTTTTTGAAAACTTAGCTTCAAAGTCAATTGATAGGGCAGAGGTCACACTTCATGTAGGAGCAGGTACATTTTTACCTGTAAAGGAAGAAAACGTGCTTAATCATGATATGCATCGTGAACATTTTGAAGTTTCAAAGTCAACTATTGCTCAGTTTATGGAAGCCAAAGAAATGGTTGCTGTGGGCACGACGACACTTCGCGTTTTGGAAAGTCTGTATTGGCTTGGTGTGCAGCTAGATTCAGGCAATACAAATCTTCTTGTTAAAAAATTGGAGCCTTACGAAGTGAGTTCTGATTTGAGTTATAAAGATGCACTCCGAGCGATAATAAAATATTTGGAGTCTGTTGGTTCAGATAGTCTTCAAGCCGCTACAGAGATCATGATATTGCCTCATTACAGGTTAAAAAGTATAAAGGCTTTGATTACCAATTTCCACCTACCAAAAAGCACATTGTTAATGTTAATTGGAAGTGCAATTGGAGGTGAATGGAAGAAAATATATAAAACAGCATTAGATAATGACTTTCGTTTCTTAAGCTATGGCGACAGCAGCTTGCTGTATGTGAAATAAGTTATTTTTGCTTGCAACGGGGAATTAGCTCAGTTGGCTAGAGCGCTACACTGGCAGTGTAGAGGCCACCGGTTCGAGCCCGGTATTCTCCACAAAAAAGCCTAGATACTTCGTCTAGGCTTTTTTATTACATCTTCACAAACCTCTGAACAACCCGATAGTTTTCTCCTTCTGCTTTTATGAAGTACACCCCAGGAGCCAAGTCTGACACATCAAGTCGATTCGATTTTAATTTACTTTGTTTTACAGCCAAGACCTTGCCTGAAAGGTCCATAATTGAAAGTTGCACAGTTTTATCATTTTTAAGAACTTCAACATGCAGCTTACCTTCAGTTGGATTTGGATATACCTTCAGCCAATTCTCTGCATTTGGGGTGAACATCGAGCCCGTTGAATCAATAGTTGTAGTGTCTTCCTCAATCTCTACTTCAGGAATACTGGTTAAGATATAAGGGTAATTAATACTTCCGATTTCTGTTGATTGCGCTCCGAGATATAATGTTTCTAAAGCAGAATAAACTACACCTTTACTAGCATCCCACATTTTGAAAGTAGCAGTATCGGAAGAGTTAGTGTATACCTTAAGCTTTGCAAAATACTTGTCAGCTATTTCATTGTGCTCTATGTGCCCAAATCCTTTAACCTTGTCACCTTTATTATTATAAACAAATATGATATCGTTCAAATCTTCTGAAAGCTGTTGCTCAGCTCTATCTGGATCTTCAAATTGGAGATACATGGTGGTTTGTTGCTCCGACGTGTCAACTGTAAATCCGCCTTGAGTGAAAGCAGATGGTGTCTGATTTGCAATGGTAAGATTTACAATCAATGCTATCTTGTTGTTTGAATACTCATCAACTAAAAATATTGTGTCTATGTAATTCGCAGGATCTCTTTTCGTATTTAATGTAAATTCAATCTCATCGAGATCATCTGATTTAACATTCCCTCTATTATTGTCTGGGATGTACCAAAATGGAGATTCGATTTTATAGTCTCGATTTGTAGAAGTGGTATTTAGAATGGAGTCTTTGAATGAATAATAAGCATCTTGCTGAACATGGATGGTTTTAGTATTGGTGGACCATTTAAGATTGTTGAAATTCACCACAAAAGACCACGTCACCATTTTTCGTATGATGTTTTCTTCTTTATCAAATACATTGAGTAAAGTAACATTTAAACGCTCTCCGTCGTACTTTTCTAGGAGCGATCCGCTCATCAAAATCCTCACCTTCTTGCCATCTGCCCGATAATCCGCTTCTAGCGAATTACCATCATTATCTTTGACAATTACTGCTGTATGGCTAGAATGGCATTCAATTTCTTTGTTGAATTCTGCATAAATAAACTCATTTGGGTGTATATAACCACCAGAAGGATAGGTCGCAATTAATACAGTTGGTGCAATAAATCGATCTATTGTAAAGCGAACGGTTTTTGAATAGCTTTTTGCATTAGGAGATACACATGTACTGGCCACCCTTAGCATGTAAACCCCATTCTTAAGTTTTTTAAGGTCCATCAAGTAGTCATAAATCTCACCAGAAAGTTCACTTTTAGTTATGGTTTTTAGATTGGTCCAATAGGCCTCGTTGTCACGCTTGTATTGAATAGTTAGTTTTGAAAGTGAAGCATCATTGGCATCAAAATCGGTAAATGAGATGTTCAGTTCTTCTTTAGAGTTTAAGACTTGTCCGTCATGCGGTTGTGCAATAGACACTTGATTGCAATTTGATTTAAAGTATGCCGAAACATAGGTGTGGTCATAAGCTTCATCGTCGCTATCGCATTCGGGTTGAACCAGCAATCTAATTTTTTCATAGCTTGCTGAGATTGGACCTTTTTCTAAAGTAAGAGGCAACGTTAAACTTGATTTTGCCGGAACTTCAATCTCATAAGGTGAAGATGATAAATTGTGACCAGCAATTTTTAGAATGGCCCCATCAGGGTTAGAAGCAGCATCAACTGAAATTAAATAGGTTGGATCTTCTATGGAAGAAGTAGTTTCGCTTAAATCAGCTAAGGTTAACATGTAAACCGCCTCCTCATCTTCTTCAATATCAAATTTCACTGGATTTTCTACTAAAAGGTTAGGGCCGAACCTAGCTTGCGTGTTGTCTTCAATCGGGCAACTACTTACACCTGCTACTGTTCTAAAACCAATGGTCCCAAAGCGTTCATCTTCTACTACATCCACAGAGAAGTTGTCACCTTGATCTTCATCGCTCAGCACATAGCCAACGGTTTTTGATGACGCTGATCCAAAACTCTTGCTTGTAGACGCTGTAAAATTAAACCCTACTCTGCCGCCTATTTCAAGATTTAGGAATTCATTGTCTTCACCGACAAATAAGCTAGTCGCCACTTCGAAAGCGAGAAAGTTCTCATAATTAATTGATATCGTTGATTCGTTACTTGTCGTTGTACTCTTTTCAATTTCGGTTCCGCTTGAAAAACTTAAGTTCTGGATTGTAGGAGCATTCTCAATTGCTTTTTCGTTGTGTTCAACTACCTGTTCCCAAACGTCGATGTACGATTGAAGGATGACTGCTGTGTCTCTACTACTAAGCAATTTAAGAGCTTCTAAATCGGGTATTATAACATCTTTGATGTGCCCAATTGTATACGAATAGGTGGTAGCCAGGCCATCTTCACCCCAAACTAAACTGGTATCCTGAATTATGGAGCAACTTGCTTTATCATAAGCGAGCACGTCAGTAAGGGCATAAATCATATTGAATGAGGCACCAACAACGATATCGGCATCTTGACCTACATAGTCAGGACTTGAAGAAGTGCTAAATACTTGATTTTGTATGGTGGTTTGTACCGAGACTACTTCGTTTGAATTTGTATTCGAATTTTCGAGACTAAAATTCACATGTACGGATGAGCCAATTTCTTTGCCTGTGAATGGAACAGGTATTCCAAATCCAACCTTAGCATTAACAAAGAAGCCACCTGAGTGAGTCCCATTGAGAAACTCTGGGAAAACTCTTGTTGAAATGTAGTTTCTTCTTCCATATAGCTGTAGCTTCCACTACCTGGAGGGTCATGAAGAATGAAAAAAGGAAGTTCAGGCGTTTTGGTCACAAAGGTTTGTTGGCGAGGTCGATGTCCTTCAACAAAAGACCACAAGGTGTTTTGAGCTCGATTTGTTTCGCTTGAGCCAATACTCTTAAAGGTTGCATTTACCCGTTTTTGATTTGGGTAGTTCCCAGTTCGAATTAAGTTCGGCAAACCTGGGTTGATAGGATGAAAAGCTGCACCATCTTTAACTTCAAGTTCTATGACTTCACCTAAATCTGATATTTCGTCATCAATTTGAATAAGGCCCGTATCAACCAGACATGCATGATGATTATAATAATCGTGAACTTCTGTTACCTGAAATAGGAGAGTATACTGTTCTCCCTGTTTTAAATAATGTGTAGAGTCTCCATTGATACAGATTTTATCAGGTGGATTAACAATGTCTAGGCTGTAATCTCCTTGATATTTAAATAAGGCTGAATGTGAGCTATCCGGATGAGAAAGATCAACATGTTTAGATCCCAGCTTGTTTATGATGTTTGAATTTGGTGGCCACATATTAACTACTTCAACATCGTAATTTGTTGCAGGTAGAATTAAGGACATGGACCCACCATCTGCGGCATAAACTTTGGTGTATTGGGTAAAACAGCTTTTTCCATCCGCAGTGTTTGTAATCATTACGAGTACTGAATCCGCAACTGGAGAGCCACATCCTGAAAGTACAGATAAGTGAAGTGTGTCGACCGTTGTACTGGTAAAATCCAACGAATCAATATCTCCATTAATATTTACTGACAATGAATTCGGGGCAAAGCTAAACGATCGATTTCCGACTTCATGTTTTACACCTATTGTATAGTTTCCGGGTTCTTCAATGATTAAGGTGAATTCACCATTTTCGTCGGTGCTGTATATTGTTGGATTTCCATCTAAGGTGATAACGGCTCCAGCAATCGGACAAGAATTTTGAGCATTTCGGGTGACTTTCCCAGTCAGCACATAAGAAGTTGTGTCTTTAAACAAAAGTCCAGTCGCTGTAGGTACAGAAATGTCTAATGAACGAGTGACCTTAGAGGGGTCGTAGTAATGCTTTTCAAGATGAGGGAAAATCTCATATTGGGCAACTCCTCTTCCGTAGTTAATATTTCGAATATCAAAAGATCCTGTATTATCTGTGGTGTCTGAGTAAAAATAGTCGAAGTCGTCAATTACAGCTCGTGCAACTACGGGAACTCCTTCTATCGGATTATTGCTCTTTGTTACAACCTTGCCCGTTACCCTTCCGTTTTCATCTCGCTTACCAAAGCAGTAAGTCTCTTCAAATACACGATCATACTGGTCAATGAGCTGAATTCGGTAAATATACTTTTGGCCTGGGATGGCGTTAACATCAGTTAGCGATACGGTGCTTTTGTTTGTAGTTGTGGTTAGAACGTTCCATTCTCTAGGATCTCCAACATTTTGCGATAGCACACGTATGCTGTTTAAACCACTCGCTCCTGATAGATTATCCCAAGTTACTCTAATTCCATTAAATGATGAGCTTGCCGAGGCCCTATAATTAGGGGGCCGGGGAACAATGTATAGCGGATAGGTATGATAATCATCGTGAAAGTCTGAATTAACATCGAGGTTCTCAAAACTTGTAAGCTCAAAATAAGTAAAGGCTGGGCTTAATTTCAGTTCTGCCATATAAACCTTGCCTATAACAACAGGTGAGGTATAATCAGAGTTTAGTGAAGGAAAAATACTTGAAGTTTGGGTATATAAGTTGAAATCAACTGTAGATGTTCCCCACGTTGAAGATTTACGTGCACTTTTCTTGGCCCCTCCAATCGTGTCACCATCAACCCATTTCATAGAGAAGTAAAACCGTTCATCATCATGAATTTTAATGTCATATAAGAAATCAAGGCGCACTTTACAGCGATTGTTCGGCGAAGTGGGTTTTGAAGGATCAAAGCTTCGCTGAATGTACGTGACCTCTCCCGGGTTAGAACGCTTTTGAATCTTGCCTGATTGAAGCATTAGGCTTTGAGTATGGCTCACGCAAACCGTGTTTGAACTATCGGCTGGGTCAAAGGTTCTAATCTCAAATTTATAATAGACTTTTTGATTCGAATGGCAAGGAAGGGTCACTTCAACATCCTCAAAAGGTCGATATACAGTGTCACTGGATGACTCAAAACGGTGCTGCAACGGATAATCTAACCATCCCGATGCGGTATAGGCAATATCCGATTTCATGGTAATGGTGTCAAACTTGGTATACTTGAAGAAGTGGTCGTAATGTTCAGGAACATAGAAGTAGTAGAAAGTATCGTTGTCTGACGAGTACATAGGTAAATAGATGTGTGTTAGATTCGAGCTGCTAGATCCGCTATAACAAGATGACTTATACCCATTGTGCCGTAGATGAAATTTGTTGTACAGTGCCGGAATATTTGCAAGGTTAGGGTCGTGGTGATAAATTGGATTTAAATGATATGCAGTATCAAGCGTTGAGGCCGATTGTGCCGAAGTCTGAGTTGATACCAAGAAAAGACCAATGAGTACTGTTAAGCGAGAGAAGATGTTCTTAGCTCTGTTGCAATCGTCAAGAAAAGTGAGATGTGGTCGAAGAATCATTGGGCAATTATATTTCGCTCCAACAATTCAAATTGTAGTAATTCAGCTACAACCAGCTCACCTATAGATAATTAATAGGTTTTTCTTAAATCCACCAAGCGCGTTTCAAGTGTGCCGTCATTGTCTACTTTGAAATATACAAATTGACCATTTGTTATAGCTCCATTTTCGCCAAGAATTAATATTGTAGTAGGAAATGAGTCTTGTTCAATAAAGTGACACATCGCTTCAACTTTACTCGAAGGTATTTCAGGCCAAAGATCTCTTGCAACTCAACGAGAATTTCCATCACCATCCTTCAGATTTTCGTCAGTATAGTCAGCTAGAAGTTAAGGGTAGTAGCCCCCAATTGAGGCGTCATACATGATAGCTTCTATTCCTCCCTCAAATGAAGAATGAGAGGTTACACCGTAATCTCCACCCAAAATTTCTAAGGTTTGAGGAATGTTGGAGTTTACTTCAATCCTGTCCTCGTATTGGCTGTTTTAATGTTTTCAACCTACTGAGAATACTGTTGAGGTGAAAGCATAATCAGAACCAAAGCCATTAACTTTTAAAAAGAGTCATTGCGTTTGTCAATTAGAAATAGCAATTTTAGCGATGGATTACTTGCTAAAATCCACTTGATGTCTAATCTAGTGTAATAAAATGCCAATATCCCTAATAGTTTTATTTCATTTGTAGCATTCATGATGCCAAACACGTATTCTATTAAAAATGAGTTTCTTGAAGTAAAAATTAAGCGAAAAGGTGCTGAAATTTGCTCGGTTGTAGATTCAAATGGTTTCGAGTTTATTTGGCAGGCTGAACCTGTATGGGAAAGACATGCTCCGATTTTATTTCCTGTGGTAGGTAGTCTGTTGGATCACGAGTTCAAATATAATGGCACAACGTATCCGCTAAGGCATCATGGATTTGCAAGAGATTTAGATTTTAACCTTCTGCATCAGTCTGAGCATTCAGCTTGTTTCGTATTGCAACACAATGAGGAAACATTAAACGAGTATCCGTTCCAATTTACATTTTTAGTGACGTACACGCTAAAAGAGAATAGCCTAGAGCAAAGATTTAGGGTAATCAATCACAATGAGACTTCGATGCCTGTATCATTTGGGGGTCATCCGGCATTCAACACAAACCCTGTAGACGAATTTTATGTGCAATTTGAACAAGATGAAGAAATTCCAACAAACCGGTTGTCTGGTCCCTATATAAATGAAGTTGAAGAGAAAATTATTGAAGGCAATAGACTCAACTTAACTAAGAGTATTTTTAACCAAGATGCGTTGATATTTGATGGTCTAAAATCGCAGTATGTTAGTCTCCGCCACAAAACCTCAAATTTTCAAGTTGAGGTTACATTACAAGGCTTCCCTTATCTAGGTATTTGGGCTAAGCCTGGGGCTCCATTTGTTTGTATTGAACCGTGGCAAGGTTTGGCTGATTTAACAAGCCACAACAAACAAATTAATCAGAAAAAAGGAATTGTTTTTGTCGATCGGAATGATGAAATCACAAGGTCATTCACCATGAAGTTTACGAGCTAAGATTTTTTAATGTCGTCGTAACGGTTACGGTTAGCGGGATCAAGCTGTCCGAGCAATTCAACCGCTCTATTCTTCATTCCTGGATCAGCTTTCTTAAAAATGTTAATCAGCTCATCGCGTTTGGTGTTAAAGAATATTTTGAACATTACCGAGTTCGGAAGGTCTTGCTGTACACTTCTAATCTTTTCTAGTGCAGAAAATATTTCTCGTCTTGCTTCTTCTGGGTTGTCTTTAAATTCATCCATTCCATTAATATGAAACTGATAGTAAGCTGCCCGAAGTGGTTTGAATCGAGAATCCATTAGGTTGTCGATGATATAATACTTGTTTCGATTACCTCGTCCATCACTTGGATTCCAACCTTGTGTATTTTGAGCTAAGTTTCGAATTTCAAGAGCTTTAGTAAAGTATTGAGATCCACCTTCTGGATAGAAAGAATCAAAGTCCATACCTATAATTATGTTAGCGTAAAAGGCCAATAATGTCGTTAATGAGTTCACATTAGCGTTCTCTTGAAAATCAAGCGTCTGAAACTGGGCATATTGAAAATACCATTCTTGATCGAAATGATTAAAGATTGGTGTGTTGTAAGTTGTTCCGTAAACAGGGCGACTTGATGTAATATTTACCTCAGCACTAAATTGGTCTATGTTGAAATTGGTAATGTTGATTACTAAATTGCAGTTAATCTTTTCTTGAGGTTGAATCTTATCACTAATCCATTTACGCTGGTTTATAAATTGGGTTATCGATCGTTGAAGATCGTCAAATATTTCTTTGTTAGAGGCTTGAATGTTGTCTGCTCGTACTTGAACCGTACAATTCAGATCTTGTGCCTTTGTGTGTAAAGAGAATAAGATTAAAATGAAAATAAATTTTCTCATAAATAGGTTTTCAGAATGCGTATAATGTCTTTGGCTACTTCTGATTTGGGTTTGGTTTCAAAATTATGACTTTTACCATTCTTTTCAAGAATCGTTATTTTGTTTGTGTCTGTTCCGAAACCTGCACCTTTATCGTTTAGCGAATTTAGAACGATGAAGTCTAAGTTTTTCTTTTCAAGCTTTGTCAAAGCATTATCATATTCGTTTTCAGTTTCTAGTGCAAAGCCAACTAAGACTTGGTTGTCTTGTTTTACTTCTCCTAGATTTTTAAGCACGTCTTTAGTCTTGGTTAGTTCTAGCACCAAGTTGTTGTCTTTCTTTTTTATTTTTTGATCTGCTCGATTGGCAGGTTTGTAATCTGCTACCGCAGCACTTAGAATGGCGGCATTGCATTTCAAGAAGGCTTGAGAGCATGCTTCATACATTTCCTCTGCAGATTCAATAGCTATTACGTCAACTTGTGGCAGAATTCCTGATTTGCTTACCGGACCCAGAACCAATTTAACCTGAGCTCCTTGTCGGCTTAACTCATTGGCAATAGCTTTTCCCATTTTACCGGAGCTATAATTTCCAATAAAACGAACAGGGTCCAATTTTTCATAGGTTGGACCGGCGTTTACTAAAATAGTTTTGCCCGACAAGCTTTGTGCCTCTTCAAAGAAATCAGAAACTTGATTTAAAATATCATCGGGTTCACACATGCGTCCCTTTCCAACCAAACCACTTGCCAATTCGCCTTCTCCTGCGGGAAGTTCAATATTTCCAAATTGATTGAGCGTAGCAATGTTTTCAGATGTAGTAGGATGAATATACATATCAAGATCCATCGCTGGAGCAAAAAATACAGGACAATCTGCAGAGAGGTAGGTAGCAAGCAATAGATTGTCGCAGATACCACGTGCCATTTTTGCAATGGTGTTGGCAGTGGCCGGAGCGACAACAAATGCATCGGCCCATTTTCCTAGCTCAACATGATTGGTCCACTCTCCAGTTTCCTCAACAAAAAAATGCGAATGAATCGCATTTTTTGATAAAGTCGATAAAGTAAGAGGAGTAACAAAGTTCAATGCGTCTGGTGTGCAAATTACCTGAACTTCAGCACCGTTTTTAACAAACAGTCTTACCAAGGAAGCTGCTTTGTAGGCGGCTATTCCTCCTGTAATACCAATAAGTATTTTCTTATTATTTAGAATCTTCTTTTGCAGGGTTTCTAAAATACACCTTTTCGTTTAGAAATTCCTCAATAGCGATAATGATAGGCTTAGGTAAGCTCTCGTAGTATTTTGAAATTTCAATTTGTTCTCTATTCTCGAAGATTTCTTCAAGATTGTCATGCTCTGACGCAAATTCTTCTAGTTTGGCAACTAGCTCTTCTTTCATAGAAGAAGAAATTTGATTTGCTCGTTTAGCAATAATTGCAACCGACTCATAAAGGTTACCAGATACATTACTTAATTCTCTGGTGTCTCTTGTAATGGTTGAATTTGGAATTTCTAAATCGCTTATATTCATGATTTGTTGTTTAATTTAATTCTGATTCTTGTAATTCTTTAAGGTCTTCTGTGGTCTTTTGTTTAATCTTATTTACATCTTCCACATAATTCCCTTCAGTTTTATATTCTTTAAAAAAGGTGTTAATCAAAGATAGGGTTTCGTTGTAGCGTTCCTTCTGCATTTTTTTAACACTGTTTTTTGCGTAATTATAAGCTGACTCCACAATAATAAACCCTAATTCTTCACGGTTTATCATATCTGGATAGTCATCTAGTGCATTGGTGCAAGCCACTATAGCACTTTTGTATTGACCAAGGTGATAATATAACTTAGCACTGTTATACACCTTTAGCAATATTCTATTTCTCAGTTCATCAATCTTGGCATTACAATCTTCCACATATTTACTGTTTGGATATTGATTGATAAATGCCTGTAAACTGTTTATAGCTTCTTTAGTTGGCGTTTGATCGAGCTCTGGGGCCATCGATTTCTGAAACTCGCATACCACATGCATGTAAGCTGCTTCTTCTCGCTTTGGACTCAGTGCATAGGTTTGTGCAAAGTATTTAAAGTGGTAGCTAGCGAGGAGGTATTCACCCAAAGCATAATGTGTGTACGCAAAGTAGAAATAGATTTCTTCTCTTTCAGCCCTGCCGTAATAAAGACCAAGAAGTTCTTCAAAAAGCGGTTGAGCTTTAAGATATTCTTGGTTGTTGTAATACTTTTTAGCAGCCTGAAGTTTCTCTTGAGGAGTGCCATTTTTAAGAACCTTTTGGTAATTACTACAACTGGCTAAAGTTATTACGGTTAATATGTACAGAAATACTCTCACAAAAATGCCTGCAAAGTTACGTTTTTTTAATTCATAAACGAAGTAATATCTCAAATGTTACAGCCAGTTTAGCCAATCTTGTAACTATCCAATGGCTTTAAGCTGTTTTTTTACTTTATTTAGATTCTTCCAGTTTATTTATTCGTGTTACTTTTGCGGCGATTTTTAATAAACTAATTAATGGATTTATTTGAAAAAGTTGTTGGCAAGATGGGTCCCCTAGGGATGCACGCCAAAGAAGCTCATCATTACTTTACGTTTCCTAAGCTTGAAGGGGAGATTGCTCCACGCATGAAGTTTAGAGGTAAAGAAGTGTTAACTTGGAGTTTGAACAATTATTTAGGTTTAGCGAATCACCCTGAGGTAAGAAAGGCAGACGCTGATGCTGCTGCAAATTGGGGGTGTGCTTATCCGATGGGTGCGAGAATGATGTCTGGTAACACAGATTATCACGAAGACCTGGAGCGTCAACTTGCTGAGTTTGTCGGTAAGGAAGATTCAATCTTGTTAAACTTCGGTTACCAAGGAATCTTATCTTCAATCGATGCTTTGGTTGATCGAAGAGATGTAATTGTATACGATGCAGAATCTCACGCTTGTATTATTGATGGTGTAAGACTTCATCAAGGCAAGCGTTTTGTTTATGCCCACAATGACATTGCGAATCTTGAAAAGCAATTAATTAGAGCCGCCAAAATAGCTGAGGAGAACGGAGGTGCGCTTCTTGTAATTACTGAAGGGGTATTCGGGATGAGCGGAAATCAAGGAAACTTGAAGGATATTATCGCGTTAAAATCGAAGTATAACTTTAGACTTATGGTTGATGATGCTCACGGTTTTGGAACTTTAGGAAAAACTGGAGCAGGTGCAGGAGAGGAGCAAGGTTGCCAAGATGGAATCGATATTTACTTCTCAACTTTCGCTAAATCTATGGCGAGCATTGGAGCTTTCATTGCTGCCGATAAAGAAATCATCAATTTCTTAAGATACAACATGCGTTCTCAAATCTTTGCTAAGTCATTACCAATGCCATTTGTTATTGGTGCGATGAAGCGTTTAGAGATGTTGAAAACCCAACCTGAGCATAAAGAAAACCTTTGGAAGATTGTTAATGCACTCCAAAGTGGATTGAAGGATGCAGGATTTAATATTGGAACTACCACTTCTTGTGTTACTCCGGTAATCTTGCAAGGTAATGTAGCTGAGGCAACTCACCTTACATACGATTTGAGAGAAAACTACAACATCTTCTGTTCTATTGTGGTTTACCCTGTAGTTCCTAAAGACGTGATCATGCTAAGATTAATTCCAACAGCTGCACACTCTTTAGAAGATGTAGAAGAAACTATTAAAGCATTTAAAGACGTTCAGAAAAACCTCCGCAGCGGCAAGTATAAGGCCGAGAAGTTAGCAGAGGTAAATTGATCAGAAAAAGCTTTAAAGACATAATCGCATTTTTTACGATTTCAAATTTTGAAAGGAGGGCAGTATTTGTCCTCCTTTTTATTTTATGTCTCGTTATACTTCATCGCGGCTATCGCAACTTTTATGTTGGGAAACCAGCCCATAATGATACAGCAAAATATGCTGAAGTTTTAAAGGTGATTGCAGCACTTAAGGATGAAAAAGAAGAGAAAATTCATCCTACAAAAACATTGAAACTAAGCCGGTTTAAGCCTAATTCAGACTCAAGGCAGCGGTTGATTGAATCGGGTCTACCACAACGAGTTGTTCGCAACATCATTAACTTTAGAAAAAGTGGTGGTGAATTTAGACACAAAGAAGACCTTAAAAAGCTCTATGCGGTATCAGACAGCCTGTTCGAAGTTCTCGAGGCATACGTGGTAATTGATATTGTAGAGAATCCTACAATTGTTCATAGTAAGCAAGATAAAAAACAAACTGTGATTGACTTGAATAAAGCTATCGCAGAAGATTTAACCGCATTGAGGGGCGTTGGTAAAGTACTTTCGACCCGAATCGTAAAATACCGTGAAGCATTGGGAGGATTTTATAAAATTGAGCAATTGTATGAGGTTTATGGTCTTGATTCGTTGGTGATTGATGATAACAAGCACTCGCTAGCACTTGATTCATCCACATTGAGAAAAATTAGCATCAATCAGGCGTCGGTTGAAAAATTGGCTGACCATCCATATATTGATTATAGGCTCGCGAATCATCTCGTAAAGTTCCGCAAGCAGCATGGAAAGTTCAAGTCTCTTAAAGAAATTGAGAACTTGCATTATCTCCGAGGAAAAAATCCTAACCGATTTTTACCGTATTTAGACCTAAAATAATTTTAAAATGGGAGATTGGTATTTTAATATTGCATCCGTTTAATTACAAGCTACATAAAATGGAATTTCAACCTTCAGAAACCCAAATAATGATTAGAGACATGGCACGTGACTTTGCTGAAAAGCATATCAGACCGCATGTTATGGAGTGGGATGAATCTCAGGAATTTCCTGTTGACCTGTTTAGAAAAATGGGTGAACAAGGATTTATGGGTGTATTAGTGCCTGAAGAATATGGTGGCTCAGGACTGGGGTATTTTGAATATGCAACGGTTATTGATGAAATCGCTCAGGTCTGTGGTTCTATTGGATTATCGACAGCAGCACATAATTCGTTGTGTACAGGACATATCTTGTCGTTCGGAAATGAAGAACAGAAAAAGAAGTACCTGCCAAAGCTTGCATCTGCAGAGTGGATTGGTGCTTGGGGATTAACTGAAGCCAATACAGGTAGTGATGCTATGCGTATGCAATGTGTTGCTAAGAAAGTAGAAGGAGGCTGGGTAATCAACGGATCAAAAACTTGGATTACTCACGGTAAGTCGGGAGATGTTGCAGTGGTGTTGGCTCGAACTGGAGACTTACTCGATAGTCGAGGTATTTCAGCTTTTGTTGTAGAAAGAGGAACCGAAGGATTTAAAGCCGGTAAGAAAGAGAATAAATTAGGAATGCGCGCTTCCGAAACAGCCGAAATGGTTTTTGAAGAATGTTTTATTCCAGACGAGAATCTTTTAGGTGAAGAAGGAGAAGGGTTTATTCAGGCGATGAAGATTTTAGATGGAGGTAGAATTTCTATAGCAGCATTATCGCTAGGAATTGCAAAAGGAGCTTACAAAGCATCGATTCAATACAGTAAAGAGCGTGAGCAATTTGGGCAGCCAATATCCAATTTTCAAGGGATTAGTTTTAAGCTGGCAGATATGGCAACGGAGATTGAAGCATCTCAATTGCTAATTGACCAGTCTTGTTACTTGAAAAATGCAGGATTACCGATGACCAAAGAGAGTGCAATGGCCAAGTATTATGCTTCGGAAGTTGCAGTAAAAGCAAGTACAGAAGCTATTCAAATATTTGGCGGAAATGGCTATACTAAAAACTATCCGGTAGAGAAGTTTTATCGTGATTCTAAACTGTGTACTATTGGTGAGGGAACGTCAGAAATTCAAAAATTGGTGATTTCAAGACAAATTTTAAAATAGATTTTACGCTATTCAAAAAAAACAACTAATTTTGCAGTCATTTTTTAAGAAATGCTAATAATAAATTTAAAAGAAACGGATACGATCGACAAGGCTTTAAAGAAGTACAAGAAGAAGTTTGAGAAAACTGGTGTAATCAAACAATTACGTGAGAGACAACAGTTTACTAAGCCTTCTGTAAAAAGACGTAAAGAAATTATTAAAGCGAAGTACAAAGAAACTTTGCGAAATAATAATTCTTAATTCGACACGTCGGTTTTATTTCTTCTTGAAAAGCAGTAAATTGGCACATCAGATTGAGTGCTAAATTTCCATACCAAGAAGAGTTTAAAACTTATCTTAAGGTTCTTAAGAACTATTCAGAAAATACATTAACTGCCTACGTTAAAGACGTAGAGCAGTTTTTTGTTTTTATAGGCCAACCAAATGGCCCAGCATTTTTAGACAACCTAACAAGTCGAGACGTTCGGAGTTGGGTTCGTCATTTGGCAGAAAATGCCATTGTTCCCAAAACCATTCATCGGAAAGTTAGTAGTGTAAAGTCGTTCGCTCGATTTCTACATAAGCAACAAATAATAGCAGAGCCTAAATCAATAGAGATTACGCTTCCTAAATTGAACAAGTCGATTCCGGCTTATGTAAAAGTAGATGAGTTGAGTGCGGTGATGGATCGATTAGCTGCTTCGTTGAGCGATTATCAGAGTTATTTGGAATTTACCATCTTGGTAACTTTTTATCATACCGGCATGCGTAGATCCGAGTTAATTGGTTTAGAGCATCGTCAGGTTAATCTTAAGAAAAAGGAAATCAGAGTGATAGGTAAGGGGAACAAGGAGCGGGTAATTCCATTAGGGCCTGAGATAATTCGACATATCACAAAATTTAATGAGATAAAAGACCAAGAAGGCATTGATTCGAATTATATTTTTTGTAACTTCGATGGTAAGAAATTAGGTGACAAATTGGTATACAACTTAATTAATAAATTATTGAGCTCTACATACTCTGGGAAGAAAAGTCCACACGTACTTCGACACAGCTTTGCAACACATTTGCTTCAAAACGGAGCAGACATCAACGCAATTAAAGAATTGCTGGGTCATAGCAGTTTGAGTGCTACTCAGATTTATGCTCACAATGACATTGCTCAATTAAAAAAGGTGTACCAAAAAACTCACCCATTTTCAGATTAACATTTATTTAAACCAAAATAGAAAAACATGGACATTCAAATTCAATCAATTCATTTTAAAGCGGATCGTAAACTTAAAGATTTCATTGTAAAGAAAATTGAGAAGTTAAGTACGTTTTATGATGGGATAATAGATGCTCAGGTCTATTTGAAAGTCGAGAATACATCTTTAAAAGAAAATAAAATCGTAGAGATCAAGGTTAACGCGAAGCATAACAGCTTTATTAAGACCGAGATAGCACAGTCGTTTGAGGCAGCAACTGATGCTGCTGTAGACGCACTTAAGGTGCAAGTAAAACGCCGAAAAGGACGCTTGGAAGTGCACTAAAAAAGAGTGCAAAAACTACCTGATTTTAGCCTTCAAATTTTTTCTTACATTTTTTTTATTCAAAGGGGTTGAACTATAAAAAAAATACTTACCTTTGCCCACCTTAAAATCAAGCAGGGTTAAAAAAGTTTAGTTCTTTGAGTATAACCTGTTGGTTTTAAACATATTGCCACCTTAGCTCAGTTGGTAGAGCAGCTGATTTGTAATCAGCCGGTCGTTGGTTCGAGTCCAATAGGTGGCTCTTTTCTCTGGGGAGGTACCAGAGCGGTCAAATGGGACGGACTGTAAATCCGTTGCTTCGGCTACGTAGGTTCGAATCCTACCCTCCCCACTGTTTAAAGTTAAGCAATATGTAATGCGGGAGTAGCTCAGTTGGTAGAGCGACAGCCTTCCAAGCTGTAGGTCGCGGGTTCGAGCCTCGTCTCCCGCTCAATACTTTTTGAGCAAATCTCGAAAAGGGTCAAAGTTTAAAACTTTGTTATTTAGTATATGAGTAAATGATAGATTGTACTTGTACCCTCTTGATTTATTCCTGAACAATTGTTTATTTATTTAAGCCGACGTAGCTCAGGGGTAGAGCGTTTCCTTGGTAAGGAAGAGGTCGTGAGTTCAAATCTCATCGTTGGCTCAATTTTATATATATAAAAAAGAAGATTAATTTAATTTATCATGTCAAAAGCAACATTTGATCGTTCTAAAGAACACGTAAACATCGGAACTATCGGTCACGTAGACCACGGTAAGACCACCTTAACTGCCGCGATTAGTTCTGTACTGTCTAATCAAGGATTAGCTGAGAAGAAAGATTTCGATACTATCGATTCTGCTCCAGAAGAGAAAGAAAGAGGTATTACCATTAACACTGCTCACATTGAGTACCAAACAGCAACAAGACACTATGCTCACGTTGACTGTCCAGGTCACGCCGACTATGTAAAGAACATGGTTACTGGTGCTGCTCAAATGGACGGTGCTATCTTAGTAGTAGCAGCTACTGATGGTCCTATGCCACAAACTAAAGAGCACATCCTTCTTGCAAGACAAGTTGGTGTACCTAGACTTGTTGTATTTATGAACAAAGTTGATATGGTAGACGACGAAGAGTTATTAGAACTTGTTGAGATTGAAATCAGAGAACTTTTAGGATTCTACGAGTTTGATGAAGATAATACTCCTATCATCCAAGGTTCTGCACTTGGAGCATTAAACGGAGAGCAAAAATGGGTTGATACTGTTTCTGAATTAATGGAAGCTGTTGATAACTGGATTCCAGTTCCTCCACGTTTGACTGACCAACCTTTCTTGATGCCAGTTGAGGACGTATTCTCTATTACAGGTAGAGGTACAGTTGCTACAGGTAGAATCGAAAGAGGTGTTATCAATGTGAGTGACGCTGTAGATATTATCGGTATGGGTGCTGACGGTCTTAAGTCTGTTTGTACTGGAGTTGAGATGTTCAGAAAAATTCTTGATAGAGGACAAGCTGGTGACAACGCTGGTATCCTATTAAGAGGTATTGAGAAAACTGATATCAGAAGAGGTATGGTAATCGTAGCTCCTGGGTCTGTTACTCCACACACTAAGTTTAAAGCAGAGATCTACGTACTTTCTAAAGAAGAAGGTGGACGTCATACTCCATTCTTTAACAAGTACAGACCTCAGTTCTACTTCAGAACTACTGACGTAACTGGTGAAATCATGTTACCAGACGGAACTGAAATGGTTATGCCAGGTGATAACGTTACTATCACTGTTGAATTAATCAACGCTGTAGCGATGGAAAAAGGATTGAAATTCGCTATCAGAGAAGGTGGACGTACAGTAGGTGCCGGACAGGTTACTGAAATTTTAGAATAATCAGAATATATAAGGCACAAACGGGTGTAGCTCAGCTGGCCAGAGCACTGGTCTCCAAAACCAGGTGTCGGGAGTTCGAATCTCTCCACCCGTGCAATTAATACATATGAGTAGGATAGTTAAAATCTGGAAGGAAACGACAGACGAGTTAATTAATAAAGTAACTTGGCCAACATGGGAAGAGTTAAGAAGCAGCACGTGGATTGTTATTGTTGCATCTATTCTTTTCGCATTGGCGATTGCCATCATCGATAAAGGTTTTGGTGAATTTATGAAGATACTTTATAGTTTATTAGGCTAAAAATGGAAAAGATTAAGGAGGAATTTAAGTGGTACGTGGTTAGGGCCATTAGTGGTCAGGAGAAAAAAGTTAAGGCGATTATCGAGTCTGAACTTGCACACGAAGGACTGACTAAGTATGTTCCTGAAATCCTTATCCCTACTCAAAAAGTATTTGAAATTAAAAATGGAAAAAAGACCTCGAAAGAAAAGTCTTATTTTCCAGGATACATTCTTATTAATGCACATCTAGTTGGAGAGGTTGTTCCTACGATTAGAGCGGTTAATGGGGTTGTTGGTTTCTTAGGTCAGGATGGAGAACCTGTACCAATGAGACAAAGTGAAGTTAACAGAATCTTCGGACAGGTTGATGAAAGCAACCAAGAAGGAGAAAGCAACGTTAATCCATACATTGTTGGAGAATTTGTAAAAGTAACAGATGGTCCATTTAGCGGATTTAGCGGAGTAATTGAAGAGGTTAACGAAGAGAAGAAAAAATTAAAAGTAATGGTGAAGATTTTCGGAAGAAAAACACCATTAGAATTAAATTATATACAAGTAGAAAAAGAATAGCTTTATGGCTAAGCAAATTAAAGGATACGTAAAATTACAAGTTAGAGGTGGTGCAGCTAATCCTGCTCCTCCTGTTGGTCCAGCATTAGGTGCTAAAGGGGTTAACATCATGGATTTTTGTAAACAATTCAATGCAAGAACCCAAGATAGACCAGGTAAAGTACTTCCTGTAGTTATCACGGTATACCAAGATAACTCATTCGACTTTATCATTAAAACTCCACCAGTTGCTTCTCAATTGCTTGAAGCTACTAAGAAGAAAAGCGGATCAGCTGAGCCAAACAGAGTAAAAGTAGCAAAAGTTACTTGGGATCAGGTGAAGACTATTGCTGAAGACAAAATGAAAGACTTAAATGCGATGACTGTTGGGTCAGCTATGAAAATGGTTGCTGGTACAGCTCGCAGTATGGGTATAACTGTTACCGGACAGTTTCCGGAAGATAATTAATAATTATCGTTAAACATTATGGCAAGATTATCAAAAAAGAGAAAGGAAGCTCTATCGAAGTACGATAGAGATGCATTCCACAGCTTGCAAGAAGCAAGTGAGATTGTCAAGAAGATCACCACTTCTAAGTTTGACGCTTCTGTTGATTTAGACGTAAAACTTGGGGTTGATCCTCGACAAGCAAATCAAATGGTAAGAGGTACTACCTCATTACCTCATGGTATCGGTAAAGAAGTGAAAGTATTGGCACTTGTTACTCCAGATAAGGAGCAAGAAGCTAAAGATGCTGGAGCTGATTTTGTAGGTTTAGACGAGTTCATCACCAAAATTGAAGGTGGATGGCTTGATATTGATGTTATCATCACTATGCCTGCAGTTATGGGTAAAATTGGTAGACTAGGTAGAGTATTAGGACCTAGAAACTTAATGCCAAACCCAAAAAGTGGTACTGTAACAATGGACATCGGAAAAGCTGTTACTGAAATTAAAGCAGGTAAGATTGATTTTAAAGTTGACAAAACTGGAATCATTCACACTTCAATCGGTAAAGTTTCTTTTGATGCAGACAAGATTTACGACAATGCTAAAGAATTGGTGGATACACTTACAAGACTTAAGCCAAGTGCTGCTAAAGGTACTTACTTCCAAAGCATTACTTTGTCTAGCACCATGAGTCCTGGAATTAAAATAGATACTAAAACAATCGCTTAAGTTTAACCAGTTAAAAGATTAGAAATGAACAGAGAACAAAAAAACATTGCAATTGACGAATTGGTTGAAAACTTAAAAGAATTTCAATACGTATACGTTACTGACAGCTCAAACTTATCGGCAAACGATAACAACAGCTTGAGAAAACTGTTACATAAAAACGGTGTCAAAATGCAGGTGATCAAGAATACCTTCGTTCACAAAGCATTAGAGCGCGGAGAATTTGAGTGGGGAGAATTAAAAGACACATTAAAAGGTACAACGGCACTCTTATTTGCTTCCAATCCTAAAGCACCAGCTATCGCTATCCAAGAGTTCCGTAAAAAAAGCGATAGACCGTTACTAAAGGGTGCTTATATTGACTCTGACGTCTTTATTGGTGATGATCAACTAGGATCACTAGTCGATCTGAAAACAAGAGAAGAACTTGTTGGAGAAATTATTGGTCTGTTGAGATCTCCTGCAACCAATGTTATTTCTGCTTTGAAATCAAGTGGAAATACAATCGCAGGATTATTGAAAACTTTGGCCGAGAAAGAAAATTAAAATTTTAACAAAACACATTTAAACACAAACAAAAAATGGCTGACATTAAAAAATTAGCAGAAGAATTGGTTAATCTTTCAGTGAAAGATGTAAACGAATTAGCAACTATACTTAAAGATGAGTATGGTATTGAGCCAGCAGCTGCTCCAGTAGCAGTAGCAGCAGGTCCAGCAGCAGGTGGTGAAGCAGGTGGTGCTGAAGAGCAAACTGAATTCACAGTAATCCTTAAATCTGCTGGTGCTTCTAAGTTACAGGTAGTAAAAGTTGTTAAAGAACTTACTGGCCTAGGACTTAAAGAAGCTAAAGAAATAGTTGACTCAGCTCCAAAAGAGATTAAAGAAGATGTTTCTAAAGAAGAAGCAGATGCTTTAAAATCTAAACTTGAAGAAGCAGGAGCTGAAGTTGAACTTAAGTAATTCTTAAATACAACACGTTCGAAAGACCCCTGAATATCAGTGGGTCTTTTGGCGTTTTTAAATTTTTATCATTTTAACACCAAACATTTTTAACCTTGTCATCAAAATATAACGAAAGAATAAATTTTGGGAGAATCGAAAAAGTTATCGATTATCCTGATTTCTTAGATGTACAGTTAAAGTCTTTTCAAGAATTCTTCCAATTAGATACCTCTTCAGAGGATCGTAAGTTTGAAGGTTTATTTAAGGTATTTAGTGAAAACTTCCCTATTACCGATACCCGAAACATTTTCGTATTAGAATTCTTAGACTATTTTGTTGATCCTCCTCGATACACCATCCAAGAATGTATTGAACGAGGTTTGACTTATGCTGTGCCGCTAAAAGCTAAACTTAAATTAAGCTGTAACGATATTGAGCACGAAGATTTTGAAACCGTTGTGCAGGACGTTTATTTAGGCACTCTACCTTATATGACGCCAACTGGTTCTTTCATTATAAATGGTGCAGAGCGTGTAATTGTGTCTCAATTACACAGATCGCCAGGTGTATTCTTTGGTCAAAGCTACCATACTAACGGTACTAAATTATACTCTGCGAGAATCATTCCTTTTAAAGGAAGCTGGATCGAGTTTGCTACTGACGTGAATAACGTAATGTATGCTTACATCGACCGTAAGAAAAAGTTCCCTGTTACTACACTGCTTAGAGCAATTGGATACGAAACAGATAAAGATATTCTTGATCTATTCGGCCTTGCTGAAGATGTTAAAGTAACTAAAACCTCGCTTAAGAAAATGCTTGGTAGAAGACTTGCTGCGAGAGTTCTTCGTTCATGGATCGAAGACTTCGTTGATGAGGATACCGGTGAGGTGGTTTCTATTGAAAGAAACGAAGTAGTTATCGAAAGGGATACTGTTCTTGAAGAAGAACACATTGAGGAAATCCTAGAAGCAGGTGTAAAAACAATCATTCTTAGCAAAGAGAATGACGATAAGAACGACTTCCAAATCATTCTTAACACGCTTCAAAAAGATACTTCAAACTCAGGAAAGGAAGCGGTTGAACATATCTACCGTCAGTTAAGAAATACTGATCCACCTGATGAAGAAACAGCTCGTGGTATTATTGAAAGATTATTCTTCTCTGATAAACGTTACGATTTAGGAGAAGTTGGTAGATACCGAATCAATAAAAAACTTGAACTTGATATTGAAAATAATATCAGAGTTCTTACTAACGAAGACATCATCTCAATCATCCAATACTTGATCGAGCTTGTTAACTCAAGAACCGATGTCGACGATATTGACCACTTAAGTAACAGAAGGGTAAGAACTGTTGGAGAGCAGTTGTATAACCAGTTTGGTGTAGGTCTTGCACGTATGGCCAGAACCATTCGTGAAAGAATGAATATTCGTGATAACGAGGTATTTACACCAACTGACTTAATCAACGCAAGAACGCTTTCTTCAGTGATTAACTCGTTCTTTGGAACGAACCAACTTTCTCAGTTTATGGACCAAACAAACCCTCTTGCAGAGGTAACGCACAAGCGTAGAATGTCTGCATTAGGACCTGGTGGTTTATCAAGAGAAAGAGCAGGGTTCGAGGTAAGGGACGTTCACTATACGCACTACGGTCGTTTGTGTACGATTGAAACTCCTGAGGGTCCAAACATTGGTCTTATTTCTTCTCTTTGTGTACACGCTAAAATCAACCACCTTGGATTTATTGAAACTCCATATAGAAAGGTTGAAAATGGTAAAGTAAAAATCAACGAAGATGTTGTTTACTTAAGTGCTGAAGAGGAAGACGAACACATTATCGCTCAAGCTAACGCTCCATTCGATAAGAAAGGTAACTTCACTAACGATTTGGTAAAAGCTCGTTTTGAAGGTGATTTCCCAATCGAACCTAAGGAGAATATTAGCTACATGGATGTTGCTCCGAACCAAATCGTTTCGATTGCGGCATCACTTATTCCTTTCTTAGAGCACGATGATGCTAACCGTGCTTTGATGGGATCGAACATGCAGCGTCAAGCAGTTCCTATTATGAATCCTGAAGCTCCTATCGTAGGAACAGGATTAGAAGGACAAGTTGCTAAAGATTCTAGAACTCAGTTGGTTGCTGAAGGAACGGGTAAGGTTGAATATGTTGATGCGAACGAAATTCGAATCAAATACGACCTTACTGATGATGATATGTTGGCAAGCTTTATTGGCGACACCAAAACGTATTATCTAACGAAGTTCAGAAGAACCAACCAAAATATGACTGTAAACCTTAGACCTCTAGTGGTTAAAGGAGATAAGGTTAAAAAAGGACAGGTCTTAAGCGAAGGTTATGGTACACAAGGAGGTGAATTAGCTCTAGGTAGAAACCTTAAAGTGGCGTTCATGCCATGGCAAGGGTATAACTTTGAGGATGCGATTGTGATTTCAGAGAAAGTAGTTAAGGATGACTTCTTTACTTCTATCCATATCACTGAGCATGATGTAGAAGTTAGAGATACCAAAAGAGGTATTGAAGAGTTAACTAACGATATTCCAAACGTAAGTGAGGAAGCAACTAAGAATCTTGACGAAAACGGATTGATTCGTGTTGGTGCTCGTATCAAAGAAGGTGATATCTTAATCGGAAAGATTACTCCTAAAGGAGAGTCTGAGCCTTCTCCAGAAGAAAAACTATTAAGAGCAATCTTTGGTGATAAAGCTGGTGATGTTAAGGATGCTTCGTTAAAAGCAACTCCATCAAAAGAAGGAGTTGTTGTAGCTAAACAATTGTTCACTAGAACTAAGAAAGATAGAGCGAACAAAGCTGAAGATAAAACTAAGCTTACTAAACTTGAAAACGAGCACTTGATTGAGCTTGACAAGCTTAGAGCTTTATTACTTGAGAAATTATTTAAAGTAGTTTCAGGTAAAACTTCTGCTGGTGTTTCTAATGTTTACTACGAAGAAGTAATTCCTAAAGGAACCAAGTTTACTTTAAAGAACTTAGCAACTGTTGATTTCGCAACCGTTTCTTATAACAATTGGACTTCAGATGAAGAGAAGAATGCATTAATTGCACGAATCCTTTCTAACTACAAGTCTAAACTTACTGAAGTTGTTACTGCATACAAACGTGAGCAGTTTACTATAAGCGTAGGAGACGAATTGCCAACGGGTATTTTGAAACTTGCGAAAGTTTATTTAGCTAAGAAACGTAAGCTTAAAGTTGGAGATAAAATGGCGGGTCGTCACGGTAACAAAGGTATTGTTGCTAAGATCGTTCCTGAAGAGGATATGCCATACCTTGAAGATGGAACTCCAGTAGATATCGTTCTTAACCCATTAGGTGTACCTTCTCGTATGAACCTTGGACAGATTTATGAAACTGTTCTTGGTTGGGCAGGTGAGAAATTGGGATTGAACTTTGGTACTCCAATCTTTGATGGAGCTACTGAAGCTGATATCGATGGTTACATTAATAAGGCTGAACTTCCAGACTTTGGATCTACCTACCTTTACAATGGTCTTACTGGTGAGAAATTCCACCAAAAAACTACTGTAGGTATCATTTACATGTTGAAACTAGGACACATGGTAGATGATAAGATGCACTCTCGTTCAATCGGACCTTACTCATTAATTACTCAACAACCACTTGGAGGTAAAGCTCAGTTTGGTGGTCAGCGTTTTGGTGAGATGGAGGTTTGGGCTCTTGAGGCATTCGGTGCAGCAAACATTCTACGTGAAATCTTAACTGTGAAATCTGATGATATTATCGGTAGAGCTAAAACGTACGAAGCCATCGTAAAAGGAGATAACATGGTTGAACCAGGTTTACCTGAATCATTCAACGTATTACTTCACGAATTGAGAGGTTTAGGAATAGAAATCACTTTTGATTAATTAAAAATTTAAGTAGAAAAATGTCAAACAAAAAAGATATAAAAATAAAATCTAATTTTAAGAGACTTAGAATTGGTTTATCATCTCCTGAAGTTGTTTTGCAACGTTCATTTGGTGAGGTTACAAAGCCAGAAACCATAAACTACAGATCTTATAAGCCAGAAATGGGTGGATTATTCTGTGAAAGAATTTTTGGACCTGTAAAGGATTATGAGTGTCACTGTGGTAAGTACAAAAGAATTAGATATAAAGGTATTGTTTGTGACAGATGTGGTGTTGAAGTTACCGAGAAGAAAGTAAGAAGAGAGCGTATGGGGCACATTGAACTTGTTGTTCCTATTGTTCATATTTGGTACTTCAAATCACTGCCTAATAAAATTGGTTACCTTATTGGTCTTCCTTCTAAGAAACTAGAAATGATTATTTACTACGAGAGATACGTAGTAATTCAATCAGGTGTTAAAGAAGCAGACGGAGTTAACTATTTGGATTTCTTAACGGAAGAAGAATACTTAGACATCTTAGATTCTTTACCAAAAGAAAACCAGTATTTAGACGATTCTGATCCAAATAAATTCATCGCTAAAATGGGTGGTGAAGCAATTTGGGATCTTTTAGCTCGCTTAGATCTTGATGATCTATCATTTAGCTTAAGACACCAAGCTGCAAATGAGACTTCACAACAAAGAAAGAATGAAGCCCTAAAAAGACTTAACGTTATTGAAGGTTTCAGAGCTTCTACGAAAACAGGTGAAAATAAACCTGAGTGGATGATCATGAAGATGTTACCTGTTATTCCGCCAGAATTGAGACCATTGGTTCCATTAGATGGAGGAAGATTTGCAACATCTGACTTAAATGACCTTTATAGAAGAGTTATTATCAGAAACAATCGTTTGAAACGATTAATGGAAATCAAAGCTCCAGAGGTAATTCTTAGAAATGAGAAGAGAATGCTTCAAGAAGCTGTTGATTCACTACTTGATAATACAAGAAGAGCTAATGCAGTAAAAGCAAACGGTAATAGACCGCTTAAGTCTTTAAGTGATATGCTTAAAGGTAAGCAAGGTCGTTTCCGTCAGAATCTTCTTGGTAAGAGGGTTGATTACTCTGGTCGTTCTGTTATTGTAGTAGGACCTAACTTGAAATTACACGAGTGTGGTCTTCCTAAAGGAATGGCAGCTGAGCTTTTCAAACCATTTATTATCAGAAAACTGATTGAAAGAGGAATCGTTAAAACGGTTAAATCTGCTAAGAAAATCGTTGATAAAAAAGAACCTGTAATCTGGGAAATATTGGAGAACATCTTGAAAGGACACCCAGTTCTTTTAAACAGAGCCCCAACGCTTCACAGACTAGGTATTCAAGCTTTCCAACCTAAACTTGTTGAAGGTAAAGCAATCAGACTTCACCCACTTGTTTGTACTGGATTTAACGCGGATTTCGACGGTGACCAGATGGCTGTTCACGTTCCTTTAGGAAATGCTGCTGTTCTTGAGGCACAAATCCTAATGCTTGCTTCTCATAATATCTTGAACCCTGCAAACGGTGCTCCAATTGCGGTACCATCGCAAGACATGGTTCTTGGTCTTTACTACATGACCAAAGAAAGAAGATCGACCAAAACTGAGAAAGTTGTTGGTGAAGGTCTAACTTTCTATGACTTTGAAGAAGTTGAAATTGCATACAACGAAGGAAGAGCTAGCTTAAATGCATGCATTAAAGTGAAAGCTCAAGTTAAAGAAGGTGATGAGCTTGTAACTAAATTAATCGACACTACTGTTGGTAGAGTAATCTTCAACCTAAATGTACCAGAAGAAATTGGTTTCATTAACACACTTCTTACTAAGAAATCGTTGAGAGACATTATCGGAAATATGATCAAAGAAGCAGGTGTTGCTAAAACAGCGAAGTTCTTAGATCAAATTAAAGATCTTGGTTTCTACTACGCATTTAGAGGAGGTCTTTCATTTAACATTTCTGATGTACTTGTTCCAAGTAAGAAAGACGAGTTAATTGAGAAAGCACGTGAAGAAGTTGCTGAGATTACCTTTAACTACGAAAACGGTTTCATTACGAATAATGAGAGATACAATCAGGTGATTGATATCTGGACTAGAATTAACTCGAGAGTAGCAGATGCGTTGCTTAAAGAGATTTCTAGTGATAACCAAGGATTTAACCCGATCTATATGATGCTTGACTCTGGAGCGAGGGGATCTAAAGAGCAGATTCGTCAGCTTGGAGGAATGAGGGGTCTGATGGCAAAACCACAAAAGAAAATCGGAGCCGGAGGTACAGGTGAGATTATTGAGAATCCAATTCTTTCTAACTTTAGAGAAGGTCTATCGATTCTTGAGTACTTTATCTCTACTCACGGTGCTCGTAAAGGTCTTGCGGATACGGCACTTAAAACGGCCGATGCGGGTTACTTAACAAGAAGACTTCACGATGTAGCACAAGATGTGGTTGTAACCATGGAAGATTGTGATACGTTAAGAGGATTTGAAGTTAGAACCTTGAAAGAAGGTGATGAGATTATTGACAGCTTGTTTGATAGAATTGTTGGTAGATCTTCATTACTTGACATTCACCACCCAAAATCTGAAGAGCTAATTGTTGCTGCTGGTGACGAAATTACTGAAGACCTTGCTAAGGTTATTGAAGATGCAGGCATTGAGTCTGTTGAAATCAGATCAGTAATGACTTGTGAGTCTAAACGAGGTGTTTGTGCTAAGTGTTACGGACGTAACCTTGCAACTGGTAGACCTGTTCAAACAGGTGAGGCTGTTGGTGTAATTGCAGCACAGTCAATCGGTGAGCCGGGTACACAGCTTACACTTAGAACATTCCACGTTGGGGGTACGGCTTCTAACATCGCTCAAGAATCTCAGTTACTAGCGAAGTATGATAGCGTTATCGAATTTGATGAGGTTAAAACAGTTGCTGGTAAAGATTCTAACGGTGAAGATGTTCAAATCGTTGTTGGACGTTCTGGTGAGGTTAAACTTCTTGATCCAAAATCAAAAGAGGTTCAGGTTGTAAATAACATTCCTTACGGTTCGTACTTATACGTTAAAGAAAAAGCAAAAATCAAGAAAGACGATCTAATCTGTTCTTGGGATCCATATAACGCAGTTATCCTTTCTGACCTTGATGGTAAGGTTGAGTTTGTAGACCTTATTGAAGGTGTATCTTACTCTGTTGAGATGGATGAGGCTACAGGATACAAAGAGAAGGTTGTTACAGATAGTCGTGATAAGAAAATCAACCCTGCAATTCACATTATCGGTAAGAAAGGTGAAATTCTAAAAGAATTGAACGTACCGGTAGGAGCTCACCTTGCTGTTGAAGCAGGTAAGAAGGTTGTTGCAGGAACGATTATCGCTAAAATTCCAAGAGTTGTTGGTAAAACAAGCGATATTACAGGGGGTCTTCCAAGGGTAACTGAGCTTTTTGAAGCACGTAACCCATCTAACCCTGCTGTAGTTTCTGAAATCGATGGTGTTGTAACTTATGGAGGTATTAAGAGAGGTAATAGAGAGGTTACTATCGAATCAAAAGAAGGAATCTCTAAGAAGTATCTAATTTCTCTTTCTAAGCACATCCTTGTTCAGGATGGTGACTTTGTTAGAGCAGGTACTCCTCTATCTGATGGAGCGATTACACCGCAAGATATTTTAGCTATTGAAGGTATCAGTGCAGTTCAAAACTACATCGTGAATGGTATTCAAGAGGTTTACCGTTTACAAGGTGTAAAGATTAATGATAAGCACATCGAGGTTATTATTAAGCAAATGATGCAGAAAGTAACTGTAATAGAACCAGGAGATACTAAATTCTTAGAAGGTGCTTCTGTAAACAAAATCGACTTTAAAGAAGAGAACGATAACCTTTACGACAAACGAGTAGTTACCGATGCGGGTGATTCAAATGACGTAAAAGCTGGTCAAATTTTAAGTCTTAGAAAACTAAGAGATCTTAACTCATCTCTTAAACGAAAAGACATGAAACCAATCGAAGTTAGAGAAGCACTTAGTGCAACTTCTGGTCCATTGTTAATGGGTATTACCAAAGCTTCGTTAGGTACATACAGCTTTATGTCTGCTGCTTCATTCCAGGAGACTACTAAAGTGTTAAACGAAGCTGCAATTGCAGGTAAGGTTGACGAAATGCTTGGTCTTAAGGAAAACGTTATCGTTGGACACTTAATTCCTGCAGGTACAGGTCACAGAGCCTACGAAAACTTGGTAGTTGGATCACAAGAAGAGTTCGATCTACTTCAAGCTGCTAAGGAAGAACAAGTAGAAGCGGACAACGAAGTTGAAGCTTCAAACTAAGCAGATTATAATTTGTTAAATATAAAGAGCGGCTAATTTGTTAGCCGCTCTTTTTTTATACATTTGAATTATGGCAGAACAACCTAAACAAGAAAACCAAATTGACATTGAATTGGCTGAAGATGTGGCCGATGGTATTTATAGTAACCTAGCAATTATCTCACATTCTAACTCTGAGTTTGTAATAGACTTTATTCGCATGCTACCAGGCATTCCTAAGGCCAAGGTAAAGAGCAGAATAATTTTAAGCCCACAACACGCTAAGCGTTTGCAAATGGCTCTTACCGATAACATCAATAAGTTCGAGAGTATGTTTGGCGAAATTGAAATGCAGGAGAGTGCTCCTCAGTTTCCGCCTATGAATTTTGGGCCTACTGGGGAAGCTTAATTCCGTCTAAAACTTCTGTAACCAATTTGGTTAACCTAATAAATTCAGGTTCAACCTCATATAGTCGTTTTTTAACGTCTTTGCTTTTGTCGATTAACGCAAGAACGTCTTCTTTCTCTTTAGAAAAATGTGTCTTGAATTCTTGCTTGCCAATTGCACCATTCACAAAATCTTCTTTTAAATTGCTTAGTTGAGTTTCGAGTTCTAATTGCTCTTTTACACAAAACTTATAGCTTTTCATTTGCCCTTCGTAAATCTTTCGCAATGCTTTGTATTTGTCGATCTGCATACCTAACTCTAATGTTAATGTATCGGTGTAGTTTTTCCTGAAAAAAGTGAGATCTTGGTTGATGGCATTCACTCGATCTTCAAATATGCTGATGTCTATTTGCAACGTTGTTGCGTTCGCTCCGAGAGCCGTTTGTAGTTTCTCAATCTCAACTACTTCAACAGAATTTTGCCTTCCACATGAGTGAAATAGTGTCGCTGCAAGTGCTATTACAAATAAATAGGGTTTCATTAATTTCTAATTAAATTTGTGTCTTAGTGGCAAATAAAACCAAAAATATAAAGCGCTATATTTTTTTAAAAGATGTTTTTGTAATTGCCTTAAGTGCATATGGCGGTCCCAACATGCATATGGCTCTCTATCAGAAACGTTTGGTTGAGGATAAGCAATATCTCACCAACGATGAGTTAATGGAACTTTATTCGTTGTGTCAAATGCTACCTGGTCCATCCTCCACCCAAACATTAACCAGTATAGGATACAAGTTTGGAGGCCCTTTTCTTGCATTTTTAACACTTCTTGTTTGGATATTGCCTGCATTTATTTTGTTAACGCTAACAGCAATATTTATTGGTAACTTTAGCGAAAAGATGCTGGAGTACTTGCGATTTGTTCAGCCTGTAGCTGTTGCTTTCATAATGGTTGCCGGAGTAAAGATGCTGCAGAAATCAGTTAAGAATAGACAAGGATATTTATTGGCTGCTATGGCCTTTATTTTTGCCGCATTATTGCGTCATCCTCTAGAAGAATATGTTCGGACTCCTTGGATATTTCCAGCTGTACTTTTAGCTGGTGGTCTTTTCTCGTACTTTGACTTCAAAGGGAAGACAGAACCTTATGAACCTATCAAACTTAAGATTCCTTGGAAATACCTAATAGCCTTTGGTGTAATCTTTTTAACTGCCGGAATTTTAGGTGCATACTATGACAATCGTATAGTGTTATTGTTTGAGAACTGTTACCGTTTCGGTAGCTTGGTTTTTGGCGGAGGTAATGTGCTTATACCCATGATGCTTGAGCAGTTTGTAAATCACAATGCATATATGAGCTCTCAAGAGTTTATCAATGGGGTAGGGCTAGTTCAAGCAATTCCAGGACCGATATTCACCATTGCAAGCTATACGGGTGCTACATCGATGCAAGAATTCGGTGTTTTAGGTCAGATTTTTGGAAGCTTTAGCAGCACCGTCGGAATTTTCTTGCCGGGATCTCTCCTCATCTTTTTTGTGTACCCGATTTGGAAGCAGATTAAGAGCCATCCTCTAGTCGTTAAAGCACTACCTGGAGTTATTGCAGCTTCTTGTGGACTGGTAATCGCCGCAGGATATTTGATGTTTCTTCCTGTTGGATTAAACTGGATAGAAGAAGGAAATTTCTACTACACCAACTTGAACAGTTTAGACGCCATTAACTATTTGGAAATCATCATTATCATGAACGTAAGCTTCTTGTTGTTTAAAACAAAGATTAAATCGCCTTGGTATATTATCGTTGCGATTCTTTGTGGTGTAATATTCTAACGATTTTATGCTTTAAATTGCTAATTTAGTAGTTCAAAACTCCTGAATTATTTTTAGCATGAACAAACTCCTTACACAACTATTTTCAATAGCTCTTATTACAATGCTTAGTGCTCTTTCAGTAAAAGCATTTGGTCAAAGTCCATTGTCTGGAACTTATACTGTAGGAAGTGATTTAAGCGACAATTTTAGTACAATTACCGACGCAGTTGATTCACTTGAGTCAGATGGGGTTAATGGAGCCGTTGTCATACAAATTGATTCAGGTCTTTTTGTTGAGCAGATTGAAATCGGAGCAATACCAGGAGCCAGTAGTTCAAATACAATCACATTTAAAGGAGCTGGTGTTACAAAAACGACTGTGAGATATTCGCCCACAACATCCAATAGAACAATTTTTAGTTTGAGTAATGCAAGCCATCTAATATTTGATAGCCTAAAAGTACAGGCAGTGGGCACCTATGGAATTTGTTTCAACCTAAGAAATAATACCGACACGATAACAATTAAGAATTGCCTAATGGTGTTGTCAAACTCGGGATCTACAGCTAAAGGTCATGGTGTAGCCAATTATGCTGCAAATGATGGAACAGGCTCATCTACAGTAGATAATATAACCATTCAAGATAATGAAATAATTAGAGGATATGAGAGTGTTAGAATTATCGGAAATTCTTCAGCCTCAAATACCTTGCTCATCACACGAAATAGATTTACATCATTTGGGTATGCTGGTGTTAATGCCTCGGGTACAGTTGATGCAGAGATAAGTTACAACTATGCACAAACCGCGGTAAGCTCGGCTCGTTTTGCAATTAACATGTGGCCTACAGGACATTCAATTTCAATCATAGGAAATAATGTTCATGTTTCAAGCAATGTAAATCACACCAGAGTTATTCAAGTAGCCAGTGCTCCTGGGGCAGGTGGGTCTTCATGGTCACAAGAAATTTTGGTGGCGAACAACATGGTTATCTATGATGGAAGTTATGCAAATAACATGACAGGTATTTACACAAAACATGTAAACTACATCAAGTTTTATAACAATACAGTGCATATGGAGAAAGGCAGCGGAGCGAAGTGTTTATGGTTAGATGCATTGAGTAATACAGGTGCCATTGACGTCAAAAACAACAACCTAAGCAGCGTTACCAACGGCCAGGTTTTTAGAGTTCACAATTTGGTATCTACAACAACCAATTACAATAATTTTTACAATACCTCTGGCTTAGTAATAAATTGGAAAGGAACCAATTATTCAACGCTTTCTTCATATAACAATGCTACCTCTCAAGGAGCAAACTCAGTGAGCATAGATCCTAAGTTCTTAGGGCCAACTGATTTGCACATAGACACGACCAATGTAACATTTAATGGTAGAGGCACTCCAGTGTCTGCTGTTACTGTTGATATTGATGGAGATACCCGAAATGCTACAAATCCTGATATTGGAGCTGATGAGTTTACCACAGGTGCTGATATCGAATTGTTGTCAATTGAATCTCCATACGATTGTCATAGAGCGAACATTAGTGTCTTTCTAAGGGTGTGGATTAAGAATGTTGGAACAAGCCCAATATCCAATATTCCATTAACATTTAAAATTGGTGGAGGAGCAACGGTCACAAGCAACTACCTTGGAACAATTGCACCAGGTGATTCAGCTTTACACGGCTTTAGTCAAACAGCAAACATGTCTACCCCAGGAACATATCAACTAACGGCTTATCACACCTTTGCAGGTGATGAAGACAAGTCAAATGACACTGTTTCAATGAGCGTATCGCTCACGGCATTGTGGGCTAATAAAATTGACTCTGTAGGAGGTTGTTCAGGAGATAATATAATTGTTGACCCAGAAGCACCAACAGCAACTTCGTATTTGTGGTCGGATAATTCTACTGGATCAACGAATAGCTTTAATGTTACAAATGCCGGAATGGGCAGGTCTGTTCATTGGGTTGAGATGGAAGATGCATTTGGATGTAAAGTAAGAGATTCATTTACTGTTGTAATATCGGTTCCTCCTGCGTTCAATTTAGGAAATGACACATCACTTTGTGAAGGAGATACAATGCTCTTGGATGTGTCTGGTTCAGGCACTAATTATACATGGCAAAATGGAAGCTCCGCTGATACATTTAAGGTAAACGCAGGCGGTCAATATAGAGTGGAAGTGACAGGAGGATATCAGTGCTCTGTTGCCGATTCAATTATGGTAGTGTACAACAACAATCCAATAGTTAACCTTGGAGATTCAATTACCATCTGTGATGGAGACGAATATAAATTTAGCCCGGGGGTGGAATTTGCAACATACTTGTGGCAAGATCAGTCGGTTGATTCTGTTTTTATCGCTTCTGTACAAGGAACCTATAGTGTTTCAGTCGTAGATATCAATGGATGTTCTGCTGGAGATTCTGCACTTTTAATTGTTAATGCATCGCCTTTTGTTGACCTAGGACCGGATACTGTTCGATGCGGTGAAACAATCTTAAGAATTGATGCTACCACAGCAGGATCCACTTATAAATGGCAAAATGGTTATACCGGAAATTCATATCCTGTGTCATCAGAAGGAACTTACTGGGTTACAGTAACAAATGGATTAAATTGTTCTTACACAGACACCATAGTGGTTACAGATCATGACATACCCGTTGTTAATTTGGGAGCAGATACCACACTGTGTGAAGGCGATCAAATGTTACTAGATGCTACCATCGATGGAGCAAGTTACCTTTGGCAAGATCACAGCACAGAATCAACCTTTAACGTATCAGCGGCTGGAGAGTATAAGGTGGAAGTAAAGAGTCAAGACGGTTGTACAAACAGCGACACCATTGAAATAATGATGAACCCTACGCCTCAATTTGATTTAGGTAGGGATACGATAATTGGATTTAAGAAGATTCAAGAAACACCACTAACATTAGAAGTTCCTGCAGGGTACGATGCATACATCTGGTCTAATGGTAAAACGAGCAATTCAATCGTTATTGATGAATCAATTTCGCTGGGAGAACATACTTACTTTGTAGCAGTGACCAATGAGTTTGGCTGCCAAGGTTATGACACTATAATAGTTGAAATTTACAACGATGCCAGTGTGTCGTCTTATCCCAATGCTGAAATAAACGTTTATCCTAATCCAGCACAATCCTCCATCACTCTAAAAGCAGAAGGAGTAAATGAGAATCTTCGCATGGAAATTCTTGATTTAAGAGGTCGATTGGTGATTCAACAAGATTTAACAGTTCACCATAACACGATTAAAGAACAAGTTGATATCAGCAAGTTAGCAAAAGGAAATTATATAGTTCGCTTACTTGGAGAGCAAGGAGTTTGGAACTCAAAACTGAATAAGTATTGAAATATTAACAAAAAAAAGGGACTCATTAGAGTCCCTTTTTTATTCATTTAAATTTCGTTTAGCTTACACCGTCTCGTTCAACGCTTCGATCAATTTTTACAATCATTCCTTGCAAAGCTTTACCTGGTCCTACTTCGGTAAATCCGGTAGCACCATCAGCAATCATATTTTGAACAGATTGAGTCCATTTCACTGAAGAAGTAAGTTGAGCAATAAGATTTGACTTTATTGTTTCAGGATCAGTTTCTGCTTTGGTAGAAACATTTTGATAAACTGGGCAGCTTGGCGTGTTGAATGTTGTTTGCTCTATGGCTGCTGCAAGCTCTTCTCTGGCTGGTTCCATCAATGGTGAGTGGAATGCACCCCCAACAGGCAATTTAAGTGCTCTGCGGGCTCCTTTTTCCGTTAAAATCTCACAAGCCTTGTCGATTCCAGCATTGCTACCAGAGATAACAAGCTGACCAGGGCAGTTGTAATTTGCAGCTACCACAACCTCATCATCAATTGAAGCACATACTTCTTCAACAACTTCATCATCCAAACCGATAATAGCGGCCATAGTACTTGGGTTGATCTCACAAGCTTTTTGCATGGCCTGAGCTCGAATTGATACAAGCTTTAGACCATCTTCAAAACTCAAAGTGTTATTAGCAACTAGAGCTGAAATCTCACCCAAACTGTGACCTGCAACCATGTCAGGATTAAAATTGTCTAAAGTTTTGGCTAAAATCACGGAGTGAAGAAACACAGCTGGCTGGGTAATTTTTGTTTGTTTTAATCCTTCAGCTGTTCCTTCAAACATTTCTGAAGTGATATCGAAACCTAAAATTTCATTGGCTTGGTTAAAAAGTGTTTTTGCAGTTTCATTGCTTTCGTAAAGCTCTTTTCCCATTCCTACAAACTGAGCGCCTTGCCCAGGAAATACATATGCTTTCATGTTTATTATTTTTGGTTTTTTATCTTACAATAGTTTGTTCTCTTCCAGGTCCCACAGATACAATTTTGATAGGAGTTTTAATCTCCTTCTCTAAAGCATCAATGTAGGCTTTAAATGTAGCTGGAAATTCGCTTTCATGCTTCATTTGACTGATATCTTCAGCCCAACCAGCGTGTCGTTCGTATTGACTTACAAAGTTGTCTGCATTCAAGTCAAAAGGAACTTCGTTTGTGGTCATAAGATCACCTTTATATGAGGTTCCGACCATTACGTCTTCAAATCCACTTAAGCAATCTGATTTCATCATGCAAAGTTCGTCGACCCCGCTCAGCATGATCGCATATTTAAGAGCAACAAGATCTAACCAACCGGTACGTCGAGGTCGTCCGGTAGTTGCTCCATATTCATGACCAACATCACGTAAACGCTGTCCCATATCATCGTGTAATTCACTTGGGAATGGTCCACTTCCTACACGGGTGCAGTAAGCTTTAAAGATACCTATAACCTTATTAATATGCTTTGGTGCGATTCCTAGTCCGGTTGAAACACCACCAACAGTTGTGTTACTTGATGTAACAAAAGGGTATGAGCCAAAGTCGATGTCTAGCATACTTCCTTGAGCTCCCTCTGCGAGAACTTTGCTGCCATCAATGATGTGTTGATTAACGAGATATTCACTGTTTACAAATTTGAATTTTCGTAATCGATCAACGGCAGTAAAGAATTCTTCCTCCATCTCTTCCAAATTGAAATCAGTAAACCCAAAGTGTTCAACTAAAGCAAGAGAACGTTGTTTCTTACTGTGGTAGTTAGCTTCAAAGTTTGGGTCAAATATTTCACCAATTCTTAGACCTCCACGACCAATTTTCTCACGATAAGTTGGTCCGATACCACGGAGTGTACTTCCAATTTTATTTTCTCCTTTTGCATATTCACTTGCTGCATCAAGAATTTTGTGAGTAGGCATAATGATGTGAGCCTTGTATGAAATTCTTAGATTTTCCATAACATTGGCCCCAGCAGCAACAGTACGGTCAATTTCTTCCATTAATCGTACTGGGTCGATTACTACCCCATTACCAATTATGTTTACACAGCCATCGTGAAATATTCCAGACGGAATTGTGTTTAGAACGTGTTTCTGCCCATTAAATTCTAAGGAATGGCCGGCATTTGGACCACCTTGAAAACGTGCTACCACGTCATATTTTGGAGTAAGATAGTCGGCAATCTTACCTTTACCCTCGTCGCCCCATTGGAGGCCTAACAATACATCTACCATTTAATTATTTTCAACTATTTTAACTTGGTTGTCGCAATTTTTACATAATCCCATGTCGTCTACTAACGGGTCACCATATAGGTTTAGAGAATGACGTGAAACTTCAAAGTTTAGAAGCTCAGCCATTTTAGAAGTGATTTGTTGGATTCTTGGATCGCAAAACTCCATTACCTTACCACAGGTGTTGCAAATCATATGGTCGTGTTGACGGTATCCATAAGCTTGCTCAAATTGTGCCATATTCTGACCAAATTGATGCTTGATAACAAGCCCACACTCTTGAAGTAGGTCAAGTGTATTGTATACCGTTGCTCTACTTACGTGGTAATTTCTGTTTTTCATTTGGATGTATAAAGTATCAACATCAAAGTGTGTTTTGTTGCTGTAGATTTCATCCAAGATCGCGTAGCGTTCAGGAGTCTTACGTTGACCTTTCTTTTCGAGATAAGCCGTGAATAGGCTTTTAACCTCGTCTTTTATGCTTACTTGATCTTCCATCTAATTTACTTTAATCGGTTCTTTGTCGATAACAACTCGGTTCACATTTATGTACTCATCAATCTGTCTTAGGTTGTTCATGAGGTCATTAAGGTGTTCAGTATCAGCTACTTCTAGTGTTAGGCGACCAATAAATGTCCCGTCCAAGGATTCAAAACTGATTGATTTCATGTTTACTTTCAACTGTTTGGAAACAATGTCAGTAACTTTACTCACAAGACCCAAAGAATCAATACCTCGAATCTCTAACGAAGCAATGAAATATTCTTCAATTTTAGCATCAGTAGCCCATCTTGCCTTAATGATTCGATAACCATATTTCGACATTAGGTTCACTGCATTCTTACATTTGGTTTGATGAATTTTAATGCCATCACCAACGGTAATAAATCCAACTACCTTGTCACCCGGTATAGGGTGGCAGCATTTTGCAAAAGAATAATCAAGATTAACCGTAGAGTCTCCGAGTACCAGTTCATCTGATCCTTTTTTCTTAGCTTTAGGTGAAACTCTTTCAGTACCTGGTTTGTGAACCTGCTTTGACTCAACAAGAATGTCTGCTAATTTGATTTTTTCCTTATCAATAACTTCGGTTCCAATTTGATAAGTAAGTTCAAGTTCGTCTTCAACTTTGAAGTAACGAATTATTTTATTCAAATTATCAGTGGTATATGCATAACCACTGTTTTTCATTTTTCGTTCTAAGGCCTCTTTTCCAATTGATGCAATTTCTCGTTTTTCGTCTTTAAGACTTTGCTTAATCTTTGTTCTCGCCTTCCCAGTGCGAACAAATTCTAACCAGTCTTTGCTTGGTTTTTGCTTGGCTGATGTTAGTATCTCAATTTGATCACCATTTCTAATTTCATAACTGAGAGGTTGCAGCTTACCATTAATCTTCGCGCCTAAACATTTTGCACCAATCTCGGTGTGAATATCAAATGCAAAATCTAGAGACGTTGAGCCTTTCGGTAGTTTTCTCAGTTGACCTTTTGGAGTAAATGCAAACACTTCATCAGCGTAAAGATTCATTTTAAAATCATCTAAAAACTCAAGTGCATTTACGTCTTGGTCTTCAAGAACATCACGTATCTGACCCAACCAACGATCTAAACTTTCAGCTCCCTTTTCTGCTTGCTTATACTTCCAATGGGCCGCATAACCTTTCTCGGCAATTGCATCCATTCGAACAGTTCTGATTTGTACTTCTACCCACTGACCTTTTGGACCCATAACCGTTGCATGCAAACTTTCGTAGCCATTGCTTTTAGGAATAGAAATCCAGTCTCGCATCCTTTCTGGGTTGGGCTTGTAGATGCTGGTTACGATGGAATACACATTCCAACAATCCATTTTCTCATCTTCTGGGTCACTGTCAAGAATAATTCGAATTGCAAAAAGGTCGTATACGTCTTCAAAATCTAGATTCTTTTTTACCATCTTGTTATAGATGGAATGAATCGATTTAGGACGTCCTTTTATTTCATACTTAACACCCAGTTCTTCAAGTTCAAGTTTAATAGGCTTGATAAATGAGCGGATGTATCGCGTGCGTTGCTCTTTTGTAGCGTTTAGCTTTGATTTTAAATCTTTATATAAGGAAGGTTGGGTGTACTTTAGTGAAAGATCTTCAAGTTCTGTTTTAATTGCATACAGTCCCAAGCGGTGGGCGAGGGGAGCATAAATAAAACTTGTCTCAGAGGCAATCTTAAGTTGACCTTTGTCACTCATGTGCTCTAAGGTTCTCATATTGTGCAGTCGATCGCAAAGCTTTAGAAGAATTACACGCACATCATCAGCCATGGTGAGGAGCATTTTTCTAAAGTTTTCTGCTTGAGGACTATTGGTGTCGAATACACCAGAGATTTTGGTTAGACCATCGATAATGTTTGCAACTTTGTCTCCAAATTGTTCACGCAGTTCTTCAAGAGTAATGTCTGTATCTTCAACTACATCGTGTAGTAAAGCACATACAATAGAAGTGGTACCTAAGCCGATTTCTTCGGCAGCAATACGAGCTACGGCAAGAGGATGATAAATATACGGTTCACCAGATTTACGACGCATTTCTTTATGTGCATCAAGTGCAACTTCAAATGCCTTTCTGATAATGGTGATGTCCCCTTTCTCCCTTGACCATTTAGAAACTCTTAGGAGTTGTCTATAACGGTTTACAATTTCGATGTTCTCTTCCGTGTTTTCCAGTAACATTAATCGCCTAAACAGCTACGAAATTAAGCATATTCGCACATTTAAGCCCCTTATTGAGCACAATAGTTGAATTGTAATTAACGGATTAGATTTACCGTTCCTTGAAATGCGTAATTAACCCCAGATTTGTTGGTCAATTTGATGTCGTAAACGAACACTCCGTTTTGGCAATATTTACCCATATATCGACCATCCCATGAGTGGTGAATGTCGAATGATTCAAACACCATTTGACCCCATTTATTAAAGATTTGAATATGGAAGTCTTGAACATTTGAGCTAATTACATTGAATGTAGCATTTTCAGGAGGTCCTTTTTCGTCAGGTGTAAATGCGTTTGGAATGAAGGCAATTACATCGGGTACCACCAATACATTTTTCTCCATGCTATCAATACATTGGTAATCAGATGATACTTTTAATCCGATTGTAAAGAATCCAGTGTCGGCTGGTAATTCATAAATTGGATTCGGGTTGGTAGAAAATTCATGAAGTGTTCCATTTTTCTTCCAATACCAAAGGCTAGAAAACTCACCCTTCTCAAGCAGACTTGTGTTGCTTAAATAAATCTCTCTTTCAGAGAGTGTAACAGTTTCACCATTGCTCATCACAAATGAAGCTTCAGGACTAGGATTTATGCGGTAAATACCTTCAGCAATCTGAAGATTAGTACAATGTTCATCTCCTGACGTTACTATCAAATTATATATTCCAGCTTCCTCGAAGGTGTAGTTTAAATGTGGGCCATTACCTCCAATAATTGGTGTAGTTCCTTTATCTATAGAGTAAGCAATAGATAGATTTGATCCTGTTTTAACTTTTAGCTCATCTTCTAAAGTATATGGAAGACATGCACTTGTAAAGCTTGGCATCTCAATTTCTGGTTTAGCATGGTAAGGAATGCTTAAATCAATAACCTTGCTCGGACATAAGGCAGTAGAACTCAACGAAAATGCAATATCAATACTATTCTTATCTAGGTCGCATGATGCTGGCACATATTTTAAATGACCGGTTGAAACCTCAGCATCTCCATTACAGACTGAAGCAGTTAAACGAGCATATGAATTTGTTTTAAAGTCTATTTCAAGCACTTCATTTTCGCACAAATTCATTGGTGCATACTCAATATCTAAATCCAATGGGTCTAGAACTTGAACTGTATAAATGGTGTCAAAAATGCAACCATTTGTAGGCTTAACATTTCGAATAAAACTTACATCTGACAATAAGCTAGGGTCTAACGTACCGTTTGAAACACCTTTTCCAGTCCAAAATCCATCAGTGTCCAAAGTGATCAAATCGCCATCAGAGCAAATGCTATCTGCTAAATCAAAATCAAAGTCAGGACGACATATTACTTCTAAAGAAACATCAAGTTCGTCATAACAACCATGTTTATCATAGGTATAACGCAAGTCGTAGGTTCCACATATAGAAGGAGTGAAATTTCTTTGGTCGAGCAAACCTCCGGCTGATAGTGAAGACCATCCGCCACCATTCGTATTGATTTCTAAATAATCTTCAAGATTAACGGTCTCACCAGATTGACAAATGGTTGTTATACCATTTGATTGAAGGGTTAATCCTTGGTCTACAGCAATAACACATGTGTCTCGAGCAACGCAACCATTTTTGAATGTATTTGTTGCTTCTAAAATGTACTCACCAATTCCATAAGTCGGAATATCAATAGCAATAAAAGGCGAGGTAATTAATGCATCTGGATTATTAAGAATATTCCAAGTAATATCTTCTACCACATGATGATGAGGAAGTTCGATGGCATTCGTAACTCTATAAATGAAGTTATCACCGCAAATTGCCTCATTGGCAAGTTGCATTTCTGGAGCCGCGATAATATTTAAGTTGTCAGTAATTACACCCATACAACCTGTTGTTGGATCTGTGTAACTTAATGATGCTGAAACCGTTTGATCTTGATTTGCTTTGCTGCTTAAATCAAGGAAACGATTATCAACCACATCAAGCTCAGAAGACCAAGTTGCATTTGCTGGCTGATGAGTTATTTGGTCAAGATCTAGTAGATCTTCGAAACATAGCGGCTCAACAACATCCATTGAAACTTCAGGGTTTAAATGGCGAACCACGTCAAATGGCAAACTCATTTCACATTCCAGATTGTTTGATTTTAAAACATAATCAACAATAAGCGATGCTGTTGTGGCCCCAATAGCCAATGTATCTGAATTGGAAACAATATTGTTGTCAATGCTCCAAGAAAGGTCATCTATTTGTAACGTATTGTGCCTTAAGTTAATACTAGTTGTCTCGTCTTCGCAGTAGGTTAAATCTCCAACTAACTGAGCAGAAGTAACATTCTTATTCCCTTCATTCTGTATGGTAAGGGATTCATTTACTGAACATCCGTGGGCATCGGTGAACGTAATATTATAGGTAAGAAGGTCTTCTTTAGAATAGCTAATAATGTTACCATCTTGTATTTCTGCAGGGCCAAATATTGTTCCAGTAGATCCCGTCACAGTGGCTTCAAAGAATCCAGAACGATTGCTTGCTAAAGAAACTTCATTATTTCCGCAGAAAAGGTCTTCAACTGAAAAAGAAAAAACCGCTTCAGGCTTGATAACAAGTTTAATTACCTTCTTAGATAATCCAAACTCTGGGCAATAATTGTCTCTTGCCTCAATATAAATGTAATGTGTTCCAATACTGGCAGCGGTAGGAGATATTGAGAAACTCAATTCGTTATAAGGAGCCTGAGTAATCGCATTTTGCGAAAATGTTAGTCCAGGAACACTATGGTCAACACTAAAGTTTACCGTATCACTCGGAAGAACGGTGCCATTAACTTCTTTAGCAATGTCACTAGCACTTACGGTGAATGCCAAATTTTGGTTAACACAAGTCACATACTCATTGTTAGCTATAAGGGTAGGAGGGTTGTTATTATTGTTGGATGTAATTATGGTTACAACATCTCTTCTAACTTCTCCAATTTTTTTATAGGTACCATTAATTTCTCTCCATTGTTCAACGGCGAGTACCCGCGAGCCAATTTCATTGGGTCCGGTCGGTGTAAATACGAATGAGCCCGTAATTGGATCTAAGAAAATTCCTTCTGGAATTGTTGCATTTGGATTAGGCGTACATCCTGGTCCAGTTGCACAGTACGGAGTTATAAAATTTGCAGGAGAAAACCCTGATTTGTAAGCAATGTTTGAGTTGTGGTCGCTTTGAGGTGCCGCCCACTTGTAGGCTAAAGAATCTTCAGAGTCAGAAGAAATTCTATCGTTCTCATAAACCGGCTGATTCAAGTTGAATACAATTTTCGGAGGATCAACAAACTGTGGCGAGCTTGCTTGAACATCCCAAGGATTGATTAAGGCATAGTTGTACAAGTCATCTTCTTCAGAGTTTAGCGTGCTGATATTTGCACTTCGTTCTGATTTATTAAGGAAGATGTGAAAATTACAACCAGCATATTCCATATAGTCTTCAAAGTCGATACTTCCTTTGTAGTAATGAGCTTCGATTCCATACATGTAGTTTGATCCAGATTGACATCTCGATTGGTATGAATCACAGATAGAAGTAATATCAGTATGACCGAGTCTTGTTAATGAAATTGCAGCAACATCTTCGTTGCCACATTGGCTGCTGATTGTGCGTAAATAAACTTGCTCAAGGTCAGAGCAATTGGAGGTAGAAGAACCTCCGCCATTCCCGCCTAGTTTGCAGTCATCGCAATCGCGGTAAAGGGTTACAAAGACATCATAAGTTTTGTCGCCGGTGTGCTTGTAGGTTATCTCACCTCCCAATAGGTGACCTGCTTCCGCAGGAAGGAGGAAGAATAAACACAATATGGAGAACAAATATTTCATGTGCCTTAAAAACAAATATACTAAAAAGGAAACCGAAGTTTCCTTTTTAGCATTGTCATATTTTAAACCTAATCTTAACGGATTAAGGTTATAGTTCCGGTATAGGTATACAACTCATCGTTCAGTGCTGTTACCTTTAACTGGTAAGCATACACATCTTGTTGAGCTGGTAGTCCTTTATAAGTACCATCCCATTTCTTATCTTTTTCAGTGGTTTGGAACATGATCTCACCCCATCTGTTGAAGATGATAAGATCCATAGTTTTCTCACCGCTGATGATGGCGTGGAAGCCTTCATTTTGACCTGGTCCTGAATTGTCAGGAGTAAAGGCGTTCGGAATGTATACGATCAAGTCTGGACCAACAACTACTGGGTGGTAGAACGAGTCTTTACATCCGTAGTTTGTGGTTACAACTAACTTCACGTGGTAAGTAGCGGTATCTGCAGAATAGAAGTATGAAGGATCTTTTTCTGTAGACTTATCACCGCTTCTGTTGTTGAAGTCATCAAAATCCCAGAAGTGATCAGTAATGGTACTTCCTAACACATTAGGTACTGTACTTTGATCAGTGAAGTAGAATCGAGGCAGAGCCGCTGTAGTGTAGTTGTTCGGATTAGGAACAAAGTCTGCAGTTGGCAATGGATATACATCAATACTCGAGTTAAATACTGCTACACAACCTTTATCAGAGGTAAGGGTAAGTGTAACATTATTTGTACCGTCAGTGGTATAAGTTGCTGTAGGCGTAGGGCTGTTTGAAGTACTACCTTCACCCATGGTCCAAGCATAGTTTGCAGTATTAGGATCAACCTTGTTGTTGATTTGAACAGCAAAGTCAGAAGTTACTGGGTTACACCCGTTCAGGTTAGAAGGGATGATATCCGCCTCAGGAATAGGGTTAACCACGATGTCGAATGCATCATCAACATCAGAACAAGAACCTAATCCAGTTGCAAGAACAATTACTCTGAATGTTTCAGCAGAATCGGTAATTAAATCGATGTCTACATCAACAGATTGATCATCGCCAGCTAAGGTGTAACGGTCTTTGTTTCCAAACAGGTCGGTACTGTAGTAACCCACACCACCGTGGTTCAATGCATTGATACCAAAGTTTAGGTCAAGGGCCATTTGTCCGTCAGGTCTACAGAAAACAGTATCGTTAGGAACACTCAAAATAGGTAGAGGTTCAACCACAGCACTAATCGAGTCAACATTTTGACAGCCAGTAGAAGGGCTAGTGTAATTGTAATAGAACCAGATGTCAGAACTGTGAACGCTAGCATTACCTGGGCTAAAGCTGTTTCCGCCAACAATAGCACTCGGGTCAGTACTGGTCCAAGTACCACCAGTAGGATTCACACTCAAAGGAACATCAGCCATATCCTCACAGTAACGAGGAGGTTGACGATCAAATGGATCAATGGTAATGGTCGGCAATGGATTGATTATCAAAATCGTATCGTTGATTACCGGACAACCCGTTGAAGTGTGCGTATATCTTAGGTAGTATTCACCACCGTTTGTATTACTGTTAAAGGTATTGATAGAGTCAGCAGACAAACCACCAAGGTTGGTGATGTTGCTGTAAGTGGTTCCACCAATAGTTGTATCGTTAACAACAGACCACACACCATCGGTAAGGTTTACACCTGATTGAAGGTTCAAAGAAACCTCTCCATCATTCCAGCAAAGTGGATCCATTTGAGAGAAGGTAATCGTTGGTACTCTCCAGATTTGCATAGAAACAGTGTCTTTACTTCTACAACCTCTTTCGTTCACGTAAGTAAACTCAAGAACAATCGTGTCTTTATCTGGATTTTCAAGCGTGTAGTAATCTTCACCAATTCTAAGACGATAATCTGTAATACCAGCAACAAGACCGCTATCAACTAACATATTACTGAAGTCGTTTCCGTTACAGTCTAAGCAATCCCAAGAAGGAGTACCCAAGTAAGTAGCAGGAGAAACAACCACTGCGTCTTTTAGAGTCACTTCTTCAGCATCTTGACAGAATACAGTTTCATTAAGGTAGGTATTTGGCAATGCATCTACCTGAATTTGTAAAGAGTCAGAGTTATAACATCCTGTAGTAGGGTCAGTGTAACCGTAAGTTACATAAGTTCTTACATTGGTTGCAGGAGCATTGATTAAACCACAAGCACTATCAGTAAAGAAGGTGTTAGCGTTAACCAGGAATGGGAATTCCCAACAAGACCATGAACCACCTGTAGGACTGTTAATGTCGAAGTTCATTGAAATCGGACCGTAGTCACAACATACTTGTTTATCACCTTTGATATCTATTACAGGCAGAGGATTTACCGTTACCAGAATGGAATCGGCATCGTAACATTCTACTCCTCCTTCAGTCACATACAAGTCGAGTTGATACTCTGTTGTGGTTTGAGCTGGGAAGTCGTAATTCGAATTCGTGCCCAGCAGCAATCTCGGCAGCGAGGTTATATCGTACCATCGATAGAGTCCACTCTTACCATTGCCCATGGTATCTAGACCACCAGCAGCCAGTCGTACCGTGTCATCGAAACAATGAATTTGATCTGGGCCAGCATCGGCAGTTACAGTATCGTTAACAAATAGGAATAAAGTATCAGTATCGAAACAGCCAAGGCTATCATAAACTTTCAATACATATTCACCACGCACATTAATAGTTACACTATCATCGTAGCTGAATGGAGTTGCAGCTCCATTTAGGTACCACTCTTTCCAAAGTGTATCACCTTGTCTTAACGTATCACCTACAATTGGATCAACCCAGTACGCAGTGTCTAAGTTTGGAATGATAAGAATACTATCGTATGTACATAATCTTGGATCAGGAGGAAGCACAGCTTTAGGATTAGCTTTCAAGAATACTTGAATAGTATCTTCAGAAGTACATCCTGATTGATCGGTAATGATAACACTAATCGCGGTATCAACTTGAACAGCTGGCACTTGTAACTCATAGTGGTCAAGTGTATCTCCAAAGTTTGTAGTAATATTCATTTGGAAATCACCATCATCAGTTACACCCATCGTACTCCATTGGTAGCGTACAGGAGGTGTAGCATTGTACACATAAGGCTCCAAGCGAAGCGTTGTTCCAGCACAAATAAACGTGTCAGGACCTAATGATAGGTTTGCTTCAAGTAAAGGTGGAACTACCAAGGTATCTAAGTAGATGGTTGGACAGTTCTGAGGTGCATTATTAATCGTATGCTTGATAATATAGGTTCCTCCTCTTCTAAATAAGATGGTATCTTGTTTTTGATAACTCAAGAATGTTGCTGTAGACCTAAACTTAGCGATCTTAGGGTTGAACATAATGTTCGAGTTACTATCTAAAATTTCCCATCTATAGGAAGGAGTTCCTCTGAAACCTGTGATTGGTAAACTTTCGAAAGCGTACTCACCACATGGTAAAGTATCAATATCTCTTTCTGCTTCAGCTCTATGCTTAACTGTTACTCTGAACGAACGTACAGATACAGCATTAAGCGGACAAGCATTATCTCTAGCAGTTACAGTAAATGTATAAGGAAGATCTTTAGCGTGCTGAGGACCAGGAGTCCAGCAGAATCTACCTGTTTGGTTAATTGCAGTAGGGTTAATTACTGTAAACGTAGCACCAGGGATACCTCTGTTCCAGCTAACTTTAACTGAATCAGGTGGTGGTGCAGAAGCTGGTGGAGGTGGTAAGAATACCGGGTCACTAGTCGTTACGTTGAAACATAATTGTGTTCCGGCACAAGTACTATAGGCATAAGGCCCATGCACTATTGGCGGGTTATTGTCTGGACACGTTTTGGATATAAACTGCATATCACGTCTCGTGACCCCTATCAGTTGATAGGTTCCCGTTGAATCTTTTCGCCACTCATTTACTTGAATTACCGCAACCGTTACCTCGTTACAGTCAGTTGGAGTGAAAATAATATCACCAGTTTCAGGATCTAAGTAGATTCCGATTGGTGGAGTGTTATTCACGTTAACAAATGGTGGAGTTAATGAACCTGGATAGAAAGCAGCAAATGGATGGTTGTATGCATGCCATTGTCCGTTGTATCCAATATTAGTACCTGAAGCACTTAATGGGTTTGCCCATTCGTATGATAATGAATCAAAATCTGAAGTATCAGATGCACCATTGTTAAAGAAGAATGGTTGGTTACAGCAAAGAATTGCGATAGGCTCTGATGTTAGTGAAGGAGAACTATTACAAGGAGCTTTACACAAGTTAATCTCAGCATAGGTGTAGAAGTTAGCATTCGCAGCACCTGTGGTGATGTTACTGTTTCTACAACACTGACCTGTTTCAAAGATGATCTTACAACAATTTCGCATTCCAAAGTATGCACTGTTGGAATCACCAAAATCAATCGTAGTTGTATACGTGTGTTGCTCGATACCTTCTCCTGTACCCCAAGTATTTGAAGGTACACATTCTCCAGAAGCGGTAGCACATACTGGCGTAATCTCTTTGATATTATCAAGCGATAAGGTAACACCAGCAGAACCTCCAGTAGCACACTTCACACGTGTAATACTTGACGGGTTACCAAATGAGACCCCCTTACACCATCTGTAGTATTTTACTACCACTTGGAACTTCAAGGAGTCAATACATTTGTAAGTAATATCCGCACCCATTACGTGAGTTGCTTTCGCCTCATTGGAAGTAAGCATAAAAGGCAAAATGAATAATAGAGCTAAAAAGCTCTTTTTCAAATGTTTAAGTATAGTTCTTCTCATATAGAGTGATTTTTGTAAAATTAACGCGCTAAGGTAAGCATTTCGGGGTAGTAATCCTATCATATTTTGATCATTTATGGTGTGAAACATTGATTAACTTTCGAACACTATGTAAATTGTTCTTCACTTCTAGCATATAGATACCTGGAGTGAGGTTTATGTTGCACCGGTAGGTGCGAATTCCTTTGTTTTCAAATTCGTGCATTGTAACACCTTGAAAATCAGTAATTTTAATTTGCGAGTTTAAAGGTAAATTTTCAAGCGTGAAGCTCCCATTGGTAGGGTTTGGGTACACATTTACCGACATGCTACCGAAGTCATCAAATTTCGTTGCTGACGTTTGTCGAAAAAGACGCTGATCTTGCAAACCTCGATCTCTAATTTCTTGCTTAATATCGTTGCCGCTTTTAACTCCTGCAGCAAGGCAAATTTCGAGTTTAATGTATTCTCCTTTTTGCAACGGTCGACCATCAATAACGCCCAAAATATTACGAATACCAGGGGTGTTTGATACCGATTCTTCTGTCCAATTAAGTTGTTGATTGCTAGGGCTTTGGTTGTAAATAAACGAGGTCGATTCTCCACTTCCTTTACCGTCGTCTCCGTAGTTTAAAGAGTCTCCATTTTTCCATCTGCTGTTCATGAAATTTACGTAGTGCTGGTTCTCCGTAGGGCCATCACTGCCAAATGCGATGCTGCTGCTTAAGTTTTCGTTAAGAAATGTTGCAGAAACATAAGGGATTTCACTTCCAAAATAGCCTTCGTCATTCAAATCTCCATTATAAAGCACTGTGGCAGGAGGGAAGTCTGAAAAAGTGGCTGCAAAGTTGTCAAAAGGATTTCCACATTGTCCTCCCATAAAGAATCCAACCTTGACATCTTTGTAATCAACAGGTCGCCTTGAAACAATATAATATTCCAAGAATATACTATTAGATCCTTCAATGGTGTACGCCATTAGATGTACTTCAATACCTACTTCAACTCCGAATGATGCAGTGTGTTCGTCGGCCAAGTCATTAAAAATACAATACCATGCATTTTCTCCCTTGATATAGGGGTAATCTCCATTTTCCGGATCGTACTTGCTGTTAAAATTAGCGTCAATGAACGGAGCTAAATAGCTTATGAAGCCATTCGTACCAGGAACTGGCCAATCATTAATCTCATCAGGAACAAGATAATCAGGCTTGTCAAAATCTTGTTGATGTTGTAAAATTTGGTCTTTGCTTATTTGCCAAACTTTGTCCCACTCATTGATGTTACCCGTTTGCCCAGTTAATGTGTCAACCGGTCCTGGCCAATAGTCCATTGAATCAAGAGCCTTAAAGTGCTGTATTGAAGTATAGAAGTTGTTATCGTAGTCTTCTGCAACAACCCAAATTCCAGCCTGATTCAAGAAATGATTTGCTGTTGAGCTTGCATTAAAAGCAGGGTTAAGTGTTTCTAAATCAACCGCTAAACTTCCGTTTGAGTTTATTCTTAGCGACTGATTTTCACCTATAGTTTGGAAACTAGTCTGTCCTATCCCTAGAAAAGGGAGAAGTAATAAGGTTAATGTATGTAATCGTTTCAAACTATAATCGCACGCGTAAGCCAAGCTGGCTAAATACGCCAAAATCTTTTTGTTTTATTCCAGGAAGATCCAGCCCATTTTGTAGTGCCAAACTTCCTTGAGGATAGAGCATAATCATTACTTTATCATTCACAGTATAACCTGCTCCAACTCCAAAACTAATTCTTGAAATTCCATTTTGATAAGATAGGCTTTCAGCAGCAACTGTTTGCAACTGGTCGTTTATTGACATGCCCGTAACATTCTGGTGTATAGTGAATTGAACTCCAGCTTTAGAGAGTACTGTCCATCTTGAACCGAAATAAAATGCTCTTTCTAATTCAAGTGGAATTTGCACAGAGTTGTATTTGTTAGTAGCACTTACCGCAGCACCTTGTACCCAAGATGTGTCGTAATAAGTTACATCTACCATTTGCTTGATTTCACCAAGCACTGGATGAATGATTACTCTTTCTTCTTGCTCTATGCGCTCGTTGATATGCATTTCAGATTCAAAAGAATTGAACTGCTCGGTACGTTGCATAAAATTAATTCCCGATTGAAGGCTCCATTTTGGGCTCAATTGGTAAGCAATTCTCGCATCAACCATTGAAGATAACCTTGCTTGGTCTGCTTCATTTCTTAATTCTGTATAATTCTGTGGCCCTTCAATTATTCTATAGGCATATCCAATTCCTCCTGAAAGTTCAAATCTCCAAGGACTAATCTTGGTCGTGTTATTTTCCGAATTGTTTTGTGCGTTTTGATCTGCTGTATCTGGAGTTTCAGCCTCCTCCGCAAATACAAAGTGCTCTGGTGTCTCTGCTTTATCCTCTTCTATTACAGGCTTAGATTCTATTACATTGGCGACCTCGTCTCTTCGGTTAACATCTAAAGATCTATCGCGTACGTGCAGTTTTGCTTTATTAGGGTCAACCTCTTTGTTTTCTTCCATGATTTCAGCAAATCGTTGTGCCAAACGCTCATCTACAACAATATCTTGTATTGGTGAAGTAGTTTGTTCTGGAGGCGTAACGTCACCAGGATAAGATCCATAAGTGCTTTGATCACGAAGTGGAAGTGCTGGCGTAGGATCTAGAGTTGGAACAGGCGAAGTTACAGGTTCTAGTTGAGTATCTATCTCTTCTTGAACAATAGCAGATTCAACTTCGTGAGACTCCTGAGGAACTTCAGGGGTAACTTCTTCTATTTCAGGTGCGTCGATTACTGCTGGAGAATCGGATGAATTATTCAATCCCCAAAATGCAACAAGTACACCTAATAAAGCAACCGATGCGGCTGTCCACCACCATACGGCAACTTTCTTTTTCTTGCGTTTAGCTTGAATAGCATCGAACAGCCCTCCAGAAGGCTGAACTTCAAAGGCTTCAAGCTTCGCTTTTAATATGTCCTCTAATTCTTTACTCATCGTGTAATTCCGTATTTATTAAGTAGTTTTATCAAATGTTGTTTTGCTCTACTATATTGAGTACGTGAAGTAACTTCAGATATATTGAGCATTTCACCTATTTCTTTATGACTATAACCTTCGATAGCGTACATGTTGAAAACAGTTCGATATCCTTCAGGTAGTTTAGTCAGAATAGCCAATAAGTTCTTTGTTTCCATATTGCTAATAGCTTTTGCATCGAATGCTTGTTCTTGGGTAGACTCTAAATCTCCGGGTTCAAATTTTTTCACCCTTTTGTCGTTGCTCTTTAATGCTGTAAAAACAACAATCTTTCGAATCCAGCCCTCAAAAGAACCACGCTTCTGGAAAGTGCTTATTTTATCAAATATTTTGATAAACGCATCTTGAAGCACATCTTCCGCTTCCATCTTGCTATTGCAATATCTTAAACTTACTCCCATCATTTTTGGAGCAAACCTCTCATACAACATCCTTTGACAGTGCACATCATTCCGAATACATCCTTCAATGATTTCATCCTCGCTCAATGGTTGATTAGTTGTACTGTTGGTTAATTTGTTCAAGTGGAAGACCTTTGGTATTACAAATATGTTGCATACTTAAGTAAAAAAAATGAATTTCATTGAATCTCTTCATTATAAACAATTTAATATCAATTGATTACATCCACTAAAAAATCATAATATTTGCACATGCATCGGTTTTCAAAGTCTGAATTAGAGAATATTGCTACCCAGGTGTTTTTAGCCATGGGTGTTCCTGAAGCAGATGCTTCAATCGCAAGTGATGTTCTGGTAAATGCCGATGTTAGAGGTATAGACAGTCATGGTGTATCTCGTCTTGTAGGATATGTGGCTCTGTGGGAAGCGGGGCGTATAAATCCTAAAGCTAATATTCAAATTGTTCGCGAGAATAAATCTACTTTTACAATTGATGGCGATCAGGGTCTAGGTTTGGTTGTAGCCCCAAAGTCAATGCAGATTGCCATCGAAAGAGCTAAAGAGTTTGGCACGGGAATGGGGGCAATACAAAATTCAAATCATTTTGGTATTGCAGGATATCATGCTATGATGGCATTGCCTCATGACATGATTGGAATGGCAATGACTAACGCTACCCCATTTATTCCACCAACACATAGCAAGCAAGCAATGCTAGGTACAAATCCTATTGCGTATGCCTTTCCTTCGGATAAAAATTTACCTGTGGTTATCGACTTAGCTACTGCAGCGGTTGCCAGAGGCAAAATTGAAATTGCAAGACGTGAAGAAAAAGAGATTCCACTTGGATGGATGGTCGATAAAGAGGGTAATCCGAGTCAAAATGTTGATGAACTTAAAGATGGAGGTATGCTAACACCTTTAGGCTCGCTAGAAGAACTAAGCAGTCATAAAGGGTATGCACTCGGGAGTTTAGTCGATATTTTAACCGGGGTCTTGTCAGGAGCCAATTATGGCAAATGGGTTCCTCCTTTTGTTCCTTTCTTAGCTTTACAGCCCAATATGCCTGGCAAAGGCCTAGGGCACTTTGTTGGAGCAATGGAAATAGATGGGTTTAGGGATAAAGCTGAATTCAAATCTGAAATGGATCGATGGATAGATTCATTTAAATCAGCTGAAAGAATTGACCCTGAACAAGAAGTATTTGTTCCCGGTGAAAAAGAATACCGTATTGAAGCCAAACGCTCTAAAGATGGAATTCCACTTAATCCTAAAGTATTGAGCGACCTTGAAGGTCTTGACAAGAAATTTGGATTGAACATACTTGGCTAAGCCATAATTTATTGTGACATAAGTCGCTTCCGATTGTAGCAAACTTTCTTAAATTCGCTACCTCAATTAATTTACATGAAAAAATTATTTTTACTCTTATTCGTATTGCCCGCATTTTTTGCATGCAACGAAAAACCAAAAGATGACCACAACGACTCAGTTGAAGTAGTTGAGCAAAATCCCAACCGGTTTGCCGACCTAAAAATTTTGTCTTACGATGCTTCTGGAATAAATTCTTTAAGCAAACAACAAAAAGAACTGGTGTACTATCTTTCGCAAGCCGCACTAAGTGGCAGAGAGATTATTTATGCTCAAAACTATAAACACAATATTCAAATTAAAAGAAGTCTAGAAGAGATTTACACCAAATATGACGGTGATAAATCAACCGAAGACTGGGCTGCATTTGAAGTGTACTTAAAAAGAATTTGGTTTGCCAATGGAATTCACCATCACTATGCTGAAAAGAAATTCGATCCTGGATTTTCTGCAGAATATTTCGATGAATTAGTTAGCAACACTGCAGATGCAAACTGGCCTACAATGGAAGGACAGTCAAGTGAAGAAATGATGGCAGTTCTCAAGCCGGTAATGTTCGATCCAAGCATCGATGCTAAGAAAGTTGTGAAGGATAAAGGTGTAGATAAAGTTTTAGTATCTGCTAATAATTACTACGCCGAAGGTGTAGGAGAGGAAGAAGCAGTTGCCCATTATAAAGCAATGATGCAAGAAGGAGATACTACTCCAGTTGAATACGGTTTAAACTCAAGATTGGTAAGACAGGATGGCCAACTAACTGATTTGGTTTATAAATCAGGAGGGCTTTACGGTAAAGCAATGGATCAAATGATCTATTGGTTAGAACGAGCTCAAGGCGTTGCTGAAAATGAGGCACAAGCTGAACACATCGGAATGCTAATTGAATACTTTAGAACAGGTGATCTTACCCAGTGGGATAACACGAATATTAAATGGGTAAACAGTACAGAAGGCGATATTGATTTCATTCTAGGTTTTATTGAAGTATATGGCGACGCAATTGGCTACAAAGGAGCATTTGAAGGAGTGATACAAGTGAACGACCTTGAAGCTTCTGAAAGAATGCAAGTTTTAAGTGAAAATGCGCAATACTTTGAAGATAACAGTTCAATTATGGATGAGCACAAAAAAGCCAATGTTGTGGGTGTTAGTTACCGAGTGATTAATGCGGCTATGGAGGCTGGAGATGCTGCTCCTTCAACACCAATTGGAATTAATCTACCAAATAGTAACTGGATTAGAAGTACACACGGTTCGAAGTCTATTAGCCTAGGTAATATTGTTGAAGCTTATAATTCTTCCAGCGGAGGAAGCACAGTCGGAGAATTTTATCTTTCTGAAGAGAGCCAAGCTCGTATAAAAGAGCACGGTAAATTAGCTAGTAAGATGCACACGGCAATGCACGAAGTAATTGGTCATGCTAGTGGTGTTATTAATGAAGGAATTGGAACTCCAAAAGAAACCTTGAAAAATTATAGCAATACACTTGAAGAAGCTCGTGCCGATCTTGTCGCACTTTATTATATCTACGATGAAAAGCTTGTTGAGCTAGGACTGATGCCAAGTGTTGAAGTTGGAATGGCAGAATACGACAGCTACATTGCTAACGGTATGATGCTTCAACTTAGAAGATTGGATGAAGGTGAAAACATCGAAGAAGACCATATGAGAAACAGACAACTGAATGCTTCATGGGCATATGAGCGTGGTCTTGAAGATAATGTGATTGAAAAGAAGGTTGTAGATGGCAAGACCTATTTTGTAGTTAATGATTATGCAAAACTTCGTGAAATTTTTGGAGAGCTTTTGAGAGAGATCCAACGTATAAAATCAGAAGGAGATTATCAGGCAGCTGAAGCTCTAGTTGAAGGCTACGGTGTTAAAGTAGATGCAGACATCCATAAAGAAGTGCTAGAAAGATTCGAAAGCTTAAATCTTGCTCCTTATAGCGGATTTGTTCAACCTAAACTTGTGGCAGAATTTGATGACGAAGGAAACTTCGTAGATCTAACCGTAAGCGAAGAAGGTTACGTAGAACAAATGCTTCGATTTGCACAAGAATATGCCTTTATCGAACCAGGCGAATAAGAATTAAATGGGGTAGTATTTGCTACCCCTTTTTTTTTATGAAAAATAAAACAACCAAGATTATCATTCTCTTGCTGTTCCTGACAATCTTTATAGGTTCAGCGGTTTGGATGTACAACAAATATGTTGTTGCCAACAGTCCATACAACAAGGATGTTAAACTCCGAGGAATGGATTAATGGCAAACGTTGAAATTCATCCATCTTGGCAAAAAGTGCTTCATGAGGAGTTTGACGCTCCATACTTTGATGAATTGGTCAGCTTTATAAAATCAAGGAGGGCTGATGGTGCAGTAATTTACCCTCCAGGTAATTTGATATTTAATGCTTTTAACTCAACGCCTTTTGATCAAGTTAAAGTTGTAGTGCTTGGTCAAGATCCCTATCATGGCCGAGGTGAAGCACATGGATTATGTTTTTCGGTTCAAGACGGAATTAAAATTCCCCCATCTTTACGGAACATTTTCAAAGAACTGAATGCCGACCTGGGATGTGAAATACCGCAATCAGGTAATTTAAGTGCTTGGGCCATCCAAGGGGTCTTTCTTTTAAATGCGATTTTAACCGTTGAGCACAAAAATCCTGCAAGTCATAAAGGCAAAGGCTGGGAAACATTTACTGATGCTGTTATTCAATCAATTTCAGCTGAAAGGGAAGGTGTTGTTTTCATCTTGTGGGGTGCATTTGCAAAAAGTAAAAAGTCCTTGATCGATGCTTCAAAACATCTAATTTTGGAAGCTCCTCACCCAGCTGCAGAGGTTTATGCAGGAGGAAAAGCTGGTTTCTTTGGAAGCAAACCGTTCAGCAAGGCAAATAGTTATCTCAAAGATCCAATTGACTGGAGTTTATAACTGGGTTTTTACTGATGGCTTAAAACCAAATCCCAGACTTTTTCGAATTCTTGGCTAAAAACCGAAGCAAATTCTTCAACACTACCTCTTCCGGTCTCCTGCTGAATTGACGTTACAGATTTATCTGAAATCCCACATGGAACAATATAATTGAAGTAGGTAAGGTCTGTCGATACATTTAAAGCAAATCCATGCATGCTTACCCCGTTTCTTACACGAATGCCTATCGCCCCAATCTTCCGTTTGATCTCGCCTTCAGCTCCAACCCAAATACCTGTTAAGCCATCTATTTGATAGGCTATTATATCAAAGCGAGCCAAGGCATTGATTAAAGCAGATTCAAGAGAATCGACATAACGTTTAACACCAATTCCATGCTTTCTTAAGTTGATGATTGGGTAGCCCACCAACTGTCCAGGACCGTGATAAGTTATGTCGCCACCTCGGTCGGTTTCAAACACCTCAGCTTTAATCTGATTTAGGAAGTTATTGTTGATCAACAAATTGTTTTGATCAGCACTCTTGCCGAATGTATAGACGTGAGGGTGCTCACAAAAGATCAAGGTGTCAGTTCCTCCGTTTATTACCGAGTGATGTACATCTTCTTGAATACCTAATGCCTTTGAATAGGCAGTTAGTCCAATGTCGTTAACTTGAAATGTCATCTGTTTTTCGCTTAACTAACAATCCTAGGGTTAAAAAGATTCCTATAAAGCTGGCGATTCTACCTATATAGTCTCCAAGCACTGAATACATGGTTCTCTTTTTGTAACTCGCTACTTCAACTTTAAGTACATCAGGTTCCCACCAATCTGTATGTTCAATGATCTTTCCTTGCTTTGTGATTCTGCAGCTGATACCCGTGTTTGCACTTCTTACAACTTCTCTTCGGTTTTCAATCGCCCTCAAACAAGCATAATACATATGTTGTTTATAGCCATCGGTGTTACGCCACCAGCCATCATTGGTTATTACCAATAGTACGTCTGCACCTTTGCGAACAAATTCAGATACATATCCCGGAAACACACTTTCATAACATATAAGCGGAGCCACATCTGGTTTAGAACCAGCACTAAATGTCTTTGCTTCTTTATCACTTCCCAAACTTCCAGATATTCCACCCATGTCAATGCTTAGGTATTCTAAGAATCCAAAGATTTTAGGGTACGGCATTTTCTCGACACCAGGTACTAGTTTCGATTTATGATAGTACGACAACCTTCCTCTTGAATCTACCTCGAGAGCTGTATTGTAACTCTCGTAATAATCTCCTCCTTGTGTTTGACGAGCCGTAGCATCTCTTTCCTCAAACGGTTCGTAGAAGTTGTAACTCGAAACACCCGTAATCATGTGCGAATTGGGATGTAGAGATACAAAATCTTGAAGTAGTCGTATGCTTTCAAATGAAACCGCATTGTCTTCATCAATGTATTCAACCACAGCTGTTTCTGGCATTACTACATACGCTGTGCTATCGGACATTTGCGTTTCAGCGAGTGCCAACATTTCTTTCAAATTTTTAACCTCCTCACCACGATTGAATTTTAGGTAAGGGTCTACATTAGGTTGAACAATAACAGTTTCATGAGTTGATACTGGTTCAGAAGAATAATTGTTTCCAAAGTAAATTACAAGAAGAGAAACGGTAACTGGAACAGCTATTGTAACGCTTGGTCGTAGCCAATTCTGTTTAATGCCTTTGTCAATCGATTTGAACAAAGACACATTGGCCAATAAAACCCATAAACTTCCTCCAAGAGCACCTGTAAATTCATACCATTGAACAACCACATTGTGTTTGGCAAACACATTTCCTAGAGTAAGCCAAGGCCAAGTTATTTGCCAATTTAGGTGAAGATATTCATAGCCCAGCCACAAAGAAATAAACAACATAAAAGCTCGATTCTGATCAAATGACCGAACTGCTTTTCGGTAGGCCCACCAAGGTATATACATCAACCAAGCATTGGCCAATAACATAAAGACTGAACCTCCTGGCGACGCATACCATACCCACCAAGTGGTTAGAATATTCCAAAGAAGAAGACTACTATAAGCTAGAATGCCAAACCCTTTTGAGTTACGCGTTTCTTTTTCAAGCATAAACAACGGAACAAAAGCAAAAAGACTTAAAAAGAATAAATCACGAGGTGGCCATGCTAAAAAAAATAATATACCCGGCAACAGGGTATAAGCAAGTATCCTAAGTTTTCGATTAGCTATCATATCCTCCAACGATTAATACAAATTCTCCTTTAGGCTCATTTTTTTCAAAGTGGTCAAGTACCTCGGCGGCACTACCTCTTATCATTTCTTCAAACTTCTTGGTCAATTCTCGACCTACAACCAGTTTGCGTTCCTCACCCAATAATTCGACTACCATTTTTAAAGTTTTTACAATTCGATGCGGACTTTCATAAAATATGGTTGTTCGCTTCTCATCTACCAAATTGTTAATTTTTGTTTGTTTTCCCTTTTTATGAGGCAGAAAACCCTCATATACAAATGTGTCGCAAGGCAATCCTGATGAAACCAAGGCAACAATTGCTGCAACAGCTCCAGGTAAGCTTACGACCTCAATTTTAGATTTTACAGCCTCTCGTATTAGTAAAAAACCGGGGTCAGAAATTCCAGGTGTTCCGGCATCAGAACAAAGTGCAAAATTGGTACCATCGTGCAATTGTTCTACCAGTCTAGCAATGCTTTTATGTTCATTGTGTTGATGGTAAGCAATTAGTCTCTTCTCAATATTATAATGGTCTAAAAGCTTTTTGGTTTGACGGGTGTCTTCTGCAAGAATGGCACCAACCTCACCCAATACCTTTACTGCTCGGTACGTGATGTCATCTAAGTTGCCAATGGGCGTTGGTACAATGTAAAGTTTACCGCTGTTCAAAATCCGAGCAAAAATAGGCGTTGCAAACGAACAATTAGAAATACATTTGTAGCGTTTGAGTAATGATGCGGTTAATCGGACTAATTTTCATTTATACACTAATGGCATTCACCCCAATTGAAGAACCAAACTTCAAAGAAGTTCAACTCGAATTTGAACGCGTATCTAAAGCTTTTGAAGAGAAATGGTCTGCAGCCAGTGGAAGATTAAGAGCGGTGGGTATTTCGACAGATAGTTTCGATTTGTTGATACGTGCTTTTAAATTCGAAGAAGATTTAGAGGTATGGGCAAAGAACAAGAATGAGGTCCAATATACCCACGTGCATACCTATAAATTCTGTGAAAATGTAGGAGAGCTTGGCCCCAAAAGGAAAGAAGGTGATAAGCAGATTCCTGAAGGCTTCTATAGCCTAAGTAAATTCAATCCGACAAGCAACTATCATCTTTCTTTAAAGGTCGATTACCCCAATGAAAGTGATAGTATTTTGAGTGATAAAGTTTCTCCAGGCGGTATGATTTTTATTCACGGAGGATGTAAAACAATAGGCTGCATTCCCATTACAGATGAATATATTCAAGAATTGTACGTACTAGCTGTAGAAGCAAAAAATGGTGGCCAAGAAAACATTCAAATTCACCTCTATCCAGCCCGAATGACCTCCGAAAATATGGAGTTACTTAATGCTCAGTATGAATCTGAACTTCTTAGTTTTTGGAAACAGCTAAAAGTTGGTTATGACTTGTTTGAAAAAACCAACATTCTTCCAGAAATTGAGATTTCCTCAAAAGGAGAATACCTATTCCCAGAGGGTTAGCTTTAAGGCCTATAGGCGCTTTCTTGAAAGATTTTGTTGTGATTGTTGTCAAGCAATAATGCCTGCAAACCTAGCTCTGGATTTTTCTTCATATAGCTTCTTACAATCTGCCAGCCAATCCATGCACCAGCTCTAGGGCTGCTTTCATTTCCAAAAGGTGTAGTAAAAGGACCATCGTTAAAAAAGTGTTGCTGAAATTTACTCTTGTCTGTACTGAACAACAATTCTTCTTCGATTAGATAAGCCCACATGTTCGCTTCTTGAGCATTATTCCATTCTAGTTGGCCCTTTAAATATCCAATCTTCAATGAATCGTGATGATTTGGCAAAAGGAGGTCCATGGCATAAAGCTTCTTTCCCTCGTAAATGGCCTGGTCAATGAAGGTTGAGCCTATTCCTTCAGGAAGCTTGGCATTCACATAACTTTTTATGCAGTTGGGAACGATATGTTGGCCTTCAAATTTTTTAACTCGATAACTTGGAAAGTTTTGCGGGTTCAGAACAGCATAAATCTCAAAATCTCTACCCATATACATATCTAATCCGATACCAAATGACCGTGAAGTTTCATTGTAAATGCTGCCGTACTCAAAGGTTGAAATAAATGTTGTGGCATGTTCTATTTTGTCCTCAGGAAAATAGTAATAGATGTGCTTACAAGCCTCTTCTAGCTCTTCACGATAGTCTTCGAATACGCCAAACTTTTCTTGAGTTAACTTATACAGAGAATCCATGTCAGGGTGAGCAATGTAACGGTATAGCTCCACTGCAACATCATCTTCAGTGCTCTGTGGTCCTCGCAATTGATGAGGCATGATGTCAGAAGTGTAAATGGTATAGAATTCAGGGTGTTTTTCGCGCAATTCTTTCACGTCGTTTACACTCTTACACTGAAATAAATCCTGTTCAAAACGCGTTATGTCGAGAGTAATATCGATACCAGAAGTGTCAATTTGGTGCTCACCCCCAGAACAACTACTCAAAAAGGCAAATGCGGTAATTATTAAAACTTTGTGAAGAAGTATTAACTTTTTAATCATAAACTTTGTACAAATTATTCAAAAACAACTACATGAAGAACGTTACAATACTACTGTTAGGTGTGCTAGTAAGCCAATTATCTTTTGCACAGTCAGAATTTAGATTTGGGTTAAAGGGAGCTGCCAATATTGGGTGGATAAGTGCAGGTACCAAGAATGTTGAGAGCAACGGAACTAAACTTGGTTTTGCTTATGGAATAATGGGTGACTATTATTTTCGACCTAACTACGGAGTGACAACAGAACTCCTTATCTCTCAGATTAATGGAAAGTTAGAAGTGTTAACTCCACAACGCTTTGTTGGTGACACTTCTCAGGCTGTTAATAGCCTAAAGTATACTTACGATCTTCAATACATTGAAATTCCAATAAGTATGAAGTTCAGAACCAAAGAAATAGGTAACATTACCTATTGGGGTAATTTTGGATTTTCTCCTGGCTTCTTGCTTAATGCGAAAGCGAGTATCGCAGAAGAAGGGCTACCCGCAAGTATTGTGCTCAAAGATCCAACCGACTTTTTGGTCAACGACAATGAAGGCGACGACTTTACAACCGATAATTTTGATGATCGTGTGTTTCTTTTCCGCTTCCCGCTAATTATCGGAGGAGGAATCGAATATAAGATGGCTGGAAGTACATCGTTGCATGCCGGAGTAAGATTTACTAATAGCTTCACCGATATTTTAGTTAAGGATAAAGATGTTACAGCCAAGAACAATTATGTAGCTTTAACGGTTGGAGTATTGTTCTAACACAAGAAATGCAGATAGCTCTATCACAACTTAATTTTATTATTGGTGATATCGAAGGAAACGCCACGCGTATCATCGAAGATATTCAAAAGGCTAAGTCGCAAGCGGTCGATTTAATTGTTTTTTCCGAACTTGCAGTTTGTGGTTATCCTCCTAAAGATCTTCTTGATTACCCTAGTTTCATTACGCGATGCGAAGAAGCTTTAGAGAATATAAAGCAGCAATCAAACGGCATTGCTGTACTCGTTGGTGGTCCTGCTTGGAGTAACTTAGATAAAGGAAAGAAGCTTTATAATTCTGCTTTCTTTTTTCACGATAAAAAGTTGATTAGAAGAATTGACAAAACGCTTCTGCCAACCTACGACATTTTTGACGAGTACAGGTATTTTCAGCCTAATGAACGATTCGAATGCGTTGAATTTATGGGTGAAAGATTAGCCATTACAATATGTGAGGATCTTTGGAATTTAGACGAAGAAAAACTGTATAAAAGAACACCAATGGATGAGCTGAAGGCAGATAATCCTACGGTTATGATTAACCTAAGTGGTTCACCATACAGCTACAATCATGTAGAGGAAAGAAGAGAGAGAATGCAGCATAATGCCAAACATTATAATCTTCCTTTGTTTTATGTGAATCAAGTGGGAGGCAATACAGATATTCTGTTTGATGGTGGCTCCATGTTCATCAATAAGAAGGGTGAAATTGTTGGAGAGTGTGCCTTTTATCAAGAAGATTTTAAAGTAATTGAATGGGATTCAAGCATGGAGTTTGAAGATAACCACGAAGAGTATCGCGATTACGATATAGGTCTAATTCATGATGCTTTAGTGATGGGTATTCGCGATTATTTTGGAAAAATGGACTTTAAAAAGGCCGTGCTAGGTTCATCTGGAGGTATCGACAGTGCTGTGGTACTTGCCTTAGCTGTAGAAGCACTCGGAGCGGAAAATGTGAAAGCTGTATTAATGCCATCACAATTCAGTAGTGAAGGTTCTGTCGCTGATGCGGTAAAGCTTTCAGAAAACCTCGGAAATCCATACAGTATAGTACCGATAAAGGCCGTTTTTGAAGAATTTAAAAGAACCTTAGCTCCCGAGTTTGGCGACCTTCCAGAAAATGTTACCGAAGAAAACCTTCAAGCGAGAAGCAGAGGAGTTATTTTAATGGCCATGAGCAACAAGTTCGGTGAAATTGTTCTGAATACAAGTAACAAAAGTGAGAGTGCAGTTGGCTATACTACACTTTATGGTGACATGTGTGGAGGAATGTCTGTCATAGGTGACCTGTATAAAGTTCAAGTATATGAAATGGCTCGGTTCATTAATCGATATGGCGAAGTAATACCTTATGAAATTGTAGAAAAAGAACCCAGTGCAGAGCTGAGACCTGATCAAAAAGATAGCGATTCTCTTCCGCCGTATGGCTTGCTAGATAAGATTTTATACTACTACATCGAAGAACGAAGAGGTTGGCAAGAGATTGTTTCTTTGGGGATGGATGAGCAAACGGTTCGTAAAATTGTGAAGATGGTCGATCAAAATGAATATAAACGATTTCAAGCATCTCCAACTTTAAGAATATCTTACAAGGCCTTTGGTACTGGGCGGCGCATGCCAATTGTCGCAAAACACTTCAATTAAAAAAGGGAACCTGAGTTCCCTTTCTTCATAATTACATTTATGTATTATAGGTTTCCGTTAATAAATGTGTGATATACTACGAAAGACGCTAAATAATTTTATTTGGAAGTCGGTTTAATGTCATCTTAAACCATGAGTGCAAAGAATTAATGTTTTAAGGTGTGTTTTCCAACTCCACCCTTAACTTCTTTAATACCGTGCACATAGACAAAGGCAGTTGGATCCTTATCCAAAATAGCCTGTCGGATACGATGAATTTCAAGACGTGTGACAATAGTCATAACTATATCGACATTATGCTTTACATCGAAAGTATTAGGAAGGTAACCTCTCTCTCCTTTGTACACTGAAATAGCCTTGTTGAAGTCGTTTACAATCAAGGATTTAATGGCTTCATGTTCTTTTGATACAATGGTAAGAGCAGTAAACTCTTCAAAGCCATCAACTACATAATCTGAAGTCTTTATTGCCGTGAAGTATGTGAGAATCGAATACATCGCAGCCTCAATTCCAAAGTTAAACGCTGCAAGTAAAAAGATTATACTATTGGTTAACAACACAATTTCACCCGTAGAGAATCCAATCTTTTTATTGGTGTAGTGTGCTACAATTTCAAAACCATCAATAACGCCACCGCCACGAATTACCAATCCAATACCAAGTCCAATTAAGAAGCCACCAAAAACAGCAATGAGAATTTTGTCGTTAGTTACTGTTGGAACTTCAAGAAAGGCAATAGTAACTGCCAGAAGGATAACTGCAAAAGCAGATTGAACCGCAAAGGTTTTTCCTATTTTGCGGTAGCCCATAATCACAAAAGGGATATTCAGGGCCAAAAGCACATAACTAATGTTCACATGAAAAATTTCGTGTGCAAGAATGCTTATTCCGGTAATCCCTCCATCTAAAAAGTGATTGGGAATCATAAAGCCTTTAAGTGCCAGCACAGCACATAAAACGCCTAAAATGGTATATAATAATGCTTTTGGAGCGAAGATGCTTCTCCAATGAATACGGTTTGATTGCGACATTAGCTCAGTTTAGTCTTTAGTTCTTGTAAGTACTTATTTTTAATAGGTTCTCGGTGTTTTTTAGCAAAGTCGGTGTGAAAGGTATGACTCTCAAGAAATCGGATTTGCATCTCGTCAAATTCACGCTCATTTTTCACAACGTTGTAATTTAAAAATTCATTGAATAAGGTAGCTCCAATTCTATAAAATTTATCGGTACCTAAATAATCAAGGTCTGAATCACATATGACCTCTTCCAATAAATTTTTTGGATTTTGAGGCAGCTCAGTTGCTGCTATCATTCCACAAATTTTTTCAATATCAGAATCAGAATAACCCCAGCTAGGTAATTCTGTTTTCGCATACTTAATCCCATTCATCTCATGCTTGGCAAATTCTTCGAGAAATCCAATATCATGAAGTAGTGCCGCTGTTCGCAGCAAATACGCATCCTTGGGGTTGATTTTTAGTCGTCTTACATATTGATTACATACTCTTAAGACGTCGAGGGTATGGTGAGGACCATGATATGTCTGATCCTTAGATATCTCCGCACTTATCCTACCAATAATGAATTGCTTAAGTTTCCGGATATTCATTGTTACTTTCCAAAACTACACCTTTTTTTAAATTATTAATAACCAAGCTGTTGGAAAAGCCTTTTATTCCATCTAGACCGGTGTTCAGAAAAATAGACTAGTATATCATACAGCTAGCGGTTTGAACGTGTTTGTCTAAAGTGCTGATAGCCAGACAACAGTATAAATTTAATTGTTGGGCATGGTTTGTGAAATCATTATAATGAACCAATTATTTATGCTTATGAAACAACAATACTTAATATTATTACTGAGCACATTATTCTTGGCATCGTGCAGTTCAGGCATGAAGCGACTTGAGAAAGGTCACTACGATGCAGCTGTTTATAAAGCAGTAAAGCGTTTGAACCAAAAACCCGATCACAAAAAGGCTAGCCGCGTATTGCGAGAAGCATACACGTTGGCAGTTGATGAACATATGGAACGCATTCGTTTTAATGATCAATCAGATAACCCATTCAAATATGACAGAATGGTAGACGGATATGTTCAAATCATGCATTTAAACAATGCAATTCGCAAATATCCAAAGTACGCCCGACTTGTCAACTTAATTGACGTCACCGAAGAGCTAAATTTTAGTAAACAACAAGCGGCAATTGCCCATAAAACTGAAGGAGATCGGTTATTGGCAATTGGCTCAAAACAACGGGCTCGAGACGCATACTACCATTACTTAGATGCGAATAGTTTTGTTAGAGGAACTATTCCTGTTGCAATGCTTGATGAAGCCCAAGATGCAGGAACTGTTAATGTTGCAGTTGAGTTTTCTTCTGCTTCTAATTTCTTCTCTGGATTCTCTTCAGATGCACTTCATAACGGCTTGTATAATGGAATTCGATCAACGCGTTACCGATTTTTACGTGTTGTTGATCCGGCTACAGATCTTGCTATAGACGAGGTGGTTCAGGTTGAATTGGATGAAGCACATATTGGTGGAGTAGACTTTTCTAAACGCATTATGGAGCTTAGTAAGGATGATGTATTTCTTGGCGAAGCTGAAACCGATAGTGGAGAACTGGTAAAGGTGTATGGTACTGTACATGCCGATTACATCGAGTACTGTAAAACCATTAATAGTAGAGCAAGAATTCTAATCCAAAGAGTAAACCCAAATTCGGCACATGTTATTGGACGTCAGGTGATTCCATCAAATTTTAACTGGACCGAAAAATGGGCAACATACAAAGGAGATAAAAGAGCACTGTCTGATGAGCAGCTCAAGTTTGCTCAATATTCTGAACCTACAATTCCTAACCCAATGTGGTTATTTGCACAAGCAAGTGAACCATTAATAGGAGAAGGAGTGAGGTACTTCAGAGATCAATATAGCTACTTAAGATAAGACAGTAGGTTTAAGTTGGAGCCCGGATTGACGAAAGTTGGTCCGGGTTTATTTTTTCACGCAGCTCATGCAATACACACTTTCGGGTCTAAATTTTAGCCGCCCGAACTGTATGGCATTTCCGCACTTCTTACATTGGCCAAAATCGTCGTGATCAACTTCTTCTTGAGCGGCTTTGAGTTTAATTAAACGCTGCTCTGCTAGCCTCAATGCAGCTTCGTTCACGCTTTTGTTATTAATCGCATCCATCCGGCTAATGCGACCAATTGAATTTTCAGGAGAAACGGGTTTGGTCAGTTCTTTTAATTCAGCAATATCCTCTTGGGTGCGTTTGATTTTATGCTCAATCACACTCCGAAGTTCTACTCGCTGTTTTGGTGTCATTATTCTAAATATGAATGTGCTTTCTCAACCATTTTAGTTGATCCCATGAATACCGGATTTCTTTGATGAATCTCAGTAGGTTCAATTTCCATAATTCTGTCAGCACCATTTGTTGCTTTCCCTCCGGCTTGTTCGGTAATGAATGCCATTGGATTGCTTTCGAACATCAATCGCAATTTTCCATTAGGTGCACTGCTCGTTGCCGGATACATGAAAATGCCTCCTTTTAATAGATTACGGTGAAAGTCTGCAACCATTGACCCAATATAACGGGCACTGTATGCTTCTTTCTCAGTTGAGTTTCTGCAATAATCGATGTACGATTTAACTCCAGCACTGAACTTATCGTAATTTCCTTCGTTTACAGAGTAAATTTTTCCATCTTGTGGAATACGAATGTCAGGATGACTCAAACAAAAATCCCCAATCGAAGCGTCTAAGGTAAATGCATTAACCCCTTGGCCAGTAGTCAACACCAACATCGTGCTGCTTCCATAAATGATATATCCTGCAGCAACTTGGTTTATTCCCTTTTGAAGTACATCTTCCATTGTTACTTGCGAACCAAGTGGACTAATACGCTTGTACACCGAAAAAATGGTGCCTATTGATGCATTAACGTCAATGTTGCTTGATCCATCTAGAGGATCCATTGCAATGATGTATTTTGAGTTTTTGTTTAAAGTCGTTTCAATGTGATGAATGTCTTCTTCCTCCTCCGAAATAATTGCGCAACAATCACCTCCTAAGGTTAATGACGATTTAAATTCGTCGTTTGCTAAAACATCTAGCTTTTTAACTTCTTCTCCTTGAACGTTAACCGAACCATCCGCTCCAAGTATATCAACTAGTCCTGCCTTTCGCACATCACGATTTACAATCTTTGCTGCAAATTTGATGTCTCTTAAAATTTTAGAAAGATCACCCGAAGCAGTAGGATGTTTGCTTTGCTGATCGGCGATAAATTGGCTTAAACTAATTACTTGTTTGGTACGCATTTTTCTGATTTAAAAGGATAATTTTGCCGCAAATTTAATCTTTAATGAGAGTATTCAAATTTGGTGGAGCAAGTGTTAAGAACTCGGAAGCGGTAAAAAATGTAGCTGCAGTTCTTAAAAGAGAGACGAACGGACCAATTGTCGTTGTAATTTCAGCAATGGGCAAGATTACCAACAAACTTGAAGCATTAGTAGATGCTTATTTTCATAACAAACCTGAAAAGAAGACCCTACTCGATGAAGTTAAACAGTTTCATCAAAACATTATCAAAGATTTAAGCGTAAGCGACAACGACTACTATGAAGTCGACAACTTGCTTATTGAGCTTGAGTGTATCATCGAAAAAACAAGAAACGATGAATCTTCATACGACGAAGAATACGATCGTATCGTTCCTTTTGGTGAATTAATTTCAACAAAAATCGTAAGCACTTACCTCAACAAAATTGAGTACAAGTGCCGATGGATAGATGCAAGAAACTTTGTCATTACTACCGATAAAAACAGAGCAGCAAAGGTGCTTTGGGATGAAAGTGTACCTTTGATCAATAGCTCCTTAAAAGAGCTCGTTGAAAAGCAAACAATTATAACTCAAGGTTTTATCGGACGAAGCTTAAAGCATAAGAATACTACACTTGGAAGAGAAGGTTCTGATTACTCGGCAGCAATATTTGCTTACGCTTTGGATGCAGAGTCTGTAACGATTTGGAAAGATGTTGCGGGGGTGATGAACGGTGACCCGAAAAGGTTTGATGATGCAGTTTTGATTCCACGCTTATCGTGCAACGAAGCGATTGAGTTAGCGTATTATGGTGCATCAATAATCCATCCAAAAACCATTCAGCCACTTAAGAATAAGAACATTCCATTGTATGTTAAATCGTTTATTGATAAAGATGCACCTGGAACTGAGATCATCGAAAATGAAAGCAGAACATTGAACGAGACACAATGTTACATCGTGAAGGAAAACCAATCGATTGTAACCATAGCTTCTAAAGATTTCTCTTTTATTGTTGAAGACAATTTGGAGCTGATTTTCAAAGCACTTAATGAAGCAGGAATTCAATTAAACCTCATGCAAAATTCTGCAATTAGTTTTATGGCGTGCTTTAACGACGACCATATGAAGTCAGAGATGCTGAGCGGCCTGTTGTCTGAAAACTTTAATGTTAAGGTAGAAGAGAATTATAAATTACTTACCATCTTCAACTATAACGAAGACAGTAATCACCTAGATAAAATGTTAGATGGTTATCAAGTTGAGTTAGAGCAAAAATCTGGATTGGCGTTACAACTGGTTTTGAGCAGAGCTTAATCTGTGTTTTCTAGAACTTCTACGTCGTTGGCGTAGTACTTGATAGTTTCTTGTTCTCCACTCATTAAGATAAACTTCCCTTCTTTTTTACCGTTTACCCATTTTCCTGCAAGCTTAATGTAGCCGTCTGTAGAGCTTTGTTCACAATAACCGTGTGGCTTTCCATTTTTAAATGTTCCGGTAACTTGACCATCAGGAGTGTGTAAAGTGCCTCGGCCGTTAATACTGTTATTCGACATTTGTCCTTGATAGTAGTAATCTGTTCCCATAAGGTAAACACCCGAACCTAGCATTTCATCCTGAAACCAATCACCTACATAGCCTATTTTAGCACTATACGAAATTTTACCTTTTCCATGCTTTTTTCCCATTACGTATTGGCCGGTATAGGATGCATTTTGACTCTCTGAATAGTAATCCCCTTGGCCCCAAAAGAATCCAAGTTTAAACTCACCTTTATACTTATTTCCAAAAGTGTCGACGTATTCGCCTTTGCCATGAGGGAGACCATAAGACCATTCGCCTTGATAAATTACAGCATTATTCTCGCCCCAAGTCATGGTTCCTGTTCCTGCCAACACATCGCCAGCAACAGCTTTTCCATCTGGAAGCAGCCTAAATCCCCACGTTTTTATCAAATCAGGTACTTGTTCTTGCATATATTTATTGGTTGCCGTAATCTTCATACTGCTTAATCTTCCCGCTGTGAAATAATACTCAACCATAAAGTTTTCGTTAGATGACCTACGCTTATAAGGGTTGTCTTTTATCTCGTCTAAAAAACCAGTAACTTTTTCAACCTGATTTAGTGTATATCCCCATTGTATTCCATTCGGTAATTCCTGCTTAAAAGACTGATATGCATACCCGCTATCGAACAAGGTAATTTTATATAAGCCAAGCTGGCCATCAAATTCAAGAACAACTCCGTCGTTTAAAAAATCAAGCTTGTAAGTTTTATTGTAAGGTAAGAAGGATTCAACCTTTCGCTCATGATCCAATTTTTTCATAACTAGATCCACTTCCTGTGTATTTAACCCTTTTCCTAAGGCATTGAGTATGTTTTGAGCATTTGCTTGCGATAAAACGAGTGAGCAAATGGCAATGACTAATAATCTCATGTATTCTTTAAACGTGTCAAGCAAAGGTATATTTTACGTGTTGTGATTAGAAGTAAAACCTACTAATTGCTTGAAATTTCTGACAATTGTTCCAATCTACAGACAGTTTATATTGCTATAAGGTTGCCTTATAAGGTCAAAATAAATATCGATTTATAAATACGTGATTAGTACTAGCTTTGCAGCAAATTAAACATGGCTAAACACAACGTTACTTTTAAATTCGAAACCGACGACACTAAGGTGGTTAAAGTTGAGGTGAACGAAGGCGATTCAATTCTCGATGCGGCATTGGATAATGACATCCATCTAAACCACAATTGCGGAGCAGTTTGTGCATGCAGTACATGTCATGTTTATATTGATAAAGGAATGGATTCTTTACCTGAAATTTCGGATAAAGAAGAAGATTTTATAGATCGCGCTATTAATCCTCAAATCAATTCAAGACTGGGTTGTCAGTGCATCGTTACTGCCGATATAGACGTTACCATTCCAGATCAAAGCAGTATTATAGGACATTAAAATGAGTGATAATAAATTTTACGAACCGCCAATGAACTGGTCTGATTATGAAGATATTGCATTGGCATTGTATGAAAAATTCGGAGACGAATTCGGAGAGTCTAAAATATATAGAATCCGATTCACCGATTTGTTGGATTGGGTGTTGAATCTTCCTAACTTTGAAGGCAAACGCGAAGACAGCAACGAAGGTCATTTAGAAATGATTCAAAGTAGCTGGGTATACGAATGGCGCGACAACCAATAAACATTACACTTTGATACTCGATAAATTTAAGCAAATTGACACCTTTGTACTAGACGTCGACGGTGTTCTTACAAATGGTTCTGTTATAGCTACAGATAACCACGAAATGTTAAGGTCTTTTAACATTAAAGACGGGTTTGCTTTGCAATTTGCTGTTAAGCAAGGTTACAACATCATTATTATAAGTGGAGGTACATCTGAAGGAGTAAGATCAAGACTTGAGAATTTAGGGATTAAGCATGTACACACTGGAGTTGCCAACAAAAAGGAATTGTTTGGCAAACTGATGAAAGATCTTGGTATCTCATCCTCTTCTTGCGTATATATGGGCGACGATTATCCGGATCTTTCTGTAATGCGAATGTGTGAAATTAAAACCTGTCCAAAAGATGCTGCGTGGGAGCTACAAGAACAGAGCGATTGGATTTCAACACAAAATGGTGGGGAAGGAGCAGTACGTGAATTGATTGAATCGGTACTTACGCTCCAAGGCAAGTGGGAGTCGTCTGAACATTCTGTATGGTAATGCATACGACAACATTCTAAGTGTTAAAACAGCATCCTTGTTTTCAGATAACTTTGAAGCTATGCTTCAAAAGATCGCAAATCAAAAGTATGCTATCACTTTAATTTTCTTTACCGTTTGGATGGTGCTGTTTGATCGAAACAGTGCTGTATTTATGTACAAGCAGTACAACGAACTGAAGGATCTTAAGCAACAAGAAGTATTTCTTCAAGAAGAAATCGATGCGATGACTCAAGAAAAAGAAGATTTGTTTTCGAATGAAGATCTTTTAGAGAAATATGCTCGAGAGAATTACTTCTTTAAAAAGGATAATGAGGATGTCTTTATTATAGAAAGAACTCAAAAATGAAGTTTCTTTACTTGGTCGTGTAAGGCTTCTACAATTCTAGCATTTCCGGCAATTATAGATTTGCCGAAGACGAAATCATTCCCACCTTTGAAGTCAATGACTTGACCTCCAGCCTGTTGAACTAAGTAGGCACCAGCTGCAACATCCCAAGGGCTTAAGTTTAGTTCGAAGAAACCATCAAATTTCCCCAAAGCTGAATAAGCCAAATCTATGGCAGCACTGCCCATTCTGCGAAGTCCCTTTGTTTCTTTCATTAGTTCTTTGAGCATGGCCAGATAAGCATCTATTTCACCAAAGGTGTAATAAGGAAAACCAGTAGCTATTAATGTTGATTTTAGCTCATGGCGTTTAGATACTTCAATTTTTTGACCATTGAGAAATGCTCCCTTTGGCTCAGCGATAAAGAGCTCGTTTGTAAGTGGGATATAAATACATCCAAAAACCGTTTTCCCTCCTTCAAGAAGTGCAATTGAAATAGCATACTGTTGATGTTGAAACAAGTAGTTTGTAGTGCCATCTAAAGGGTCAATAATCCAATACAATTCTGAATTCTCTTGAGAGGTAGTTTCTTCTTCAGTTAAAAATCCAGCCTCTGGCGTCACAGAAGATAGGCCTGCAACCAGTCTTTTTTCACTTTCTACGTCTACATAACTAACAAGTTGATTTAGTGCTTTTTCTGTAATGTCGGAAGTAGCAATTTTACCTTGTTCGGCAATTTGAAAAGCACCGACTTCTTTTACTAGGTTTTCAACAGAGTTGATTTGGTTTGTGTTCAGCATTTATTGAAATTCGGTTAAGAGTTCAGGGTTTTTAATTAAATCAAATTTACGGGCAAAAAATCCATTGGATTGTTTCATTTTTGGAACTTCTTCAAGGGTAATTATTCCAGGGCCATTGTTCACAGGTTTGTCCCAATTGATGTAGCGTAGGTCTGAGTTTACTATGTTTTCAGATCCAACATGTAATGCAATAGTCTGTAGCAAGATCTCATCAGGAAACAAAGAATGCTTAAAATAGCGTAAAGTCTTTGAGTTAGCAGAAATGTACGCTAACATTAATCTCACCAAGTCTTGATTGATAGAAAACCAACCACTACCTCCATAGTAATCCAATTGAGGTAGTTTTCGTTTGGCAATAGCATGATAAAGCCGTTTAAAGCTGTTGAATCGAGTGAAGTATCGAACCACATTGGCCAATAAACTTCCTTCAGTGAAGTGGAAGGTGTCAACTAATCCAATTCCATTCTTGTAAAACTTATAGGCATAATTTTCTTGTGGAAGTCGATCACGAAACACTTTGAAAGAGCTAAAGATATCCTCTCTATTCTTTTCGTATGACTTGGCTAAGGGGATAGGGAAATGATTGACAAAACTAAGTTCTCTGTTTTTTGAAAAGAAAGCGTCAAACTCTGCCTTCGACTTGATGGGGAAGTCTTCTCCAGAAATCAAATGGAAGTAATCGAAATTTTCTTCATTGGCCTCTTGCATGAGCTCTATTGCAGCTTGCACTATTGAAAAATGACCTCGCCTTACATTAAATGATCGCTTATGAATGAGCGGATAGAGAAATTTGTTTTGATTAAATAAGTCTAGTGCTTTTATGTCAACATGAAGAAGTACTTCAAAACCCAGCTCAAAACACCGCTTAACAAGTAATTCTACTTGCTTGGGATTCTTGTGGGCTAGTATGGCAACGATGTGTTTCACGCTAAAAGGTCTGCTTCAAACTTATCCCAACTTAAATTCTTTTTGTAATGGTCGAACGAGGATTTACAAATTTCCTGATATTGGCCAGGATTATTTTTCCATAGCTCAATAATTTGCTCTGCCTCAATTAGATCCTTCACGATATAGCCATTTATACCATTTATTATTTGACTTGCAACTCCTCCAACTTCAAAAGCAATAACAGGAGTGCTCATACTGTTTGCTTCATTTATCACTATAGGCGTGCAATCTGCCGTTGAAAACAATAAAAATACATGTGCTTTACGATACTCGTCAACCAATTGACTTAATTCAGAAGGGATAGCTTTGTTAAGCATTTTATGGGTGCCAATTATGGTTAGCTGTGCACCTAAATTACGGCTTAAGCTTTGAGCTTGTTCAAGACCTTTTCGTTTTACGTCCTTACCGACCGCTAGCATGTTCAATTGCGAATACTGCGTTGGAAATACTTGAATATCTTCATTTTCTGGGACCGGTATGTTGCTGCCAAAATTTGTACGATACAACCTATCAGTTATCTCAGGATATTGACTTGCAGTGGCATTTAGTGCCCAATCAGACGTGAAAAACAACTTATCAAACTTCAGGAAAGCTCTTTTTTCCATTCTAAGGGCTTCTGCTACCTCTTTTGAACCCAAATTGCTGTAGTTTGGATACCAATCCTTAAGCAGGCTAAAAATTGCGTCGGCAAGAAGATAACAAGGAGTTTCTGTATCGTGATAGCTGAGTTCTGTTCCACTCCCTAAAAAGAGAATAAGGTCAGGCTTAAATCGATTTTCATGTTTTAACAATTCGCGTTGGTAAAGCTTTGACGCTCTAGGACTGAAGTAAACATTTCTTCTTTTTCCTGAAAACCGATAACTCCAATAAGAAAGCCTTGCCAAGTTTTGTTGGTACCTATGCGCACCTTCAGCATAGCAAAACTCAACATCATGGTGCTGAGATAATTGTTCATATACATGCTTACAGATTCCAGACCAAGAGCTGATATCATTAATAGGTAATATGCTGGCAAGTAGAATTTTCACGGTTAGAATAACTGTCCTGCCAGTCTAAAAGGTTCCTTAAATTCATGGATAATTGCATGTCGACCTCCTAGCTTAACAGCCATAAATGGGAGCCTAATAGTAGCCATTATTAAACTGATTGAGGTATGTGCCAACAATTTAGTCACGTTTCTTTTTCTAACCAGTTTTTTTGATTTGCCTTTGGCATAAGCGGCTTTAAGAAAAGATAGAGTCGTTTTCTGATGACTTTGATGGTACACAATTAAGTTTGGGTCATAGTAAATTGTCTCGCCTTGACTTCGAAGCTTATCTTGCAAGTAAATTTCGTCGTAATATCCCAATTTGTTCCCTTTCATTCCAACATCAGGATTAAAACCCCCATTTTTTTGGAGTGATTCAACGTTAAATCCACAAGCACATCCATTTATATAGCCAGCTTCAGGAAGCGGTCCAAAATCATTTCTAAAAAGAGGAACTTCCACAAGCTCAGGTTTTATCCATTGAGGAGAATTTGCAGACCAATACTTTGTGTGCCCAGAAATGCAAACTATGTTGTGATTGGTTAGATGGGTCGACAGAATATCCACCAACTGATTATCGGGATAGGCATCGTCATCCATGTAAAAGACAAAGGGAGCCTTGGCATGCTGCCATCCTGCATTGCGAGCGTTACTATGACCTATCTTGTGCTCAATTACATAATTGAGGTTCTTTATTTGTTGCTGATGACGGGTTACAACTTCAAGGGAGTTGTCGTTGCATGCATTTAAGACCACCAATATTTCAAAAGGCACTGTTGTAGAAATCGAAGCGTAATGTGCAAGGCTTTGATTCAACAGGTCGGCACGATTATGTGTGCAAATTATCAATGATATTTCAGGCTTTTTCTGCAACTTAGCAGCAATTTTAAGAGCAAATTTTGACATTTAACCTAGTAATACCGGTTTATAATCGTCTTCACTCCATAAAGCGTTTGATGAATAGCATTCTCGCTACAACTATTAGAGGGGGAATGAATTTATATATCAGTTGTGAAAAGAATTCAAGCACAGAGGTGTTAGACTATATAAAATCGATAGAATGGAGTCATGGAGCGTTTGAAATTATTGTTCAGAAAGAACAGCTCGGAGTTGATCGACACAATCTTGAATGTATGGCTATGGCCGAGAAATTAGGTCATGTGGTCATTCTCGAAGACGACCTAGTGGTTTCACCTTCATTTCAAGAGTATTTACTGGCTGCACAAGAAATAGCAAAAACAGAGAAGAAGCTAGCTGGAATAAGCTTGTACAGATATCCATTGCGAGAGGCAAATCGTTTTCCGTTTGAGTTGATTCCTAACAGTGAATTTCTATATTACCAGCAAAGAGCCAGCAGTAAAGGATGCTTTTACAATTGGGAAATGCTTAAACCTTATTTTGAGTTTTTAGAAAGTTTTGACCACAACTATAATGCATATCATCTACCGCAAAATGTACTGCGTTGGAAAAATGAAGTCTGGGAAAAGAGCTTTTATGCATTTCTTCAACACAGTGATAAATATCTTGGATTTCCGAGGTACAGTTTGACTTCAGACTTTGCTGATACAGGGGTTCACATGAAAAAACAAGTTCATCGCTATCAGCATCAATCACAGCTTTACCTTTCAACAGAATTCATGAAGTTTAAACGTTGGAGGGACACAGAAAATGTATATGACGCATTTTATGAACTGCATCCTGAGGTAGTTCGTCGATTAAATACGAGCTTGCAGGATGTTGATTTTGAGATGGATATTTATGGAACAAAAGACCTCTCAAAGGTTTCGCCTGAATTAACTCTTTCTGAACGTCAGACTAACCAAGCACAAAAATCGTGGGCACGGAGTTTAAAGCCAGAGGTCGTTAATGTAATCTGTGACCAAGAAGGTGATTTTTTCAAGCTGGCACCCACATCTTCGTTTAGCAATAAACAACATCGAAATAAGCTTAAAGAGAACTTTTTATACTATTTCCCTGATACGCGCCTAACGGATCTTGTTCGGATGAAATTTAAAGAAGTAGTGTCAAGATTTACTGGATAGTGTAAACCCAGAGTCCCAAACTGTCGGATCTCGATTTGTATAAAGATTTGATCGAAAGAAGACCCTTAACTGGTTTGATATCAGCTGTTTGTGCGAAACGCTTACCACCCATATTTAAATATTCTTCTAGTTGGATGCATTTACGAGGATTGGTCATTAGAACAACATCTCCACTTTTGATTGAATCAAATGGTTGTGTTCGAATTGGATCTAGTAAAATCATTCTAGAATTTGAATTGTCGAAGAATTGTGCAGTTGCAAAGTATGATTCTAAAAAGACCTTATTATCCCCTCCGTGTTTGGCAATCTCTTCGTGCACTTTGTAAATCTGATTGCAGTAGGCCGAGTTTTCTATTCGCACATAATTCGGATGTATGACATTTAATGCCAGGTTAAAACCAAGTGCTAAATAGGCGAGGGGTTTCCATTTCATGTCTTCTTTATTTTCTATGGTCCAAATGAGTAAAGGAATAAATAAGAAGACTAAGTAATAGCTCGTGCCAAGAGCGGAACATACAATAAATAATGCCAGGAAGTTAAGCACCTTTTCTCGGCTCAAATGAGTTTTGAGTAAAAGCAAAAAAGCTGCAATTGTAATTCCACTGAATGAGAAAAACTTCACTAAAACAGAAAGGTTATAGGTCTCAAGACGATACACCAGCATTGACTTAAACACGTTTTCAGGCATCAAGAAAAAAATGCTTAGGCCGACTATTCCGATAACCAAGAAGATTGCTCCGCGTTTAAGCGTCTGGGGAACTAAAGCCTGTTGAGCACAAAGAAAACCAGCAATAGCGAGTACTCCATTGGCAGGATGTAAGGCAACTAAAATTATTGCAAAAAGAAATCCCCATGTCAGTTTATGACTCGGTGTATCTAAAACCCTGTATCGAAGCCAAAAAAGAACGCTAAGCATTAACACTACAACTTCTGGTCTTTGACTGAGTATAGATTTATCACTTATTAGAAGAGAAGCAATCAATAGCGACCACCACAAGTTCTGTGAATACATGTTCTTGGCTATCAAAAAGCCAAGAAGAAATATCACCAGTGCGTAGAACATCACAACACTATACTGAGATTTAACAACCAATGCGACTGGAGCTTGAACCCACCCAAATAATAGGGGAGTGTTGTATTGCGTAAACTCATTAAAGAAAGGATGCCCATTTATAATTGAAGCTGCCTGACTAAAATACCAAGCTCCATCTAATTCATTTATCGGGCAAATAAATTGAGAAATGCAGACCACCACCGTAATTAAAGCAGTGGCAATCAGTAGGATGAAGTTTTGGTTTTTCAAGATGAATTATCTCATCAAATATATCTTACCAATACCTTGTTGGAAGAATTCGTCGCCATCTGTTTCAAAATGATTCAGGTCTTTGCCATCAATTTTGGCTACAACCTTGTAAAGGTAGACACCGTTTGCCAGTTGATCTCCAAATTGATCCGTTCCGTCCCAAGTAAAGTCAGATATGTTGTTTCCAATTCTAATCTGTCCTAGTTCTTCCTTTGTAATTTCACGAACGACTTTACCGGTTACTGTCATAATTTGAATTTTAAGATAGTCAGGTACTTGCTCACCAGTTAAGGTGTAAACAAATCGCATTGAAGTTGTAAATGGATTAGGGTAGGGGTAGATGTTAGAAAGCGATGCTTCTCGAATAACTTTGAAATGGATCTGGTACTTCAACTCACTAGATTCGTTACCAGATGCATCTTTAACAACAACAGTTAACAGATAATCACCTGATGCCAGATCGTTTGCATAATATTCCATAACAGCTTTTTCTCCTGGCTTAGTTCCTGGGAAAAATGCTACCTGGCTCAATTGGTTTGTTATGGTGTCGGTTTGACCATTTGGCTTCAAGATGGTCACATCGAAAGCTGACGGATCGTCAATGAATAAAAACTCATTATCGTCAAGAACAGACATGGTTATAACCGTATTTGGTGATACGATGTCGTAATCTAAGATGTGATTTCCATCAAACACAACATCAAGCAGTGGGTTCTTCTCATCGTTCAACACAATATATTTCAAATCAATCACATTGTTTTCTAAACTTAATTCAGGTTGCTCGTAATCTGGATTTACAAACACTGTTAATCGGTTTAGTCCACTTAATCCGCGGGTAGAAATAGTGTAGTTAAAGATAACAGAATCTTGAGGAGCAAGAGGTTGATAATACCTCAATTCAACCGTATCGTTGGTGTTGTTTGGCTTTCTGTTTAATGTTAACACTCTTATACTATCCATATCATAAGGAGATATGTTTTGATAGGCAATCGTAAACGATATGGAATCTCCTTCTTGAATAGTGTCGTGACTTTGCTCAAAAGCGATATTGGGGTCAATTGTTCCTTCTGGAACTCCTTCGTATAGAAGCGTCCATCGATCTTGTTCTGCAGGAGTTCTTCCGTCTACGTCTCCATAAAATCCTCTGATTTTCAAGTAAGGGTAAACATTGGCGTCTACTGATGATAGATCTAACGTTTTTGCAGTTACTTTAGTAAACAGTGGTATTTCGTAGTTGTTTCGGTCAATTCCAAAAATGTCGTAATGAAGGGTGTCAGTGTCATAGTCAAACTCATTGTGTAGGGTGTAGTAGAATTGTTGCCAGCTAGATGATGGTCCAATTTTTTGAGAGGCTAAGTATCCACTCTCTGCAATTGGGAACAATACAATTGAGAATTCTAAGAGTTGGTCTTTAGGATCCGTAGTAGAGTTGTAGTTGGCAATAAGTTCTGTTCCTTCACCTGGAGCATATCCTTTTTTGCCAAGAAGACCGTATGGGTCTCCATCGTTGACATTCCTTGCTTCTAATCCGCCATACATTTCAAGAGCCTGGAAAACAGTGTCTTCCCATTGGTCAATATCTGTATATCCCGAGGTGTAAATAAACATATTAAATCCGTCAGGAACGCGGTGCATGTAATCTACAAAAGAATCTCGGTGTTCTTTGTTTCTCATATCGAACCAATAAGCACCACTGAATTTTCCGGTAACATATTCTGGTACTCCCCATGTTTTGGTGCCAAAACGCTTGTTAAATCGACTTGAGTCACTAAAACGGTCCAACCTATCAGGGTCTACAGCAACCGCTGCAAGACCGTTGATCAAGAATCCAGGGTAGTAGTAATTCGGTTCGATACGAATTCCTTTTTTTGTAGGAGGGATGTTTGCTCCTCCAGCATATATGGTGTACTTGTCTGATATCGTTCTCAAGAATTCTAAATCTCGAGTATCTTCATTCATGTGAATTCGTGTTCCTTCACTCTCGGAGAGTTTGGTGTAGTAACCTTGTGACCAGCCAGGAGCACTTTGGTAGATGAAAGAAAATGTTCCATTCTCCCATAGTCCACCTTGATCTAAAGGTTTATTGAATCGTGCTCTCCAGAAGAAATCTGTACTGTCAAATGGAGGCAACACAAACTTGTGACTAATAATGTTGCTTCCTACAACAAGACCAGACTGTTGTAAGTTTGGACTGTTAAATAAAGGTGTGGTGTCTAGCTCAAAATATACTTCATCATTTTCCGAAAGCATATTGGTGTTTTGAACTTGCAACAGGACCTCAGCGTTTGAAACAATGGCATCTTTAGTAGGACTTAGAACAGCCAAACGATTAGATGGCATGAAATAGGCGAATGTAGTCGTATTGTTGATCTCTCCTACAGGAGGAAGTTCGTCTATGCTGTCACCGTTATCAACAGTAATTGTAAAAGTATTAAACCCATTACTGTATTTGGTGGTAGGAATCCAAAAACGGATATTCTTAGATGAATGAATCTGGCCAAATTTCTTTGGACCAAAAGTATCTCTTACGTCGTTGGCATATTTTACTTCAACCATAAATTCTGGAGTGTCAGAGGTAGCCATCCCTAGGTTGATAACATTGAGGTCAAGGGCAAATGAATCATCTTCTGCATTTGCATCGATAGGAAATACAGAAATGCCATTGTCAAAAGTGTAATCTGGCTTGGTGGGCGAGAAAATTTTAATTGCTGGATCTCCATGGTATACCATCTGTCGGCATTGTGACCTATTGAATGGATCTAAAGGATTTTGGTAATCTGCCATGGTGTAACTGATATTTTTACCAATTGATTCACCATAGTGCTCATCAAGCATGTTGGTGTAGAATTTGGAAGTCCAACTGTACAACTCATTGATAAAACCAAATGCAGAACTCGCTATCCAAGCAATTCCCCCTTTATCTTTTTCAAGCAAGAATTCTTCTGGAAGCGAAAACTCTTCAAAGCTATTTCCGAGTGTACAACCGTTAAAAACAAACAGCGGATATTGACCATAGTTGTCAAGATGTCTCGCTCGACCCATATCGACTTCCAATGCTTGAGAAGCTCCATGACCAAAGTAACTTACTATGCTCACTCCATCGTTTATAATAGCTTGAATATCTGATGTCAATGATGAATCTATCGCAACAGCCTCAGACTTGGTAATTTTCTTTCTACTTCCACCATATTTCTGACCTTTTATAATCTCAAAATAGTGGTTCTGATAGCCTTCAAGCAGCAATTGCTCTTTCGCTCCAGCTCCACCGGTTAGTTGAAGTACCGTTTTTGATGTATTTCCATACTGTTCGTGAACTTTTAACTTGTCGAGGTAATTGACTACCTCTTCATTTTTCCTCGCTGGCACACGGCCTATAGCCATTTGTGGAACTAAGTTGTTAGGCGTATAATCCGTTACAAAAATGTAGTCTGTTGGCGGATTTCCCCAAGTTGGAACAAGGTCTTCGTAGGTTCGTTTCGTGTAATCGTAACGCGTTTTGAAATAGCTTTGACCTTTACCTAAAAGCAATACATATTCTGGAGGTGTTCCTTGTTGATCAAAAATACTTCTACAGAAATTTCGAATTGCCATTGGATGGTGGTATCCAAAATAGTATTCGTTGTATAAGTCTGAACTGTATACGGTTAATACATTGTGAGAACCTCCTGCTACACTAGATCGATAATCGGCATATTCTTGTGCACCAGTTGCAAGCAGCTTGTTAGTTATGATAATGTAATCGTAAGTAGTATTGTCAAGGTCGTAATCATTAAATATTACTTCCTGAATATTGCTGGCATCAACCACAACTTTAGCAGCTTCATCAGCAATAAACAACTCTTTAATCCCGGGGTCTGCACAATTGAAAACCAGATTGTTACTTACAATATCACCCTTAATGCGAAGTTTGTTGGTACGGTCAAAGATGTACGGGTCGTTTCCGTTGAAGTTTGTAAATTCAAAGTAGGTGTTGTTTCCGGTATACTTCCAGCCAAATGTTCCTTGGTTGTTCATGTCAAGGTGGCGAGGATAGTCAATTCGAATATACGATGTGGCATGACGTGCTTTCGTTAAATACACGGAAGCAAAATCAAAAACAGTGTTTGGATTACCAATTAGCGATGGGTCTAAAGTTCCTGAGTCTATAAGTCGTGTGTAACCAAAGTGCTTTTTAGAGTATATAAGCGTATTGGCAACCGTAACTTGTATTTCATGATTTATGCCATTAACTACTGCTCCTTGCCCAGTTGGATTAGATTTTCCATATACACTAAACTCATATTTCGGAGTTGGTCCAGATTGGTCATATAGTTCAGTAGAAACAGGTAATAATCGGTTACGAGTTGTAGCAATATATTGCGAAAACCATCCTTCACCTTCGGTATATTCTGAATAATATCCAGGTGATGAGTATGGACTTCCATCATAATATTCTTCAATAACTCCAGGCCCGTACCATTTAGGTGAGCTGTACCATATCCACGAGTCGCTTGTTTTTCCAGTGTAATCCGAATTGTAAAAGTCGGTAATTCGTTTTCCTGGCGTAGATGTTGTCCAAGTCAAAAAGTAATTGCTTGTATCAGTATACAAGCTCATGTATTTGTGGGGTTGGTCTTGAGGATTGAGGTAAAGAATTTCATCAAGTGTACCATCATTGTACTGGCCATAGAACTCAATAAAATCAGAAGCGTCAAAAGTGTTATCAGCTTGACCGCTTACATAAATATGCTGTTCTTCTCCGTTAAGAAAGATTTGAATGTTTTTTGGGTTGATAGAGGCAAGCGGAACTCCAGCCGAGATTAAGGCAGCATGATCTAGCTTGTAAATTCCATTAGAGCCAACTTCAATTTTGTAGTAGCTTTGGTTGAAGTTTATCCAGTCTTGTCCATGTTGACCAAAAGAGGCAACAGAAGTCAAAACTCCAATCAAAACAAGTAGTAGGTAAGAATGATTTCGTAATTTCATGACAACAATCCAATTTCAAAGATATTGCTATACAGCCATTAATACGTCGCGATATTGTCAATTATTACCACCACCTGTATATTTTTTCAGAAAATTTTTTCCTATTCTGGGAATATTTAACTTCGCACAGTAACAATGAGTAAAGTAGTAAAGAACGCACAAGAGGCAATTAGAGGCATAGAAGATGGTATGACTTTGATGCTCGGAGGCTTTGGTTTATGCGGTATTCCGGAGAATTCAATCAAGGCTTTAGTTGATGCTAAAGTCAAAAATTTAACATGTATTTCTAACAATGCTGGAGTCGATGATTTTGGGATAGGATTAATGCTTCAAGGAAGACAAGTTAAGAAGATGATATCTTCCTATGTGGGTGAAAATGCTGAATTCGAGCGACAATTACTTAGTGGCGAGCTTGAAGTTGAGTTAATTCCTCAAGGTACTTTGGCTGAAAGATGCCGTGCTGCAGGTGCTGGAATTCCAGCCTTTTATACTCCAGCAGGTTATGGTACTGAAGTTGCTGAAGGAAAAGAAGTTCGCGAGTTTGACGGCAAGATGTATATTCAAGAATTTGCATTTAAACCAGATTTTGCCATTGTTAAAGCTTGGAAAGGTGATACCGACGGTAATCTAATCTTCAAAGCCACGGCGCGAAACTTTAATCCACTCATGGCTACTGCAGGTAAAATTACAATCGCTGAAGTTGAAGAATTGGTAGAACCTGGCGAATTAGACCCAAATTTTATTCATACACCTTCAATTTTTGTGAATAGAATATTTCAAGGTACAGATTACGAAAAGAGAATTGAGCAAAGAACAACACGATAATGTTAGATAAATTTGGTATAGCGAAAAGAATCGCAAAGGAGCTTAAAGATGGTTACTATGTTAATCTTGGTATAGGCATTCCTACTTTGGTAGCAAACTATATTCCTGAAGGTGTAAGTGTAACGCTTCAATCTGAAAATGGACTCTTAGGCATGGGGCCTTTTCCTACTGAAGATGAAGTTGACGCAGACTTGATAAATGCGGGTAAACAAACCGTAACTACATTGCCCGGATCTGTGTTTTTTGACAGTGCTACTAGCTTCGGAATGATTCGAAGTGGCCGGGTTGATCTAACTGTGCTTGGTGCCATGGAGGTAAACGACAAAGGAGATATAGCCAATTGGAAAATTCCAGGTAAAATGGTGAAAGGAATGGGAGGGGCTATGGATCTTGTTGCTTCTGCTCAAAACATCATCGTAGCTATGAATCACACAAACAGAGCTGGAGATTCTAAATTGTTAGATGAGCTTAGTCTTCCAATAACGGGCTTAGGTTGTGTTAAAAAAGTAGTTTCTAACCTGGGTGTATTCGATATTACTGACCAAGGATTTGTTTTAAGAGAGCTTGCTCCGGGAGTTACTCTCGACCAAGTAAAGCAAAGTACCAAGGGACGATTATCTATTCCAGATGACTTCATTCAAATGGAAGAATAATAAGGATTAAAAAATGTTAATTCAATCTTGACTACTTATCATTTTATTTCTTGATAAATAGTACCTTTGCACCTCTTAAAATTAAACAATAGAAAATGAAAGTAACAGTTGTTGGAGCCGGTGCAGTAGGTGCGAGTTGTGCCGAATACATCGCAATTAAAAATTTCGCAGACGAAGTAGTTCTTGTAGACATTAAAGAAGGATATGCCGAAGGTAAAGCAATGGACCTGATGCAAACTTCTTCATTAAATGGTTTTGACACCTTAATTACAGGTGCTACTAACGATTATTCTAAAACTGCAGGAAGTGATGTTGCTGTTATAACAAGCGGTATTCCTAGGAAACCAGGTATGACTCGTGAAGAGCTTATCGGAATTAATGCAGGTATCGTTAAAACTGTTTCAAATAGTATTCTTGAGCATTCTCCAAATGCAATCATCATCGTAGTAAGTAACCCTATGGATACTATGGCGTACTTGGTACACAAAGCAACGGGACTTCCAAAAAATAGAATTATTGGAATGGGCGGTGCTTTAGATAGTGCACGATTCAAATATAGATTAGCAGAAGCCCTAGATTGTCCTACTTCTGATGTAGACGGAATGGTAATTGGTGGACACAGTGATAAAGGAATGGTTCCTTTGATTGCAAAAGCTACAAGAAATAGTGTAAGTGTTTCTGAGTATTTAAGTGCTGATAGAATGCAACAAATTGTTGAAGATACTAAAGTAGGTGGAGCAACACTTACAGGTCTTTTAGGAACAAGTGCATGGTATGCACCAGGTGCGGCAGTTTCTGAGTTGGTTAAAGCGATTGCTCTTGACTCTAAGAAAATGTTCCCTTGCTCAGCAATGTTAGACGGAGAATATGGTTTGAGTGATATTTCAATAGGTGTCCCTTGTATTCTTGGAAAAAATGGAATCGAAAGAATTGTAGAAGTATCTCTTTCTGATGCTGAAAAAGCAAAGCTTGTAGAAAGTGCTGAAGGCGTTTCAAAAACAAACACCTTGCTAGACTAAGCAATAAATATTTTAAAATATAAAAAGGTCAGCTTCTTAGAAGTTGACCTTTTCTTTTATATGAAAGGCTTCTTTTTGACGCCATTTCACTTTAAATGTGACTATCAGAAGAAGGAGTGCCAGTAAGATTACAAAAAGTGCGATCAATAGCTTGCCCTCAACAATCAGTAAAATATTAAAGGCAAGGAGAAGTCCTGCACTTAGTTCTCCAAAAAGAGAAGCTGAGAATAAAAATTGAAACCAAATTCTCGCTAGACTAATTAGATTGTAGTTGCTCTGCCCATACTTTCTAGAATTCTGCCCTACTTTGATATAAGTGTTTGGCTGAATTTGTTTCTTCAATAGTCCATCTACAATAAAGTGATAAGAATTAGTTGACTTTAATTCTTTTAGACTGTCTTGACGTACAATTCGAAATGAGCTAAGCTTGGTAGAAAGTCCACAAAAGCTATATACCAGATACTTTGCAAATTTGGCTAATGACTTGATTGGTCCTGACCGTTGTTGCTTCTCTGCGTAACCATATATCAGCTTAATATTCGTTTTTTCAATGGCGAAAAGCAGCGTATGAATGTCTTCTGGATTGTACTCCAAATCATCGTCGATGGTAACAACATATTCACCTTTTGATTGTATTAGACCACATAATGTTGCTGCTTGTTGGCCATAATTACGGTCTAGGTCTATTGCCTTGAGATATGCATGCTCTATGCACAGCTTTTTTAATTCATTTAAACTTTGGTCTTTACTTCCATCGTTTACTGCAATAATCTCGTAAGTGACTTCCTCTTTTTGGCAAAACGCACCTATTCTATCAGTTAATTCAGCAAGAGACTTCTCACTGTTGTAAACTGGAATAATTATGCTTAGATATGGTGGTTTCACATCGCAAAGAAATATTAAAAAATTAGTTTTGCGGCTAGTTTTAAATGACCGACAATAAAAAAGCAATTTATTACATGTTGGCCGCATCCTTTCTGTTTGCGATCATGAATATTATTGTCAAATATTTAGATGAAATACCGGTAGCACAAATCGTATTTATGCGTTCTTTTGTAATGATGGCCATGGTTGCTGTTTTGCTCAAAAAACAGAAAGTGTCAGCTTTAGGAACGAACCGTAAACTGCTTGTGATGCGCGGTTTGTTTGGCACTCTCGGAATAGCATTGTTCTTTTATACATTACATCAGATGCCACTTGCTTCAGCAGTCGTAATTCATTACCTAACACCCATTATAACGGTGTTGATCGCTGTAATTTTAACCCGTCAAAACATTAGACCGATTCAATGGCTCTTCTTTTTAATGTGTTTTATAGGAGTAATGTTGGTAAAAGGTTTTGATGCACGAGTAGACACACTTCCTTTACTGCTGGGAGTTCTAGGAACAATTGGAGCGGCTTCAGCCTATAATATCATCAGCATACTTAAACGTACAGAACACCATCTTACCATCATGTTTTATTTTCCTTTGGTGACGATTCCTTTGGTGTTAATATTCATTGGATTCACCGGAGATTGGGTGTGGACCACCAAACTTAACTGGATGTTGCTTACCGTTGTAGGCGTCTTAACCTATCTGGCTCAGTATTTCTTAACTCGAGCGTATCAAATAGGAGAGGTGAATAAGGTGTCGGTAATAAGCTATCTCGGAATCTTTTACGCTCTCGCTTTTGGTTACTTTCTATTCGATGAATGGTACAAACCAATTGTTCTTGGTGGGTTGTTTATGGTTGTAATTGGAGTGATCGGTAACATCGTTTATCGACCAAAATCTTAGTTACTTTCGAATTGCTACTACAGGGTCCATGCGTGCGGCTCTTAAAGCCGGAGCTAATCCCGCGACTAATCCAATGCAGATGGAAATAAACACTCCAAAAAGAAAAATATCTAAACTGTAGAAAATCTTGAAGTCGTATTGAAAATTGACAAAAACACCTCCAATAAAGGTTAGTAATATGCCTAAAAATGCCCCAACAAAGCAAAGCAGTACCGCTTCGAATAAAAATTGAGAGCGAATAAAACTTTTCTTCGCTCCGAGTGATTTTTGAAGTCCAATAATCGAAGTTCTTTCTTTAACAGAGACAAACATGATATTGGCGATTCCAAACCCTCCAACCAACAATGAAAAAATACCAATAATAATTCCGCCAATATTTAGGAGTGCAAAACTTTGGTCTAGTTGGTCGCTGAACATGGTTAGTTTATTGATGGCAAAGTTGTCATCGTCTTTTGGTCGCAGTTTACGCATTGAACGCATCAAACGCTTGATTTCATAGGTGACCACTTTTAAATCTTGATCGTCGTAGCCCTTTATAATCAGTGCTGATGAAACGCCCATAGTATTGGGTTTGCCAAATCGTTCAGCATAAGCACCAGGAAGCATGACCAGGTCATCGTGTTGCTGGCCGCCAATGCCGTTTCCTTGAAAAGACAGAATTCCAATAATGGTAACTTTTGCACCGTTTACTTTAATACTCTTCCCTAATGGGTTTTGACCTTGAAATAGATTTCTAGCTACATTGTATCCAACAATGGCAACATTCTTTCCTTTTTGGTTTTCAAACGAATTGAACTCTCTACCGAATTCAACCTCCCACTTTGTAATATCGAAATAATCGCCTGTAACGCCAACAACCTTCACGTTGGTTAGCTCTTCAACAGTAGATTGAACTTTATTCCTACCAAATTCAAAATAAAAAGCCGACGATTTTATAATGTCTTTTTTACTTTCTCGATTAAATCGCTTGTATTCTTTTAGGGTAGTTTCAGGGCGATTGATATAATCCCACCACTCAAAATTTGAACTAAATACCCATGGCCATTTTTGAACATAAACAATTTTGTCACCAAGCTTATCAATGTTTGCTCGAATATTCTGTTCGAGTGAGTGCGTAGCAGTAAGAATAGCTACAATACAAAAGATCCCAATGGTTACTCCCAGAACAGATAAGAAGCTACGAAGCTTATGAGCCCTTAAAAATTTTAGGGTCAGTGTCATCGATTCATAAATGTGTGTTCTGAAATTCACTTTATAACGCCCAAAGATAGGTTGGCATCGATGGGGTAATTCGCTCTATCGACCAAAGGTATTTATTTTCGATAACAAGCAATAATTCTCCGTTTTCAAGACCATACAAACTTATATCTTGACTTCGCCTTTTGAATATATTATTTTTGCAGCCTTTTTTAGTATACAAAAGAACATCATTCCCATAAATGAAATTATCAGAATTCCACTTCGAACTTGACAAATCCAGAATAGCATCTACACCACCTTATAATCGTGATGAGTGTAAGCTAATGGTTGTAGATAAAGCAACAAAAACCATTGAACACAAGATGTTTAAAGACATTCTAGATGAGTTTGATGAAGGAGATGTTATGGTGTTGAACAACGCTAAGGTTTTCCCTGCAAGACTTTACGGTAATAAAGAGAAAACAGGTGCTAAAATTGAAGTGTTTTTACTTCGTGAGCTTAACAAAGAATTACGTCTCTGGGACGTTTTAGTTGATCCAGCAAGAAAGATTCGTGTTGGAAATAAATTATTCTTTGGCGAAGATGAGTTGGTAGCAGAGGTTATCGATAACACGACTTCTAGAGGAAGAACGATTAGATTTTTATTCGACGGAACAGACGAAGAATTTAAAAGCGTAGTTCACAAATTGGGTCACACTCCAATTCCTAAATACTTAGATCGTGAAGCGACTAAAGAAGATGAAGAAATGTACCAAACCATTTTTGCTGAAGTGGATGGAGCAATTGCTCCGCCTGCTGCAGGTCTTCATTTCACGCGAGCTTTAATGATGCGTTTAGAAATTAAAGGTGTTGATTTTGCTAAGGTGAACCTAAACATTGGGCTCGGAGCATTTAGACCTGTAGAGGTTGAAGATCTTACAAAGCACAAAATGGATTCTGAGCATTTTGTAATCGATCAAGAAGCTGCTGACATCGTAAATAAAGCAAAAGAAAATAAAAAGAAAGTATGTGCAGTTGGTTCGAGCGTAATGCGTGCACTTGAAAGCTCTGTATCTGCATTTGGAAAACTTAACCCGGATGACAATTGGACAGATAAATTTATCTTCCCTCCATACGAACCTCGTATTGCGAATTGTTATTTGACAAACTTCCACCAACCGCAGTCAACACTAATGATGCTTACTTCTGCATACTTAGATGACCACAAGTTGGCAATGGAAGTATACGAAACTGCTGTTAAGGAAGGTTATAACTTCCTATGCTATGGTGATGCTTTATTAATAAAGTAAAAACCGACGAATTAATTTGGAAACGATATTTATCATATTACTAGCTGTTCTGGCCTATTTAATTGGTTCCATTCCGAGTAGTGTTTGGATTGGAAAAGCCTATGCCGGTATCGACGTTCGCGATTTTGGAAGTGGGAACGCCGGTGCTACCAATACGTTTAGAGTGTTAGGTAAAGAAATTGGTACTATTGTTCTATTTCTTGATGTGATAAAAGGTGTTACCGCTGCAAGTCTTGTTCATTACCTAAATTTTGTTGAACAAGGGACTTTGCAGTTTATAAATCTTCAGCTTTTGTTCGGAATATTGGCAGTTGTAGGTCATATTTTTCCAATTTTTGAAAATTTTAAAGGAGGAAAAGGAATTGCTACCCTACTTGGTATGTTAATCGGAATCCACTATGGCCTAGCACTTTCGTGCTTAGGACTGTTTATTTTGATTTTGTTATTGACAAGATATGTGTCTTTAAGTTCAATTTTGGCCGTAACATCTTTCCCGATATTAGCTATTTTTGTGTTCCATAGAGAAGAACCATTGCTCATTGCCTTTGGAATCGCCGCAACTATCTTGGTTGTATTGACTCATAAAAAGAATATTACCAGATTGATTAACGGAGAAGAAAGCAAAGCTAATTTATTTAAAGCTAAACAATGATTTTCGCCAATTATACAGAAGAAAGTGCCGATTTAGATGTTCTAGAAGCGGTTGATACAGGATATACAATTATGCTGTATAATGACGAACACAATACTTTCGATCATGTTATAGATTGCTTGATGAAATACTGTAAGCACACGCTTGAACAGGCAGAACAATGTTCACTTATCGTTCACTATAAAGGAAAGTGTGCGGTTAAAAGTGGATCTGCAGAAAGGCTCACACCAGTATGCAACGCGCTTACTAGAAAAGGGCTTAGCGCGACGATAGAGAAGTCTTAGTATTGCTCCTGCTCGTTCGGGAAATCTCTAGATTTTACATCTTTTATATAGTCTCCAACCGCATTTTTAATGTCATCATAAAGGTTAAGATACCTTCTTAAGAATCGAGGAGAAAACTCTTTTGTTACACCAAGCATGTCGTGAAGAACCAGCACTTGTCCGTCAACATCGTTACCAGCACCAATTCCAATCACAGGAATATTTACAGACTCTGCAACTTCCTTAGCCAACTTAGCTGGAATTTTTTCAAGAACGATCGCAAAGCAGCCTGCTTCTTCAAGTAAAAGAGCATCGGCTTTTAATTTGTTTGCCTCTTCCTCTTCTTTAGCTCGAACCGTATAGGTGCCAAATTTATAGATGCTTTGTGGTGTCAATCCAAGATGACCCATAACAGGAATACCTGCAGAGAGTATTCTTTTTACAGACTCAATAACCTCTGAGCCTCCTTCTAGTTTTACAGAATGTGCTCCACTCTCTTTCATAATTCGAATGGCACTTCGAAGTGCTTCGCTACTATTTCCTTGGTAGCTACCGAAAGGAAGGTCAACAACAACCAGCGCACGATCAACAGCTTTGAGCACAGATTGTGCATGGTAGATCATGTGATCAAGCGTGATAGGCAAAGTTGATTCGTTTCCAGCCATAACATTAGATGCAGAATCTCCAACCAAGATAGCATCGATTCCAGCATCGTCAATAATCTTAGCATAAGAATAATCGTATGCCGTAAGCATAGTGATTTTTTCGCCTCTTAGCTTCATTTCTTGAAGCTGACGGGTAGTCATTTTTTTGATGTCATTCTTTGCAACACTCATGATTTAGTCTTTTAGGTCTAACATGTATTTTAAACGATCAATCTCACGCATTAACACCTCGTTGTCTTTCTTCAATCCAGCATTCTGGGCTTCCAATCTTGCCGCTTTTTGCGTGAGTTCTTTGTTCTCTACCTTTATATCTGCGAGAATATTTGAAAGGTTCAGAATCATATCACCGTTACTTGAATTTTCAATATCTTCTTTGAATGACTCCAAGTACTTCAATCGTTTATTGGCTATAGTTAAGGCGTTGGAAGCTGAGTCAAGCTTTAAGCTAAGCTCCTCGTTATCAATCTCAAGCTGGTTTGCTTTGCTTAATAAAGTAGTGTCGTAGTTTAACATTGATTTACATTGATCAACTTCCTTTTGAAGTCTTTCAATTTCTGCTTGTTGCTGATCAATCTTGGTTCTGAATACCAAAATCACTTCTTGGAATGAAGGGTCTGCAAGACTGTTCCCTTTTGAAGTGTCAGACGGGTTGCCTGTTGCTAATCCAAAACCAGTTGCCTCTTGTTTAACCAAAATGTCAGATACTGTCATTTCTGATGCTCCATTGATGAAAAATCCAAAATTTCCATCAACAAATTGATTGTCAAAGGCTGAATAAACAAATTTGTTATTGATGTACAAATCGTAATATCCGTTTTCTACCTTGAGCATAATTTTGTTCTTCCCTTTTTTGCTGATGGCCGAAGATTTAACCCATCCATCACCCTTAGTAGATCCAGAAAGATAACGCATTTGTCCTTCATACATCTTGCTCACTTTGAACCGTTTTTTACCATTGATTTCAATAATAATTGCACCATTACCAATGGTTTGACCGTGTACAATTAATCCACCAGAAGCCATTTTGTTTTTTGTCTTAACCAGTTGAATGGTCGAGATTACTTCAAAAGATTCTAATGGCTTGTCAATTTTTGCATACGAAACAGAATGAGAAGACTCACTTATTCTTTTCAATCGATATTGGTTGTTCTCAATTATGAACAATTCAAAAGCATTGTACTTCTGAGGGAACTGGTATCTGTTTTCCGAAAAATTGTCGATGAGTACCGTATCTTGAAATTTGGTAAAGACATTTTGCCCTTTTGTTAAAAGTGACAAACTTATTATTAAGCCAAATGCTATTATTCTCATTTTATTTGTGAAAGTTTGCAAAGCTAAACTAAAAATATGCAAAAAACGATTTGGTTTTATATCGGAATATGGTTTGTTGGAATGATGTTCTCATCCTGTGAGAATGAGTTGGATGTTGCTGCCGATTGGAAGGAAACAGCAGTCGTTTATGGCTTGTTAAATCCAACCGATGCAAAACAATATATCCGTATTCAACGAACCTACCTGGATGAGAAACGCAATGCTCTATTATTCACGACCAATACCGATTCTTTGTACTACGATAGTTTAGAGGTTAAACTTGATGAATTTGTGAATGGAGCATACGAACAGAGTTATTTTCTGAAACGTGTTGATGGTTCTCAAGTTGGTCATTCAAAAGATTCCGGTGAATTTTCAACTCCAGGCCACTATTTGTACGAGTTGTCTGACCCTATATTGGCTTCAAATTTCTTGAATACTTACAGCTATACTTTAACAGTGACCAATCCTAGAACAGGATATTCGGTGAACTCAAACTCAGTAGCGGTTGGGCAGGCAGAAATTTCTTCCCCAGTAAATCCATTCGTTACAGAAATTAGGATTGCATCGACAGACAAACACACATTAGTTGCACGCTATAAAGAAGGAAAACATGTACGGTCATACGACATGGAAATGAGTATCTATGTAGAAGAAGTGAACAAAGAAGATACTTCAATTAGAGAAACTAAAGTAGTTCGATGGAAAATGATGACGGGAAATCGAACCACATCATTAGAAGGTTTTAACGAAGAAAGAAAATTGGTTTATAGTGCAGGTTTTTTTAATGCCATGGCCAGCCAACTAAATGAAGACGAAGCTATTTATCGTCGCTTGTTGGGCTTTGATTTAAAGTTGTATGGAATTGCGAATGAGTTGTACACTTTTATTACGGTTAATGAACCTTCTATAGGAATCGTTCAGAAAAAGCCAGAGTATACTAACGTGCAAAATGGTCTTGGCATTTTCTCTTCTCGCTACATTAATAAGTTCGAAAACGGCACTTTTCATGCCGACACACGCTATCACTTACAACTGTCAGAAGCCACTAAAAATCTTGGATTTGTGCGCTATTAATGTCGTTTTGTCATAAAAACAACGCCGAAAAACTGACAAATAAAGCTGCCACATAAATGGCACTGAAGTTGTTTACTCATCAATAAAAATAAATCGAATTTAAAAAATGAGTAAAGTAATTGGAATTGATTTAGGAACCACCAACTCTTGCGTTTCTGTGATGGAAGGAAACGAGCCAGTTGTAATTCCAAACAGTGAAGGTAGACGAACTACACCATCTATTGTTGCTTTTATGGACAATGGAAATGGTGAAAGAAAGGTAGGTGATCCTGCAAAAAGACAAGCAATCACAAATCCTCAAAACACGATTAGTTCTGTAAAGCGATTTATGGGTACGCGTTTTAGCGAGGTTGCTGATGAAGCTGCTAAGATGCCATATAAAGTGGTTAAAGGAGATAACGATACTCCTCGAATTTTAATTGGCGACAGACAATATACTCCACAGGAGATTTCGGCAATTACACTTCAAAAAATGAAGAAAACTGCTGAAGACTACCTAGGTACTGGTGTAGATAGAGCAGTTATTACAGTTCCTGCATATTTTAACGATAGCCAAAGACAAGCAACTAAAGAAGCTGGTGAAATTGCTGGTTTAAAAGTAGAAAGAGTTGTAAACGAGCCAACAGCTGCTGCATTAGCTTATGGTTTAGATAAAAAAGACGTTGATCAAAAGATTGCTGTTTATGATTTAGGTGGAGGAACATTTGATATCTCGATTCTAGAACTAGGCGACGGTGTATTTGAAGTAAAGTCTACTAACGGTGATACGCACCTTGGAGGTGATGATTTTGATCGTGTGATTATGGACTGGTTAGCAGAAGAGTTTTTGGCTGACGAGAACATGGATCTTAGAAAAGACCCAATGGCTCTTCAACGTTTGAAAGAAGCTGCTGAAAAAGCAAAGATTGAGTTGTCAAGTTCAACACAAACTGAAATTAACTTGCCTTATATCACCGCTACAGATAGTGGGCCTAAACACCTAGTTCGTTCTTTGAGCAGAGCAAAATTTGAGCAATTAGCTGACGATTTAATCCGCAGAAGCATGGAGCCTTGTAAGCAAGCCCTAAGTGATGCAGGTTATACCGCAAGCGATATTGATGAAGTTATTTTGGTTGGAGGTAGTACACGTATCCCAAGAATTCAAGAAGAAGTAGAGAAGTTCTTTGGTAAAACTCCTTCAAAAGGTGTTAACCCAGATGAAGTTGTTGCAATTGGTGCAGCTATTCAAGGTGGGGTGTTAACTGGTGAGGTTAAGGATGTATTACTACTTGATGTAACTCCACTATCTCTAGGTATTGAAACTTTAGGAGGTGTGTTCACTACACTTATCGAATCAAATACAACAATTCCTTCGAAGAAGTCACAGGTATTCTCAACAGCTGCAGATAATCAACCTTCTGTAGAGATTCATGTTCTTCAAGGGGAACGTTCAATGGCAAAAGACAACAGAACTATTGGAAAATTCTTCCTTGATTCTATTCCGCCAGCAAGAAGAGGAGTTCCTCAAATTGAGGTTACTTTCGATATCGATGCTAACGGTATTTTGAACGTAAGTGCAAAAGATAAAGGTACAGGTAAAGAGCAAAACATCAGAATTGAAGCAAGCTCTGGTCTAAGTGAAGACGAAATCGAAAGAATGCGTAAAGAAGCAGAAGCAAATGCTGATGCTGATAAAGCAGAAAAAGAAAAAATCGATAAGTTAAACACTGCTGACAACCTTGTGTTTACTACTGAAAAACAACTTGAAGAATACGGAGATAAAATTCCTGAGGATAAAAAATCTGCCATTGTTGCTGCTAAAGATGACTTGAAAAAAGCTCATGAAGCTCAAGATGTTGCAGGTATTGATGCCCATATGGAAACATTAAACAAAGCTTGGGAAGCTGCTTCTCAAGATATTTACAACGCTCAACAAGCTGAAGGCGAAGCTGCTCCAGGAGCTGATGCAAATGCAAATGCTGAAGCAGGAAATGGCGAAGAAGCTAAAGACGTTGAAGATGTAGACTTCGAAGAGGTAAAATAATATTTAGCATATTCAATTTGAATCCCGTTCCGATGAATTTCGAGAACGGGATTTTTTTTATGCAACTTTTTTAACTTTGGACACATCTGCATACCAATGAAAAAGATAAACATAATCTTAGTACTACTTCTTTTTGGTCTAGTTTCATCCGCTCAGACTAAAAAGGTATTGTTTGTTGGAAATAGCTACACCTATTTCAACGATCTGCCTAACACACTCAAAGCTATAGCACTTGATGCCGGCGATTCGGTTGATGTGGCAACTCATACTGCTGGAGGTGCTCGAATAAGCCAACATGCCAACAGTGCAGAACTTTACGACAAGATTAGAACAACCGTGTGGGATTATGTTGTTATCCAATGTCAAAGCCAAGAACCCTCATTTCCTGATGGTCAAGTGGCTACGCAAGTTTTTCCTCATGCTAAGCGCATATGCGATAGTATACGTGCAAACAACAGCTGTACTATCCCATTATTTTTTATGACGTGGGGCCGCAAGAACGGCGATGCTTCAAATTGCAGTGTATGGCCACCTATTTGCACTTATGAAGGTATGGACAGCATCTTACGTTCAAACTATATAAAAATGGGCTTGAACAATCAAGCGGAGGTGTGTCCCGTTGGTGTGGTTTGGAATACGTTAATCAATAATGGAACCGCAATAGAGTTATATAATCCTGACGAGTCTCATCCAGCCAGGGAAGGAACGGTTGCAGCCGCATATACCTTTTACGCGACGATTTTTAGAAAAAGTGCTCAGTCTTCGTCTTTTAAATACACCTTGCCTCAATATCAAATCGACTCGATTCGAAATGCTGTTGATGCAGTTATGGAGGGGAATTGGGATACGTACAATATTGGTGTAAATGACCCAGATCCATCATTTACTCAAGCCATGAACAGTTGTACAGTATCGGTGCAAGCCAATAATGATTTTGACAATTATCATTGGGATTTTGGCGACGGTTTTGATACCATAGCAGGCAAGAACTATGTTCACCAATATGCATCTTCTGGAACATATACCGTAAAGTTAAGTGTTTCAGAATGTTCGCAATCTTCTGTAGATAGTGTGGTTGTTGGTTGCGATCGAACAGTTGGAGTGAGCGCTATTCAAGAAGAAAATTTAAAGGTGTATCCAAATCCAACACAAGGGAAGGTAATACTGCCAAATGGTTGGCAATTACTAGAAATTACTACAAGTCTTGGTAGTGAAGTTCCCTTTGAACAAAGGAGTAGTAATGAGATTCAGATCATAGGAAATATGCCTCAAGTTCTGTATCTATTTTTACAGAATTCAAATGACTCCATTGCTGTGAAGAAAGTACTAGTGCAATAGGGCACTAATGCAAAAATCTTCTAATTTTACAGCAAAATATTAGAATCTTGAAACTATCAGTACTCAAAGAAACCAATTCAGGTGAGACGAGAGTAGCCATTGTTCCTAAGTCGATTTCAAAACTACAAGGCTTAGGATTTGAGGTTATAGTCGAATCTAATGCAGGTTCAGAAGCAGCTTTTTCAAATGAAGACTATCAAAACGCTGGAGCAAGTATTGCGGCAAATGCTAAAGAAGCAATCGAATCAGCAGATGTCATCATAAAAGTTAATCCACCATCAGACAGTGACATTGAAAGCCTAAAACAAGGTCAGATTTGGATCTCTCAACTTTTTCATCGTCTAAATGAAGACCTTATGAAAAGAATAGAGCAAAAAGGAGTTTCTGCATTCAGCCTCGATGCTATGCCTCGAATTAGTAGAGCTCAAAGCATGGACGTTCTCAGCTCCCAAAGTAACTTGTCAGGATATAAATCAGTTATCTGTGGTGCTGACAACTTAGGAAAGATATTTCCAATGTTGATGACTGCCGCAGGTACAATAACTCCTTCTCGCGTACTAATCTTTGGAGTAGGGGTAGCCGGTCTTCAAGCCATAGCTACAGCCAAACGTTTGGGAGCAATTGTTGAAGCGACAGATGTTCGATTGGAATGTAAAGAACAAACGGAGTCGTTAGGGGCCAAGTTTATTACGGTAGAAGATGAAGGTGTAAAAACCGAAGGTGGATATGCAAAAGAAGTTACCGAAGAATATCTCGCTAAGCAAAAGGAGGCAGTAAATAAATCGCTTGCCCAGGCAGATTTGGTAATTACCACTGCCTTAGTACAAGGAGCAAAAGCACCGGTTTTGATTAGCCAAGAGCAAATTGAGATGATGAAAAACGGTTCAGTAATCGTAGACATGGCTGTTGCAAAAGGCGGAAACACTGCATTGAGCAAAGCAGATGAGACCGTTGAGCATAAGGGAGTTAAAATTGTTGGAGTGAGCAACTTCCCAGCACAAATACCAACTAATGCAAGCGAGTTGTTGAGTAGAAATATTGACACATTCTTAGCTCATTTGGTAGAAGAAGGAAGCTTCAAATGGGATATGGAAGATGAGATTACAACAGGAACATTAATAGTAAATCAAAACGCAGTTACTGCTTAAAATATGAACGAATTTATTGAATTTTTTACCACCAATAAAGAGATGATATTTATTGTCATTCTGATGGTGTTTGTGGGAGTAGAAGTTATTGGAAATGTACCCGCCGTGCTTCACACGCCACTAATGTCGGGAGCAAATGCCATTCACGGTGTTGTAATCGTAGGGGCTATTATAGTAATGTTAAATGCCGAACCTGATAATATTTTAGCAATGTCACTCGGTTTTGTGGCCGTGTTTTTGGGAACCCTGAACGTTGTTGGGGGCTTTGTGGTTACTGATCGAATGTTGGAAATGTTTAAAAAGAAGAAGTAATGAGTTTCGATATTATACACATCATTTATTTACTGGCCTCAGTTACGTTTATTCTAGGGCTAAAAATGCTAAGTAACCCGAAAACGGCAAGAAACGGAAATTTACTAGCTGCGGCAGGTATGGTAGCAGCTATTGTTGCAACCATCGTTTTTCATGAAGGAACAGTTAGTTCAACAGTTTACTACTTAATCTTTGGAGCAATTGCTTTGGGAACTATAGTAGGTTGGTTAACAGCCAAACGCGTACAAATGACTAAGATGCCAGAACTTGTTTCTCTCTTCAATGGTATGGGAGGTGCATGTGCCGGATTAATTGGACTTATAGAATTTCCAGAAATAGCAGCTCATCACCCCGAAAAACTTGGAATAGTACTTTCAGGTATGGTGATTGGATCAGTTTCTTTCAGTGGAAGTATGATTGCCTGGGCTAAACTTAATGGTACATTAAGAAAAGCCATCCGACTGCCTAAGTACAATATTTTAAACACGATTTTATTGCTAGGTTTAGTTGCTTATGCCGTTTGGATTTCAGTTACTGGAAGTACAGATACTATGCACGTGTACTTGCTCTTTACTCTTGCACTTGTTTATGGTGTAATGTTCGTAGTTCCAATTGGAGGTGCAGACATGCCAGTTGTTATTTCGTTACTTAATTCATTTACAGGATTAGCAGCTGCTTTTGGCGGCTTCTTATACGGAAACCAAGTCATGCTAACCGGAGGTATTTTGGTAGGTTCTGCGGGTACCTTACTTACCTTGGTGATGTGTAAGGCGATGAATAGACCATTACAAAATGTAATTTTTGGTGCCTTTGGAGATGGTGCCGCGGCTGCATCAAGTGATGGACCTCAAGGAACAATTACCGAAGTTGGTCCGAGCGATTTAGCCGTTCAAATGAACTACAGCAGCAAGATTTTAATTGTTCCTGGTTATGGACTTGCGGTGGCTCAAGCACAACACGTAATTAAAGAATTAGAGCAAATCTTAGAAGAAAGAGGAGTTGAAGTGGCCTATGCCATACACCCAGTGGCAGGACGTATGCCAGGACATATGAACGTATTGCTTGCAGAAAGTAATGTTGAATACGATAAGTTGAAAGAAATGGAAGATGTAAACCCAGAGTTCGCTCAAACCGATGTCGTACTTGTTGTAGGAGCCAATGATGTGGTTAACCCCGCTGCGAAAACCGACCCTGCAAGCCCTATTTATGGAATGCCAATTCTTGAAGTAGAGAATGCCAAAAATGTTGTAGTCAACAAACGGAGTATGAATGCAGGTTACGCAGGTATTCAAAATGAACTTTTCTTTAGAGATAAGACAAGTATGTTGTTTGGTGATGCCAAGAAAGTGCTGACCGATTTAGTAAGCGAATTGAAGGCCTTGAGTTAAGCCATCAATGTTGCTCATTTGCTAAATAGGGTTCTTTAATCTAAAAAATATTTCTGTCGTTTTCCGACCATAATTGGTCGTTAATTTTTGATAATGTGGTATTTGAGTTACTATATTATGGGTATGACAGATTTACAAACTTTACTGATTTGGGGTGTACCCATTCTAATTATCCTTTTACTTTCATTCTTTACGATAAAGCAGCAAACGGCGGCAATTATTGAACGATTTGGTAAGTATCAAAGCACAAGACGTGCTGGTTTACAAATGAAGATTCCTGTAATCGATAAGATAGCAGGAAAGATTTCGCTAAAAATTCAGCAATTGGATGTAATTGTTGAAACTAAAACCAGCGACGATGTTTTTGTGAAAACAAAAGTATCCGTACAATACGTAATTATTCCTTCACAGGTTTATGACGCCTTTTATAGACTCGATGATCCAATGGCTCAAATTACCTCCTACGTTTTTGACGTGGTAAGAGCTGAGGTTCCTAAGATGAAGTTAGACGACGTCTTTGAAAGAAAAGACGATATCGCCATAGCCATAAAAAGTGAACTTTCAGGTGCAATGCAGTCGTATGGCTACGACATTGTAAAAGCCTTGGTAACTGATATTGATCCTGCAGAAGAGGTTAAAGTTGCCATGAACCGTATTAACGCTTCTGAGCGTGAGAAAGTGGCTGCTGAATACGAGTCGGAAGCTGAACGTATCAGAATTGTTGCGAAAGCAAAAGCCGAGGCAGAAAGCAAGCGTTTGCAAGGACAAGGTATTGCAGACCAACGTAGAGAGATTGCTCGCGGACTTGAAGAGAGTGTTAATCAGCTCAACAAAGCTGGAATCAATCCTAATGAGGCTTCATCTCTGATTGTAATTACCCAGCATTACGATACACTTCATTCTATAGGTGCTAGCAATAAGAGTAACTTAGTATTATTGCCAAATTCGCCCGCAGCAGCGAACGACATGCTCAATAATATGGTAGCAGCTCTTACAGCGACAAATAAGATGGCTAAGTAGAAATACAAAATCCAGACTTACAACTCCAATAATTCTTTATTGGAGTTTTTTTTTGTTAAGTATGAGCGTGCAGCCATTTAAATTTTACATTTGACACTCGAATCGTTTTGAACAACTTATTTTACACCAGTCAAATCAAGAATCAGAAGATTTTTTTGGAAGGACAAGAAGCCGCACATTGTGCTTTAGTTCTCCGCAAAAAGCCTGGAGATATAATCTATGCATTAGATGGCAACGGCAATCAATACAAGTGTGGAATTGATTCAGTTTCAAAGCGAGGAGTTGAATGCTCAATTATAAGTTCAGAGTTTAAGGAAGGCACTGAGCAACTTACTCTGGCAATTGCACCAACTAAGAATAGAGATCGGTTAGAGTGGATGGTCGAAAAACTCGTTGAAATAGGAGTTGCTCAAATCATCTTGATGCATACTTCCAATACGGAACGTAGCAGAACAAATCTTGAACGTTTAGAAAAGAAAGCGATCTCTGCGACTAAACAAAGTCTTCGATTTTATATCCCAAGTATTGTAGAAATGTCGTTTGATGACGTAATTGCATTAGACTTTCAATACAAATACATTGCACATTGTTTTGATAGTCAGCCGAAGTCTAAAGAGATGCATAACGACACCAAAACGCTCTTACTAATTGGTCCAGAAGGCGATTTTAGCAATACTGAGATTGAAAAGGCATTTGAAGCGGGATTTTTAGGACTTGATCTTGGAGAATTTAGACTTAGAACAGAAACAGCTGCGATTGTAGCCGCAGCCAGATATCAAAATTGAATAAAGAACGTTATACTTACGTGAGATACTTTTTAATCATATTCGTTTCTTTAATGCTGACCAGCTTTACTACGGAGCATAGTGTTAAGATAGCAAAGATGAAATACTATGGAGGTGGAGATTGGTATAGTAATCGTACCGCCTTACCAAATCTTGCAAAGTTTTGCAACGAGAACTTGGGCACAGATATTAACCCACAAGATGAGGTAGTTGAACCTGGAAGTAAAGAGATTTTCAACTACAGCTATGTGTACCTCACGGGCCATGGTAATGTTGTTTTTAGCAATGAAGAAGCCCAAAATCTTAGAGCCTATCTTTTGGCAGGAGGATTCTTACACATTGACGATAACTATGGTCTAGACAAATACATCCGTCCAGAAATGAAAAAGGTATTTCCTGAACTCGAGTTTGTAGAATTGCCTTTTAGTCACGAGATCTACAATCAGAAGTATAGTTTTCCTAAGGGGCTTCCAAAAATCCATGAACACGATGGCAAGGCTCCGCAAGGATTTGGTTTGATCTATAAAGGAAGATTAGTTTGTTTTTACGATTATGAGTGCGATTTAGGAAACGGCTGGGAAGATGCCGGCATTTATAACGATAGCGAAGAAATTCGAACCAAAGCGTTACAAATGGGAGCAAACATTATTCAATACGCTTTTAGCCACTAGTCAAGAAACAACTCAATATAACTGCACTCTGTAGTAGCATTTTTATACGTTGTTGTTTCATAAAATTCTTCCTTAAACTTTTTAAGAAAAGGATTGGTTAGACTATGATACGTGTATGAATCGTATTCAACTCCATCTACATCAATCAATACCCATTCTCTCCAAGTAAAATCACCGTGGTCTACCAGTTCCGAATCGTTAATTGGTGCTCTGGATTGATGACATCGAGCCAATAGAAAGCAGGCCATGGCTTTAGCTTCTTGATTTTCTAAATTTTCATACGCCAGCTGCAGGTACTTCTCAGCAGTATAGAGATTGTAGTAATCAAATGCATCCCTGTATGGTGTGAACTTGAAAGTTTTAAAAGGATAAGTGAACCAAGCATGAGCCTCAAATTCAGTTACATCGTAGTAAAATACTTTGTGATTGTAATCCGTATTTAAATGATAGCTTAGCCCGCTATCATCGGAAATAGAGTTGTGACCATGACCAGAACTGCTAAATAAGTACATGCCATAGTTAAGGAAGTCTTGACCTTTAGCTAACTCCCCATTTGCTTTATTCTTGAGTTTTTGTCCTAAGTCAAGGTAGGCATCCAAACTCATAAATGGTCGTGTTGAATCAATTGCAATTGGATGACGATAGCCATCGTAATGCATTATAAATGGACTGTAATAATTTCGCGTTTTAGTATAAGTAGTATTGGAGGAAATTGCATTTTTTGCTTTTATCCAGTTTTGGTCTCTTACGTGTTTGTAGAATTCGAGGTGGCCTTCTTTCTGGCTTTCTACCATAACCTTTATTCCATTATGCAAAAACCATTTTAAAATATTCGATTCAGATCGTTTTATTCTTGATTTCATAGTTAAGAACTCATCTGTTTTAACCGTGTAATTTAGCAATGCCGAGGCAACCATCGACTCAGATATTTTTACTGATTTTGTACTACCATAGTGATCTGCATAAGCCCATAGTACAAGAGCGTCTAACGGTTTATTCGCTTTATTGTACAAATGAGGAGCGATGAAGTCATGAATCAAAAACTTCAATTTGTGATGGTTTACATGATCCTCTTTATAGGCTTCTGTGAAGGTTAATATTTCAGCGATTCGGTCGTCGGAAACAACACTTTTTTCTCGAATCATGAGCAGCATACGGTTAATTTTTAGCTGTCGTGTATTTTTTAATCCTGTAAAGTTGGCCACGTTCAGAAGCTCGGGTTCAACATTATGGCCTAGCAGAATTTTCATGTATGCTTCACCATTCATTAGCATCTGCTTTGTTGCAGAAGAAAGTGGCTTTGTTCTCAGCTTGGCAGTAACTTCAAGAAATTGCTCCATGTTGTAATCATGGTCATCGTTATTTGAGAATTCATACTTGCTGTACTTAGATAAAAAGTCGGATGACTCCAGATGAGCCTGCAGGCTAAAAAATTCAATTTTTTGCAATTCTCGTGTCCAAATAAACCGCAGAATACGTTCATCTTTTAGCTCTAGAAGTTCGTTGTAAAATGCTTCAGTCGAAGCATCATGCTGTACAGCAGAATAGCCCACAAGAACATCAATCTTTTCTTGATCATTTCTAGAATGCTTAAGTGCAGATTGTAAGTCAATATCATCACCCAACCAATTCAAATCAATGTACGTTTGAAAGTGTGATTCGCTGCCTCTGTTAAATCTTTTGGCATAAAGAACAAAAGCCTTGTTTGGGTCTCCAAATCGAGCTTCAAGTCCAGCCTCTAAACCCATTAACCACTCCTGAATAATTGAAGATTTAAAGGGTTTTTGGTTGGGTTTAGCGTAGGTTTTAAAATAGCTGTTGGCCAATTCATAATCCTTGTTAAAGTATGCACTTCGAACAAGATGATAAGCCAATCTTTCTTTTAAAAAAACACTAAGTCTATCTTTTCTAGCGGTTAGCTTATTGTACAGATTAATGCTTAATTTTTGATTTTCATTTAGCTTATCGTCGTCAGCTTTACCTACGTGATATGCATAATTCCACTCATCTGTAAATCTACTTGAGCGATATGAATAATCTTGAATGAGATAAACATAAGTAAGTAAATCTTCATCGTTATAAAGGGTTTTGTACAGCGAGATATTAGAAGAAGTTTTAATATCGGAAATCGGTAGCTTTTTCTTTTTGCCTTTGTGCAGTTTTATCAGATCGAGTAGATGATTTCCATATACCAAATTACTGACTTCATCAGTTTTGCTTTCAGCTTTCAGAATTCTAGCCCACTCTAGTATATTTTTAGATGGGTCATTCTCATCATCTTCATAATACGGATTACCATAGGTAAACGTGTAAGGTTCAAACTGGTATTGAAACAAAAAGTCGCTTTCTTGAATAGGATTGATAAACAAGCTAAAAGTTTCGATGTCAGACAAAGACATTCCGCAGCTAAAGCTTAAGTGTGTTATGATTAACGAAAGAGCAACAGTTATGTATCTAATCCAATATTTCATTGTCGAAGTTTTTTAGTGAGTTTTCGTTTAGGTCGAAGAATATTAATTCTCCAGTCCAGGTTTTTAAATTCTTTTTTAAAAGTTTCATTGAGGCTTGTAGATCCTCTTCGGTAGTCGACTCAAATCGAACAACATCGTTTACTTTAATTTTAGGGTTCTTCCAAGAATAAGTGGCACAGCGATATCGATTGTTATCTAATTTTTCAAAATATTTTGATAACTCAGAGTCATCGACGTGAGTTATTCCAACAAATTCATCCTTTTGGTAGACTAAATGCCAATTAAATATAGGCAAGGCTATAGCTAGCGGTATGTTGTTGTACGAAGTCGGTTTATTTAGGTATTGTTGAATTACCTTTTCATCAAAAATAGAATTGTGTGCTTCAATACTTTTCAGGTTACCCATGTTATAACACATTAAAACACCATAGTCGATAGGTGGAATTCCCGTTTTTTCGGGGTATTTAATTTGATGAAGTCGAATGGTTGCAGAAATAGTAAGCTCACTTACTCGCTTCAATTCTTCTAAAAAGTAGAAAAATGCCTCTGCAGTGCTAGCTGTCCAATCGCAGTCAATTTGAACTTCCGTTACACTTAGATTCTTGTATTCCCAACTTGTAGTAACTAGCCTTAAAAGATTATCGGCAAGTTGAGTTAATTCTTCTTTCGAGCGACCACTTTGTAAGCTCAAATTTTTGAAAACTTCATTCTTAATATACACTACAGGAACATAGTTTACTTCTTGCACCGGTTCATCATTCCATTGAATAACATTCTGCGGGGAAGCAGTATTTCTATGCGAATTTTCAAGGTCGCATAAGCGGAGGTATATTTTTTTTGAATGGTGGCTTTCTAAAGCTTTTGATTCAACAGCCGAGAGAGAATGTGTGGTTCGCCAATAATAAAAGTTCTTTTCTTTGATGCCATTGGTGCAGGAGGCGGTGAATAAGGCGATTCCAAAAACTGCTGCTAGCGGCTTGAATTTCATGGTCAATGAATCAGTTATTTAATGCTTCTTTCTTTAGTTTATTAGCTAATTCTTCGCCCAAATAATTATCAATGATAAAGTGGCCAAGATAAATTATTGGAGTCAGCACGACTGCCACCACAAATTTATAAATATAGTTGTTTACACCTACTGCAAAAACTAAAGCCCAGGTCCAATCTGCCCCCAGTTTAAACGCAATAATTAGAACCACAAAGCTATCGATGAATTGACTGATTAAAGTACTGCCTGTGGCTCGCAACCAAATTTTATTTTCACCCGTAAGTTTCTTAAGCCGCTGAAAAACCATAACATCAATAAATTGTCCAATTAAAAATGCAACCAATGAACCTAAAATTATCCAAAGACCCTGCCCAAAAACCTTGGCAAAGGCAAGCTGAAAATTAGGAACTCCATCGGCCTTCACCGACTCCGGCCACCAGTCAGCAGGAGTAGTATGGATGGCTAGGTAAACCATCACAAATGCATAGGATATTAAGCCAACTGCCATATAAGAAAGAAAGCGTACTCCTTTTTTACCAAAATACTCATTGATGATATCAGTCATTACAAATACTACGGGCCATAACACCACGCCGGCTGTGAGATTAAAGCTCATCGTTTCGCCAAAAATGGAGTAGGTCATTGGTTCAAACCCAAAGCTTTTTTCCAGCGAGAAAATCTTCACTCCAATAAATTCAGCGATCAAAGCGTTTGCTATAAAGAATCCGCCGAGAATAAAGAATAGCTTGTTTTCTTTCTTGCTGAAAATGTTCATTTATTTGAGTAGTAAATTTGTGGTGTGGAAATATAGGCATAATCATTGAGGTATGACGTTATATCATTGCAACGGAATAATGAAGTTCATTTACAACATAATTTTCACCCTTCTTATAGCTGGAAGTGCACAAGCCCAGACAGCGTTAGAATGGTACAATTCAGGAATAGATAAGTTCAACGAAGGAAACATGCTTGGAGCAATCAAAGACTTCAATGCTTCTTTGGCAATAGACTCTTTGGTAGCTGAAACATATTGGGGACGAGGAAGTGTTTATGCAGAACTTGAACAATTCGATAAAGCCTTAGACGATTTGGGCCGGTGTATACTTTTAAATCCTGCTGTTGAAGATGCGTTTTTTAACAGAGCCTATGTTTACATGAGAATGGGAGAGCCTCAATTGGCACTAAATGACTTGAATATGTACGTTTTGCTAAAACCAGATGACATGACAGGTTATTTAGCACGGCTCGAAATTTTGGTTGAATATGCCGAAGAGGAAAAAGTGTTCGCAGACCTTGAAAAAATATCGAAACTAAAAGCGAAAGATCATGGTCAGTTTACCCAAAGAGCACGTGTCCGATTTCTAATGCGTGACACAACAGGAGCATTAAAAGATTTGGATTCCGCAATTAAGATCATGCCGACTTATATGGGTGCATATTTCTTAAGAGGCAAGTACAATTACGAATGTAAAAACTACAACAAGGCGATTTCGGATTTAAATATTTACCTATTGACTAACGACAATGATCATGAAGCGTTTGTTATCAGAGGAGAGTGTTTTGCCCGGAATAGTGAGTATAGTTTAGCCATTAATGATTATTCTACAGCTATAGCAATTAAGAATGACGAACCGGTTTATTACTTTGATAGAGGATTCTTTTACCTTCAAACCGAAGAGTATAAAAAAGCACAAGCTGATTTTAAGCGAGCCATCTATTTTAGACATCACGACACTCGTTTAGCGTACTTTAACCTTGGAATTGCAGAATACAAACTCGGAAACGAAACCGAAGCTTGCGATAACTGGAAAAAGTCAGGAAACGTGGGGATGGAATACTATACGAAGTATTGCAATTAAGCCTTCATTTCGAAGATTTTAAACTTGCCTAGACCCATTTTTTGAAGGCGGTATTGTAGAGATACCCACAATACTCCAAGCCCATAAATAGAGCTTCTTTTTAAGTTAATTGAACTGGCATCGTCAAAGTACTTAGTAGGGCAGGTCACCTCACCAATTTCGTAGCCCGCATAAAAGATTTGAGCAGTTATTTGGTTATCAAAAACGAAGTCGTCACTGTTCTTTTCAATATCAATCTTGTTAAATACCGAAGTATCAAAAGCACGATATCCGGTGTGATACTCGCTAAGTTTTTGATTGATGAGTATGTTTTGCGTTAGCGTTAGAATTCGGTTTGCAACATACTTATACCAAGGCATTCCACCTTTAAGAGCACCTTTCCCTAATATTCTTGAAGCATAAACAACTGGGAAAACACCATTAGCAATAATGCTACACATACTCTTAACAAGAAGAGGCGTGTATTGGTAATCGGGATGAACCATGATAGCAATATCAGCACCAACTTCAACAGCTTTATTATAGCAACTCTTTTGGTTTCCTCCATAGCCACGATTGTTGTCGTGAACAATCACATGATTAATACCAATTCTTTCAGCCAATGCTGCAGTATCATCTTTACTGGCATCGTCTACCAAAATAGTTTCATCTACGATGTCGAATGGAAGTTCGTTGTAGGTCTTTTCTAATGTTTTCGCCGCATTATATGCAGGAAAAACAACTACAACCTTTTTACCGTCAATCATTACGCGTACATTAAATAGTAGGTAGCAGCACCTGCGAAATATCCGATTATCGCTAACCAGCTAATTTTCTTTAGGTACCAGCCAAAGTCGATTTTTTCGAGACCCATTGCAGCAACTCCCGCAGCTGATCCAATAATCAAAGCACTACCTCCTGTACCAGCACAGTAGGCTAAGAATTGCCAGAATCTTCCATTTGCAGCAAATACGCCAACCTCTTCAATACCATACATTCCTTGTGCGGCAGCAACAAGAGGTACGTTATCTACAATAGAAGAGAGCAAACCGATGATAACATTGATGCTATATATGTCGCCTTTAAATACTTCGTCTAAGTATCCAGCCACAGTGTTCAAATGACCAATTTCTTGAAGTGCAGAAACAGCTAAAAGAATACCTAGGAAGAATAATACTGATGGAATATCAACTTTTTGAAGAACACCAATTACTGATAATGGATGTTTTTCTTCCTTGTTTTTTGTACTGTGGATTATTTCCGTAGTAATCCAAAGAACACCCAAACTGAACATCATTCCCATAAAAGGAGGGAGGTGAGTTACCGTTTTAAAAATTGGTACGAAGATTAATCCCAAGATACCCATGGTGAAAATTAGTCTTCTTTGGAAGGTTGTTGTTGGGTTTAAGTAATGGCTTGCAAAATCTTGTTTACCTGGACGTTCAACTTCTCCTTTTCCTTTAATGCTTAATACAATTAATGGAACAATAAGAGCAACTAAACTCGGAACAATTAGGTCAACAATTAACCTTGGAACATCCGGTAATTGGCCTTTAATCCATAACATGGTAGTTGTAACGTCACCAATAGGAGACCAAGCTCCACCGGCATTTGCTGCAATTACCACCATACCCACAAACAGCCATCTGGTTTCTTTGTCGGCAACCAGCTTTCTTAGTAATGATACCATAACGATAGTGGTAGTAAGGTTATCTAATGCTGCTGATAAGAAGAATGTTAATATGCAGATAATCCAAAGTAATTTAACCTTATTGGTCGTTTTAATTCTGTCGGTGATTACTGAAAAACCTTCGTGAGCATCTACAAGCTCAACAATGGTCATGGCTCCCATCAAGAAGAAGAGAATCATGGCAATGTCGTAAAGATGGTGTATCAAACCAGAGCGGTAGCTCAAACTTTCCATTCCATGTTCTATGATGTGAACAATGTCGTGGCCACCATTCAGCGTGAATACATAAAGCGTCCAACAAACAACACCTGTTACCAGTGCAGTGGCAGCTTTATCAATTTTTAAGGGATGCTCTAGTGCGATGGCCGCATATCCTAGAACAAAAACTACAATAATTAAAATCGACATATCTGTTAATTGGGCGCAAAAAAAATGTTTTTTAGCCGCTTATCGCTGAAAAATGCGGAATTTCTTGTACAATTTGTACACCATCTAGACTACGTGAAATATGGAAATGAACCAATCCGTTGCTCAGCAAAACATGTGGAATGTCTAAAATGGCAAGGTAGCCCGAAACTTGATTGATGGTGTTTTGGTCAATGTTAACCTTTGGAGCCTTGCATTCAACCAAAAAAAATGGCTTCATATCTCGATCGTAAACTACAACATCGTAGCGCTTGTTTGAGTTTGGAAGACTTCGTTCTACACTAATTCTTCCCTTCGGGAAATTGTTCTCAATTAGCTGACAAACAACGTGTTGCCGTACCCACTCTTCAGGAGTTAACACAACATATTTATTTCTTATTCGATCAAATATGTGGTTTTTGTTTTTTTGCGTCTTTATTTGAAAACTGAAATCAGGGAAGTTTAATTTCACGAGATTATAATAATGGCCAAAGGTAGCAGTTCATACACTCAATTCAATACTTTAATTGAACAACTCGAGCAAAATATCGTGCAACCGGTTTATTTGCTTCATGGCGAAGAATACTACTTTTTAGAAAAGCTATTGAATAAAATTGAAGAGGTAACACTCGATGAGGCCACCAAAAGTTTTAATCATCAGGTTTTTTATGGCAAAGATTCTAACATTCTCGACATCATAAACGTAGCGAGGCGGTATCCAATGATGGCCGATAAGCAATTGGTCGTGCTTAAAGAGGCACAGCACATTCGCAAGCCCGAACTTATTGTTCCATACCTCGAAAATCCGATTCCAAGTACGGTGCTGGTTTGGTACCACCCCGGAAAGAAACTTCCGATGAATCGTAAGCCAGGCACTGCATTTAAGAAATTAACAGCTTTTAATGCGGAACCCATTTCAGAGAAAGAAGTTGTTCCGGTAGTGTCAAAGTATATAGCGGATGAGGGTTATGATATTGAGCCCAAGCCATTACATCTTCTGGTAAGCAACAGCAGTGGAAAGTTCTCACTCATCGTAAGTGAATTGGAAAAAGTATTTTCCAACCTTGAAAAAGGGAATAAGATTAGAGAAGAACACATCCAGAAGTATGTTGGGATTAACAAAGACTACAATATTTTCTCGCTACAAAAAGCATTGGCACAAAAGAACAAAGTAGGGGTTGTAGAGATTATGAACTACTTCGCAAACAACCTCAACAAGAATCCTTTGGTGGTCATAAACGCGTCACTTTTTAGCTACTTCAAAAAGGTGGCGATCATGCAATCGATGGCTAGAAACACCGATAAAGAGATTATGAGTGCACTTGGAATTCCATTTTTTGCCATCGGAGAATACAGGCAAGCCGCTAGTAATTACCGCGGTACGGCAATCAAAGAAGTAATCAACTGCATTAACGATTGCGATCTTAAGTTTAAGGGGATAAAAGAAAACACAGGCGGTGAACGAGAATTGTTTGAAGAAACGATCTTAAAAATACTGTCATTATAGGGTTGGTTTTCTTTTGCTTCTTCGAAGAAATTGCTATTTTGGTCGCCGATTTAAACGTAACTTAATATTACATGAAAAAAACATTACTAATTGCAATTCTGCTTAGCCCCTTCATTATGCAGGCGCAGCAGAACGTAAATTACAGCCATCCGGTAGAAACTACTTTGGATGACGACCATAAGGAGTATAGAACTTCTTCTACAATTACTCCAGGTAAGCAAACAACTGAATTTAAAGACAAAGCTAAAGGTCACCAGTATGTACAAATCGGAGAAACTTACTACGATTTACAATCAAATGGTTCTCCTGGTGCTCGTGTAATTCTTCACGATGATGGTACTATCTCTGCAGTTTGGACTACAAGCCCAAACGATGATTCAGGATGGCCATTAAGAGGAGCTGGTTACAATCACTATGACGGTTCTGACTGGGATGGAGTTATCTCTGACAGAATTGAAGGTGAGCGCGTAGGTTTCCCTAACATTGTACTTTTAGGTAACGGAAAAGAAGCAGTGATTTCTCACCAAGCTAACACAGTTAACTTAGGTGGTTATTACATTTCTTCAAACTCTGCTGTGGGTGCTACCGATTGGTCAACTAGCGATAGAGTTTTAGATGACGAATCAGAGCCAGGTACAAACTATGTTCCTATCTGGAATAGAAGTGGTGCTGACGATGGATACGTTCACTTACTATCTACCTACTGGTTTAGTGAGGCAGCGAACGTACCATATCCAACTAAGAATGGTGTTAATCAGCCATTAACTTACTCAAGATCTACCGATAACGGTGCTACTTGGGATAAAGTTCATACTATACTTCCAGGCTACGATTCAACGTTCACAAGATTCCAAAGAGTTGGTGCATACGCAATCGACGTTAAAGATTCTGTAGTAGCGATAATCTCTGGTGGTCAATACTCTCAAATCGGACTTTGGAAGTCTACTGACTACGGTGAAACATTTACCTTCACTGCAGTTGATCAATACCCTTCGGGATTTGATGAATTCATTGAGCCAGGTGATACAATTACAACTAACGACGGAGCACTTGATGTGTTAATCGACGATAACGATAAAGTTCACGTATTTTATGGCACATGGCCATTCCTTGATGAGGATACAACTGACGGTACCATAACCATCTTTACTGCAAGCTCAATGATTGCTCACTGGATGGAAGGAATGACTGAGCCTCAATTCTGTGGTGGTTTGATCGATATGGACCAAAACCCACAATCATTTGATATTACAAGAGAAACTTGGAACTCATTAGACGCTAACGATATTCCACAGAACAACTTAGGTGCTGCTGCACGTTATGGTTCTTCTTTCTTAGCTACTCAGCCAAGTTCTTCAATCGATGCTAACGGAAATATTTATTGTGTGTACTCAGCACCTGTTGAAGGAGTTAAAAACTTCTTGAACGTGAACTATAGAGATATTCATGTAGTATTCTCTACAGATGGAGGTGTAACATGGGCTCCAACACAAAACTTAACTCAAGATAGAACTACAGAAAATGCCTTCCCAATGGTGGCTAAAGATGCAGACAACTTCTTACACGTGGTATTCCAACAAGATGAGTGGCCAGGTACTACCTTGTTAAACAACTCTGTTGATGGAACTCACCCGAACGATGTAAATGCAATTCAATATACCGCAGTTCCTGTTTCTACCATCTTAAACAATGAGATTGGTCAAAACTTACTAGGAGCAGAAAAGGTTGAGAAAGCTGCTGAAGTATTTGTTGTTAGCCAAAACCAACCAAATCCATTTACAGGAACTTCTGAAGTAATCATTTACCTACAAAGCGGTTCTGAAGTTACGTTAACAGTAACCGACATTTTAGGTAATGTAGTTAACCAAGGAAACTTAGGTGTACTAGGTGCAGGAAACCACGCTATCACGATCGATGGTAATGGTCTTTCAAGTGGAATGTATTTCTATACATTGTCTACTGTTGATCACCAAGTTACTCGCAAAATGCAAGTTAACTAATTGATAAAAAAGTCTTTAAAAATCCGAGGCAGAAATGTCTCGGATTTTTTTTTGAAAAAAATTGATACAATTTAAAAAAGAATTACTTTTGCAGCCCTTTTGAAGGAAACATTGCGGGCGTGGTGAAATTGGTAGACACGCTAGACTTAGGATCTAGTGCCGCAAGGTGTGAAGGTTCGAGTCCTTTCGCCCGCACAAGTCGAAAATTACAAAGCCCTGGTAAAACAGGGTTTTGTTTTTTAAGACGATTTCTGACCAAGAGGATTTAACATAACATAAAAAGAATAGAACCGTGAACGTTACACTCGAGAAAAAAGATGCATTAAACGCTTTAATCACTATTGAGATTAGCAAAGATGACTATCAGGAAAAACTAGACGCACAGTTTAAAGATTACCGTAAAAAAGCTAAAATTCCAGGTTTTAGACCTGGGCAAGTTCCTCTAGGAATGGTTAAAAGCATGATCGGTAAAAGTGTACTTTACGAAGAAGTGAACAAGCTTACATCTTCAAGCTTATACGACTACCTTCAAGAAAATAAAATTGACATTCTTGGGCAACCAATGGAAAGCGTTGATAAAGAAAGCCAAATCGATTTCGATAGCTATGGTGACTTTGTATTTCATTTTGATATTGGACTTGCACCAGAATTCGAATTGAACATCGATACGAAAGACAAGCTAACCCGCTTTGAAGTTGAGATGGACAAAGAAGAAGTTCAAACTGAAATCAAAAACCTAAGAAGACAAAACGGTAAAATTGAAAACATTGAGAAGTCTGAGACGGACAATGACTCAATTGTGATGTTGATGACCGAATTGGATAAGAAAGGTGGTGAGCATAAAGATGGAGGCGTTTTCGAACAAGAAGTAACTGTTCTTCCTGAAGTAGTAAAAAGTAAAAAAGTTGTTAAGCAATTAATCGGTGTTTCAGTTGATGATGAAATCGATTTAAATGTATTCGACCTTTTCAACGATAACGAAATGGTAATTGCTCACTCTTTGGGAATAGAAAAAGAGGCGGTTGCCGGTTTAAACAAAACGTTTAAAGGTAAAGTTAAGGAAATCCGTAAGGTGATTCCTGCTGCTTTAGATCAAGCATTTTACGATTTAGTTTTAGGACCAAAAGCTGTAGAAAACCAAGAAGACTTCGAGCAGAAAATTGAAGAAAACTTGGGACAATACTACGTTGCAGAAGCTGAAAAGCAATTGGAAGCTGAAGTGAATGCAATGCTTGAGAAAAAGCACCAGTTAGACCTTCCAGATGAGTTCTTGAAACGTTGGTTAACAGAAACCAAGCCAGAAACATACAACACTGAGAATATTGAAGAGTTGTATGGCAATGAGTCTAAGGTACTTAGAAAGCAATTGATTCGTGAAAAGATTGCTGAACAACAAAATGTAGAGGTTTCTGACGAAGATATCAACCAAACATCTTTTGCCTATACTGCTCAAGTGCTAAGACAATATGGAATCAACAACCCTGATCCAGCGATGATCCAAAACTTCGAAGCTAAGAACAGAGAAGATCAAGGATACCTGTTGAGAATTAGAGATGTTGTCGTTGAGAAGAAGGTTCTTGACAAGGTGAAAGAACTTATCACTATCAAGCCTAAGAAAATCTCAGTAGAGAAATTCTACGACGAAGTAAAAAAGTTTAGCGAGAAGGCTTAGCTTTATTTCTTAGACAGTTGTGTTTACGATGTACATAACTGAACTTATTTCTGATGTAATTGTTTAATTTTGACCTATAATTATGGATTACGGAAAAGAATTTAGAAACTATGCTATTAAGCATCAAGGAATAAGCAGTCTCAAAGTAGATCACTATATAAGCAGTTCAATTGCGACGCCCCAAGACATGACCAGAACCGTTATTGAAGAGCGCCAAATGCCATTTAGAGAAGTTGATGTTTTCTCACGATTGATGGCTGATAGAATTATCTTCTTGGGAACCGGAATTGATGATTACATCGCTAATGTGATACAAGCTCAGATGCTTTTCTTAGAAAGTACTGACGCTAAAAGAGATATTCAAGTTTATATAAACAGTCCTGGTGGTTCGGTGTATGCTGGATTAGGTATTTACGATACCATGCAGTACATCGCTCCTGATGTTGCAACTATTTGTACGGGTATGGCGGCTAGCATGGGTGCTGTATTAATGTGTGCAGGTGCCAAAGGAAAAAGAACCGCACTTAAGCATAGTAGAGTAATGATTCACCAGCCTTTAGGAGGTGCTCAAGGTCAGGCAACTGATATGGAGATAACGGTGAAAGAAATATTGAAATTGAAAAGAGAACTTTATGAGATTATCGCTCATCACTCTGGTCAGAAATTGGCTAAAGTTGAGAAAGATAGCGAAAGAGATTACTGGATGACTTCTACTGAAGCGAAGGCATACGGTATGATCGACGAAGTTCTTGAGAAAAAATAATTATGCAGTTAACATGTTCATTTTGCGGGCGTAGCAAGGGTGATGTAGGCTTACTGATCTCTGGAATTGATGCACACATCTGTGAAGATTGCATCTTGCAAGGCAATGAAATTCTTCTTTCTGAAGGAAAAGGAAAAGCAAAAGAAAATGCGTTCGATCTTAAGCTCAAAACACCTAAAGAGGTCAAAGAGAGTTTAGATGAATATGTAATCGGACAAGACAAGGCCAAAAAAACATTAAGCGTAGCGGTTTACAACCATTATAAACGTTTGACCTATGAAACTTCAAAAGACGAAGTGGAGTTAGAGAAATCAAATGTTTTGCTTATTGGTGAAACAGGTACAGGGAAGACTTTGCTTGCAAAGACATTGGCTAGAACATTAGAAGTTCCGTTTTGTATAGCAGATGCAACTGTTTTAACTGAAGCAGGTTATGTAGGAGAAGATGTTGAGTCAATCATTTCGCGATTGTTTCAGGCATCGGATTACGATAAAGCTGCCACGGAAAGAGGTATTATTTATATCGATGAGATAGACAAGATTGCTCGTAAATCTGACAATCCTTCTATCACTCGCGATGTAAGTGGTGAAGGAGTACAACAAGGCTTACTAAAAATTCTTGAAGGCACGGTGGCAAATGTGGCTCCTCAAGGTGGAAGAAAACATCCAGACCAAAAAATGGTTCAGATTGATACATCTAACATTCTTTTCATATGTGGAGGGGCATTTGACGGTATCGAAAAAATTATTTCAAGAAGAATGCAAGCCAACGCTCTTGGATTTAAAGCTCAGGCGGAAGAAGATATCACCGCTGAAGAATGTTTGGAGTATGCAACACCTGCAGACTTAAAACAATTTGGATTAATCCCTGAAATTATTGGTCGTGTTCCAATTCTAACAGCATTAAAACCATTAAACGCAGAGACCTTAAAAGCGATTCTTTTGGAACCAAAAAATGCATTGATTCGTCAATACAAAAAACTCTTCGAAATGGAAGGTGTTAAATTGACTATTGCCGAGCCCGTAGTTGATTACATTGTGGCCAAAGCAGTTGAGTTTAAACTTGGAGCAAGAGGTTTAAGGTCTATCTGTGAGGCGGTTTTGAGCGATTACATGTACGAAACTCCATCCGATGATTCAGTTAAAGAAATTACCATCGGAATTGAAGAAGCTGAAAAAGTGATTGAGAAACTTCGCTTGAAAGCAGCGTAATTATTCTAAAAAATTTCTTGCACATCCTATTATTTTGGCTTGTTTTGAGGTAAGCTTTGAGAAATAGATTTACCAAAAACGACCCCAAAGTTATAAAAGCGTGGACTTTCTATGATTGGGCCAACTCGGTTTATAACTTAATTATTTCGACAGCGATTTTTCCAATTTTCTATGAAGGGATAACGGCTAATAACGGTAAGCAACAAGTGATTAATGGTGAAACAGTTGATGTTGTTCGCTTCTTTGGTCGAGAGTTTGTCAATACGGAGTTATACTCCTATGTATATTCGGCTTCTTTTTTCGTAGTTGTGCTTATGGTCCCAATACTTTCAGGCATAGCTGATTATTCGGGAACCAAAAAGCGTTTCTTACAGTTCTTTTGCTATCTGGGTGCACTTTCTTGCATGTCGCTTTACTTTTTTGACGTAGAAAGGTTAGAACTCAGCATGCTTTCTGTGTTTATGGCGAGTATTGGCTTTTGGGGCAGCTTAGTTTATTACAATTCATTTTTGCTAGAAATTGCTGATAAATCACAACACGATAGAATAAGTGCTAAAGGTTTTTCGATGGGTTATATCGGTAGTGTAATTCTGCTGGTGACAATCTTGGTACTTAGTCAGTTTACTAATATCATGCCGATAAGAGGAGGATTCTTGTTGGTTGGAATTTGGTGGGCGGGCTTTGCTCAATATACTTACTATTATCTTCCTGGGAAGTCATATTATCCCAAAAAAGAGAAAAACAGTCACGGCATATTATGGCACGGATACAAAGAGTTACGTAAGGTTTGGAGAGAGATTCAAGGCATTAAAAGACTTAAGGCCTTTTTGGCAAGCTATTTCGTATACAACATGGGTGTTCAGACTGTAATGCTTTTGGCTGTATTATTTGCTTCAAAAGAAATTGATTGGGTTGCTGACTCGCCTATTTGGTGGCAGACCAAAGAAACAGGCCTAATTGTGAGCATTATTTTGATTCAGCTGATTGCTATTGCGGGTGCCTATGCCATGTCGAATTTATCAAAACGCTTTGGAAACATCAGAACCTTAATGGTTGCCACGCTGATTTGGGTGTTGTGTACAATCATAGCCTACTTCATTCATATGCCGCTAGAGTTTTACGGCTTAGCTGTATTGGTGGGATTTGTAATGGGAGGCATTCAGTCGCTCAGTCGTTCAACCTATTCAAAGATGTTGCCACCAACCGAAGATACCGCTTCATATTTTAGCTTTTATGACGTAATGGAGAAGATTGGTTTAATAATCGGACCGTTCTTATTTGGCTTCTTAGAGGGCATTAGCGGAAGCATGAGAACATCTGTTTTGATGTTGATGTCATTCTTTATTTTAGGATTCATTTTGTTGGTAATAACACGCAGAATTCACATTAAGGAAACAGCCAATGCTGCGTAAATTTTTATCTGACATTGCTTTCATGCAACTGGTTAATCTACTGATTAAGCCAATTTGGATTTTTGTGATTGATAGAAAGGTACAAGACATGCTCCCTGCCGAGGTTTATGGAAACTACTTTGCCTTGTTTAATTTTAGTTTGATTTTCTTCATTGTATTAGACCTCGGATTGAATAATTTCAATATCACACAAGTTGCACGTGACGAGAAAAAGATTCGGGTTTTAACTGGTGGCATTTTAGGACTTAAAATCTTGCTAAGCTTTGTATATGTTGTTCTTGCATTTGTTGTTGGTTCGATGATAGGCTACGATGTGCAAGAATTTCAATTGTTAATTTTACTCTGTGTACTTCAAATTATTACTTCATTCAATCAATATTTAAGAAGCATAGTAGCTAGCCTCCAAAAGTTCAAATGGGACGGCGTCTTTATGGTACTCGATCGTGCCATAATGGTAATACTTTGTTCGCTATTGATATGGGGAGGGATAAGTGGATTTGATTTATCAATTGACCGCTTCGTATATGCACAAATAATTGGAGTCGCTTCAGTCTTTGTTGTGCTGTTGTTGTTTCTAAAAAATCGCCTGATCGGAGTTAAGCTTTCGTTCAATTTAAAGACTGTTTTTCCACTGTTAAAGCGTTCTTGGCCCTTTGCTTTGCTCATCGCCTTTATGGGGATGTACAATTATCTTGATGGTGTAATGCTAAAGAGTTTAGTCGGGGATGAAGAAGCCGGAACTTATGCGTTAGGCTATCGACTGTTTTATGCACTGTTGATGTTTGCCCAAATATTTAGTGGGGTCTTGCTTCCATTTTTTAGTAAGAACATTTCAAATGCATATATCATCAATCGAATCTCAAATTATACGGCTAAGCTTTTATTGTTTATTGGTTTCACAGTTGCTTTCGTCAGCTTTGCATTCAGCAATGAGATAATTGAATTGTTATACCCCCAGAAAGCGTCCGTTTCTAGTTCAGAATCTTATGGATTATTAATGTTTGGATTTATAGGCTCAGCTTTAATCTTAGTTTATGGAACCTTGTTAACCGCGGGGTTACAACTAAAACAAATGAACTTCGCCGCCTTGTTTACGTTGATTTTGAACGTGATACTTAACCTGTGGTTGATTCCTATCTATGGTGCAAAAGGAGCAGCCATTGCCACTGTATCAAGTCAGTTAGTGTTTGGATTAAGTTGCTTCTTTGTTAGCTACCGAAGATTTAAATTTCCGATGAAGACTATCCAAGTTTTACTGCAATTCGTCGGTTTATCTCTTCTTTTTGTCATGACCGTAATTCTCAAACAATATTTAGAATCTCTAGTCGTTCATCTTGTGATGATCACACTTACGGTAATAATTTCAGCCTATCTATTCAAGTTGTTTGAACGAAAACATCTTAAGACGGTACTTAGAAAGTGAGTTATTTCTCACTATTAATGTACCTTTGCACACTTTATTAAATTTACCGAATGAACGAAAACAAAGAGTTTGATTTCAACTTTGTAGATATAGTCTCTCTAATTTGGAAGTATCGCAAGCACCTTATAATCATAGGGCTATCCGCGGCGATTTTGACGTCTATTTTTACTGCACCTTTTTTTATTAAACCCAAGTACAAGTCTGAAGTAGTATTTTATCCAACTACGATTAATTCTATTGGTAATGCAATGTTTACTGACCTCAATAAACGAGAAGCCGATCCTTTGGCTTTTGGTGAGGAGGAAGAGGCAGAGAATGCGTTACAGTTATTGAATTCTTCTGCCTTACAGGAAAGAATTGTAAAAAACTTCAACTTAATGGAGCATTACAATATCAATAAAGAGGGAAGAAGTCCACGTACCGATCTTGCTGAGAAGATGGCAAAAAATATCAACTTCTCGCGTACAAGACACCTTGCTGTTGAAATTAGTGTTCTTGACGAAGACCCACAAAAAGCTGCAGATATTGCTAACGGCATTGGACAGATTTATGATTCGGTTAAAACTGAAATTCAGCATCAAGTTGCACTCGAGGCACTTCAAATTGTTGAGGACCAATTCAGAGCAAAAGAGAAAGAAGTTTGGGATATCCGTACTCAATTGAAAGAGCTGGGAGACAAAGGTGTTACCAACTACGAAGAGCAGTCTCGTGCAATTTCTGAAGAGATTTATAAAGCAGGAATTAATTCACCAAGAGGCAAGCGATTAAAAGAAGAGCAAGATAAATTGGCTAAGCATGCCGGTGAGTTTACCTACTTAAACGAAACTTTAATATTAGAATTGGAAACACTAAGTCAGCTTAGAAAGAAATATTTAAAGTCTAAGGTCGACGTAGAGAAAACGTTGCCACAAAAGTTTATTCTTACCAAAGCCTCTCCTGCAGAGAAAAAATCTTATCCAATTCGCTCATTATTGGTTTTAATAGTTACTGCAGCCACTGGATTATTAAGTGTGGTAGTTCTATTAATTATGAACCAAATGAGCATGCTTAAAAAGTAAATGCTTTCGAGCGCTAACATAAAAAGCTTGTACGTCTACGCATTTCTATTTATTGCGGCGTGCATCGCTTCGTTGGTGTTTGAGTTTTACTACATTGTACTTGCTCCAGTTGCTTTAGCTTTTGGGTACACACTCATTACTCAGCCAAGATACATTTTGTACTTTTTGGCTTTTTCTACACCGTTATCGGTGCACCTTATAGAAGAAAGAGTCTCTACGATAAATTTAAGTTTACCAACTGAACCTTTAATCATCTTGCTGTTTATAGGAGCGTTGTTGCTTTTGGTTAAGAGTAAAAAAATCACTCATCCAGAGGTGACTACAATACTTTCTATTTTAGTTCTGGTCGATTTTAGTTGGTTAATTATTACTGCGTTAACCAGTACAATGCCATTAATATCACTTAAATACGTATTGTCAAAGGCTTGGTATTTGGTTGTTTTTTATTTTCTACTAACGAAAGTATTTAAGAGCAGACATGTAGCCAAAGTGTTTTTATGGTGTTTTATTGTGGCTTGTGTGATACTGGCATCTTACACCTTGTACAATCACGCTCAGGGGTCATTTACGAGGACCTATGCCTACACCGCTATGCGTCCGTTTCTTCCTGATCATGGTATGTATGCCGCATGCATATCATTTGTGGTACCTTTGTTATTCATCTTTACTTTTCACGGTAATAAGTTTAACTATTCACTTCCATTTAGAATATTTTGCTTTGCCTTACTTTGCTTTTTTATACTAGCAGTGGCATTGTCTTTTACCCGTGCATCGTGGTTGTCACTAGTTGTCGCTTTTGGAGTTTATGTTGTACTGCGGATGCGGGTCAATTTTAAACTGGTGGTGTCGGTAGCTTTGATAGCTGTAGGAATTCTCTTTGCGAACATGGATAGCTTGCTTACAGACTTGTCTAGAAACAAGAAAGAGTCAGATGATAACATTGAAAATCACCTTCAATCTGTATCAAATGTGAGCTCCGATCCATCAAACCTAGAAAGACTAAATCGCTGGGGTAGTGGAATTCGAATGTGGGAAGAAAAGCCCATTTTAGGGTTTGGTCCAGGTACTTATACATTTCAATACGGTACGTATCAGCTGCCACACGAAATGACTATAATAAGCACAAATGCAGGTACGCTTGGTGGAATTCACAGCGAGTATCTTAGGCCTCTTGCAGAAAGTGGAGCTTTAGGAGCAATCTTGATCGTTAGTATAGTTGTTGTAGTTTTTTCGATGGGTTTTAAGCACAACCGTTTGTTATCTGGCGAGGCGAAATTTTTAAGTATGGCCGTGTTCTTAGGCTTGGTCACTTATTTTGCACATGGCGTGCTTAACAATTATTCTGAATTTGATAAAATTGCAGTACCATTGTACAGCTTCATGGCTATTTTGACCGCCATCGAGGTGAACTCTTTCCATGTTAAAAAAGATAGCAAAGAATAAACTTGGGCTAGGCGGATTGATATTCATATCGATCCTTTTAATTATTTCAAGTTTGGGTTATCTGATTACACCAGATTCGTCTCCTAAGGCGAATAACATCAATCTCGAAATCGCTCTTAAAAAGCCTGGATTCAGCGTAGATTTCCTACGCATTTCGGAGAATCAAGGAGAAGAGACTGGTTTTTTTACCAGTCTAGTTTCAGGAAGGCCAGATCGATTTAAAACAATTCCTGTTGCGGAAATTGCCTACCCAGATAGCTTCGCTCGATATAATAAAAATGGACTGCTTATTTGGGAAGAGTTAGAGAAATCTGACCTCTCTGCTTCAGATTGGGAAGAGCAATATGTAACACGAAAAAAGTTCTGGCTCGGAACCGATCGATACGGCAGAGATGTGCTCAGTCGAATAATTATTGGGGCAAGAATTTCACTGCTTGTTGGATTTATGTCTGTATTAATTACCCTTGTTATTGGTACAACGCTGGGCTTATTATCTGGATATTTTGGTGGATGGGTAGATACAACTATACTTTGGCTGATTAATGTGGTTTGGAGTTTGCCGAGTCTCTTAATTGCAATTGCCATTTCATTCGCATTTCAAGAAAAAGGACTGTATCAAGTATTTCTAGCCATTGGCTTAAGTATGTGGGTAGAATTAGCGCGCATAGTTCGTGGGCAGGTACTTCAAATTAAAGAAATGGAGTACATTCAGGCCGCCAAAGTTTTGGGTTTTGGTAGCTTGAGAATTTTGTTCAAACATGTACTGCCCAATATTACTGCTCCAATCATAGTAGTTTGTGCAGCAAATTTTGCTTCTGCCATTTTATTGGAAGCTGGACTTAGTTTTTTAGGGTTGGGCGTTCAACCTCCAATGCCAAGTTGGGGAAGCATGATTAAAGAGCATTATAACTACATTGTATTCAATGCTGCTTACTTGGCAATTATACCGGGATTATGCATCATGTTTCTTGTGATGAGTTTTAACTTTCTTGGAAATGCTTTGAGAGATGCCCTCGACGTTAATCTAAAATAGAACGTCAAGAATGGGTATATACGAGTTTTCAAATATACCCATGTTGACTAGTTCCACTAATAAATTATAAGGTACGCAAATTTACGACTTATCTCCTAAGTTTCAAAAAACGAGGAGTTTACGAGTTTAATTTAGAATTAGTCAATGCTAACTTCGCCTTGAAACACTAGAACGGCCGGCCCCATTAAATAGATATTCTCAAATCCATTATCGGTCTTGTCGAAACTCACAGCAAGGCTGCCTCCTTGGGTTTCTACCTTACGAACGTGATTCGTTGACTGGGTGTCGTTATCTACATATTCAACTATTACCGCAGCAGTTACGCCTGTACCACAACTTAATGTTTCATCCTCAACACCGCGTTCGTAGGTTCTAATGAAAAGGCTCTCAGTTGTCGATTTTATGTAGTTGACGTTAATACCTTTCTCTTTAAAAGGAGGTGAATAACGAATTGTTTTTGCATCTTCCACGATGTCAAAATTTAAGTCATCTCGTAATACTATGTAGTGAGGTGAACCTGTATAGGTGATGTAATCTTGTCCATTATGAGCCACTTCGCGAACATTGTGCATTTTAAGTTTGACGATGTTATTGTCTACTATCGCACTGTGTTCTCCATCGTTCGAGTTAAAATTACAAGTGTCGGCAATCCATCCTAAATGCTTGGCGTGCATTACGGCACATCTGCTTCCATTTCCACAAAAGCTTTCTGATCCATCTGCGTTGTAGTACATCATGTCGAAATCGAGATTGCTATCTTGTTTCATCACAATTAATCCGTCGGCCCCAATTCCAAATTTTCGATCACATAGTTTAACAATGGTTTCGGTGCTAAGGTTATAGGAGTCGCTGGTAATTACAAAGTCGTTTCCGGTTCCTTGATACTTGTAGAATGAAATTTTATTCCTCATTTAATACGTTCAGTAGCGTAGGATTTACTACTTCAATTAGTCTATTGTAAGAATCGTTGTTTTCGATATAGTATTGTTTGCCTTGTACTTCAACATACAAGCGGTCGTCAAGTTCTTTAAAGGTCAATTCAGTAGCTTCATCAACTCCGTAAAGTTTAACAGTGTTTCCATCGTAATTGTACCCTTTGTAGTTTACAACAGACTTCCAGTATTCTACTTCAATATTTCTATTCTTGACTACATTATCCGTTTTCTCTTCAATTTCCTTATCAGCCTCAACACCAACAGAATCAGGCATTGCAGTTTTATATGACCCAGATTGATCTTTTCTACGTCGATCACCAAAATTTCGTGCTGGCTTAGTTGCTGTAACTACATCTTCTGATTCTTCAATATTGGTAAACGTGTACGAATTGAATTGGATACTATTAACCGCATAAGTTTTGTTGCTAAGCATCTGATCTGTTCGTACTTCAAAATCATCTGTGTTGGTGTATCCGTTGTATGTATCTTCAATGCCATCGGCATCGGCAGCAACATCAAGATCAAAGGTTAATTCTTCATCAGATTCCAAATCGTCTTCTACAACTTCTAATTCAGGTGGTGGAGGAGTGGTAGTCCATTCGGCATCTAGAAGATCTTGTTTTGAATCTTCCATTGTTATTGCCTTTTCCAGAATTTGAGTTTCTGCTAAAGAGTCTGAACCGGTTTCATTTGATTCTTCAGACTTTGAAAGTCCAAATTCGCTGTTATCTTCAGTACTGTCTTCTGCTGTTTCTTCAACCGCCATAACACTTTCAGAATTGTTGTATTGCTGGAAGGCAAAAAACGCAGACACCAAAAGTGTGATTGCAGCCGCTGTCGAAAGTACTGCACGCAAACGAGGAGTTAACTGAATAGTAGAACCTTGATTTAGACTTGCCTTGAGATTAGCCTTGAGTTCTTTTTCTCTAGCATCTTGTATCGATTGAATAATTGCAGATTGAAGATTGACAGCCTCCTGCAATTCTTGATCAACCTTAAGGTCAGCTTTAAATTTATCCAAGGCTCTGCCCTTGAGTTCACCGTTGAGGTACTCGTTGATTAAATGATATGTTTTCTCGTTCATCATCAGAGTAGATCTTCTTTATTATACTGTTCGGTAACTCGTTTTTGTAGCTTTTTAAAGCATTGGTATTTTTTAGCCTTAACTGTATTTGCATTCGCAAACCCAAGTTTTTCGGCAATTACCTTATTATTAAATCCATCAAAGTAAAAATAGGAGAGTAACCTTTTGCATGTTTCATCAAGCTCTTCAACCATTTTAACAATTATGGACCGGTCGATGTTTACATCAATGTTTTCCGATTCAGTTTTGGTCTCAAATTGCTTGTGTTCATCGACCAAAGTAAATTTTGATCTTTTCTTTAACTCTTTGAACCACAAATTTTTAGCAACTGCCATAACGTATGTGCTAAGCTTAGACTGCAGCAAAAAATCGGACTTGTTTACATTCCGCCATACGGCGATAACGGTGTCTTGAAGAATGTCTTCCACCACCGTATCATCTCCGCTATTCTTTAAAACAAAATTTTTAACCATCGTGTAATGTTCTTTATACATATAAACAAGCACTTTTTCATCGCCTTGTTTAATTCTTTCTAGTACGGTATGGTCAGCGAGCTTACGAATACCGAACATTTTGTAGATAGTTAATACGCATTAATCGAGAAAGGTAAATAAGGCGTGTCCAAATCTGTATTTCAGCCGTTAAATACTTCAAAAGATTTTGTAATTTGCGTTTCAATTTTAGCAAAGATAATAGAGCACGACAAATAGAAATGCACAGTGCAGGATAGAATTAAGTTTTGAAATTAAATTAGACACAAAATAAGACTAATCATGAGTACAAAAAGAGTATTAGGAATTTTAACTATCGCTATTGTTGGAGGAGTGGTAGCACTCGGAATTAATAAGTTGTTTGCACCGAATAATCCTCCTCAATCTTTTCAAGAACATCAACATGCAAAATTCACTTTGTCTGAAGCGTTGGATGATGCTCCAGCATTAGATTTTGTAAGTGTTGCAGAAGTATCAACGCCAGCTGTAGTTCACATCAAATCAACTGTTCAAGTTCAATCTGGAGGTCCGGATTTTAGAAGTCCATTCGATGACTTTTTTGGTGGCCCAATGTTCCCACAGGACCGTGGTCCACAATTGGCAACTGGCTCTGGGGTGATTATAAAAAAGAATGGATATATTGTAACAAACAATCACGTTGTTGACGGAGCGACAAAGGTAGAAGTGGTGCTAGATGACAAAAGAAGCTATGTAGCAGAGGTTATGGGAACAGATCCTGAAACCGATTTAGCACTATTGAAAATAGAAGAAGATAATCTGCCTTATTTGAACATGGGCAATAGCGATGAGGTGAAGGTAGGAGAATGGGTAGTAGCAGTGGGTAACCCATTTAATCTTACTTCAACAGTTACTGCGGGTATTGTAAGCGCAAAGGGCAGAAATATCAATTTACTGCGCCAGAAAGGTGGAGATTATGCCATTGAAAACTTTATCCAAACCGATGCTGCGGTGAATCCAGGAAATAGTGGAGGAGCCTTAGTAAATACAAAAGGTGAATTGGTCGGAATTAACACCGCAATTGCGTCACAAACAGGGTCGTATACTGGGTACTCATTTGCAATTCCAATTAATCTTGCTAAGAAGATTATTAAAGATTTAAGCGATTATGGTGAAGTAAAAAGGGCAATTTTAGGTGTGCGAATTCAAGACGTTACACAAGAATTAGCAGATGAAAAAGGACTTAATGACCTAAACGGTGTTTACATTCCGAGTGTAAGTGAAGATGGAGCCGCTGATAAGGCCGGAATAAAAGAAGGCGATGTGATTACAAAAATTAACGATGAGGTAGTGAATAAATCTTCAGAACTTCAAGAGCAGATTAGCAAGTATCACCCAGGAGACAAGGTTGATGTGACTGTGATACGTGAAGGGAAAGAAAAGCATCTAACCGCTACTCTTCTATCAAAAGACGGTGCTAATGAGATTGTGACTACAGTGAATCGCGAAGAACGTAAAGTGCTTGGAGCCGATATAGAGAATATCACTCGAGATGAGCGTATAAAGCTTGGAATTCGCAATGGAGTTAAAGTGGCGAAACTTGGAAACGGAGCCATGAAGGATAAGGGAATCCCAGCTGGTTTTGTAATCGTGAAAATTGACAAAGTACCTATGTACACTACAGCTGATGTTGAAAAGGCATTGACCGATAAAGAGGGTGCTGTTCTAATTGAAGGTGTAAATGCTTCTGGAGAGAAGGGTGCGTTTGCTATTCGTCTAGACTAAAATATTCATTTAATATTATTGAATTCCTTCCTCTATTGGGGAAGGAATTTTTTGTTTAATAGATTGGCGGTTGATGTATCTCCAATATGATTATAATATTGGGTTTTATAGTCAATTACTACTTCGTCGTATGGGAACATGAGCAAATGCTTGTTGGCTTGGGGTATGACTTTGTCGCAGTCTTCGTCAATGGTTCTGCAGCGTTCAAGATAATAGTAAACCATAGCAGCGTTAGCTCTATAGTTTTCCGGACTTCGGTTTAATACCAAGTTTAAGTCTTTGTAAGCTTCATCGAAATAATGGTTCTCAATGTAATACGGAAGTTGATATGCTATCAGATTATCTGCTTTGGCCACCTCTTCGGCTTTACGTTCTGCTAGAGTCTTATATTTTTGGTTATAGTGCGGGTCATTTTGAACTTGCTCAACATAACCGTTCCAGTGTCGGATAATCAGAAACAGTCCGAGCAAAATGGATAAGATGAGCAATAACGAAGCAATGTTTATTCCTTTGATGTAGAGGCTTTCATGCTTTTGTGGCTGAAAATCTGAATAGCGGACGTGGTCAATTTCAGAATGTATGGGTTTTCGGTCTCTGCTAAATGCTTTTCGTGGACGCTGACCGCTGATCCACTTTTTGTAGCCCATTCCCATATATCCCATAGCCACACAAATTTACTAAAAATGCTATGATTTTTTACAGATCAAAACCATTCCAGGTCTCAAACTTCCATATTTCCAAAATTTGAGCAATTGGAAGGGTGTAAGGAGCATAGGCACTATTCGTACTCACGAGTGTAATGGATTGTTCTTCTTTAATTTTGTTGTACAAGCGTTTAAATACTATTCCCTCATCCTTGGTAACCACAATGTAGTTCTCTCCATCTTTAATATCGCCCCAATCTTGTAAGTAGCTTGCTGTAACCCAAGAACCTTCACTAACGGGAGGCATACTGTCTCCTTTGATTTGGAAGCTGCGGTAAGTCCTGTTTTTTGGTAAGAAAGGAAGCTTAAACTTGGGTAAACCACCTATGAATTCAGGGTCGGCATATCCGCCAGTGTATCCTGCTTGAGCCTTCATGCTAACAATCTCGATGTTCTCATTTTCATCCGCATCAACACTAACAGTAAGCAAGCGAAGTTTTCGTCCGCTAATATCAGCTTCACTTCCCTTTAAAATTTGACTGAGTTTAAAATGTGTGAGCTTCGAAAGGTCGTGCCTAACCAATCCATCCAAAGTAACATTGAAGTAATCGGCAATGTCGATTTGAATGTCGAAAGGAGGTTGAACACCTCTTTCGTAACTGTTTAATTTTGAGCGAGAAAGCTCTAATGAATCAGCAAGATCCTGTTGAGATAAGCCCTTCTTGGTACGGAGTAGTTTTATATTGCGATCGAAAAACATATATTGACTGAGTTATGTTTCAAAGGTAATTTTAATAGATTAAAAAATTGCCTAAATATTGATAAAAAAATTATCAACAAATAGAATTGCTTGATACCCAGTAGGTTTAAGTTTTGTTGTGTATATCAGGTACATAAAAAAATGAGCCTAAACCGCTGAAATTTAAGCCCTATCATGCATTATTCAGACCAGTTTTGAATACATTTGCCATCATTTAAATTTAGACTTATCACGTTCCGACTGAAATGGGGATTTTTAACTTTTTAACACAAGACTTAGCTATCGATTTAGGTACTGCCAACACCTTGATTATTCATAAAGACAAATTGGTGGTAGACGAGCCTTCTATCATTGCAAGAAATAGAACGACAAAAGAAGTTCTTGCGATTGGAGCGGAAGCTCAAAAGATGCACGGAAAAACGCATGAGGATATCAAAACAATACGTCCACTAAAAGATGGTGTTATTGCTGATTTTGAAGCAGCCGAGCAAATGATACGTGGTTTTATCAAGATGATTAACAGCAAAAGTTCATTTGGTAGCCCACAGCTAAGAATGGTGATATGTATTCCAAGTGGAATCACGGAAGTTGAGAAAAGAGCCGTTAAAGAAAGTGCTGAACGTGCTGGAGGTAAAGAAGTTTATATGATTCCTGAACCAATGGCGGCAGCTATCGGTATTGGGATTGACGTAGCTGAACCAATGGGTAATATGATTATTGACATTGGAGGTGGTACTACAGAAATTGCCGTAATTGCTTTGTCTGGTATTGTTTCTGATGAGTCTATTCGCGTTGCAGGAGATGAATTTACTGACGACATTATCGAATACATGAGACGCCAACACAACCTCATGATTGGTGAGCGTACAGCAGAATACATTAAAGTAAATGTTGGTGCTGCACTTCCAGAATTAGAAAATCCACCAGAAGATTACGCGGTAAACGGAAGAGACCTCATGACGGGTATTCCGAAGCAAATAATGGTATCCTATTCTGAGATAGCCTTAGCATTGGATAAATCAATTTCTAAAATTGAGGAAGCAGTAATGAAAGCCCTTGAGCTTACACCACCTGAGCTTTCAGCAGATATTTATCAAACTGGACTTTATCTCACTGGAGGAGGTGCTCTTTTACGAGGTTTAGATCGTAGAATTTCAAGTAAGACCAAACTTCCTGTTTATGTTGCTGAAGATCCATTAAGAGCGGTAGTTAGAGGAACCTCAGTTGCCCTGAAAAATCTAAAAAGTTTTAAAACCATATTGCAATAACCCTAAATGCAGCGCCTATTAGCGTTTATAGAACATAACCTATACCTAATTCTGTTTGTCTTACTACAAACGGTGTGTGCATTTCTACTTTTTAAGCTTAATCCCTATCAACAAGCAGCATTTACCAATGCCGGAACAACGGTTACAGCTAGGGTAAATGAAACATCAACCAATGTGGTAGATTACCTCGATTTAACTACCCAAAACAACTACCTGCAAGATCAGATTGCAAGTCAGTTTAAAGAATCTACATCTGGGTATTTAACTTATCTCAACGACACTTTTGTTGTTAATGATAGTTCGAAACATTACTTGTTTAGTATGATTCCTGCGGAAGTGGTATTTAACACAGTACACAAAGCAGACAATGTGTTTATTATTAACGTTGGAACTAAGCATGGAGTAAAGAAAAATATGGGCGTCGTTTCATCGCAAGGATTGGCAGGAATAGTGCTAAAATCGAATAAGGATTACAGCACTGTGATGTCGTTACTTAACACCAACATGAAGATTATTCCTTCAATCAATGGCCAGGAATATTTTACGGAATTGATATGGAATAACGAATCTCCCTATAACCTATCTATAAATGGAGTAAATAAGCTGGAAAGTATAGAAGTGGGTGACCCCATCACGACAGGGAAATCATCGCTGTTGTTTCCTAGCGGAATTCCCATTGGTAAGGTTAGCCAACTAAACGAAATACCCAACAGCCAATACTTTGATACAAAGCTTGAAACGGCCACTAACTTTCGTGCACTTGAATATGTTTACGTGATAATAAATCACGAGAAAGATAACTTGGATTTAATGCTTTCTGAAAATGAATAGAATACTGAGTTGGATTATCATATTTGGATTGCAGGTCGTGGTGTTTAATCATCTCGATTTTTCAAGCTATGTCTTGCCACAAGTGTTCATTGTATTGTTAATCACACTACCAGTGCATCTTTCGAAGATTAATCAAGTATTAATAGCCTTTGCTTTAGGGCTGTTAGCTGATTTTTTTATCTCAACACCAGGAATTCATGCCTCTGCTTGCATGACCTTGGTGCTGCTGAGAATGGGCTTGTTGCAGCGCTTAGATCTCAAAGAGCAAATAGCCAACAAGCTTAGTTTTAATGTCCGACACGTCGGAATCTCAACCTTCTTCTATATTACCGCAATTTTGGTTGTTATCTACCACTTTTACGTGTTCTCGTTAGAAAGCATAGGTGCTGTTCATTGGGTTAAAATGTTGTTGACTACCCTAATTAGCTCTTCGCTATCTTTGTTGATTATAGGACTAATTCAATTTGTTTCCTTACGCGAAAAGTGAACAATACTCGATCATACTACATATATGCAGCGGTTATTATTATAGGTTTGATATATATCTTCAAACTGTTACAATTACAGGTTTGGGACGATAAGTATACCATGATAGCAGAGAAAATATCGCTGCGAAAACAGTCTATTTATCCGCAAAGAGGATTGATTTTTGATCGAAATGAAAAACTGTTGGTCTACAACGATCCCGTTTACGATTTAATGGTTTCTGTTCCTATTAAATTGGGTGGAATTGATACTGTTGAGTTTTGTAAATTACTTAGGATTGAAGAAGAGGAATTTGTTTCACGCATTTCTAAATCAAAGCGTAGAGCGTATCGTGGTAAATCTGTATTCAAGAAGAATATATCAAATGAGATGTATGCTCAAATTCAAGAGCGTCTGTATGAGTTTAAAGGCTTCTTCTTTGAGATTCGTCAAGATAGAAACTACAAGTTCAACAGTTCAGCACATGTACTTGGATATCTAGGAGAGGTTAATCGTCAAGAACTCTTAGATCAGAAAGAAGGATATTACGAACAGGGAGATTTTAGTGGAAAAAAAGGTGTTGAGCACTTCTACGAAAAGTACCTGCGTGGTACTAAAGGAGAACGATATTATTACGTCGATAAGTTTGGAGTAAATAAAGGAGTATACAAAGAAGGTAAGCTTGATGTTGAGCCTATTGATGGAAACAATCTTGTGCTTTCTTTGGATATAGATTTGCAGCAATATGGTGAGCAACTCTTAAACAACAAAATGGGAAGTGTTGTGGCGATAGAGCCAAAAACTGGTGAGATTTTAGCTTTAATTTCGAGTCCGTTTTACAATCCTGCTAACTTCAACATCCAACACCGATCAAAGCATTATGGCAAAGCTCTTCAAGATCCGACTAAACCTATTTTTAATCGGGCTGTATCAGCACCCTATCCTCCAGGTTCAACCTTCAAGCCAGTAATGGCATTGGTTGGTGTACAAGACGGAGCGATAACAAAGCATACTCATTTCAATTGTCCGGGTCATTTCAGGCTGGGAAGCAGAATTATACGCTGCCATGGGCACCCATCGAATACGAGCTTACAGCGTTCAATTGCGAGCAGTTGTAACACGTATTATTGTTACACATTTAAAAGCATGATGAACGACGATCAGTATGCCAATACTGAAGATGCTTATAAATCGTGGAGGTCATACCTACAGAGTTTTGGAATTGGCACTTACTTGGGTTCAGACGTTTCAGGAGAAGCTAAAGGTTGGTTGATGGAACCAGACTTTTATGACAAAATGCACGGTAAGAACCGATGGAGTTATGCGAGTATTATCTCACTTTCATTTGGCCAGGGGGAGTTGGGTTTAACTCCAATGCACATGGCTAATGTGGCCTCGATTATAGCCAATAGAGGTCACTACTATACTCCTCATGTGATAAAGCAAATAGAAGGGATGGATCACATTCCTGACAAGTATCTCATGAAGAATTATACCAAGATTCAACCACACAACTTTGACGCGATTATCGAAGGTATGCACATGGTAACCACATCCGGAACAGGAACTGCTTCAGCGATTCAAGGGATAAACATAGCGGGTAAGACGGGCACCGTTCAAAATCCGCATGGAAAGAACCACTCAGCTTACATGGCATTTGCACCTATCGAAGATCCACAAATTGCTATTGCAGTTGTGGTTGAAGAATCGGGATACGGTGCAACTTGGGCCGCACCTATTGCACACTTGATGATTGAGAATTATCTGTCTCATGATACAGCAACAACATCATTACCTCATTTTGAAGAGCGATTGATGAACTCGGATTTAATTCCAGATAAGTACAAGAAAAAAAGAAGGGAGATTTACGGTGGAAACTAAGGCTAGAGTTGACATAGTAAGCATAATTCTATTCTTGCTTATTGCGATAATTGGGATATCAAGCGTTTATTCTGCGACATCTGAACAAGGTGCCTACTCATTGTTAGAAGGAAGAAGCGGAAAGCAAATCATGTGGTTTGGGATTTCCATTTTTGTGGGTGCAGTCATCTTTTTACTTAATTCGAACTTTTTTGAGGTATTCAGTTGGTACTTCTATATTTTGTTGGTGTTGCTCTTGGTGGCCGTACTACTAATTGGAACAGAAATAAATGGAGCAAAATCTTGGATTAAAATTGGTTCGTTCAGCTTACAACCTGCTGAGTTCGCCAAGTACGGAACTGCCTTTGCACTAGCGGCTTATGTCAGCAATATTGAGGTGTCGCTCACCAGAATTAAAAATTTGGCCATTATTGGGTTGATAATTCTGATTCCTATGGCATTGATTGTTTTACAACGTGACACAGGTTCGGCATTAGTGTTTTCAAGCTTTATCTTAGTGCTCTATCGGGAAGGTCTTACGCCTTTGGTTGTTGTTCTTGGCTTACTAGCAATAGCCATATTTGTGTTAACCATGGTAATTGGGTTCACCGCATTTTCGGTGGCTGTTGGTGTTATTCTTCTGGTGTTTTATGCTTTTACTTATACCAATAAAAAGCTTTTATTGCCGTCGCTTTACACTGCCGTTGCCATTGTGCTTTTCAGCTTGAGCGTTCAATTCATTTTTAAAAATGTGCTACAAGAACACCAGCAGAAAAGAATATTGGTTACGCTTAATCTGCTAGAAGACAAAAAGGGAGCAGGTTATAATGTGGATCAGGCCAAAATAGCGATTGGCTCAGGTGGTTTTAGTGGTAAAGGCTTTCTTAACGGTTCGCATACGAAAGGAGATTTTATTCCAGAACAAACTACCGACTTTATCTTTTGTACCATAGGCGAAGAGGGAGGATGGTTACTCAGTAGCGGCACAATCCTGCTCTTTGTTTTGTTCATATTACGACTTTACCACCTTGCAGGGCGAGCAAAGAAGAAGTACAAACGGATATTTATATTTAGTTTGGCTTCAATCTTATTCTTTCACCTGACCGTTAATGTGGGTATGACTATAGGGTTAATGCCAGTAATTGGAATTCCATTACCGTTAATTTCATACGGAGGCTCCTCAATATTGGCGTTTAGCATATTCATATTCACAGCACTTAAAATGGATTCAACCCGAGATCAAGATTTAAAATCTGTACTTACATGATTACAGTTCATCAATTACCCTACAACCCGTTTTCAGAAAATACTTATGTGTTGGCAGATAGCCAAAACAATGCGATCATAATTGATCCAGGAATGTACTTCCCTCAAGAGCAATCTCACTTGTTTGAATTCTTGAACCACCATAAACTGAAACCTGTTCACCTATGGTTAACTCATGCACACTTAGATCATGTGTTTGGCGTAAATTGGGTATATAAAACCTATAATCTTGTACCACAGCTGGAGGCAGATGATTTGTTTATCTATGAAAGTGCGGTTGCAACAGCAAATCAATATGGACTATCAATGGATCCTCTTGTTGATTGCCAAACAAGCTTTAATGATGGAGATATGTTGTCAGTCGATAACACTGAATTGGAGGTTATTAAGGCTCCCGGACATTCACCAGGCAGTATATGTTTTTATTGTAAAAGAGATGGATTTATTATTTCAGGAGATGTTCTGTTTCAAGGCAGTATAGGTAGAACCGATTTGCCAGGTGGAAGTTTTGATCAATTGATTACGAGTATTCGGTCAAGGCTATTGACCTTACCTGATGATGTTACGGTCTATTCTGGGCATGGTCCGGCAACGACTATTGGACAGGAACGACAGTCAAATCCATTTCTGATTCAATAAAAAAGCCCTTCCAAAAGGAAAGGCTTTACATTGTGTTTTAATTTCTTTTAGATATCATCTTGAGCTTTGAATGCGTCGATGTCAAACAAGAGGCTAAATCTGATTGTATTTTGAAGAGGATGTCTTCTAGTAAATGGTTGCAAATAAGCCGCGTCAATTTGGAACACTTTATACTTCAGTCCAGCTCCAAATGTCACATATTTACGTGCACCTTTCGTATCTGATTCGTTGAAGTAACCCGCTCTAAGAGCAAATTGCTTATCGTACCAATATTCTACACCAATTGAATAAGTGAACTCTTTTAATTCTTCTTGAAATCCTGCAGGGGCATCACTAAACGAGGTTAGCATTCCTTGAATTACCGCTTGGTCATCTATTTCTCGGCCGATTATGTTACCCAAAGAATCATAAATGTATTGCGGAGTAGGAACTAATAGTTTGTTAAAGTCAACTCCAAACCCAATTTCGTTATATTCGTCTAATTGTGTTTTCCAGAAAGTTCCAACGCGAAAATTAACAGGAATAAAATCTCTATTGGCTTCAGTGGTATAGGTAATTTTGTTTCCAATATTGCTAATGTTTCCACCGATGGTGTAATCAAAGTCTCTGCCACCAATTTCTGCATCATTAACATAAGTCATTGATACGTCTCCGGCACCAGCAAGTCCAGCCTTAATTTCTGAGCCGCTCACACCTACTTGTCCTCTCGCGAGATCCGACATGATGAAACGTAGGGCTATACCCAATGAAAGGTTGTCAGAGAGTTTACGAGCATAAGCTCCATCTAGAGCAAACTCTTTTGGCTCGTAGTTTCCGTTTGGATTACCATTGATGTCTGTGAACTGAATATCTCCTAAGGTGAAATATCTCAAAGAAGCTGCGAAAGCACTTTGCTTATCAATTTTTTTGTAGCCAGAAAGGTAGTAGAACCAAATATCTGGAACCAGTTGGCGTAGCCAAGGAGCGGCAGATAGCGCAAAACCCGCATCATCTTCAATAAACGCAAGCTTTGAAGGGTTCCAATGTATTGAATTAGCGTCAGCTGATGTTGCCACACCAAGGTCTCCCATTGCAGCACCTCTCGAATCAGGTGAGATTAGAAGGAAAGGAGCAGCAGTAGTAATCACATTACGTTGACCTAAAAGATCAGTGTTAGTATTAACCGTAGGAGTAGTCGTTTGTGCCTTAATGCCAAGGGTTGAAATCAGGGCAAGGCCAATTAATAATTTATTCTTCAATTTTAGATTATTTGTTCGCAAATGTATCATTTATTTTTTTAGTTAATAATGAATAGTTTTTGAGTTTTTGTTTGGGTTGAGCCATCCTCAGCCTCAACTTTTAGGGTATATAAATAAACTCCTCGAGCTATTCTGTCTCCATATTGATCGGTACCGTCCCAAGTGAGCTCTTCGATTATTTGTGCAGGTGCGTTTATATGTGCAGGAGCATTTAAAATATCTGTTGTAATGCTTTTAACTACATTGCCAGCAATTGTTGATATTGTTAAATTAACTGATAAGTTCTGGCCTGACTTATTATGGTCAAAGTGAAACTCTGTGTATTTGTTAAATGGATTTGGGTAGTTCAAAACATTTTCCACTACAATATCTGCTTCTTCAGTAACTACAAATTCGGTATAATCTTCCGCAGAATTGTTGTAAACGTCCCAAACTTTAAGCGTAATGGTATGTCTTCCAGGCGTTAATTGTGAGAAAGGATACTCAATCACGCCGCTTTGATAACTGTTCAGTTCAGGTGAATAATAATCGTTCAAAATTATCGACTCTTCAAATTCAGTTCCTTCATCGAGAATAGCTTCCATTTCTCTTCCTATACCGCTGCCAATTGTATTGATTCCATTTTCATCATAGATGTCAGCAATTAACATTGGTGTCTTAGAAGTAGTTCCCCCAAATACCCAACTTCGGTCATCAATAAATAAGTTCAAGCTTGGTGGTTCTTTATCGTTTTTAAGGCTGTCGCTTGTGCCTCCAATTTTATAGCTAAGCTCTGAGCCTCCGGCATGTTTTAATCCATCCTTGGCATAGTAAGATAATTTTCCTTCACCTACATTGTATGCAATGTCTTTTGGAACTACAAATTGGAAACTAAACTTACCATTTACGATGGAAGCTTCTCCCTTGTATATAATTCTATCCTGCATTTCAAACTCAATTGGGATGCTTCGTGGATCATTACCTAACGTTTTATATGTTGAGAATTTATCGTAGAAAGTAGGGTAGAGGGTTCCATTAAAATCATCAAGCAAATTATTGCCGTTATCTCTAATTTCACCTTCAATCGTAACCAAGCCTAAAGCTTTTAAAGTGTCGTTGAAGTTACCAGTTTGAACACCATTAATGTGTGTGGTAACTACATTGTATTCTGGATAGTGCAATCGCATTGCTGGATCACCCAATAGCATAAAGCAACGCTTGTTGATTTCTTCATTAGGATCTGCATTTCTTGTATTTCTATAAACTTCACCGAGGGGCTGCAATGCTTGTCCACCGCTCTCAAACAGATTGTTGTTAATGATTTCAAAGTTCAGATCTGTGTTGGTTCCAATGTATACTACTCGAGTTGTAGCTACCATGCCAATAGCACCTCCATTTGGATTAAGTAACATCAATTCGCCTGGAGATTCAATGTCGAGGTTGTCAATTTTTGCCAATTCGCAGCTGGCTGTAATGTAAAACGATAGTTTATCTTTATTAGTCCAAGAACTGATTTCAGGACGTGTAACCACGCGCTCATGAGCCATGCCGTTTTCTCCTCCGTGACCAACATAATTGAAGATTAAGGTTCCTCGGCTGTTTAATGCTTTATTAATTTCTTCATTTACTTTAGGGTACTTGTTCCCACTACCGAAGGAAACTTGTTCGTAAGCATCAAGCCAAATCTTATTGATATTGTATTCTGGATACTGATTTCTAATAACCGTTGTCATGCCTTCAGATGGACCAACGTGGTCATTGCCATCTTCATCGTCACCAACAAATGTTAAAGTTTGAATCCAGTTGCCTAAACTTACCTCATCATGGTAATGAAGAATTTTATCTACCACAATTGTGGCTTCAGCTAAATTGCTTACTGGAAGTCTACCTACACCAATATCAAGTGCTTCATCTTTGTTTTGAATACCCCAGAAACCTTCAGAATCATCCAAAATTGCATAGTAATCATCTGAACAATATGAATAAGGAGGATTGTATGAATTTCCGCTTTGATAGATAGGGACAACATTGGTGTTGTTGGCTTCAATATCTTTATAATCATAGCTAGCATCACCAAATAATAATAGGTATTTGAGTGAATATCCACCGCTGTTACCGCGGTCGTAAAGCAATTTTACGAAGTCTCTAATGCCAGTAATATCTTGAGATCCAGAAGAAAACTCATTGTAAATCTGTTCTGTTGTTACCACTTCAACTTTCAGGTTGGAGTAATCGCGATGAAAGTCGGCTAATCGATTTGCTTCAGTTAAAAGGTCTTTTCGTGTAACAATTAAATAATCGATCTCAGTGATAGCATGCAAATTTTGGTTTTCAACTTGACCGATAAATTCTGGATTGCTTGGAGAATTTTCATCAAAAAGTATAAACTGAGGTGCGTTGTCTGTTGCAACATTTTGGATGATACAACTTTGAGCTCCTCCATCTAAATAAGTTTCTTGTGAAGTAGGAGTGTTTAACTCGCTAATGTTCCAAAGGTGATGTTGAGCGGTTAATCCTTGAAAACTGTAGGCATTATTGCCACCAACCATATGACTGCTGGTTTTAATAACCTGTTGAGGATCTAAAGCACTCATTTGTCTTTGAGGAACAAATAAAAAGTAATCGATCCACGCAATAGACTCATTCAGATTTTTGTCGTAATCAAACTCAATAGCGAATTGACCAGAACTTAACGTGAAGTCTTTTCTTGAAGTCTTTGGACCCGCAATGAAGGGTTGATCATATTCACCAAATACCGTTCCGTGTGGAATCTCATAGGGGGCATTATTTTGAATTGTTAAGTAAATTCTTGAAGAATTAAGTGAGCGCACTCCTGTAATTGTAGTAAATGGATAATCTCCAGGAACAATCCCACTTATTGAGTATTCAAACGTCTTGGTGGTGTTGTGTTGCATCTTATCACCCCACCATCTTCTACCTGATTTAATATGATTTTCTTCATTGCTTTCGTGGTAGATAGTATAGTCGTACGTTGAAATATTATTGTCGATGCTGGTGCCTTGATTCGACGATTGGCTAGCGATTCGTTTTCCGGCATCGCCTCCCCAAGTTAGGAAATAGTAAGACTTGGTGTCGTAATGGTTGCCTTTGTATTCATAACGCTGTTGATCATGATTAAAGTAAACATCAGTTGGGCCTTTAGCATACCACCACACATAGTCTGAAGCATCCCAATCGTTATTACCGTTGGCGTCGTAAACATAAATGGCATTTTCAACAAGGTCTTCCGGGCGTTCAGTGATTATTGGTTCTGGTAGCATTGTGCCTCCATTTCCATAAATTTTAAAAGTAGATAAGTCGATACTCGAAACATCTATTCCGTTCTGAGTTAAGAAGTTACGGTCAATTTTATAAACTCCATCTTGCGAAATAGCTACTTTATAATGGTTCCCAGTGGTGAGTACTGAGGTATAGGTTTGGTCTTTTTTAGACTTGAAATTGCGGCTGACCTCTCGGCTTACTGTTGTTTTATAGTTTATAGTGCAAGATTCGAGTAATTCAGTTCCGCTATTGAAATTTCGAATTGGTGTAAGTTTAAGATTGATGTATTTAACCCCTTTTATGTATGAATAACTATAATTCAATTCAAATTCACCTGAAATTTGGTCTTTTAAGCGACTGTTTGGTCTAAAAGTGGTCTTTATATTACTCAGATAAACATCAGCAATATCTACACCCTGTGCTGGAAACTGCTTTGTGATGTAAGGAATGATAAACTCATTCGCGATAGATTCTTTGCAATTTACACAGGAGTAAACAGAAAGTTTCTGAGTGCCAGATAGTTCTGGATCAAAATCAACATCTTCGGTAATTGACCATGACAATTGAACGTCAATGTTTTGCCCCCATGAAATTGTTGTCAATCCCAAGAGAATTAAGGTGAACAGGTAGCTTGTTGTCTTACGCATTTTTCGATTAAACGAATAAACTCTCAATTCTAACATTATTCGGCCGATATTTATTGTATTAACTTTATAAAAAGCCGATTATGACATAATAATTGATTTTTTTTATCGTATCTTTACAAATGTTTTATTTTTGTGTGTTTAATTAATTCTCAGATATGAAAAATACAAAAACTGCTTTACTTTTTCTCCTAGCCTTGTGCGTTGCTGAGTTTGTTCAGGCTCAAGACCCTGAACTTACACAGTTCTATGCCGCACCTATTTATACCAATCCGGCAATGGCTGGTACTGGTTCTTGTGATGGAGGAGGAAGAGTAGGACTTAACTACCGTAACCAATGGCCAAGCTTGCCTGGTACCTTTGTGACCACTGCTGCAAGCTACGATCAGCACTTCGACAAAATCGGAGGTGGAATTGGTGTATTGTTTATGGATGATAAAGCAGGTGAAGGTCTTTTGAAATCAACAACAGTTTCTGCAATTTATTCTTACCAATTGGTGGTTAATCGTAGATTAGCTATCCGTTTTGGTTTAGAAGGAACTTACGGCCAACGTAGTATTGACTGGAGAAAATTAAGATTTGAAGATCAAATTGATCCAACACAAGGATTTACAAGACAAACAGCAGAGCAGTTTAACAATGATGTGGTTGGATACGCAAACTTTGCAGCTGGTGCTGTTGCTTATACTGAAAGATTTTATGGAGGTTTAGCGGTTCATAATCTGATTGAGCCGAATCAATCATTCTTCGGAAACCCTAACGCTCCAATTCCGCGTAGATTTACTGCTCACGGTGGTGTGGTTATACCTTTAGATGGTAGAAAAGTGCCAGAATCAACTTTCTCGCCGAACGTACTATTCATGATGCAAAGCAAGTTTACCCAAATGAACATTGGTTTCTACTACAACAAAGGACCTTTAGTAATGGGTGCGTGGTTTAGACAGACTTTTGGCGAATATGGTAACTCTGATGCCTTGATGGCCCTTGTTGGATTTAGAAAGGATAAATTCAAATTTGGGTACAGTTACGACTTTACTGTTTCAGACGCTAGAGCAGCCGCTCCAGGGTCTCATGAAGTGTCTGCAGCTATTGAATGGTGTGCCCGTACACCAACACGTAAGTACAGAAAAATAAGCTGTCCGGATTTTTAATTGAGGTCAAAAAAAATTATTATTGCACAATATTAAAGTTAGAAACTAGTTATTACTTATAGCTTCTCAGAATATGAAATTGAATAAATTCACAGTTTACATTCTTGCAGCAGCATTCATGCTGCCTGTAGCTTGTAAGAAAGAAAAATCATCAACTACCGGTTGGAATTACAACGATTCTAAGTGGGGTGGTTTTGAAAAACATGAGTATGCTGGTCAGGAAACTGGTCCAGGTTTGGTTTTGGTTCATGGTGGTACGTTTACAATGGGGTCATCAGAACAAGATGTTACATACGAACACAACAACATTGAAAGAAAGGTTACAGTTCCGTCATTCTATATGGACGAAACTGAAGTAACCAACAATCATTATAGAGAATATGTATGGTGGTTGAAGCGTGTATACATTGACTACCCTGAAGTTGCTACAAACGCTCTTCCAGACACCTTAGTTTGGAGAAACCGCTTGGCTTACAATGAGCCTTATGTAGACTACTACTTCAGACACCCAGCTTATCAAGATTATCCTGTAGTTGGTGTGAACTGGCAACAAGCTACACAATATGCGGCTTGGAGAACTGACCGTGTTAACGAAATGATTTTGATTAGAGAAGGTATTTTAGAGCCGGATCCAGATCAAATGAATGAAGCTGGTTTTAACACCGGAGCATATTACGTCGGTCAGCACGACGGTCTTATCTTTGGTAAGCACCAAATGAAAGACTACAGAATTAAGCGTGGTGGTACAAGAGATGTAAGAATGGAAGACGGTATTATGCTTCCTGACTACAGGCTTCCAACCGAAGCTGAGTGGGAATTTGCTGCTCAAGCTAACATTGGGGCTACAACGTACGAAAACGTTAACCAAAAGAAAATCTACTCTTGGGAAGGTTTGACCATCCGTCATACTGGAGGAAAAGAGAAAAACAGAGGTTATATCAATGCTAACATCAAAAGAGGTAAGGGTGACCAAGCCGGTGTTGCTGGTAGACTTAATGATAAAGGATTTATTACCGTACCAGTTGGTTCTTACTGGCCAAATGATCACGGTTTATATAACATGAGTGGTAACGTATCGGAGTGGGTAATGGATGTTTATCGTCCACTATCTTATGAAGATATGACAGACTTCAACTCATTTAGAGGTAACTACTTCACCAAGAAAAAATTAGACGAAGACGGTATTGTTGATGTAAAAGACAGTTTAGGACGTTTAGTTTATGTTCCTGTAACTGAAGATGAGAACGTAGGTAGAAGAAACTACAAGCGTGCTGATAATATTGGTTACCTTGATGAAGAAGATTACATGGACGGTGAACAAGGTTATGAGTACGGGGTTACAACACTTGTAGATAACCAAGCAAGAGTATACAAAGGTGGTTCTTGGAACGATCGAGTATACTGGTCTTCTCCTGGTACAAGAAGATACTTAGACGAAGAACAGTCTTTATCTACTTTAGGATTTAGATGTGCTATGCATCGTGTGGGTGCACCATAATTGAATAAAAAAGAAATTTGAAATCCCGGCCTTGAAAAAGGCCGGGATTTTTTTTATCCTTGTATCACACATTATGAAATATTTAAGCCTAATTTTAATCAGTACATTTATCGTTGGATGTTTTGCATCAAAGACGTCTGTAGATACCGCTGAGCCGTCTGCTCAAGACGTAGTAAACAATGCAATGTCTAAGTTTCCAGGATACTCTGTAGATCAATACAATCAAGGAATGCAATTGTATGAAGCCAATTGTACATTGTGTCACGCAGCCAAGGTTCCAGCAGATTATACCGAGGATCAATGGTCAAAGTTGGTTCCTGGAATGTCTGAAAAGGCAAACAACAAAAAAGGTACATCCATTACTAAGGCTGATGAAGATTTGATTTTCAAATATGTAGTTTCGGTAATGATGAATGATAATAGGTAACAACCGTTCACCCAAAGCAAAGTTTTTCTTTAAGGTGCCTTGATTAAAAATTTAAATAAAAAAAAGGTCTCAACATGGTTGAGACCTTTTTTTGTAAAAGCACGCTGTGTTTAGCAAAACTCTTTGTAAACCTGCTTCAAATGATTTGAAATCATGTCTGCAGAACTTCCTTCGATATGGTGACGTTCAATAAAGTGAACTAATTCGCCATCTTTAAATAATCCAATACTTGGAGATGAAGGAGGATATGGTAATAAGTATTCTCTCGCTTTCGCTGTAGCTTCACCATCTTGACCTGCAAATACCGTATAAAGGTTATCAGGTTGTTTGTCGCCACTTAAAGAAGCAACAGCTCCTGGACGTGCATTTCCTGCGGCACACCCACATACACTATTTACAACTAATAAAGCCGTTCCTGTTGACGAATCTAAAACATCAGTAACAGCGTTTGCGTCTCTTAATTCGGTAAAACCATTATTGGTTAGATCAGCTCTCATTGGAGCAACTAGTTCTTCTGGATACATCGATGTAATTTAATTTATTGCAAATATGCAACAAATAACCCCATGTGATTGTTTATTAAATGCTAATTTTGCAAACTGTTTTATAAATATGAATACACAAACAATGACAAACTACAAGGTTAAGGACATTTCGTTGGCCGATTGGGGACGAAAAGAAATCAGGTTGGCTGAGGCAGAAATGCCAGGTTTAATGTCACTTAGAGAAGAGTATGGCGATAGTAAACCGCTAAAAGGAGCACGTATCGCAGGTTGTCTTCATATGACCATTCAAACCGCTGTGTTAATCGAAACATTACAAGCTTTAGGTGCGGAGGTTACTTGGAGTTCATGTAACATCTTTTCTACGCAAGATCAAGCTGCCGCTGCAATTGCTGCTACAGGTACGCCAGTTTTTGCTTGGAAAGGAATGAACGAGGAAGAGTTCGATTGGTGTATTGAGCAAACGCTTACAGCATTTGAAGGAGGAAAGCCATTGAACATGATTCTTGACGATGGGGGTGACCTTACCAATATGGTTTTAGATCGCTATCCAGAGTTAGTAGAAGGTATTAAAGGAATTTCAGAAGAGACTACAACTGGAGTATTAAGATTATATGATCGTGTTAAAGGTGGTACACTTCCTCTTCCAGCGATTAATATCAATGACTCTGTTACTAAGTCAAAATTTGATAACAAATACGGTTGTAAAGAAAGTGCAGTAGATGCAATTCGTAGAGCAACTGACGTAATGATTGCAGGTAAAGTTGCAGTTGTTGCAGGTTATGGAGATGTAGGAAAAGGTACTGCAGCTTCATTAGCAGGAGCAGGAGCTCGCGTTATTGTTACTGAAATTGATCCGATTTGTGCTTTACAAGCCGCAATGGACGGATATGAAGTGAAAACCATGGAGAATGCGATTCCAAGAGCTAACATCGTTGTTACCGCAACAGGTAATAAAGATATCCTAACAGAGAAGCACTTTAAAGCGATGAACGATAAAACTATCGTTTGTAATATTGGTCACTTCGATAATGAGATTGATGTAGCATACTTAAATAATAACTACGGAGAATCTAAATATGAGGTTAAGCCACAAGTTGATGTTTACAATGTAGATGGAAATGAAATAATTCTATTGGCAGAAGGTAGATTGGTAAACTTAGGATGTGCTACAGGTCATCCAAGTTTTGTAATGAGTAATTCATTTACAAACCAAACACTTGCACAAATGGAATTGTGGAATAACACAGATCAATACGAGAATCAAGTTTACATGTTGCCTAAGCACTTAGATGAGAAAGTAGCAAAATTACACTTGGCTAAGATTGGTGTTGAATTAGAGCAAATGTCTGAAGAGCAGGCTGCATACATTGGCGTTAATGTAGATGGTCCGTTCAAGCCAGAACATTATAGATACTAATATCAATTGCAAAAGATAAGAGAAAGCCTTTCCGTTTGGGAAGGCTTTTTTTATTTTATACGAAATACCCCACGAGTGCCTCGCGTTAAAAATACTTTGTCAGCATTTTCAATATCGTCACGGGTAATTAATTTCTGGTCTAGCTGAAATCCATAGTTCCCTAAAATGTAGCGCTGTGTAGCACCATGAACGCCACCGCATTTGGGGTGAGGTACAATAATATCTTCAGTGCCATTCATTAGAATTATGTTGCTGCTAACTTCTTCACAAATTTCGTTTTTGTCGTTGGTTATGAATAAGTAGTCAAGATTAAGCTCTTCCTTCTTTTTAGACGCTAAAACATAATAGATGCTCGATAGACTTTTTACGGTTAACCAATCAACCATAGGTTTCGGTTTGTCGTAAAATCCATAATTGCCTTTAAACAAAGGGGCTTTGTTGAGCTCTGCAGCTAGGTCAAGAACAGTGGGAAGAAAGAAATCGTGGCTTGCTTCTTTATAGGAGTGGTTAAACGCAACTTCATTTTGATCTGGGAGATAGGTGCCAAACCCTTCTCGGAAAAAGTTCATTCTAAAAATACCATTAGCACCATAGTTCTTCGCGGTTGAAAGAATGAGTTCTTCATCGATGGTAAATTGAGGTTCCATGTCGTAAATTTCAAATCCGTCTAATATTCGTTCAACATGGTAGTAATTAAGTGGAACGTTCTGATCTACAATGCGTATGGTCTCAAAAAAACCATCGCCATATAAAAAGCCTCGATTCATCATGGTGTAGCAATATTAGACAAGATGATTTGAATTCAATAAATACAATCAAATAATCGCAATTCCCAAAAACAATAAAAATCCCAAAAAGAGAATGAAATCTCAAAAAAGGACAAATTTCTCATGTTTGGATATTGTTGGCACGGCTCGGTTAATTTGTTTCTGTTGTTTGTAATACGCAGAAAATCAATGTATTGTGTGCGGTTCGAAGTGCTTATGAAATTGATTTTGCGGTTTTGGCACCGCTATTGGATAGTATATGGCAGATTAAGTTCTATTGAAATTTGACCATATTAACCATCTGTCGAAAGGCAGAAAATATATAAGAAGTTGATAAAACAACAAACTACTACTACTAACTATTTGAATTAAACGAATTTTTTGTTTTTTCATTATTAACCATTACGTTTTACATTAAAAGCTCTGCCGCAAAGCAGGGCTTTTTTTATGCTCTGAATTTAAGGATCTCGTAATTACAGAAACGAGAAAAGTCTAAAAAAGAGACAAGAATCTAAAAAAGAGACGAAATGTTGATTTTTGGAATAGGGATTCGTGTCTCAAAAATTTCGTTATATATATTTGTAAACTGCACATAATCAGTGGTTAATGATGCAATTTCGGGTAATTGTTACACCAATTTTTCTTTTTTGGCACTGGTATTGGATACTATATACCAGATTACGTTCTACCGAATTTTGAAATAATTACCTCAGACAACCGAAAGGTTCGACAGAGTTTATATATAAAGAAGTTGATAAAACAACAAACTACTACTACTAACTATTTTTTGATGAATCTTTAAGATTCGATTATTAACCATTACGTTTTTTAATTAAGCCCAGACAGAATCGTCTGGGCTTTTTATTTGCTCTTATTTTCCAATATTTAATCTTTGGAGTTTCCTTTATCTTTGCACCCCAATTTATCATATGGAAAATACACCAGCTTATACCCCAAATAATAAAGTTAGAGTTGTTACTGCAGCTTCTCTGTTTGATGGACACGATGCCGCTATTAATGTTATGCGTCGTATTATTCAAGCAACAGGTTGTGAGGTAATACATCTTGGCCATGATAGAAGTGCTGAAGAAGTAGTGAATACTGCAATTCAGGAAGACGCTAACGCTATCGCCATGACTAGCTATCAAGGGGGACATAATGAATATTTTAAATATATGTATGATCTGCTTAAAGAAAAAGGGGCAGGCCATATTAAACTCTTCGGTGGAGGAGGTGGTACTATTCTTCCTTCAGAAATTGAAGATCTAGAGAACTACGGTATCGCAAAAATCTACCATCCAGACGATGGAAGAGCTATGGGGCTGCAAGGTATGATTAACGACCTTGTTCAAAAATCTGATTTTCCAACCGGTTATGGATTGAATGGTGAGGTAGAAAGCTTTAGAGATCGAAATAAGATGTCGATTGCTAAGGTCATTTCTGCGGCAGAAAACTTTCCTGAAGAGAACAAAGCACTACTTGATGGCATTAAGGCTGAAGCTCAGGCTATTAGCACTCCAGTTTTGGGAATCACAGGTACAGGTGGAGCAGGTAAGAGTAGTTTAGTTGATGAATTGGTACGTCGATTTTTATTAGACTTTCCAGAAAAGAACATTGCCATTATTTCTGTTGATCCTTCAAAAAGAAAAACGGGTGGGGCACTTTTGGGTGATCGAATTCGAATGAATAGTATTCGTAACGATCGTGTTTATATGCGCTCATTGGCAACGCGTCAGGCTAATCTAGCACTTTCAGCTCATATCGATACGGCGAAAGACATTCTCAAGGTAGCAGGTTACGATTTGATTATTCTTGAAACATCAGGTATTGGTCAAAGTGATACGGAAATTACAGACCATAGTGATTTAAGTCTGTATGTGATGACACCTGAGTATGGGGCGGCTACACAGTTGGAGAAAATTGACATGCTTGATTTTGCAGATGTCATTGCCATCAACAAGTTTGACAAGCGTGGAGCTCTGGATGCCTTGCGTGATGTAAAAAAACAATTTCAACGCAACCACAAAAGGTTTGAAGAAGATGCTGATACAATGCCTGTTTATGGCACAATTGCGAGTCAATTTAATGACCCTGGCGTTAATGCATTGTATGCTAAGCTGATTGATACGATTAATACAAAAACTGAACATCAGTTTGACACTTCATACTCAACCGAACAAGAGCTCTCTGAGAAGATATACATCATCCCACCGAAGCGTGTTCGATACCTTTCTGAAATTGCAGAGAATAATAGAGGCTACGACGAGTGGGCTAAAAAACAAAGTGAAATTGCTCAGAAGCTGTATGGACTAAAAAAGACTATCAGCACCATTCAAGAAACAGCAGTTACAGACGGAGACCGCTTGATTAAAGATCTTGAAGAAACCTATAGCAAGATTGCCTTGGACTTTGATCCAAAGTTGCAAAAATTGATTGATGAATGGGATAGTATAAAAGAAGCATATGCCAACGATATTTACACTTACCTGGTACGTAACAAGGAGATAAAGGTTGAAACTAAAACTACTTCATTATCGCACCAAAAAATCAGTAAGGTTGCTTTACCAAAATACGAAGCCTGGGGAGATGTATTGCGGTGGAATTTGCAAGAAAATGTTCCTGGGAAGTTTCCGTTTACAGCAGGTATCTATCCATTTAAGCGACAAGGTGAGGACCCTACTCGAATGTTTGCGGGAGAAGGTGGTCCTGAAAGAACGAATAAACGTTTTCACTACCTGAGCAGCGATATGCCTGCAAAGCGATTAAGTACGGCATTTGACTCGGTTACTCTATATGGTAATGACCCAGACTATCGTCCTGATATTTACGGTAAAATTGGAAATGCAGGTGTAAGTATCTGCTGTTTAGATGATGCTAAAAAACTCTATTCTGGATTCAACTTGGCAAATCCTATGACTTCAGTGTCTATGACGATTAATGGTCCAGCTCCAATGTTGTTGGGTTATTTTATGAATGCAGCAATTGACCAGCAATGTGAGATCTACATCAAAGAAAATGGGCTAGAGGATGATGTCAAAAAGAAAATTGATGCTTACTTCAAGGAACGAAATTCAGAACAACCTAAATACAATGGTGAGCTTCCAGCAGGGAACGATGGTTTAGGATTGATGTTACTTGGTTTGACCGGTGATAAAGTATTGCCAGCTGAGGTATATGCCGAAATCAAAAAGAATACCTTAGCTCAAGTGAGAGGAACTGTTCAGGCAGATATTCTAAAAGAAGACCAAGCTCAAAATACATGCATTTTCTCAACGGAGTTTGCCCTTCGACTAATGGGTGATGTTCAGCAGTATTTCAATCAAAATAATGTAAGAAACTTCTATTCTGTTTCTATATCAGGTTATCATATAGCAGAAGCTGGAGCAAATCCAATTACTCAATTGGCATTTACTTTAGCTAATGGATTCACTTATGTAGAATACTACTTAAGTAGAGGAATGAATATCAACGACTTTGGGCCAAATCTAAGCTTCTTTTTCTCGAATGGAATTGATCCAGAGTATGCAGTAATTGGTAGAGTTGCTCGTAGAATTTGGGCTAAAGCCATGAAGTTGAAATACGGAGCTAATGAGCGAAGCCAAATGTTGAAATACCACATTCAAACAAGTGGTAGAAGTTTACACGCTCAAGAAATCGACTTTAACGATATAAGAACTACGTTGCAGGCACTTTATGCAATTTATGACAACTGTAACAGTTTGCATACCAATGCGTACGACGAGGCAATTACTACACCTACTGAAGAGAGTGTGCGACGAGCGGTAGCCATTCAACTAATTATTAATCGTGAATTGGGTCTTGCTAAAAATGAGAACCCATTGCAGGGTTCATTTATTATTGAAGAGTTGACTGATTTAGTTGAAGAAGCTGTGTTGCAAGAGTTTGATCGAATTACTGAAAGAGGGGGGGTGTTAGGAGCTATGGAAACGATGTACCAACGTAGTAAAATTCAGGAAGAAAGCTTGTATTACGAAACACTTAAACATACTGGCGAATACCCAATTATTGGTGTAAACACTTTCTTGAGCTCTAAAGGATCACCAACCATCTTACCGAAAGAGGTAATAAGAGCTACAGAAGATGAGAAGAAATTCCAGATCAATACATTGCAGTCGCTTAATACCCGCAACGAAGAAGAAGCGAATACTCAGCTTAAGAATATACAGCAAGTTGCATTAGACAATGGAAATGTATTTGAAGCTTTGATGGAAGTTTCGAAGTATTGTTCTCTCGGACAAATTACGAATGCTCTGTTCGAAGTTGGTGGCCAATACCGACGAAATATGTAATTGTTAATACGTATTCGTAACATCTTCATCAACAACGATGATGAAGTCTGCTTTTCCTTCGTGTGCTGAATCTAAAGTGTTTATATCAGACTGAACAACAGTTGAGATGTTTGCACATTTAAACTCAGGATTTAACAAGTTCAAATACCACATTATCCCTTCTTTGTAGTCGCTATGAAATGAACCGTTATAGTGCATAAATAGATGGTCTTTTTGATAATTCATTGCAATAAAGTGAGCCATGGTAGCGTCTTTAATAGCCTGTGCCATAACCAACCTTGGAGAACCATGATCACCCATCATTTTTAGTATACTTTGATAAGTAGGTAATTCAGGGTCAAATGTTATTGGTAAAGGTGCCATCCAGCTTTTTTCGAGGTTGGTGAGCGTATCCAGAGCTTCAAATCCTCCTTTGTATACTTTATTAGCATAGCGTCGTGGAATATTAGTGGCAGCAAATCTTAGTCCGTTTTCTTTGGCATAATTAACGAGCGGAGCGTAGTCAGTTTTGTAGTTATTCCAAAGTCGAGCCAGTGTATCTAATCCTTTTTGGTCAATAGAATCTTTTAAATATAGTTGAAGTGCTTCTGCATTATCTGCTTCAAACATTTCAGCCCCTAATTGTAAATCCCTTGTTTGGTCTAGATCCTTCGTGAGCTCAAGTTGCAACCAGTGAGCAATGGCATTATTATGTAACTCACCAAAGAATACCACATCTTGCTTTGCCATGTGCTTCATCATCTTTTTATAAGTTGTTGATTTTCCATTGGACTTATAAATTTTGTATGCAACCTTTTTTTGAGCAAAGGCACTTAAAAGAAAGAAAAGTGCTGAAAATAAGAGGATTGATCTTTTCATTTATCGGATTAACTTGAGGTCAAAATTATCCAATAAATTGAGAAGAGAATGGAATCTAGTTTCATCATGACATTAATTCAACGCAATGAAACGAGAAATAAACAAAGTCAATAGTATATTTGATAGCCAATGAAATTCAGATTTTTACTCCTTGGCTTTCTGTTTTCATGCTGTATTTCTGTCAATGCTCAGGTTTCTCAAGTTGGGGAAGGAGCATTTCTGAGAAGCGATATTGGACCAATGTTCAACGATACTGTTGCAAACAGTTTTGGTCGCTTTGCTTACATCTATAACAATCAAACCTTGCCAGACCTTCGTCACGGCGACACAATTACTGGAATTTCATTTATGCACCCTAAGGGAGAGGGTCTTGTAGGCAATACAAACCTTAAAATCTATTTAAAATCAACGGACCAGGCCGATTTTGGTGCAGGTAGCTTAAACTGGTTGGCCGAAACTAGAAATGGAATGGCCTTGGTTTATGATGGTGATCCAAAAAACGAGTTTTCATCATCATTGGGCTTTTCTACTTTTACATTTAATCAGTTACAATATGAGTTTGACACTTCTGGTGGTGCTGTCCATCTTCAAGTATTAGTTGAATACACTCAAGAAGATGCACAGCTAGAACGAAAAATGTGGTTCTGTGAAAGCAGCTTTACTGTTTCCGAATTTAATTCAACCAACGAATCAAAGTATGTTAGAGGAGTAGGAGCTTTGGATAGCATCTGTAATCTTTCGTCAATTATTAAACCGACTGTTCGCCTTTATTACCCCCGAGATAGCTTTGATTTATATATAGATCATGCTTTTGGCCTAAAACGTGTTCCTCAGGTAAAGAATAATGGGCGTGATATATCGGCCAAGGTTTACAACGCTGGTAAAGCTAAATTGTATAATTACCCGGTTTATCTTCAGTCTACAGGTGCCAATAATTTTAGAGATACATTTACGATCGACTCGTTGAGCATAGGTGAATATGCATACATTCAATTTGAAAACTATAAGCCAGTATTTTTAGGATCTGACCAAATTGTTATTAGTGTTGATGAGCAAGAAGGTTCTATGAATTCTAAGTCATTTAATCGTGAAGTTAATTACGACTTGTTTTCATATTCAAATTCAAACAGTGCGGCATCAAGTTTCTTTGGGTCGGATGAAAAGAAGGTTGGAGTTTTAGCTCGCTACAATACAATAGGCATTGACCAACTTACCGATGTAGAAATAAAATTTAATACCATAGGTCGTAAATTCAAAATTGTGGTATGGAGTGCACTTAATGGTGAGCCTGATACGCTGCGGTATGAATCGTTAGTGAAGGAAACAGCTCTAGGAGTGAGCCGTTATACCATTCCTCCTATTGAAGTTAAAGATGATTTTTTTATTGGCGTGGTGCAAGATGAAGCTCAATCGATTGGATTGGCTTACGAAGACCAACTTCCACTGATTCCAGGAACGTTCTATTACAAGGAAAACCCAACAGATACCAATTGGTCTGATTTTTCAACCTTTGAACCCAATGCGTTTAGTATTAATCCGATAATAAAGTCGGCTAACGATATTAAAGCACTTGAGATAATGGGTGTATCAGATAACGATAGTTTTGCCTTAGACCCTTCCGATTCGATTACTGTAGGCATTAAACTGGCTAATTTAGGAAGCTTCATTCAATCTGATTTTGGTATTTCGTTACGCTTAATTAATCGCTTTAATCAGGTGGTTTATAGTGATAGTATTACCGAATCTCTTGGGCTCTCTGACACATCAACATTTTGGTTCGACCCAATAAGCCAAAATACGGCTGGGGCTTTTAAACTAGAAATTGAAACTGTATCTCAATTTGACAAAATTGAAGGAAACAATGAACTTCAACTCGAATTTACCGTTGCCAAAGAAACGGATGTTGCTATCAGCACAGTGTTTAGTCCAACTCCAACAGATTCTTTTCAAATCAATATGGATGGATTTATGCCCAGCATTCGTGTGATTAATTTTGGTTCTAAGAAACAAATCAATATACCAGTTACAGTTCAATTGTTGAAGAATGGAGAAGTACTTTCTTCTGAAACACAATTCAGTTCACTTCAGCCTAATTTCAGTGAGATTATGGTATTTGATTCTATATATCCTTCAGAACCGGGGGATTTAGATTTTATTGCTTTTACCAGTTTAGCTCAAGACAGCTTTAATCTCAACGATACATTCAGAGTACCAATTTTTGGAAAGGTTCAGGATGACATTGCAGTTGATAGTACTTTACTTCCCAGAGCTGGAGAGCGGTACTTGATAAATCAGAATCATACACCATTTGTTACTCTGGTAAATAATGGAGAAGCTACGCAGATAAATTTTAGTACGAAGTTTCGCATTTTAAATAAATCAGGGAAGGTTGTATTTCGCGACTCGATAATAACTTCCATTCAAGCGTTAGACTCAAGAACGCTGAGTTTTAATCATTTCAATATTTCTACACCGGGCCATTATGTAGCTCGTGTTATCGTTGTAAATCCACAGGATCAGAACAAAAAGAACGACACTTTAGATGTTCCTTTTCAATTAGTGCAGAACAACAATCTTGAAGTAACGCGGTTAAACTTTCCGAGTTCGGAACAAATTGTGGCGAAGGGCACAGTTGAAACTCAACCTTCGGTGATTTTGACCAATCCAGGATTTGTTTCAGCAGGAAATGTACCTGTAATACTGTTTGTTACAGACGAGTCTAGTAACCTTCAGTATCGTGATACAATCGAAGTTGATATTGAACAGGGAAGTTCAAAGACTTATTCTTTCAATAAGCTACTAAGTTTTCACAGCGTTGGAAGCTTTAATATTGAAGTCTATCATAAGTGGCAAAATGAAGCCTTATTCAGTTCCAACGATAGCTTAAACTCATCTTATCTGGTTTTGAACAAGAACGATCTAAGTGTTGTACAAAACATTACTCCAATTGATAATGATAGTATTCTACTAAATGATTTAATCAATGTGAAGGCCAACATTAAAAATATTGGAATTGATACGATTAAAGATATTAAGCTATTTGTTGATGTAATCAATCCGGACTTGGATACTGTGCTAAGAGACACGTTGTTCTTTGACGAATTAGCTTATAATGAAGATATTAACTTACAGTCTTCAAAGTTTTATGAGCCGCTAACTACAGGTAGGTTTACCGTGATATCTTCATATTTAGGTGAAGATGATAGTGCTTCTAATGACCAAGTTACCACTTACTTTAACGTGTATAAGGATTTAGATTTGGCTATAGGAAAAGTGGTTTTTCCGCTTGATACGCATAAGGTCTACACCGGATTTACTTACAAACCAGAAGTGGAGATAGTAAACGAAGGTCTATTTTCAGTTGAACTAGCGACTATAGGTTGCACGGTTTGGTTTGAAGATGATATTATTTACAGCTCAGCTCGCATTGTTGCAATCGATAGTGGAGAAAGATTAATTGTAGGACTTGACAGCTCATTAATGCACGACGAAGTAGGTGAGGCGGTGATTATGTTTAATGTTATAGCACAAGGGGATGACTACTCATTCAACGATACCTTGTTCGCCACATTTGATTTTTCATCGAATGCACGCATTACAAAAGAATGGTTGCGGAATATTTCTGTTTATCCTAATCCGTTTAAAGATGAAGTTCATATTGAGTCAGAAGACCGAATAGATGAAGTTCGAGTCTATGATATGAGCGGAAAAGAAGTTTATCTGGATACTCCTCAAGGACAATTTTTTAGCATTAGTCTCAGCTTCTTACCTCCGGGAATTTATTATTTGGAGATGAGAAGCGGAGAAAATCAAGTTCAACGTAAGTTGCTAAAGCAGAGTAATTAAGAAGTTTTTAAGCAGATAATTTTAAAATCTGCCACATATTCTCATTTCTTTTTTAATTTTGGCTTAAATTGAAAACCAATGAAATATTTCTTAACGATCTTTCTCCTAACCTCATCTGTATTGGTATTTGCTCAGAATAGAGATTTGCCTGAAGTTGACGAAAACTTTGAAAAATATCTAGATGATGGTCAAAATACTGGTGCAGATGGGAATGTACAAGTTGCTGTTTCAGCATTAATTAATGGATTTATTGACGTTCAGTACGAACAAAAAATTAATCACTCTTTTTCAGTTCAGGCTGGAGGGGCATTGCAAATTGCACCCGGCTTTGATTTAGTTTCAGCCTTTTTTACCGATTTCGGGTTTAATGATCGAGAGCGGTTTGATGGAGGCTACGGATACAGTGGAACATTTAAATATTATGCAGGTCAATCGGCAATCACGCGACTAGGATACGCTTCTTTGACCTATCGAAATAGAACAAGCAACTATGCTGAAGGTGAGTTTCAAGAAAGTGCATATAAATATGCTGTAAACGATATTTATTATTCAACAGGTTTGAAGTTCCTTTTCGCTAACTCTGCAAGTGCTGATGTATCAACGGGAGTTGGGGCACGACTAAGTAGGATAAACTACGCAGACAAGAATATTGATAGTGAATCAGGTCTTGGCTTGTTTTATGGATTAGAGGTTAAACTAGGATACTACATTAAATATTAAGACGATGAAAGCATTATTTACATTTATACTAAGTTTTACGGTTGTTCTTGCTTCGGCACAAAAGATTAAGGTCAGAGAGGAGCACGGGGATGTGTTTAAGACCAAGGGATTTAACATTGAAGACATTTTTGAACTATCTACAGGAGGATACTGGTCAATCGGTAGCCGATGGGAAGGTTCAGGACTAGGAGGCTTCGTTTCTTTTGTTAAAGCAAAAAAGATATACTACGTACAAAATTTTGATGAGGACATGAATTTCGCTGGTGAGAAGCGATTGAATCTTACGTTCATGGACAAAGATCTTGTAATGAATAAAATTGTAAAGTTTAAAGGTGAGTATTACATCTTTTTAACTTTTGACAATATCGAGAAGAAGAAGACTTACCTGTTTTATGCCCTTTTTGATCATCACGACTTAAGAATTGATGGTGATTTGACCAAGGTAGCAGAAATTAGTTTAGGGTCTAAGGCAACAAATAGCTATCCGGGTTCTTTTGATGTAAGTGTTTCTGATAACGAAAATTTCTTGGTGGTATTTGGAAACGAACCGGTAAAAATAAAGCGCAAGAAACGCAGGTTGTTTGGAAATCGTTCAAGTTCAAGTGGTTCTGATGTAGGAACTCATACATTTAAGTTTACTTATTGGGTATTAGACCGCGATTTTCAAATTGTAAACTACGAAAAGAAGCATGAATTAGAGATTGAAAATTCTTCAGATAAATTTTATGTTAGAGACTACGCAGTTGATGAAGAAGGAAGTATTTACATTTTAGGAAAGAATAGTATTGTTGATGAGCTTTCAAGAAGTGAGCGAAGAAAGAAGAAAACAAGTTCATGGAGGGAGTACAACAAATCAGCATTCATCATCGAGAAGATTGATATAGATGGTTTAACCTACCAACAAGCAACTCCTGAAGAAGAGTTTTTTATTGATATGGATATACTCTTTGACCAGGATGGAGACGTTAATCTCGTGGGAATAATTGGAGAACAAGTTTATAGCCGATTAGTTACGACTGGTGTATACCGTTTACTTCTTGATAAGGACAACTTGGATGTGCTTTCAAGTGTGGGTTCAGAATTCGATGAGGAGGTTCTTGAGAATATTAATGACATTCAAGAAAGAGAGTCGAATCTTAGCAATAGAAGAAAGAGACGGGTTAAGAGGAGAGAGGCTAAAATGTCGAAGGAAGAGAAGGCCTATCGCGAAGTTGCCAAACGGGCTGCTCTAAATGCAAACTTCATTGCATTCTCTGGTATCGACGAAAATGGTGATGCCATAATCGTTTTAGAGGAGCAACATCTAGAAATTGTTACGACTACCACGACCAACGCAAATGGTGTAACTACAACCACGACAACATATTATTATCACTATGATGATTTAATTATGGCTAAGTTTATAGAGGATGAAGTAGTACAGAATTACTACAAGAAGAGCTTTGTATCGGTAAACCGTCCTCTAACTAAGAGCATGGATGTAGCCCTTAAAGATGGAGAGGTAAACATCATGACTCAAGGACACATTGTAAAAGCAGACTACGAGCTTCAAGAGGTTCGTGATTATGAGCTTCAAGCCTTTAAAAGAAAAGATAGAATTAAGGGTATGCGACGTAAAATGTTTACTTACCGTAAAACGATTGCCGACCAAAACGTAATTCTAGCTGCAGCACAGAATAAAAGGAAAATAGTTTGGTACAAGATCGAAGTGCAATAATTACTTCATAAAAAATAAATTGAAAAGCCAGCAAATTAATTTTTGTTGGCTTTTTTAGTGGATGTGAAAATTCACGGCTAACAAAGCTACAATCAGACCAATTGCAATCGCTAGAAGCTTGTGTTTTCCATAGGTGTGACTTTCATTGTTCTCAAATAATATAGTTGTAGAAATGTGTAGGAAAACACCAATTACAACAGCAATTACAGCTGTAAACGCTTCGCTGTACTCAACAAACTGACGGCCTATTAGCATTCCAATAGGAACCATCAGAGCGTAGAATGTGATCCACATATAATTGCGTTTTGCTTTTTCTAAAACACTCTTTAAAACCACTGCAAGTGCAAATGCCGCTGGAATTTCATGTAATCCAATGGCGAATACAAGATTGTTTCTTGTTTCCTCAGAGAACGCATCTCCACCAAGGCTAAACCCTTCTAATACTGCATGTAAGCTTAACGCCAGAAACACGGTGATTGGAAATCCTTTCTTTAGTTCGTGAATGTGCAAGTGGCCATGTTCAATTCCTTTGCTGTAAAAATCGGTGACGATTTGCAAGAAGAAACCTGCGAGAATGTAATAACCAGCTTTGTGTCCAAGTTTTTCAAATACTTCGGGTAGTAGATTAAGCACCGTGATGGAAATAAGGAAAGCACCACTGAATGCCAAGAATAGTTTCAGTTGCCGTGTATTTGTTGAATTAATATTCAAGCCAACAACTCCTCCAAGAAATGGAAAGAAAAACAATAGAAATATCCACCAAAATTGCATGCGGGTGCAAGTTTAGCGAATAGAATTCAATTTGTGATTTCTAAGTTAAAAAACTTAAATGTCGAGGTAGGCATATGCGAGCTTGATAACTGCATAACTCACCTTACCGTTAAGTGCATCAAATATTACTTTTGACTTAAGCCTTCCATCAGGGTTAAACATGGATGCATCGGCCGTAGCTTCAGCAGCGGAATAAGCTTTTTGAATGGGTGCCAAAACCTTTTCTGAAGGTCTGTATGCCGAGATGTCGACTTCAGGAAATTCATCCGCAATCTTTAAAATGTGACCTTGAATTGTGGTATAACCCAATCCTCTTTCATCGGCTATTTCTTTTAATGATTTTCCGGCTTTAACCAAGTCTATCGTTTGTTGGTAAGTGCTGATTTTTTTCTTTTTAGCTTCTTGCTTTGAGCGGTGCTTCTTTAATTCTTTGGGATCTGTCGTTCCACCGCTGGCAAGTATATGAGCTTCCCAATTGGCTTCATAATCAGACTCTTCGAGCATATCTGCTTCATTGCTAAGTTCCATGAAACGTTTATCAGCCTTAGCAGCCAGAGAATCAACCTCAATGGCCATTCGATTTATGCCCAGTAATTTGAGACCATCTAAGTCTTTTAATCGAGAAAGTGCAACATAACCCTGTCCAGGTTCAAATGTTTTGCTTAAATCAACTTCTGCGGCCTCCAATGTCATCCCCTGACTTTTGTGCACTGTGATGGCCCAGGCCAAGCGTAATGGAACTTGAATAAATTCAACAATTGGACGTTCATTATCCATAATTGACCAAACATCAGAAGTAACGGTTACTTTTCGTCGGTCTGATAATTGAACTACGGGCCAAACCTTTCCTTTGTCGTCTTCGGTAAAATCTATAACTACACCCAAAGTGCCATTCATGTAACCTTTGTCGAAGTTGTTCTTTAGAAACATCACCTTTGCACCTTTCTTTAAGACTAGTTTTTCCCTAACAATCAGCGATTTAACGAAAGTTTCCATCAACTTTGCATTGCCTTTACGTTCTGCAAAGAATACCTCTTCTTTTGACTCAATTTCGCTAAGTTCTTTATCGTTTATAGCATCAACATCGGCGTTGTGTGAATACAGTCGAGTTGGTTCAATACTGTGCTCGTTATATGCTGTTTCTTGTAATAACTGAACAGCATGTTCGTCAACCTCTTGAGATCGAATTTGATTTAGAATGGTGTTGAGTTCATTTTTAGTCTGACGATATTGTTCTGTAAGGTAACAAACTACCGGAGCGGCATCTACCCATGCTTTGCTCATAAAAGCAAATTTGTTCTTACTTGGTTCTTGTTCCTTACTAACTGGTGGTAGCTGAAAAAAGTCTCCAGCAAAAACAACCTGCATCCCTCCAAAAGGCAACGGAGAATTTTTTAAATACTTCAACGCCTGATTAATCATGTCAATCTGATTGCGATGCAGCATTGAAATCTCATCTATAATTAATACATGAGTTTTCTCAATATTTTTCATGAGGTACTGCTTACCGCGCATAGTTCTCAAATCGTTATGAGAAAGGCTGTCTTTAATACCAATTCCGCTCCATGAATGAATGGTAGTTCCGTTCATGTGAGTTGCAGCTATACCTGTGGATGCGGTTATGGCTACTGGAACGCGATGTTCCTTTAACCATTTAATATAGGCGTTTAATGTATATGTTTTTCCTGTTCCTGCACTTCCGGTCAAGAAGACATTCTTACCTGATTTTAATATGGCTAAAGCTTTTTCTTGGAACATGCTAATCTGCTATATGCTTTGACTTTATTGGTACGTATTTTTTTAAAAAGGTAACGATGAGCCAACCGATGAGCAAACCGGCCAATCCTCCCACGAGAATGTCTGCTGGAAAATGTTTTGCCACATAAACTTGAGCTAGAGAGATGGCTCCAGCCCAGGTGTAGAACACCCATTGCCATGACTTCCAATTGCTAATTGAATTAAAGAACCAGCTAAATATGACAGCAAGCCCGAAATGATTTGCTGCGTGTGACGACACAAACCCGTATTGGCCTCCGCAATCTAGAATTGGTCGGATAATTTCGGTTAAACTGGGGTCGTGACAGGGTCTAAGTCGTTCAAAAAAAGGTTTCATAAATCCACTTGCAAATTGATCTGCGAAGAGAACAATTATCCCAGCCGCAGCTAGAATATAAAATCCTGAATATCTGTAGCGATAGAAGGCGAAAAAAGCGAAAATAAGATAGAGCGGAATCCAAGTTTTTGCTTCACGAAATACAGGAAGAAATTGGTCTAGAAAATCATTGGCCAATCCATTATGAATTTGAATGAACAGTTGCTTATCTATTTCAATTAACGACTCTATCACTTTTTCAAGATCAAAATTAATCTTTTGGAGTTATCCTCGTTAAATGCTGTAAGATTATAATCCCCAAAAGTATCTTGAAGTTTAAATCCAGCTTGGTTACACAAGTTTTTAAGGTCACTTTTTGTAAATGCTCTGACGCTTTCTTGGAAACTGTAATCGTTCCCTTGGTCATGAAATTCAATTCTTTTAATTAGTGTGCCATTTTTAATAGCTCGTGAGATATTAAAAGAAATATTCTCCTGTTTAATTACTTCGAACGGCACCAGGCTAGACTCGCTATTTGTTCGGTTAAGAAAATCAAGTACAAAGACTCCATCGTCATTGAGCCCGTTATATACGTGCTTTAAGGTGTTTAAATGTTCTTGATCGCTATCAAAATAACCAAAACTGGTAAATAGATTGACGATGTAATCAAATTTTCGAGAGAATGAATGCCTCATATCGTGAGTGAGAAATTCTAATCCATCGGTTTCTAGATGTTTGGCATGTGCAATACTATTTTGGCTATAATCTACACCTAATACATTCATGCCGCACTGGTGTAATTGAACACTATGTCTACCCTTCCCGCAGGCTAAATCAAGGAAAGTTGAACCCTGAGTAGGTGAGAGGTATGAAATTAGTGTTGTTATAAATTGCTCAGCCTCCTTATGGTCTCTGTTCCCATAAAGCATGTGATAGTATGGGCTATCGAACCATGTACCGAACCATTCACTCATGTAAGCAAATGTAAGACTTCAACCCAAATTTAGTATCTTTATCCAATCAATATCGCAGCTCATCAAAGAGTAAAAGGAGCCACATATTTTTTTTACTACTTTGTGTAACTTTCTATATATATGAGCGTATAACAATCGAACCAGCCAATGAACACCCAGCAATACAACGAATGTGTAAAGCTATATTCCGATGGGATATTTCGGTTTATTGTGAAAAATCTGCGGGATGAGTTCGAGGCTGAGAATATAGTCCAAAACACGTTTGAAAAGCTTTGGATAAAGCGAGAAAGCGTGGTGATGGAAACGGCAAAGTCCTACCTTTTTAAGGTAGCTTATAACAACATGATTGATGTGATACGCAAAAACAAAAAACATACTAGCTTAGAGGATGCAAGACATGTAAGTTCTGAGAGCAGAGAGTATGATGATTTGATTGAACATGTAAACAGAGCTGTTGATAAGCTTCCTGAGAAACAGAAAAGTGCAATTACTTTGCGCGATTTTGAGGGACACGATTACAAAAGTATTGGCGATATAACCGGCATGAGTGAAAGCCAGGTTAAGGTCAATATTTATAGAGCGAGAAAGTTTATTAAGGAATACATTAGTAAACTAGAGATGATGATGTTTTAAGATGAGCAAAATGAAATTAACACGAGACAATTATGAACTGGTAATGTTCGACTTGCTAGAAGGCAATTTGACCGAAAGCGATGAGCTTAACGTAATGGCACAAATTGAAGCTAATGAGTTTTTCTTTAAAGAGTGGAAGCTTTTTAAAACTACAATACTTGTTGCTGATTCTGATGTAGTTTATAAGAATAAAGAAAGTTTGCTGAAGGATGAACCTTCGGTAATACCAATGTTCCGTTGGGCGTCTGTAGCTGCAGCGGCATGTTTAATTATTGGGTTTATTGCATTCTGGCCTAAAGACACACCAATTGATGTGGCTGATACTCCAACAGAGATAATTTCACCAATTGAGCAAGAAGAGCCTACAGTTCCTGTTGTTCAAGCTATAGAAACAGAAGAGATAGAAACACCAGCTCAGGTTGTAAGAAACGACGCAGAACCAGAATTATTTATTCCAGAATCTATAGATGAAGACCTCGATGTGGCTGATACGAATGAAGAAGTAATTGCAATTGAAGCTCCAAATAAAGAAAGTGAAATTAAAGAGGTGCCAAAATTGATCAATGAAGTACAACAAGAAGAGCAACCTAAGTACATTGTTGAAAACCTTGAGCCAAAAACACTAGAAGATATTTACACTGCACCAGCAACTAATCCTGCTGAATATCAGAAGGATGTGCCGAATTTTATAACTGTTGCAAGTGAATTTGTAACTTCTAAACCAAAAGAACGTATAATGAATAAAGCGAATGAGTTTATTGCCAAGGTAAGCAATCCTAAAGTTCGATTTAAACCACAATTTGTAGATAAGAAACCCGGGCTACAAATAGAGTTTGAAACAACAGGATACCAAGCAATTGCAAGTTTGCAACCGTTTAATAAATCACGATAAAAATGAAAAAATTAATACAATATACCCTAGCATTCGGAGCACTGTTCATGGCAGCAACTGCTCAAGCTCAAACCGACACTACTCAGTCTGAGCAAGAAATTGTAATCGACAACGGAAAAGTAAAGATTGTTCTGAAAGAGAAAAAAATCATTATGGACGGGGTTGACGGTTCAGACACCATTGTCGATCACGATGTTGAACGCGTTGAGATTAAAGTGGGTGACGAAACGATGGAAATCCATACCAACGGAGACGATATCAGCTTCAGAGACACTGAAGATATGGAAGAACTTAACGAAGAGATGGAAGAGTTAAAAGAAGAACTCGCTGAATTGGAAGAGGAAATGAAGGTAGAATTCAAAGACTTCGAAAGTCTTGAAGATTTAGAAGACCTTGAAGATCTTAAAGACCTATGTGAAGATGACGAACCAGATTTTATTGAAACAGACTGGTTTAACTTCCAACTTGGATTAAATAATCTACTTAACGTAAATGATGAGCTCGTAATGCCTGAAGGCTATGAGACTTTAGAATTGTCTACTGGAAAATCAATAAATTTTCAAGTAAATGTTGTGCAACAAGCTGTTAATATTTACCGTGAAAAGATTCGTTTGGTGTACGGTGTAGGTGTTGATTTTAATAACTACCGTTTCAAAAATGACATAGACCTTGTAGAAGATTCAGATCCGCTAGAAGTTGAGCTTAGCACTGTAAATTACAAGAAAAATAAATTAGTGGTACAGTATCTATCAGCACCAGTAAAACTAGATCTTAGAATTGGTAAAGATGCTGACGAAGCCTTAACGCTAGCATTTGGTCCACACTTCCAATACCTAATTGGTAGTCACCAACGTAAGAAGTGGAACGATAACGGCAACCACAAAACAAAAATTAGAAACGACTACAACCTCGAAAAATTCCGCATGGGATGGGAAGCGCAGTTTGGATACGGTTCAGTAGTGCTTTACGGAAAGTACTTTCCTGAGAGCATCTTTAGAGCCGGTAAAGGTCCAGATCTAAGAACTGTTTCTGTTGGAATTTTAATCGGAGGCGTATAAAAATATTGCGGGCAACCGCAATTCATACTTAGCTTTTAGTAATGTTTAAGCCCATCCAAAGTGGTTGGGCTTTTTTTATTATAGGATATCCATCTTTCTCCAGATCAATTTGTTTTGATCGTAGATGTCGTAACAGAAATGTAGCGTCCAGTCTTTGTCATAATATACAGTCCGATAATCCAAATACAACGGTATGGGCTTATGTAAATTAAGCTTAGTTGTTGTATCCAAGGGTTGAATTAAAGCCGTAGTATCTTCAGGATCATATTCTTCTAACCTTTCCTCATCTAATGGTTCGTAGCCCATCATAATACGAAAATCATCAGAATCGTATTTTTTAGATCCCTGCATTAGAAATTCACCAAACAAAAGTGGGTTCTCTAAACGAACGCATCCATGACTCACTGCACGTTGGGTACGTTCAAACGCCTTTTTATGTGGAGTATCATGTAAGTAAATTGAAAATGGATTGCTAAACATGTATTTTACCGTTCCCAAAGAGTTTTTTTCTCCAGGTTGTTCTACGATAGTGTAAGGGATTCTATTTCGATTAATTCGACTCCAGTTAATTGTGTCACCGTTAACTTCCTCTTTTCCGCGATATACTTTGTAGTTATTAGCACTCAAATATTCGGGTTCTCGCACCAGTCTCCACCACATCTCTCTTCGGATGATACTATAAGGAACCGTCCACGTTGGGTTGACCACAATATAAGTAAACTTACTCGCTATTTGAGGCGTTTCCATATTCCTAGGAAGCTTATGTAGCCAGCCGCTGTCTGTATATTGTTTAACCATGGCATCGTAATTGTCAGGAAGGTTTTTTCCGATACATACCTTCATTGATTTGGTGCTATCTTCCCAATTAAGGTCAACCATGTACTCCGGGAGATTCACATACACAAAAGGTGGTTCAGACCCGGCATTTGTGTACCATCTTTGGCGTTCTAAATTTGCTCGAACTTGATCTATTTTGTCGGTAGGTGTGGTGTTTATCAAGCGGTAGGTTTTAAAACCCATGATACCATCCGGAGTTAAACTGTACTTTTCTTGAAGTACCTTGATCAGCTCAAACAATTCAGCCGTATAGATCGTGGTGTCTTGTATTGCATGAATACGCTCGTCTGGAAGATTTCGAGCTTTAAGTCGAGTAATTATTTCAGAAATGACAGGAACTGTGTCACCTTTTTCAATTTTAGGGTAGTCTGAGAAATCAATTAGTGTTGATTCGAGTTCATTTTTCTTGTCGAGGTAGTACCTCATGACTTTCAACAGCTCGTTATATGTGGTGTCGCCTTTATGAACTTTGTCTATCCATTTAATTTTATTTCGGGCTTTCAAGAACCCTGAATAATTAAGTTCTTTGACATTATTTCTAGGAAGCATATAGGTATAGCCATATACTTCTTTTGGATCTGTTCTTCCGTTGCTAATGTCTTCGTACATGCGGAGCATGCTATTTGAAATTATTAGCTCCAACTCAGCCATAAGCCGATAGGCACTGTCTGCATTTTTAAGATTAGCAATACTATCTCTGTAATAGTTTACAAGAGGGAGGTAGTAGTATCTGTAGTCCATTCCGTGATAAGTGCTGTATCTGAACACTTCTTCCGCTTCTGCATTAGAGGCACTATCGTTGGTAATGAGTCCCCACCAATAGGGTTTGTTCTTACGCTGGTCATAAATGGTTTTAAGCGTATCTAGATAGGGTAAATTATCTTCACACATCAATGATACTTCAAAATCAAATTTGTTATCGAAGTAATGGAAGAATGAATCTTTGGTCAGAACCATTTGTGGAGCTACGACCACCTGTTTTGGTTCTTCTTTACACGCATTAAGTAGTACAAAAGGCAATGTAATCAGTGCAACAATTAGAGATTGCTTCAACATACGATTACTACAAATATGGTTAAGAAAGCTGATTAAATGCGTAAGTCGTCCACAGTGATGTAGAGATTAGCATTCAATATATCAGAATTTTCAAGGTAAGAGTTGGTAGGGTGGAAGATAAAAAGACAAGATCCACCTTTTACTGTTTCAATTAGTTGTTTGTTCACGCTCTGTGAAATAGCCGGACAACCATAACTTCTACCAATGCGCCGATTGTACTTTAGATAATTGTCACCAACATAGTTGGCACCATGAATAACAATGCCTCTTGAAAAAGCATTTGAGTTAATTCCTTTCTCTAATCCGTTTAATTTTAAAGAGAAACGATTGCTTCCCCAATATGTACTTCCGGTGGTGTAAAAACCTAATGAACTTTTGTTCGAACCGTGTGAATTGCTGAAATATTTTGGGTACTCATCACCGGTACGAGCCCCATGGGCAACCATTTCGTTAAAAATAACATGCTGGTTTTCCATATCAATAACCCACATTCTTTTGTCATTGCAGTACTTTGAAAAGTCAATAACGGTAAGATATTTAGGATTGTCTAAGCCATCAGTATGTTTGAGATACATGTAACCTACTAGGGCATGTTTTAGCACGCGTTTAGCAATAGTATCACCACCGTTGTATTGAAGTTTAAAGTGAAATTGGTTTACATATTGGTTAAACTCATCAGATTTAAGTGTAATGAGTTGCTTTCCAAAGTAACCTTCGTTTTCATGAGTCAAGTTTCCATCTCTCAATTGGAAAGATGAAGAGAAGAAGATAAATAAAAGACAAGCTAAACCCTTTACCCAACTTGATGTACGGGCATTAAGTCTAACCTTAATAGCATTTAGCTTGTCCAAATTTTGTTTTATTCTAAGCTTGAGCCTTCTTCTGAAGTCTCAGCTTCTACTTCAACAGCTTCTTCTGTTGCTTCTTCAACTTCTTCAACTTCAGTTGTTACAGTTGTTTCTTCTTCAGCTGTTTCAGTATTTTCTTTGTTTTTCTTAGCACAGCATTTTTTCTCTGTACCTTCTTCGTATTTACAGTCGGCTTTATCGTGGCCTTCACATGCTTCAACGTAAGCTGCTTTGTCTTTATTACAACAAGCTCCTTTTGCTGATGCCTTACCAATCCAATCACCCAAGATTGGAGCGATTACAAGACCAACTAAACATGTAAGTTTAATCAAAATGTTCATTGATGGTCCTGAAGTATCTTTAAATGGATCTCCAACAGTATCACCAGTTACAGCAGCTTTATGTGCTTCAGAACCTTTGTAAGTCATTTCGCCGTTAATTTCAACTCCAGCTTCAAATGATTTTTTAGCGTTATCCCAAGCACCACCTGCGTTGTTTTGGAAGATTGCCCAAAGAACACCACTCACACAAACACCAGCCATATAACCACCTAGTACTTCGGCAGCAGTTGCCCAATCACCTGTTAGCATACCTGTTCCGAATGCAATGATAAGAGGAGTAAGAATGGTAAGAGCACCTGGCAACATCATTTCTCTTAATGCTGCTTTAGTTGAAATGTCAACACACTTATCGTACTCTGGAGTACCTGTTCCTTCCATAATACCTGGAATTTCTTTGAACTGTCTTCTTACTTCTTGTACCATCGCCATTGCAGCTTTACCAACACTTTGCATAGCAAGTGCTGAGAATACTACAGGTACCATACCACCAATAAACAGGGCAGCAAGTACCGGAGCCTTAAAGATGTTAATTCCATCTATTCCTGTAAATGTTACATAGGCTGCAAATAGTGCGAGTGCTGTAAGTGCAGCAGAAGCAATGGCAAAACCTTTTCCAACAGCTGCGGTTGTATTTCCTACAGAATCTAAGATGTCAGTACGTTCTCTAACTTCTTCTGGAAGTTCACTCATTTCGGCAACTCCACCTGCGTTGTCTGCAATAGGACCGAATGCATCAATAGCTAACTGCATTGCCGTAGTAGCCATCATTGCACTTGCCGCAATAGCAACACCATAGAAACCTGCAAGCTCATATGATCCCCAAATCGCAAATGCGAAAAGAAGAACAGAACCAAATGTAGAAATCATACCTGTTGCTAAACCAGCAATAATGTTGGTCGCAGCACCAGTAGAAGAGTTTCTAACGATATTAAGAACTGGTTTTTTACCAAGTCCAGTGAAGTGTTCAGTGATTGCACTGATTAAACCTCCAACCGCTAATCCGATTAAGGTAGCGTAGAAAACGTTCATATTGCTTACTGATTTCAATCCTTCACCGAAGAAGTTCATGCGAAGTGTTTCAGGAAGCATCCATTTAATCAAAAAGAATCCAGCAACCGCAGTTATGATGATTGCAGACCAGTTACCTAAGTTCAATGCTTTTTGAACTTCAGCTTCTTTAGCGTTGTTATCTTTAATTCTGATGAATAAAGTTCCAATGATAGAAGCGATAATACCGATTCCTGCAATAGCTAATGGAAGTAAGATTGGTCCCATTCCGTCAAATGCATCAGCAAATTGTTCGGTTGCACTCATGTCTTTAATGATGTAGTTACCAAGCACCATTGAAGCCAATACAGTTGCAACGTAAGATCCGAATAAGTCAGCACCCATTCCTGCAACGTCACCAACATTGTCACCAACGTTATCAGCAATAGTAGCAGGGTTACGTGGATCATCTTCAGGAATACCTGCTTCTACCTTACCTACAAGGTCAGCTCCAACGTCTGCAGCTTTTGTATAAATACCACCACCAACTCTTGCAAACAATGCAATAGACTCAGCACCAAGTGAGAATCCCGCAAGTGCTTCAAGCACGTGTGTCATATCATCATAAAAGTTACTATGTCCCATAAAGTGGCTAACGAAGAACAGGAAGAACAAGCTCAATCCTAATACGGCTAAACCAGCAACACCAAGTCCCATTACAGTTCCTCCGTTGAAAGAAACTTTAAGTGCTTGTGGTAAGCTAGTTCTTGCAGCTTGAGTAGTACGAGCATTTGCAGAAGTTGCAATTCTCATTCCTACATTACCTGCTACAGCAGAAAAAACAGCTCCTATGATAAATGCTGGAACAATCATCCAAGATGTAGTTTCAACAGCTAAAGAGATTCCGAATAATGCAATTGAAGCAACAATCACGAAAATCAATAATAATCTGTACTCTGCGTTCAAGAATGCAAGAGCACCTTCTTTAATGCTCTTAGAAATGCTTTGCATTTTCTCATTTCCTGCGTCTTGTTTGTTTACCCAAGAAGCCTTTATAGCCATGATAATCAGGCCGATAACTCCGAAAATAGGTAGAATGTAAATTAAATAATTCGACATAGTTTTAATTAAAGGGTGCAAAAATAAAATTTCTAGTAAAACAGGATGTATATTTTACAAGTATTTAGCCCACATTATTCAGATTAATTTCACACAAATTTCTCGATCAAAAGCTAGGCTTTATACTCATCTACAAAAGGGTTGATAAATTATCTAGACAAAGCGTTGATAATCAGGCAACCATTTAGCTAGTTTTGTGTCTAACTCAATATATGAAGACCATCGTATCGTTTTTAAGCTTTCTGTTATTCTCGGTTTGTTCAAATGCACAGTTGGATGTTCGAATTGCGCAAGGTGACATTGAAGTCTGCAATGGCCATTTTGCAGACTTAAGTGCAACTACTGTTTCGGGAACTCCTACCTCGTATACATGGAGCTGCGATAAGGCAACTTTTTCTAGCACTACCAAAAAAAATACTCGGGCTATTTTTTCAACTATCAGTAACACATATGTGACTTATCTCTATCTCGAGGCTCAAAATGCAACCGAAACATCACTTGACTCCGTTAAAGTGACAATTAAGGCTTTGCCAAGCATTCTCTTATCGGAAGAAACGTGGTGCGACAATGCAGGAAATATTGATTTGAAAGAAGAAATTGTACTTTCTCCTGCGGTTTACCTGGGCACACCTTCGTGGGACTGCATCGACTGCAACGGGAACAATTTCGATTCAATGCTTATCGACGAAGGTGTAGCAGGAATAACCGATTATAAACTGAGAGTTGGCCCTGATCACTACAGCTTCAAAAACTTGCTTAAAGACACAATCTACCTTGAATTTAAGTATGTTAATGAAAGAAGCTGTACCAATTACGACACTGTGCCTCTTGAAATTGTAAGGACACCTAAATTGACTTTAGATAATACTAACGACCTATGTTGGAATGATGGAGAAATTGACCTAAATGATTGGTCTGGAGTGAATTACAAAGGAGGAACATGGTCGTGTGTTGATGAATCGGGGTATGCTTCGTGCAGCGAGCTCGGTGGATTTGTGGACGACACAATAAATACAATGAATAGCAGGCCAAATGGAGGCGTTTATTTATTACGGTACATCCACACAAGTTCTGGCTGTCAAGTATCGTTTGACACACCAATTAAAATTAATCCTACTCCAGCGGTTAATATTGATGCACTGAAGCGCAACCCGCCTCATTATTGTGAAGATATAAACGCCATCCCATTGGATGCATCTCCGGTAGGAGGAGCATGGACAGCTAGTGAACCCACAGCCCTGGTAAATGGAAATCGCTTCAGCCCTAGTTCAGCTGGAGTTGTTAATGAAAGAATATATTTTTATTATTCTTATACCAACCCCGTAACTGGTTGCATAGGTGTGGATTCTGTTTGGGCGATTGTTGAGCCTTTTCCTCAATTAGAGGTGCCTAATGATACCAACTTCTTTAGGCATTATAACCAAAGCCAAGTACAGTTGAATTTTGATATTGAAGCCCAGTATCATGGAGGATTAGACTACTATAAAACAAATGTGTTCGCTAATAGCGATAAGTATGAGTTTTCGTCGTCAAGTGATTCATCTGTAACTGTTGATCTAAACTTTACGAAGGATACAATTGAAATTTTTAGGGTGATTGTACTTGCAACGTCGACAGGGTCTTGTTCTGACGTTGATAATCACTTTGACATCATCGCATACCCTCCTCATCCTGTAAGTGTCGAACCAATTCTAATTGCAGACGCTGCAGAAATTTATCCAAATCCCAACAATGGTGCCTTTAAATTAGGCAAGCTCAATCCAAATGATTATACCGTCACGGTAGTTAGCAAGCATGGTCAGATACTCGATGAATTGGAAGCAGACGAGTTCAATACCTATCATTGGAATGAAAAAGGACTCTTTGTTTTATGGATTCAATCAAAAGAAGGCGATGCGTCCTTTACCCTGCGGATGTTAGTGCTGTAATGCTTTGAAAAAATAGCTCTGCAAAATGGCTAAAAAAATTACTTTTGCACCCCAATGGAGCACATCCGGAATTTTTGCATAATTGCCCATATCGACCACGGTAAATCTACCTTGGCAGATAGACTGTTGCACACCACAGGAACGATTAGTGATCGAGACCTGAAAGAGCAAACTTTAGACGATATGGATTTGGAACGCGAGCGTGGTATTACCATTAAATCACATGCTATCCAAATGAACTACAAACATGAAGGTACGGATTATGTGCTTAACCTCATTGATACTCCTGGTCACGTTGACTTTAGTTATGAAGTGAGTCGATCAATTGCTGCATGTGAAGGGGCATTGCTCATTGTTGATGCTGCACAAGGTATTCAAGCTCAGACTATTAGTAATCTGTATCTGGCACTAGAGAACGACTTAGAAATTATTCCGATCCTAAATAAAATGGACCTTCCGGGTGCTATGCCTGAAGAGGTTAAAGATCAGATTGAAGAGTTAATTCTGTGCGAACGAGATGATATTATTCCAGCAAGTGGTAAAACCGGTTTAGGGGTTGATAAGATTTTAGAAGCGATTGTAAATCGTGTTCCTGCTCCTAAAGGTGATCCCAAGGCACCACTAAAAGCATTGATCTTTGATTCTGTTTTTAATCCTTTTAGAGGAATTATCGCATATTTCAGAGTTTTAGATGGAGAAATTAACAAAGGAGATCACGTAAAATTCATCAACACAAAAAAAGACTATTACGCTGACGAAATTGGGGTTTTACGACTTAATCAAGAACCTCGAACTTCCATTAAAACGGGAGATGTTGGGTACATCATATCTGGAATTAAAGATGCTAAAGAAGTTAAGGTTGGTGACACCATTACCTTACTAAAAGAACCTACTGCAGAAGCAATTCAAGGTTTTGAAGATGTTAAACCAATGGTTTTTGCAGGGATATATCCTGTTGATACTGAAGATTTCGAAGAGTTAAGAGACTCTATGGGTAAGCTTCAATTGAATGATGCCAGTTTAGTTTTCGAACCAGAATCTTCCGCTGCACTTGGATTTGGATTCCGTTGCGGATTCTTAGGAATGTTGCATATGGAGATTATTCAAGAGCGATTGGAACGTGAGTTTGGGATGACAGTAATCACCACCGTTCCAAACGTTAGTTATCACGCCTTTTTGAAAAAGGAAACGGATATGATTGTGGTAAATAATCCAAGTGATCTTCCTGAGCCAAACTATACCGATAGAGTAGAGGAGCCTTATATCAATGCTCAAGTCATTACTTCAGCAGATTACGTTGGGGCAATTATGACGCTGTGTATTGAAAAAAGAGGAATCTTAAAGAATCAAGTATATCTGACCAGTAATAGGGTAGAGCTAACCTTTGAAATGCCTATGGCTGAAGTTGTTTTTGACTTTTATGATAAGTTGAAAACGGTTTCGAGAGGTTATGCCAGTTTCGATTATCACCCGATTGGCTATCGTCCGTCAACATTGGTGAAGTTAGATATTCTGCTTAATGGTAAAGTTGTAGATGCATTATCAGCTGTTATTCACCGCGATAAGGCGTATGAATATGGAAAGAAGATTTGCGAAAAGCTTAAGGATTTGATTCCTCGTCACCAATTTGAGATTCCGATTCAAGCAGCTATTGGAGCGAAGATTATATCACGCGAAAACATCAGAGCACTTAGAAAAGATGTAACTGCTAAATGTTATGGAGGTGATATTTCACGTAAGCGTAAACTCCTCGAGAAGCAGAAAAAAGGAAAGAAGCGTATGCGTCAAGTGGGAAATGTTGAAATCCCTCAAAGTGCGTTTATGGCTGTTCTGAAAATTAACGACTAGTTTCTAAATTTAGGGATGTGAATTATAAATGTAGATCCCTCTCCGTAAACCGATTCTAAGAACATTTTACCCTTGTTCACACTGAGGTATTCTTTTGATAATTTAAGGCCAATTCCAACCCCAAATTTGGTGTCATCTTTGGTATAGATTTCATCGCCTAAAATTTTGTCAAACTCGCTCTTTTCAATTCCTACGCCAAAATCCTGAACACTAATTACAATAGTCTCGTCTTGGGCAAAAGCACGAACGACTATTTTTTCGCCATAATCGCTGAACTTAACTGCATTGCTGATTATATTTCGGATGATAATTTCAAGTTGAGATTGGTCAACAAAAGCTATTAGATCTGAGCCGACAGACTCAGTATCGATGAGCAAATTGCTGTCACTAGCTCGAGTAGAAACATAGGAAACGGCTTTTAATACAACTTCTTTAACATCAACGGCTTCCCTATTCGCATTTGCCCCTTTAATTTGATTGATAGACCATTTAAGGATGGAATCAACGTTTCCGCGTAAGTCATCCAATCGATCGTTAATGCTTTTAATAATTTCACTGCGGTCTTCATACGATAGTGCATCCATTTTCATGAGCTCTAAGATGTTTTCTACATCAGCCAATGGAGATCGAATATCGTGAGTCAGAGTCGTAATAATCTTGTCTTTGTGCTTATTTGAAGTAGCTAGTTTTTCGTTCAGCACTACACGTTTCTTGTTACCCGTTACCAGAACATAGATGAAGAGTCCGCCAAGTACAAGAGCTAAAATCAACTTTATTATCGTATGGTTGGTTTTATTAAGCTCAATTTGACTACGAAGCATTTCGCTTTCCAGTTGTTGCATCTTGGCTTCAGATTGCTCTATTTCATTAATAAGGTGAGCGAATTTTATCTTCTCAATGTGAAGTGAGTCGATTATTGTTTTTACCTTTTTGTTATGAACGAGTGCTGCTTTGTAATTTCCATTTTTTTCATACAGTTCGGCCATCAGGCGTTCAGCTTTAAGTATTCGCTCAAAATTTCCAAGTTCATTTGCTATGTTTAAAGCAGTTTCTCCTTTTTGTTCCGCTATAGAAAATTGGTCGACTTTAGTATGGTATTCAATTCTATTTAAAAGGTTGATGAGCTCAAATTCTTTAGCGAAATCTTTAAATTCTAACTTTTCAGCGAGCAGTATATAGTGCTCTGCAGAATCCAGTTGGAAATCAGCCATATAGAACTGGGCCAGCTCACTGTACAAGTAAAACAGGATGTCTTCATGAAATTTAATGGCATTGGAGTCATTTAGCGTCCGAAGGTGACCTTTTATAGCTCTTTTGTGTTCTCCTAACTTGTGCTGTTCGTAACACAATGCCATTTTGATTAAGTATTTATTGAGTTCATCATATTCGTCTAGACTTTCACTTTTCAGGCCAAGCTTGAACTGTTTTATAGCATCTTCATGCAAGTCTAATGAACTAAAAACGAGCCCCATGTTGTAATAAAACAAAACATCTGAGGTGCCACTACTGTCGCATGCTATTGCTTGCGATTCGTTAAAGTATCGAATGGCTGATTCATTATCGCCAAGCGATGAGATTACACAACCAAGGTTAAAATAGATTCCTTTAAGCTTGCATGAATCTTGAATCACAGCAAAATTGTCTTTCGCGGAGAAAAAGTTGTTTAAAGCCTGTTTGTAGTTTCCTTCAGCATACTCGTCATATGCCTTTGCATAAAAAAGGTTGCCGGGTTTCAGCCCTTTAGTGTAGTCTTCTTCAAGCTCTTCTATTGCTAAGTTTAGGTATTTCTCAGCTATTGAATCGTTAACATCTACATTGTCAGTGTACTGTTGGTAATACTCCTCAAATTGAACGTTTTGCCCCCAAAGGGAAAGTGTGCAACTTAGCAGGGTAAAGAGTGATAGAATTTTAGCCATGTAGGGTAGTAGTGATTTTATCGGGGTGCAAAATAGAGATTAACTCCCATTTTTGCTAATGACTCCTAAAGTTAGCCAATTGGCAATTGCTTGTCTGTTATTTACAATAAGCAATCGTTTCTGGTCGAAGTCGTTGGTGATATTGCCAAGCTCAATATATACAACAGGAGGTATAGTTTCTCTCAAGGTATGGAGGTCTCTACTCTTTACAACGCCTTTGTATCCTCTATTTGCTTGGTGGTCGTCATATTCGCTCTTAATTGTAGTGTACATTTCTGTTGCCAATTCTTTTCCAGTATTGCTTCCAGGATAATAGTAAAAGAATATGTCGACTTTTTGCTCAACATAACGACTGTCGATGTGAACTTCAATAACTCTTTGAATTGTAGCACCTTCATTTTTGTGTTTGGCATACAATTCATTAATCTTATTTGAGCGTTGCTTTAATCTACGTACATGATTCAATGGGATTTTTTGGTTGTACCACACCGTTTCATCTTTATCAGGGTCGAGGTATTCTTCATCTCTAATTCCGTCATCATCACGGGTAATTACATAAACTGTAGCACTGTGCTGAAGTAGGTTTCGAGCAAGTCTTAAGGTTACGTCATAGGCATATTCATCCTCACACAAAACGTGTCCGTCTTTCTTAGTCATTGCCCCTGGGTCCGGACCTCCATGACCGCTAATTAAATAATAAACCTGGCCTTTTAATTTTTCAGTGTAGATTGGAGTTTTTTCATAGTCTTTTCCGAAGATTGGAAATACTTCAGTGCGTATTGCTTCTCCGCTTTCGTCGTGCTCGTACTCTTCTGTATTATCTGAAGTGATGGCAGAAATATCTTGTGCACTGGCTTCTTCGTTCATACAGTTTAGTGCATGAACAGGCACCCACAATTGTTTGTCTTCTCTAAAATCCGTTTCGCGAACACCTGATGAAAGCAAGCTCTCGTTGTATTTCTGAATATACACCGCTAGTTCGTAATCTTCAATGTTTATTGTCGTGCGAATACTCTTTCCGTTGTATTCATAAACGGCTATTGGAAGAATGTATGTTTTGTCGAGTTGAAGGTGGTCTGACTTGTTTAAATTGTTGTATTTGAGAAAACTGTCAACATTGCAAGTGTGTGCAGCCAGGTCGTAACGATTTAATAGTACGCTAATGCCATCTCCTCTCTTTGCTTTTATTTTTAAGTTTTCCTGGCCTTTTGCTGTTAGTGCGAAGAGACCAATTAATATGAATGTAAAAATTTGTTTATGTAGACCAACCATGTGTTCCTGTGAGCGGAACAAAGTTAAATTTGCCGTGACTAGTTTGCTTATATTCATTTTCACCATGACGTTCTATTAGTATCATTTTTTGGACATCTCGATCGCCAACTGGGGCTACGAGTTTTCCGTTAACTTTTAACTGTTTGGTAAGTGAGTTCATAAGCTTAGGGGCCGCAGCGGTAAGAATAATCTTATCGTACGGAGCAAATTGACTCAAACCATTTGAGCCATCCCCATAAAAAGTTGCAATATTTAAGCCAAGTTTAGAAAACAAGGTTTTTGCTGTTTCGTGAAGTTCTCTTACGGTTTCAATAGTGTAAACGTCAGCTCCTAATACTTTTAAGATAGCAGCTTGATATCCCGAACCTGTTCCAATTTCTAATATTTTGTCTCCTTTTTTAATGTCGAGCAAAGCGGTTTGCATGGCTACAGTGTACGGCTGAGAGATGGTTTGACCTCCTCCAATAGGAAAAGCAATATTGTCATATGCCTTGTCGACGAAGTCGTCTGGAAAGAAAAAATGTCGAGGAACTTTTTGTAATGCAGAAAGAACTTTTTGAGAAGAAACACCCATTCTTTTAACCTCATCAACCAGTTGTTTTCGCTTTCCTTGTAGTTTGTATGAATCTTGTAGCAAGTGTTTAGTTTTTAATACGCAGCAAATATCAATGTTTTTAGCAGAAATAAATTAACACCGTATTTCGTGATATAGAAAATTAAGGTTTGCGAATAGGAATTTTAGGATCAGGGAATTTTTCTTCTAAGGTATTAAATGTGCTTCAAGAAGATGAAAGCTTGGAGGTGGTTGGAGCCTTTGACTCAGCATCAATAGATGGTTTAAATCAGTTTACATCATTTGCCGAATTCTTGGTAGAGATTGATGCCGTTTTGATTTTGGATTTCTTATTTACCAATTACGATTTTGTTTCTGAAATTGTAAAGAACGGAAAGCACGTATATATCGAAAGCCCTAACTTATGTAGTCGTCGCGATTTACGAAATTTAGAGATGCTGGCTTACGAGTCAGGAAGTACAATTCAAGTAGGCCTAAAGCAGCGTTTTTATAATTTTTACGACGATCTCGAAAAGTATAAAATTATCCCTCGAATAATTGATACCAATCGGTTTGTGAAGTTTAATAAGAAATCTACACATTTAAGTGTGATTGATGATTTGATGACGCACGACCTTGATGTTACCATGAAATTGGCAGGTGCAGAGGTTAAATCTGTCTATGCCACTGCTGTAGGAGTGTATTATAAAGATCCTGATTTAGTAAACGCACGGGTTGAGTTTTACAACGGTTGTGTTGCAAATCTCTCGGCGAGTAAAATATCGAACAAAGATGTTCACGACACCAAATTCTTTCAGAACAACACCTATTGCTCAATTGATTTCGTGAACCAGATGCTAAAGGTTCAAAACAATACTGGAGAAGATGAAGGACCTGAGGAACAATGGGGGGTTAAAACGACCTATAATCAAGCCAAAGACTCCGATGGTTATGTTTCTATGCTCAAAAAAGAAATCTCTTCGTTTTACAATTGCATTGCAAAAAAAGTTGAACCAAGTGCTGGTATTTCACAATATTTGCAGCTTCAATCAGTAACCGATAAAATTAAAGAGCAATTAGAACGCAATTTCACAACAAACGCTTAATCGCATTATTTCAATTCTTTGGGCTTTTGGCCCTACTTATTTGTTTTTCAGGATGCGACGATGAAGAGCCAATTCCAGGCTACCTGTATATTCCTTCTATGAATTTAGATGTTAATGCCAATGGAACACAGGGTTCAGACGCACATCAAATTCTTGATGCATGGGTTTATGTGGCTGGTGAATTTATTGGTGTGTTTGAATTACCTACAAGAATTCCAGTATTGAAAGAAGGGGAACAAGAACTAACAATACTTGCGGGCATTAAGAAAAATGGACTTGTAAATAGCAGGGTAGCTTATCCCTTCTATGCTCCTTTTGAAAAAACCATAAACTTAGTTCCATCAGAGATAGATACGTTAATCCCAACCATTCGATACCGTGAAAATGTGATTTTTCCTTGGTTAGAAGACTTTGAAGATCAGTCTATTTCGCTTGAACGCAGCGGTTCAAATACTACGATTGATAGTCTTGTGATTACAGGCAATAGTGATCTTGTTTATAATTTCGACGGAGTATCAAATCGCTTTAGTGGCGAGGTGGTTTCTGATACTGGATTTCAAATTTTTGAGAACAGTTCGGTGCAACTTTTTGATTTACCACGTAAAGGCCAGGAAATCTATCTGGAATTTAACTACAAGACTGATGCAGAGCTTATTGCAGGAATTTATCCTATATCTGGCAGTGTGGTTGCAGGTGTTCCAATTGTCAACTTTTTCGCAACTGACGAATGGAAAAAAGCTTACGTGAGTTTAAAAGAAGACGTTAATAGTGCTGCATATGCCGGATTCGATTTCCGTGTTTTCTTCCATCAACAAACCAATAATACCGAGATGGTGCCCAAGATTTATCTCGATAATATTAAATTAGTCCACTTTGAACCGTAGGTTACTTACATTAAAATATTTTCTTCTTGACTTTCTGGCTTCTTCTGTTGCATGGGGGTTATTTTTCATTTTTAGAAAATGCTATGTAGATGGTGCGTTTAATTCCTACTACATGCAATATGTGTGGAATGACTCTAAGCTCTATTATGGTATGGTGCTGATTCCGCTATTTTGGGCTGCATTGTATACGCTGTTTGGGTTATACAGAAATGTTTATAGGAAGTCTAGGTTAAGAGAATTTATGCGGGTACTTACAGCAAGTGCTTTAGGGGTATTAATCATCTTTTTTACCCTTGTTTTGGATGACGAGGTGAATGCATATCAACGCTATTACCAATCGATATCTGTGTTGTTTGGCTTGCACTTTGTTCCCACTTCAATTTTTAGATTCATACTTTCTAGCAGAATTGCACACAAGATTAAAAATAGAGAGATTGGATTTAAAACGATCATAGTAGGAGCAGGTCCCAAGGCTTTAAAAATTTACAATGAATTAACTTCAGCTAAGAAATCGGAAGGTCATTTTATACTTGGGTTTTTGAATGTAAATGGCGAGAACAAAGACATCACAGATGTTCCTCATTTAGGTGATATGAAGAGATTGACGGAAGTAATCCGAGAAAAAGAGATTGAGGAAGTGATTATCGCCATAGAAGACAACCATAAAGATGAAATTCCAACAATTTTAACCTTGCTTGAGGGCTTAAAAATTGTAATTAAAATTCTTCCCAATATGTATCAACACCTAGCGGGAATGGTTAAGATGGGAAATGTGTTTGGGGCTGTTTTAATTCAGATTCAGACCGATGTGTTACCGCCTTGGCAGAAATTATTCAAGCGTAGTTTTGATATTGTAGTTTCACTTCTCGTTTTGATTTTAGGTCTTCCATTTTATGTGGTAATCGGACTGTTGGTTAAACTAGGATCTAAAGGCCCTATCTTTTATAAGCAAGAAAGAATTGGAATATTTGGTAAGCCTTTCGATATTGTAAAATTTAGAAGTATGAAGGTAGACGCAGAAGCCGCCGGTCCTCAACTCAGTAAAGAAGAGGATCCAAGAATTACGCGAATGGGTAAGTTTTTGCGCAAAACTCGAATAGATGAATTTCCCCAATTTTGGAATGTTTTAATTGGTGATATGAGTGTAGTGGGACCTAGACCGGAGCGTCAATTCTTTATAGATCAAATATTAGAAAAAGCACCACATTACAATCGATTACATCAGGTAAAACCGGGAATTACTTCGTGGGGTCAGGTGAAATATGGCTATGCCGAAAATGTTGATGAGATGGTAGAACGCCTGGAGTACGACCTACTTTACATGGAAAATATCTCGCTACAACTAGACCTTAAGATTTTAATCTATACCGTTTTGATTATGATTCAGGGTAGAGGGAAATAAATGCTTCACCTAAATGGTCAATAATGTCACGAGCAATTAGTGACTCATATCCTTTCTTTTTAAGGGCTAAATCTCCAGCTATTCCGTGTACATAAACTCCTAACAATGATGCATCTTCTGAAGAATAGCCTTGAGAAATTAAACTCGATAAAATACCGGTTAAAACATCTCCGCTGCCAGCTGTAGCCATTCCTGGATTTCCTGTTGTGTTAAAGAAGAGTCTACCATCGGATAGTGCAATTGAAGTGAATGCACCTTTAAGCACCACGATAATGTTTTGCTGTTCTGCTAACTCACGCTGAAGTCTAAGCTTCTCAGTGTCTCCATTCCATTGGCCTACCAGTCTCTCAAATTCTTTGGGGTGAGGTGTTAAAATTGAACTTTCGGGAATCAGGTTTATCCACTCTTTGTTTTGAGCAAGAATGTTGAGAGCATCAGCATCAATTATCATGGGGAGTTTAGCTGCTTTTAGATGGTCATGCACAAATTTTGCTGTTTCAGGATGTTGTCCAATTCCAGGTCCAAGGCCTACAATTTGAGTTATACTGTTAGTAGGTTTTAGGTGTTTTTTACCTGGATTTTGCTTAACCATAACTTCTGGAATTGCTGTTTGAAAGACAGGCGTTCCTGCTTTTGGGGTGACCACAGATACCAGACCTGATCCACCGCGTAAACAAGCTAAAGAACTTAACAATCCTGCTCCAATCTTTCCAAAACTTCCGACAGCAAGCTTAGCATGTCCAAAGGTTCCCTTATGTGAAAATTTAGAACGTTGCTTTAAAATTCCACTTATTGACTTTTTGGTTAATAAGAAATTTGAAGACTCAACAGTGTCGAAGTAGGAGGGGAGCAGGCCAATATCTAAGACTTCAAATTTATTGACGAACGGAGCATTTTCAGGAAGAAAAAAAGCGAGTTTGGGTAATTGAAATGTTAAGGTGTAATCCGCCTTTATAATGGCGTCTAAGTCATTGTTCGTGTTGTCTTCGCAAAATAATCCTGAAGGAACGTCTATTGAAATCACATGATTAGAGCAGTTGTTTATCAGCTCTATTACACTCTTAGTTAAACCTTGAGCTGGCCGATTGAGTCCAGATCCAAATATTGCATCGATTACAATTGAATTAGGAGTTATTGATGGAATATCGTTGGTGTTGTAAATGGGGATGTAAGGAACGCCAGAATCAATAAGTCGATTTTTATTTATGGTGAAGTCGTCCGAATGTTTGGTGCTAAAAATGATTCCATAACAAACAACATGATGACCACGTTGATTTAATTGTCGTGCAATGGCCAATCCATCACCACCATTGTTTCCTACGCCACAAAACACACTCAATTCGCACTTTGGGAAATGCTTTGTAATGAATAATGAGCACTTGAGAGCTGCCCGTTCCATAAGGTCGATCGATAAAACAGGTTCATTTAAAATAGTGAAGGCATCTGCCTCTTTTATTTGTGCTGCAGATAAGATTTTCATGCGAAATATTGGTTCTACCAAAGTTAGATAATTTTAAGGGGATAATCGCTTTTTGTTGGAATTTGAGAACCTATATTTGCCCAATGGCATACGAATTTATAAAGGTAACTCCTGACTACGATAAGCACGTAGCATTGATTCAGTTAAATCGTCCTAAAGAACTAAATGCATTAAACTTACAGTTGATGCTTGAGGTTAAACAAGCCTTAATGGATTTAGACGATAATGATCAGGTAAGAGCGATAATCATCACTGGAAATGACAGAGCTTTTGCGGCCGGAGCTGATATCAAGCAAATGGCAGGAAAAGGAGCAATTGATATGTTAAAAATTGATCAATTCAGTACCTGGGATCAAATTCGTAAAACCAAGAAACCGATGATTGCAGCAGTAAGTGGATTTGCCCTTGGAGGAGGATGCGAATTGGTTATGCACTGCGATATGGTAGTAGCAAGTGAAACAGCACAATTCGGGCAGCCAGAAATTAAAATAGGCGTTATGCCTGGAGCAGGGGGTACACAAAGACTTCCCAGAGCAGTTGGTAAAGTAAAAGCTATGGAAATGGTATTGACTGGTGACTTTATTGGTGCAGAGGAAGCTTTGCAATGGGGCATGATCAATAAAATTGCCCCGGTTGAGCTTTATCTTTCAGAAGCTGTAAAAATGGCGAAGAAGATTGCCAGTATGAGCCCAATTGCTGTTCAAATGGCAAAAGAAAGTGTCTTAAAAGCCTTTGATATGCCTTTACAAGAAGCCCTTTATTTTGAGCGCAAGAATTTTTATATGCTCTTTGCAACTGAAGATCAGAAGGAAGGTATGAGTGCCTTTGTAGAAAAAAGAAAAGCCGACTTCCAAGGGAAGTAACTCAGGCATATATTAGATATAAAAAAAAGCCCTTGGAAACTCCAAGGGCTTTTTCTTTGGGTCCATTTCTATTATGGTTGTCCGAAGTTTGCAAATTGCACATCAACCGGACCAAGGTTTAAGTTAGAACCTGTTCCGTTAAAGAATATTACGTGAACCTGATTCGGCTGTCTAACGTATGCAGTTAGTGTAATACCCTGTAAATCTTGTAGCAAAGTCGCTAAGATAATATCTCCTGGTTGAGCTCCAGTACTTGGGAAGTTTCTAATGGTTTGGCCACCAGCAGGAATATTACCCGTACTTACTTGGCTTGTACCAGTTCCCGGACCACTGCTTTGATCTATTGCAGATATTTCAATCGTTTTGTTCGCAGTATCGATGTTTAAGAATGTTCTTAAACCAGCAGTAAGCGTGTACAGCTCAGCTGATCCAGTAATGTTTGCAATTACCATCACCGAGTCGGTAACAGGAAGTGTTCCTACTGGAGATGTTCCTTTACCTACTAAGATAGTCTCAGATCCAAGATCTGTGCTACCTGTACCTCCAATACTTACCGGTACAACACCATTAAGTTTGGTTGCCGCATCGATGGTACCGTTTGCGATATCTTCGTTAAGAATAGTTCCATTTTCTATTTCACTTGTTGTTACTGCTCCCGTTGCGATATCTTCAGCAAGAATAGTCTCATTCAAAATTTCAGAAGTTTCAACTGCACTTGTTGCAATATCTTCCGCTTGAATGGTCTCATTTAAGATTTCGTCAGTGGTAACAGCACTTGTAGCGATGTCTTCAGCAAGAATAGTCTCGTTAAGAATCTCAGAAGTCTCAACCGCACCTGTTGCAATATCTTCGGCAAGAATGGTCTCATTCAAAATTTCAGAAGTGGTAACAGCACCGGTGTCAATATCTTCAGCCTGAATAGTTTCGTTCAATATCTCAGAAGTTTCAACTGCACCTGTAGCAATATCCTCAGCTAAGATAGTCTCATTTAAGATCTCAGATGTTGTCACAGCACTGGTGTCAATATCTTCAGCTTGAATAGTTTCGTTCAAAATTTCAGATGATTCAACTGCACCCGTTGCAATATCTTCTGCTAAAATGGTTTCATTAAGAATCTCAGAAGTTTCAACTGCACCAGTGGCAATATCTTCAGCAAGAATAGTCTCATTCAAAATTTCAGAAGTTTCAACCGCACCTGTTGCGATATCTTCAGCAAGAATTGTCTCGTTTAGAATCTCAGAAGTTTCTACCGAACCAGTTCCGATATCTTCAGCTAAGATAGTCTCATTTAAAATCTCTGAAGTAGTAACTGCTCCAGTGTCGATGTCTTCTGCTTGAATCGTTTCGTTCAAGATTTCTGAAGTTTCAACCGCCCCTGTTGCGATATCTTCAGCTAAGATTGTCTCGTTCAAAATCTCAGATGTAGTCACCGCACCTGTGTCGATATCTTCTGCTTGAATTGTCTCGTTTAAGATTTCAGAAGTTTCAACTGCACCTGTTGCAATGTCTTCAGCAAGGATGGTTTCGTTCAGAATTTCTGAAGTTTCAACCGCACCTGTTGCAATGTCTTCAGCAAGAATGGTCTCATTCAGAATTTCAGAAGTTTCAACCGCACCTGTAGCAATATCTTCAGCAAGAATGGTTTCATTCAAAATTTCAGAAGTTTCTACAGAACCAGTTCCAATATCTTCAGCCAAAATTGTTTCATTCAAGATTTCAGAAGTGGTAACAGCACCTGTGTCGATGTCTTCAGCTTGAATTGTTTCGTTCAAGATTTCAGAAGTTTCTACCGAACCGGTACCAATATCTTCAGCAAGAATAGTTTCATTCAGAATCTCAGAAGTAGTCACTGCACCTGTATCGATATCTTCGGCTTGAATGGTTTCGTTCAAGATTTCAGAAGTTTCAACTGCACCCGTTGCAATGTCTTCAGCCAAAATGGTTTCGTCAAGGATCTCTGAAGTCTCAACCGAACCAGTACCAATGTCTTCAGCTAAGATTGTCTCATTTAAAATCTCTGAAGTAGTAACCGCACCCGTGTCAATGTCTTCTGCTTGAATAGTTTCGTTCAATATTTCAGAAGTTTCAACTGCACCTGTTGCGATATCTTCAGCCAAAATGGTCTCATCAAGTATCTCTGAAGTTTCAACTGATCCAGTACCAATATCTTCAGCTAAGATGGTCTCATTCAAAATCTCCGAAGTTGTAACGGCACCTGTGTCGATGTCCTCCGCTTGAATGGTTTCATTCAAGATTTCAGAAGTTTCAACCGCACCTGTTGCAATGTCTTCCGCTAAGATTGTTTCGTCTAGAATCTCAGAAGTGGTCACCGCTCCAGTGTCTATATCTTCTGCTTGAATGGTTTCATCAAGAATTTCAGAAGTTTCAACTGCACCTGTAGCAATATCTTCTGCTAAGATGGTTTCGTCTAAAATTTCAGAAGTGGTAACGGCACCAGTGTCGATGTCTTCAGCTTGAATGGTTTCATCAAGAATCTCGTCGGTAGTAATGGCTCCATCTGCAATGTCTTCTGCTTGAATTGTTTCATCTAAAATTTCAGAAGTTGTAACGGCCCCTGTGTCGATGTCTTCAGCTTGAATAGTTTCATCAAGAATTTCCGAAGTTTCAACCGCGCCTGTTGCAATATCTTCAGCAAGGATAGTTTCGTCTAATATCTCATCTGTTTCTACAGAACCAGTTCCAATATCTTCGGCTAATATCGTTTCATCTAAGATTTCATCGGTGGTAACCGCACCGGTAGCAATATCTTCTGCTAAGATAGTCTCGTCTAAGATTTCGTCGGTGGTAACTGCCCCAGTAGCAATATCTTCTGCTAAGATAGTTTCATCTAAAATCTCATCAGTTGTTACTGCCCCAGTTGCAAT
>CBDCFW010000005.1:0-390000 GCA_965216465.1 Bacteroidia bacterium
CCAAGTGGATCAGGTAAAACGACATTATTAAATATTATCGGTTCATTAGACTCCCCTACTGAAGGAACAGCCACGGTTTTGGGCAAATCAATTTCAAAACTCTCTCACAAAGAGTCTGCTCAGCTCAGAAATCATCACATCGGATTCATTTTTCAAGTCTATAACCTCCTCCCCGTTTATACCGTTTATGAAAACGTAGAGTTTGCTTTGTTGCTCCAAAATAGAACTGCAGCAGAACGTAAAAAGGCAGTAAAGGATGCATTGGAGTGGGTTGGATTAGCCGATATGGCTAATAAAAAACCTGCAAAACTATCTGGGGGTGAAGGCCAACGTGTTGCAATTGCTCGTGCGATGGTAAAACGTCCTGAAATTTTACTTGCAGATGAGCCTACAGCCAATCTTGACGCTGAGAATGCTCATGCAATACTCGACACCATGAAAAAGCTAAATAAAGAATTGGACACGACCTTCCTATTCTCTACGCATGATGAAAAAGTCATGAAATACCTTGATCGAATCATTCACTTACGTGACGGCTATGTAGAACAAGACGAAATTATCAATGCACAAGTACAATGAATCAAGCAATCCGCCTAGCATATCGCAATCTTATTGGGGCCGGATTAAGAACCTGGCTTAATGTTGGAGTACTGTCGTTCACCTTTGTAATCATACTTTTCTACAATGGATTGATTGACGGCTGGAATGAACAAGCCAAAAGAGACACCATCGCCTGGGAATATGCCGAAGGACATGTTCTTCATCCAGAATATGACCCGTTGGATGGCTTTACCATTTTGGATGGACATGGAAGTTACGACGATCTGAACATGGAGCATGCGAGCCCTGTTTTAGTGCGACAAGCATCGATCTATCCAGAAGAACGAATGATTAACACTTTGATAAAAGGTATTGATCCACATCAAAACTTAGTCGAAATTCCAAGTGAAAAACTAGATACTAATATTGCCAGTATTCCGATAGTAATTGGTGGTATGATGGCTAAAAACTCAGGGTTATCAGTGGGCGATGAGGTTCTTGTACGCTGGAGAGATGCTGAAGGAACCTTTGACGCAGCTAACGCTCAGGTTGTTGACATTTTTGAAACAACGGTTCCTACAGTCGACCAATTTCAGATTTATATGTCTATAGAAAAACTCTGGGAGATTACCAGACTTCAAAATCACGCTAGTTATTTATTGGTAGGCGAAAACTACAAGCACAATTCGGAAAGCCAGTGGATATATCGTTCACAGAAAGATTTACTGTCGACTATTGACAAAATGATTGAAACCAAAAAGGCAAGTGGTTCAATCATGTACATTTTGCTACTTGCTATTGCTTTACTGGCCATATTCGACACGCAAGTGCTGTCAATCTTCAGACGACAAAAAGAGATAGGAACATACATAGCATTGGGAATGACCCGTGGAGAGGTAATGCGCCTATTTACAGTAGAAGGGTTTATGTACAGCGTTCTAGCGGTATTTGCAGGTTCGCTCTATGGTATCCCGCTGCTATTCTATCTTTCAAAAGCTGGAATCCCCTACCCCGTTGAGCAAGTACAAGATTTTGGTGTAGCCATTGCCGATACCATGTACCCCGTATTTGGTTTAGGCCTGATTTTAGGAACAATATTATTGGTGGTAGTGTCCGCAACGATAGTTAGCTACTTACCAGCACGTAAAATAGCAAAAATGAATGCCGTGGATGCCATAAAAGGAAAATTACAATGATTAAATTTTTATTTAAAGGAATTAAAAGAGATAAAAGTAGAAGTATTCTACCCATCATCATAACGTCGATTGGTGTAGCACTTACAGTTTTCTTAAGTGGATATATACGAGGAGCCATGGGCGACATGATCGACCTCAATGCTCGATTTGAAACGGGACATGTTAAAGTGATGACTCAACCTTATTTGGAGAATAAGGATCAGCTTCCGAATGACCTGGCTTTGCTAGAAGTAAGTGCACTTCAAGCTGAACTCGAAGATCAGTTTCCTGAAGTTACTTGGGAAAAAAGAATACGATTTGGCGGATTGGTCGATGCTCCCGACGATGAAGGAGTTACAAAAGGACAAGGTCCTGCAGTTGGACTTGCCCTTGACCTCTTATCTGAAAACAGCCAAGAAATCGAACGAATGAATTTACGGCCCGCTCTGGTAAAAGGAAGCTTACCAACCGAACCTGGCTATGCCTTGATTAGCGAAGAGTTTTCACAAAACATAAAAGCGGGCGTGGGCGACCATGTTACTTATGTGGGTTCAACGATGAACGGAAGCATGGCATTCAAAAACTTCAAAGTATGTGGAACCGTGCGTTTTGGCAATGCGGCAATGGACAGAGGTGCCATTATAATAGACATTTCAGATGCCCAGCTGATGCTCGATATGGAAGACGGAGCAGGCGAACTTTTGGGCTACTTTCCCAATGATGTTTACGACGATGACGACGCAACTGAAATAGCCGCAGCTTTTAACAAGGCTTACGAAAATGACAAAGACGAATTTGCACCTGTCATGCAATCACTTAAGCAACAAAACGGATTGGCTTCGCTTATTGATTACGCCGAAGTGATGTCTGGAATGTTTGTTGTAATATTTGTATTTGCCATGTCAGTAGTATTATGGAACACTGGCTTGCTTGGTGGATTAAGAAGATATCAAGAATACGGAATTAGGCTCGCCTTAGGTGAATCTAAGGGCCACATTTACCGCATGATGGTGATGGAAGCTGTGTTAATTGGAATCTTAGGTTCGATTGTAGGAACCATAATTGGAGTCGCAGGAGCCTATGCCCTTCAGGTTTACGGTATTGATGTTTCAGAATACGCACCACAAAGCAATATGTTAATGCCAAACGTTATTCGTGCAAGCGTTACATCTGACTTATTTTACATCGGGTTCATTCCAGGTGTATTTGCAATGGTCTTCGGTACCATGTTGTCAGGAATTGGCATATACAAAAGAGAAACAGCACGATTATTTAAAGAATTAGAAGTATAACATGAAATATTTAATATTCATCCTATCCATCCTCAGTCTCAGCTTTAGTGCTGAGCAATACCCTGATGTAAACACATTGATATCGAAGGTCGATCAGAATATGACGGCTAAAAAGATGATCATGACATCAAAAATGACCATTTATGGTAGAAGAAGCAATCGCACCATCACCTCTAAAAATTACAGTGAAGGCAGTGCAAAAGCATTTACAGAATACCTTGCACCAGAGCGAGAAAAAGGCACTAAAATGTTGAAGTTAGACGACAAGCTGTGGATCTACTCTCCTAGTTCTGATCGAACAATACAAATCTCTGGCCATATGCTTAAACAATCTGTTATGGGTTCAGATCTTTCGTATGAAGACATGATGGATGAGCGAAGACTAACCGACATCTACACGCCTAAAATTATCGGCAAAGAAGATATTAATGGTAGATCATGTTATGTAATTGAGTTAACAGCCAAAGTAACAGATGCTTCTTATGCCAAGCAAAAAATATGGGTCGACGCAGAAAGATTTGTACCTCTTCGTCAAGATCTTATGGCAAAGAGTGGCAAACTGTTAAAAAGAGTTTCGTTGACTAACGTACAAAAGATAGGTAACCGTTGGTACCCAAAAAACATGAACTACAAAGACATGTTAAAGAACGGAAAAGGAACTGATTTTGAAATTGTAGATGTGAAGTTCAATCCAACCATACCTGCTCATATTTTCACAAAAGCTTCATTGAAGAAGTAACTGAATGAAACAAGCCATAAAACTAGCTTACCGCAATCTAATTGGAGCTGGGCTTCGCACTTGGCTCAACGTAAGTGTGCTTTCCTTTTCTTTTGTGGTAATTCTCTTCTACAACGGCCTTATCGACGGCTGGAATAAACAAGCAAGACGTGATACAATTAATTGGGAGGCAGGAAATGGACATTTAGTAAATGACAACTACGATGCGTTTGATATCTTTAGCCTTTTTGATGGTCATGGAGATATCAGTGACCTTCCAACAGAAAATCTTTCACCAGTTCTTGTAAGGCAAGCGTCCATTTATCCCGATGGAAGACTGGTAACGGTTGTTCTCAAAGGCATGAAGCTTGATCAAGACGAATTGTTAATGCCTATGCACAAGCTAGATACGCAGTGCAACGCTATTCCTGTTCTAATTGGAAACAGCATGGTGCGTACAACTGGTTTGAAGAAAGGTGACGAGGTCTTGTTGCAATGGAAAGACAACGAAGGAACATATGACGCTGCGAATATTGTAATTGCTGATGTATTTAAAACTACAGTTCCTACCGTTGACATGGGGCAGATATATATGGATATTGACCAACTGTGGAAGCTCACCGGCTTAAACAATCATGCTTCATTTTTATTAGCAGACGCAAGCTACCAACCTCAGGATATTGAAGGTTGGAATTTTAAGACCCAAGATGACCTTTTAGTCACCCTTGACAATGTAATAGCTACAGAGCGAGCTGGTGGATCTATCTTTTACATCCTCCTGATGCTCATTGCTTTGCTTGCTATTTTCGATACCCAGGTACTTTCTATTTTTAGAAGACAAAAAGAAATAGGAACCTACATGGCACTTGGCATGACACGCACTCAAGTAGTAAGACTGTTTACCGTTGAAGGTGCAATGTACAGCATCTTTGCGATGATAGTTGGCTCAATTTGGGGTATCCCTCTGCTTCGCTACCTAGCTCATAAAGGCATTCCTTATCCGGTCGAAAATGTGGAAGAGTTTGGTATATCCATTGCAGATACAATGTATCCTGTGTTTGGGTTACAACTCATTGTAGGTACGATAATAGCAGTGGTTATAGCGGCTACTATTGTCAGCTACTTACCCGCAAGAAAGATTGCAAAAATGGACGTTGTAGCTGCTATTAAGGGCAAACTTCAATAAGCAAAAAAAAGTCCCGACCGTAGGCCGAGACTTTATAGCTTTAGCTTAAAAATATTTTACTTTACTTTCTTTACAATTTCTGCAAAGGCCTCTGGGTGGTTCATTGCTAAATCGGCAAGAACTTTACGGTTCAATTCGATACCTTTAGCGTGAACACCTCCCATAAATTGAGAGTAACTCATTCCGTGCATACGAGCACCAGCATTAATTCTAGTGATCCAAAGTCTACGGAAGTTTCTTTTCTTGTTTTTTCTGTCTCTGTATGCGTACTGCCATCCTTTCTCAACGGCATTTTTAGCTACGGTCCATACATTTTTTCTTCTACCAAAGTAACCTTTGGCATGTTTCATCATTTTCTTTCTTCGCCTTCTTGAGGCTACTGCGTTTACTGATCTTGGCATTTTTTACTTTTTTAAACTAGGCGTCGCAACTGGGTTGTGATCTTTATGAGCCTGAATAATTAAACTTCATGACCTTTTGGTCAAATTACTTTCCGATACGTAGTAAAAACTTGATGTTGCTTTCATCCGCCTTGTGAACTAATCCATCGTGCGTTAATGCAAGCTTTTGCTTCTTCGTTTTCTTCGTAAGGATGTGACGCTTGTAGGCGTGCTTTCTTTTGATTTTTCCCGAACCAGTTACTCTGAATCTCTTCTTTGCACTGGAGTTGGTCTTCATTTTAGGCATTTTCTTTACTTTTTTATTTTGGTGCTAAAACTATTATCATCTTTTTGCCTTCCATCTTAGGCATTTGTTCCAACTTCGCTACTTCTTGCAGTTTCTCCGCAAATTGTAACAAGAGTAGTTCCCCTCTTTCTTTAAACACAATAGTTCTTCCTCTAAAGAATACATAGGCTCTCACCTTGTGTCCTTCTTCTAAGAACTTCTCAGCATGTTTTAATTTAAAATTAACATCATGCTCATCTGTGTTAGGACCAAAACGTATTTCTTTTATATCGGTTTTGGCCTGCGTTGCCTTAAGCTCCTTGGCTTTTTTCTTTTGCTCGTACAAGAACCTTCTATAGTCTAGTACTTTACAAACTGGCGGTTTAGCGTTTGGAGAAACCTCAACAAGGTCTAACTCCTGATCTCGTGCAACTCGCCTAGCCGTAGCTAAGTCAACAATTCCTTGTTCAACGTTATCACCAACTAATCTTACAGGATCAGCGATGATATGTTGATTAATTCTGTGTGGGTCTCTTACCCGACCCCTAAACGGTTTTCTTCTTTTCTTCAAAAATTATTCTTCGTTTAACAATGTATCAAAAAATGATACAAAATCTTGTAGTTTATACTTTCCAACATCTCCCTTTCCATGAATCCTAACCGCAACCTCCTCGTTTTCAGCTTCTTGCTCTCCAACAATTAACATTACTGGAATTTTAGAAACCTCTGCATCGCGAATTTTACGACCAATTTTCTCAGCCCGCTCGTCTACAAGGCCGCGAATATCGTAATTATTCAGGTATTTTAAAACTTTATCTGAGTAATCATGGAACTTTTCACTAATTGGTAATATGGCAATTTGTTCAGGGCTTAACCACAATGGAAAATTACCAGCTGTATGTTCAATCAAAATTCCAATGAATCTTTCCATTGAACCAAACGGTGCACGGTGAATCATAACCGGCCTATGTTTCTGATTATCAGAACCTATGTAATCTAAATCAAATCGCTCCGGAAGGTTATAGTCAACTTGAATTGTACCGAGCTGCCAACTTCTTCCTAAAGCATCTTTCACCATAAAGTCGAGCTTAGGACCGTAGAATGCAGCTTCTCCGTATTCGGTAACCGTATCCATATCTCTTTCAGCTGTAGCTTCTATGATTGCACGTTCTGCCTTCTCCCAATTCTCATCTGAACCGATATACTTGTCTCTATTTTCTTTATCACGTAACGAGATTTGTGCTGTAAAATCCTCAAAACCAAGCTTCCCAAATACGTGAAGCACCAAGTCAATCACATTCACAAACTCCTCTTTCAATTGGTCCGGAGTACAGAAAATGTGTGAATCGTCTTGAGTAAATCCACGAACACGTGTTAATCCATTAAGCTCGCCACTTTGCTCGTAACGGTACACTGTACCAAATTCTGCAAGTCGAAGCGGCAATTCTTTGTATGATTTTGGTCGAAACTTAAAGATTTCGCAGTGGTGCGGACAGTTCATCGGCTTCAACAAAAACTCTTCGTCTTGATGAGGAGTTTTAATTGGCTTAAACGAATCTTCGCCATATTTTTCGTAATGACCAGAAGTCACGTACAACTCCTTCTTCCCAATATGAGGGGTAACAACCTGCTTATACCCTCTTTCTATTTGGGCCTTGCGCATAAAGTTTTCTAAGCGCTCACGAATAGCCGTACCTTTTGGCAACCACATCGGTAAACCAGCACCTACCTTGTCGCTAAACATAAATAACTCGAGCTCCTTGCCAAGTTTTCTATGATCTCTACGTTTCGCTTCTTCCAGCAACTCTAAATGCTCAGTAAGCATTTTAGCTTTAGGGAATGAAACACCGTAGATACGTGTTAATGACTTATTATTCTCATCACCTCTCCAATAAGCTGCGGCTACATTTAGCAGCTTAACAGCCTTAATTTTTGAAGTATCTGGAATATGCGGACCTCTACACAAATCTGTAAAGTTACCTTGCTTATAGAAAGTAATTTGACCATCTTCTAACCCATCAATTAACTCCAGTTTGTAAGGGTCGTCTTTCTCTGTAAAGTATGCTATTGCATCTGCTTTAGAGACTTCAGAGCGCTCATATACATTGCCTTGACTGGCCAACTCTTTCATCTTCTTTTCTACAGCCGGTAGCTCGTCAGAAGAGAAGCTATGATCACCAAAATCAACATCGTAATAGAATCCATTATCAATAGCCGGACCAATACCAAGTTTAACCCCTGGATATAAAGCTTCTAAGGCCTCAGCCATGAGGTGAGCACTGCTGTGCCAAAAGGTTTTCTTACCATCAATGTCATCAAATTTCAACAAGCTTAAGGTTGAATCTTCATTGATCGGACGGGTAAGATCCCAGATCTCACCGTTAACATTTGCACTTACAATAACTCTAGCCAAGCCTTCAGATATGCTTTTTGCAACATCCATGGCTGAACTTCCTTGTGGTACCTCACGAATGGAACCATCTGGTAATGTAATTTTGATATTCAATTTATTGGTTTTAAAGTTATAATCCTATTCGTTCTAAGCCTTCTTTAGCCATTGCAAAATTAGGGTCTAGTTGTAAACAACGTTCATAATTTCTGCGGGCAAGGTCGAGCTGACCTTCAAGCTCATAACACTGTCCAATTCTACCATAGGCCTTACCCAATTCAGGGTTAAACCGTATGCAAAATTCGAAGTGATCGATCGCTCTTGCTATATTTCCATTCATGGCCAAAATACTTCCGGCATTGTAGTATGCTAAATAGTGTTTTGGGTTAATGTCTATTGTTGATTGGTAGTCTGCTAGTGCTTTCTCATGCTGACCTTGGTTCTGGTAGAACAATCCGCGTGCGTAAAACGCTTCATCGCTCTTGTCGTCAATGCTTACGGCCATATTGTAGTATACCTCGGCCTGATTACTGTTCCCTTGAGCTTGAAAAATATCAGCAAGCTGCATACTACTGTTGTAATCAGAACCCAAAAGTTCAATTGTTTTTTCAAAGTAACCAATTGCTCCTGCTGTATCTTGATCTTCTTTAGATAGCATAGCCATCAGAAAGTTTGCTTTTGCATGAGAAGGATTAAGAATTAGGAGCTTGCCAAAGACATTTCTGCTTTTGTCAAATTGCCTTACGAAGTACAAAAATTGAGCGTGCTTGAATGCAGCAGTTTCGTTATTTGGTTCAACACGACCTGCTTCTTCGTAGGCTTCAAGTGCTTCTGTAGTTCTGTCGCCAGCAAATAGTGCATCACCCAGTTTGTAGTAATACTCTGCTTTAGAATCATCTAGAGACACAACTTTTTGGTAGTCTTGAATGGCAAGATCCGATCGGTTCTCATTAAGCAACACTTCTGCTCTAAATAAGTAGTATTCGATGTTATTTGGATATTGGTCAATCTTTTTGCTCCATTCTCTCGCTTCTAAACTGATAGTTGTGTCTTGTGCAAGGCTTAATTGACCTGCATCACCAGACCCACAGCTCGAAAGCAAAGAAATAGCTGCCACAAGCATCACAAATCCATATATAATCCTGTTTTTCAAAGAAGTGCAAATTTCGCCTAATAATATTAAAATCTCAATCTATTATCAATTATTCTAATCTCTTCGTGAATTCAATTCAAAATTGAGCGGTCTAATTTAATTTGATATTATCGAATTAGGATTAAATCATAACTTTGTCGTTCATTTGAAAAGGCATGCCGCATTATCATAAATTAGGAGAAATTCCACGGAAACGACACACACAATTTAGAAGACCTGATGGCGAGTTATATAAGGAAGAATTGTTTTCAACCGAAGGGTTTTCAAACATCTACTCTTTGCTTTATCACCACTATCCTCCAACAGCCATTTTGAAGGTTGGCGAACCTAGAAATGTGAAACCAGAAGTGGTTGAAGATATGGAGATGCTTCACCGTAGTTTCCAAAATTTTAATGTTGAGCCTAAAGATGATTTCTTAGAAAGTCGCGTTGTTTTGCTTACCAACAACGACTTGCAGATTGCTATGGCTTGTCCGCGCAAAAGCATGAAGGACTATTTCTACAAAAATGGCGATAGCGACGAAGTGCTTTTTATTCATAAGGGAAGCGGAACCTTCAAATGCAATTACGGCCAGATACGATTTGAATATGGAGACTACCTTGTTATTCCAAGAGGGACAGTATACCAATTGTTTTTCGATAACGAAGACAACAAGATTCTTATCACAGAGTCCCACAGTCCAATTCGATACCCTAAAAGATATACTGGTGGCTTCGATCAATTGCTGGAGCACTCTCCGTATTGTGAACGCGACATTAAGCAACCTCAAAATTTAGAGACAATTGTTGAAGAAGGAGAGTTCCTTATTCAAATTAAAAAGGAAGACAAGATCTATCCTTATACCTACAAATACCACCCTTATTGTTTAATTGGATGGGACGGTTGCGTTTATCCATTTGCGTTTAGCATTCATGACTACGAACCCATAACAGGTCGTATTCATATGCCTCCTCCAATACATCAAACGTTTGAAGGACACAATTTTGTAATTTGCAGTTTTGTTCCTCGATTGTACGACTATCATCCAGATGCAATACCTGCACCATATTTCCACAGCAATATCGATAGCGACGAAGTAATGTATTATGTTGATGGTCAATTTATGAGTAAAACGCATGTAGACAAAGGCCAAATGAGCTTGCATCCTGGTGGTATTCCCCACGGACCGACTCCAGGAGCCGCAGAAAAGAGTATTGGTAAAAAAGGTACAGAAGAATTGGCCGTTATGATTGACACTTTTAAACCTTTGCGTGTCACAAAAGCTGCATTAGCCTACGAAATCAAGGACTATCATTTGCACTGGTTAGAAGGACTCGAGTAAGACATCCACTGCATTTATAACTATATTTGAGAGTCGCATGTTCTATGCAAGATGCTGAAAACAAATACGGTTTATTGCTAACTTCAATTGCACTTTTATCGGTGCTTATTCCGATTAGTATTGTTGCATTGTGGATTTCACTCATTCAACAAGAAATACCACATGAAGAAATGCTTAGTCCTTTCCGAAGTTACTTCCCACCTATTCTTCGTGAGCGATCTGCCACTATTAACCTTAGCCTGTTTACGAGTGCCATTGCTTTAATATTAAGCGGATTTGCCCTCCCACGATCAGAGAATTTCGCTCGATTTGTGAATATTTCAATCTTAGTAGTTGCTGGAGCTCTTTTTCTCTTCAATCTGAACAGCACACTTTAAGGCTAAATCTGGAATAAAATCATTTGAATTATTGATATCTATCAATGGCTAAAAATGCCAATGCAGGTAGTATTGCAACGAACTAGTTTCAATCAAAAGATCGCAATATGCCACGATATCATAGCTTAGGTAAAATACCACACAAAAGACATACGACATTTAGAAAAGAAGATGGCTCATTGTACCAAGAAGAATTGTTTGGTACAGCCGGATTTGCTGGAATGTCGTCATTACTTTATCATCACTATCCTCCGACATGCGTTAAAGAGTTTGGAGAACCCCAAAATGTAAGACCAAAAGTTGCCATTCAAGACAATATGAAGGCGTTAAGCTTTCAAGGCTTTAGCATTCAACCTGAAGAAGATTACATTAAATCAAGAAAAACGCTTTTTGTAAATAATGACCTTCACATCGGATTGGCTGCCCCAAAGACATTTGACTCCGATTATTTTTATAAAAATGCAGATGCAGACGAGATGATTTTTGTTCATCAGGGCTCTGGTAAACTTCGCTCAACTTACGGTAGTATCGATTTCAAATATGGAGATTACCTCATCATTCCAAGAGGAACAATTTATCAGATTGATTTCGACAATGAAGACAACCGATTATTATACGTTGAAAGCTTTAGTCCAATTTTAACTCCAAAGGGATACAGAAACTACTTCGGGCAAATGTTAGAACATTCACCTTTCTGCGAACGCGACATTCGTCTTCCTCAAAACTTAGAAACCTACACCGACCTTGGTGAATACAAGATTTACATTAAGAAGAAAGGTATAATGTACTCATACATTTACGAAAACCATCCATTTGATGTTGTAGGTTGGGATGGGTTCAACTACCCGTACGCTATTTCAATCTTTGATTTTGAGCCACTTACCGGGCGAATTCATATGCCTCCTCCGATTCACCAACAATTCGAAGGAAACAACTTTGTGATTTGCTCATTCGTACCACGTTTATACGACTACCATCCTGAAGCTATTCCAGCTCCATACCACCACAGCAATGTAGACGCAGATGAGCTACTGTATTATGTGGATGGAGACTTTATGAGCAGAAACAATATTGAAAAAGGCCAAATCACTTTGCACCCAGGAGGTATTCCACACGGTCCTCATCCCGGGGCAATTGAACGAAGCATTGGCCAAAAAGAAACTGGAGAACTTGCGGTAATGATCGACCCATTTAATCCAGTATCAATCACTGAAGAAGCGTTAAAAATAGAAGTAAACGGATATTATAAATCTTGGATAACCCAATAACGAAAACATTATGACTGATTTAAAACAAGTAGATAATTTTAATTACGGATTAGAAAAAATCTTTCCTGAAGCAGAAGACTTTCTTCCTATCATGGGAACTGATTACGTTGAGTACTACGTAGGAAATGCAAAACAAGCTGCTCATTTTTATAAAACTGCACTTGGATTTCAATCGCTGGCTTATGCTGGATTAGAAACAGGTATGAGAGATCGAACCTCTTATGTTGTTGTGCAAGACAAAATTCGTTTGGTGTTAACCACTCCTATGCCAGGAGCAGATAACCAGGAAATATTTGACCATATCGCCAAGCATGGTGATGGTGTTAAGGTAATCGCTCTTTGGGTAGAAGATGCTACCAAAGCATGGGAAGAAACCACCAAGCGTGGAGCAAAATCTTACTTTGAGCCGAGAAAAGAAACAGATGAAAATGGCGAGATTGTAAGATCTGGTATTCATACCTACGGCGACACGGTTCACATTTTTGTAGAACGCAAAAATTACAACGGCGTGTTTATGCCAAAGTTTGAAAAATGGGAATCTCACTACAATCCACCAAGTTGTGGACTGAAATACATCGACCATATGGTGGGCAACGTTGATTGGGGCCAAATGAATACGTGGGCAAAATTCTACAACGAAGTTATGGGATTTGCGAACCTCATTACCTTCGACGATAAGGATATATCTACAAAGTACACTGCACTTATGAGTAAGGTGATGACCAACGGTAACGGAAGAATTAAGTTCCCAATTAACGAACCTGCGGATGGAATAAAAAAATCACAAATTGAGGAATACATCGACTTTTATGGCGGAGCTGGATGTCAACACATTGCGGTAGCCACCGACGATATCGTATTTACCGTTAGCGAAATGAAAAAAAGAGGCGTTGAATTCTTGTATGTTCCTGGTACGTATTACGATACAGTTGGAGCTCGTGTGGGCGATATCGCCGAAGACCTTGCCGTGCTTAAGCAACACGGAATTATGGTCGATCGCGATGATGAAGGTTATTTATTGCAGATCTTTACCAAGCCGGTAACCGATAGACCAACTTTATTCTTTGAAATTATTCAACGAAAGGGTGCACAATCTTTCGGAAAAGGAAACTTCCAAGCGTTGTTCGAATCTATAGAAGCCGAACAAGCAAAACGCGGAACCCTCTAGTATATCTCTAAATATTTAAACAAAATAAGGTTAGCTCTGTAGAGTTAACCTTATTTATTAGATTCGTAGCATCAAATGAAATCAGCAACTATTGTAGGAGCCGGTTTAGTCGGTTCATTGTGGGCGGTATACCTTGCCAAAGCTGGATATAAGGTTACCATTGTAGAAATGCGAAGTGATCTAAGAAAAGCAGACATTTCAGCTGGAAAGTCTATCAACTTAGCCTTATCGCATAGAGGATGGAAAGCCTTTAAAGCTGTAGGTGTCGAAAAAGAAATTGAAGAAATCGCGATTCCAATGCCAGGTAGAACGATGCATGATACCGAAGGCAATTTAACCTACCAACCTTATGGCCAAGAAGGTCAAGCAATTTATTCGGTATCCCGAGCAGGAATCAACTGCAAAATGATGGATATTGCTGAAAAGTACGGTGACGCTGAAATAATTTACAATACCAAGTGTAGAGGTGCTGATCTTGAAAATGGTATCGTTTACTTAACCAACACAAAAACAGGAGAACGTTCTGAAATAAAATCGGATGTGGTGTTTGCAGCTGACGGTGCATTTTCTGCTGTTCGTTATAAGGCCATGCAGAAGATTGATCGCTTTCAATATAGTCAGCACTATATTGAAGATGGATATCGAGAACTGTTGCTTCCTGCCAACGAAGATGGTTCTTACAAGCTAGAAAAAAATACACTTCACATTTGGCCTCGCGGGCGTTTTATGCTTATTGCCTTACCAAATGAAGATGGGTCTTTCACCTGTACTCTATTTATGCCGCATGAGAAGCACGAGTATTCGTTTGACAAAATAAACACCGATGAAGAAGTTGAAAACTTCTTTAAGGAAGTGTTCCCTGATTTCTACAATCTGATGCCAAACATTGCAGATGTGTGGGAAGATCACCCATTATCATCATTGGCAATTGTACGATGCTATCCATGGACCAGTGGTAAAGTTGCTTTAATGGGAGATGCAGCACACGCTACAGTTCCCTTTTACGGACAAGGTATGAATGCCGGCTTTGAAGATTGCACCGCGATGTGGGAACTTATGCAAAAACACAATGAAGATTGGCCTAAAGTATTTGCTGAATATGAACAACAACGTAAGCCTGAAGGAGATGCAGTTCAAGACCTTTCATTGTACAATTACCACGTGATGCGTGATTATGTTGCTGACCCTGAATTTTTGTTACAAAAGAAATTTGAACGAAGAATTGAACAATTGTTCCCTGAAAAGTACAAGCCACTTTACTCACAGGTTTCATTTAGTAGCATACCCTATTCTCAGGCACTAAAAAGCGGCAAAGAACAAAGCACAAGAATAAAAGAGATTATGAAAGAACATGATCTTGAAGCCCTATTTGAAAATGGAAAGGTTGACGACCTTATTCGTGAGTTGTTTGGGTAACAAGAAGTATTCTTTCTTTTCGGCTTGAATTAGAAAATATAGCCATGAAAAAAAGAATTGAAACCGACCTCCTCGGAAAACGTGAGATCGAAGGTGATCTTTACTATGGAATACATACGCAACGTGCGTTAGAAAACTTCCAAATATCACAAGCTAAAATTTCAGACTACCCTCTGTTTATCAAGGGATTAGTAATAACTAAGAAATCGTGTGCCAGTGCTAATGGTGACCTAGGAACGATACCTACTGAAAAAGCAAAAATGATCGTCGAGGCCTGCGACAAAATACTATCTAACTTATCGAAATACACACCATACTTCCCTACCGATGTTTTTCAAGGTGGAGCGGGTACTTCAGTAAACATGAATGCCAATGAGGTCATTGCTAACGTTGCCCTCGAAATGAATGGCTACGATAAAGGTAATTATTCTGTTTTACATCCTAATGATCATGTAAACAAGTGTCAATCTACTAACGACGCCTATCCCACCTCGTTTCGGGTTTCAATCTATTTTTACATGGATTACCTTATGTTATGTTTAGAGCATTTGGTTAAAGATCTTGAGCTGAAAGCTGAGGAATTTAAAGACGTACTCAAAATGGGCAGAACCCAGCTACAAGACGCCGTTCCCATGTCTTTAGGCGATGAATTTGAAGCTTGGGCAACTAACTTAAAAGAGGAAATTAGAATACTCAAAAGAGCCCGAGAATTGGTGCTAGAAGTTAACCTCGGTGCTACAGCAATTGGAACCGGAGTAAATGCCCCAGACGACTTTAAAGACCTAGCAATAAGCTACTTACAAAAATTTGCAAACGCTCCTTTTATCTCGGCTCCAAACCTCATTGAAGCGACTTCAGATTGTGGTGCCTATGTTATGATTTCTGGGGCCTTGAAACGCACAGCAGTAAAACTTTCAAAGATCTGCAACGACCTTAGGTTGTTATCATCTGGACCACGAACTGGCCTTAATGAAATTAACCTACCCGAACTACAAGCAGGTTCATCTATAATGCCAGCTAAGGTAAATCCAGTTATTCCCGAAGTAGTGAATCAAGTTTGCTTTAAGGTTATTGGTAATGATGTTACAATATCGATGGCGGCAGAAGCTGGACAATTGCAGTTGAACGTAATGGAACCGGTAATTGCCCAAGCCATTTTTGAAAGCATTAAGCTGATGTCAAATGCTTGTGTAACATTGGCTGATAAATGCATCAATGGAATTACAGCTAATGCCGAACACACCAAAAACATGGTACTTAATTCTGTGGGTCTCATCACTTATCTAGACCCATATATTGGTCATGATATGGGTGATATTATTGGAAAAGAAGCGATAGCTTCAGGCAAGACTATTAGAGAAATTGTGTTAGAAAAAGGACTGCTATCCGAAGAAGAACTAGACAAAATTCTTAGTGTAGAAAACCTCATGCATCCTGTTTTTGGCGGAAAGATGAACGGTAAGGGGGGGTAATAGTTGGGGTAATAATTGGGGTTAATAATACGGGTTATTAATACGGGTTAATAATACGGGTTAGTAGTCTATATTCACAAGAACGTAATTGGTACTTCTACCACCTTCGCCGGTATCTTTCAAAATACCCAATTCAATTAATTCTTGAATATCACGTCGAGCAGTATCGCGGTGTACCTTGGTCATTTTGGCCCACTTTGATGAAGTTAATTTTCCATAAAAATCACCTAAAAGTGCGTTGAGCATAAAAATGTGGCGATCGTTTAACACCTTGCCTTGTACTGACTTCCAGAAGTCTGCACGCTGTAGTGTTTTGTTAAGTCTGCGTTCTGATTCAGCAAGCGCAGCTTCAATGCACTCAAAGTACCAAACCAACCACTGCGTAACATCCATATTGCCTTTCTGTGTAGATTCAAGCATGGTGTAATAGGCCTTTCTAGATTTCATGATTTGATCAGATACACTATAAAATCGCTGTGATGTTCGGTCAGCTCTAGCCAATTGCATATCTGCAATGGCTCGTGCTATTCTACCATTTCCATCCGCAAAAGGGTGAATGCTCACAAACCAAAGATGGGCTATTCCTGATTTCAGAACCGGATCGATACCGTTATCGATATTGAACCAATCAAGAAATTGATTCATTTCTTCATCCAACTTTGCTGCATCTGGAGCAACATAATGCACTTTTTCCTTTCCTAGTGTACCCGAAACAACCTGCATTGGACCTTTCTTGTCGTTTCGCCATTTTCCAACGCGTATTTTAGAAATCCCACTACGCCCGGTTGGGAATAATGCTGCTTGCCAATCGCAAAGTCTTTCTTTACTGAGTGCTTTATTGCAGTTTTGTGTAGCATCGAGGGTCATTTCAACAATTCCGTCAATCAATCTACTTGACTTTGGTAAACCAGATATCTCTAGACCTAGGTGTTGAGCCACAGATGATCTCACTTCGTCTTGATTTAATAAATCTCCTTCAATTTCATTGGATTTTACGACATCAACAACTACGGTATTAAGTATTGCTTCATCTCTCAAACTGATACCTAAATGCTCTAATCGCCCCACTAATCTACCTTGTTTTTCACGTACACGTGCAAGCAAGGTCAGCAATGCATCACTGTCCCATTTAAATCGAGGCCATTCTTTATGTTGATGAAAATAAGGCATATTCGCCGTATATTTTACGTCAAATATACAAATTTATTGCCGAAACATTCATATTCGCCGTATTTTTTACGTCGATTAAGTAGCTTATTTGCCGTATGGGCTAAACTTCTCCCTTTAATTTTAACTTAAGATAGACTTGCTCTACCTGTTCTCTGGCCCAAGGTGTTGTTCTAAGAAATTTTAAACTGGATTTTATGCTAGGGTTCGATTTAAAGCAATTGATGTCAACTTTGGTCGATAAGTGCTCATATCCATAATAGGCCACAAGTGTTTCCAAAATCTCAACCAACTTTATTCCATGCATAGGGTTATTGGGTTGCTCTTGGGGTGAATTATTTCTTTTCATTAAAGCTAATCAACTCCCAAGTACTTATGGGTTTGTAGACATATTTTCCAGTTGGGATTTCGAAGTACGTAATCCACGATTAGGTTTTGCATCGCCTCGCGTTTATCCCACTCTGGTTGGAGGTAGAGTAAACAAGACTCGTTTACCATTTTTTGATGAGCTTCTGCCCATTGAAAATCGCTTTTGTTGAACACGACAACTTTCAATTCATTCGCTTGGGTACTTACACTGTCTATCGGCGCCTTAAATTTCTTCGGAGAGAAGGTAATCCAATCAAATTGCCCCTTCAATTCATATGCTCCACTCGTTTCAATATGTACTCGAAAACCAGCATCACGAAAGGCTTTTGATACTTCTGTAAGATTATACATAGCTGGTTCTCCACCAGTTAGAATAACAATCCTAGAAGGGTGCTTCAATGCTTCATCGAGCATTTCTTGAATGGTCATTTTTGGATGTGCATCTGCATCCCAACTCTCTTTAACATCGCACCAAACACAACCCACATCACAGCCTCCGAACCGAATAAAGAAAGCCGAACGACCGGTATAAAATCCTTCTCCCTGAATGGAGTGAAAATATTCCATTACAGGAAAGGCCATCATAAACCTAATTTTTGCTTGTAGCTTTTAAGCGTATTAAACAGTAATCCGTAGCGTGTCATTGGTCCAACTCCTCCCGGTACAGGAGTAATTGCTGAAGCCTTTGCACTTACAGGTTCAAAATCAACATCACCTTTGAGTACATAACCTCTTTCGTTGTCAGCATCAACTCTTGTGATTCCAACATCGATTACAACCGCTCCTTCTTTTACCATATCTGCTTTAAGAAACTCAGGAATTCCGAGGGCAGCAATAACAATATCTGCTTGAAGCGTGAATTCTTTAAGATTTTGAGTTCTACTGTGGGTAAGCGTTACCGTACTATTTCCTGGGTAACCATTTCTACTCATCAGAATACTCATAGGACGGCCAACAATATTACTTCTTCCGATAACAACACAATGCTTTCCAGAAGTTTCAATTCCGTAATCTTCAAGCGTCATGATAATCCCGAATGGAGTAGCAGAAATAAATGTATCTTCTCCTTTAGTCAACTTACCTACGCTAATCGTGTGAAATCCATCAACATCAATTACTGGGCTGATAGCTTCAGTTACTTTCTCCGAATCCATGTGTTTAGGTAACGGAAGCTGAACAATTAATCCGTCAATAGCATCGTTTGCGTTAATCGATTCGATCAAGTTAAGTAAGTCTTCTTCACTGGTGTCTGCTGGCAATCTGTGAACGGTCGATTCAAAACCAACAAAATCACAATCGCGTTCTTTGCTGTTCACATAGGTTTTACTTGCTCCATCCTCTCCTACTAAAATTGCAGCTAAATGAGGAGCTCTATTCCCAGCAGAAACATATGAAGCAACTTCTTCTTTAATGTTCCCTCTTAACTTCTTTGCAAGGCCTTTGCCATCTAATATTGTTGTCATTTGCGGTCAAAAATATATAATATTCTCATAATGTGAAGTAGTTGCATTTAGTAAGTTTTATTTTTGCCTATACGATAAGATGAAATTCACACTCTTCATTACTACTTTATTGCTGTTCACAGGTATTTACGGGTGCAAGAAAAATGTAATTGAGCCTGTTGAAGACCACAGCTCAAAATACATTCCTATGAACGTTGGCAACAAATGGACGTATCAAATGGACAGTATTGTATACTCGGGATTTAGCGGATCAACACCCGATTCATTTCATTACTTCATTCAAGATGAAATAAAAGAAAAGTACACTTCCGTTCAAGACAATCCTGTTTATCGTGTTGAACGCTCTTTTCGATTAGATTCTAACGATGCTTGGACGTTTGCTCGCCAATTTAGCTTAGAAGTTACTGACCATGAAGTGCTGAAAACAGACTTCGACCAATTAAAAGTAATGTTTTCGTTTCCAGTACTCCTAGACAAAACTTGGAATAGTAATCAATACAACTTGGGTCGTGATGTTGAAACCTATTACGACAGTGTACACACGCCAATGCAAATTGGTTCGAACCAATACGACAGTACATGCCTGGTTCACCACGACGAAGAAAAGAACATCATTAACAGTTTTTTCATTAATGAGCGCTATGCGGCCAATGTTGGGCTTGTAGAAAGAGAAGAAGAACGAATGAATTTTGTTGGGACAGCCACTCAGGTTGGATTCAAATATAAATTAACGCTAATCGCTTTTGAATCGAACTAACTACATAGCTCTGCTTGTTGCACTTGTACTTTTCTCTTGTGGTAAGCAGGAAGAACCAACGAGTTTTGGAACTGAATATTTTCCTATTGAAGTGGGCAAATATAAATGCTATGCAATGGAGTCGATTGAGTATGATGCTTTTTTAGAAACTGCCGACACAACCTACTTCTATATCCGCGAAACTATTGATTCTGAATTCTTAGATAATTCCAATGAGCAAGCCTTTCGCTTGCGTATAGAAAAATCAATAGACACCACGCTAGGTTGGAATTTCGAGTCGTATGGTGTTGTGAAAAAGGACGACTATTCAGCTCAATTGGTGTTGAATGACACCCGCTTTGTTAAGTTATCTTTCCCTGTAAGAAATCGTAAATCTTGGGATGAAAATGAATACAATACCCTAAACAAGCAAACGAATCGTTATACAGACGTTGACGAACCGTTTGAGTTAAATGGTGTAACATACCCTACTACTTTAATTGTAGACCGCGGCGATTCTGAAGACCCTTACTTCAGGTTTTTTGGTCGAGAGGTTTATGTTTTAGGAAAAGGTCTTATTCTTGAAGAATATATTAACACCGAAACTCAACAGGGAAAAACAAAAGGTAATGCATATACAAAGACGCTACTTAGCACCAATTGGTAAACTTTTAACACTTCTTCTAATATTTCTTTCTTCTGTATCTCTGGGCCAAACCAAGAGTGCATACTACGTAAAATTTAAAGCAAAAAATACTTCATTTACACCAGAAGAAATGCTTAGTCCAAAGGCAATAAACCGTCGAGCTAAGTTCCATATCGATTACGATTCATTAGACCATCCTGTAAACCCAGAATATATTCATTCGGTTTTAAGCGATTCAAATATTACGCTACGCTACACCTTAAAATGGCACAATGCCATCGTAGTTGAATCTAACTTTATGGATATGGACAAGGTGGCTCAAAACCCATACGTTGCTAAGATTGCTTACGTGGGAAAGACCAAAGCATATACACCCAACAACAACCTACCGTTTTTATCGCCGGTAAAAAAGTTAAAGGAAAGTGACATGTCTACTGCTAATCTAAGCAAATCCGATTATGGTAAAACCTACGAACAAAACTTACAAATAGGTGTAACCAAGCTACACCAATTGGGATTTGATGGAACAGGGGTAACTGTTGCCGTTTTCGATGCTGGTTTTTATAACATCGATAAAATTCCTGGTTTTTTAAAGCATCAAGCCAATCAAAAAATAACTTATGGATTGGACTTAGTTGATCTCGATAACAAAATGAATGACAAGGATAACCACGGCACCGCGGTATCGACTGCACTAGGGGCCTATGACCGTGGAAAGTTTATCGGTTCAGCACCAGGATCCAGACTCATTCTTTTCCGAACTGAAAATGCATCAAGCGAATATCACCTCGAGGAGTTAAATTGGTGTAAAGCAGCAGAACTAGCAGATAGTGTTGGTGTAGATATGATTACTTCTTCGTTGGGCTATACACAATTCGACGATAAGTCGATGACTTATACCCACAATCAACTGACTGGAAGATTCTCCTATGTAAGCCTTGGTGCACGAACGGCGGTTAGCAAAGGAATTTTTGTGTTGAACAGTGCAGGAAACGAAGGAGATGATAAATGGCTAAAGATTGGAACCCCAGCTGACGTACCTGAAGTCTTGACCATCGGTGCGGTTAACAAAAAGAACGAAATTGGAGGCTTTAGCAGCCGAGGCTTTAATGCCACAGGTCATGTAAAGCCAGATGTGTGTGCGCTTGGAGTTCGTGCTAATGTTGGAAGCACGTATGGAAGCTATTATCAAGGCTACGGAACTTCATACGCAACACCAATTGCCGCAGGAGGAGTATCTTGCTTACTTCAGGCATTTCCGAACAACAGCCCGAAAGAAATAGCAGATGCAATTCGTGCTACCGCATTAAATAATAACAATCCAGATTCGCTTCAAGGATACGGAGTTGCTCAACTGCACATTGCTTTGGAACTTCTTAAAGCCATAGCAGAAAATAAAGATCCGCATATTATCAGCTTACAAAAAGATAAACTTAGTTTATATACAAAAGAAGCTCATACGGTTTCAATTGAAATCTACAATCAGCAAAAGTTGTTGTGGATCTTTAAGCGTAAAAAATTGATTTTCTCCGACACCCAATCCACCAATTCACCCATAACATATGTTGACTTAGGTAAAACCAAGATAATGTGTAGCAAAAAATACACAATCAAAGCAAATCTCGTTGGTACTGTGGAAAATCACACCCTGAAAAACAAGGACTTAACGCCGTGTAGCGATTAAGTTTGCAGCATCTTCTCTAAGTAATAAGGTTTAGTTAATTAGTCTGATGGGGTGGTTTCACCCCATCTTCTTTTTTATAACTTTATGATTTGATGTCTCTCAATTGAATTTCCAACTTTAACCTCCACGATGTATAATCCCGAGGCGCTGTTAATAGACATCTTGAATTCACTAATACCCGGCTTTTGACTCATAATTTCAGCTCCGTGAATATCATACACTCGAACTTCTTCTATGGGTTCTTTCGATCTAACTTCGATAGCACCTTGAGTAGGGTTAGGATAAACTAGCACATTTAAATCATTTAACGTGTTAAGTCCTGCCCCATCAACAAAGTTGAAATAGGTAATAACTGTATCATTGCTAACATCTTGGTCATTAAGTAGCTTAACTGTGAAAATCGCCTCGGCAATATCTACAGCATCATAAAACAACATGCTGTCAAATTGAATAAGGGTATCTCTTCCACCTGCTAATCCAATAATTTGGGATTTGTTATAAATTCTAAGACCATCTACCTTCACTTCACAATGAACAGTGAATTGATCTGCATCTTCTATACCTTCGTTCAATATATGCATTTGCGGTGCGTATTTAGAATTCACTCGCAATCTTGAACTATCTTTTGGGAACCAAACGGAATCAATTGCCATGTCAAACCTTTCTACCACCTCAAACTCGGAAACTACTTCATTGTTAACCTCGTTATCATCTTGACCAATAAAAGTGGATGTGAACTGATACAATCCCTCAATTGCAGTCCAAGACGTATCAGACACGTAATTGTATCCTGTATACGGAGATAATATAGCTAAACTTACCGTGTCTTCAAATATGGCCTGACCGTTTCGTGTAAAGGCTAAACGAACTTGAACATCTTTTGCAGTATCAATTCCATAATTTGCCAATTGAACGATTGGTGTTACCAACTCCCCTATTTCTAGGGTATCTCCATGCAGTGGATTTATGTTCGCAACCATAAAGATGTCTTTTGCATATCGTGTTCCAAAACTGGTGATAATAGTATCGTTTGTTGAAGGTTCATCCTCATCAGCCCAATGGTTAATCACTGTAACAAAGAAATCACCTAAGTCTGCATATGAAACTTCATCATTGAACTTAAAAGTATCTGAACTAAATGAAGAAATGCTTATATATATTGTATCTTCATAAGTTACTTGTCCAAAGTTGTTTTCAATTTCAATTGAAATCGGCACATTATTCGCGTTATTTAATCCATTATTTGTGATAATGATTTCAGGCCGCTCTGAACTTGAATTTATTTTAACTACTCCTGCTGGGTTAAGGAGTTCTACCAGCATTAAATCATCGCCAGTAACCACACTAAATTTAGCACTTGCTGTATCATTTGCAGGAATCTGATCGTCTTTGTTGTCACACGAAAGGTAGAACGTATATTCCCCCAAGGTATCAGCTAAAAACTCTTCGTGTATTATTTGGCTATTGCTAAAAAATGGAGTGTTTCTCAACGTTGTGTCCGTGTAAACAATCTGCTTCTTGCTATTCTCAATTCGAGCATAGAAGTAAACAGAATCCTGATCTTCTAGCCCGTCGTTTCGGTAAACGGTGTAAGGTTCAAATTTGGTACCTTTAACGTAACGTTTATTGTGTTGAGGTTTAATGATTCCTAAGATTTGAACATCATCAGTTTTCTTAGCATGAAGTGTAACTTTAGTGGTGTCATTCGATGGAAATGAATCCCAAGCCATTTGGGTATAAGCTCTAAAAATAAAGCTTCCTTCTTCAAATAAAAACATTGAATCGAAGGTGAGAATTTCATTTAAACCAGCAGCAATAGACTTGTTAACAACCTGACTATCGACAACTGCACCGAATTGATTTACTAAATCAACCCGAACAGGAAAGTTGCTTTCGTCTTGTATTCCATAATTAATAAGACGCACAGTTGGCCAAAATCCTTCTCGACTAATTTCAAACGAATCGTTATGAGTGGGACTGTATATGATATCCACCGCTACATCATGATCTTTTACTAAATGAAAAGTAACCTCGCCTGTATTATTGTCTTGTACACTATCAGTGTTCAAATGCACTTTTGCACGTGCAGTGAATTCACCTACGTTATACAAGCTAAACTTGTCAAAGCTAACTTCTACCGTGTCTTCGGCATCTAACGATATAGTTTTAACCGATGTATAAATCGTTTGTCCATACTTGTTCAGAATATCCATTGACACATTAAAGAATCCTTGATTTTGATATCCGTAATTGATTACGCTTGCTTTAATATCTAACGAATCAGTTCGGTGATATCTAAACGTATCGTTCTCTTGCGGAGTAACCATTTCCAAAATAGCCAAGTCGTTTGCAACCTGAAGTCTGGGTTGAATGTTGAAGTTAAAGTCAAATCCAGGTGAAAATGAAACCCAATTGGTATCTTGAGCAGGAGCTGCAAAATAGAACGTGTGTGGTCTTACAGGTCTTTCATATTGAAAACTGAATGAAACATTGGTATTGCTAGTCTGTCTAATTCCTACATAAAACCCTCCAGAAACCTGAATTCGCGGCAATACGGGTAAGATAAATGTGCCTGCTGTTGAGGTTAACGAATCGGACACAAATAATTCCGTTCCCGGTAAGCCTCCCGTTCCATTGTCGTCCCAAACCACTAACTGGAATGCCCTTCCTGCTAAGTTAAAATCAACCTTAATCTGATTGATGTATGAGGTCCCTCCTACATAAAATCGCGAAACAAAATCTCCCGTCGAACCATTAAAACCAATTCCTCCACTGGAACCAGAAAACGGATCTGCTTGAGAATAGTTATTGTAACTCACCAATCGATCCATGGCAATTGAGTTATTTGTTAAGTCACCATCGGCTCCAATGGTAACCTTCAGATTCTCAGCCCCTATGGTATCTGCTTTGTGCGAATCAAAGTATACAAATTTCTTTTCGTATGGATGAATGGAGTCAATTACAGTAGAATCAGAAAACGTGCTACTACCTGTTACATCTAGGTAAACTTTGTGATTGTATACCGTCTTTTTACCTACATTTTGAATAATGGTTTTAATGCTGTCTGAGCGATTCATTAATACCGGAACGGTACCAAGTGCATAGATGCGATATGTTTCAAGTTCAGTATCGTTATCGGCATGATAAATCCTAATCGTAGGTTTAATAGATGACGATGAATTAGTAATACTATCCATCCCACTTGTGCTGCTACCTGAAATAAATTTAGTTTCATCGTTTGAGATATAGGCTGGCACATAAAACGACGACTCGCAATAGAACTGCACCACTTCACTTTGGTTCGTATTCTGAGTATATTCTACAAGTACTTCTAAATTATTTCCATTGGTTGTGTCGAAAACGAAGGCGTCAACTTGATTAAATCTAAAAAGAGCATCTCCAGGAATATTTCCCATCGCACTTTTGGGATTTCCTTCGTAAACTAGCGTTGTTCCAAGTCTTGACTGCGCTAACCAATTAATTGTTCCTGTACCATAATCAGCCTGCGACGAATTTTTGACATAAATTTTCAAATTGCAATTTCCAGCAAGTGTGTCATTTATACGATGTTTAAATTCAAATGCAGTAATGCTATCTCCATGTTTCAAATTAAACAATGCTCCACTTGGGTAGATATAAGCGTAGCGACTATAGAATGCTGAGCTTAAATCTGTTTTAAAGGGCCCAAACGAAGATGAAGCAAAACCTCCTTCGCCAATTTGAGTGTATTGTCCTTGTACATTAAGGACGAATAAAAGTGTCAAGAAAAGCCAAGGTAGTCGGTGTAGTTTCATATGGGATTTATCCAAAATTACTTAAAATGTAATATTAATTAGATTCCCATTGAGTTAAAGGCTAAATTTCGGCTGAAAAATGACACTTAGCAAATCATTCTTGTTCATCTTGGTTTTAATTTCTTTAGGATCATGCGCTCAGAATGACAAAAATTCAGAAATGCACCAATATACGAACGACCTTATACATGAAACAAGTCCATATCTCTTACAACATGCTCATAATCCGGTTGATTGGCATGCATGGAATGCCGAAAATCTAAAAGAAGCCCAAGAACTTAACAAACCCATTTTGATAAGTATTGGATACAGCAGCTGTCATTGGTGCCACGTAATGGAGCACGAAAGCTTTGAGGATGCAGAGGTGGCAAAATATATGAACGAGCACTTTTATTGCATCAAGGTAGACCGTGAAGAACGTCCGGATGTCGACCAAATTTATATGACGGCAGCAAACATTATTACCGGCAATGGAGGTTGGCCATTAAATTGCTTTGCCATGCCTGATGGAAGGCCCTTTCATGCAGGAACATATTATCCAAAAAATGATTGGCTTAAATTGCTTCAAACCGTAGACCTTCAATTTACACGAAACAGAAGCAAACTTGAAGACTATGCGTCGCGTTTAACACAAGGAATTCGCTTACAAGAAACGGCTATAAGTGACAATCTAGCTTCACCATTAAATTATGACGCACTGATATCAGCTGTGAACGAATGGAAGAGCCAATGGGATATGGAAGAAGGCGGCATGAATAGAGCTCCAAAATTCCCTATGCCCTCAAACTACAATTTTCTGCTTGACTACAATCACTTCGAAAGTGATCAAGTAGTAGATGATTTTATTCAACTCAGCTTGCAAAAAATGGCATTCGGAGGAATTTATGACCAAGTTGGAGGTGGATTTGCACGGTATAGTACTGATAAGCTTTGGAAGGCTCCACATTTTGAAAAAATGCTATACGACAATGGCCAATTATTAAGCTTGTATAGCAAGGCATATCGTAAATATAAAAACCCGCTATACCAAGAAGTTATTGACCAAACCGTTAATTGGCTTAAGAATGAAATGCTTGACGAAAGCGGATTATTTTATTCGGCATTAGACGCGGATAGTGAAGGCGAAGAAGGAAAATTCTATGTCTGGAAAGCTAACGAATTTGGGTTACTCGGTGAAGACGAAGAGTTAATCAAAGCCTTTTATGAGGTCAACAAAAAAGGACTTTGGGAACATGGAAATAACATCCTACTTAGGAAAAAATCATATTCAGAGATTGCAGAGCAATTTGGAGTTGACGAGAGTGACGTAAGAGAAAAAGTGAAGCGAGCGAATAAGTTGTTATACGAAGAACGAAGCAAAAGAGTGCACCCTAGTCTAGACGACAAATGCCTTACTTCTTGGAATGGATTAGTTATTACAGGTCTAGCGGAAGCGTTCAAAACGACCAATAATAAAGATTATAAAGTTCTGGCAATCAATTGCTTAAATGCTTTAATCAAATCTCAAGTGCGGGATGACCATTTGCTTCATAGCTACAAAAGTGGAATTTCATCCATTGATGGAATGTTAGAAGATTATTGTTTTATGGCCGAAGCTTGTTTATCTGTCTTTGAAATAACAGGAGATGAAACTTATGCAGAGCAGGCAAAGCAAATAACCGAAATGGCAATTGAACTTTTCTATGATGCAGATAAAGAGATGTTCTATTTCAATGTTGAAAATGAGCTGATTATCCGCACAACAGAAGTTTATGATAATGTTATTCCTTCTTCAAACTCCGCAATGGCCCATGTTCTCTACCAGGTTGGATTGCTTTACGGAAACCCAAGGTACTTAGAAATTTCTCAAACCATGATTGGGAAAGTGCAAAAAAACATTGGTGAATATGTTGGAGGCCATAGCAACTGGGGAGCAGCTCACCTCAACTACAGTAAACGAAATTATGAAATTGCAATTGCTGGAAAGGATGCAGAATCAGTAGCCCAAGAAATACAACAACTTGCACTTTACAATTGCTGGGTAACATACTCGACGAAAAAATCAAAGCTTCCTTTGTTTGAAGGCAGATACCAAAAGGGTAAAACTTTAATTTATGTTTGCGAAAGCGGAGCTTGTCAACTTCCAGTAGAATCTTTAGATGAAGCACTTAAACAAATAAAATGAACAAGGAAGAAGAATATTTTGAAATAAACAAAGCACTGTGGAATGAGAAAACGCAAATTCATGCCGATAGCAATTTCTATGGCATGGATGCTTTTAAGTCGGGTCAAACAACGTTAAAGTCAATTGAAATAGATTTGCTTGGTGATATAAGCAACAAGACGCTCCTTCATCTTCAATGTCACTTTGGACAAGACACATTAAGCTTAGCACGTATGGGAGCTAAAGCTACGGGCTTAGACATTTCAGATGAAGCAGTAAACCTTGCTCGTGACTTAAATAACGAACTAGGACTAGATGCTGAATTTGTTTGTTGTGACTTATACAGTGCCAAAGAGCATATCAACAAGCAATTTGATATCGTGTTTAGCTCTTATGGCACCATTGGCTGGCTTCCTGATATAAACCGCTGGGCCGAAATTGTAAACCATTTTCTTAAGCCTGGAGGCAAATTTGTGTTCGTTGAGCTTCATCCGTTCATTTGGATGCATGACGATAGTTTTAAGAAGATTGCGTACTCTTATTTCAACCAAGATCCGATTATAGAAGTCAACCCTGGTACTTATGCCCAACAAGATGCAGATATAGAAATGACCGAAATCGGCTGGAACCATGGATTGGCAGAAGTAATTTCTGCTTTGTTGAAACAAGGATTAAGGTTAAATCACTTTGAAGAATTTAATTATTCACCACATAATTGTTTCAAAGACATGGCCGAGATTAAGCCCGGGCAGTTTGTGATTAAGCATTTCGAAGACAAAGCTCCGATGACTTACTCGGTTGTATTTACTAAGGATTAACGCAAGCACCCTTTCAAGAGGCTTCGCTTAGGGAACGAATATCCAGTTCATTCCCTTTAGATTTCCTTCATTTTAGGATATAAAAAAGGGCCTTAACTCGCGACAACGAAATAAGGCCCTTTTCAGAATTCTTTACTAATTGAACTAGTCGACGATGGTCATCTCATCAACAATGTGACCAGCACCAGCTAGTTTGTCGATGCACCAAAGTACATAGCGAATGTCAACAGAAATTGTTCTTTGCAATTCGTCTTCGAATGCAATATCACCACTCATTGCTTCCCAGTTACCATCAAAAGCAAGACCAATTAATTCACCGTTTCCGTTAATCACAGGACTTCCAGAATTACCTCCAGTGATGTCATTGTTTGTTAAGAAGCAGATTCTAAGATCCTCTTCTCCAGGGCGAAGATATCTTCCATAATCACGTGCTTTTGCTTTCTCAAGGTATCCCGCAGGCAAATCAAATTCGTGATCACCTGGTTGGTATTTCTGCAATACACCTTTCATCGTAGTGAAGTGTTTGTATAGCATTGCGTCACCTGGAGAGTATTCTAATACTTGACCATAAGTGAATCGCATTGAGCTGTTCGCATTAGGAGAGAAAGCTTTGTCTGGGTGCATTTCGAATAATGCAGCCTTGTATAGTCTGTCTGCAGTCGCTCTTTTTTGATTTGCTTCACCAAACATCATTTGTAAATCTTTTCTGTAGAAATCAAGCATGATAGATGCAAATTTCACTCCAAGGTCTTTCTTTAATCCTTTTGCGCTTGGGTTCTCAAGGAAGCTGATAGCTTTCTCCTTATCTACTAGAAATGAAGATTTAAAGATATGCTCAACCATTTTATCGGTATTGTTTTTGCACTTCGCTAACAACGTGTTGAATTCAGCAGGTCTTTGGTCTGCAGGAATATCATTAACATAAAAAGCAAGCATTGCTTTTGCAACGTCTTTGTCAATTGGCTGGTAGTAATCTTTAAAGTTGGCATCGACACCCGCTTTAAGGTTCCCAATCAACCCATCAATTTTTTCTTGAATTTTTGCTTTCTTCTCTTCGTCTTTTTCCGCCGCAAGAGATTCATAAAGATCAGCTAAATTTCCAAATCCAAAACCATAACCAACAAACTCAATTCCATAAATCGCTTCCATCCAATACGTTTGAGCAAGCGTTTTTGCATCGAAAATGGCATAGGCATCTTGATACATTTTAATTACATCGCCATACTTTGCCTTTCTAGCATCATCACCTTCACTTACCCATTTTTCAAAGGCATCTTCTTCTCCTTTTTTCTTTTCGTATACTTTAAGTCTTTTAAGACCTTTAGTTTGTCCGATGAAGTACTTCCAGTAGTTAGCAACTTGAGCGTGCTTAGCAGCGTACATTAGGTCTACTGCCTCATCTTCATTTTGATACTGCTCGTAAATATCAAGTTTCGCTCTTCTAATTTTAACACGAGATGGTTGATCTTTATCAGTAGCAAGTTTAACTCCGTAAGAAGAAAGGTAACGATCAGTACTTCCAGGGAATCCCCAAATCATAGCAAAATCTCCTTCTTGTACACCTTTAATTGACACTGGAAGGTGGTGTTTTGGTTTGTGAGGAACGTTATCTGCAGAATAACCATCAGTTGGCTTGTTGTCTTTGTCTGCATATACTCTAAACATAGAGAAGTCACCGGTATGACGAGGCCACATCCAGTTATCGGTGTCACCACCGTATTTACCTACAGACTCAGGTGGAGTTCCTACAAGTCTTACATCTCCAAAAGTTTGGTAAACGTATGCGAAGTATTTATTTCCGCTGAACATTTCTTTAATGTCAACATCATATCCGCCTTCCATCATTTCTTTTCTAATACTAGATGAATTCTTAGCAACTTGTTTTGCTCTGTTCTCATCTGTTACGTCAATAAGCACTCTGTCAGTGATATCTTTAATCTTTACAAGAAAAGATACGCTGAATCCTGCAGGAAGTTCTTCTGCATTTGACTTAGCCCAAAAACCGTTTTTTAAGTGATTGGCAGTAGTTGTACTTAATTCTTGAATAGCACTGTAACCGCAGTGGTGGTTAGTAAGGATCAATCCTTGATCGCTAATTATTTCACCGGTACAAAATCCTCTACCTAAACGAACGATAGCATCTTTCATAGAGCTATTGTTAATGCTATAAAGTTGCTCAGCAGAAAGCTTTAATCCAAGTCTTTCCATCTCAGCGTGATTGTCGGTGATAAGGGCAGGAATCCACATTCCTTCATCTGCCTTAACAAACTGACTAGCTAGTAAAGCGGTGGCCCCTAAAATAAAAGTAAATATTCTCTTCATGGTATTGTTTAAAAAGTGGAGCAAATCTCTAATTTCTGGCGAAATAACCTAGTAAATTGGGCAGCTATCTATAAAAATCAACTTAATTTAGATAGGTTTTGCAGAAGTAACAGAAATTTAAGACTCAATTTCACAATAGTTGTACTTTTGCCGCCCATGTATTTCAACAATATTTTAGAGACCATTGGCAACACGCCATTGGTCAAACTAAACAAAATCGTAGAAGATCTTCCATGTACAGTTCTTGCTAAGGTAGAGACTACCAATCCGGGGAATTCAGTAAAAGATAGAATGGCACTAAAAATGATCGAAGATGCTGAAGCAGATGGTCGTTTAAAACCAGGCGGAACAATCATCGAAGGAACTAGCGGAAATACAGGTATGGGACTTGCAATTGCCGCCGTAATTAAAGGTTACAAATGCATTTTCGTAACCAACGACAAGCAGAGCAAGGAAAAAGTTGACCTCTTAAAAGCGGTTGGAGCAGAAGTGATCGTGTGTCCTACTGCCGTTGAGCCAGATGACCCTCGCTCCTATTACTCGGTATCTAAACGTTTAGGAAATGAAGTACCTAACTCATGGTATGTAAATCAGTATGATAACAAAAGCAATGTTGCTGCCCATTATGAAAGTACAGGACCTGAAATCTGGGAGCAGACTAAAGGAAAGATCACTCACTTTGTAGTTGGAGTTGGAACTGGAGGAACAATTAGCGGTGTTGGTAAGTACTTAAAAGAAAAAAATCCGGATGTTCAAGTTTGGGGAATTGACACCTACGGTTCGGTGTTCAAGAAATATCACGAAACAGGGGAATTTGACCAAGACGAAATCTACCCATATATCACTGAAGGAATCGGTGAAGACATCTTACCAGAATGTGTGAACTTCGATGTAATTGACAAGTTTGAAAAAGTAACAGATAAGGATGGACTTTTATGGCAACGTAAGCTTGCTCTTGAAGAAGGCATATTGGTTGGCAACAGTGCCGGAAGTGCTGTAAAGGGTATTCTTCAGTTGAAAGATGAACTGAAGCCGGAAGATATCGTGGTGGTTCTATTCCATGATCATGCTACTCGTTATATGGGTAAAGCCTTTAATGATGAATGGATGAAGGAGCGTGGTTTTATTGACAGCAAGCCTAAAACCGCTGAAGATATGATCTCCAATCACAAGCATTTGCCACTTCTTACTGTGAAAGATTCGGACCAAGTTAAGGTCGCTTTCGACCTGATGGAAAAACATGGAGTTTCGCAACTTCCTGTTCAAAATGAGGGTGGAGAGTTTGTTGGTTCCTTAAACGACAGCCACGTTTTAAGTCAGTTGTTGAAAAATCCAGAGTTAGCTAATGAGTCTATCGCACAAATCATGCAATCGCCATTCCCAATGGTTGATTCGCATGAGAGTATCGATGAAGTCTCAAAGCTTATTTCGAAAGAATCTCCAGCAATTTTGGTGAAGGAATTAAGTGGCGTGGTTCATATCCTAACCAAGTACGATTTAATCGGAGCTCTATCCTAATAGAACTTCATTAATTTTCTCGTTCACTTCTGAAGCTCGTGTAAGCACCATCATGTGTGACCCATTAGGGATTATCACATCGGGCGACACATTTCGAATAGGAATTGTATGGTCATTATCTCCATGAATATGAACAATATTGGCCTTAGAGAACTGTTTATCCCAGTTGATGATCAGGTTGACCGTTCGCTTCAGGTATACCCCATCTTTCGATTTTAGCATTGCTTTAAATTCAGCTTTGTACTTGTTTCGATCGGGTTCTACTATAGGCTGAAGAAACAGGGCTCCCGATTGGTAAAACGATGATGGAATCCATTGATTGAGTGGTACACTTTGTTGAAAGCGATAGCGTTTTGGCAGCTCTTTCGAATGCTTGGCACTCGATATCAGAATTACATGCTCAGGGCTTAATATTTCAGCCAACTCTGAACATACCATGCCTCCGAGCGAAACTCCAATAAAGCTATACATAGAAGAGGTATCAATGTCTGCAACAAAGCGAGTTGCAAAGTCTTTTAAGTTTTCACCTTTGTCAGGAGTTGGTAGCTCCATATAAACTGGAGTAAAACCTTCAGGGAGACGGATATTCTGGAACAAAGTTGAGTCTGCACCCTGACCTGGAAACATATACACCCGATGCATAGCTTGTGTCATATTCGCCAAACTAAGCAATAGTACTGAAATGAAGAGTTTCATTTCTTTAAAAACGTAAATCAACAAGATAAGTTACATTTGATAGCCAATATGAAACCTAAACCACTTATCAACCCGGTATCTATTATTTTATTTGCAATGACAGTGATAGTCGTAATTATTCTATCAAGAATAAATTCACCATCAGTTCCGGAAGCAATTGGTTATGTAATTGGGGGTGCATTAATCCCAGGTTTGCTAATCGTATTAATTGGTTGGATCGTTAGTAGCATCGCAACCAAACACAGGTTGGCAGGAAGTACCACTATCAATATTCTATTAGCAATTTTCGTTCTCAGTCAACTGTCCTCATTGCTAAACGCACCAAAACCAGAAGAGCATAGTTCTGCAAATGCTATGCAAGACTTAAAATCTGACTACATCCAGAGCTTAAAAGATTCACCAGACTCTTCTGAAGTCTATTTTGATCAATATGTTGATGATGTATCAACCGCTATAGATGAACAGATTCAATCTGCTAGCGGAGACGATTTAGAATTTTACAAAATTCTTCAAGTCTACTTGCAAAAAACCCAACAAATAAACAAGAACTGGTGGACTCACTATAACCCCATTAGTGATAGTTCTTTTATGGATTATGCAGCAATGCAAGATACAGCAATCTGCAACGAGAAAATAGCCCTATTGGTTAATTTTATTGATGCAACAAAACGTCATCAATATTTCATGAAAAATCGCACTAAAATGTTAGCCAAACAGTTCAAATTAACAGACTTGCCACCAGAGTTATATATGCCTTCGTTAACTGTGATGAAAGAAACCCAGGAGCGTCAAGCTCCAATTTATAAGATTTACTCAGATGCCCATATCAAGTCAGTTCAAGCTAAGAAAGCAATTGTTGAACTGGTTAAAAATGAACACGATAATTGGAGCTTATATTCAGGTTATATTGACTTCTATGATGAACAAGCAACAGATCGATTCAATCAACTAACCGATACCTCAAATTTTTATACCGATGTGGCAAATGAGTATTACGAAAAGTTCTTAGATATTCAATAATAATTCAATCTACTATTAGAGAATTACATCTTCCTTGATTTGGGTTTTCATTTAATCTCCTCTATCACTGCTTCAATACCCAGTTTCGTGCCTAAAAAGTAATTGTTCTTTTTAAACTCGGGAATCATTATGCTATCGATAATCTGTTTGGCTTCCCAGTCAGTGAATTTCTCTTCCAAACCAATGCCGATTTGAATGCGAACCTCTCGAATACTGTCTCCGTAGATAATCATTACGCCATTGTTTATATCCTTCTTGCCTATTCCCCAATATTTGGCCAATTCATACGAGTAGTCAAATAGCGTTTCATGAGGTTCATAGCTACTAATTGTTACAATTGAAATCTCGTTCGAAGTTGCCTTTTCGTGATCTGAAATGAGCTGCTTCAAACCCATCTCTTCGTCAACTGTCAATATATTCTCAAAATCATTAACAAAACCGTTGGGAGCTGGTAAATACTCATGATTATAGGTTTTTGGAGTGGAGCAAGCTACAGTTAGCAGGACGAGTAACAGTAAGTTAGAAAGTTTGTTCATAAGAATATTTGCAGAAAGCAAATCTATGCAAACGTCTGCAAATCGACCAGCTTCTTGTAGAGCCCGTTGTTGGCGATAAGTTCGTTGTGTTTGCCTTCTTCAACAATATTTCCGCCTTCGATTACCACAATTTTGTCTGCTGTCTGAATTGTACTTAAACGATGCGCAACAACAATACTGGTTCTATTTCGCATTACATTTTCTAATGCATCTTGAACCAATTTCTCACTTTCAGAGTCTAAAGCAGAAGTCGCTTCATCCAGAATCAAGATTGGTGGATTTTTCAAGATTGCTCGTGCAATGCTCAAGCGTTGTTTTTGTCCACCACTTAGGCTTCCTCCCTTTTCACCAATGTTTGCATTGTAACCTTCTTCTTTTTCAAGAATAAACTGATGCGCATTTGCCACCTTAGTCGCGTTGAGCAAATCGTCTCCTGTGGAATAGAAGTCACCCATCTTCAGGTTATTGGCGATTGTATCGTTGAATAGCACTGCCTCTTGAGTAACGATACCAAACATCGAGCGAAGATGTTTTAGATCGATGTCGTTAATATTGACACCATCTATCGTAATTGAACCTGCTTGCAGTTCATGAAATCGTGGAAGTAAATCAACCAAGGTAGACTTCCCTCCACCTGATGGTCCAACTAATGCAATACGTTCTCCTTTTTGAATGCTCAACGAAATACCATCTATAACCTTCTTGTCTTCATAGGCAAAAGAAATGTCGTTCAATTCAATCTTATGACTAAAGTCAACTATTTTATTTCCGGTATTGGCAATCTCAGATGTTGATTCTAAAATTTCATTGACTCTGTCCAATGATGCAGAACCTTTCTTCACCCTAAAATACGCTTCAGTTAAAGCCTTGGCTGGAGATATAATTTGTGAGAAGATAGCAATGTAAGCAATCAAGAATGATCCTGTGAATGCTGATTCTTGGTTAATGATCAGATTTCCACTATAAATTAGAATTATCGCAATTACAATGCTCCCCATAAACTCACTCAATGGAGAGGCCAGCATTTCTTTTCTAAACAGTTTAAGCATCAACACAAAATACCCATCGTTGTGCTCTTTGAATTTTGCTTCTTTATCTTTATTTGCATTGAAGGCCTTGATAATTTTGATTCCATGAAGACTCTCTTCAATATGCGATACCACATCTGCAAACTTTTCTTGTCCCGCTGCAGCTGCATGCTTCAATTTAGTACCTATTTTACTGATTATAAATCCACTAATTGGGAGTAACACTAAAACGAAAAGTGTTAACTCAACACTCGTCATAAAAAGAGCAATAAACGGCACCAGGATAGCAATTGGGTGCTTAATGAGGTCCAAAGCACCAGCCATACTCATCTCCACTTCACGAACATCGCTAATTAGTTTAGAAATAATTTCTCCACGTTTAATTTTGTTAAAATAGCTTAAGGGAAGCTTTAAAATATGATTGTAAGTCCACTCGCGAATGTCTCTTACAACTGCGGTTCTCACATAGGCCATATTGTAATTGGTCAAGAACAAGAATAGATTCTTAAAAAAGAAGGCTACGATTATTCCTAGCGAGAAGTATACTAGTGATTGAAACAGACCATATTGCACAATAATTGAGCTCAGGCGATAGTCTAAATATCCCAATAATGCATCTGGATTTAATCCAAATTCTACAGGTGTAATCTGATCAAGATTCTCTTGAAAGATTACCTTAAGAAATGGAACGATCATACCAATCGAGAACACATTAAAGATTGAACTGAATACCATGAATATGATAAAGAGTACTACCTTACTATGATACGGCTTAGTAAACTTAAATATGTCTCGAAATTTAATCAAGGCTGCGAAGATATATCGCCAATCTTATTTCTGGGTAAAAAAGAAATTCCCTGCGATAATACCTGCCTTAAATTCGTCTAAAACACTGCCATCCATTTTTAATCGATAAATGGTTGACCGTTGCACAAAGTCGTGAATATCTGAAACATACACTTCCCCGTTTTCTTGATCTACAATCAAGTTATAGAAATTATTTCCATCTGAAGCGAGCCATTCAACCGGAATTTCTTTCGTATGAGCCTCAAGTTTCCAGATACCTTGATTGATGTAATAAAGTTGATTGTTTTGTTCATCGTAAACCAAATTAGTTGGCAAGCCTGAAACAGGTTTGCGTTCAAGCACTTGCATGGTACTTCCATCAATCTCGGTCAACATCCCCGATTCATTATCGTCATTTCCTTTGCTCAATACCCAAATGTGGTTTGCCTGATCTAAAACAATGCTTTCAGTTGCAAATCCACATTCAATACTGTCTACTACAGCGTCTTGTTCTATGTCTACAGCGTAGATATACTTTGTTTCTGGAGCACTAACCCACAACATGTTATTGACCATCACACCTTTTTCTGACCAGCCGTTGAAGGGTATTGTTCCTGTAACAAGATTATCTTTTAAATCTATTATCGAAATTGCGTTAGCATAAAGGTCTGTAACATAAGCCTTTTCACTGCTAACTTGGTAAAGGTATCGAGGTGAGGTTAATCCACTAATCTCCTGAACAATACCAAAGAGACTATCCGTAACCACAATCTTGTTGCTATTGTTCACGACAAAATAATGAAGCTTGTTGATCTCAGTATGAGACTGCAGCACATTACCTATGGCTTGTGCATTCTTTTCTTTATAAACATCGTGGCTAACCTCTTGCGTGCTGGTGTTGTAAACCGAAACAGTTCCTTCGCCCCAACCAAAATTGCCTTCGTTAAGGATGACTAAATCCTTTTCTCCTCGCTCAAATGGCTTCGATGGTTCATCGTCTTTGCAAGAACTAGCGAAGACTAAAGCTATTAGAAAAAATCTTAGTATACGCATACCTTAACGGTGCTAATTTTTTGATCTTTGGTTACTCGTACGACGTACATTCCACTGGTTTCAATTTTGAAGCTATTTCCTCTTCCGCTTAAAACAACTGTTCCTGCTAAGTTCATTACCTCAAAACTAGGCATATCAACTCCTTCAATTTGAATTCCTTGAGATGCAGATGCTAAGCTAGGATATACTATTAAATTGGCCAGATTTGCTTCATATGTTCTCAGCAAATTGCCATTCACAACAGCCACAGCGTCTAAGTCAAACCCACTTGATTCAAAAGGTGACGGAAATGGGTCGTTGATCAATCTGCCTTTTGAATCTCTGGTTCCGAAGCTGTCATTTACACTTCCAACCACATCAATCAAGCGGACATAACTTATCGTATCCATTCCTACCTCATCTAAATCGAAGAGGCTGCCATAAGGTGCTTGATGCTTACCTGCTAGATTATATACTTTTTCTGGGGATGTATAACTAAAATTATTCGTTTGGTATGAGGTATCTGTTAAACTCTCGCTTGGAAACCTAACAAAGTTTACACCATCTTTACTCACCTCAACATGGGCTAGTTCGAGGTAGTATGACAAGCCCACTTTAAACCCATTTTCAAATACGGCAAAATCGTAGCCATCGCGATTTATGATGGCCTGATCAAAAGAAAGTGTTGCAATACCTCCATCTCCCAAACTCACAATAGCTCCGTCAAAGGCACCTAGAGCATTTGAATCACTTCCTGCCGTTGCTCGTCCGATAGTGGTATCGCTAATCTGCATCCACCCTCTTTGAATATCGACAGATGTAGCCCAACCAGAGATTGCTCCATCATCTTTATGAATCGATTTGCTGCCGGGTTCACCACCTGGACCATCAAATTGTGCGAAAAGTCCGATAGGCAGTAAGCATGTTAAAATTAATAAATTTCTCATTGCTTAATTAATTTTTGAGTGGCTATTCCTTCTTCCGTCTGTACCTGCACAAAGTAAAGTCCATTTGGTTGATTGCTCAAATCGAGTTTGATCGTACGAAGATTATTATCATAAGATTGATTTAACACTTCTTGTCCTGATAAGCTATAAACGTTCACTTGACTAATTGCAGTAGATGCTTGCACATTGAACGTGCTACGCGTAGGATTTGGATATAGTGAAATTTCAGCTTTTCTCAATTCTGATATGTTTCCTAGGTCAAATTTATAAGCTAGACAGAAGTATGCAGGTGTATTCATTCCATACATCCCATTGTCGCTTGACTCCAATTCGAAGCTCAAGCGATGAAATTCTTGATTCTTGTGAAAATCAAAAGGTTTTATAGTTATCCAATCATTTAATATATAGTCTTGACTGTTGTCTGAAAATCGAAAATCAGCAAGGTAGAAAGTGTCACGCTGAATTACACTATCGTTAGCGTCAATATAGTTAATTTTAACTCGGAAGTAATCCGGGTCATTTCCGTCATCCCCTCCAAATTTCTTACTGAATCCTGAGCCATCTTGCATATCCAAGTATGCGTAAGTTGAATTTGTAATTGATATCTCCATAGGCCAAGGACCAGGACCGATGGTTTTATACAAATGATTTTTATTGTCGCCTAAAAAAGGTGATCTAATTTCATTATGTATTCCTGAACTTACAAAAAAGAGATCACGGTCACCATTAATGCAACTATACTGGTTTTCGTAGCCTGCGGTTGTGTCATCTAACATCGAACTGATCGACCAACCTGACCAAGACTCCCAAGCTGAGTTGTATGAATTAGGGAAGAACAGATACTCACGCAACATTCCGCCTGCTTCGTCGTCGCCATTATAGAAATCACCAGTCAATTGGCCGTTATATGGAAAAACATTCTCAAAAGATTCTAGAGCGTTAAAATCATCCATACAGAAATAGGCTGGTGTATTGATCCCCCAAGAGCTGGTGTCAGAGCTTTCAAAAGTGAACGCCATGCTGTCTACCTCAATTTCCACATTGGGATTGCTGCTAAAATCAACAAAGGTCCAATCTGAAACCATATAGTCTTTGGTGCTGTCTGCACTTCTAAAATCAGCCAAATAGAACTCTACCGTGTCTACACCACCTCCATTGAGATAAGACATGATATAGATTTTGAAGTAATCTGGATCTGTTCCATCATCACCACCAAACTTCTTGCTAAAGCCAGATCCGTTTTGCATATCGAGATAAGCAAAGGTGCTATTGGTGAAATATGCACCACTTAAGCTCGTAGCACTATCAAATTTGATGTATGCTCCACTAGTTCCGACCATATAATTCGACGTTCCGCTCACTCCAGAAGCCGTATAGGCACTGTACTGATTGAAATAGCCTTCAGTTGTATCATCCGTCATATTTGAGAGCGACCATCCTGACCAACTTCCATAAACTGTGTCATAGGCATTATTAAAAAATCGTCCGTAGTGATAAAAGCCTCCTGCACGATCAGCACCGTTGTTGAAAGTATCTGGTTTTTCCAAATTTAGGTTGTCAAAAGTGGAGTACACGCGAACGTGATCGAACTGGGCAAATGCAATACTGCTTAAAGCAATAGCCATGATTAAGTTAATTTTTCTTAGCATTTTTTAATTTAAAATTCTTGGTAATATTGAGTTTAATAAATCTTCCGGGTTGAGGCATATTGGGCACGCTGAAATAAGCCTGATTGGTTAAGTTAGAAGCAATGCATCCGATGCGCATCAACTTAGTTTCATAGTACCCTCCAAACTCCAAGAGGTAGTATGGGTCTAAAAAACCTGAGTTGTCGCTTGCATAGAAATTCTTGCCTACATATTGTACGTTGGTATAAACATTAAATTTCTTACGCGTATAGCTCAGCGTTAAATTCGATGTGAGTTCTGGAGTAAATATTAGTTGTTTATTCCAGGTTGCATATTGCCGATCTCCTGATCGATTGAGAGATTGCACCCAATGAATGTTGTTGTTAATTACAAAGTCTCCTCCTAATACTTTCAAATTAAACATATTCACCCATTCAACTCCGCGCACATGCACATTGGTAACATTTTCAACTTGAACAGGAAGAATTCCTTGCCAAACAATCATATTAGAATATTGGCCCAAGTAAGGATTTAGTCTTACCATATATTTCTTCGAATTGTGAATGAACTTCACGTCCAAACGATAGCCTTCCTCTGGAATTAGGTCTGGATTTCCCATTGCCAATCCAGGTTCGAACCAATACAACTCATTTAAGGTAGGTAGTCTATATACTTTTTGAGCAAAAAGCTTAATAAGGGTATTCTTTTTTACCACCCGATCAAAATATAGTTTAGTGTTGAATACTGACTTATGGTTGAATGAAGTGAACTGTTGTCCGAAATAAACTGTACTCTTATTCCATCTTCGCGATAAGTCATAGTAATAGCGAAGTCTAAACCAATTTACATTATTTTCAATGTTATTTGATATGTATATGGCATTTTCATTTCCAAGACCGGTTGAAAGGTCTAAGTTTCCTATAATGCTTCGTGAATAAGACAACACGCTATTTACGTTCGAAACGTCGCTATAAGCATTTAAATTTGAAGATTTTGATGAATAATCAATCTTTTCATGCCAGAGTTGATTGGTAAAAGAAAACAGTCCTAATCGATTAATTTTCAACAATTTAGTTCCGAGCATGGCATTCATATCAAACTGCCTTCCATCATCGGTAGTGGTTAAGCTTGACGGTATTCCTCTTTCTGCCGCCTGAAAGTAGAGTGTACTCGATATATAATCAATTTTGTTTCCTGCACGGTTAAAATTCTGAACCACGCTAATACGCTTAAAGTCATTATTTTCGATCGACCCTGTTCTATCGTAGTGTTTTAGACTAAAACTGTTTGGGGATTGTGTGCCAGCAGCCGAAATGCTATACTTAAGCTTTTTAAATTTCTGACGATACGCAAACGAAAGGTTCTTTTCTTGCAATGAACTTCCACCGAGGTTCATTGAAGCTCCAGGCTCAAAATCACCACTCATTAATTGCACTACGCTTCCCATATTGCTGTGTCCCGTTCTTCGGTTGAACTGCTCTGAAAATCGAGCCGAGTTAAAATGGACTGCATCAATCAACGAAAGATCCATTGTACCGTTCATGCTGCTTTGAATATTGTATCCATTGATTGAAACAGGTATATTTTGTGTACCCAATCCCTTATAACTAGGTGTGCTCAATGCTCCTACTCCTGTACTCTTTATAAATATTCCGCTTTGTTTTTGCAGCAGTTCTGTGAAAGACTGATTGGGATTTACCTTGAGTAATTGCTGAGAATAGGCTTGCAGTTTAACATCGATCGCGATAGATGTTATGGTAACTGAATCTATAGTTCCATATGCCGGTATCGTATCTTTTGACGCATCAGACGTAATTTGCCCATACGCCTCAAGGGCAGTTAATGCGATTAATATGGATATAATTTTTTTCAATGGTTTATCAGCTCGTAAAACCAATGAGAAATAAAAAATAAAAGGCAGTATATGCTGTCTCTTATTGCTTTTTTTCCCGAAAGCTCAATAAGTTAAATGTTAAAAGCAGGTCTTCTGACTTCGTTTCTAGATTAAAACCCTTCCCGTTAAAAACAGTGGTTAAAAGACTATTAATCAATAGCAAAACATTACAGCTGCGGGTACAGTGGAGGAATTTCACCTCGCTTCCCTTACGCAATTAACGATGCAAATATAGGCAAGACTTGAAGCTAAAATTAAGAGGTTGTTCACATTTTTTACTTTAGAGATTAAAATATATTTGCAGCACATGGCAACCACACAAGATTTATCAAGAGGTATGTTTATTCGTTTCAACGGGCAGCTTTGCCAAGTTGTAGACTATCAACACACCATGCCTGGAAAAGGTGGAGCCTTCTACCAGGTAAAAATGAAGAATGCAATTACTGGCAAATCAATGGACCACCGATTTAGAAGCGGAGAAAACATTGATGATGTGCGTATAGATCAAGTCGACATGCAATATTTATACAAAGATGGAGACAACTTGATGTTAATGAATACTGAAACCTATGAGCAGCTTGGAATTCCTGAATCAATGCTTGGTGATCAGATGAAGTTCATTAAAGAAGAAATGATTTTAAGTGTTTACCTCGACGATGGTAACCCGATTATGGCCGATGCTCCAAATCATGTTGTTTTAGAAATCACATATTCAGAGCCGGGTGTTAAAGGCGATACTGCGAACAATCCCCTAAAGCCAGCAACATTAGAAACTGGAGCTGTTGTAAACGTTCCGCTTTTTGTTGAAACAGGCGAAAAAATAAAAGTAGATACCCGAACCGGCGACTACGTTGAGCGAGCCAAATAATCAAAAATTACAAACCAAAAAAGGAGGTCGATCGACCTCCTTTTTTGTTATAACTTTTCCTGTATTCCTTACAAAATACTTATTAGGTATAAGATTAACAGGATTAACAATATCGTGGTAATTATCGATTTCAAAGGAGAAGGTAATAGTGACAACACCAATGAAATTAAAATGATAATTAAAATAATAATTAGCAACGAACGAACTAAGCTATCGTCATCTGTGTCGGTTGACTTATCAATACTATTCATCACATCCTTTGGTGACTTAATCATCTTCTTTACTTGACGTTTTGTAACAGGCAACTCCAATTGCTTATCTTCATTCGTTTCGTATGCTTTTGATCTTACAGATAACTCTTTGGCAACTTCATCAATAGATTCAGTTTTTACTTCTGAATTAATAACTGTTGGAGTTTCCTCTACAACAACATCTTCCAAAGCAACGTAATCTAAAACAACTTCTTCTTTGATCTCATTGCTATTCTCAGTCTTTTGTTTGGCTGGTTTAACAACATCATCCTTTACCAAGTGAGTAGCCTTTGTTCTCCTTGTAAGATTACCATATCGGGCTTGTGAACATGCACTGAATAGCATAATTACCATAACTGCTATTCCTAAGATTGATTTATTTATTTTCATTTGTATTTAGTTTCATCAAAAATAATGAATGTTTTAGACCGTAAAAGTAATTTTCTGGCAATTGAAGAAGAAAAGTGGTACGACTATGCTACCAGTCGATGTATAATTCAGCAAATGCCTTATGAATACACCTCTTCATATAAACATGGAAGTGCCAATGGCCCAAAAGCAATTCTCGAGAATTCACACTACGTTGAATACTATGACGCGGAATTAAAAACTGAGATTTATAAAGCGTGTGGTATTGCGAGCGTGCCGGAAGTTAAGTTTAATAATCAATTCGATGAAGAAGCCATGGAACTTATAGAAGCACGAACTGAAGCACATCTAACAAATAACAAATTTTTGGTTACACTTGGTGCCGAGCATACAATCACTTACGGAGTGTTTAAGGCATTCAAGAAAAAATATAATAACATTGGTATTCTTCAAATAGATGCTCATAGCGACCTAAGACTTTCTTATGAAGGAAACAAATGGTCTCATGCGTCTGTAATGGCCCGCATATTGGAGCTCAACCCGCAAATATTTCAAGTTGGAATTCGAGCTCAATGCATTGAAGAAGCACAACTCATACAATCGTCGGATAACATTCATACGTGGTTTGCACACGATATATGGGATAATGAAAAATGGATGGACGAGCTTGTAGAGCAGCTTCCAGAACAGCTCTATATTACCATTGATGCCGATGGATTCGACCCAAGCGTTTGCCCAAGTGTTGGAACTGCAGAGCCTGGCGGCATGCTCTGGTACCCTACTTTGAAGTTCCTTAGAAAAGTGTTTAAAAAGTGTGATGTTAAAGGATTTGACATTGTCGAATTAAACCCCTCGACTAAAGATGACATCACCGCTTATACCATGGCTCAGCTTTGCTATAAGCTCATCGGTTACAAATACTGTGATTAAAACTTTTATAAATAAAAATAGAAGAATTATAAGTTAATTTGCGACGCCTTATGGAAGTATATTTCGACAACGCTGCAACAACCCCAATGGATGTAGAGGTAATCGACAAAATGTCTGAGATCATGAAAGATGTTTTTGGAAATGCGTCTGCGATTCATGCTCCTGGTAGAAGAGCCAGAGCAGTGGTTGAAATCGCAAGAAAAGAAATTGCGAAAAATCTAAACTGTGAAACTTCCGAAATTGTATTCACAGGAAGTGGAACTGAAGCGGACAACATGGCTTTACGATGTGCAATTAACGACTTGAATGTAAAACATATCATTACAAGCGAAATTGAACATAAAGCTGTTTTAGACACGGCCAAAGAGCTCATGGCTAAAAATATGGCTGAAGTTCATTTTGTAAAAATTGACAAAATGGGCAGGGCAGATCTTCAAGATTTAGAAAAACTTTCGAGCTCATACCCGGGTGCATTGATTAGTTTGATGCACGCCAATAACGAAATCGGAACCCTCAATAACATCCAAGAAATCAGCAAGATAGCTCGACAAAACAGCTGTTACTTCCACACCGACACTGTACAAACCATCGGACATTACCCAATGGATTTACAAGCTTTTGACGTCGATTTTATAACATGCTCAGCACATAAATTTCATGGACCCAAAGGCTGTGGATTTCTTTACAAAAACAAAGCCTAAAAATTAAGCCGATTGTAACAGGTGGTGGTCAAGAAAGCAAAATGCGGGCAGGCACAGAGAACGTGATGGGTATCGCAGGATTAGCTAAAGCTCTTGAAGTAGCAAGCAGAAAAATAGACGATAAAATCGATTCAGTAAGTGAAATAAAACAATACTTCATTACTCAATTGAAAGACCGCATTGACGGGGTTGAATTTAATGGCGATGTAAGTAAAGAAGGAGGATTGTACACCGTTTTAAATGTTTCTCTCCCTCCTACCGATAAAGATTCAGTGCTCTTGTATCAACTTGATATGAATGGCATTGCTTCAAGCGGAGGGTCTGCATGCAACAGTGGTGCAGTTGGCGACAGCCATGTTCTTGTTGGAATAAACCATCCTACTAATCGTTCAGCCATTCGTTTTTCGTTCAGCAAGTATTCTAAAAAAGAAGAAGTTGATTACGCAATAGATGTGCTAACCGACATCTTATACAACTAATGCAACTTTAGTTACTCTGTTCTATCTTTGGATGGAATATGTTCGCACTCGATTTAATTTAACATGAAAAAAATATTCACACTCGCATTGCTGACCACTATTATAGCTTGTGGTAACGCTCAAAACAATACAGAAGGAGAACAGACTCCAACAGTAAAAAATTTAGCTCAAGAAGACCTCGCAGACAAGATTGCTGACGACAGCGTGATTGTAATAGATGTGCGAACTCCCGCAGAAGTAAAACAATTCTACATCAAAGGGGCAGATATGTTTATTGATATTAATGGCGACAATTTTGAAGCCGAAATTGACAAATTAGATAAAAGCAAAACCTATGTAATGTATTGCAGAAGTGGTGGAAGAAGCGGACGTGCAGCAAACATTATGGTTAATAAAGGTTTTGAAGATGTTTACAATCTTGAAGGAGGAATAACAGATTATAAAGGCGAGTTAGGCCGATAAGTTTGATAGGACCTGAAGAATACAAAAGTCCAGGTCTATACCTCTCAGCAGGTATTGCTGGATTGTCAATCGTACTCTCAAAACTAATTGGGTTCAACGATGTATTGCTTGCTCTTTTACTCGGAATCGTAGTTGGCAACTTGGTTAAGCTTCCAGAAAGCTTCAATTCAGGAATAAAAACCTCAAGTGGACGAGTGCTTGAATTGGCGATTGTTTTGATGGCTTTTAGCATCAACTACAAAAGTTTTATCGCTTTAGGATGGGAGACGATTCTAATTATCATCGTAACTATGGCTGTGGTATTAATTGCAACAGCTCAATTGGCTAAAGTGCTTAAATGTCCTGGCAGCACAGGTTGGTTGGTGGGATTTGGTACCGCAATTTGTGGGTCTTCGGCTATTGCAGCTCTTGCACCCAGCGTTACAAAAGACAAATCAGATATGGGAATTGCCCTAGCGGTGGTCAACCTGTTTGGTCTCATCGGCATGGTTGCTATTCCTTTTATTACCGCTGAATGGCTTACTGATATTCAAAATGGCATTCTAATTGGAGCTTCGCTGCATTCTATGGGCAATGTGGCTGGTGCCGGATTTGGAATGAGTTCGAGCATTGGTGAACTTGCTGTCACAGTGAAACTAGGAAGAATCGCAATGCTAACTCCAGCTCTATTGATTTTTCGGTCATTTTTAAAGAATAAAAGAAGTGAGGTTGATGTGCCTACCAAGCTTCCTTGGTATTTAATTGCATTTATCATTATCTCCATTTTTGCATCTTTTGTACCGCTTCAATCCGATTTAAAAGAAATTATAAAATGGATTAGCAATTTCTTTTTGGCTACGGCAATGGCGGCAATAGGATTAAAAATGAGCTTCAAAACTTTGCTCAGTTCAGGTAAAAAGGGTCTGATTTTTGGTGGCGTTTTATTCGCCATCCAATTGGCGACAATAGCTGGATTGATGTGGGCACTTCGCTAGAAGTTCACGAAATAACTCCTACTCTACCCAGTCAGCGATAAACATATTGGTTTCGTGCGTACCGCCATTATTTCGGTTGCTTGAGAAAACCAATTTGGTTCCATCAGGTGAGAACATTGGGAATGCGTCAAACACACCGTCGTAGGTAATTTGCTCAATTTCAGTACCATCTAAATTGGTCATAAAAAGGTTGAATTGAGGTCTACCACCTTCTTTAGCACTTTTATGATTAGAACTAAAGATGACCTTCTCCCCGCTTGGGTGAAAGAATGGTGCCCAGTTGGCATTGCCTAAATCTGTAATCTTCTTTAAGTCAGATCCATCAACATTACACACGTACAATTCCATGTTGGTTGGTTGAACTAAATTCTGAGCTAAAAGATCTTTGTATTCTTTTATTTCTTCTTCGGTTTGAGGTCTTGAAGATCTAAAGATTAGCTTTTCGCCGTCTGGAGAAAAGAATGCTCCTCCATCATAACCCAACTCATGTGTAATTTGCTTCACATCGCTTCCATCGATGTTCATGGTAAACAATTCTAAATCACCTGTACGCGTAGAAGTAAATACAATTTTATCTCCTTTTGGTGAAACTGTAGCTTCTGCATCATATCCCTCACGATCTGTAAGTTTAGAAATAATGTTACCATCGAGATCTGCTACATAAATCTCAAAATCTGGGTAAATTGGCCATACATATTTAGGTCCATGAGGAGGCTCTGGCGGACAGTTTACATCACCTTCATGCGTACTTGCATATACAATTGTGCTGTCACCTGGCATGAAGTAGCTGCAAGTTGTTCTTCCCTTCCCTGTGCTGATTAGCTTAGGAATTTCATTCTGCCATTGTTTATCAATGTCGGTTACATAAATCTGGTCGCAATCAGCACCCCATGCAGGGTTTTTTGCTTGAAATACCAGCTTAGTACCATCAAAACTGAAGTATGCTTCTGCGTTGTCTCCTCCAAATGTAATCTGTCTAATGTTCGCCAAGTGAACTTCACCTTCATAATGCAATGTATCTTTAACTTCTGTTGCCCCTGAATAACCATCTTCATGGTCATTAGCATCGTTATTTTCATTAGAGTTGTTTGAACAACCGATAAAGGCTAACGCAGCAAGCGTTAAGATTAAGAATTTCTTCATTTTTTATTTCAGTTCTATAATAGTTTATATTCAAATGTTGGATGACCCGAGATACCTTTTGTGTTGTAAAAGCCCGTAAATCTAAGCTTGTAGTACAATCCACTTTGGGTTTTTATCACATACGTTAAATCTTCTTTAACCACATATGCACCAGCGTCGAGGTTGTACCATTTCCAATCCCATCCAATACCTGTTTTAATTTGCGGGTCAAAATTAATCGTATCTATGGCAGATGCATCAACCTCGTCAAAATTTTCTTGAAGTTCTACCGCTGCGCCTCCACCTGTTAAAGCACCAAACACCAGGTAGTCTGCTTCTTCGTCTGGAAAAATTACATAATCTGTATACTTTCCTAAGGCAAAATCGTATTCTTCAATCGAAGGCAATACCTTGTAGCTATTGTTCAGAAAGCTGTAGTAATGACTTCCCGGGTCAAGTACAGCAAATGTTTGAGTGGTTGACGATATTTTGGAGAAGTTAATTCGCCACATACCTTGATCGCGAATGGCATTCAGCTTATAGTAGCCCATTGATTGGTAATTTGTATCAATTCCCATTTCAACCACATAATTTTGACCACTATCAAGCAACCACATTTCTTCTTCAAAGTTTACCGTTAAGAAGTCAAAATCTAGGCCAATCGTATCCACCCTAGAGTTCCAATCATTATTAAACTTGGCTACACTCATACTTCTAAATCCGTTAAGATAAACTCCTGATTCTGTGTAGTATAAATCCCAGTCCATTGGATTTGCAGTAGCTAGTACAGTATCTTGAACCAATGAAAAAAAGTTTACTTCCAACCTGCTTACACCAGCATCAATTTCAACTGACTTATTTAGGCGTGGTTTCGGTGTGATTGGATCTTCTTTTGGAAAGCAAGATGCTAAAAAGATCAGCAAGATAAACGGTATGTTACTTCTTAAATTCATATCTCAAGCTTATAAAATATGTGGTACCTGGGCTAACAGAAACATAGGTCGTTGACGGTGTATGGGCCCCAACCTCTGTTGTACTCGAATTAATATTTACAACCCCAAACAAATTTCTTGCACCCGCACTCACCTTTAGCTTATTCTTAAACAGCGGTTGATTTACCGTAAAATCCATCATAGAATATGCATCTTGTTGCTGTATGGTTGTTGTATTTGTAGATGTATCAGCAAATACTCGGCTAACACTTCCAAAATAGTTGAAGAATACATTAATTGATGTATTCCATTTTTTCAGTTTAATTGAAGGTTGAATTACTGCTTGAGGAGAGAAGTTGTAATCCTTTTCTACTTCTGCAATCCCGTTGAAAATACCGGTATAGTTAAACGAAGCATTTAAAGCAAAATTCTTGTAAATCATTTTTTGGCTTACTCCCCCTCCAACAGACCTGTACAACCCAATGTTTCCATATTGTGCTTGTATAGGACCTGTTACTAAAAGTTCAATTTTGTTCTCAATTGAATTATAGAACCCATCAATGTTGGTCGAAAATTGTACTTTTTTATACTTATAGTACTTCACATATGACCCTGTAATAGAGTGTGAAGTTTCAGCCAGCAACTCTTCGTTTCCGAATACCTCATGTCGGCTGTCGTTAAAGTCTAAGTACAATTCTTTTAATGAAGGTGCTCTAAATCCTTTACCATAAGCCAACTTAAGAATTCTAGATTTTCTAAAGTTGAATTTAGTTTGAATCGAGTAAAGCAAGGGTGCGTCGTACGCAGAATTATGAGCATAACGAGCTCCTATTCGGGTAAGGAAGTAGCTGGTAATTTGCTTCTCAGCACTTGCAAAAAGTGCAAGATCTAACTGCTCTTGTCTTAGGTTTTTAATTCTCGGTCCTGTTCCAAACTCATAATTTCCATCAAAACCGAGCATGGTTTCAACACCTCGCTTTTCAAAGCCATAAATGGTTCGGAACACCGTTGCATTAAATGTTTGAGTATCTTGTTCTGATTCTCTGGGTATCAATGACTCTTCGAGCGTGACTAAGTCTTTATAATATTTATTCTTCGTTCGCTTAAAGTAGTTATTGCTGATAATCATCTGAATTGATGACTCTTTAATTTTGTTTTGATAACTCAAGCTGTTATCAAATCGGTTGTTCTTATATTTTTGATCAACCGCAGATTCTTCGTAGGGTAATATGGGAGTACCACGATCAAGTAATAGTGATCTTAACACTTCGGATCTGAATGAGATTTTAGCGTCATTCTTTTGATAAGCATACTGTACTCTACCGGTATATTGCTCTTTTGGGATCCAATCGAATGTTCTATCTACATTGTTTTGACTCCAGCCATCAAAGAACATTCTACCACCCGTAAGTGTGAAATAATGATTTTTAAAAGACTTCGAAGCTGTACCTGTTAAATTATACTGGCCATCAGTTTCGTAGTTAGAGCTCAGATTGAACCGAGGTTTCTTCGTGGCATTAGCGGTTACAATATTTATTGTTCCCGCCAAGGCGTTTGAACCATAGATTACAGACATAGGGCCTTTTATCACCTCTATTTGTTTGGTGTTTTCTAGGTTGAATTGCTCAAGATCCATTTGATTGAACATTCGTCCAATAACAGGTACTCCATCTACTAAGAACTTAACATTATCGCCTCCAACTCCCATCAATGTTAGCCCTGATGATCCTAAAGCGTTGTCTCTGCTTAGCCGAATATTGTTTTCGAAGGCAAGTGCATCACGAAGGTCAACTGCTCCCATCGCCTGAATTTTTTTAGCGTCAATCTTGGCGATGTTTAGCACCGTATTATTAAGTGTCTTTTGTTTGTGAATGTCAGTAACAACAATCTGATCAATGACATATTCGCTTTTAAACATGCCAATGTTGTGCGTACCAGAAACACTGCCGTTGATGGTTTTTCGATAATCTTGATAACCAGGTGCAGTGATTAGGACTTCTTTTCTTCCATCAAATTTTAGGCTTACATATCCTAGATTGGTTGAGTCTGAATGAACTTCAACGCCACTGCTCAGCTCTGCTGTAATATTTAAAGCCTTGCCAGTCTGACTGTCAAACCCAAAAATAACGGTTTGTGCCATCATCACTGATGGCACAAACACTAAATTCAATAATATGCTAAAAAATTTCTTACTCAACGATTAATCTCTTGGTAGCGATAGCTTCATCCGAGCTTAGAATAACAGTATAAACTCCGCTCGTTAAAGAAGAAGTGTTGATTTTGCCCGTAGCATTTGCAAGTACTTCCGTTTCTATTAAAGTACGTCCTTGTAAGTCGATTACTTTAACCGTTGCGTTGGTGTAGTCGTTGTTCTGAATATTTAAAACGTTGTTAGCTGGGTTAGGGTAGATTGAAGAAAACAACTCTCTCTTAGAATCTACAGAAGCTCCACCAACAATCTTTTCGATGTTGAAGTAATATCCTCCTGTAGCTCCACCAACATATTTAGTGAAATAAATCTTCCACATTGCACCCGATTTCCTTTTTACAAAGTATGCAAGGTCTGCAGTGATGTCGTACTCGAAGGTTGACATGTTAAAGCTTTTCCAATCTGATCCAATCTCGGTCATATTATCTGACCAAGTAAGGGTATTGGTGTCGTTATCCATAACATCAACTCCCTCTCGTTTAGCTACTTGGTAATCTTTATTCACCTTAACTCCACTTACTGGGTAAGCAACTAGGTCTGGACCTGCTTGTATTTGTACCATGTACTTGGTGAAAAGAATATCCCAATCTTCACCAACTGGTTCTTCATTTATAACTTCACGGCTTGAATTGCTGTAAAGAATAAAGTTTTTACCGGCATATGCTTCACCTTTTTTGTCAATGGAGAAATATTCCGATTGACCGCCGCCAATGGCACCAATTTTAACAGTGAACACACCACTAGCACTCATTTCAGAGATCATCATTTGATTGTAAGAGCCATCACCGTTTTTAACAATAAGAATTTGCTTGCCGTAGATGTAGTGATTTCCAGAATTGTAGTCTCCCCAACCGTAGTCTGGGTGGGAAGTTCCTTGGTTAGCAAACGCTCCAGATTCCCAAGTTTCTGTCGAGTTATATAAGTTATCCCAAGCCATTCCAGTAGTATCTACTGTATTCCAATCGTTAGTATCTGAACTGTACACGAAAGCTGAAACACCTGCATTTTCATTAATAATAATACTTGCATCGAAACCTTTAGTCGTAAATCCTATATCCCAAGTAGTTCGGTCTATTGACTTAACTTCATCGTTGCTAAAGCTGTAATAAACATCATTTACTCCGCCATTAGTAATTACAGAGTCTGCTTTTTGAGCACTAGCGTTAAGTGCAAATAGCGCAATGATTAGTGTAAAATATTTATTCATTTTATATAGTTGTTGTTTTTGAACGCTGCAAAAGTGTCTGATAAGATGGTTTATAAATACCCGAAAGGGTAATAAAAATACCCCAAATCGAAAATACTGTATGATTAGTGTCATAGTTGCAACTGCTTGATATCATTGAGCTATAGACTTATTTACAAAATCGCATTACATTTGTTGCAGAATAAATAACCCAAAAAATGCACACAATTGGTCATCAGATTGAGCTTAAACTATTGAACATAAATCCAGCTCCAACCGCATATCATTTTGAAAGTGGGAACATATGTTTATTCATCACGGCGAAGCAACCTGTTATGATGCCAATGGGACAAAGGAGCATTCCTCTTCCACCTAATTCTATTTATTTATTCTATGATCAAAAGCGAAATTTTGACTTAGCTTTTCAAGCTGACCACAACGCTGATTTATGTATTATTCGACTTTCAATTGAGGCCCTGCACCACATCATTGCATTAGGAACCGATGAATTAAACTTTAAGCAAGCTGCTATCTTCGATAAAGAGCAGTATCATCATTTTGAGCCTGCAAATGAGAAAATTCAAGAGTCATTGGGTCTGTTGCTAAAGAACAAAGACAATGTGTTATTCAGCGAAGCCAAGAAATTTGAAATTCTAGACCACTATTTCAATACACAAAACGTTACGACCTACAAGTGTCCTTTCCTTAATCAAAAAGACAATGTAAATAAGGTGAGAGAAGCGAAGGAAGCTTTGATTCATGATTTGCGGAATTCAATCACAATTAAGGAGCTAGCTAAAAAGGTTGGCTTGAATGAATACAATTTGAAGTCAGGATTTAAAGAGATCTACGGTAAGCCAGTTCATACCTATTTAAAAGACTATAAGATTGCTCATGCCCGAGAATTGATAGAAGCAAAAGAATATCAAATCAATGAGATTGCTGATAACCTTGGATATTCTAACGTTAGTCACTTCATAGAAGCATTTAAAAAGAAGTACGGGGTTACACCTAAGCAATTTGAATTAAGTCTTTAAGGCTTGAAGTTGAAACTTGTTAACCTCGAGTTGAATCCAAAGAAATATTCAAACACTAAAAGCGTGTGGTTCGAGAAACAAAATTGATTGAATTTCAGCACGATAACGACAACTTATACACGAATTCTAAAAGTCTATAGATTCCCGTGTCAGTTTGTATTTAATTTGCCGTTCAATTTTGCAGTTAATTAAAACACAGAAATGGAAAAACTAGAATGTTTAATCATCGGATCAGGACCAGCGGGTTATACCGCGGCAATTTATGCAGCAAGAGCAGACATGAACCCAGTTGTTTATGAAGGTTTACAACCAGGTGGTCAGTTGACGATTACAACAGATGTAGAAAATTATCCAGGGTACCCTGATGGAATTATGGGACCTGAGATGATGGAAAACTTCAAAAAGCAAGCTGTTAGACTTGGTGCTGAAACGCGATACGGTATGGTAACATCAGTAGAGTTTGATCGCGATGGCGGAACACATAAAGTAACCGTTGATGGCAAGACTGAAATTGAAGCCGAAACTGTGATTATCAGTACAGGTGCAAGTGCTAAGTGGTTAGGCATTCCTTCAGAAACAAGACTTAACGGTAGTGGAGTTAGTGCATGCGCTGTTTGTGATGGATTCTTCTACAGAGGCCAAGATGTAGCTATTGTAGGTGCTGGAGATACTGCGGCTGAAGAGGCTAGCTACCTTTCTAAAATCTGTAACAAGGTTTACATGTTCGTACGTAGAGACGAGATGAGAGCTTCTAAAGCTATGCAACACCGAGTAGAGAATCTAGAAAATGTTGAGATTCTTTTCAATACTGAAACTGATGAGGTACTTGGCGACATGGCTGTTGAAGGTGTTCGTGTTGTAAACAATATCTCTGGAGAAAAGAAAGAAATTCCAATTTCTGGATTTTTTGTGGCTATTGGGCATAAACCAAACACCGATATCTTTAAAGACTACCTAGAGATGGATGATGCTGGTTATATCATCACCAAACCAGACAGCACAAAGACTGATATTCCAGGTGTTTTTGTTTGTGGTGATGCACAGGATAAGATTTATAGACAGGCAGTTACGGCTGCTGGAAGCGGATGTATGGCTGCTCTAGATGCAGAGCGTTATTTGAGTCACAAATCGTTCCACAGTAATCTACCAACCGTTTGATATAAAAAATACCCACTTTTGTCACAAAAGTGTCATGTGTTAGTCAGCTTTGCATTAAGTGAAGGCTATACACCAGATTAAACTTTCCACTTAAACCATTAAACGTCAAAAGATTACATGCCTCATGCAGGACATTTCTTAAGTTTGTGTTGATAAGTGCTAAAGTTTGAAAATAGAATATACCCCTACCTTTGTGGCATCAAAATTGCGTAACAAGTATCAGAAGATCTATTTGATATAACTATATCGCCAACACTCCCTTAAACATATTCCTATTATGAAAAATTTTAAAACACATCATGTTGTTATAATGCTTTTTATGATGGCTTTTGTAGCTATGAGTTTTGCATATGAACAAACGCCACAGCAGTTAGCTGTGCGTGCAATGCACAAAATGCTTCCTCAATTCAACGAAAAGGAAGTACCTATTTCAGTGCCTGCAGTTCCGCAGGTGAAATCAAAATCTGTTTTCGAAGTTGCAGATTCTATCTGCCAAGAAGCCGGTGTTCCTTTTGAATTGGTAAAAGAAATTGGAAATAACGAAAGTGGATGGAGATACATCTCAAACACCAATGGTGGAACTGACCACGGTGACCTACAAGTAATCGACCAGACCTACTGGTACTGGTACGACGAACTAGGCCTTACTGGAGGAAAGACAAGAAGAAACTACCTTAAAGTTGGAATCTATTACCTAAAATATCTACACAACCGTTACGGAAGCTGGGAAAAAGCTCGCTTCGCATATGGTCGTGGTCACTGGAGAGAACCTTCAACATGGACCGATCTTGAGAAAAAATTTATGGGTAAAATCGATTGGACCAAATACGATAAGTCTTAATTAAGAAAGTGTTTCTTAATTTCGGCTAAGAAAAATTTTAAAGGAGTGGTTTTCACTCCTTTTTTTATGTTCGCTTTTGCAATTGCAATAATCCGTAGCCAATGCTTGGCCAAAGCAAAGTGAGCTTTGAATATGTTGCTTTGATCGTAAATATGTCCTGGCTCAGAACTTACTCCATTAAGCTCAAATACTTTGATGTTTTGACCCTTCTCCAAATCTTCATACGTTGGCACTTTTAGGTCATATCGGCCATAATACACTCCCTTTACAGACTCATTGAGCTTATCAAATACCGCATTAACTTTTTCATTAATCTTGCTGTTTTTATCCAAGAACTTTGTACCCTTCGCATGATTTCCAATTTGATATACTACGAAATCTACATGCTTTCTGGGAACGACGTTTAACACTTCACTTCTCTCTTTTTCAAGTACTTGCATGTACAATCGATGGCGAGGATGAGCATTAACCAAAGAGCGCACAGTTGATTCTCCATCTCCCTGCACGCTAATAAATCTTTTTTCAGATATCGAAGAAACTCGTCCTTTATTCGTTCCTGGAATTTTGGAGTACAACACACCCAATTCAAGCCGGTAGTCTATATACTCTTGAATCAAGAATTCATTAAACTCATTGCCATATTGTACCAGCTCGTCTTTATTCATTAAGATCTTTACTCCATACCCCCGCTCTCCTATATTCGGCTTGCAAACTAAAGGAAATGCCCAAGTGTTTTTTTGAAGTTCCTGATCCAATTCTTCAGTATTCGTTATCAACTTTGATTTGACTTTAAACTCTTGAGGAATCAGCTTCATGATAGCGTCTTTTTCTTCCCCGAAAAATCCACCCATAAATATCCCAGGATTGGTGGCAGTAAAATATAACAATCGGCGGGTTACGATTACACCATACGCATAAATGGGAAGCAGAGGTACAAAGAAAAAGTACCATGGCCAAAATTCGTATCGGCCTAATTTATATAAGAATTTAGATCTCAAGGACTACAACGGGAAATCCGGAATAAACAAATATAATAACGAACTGAATTTCAAACCCTTACAATGCACCGATTTTATTTCTATTTTTGCATAGAATATTGCTATCATGGAAGAAAATCAAGAAATTTTTTCAGAAGAGACCCCAAAAAGAAATCGATCACTACCTTTATTTATAGTGCTTTTCCTGGCTTCTTTAGGACTGAACCTGTTCTTGTTTTTTAAATATGCAAAAAATGGTGTTGAGATTCAGGAAAAGAATCAGGAGTTAGCTATGCTGTATAAGGCGGCTAACTTGAAAGCAGATTCGCTTCAACAAGAACTGGACTTAGCTATTCAACAGCTCCAGGATAAAATAAATGAAAATCTTGCTCAAGAAGACATTAAAGAAAGTATCCGATTTGAACTCGAAGAGCAAAAACAATCACTTATTGCCGCTCAAGCTAAAATTTCGAGACTGATTGCAAGTGGAGCGGGAGGATCAGATGCAGGTGCAGGATCTACTGCTTCTAACAAGGCTCTACTTGCTGCAAAAACCGAAATAGACGAGCTTAAACGAACAAATACAGAGTTTATAGCAAAGGCGGAAGATGCACAACGCAAATTCGTCGAAGCTCAAAAAGAGGCAGAAGAAAATGCTATTATAGCTGAAAATTACAAGATAGAAAACGACAGTTTGGTTGAAGTTACATCCACCTTAAACAATAAGCTTAAAGCTGCCAGCGACCTAAACATTGCAGGACTCAAGGTTACCCCAGTTCGAACGCGCAAAGGTGAGCTTGAAGAAACGGATAGGGCCAGCAAAACTGAAAGATTACAAATTAATTTTTCTGTTCTCGGTAACGAGCTAACTCAGAAGGAAGAAAAAGACATTACGATTCGAATTATCGAACCAAATGGTGCTGTACTCACTAAAAATACCACTCAACTTACCAATAGTGCCGACCTTTATACGCTTAAAACTAGTATTGACTACGATGGAACCGAAAAAGGCGTAAAATATTACTACGACCACGATGCCAGTTACAAAAAAGGAGTTTTTAAAATTGAAGTGTACAACAACAACCGACTCCTCGACAGAAAATCGTTTAGCTTACGCTAAGTCCATCTCCACTTGATTCTCCAAAAGATATTCTAGCGTCTCACGCTTTCTAATAAGGTGAGCTTTTCCTTTGTAAATCATAACTTCAGCAGGTCTAAGTCTTGAGTTGTAATTTGAACTCATCGAAAAACCATAAGCTCCAGCGTTACTGATTGCCAGTACATCATGAACTCGAACTTCATTTAATCTTCGATCGTAACCTAAGGTATCTGATTCGCAGATATAACCTACTACAGAGTATATACGCTCAGTTCCCTTTGGATTTGAAATATTAGTGATGTGATGGTATGCATCGTACATCATTGGACGAAGTAAATGATTCTGACCTGAGTTAACTCCTGCAAACACGGTTGATGTTGTTTGTTTCACCACATTTACATCTACCAACAGATAGCCAGCGTTACTAACGATGTACTTACCTGGCTCAAACCACAATTGTAAATCTCTGCCATATTCTTTGCAGAAAGCCTTAAAGCTTGCTACAATTTGTTGGCCTATGTCGTTTACATCAGTAGTAATATCTCCTTCTTTGTACTTTACTTTAAATCCACTACCGAAGTCCATAAATTCTAAGTCTTTAAATTCTTGAGCTGCTTTATAGAGTAAATTAGCTCCACGTAAGAAAACATCAGCATCAAGAATATCGCTGCCTGTATGCATATGAAGTCCATTCACGCGAATACCATAATTATCTACAATTCTCTTGATATGAGGAACTTGATAAATGCTGATTCCAAATTTTGAATCGATATGACCAACTGAAATATGGCTATTTCCTCCAGCCATGATATGTGGATTCAGCCTAATGCAACAAGGGACACTACCGCCATATTCGCTACCAAATCTTTCGAGTGTGCTTAGTTCATCAATATTGATTTCTAAACCAAGATCAACAGCTTGTTTTATTTCGTCAAACCCGACTGAGTTGGGAGTAAATAGTATTTCGCTAGGTTCAAATCCAGCTTTTATACCCATGAGAGCTTCTTGAATCGAAACCGTGTCTAAGCCTGAACCCTCCTTCTTTAAAAGTTTTAGAACATTTATGTTTGTCAATGCCTTACAAGCATATTTTAATTGTACATCAACTCCCTTAAATGCATCCTTAAGATTGTGATAGTTAGAAACTATCTGATCTGCATCATAAACATAAACTGGTGTGCCGTAATCGCGGGCAACACTTAACAAATCTACACCTCCTAGGGTGTACTTTCCTTTTATTAATTCCATATTTTAAAAGTGAATTAGGGTAAACTATTCTGAAACTGTTTATACCGTGCCTCAAAGGTTTGACCTTCCTTTCCTCCAAGGGAAGTCCAATGGGCATTTATAGCCTCTACACGGTTATCCGGGTTCGGATGGGTGCTTAAGAACTGAGGACCGCTGCCACCACCAGAAGCGATGATCTTTTCAAAGAATTTGGCTGCACCTCGTGCGTCATAAGCTGTTGGATATAAATATTCAACCGATCTCATATCTGATTCGGTTTCATTATCTCTACTGTAACTAAGATTGATTAAGCCTTTGGCAATCTGCGATAATGTTCCTTGATTGTTTCCTAATAAAACACTGAATAATACATCAATTCCATAAGCTTTGGTAAGTGCTTCAGTCGAATGTCTTTCATCGGCATGAGCAATTTCATGTGCCATAACACCTGCAAATTCGTGCTCTGCAGCCAAAAACTTAATGATTCCGGTATACACATAAATGTAGCCACCAGGGGTGCAAAATGCATTAAGTGTGCTATCGTCTTCAATTATGCGCACCCTCCAAACAAAATCGTCTTTATGAACCACATTCCCTGAATTAAGAATGCTATCGCGTATCGCATATAGGTAACCGTACGCTTCAGGATATAGAGCACTATCTAATACGGGATAAGTAACTTCATCTCCGTCGATTTCTGCAGCGACTTGAGCTCCAAAAGTTTTGTCATCCTCTAAGGTAAATAGGTTTATTCCTCCACCACCGGGTTCGTCGCTACAAGAATACAGCGATAACAGCCCTATAAAACATAGGGTTAATACACTTCCTTTTAAAACCTTAATTAAGTTCATATAAGCTTCCACTTAAAACGGATAACCGACGGCAAAATTAACCGCACTGTTGTCAAATATCCATCCTTTGCTAAAAAAATCTTGAATCACCCATCTATTTCCTTCTGCGTATGAGGGATCATGCAGGGCAACGCCCCAATCTACTCGAAATACTACGTAGGTAAAATCGAAACGCAAACCGGCTCCACTATTGATAGCTATCTCTTTATAAAAACGGTCAAATTTAAATTCCGCGTTTTTAAAGTTATCGTCTTCTCTAAAATTCCACATGTTTCCGGCATCAACAAAAACAGCACCGTCAACATATTTATCGATAATGTCAAAGCGATACTCAACATTACCTTGAATCATCATTTCGCCGGTTTTTTCAATTGAGATTGCACTTGCAGAATCGCTGAAGCTTCCCGGACCAATGGTTCTTGGCCTCCATGCTCTCAAGCCATTTCCTCCACCCACAAAAAATCTACGTTCGTAAGGTAAAAACTCCGTATTCCCATAAGGCACACCTGCACCCCCATAAAATCGATAAGCAAAAGAATTATTTTCATCGATGATGTGAGTAAATGCTACATCAATATCTGAACGTGCATATTGTGAGTATTTAACATTAAATATCTCTTTATTGATTCCTTGTTGCTGGGTAAAAAGACGATAGTACAATGAAATTAGATTTCCCGAAAGCTCCAAGGCATTGCTTCGAATAACCCAATAATTGTTTGGATCTGCACTCTTATTATCCCAATAGACAAAGGCTGTAGGACCAGCGATCACATTGTTAGTAAGGAGTTGCGTAGTATAAAAACGCGTTTCAGGATCCAATGAAAGCAAAAACTCTGGTTCAACCGCCGCCTGGTTCAGACTAATTCTCATGGGTGTTAATCGATACGATATTCCATTGCGGGTTAGGTTGTAGGTATAGTTAAAGGGGAAAACGTTTCTGGTATAGTTTATATTCTTATCATACAGGTAAGAGACATTGAACTTTGTACTCTTTCTCGTTAAATTTTCATAAAATGTTTTACGTTCGAGGTATACCAACGAAGGAACCACAAATTCAGCAGTAACACTTTGTCTGAAATTATAAAACGTACCATTTCCATCGCTCTTTAATTGTGTTTCTAGTGCGGTAAACGCACTGATATTAAACGACTCTGCCCCTCCAAACACATTTCGGTTTCTCAAGTTTAGGTTGTTTGCAATACCAAAGTTAGGAACCGAGTTACTTTGAATACCATTGCTCTGCTCAGTTGTAATCATTTGAGGCTCCCATGTGAAATCATGCTTTGCTGCAGTTTGCAGATTTACATGTGCCACTAAACCTTCTGTGCTATCACTAGGGGCTGGACTGAAACTAATCGTGACAAAGTTGAATAAGCCCATCGACAATAGGTTAGAGTATGATTTCTGAACTTTACTAGCGTTGTACAATTCTCCTGGTCTAAGCACAACGTTTCGGGCCAGAGCTGCTGGTTTGATGTAGTAATCTCCTTCAATAAACTTTAGGCCATCAAAAAGAAGTGTGTCCATTTTACTTCCAGAACCAACAACGATTATAACGTCTTTAATGGTTTGCTGAAAATGTGGCTCATAGTTCTTTTTATTTCTTATGTTAACGACGATATCAGCTTTTAGCGGATTCTGGTTTGTATCTACTTGAAAGTCGATATAGGAACTGTTGAAGTAGTAATAACCATTGTTTCTCAGCATTGCAGTCAACCGGTTTCGTTCATCTTCAATCTTCTCCAGATCGAGCCGCTGCCCTACCTTTATCAATTGAAGGTCTTTGTTTTCCTCCAAGAGTATATCAATAGTTCTTGACGTTGCATTGTGCTCCACCTTGCTAATGGTATGATAGCTACCCAAGTCAACATTATAAGAAACAACAGCACGCTTCTTCATTTCGATAAAGCCTAGAGCTTTCTTGTTCTTAACTGTGTAGTCAACTTTGTTTTCTAAAAAGCCTTTACTGAAATAATAATCTGATAATTTTCGAGAGGCTAAATCAATTTGGTTGCTGTCAAGTAAAACAGGTGGTTCACCAATCTTTTCAGCCAATTTTCGGTGCCATGACTTCTTTTTACGAATACCCAACCCCTTATTACCATATTGGTATGCCCACAAATGGAACCGAACAAATCCCAACAGTTTTCGATTGGGCTTGGGTTTTAAATTATCGCGCTCATCTCTAAGGTCAACTCCTTTGGAATCTCCTCTTTCTATTTTGTGATGGATGAGCAGCTGCTTGTCTTCAGGTACTACCTTGGTGATATTACATGCCGAAGCACTAATTATCACCAAAAGTATGAAGCAATATTTTAGATTTGTATTCAAATTTTCAGAATTGCCAAGTAAAGCTAAGCTAAAACAGTACCAACAATTACACGCTAAAAAGTTTCGACAAAAATATGGTCTATTTGTTGTCGAAGGCCTAAAATCTGTAAACGAATTGAACGAAAGTGACTGGCCTGTGGAGTGTATTCTATGCACTAATTCCTTTATAGAAGATTTTGGCCATGAAATTAACTACGAATACCAGGTTGTTGAACCGGAGGATTTCTATAAAATATCAAATCAAAAAAATCCACAAGAAGTATTAGCGATTGCTAAAATTCATAAGCCTCAAACGACAAATTCAGCTTGGCAAATTGCACTCGACAACATTAATGATCCGGGCAACTTAGGCACCATTATTCGAATTGCTGATTGGTACGGTATCACTGAGATTTTTTGTTCACCAGATTGCGTTGATCAATTTAACGCAAAGGTAATTCAAGCCAGTATGGGGTCTTTCTTACGTGTAAAGATCACTGTAGGACCACTAGCTGAATTGCTTGCCACCAAAAATGTTTATGCCACCTTGCTTGAAGGCGAAAATATTCGTTCTATTCCGAAAGCTGAGTCCGGCGTTCTTCTTATAGGTAACGAGGCAAACGGAATTTCTGCTGTTCTTTTAAATGCAATAAATACAACAGCGGTTACCATACCTCGAGTTGGGAGTGCTGAAAGCTTGAACGCAGGAATTGCAACCGCTATTTGTTGTGAACGCTTAATTGGCTAAAATACTCACTATCAAATAAAAAGATACCTTTGCAGAAATTTTAGCAGACGGGCATCTCGGGTTTTACTATTTTTTTGTCGTAATGTGCTCAATTGCTAAGTAGATATTACAATATGAGTACATTTAAAGAAATGGGGTTAAAGCCTGAAATTTTAACCGCCATAGAAGAGTTGGGTTACGAAAACCCAACACCCATTCAGAAGCTGTCTATTCCACATGTATTGAGCCAACCTGAAGATTTAATCGCCTTTGCTCAAACGGGTACCGGTAAAACAGCTGCTTTTAGCCTTCCAATTTTAAATCAAATTGACACCAATAAAAAAGGTATAAAATGCATCATTTTAAGTCCTACTCGAGAGTTAGGCATTCAAATTACGGAAGACATTAAACTCTACTCCAAAAACTTAGAGAATTTTAAAGTTGTTCCTGTCTACGGAGGCGCTGCCATTGAAAATCAGATTAAGCAATTAAATCGCGGATGTGATGTTGTTGTTGGTACGCCAGGAAGAACACTCGATTTGATTAAACGCGGTCGACTTCAGCTTGATAGTGTGCAGTGGTTAGTACTTGATGAAGCAGACGAAATGCTTAGCATGGGATTTGCGGAAGATTTAGATGCAATTCTTGACACCACACCTGAAGACAAACAAACCTTACTGTTTTCGGCAACAATGCCTCCTGACATGCTTAAGCTTTCGCGTAAGTATATGCACAACCCTGTTGAAGTTTCTGCAGGAAGCAAGCAAGAAGCAAACACCAATGTTCATCACGTATACTACAGAATTAACTCAAGAGACCGCTATGCGGCGTTAAAAAGAGCTGTTGATGCTCATCCAGATATTTACGGAATCATTTTCTGTCGAACTCGAGCAGAAACGAAAGAAGTTGCTGAAAAACTTGCTGATGATGGTTACAATACCGATGCACTTCACGGCGACCTTTCACAGGCACAACGTGATTATGTAATGAACAAGTTCAGAAACCGTCAATTGCAACTTTTAATCGCAACCGACGTAGCTGCAAGAGGGTTAGATGTACAAGAACTTACTCATGTAATCAATTACAAATTGCCTGACGAAGATGCTGTTTATGTTCATCGAAGTGGTAGAACTGGTCGAGCAAAAAATGAAGGTGTTTCCCTTTCATTGTTAACCGCCAAGGAAGAATCGAAACTGAAATATCTAGAAAAAAAGATTGGTCGTAAATTCGATAGAATTCCTATCCCAGGAGGCCAAGAAATCTGCCAAAGCCAGTTGTTTCATTTGATAAACAACGTTTTAGAAACAGAAATCACCAACAATCATATCGAAGAGTTCTTGCCACAGATTTATGATATGTTCAATGGTTACACTAAAGAGGATATCATTAAACGAATTGTTACTGCTGAGTTTGATCGCTTCTTAGAGTATTATCGTGATGCTCCAGATTTAAACAAATCGACATCTAAAGCGAAGAGAAGCAGAGACGATGACGAAGATGATGGACGAAGAAAGAGAAGATCTGATGTTCATATGACGCGATACTTCATCAACCAAGGTAAAAAAGATGGTTTTTCTCCAAAGTCATTAATGCGAATGATTAACGAAAATCTGCCGGGTAAGTCTCCAGAAATTGGTCAAATAGAAATCATGAAGATGTTCTCATTCTTTGAGCTTGAATCTGAATATTCTCGTGACCTGCAAAAAGCATTAAAAGGAATGTCGTTCAAAGGAAGATCTGTTTCTATTGAAGAGTCAAAGCCAAAAAGAGGCGGTGGTAACCGTAAGAAAGGAGCCGAAGGTCGGTCAAAAGGAGGCCGAGGACATCGCGGAAGTAGTGGAAGACGTCGAAGAAGATAGACCCATAACCTTCTGATTATTTTGCAGTTCTGCAAAACCGCCAAATAAATTCTTATATTTGGATTGATAACTTAGTTTGAAACTGACCCGACTTTCCATACTGGCCTTATTGCTATTGTTCACTTTTGTGTCTTTCAGCACAGTAAGTGACTCGTTAAATCGAATATGGCAGAATGAAGGTCTCGATGATTCAACACGGTCAGTTGCCCTTCATGAATTAACTTGGAGTTTCTACTCTGCTGACCAATTAGACAGCATGTTAATCTACGCGAAATTGAATTACGATTTTGTAATTGAAGCTGGCTTGAAAGACCGTGAAAACGATGCATTGTTTGGTCTTGGGATGGCTTCGAAAATGAATGGAAATTCTCATCAAGCTATTGGCTATTTTACTGAAGCTTTAGAAATTGCTAAGAAAAAAAATGACGACGAGGATATTGGGGGTAACTTGATACAACTGGGTAACCTCTATAGCAGCCAAGGATCTTATGATAAAGCAATCAACTGTTTTGAGGAGTGTTTTGAAATTTTTGAACGCAATAATAATGTGCCCGGAGAATCTATAATTTTAAAAGATATCGGTGAAGTATATCTAGAAAAGAAAAATTATACAAAAGCTCTTGAATATTTAGAAAAGAGTCGAACGTTTAGAGACTCTTTACGCAGGATAGACGAAGACAGAATTGGATTTAATGAAAGTGTTGGCTATGCTCAAACCTTAGCTGATATTGGCATCTGTCATATGAATCTCAACGACTATGACAAAGCTTTCGACCATTTTGAACAAAGCCTGGCGATTTACTTAGAAATTGATGAAAAAAGAGGAATAGCGGAAGGCCTAACCAGACTTGGAGATATTTATAGCATGATGGAGAACTCCGACAGTGCTGTTGCAAAATACCAAGAGAGTTTAGCTATCGGTCATCAGATAAATAACGAGCAACAAGTAGCTCACACTTCGCTTCGTTTAGGTCTGTTTTACTTGCAACGAGATAAATTCAATCAAGCAAATAAATGGTGCAAGCAAAGCTTGAATATTTCTGAAGTTACTGGCTTTGTTCTTGAGCAGCGTAATGCCTGTGAATGCTTGTATGAAGCGAATAAGAGTTTGCATAATTCAAGGGCTTCGCTCATTTATTTGGAAAAACTGCTACATCTCGACGACAGTTTGAAAAGCGAAGAAACAACACTTCGTTTACAAGAGATTGAGTTTCAAAAAGCGGCACTTGCTGATAGTTTAATTCAAGAAGAACGCAAAAGAGAAATTGAAGCTAAACACAAAGCTGAAGTAAAACGAAAAGATATTAACCGAAACATTGTATTGGCAATTTTGGTTTTTATTCTAATTGTTGCGGCAGCTATGTACAATCGAGTTCGATTCATCAGGCGAGCTAAAAACCGAATCGAAAAGGAGAAAAACCGTTCAGACAGTTTGTTACTCAATATTTTACCACTTGAAATTGCTCAAGAGCTAAAAATAAAGGGAGAAGCGGAGGCTAGAGATTATACCGATGTCACCATCCTATTTACAGATTTCAAGCAATTCACTCAGCTTTCGGAAACCATGAGTGCAAAAGAGCTGGTCTCAGAGTTAAACTATTGTTTCAAAGCTTTCGACCGAATATGCGAAACTTATAAAATTGAGAAGATTAAGACCATCGGAGACTCATTTATGGCCGCTGGAGGTATACCTGTGGCTACACCCTATTCTGCTAAAAATACGGTATTGGCCGCCATTGCCATGAATAAGTTTGTAAAGGAACGTAAGAAAGACTTAGATAGTCAGAAAAAAACTGCCTTTGAAATGAGGCTAGGAATTCATACTGGAAGCGTTGTTGCAGGAATTGTTGGGGTTAAGAAGTTTCAATATGATATCTGGGGAGACTCGGTCAATACTGCTAGCAGAATGGAGTCGAATAGCGTTGTTGGTAAGATCAATATATCGAATACCACCTATAAGCAGATTAAAAACGACCCAGACTTCGTATTTGAACACCGCGGTAAAGTTCAAGCTAAAGGAAAAGGTGAAGTCGACATGTACTTTGTCAGCTTGAAAGAATCTTAAAAGGATGGCTGAAGTTCAAACTTATATTGAAAATTATTTCGGACTAAAGGGAGATGATGCTTCTGCAATTGGTGAGCTTTTTAGATCTGAAGAGTTGACCAAAAATTCATTTTTTGTTAAAGAAGGATCAACATGTGATAAGCTAAGCTTCATTTCTTCTGGATACTTACGCATCTTTAACTATACTGAAAGCGGCAAAGAAGTTACTCAATGGATTTCAGGGAATGGAGATTTCGTAACAGAATTGTCAAGTTTAATGTTCGGGAACACATCGCGGTGGAATATTCAAGCTTTAACGGATTGTAAACTCCTTACTATTTCAAAAGAAAATTATAACAAACTAGGAAGTATTGTACCCGCCTGGATAGAATTAGAAAAATTATTTCTTGCAAAATGTTTTATCACGCTCGAAGATCGGGTTTATGCTTTTTTATCGATGTCAGCAGAGGAACGATATTTTCATTTGTACAATTACAAGCGAGACCTTATTCAGCAGGTTCCTCAGCAGTATCTAGCGTCGATGCTAGGCATGACCCCAGAAACATTAAGTCGAATACGAGCCAAGCGAATTTCTTGATTTAGATCAAGTCAATAGTCACTTTGAGCCTTGAGCTTTGTAGCCATAAAATTAGAATATGGCACATCAAATTTCAACACAGACCAAAATTGAAGCAACTGCAGCAGAAGTATGGAAGGTTTTAACAGACTTCGAAAATTATGCAGAATGGAATCCATTTATTAAATCTATCAAAGGAATGGTTAAGCCTGGTAAGACGATTGAGGCACAGATAGACAACATGCGAATATCCCCTCAAGTATTAGTCTTTAAGCAAAATGAAGAATTCAAATGGTTAGGTCATTTATTTATTAAGGGCCTATTTGATGGAGAACACCGATTTCAACTTATTGCCAATGCGGACGGAAGTACTACGTTTATTCATTCAGAGAGGTTTCGAGGTATTTTAATTCCTTTCTTCAAAAAGATGATAAATGGTAAAGTTAGAGATGGGTTTGTCGCAATGAACCTAGCCTTAAAGGCAAGAGTAGAAGGCTAGCGTCGAATTCCTTGAGCATTTAACGAACGACGATAGGCTGCCGCATTTCGATCATGCTGAGCTTTGCTTGCTGTAAAATTGTGATAATATGACCCATCTGGTTTAGCACACATAAAAATATAATTGTGACTTTTAGGGTTTAAGCAAGCGTCTATTGCTCTTTTATCGGGCAGGAATATTGGTCCAGGAGGTAAGCCTAAGTTTAAATAGGTATTGTACGGATCTTCGGTTCTAAGGTCTCTATACAAAACGCGTCTTCGCCCCTCTCTTCCTGCGACGTACAACACTGTTGGATCGGCTTGTAACAACATATTTTTCTTCAGTCGATTGAGGTACAATCCTGCAATTGTTGGCATTTCAGACACATGAATAGCTTCTCCATCTACAATGCTAGCCAAAACACAAACTTCCTTAGAATTCAAGTTTTGAGCTTTCGCTTTCTTTTTTCGCTCATCATTCCAAAAAGTATTGTACTCATCTAAAAACCTACGAATCACTTTATCTGCTGGAGTTGCCCAATTGAAGTGGTAATGATCCGGCAAAAAGATACACCATACATTTTCGGCGGTAAAACCATTATCTTTTATTTCATTGGCTCTGAGTGCCACAGAAAGTTCATCTTTATCGGCTTCAAGATTCTCTGCCAAATAGGTTAGCAAGCTATCTCGTGACATTTCGGGTTTGACTTTAACCACTACTTTTTCCCAAGATCCGCTTCGAATCATACGCACCAACTCGACATTTGATAAGCCCTCCTTTATTTTGTATCGTCCCGCTTTGTAGGTATTCTCGAGATTCATACGCTCCGCAACCAAGTCGAAACTTGTACTGTTTTCGACAATACCAGTAGCCACCAAATTGTTGCGAACATCGTTGTAAGAATCTTTGTACGATATGTAGAAGTACTCGCCGTCGGTTGCATTCGTATTCCCTTTAAATACCAGGAGATATGCAGCTCCTAAAACAACTCCCCCTACTACTACCAGTGTTGCGATATATTTTTTTAGTTTTTTGTTCAAATCTCAGAATTGATGACGCAAATTAAGTAAAGTAATATATTAGTTTTGCCTCTTATACGATGAACATAGCAATTATTGGGTATGGAAAGATGGGAAAGGCAATTGAACAAATTGCCATTGAGCGTGGTCATACGATCTCTGCAATCATCCATCGAAGCAATTTAACTCAGGAAGAGTTAGAAGGTACAGATGTAGCAATTGAGTTTACCGAGCCCAATGCGGCTTACGAGAACATAAAATCATGTATCGACTTAAATATACCTGTTGTTGTTGGTACCACCGGCTGGTACGAGCACTACGAGGAACTTAAAGAGCTTACTCTATCTAGCAATTCAGCTTTATTTACTGCAACCAATTTTAGCATTGGTGTAAATATTCTATTCCACCTCAACCGTAAACTCGGAAGCATTATGAATGGGTTTCGAGAGTATGAAGTGCGAATGGATGAAACACATCATATTCACAAGAAAGACCATCCAAGTGGAACTGCAGTTACTCTCGCAGAAGGAATACTGGATACGCTTGATAGAAAAAATAAATATATTGGTCTGCTTGAGGGACAAGAATCCAATGCTTCGACGTTTGATTTGCAAATAGTAAGCAAACGCGAGAACGAAGTACCTGGTTTTCATCAAGTGACCTACGAAAGTGAAATAGATGAAATCACCATTAGCCATAACGCTAAGAACAGAAAAGGCTTTGCAATTGGATCAGTTGTAGCAGCGGAATGGCTTGCAGGTAAACAAGGTGTATTCACCATGCAAGATTTACTAAACTTTGAATAACACATATGAAAATAGATTTTAAACAAGACTGGACCCTATTAAGCAAAAGAGCTAAAATATTTTACATTGCTTTTTCGGTAATCAATTTATTGGTCTTCATTTTGCTCGTTACGCAAACTGACGGAGGGTTTATTAGTCCGTTGATATACTTTGTATTTTGGCAAGCAGCCATCTGGATATATTATATGTTCAGATATAAATTCAGAAAAAATGTTAAGGGTGGTGAATGGATCGACGCTGCAATGTTCGCAATTATTGCTGCAACCTTAATTCGAACCTTTTTTATTGAAGCGTATCAAATCCCTACTTCCTCAATGGAAAAATCACTGTTGCGAGGCGATTTCCTTTTTGTAAGTAAGGTGAATTATGGGGCTAGAATGCCAATGACTCCTGTGTCTTTCCCATTTGTGCATCACACTATGCCGGTAACTGGAGGTAAAGCCTATTCTGAAGCTTTAAAACTTCCTTATTACAGACTTCCTGGCTTTCAAGACATCAAAAACAATGATGTCGTAGTATTTAATTATCCTGCTGAGGAAGAAGGACGTCCGGTTGACAAAAAAGAAAACTACATTAAGCGATGTGTGGGTATTGGTGGAGATACACTCCAAGTAAAAGCAGGTTTACTCTATGTTAACGGCGAAGTGGCTGACATTCCTGTAAACGAGCAGATGTCGTACCGTGTAACTACATCAACCGTAATTGATCGTCGCACATTTGAAAAAATGGATATTTCAGAATATGCATACAATGAACATGCAGCAGCATATGATATGTATATAACCAAGGAAAATCTTGAAGCGGTTAAAAATCTTCCAGGAATCGTAAACATTGTTCCTGTAATTGATAATGCTGGCCAATACAACGAAATCTTCCCGCACATTCCGAATATGTTGCCTTGGAGCAAAGACAATTATGGTCCTATTTATATTCCGAAAGAAGGTGATGAAATAACACTCGACAGTGTTAATTACTTCATCTATCAAAGAATAATCAGAGAATATGAGAACAATCCTGATTTCAAGATGAGAGACGGAAAGTTTTACATCGGCTCAGAAGTAATCACTTCTTATACCTTTAAAATGGACTATTACTTCATGATGGGAGATAACAGACACCGCTCTGCAGACTCGAGGTATTGGGGGTTTGTTCCGCAAGACCACATTGTTGGTAAGGCTTTATTTATTTGGATGAGCATAGAGCAAGACGGTATCTATGGAAATCGACACAAAGGCTTTTTCAGTCGTATTCGATGGAGTCGAATCTTTAACCGAATTCATTAGAGCGAATGGATAAAAAAGATTTGAAAATAATCTTTCTTGGCAATCCTGAATTTGCCCGTTACCATCTCGAAAAAATTATTGACGCTGGGTTTAATGTGGTTGCAGTCGTGTCTGCCCCAGATAAACCTGCAGGTCGAGGAATGAAGTTTTCACAAACTGCAGTCACCAAGTTTGCTAAAGAGAAAAACATAGATTGCCTGCAACCGACCAACCTCAAAAATCAAGAATTTATAGAAAAACTAAAATCCTATAAGGCTGATATACAAGTGGTGATTGCATTTCGTATGTTGCCTGTTGCTGTTTGGGATATGCCTCCTTTGGGCACTATTAATTTACATGCGTCTTTGCTGCCCCAATACCGAGGAGCGGCTCCAATAAATTGGGCTATAATTAATGGTGAAAAACATAGTGGAGTAAGTACTTTTAAGCTTAAACACGAGATTGATACCGGAAATTTGATCTTGCAAAAAGAATGCACCATTGAGGCTGATGACAATGCAGGCACCTTGCACGATAAGCTGATGGTACTGGGTGCTGAAACTATGGTAGAAACCTTATCGCTAATCGCTGAGGACAAAGTAATTGAAATTGAGCAAGTTTCTGACGGTGAATTAAAAAGTGCACCAAAAATATTTTCAGAAACAACACAAGTCGACTGGAACAATTCCGCAAACGATTTGCACAACTTCATACGTGGATTAAGCCCATACCCTGTTGCTAAAACAAAATTAGACGGTAAACAGCTTAAAATTTTTGATGCTCTCGTTGAGCATATGAATCACAATCATAAGCCTGGAAGTGTTTTTACAGACGGAAAGAAGATGTTAAAGGTTAGTTGTTTAGATGGCTACATCCACTTACTAGACCTTCAAATTCAAGGTAAAAAGAGAATGAAAATCAACGATTTTTTGAATGGGTATGATGTCAAACATTTAAATTCAATTTAGAGCGACATGAAAATTCGTGGATTCTTATTTGCCTTTGCCTTCATTCTTGGGTTTCATACACAAGCTCAAAACGAATCTTGGAATTATCTCAAATTAGATTCTATTCTCCTTGACTCTAGTGCTCAACTTGTAGATGGACGCCAGTATTTCTCATCCATAAAAATAACAAGCTTAAACCATCAGGTTGAAAATTTTAAACTGAATCTCGCTGGAAAAGAAATTGAATTAAAAACCATTGAAGGCCATGACCTAGCTGAATATTCTGTTTTCTACATTTTTCACAAGGCTTCAAACAATATTGAAATCTCTTCTGAAGACAAGGCTTTTATTCGAGTAGAGTTGTTTTATGCCCCAAGTCTTATAGTTGCAAATAGGCACCTAAAACAGAAATCAAGTCATTGCATAAAACCAGATGTTATTGACCAAGATGTGTGGCGAGCTGGGCTGCCTGACCCAAAACAAGGAAGAACTTCAACTCTTGTTAGCCACTGCATAATTCATCATTCGGCGGGATCAAATAGTACAACCGACTATACCAATGCAGTTCGCAACATATACTTATTACATCTACAAGGCAATGGTTGGGACGACATTGGATACAATTATCTCATAGCACCTAATGGTGATATCTATGCGGGAAGAGATGATTTAGGAGTTGCTGATGAAGATGATATTCAGGGTGCTCATTTTTGTGGCAAAAATGGAGGAACTATGGGAGTGTGTTTGCTAGGGAACTACAACGAAACTACACCTTCCGATACTTTATTAACTAGCTTAAACAAACTCTTGGCTTGGAAACTTTTTAAAGAAGGTCTACAAGCAACAGACTCCTTCCCTCATCCGAACGGAAATGACCCGCACCTTGGAAGCATAGCATTTCACCAACATGGCTGTTCTACTGAGTGTCCTGGGGATTCGGTTGTGCTTTTGCTTGACACCATAAAACACAACGTGCAAACAATATTAGCAGGATGCTTGGCCGCTAGCGTTAACACGGCAGAAAAAAATAGGATCAGCTGCTATCCAAATCCGAGCAGTGGACAAATCAAGCTTTTAGGTCTTACAAGAACAAATGTCTCTTATAAATTGTATAACGGTATGGGACAAATTGTTTCTTCGGGCGTTGTGAATTCAGGAGTTATAAATACTGCATTGTCTTCGGGAATTTACCGCTTAGAAATCTGGCAAAATGAGCTTCAAATTGCCCAGTTTATGCACGTGATTTGTTTGCCGTAAAAAGCAAATGAAACATGGCTCAGTAATCCTTGTAAAAGATTGGTTTTTAGCTACCTTTGCAGCCCTTAATTTATGTGGGAGAGAATTGCCAATACCATACTGAGAAATAGAAGAGCCTTAATTATCTTCTTAGTCATTGCTACCGGCATAATGTTATACAAGACATTTCAAGTGCAACTCACCTACGACAATCCTAAGTTTATACCCAACGACGACCCAGATTACATCGCATACGAAGAGTTCAAAAAAACATTTGGAGACGATGGTAGTGTTATGGTTGTTGGCATCAGTACCGATAAACTTAGAGAACTAGATTTTTTCAATGAATGGTACGACTTAACCGAAGAGCTAGATTCAACCAAGAACATCAAACAGGTTTTATCGGTAACCAACCTTAAGGACTTAAAGAAACGAACGACAGTAAGCTATTTTGAAGAAGATTCGTTTACGACTGACGTATTCAAAGCTGAACGACTTATTCCAACTAAACCTTCGAGCCAAGAAGAGGTAGATCAGATTTTTACTAAGCTATCTGACCTTAAATTCTATGAAGGATTACTGTATCTAGATAGTTCTAATTTCTCGCTAATGGCAATTACGCTAGAGAAGTCAATTTTGGACACCAAAGCTCGTGTAGGTTTCGTGAATGGTTTACAGAAAAAAATAGAGCAAGTATGTGAGCCACATGAAGTTCAGGTTCATTTTTCAGGACTGCCTTTTATTCGAACAAAGATGTCGCAGATGATCCAGCAGGAATTAGTACGATTTACTATTGTTTCGATGCTGCTTACTGCTATGATTCTGTTGTTCTTCTTCCGTAGTTTGCCAACCTTAGCATTCTCGCTTTTAACAGTAATTATTGGAGTGATTTGGTGTATGGGCATCTTAGTACTACTAGGTTATAAGATTACCATGTTCGTTGGTTTGCTTCCACCGTTGATTGTGGTAATTGGAATTGCCAACTGTATTTATCTGCTTAACAAGTACCACGAAGAGTTTAGAAGACATAGAAATAAAATCAAAGCACTGCAACGTGTAATATCAAAAGTGGGCCGAGCGGTATTGTTCACGAACTTAACAACAGCTGTAGGTTTTGGAGTGTTCACCCTAACCGGAAGTGCTGTACTACAGGAGTTCGGATTAACTGCTTTCTTGAGTATTATGGCTGTATTTTTAATCTCCATAATCTTAATCCCTGTTCTTTTTAGCTTTCTTCCTCCTCCAAAAACTAAGCACACAAAACACCTGGATTATAAATTCTTAAATGTTTTAATCGATAAGATCTCTTCTATTGTTCAACATCACAGAAAGTGGGTATATATCATTACGGTGTTACTTGTAACGGCCTCGTTCGCAGGCATGGCACTGTTGAAGAATGTGGGCTATATGGTCGACGATATTTCTAAATCAGACCGACTATATAAGGATTTAAAGTTCTTCGAACAAAATGTTAAAGGTGTAATGCCTTTTGAAATAATTGTTGATACGAAGCGTAAGCAAGGTGTATCAACGGTTAGAAGCCTACTTAACATTGACCTTCTGGAGCGTGAGCTGCAAGAATTTGATGAGTTTTCGAAGCCAATTTCGGTTTCTCAAACCATGAAGTTTTTGAACCAAGCCTATTACGACGGTGATCCACGAAGATACCGACCGCCAAGTGTGCTTGACCTTGGAAATATTATGAGTGCGGTTCCACAAGACGAAACCAACGAAGACATGATCAATAGCTTAGTCGACAGCGATAATCGTAAAGCTAGAATCAGTGTTCAAATGGCCGACGTTGGAAGTGTTCGTATTAAAGAGTTGCGTGAAGAGGTTAACCAAATTGCGGATTCTATTTTTAACTATGTTAGAAATCGTGAAGACATATTCACTGATTCGATAATTGATATCTCATTAATCGATACCGCAAACAATGTATTCGACACGACCTATTACTCCTATCCTAAAATCACCTATTCTCCAGTTGATAGTGCACAACGGACTGACTTATCAATTACTGGAACGAGTGTTATATTCTTAAAGGGTAACGATTACCTCATCAGTAATTTGCTTTTGAGCTTGCTTGTAGCTTTTATAATTATATCGCTATTGATGGCGAGCATTTTTAAATCGGCTCGAATGATTCTCATTTCGATAATTCCAAACTTAATTCCACTCCTATTTACTGCTGGGATAATGGGCTTCTTTGGTGTAAACTTTAAACCAAGTACCGTTCTTGTATTTAGTGTCGCTTTTGGTATTGCCGTTGACTTCTCAATTCACTTCTTAACAAAGTACAAAATGGAACTTAAGCTAACCGGGAATATTGAAGTAGCCGTGAAGAGAGTACAAAAAGAAATAAGCACCAGTATGATATACACCGCGGTGATTCTGTTTTTCGGTTTTATCATTTTTGTATTTTCTGATTTCGGAGGAACCATTGCCCTTGGTTTATTCACAGCCTTAACCCTGTTTATCGCATTGCTTTCAAATCTTGTTCTTCTTCCAAGTTTGTTGCTTTCATATGACAAAGCCAAGCTCAAACGAGCTTAAGATATTTTTGATATCCTATCTGTTTTAGTATCATTGCATTATGTCTGAAGCGATACAACTCGATGCAGAAAAAGAGATCGGAAAATGGCTAAATGAATACGGCGATGACATGTATTCGTGGGCGTTTTATAAAACTTCAAATAAAGAAACTGCTGAAGACTTGGTTCAAGAAACATTTCTGTCTTCTTTTAAGTCGTTTGAAAAATACAAACCAGGAACGAATCCTAAAACTTGGCTATTCACCATTCTTAATAACAAGATTATTGATTATTATCGATCAAGCAATACACAAAAATCAGTGAGTCAAACTGAGTTGCTAGGTAAAAAGATGGAAGACGAAAATTTTGATCAAGATGGACTTTGGAGTAGCTCTCCTGTTTCAATGTGGGCCAACGAAGAAGAACACTTGCTTGACAATACAGATTTCTTAAATGTTCTTAACGATTGCATTGATGGCCTACCCCAAAATTGGAGGAATGTAATTGTGTCGAAATACATGGATCATAAAAAAGGAAATCAAATATGTCAGGAACTTGACATTACTCCGTCTAATCTATGGCAAATGGCACACAGAGCAAAACTTCAGCTCAAAGGGTGTTTAGATGTAAATTGGCAAAATGACTAAATAGAAATGAAAGGTGTTATGAAAATACTAATGTTATCGTGTAAAGAAGCTGCGGCACTTTCGTCGAAGAAGAGCTTTGAACCGCTGACATTTAAAGAGAGCTTGCAGTTTAAAATGCATACCAGTGTATGTAAGGCATGCAAGGCGTTCAGTAAGCAAAACGAATTGCTCGATTCAGCAATTGAAAAAGCACTGAACAAAGATCGAATTGAAACGATTCAGTTAAGTGACAACCAGAGAGTTAAGATAAAAAAAAGTCTCTCTGAGTAAGTATTCTAAATTTTATTCGTTATAGACTATAGTTATGAAGAAATTATTAATCATTCTAAGTGTTGCCATGGTAACGGGATTGGCTTTCGTTATTCCGAGTTCAGAATCTGAAGGAACAGACAGTATAGAGTTTCAAAACATGAGACTTGAAGAGGTACTGAAATATGCTGCTGAGCAAGATAAACATGTATATGTAGATGTTTCAACCAGCTGGTGTGGTTATTGTCGTAAAATGAAAGCAAGCACCTACACCGATCCAGCGGTAATCAAGCATATCAATGATAATTATGTGAGCGTAAGCATTGACGCTGAAAAAGGAGATGGCCCAGCCATTATACAAAAATACAGAGTACGTGCCTATCCAACCGAACTCATTCTCGATGAAACTGGAAAGTTGTTAAGTAAAAATGTTGGATACCTAAAACCAAAAGAACTTATTGCATTTGCAAACAGGTAATTTTACAAGCGTATATAAAATGAAGGCTCAACGTAAAGTTGAGCCTTTTTTTGTTTAAACAAAAACCTAATTATAATAAATAATATAAACCAAACTTGAAGAGTTTTCAAGTCGCTCCTTCATGTGATTGGCGAACAAAACATGAAGGCCTCTATAGTAATGACACCTATTGTCATGATAATGTTGCTTGTAATCAATTTTTTTTGAAAATTAATCAGGCTCCTTACAAGTCTGTGATGTTTCAATGTAGATGGTTGAAAATCCATTAATCACCTTGAGCAACGACAAATCTGATGTTGCAATGGTATTTATTTCAGCATCTCCTAGTTGAATCTCAAAAGCAGATTTGTAGGATTCAAGTTGCTTAGTCCGCACCATTTGCCCTAGTCGATTTAATGATGAGATGTATCTTTTTTCGACTACTTTCAAATGCTTCCACTCGGGAAAAACATCGTAAAAGGAAGACCTAATTTCATCAGATTTGATCCAAAGCACCTCTAAGTAAGAGCTGTTGGCAATCTGAGAAACAAATGATTGGATAATGGCCTTGCGTTGCTCGAGGTCTCCTTTTGGATTTAAGACAATTTTCATCTTTTGATTCCCTTACAAATTAGCGTCTTATTTTATTACCTTTGCACACTTTATTTTAACATCGAAATGTCGTACATGGCGAATGCAAAAAAATTTAACCAATACAAACAGCTAAACGTTCCTGCAACTGAGAAGGAAGTCTTAAAGTATTGGAAAGAAAACAACGTTTTCGAACAGAGCGTATCGAATCGAAGCAAAGACAACACATTTGTCTTTTATGAAGGTCCTCCTTCTGCTAACGGTATGCCAGGCATTCACCACGTTATTAGCCGTTCTATTAAAGATGTTTTTTGTAGATATAAAACTTTGAAAGGTTTTCGTGTTGAGCGAAAAGCAGGTTGGGATACTCATGGACTTCCCATTGAACTACAAGTGGAAAAAAAACTTGGAATCACGAAAGATGACATCGGCAAGAAAATAAGTATTAAAGATTACAATGCAGCTTGCCGAGAAGATGTTTTAAAATTTAAAGATAAGTGGGATGACTTAACTGAAAAGATTGGCTACTGGGTTGACCTTGACAATCCATACGTAACCTACGAAAATGAATATATCGAGTCTGTATGGAATTTGCTAAAAAGATTGCACGAAAAAGGATTTTTGTACAAGGGACATACCATCCAGCCCTATTCTCCTGCTGCGGGAACAGGTCTGAGCTCTCATGAGTTAAACCAACCTGGAACCTATAAAGATGTAAAAGACACCACAATCGTTGCTCAGTTCAAATTGAGTAATCCTTCAGCCACAGGTCTTGACTTTGATTGGGGCGACACATTTTGCCTGGCTTGGACTACCACACCTTGGACATTACCAAGTAACACTGCATTAGGTATTGGTCCAAAGATTGATTACGTTGCTGTTAAGACATTTAACCCATACACGCACAAAAAGATAACGGTTGTGCTTGCATCAAAACTGATGAGCAAGTACTTCCCTTCGAAGAATGAAGCGTTAGCGTTAGATGATTATAAAGAGGGAGACAAGGCAATTCCTTTTGAAATAGTTAAGGAGTTTAAAGGTGCTGAACTCGTAGGTCAGTCTTATGAGCAACTTATGCCCTATCAACAGCCTACTGACGGAAAGGCCTTTGAGATTATTGCTGCAAACTTTGTTACAACAGAAGATGGAACAGGTATTGTTCACTTGGCACCTAGCTTCGGTTCAGACGACTATATTGCCGCCAAACAGAATGGGATTGGATCGCTTACCTTAGTTGATAAGCAAGGTAAGTTCGTAGATGGTGTTGGTGAATTTTCTGGTCTCTATGTTAAGAATTACAAAGAAGAGGATGAGAATGCTGAAGGCTATCTGCCAACAGATGTCAAAATAGCTATTCGCCTAAAAACAGATAACAAAGCCTTTAAGGTTGAAAAATACGTTCACTCCTACCCTCATTGTTGGAGAACGGATAAGCCCATCTTATACTACCCATTAGAAAGCTGGTTTATTAAAACAACGGCTGTTAAAGACCGACTTATAGAGTTGAATAAAACTATCAACTGGAAGCCTGCTTCAACTGGAGAAGGTCGATTTGGAAATTGGTTGGAAAATCTTGTAGACTGGAACCTGAGCAGAAGTAGATATTGGGGAACTCCTCTCCCAATCTGGAGAACACAAGATGGAAACACTGAAAAATGTATAGGATCTGTAGAAGAGCTACGTTCTGAAGTTCAAAAGGCAGTTGAAGCAGGTCTAATGCCTGAGAATACTATCGATGAAAACTTTGATTTGCATCGACCATATATCGATGACATAATCCTCGTTTCGGATAGCGGTGAAGAAATGCATCGAGAAACTGACCTTATCGATGTTTGGTTTGATTCAGGGGCAATGCCATACGCTCAATTGCACTATCCATTTGAAAATAAAGATTTGGTAGATAGCAGAAGTAACTATCCTGCTGATTTCATCGCCGAAGGTGTTGACCAAACACGAGGATGGTTTTTCACTTTGCATGCTATTTCTGTAATGTTGAACGATTCTGTTGCTTACAAAAATGTAATGGCTAATGGCTTGGTTCAAGACAAGAATGGAAACAAAATGTCAAAAAGCAAAGGCAACACAATTGATCCATTTATGGCCGTAGAAAAATATGGAGCTGATGTGATTCGTTGGTATATGCTTAGCAATGCGGCACCTTGGGATAACTTAAAATTCGATTTAGATGGTCTTGTAGAAACACAACGTAAGTTCTTCGGAACCCTCCATAACACCTACGGTTTCTTTGCTTTATATGCCAATATCGATGGATTTGTAAACAGCGAAGAAAGCATTCCTTTAACCGAACGTGCTGAGCTTGATCGTTGGATACTTTCGAAGCTTAATTCGCTTACACAGCTTGTAGAAGAATCAATGGATGATTATGAGCCTACAAAAGCAACTCGAGCAATTCAGAGTTTTGTACTTGATGATTTAAGTAATTGGTATGTTCGATTAAATCGAAGAAGATTTTGGAAAGGCGAAATGTCTCAAGACAAGATTGCTGCATATCAGACCTTGCATTACTGTTTGGAGACCATTGCTAAGTTAATGTGTGCATTTAGTCCGTTTTATGCTGATCAACTTTACCGTGACTTAAGATTTACGAATAGCTCGATACATTTAGAAGACTTCCCTGCAATTAACAAGGCATGGATTAACAAAGAGTTAGAGAAGCAAATTGAGATATCTCAAAAAATAACTTCTTTGATCTTGAGAATTCGAAAGATGGAAGGAATCAAGGTTCGTCAACCTTTGTTGAAGGCAATTGTCCCTGCATTAAATTCAGAATTTGCTGATAACTTGGCCAAGGTTAAAGACGTTATCATGTCTGAAGTAAATATTAAGGAGATTGAGATCATTGATGGAGATTCAGACATTATCAAGAAATCAGCTAAACCAAACTTTAAAGTATTGGGGCCGAAGGTTGGTGGTGATATGAAAATGATTAGCGGTCAAATTTTTGGATTGAATAATGACCAGATATCAGACTTGGAAAAAGGCGGTTCAATTACTTTAAGTGCAAAGGATAATAATTACGATATAACTTTAGAAGATATAGAAGTCAAGACTGCCGAAATTCCAGGATGGCAAATTATGTCGGATGGAACATATACAGTAGCACTAGACTTAGAGATCGACGAAGAGTTAAAACAAGAGGGTATTGCTAGAGAGCTTGTTAATAAGATACAAAATCTTAGAAAAGATAAGGATTTTGAAGTAACAGATAAAATTAGCGTAATAATAGCTGAACACCCATATACCAACGATGCAATCAATGCCTTTAATGAGTATATTTGCGGGGAAATTTTGGCAAACAGCATAACTACACAAGGCAATATTGATGGTTCAGACCAAGTTGATATTGACGGGAACCTGATTTCAATTAACCTTAAAAAATAAAATACGATGAAAGAGACCTTAAGATATAGCGACGCAGACTTAGCAGAATTCAAGGAAATTATCCTTAAAAAATTAGCTAGTGCAAAAGAAGAATTCCATTACCTAACTGATCAAATTAAGCATGAGAATGTTAACGGAACAGATGATACGGGTAGTGCATATGTTGCGATTGATGACGGTAGTGCTTCTCAACAAAAAGAAAGTGTAAGTCAATTGGCTTCAAGACAACAGAAGTTCATTGACAATTTAGAAACTGCACTTGTGCGTGTTGAGAATAAAACTTACGGAATCTGCAGAGTAACCGGAAAACTGATCAGCAAGGAAAGACTTCGTGCTGTTCCACATACTACTCAAAGTATCGAAGCTAAGAAAAACCAATACAAATAATTTGGAATCTCCTGCGGCAAAAAATAGAAAAATGGTATGGCTGGTACTGTTAACGGTACTTGTCGTGCTCTTTTTAGACCAGTGGCTTAAGTTTTATATTAAGACTACATTTACACTTGGTGAGAGCAGAACCGTATTTGCTGACTGGTTTGAACTACACTTTACTGAAAATCCAGGAATGGCCTTTGGCTTAAGCTTTGGCGGCGATTGGGGTAAAATTGCATTAACCGTATTTCGCTTAATTGCTTCTGGATTGATCATTTACTATATCTATTCTTTAATTAAAGAGAAAGCTAAACCCGCACTAATTGTTCTGGTCTCTTTAATTCTTGCTGGAGCTCTTGGGAATATTATCGATTCATTATTTTATGGTGTGGTATTTAGTACAAGCTACTACCATGAAGTTGCTCAATTTATGCCTGCTGACGGAGGGTATGCTCCTTTGTTCATGGGTAAGGTAGTTGACATGTTGTACTTTCCATTAATTGACACTTTTTGGCCAGAATGGATGCCATTTGTAGGCGGAGAGCGTTTTCAGTTCTTTCGACCAGTATTTAACATTGCCGATGCTGCAATCAGTATTGGTGTCTTTCTAATTATCGTTTTCAGAAATTTTCTTTTCACTAAAAGTGTAGATTAATCCTCGTTTATTCTTCTTGTAAAGCCCCTGCTTTTCACAACTCGAATTGGCTGATTTATAGAGATTACTAAAAAAATAATAACATATTTTTTTTGATTTTTTAAAGTCAGAAACTTACTTTCGTTTAAAATTGCTTGAGAAAAGTATCGTTAGCGATTACGATTCTTGGGCACTAATTGAACCTAACCTTATTAATTATGACTACCTTAAACAGGCTGTTTTTGGCATGTCTAGTTGTCGGAATGTTCTTATTTCTACCGACAGCCACACATGGCCAAACATCACAACAAACTCCGACTCTAAAATCGATCAATCTTCCTTTTAATCTCGACGGTTACGTTGAAAGACAATCATCACTTTATGGTGACTGGACAAATGCAAATTTCTCCAATGGTCTTGACAGTGGATCTGTATTTGAAGATGACGGAACAGCGAAGATTATTCCATTAACATTTCATGTACACGATTCGTTCAACACTCCTATGAGTGGAACCGATGACGTGTTTGACGGGGGTAACAAGACCAATGCTGACCCAACAACTTGGGGATGGAAACTTGGTAACGTTCCTAACAAGGATGAGATGAATAATGCAAACCTGCATTTCTCAGAGGCCGTCTCAAACGACGACATCTGGGTTGTAATGGCAGGTGACCGTTTTACAACAAACGGTACAAGTTATATCGACTTTGAGTTTTATCAAAATCGATTAACCGCTCACCCTCCTGTCGGATCGACCAATGGTTATTTCTCCACGGCCGGCCCAGATTGTGGTAGAACGGTCGGTGACCTCTTAATAACTGTTGAATATACCAATGGTGGTAGGGTCGACAGTATTTATTTCTATCGTTGGGCTTCCAGTACGTCTGCTTCATGCGGTTACGACTGGGAATCTTTTGTTATACCAGCTCAAAATGCTTTTGGATATGCAAACGACTCTATTATAGATGTTCCCTATACTGCTTTTGGAAATACCACATATACCGCCATTCAGTTTGTTGAGGCAGCAATTAATATTTCTGAATTGGTAAAAGGGTCTTTATCTGTTGACTCTTGTACTGGTCTATATTTCGAAACTGTATTTGTTAAGACTAAAGCTTCTAATTCATATACAGCTGACTTGAAAGATATGATTGCTCCATTTCAATTGGAGTTGAATATTGGTGTTGCTCTAATTGAATATGACAGCTTTGTTTGTGCAGGTACTGGAACATATTCTCCAACTAACTCAGGTCCTTCTTCTACTGACGGAGGTACGTACTACTTACACCCAACCGGTTCTGGAGTTACTATAAACAGTACCACCGGTGCTATTACGGTGGGTAATAATGCCTCAGGTACATACCGAATAATATATGAGTACGAACCGCGTCCAAACTGTACGAAGTTCGACACGGCCTATGTTGAAGTAGGTGCAACTTACGACATTACAACCTCACCAGTCACCGCCTGCGACAGTGCTCAGGTAGCTGGTACTTGGTATTATTCAAGTCAAGTTGTAGTTCAAAACCTGACTACGGTTCAAGGATGTGATAGTACAGTTTCTACTAATTTAACAATATTGCAATCTACTACAGGTACTCATTCTGCAACTGCATGTGATAGCTATACTTGGGATGGTACTACCTACACTACTTCTGGTAGTTACTCTAAAACCTACACCAATGCAGCGGGTTGTGACTCTGTTCATACGTTAGTATTGACAATCAACTACTCGAACACAGGTACTAATTCAGTTACTGCATGTGATAGCTACACTTGGGATGGTTCTACATACACTACTTCTGGTAGTTACTCTAAAACTTATACCAACGTAGCGGGTTGTGATTCTGTTCATACTTTAGTATTGACAATCAACTACTCGAACACAGGTACTAATTCAGTTACTGCATGTGATAGCTACACTTGGGATGGTTCTACATACACTACTTCTGGTAGTTACTCGAAAACTTACACCAACGTAGCGGGTTGTGACTCTGTTCATACTCTAGTATTGACGATCAACTACTCGAACACAGGTACTAATTCAGTTACTGCATGTGATAGCTACACTTGGGATGGTTCTACATACACTACTTCTGGTAGTTACTCGAAAACTTACACCAACGTAGCGGGTTGTGATTCTGTTCATACTTTAGTATTGACAATCAACTACTCAAACACTGGCACTAATTCAGTTACTGCATGTGATAGCTACACTTGGGATGGTTCTACATACACTACTTCTGGTAGTTACTCGAAAACTTACACCAACGTAGCGGGTTGTGATTCTGTTCATACTCTAGTATTGACAATCAACTACTCTAACACTGGAACTAATTCAGTTACTGCATGTGATAGCTACACTTGGGATGGTTCTACCTACACTACTTCTGGTAGTTACTCGAAAACTTACACCAACGTAGCGGGTTGTGATTCTGTTCATACTTTAGTATTGACAATCAACTACTCAAACACAGGTACGAATTCAGTTACTGCATGTGATAGCTACACTTGGGATGGTTCTACATACACTACTTCTGGTAGTTACTCTAAAACTTACACCAACGTAGCGGGTTGTGATTCTGTTCATACTTTAGTATTGACAATCAACTACTCGAACACAGGAACGAATTCAGTTACTGCATGTGATAGCTACACTTGGGATGGTTCTACCTACACTACTTCTGGTAGTTACTCTAAAACTTACACCAACGTAGCGGGTTGTGATTCTGTTCATACTCTAGTATTGACAATCAACTACTCAAACACTGGTACTAATTCAGTTACTGCATGTGATAGCTACACTTGGGATGGTTCTACATACACTACTTCTGGTAGTTACTCGAAAACTTACACCAACGTAGCGGGTTGTGATTCTGTTCATACTTTAGTATTGACGATCAACTACTCTAACACAGGAACTAATTCAGTTACTGCATGTGATAGCTACACTTGGGATGGTTCTACATACACTACTTCTGGTAGTTACTCGAAAACTTACACCAACGTAGCGGGTTGTGATTCTGTTCATACTTTAGTATTGACAATCAACTACTCGAACACTGGTACTAATTCAGTTACTGCATGTGATAGCTACACTTGGGATGGTTCTACATACACTACTTCTGGTAGTTACTCGAAAACTTACACCAACGTAGCGGGTTGTGATTCTGTTCATACTTTAGTATTGACAATCAACTACTCGAACACAGGAACGAATTCAGTTACTGCATGTGATAGCTACACTTGGGATGGTTCTACATACACTACTTCTGGTAGTTACTCGAAAACTTACACCAACGTAGCGGGTTGTGATTCTGTTCATACTTTAGTATTGACGATCAACTACTCTAACACAGGAACTAATTCAGTTACTGCATGTGATAGCTACACTTGGGATGGTTCTACATACACTACTTCTGGTAGTTACTCGAAAACTTACACCAACGTAGCGGGTTGTGATTCTGTTCATACTCTAGTATTGACGATCAACTACTCGAACACAGGTACTCATTCTGCAACTGCATGTGATAGCTATACTTGGGATGGTACTACCTACACTACTTCTGGTAGTTACTCTAAAACCTACACCAATGCAGCGGGTTGTGATTCTGTTCATACTTTAGTATTGACAATCAACTACTCGAACACAGGTACTAATTCAGTTACTGCATGTGATAGCTACACTTGGGATGGTTCTACATACACTACTTCTGGTAGTTACTCTAAAACTTATACCAACGTAGCGGGTTGTGATTCTGTTCATACTTTAGTATTGACAATCAACTACTCGAACACAGGTACTAATTCAGTTACTGCATGTGATAGCTACACTTGGGATGGTTCTACATACACTACTTCTGGTAGTTACTCGAAAACTTACACCAACGTAGCGGGTTGTGACTCTGTTCATACTCTAGTATTGACAATCAACTACTCGAACACAGGTACGAATTCAGTTACTGCATGTGATAGCTATACTTGGGATGGTTCTACATACACTACTTCTGGTAGTTACTCGAAAACTTACACCAACGTAGCGGGTTGTGACTCTGTTCATACGTTAGTATTGACAATCAACTACTCTAACACAGGAACTAATTCAGTTACTGCATGTGATAGCTACACTTGGGATGGTTCTACATACACTACTTCTGGTAGTTACTCGAAAACTTACACCAACGTAGCGGGTTGTGACTCTGTTCATACTTTAGTATTGACGATCAACTACTCAAACACTGGAACTAACTCAGTTACTGCATGTGATAGCTACACTTGGGATGGTTCTACATACACTACTTCTGGTAGTTACTCTAAAACTTACACCAACGTAGCGGGTTGTGACTCTGTTCATACGTTAGTATTGACAATCAACTACTCTAACACAGGTACTAACTCAGTTACTGCATGTGATAGCTACACTTGGGATGGTTCTACATACACTACTTCTGGTAGTTACTCGAAAACTTACACCAACGTAGCGGGTTGTGATTCTGTTCATACGTTAGTATTGACGATCAACTACTCTAACACAGGAACTAATTCAGTTACTGCATGTGATAGCTACACTTGGGATGGTTCTACATACACTACTTCTGGTAGTTACTCGAAAACTTACACCAACGTAGCGGGTTGTGATTCTGTTCATACTTTAGTATTGACAATCAACTACTCGAACACTGGTACGAATTCAGTTACTGCATGTGATAGCTACACTTGGGATGGTTCTACATACACTACTTCTGGTAGTTACTCGAAAACTTACACCAACGTAGCGGGTTGTGATTCTGTTCATACTTTAGTATTGACGATCAACTACTCGAACACAGGAACTAATTCAGTTACTGCATGTGATAGCTACACTTGGGATGGTTCTACATACACTACTTCTGGTAGTTACTCTAAAACTTACACCAACGTAGCGGGTTGTGACTCTGTTCATACTTTAGTATTGACAATCAACTACTCGAACACTGGAACTAATTCAGTTACTGCATGTGATAGCTACACTTGGGATGGTTCTACATACACTACTTCTGGTAGTTACTCGAAAACTTACACCAACGTAGCGGGTTGTGATTCTGTTCATACTTTAGTATTGACAATCAACTACTCGAACACTGGAACTAATTCAGTTACTGCATGTGATAGCTACACTTGGGATGGTTCTACATACACTACTTCTGGTAGTTACTCGAAAACTTACACCAACGTAGCGGGTTGTGATTCTGTTCATACTTTAGTATTGACAATCAACTACTCGAACACAGGTACTAATTCAGTTACTGCATGTGATAGCTACACTTGGGATGGTTCTACATACACTACTTCTGGTAGTTACTCGAAAACTTACACCAACGTAGCGGGTTGTGACTCTGTTCATACTCTAGTATTGACAATCAACTACTCGAACACAGGAACGAATTCAGTTACTGCATGTGATAGCTACACTTGGGATGGTTCTACCTACACTACTTCTGGTAGTTACTCGAAAACTTACACCAACGTAGCGGGTTGTGATTCTGTTCATACTCTAGTATTGACAATCAACTACTCGAACACAGGAACGAATTCAGTTACTGCATGTGATAGCTACACTTGGGATGGTTCTACATACACTACTTCTGGTAGTTACTCGAAAACTTACACCAACGTAGCGGGTTGTGATTCTGTTCATACTTTAGTATTGACAATCAACTACTCAAACACTGGTACGAATTCAGTTACTGCATGTGATAGCTACACTTGGGATGGTTCTACATACACTACTTCTGGTAGTTACTCGAAAACTTACACCAACGTAGCGGGTTGTGACTCTGTTCATACTCTAGTATTGACAATCAACTACTCGAACACAGGAACTAATTCAGTTACTGCATGTGATAGCTACACTTGGGATGGTTCTACCTACACTACTTCTGGTAGTTACTCGAAAACTTACACCAACGTAGCGGGTTGTGATTCTGTTCATACTTTAGTATTGACAATCAACTACTCGAACACAGGAACTAATTCAGTTACTGCATGTGATAGCTACACTTGGGATGGTTCTACATACACTACTTCTGGTAGTTACTCGAAAACTTACACCAACGTAGCGGGTTGTGATTCTGTTCATACTTTAGTATTGACAATCAACTACTCGAACACAGGAACTAATTCAGTTACTGCATGTGATAGCTACACTTGGGATGGTTCTACATACACTACTTCTGGTAGTTACTCTAAAACTTATACCAACGTAGCGGGTTGTGATTCTGTTCATACTTTAGTATTGACAATCAACTACTCGAACACAGGAACTAATTCAGTTACTGCATGTGATAGCTACACTTGGGATGGTTCTACATACACTACTTCTGGTAGTTACTCGAAAACTTACACCAACGTAGCGGGTTGTGATTCTGTTCATACTTTAGTATTGACAATCAACTACTCGAACACAGGAACGAATTCAGTTACTGCATGTGATAGCTACACTTGGGATGGTTCTACCTACACTACTTCTGGTAGTTACTCGAAAACTTACACCAACGTAGCGGGTTGTGATTCTGTTCATACTCTAGTATTGACAATCAACTACTCAAACACTGGCACTAATTCAGTTACTGCATGTGATAGCTACACTTGGGATGGTTCTACATACACTACTTCTGGTAGTTACTCGAAAACTTACACCAACGTAGCGGGTTGTGATTCTGTTCATACTCTAGTATTGACAATCAACTACTCTAACACTGGAACTAATTCAGTTACTGCATGTGATAGCTACACTTGGGATGGTTCTACCTACACTACTTCTGGTAGTTACTCGAAAACTTACACCAACGTAGCGGGTTGTGATTCTGTTCATACTTTAGTATTGACAATCAACTACTCAAACACAGGTACGAATTCAGTTACTGCATGTGATAGCTACACTTGGGATGGTTCTACATACACTACTTCTGGTAGTTACTCGAAAACTTACACCAACGTAGCGGGTTGTGATTCTGTTCATACTTTAGTATTGACAATCAACTACTCGAACACAGGTACGAATTCAGTTACTGCATGTGATAGCTACACTTGGGATGGTTCTACATACACTACTTCTGGTAGTTACTCTAAAACTTACACCAACGTAGCGGGTTGTGACTCTGTTCATACTTTAGTATTGACAATCAACTACTCGAACACTGGAACTAATTCAGTTACTGCATGTGATAGCTACACTTGGGATGGTTCTACATACACTACTTCTGGTAGTTACTCGAAAACTTACACCAACGTAGCGGGTTGTGATTCTGTTCATACTTTAGTATTGACGATCAACTACTCTAACACAGGAACTAATTCAGTTACTGCATGTGATAGCTACACTTGGGATGGTTCTACATACACTACTTCTGGTAGTTACTCGAAAACTTACACCAACGTAGCGGGTTGTGATTCTGTTCATACTTTAGTATTGACAATCAACTACTCGAACACTGGTACTAATTCAGTTACTGCATGTGATAGCTACACTTGGGATGGTTCTACATACACTACTTCTGGTAGTTACTCGAAAACTTACACCAACGTAGCGGGTTGTGATTCTGTTCATACTTTAGTATTGACAATCAACTACTCGAACACAGGAACTAATTCAGTTACTGCATGTGATAGCTACACTTGGGATGGTTCTACATACACTACTTCTGGTAGTTACTCGAAAACTTACACCAACGTAGCGGGTTGTGATTCTGTTCATACTTTAGTATTGACGATCAACTACTCTAACACAGGAACTAATTCAGTTACTGCATGTGATAGCTACACTTGGGATGGTTCTACATACACTACTTCTGGTAGTTACTCGAAAACTTACACCAACGTAGCGGGTTGTGATTCTGTTCATACTCTAGTATTGACGATCAACTACTCGAACACAGGTACTAATTCAGTTACTGCATGTGATAGCTACACTTGGGATGGTTCTACATACACTACTTCTGGTAGTTACTCTAAAACTTACACCAACGTAGCGGGTTGTGATTCTGTTCATACTTTAGTATTGACAATCAACTACTCGAACACAGGTACTAATTCAGTTACTGCATGTGATAGCTACACTTGGGATGGTTCTACATACACTACTTCTGGTAGTTACTCTAAAACTTACACCAACGTAGCGGGTTGTGATTCTGTTCATACTTTAGTATTGACAATCAACTACTCGAACACAGGTACTAATTCAGTTACTGCATGTGATAGCTACACTTGGGATGGTTCTACCTACACTACTTCTGGTAGTTACTCGAAAACTTACACCAACGCAGCGGGTTGTGATTCTGTTCATACTTTAGTATTGACAATCAACTACTCAAACACGGGTACTCATTCAGAAACTGCGTGTGACAGCTTTACTTGGGATGGTACCACATACTACACCAGTGGAAGCTATACGAATACTTACACCAATGCTGCAGGATGTGACTCTGTTCATACCCTAGTGTTGACTATCAATATTTCTCCTACAGTTACTATGGACAGCTTAGATTGGGCTTGTACCAGCTATGATCCGTATGCACTTACAGGAGGATTGCCAGCAGGAGGTGTATATTCAGGTACTGGAGTGAACTCAAACACTGGAATCTTTGATCCTGAAGCTGCGGGTGAAGGAACACATACCATCACCTATACGTATACTGATGCCAATGGATGTACAGGTTATGACACAACTACCATTGAAGTATACGTTTGTGGACCAACATACTGTACTCAAACACAAGGATTCTATGGACAAACAACAGGTAGAGCAACAAGTTGCGATTCAGCAAAACGACTACAAGCAACTGCATTAATTGCAATGTTGATTCCACAGAATGATCCATTAATAATTGGAGACACTGCAGAAAGCTGCTCTGATAACTGGAGATCATTTACAATTTATCATGGTGATTCATTAAATGTATCTGCAGTATTACCAGCAGGTGGACCTCAAACAGTTCTTGATGCAGTATCAGGAGGATGTAGTTCAAATTCTGGAAGCAACAATTACTGGGGTACTAAATACAACTCTGAGTTTACCAACAATAAACTAGGAGAAATTAGTCCTAAGATTAAACAGAAAAAACGAACAATGCGAATTCAAAACACCTTAGTGGGTCAAGCGATAGCTTTGAGTCTTAATGTTCGATTTGATGACAATTTAGGCGATTTAGTAATTGAAGGTGATTCGCTCATAACTCAGAAATCAGGTGCTTGTGACACCAATAGAATTATAACAATTAATAGTCCACAAGCTCATGGTATTCCAACATCAATCATGGATTACTTTGGAGGTGACTACACGGTTTATGAGTTGCTAGAACTGGTAAACAATGCACTATCTGGTAAATATACTCCTACAGCTGCTGGAGATCCTAGCTTATCAGAAATCAACAAAGCGGCTTCTACAATTAATGAAGCGTTCAATGAGTGTAGAGTACTTGTTGACTTCAAAGATGCCGCAAGTTCATCTTATGTATCTACTGAGAAGCCTACAATGAATATCAAGCCAGATACTAAGTGTGAAGATTGTGAGGAAACCACTACCGAGTATGTACAAGACGAGATAGTGATTAACTCTCCTGATATGCAAGTAAGTGCACTACCTAATCCATTTAGATCAGGACTACAGCTTACAGTTAAAGTTATGGAATCAAGTAACGGAACTGTATCAGTAGTTGACCAATTCGGTAAGGTTGTTTACTTGACTAATCAAAACTTGAAGAAAGGAACTAATACAATTGACATAGATGCGAATGGAATGAGAGCTGGTATCTACTTAATCAGAGTAGAGAATGCGACGAATTCAATTCAACTCAAAATGTTGAAAGTAAACTAGTCTAAGATACCCCTTCGATAAAAAGAGGATTGAGCTTTGCTCAATCCTCTTTTTTATTGCAGTTGATTTGACATCATTCAACAGGAATATAAACTGTACTCAACAGAAATATACATTGAAGACCAAATCTATTGTTTCACAAAACGCTATACCGCATAGAACTAGTTGGTTAAACCAACTTAGGTTAATCTCGAGTGATGCATAGTGTTAAGTAATAAATGACTAAGCCATTTATCGAGAAGTTTGTTCTGCCGTTGTTAATGACAAGTAAATCCTGGATGGAGAATAATTGCGTTTCAAGATCTTGATATCAAGGCACTAACTTTCCAGCCCTCACAAAAGGCTCTTATCTCCCCGAATTACCGAACTCAATGTGTGCCAAGATGTGCTTCTAGAACCCCGACTAGATATAAATCACACAATACAAGTTTACCCCAGACTTGAGATTTGGGTTAAATAAATAATATAAAAAGCTAAATAAGAAAGAGGTTATCGTTTAGAAAAACGAATTGAAACACCTTCTTCAAGTTTCATGATGTATACTCCAGGCTTAAGTGCCGTAATATCGATTCGCTGATTTGGAGCGGCAACTCCTTCTTGAACCAATTCGCCGAGAATATTATATATCTCAAAATTTTCCAATTGTTTAATGCCTGAAATTTGAACGTAGTCATTAGCTGGAATTGGAAATAATTTAATTGCGTCAATTGGGTTCACTTTCTGCACGTTTGCTCCAGCAAGAGTAGATCTTTCGTAAGAGAATCCTCCCCCACTTCCTCCACCAGAACCATCACCTTGAGACCAAGATGTAAATTTGATATCGATATAAATATCGTCGGTAATTAAATGCAGAACCATGTTTTCACCGATGGTTGTTAGTGGCTCACTGAAATGTGTATCCTCCCAATTATCAAAAGTTAAGTTGGCAAGGTCTGCAGTAGTACCCATTGCCCATTCTGTATCTTCAGGACTATAAAAGTCTTCATATAACGACTCGCTTGCGGCATTGTAAATTCCACCTCTATTCGCTCTTGTAATCCAAACATTAGATGTTATTCTATCCTGATTCGCTTCCAAGGAAGGGTCAGTTTGAGTCTGTTTTGTAAACGTAATAGGTGCTCCATTCCATACGGTCTGTGCAGATACTGAAGCCGATGCTCCTACAATAGCTATAACTAACAAGTTTTTTAAGTTATTCATATGAAGATTATTTAATGAACCGAATATACGGATTAATCAACTTGAAAAACAACTATGTCCAGAATTTATAGCAAACTGAAGGCATTATCAGTCTTCTGATTTTGGCTTGTCTTCTTCCTTCTTATTTCCAAAAACAGGTTTAAAAATGAAATAGACCCCAATGAAAACAATCAGAGGTACTAGGATCTCCGAAGCAATCATCAATATTCTAAAGGTCTGGGTAGGTTCTTGTTCCATTATTTTGAGCGAATTGCTTTTATGTATCTAACTAACTCTTCTCTTACCTTAGGGAATAGGAAGAATAAACCAATCAAGTTGGGTACTGCCATGGCAAATATCATAGCATCTGAGAAGTCTGTTACGGCTCCCAAACTTGCTGCAGAGCCCACAACAATAAACAAGCAGAATAATATCTTAAATGCATTATCAGCTGCTTTAGAACGACCAAACAAGTACATCCAACTTTGAAGTCCATAATAAGACCAAGATAACATCGTAGAAAATGCGAAGAGAACGACAGCTATGGTCAATACATACGGAAACCATGGAATAACCGAGGCAAATGCTTTAGACGTCGCTAGAACACCATCAGGAGATTTAACTCCATAAGTCATAATGCTGCCATCGCCATTTGTAATAATGATTACTAATGCGGTCATTGTACAAACGACTACTGTATCAATAAATGGCTCTAACAAGGCCACAAGACCTTCCGAAGCTGGATACTTTGTTTTAACCGCAGAATGGGCAATCGCCGCTGATCCAACACCAGCTTCATTACTAAATGCTGCACGTTGAAATCCGATTATTAAAACTCCAAGTAACCCTCCTGTAATTCCCATTGGGTTAAAAGCACCATCAATGATTTGACCAAAGGCGGATGGAATATTACCTGCGTGTACAAACAATATTACAATTGCGGCTAAGAAATATATTCCAACCATGAACGGAACAATCTTTTCTGTGATGCTTCCAATTCTTTTTATTCCTCCGATAATAACTAAGCCAACAATTGCGGCCATTACAATTCCAAAAACAACTCCGGCAGAAGCTGAATCAAATCCAAGCATACTATTAAACTGTTGTGCAGCTTGATTCGCTTGGAACATATTACCGCCACCAAAAGAACCTCCAATACACATCACAGCAAAGATTCCTGCTAGCACTCTTCCAAATCCACCTTTGCCAATCTCAGCAAATCCTTTTTTAAGGTAATACATCGGACCGCCATACACTGTTCCATCAGCACCTACATCACGGTATTTAACACCTAAGGTACATTCAACAAATTTTGATGACATCCCTAAAAGTCCAGCTAAAATCATCCAAAATGTAGCTCCTGGACCTCCTAAAGAAATTGCAATTGCAACTCCAGCGATATTTCCTAATCCAACAGTTCCCGAAAGAGCTGCCGTTAACGCTTGAAAGTGCGAAACCTCTCCATCATGCCCTTCTATTCTAATGGTTTCAATAGCATCTCCACCTGGAGTAGGGTCACCAGCCATGGTATCTGTAGTTACATGATCTACATCATCATATTTCCCTCGTACAATTCGAATTGATGTAGGAAACAATCGAATGTTTACAAATTTGAATAGTAAGGTAAATGCCAATCCTGCTGTTAACAAGAAGATTATAACGACCGGCATCGATACGTCATCAGTCAAATTAACAGCTGTAAAAACCAATCCAGACCAAGCTTTCGAAATGGGTGTAAACCACTCATTTACACGCTCATCGAGGCCTTTTTCTGCCTGCTCCTGAGCGAAGGTCAGTAACGACATAAATGCTAAAATACTAAGTCCGTAGATTCGTTTCATATGCTATTTTTTATTGCAACGCAATATGAACAAATAGATAGGAATATGCAAATTTTATCTTAGACGCTTGGCCGAGTGATACTCATGAGAAAGCTTGCCTGTTTGGCTGTTCACAATACCTTTAGGAGTCAATTCATCTATACGAACATAGCCATGAGCATGAATTATTTTACCTGAGTCAATGACCATTCCCACATGACCAATTTTGCTATTCTTCTCAAAGAATACCAGGTCTCCAACAAAAAGGTCTTTGAATGCTACAGGTTTCCCAATTTTTTGTTGTTGAGATGCGTCACGAGGCAATTTTATGTTCAAGCACTTGTATACCACCTGCACAAACCCAGAGCAATCAATACCACTGAAATGCCTTCCTCCCCACAAATAAGGAACTCCTAAGTAAGATTTTGCCAGCACCGAAACATCATTTGTAGAGTCAGCCTCTGGAACAAGAGAACCCAAAGATGATGTAACCTGGTGGTTTTCAATAAAAGAGTTTTCAAGGGTTAAGGTCAATTTGGTTTGAGGCACTCCTTCTATAGGTTCATGTGCATAAAACGACGAGTCGCTCAACCAACCTTCGTATTCGTCGTAATCTGCTTTGATGTAATACCACTCCCCTTCCTCTCGAAGTACGGTATACGATTCGCCATAAAGCAATTGTGTGACCATCTCTGAACCACTTTTAGCTTCGGCTCTCACCGGAATTTGAGATAAATGACAAATTCCTTTCATAAATTTTTAAAGATGTAAACGTTCTTTTCGCTGAAGTAAATATTCTTCAGTTTCTACATGATCAGGATCAGGAACGCAGCAATCAACCGGACAAACAGCCGCACATTGAGGTTCTTCATGAAACCCTTTGCATTCTGTACACTTATCGGGAACGATGTAATAAACCTCATCTGAAACAGGTTGATGAACCGCATCCGAAGTGGTCATTTCTCCACTTTCAAGCTTATACTCCCCCTGTACTCCAGTACCGTCAGACAAACGCCATTCGGCCCCTGCCTCATAAATTGCGTTATTTGGGCATTCTGGCTCACACGCCCCACAATTTATACACTCATCTGTTATTATGATTGCCATGCTGCAAAGAAAAACTTTTTATCCTGATAAATAGTACACAAGTTAACAGCATTTGATCAATTAACTTCATCTGCTATTTTGATAAGCATATTTCTATTTGAATGATCGGGATATGCCTTTAGAATTTTAACAGCCCAAAACTGAGATTGTTCAGTATTATTCATTCTTAACCAATAGTTTAAGTACGATTCCCAAACCCCTAGCATGTCAGGTTCTAGTCTGTAAGCTTCAGTTAATATGGCCTTCGCCTCTTCTAATCTTCCTCCCATAATTAGCACTCGAGCTTGACCATTTCTCACGCTTCCATTCTTCGGAAATTCTTGTAGCAAGTCTCCAATTAATCGCTCTGCCTTATTAACTTCATTCCGTGTTAGATATAACTTCATCAATCGAACTCCGATATTTTGATCAGTAGGATCTTTCTCATAGGCTTTCTGTAAATAATAAACTGCTTGGCTCAAACGGTTGGTATTTTCACACGAAACCCCTACCATAAAGAGTTCCCACGCTGACATATCGCTTTCCGTTTCACTATAAGACTGGGCAACGGCCGAACTATAATCTTCTGTTAGGTAGTAATATTTTAATTGCAACAAAAGGTTTGGATGATTGATGAGCATCTCTTTTGCCCTGTTCAAATAGAAAGGGTTCTTATCGAACTTCTCCCAATACTCTAAGTAAGCTCTAATTTGCTCCGACGGTTTAGGATTTGGATTATTCACTGCGTATAATCCTATCAAACGTTTAACTTTTTCTACCTCGTCTTTTTGTATAGGCTTACGGATATAGTGATCGTGAACCGAAACATGTGCAATGTCTTCCGTCCTTAGTCTTGGCATGTGGCATTGCACACAGTCATCACCGACAGCCAATCTTTCTTTTTGATCTGCTGAACACTTTTCTTTCGAATGACACTCGCCACATGAAGCATTATACACATTAGTGTTGGTATGCTCTACACTGATGTGAGGATTATGACAGGTAATACACGTAAAATCTTTATCGCTACCCTTAGTTTGAATAAAGCATTCACTTTTTTGAAATCGAGCTGCGTGATTTGCCATGTCAAATTCATCCTGATTTCCCTCAAAATCAGGAAGGTAAATATCAAACACATCCGACAGCTTCATACCTGGCTTGAAGTCAACAAATTGCTTGTCTTTTTTAAGCAGGTTCAAGCCTTGCAGATGGCATCGTTGGCAAACGTCTATCTGTCTTTCTAAGCTTAACTTAGCTGGATTTACTATGGTTCGATCTGTTTCTGTTCGAATGTCAACACCACCACCAGAAGCCCTTTCTTTTACATGCAGTGATCCTGGACCATGACACCGCTCGCAATCAATTCCTAAACCAACCTGCTCAAACTTAAAACGCGACTCACCTATCATTTTAGGCATTGAGTTATGACAGCTTATACACTCAGCATCTAAGACTCTGTTAAATCTTGAATTCTGCAATTCAAAACCCGGAGCTAAGTCCCATTTACCTTCTTGCACATAAAATGTTATTGGAGCTTGATATAAGTAACCCTCTTCTTCTACGATATGCGAATTGGTATGTTGCCCACTTCCAACAATATAATCTACTCTGACATCTTGCTGATAAACAGTATCTCCATTTTGAATGCGATACTCTTTAATAAAGAATTCATCATTTAAAAAATAAGGATGATATGAAAATCCAGAATTCGAATCATGCACAATAACATGAGCTCCAAAAGTTGCAGATGATTTCCGCTTTGTTGCATGGTTAAAAGAGAGTCCCATGCCTGTATGCTGAAAAGTTTCGAGCTTATCAGGATGACACGATGCACAGGTAGAAATACCTACATACTGAACGCTATCAGCATGATTTAGAAACTCGAGACTTGAATCGTTTGATTTTACATTACACGATGCGTAACTCACAAGAAGCACAACACCGAGTAATCCTATAAAATAGAAGTACTTTTTATAATTGGTATTTAGGAGAACTTGGTTTGCCACTCCACAACACCTCCAAGAAGATTTCTAACTTGTGTGAATCCTTGCTTTTCCATAAAGGCCTTTGCCGCAGCAGACCTCCCTCCCGTTTTGCAATGAACCACAACTTCTTTATTTAAATATTCGTCGTAATCGTCAATAGCACCAGGTAAGGTAGCTAAAGGTATGAGTGTAGCACCAATATTGAAATCGTCGTACTCCCACTGTTCTCTAACATCAATTACGAGTAATTCTTCCTTATTATCAAGCTTAGTTTTAAGCTCTTCAACGGTAATATCTTGCATGTTTTTTGGTTTCTAGTGTGCAAAAATAAGCAGTTTGGCCGTTAAGCGGTTGCCAAATTCATCTAAGGTATTGACAAAGTATAGGCCATCTGGCAGACCAACAACGCTTAGCTCTGATGTCTTATAAGCCTGACGAACAACAGATCCTTGTGCATTAAACAATTCGATCGCATCGTATTCTTGTCCGAAATGAACTATCTCAGAAGCAGGGTTAGGGAACATTGCAATCGATTGCTGAATCTCTTGTTCATTAACACTTACATGTAACGGACGGCTGCTTCCAAATCGTGGACGCAACATTAAGGCTCCGTTTGGAAGGTCAGAATTACCCCATGTGTTAAAAACCTTATAATACAGATGGTCACTAGGCTTGTTTGGATTTCTGGCATTACCCTGATTCATATCCCAGCCAATATTCAAATTAAACATTGATCGTTGATACCAGCCAAAATAATAGGTGCCTGGCTTTAATATGATTAGTGTATCTAAGTAATGCGGAGTAAAATCTCGACGACCATTGGCAATGTTGTATTCAGGAGTTAATTCTTCCGATTCATAGATTATTGAATCTTCTGTACCGCCTCGAATTCCAGTTAAACTATGCCAAATGCGATATTTAAACCTACGGCTCGAGACATCATAAACACTTTCATTAAAAAAAGTGCTGATCGCGTACAGCGTATCTTCTTTTTCAATAGTAAACGCAACGGCTATTTCTCCTGGAATATTGCTTGGATTTGTGTTGTGGTCAAATCCAAATCCTCGTTCAGCACTGCCATCATCGTATGCATAGCAGTCATAAAACTCTTGGGTTAACTCAATATAGTCGTTGTCTTTGTATTCGTTTAGAATCCCATTCTCCCTAATTTCAACCCTTCTGTTAATTACGATTGGATTGTTGCCACTTAATCCAGTAATGGAATAATCATTCAATCGACGTTCTGCTCTTCGCTGAGATAAAATATTGTTGGCATTGGCCGAGAAGCTTGTCGACACTAAGTTTGTTCCCATAAAATCAGCTTCGTGCCTGATTTCGATGTTCTTATCTACATTATAAAGGTTCGAAGCCCACACATAAACAGAATCTACCATGTGTGCACTTGGATTCTCCATAAAGTGATCATATGGCATCTCATAAAAGTCTTTTAGCAGCGATGAAGGAGTGGTTTGGATTGCATAGTCGTTATAATAGTCAATGGTCTCACTTCTACCCTTGTCTAAATAGACATAATCAACGTGCCAGTGATTTGCATTTCCTACTTGCCGTGTGAAGGTGGTGAACATAAACTGAAAGTCTTCATGAAGAAAATTAGGATTCGTTAGTGGTATGACCACATGTTCAAATTCCATTGAAGCCTCTTGTCCACCAATGCTCCATACTTTGATCCATGCATTATTATCTGCCTTAAAATAAACACGAATCGAATCTTCTCCATTGAGGTGATAACCATATCCATTGGGTTGATAGAAAAAACTCAACATGATCGAATCTGACAAGGCATATGGCACTCCTGCTGAGTCTTTTAAGTTTATGGGTTGGCTGATTAGACTATCTCCCGCTGACTTAAAATCTTTATTTATCGTACTGTTATACGGTACCCCGTATTCATCAAGAACGTCGAAAGTAGCAACGTTCAATGAGGGCGGGTACACCGGAAAATGATTATTCACATAAACTTGATTGTTCAACCACTTCGACGAATCAGGATACAAGCTCGAAAGTGCAAAATCATCAAAAAAAGGAAGTTCCAAGGTGTCTTTCTTACCCCACTTCGCCTTAAAACTTGAAGTATTCCAAACATAATCTGGATTTGCAGCTCTATACTCCTGCAAAATATTATTGGTTGTCACCGGATAGGTGGTAACAACTTGAGCCTCGCTATTAAAATTTAGTAAAGTTCCAACTAGAACAAGTGCTAGATATTTAGGAAGTAGTTTTCTCGGCATAGTTGTATTTCGGCTGGTAAAGTAACGCAGTAAAGCTTGATTAAGTATCATTTAAACTACATAATTATTGTACGATTAAAACAACTCCTGTACATCAGAACTATTTCCGCCATTACCTGTAGTATCAACATCGTAATAGTCACGCGATATTCCAATTACTATATCGACCTTTGAGTTACGTTCTATCAAGCTTCCTGGCTTCAATTCGCTCTGCGTACCATGTTTGTATTGAGCGAGCACTGGTTCATCTGTTCTTGAGTGCACCGAAGGGTGCATTTTCTTTATAACATTCCCTATACGAAGATGACTTCTTGATAAAATATTTCGTGCCTGCGACAATGACGTTTTAAATGCCAAATCAGGAACCTCAACCATGGGAATTTTACCTGAATTGATTACCAAGTAAACCTTTCTTCCTCGCTTAACCATTAAGCCTGCAGGAGGGTTTTGATTAATAACTGAAAGCTTTGGCGCTCCGTCTTTAAATACTGTATCTGCAATAACACCTTCTAATCCTGCTTCTTTTAAGTCACTAATGGCTTTTTGACTTAAAACTCCTTCTAAGTCTTGAATCTCAACCAATTCACTATCGTGTTTCGTGTAAATATCTAACCACCAGAGTACTCCAAATGCTAAAATTACTCCTGCAATTCCAATTAGAGCTGCATGTATCAGGAACTTCTTCATATATCGTCGTTCAAGCTTCTTATTCTATTTTCTTGTACCTAGAATGTCTATGTTTCGCTACATTAAATGCTCACAAGACACCCTAAGATTGGCTCAAAAATGAGGTGGAACTACGCCAATTGCAAATATTTCTATGAACTCGCTGTGCAATAATTGACTCATTTTAATGCTGTTTCTTGTTTTGGTACACCTTTTGAACTTATAATCGCAGACGAATATTATAAAATGAAGAAATTATTTACACTTGTTTTTGTTCTAGCAGCTGGTATAGCCTTTGCTCAAACCGATAGTACTAGCAATGCTCTTCCATCTACCGTGGTTAAAAACATTGATGGAGAAAATGTCAATCTAGCCGATTATGCTAACAACGGTAAGATTACAATTATTTCATTCTGGGCTACTTGGTGTAAGCCATGTATTAAAGAGTTAAAAAATGTTAATGATTTGCTCGCAGATTGGGAAGAAGATTATGATGTTGAATTGGTTGCGATTAGCGTAGACGATAGTAGAAATACTGCTCGTGTTAAGCCAATGGTAAGTGGATTAGGATGGGACTTTGATGTTCTACTTGACCCTAACGGTGATATTCAAAGAGCAATGAACGTTGCTAACCCACCTGTAACCTTTTTGCTAGATCAAAACGGAGAAATCGTATACAAGCATACCGGATATGTTGAGGGAGACGAGTTAGAACTCGAAGAACATATCATTGAAATTGCAGAATAAGCGATTTCCATAAAATAATTAATGCACCTTTACGGTGCTTTTTTTTATCGCCAAAGTTTCGATTTTGCCGAAATTAAGCAAAGCTGGAAACCGAGTTTTCCCTCTAAAAATCCAAGTTTTAAGATATACATCTTAAAAAACTTAAATATTGCTGCCATCCAGGCCGCAAAACGATTTGGATACTTTTTAGCCAAGCTGGCATACTTTTTCTCTCTTTGGATGTGATCTTGCTTGCTCTCTATACTGTAATGTAATAAGTCGCCCTGAAGTTTTACAACTGAAGGATTCTGAGCAAATACCAATTTTTCGTGTACCTCTCCCTCCCATCTTGTGCTTTGTTTGGCAAACAGCCTAACTTTTGTGTCGGGATACCATCCAGCGTGTTTAATCCATTGGCCGCAGTAGTTATTTAAGCGATTAAAACTGTACACACTAAGTGGCGACAGGCCACTATACTTGGTCTCTTTTATACTGCTTATAAGTTCATCAGACAAGACTTCATCGGCATCAACAGAAAGAACATAGTCGTGCTTTGCTTGCTCATTTGCAAAGTTCTTTGTAGCCGAATATCCTTGCCACTCCCTACTTATAAAACGAGCTCCATGTTCTTCACAAATCGACTTGGTCTTATCGGTGCTAAAAGAATCTACGACTACTATTTCATCGGCAACTTCCTGCAATGATTTTAAACATTGGCCTATATACTTCTCTTCGTTGAAGCTTATAAGTACTGCTGATATTTTACTGTTATTCGGCATAAAAAATCCGGACGATGTAACATCCGTCCGGATTAAATTATTGTAAATTTATGAAGTCATGAGATATCATCATGAATTCGTGAAAGCTCTAATTATTCTTCAGTTACAGGTTCATCTGCAACCTCTTCTTCAGCTTCATCGTCAGTAGTTTCACCATTGATGTCGCCTTCTTCAATTTCTGATTCAGTAGATGTAGAGTCGGAAGCTGAGTCATCATGCTTGCAGCATTCTTTTTCACAATCTTCGGCACAAGCCTTTTTGTCTTTATCTGCACAGCATTCTTTCTCGCAATCGTCAGCACATGCTTCTTTCTCTTTTCCTTCGCAGCACTCTTTTTTGCAATCTTCTTCACATCCCTCCTTATCGTTTTGACAAGCAACAAAAGCAAAGCTCAAAAATGCGATCAAACTTAGTAGTTTTAATGTTCTCTTCATGAGAGCAAAAATAACCGAATACTTGAATTGAGAAAATTACAGAACCGATGCCTTAACAGCGAATTTTAAATCGGCTCTAAATGTAATGTCGACATTGACGTCTTCTACCGTGGTTCCTTGTGCTCTTAACACAAAGGTTCCTGTTTTTAGATGACTTGCTAGCTCGACATCTTCAACATCCAAACTAACTGTATTCATAGAGCCATCAATAGGCACTTTAGATGCAATCATTTCCTCTGTCATGCCATCGCCCATAATGAATAAGCTAATGTCTTGAGCAAATGAAAAATCTTCGGAAGTTGGATTAACAATGGTAACCATGCATTCTGTAAGTTTTGCACTTTCTAACTTCTCGAGATCAGCATTGCTATCATCAAAATCGTCGGTTTCAACCTCAATAGGCTCTGAGGTTTCGTTAAAAGTTGTACTGGTAATTGTTCCAGAAACGACAGTATATTCAGCGTCATACTCCACATCAAAATCTGCTTGAAGTTGATCTGCACATCCAGATATCAGTATAGCTGAACAAAATAGTAAGGCTAGAAATATTTTATTCATAACCTAACAAAGATAGTGATTTTATAGCTTAAACGTTGAATCTGAAGTTCATCAGATCACCATCTATGGCCACATAATCTTTTCCTTCAACTCTGAGCTTTCCTGCCTCTCTGCACTTCGCTTCAGAACCATACTCGATAAAGTCTTGATATGCAATTACTTCAGCTCGAATAAAGCCTTTTTCAAAATCGGTGTGAATTACACCTGCTGCTTGTGGAGCCTTCATACCATCTGTTATAGTCCAAGCTCGCACTTCTTTTTCTCCTGCAGTAAAGTAGGTGATGTAGTGAAGTAATTTATACGCTGCTTTAATAATTCTGTTTACTCCGCTCTCCGTTAATCCCATTTCTTCAAGAAACATCATTCGATCTTCATGATCCATTCCGATTAGTTCAGATTCGATAGCAGCAGATACAAACATTACTTCTGCATTTTCATCTTTCACCGCCTCCATAAATTTCTCAGTATGGTGGTTACCATTAACAACGCTTTGTTCATCAACGTTGCAAACGTAAAGAACCGGCTTTGCTGTTAGTAGATTAAGGTCTTTAACAAGTGCCCATTGTTTTTCATCAAGATCGGTTGTTCTTGCCGACAATCCTTGTTCCAATTGATCTTTTATCAGATTGCAAACGTCGAAGATTGCCTTGCCTTCTTTATCACCAACTTCAGCAACCTTTTTAACTTTCTGAATTTTTGCATCTACAGCCTCAAGATCTTTTAGCTGAAGCTCGGTGTCGATAATCTCTTTGTCTCTTACAGGGTCGATACTTCCATCAACATGAGTAATGTTCTCATCGTCGAAGCATCGCACCACATGCAGAATCGCATTGGTATTTCGGATATTTCCTAAGAACTGGTTTCCGAGGCCTTCTCCTTTACTTGCACCTTTAACCAAGCCTGCGATATCTACTATCTCAACAGTCGTTGGAACAATTTTCTGCGGGTTTACCAAATCTGCAATTTTTTCTAATCGCTCATCAGGTACGGTTATCGTTCCGACATTCGGTTCGATGGTACAAAACGGGTAGTTCGCACTTTCTGCCTTTGCACTGCTCAAACAATTAAAAAGCGTTGATTTACCTACGTTGGGAAGCCCAACAATTCCACACTGTAATGCCATAATTTAAAAGTGGTGCAAGTTTAGCGATAATATGTGAATATTGCATAGGCAGAGAACGCCAATAATGAATTGCTGACTATCTTAATTTTACAACTGTTATAGACAACTTTTACTCAGTACTTAATTGTTCAAATGCTTTCTTCTCTGCCCAAACCATTTCGAGCCAAGATTTGTCTTTTTGTTCAATCAAAAACTTCTCAATTCTCCGATCAATTTTTTCCTTATAGTTCACCTCTTTAAAGTATCCTTTTCTTGCAAAAGGAACGGCTTGTTGTTGGTTCTTTTCAATTTCTTCAATTTCGGTATCATCTAATTTGAGATATGGCAGTGCTTTGTCGCTTAAGTCAGCCATGAAAGGCAAGTGTATAAAAGCTGAATTCTGATGAGCAAAATTGTATTTAGCGATATAAACGTCCCAATTGATAGCACAGGTCAAAACTAAAACGATGTACGCGGCTAAGGCATTGGTTCGAACCAAAAAGAAGATTGTTTTTTGCTGATGTACCTTAAGAATAATTGTAATGAGCCCGACTAAACATAGAATTAAAAATATCACCACTCCTATACGGCGATATGCCAATGCGAAGTGTTGAATGTAATACGCATTTCGTACAAAAACAGATACGATGAGTAATCCGTTTAAGCCAATCCATACCGTTGCTAATTGTTTTAGGCGAGCATTGTTCTTTAAGAAGTTCAAATTTCTACGGAAGAAATAAACTGTAACTGCAATCGATACCAATATGCTAAAAATCAATACATAGGTTCCTTCGTGCACCATTGATTTTAAAAACTCTCCTTCCCATTCAAAACCAAACCATACATTCTTCATTTCTACATAAAGGAGCAATACGAGAAGTAGGTTTAATGAAGCGAACAGAAATATTGCTGATTTGTATTCATATTTTAAATCAAGGTTTCTAAACTTGGAGATGTACTTCTTTCGAAAACGCTCCATCACATCTTTCCTTCTCAACTCTCCTCTCAAAATGCTTGAGTCAATTAATCCTAGGCTATGAACAAATCCAAAGAATAAGCCCAATATAGCAACTCCAACAGCATTAATATTAATGTACTTAGCAATATACTCAAAGACTCTATTGATGTACTCTCCAATATTGGAAATGATATCTGAAAAGAATGAACTTCCCATACTATACAAAGCCACAAAGAGCAGAATAATGAATAAAGGAAGAAATATGATTCGTATTTGCTTACTTAAGCTAAATGACCGCTTTTTTCGTTTTCTAGATCGAAACGACCCAAAGAAAGACGAAATGGCTACTCCATAATTATACAGCGAATTAGGAAGCGATGAAAGTATGTTTCTCAATCCCGATGAGGTGTGCAATCCAATCAGCATAAAAAATGATATCAAGGCAAGCACAAATGCAACTGGGCTTCCATACAAAAAGTAGAAAATCGAGGTTAATAGATATCCAGCAGCTACAATTTTGTTAAGATTGGCTTTAAAAAAGTTAAAATTAAAGATTAACATAAACAGGATTGTTCCTACTGCATAAAGGGCTACATTCAAGCCCAAGCTTTGTTCAAAAAACAATAACGTAAAGAGTAATGCAGAAAGGAGGCTGATGACATATTTTGGTAGTTTCATACAGATATAGGTTACAAGGTTTCGGGATTAACGAGCCAAAATGTCAAAAATTATGCTTTTAAACGAACAAAGCTCTTCATTTGTAGAACAGACCAAATTGGGCAAATTGTCAGGTATTTTTACTGGGTACGTCTTTTGCTATACAGAAATCAAACATGTTTAACTTTATATTAAAACTAATTGACTCACTCATATGGCCATTGGTCATCGTGGTTGTGATTTGGTTGGTTTTCTTTTTAAACATACAATACGGTTGGGAGCTTAATCAGTATGGAATGCACCCTAAAAAACTATCAGGTTTGTTAGGAATATTTAGTATGTCATTTCTTCATGGAGATTTTGATCATCTGTTTTCTAACAGTGTTCCCTTGCTCCTATCTATGGGCTTCATCTTTCTCTACTTCGAAAATCATAAGTACAAAATATTGCTATTTAACACCCTGTTAACAGGTATATTACTTTGGTTTATGGGAGAACCCGGCTCTAATCACATTGGGGCCAGTGGTTTGGTATATGCATTTATTTTTTTCTTAGTAACTCATGCGGCAATTACCAAAAACAAAGAAATGGTTGCTGCATCTTTTGTTTTAATTTTTCTCTATGGAAGTTTGATTTACGGTTTGTTTCCAGAATACGGTTTACTAATTGGCAAAAACATTTCTTGGGAAGGGCATTTGGCAGGTGCCATTTCTGGAGTAGTTTTCGCGTTTCTGTTTAGGAATAAAGGTCCACAAAAGAAAATCTATTTTGAAGACGAGGAAGATGATGATGACGACTTCGATCAATTTGAATACTGGAATCAAGATCAAACCACTATTCACTACTTCTACAAAGAAAATGAACCTAAATAACTAATTTCGGTTCATGCGATGGGTTATTTCTCTATTCATTATGCTCTCCTCGCTTTATACGTCTTCATGGGGATTTCATGCTCACAAAGACATTAACTACTATGCTTGTTTCACACTGCCAGTGGAGATGTTTAGTTTTTACAAGCAGCATATAAGCTTGATTAGGGAATGGGCTATTCGTCCTGATCAAAGAAGATATGTCGTCGAAAACGAAGGAATGAAACACTACCTCGACCTTGACTTTTACGAGCTAAATGTGCCATTAGATACCATTCCGAGACTCTACGATTCTGCAGTAGCTAGATTTAGTGAAGAAAAAGTTCACCAACATGGAATTGCTCCTTGGAACATCATGTGGATGAAGCACAAGCTCACTGCTGCCTTTGAAGAATCAGACGCTTTACAAATCGTGAAGCTAAGTGCAGATCTAGGACACTATGTCGCCGACGTGCACGTTCCCCTCCACACCACAACAAACTACAACGGTCAGTTTACCAATCAAAAAGGAATTCATGGTTTATGGGAAAGTAGACTACCTGAACTTTTCGCCGAAAATTACAACTTTGGATTAAGTAATGCGGTGTATTTAGATAATCCACAATCTGCCATATGGCAAACGATTGAAGCAAGTTATGCTGCAAAGGATTCAGTGCTTCTGTTGGAAAAGAAAGTAACCGAAAATACCGTACCTAAATACAGCTTCGAGAACAGAGGTAAATCTGTTCGTAAGGTTTACAGCAGTACATTCTCACAGGCTTACCATCAGGCCCTAAACAAAATGGTTGAAAGGCGTATGCAACGAGCAATTCAAATGGTTGGAAATTTTTGGTACACGTGCTGGGTAGATGCAGGTCAACCAATTTTAGAAGTCAATGTCAATAAAAAAGTCGAGGACAACATTTCGTCACTCGACTCTTTTACTAAATATCATATTGATTCATCGAATCAACGAAAGCACCTTCACTAATGTTTATGAATCTTGAAGGAATATTCTTGATCATCAAAATTGACTTTCAGCATATAAATACCTTGCTCTATGTCTTTAATATCAAGCGTTGATTGAGGTCCTTTTAAAGGATATGACCCAACTTTTTGTCCTGTGAGTGAGAATATTTCGACCACACCTGAACGACCCAATTTGTCGGAAATAGTGATAAAGTCTTCAACTGGATTTGGGAATACCCGAATTCCAGAATTCTCTATATCTTCAACTGAGCTAAATACAGGAAGTGAAAGAACTTCTACTGAATCACTTACACAATTATTATCACTGGTAACTTCTAAGGTCACAAACACATCTTCGCCTTCTTTAGCAGCATAATCATGGGTTGGTATAATTGAATTGTCAATAGCACTTCCATCACCAAAATCCCAAGCGTAGGTCGAAAATGAAGTTAAGGTTGGTGTAAATGTATAAACTGAACCTGCTCTGCTATAAGAGAATGAAGCGTCAGACGGCCCTTCTATTTTTACCAACTCAACTTCAGAGGTATCTACACAAACGCCGTTGGTTACAATCACATAAATACTATCGGCATTGCTCATCGTTATACTTGAATATGAATTCGACGAACCAGACTGAACAAGCGTCCCATTGAGGTAAAAATCAAAGGTTTCAATGGTGTCATTCGCTGAATATGTAACTGTTTCTCCTTCACAATACGCTCCAAACTTGTCACTCTTAAGGTCTATGTTTAGAATACGGTCAACAATAACCGGCATTTCAAGCTCATTTGCTGGGCACGCTAAATGATTTGAGTCGTACACTGAAACAACATAGGTATTGGTAATTGAAGGATTGAAACTGAAGATAGTATCCTTGAAGGCTCCACCCCCATCTATGGTAAGACCATAATTGGTTCCTGAAAGACCATTTACCTCTACATTTAACAGTTCACCATGGCACAAGCGATCATTAAATTTAACCGTAGCTTCTAGCAAAGAACATGTGTCAGTAATGCAAGTAAGTTTTGCTGTTGCACTGCTAAAACATGGTGCTCCGTCAAGTGCTCTAACCCACAACTCGATACTATCATTAGGATCTTGATCAAGCATATCATGATAAGAGCCGTTTTGGCCACTACTTGGGAACGACCAACTTAATCCGTTGTTGGTACTAACCTGGAAACCGTCATGAAATCCTGAACCGTCCCATTCGAAACGTACACTTGTCGATGTTTGATTTTTACATGCAACAACAGGTGCCGCCAAACGAGGAGAACCTACAACATCATAATGTGCACTATCCGAAAAACAACCATTGTTATCCTTCACCAAGCCTGTAAATCTTGCCGTGCTAAAGAAGTTTGTACTCGCGGTATTTGCTGTTGACTTATCAACCAAAGTATCGTTTCTAAAATAGAAAAACGAATCGGCGTTTGCACCTGAAGTCATACTCAAATTAATGATGCTATTGTCACAACTTGAATCACCGAATTGAGCTGCTCCGCTTGTAAGGGTAGCTGTTTCCTTTGGATGATATTGAACGGTAATCAAATTACTTCGTTTGCTACATCCATTTGATGATATTGCATCAACGTAGTAAACTGCTGTATCTTTTGCATAAATAGAAGTTCCTGTTTCTCCGGTACTCCATACATAAGTATTTCCGGACTGTGCAGCGACCTCAAGTTTAACAGAGTCTCCATCACATATGGTTCGCGTTGGTGTTCCAAAAACGAAAGAAGATGGCCCCGGTTGAACATCTAATTCTACAGTATCCGGTAATGAGCTTCCTTTTGCATTCTTAACAACCAGAATTGCTCTTTTAACTCCTGTAGAGATGTAATTAACATTTGGATTTTGACTGTTAGACGCAGACGGAGATCCACCAGTAAGCGTCCAATGATAACTGGTTGGATTATTTGTTCCAGATCCTAAAAGTCCAACATTGGTAAATTGGCACGGTGTTGAATCGGCCGCCGCCGCTGTCGCAACTGGCAATAAAGTCGATGGAGCGATTTTAAATTCTCTTGCTATAATAATATCTCCTCCTGTACCAGACCCATTAGCAGAGTTAATTATAGAATAGAAGGTTACGGTATCTACGTTGGTTGAAGGAGCGGTCCAATCAAAAGTCCAACTAATTGAATCGGTTCCTGAATTTCCGCTTGAAGTATGACGTACGTAGCTTCTGGTTGCCCCAGAAATTGTTGCAGAGGTGGTGCTTGTACGCGTCGTTGAGTTACTAAAACTTCCGGCCATACCATTACTTGGGTTTAAGCAGGTAAGCTGAAAACCAAACTTTGACTTTCCAGAATGCACGTACTTCAGTGTAATGGAATAAGTTGAATCTGGGATATACCCGTTTCCAGTAAAGTTCGATGTGAGCGAAATGTTGCTGTAGTAAGTTGATGTTTGTGTTTGTAGCGTTCCGGAGTGGCAAGATGTACAATTGTTTTCTCCAGGAGCGTTAGTATATCCTCCAGGAGCTCCACCGCTGTTGGTAAGAGACACCGTGGATATTCCAACCATGGCCATAATTACTATACTCGTCAGAAAGCGCTTTGGAGTAATAGGTAAATTCATATGTGTTAGGTATTTCAAAAATTATAAATTCTATTCGGTTATTGATAAGTTCAAATTGAGAATGACTTTCTTATGACTTCTTTTGATTCGCTCGAACTATTTTTTCTAAAAAGTCCCACTCCTCTTGCGTTATGGCCTCCATTTGATTGAATTGCCCAGCACCTTGCAGCCATTCACCGCCATCAATGGTAACTACTTCACCATTAATATAAGACGAAAAGTCAGATACTAAGTACGCTGCCAAATTCGCTAATTCTTGATGGTCGCCTACTCTTTTTAAAGGTATACGTTGTTCTAAATTGACTTTGCTTGACATTTCTATAGGAAACAAACGATCCCATGCACCTTTGGTAGGAAAAGGCCCCGGAGCAATTGCATTGTGTCGCATACCATACTTTGCCCATTCAACGGCTAATGATCGAGTCATAGCAAGCACACCTGCCTTTGCTGTTGCAGATGGCACAACATATCCACTGCCGGTCCAAGAATAGGTTGTAACAATGTTAAGTACCGTTCCTTTGATGTTGTTTTTAATCCAGTACTTCCCACAACTCAAGGTGCAGTTTTTACTCCCTTTGAGCACAATATCTATAATGATGTCAAACGCACGATGACTTAATCGTTCTGTTGGACTGATAAAATTACCCGCAGCGTTATTCACCAAAACATTTACTTCACCAAAATGATCTACAATCTGTCTCAAAGCTCCTTCTACCTCTCCCGATTCACGAACGTCACAGGGAACAGCCAATACATTTTCTTTTGAAATCTCTTCTTGTGCTGCGATTAATTTCTCTTCTGTTCTTCCAGAAATGGCCACCTTTGCTCCAATAGAAACAAAGTACTTCACCATAGATTTACCTAATCCACTTCCTCCTCCTGTTACCCAAATAATTTTGCCCTGAAGAGCATCTTCTTTAAGCATCGATTGTGTATAATCTGCCATACGAGCAAATGTAAGAAACGTATTGAACCAATTTTATGATGCTAACTAAATGTTGATTTCCTATCTCTTAACAGAGTGATCCATTAAGTTGGTGATGAGCACAGTTTGAGCTTCCTCTTCATTTTTGATTCGGATAAAGCTACCATTTCCTCGTCTTGCCAATTCCTCCATAAAGCCAAGAGCCTTCATTCCATGGCCAAATCCAATAGTTGAAAGGCGAACATCAGTCTCTTTATTGTGCATGGTTACTTGTCTGAATACTTTACGTTCAGAAAAGTTTTTAGAATTAAACACACCATCGCTTGAAAGAATAATTTCGTTGTTACCATCTGGAATAAAATTGGCTTCAGCTATTTCGAATGCCATATCCAATCCTTCTTTTCCGTAAGAATGTCCTTTTGCTTCTAACTTGCTAATAGCAGACTTCAACTCATCCTTGTCGGCTCCTGATTTATTTTGAAGAATAACCTTCGCTTCGGTCGAATAAACAATTATTGTTACCTTGTCTTCCGGTCTCAAAACGTCAATCATCTGATTCATACTGTACTTCAAAAGTGGTAGCTTGTCTTCATGACGCATACTTCCTGAAATATCAATCAAGAATACAATATGGTTGAATTTGAACAAGGTTGAGCTCAGCTTACCATCATCATCAAATGTCGCGGTGTCAGTTATAACAATTTTCTCTATAATCTCTTCTTCAGGATTTCGATCTTGTCCGCTATCAGGCTCTGGATCAAGAATAATTTCTGGCGTATAAACAATTTCTGGAGTTGTGGATTCTTCTGAAATTTCAGGTTCTTCCATTTCTTCAGGATCTGGCTCTGTTTCAGTAAAGACATAAACTTCGCCAATTTCTGGCTCTTCTCGCTCAAGCTCAACAATGGTCACAGGTGACCTGCTGGAGATGTAAACCTCCGTATTGGCAATTTTATAATCTTCTTTATCAACCTCAATACGGTACAAATCGGGTTTATCACGACGCAGTCGTATATAAGAATCGTTGCTATAAATATGCTCTTGGCTTGAGTTGGTAATTAATTCAAGATCGAAATCATTGAGGCTCTCGCCGGTTTCTTTATCAATAACCCGAATGGTATGCGTAAATGATTTTCCAAGTCGCAGGTCGCTGTTATCAATCCTTGGACATACCGTTAAGGCATCAGGATGAAAGCTCACAATTTTACCGCTGATGTTAAATTGAATAGGTTCAGCAAGCGTGTTAATGTAAAGTTCAACTTGTTCGTCGAATTTTCCGAACTCCTCTGTAAAGTATTGAATACGGATTGTAGTCGATTCACCCGGTTGGAGCTTTTCCTTGTCTACACCAATTTTAAAACTACTGCTATAGGCCGTAGGTAAGAACAATTGAACTTTAGAACTAGTATTTGTGTATACCGTTTCAAACACGGGATTGTTCCAGTACTTCACTTTACCATAGTTATGGCTGCTTTGTGCTACTCGCTGTCCGAATACAGCAAGTTCTGTAAAAACCCATATGGCAAATAGTATAACACGCATAAAATAGACTAACGCTTTTTTCGTTTATTAATTTTATACAACAATACCTATACCATTGCAAAAAGCATTAAAATTGACCCAATTACATTAGCCTCCTTAAATTAGTCCCCTTTGGTTAACTATTACAAAATATTAGGCATAGAGAATTATGCAACACTTGAGCAGGTAAAAGTGGCTTACAAAAACAAGATCAGACTTTATCACCCCGATCTTAACCCTAGCCCTGATGCTGCTGAAATTGCCAAACATCTTAATGTTGCCAAGGAAGCTTTAGAAACTCCTGAAAAGAAATTAGCCTACGACAAACAGCTTAAGTATGCTTACCTATTAGAAATACAACGGTTAAAAAGTAAGCCAAAAAAAAGCTATTGGCAGAGCCTATCGCGAAGAGAGCGAAAGGCTAAAATGGAAGAAGCAAAGAAGTTAAAAGTAAAAAAACAATACGAGGAAAGCTTAACACGGTTTCCACTTAAGCTTAGAATCTTTGGCTTGATTGTAATTATTGCTTGGGGCCTGCAAATCTTCTACACGCATTATTTTGTTTTATATGGAACCACCGATATGGTTTACAACCTATTAGGGCTCACACTATTTGCCACGGGTGTTGGAATTGCAACCAATCAGATTTACACCCATTACATGGTGAAGTCAATTAAACAAGCATTACGATTTCACTACGAAAAGTTTGCCACTTGGTTTTTTGTTTTAAGTCTTATAGTGGGACCTGCTAGTGTAAGCTTACTCAATCAAGTACGAAAGAATTATTTGCTAAACAATCACTATGAAGTATACGAAGCTCGTGTAGAAATTGACAAATCTAATTTTGACTATGTGATTGTTTCTTACAATATAGATGGTAAGCATTACGACAAAAGACTCGAATATCCATCTATGGACATCATCTATAATAACAAAAAAAGTCTGACGATTAAATATGCTTCTTCCGACCCCAGAATAGCCGAAATAGTTGAGCAGCCTTATATTAAATCTTCAAGATAAATCGAAGATTTAACCTTCTACCTGTCAAGTAATTAGGCACACCATACACGTTATTGGAGAAGTCTTTAACCAGCACATATGAAATGGTATTATTTACTTGCAGTAAGTTAAATATTTCTAGACTCATCCATAGAGAGTTTGCGTCTTTCAACCATTCCGGTCTTTTTTTGGTGTCTTGGTCGATTAACACCTTCGAAAATCCTATATCTACTCTTCGGTAAGCCGGAATTGTAAAGCCTTCTTTATGGCGGTTATTTCCATCGAAAAAGAATGGAACACGAGAGCCATAAACCAAGCTTAAATTCATTTTATAGCTAGGATTTTGGGGCAACTCATCTTGGAACATGATTGAGAAATTAACGCGTTGATCTGTAGGTCTTCTAAGCCAATCGCTTAATTGTTCATTTCCAGCTTCATCTGTGTAGTACAGTCGCTCCTTTGTCTGCAGAAGTGAGAAATTAAACCAGCTTTCAACACCTTCAATAAACTCTCCATTCACCCTTGCATCAAATCCAGCAGCATAACCTTTTGAAGAATTATCAGCTAAGTATCGAATTCTTACGTTGTCAACCACATAGGGAATCATACGATCTAAATCTTTATAATACACCTCGCTAATGAACTTAAATGGACGATTCCATGCCTTAAAATTCATGTCACCGCCTAAAACAAAATGAATCGATTTTTGAGCTCTAATATCGGGGTTCAATTGACCATCTAAACCTCTGAGCTCTCTATAAAATGGCGGTTGGTAGTAATATCCTGCTGCGAACTTCACAACCCAATCGCGTTTGTACATCGAATCGTGCTTTAGGGTGTCTGCAATAGCTCTAATACTATCATTAAACGGCTTGTTTGGTTTTACGGAGAGTTGTACTCTTGGACTCAAAACGGTTTCGCCGTTATAGCTCCAATAATTGGCACGCAAGCCATAAGTCGTTCTAAAATCATAGGCATCATTCAAGCGTTGGTTGTTTTGAATATACCCCATGGTCCTGAACGTTTGAAGATCAACACTTGCCTTTAAGAACTCGTCAAGAACAATGGCATTTTTTAAGCTCGTGTCGGTCGTCGTGCTAATATTATATTGACTGCTATCGTTATATCTCCATTCTTTAAGATTATCTGTTATTGTTTCGTTGGTGTAGCGAACGCCCCAGCTTGTTGTAGCCTTCTCCCCGAAGTACTTTCCTTTAAAAGATGCGGTATACACATTTGCACTTAAATCATTTCGTGCGTGGTCAATAAAGTAGCCCAACCCAAGAATTCTCTTAACATTAGCAAAATCATTTGAACCTAGATTTGTTTCAAGTTCAGAAAGACGGTAAGCTCCTTCTACAGTAAAATGCTCTCTTTCAGTAGTGTTGTAGGCAGAAGTATTTAGCCTTAAATCTAATCTATCGGTAGGTTTATAAACCAAGCTTAATCCGTTCATAAGCGTGGTGTACTGCATCAACTCTTGGCCTCCAAATGCAATATTCAGACTGAGAGCGCTATTAATATTCCCAAAACTTGTTCTTCTTGATTGTGGTACTACGAGATATCTATTCTGCGAGGCAGTAGAAAGAAGCGACAAACTTAAATCAGAACTAAATCTGTATTTCAACAAGGCTTGAATGTCATAAAATCGCGGCTTGTAATCTCCTTGTACATCAAGGCTTCCTAACAAATATTGATTTGTACGGTACCGTGCACCGAATAAATAGGTGAAACGCTCTCCGACTTTATCTTCGGCGTGAAAATTCACACCAAGCAAGCTGGCCTGAACGGTTGACGAAAACGAGTCGGCCTCTCGATACTTAATGTCTAGTACTGATGAAAGTTTATCTCCATATTTAGCTTGAAACCCACCGGCGGAGAACTCAACATAATCTACCAAGTCGGGATTGATCACACTCAGACCTTCTTGTTGACCGCTTCGAACTAGGAAAGGACGATACACTTCTATATCATTAATGTATACCAGATTCTCATCGAAGTTTCCTCCTCTAACACTGTAACCAGAAGACAATTCTCCTCCTGCCGTGCTGATGCCAATAGCCGTAATTTTTAAATTTGTCTCAAAACCACCTGTATTAGCAAATCTTTCAAGCTTTTTAGGTTCTATTCTGATAACTGAAGGATACTCTCTAACCTTCTCACCAGTAACAACAGCACCTCTAATAACCGTGGTATAATCTAAGCTTATATCAAGTCGAACAACTTCACCTGGTTTTACCTTGCCGACTGTGTGTTGTACAGCTGCTTTGGTATAACTGACCTGAACTGTAAATACCTCATTCGCAGGTATCGCAATCGCGTACGAGCCGTTCATAATGCTATATGTTGTGTTGCCCGTCTCTTTGATCTTTATAAATGCATTGTTTATCGGGTAGTTATTCTTGTCGTAAACCGTTCCTTTAAGAATTGCTGTATTTTGAGCAAAACCTACGCAAGCCGCAAATACGAATAGATATGATAGTAAAGCAGATTTCAAAAAAATAGTAACGCAGTTGTTTCTATACTATTGTTTCAGTGCTAAAATAGTCTCTTGAGGATTTGAAGAACTGAACACCGTGTTTCCTGCGACTAGTACGTTAGCACCACATTCAAGCAGTTTTTGATAGTTCTCCAAATTAACCCCTCCATCTACTTCAATATGAGGAGTATGATTTTTCATTTCTGAGATGTTCTTCAATTGCTGCAATTTAGCGTAGGTGTTTTCAATAAATGACTGGCCCCCAAATCCAGGATTCACACTCATAACACAAATTAGATCGATTTCTTTATAAACTTCATTTAGCAAGTGAACCGGGGTGTGAGGATTTATTGCAACCCCTGCCATTGCTCCAGCATCTTTAATAGCAGCTAATGTTCTATGCAAGTGAGTGCATGCTTCATAATGCACTGTGATTACTTCAGCTCCAGCATCTGCAAATTGTTGAATATAACGATCAGGCTCAACGATCATTAGATGTACGTCAAGCGGTTTCTGAGCATATTTCTTAAGGGTTTTCATTACAGGAAAGCCAAATGAAATATTCGGCACAAAAACACCGTCCATTACATCTACATGAAACCAATCGGCCTCACTGTCGTTTATCATCTCAATATCTTTTCTTAAATCACCAAAATCTGCTGACAGAATGGATGGAGCTACTTTATGAATCATTTAATAAAATTTTATGTCTTTGATTAATTCCTTTTGTGCAAATTTATTTACCTTTTCTATAAGCACTAATTTATGATATCTTAATTCGTTTTTTAGTGGTGCTGAGGTTAAAGTAAGATGTAAAATCTGATTATTGATAAACACTTTTGAAGTCTTTTGTGCGATAACCTTTCCTACTATTTGTTCCCAACTGTTAACCACACCTATTTCATCATATTTATCGCCAAGTTTATACGACTTGAACAGGCTCTTAACCAGATCTTTGAATGATTTCTCGTCTTCCACTTAACTTAAATTTTCTATTTGGTATGGCTTACCTATTTGTTCGCAAAAATTTTGCAAACGTTCTGCATTGGTATCGGTAATAAATATTTGTCCAAAGTTATCATTTTTAATGATGCTCGTTAGCACTTGGGCTCTTTGATCATCTATTTTTTCAAAAATGTCGTCGAGAAGAAGAAAAGGCAGTAGATTTTTCTGCTTCGATATGAATGAATACTCTGCAAGTTTTAAGGCAATTAAGGCAGATTTAATCTGCCCCTGAGACCCATATTTTCTTAAGCTCACATCGTTTAAATCGATTTCCAACTCGTCTTTATGAACTCCACTAAAACTTCGCTGAACGGCTATATCCTTTGCTCTATTTTCTTTCACCAATTCTGCATACGATTTTGAGGCCAATTGGCTGATGTAACGCAATTGAATTTCTTCTGTATCTTGGGCAAGTGCTACATACTGACGTTGGAATTCTTCAGAAAAGTCGCTTAAGAATGAAGTTCTTTTACTATAAATATGATCTGCCAGAGGTTCAAGTTGATCATCTAGAGACTGTAATAAAGTTTCGTCAGTATATTCTTCCTTTAAATGCTTATTTCGATGCTCGATTAATTTCTTGTATTTAACTAAGTCTTCGAGATACTCTCGGTCTGTTTGACTTAAAATCTCGTTCACAAAGTTCCTACGAACTGAATTAGATCCGTAAATGATTTCAATATCACCGGGTGCTATTACAACAGCTACAAACTGCCCAACGTGCTCAATATTTCGTTTGTAAGCCACACCATTTTTCTCAATTGCCTTTCGACCACCTCTTTTCAGTTTTACTTTTAGTGCAATTTCATCATCAAGAGTCAACTTTGCTCGAATGCCAGCAATGGCCTGTTCGTTGTGAATGCATTGAACATCTGTAGATGAGAAATACGACTTTCCTACACACAAAAAATAAATAGCATCAAGTATGCTAGTTTTGCCTGCACCATTAAGGCCCGCGATGGCAACTACATCATTTTGAACGGCTAAATTTAATTCCAAATGATTTTTAAAATTAACGAGTGATAATTGGTGGATATTCAAGTGTTCTTTTTGAGGAATTAAAATTGTTATTTTTGCCGCTCCAAATATAAAATGGCAAAAGCAAAACACACTAAAAATACTTACATCGATTGGTACAAATTGATGTTATTAATAAGAAGGTTTGAAGAGAAATCAGCTCAAATGTATGGTCAAAACAAAATCAGAGGATTTTGTCACTTGTATATTGGGCAGGAAGCAGTAGTTGCTGGTTTAGCTTCTGCAAAGCAAGATGGAGACAAGGTGATTACAGCGTATCGAGATCATGGTCATGCATTAGCAATGGGCATGTCTGCAGGTTCGGTTATGGCTGAGTTATTTGGTCGAGTTGACGGTTGCAGTAAAGGTAAAGGTGGTAGTATGCACATGTTCTCTAAAGAGCACAATTTCTTTGGAGGCCATGGTATTGTAGGAGGACAAATTCCTCTTGGAGCTGGTATTGCACTTGCTGAGCAATACAACGGAACCGACAATGTATGCTTTTGCTATATGGGAGATGGAGCTGTTCGTCAAGGAGCACTTCACGAAGCTTTTAACATGGCTATGCTTTGGAAACTTCCAGTAGTATTCATATGCGAAAACAACAACTACGCGATGGGAACATCGGTTGAAAGAACTACCAATGTATTAGACATTTCTAAAATTGCATTAGGATACGATATGCCTTCTGAGCAAGTAGACGGAATGAGCTGTGAAGCGGTTCACGAATCAATGAAGCGTACTGCCGATAGAGCTAGAAAAGGTGAAGGACCAACTTTTGTTGAGCTTAAAACCTATCGTTATCGAGGTCATTCAATGTCTGACCCTGCTAAATACAGAACTAAAGAAGAGGTTGAAGACTACAAAAAAGTTGATCCTATTGAAGTGGTAAAAGAGACCATTTTGAAGGAAAAATACCTTAGTCAGAAACAATTAGACCAGATAGAGGAAGACATTGAAAAAGACGTTCAAGAAGCAGTTGAATTTGCAGAAAATTCACCTTTCCCTGATGCGTCAGAATTATATACAGATGTATATGTTGATGAATATCCATTTATTGTAGAATAAGTATATTTTTGCAAACTTTTAAAGGAAATGAGCACAGAAGAACAAATCTCACAAATCAAAGGTGTTGATACCATCAAAGAATTCTACACTTCAAATAAAAAGAACATCAATATTGCAGGTATAGGATTATTCCTTGCTATGTTAGGTGTTATATACTGCGTTTATGTACTTCAACCAGCTAAGGTTAGAGATGCTGGAAACAGTTTCTTTACTGCTGAGCGTTATTTCCACTCAGATTCTCTTGACCTTGCATTAAATGGTGATGGAGTTAATTTAGGTATGCTTGATATTGCCGACGAATTTGGTTCAACAAAAATTGGAGAGATGGCTTCTTTTTATGCTGGAAGAATTTACTTAGAAAAAGGTCAATATGAAGATGCTCTTGACTACTTGGAAAGCACTAGCTTCGGAGATGAAGTAATGCATGCTCAAGTTAAGACGCTTATAGGAGATTGTCATTCTGAACTAGGTGATTATAGCACAGCAGGTGACAAATACATGAAAGCAGCAAATTCTAGAGAAAATAACTTTACCACTCCAATTGCTTTACGCAAGGCAGGTGAAGCTTATGAAGAAGCAGGAGAGTACTCGGATGCACTAAAGGCATTCAACAGATTGAAAGAAGATTTCAAAGAGACTCGAGAAGCTATTCAAGTTGAAGCAAAAATTGCTCGAGTTGAAGCAAAAATTGCAGCCGAGTAATGGCTGATTACGCAAATCAAGATTTTCTAAAAGAGAAGATTCATCTTCCTGATTCTGATCTAAAGATTGGAGTTGTAACCGCCTTGTGGAATACCGCTGTTACCTTCAAACTAAAAGATGGTGCAATTTCAACACTTCTTGCAGCTGGTATTAAAGAGGAGAATATTGTTGAATGGGATGTTCCTGGCTCTTACGAACTAATTTATGGAGCGAACAAGCTCGCCTCGCAAGGACTTGACGCCGTAATCTGTATTGGTGTCGTAATTCAGGGCGAAACACGACATTTCGATTTCATCTGCGACGCAGTTGCAAACGGAATTGCCAACGTGACCATTAAACACAATATTCCTGTTGCTTTTGGAGTGCTGACCACTGACAATCAGGAGCAAGCTATTGAGCGTTCAGGAGGTAAGCATGGCCATAAAGGAATGGAGGCCGCTTGGACCGTACTTAAATTACTTGAAAAGGCTTAGTTAGCTCTTAGAATAGACCGTTAATCTCAGCATCAATCTTGCTGATGATGTTACCCAAGTGTTCTGGATTATTTTCAAAATCGATATCATCAACATCAATAATTAGGAGTTTACCTTCCTTGTATGTTGAAATCCATGCTTCGTAGCGCTCGTTAAGACGCTTGAGGTAGTCTAATCGAATTGAATCTTCATATTCTCTTCCGCGTGTTTGAATTTGACTTACCAGATTTCCTATTGAGCTTCTTAAGTAAATCAATAAATCAGGAGCATCAATAGAAGTTTTAATGTTAGAGAACAATGCCTGATAGGTATCAAAATCTCTTGTGCTCATTAAACCCATCGCGTGTAGGTTCGGAGCGAAAATGTATGCATCTTCATAAATTGTTCGATCCTGAACAACGGTATTTGGGTTGCTTTTTGATCGAATCAAGCTACTAAATCGAGTATGCAAGAAATAGATCTGAAGATTGAACGACCAGCGTTGCATGTCGTCATAAAAATCAGTAATGTATGGATTGTCGTCCATGGCTTCAAACTGTGCTTCCCACTCGTAATGTTTTGCCAAAAGTTTGGTAAGGGTAGTTTTTCCTGATCCTATGTTTCCTGCTACTGCAATATGCATTTTTCTCTAGTTTTTGGTTTTGATAATTGGTTTACAAATATTTAATAAAACTTTCTGAAGCCAATAATATTTCGGACTTCTTGTAATGTTTTTTCTGCACTTTCATTTGCTTTCTCAGCTCCTATCATTGCTGCTTCTGAAAGTGCTTTCTCATCATTTTTGAAGTGATGAATCTTCTCTCTAATGGGTTGAACAAATGCTAAAACATCTTCCGCTAACTGTTTCTTGAAATCACCATAGCGAATTTCTGCTTTGGCATGAAGATCATCGAAGTGATCAATTGTAGATTGATCTGAAACCAAAGCCATCAAGTCAAATAAGTTCTGAATTTCTGGCGATTTCTCTTCATTTAATCCTTGCGGTCCACTGTCAGTTTTAGCCCGCATAATCTTCTTGTGAATCACCTTGTCTTCTTCATCAAAAACAATAGTATCAGCATCACCAGACGATTTACTCATCTTACCTTGACCCGTTAAACCTGGAACTTTGACGAGCTTTCCAGAAGAGCTATATGCTTCAGGCTGCTTGAAATATTCCTGGTTATATAAATTGTTAAAGCGATTCGCAAACTGTCGTGTCATCTCCAAATGTTGTTGCTGGTCTTTTCCTACCGGCACAAAATCAGCGTGATGGGCGAGTATATCAACTGCCATTAAAACCGGATAAGTTAACAAGCCAGCATTAACATTGTCGGGCTGCGTTCTAATCTTTTCCTTAAATGAAGCTGATCGCTGCAATTCTCCCAAGTAGGCATTCATGTTCATGTACGTGTACAACTCGCTAATTGCACGAACATCACTCTGAATAAACAAAGCACATTTGTTTGGGTCAACTCCCATTGCCAAATGTTCTGCAAGTACTTGCTTAATGTTTTGATGAAGGTTCTCTGGAGTGGGATGCGTAGTTAGAGAGTGAATATCAGCAATAAAGAAAAAGCAATCATGCTCTTCTTGCATCTGCAAAAAACTTTTAACGGCTCCAAAGTAATTCCCTAAATGGAGTTTTCCGGTTGGTCTAATTCCTGATACTACTCTTGACATTTGTTCAAAATCGGCTCAAAAATATACGGTCGTATGGCAATTACCAATGATGTGGATATTTATATGGCAGAGGAGTTTAAATCAACTCAAATTGCTTTTGAAACAATTCGAAATAAGCTCCCTCTTTTTCCATCAATTCTTCGTGACTTCCTTGTTCAATTACACGTCCTCTATCCATCACCAAAATAGAATCAGCCTCTTTTATGGTTGAAAGTCTATGGGCAATAATTATGCTGGTTCTGCCTTGCATTAATCGTTTGGTAGCTTCTTGTATGAGTTCTTCAGTTTCTGAGTCAACACTTGAGGTTGCCTCATCTAAGATTAGTACTTTAGGATCAAATGCCAGTGCACGAATAAAACTTATAAGTTGACGTTGGCCCACAGAAAGCGTCGAACCTCTTTCCATTACATCATATTCCCATTGATTAGGAAGTGCTTCGATAAACTTTTCGGCACCAATCAGTGTGGCTGCTTCGTGCATTTTTTCTTGAGTAATGGTTGAGTCTTTTAAACGCACATTCTCCTCAATTGAACCCGCAAAAAGAAAAACCTCTTGCAACACAACGCCAATTTGCTTTCTCAACTCGTGCAAATCAAAATTGTTCACATTTACTCCGTCGATTAAAATTTCACCTTTTTGAATCGTATACAACTTGGTGATTAAGCTGATTATCGACGATTTTCCTGCACCTGTAGCTCCAACAATGGCCAAGCTTTTTCCTGCTTTTATATCAAAGCTTACCTCTTTGAGTACAGGTTCGTTTTCGACGTAAGAGAAACCAACATTGTTAAATTGAATATTGCCTTCAATTTCCTTTACAACTTCCCCAGACTCTTCAACTTGGGATTGATCATCAATCAGTTTAAAAATACGTTCGCTGCTCACCATTCCCATTTGCATCGTATTAAAACGGTCTGCAATTGTTCTAATCGGACGAAAGATCATGCCGATATACATCACAAATGCTGTAATCAATCCAGCACTTGCAGCATTTGGAGAGCCAGCACTCCACCAAATAATTAAACCCAGTGCAATACTGCTAAGGATCTCTACAATTGGGAAGTAGATCGCATAATAGAATATTGATTTCTTATAGGCATCGAGGTGGCCTCGGTTAATTTTCTCAAATTTTGAATATTCTTGATCCTGTTTCCCGAATAATTGCACTACCTCCATACCCACGATTTGCTCTTGAACAAATGCGTTTAACTCTGAAACTTTCGCTCTAACCTGCTGAAACGATTTACGAACTCCTCGTCGAAAGTACTCCGATGCAATTAGTAAGATAGGCAACACGGCAAGAGAGATTAGGGTTAGCTGCCAACTTGTAATAAACATGATAATTAGAATCAATCCCAGCTGAGCAATATCCCCAATAATAGAAATCAAACCTTGAGAGAAGACATTCGAAATAGTTTCGACGTCAGATACAGATCGTGTAACCAGTGTACCCACCTTGCTATTGTCAAAAAACGAGCTATTAAGCGATAGAATGTGATTATAAACCCGCATACGCAAGTCCTTAATTACATTTTGACCTATTAGATTAACAATATAAGTATGACCAAATAGAACGCTACTCTGTAAAATAATATGAGCAAAGATGTAACCTGAAAAGAGTAAGATGCCTTGGGTGTCTTTGTTCGCAATGTGATTATCAATAGTAAACTGAACAAGCAAAGGACGTATAGGAGCAAGCCCTGTTAACAAGAGCGTGAGTATAGTCCCCACCACAAAGTGTTTGCGATAAGGTTTGGCTAGCTTTAAGATTCGCCAAATCAGCTTGATATCAAACTTTGCACTATTTTGTTGTTCTGAACTCATTCCAATTGTATCCAACTTCGGCTAGGTATAGGCCTCTAGCCGCAACACTTTTTCCCGAATTGCTTCTGTTTTTACTTTTAATTATTTCTTTCAATTGCTCAATTGACACATCGCCATAGCCAACATCCAATAAAGTTCCAACAAGTGCTCTTACCATATTTCGTAAAAAGCGATCGGCCTTCACATGAAACTCTAAGCCATCTTTTGTTTCAATCCATTTACACTCCATCAAATCGCAAAGTGTAGTTTTATTGTCTGAACCACTTTTGCAAAATGAAGCGAAATCACGATGTTTTAACAACTCAGCACACCCGTTGTTCATTTTAATAATATCAGGCTGCCTCCAAAGGTGCAAATGTTCATCAATTAGAAATGGATTTTTTCGAAAGCTCGTCTTGTAAATGTACTTTCTATACGTCGCATCGAAACGTGAATGAAAGTTATCCTTTACTTCAAAACAGTCATAAATGGCCACATCTTTGGGCAAAATTTGATTCAGTCTAAAAATAAACTTTGATGGAATTACATCATCAAAATCAAAATGCAAAAAGTACTGAGAGGCATGAACTGCAGTATCGGTTCTTCCACATCCTACCACGCTAGTTTTAACTCTTAAAATTCGAGTAAGAGCCTCTTCAATAACCTGTTGCACAGTAATGCTGTTATCTTGAAATTGCCAGCCATGGTAGTTGGTTCCTTTGTATGCTATTTCTAATACGTAGCGCAAAATCGCAGCAAATATATTTTCGTTTGCTACCTTATGATTATTTATTTAGAGGTAATTCTATTTTTGCCATCATTTTTAAGCAAGCATGAATCAGAAACTAATTGAATGCGTACCCAATTTTAGTGAGGGTAGAGATCTTGGAGTAATCAAACAAATCACCAACGAAATTGAAAGCGTTGAAGGTGTAAAGCTTTTGGATGTAGATCCGGGGCAAGCAACCAACAGAACGGTAGTTACCTTTGTTGGTACTCCGGAAGCTGTAGTCTCTGCCGCATACAAGGCAATTGTAAAGGCGGGTGAGCTGATTGATATGAGCAAGCATTCAGGAGAACATGCTCGAATGGGAGCTACAGATGTTTGTCCGTTCATTCCTGTTGCAAACATTTCTATGGAGGAAACTGCAGAATGGGCAACAAAGCTTGCAAAACAGGTTGGAGAAACTACTGATATTCCTACCTATCTGTATGGTGCTTCACAGCCAGACACCAATCGAAATGTACTTTCTGTAATTCGTGCAGGAGAATACGAAGGTTTCTTCGATAAAATTAAAAAACCCGAATGGAAACCAGACTTTGGACCAGCAGTTTACAATGCTCGTTCTGGTGCTACGGTAATTGGTGCTCGTGATTTCTTAATTGCTTACAATGTGAACTTGAATACCAAGTCTACGCGAATTGCAAATAGAATCGCATTTGATGTTCGAGAGACTGGTCGTGTAAAACGTGAGGGAAATCCATACAATGGGAAAATAGTTAAAGATGAAAATGGTGAATCGGTACGAATTCCTGGTGCTTGCAAAGCAGTACAAGCAGTGGGATGGTTTATCGACGAATATGATGTGGCTCAAGTTTCTGCTAACTTGACAAATTTCAATATCACACCAATTCATATATTCTTTGATGAAGTTCAAAAAAGTGCGATTAGCAGAGGTATTCGAATTACAGGGAGTGAGTTGGTTGGATTAATTCCATTACAAGCAATGCTTGATGCAGGACGACACTATTTAACAAAGCAAGGAAGATCTTTAGGCGTAAGCGACGGTGAATTAATTCACATTGCAGTTAAGTCGTTAGGACTAGATGAACTTGCACCATTTGACCCTCAAAAGAAAATTATTGAATACCAACTTCGCTCATTAGAGGACGAAAAACTGATCAGTATGACGGCCAAAGATTTGGCAAATGAAACAGCATCTGAGAGTATGGCCCCTGGAGGAGGAAGTATATCTGCCTATGTCGGGGCATTGGGTGCCTCTTTAGGAACTATGGTTGCAAACTTGTCGGCAAACAAGCCAGGATGGGAAGACAAGTTAGACTATTTTTCTCCCCTTGCAGTTGAAGGACAAAAAATTAAAGATGAGTTGCTTTACCTCGTTGATGAAGATACCCGATCATTCAATGGAATCATTTCGGCAATCAGAATGCCTAAAGATACCGATGAGGATAAAAAGTTAAGAAGTGAGGCCATCGAGTTGGCAAGTCAATATGCGGCGGAAGTGCCTTACCGCGTTATGCAAACCTCATTCAGCATGAAGAACTTGTTAGCTGAAATGGTAAAATCGGGTAACCCTGCATCCATTACGGATGCTGGAGTTGGTGCCTTATGTGCTCTTACAGCTGTGCAAGGAGCTTATATGAATGTGATGATTAACATCAAAGATTTAGGCGACAAGAATTTTGCCGAAGAATTAGGAGCTAATGCTCAAAATGTTCTGGAACAAGCTAAGCGTGAATTGGGTGACTTGATCGATCAAGTTAACGCCAGTTTGGTTTAGGGCACGTCGTTAGTGTGCAATAAATTTTGTCGATTTTTAGTTAATATTGTATCAAATTGATAATTTGACTTAAATTGCGACCGAAGTTTATGAAAAAAGCACTTACAATCCTTTTCATATTTGCAGCTACCTACTCTTTTGCTCAGCAGGATCCTTACTACACACATTTTAAGAATGTACAACAAGCATATAATCCAGCTGCGGCCGGCGTTCACTATGGCGATATTTGTCTAAGTGGATTAACTCACCACCAGTGGAGAGACTTTGATGATCAAACACAAGTTAGAGGATCAGACATAGACCCTACTTTCACGGGAGGAGAGAATGTAGCTCCGGTTACTTACAACCTAAATGTTGGAACAGCATTTAAATTAACAGAAGACAGTATGAACTTTATCGGTGCCGGTTTAACCGTTATTGACGATAAAATTGGATACACACGTGGAACTTCAATTATGTTGAACCTAAACTATAAGCGATTGCTTCAAGGCGGATTCAGCGAAATTGCTGCTGGTGTTGGACTTGGAGGAACCCAATGGGGTTATGACAAGCCAGCATATAAAGCTTTTCACGATAACGATCCTTTGGTACCTATTGGATCAGCTAACGAAATGAAGTTAGATGTAAACTTTGGTGTACACTACAAGCAACGCAGAATGTTAAATGTAATTGAAAACTTCTACGCAGGGGTTTCTGTTACGAACTTAAACAGTGCATTGTACAATGTAGGTTTTCAAGGATCAACAACGGAGAGACAATTTGTTCCTCACTACTATGCTATTGTAGGAGGTGATTACAATCTAAATGGGAACATCGTTTTAGAACCGGCTATTCTCGGGAAGTTTGCCTTGGTAGGAAGTGAATACAAACCTCAATTCGACGCAAACGTGACCGCTCTATATGCTGGGACTTTAAGGGGTGGAATTGGTTGGAGACAGTGGGCTAACGCAGATGCTGCATCCTTATTGTTAGGATATGTAGCTAGCCCGTTAGAAATAGGCTATTCATATGATATTACAGTTTCGAACGTACAAAAAGTAAGTAACGGTACACATGAGATATTTGTAAAATATTGCATTCCAATTGTGAACCAGAAGAATCCACCAATTATTCGACTTACACCTCGATTCTTGTAACAATTAAAAAACTGCTATACTAAACTACTAATCAAAACGTTATTAATCGGACGTTGAAATTAAATTAATATTGTTTTTTTCAACATTTGAATGTTAATTTGTGAAACTTTTTTAAAGGAAAGAATTTATTATGAAGTTAATTGCTAAGGCTCTTGTGATGTTTACATTTCTTTCACTCGTTGGTTGCGGGATGAATGATCACGGTGAATTAATTGGTGTTCAAGGTAGAAGACCATGGTTCCACCCACAACCTTTCGGTACGGTTTATGTTCCTACGGGTACATTCCATACTGGACAAAGTGATGAGGACATCTTCCACACTTACATTGCTCCAAACAAGCAAATCTCAGTTCACGCTATGTGGGTTGACGATACCGAAATTACAAACAACGAATACCGTCAGTTTGTGAACTATGTTAAAGATAGTATTGCTCGAAGCAACAAATATCTTGGATTGGTTAAAGAAAGTGGACAAGAAGAACACGAGATCTTAGACTACGACGAAGAATTCGATTGGGAAGAGTCTTATGAAGACTTAGAGCAAATGTTCTATCAAGGAAGAGATCGTTTCGAAGCAAGAAGACAAATCGATATCCGTAAGCTGGAGTATTACTACCAGTGGATTGACTTAAAAGCTGCTGCTAGACAAGATTACTTTAATTCTGACAGACCTTCTGTTATCAGAGAAAATACTGTAAAAATCTACCCAGATACTTTAGTATGGGTTAGAGACTTTACTTATTCATACAACGAGCCAATGACTCGTCAGTACTTCAATCACCCTAAATATGATGATTATCCAGTAGTTGGAATCACTTGGCACCAAGCTAATGCATTCTGCAACTGGAGAACACGTTGGCTGAACAGATACTGGGAAACTCAAGACATGCCTATTACTGAGCATTGGAGACTTCCAACTGAGTTCGAATGGGAATTTGCAGCTCGTGGTGGTAGAGACAACAACATGTATCCTTGGGGTGGTCCTTACACTAGAAATAGTAAAGGATGTTTATTAGCAAACTTTAAGCCTAACCGTGGTAACTATATGGCTGACGGTGGTTTATATCCTGTAAGAGCTGACTCTTACTTCCCTAACGATTACGGTTTGTATAATATGGCCGGAAACGTTGCAGAGTGGACAATTTCAGCGTATGACGAATCTAGTCATCAATTCACTCACGATTTAAACTCTGACTTCCAAGTTGAAGCAGATGATAGAGGCCCATTAACCTTAAAACGTAAGGTTACGCGAGGTGGTAGCTGGAAAGACGTAGCGTACTTTATCCAAAACGGATCAAGATCGTACGAATACCAAGATACCTCTAAGTCGTTCATCGGGTTTAGATGTGTACAGACCTACATTGGTAGATCTGCTACGGATAGAAGATAAGAACATTTTTTTAACCAAATACTAAATCTTATTTTCTTCCGTTAATATTTGACAACATTTTAATAATTAATACTTAAACAATAAAAAACAACTTTAACTGAAAAATTATGGCGAATTTTTTTGAATCGAAATCTGGAAAAAAAGTAATGGCTATGGCCTACGGAATTGGTGCATCTATTGTAATTGCGGGTGCATTATTTAAAATTCTTCACTGGCCTGGTGCTGACTTAATGCTAATTGTTGGTATGTCTACTGAGGCATTCATTTTCTTTCTTTCTGCTTTCGAACCATTACACGAAGAATGGGACTGGAGCCTTGTTTATCCTGAATTAGCAGGAATGGAAGGTTCAAGAGAAGCTGCAAAAGTTGGAGCAGGTGATTCTGTTTCTCAACAATTAGACAGCATGTTATCTGAAGCTAAAATTGGTCCAGACCTTATTGAAGGTTTAGGAACTGGTTTAAAATCTCTTTCTAGCAACGTAAGCTCAATGGCTGATTTGTCAGGAGCAACTGTAGCTACTAAGGAATATGCTGAAAACGTTCACAGAGCGAATGAGCAATTAATGGGTATGAACTCTTCATACACTAGAGCGGTATCTGCGTTAGAAAGCTTATCTGAAACTACTGAGTCTTTCAAAGAGACTACTAGTAAAGTTGCAAGCATCAACCAAACATTGAACGACAACTTAGTAAGTTTCGATCAAAATATCCAAAACTTAAACAAAGTTTACGGTGGTATGCTTAACGCAATGAGACCAAATAGCTAATCCTAACCATAATTTTTAACTGATTAAAATTAACTAATTATGGCAGGAGCTAAATTATCACCGCGGCAGAAGATGATTAACATGATGTACTTGGTACTCATGGCACTTCTTGCCCTTAACGTTTCTAAGGAAATACTTAAATCTTTCTTCTTCTTTGAGCAAAGTTTTAATGCGGCAGCTGTAAACATCGATTCTAAAAACGCAGCTACCATGGCAGCGTTCGATAAGAACATGAAAACTGCGGCAGCTAAAACTAAGCCTTACTACGAAAGAGCTAAAGCTGTACAAGCTGAAGCTGCTGATTTCTACAAGTATATCGATGATATGAAAAAACTTGTTGAAGAGTGGTACGGAGGTAGAGAAGATGGACCTAACTCTCCTTTGACTGTACCTGATCAAATGGAGAAACATGCTAAATACTTTACCGATAATAAAAAGGCAAAAGGTTTAGAGTTTAAAGATAAAATTAACAGCACAAGAGATGCAATGCTTGAGTACTTAAAGCCTGGTAAAGATTCTGTAAAGATCAATGACAACAAGCTTTATGATGAAGCACTTCATGCATGTCAGTTACACGCCGATGAGCCAGAAGGTAAAGGTGTTAACAAAAAAGACTGGGTGAGTGAAACACTTGAGCACCAACCAGCTGCTGGTTTAATGACTTTCTTAGCTAGAATCAAGAACGATGCTAAAACATTAGAATCTGATATTCTTGAGAAACTTGCTAAGCAAATTGATGCAACTGACTACAAATTTGATAAGCTAGAAGCAAAAGTATTGGCTTCAAGTAACTACATCATGCAAGGTGAAAATTACGAAGCAGATATCTTACTAGTAGCTTCTAACTCTAAAGGTAACCCTACTGTTAAAGTTGGAGAGACTGAAATTAGTGTTGAAGGTGGTGTTGGTAAATACAGCGTTGCTGCATCAGGTATCGGTCCTAAATCTTTCTCTGGAGAGATTATTGTAATGGGGCCTGACGGAGTAGCAAAGCCTTACCCATTCGAAGCAGAATACCAAGTGTTCAAACCTGCAGCTACTATTGCAGCTACAGAAATGAACCTTCTTTATAAAGGTATTGATAACCCAATGTCTATTTCAGTTCCTGGATTTAGTGCAGCAGACGTGAAAATCTCTGCTCCTGGTATCCGATTGAGTAACAAAGGAGGAGGAAACTACAATGCGAAAGTTCCATCTAGCACAAACGGTGAAATCACTATCAGTGCAGCAGTTACTGTTGATGGAGTTACTAAACGTGTAGGTTCTCAGAAGTTTAGAGTAAGAAGTTTACCACAACCAACAGCTCAGTTAGGTGGTATTCCAAACGACGGTTTACCAAAAGGTAAAGCTTCTGTTTCTGCTCAGAGTTCACTATTGGCTACTATGGGTGCTGGATTTGCATACAACTTAAAGTACAGAGTTACTGGCTTTAAAATGATTGTTGCATACAAGCGTAAGCCACCAGTTCAAGCACAGTCAAATAGCGGTGCTTTAACCGGTCAAATGAAGTCTATGATTAGATCTGCAGGGCCTGGTGATAGAATTTTATTTGAAGGAATTAGAGCAACTGAAGCCAAGTATGGTTTCAAAGCGAATTTGAGTCCAATTATTATAACCATACGATAATTGATTCAATTTTCGTTACTTTTGTAAAATAGATATAAAGATATGAAGAAAATACTGGTAATATTATTCGCCTTGTTACTTACCGGATTCGGTGCAGACGCTCAAATTAGCAAATTTGAGGACTATACATACCCTCACACTGCTGTGAAGGAACGTAAAGCTGTTCCATATCGTTATATTCGAGAAGCTAATGTTAAGTGGAGTAAAAGAATCCACCGCATTATAGATGTTAGAGAGAAACAAAATAAAGTAATGCACTGGCCACGTAACCCATTCTATCTAATCGTGTGGAATGCAGCGATGAACGGTGACGTTACAGCTTATGTGAATGACTCTTTAACTTCAATGGTTACACCAGAAGATATTCTAAAACAAGTGAGTATCGAAACAACTGTTATGGTGCCAAACCCAGACAATCCAGATGATCCTTATGATCTTGTTCCTACAACCGTTAAGGAGACTTACGAGCCGAGCAAGATTGTTAAGTATCGTATTATGGAAGACTGGATTTTTGATTACAATTACTCTGATTTCAGAGCCAGAATCATCGCAATTGCACCTCTTTGGAGACCGATTACAGAGTCTGGTTTGGAGTTAGGCGAAACGCCAATGTATTGGATCAAAATGGATGACCTTAGATCAACACTTGCTAATCAAGAGGTATTTAACTCGAAGAATGATGCTGCAAGAATGAGCTTTGATCACTGGTTCCAAATGAGACAGTTTAACAGCTACATCGTTAAAGAAAGTAACATGTACGATTTAGACATCGCTTACTTTGAAGAATTTAAAGATGATGGTGTTGCTTCGCTTCTAGAAAGTGACAGAATTAAAAACGATTTATTCATTCTCGAGCACGACCTTTGGGAGTATTAATCGAGAGAGATATCATAAAAAAAGGGAACCAAATGGTTCCCTTTTTTTGTGTGTTAATATTCTGTTAGCATTTCTTAAATACAACAGCTACCCCCTGCCCCACTCCTATACACATCGTAGCAAGTGCATACTTGGCAGAGTTACGTTTTTTAAGCTCGTGCATCAGCGTGCTCGTTATACGTGCCCCTGACGCTCCTAAAGGGTGCCCAATCGCTATAGAGCCTCCATTAACATTAATAATATCAGGATTTAAATCTAAATCGCGTATACAGGCTATTGCTTGTGCGGCAAATGCTTCATTAAGTTCAATTAGATCCAAGTCGTTTGTGGTTATTCCCGCTCTTTTAAGTGCTTTTTGTGTTGCAGGAACTGGACCTATGCCCATAATGTCTGGATGAACTCCAGCAGCTGCACTAGAAACAACTTCGGCAATGGGCTCTAGATTGTATCGTTTAAGAGCGTCTTCTGAAACAACAAGAAGAGCCGCTGCACCATCATTCACACCTGAAGCATTTCCAGCCGTCACAGTACCATCCTTCTTAAAAGCTGGTCGTAAACTGGCTAGCTTCTCTACTGAACTTAGTCTTGGGTGCTCATCTGTATCAAAAATTAAATCTTCAGCCTTTCTTTGAGGAACACGTACCGGAATAATCTCATCGTTAAACTTACCTGCTTCGTGAGCTGCCTGATATTTTTGTTGCGTGTGATGTGCAAATTCATCTTGCTCTTCACGTGTAATTCCATATTTCTCAACTACATTCTCAGCAGTTTCTCCCATAGCGTATGGAAAATACATTTCCGAGAGTTTTGGATTTATGAACCTCCATCCTATTGATGTATCATAAATCTTATTGCTTCTGCTGTATGCTGTTTCGGCTTTTGGAAGAATAAACGGAGCCCGGGTCATGCTCTCAACACCTCCAGCAATAAACATATCACCGTATCCCACGGCTATGTTTTTAGACACATCGGCAACAGCCTGTAAGCTGCTCGCACATAATCTATTAATGGTCAATCCTGGAACAGTTACTGGTAATCCAGCCATAAGTGCACTCATTCGCGCCACATTACGATTGTCTTCACCAGCTTGGTTAGCTGCTCCAAAAACTACGTCCTCAATTTCATTTACATCAATTGAAGGATTTCTTTCAACAATTGCCTTAATCACATCGGTAGCCAAATCATCAGGCCGAACCGATGCTAGGCTTCCTCCAAACTTTCCAACTGCAGTTCTTGCAGCATCAACAATAAATGCTCTTTTCATTTCGCAAGCAAAAATACTATTTATTCTACGCTAATTTTGGACCTTTAATGTTGTCCGATACTTATATAACCAATGAAGCGGTGTAAAAGATTTCTTAATAAGTTTATACAACATCCTTTCAGGTGAGTATTACATTTGCTTTATGATTCAACGACCACAGACATTATATTTTCTAGCGATGATCGCAATATGTGTAATGCTATTGTTTACAGACACCGTTTTCTATTCGGCAGAGAGTAATAATGCAGATGGTAAATTTACCGTTGAGTATGATGAAACTGAAATCACTGCTGAAGATGGAACCTCCAAAGAATCAAACATTTACCTTTCTATGTTCTTAGGAGCAGTTGGCTTTTTGGCCTTAGCTTCTCTTGTCGTATTTAAGAATCGAAAGCTTCAAACTTTGCTTTCTGGATTCAACTATTTATTCATCTTAGGTTTGATCGTAATGATGTATATGTATAGCATTAACATGAATTACTTTCAAGATGGCACATCGTCTTTTACCTTCTTCTCAGCAATACCCGTTGCTCTCTTGATTCTTAATTTCCTAGCAATGCGAAACATTAAGAAAGACGAGCAACTTATCAGATCTATGGATCGACTTCGATAAACTTGAAAATTCTAGAAGCACATAACTTTAGTGTTCGGTTTAAAACGAATACAGGCAGCACATTTACAGCTGTTAAGGATATAAGCTTCAGTATTGAGCAAGGTCAAATTTTAGGGCTTATTGGAGAAAGCGGAAGTGGCAAGTCAGTGGCTAGTCAAAGCTTAACTCGCCTAATAGAGTCCGCAAGCCTAGAAGGCGAAGTCAATTTCGTCTATAAGGAAAAGGAATACAACCTTACAAACTGCTCTGAAACAGAACTTATAAAACTGAGACAAGAAGCTATTGCTTATATCTTTCAAGAACCTATGACTGCTTTAAATCCACTTATTAAATGTGGTGCACAAATACTTGAAGAAGCGAAACAAAACAGTGATGAATACCTAAAAGAACTCTTAAACAAGGTAGAACTCACTGATTTTAAACGCGTTGCAAACAGTTATCCGCACGAATTAAGTGGCGGTCAACGACAACGAATCATGATTGCCATGGCTCTAGCAAAGAATCCGCAACTTTTAATTGCAGATGAACCGACCACTGCACTTGATGTTGCAGTTCAAACAGAGATTTTAAACCTGCTAAGAAATTTAAGCAGATCTGAAAACATGGCGATTCTCTTTATTACGCACGACCTGTTATCTCTGCAAAATTTTGCAGACAATATTGCGGTTATGTACAAAGGTGAATTAGTTGAGCAAGGAACGGCAAATCAAATCCTTAACCAACCGAGCCATCCATACACAAAAGCATTAATTCAAAGCCGAGCAACCTACAACAAAAAGGGACTAAAGCTTTCAGAAATTGATAAACTGATTGCCTTTGATAATGGAAAGATGGTTTACACCGAAAACACAAACCAACCCATTGAACCACAGGACATTACTGACATTTCTACAATTAGCGTCAGTCAGCTTTCTAAGTCACATATAAAGAAATCGTTATTTAAAAAGAACGAAACCAAGGTGTTACACGACATTGACTTTGAACTTTGTCAAGGTGATACTTTGGGATTAATTGGAGAGAGTGGAAGCGGTAAAAGTACAATAGCTAAAATTCTACTTTCCATCTGGCCTGCGAGCGGAGGGCAAGTAACTTTAGACGGAAATAATTTGAATGCAGTTGATAATCTCGCTGAGAAAATACAGTTAGTTTTTCAAGACCCTTTTTCATCACTTAACCCAAAACACAAGGTAGGGAAAGCCATAGGAGAAGTGGTAAAATCAATAGGAATAAAGAAACCCAAAGAGCGAGTTGTAGAATTGCTGGAATCTGTTGGACTGGATTCCGAAGCATATTCTAAGTATCCACACGAGTTTTCAGGTGGGCAACGTCAGCGTATTTGTATTGCAAAAGCACTGGCTAAGAATCCTAAAATAATTGTTCTTGATGAGGCAGTATCAGCCTTGGATGTAAGTGTACAAGCAAAAATTTTAAATTTACTTAACCAATTAAAAACAGACAATAAACTCACTTATTTGTTAATTAGTCACGACATGAATGTAGTGAGTTATTTCTGTAACAAAATAATCGTGCTTAAAGAAGGACGAATTGTTGAAAGTGGAGATACAGATGAGTTGATAAAAAACCCTTCATCTCCGTACACTAAAGAACTTCTAGAACACAGCATTAATTAAGCCCCATTGAAGAAAAAGAATAAACGAATTAGGAAATCTGACGACTACAGTCAAGTACTCAATGTGCTTATCTCTCTTGCGAATAAAGCACTGAATTACAAGCAAGTATCGTCAAAACTTCCAGATATCCCACGCAAAGATGTTGCGATTACACTCGAACTTTTAGCTCGAGATGGAAAGATTGAACGTGTGAATCGAGGACAGTACATGTACCGTAAAACAAGCGATGAGATCATCGGTGTTCTTGACTTTAACCAACGCGGAGATGCCTACTTGGTTGCTGACAACTTAGACAAGGATTTAAAAATAAAACCTGGCCACACCCTCGATGCCTTTGATGGAGACGAGGTGGCTGTTAAACTGGTATATTCAAGGAAAAGCAGCAGCGTAAAAGCCTTTGTAACTGAAGTTTTAAGTCGAGCACGAACGAGTTTTGTAGGCGTTGTTTCACAAGCAGGAAATGCCTATTTTATTGTACCTGACAACACCAAGATACATACGGACTTTTATGTTCCAAAAGAACGTTTAAAGGGAGCTGAACACGGTGATAAGGTTTTATTCACGTATCGAAACTGGCCGCCAAATGCCAAAAACCCGTATGCTAGCATTAAGCAAATTTTTGGCAAGACAGGCGACAACAATGCTGAGATGCACGCAATTGTAGCCGAGTTTGGATTTGATACAGAATTTGATCCAAGAGTGGAGAAGGCTGCAAAAGCCCTATCTCCAGGAATTACAAAAGATGAAATTGCTAAACGAGAGGATTATCGTACTATAACGACATTCACGATTGACCCTGTAGATGCCAAAGACTTTGATGATGCCTTGAGTTTTAAGACATTAGACAATGGTAATTACGAAATTGGAGTTCATATTGCTGACGTTTCGCATTACGTTCAACCTCAAGACCTTATAGATGAAGAAGCTTTGAGACGGGCTACTTCAGTATATCTTGTAGACCGGACAATTCCGATGCTTCCGGAAAGCTTGTCAAATGAAATATGTTCGTTAAGGCCAAATGAAGAGTCACTTTGTTTCGCCGTAATCTTTGAACTTGATGATTCAGGCACAGTTTGCAATTACCGCTTTGCAAAAACAGTGATTTACTCTGACCGACGCTTTGCTTATGAAGAAGCCCAAGACGTTATAGAGTCTGGTAAAGGTGATTATTCAGACGAGATAACTAAAATGAACAGTCTCGCTCTAAAGATTAAAGAGGCTCGCTATAAAAATGGGGCGATTAATTTCGAGACAACTGAGTTTCGCTTTAATCTTGACAAAAATGGCAAGCCTACCGCAGTTTACCCCAAAGTGAGGAAGGAGGCCCATAAAATGATTGAGGAGTATATGTTATTAGCAAATAAGTACGTTGCTATGCACCTGTATGTCAAAAATAACAAGACCCCTCTTCCCTATCGCGTTCATGAGGAGCCATCTCAAGAGAAGTTACAGGAGTTTGCTGAAACAGCATTGAACTTCGGATACAAGATTGATATAACAGATCACAAGCAGCTATCGCGTTCAATAAATGAAATGGTCGCAAAAGTGCAAGGAACCTTAGACGGCGACATTTTGCAGCCAATGGCCATTCGAAGTATGGAAAAGGCGTATTACACGAGTAAAAAGATTGGCCATTTTGGACTCGCATTTGACCACTATGCCCATTTTACCTCTCCTATCCGTCGTTACCCCGATTTAATAACACATCGTATGCTGCATGACTATCTACTTAAGAAAAAGTCATTTAACTACAATGATGTTGAACGAATGGCAAAGCACAGCAGTGGTCAAGAACAGAAAGCTGTAAGTGCAGAGCGTGCTTCAACCAAGTACAAGCAAGTTGAGTACTTGAGTAATTTTAAGGGTGAAGAATTTGAAGGAATAATAAGTGGAGTAACCGAATGGGGAATCTACGTAGAGATTATTGAAAATAAGTGTGAAGGAATGATTCGTTTACGCGATATGAAGGGAGACAAGTACGCCTATCATCCCGACAAGCGAATTGTTGTTGGGCAACGCTCGAAAGAAGAGTTTAGCATGGGGATGAGGCTTTGGATAAGAGTTAAGAATACCAATTTAGATAGAAGAACAATTGATTTTGAATTAGTTAGAGAATGATAAAACTGCAAGAATTATTGAATGATTTTAAGCCGTCGTTAGAGCGAATTACTAGCTTTTCTGGTGAGCCAAAGGAAGTTTATGACCCCATAAATTACATTTTAGATTTGGGAGGAAAGCGCATTCGTCCAGCTCTGGTTTTGGCATCCTATCGATTGTATAATGACACCTATTCTGATGAGGTTTTCAAGCTTGCCGAAGCGGTTGAAATGTTCCATAATTTCACTCTTTTGCACGATGATATAATGGATAATGCTACTATGCGTAGAGGCAAGGAAACTGCTCACATTAAGTGGAATGAGCCTACGGCAATCTTATCCGGTGATTTACTTCAAATAAAAGTATACGAAAAATTAGGGCAGATAGGCAATGTTCAAGTAACAGACTTGTTTACTAAAATGGCTATTGAGCTATGTGAAGGTCAGATGAATGACATGTTGTTTGAAACGCGATCGGATGTTAGCAATGATCAGTATTTGGGTATGATTAGGCAAAAAACGGCTGTCTTACTGGCTTTTGCGATGCAAGGAGGTGCATTGTTGGGAGGAGCGAATTTAGAGCAATCTGGAAAGTTATACGACCTAGGCATTCAGTTGGGAATGACATTTCAGCTAATGGACGACTACCTTGACACATTTGGCTCCAGTGCAAAGGTTGGTAAGCGTATTGGAGGTGACATTCTCGAAAGAAAGAAGACATATTTATGGAATGCGATGTGGTCTACTTTAAGGAGTTCTCAAAAGGAAGAAGTCGATTCGTGGTATAATATGTCAGAGGAAGAAACAATTGAAAAAGTACGAGCTTTAATGATTGAGGTTGGTGCCGATCAAATCACGCTTCAGCTAGCCCAAAAATACACCCAAGATTGTCAGCTGCAGCTAGAAGAGTTGGCTGTAGAAGGTGATAGATCCTATCTTGCGGAGATTGTTGAGTTGCTCGTATCTCGAGAGAGCTAGAGCTTTCGATACCAATCGGGGTCCATATACCTGACGGCATTTTCTCCGAAAGATACGGTTCTCACTTCATTAATTTGATAGGTTGATTCTTCGCCAAATAGCGTAGAAAATATTATGGTATGTTCTACTCCAGCCTCATCGGTTTGAATAATTCTAGCTAGGTTTTTATTCTCTTTGTATTCTAAACTGTGGTAACAAGCGGGACATTGGTAATGCACTTTATCACCTTTGTTTATGGTCAGGTTATCGCTAACCAGAACGGTATAGTCTCCAAGTTTTTCACTCAACAGGAATACACCTTTATTGGCATTTGAACACGTTCCTGAAAGAACGAGATAACCGCCAAGGTTGAGTTGCGCTTGGCAGTAGGGGCAATTCAATCGTTTCACTTGAGCAATTTACATCTTTTTGCATGGATATTCAAGAATTATGCTCATCCTAAGCTTAGAACCATCTCGTAACAAGCTACTTGTGAAAAATTCGAGTGCAGGTTTCGCGTATATCGTCGTTGCTGTTCTCCCAAGTGAAATGGACTCGCAGTAAATGTTCGTGTAGGATTTTGATGTAGCAACGGAGGTGGAGTGTTTCACCGTTAACTTCTTTCGTATACATTTCAGGATTATTTGAAAGTTCCATTTGAGCAAACCCTGCTTCTTGGTTACGACCAATGAAGAAATGAGTTAGTGTATCATTTGGAAAAGAGTCTTTAGTTACAAGATGGGGCATTAATGACAAACCAAACGCAGCTTCATTCAAACCAAAAATGACAACTGGTGCATAGTCTAAATTCTTAACATAAGCTCTTAAGGTAAGCAACATTGGTTGCGGAAGCTCTTCAAAACCTCTACACCACTCTTCTTCGTTGTAAAATAATCCATATTGACCTTGGTCGATATATTGTTGGTCTTCAGGCAAGCATCGACTAACACAATATCCATTTATGTCTAGGCCTTCGCAAATGCAGTCACCATTAATCAAGGTAAAACCATCTGGACAAGTTGAAGTGTCCTCTTGGTCGTTGCATCCAATTACAACAACACAGAACACAATAACCAGCAGCAAAACTTTTAAAATAAATTTCATAACGACGAGCAAGGTGCGTGAATCGATTCATTCATTTTGTAGTAGTATTTCTACTTATGAAAAATTCGGGTGCAGGTTTCACGAATTTCGTCGTTGCTGTTTTCCCATGTGAAGTGGACTCGGAGAAGTCGTTCATGTAGTATTTTTATGTAGCATCTGAGATATAAGTTCTCGCCATTAACTAACTTGACAAAACGTCGTGGATCATTGCTAACCTTCATCTCTACAAAGCCTGCCTCTATTTTATGGCCTGCAAATGCATAGAGAAGGCTATCGGACTGAAAACTATCATTTGTTACCCAGTTAGGTTTCAACGATAACCCAAATTCTTCTTCATGTAATCCAAAGTATATTGATGGACCATAGTTTAGAAGTTCTGGATATGCCTCTAGTCTTATCAACATTGGGCTTGGAAGACTTTCAAACCCATCACACCATTCTTTTTCATTGAAGTACTGACCAAGCATCCCTTTGGCTGTATATTCTTGGTCTTCAGGCAAGCACCTACTGATGCAATAGCCATTAATATTCAATTCTTTGCATGCACAATCATTTTCTTCTAGGGTAAAACCATCAGGACAGGTGTTTGTTTCTAACGGATCTTTGCAGCAAATCAACATTGTCCCAATTAGGCAAAATAGGCTTAGTTTTTTTATCCTTAAAATCATTGACGTGCAAGGTGAAGAATCCAATTCACTGGATTTGTAGTAGAATTTCTATTTATGAAAAATTCGAGTACATTTTTCACGTATTTCGTCGTTACTATTTTCCCATGTGAAGTGTATACGGAGAAGGCTATCGTGTAAGATCTTAAGGTAACATCTCAGATACAAGGTTTCACCGCCTGATTGTTTTGTAAAGAGAGTCGGGTCTCTTCCTTGCTCAACGTTCATAAACCCCAATTTTTCTTTGAATCCAGAATCCGCATATAATAGAGTATCCCGTTCAAATGAATCTGTGCTAATCCAATTAGGAATCATTGCAAGACCATATTCCTCCTCATATAGTCCAAATCTAATAATTGGACCATAGCTGAGTAATGCACGATATGCTTCTAAACGAATAAGCATCGGACATGGAAGACCTTCAAAACCTTTGCACCACTCCGCTTCGTTGTAGAAAAGCCCCAATTCACCCTTTTCTAGATAATATTCGTCATCCGGCAAACATCTACTGATGCAATACCCATTAATGTCAAGACCTTCACAAATGCAGTCATCGTCGATCAAGGAATAACCATCAGGGCAAGTTGAAGTGTCCGCTTGGTCATTGCATCCAATTACAACAACACAGAACACAATAACCAGCAGCAGAGTTTTTACAATAAATTTCATAACAACGGTGCAAGTTGAGACAAACGAAACTTTCATTTTGTAGTAGAACTTCTACTTATGAAAAATTCGAGTACATGTTTCCCGAATTTCGTCGTTGCTGTTTTCCCAGGTGAAGTGGATGCGGAGGAGTCCTCTATGTAAAATTTTAACGTAGCATCTGAGGTACAGAATTTCACCATTAAGTTCCTTTGTATACATTCTTGGATCATTGCTTGGTTTTCTTTCCATAAAACCTAACTTCTCCTCTACCCCAGCCCATCTATAAATTAATGTATCAGATGCGAATGAGTCTTGGGCAAGCCAGTGCGGTCTTAGGTTCAGACCATACTCTTCTTCGTGTGTCCCATAATAGATAGCTGGACCATGATTCAAGTAATTGACATAAGCCTCTAAAGTAGTGAGCATCGGTTGAGGTAATGATTCAAATCCAACGCACCAAGTTTCTTCATTATAATATTGGCCATATTGACCTTTCTCTTGAAACTTGTTATCATCGGGAAGACTTCTATTGATGCAATATCCGATTATTTCAAGCTCGTTGCATATGCAGTCATCGTCGATCAAGGTATAACCATCAGGGCAAGTTGAAGTGTCGGTTTGGTCATTGCACCCAACCAAAACAACACCTAAAACAATAAACAGCAGCAAAGTTTTTACAATAAATTTCATAACGACGAGCAAGGTGGATGAATCGATTCATTCATTTTGTAGTAGAACTTCTACTTATGAAAAATTCGAGTACACGTTTCCCGAATTTCGTCGTTGCTGTTTTCCCAAGTGAAGTGGATGCGGAGAAGTCGTTCATGTAGAATCTTGATATAACATCTGAGATATAGCGTTTCGCCATTACTAATCTTAGTATTAAACTGTGGAGTAGATTTTGGATTTACCTCAACAAAGCCTCCATCGCTTCTAAGACCGCTAAACATACAAAGCAATGTATCACTTGCAAACGAGTCTCGACTAATCCAATATGGCTTTAACGGAAGACCATAGGCTCCCTCTTCAACTCCATAAATTACATCTGGAGCATGATTTAAATTGGTAAATTTAGCTTCTAATCGAATAAGCATTGGTCTTGGTAAAGTTAAAAACTCAGGGCACCATTCTTCTTCGTTGTAAAACAATCCATACTCACCATTATCTATGTAGTTCTGATCTTCTGGTAAGCATCTGCTAACACAATAGCCATTGATATTTAATCCTTCACACACACATTCGTTATTTACTAGGCTAAATCCATCTGGGCAAGTCTTGGATTGGGACCTGTCTTGGCAACCAAATAAAACCAAGATGCTCAGCAGTAAGAGGCTAAATAATTTCATGGTTTGTATACTTTAATAGTTTTCTCTTCAAAATTTCTTTTGTATTTTATTGTATACCATCCGCTAGCAATTGAAGTTAATTTCACAATTTCTCCTCTTAGATTAGATTCACTAAGGTCATTCTGTACGACACCATTGGATACAACCATGTTTGTCAGTAAATCAACAATAAAGTACTCAGTTCCTTTTGGTATTTTTTCACTTTCATCATTATTCTCATCCGTAAATTCATCTTGCCCATGATACTCGTTTGGACACTTTTTCATTTGATATGTACTTCGCAGGTCCTCGCTTAAAAATTCGTTCAATCCGGTAAAGTTAAAATCATAGATTGAATTATAATGTGGTACATTGACTACATTATTTGCCCTAATAAACTCATTCACCTCCCTCAAATCATCCTTTCTTTGCTGATCGTTGTTCACTCCGACTACCCAATTAAAAAATTCTTCAGTGCAACACTCCTCAGTTTCCTTATAACCTATATACCCCGCCAACCAGCAATGGCTGTTAATGGATAAGTTGGCTTTGTACTTTGTATGTCCACTAAACCTGTGTGATGAGAACGAATGAATGACAATTGATGTGGGATCGTTTGGCCAAAGCTCTATCATATAGGTCTTCCCTGACAAGCTGCCTTTGATTAACTCAGAATTTGATTGTGCTGATTGTCCAGATCTTCCAACTACGGGCTGCTGGGTGGCAAGTTTCTTCAATGTTTGGACAGTTTGAACAATTGCATTGCTGTCGGTCCAAGCATTTTTATCTCCACCAACCATCTTACCTGCCGTCACCCCCAAGTTCAATGCGATATCAAACCAAGCCTGATCCCATGAACTATTGGGTGAAACTTGGTCATAGGCCGTAACACTATGTCTTCCTGCATCAAGAATTCCCATTTCTGTTTTGGGCGAAAACTTAGTTAGTATGGCCCAATCCTCTGCATGAGCCTCCCATGCATAACCCTTACCACATAAGACGCAATTCAGCTTGCCGCCACCACCGCTAAGCAATGATTTATAGCTAGCTCCTACGTGAAGTATCCTGTTCTCGCACATGCAATCATCGCGCTGTCCCCGCTCATCTTCACAGAGCATATTATATGCTATATAAGTTGTACTTGGACTCTTTGCCGTTGGGTTAGGATTCATCCATCTAGCACCCTTGTCACTGCCTACTCGCTTCATATAAGTACCTGCATTATGCTTTCGTGCAGCTCCAACATTCCAGTCTTCGTACCACCATACCTTGTGAACTCCAGTAGAAGATGGCCAGAAATTCTTATGAAATGTATACCTGTGCTCAAACCAATTGAACGAGTCAATATTGTTTATATCACCCAAATGGGCCTCTTCATATATTTGGTGATTTCCCGAAGCAAATGGGAATGTCGCTTTGCACATGCAATTCTTATCAGGTTTTTTCCAAACGTAACGCTCTAAAATGTCACCCAACCATCCTATTCCACTCTCCCAATCAAAATCCATTGAATCTGTCACTTCTTCAACTTCATGGTCACCGCCTTCTTCATCTTCCATTCCATTCAATCTTCCCAAATCACCATCAAAATAGAATTGTTGAAGGATATACAATTTCTCAAAATGATTCAGTTCTTCCGTCTGAGACAAAAAGGTTAATACATTTCGATCTAAGTCATCGACGCTGTTACGAGCCAAAGCTTCATACAATTTCATCGGTAAGCCAAACTGACTTTTCACCTCTACCGGAAAAGTTGAGATTCGTTTCATGATTACTAAATGCCCTTGCTTCATTTCTTTAGCCAATCGATATTCTTTGTACTTGTCCAATTCAATAATGTTTGATTTTTCCGAAACTGACGAAACTTTAATTCCATTTTCATCATAAAGTCCTAAATCATGAATTGGCTCAGAAAAATCAATAACCAAATACGATTTTTGGTCACCATGAACAACAAAACTTTGTTTAATTGACACGCCGTTTCTGTGATTCGGATACGACGGTGGCTCAACTTTCATTTGAGTTGAATCAAAATAACTCTCGGTGGTTTGCGTAAACCCAGAAATGGCTGCTCCTATTAATAAGAGGCCCAGGGAAATGATCTTAGTAATTGTACCTTTCATATAATGTTTCATTAATAAGTACAGCAGCAATAAATTCTGGATACGTTAAAACCGAGCCCAACCTTGTTGGGCTCGGAGGCCAAGTTTTCTTAAAACCGGACCTTTCATTAACCCCCACTTATTAGACGGAGAATTATTTTCAGGTCACTTAAAAAAAGTACTGAAATCGTTATGTAATCGCTAAGTGATTGATTTTCTTTGCATTAATTTTTTGAAGAATTTAAAAATATATCGCTCTTCTTCGAATCAGGTTCTCGAAAATTTAGCTTTTGAAGAGTACTTGGTTGCAAATTCAAATGAAGATGTATTGCTCTTTTACATTAACCAAGATGCCGTTGTAATTGGCAAACATCAAAATCCATGGAAAGAGGTTAATCTCGAAAGCATTCAAAAAAACAACATAACCCTCGCACGAAGACTCAGCGGTGGTGGAACCGTATACCACGACCTCGGTAACATCAATTTTTCATTTATTCGAAATAAGAATAAAGACTTCGTGAACTTTAAAGAACATATCGCTCCAATAAGTCAAGCATTGCAATACTTAGGAATCGCCAACCATATTACCGAGCGCAACGATATCTTTATTAACGACCACAAAGTTTCAGGAAATGCTGAACACGTGAACAATTCTGCCAAGCGAATTATTCATCATGGCACATTGCTTTATGACGCCAATATTGGTTCGCTGGGTACCAGCATTAAACCTAAAGACTTGCAGATTACTACGCACGCAGTTGATTCTGTTCGCAGCCCGGTTATGAACATGCGCTCTATTAAAGATCATGGCGACACTAATTCTTTTCTTGATCTGTTGATCTTTGAAATTTCCAAATTGGTTCAATCAGTTGGAGTAGAATCTGTTTCACCTATCAATTTTGAAGAGGTAAAAGAATTGGTCTCCAACAAATATTCTACCTGGGAGTGGACTTTCGGCCATACCCCTCAATTTACTTATACCAACCAATCTGCGGTTTCAAAAATTAGAAAAGGCCACGTAATTGAATCAAGCCTTCCTGAACTTGTTGGACTGCGATGCGATAAAATTATCCTATGACCAAAAAAGAACGAGCAAATAGCATTCTACAGATTCTGGATCAAGAATTTCCAGAAGTTCCTATTCCATTAGATCATAAAGACCCTTATACCCTATTGATAGCCGTTCTGTTATCCGCACAATGCACTGATGAACGCGTTAATAAAATTACACCTTCACTCTTCGAAAAGGCCGACAATCCTTTTGATATGATTAAAATGAGTGTGGAGGAAATTAAGGAAATTATCAGACCCTGCGGTTTGTCTCCTATGAAAAGTAAAGGCATTCATGGCCTTAGCTCTATACTGGTTGAAAAGTACAACGGTGAGGTTCCGCAAACTTTTGAAGGACTTGAAGCTTTACCCGCGGTGGGTCACAAAACAGCCAGTGTTGTAATGAGTCAAGCATTTGAGATTCCTGCTTTTCCTGTCGACACGCACATTCACAGGCTAGCGTATCGGTGGAAGCTCAGTACAGGTAAAAATGTTGAAAAGACTGAAAAGGACCTTAAGGCATGTATTCCGAAAGATCGTTGGAATAAAGCACATCTGCAGATTATCTACTTTGGTAGAAAGTATTGCCCGGCACGTGGACACGATCCTAAGGCCTGTCCGATTTGTTCTAAGTTCGGGAGGCAATCATTATTTAAATAATTGATAAGAGTATTCAATTATTTTAGTTACAAAACCTCACAATAGAACTACCTTTGCACCCGAAAATGTCACTCGATATTATATACGAAGACAACCACCTCATCGCTGTGAACAAGCCTGCAGGTCTTGTGGTTCAAGAAAACGACCATGGCCTTAATTCACTTGAAGAAAAGGTTAAAGCATACATCAAAAAGAAATACAACAAGCCGGGTGCTGTTTTTTTAGGCTGCATTCATCGGCTAGATACCGCCGTAACCGGTGTAGTACTATTCGCTAGAACGAGCAAAGCTCTTACAAGAATGAATGCTCAATTTAAAAATCGCGAAGTTAAAAAGACCTACGCCGCACTTATCCGCAGAAAACCTCAACCCATGGCAGGCACTTTGGTACATTACTTAAAAAAAGACACCAAGCAGAATAAAACAAAGCTGTATCATGAGCAGGTAAAAGACAGCAAAAGAGCAGAGTTAAGCTACGAATACATCAACACAGCTAACCACTGTTTCTTGGTCAAGGTTAAGCCTGTAACAGGTCGACCACATCAAATACGGGTACAATTGGCCAGAACATTTACAGGAATTGTAGGTGACGTTAAGTATGGTCAAACTAAACCAACGGCAGACAAGAGTATTTACTTGCATGCACTTGGATTATCATTTACCCATCCTGTAACTAAAGAAAAATTAAATTTGCACGCTTCCATGCCTAACTTTGGGAATTGGAAGTTTTTTAAAGACATCGAAAAAAATTTATTACGAGAATGAACGGAATAGTAAACATCCCAACACCAAAAAATGAACCAGTAAGACCTTATGCTCCAAATACTGGTGAAACACAAAGTTTAAAGAACAAAATTCAAGAACTTCGTGATGCTAGTACTGACATTCCAATGTACATTGGAGGGAAGGAAGTATTTACATCAGAAAAAGTTGAAATGCACCCACCACATGACACTAAGCATGTATTGGGAACTTATAATAAAGGAACTGCTGAACACGTAGAACAAGCTATCGAATCTGCTCTTGCAGCAAAAGAGGCTTGGGCGAACACTCCATGGGAAAGTAGAGCTGCCATATTTCTTAAGGCTGCAGAATTGCTCGCTGGTCCTTATCGCGATAAAATGAATGCTGCAACAATGCTTGCTCAATCAAAAAATGCAATGCAAGCTGAAATTGATGCTGCATGCGAAATGATTGACTTTTTTAGATTTAATGTTCAATACATGAGCGAAATCTATGCAGAGCAACCACCTGAAAATTCACCAGGAGTATGGAATCAGCTTGAGTACAGACCGCTTGAAGGCTTTGTATTCGCTTTATCTCCATTTAACTTCACGAGTATTGCTGCCAACTTGTGTGCTAGTCCCGCAATGATGGGTAATACCGTTGTTTGGAAACCTGCAGAAACTCAGATCTACAGTGCTCAGGTTATTATGGAGCTTTACAAAGAGGCTGGATTACCTGATGGTGTAATCAACATTGTTTATGTTGATGGTCCAACAACTGGAGATGTAATTTTCAACCACAAAGACTTTGCAGGTATTCACTTTACAGGAAGTACCGGAGTTTTCAGACACATCTGGAAAACAATTGGAAACAATATCGAGAAGTACAGAAGCTACCCAAGAATAGTTGGAGAAACAGGAGGTAAAGACTTCGTGATGGTTCACAATAGTGCAGATGTTGATGTAATCAATACCGCATTAGTTCGTGGAGCTTTTGAATTCCAAGGACAAAAATGTTCTGCTGCATCACGTGCCTACATCCCAGCAAGCATGTGGAAGGAACTTAAGCCAAAGTTGGTTGAAACTACCAACAACTTAAAGATGGGTCAACCTGAAGATTTCAGCAACTTTATTAATGCAGTTATCGACAGAAGAGCATACGATAAAATTACCAATTACATCAAAACAGCTCATAATGATGCAGATGTAAATGTTATTGCAGGTGGAGAATTCAGCGATAGTGAAGGATACTTTATTAGACCTACTATTCTTGAAGCAAACGATCCAAAGTACACCACCATGTGTGAAGAGATTTTCGGGCCTGTTTTAACTGTTTATGTGTATGAAGATGACAAGTACGAAGAAACTCTTGCTATGGTTGATTCAACCTCTGAATATGCGTTAACAGGAGCGATTTTTGCTAAAGGCAGAAACGAAATCAACATTGCATTAAATGCACTTCGCAACTCAGCAGGTAACTTCTATGTAAATGATAAACCAACGGGCGCTGTTGTTGGACAACAACCTTTTGGAGGTGCTAGAGGAAGTGGTACCAACGATAAAGCTGGAGCCAAAGCGAACTTAATGCGTTGGACTTCAATGCGCACAATTAAAGAAAATTTCGTACCTCCTACGAGCTACGAATACCCGTTTCATAGTTAATCTCAATATGAGAAATACTCCTCATAATGGGAATTTTTGAGGATGAAACAGGAGAAATAACACACTAGAAGATCAGTCGTAAATGGCTGATCTTCTTTGTTTTAGGAGTCGAACACCACCTCCTTTATTTCGGTGGCATAGCCTTTGCCAAATTCTTTATGTACAAACCTTATGGAGAAAGATAATCAGTTTAGTTATCTCAACTTCTTTTATGGGCTTGGAGCTACGGTGATTCTTATTGCGGCTATGTTCAAGTTCTTAGGATGGAGATATGCTAATTACATTTTTGTCTTCGGCATCCTCGTGGAAGCCTTAGTCTTTCTTGTTTCAGCATTTGCTGGTAGCAAGAAGAAAGACAATTATGAGTGGGAGAAAGTCTTTCCTCAGCTCAAAAGCGACGATGAACTTCTTGACATCTCTTCTTCAATGGTTGAAGGTACACAGCAACAACAAATACAAAAGATCATTGAAACCATAGTTGTGCTTAACAACTCTGTTAATGAATTAAATGAGGCAACAAAAAAACTCACAAATTCAGTGTCTACTATGGAGAAGAACTATGAAAATATTACGGAGAGTACACAGAAGTATCAGCGTGAAATAGATAATTTAAGTTCAAAAATTGCTCATGCTAACGACAGTTTAAGTGAATTGGAAAACTTTAATTATCAAAGACAGAAGTTAGACTAATAATGAAAAGTATAGGATCATTTTTCAATTCGAATGGAAGTTTAAGGCAAAAGGCCATAAACCTGTTTTATTTGATTTTTTTGATTTTGATCTTTTCATTTATTCCTTCCGATTTTGTCGATTCGGCTCATCACTCGAATACCTCTCTTGATTTAATTACGCAGGATATAAATCAACTCAACAAAACAAGTACTGACTTTTTCTTGCAGTTGCTCAAGGATGAGCCAATCTTATACGAACAAACCCACGACAAGTTTCAAGAAATTGAAGCAATAACGCGTATTACTACTCAGTTTATCGATGACCTTAAAATTCAACTTATAAACGTCGACAAAATTGATGATAATGGCTTTTTCAAAAACGGCAGAAGTGAATATACGAGCCAAGAGCTTATGATTCACGAAAACAAAGGAGACACCTTATTTAAAGTGCTTCGTGCGTTTAAGAACACCATGGTCGAGTATTTAAGTTCAAGCGATATTGATGAATTTAATGCCATTCTTCCGTTGCCAAAATATGAATTGACCAGCGATGGCAACTATATAAAGGCAAATGAATTCTATTTTGACAGAACTCCGCTTAACATTTCGATTTTGAATTTAACCCATTTCAAAAGTCGAGTTGAGCGTGCACGCGTCTTTACCAATCAACGATTGATTAAGGCAACTATTGAAGAAAATGCAGCATTTCTGCCTTCTGAATTTGTGAATCTGTACTTGGAAAATGGAGCACACGCCACTTCTTCCGCTCCTAATTTTAACACAGAGCCACTACTTGAAACTGAAGAAGTTACCCAAAATGAAACCAACGCTTTTTATGTTGAACTATTAAGTGACACAAGCGTATATCTCGGTCATCTGATAAGATATCAAATACACATCTCACCTTTGGCACAAAAACCTATCCAAATTACGGTTGACGGACCACAGGCTAGGGAAGTATTTACCATGAATACTTCTGGCAAGTTTTACTTCTATCCTTCTAAACTGGGAAGATATACCATCAATTTTATCGGCGAAGCGAAAACGTCAAAAAGAGAACATTCCGTTATCAAGAACATTACCCAAGTGCAAACAGGAAAGCTTACACCTCTCTACATAGGAATTGATAATCCTTTAGATATTTCTACACTTGATTTTGACAACCCAAATATCATATCTGCAGAAATTACGAGTGGTCAGGTTCTCAAAGTCGACAATAAGTTTGTTGCTAGGGTTCGTCAAAAAGGTATAACAACGCTAAAAGTATTTGCCAATATGTCTTACGGCAAGGTGAAAATCGCCGAACAAACCTTTGTAGTTCGCGAATTAAATAACCCCATTCCGCTTATTAATGGAATTAAGAGTGGAGCAACTGTCGCGTACCGTAAACGAACTCAGCTACGAAAAATCTCACTTAAAACAGACGAGTACATGATTAAGTCGGGCGTGAATGTTATGCATTTTGAATTCTCAAGAATTCATAGCAATCACAGTGAAATTACATCACCAATTGACAACAATGGAGCTACTTTTAATCAATCTGTATTAACTGAAATCCGAAAGGCCCAATCAGGAGACATGTTGTTGTTTTCGAACGTTACCATAAAACAAGAAAACCAAGCACCGGTAAACATCGGCTCAATAACCATAAAGGTGAATTAGTGCCTAACACACTTGAATCAAAACACGTCACTTTTATCTAATTATTCGATCAAATTCAGAATTTCTGAACTAAAATTGCGTTAATCAATTGAACATTCAGAACGTCTACAGATGAAAAAATACTTTTTAAGCTTCGCTATATTCATTGTACTTCTTCTTGCTTCAACCATATTCTTACCATACTTGTTTAAAGATCGGATTATTGAAGAAATTAAGAAACAAGCAACTGAAAGCTTAAAAGTTAATGTTGACTTTAACAGCAATATTTCAATCAATATATTCAAGTCCTTTCCTAACCTTAGCTTAGGTATTAAAGACATTTCTCTAACGTACGATAATAAGTTTTTGAACGACACATTATTGCACGTTGACAAAATGGAGCTATCTATTGACTTGATGGAGTTTTACCAACATCAAAATTATAGGCTACGTTCCATTTTGATGGAGGCCCCACAATTGCACCTTGAACTGTTAAATGATTCAACCTTTAATTGGGATTTGATGGAAAGTACAGAAGAAAATGGAGAGTCGATAGACCTTGAATTGGAAAAAATTCAGATTGTTAATGGTTCATTTTCATACCATGATGTCGCAGCAAACCTAAAATCTTCTTTCGATCAAATAGCACACCTTTCTAGCGGAAGTTACAACACCGATAGTTTTTTACTCAATGCCTCAACAACTGTTGATCAAATTTATGTAGACTACGGAGGAATTAAGTATATCAATAATTGGTCGCTAGTTCAAGATGGTCAAATCTACTTAGATCTGTTAGAAGACATTTACAGCTTTCGATCAAATGACCTTAAACTTAATGGCATCGACACCAAGCTTGATGGCTTTATTCAGCTTGTGGAGGAAAACATTCTGTTCAATCTAAAAAGTCAGTCAACTTCTCCGGATTTGAATCAATTCTTAACGTTAATTCCTGCTATTTACAAAAGCGACTTTGAACATTTGAAAACTGAAGGAAGTGGAAGTTTAGCGGTTGAATACAAAGGACTCTATAGCGCAACAACTTATCCGAGCTATGATGTCGATTTAGCAATAAACAAAGGATGGTTTAAGTATCCCGACATGGATCTGCCGGCGGAAGACATTGACTTACATGCCCGATTTTATAGCGAAGATGGAAATCCAGACAACACGGTAATTGATATCTCGAAGTTTAATTTCAGCTTGGATGAGTCTCCTTTTACACTTCAACTTCTAGCCAAGAATTTAAACATCAATCCTTACATAGATTTAAAGTCTGCTGGGAATTTGAATCTCGAAACTTTGAATAAAATTATACCTTTTAAAGAAACTGTGCTGGGAGGAGATATTCAGAGCGACGTCAGCGTAAAAGGAAGTGTTGGAAATGCAGCGTTAGCCAACCTAAACACTTTAAAGGCTAAAGGAGTATTCAAAACCAATAACCTTATTTACAAGTCTGTAGATATGCCTGAAACGCTTGAGGTAAAAGAGGCGGATCTTGAAATTGACAATAACCTAGTAAACATTAAGACTTTAGATGCTAAACTTGGCAAAAATGACATCAAAATTGATGGGAGACTCAACAATTTCTTAGCATATGCGATGAACTCTGGCACACTTTACGGTCGTTTAGGATTAAGCTCTAACTCACTTAACGTCAATGACTTCTTAACGGAATCATCGTCAGAAGATTCTGTTCAAATGACGTTAATTGAAGTTCCAGGTGATCTTTCAGTCGATTTAACCACTGACATCAAAAATCTGGTTTACGACGACCTACATTTCACGAATTTTAAAGGTAGTGCATCGGTTAATAATCGCACTTTGACCTTCGATCGAATAACTACAGATTTGTTAGGCGGCAATCTTAACTTCAACGGAAAATATTTGTATGATGAAGTTAAACCTCATGCTGATTTTGAAATTGCTTTCACCCACATCAAGGTAGCCGATCTAGCTAATAAATTTAAAATTATTCAAGCATTCGCTCCTTTAGCTAACGAAGTTAATGCTCAATCAACAGCTAAGCTTACATTTTCATCATTGTTGAAGTCTGATATGTCTCCAGACTTAACCGATGTATCTTTAGGCGGACTCATTAATTTGGAATCTATTAAGATTAATTCGTTAGATGTTTTAAAGTCTTTGGATTCCAAACTGGGTACGAATCACTTTAATGTAGACTATCTAAACGACATGTTGTTGAAGTTCAACATCAATGACGGAAACCTATGGGTTGAACCTTTTAGCCTATTTATCGACAGTTCGATACTTAACCTAAGTGGACTTTCTAAGCTTAATGGGAACATTAATTATGCCGGGATCTTAAGCATTCCAAGTGCTTATGTTTCAAATGAAGTATCTACAATAAATGCATTAGTCAAAAACACAAAATTCGACCAATTGGAAGTAAAGCCAAATCAGTACTTAGATATTGCAGTGAAAATTGCTGGAACTGTTAAAGAGCCAAACGTCGAACTCAACTTGCAAGCAATTAAAGACAACGTAAAACAATCGATTGCTTCAAGTGTTTCTGAAGAAGTAGAGAACAAAAAGAAAGAGGCTGAAGAACTAGTAAAAACAGAGCTCGATAAGATTAAAGACGAGACAGCAAAAAAGGCTGAGGAAACTGAAAATCGTCTTAAGGAAGAAGCCGAAAAGAAGAAAAAAGAAGCTGAAGAAAAACTCAAAGCTGAGGCAGAAGCAGCTAAAAAGAAACTGGAAGACGAAGCCAAGAAAAAGTTAAGAAACTTAATTAAATGAGATTAATCCCAATCATTACGCTAACCCTATTGGTGTTTGCGTGCACCAGCCCAAAGGAAGATAAGAGTACTCAAGAGACCGAGCCAATAAACAAAAGCCAAACATTTGAAACCAACGACACCCTTCACGTGATCGCTTCAGGTGATCTTATGAGTGACATTAAATTTAGCGTTGACACCATTATCGTTCAATCTGACAAATCGCTAACTATTTCATTGGAGAATCAAAGTACGATGGAAGCTATGCCACATAATCTTGTAATCATAAAATCAGGCACTGCAAATGACGTAGGACAAGGTGGACTGAAGTTCAAAGACAATGGTTATGTTAATCCTGAAGACGCCAATGTTATTGCTCACTCGCCTTTGGCACAGATTGGTGAAACTGTATTGTTTTCATTCCATGCTCCAGCACCTGGGAATTATGAATTTATTTGTTCATTTCCGGGACATTGGGGCTTGATGAAAGGAGTTTTGATTGTAGCAGATTAGAACGGCATATCGCTATCCGGCTCAAAAGGAGTCATATCGTTCATCTTACTTTCGAAAGTCACGCTGCTATCCTGGAAGGTATCCTGGCCATAGTCTGTGTATCCCCAGTCAGCGAACTTACCGAACTTGCTTACAAATTTTAGGTTTACTGTTCCTGTTGCACCATTACGATGCTTTCTGATGATAATCTCAGCCATACCCGTATTATCATTACCTTCTTCGTCTTGAGTAATTCCATAATACTCGGGTCTAAAAATAAAGGTTACAAGGTCGGCATCCTGCTCAATAGAACCTGACTCCCTCAAGTCAGACAGCAATGGTCGTTTGTCTTGACGCTGTTCAACTGCTCTACTCAACTGTGCCAGTGCAATAACAGGAATATCCAGTTCTTTTGCTAACCCTTTTAGTGATCGCGAGATATAACTAATTTCTTGCTCTCTGTTTCCAGCTGACTTGTTTCCTTCTTCAGCACGCATCAGTTGTAAATAATCGATGATGATTATATCAATATCGCGTTGCCTTTTTAGCCTTCTGGCTTTGGCTTTAAGATCAAGAACCGTTAAGGCTGGAGTATCATCAATAAAAATATCCGCCTCCTCAATGGTGCTAATCTTAGTATGAAGTTGTTGCCATTCATGATCAGCTAGTTTACCCGTTCTAAGCTTGTCAGCATCTAACTCAGCTTCCGAAGATATCAATCTTTTAGTGAGTTGAAGGCTACTCATCTCTAGTGAAAACAAAGCAACCTTTTTGTTGGCCAATACGGCAGCATTTCTAGCCATAGAAAGTACAAATGCAGTTTTACCCATACCAGGACGAGCGGCGAGAATAATCAAATCACTTTTTTGCCAGCCGGCAGTCATTCGATCAAGTTCGCTAAATCCTGAAGGCACTCCCGTAAAACCTTCTACATCAGTTTTAAGTCCTTCAATTTCTTTAATTGCTTTTGAGATCAGATCACTCACTGAGTCGTAACTCTTAGTCATACTGTCATTTTTAATCTCAAATAGCTTTTTCTCTGATTCGTCGAGTAATTCAAAGGCATCTGAGGTCTCTTCAAAGGCCTTCTCTCCTATTTCTCCAGCTACAGAAATAAGCTGTCTTTGAATACTCTTTTGAATCACAATGTGAGCGTGATACTCGATATTGGCAGCACTGCTCACTCTGTTTGTAAGTTGAGTGATGTAATAAGGACCACCAACTTGCTCAAGGTTTCCTTCTTTTCTAAGTTTTTCGGTTACGGTTAAAATATCTATGGGATTACCTTCTGTAAAAAGTGCCAGAATGGCTTCATAGATCAGCTGATGGGCATCAACATAAAATGCGTCTTTCTTTAGATAACTTGCGACTTTTTCAGGTGCATACTTTTCAAGCATTAAAGCACCTAAAACTGCTTCCTCGAGGTCTCTTGCCTGTGGCTGCAATTTTGACATATCCATACCTGCCATTTTCAATCCCTTCTTATTTGCCAATCGCTTATTATCCATTTAAATTTAGTCGAATCTCAGTTGATTAATTAATTATCCGTTTTGGTTGCTTCAAATTTACATTTTTGTGTATCTCGACAATCTCAAAAAGTGCCCAACCAATGTTATCCACACACCATTTCAAAATGTTTGTGAAACGTTGATAACCCCACGCGGGACTAGCTAAAATAGTGAATATCAAGGTCATCTTATTAACATGTTGCTAAGGTTATTAAAAGTGTTCCACTGTTTCACTGAACTCCAAGCACTTATGAACAAGATTATAAAAGCCTAATTATGAATAGAATTAATTTTTTCAACTTCTTGCTTCTAATAAATCAATTTGGACAATGTTTACTCTTTCTAAAATTTTAGTCATGTCATTCTTATAATTAACAAATGGTGTATACGACCATCATTTTGGCGTTATATTTGTTAGGTAAATAATATGGAGGCACAGTTTTCACCAGGAGTAAAAGAAGTTATTCAATTTAGTCGCGAAGAAGCGATAAGATTGGGGCATAGTTATATAGGCACTGAACACCTATTACTAGGGCTTATAAGACAAGGAGACGGTAAGGCTATTCGTCACCTTAAATCGATGGGCATTGACATGCTTCGACTGAAAAAGGCAGTTGAAGATAGTATTCGAGACACAACCAGTAAGTCATCGAACATTGGAAATATTCCATTGACCAAGCAGGCAGAAAAAGCCTTAAAAATTACCTACCTTGAAGCGAAAATTTTTAAAGACGATGTTATTCGTACAGAACACCTCTTGCTTTCAATTTTAAGAGATGAAGATAACGTTGCATCGCAAATACTAAATCAGTTTGGGGTAGACTACGATTTATTTAAAAGTGCTATGGAAGACAAACTTCCTGATATTAATATCGAAATGAGCACGGATTCTCCAGAAGATTTCTATCACGAAGAGAGTGGCAAAACTGCTCCACCTTCGAAAAGTCCAAAGAACAAAAGCAAAACTCCTGTACTTGACAACTTCGGTCGTGATTTAACCAAATTAGCAGAAGAAGATAAACTAGATCCTATTGTAGGTAGAGAAAAAGAAATAGAGCGTGTATCACAAATTCTTAGCCGAAGAAAGAAGAACAACCCTGTTCTTATTGGTGAGCCTGGAGTTGGTAAAACTGCTATCGCAGAAGGCTTGGCACTTCGAATCGTACAACGCAAGGTTTCACGGGTATTGTTCGACAAACGTGTTGTAACCCTTGATTTAGCAAGTTTAGTTGCTGGAACAAAGTACCGAGGTCAATTCGAAGAGCGAATGAAGGCGGTAATGAACGAGTTGGAGAAAACAACAGATGTAATTCTTTTCATAGACGAAATTCACACTATCGTTGGAGCTGGAGGAGCTTCAGGTTCATTAGATGCATCAAATATGTTTAAGCCTGCACTTGCCAGAGGAGAAATTCAATGTGTTGGTGCAACTACCTTAGATGAATACCGTCAGTTTATAGAAAAAGATGGAGCCTTAGAACGTAGATTCCAATCCGTTATGGTTGAGCCTACTTCTCCAGAAGAAACGCTGGAGATCTTGAATAACATCAAGCCTAAGTATGAAGATCACCACAGTGTTACTTATAGTGATGAAGCAATGGAAGCTTCAGTAAATATGAGTGTTAGATACATTACTGACCGTCACTTACCTGATAAAGCGATTGACGTTTTAGATGAAGTTGGTGCTCGTGTTCATTTATCGAATATTCATGTTCCTCAAGACATCTTAGAACTAGAAAAAAAGGTTGAAGAAATTAAAGAAGAAAAGAATCGTGTCGTTAAAAGTCAAAAATACGAAGAGGCGGCAAGATTAAGAGATAAAGAAAAATCACTTCTTGAGAATCTTGATACAGCAAAAGCTAGATGGGAAGAAGAAAGCAAAACTCAACGCTACACTGTCACTGAAGATGATGTTGCTGATGTAATTGCTATGATGACAGGTATTCCAACCAAGCGTATTGCACAAAGCGAAGGAAATAGATTGCTTCAAATGGGCGACGAGCTAAAAGCGAATGTAATTGGTCAAGATACTGCCGTTGCAAAGCTGACTAAAGCCATTCAACGTACTCGAGCAGGACTTAAAGCTCCAAATAAACCAATTGGTTCCTTTATTTTCTTAGGAGCTACAGGAGTTGGTAAGACTGAATTGGCAAAATCATTGGCTAAATACTTGTTTGACACTAAAGAAGCATTGCTTCGAATTGACATGAGTGAATACATGGAAAAATTCGCTGTATCTCGTTTAGTTGGAGCGCCTCCGGGATACGTTGGATATGAAGAAGGTGGAATTTTGACTGAAAAGATAAGAAGAAAGCCTTACTCTGTAGTCTTATTCGACGAGATTGAGAAAGCTCATCCAGACGTATTTAACTTGTTATTGCAAGTATTGGATGAAGGGTTCTTAACTGATAGTTTGGGTAGAAAAGTTGATTTCAGAAACACCATCATCATTATGACCAGTAATATTGGTTCTCGCCAACTTAAAGAGTTTGGTTCTGGTGTTGGATTCTCTACTGCCGCTAAAGACAGAGCTCAAGATTTGAATGCCAAAGGTGTTATTGAAACTGCTCTTAAGCGTTTCTTCTCACCAGAATTCTTGAATAGAATTGATGATGTTATCGTGTTCAATTCATTAGCAAAAGAAGACATCGAAAAAATCTTAGATATTGCTGTAAAAGAATTAATGTCACGTATTAAGCAAATTGGTTTCGACATTAAACTTAGCAAATCAGCAAAAGAGTTTTTAGTTGACAAAGGATTTGATGCAGATTTTGGTGCCAGACCGCTTAACCGAGCAATTCAAAAATACCTAGAAGATCCATTAGCTGAAGAAATTTTAAAATCTGAACGTTAAGGCTGGTGACATTCTTAAAGTTGATTTCGATAAGAAGAAAGAACACCTGGTCTTCAAAAAAGAAAAGAAAAAAACTACCGCCGAAGAAAAGGAAGTGAAATAACTTCGGTCTTTAGCAAATAAATTCTTTCAAAAAGCATGCGAATCGCATGCTTTTTTTTGCTTTATCCATCCTCGTTTTATTGTAACTTTGCCACTCGTAATGGAAATAGGACAAAAACTTTTTAACTTCACGCTTAAGGGCACAAACAATAGAAACTATGACAAGTACACCTTTGCTGACAGAACAGCTTTGGTATTAATCGTAACTTGTAATCATTGTCCATATGCCAGAGCCTATTGGGACCGGTTGGTTAGGCTTTACAACCAATATGAGCATGATAATTTGATGATTTTGGCCATCAACCCAAATGACCCTGAACAATATCCAGCTGACTCCTTTGAGGAGATGAAGAAACTTAAAAAGGAACTGAAGCTGCCATTTCCTTACCTTTACGATGAAGATCAAAGTGTAGCCAAAAAATTAGGTGCAACAAGAACTCCTGAAGCATTTGTATTCAACAGCAAAAGAGAGTTGGTGTACCAAGGTGCTATTGATGACAACTGGGAGAACCCACACATGGTAATGCGCGTGTACCTCGAAGATGCAATTGAATACACACTAGATGGTATGGAGCCGGATTACAGCGAAATTCCTGCAGTAGGATGCAGCGTTAAGTGGAAAAAATAAAAGTTTGAGTTTCTTTCAGGCTAAAAATTTTATCATTACAGGAGCTAAAGAGATTGATTCTCCAATACAACAACATGGATATATTACAACTTCTTAAGGAGCAAACAGCAATTGCATTAAACGCTTTGTACGGCATAGAGGATGCAGAAGTGAGTTTTGAAGAAACTAATGCAAAATTCAAGGGTGATTACACTTTTGTGGTATTTCCTTACCTAAGGCACTCACGTAAAAAGCCAGAAGATACGGCTCAAGAAATTGGAGATTATTTGAAAGAAAAAGTTGCAGAACTTGCTGACTACAATGTTGTTAAGGGGTTTTTAAACTTAGAACTGAGCGACACGTATTGGATAAACATTGCATCACAGCTTTGTACAAGTTCAATCTCAATTCCTGCAATTGGAAAAGGCCAAAAAGTAGTTGTTGAGTATTCATCTCCTAATACAAATAAACCGCTGCATCTCGGACATATTCGAAACAATGTTCTAGGATTTAGTTTTTCAGAAATCTGGGAAGCAAATGGCTACGATGTGGTTAAAAATAACCTCATCAATGATCGTGGCATCCACATCTGTAAAAGTATGATCGCCTGGCAAAAATTTGGAGAGGGAGAAACTCCTGAATCTAGTAAGCTTAAAGGGGACCATTTGGTTGGAAAGTATTACGTGAAGTTTGACCAAGCTTATCGACAAGAACTAGAAGATTTAAAGTCAAGTGGTTTATCGGAAGACGATGCCAAGGTACAATCAAAATTAATGGCTGAAACCCGCGAAATGCTACAAAAGTGGGAAGAAGGTGACACAGAAGTTCTCGAACTTTGGAGATCCATGAATGGATGGGTATATGCCGGATTCGACGAAACTTATAATCGCCTTGGTGTTCGCTTTGATAAAATTTATTACGAGTCTAACACCTACTTGTTAGGTAAAAAGATTGTTTTGGAGGGATTAGAGCAAGGTGTATTCTTTAAAAAGGATGATGGCAGCGTATGGGTTGACCTCACCGACGAAGGACTGGATGAAAAGATTTTGTTAAGAGCCGATGGTACCTCGGTATACATGACCCAAGATATTGGCACTGCTCAATTGAAATACGATGACTACAAAATGGATCATTCCATTTATGTGGTTGGAAATGAGCAAGACTACCATTTCAAGGTGTTAAGCCTAGTTCTGAAAAAATTAGGAAGACCTCATTCAGAGGCCATTCACCACCTAAGTTACGGAATGGTTGATCTACCTGAGGGCAAAATGAAAAGTAGAGAAGGTACAGTTGTTGACGCTGATGAGTTGATGGATGAGGTAGTTGAAACCGCTAAGAAACAAACTGAAGAATTGGGCAAAACTGAAGGAATGTCAGATGAAGAATTGGCTGCCCTCTATGAAACACTTGGAATCGGTGCACTTAAATACTACTTGCTTAAAGTGGATGCCAAACGTAGAATGCTATACGACCCAAAAGAATCTATTGATTTTCAAGGCAATACAGCTCCTTTTATTCAATATACGTACACCCGAATCGCAAGCTTATTGCGTGCGGCAGATAATGTTGAATTCAATCAAACAGCTGCACTTGAAGAAGAAGAGAAAGAGTTGATTGTCGCAATGCACAACTATCCACAAGCGGTAAATCATGCGGCAACAGACTACAACCCATCATTTATTGCAAATGCGGTTTATGATCTAGCGAAAAAGTTTAACAAGTTCTATCATGAGCACAGTATTCTTGGAGCTAAAGAAGCTAATGTGAAGCAGTTTAGAATTGCTTTGAGTCAAGCTTGCGGTGCTCATATTAAACACGGGTTTTCCTTATTAGGTATTCAGGTGCCTGATAGAATGTAGTAATCGAAATTTCAAGAAAATTAGGAGACAAAAAAAGCGGCTAGAGAACCTAGCCGCTTTTTTTTTGATTTGAATTGGTTACAAGGTGTAGCTAATTCCCAACGAGAATGAACGCATTGGTTTTAGCATGCTAAAAGTTTGATTTTCAGCTCCGAATGACACGTATTCAAAATATTTATTGCTTGCTAATATGTTTCTTGCACTTAGGCTGGCCTTCCAGTTGTCTTCCTTACCAAATGTTTGACTCGCCTTAAAGTTTAGACTGTGGAAAGGCATTTCGTATACATCTGGGTTTCGAGCAACACCTACAACCGTCAATCGAGGTCCTTGCACATTATATGTAATTGTTGCGTCTAAACCTCTCTTACGATTTACAAAGTTAACGAAAGCATTAATGATGTATGGAGATTGTCCAACCATATCTCTAGTCGATCCAATAATCTCACCTTCACGTGCAGCAGAGACTCTTCCCAATCGTTCTCCTTCGGTCATCTCCACACTTGATTGGACTAACGTTACATTAGCTCCAAACGATGTTGCAAACGTGGTATCATCACTCAAAGCTTTAATTAATATTTTCGATTCAAGCTCAATACCATAAACATTTGCCGTTCCTACGTTTCGTGGTTGAAAGTTATTTGGGTTTTCTTTACTGTAGGCAACTAACTCAATTGGGTTTTGGAAACGTTTGTAGAATGCACTTGCAGAAAGTACTTGACCTTTCTTCATAAACTTCTCCCACCTAAAATCAATATTGTCGATATCGGTTTGAACCAAAGAATCATTTCCTAGGAAGGTTCTACCTGAAATTCGATCAACAATCTGAGCATTAGACAACTCTTTAAACGAAGGTCTAGCAACTGTTCTTGTAAATGATAATCTCAAGTTGGTACCTTGACTTCTTACGCCTTTATTTAACGCATAAACTAAATTTAGAGATGGCAGTATGCTTGTTTCATTCAGTAATAAAGAATCTTGCATGCGCTCTCTATTCTGGTTTTGACCTGTATAGTAATTTCTTGCCTGTTCAATACGAACACCATAAATAGCTTTTAAACGAATCGATATTGGGAGTTCATTCATAATATAGACCCCTGCAATATTTTGCTTTGCATTAAACGTGTTTGCATCTTGTGGTTGTCCACTCACATAAACCCCACTATCTTCTATTCCTAACTGCGAAGGAGTCCAGATAACTGCATCATTCAAAATCTCATTTGCGTCTCCCGTAAAAGTGAACTTCGACTCTTGTTGAATTCTAAAACGATAATCACGAATTGAGAAATCTCTCATCTTAAATGTTTCTAGAGCTCCAAATTTCAACTTAGACTCCTGCTTATTCTTCAGTTTAAATACACGTTCAACATCAATTCTTGCATTGTAATTCTGCTCAACAAGATTTCTGTATGTTCTTGAAGATACAGCTCCAACTCCTTCATTTAGCTCAAAACGAGGTACAATATCATCAGTGTATTCAAATGCTGTTAAACGAATGTCTGGCTCGTCAATAACAGAAACCGTTGGTGATAATCTCCATTGCAAATCCCATCGACCACTATCTAATCCATGACGACCTGTTAACATGGCATTGGTTACCGATCTTTCTGTATACTCCAGGTTGTTTCTAAACATGGTATATGGATTTTCACGGTAATCTTCTTGACGCATTAAACCTGCACGCGATTCAGCATTCTGGGTTCTAAACAGCGTTAATGAGTACTTATTATTCTTGCTTTCTCCTCTACTGCTACTTGAAAATCCAGCTAAGGCAGACCATGCAGCCGTGGTATTACCTAAAGGACCTTTTGTATCTCGATCTAGCAATAGCTCCGACTCTTCTTTCGACTGTGGCTTAATATATGTACCAAAAAAGGCATTCTCGTAAAACTCGGTTTGATGACTGTAATTAAAAGCTACATTATATCCTAAAGTCCTCTTCTCCTTGTTAAACTGATTTCCTTGACTGTACGACAAGCTAACGTTTGGAGCATTAATCTTAGTTTTTGGTGCTAAAGTCTTGTTAAAGCTCTTCGTAATTTCAGTAAGCTCTGGGTTATTCCAAGATGGGTCATACTCTTTTTGAGTAAGATCTAGATTCTCACTAATTGGTAAAGCTCGAGTTCCATCATCGTGAGCTAACCAATCCATTTTACCCCCATCATAAGTGATAAAATTAGAATTCAGGTGCATTGTAGGATTGTATCCAGTACTAAATGACACGCTTCTAATTTTTGTACTTGGAAATGCTTTGGTAGAGATATTTACCAACCCACCCGAATAATCGCCCGGTTGGTCTGGAGTAAAGGTTTTATAAACAACGATATTATCTAAAACATTGGTTGGAAAGATATCCATTTGAACCGTGTTCCTGTCTGGGTCAAGACCAGGAATAATCATGCCGTTTAAGATGGTCTTGGTATAACGGTCTCCCAATCCTCTAACAAAGACAAACTTCCCGCCTTGAACAGAAATCCCAGTAACTCGAGAAATTGCCTGCCCAGCATCGCTATCTCCTGCTTTTTTCATAGCTTGAGATGATGTTCCATCAGAAACATTCACCGATTTCTTTCGATCAAGCATGATAGCTGCATCTGTGTTTCTTTTTCGGGTAGCTGTTACTACAATATCGCCTTTTACTGCCTCTGCCGCATCGCCACCCAGTTGGATATCAAGCGTCTTCTCTTCACTTGATCCTAAAACCACATTTTCTTCGATGTACTCAGGGATCCCAATGTAATTGAAAGATAAGTTATAGGTTCCTTCATCAAGAGAAATTGTATATTTCCCTTCGTAATTAGATATTGCTCCACCCGGAACACCTACCGCTCTTACAATTACTCCAACAAGAGCTTCTCCTGAAGACTTGTCTGTGATTGTACCTGAAATTGTTCCGCTTTGTGCGAATAGTACTCCGCTAAGCAGAACCAAGACAAAAGTTTTGAGTGTCTTTAACATTTTATAAGGTCATTTAACACCAAAGCCTACACCTCGTTACGAGGTATAGGCATTGATTTAATTTAAAGTTTATTTTTTATAGCTTTCCATTAACAGAAGCCCAAGTCCATCCATCAAACTCAGAGCTGTTTGCTCCTTTTGAACTATCAGCTTTCGCTGCATTGTTTCCTGCAGAAATTGCAGCATCAAGAGCACCTTCGTCTTCACATCCACAATCTTCACAAGAACCTGTGTATACACTTGCAATACTGTTTACATCAGTTGCAGTTGCATCGTTGTTTGCAATAACAAGGTTGCCAGAACCATCAGTTAAGTTTAAGAATGCATCTTTCTTATCTGTACAGTTTGTAGTATCAGAGAAGCTTGCTCTTACTTTTAAGAATTTATTGTAGCCTTGAAAGAAACAGTTTTCAATAGTTCCTTGAGCTTTAGATTTAATATCAGCTGCAGAACCAGCACCATCGGTAGACTTGATAGTACCATTCTTCAATGTGAACTTACCATCGGTATAAGTGCTTCCTTCTGGACCGTCAATTTCTAAACCTTCGTCAGTATCACCACCGTGAATAACCATAAAGTTATCGATTGTTCCACTGTAGTTCATATCTAAATCGATTGCATCATCACCTTGAAAAGCAACAATTGCATCATCAATATTTACTGAACCGCCGAAACATTCAATTCCATCATCAAGGTTTCCAACAACCTCAACGTGATTGATTACTGTTCCATTTCCAACCCCACCAAGAGTAAGGCCATTAATTTCATTTCCTTCTCCAATCAATGCACCACCGTGTCTGATTGACACGTAAGTAATTACTCCAGAGTTGTCCGCATCGTTGGTACCTCCAAACTGACCATAAGCCTCTGTTGCAGGTATACCTTCTATTTGTGCAGAAACGTCTCCGTCTTCAGCTGAAATCTTGGCATTTCCTAGCACGATTAAACCTCCCCATTTTTCTCGATCATTTTCCGTTAGGTTGGTACCTGATTTCTGACCAAGTTCAATGTTGTCTAACTCAGAGGTAAAGATGATTGGTTCAGAGGCAGTTCCTTCTGCCATAAGCTTAGCTCCTTTTGCGATGATAAGAGCCGAAGCGTTTGCTTCAGTTCCTGTTCTTCCTTTAATGATGGCTCCTTTTTCGATAGTTAAGGTAGCACCATTCTCTACCCAGCATCTTCCTTTGATGTAGTGAATCTCGTTAGCGCTCCAAGTTTCGTTTGCAGTGATTGCCCCAGAGTGCTCCATATCAACAGAAGGAGCAACATAGCAATCGCTCGCTGGATCTGTTTCATCACAGTCTGAGCATCCAACAAAAGAGATAATGCCTGCCATTAGCAACATTACCAATAAGGTTTTTGAAATGTTTTTCATTTTTGAATAGTTGTAACTTTTAATTTCTACTGCAATGGTCAGCCAGATATGTTACGTCTATGTTAACATGGCTTTACTACTCAAAAAACTCTAAGTTAACCCAATGTTAACTTAAAATAGAGACAAGGTTATTTACGGAGCAATATGCTGATTATCTGACAATTTCAAGCGTACGATTTAAATGCAACTTGGATAAAATATCGCATGCATTTCAGTAAAGATTATATAAAACCCAGCCTAATTCTCCCAGAATTTTGTTCAAATCTGTCGCGATAGTTTCTTCCATAGCAAGATGCACTCTTGAGCTTCTTTTACATCATGAACACGTAAAATATTTGACCCTTTTTGCAAGGCTGTATTGTGAAGAAATGTAGTTCCGTTTAAGGCATTTGCTGGAGAAACACCTAGCACTTTGCAAATCATCGACTTTCTAGATATTCCAACCAAAATTGGTGAGCCCAATGCCTGAAACTCATCAAGCCTTGATAGCAGGGCATAATTATGCTCCACAGTTTTTCCAAATCCAAAACCTGGATCAATGATTACGTCTTTAATTCCAGCTTCTTTACAAGCTTGCAGTTTTTGATTCAAATAAGATTTAACTTCATCTACTACTTCACCATAAGTTGGATTGTCTTGCATAGTTTGTGGCGTTCCTTTTTTATGCATTGCGATGTAAGGTACACCAAGTTCTGCTACCGTCTTGAGCATATCTGCATCATCATCGCCTGCTGATATATCATTTACGATTCCAGCACCAACCTTCACAGCTTGTTCTGCAACAGTTGATCTAAATGTATCAATTGATAGGGGTTGACCAATTCTAGCCGATAGCCATTCAACTACAGGTAAAACACGATCGAGCTCCTCTTGTACCAAAACATTGGCTGCACCTGGACGTGAACTGTATCCCCCTACATCAATAATCGACGCACCTTGATTAACCATCTTCTCGGCTTGCTTAATTGCATCATCTTTTGCAACGAACTTTCCCCCATCTGAAAACGAATCTGGAGTAACGTTCAAAATGCCCATAATTTTGGGTTCGTCAAAATGCAAGAATGTGCCTTTTATGTTGATGGATAGGTTCATTTGGTTTGCCTTCAAAAATTACATTTGTGGCAAATTAATACTATTTTGAATACAGATACTCCGATTCTATTCGATAAAGCAATTGCAATTTGTAGAGACATCTTCACAAAAAAAACCTATGACTATGGTACCGCTTGGAGAATACTACGTCCTATTTCGTTGACCGATCAAATCTTCATTAAGGCTCAGCGTATTAGAAGTATTGAAGAAAAACAGGAGAATAAGGTTGGAGAAAGTATTGAAAATGAGTTTATCGGAATTGTTAACTACTGTGTGATTGCTTTAATTCAATTGGAATTAACTGAAAAGGACGATTACGAAATGGATAAAGAAGTAGTCGTTTCTCTTTACAATGAAAAAGCAGAGCATTGCAAAAAGTTAATGATGGATAAAAACCATGACTACGGAGAAGCATGGCGAGATATGCGTGTAAGTACTTATACTGATCTTATCTTGATGAAAATTCTTCGAACAAAACAAATTGAAGACAAAGGTGGCAAAACGCTAATTTCGGAAGGAATTGACGCGAATTTTAGCGATATGTTAAACTATGCTATTTTTGCCATAATACGACTTAACAACTTCTTTAAATAATGAAATACATAGCAAACACTTTACGCGTTTTAGTTGGATTGCTGTTTATTTTTTCGGGTTTAATAAAAGCTAACGACCCAACAGGATTCAGCTATAAGCTCGATGAATATTTTTCAGTTTTTGCTGAAGATCTTGAAGCAGACCAAGATAGCTTAGAAGTAACAATCGAAACGCTTGATGGCATTAATACTGGAAGTTTTGTTATAAACGAAAAGTCGCCCTCATTTAACCTAAATTCAGAAACAACAACTTGGGAACCTATTGCCCATAGAAACAATGATTCTGACCCGATTTTCTTTGCTGATGGAAAGATTAAAGTTGACAACAGTGAAGTTTTTGTGACCTCATTTAACGCACAAGATAGCAATGAGTTAATGCTCGAAGCCCAGGTGAGCTACACCATTAATGGTGAACAGCTAGGTACACATAAAATGGGATTTATGTCGTTTGCTGACAATATGAATGAACAAGTAATTGATGCTTCAGCATATGTTCATAAAAGCTCATGGATTGTTTCGTTCTTACAATGGCTTCGAAGCTATGCTCTAGGACTCGCAATATTTATTTGCGTCTTCGAGGTTGTTTTAGGTATTGCACTGATTATTGGTTGGGAAATGAAGGTAACCATGACCTTATCTCTTGGCATGATTGTGTTCTTTACCTTCTTAACATGGTATTCGGCGACGTACAATAAGGTTACAGATTGTGGATGTTTTGGCGACGCTATAAAATTAACACCATGGCAAAGCTTTAATAAAGATATTACACTGCTGGTAGCCTTACTACTAATTCTTATTGGTATGCGTCATGTAAAACCAATTTTCAGCAAACCATTTGCCGTAAAACTGCTTACAGTTAGTATTTTATTATCTGCAGGGTTTAGTATTTACTGTTGGAACTATCTACCGGTAAAAAACTATCTAAAATTTAAGAAAGGTAACGATATTGAAGCACTGACCATCGTTCCGGAAGATGCACCTACCGACGTATATGAGAATGTTTTTATTTACAGTAAAGATGGTGTAGAAGAAGAATTCACACTCGAAGAAATCACAGCCCGAAAACTAAAAGAAGAAGGCTACGAATTTGTTGATCGCCGTGATATTCTAATTCAAAAAGGATACGAGCCCGAAATTCATGACTTCAAGATAATGGACGAGAGTCGGACCAACGATTATGTGGAAGACTTCTTCGCTCATGAAGGCTACAAGATAATGATTGTGATGAATGAAGTTGAAAAAGCGAACACTAAGTCTTTTAACGAACTCAGAGACATTATAAAATACTGCAAGGAAAACGATATCGAATTATACCCACTGACGGCAAGTGAAGCTTCTGTGGTTAATGCTTATGCCGAAGAACATAAACTAGATATTCCATTTTACTATGGAGACAAAACAAACTTGAAATCGATTATTAGGTCTAACCCAGGTTTGGTTTTGTTATCAGATAACGTTGTTAAGAAAACTTGGCCTTCTACGCGTTTACCAAGTATTAAACGACTTACAAAAGTTACTAAATGATCACCTTTTTAGTAAAACGACTTGCAACCGGAGTGGTAATTCTGTTCAGCGTTGTTACAGTTGTTTTCTTTTTGTTTAGCTTTTCGTTTCCTAGTCCTGAGAAGATGGCGGTTGGACAACGTACTGACGTTGAAACGCAAGAAGCTATAAAAAAAGAATTTGGATTAGACAAACCTCTTTTCACGCAGTACCTACTATTTTTAAACGATATCTCACCCATTTCATTTCATCAAGATCTTGAAGCTGAATTAGACAAGAAATACCATCCAGCTTTGAACTTACGATTCGGCGAAACAAGTATGCTTTTCAAAAAACCGTTTTTACGAAAGTCTTTTCAAAGTAGAGAACGGACCGAAGTATTAATTGCTAAATCGTTTAAGGGCACATTCGTTCTTGCATTGGTTTCGATAATAATAGCTGGAATTTTTGGTATTCTTTTGGGAGTTATTTCAGGTGTAAAGGTCAATTCGTTGTTGGATCAAGCCATTGTTTTCGTCAGCACTTTAGGAATTTCGGTTCCATCTTTTTTTTCCGCTATTGTTTTAGCATGGCTCTTTGGTTATGTCTTGCATAATTTCACAGGGCTGAACATGACAGGGAGCTGGATTGATGTAGACCCTTTTAAAGGTGAGTATTATGCGTGGAATAATTTGATATTACCCGCAATTGCCCTGGGTGTACGCCCTTTGTCTATTTTCACACTGCTTACAAGAAGCTCAATACTTGAGACACTCAATAAAGATTTTATAAAAACGGCAATTTCAAAAGGCCTAACTCCTAAACGTGTTTTATTTAAACATGCATTACCCAATGCACTGAATCCTGTTATTACTGCTGTTTCAGGCTGGTTTGCATCGTTATTAGCTGGAGCATTCTTTGTTGAGTATATATTTAATTGGCGAGGATTAGGCAAGCTTACTATTGAGGCATTAGAAATGAACGACCTACCAGTTGTAATGGGGTCGCTATTGTTTATAGCTCTTCTATTTATCATTATAAACATTTTGGTGGATATACTTTACGTTAAACTAGACCCAAGAGTTAAACTAAGCTGATGATATACTTTATTACAGGATTTATGGGAGTAGGTAAAACCACTATTGGTCGAGAACTTGCTCTTGAATTGGACGCTCATTTTATTGACCTCGATGAAGCCATTGAAAATCGAGTTCAAAAGTCAGTATCTCAAATCTTCAGCGACCATGGTGAAATTGCCTTTCGTGATTTAGAAGAGTGGGAATTGAACCATCAAATTAAAAATGCAAAGTCTACCACAGTTATTTCTTTGGGTGGAGGAACCATTGCTCATCGACTCAACCACATGGTTATGCTTAGAAATGGATTAGTCATCTACCTCAAAAAAGAATGGGAGGAAATTGAAGAAGGGCTAAAAACCCTTGAAAACAGGCCACTGCTAAAGGAACTTGACACCACCCAGCTAAAAAAATTGTTTAATGAAAGAAGGCCTTTTTATGAGTTAGCACAGGTCGAAACCCTTGTAAAGACTGGCTTTGACACGAAAAAGCTCGTATTTTCACTAAAATTATTAACAAATAGGTAACAATGCTTGTATTCATGCGGGTTTGCTGATTAACATTGGACACATATAAAAACGATTTTATAATTTAAACATATGAACAAATCAGATTTAATCTCAAAAATGGCTGGTGATGCTGACATCACTAAAGCACAAGCAACTGAAGCTTTAAACTCTTTCTTAGGATCTACATCAGACGCTCTTAAAAAAGGTGACAAATTAATACTAGTAGGATTTGGAACATTCTCTGTAAGCAAAAGAGCTGCAAGAACTGGAAGAAACCCAAGAACTGGTAAAGAAATCAAAATCGCTGCTAAAAACGTAGTTAAATTCAAAGCAGGTTCTGATTTATCTAAAAAAGTAAACTAAGAAAAGACTTTAAAGTCAAAAAATTAAGACCCTCTTGGTTTTCCAAGAGGGTTTTTTTATGCAATTTTGTTTCATCAAAAAATCATTCCTCAAATACCTGGCACAAACCTCCCCCACTCCACCAATGTATGAGTTTGTGAGAGCAGAACGATCGTATCTTTTCGACCGAAACGACAAGCCATATTTAGACTTAATTTCAGGTATTGCAGTAACAAATGTTGGTCACCAAAATAAAAAGGTTACTAAAGCTATCACTAAGCAAGCAAAGAAATTTGCTCACCAAATGGTTTATGGGGAGTATGTGGTTGGTCCTCAAGTTAAACTTGCAAAAAAACTAGCATCTGTTCTCCCTGATAGCTTAAACAACTTCTATTTCTTGAACAGTGGCAGCGAAGCTGTAGAAGGTGCCATGAAATTGGCTAAAAAGTACACGGGTAGAAAGAAGGTTGTAGCTATGCGCAATGCATATCACGGTTCGACTAGCGGAGCGTTAAGTTTAATGAGCGACGAATACTATTCGGGTCCGTTTAAACCACTATTGCCAAACATATATTTTGTTGAATTCAACAATATTGACTCTCTTAACATCATAGACCACGATACAGCAGCCGTATTTGTCGAACCAATACAAGCTGAAGCTGGGTATATTCCGGCAAGTGCAGCATTCTTGGAAGCCTTGCGAAATAAATGCAATGAAACTGGAGCCCTGTTAATATTTGACGAGATACAAACAGGTATTGGACGAACTGGAAAGTTGTTTGCATTTGAACACTACAAAATCATTCCTGATGTTCTTCTTCTTGCCAAAGCTCTTGGAGGGGGATTACCCTTGTCTTGCTTCATTTCAAGCAAAGAAATTATGGCCAGTCTTTCTGACCAACCAATACTAGGACATATTACCACATTTGGTGGACATCCTCTTAGTTGTGCAGCTGCAAAAGCTTCTTTGAAGTATATCTTGAAGCATAAGTTAATTGATGATGTTGAAACAAAAGAACATCGCTTCAGAAAGCAACTTGTTCATCCAAAAATTAAAAATATATCAGGGAAAGGATTAATGCTCGCTGTAGAACTAGAGAGCTTTGAGCAGGTAGAGCACGTGATGAAATCTTGCATTGAGCAGGGAATCATTATCGATTGGTTCCTATACAATTTGAACGCTTTAAGAATTGCTCCTCCCCTAATCATAACAAATGACGAAATTGACCGGGTTTGTGAGGTTATTGTAACTTCGCTGAACGCTACTTAAATACTATGAGACTTACTTTTTTCTACTTATTACTTTCTTGTATTCTCTTGACTCAAGCACAAGTATTTAGTCTAAATCAGGAAGGTGTTGAATACAACTTCTTCAATAGCGAAAAAGAGCTATTCGAAAGAGCTGAATCACTGTCGTATGAAGAAATACTTCGGCTTTGTTTGATTGTTGAAAACCAAGGTGGTAAAGAAGACGTTTCTCGAACTATGGCATACTTTAATGCATTCATTAAGAAGAATTCCAAAATCGCCAAGATTAATAATCAAGATAAAAAGATCAAAAAACTGATTGATGTTTTTCAAACACAATTTGTAAAAGATATAAGTGCAACCATAAATGTAGAAGATGCAATTTTGTTGGGCAGCTATAACGGTTATACTAATGCTCTGCTATTGAGTGTTATTTTAGAAGCGTACAATATTCCTTTTGAAATTAAGGCCTCTTCTGAAACCTTTTATGTTTACCCATATCCTGAAAGCAGCAACCTATGCATCAACTATTTCTCCGAATTTCCATTTGAATTGAATGAAAATAACGAGCTTTATAGAGAACAGTACATTGATCGGCTTAGAGCATTTGAATACATCTTAGATGAAGAGTATCTTTCACATACCGAAGCTGAGCTATTTAAAAAGTACCACGACTTTGATGGAGGAGAAATTGACAAGCTTAGACTTTTAGCAAACTTCTACGCTTTCCGTTCAATACAACTCTTCAACAACGAAGAGTATCAGTCAGGCTATGACGAAATAAAAAAGGCATGTAAACTTTCTCCTTTATCACACAACCTAACGTTACGCAATGAAATTGCCTATAACTACTTAGATGTATTTGAGTATAAAAAGGTTGAAGATGTACACTTTTTCATTGAAGTGGCGAATTATAATCCACGATATATCGAAAAGGTCATGATCTCACATCAGGCCATACAGATGTTTGAAAAGTTTGCCGAGAGAAACCATGCTGACTTCGAAGAGTGCTGTAGCATAATGATCAAGAATCTTCCGACCGACTCTTTAAAAGATCATGCCCGATTGATTCTTTACGACCAAAAAGCGATTAATTTTAAACACCTCGCTTTTCCTGACTCTTGTTATTTCTACCGCGAGAAGGCGTATGCTTTATCAGAGCGAACTCCTGAATATCAAATCGACCTGTACAACGACTGGATTCAATCTTTAACCGGAGATATTGCAGGTACTGAACTTGAATACATTGCCTTGCTTGAAAAGTACCCGGAGCTTAATGATAATCCCTATTTTCAAATGGTAAGTATGAACATCTTGCTTGTAAAAGCAGGGCGATACGTGTCATTAAATCAATATGCAACTGCAGAAAAATTAATCACCCAATTTGAGCGTGAATTTGAAAACTATAAAGGTGGTCTTTTGCCTTTACAAGAAAATGTAGTTAACAGCTATGGTCGCTTAGCGGTATATTACTATTCTACTAACCGTACATCAACAGCAAAAGAAGTAGTAGATAAGGCCCTGATCTATGCACCTGATAATTATGATTTACTTCGTAGAAAGGCTATGATAACCGGAGGTAGATTCTAATAATTTTCTACCCCAATATTAAAGTCTTTGCTGGCTTCAATTCTTGTTTTCTGTCGACCCTCATAAGTGCCCGTAAATCGGACCTTTTGCATAACAACCTGTCCCGGTAAAACTTCAAACTCCATGATGCCTTTGCCATTTTCTTGAGGCAAATAATAATCTACACCATCAACTTCGGCACTGTAATATGCTTTTTTAGGCATGTGTTCGAAGTATACATAAACAATATACTTATTGTCGAGCTGTACAGTGTTTTTAGTATTGATCACTAAAGCTTTTTCCGTTTTTGTTTTTCCACTTTCAGCGTATTCTTTTAAAGTGCTGTTAATAGGCTCACCGCGGTCATGCTCCAATTCGACCTTAAGGTTCCCATTTGACCAATACTCTTGAAAAAGTCCATGACGTAAATCGTCTTTAAATTCAATTTTACGCCATAAGGCACCATCTTGTCTATAGTATTTATATGTACCGTGCTTATCTCCATCTTTGTACATGATTTCAAGCTTTGGATTACCGTTGATATACCAAGAACGAAATTGGCCATCTCTGCGACCTCTTTTATAATAACATTTTGTTTTTCGCTCACCATCTCTGTAATAGGTAATTATTGTTCCTGTTCTGGTTTGGTGATTGAAGTCGATGTGCTGTTTAGTATCTGTGTCATGGGGGTCAACTTCGTCGAAAAAACCACACGAATTGAATAATAGTAAGAAGAAGATTAGGGGTAAAAGGGTATACCTTTGCATAGACGCTTTCATGATAAATTCAGCCAAAGATACTCCTTTTGTATATATCATTTCAGGGCTCGCAGCAGACCATAGGGTTTTTGCAAACTTGACCCTTCCTAAACACCATAAACACCTGGCATGGATACCAAATTTAGAAGACGAGACCCTAACATCATACGCCAAAAGAATGGCCGAAAAAATTGAACATCCAAACCCAATAATTATAGGACTGTCTTTTGGGGGAATTGTAGCTCAAGAGATAGCTAATTTGATTCCAGTGAAGAAACTAATCCTACTCTCTACTATCAAGAATGAAAGCGAAAAACCTTGGTACTTCAAAATTATCAACGGTATGAGTTTATTCAACTTTGCACCCAGCACTTATTTTCATCAACCCAAGGCCATTACCTACTGGGCTTTCTCGCTTGTTGATTCGAAACACAAATCAATTCTTGATGCATGTTTTGAAGATGTTGACGAAGACCATGTAAAATGGGCAATCGCACGAATTATGGAGTTCAAGGGAGTAAACCATGGTACGGAAGTAATCCATATACATTCTACAGGAGATCGAATCTTTCCCCTTTCAGAGATTAATGCCGATTACAAAATCGAAGGAGGACACTTTGCTTTATACACTCACAGTGAGCAACTTAACAATGTTTTTCGAAGCATAGGGCTCATTTAATCTTCACTTACATACTACAAAATTCCTCGTTTATTCTCTTCCTTTTATCGGAATAAGAATGGATTTGTCATTTTTTTATTGATATATTTGTGATATCATTTTAATATCAACCTTATGAACAATAAAGAAAAAAGTTTCAAACCCATTTCAGGATACATCATGCTCCTGTTTCTTGCAATAGTTATTGCTGGAATCATTTTTAACATCTCCTTAGAACAGCCGCTCCCTATTGTAATCTTGGCACCTATTATGCTGCTTACCATAATCGGATTTGTGATCGTTAACCCGAACGGATCTGCTGTATTGACCTTATTTGGAGCGTACAAAGGAACCATTAGAGATAATGGCTTTTTCTGGGTAAATCCATTTTACAAGAAGCAAAAAATCTCGTTGCGAGCGCGTAACTTAGACACACCTCCTATTAAAGTAAACGACAGTTTAGGAAACCCAATTAAAATTGGTGCTGTTGTCGTATGGAAGGTTGAAGAAACCTTTAAAGCAGCCTTTGATGTTGATGACTATCAGAACTTTGTAAACATACAAAGTGAAGCTGCTATTCGTAAACTTGCTGGCCACTACCCGTACGATGACCTTGAAGACGATCATTCGGGAGAAACCAATCATCTTACACTAAGAAGTGGTGGAGCCGAAATAGACGAGAAACTTGAAGACGCTCTTACTAAACGATTAGAGATAGCTGGTATTGAAGTAATTGAAGCAAGAATCAGCTACTTAGCGTATTCTGAAGAGATTGCCAGTGCTATGCTTCAAAGGCAACAAGCAACAGCTATCATTGCTGCCCGTAAGAAAATTGTTGAAGGTGCAGTGGGAATGGTCGACGATGCTTTGATCAAATTAAATGAACAAAATATTGTTGAACTTGATAAGGATAAAAAGGCTGCGATGGTGAGTAACCTTTTGGTGGTTCTTTGCTCGGATAAAGCAGCCAATCCAATTGTAAATGCAGGAACCTTACATAACTAAGCCATGGAAAAGTATGTACTCTTAAAGGTAAAACCTTTTGAAAGCCTCAAAAAGTTCCAGGCTCGAATTAATGAACAAGCAAGAAAAGGCTACCGTGCAATAAATATCACCGGCCAGCATGGAGCTCAAGTGATTTTAATGGAAAAAATAAACTAGCCGTGAGTAAGAAAAAGGCATTTGCACTGCGTGTTGACGAAAAGATGTTGGCTGCCATTGAAAAATGGGCAGCTGACGAGTTTAGAAGCACTAATGGACAGATAGAGTATCTGCTGAGCGAAGCCTTGAAAAAAGCAAAAAGACAACCGAAAAAATGAATACAACGTATCGAGAAGAGCAGAGTTTTACCGTAATGGCGTGGATTATTGCTGGAATGTACCTTATACTTTCAGCCTTAATTCTATTGCTTGAGGTTGAAAGTTCGACAGAGCGGTATATCGGATACGGCATTGTTTCAGCTGTCTTTATTCCACTTATTTGGGTGTCTTTCACAAGCAAGTTAAAAACAGAGTTGAGTTCACATCAGCTGAAGTTTAGCTTTCGCCCACTGGTGAAAGAACGAATCTATAATCGCTCAGAGATAGAATCTATCGAATTTCTCAATTACGGATTTGTTGGAGGATGGGGCATTCGTCTAATGACCAGGTATGGAACAGTTTACAATACATGGGGAAAAGAAGGAATGCTTATCAAATTAAAAAATGGAAAGAAGTTTGTTATCGGAACTAGAAACCCAGGTACGCTAAAGCGATTTCTAAAAACCTCTTTGCCCCTTGGGGAATAAACCTTCTTGACGGCCTTTCTTGCGTTTGTCCTTTTTGGCGTTATAACCCTCCATAGTTGGATCTAAAGTAGTACAATGTTTCGCTTTGCAACTTGGCAAAGAAGAAATCACAAATAACGCAAGGCCACAGAATAGCAAGTACTTTTTCATCGTTTACAAAGTTAACGAATTCCTACTAGAAGTTATTTCATAAAAAAAGAGCCAACCGAAGTTGACTCTTTTTGTAATATTAAAATTGCTCTATTTTAATCTTATTCTGCCAATGCCAAGTTTACCTCAAACTCAATAGCATCGTTAATAACGTTATCTCCAAGATTGTCAAAGAATGAAGAACTACCGTAACGAACATCCCATGCTGATCTATCGATCGAGAACGTAGAAGATGCTGTCGCAGCTTCTTTGTCATATGCATAAGGAATGGTAATTGAATGCGTAATTCCTTTAATTGTTAGATTTCCAGTAATACTATCAGCAGTACTAGCTGTAACCTCAAAAGCTGCTGTAGCAAAAGAGTCAACATTAAAGAAAGCATCACTAGAAAGATGACCCAATAACTTGCCTGTTCTTTCTTCATCCATTCCATCTGTGCTTGCCAACGAGCTCATATCAATTGTAAAGTTTCCTGAAGTAATTTTACCCTCCTCAACTGCAATTTCTCCGCCTTTAACAGCTACTGTTCCGCTGTGACTATCTCCAGTTACCTTAGAACCAGTCCAGTTTACAGAACTTGATTCTGAGTTAACAGCAAATGATTGACTTGTTTCTGTAGCTTCAGCAACTTCTTGGGCCTCTTGGGCTGAAGTAGAGGCTTCGTTGCTGTTACACGCTGCAAAAATTGCTGCTACCCCTACTAGAATTAGTACTTTTTTCATTGTTTAAATAAATAATTGATTCGTAATTAGATGTATAAACATCTATTTATTTAAAAAGTTTTGACATAATCGGAATAATTTTTGCTCTAGTAAGCTAAAATTGCAGTCCTCTGATAAATGAGATTTACAATTGCCACTTTACTGTTTATGCTGTGCGTTCAACTGACTGCACAAATTCGTGTGGTTAATAAAAAATTAATAGGCATTGAAGGAGTGCACGTGGTCCAAGATTCAAGTATAATTACAATCTCCGACGGCGATGGCCAAATCACCTTCGACACTTCCGTTTTAAACCATACCAGAGTCTTTCTTTATCACGAAAGCTATAACAGCACAGAAATAACAAAAGAAAAGCTTGAAGCAAACTCTGTAATTATATTAACGCATAAAACAGAGAACATTAAAGCTATTGTTGTTACCCCTCCACGTCAAAACAGACAGCTCGAGAACATTGCACTCAAGATGGATGTAATAGACAGCAAGACCATTTCTCTTTTCCAACCATCAACTTCAGCTGACCTGCTTAATCTTGGTAACAAGGTCTATATCCAAAAAAGCCAACAAGGTGGAGGCAGTCCTATGATCAGAGGATTTGCAACCAACCGTATTTTGCTTGTTGTTGACGGAGTACGTATGAATACGGCAATATTTAGAAGTGGAAATGTTCAAAACGTCATAGCAATAGACCCATTCTCTATTGAAAAAACAGATATAATCTTTGGTCCTTCAAGCCAGTTTTATGGTAGCGATGCTATAGGTGGAGTACTCAGCTTTAGAACAAAGAATCTTCAGTTTGGGAAGAAAGACACTTTTCTTTTAAAAGGCAATCTCAACCTACGAGGCAATTCAGCAAGTAGAGAAAGAACTTGGCATGCAGACTTTAATGTTGGCGGTGAAAAACTGGCCTCGCTATCAAGCATTACAGTAAGTCGATTTGGTGATTTGAGAATGGGAAGCAACGGACCGGATGAATACCTTCGTCCATTTTACACCTTACGTGGCGAAACTGAAGATTCGGTAATTCAGAATGACAATCCTCAAATTCAACGATTCAGCAATTATTTTCAAGTGAATCTGATGCAAAAACTTGCATTCAAAATAACCGATAGCTCATCTATTACCTACAATTTACAAGCAAGTACTACTTCAAATATTCCTCGATACGATCGACTTATTTTAACCGACATTAACGGCTTACCAGTAAATGCTAATTGGTATTATGGTCCTCAAAAATGGATGCTCAATCAATTGTCTTATCAAAACGACCATGTTCACAAATTTTCTGATGAAACAACCATTAGCGCTGCCTATCAGAAATTTGAAGAGAGCCGCAATGACCGTAAGTTTAACAGTGAGCTGATTAGAGAAAGGGTCGAACAAGTTGATGCATTTAGTTTTAATGCTGATTTTAGCAAAGGTCTTAAATCCACACTCGAAATGAGTTATGGTGTTGAATGGGTGTTGAATAATGTTTCAAGTACTGCAAGTGTTCTGGATATTGATTCACTTGCACGAACAGCAACCTCTACACGCTATCCTGATGGCTCAAATTGGCAATCAGCAGGGGTATATATCAACTTCTTAAAAAAATGGAACACATGGTTTAAGTCAGAGGCTGGAATACGCTACAACTGGGTTAAAACTACGGGCAGTTTCGACACGCAGTTTTATCCATTTCCAGATGAAGATTTCAGCAATCAGAACAGTGCTGTAACAGGATCAATCTCACAACTTTTTAAGCTTAAGAAAGGTGCTATTGGTTTAATTGCTTCTTCCGCTTTCAGATCACCGAACATCGATGATATTTCAAAAGTATTTGATAGCAGCCCAGGCCAGGTTATTTTACCTAACGCTCAATTAAAACCGGAGTTTGCGTATAATGGAGAAATTAACTTTGATTATGAGTTTACCAAAGCGATTAAGTTAAATCTAGTTGGGTTTTACACCTATCTTGACCAAGCTATAACCACAACATCGAGTACGTTCAATGGAGCCGATAGTATCATCTATGATGGGGTTATGAGCAAGGTTCAGACATTAGCAAATCAGGACTTTGCAACCATTCAAGGTATTCAAGCTAGCTTTCTTTACAAATTTGATTCTTGTTGGAATTTAAAATCAAGTTATACGCTTCTCCGCAGCTCATCGAGTACGAATGAGCCCATTCGTCACATTACACCAAACTTTGGCGGAACGTCATTAAACTACAGCAATGAGAAATTCACATTTTCAATATATTCGATATACAATGCTCGATTTGACTTTGAAAATTTTGCAATTAATGAAGTTAACGATGCCTTCCTCTATGTTAAAGATGAAAATGGCAACCCTTACACCCCAGCATGGTTTACCTTAAACGTAAAGGCCTCCTATCCTATTCGACCACAAATAACCTTGGTGGGTGGTATTGAAAACATTCTAGATAAACGCTACCGACCTTACGGTTCTGGTATTACTGCTCCAGGAATAAACTTTATGTTGTCGCTTAACGCACGGATATAAAAAAAGGAGGGCGAACCCTCCTTTTCCTGCAGAAATAATCTTCTACTATTTGTCTTTCTTCTTACCTCCCGGTTTCGAGATGCTATCTCTCATGTCGGTATCGGCTTGAATGTTTTTCATTCTGTAGTAATCCATTATTCCAAGATTACCTGTTCTAAAGGCCTCTGCCATTGCTTTAGGTACTTCAGCTTCTGCCAAAATAACTTGAGCTTTCGCTTCTTGAGCCTTAGCTTTCATTTCTTGCTCTTGTGCTACCGCCATAGCTCTTCGCTCTTCAGCTTTTGCATTTGCAACCTTCAAATCAGCTTCTGCTTGATCTGTTTGAAGCTCAGCACCAATGTTTTTACCGATATCCATGTCTGCGATATCAATCGACAAGATTTCAAATGCTGTGCCGGCATCAAGTCCTTTTGCTAATACTGTTTTTGAAATGGTATCAGGGTTTTCTAAAACGGCTTTGTGGTTTGTGGCAGAACCGATTGTGGTCACAATTCCCTCACCAACTCTTGCAAGAATAGTATCTTCTCCAGCACCCCCAACCAATTGAGCGATGTTGGCACGTACTGTTACTCTTGCTTTGGCAATTAACTGAATTCCATCTTTTGCAACAGCGGCAACAGGTGGGGTGTTAATTACTCTCGGGTTTACAGAAAGTTGCACCGCATCTGATACATCTCTACCTGCAAGGTCAATGGCTGCAGCCATATTAAAATCAAGAGGGATATTTGCTTTATCTGCCGAGATAAGCGCTTTTACTACATTGTTCACATTACCTCCGGCCATATAATGCGTCTCCAATTCATTACCGGTCACTTTTAGTCCTGCTTTGTTGGCATTGATTAAAGCATTTACAATCAAAGAAGGTGGAACCTTTCTAATTCTCATGAACATCAGTTGGAGAATTCCAACGCGAATTCCAGAAACTTGAGCTGTGATCCACAACCCCACTGGTACAAAATATAAGAAGAGCAGTAATACTACAACTCCACCTATAACAAAAAATAAATATGGCATATGTTGATTATGATTTTAGTTTTCTAACAATTATTCGATTATTTAAAATCTTTTCTACTTCAATAAGGTCGTTGGCTAACAGAAACTCACCGTCTGTATGAACTTCTACTTTTTGATCATTAATTATCGCTGAACCAGCAGGTCGTAATGCACTAATTGCTTTCCCTTGGTCACCAACAGATACATTTTGTTCATGGATCTTATTAGCCTTTCCTGTAATCTCATCTTCTATGGCAAAACGTTGCCATACCTTGCCCTTAAACGCAAGGACAATCCCAACGGTTAAAACCACCGCGGAAGAGACCAGAGCAATATTACCAGAAGATGTACCGTATTCGTTATACACCATTCCGATACCTACAGCAATAGCTATAATACCGATTAGTCCAACAATAAAACCTGGAGTTAAAAATATTTCAACGATGATCAGCAAAAAGCCGAACAGTAGCATAGATACAATTAACGCAAGACTCATATTGAGCTGCTAAGTTAACTGTTTTAAACAAACGAGAAAATACTTTTATGCTTCGCTCGTCATTTCCGCATAATCTTCTATTGGAAGACATGCACAAACTAAGTTTCTATCGCCATACGTGTTATCCACTCTTCCTACACTTGGCCAGAATTTATTCTGAATAACGAATGGAGCTGGATATGCAGCTTTTTCTCTGCTGTATGGTTTATCCCAGCTATCAGAAATAGTTGATTGAGCGGTATGCGGAGCGTTCTTTAATACATTATTTTCAGCATCTGCAGTTCCATTCTCGATTTCAGCAATCTCTCTTCTTATCGACAATAAAGCATCACAAAAGCGGTCAATCTCTTGTTTGCTTTCACTTTCAGTTGGCTCTATCATTAAAGTTCCTGCAACCGGGAAACTTACTGTTGGTGCGTGGAATCCATAATCCATTAAACGCTTAGCAATATCTTCTACTTGAATTCCTGAAGTCTGCTTTAACGGACGTGGATCAACAATCATTTCGTGTGCCACTGTACCATTTTGACCTGTGAAAAGCACGTCATATCCTTCTGCTAATCGATGTCTCATGTAATTTGCGTTCAGAATAGCTGTTGCTGTGGCTTCTTTCAATCCGGCAGTTCCCATCATTTTAACGTAGGTATAACTGATTAATAAGATGCTTGCACTACCGAAAGGTGCTGCTGATACAGCGGACATCGATTGGTCTCCGCCAGTTTTTACAAGGCTATGTCCTGGTAAGAATGGAGTTAAATGTTTTGCTACACCAATAGGTCCCATTCCAGGGCCTCCACCACCGTGAGGGATACAGAATGTTTTATGCAAGTTCAAGTGACAAACATCTGCTCCAATGTTTGCAGGATTAGTGTATCCTACTTGAGCATTCATGTTTGCACCATCCATATAAACCTGGCCACCATACTCGTGAATGATGGAAGTAATTTCTTTGATTGTCTCCTCGTAAACACCATTTGTACTTGGGTAAGTAATCATGGCAGCCGCTAAATTATCTTTGAACTGCTCAGCCTTTGCTTTCAAGTCATTTAAGTCAATGTATCCATTTGGATGACATTTAACAACAACAACTTTCATACCTGCCATAACAGCACTTGCTGGATTTGTACCATGTGCAGATTCAGGAATGATTACAATGTTTCTGTGATCTTGGCCATTCGCTCTAAAGTATTCGCGTATTACCATCAATCCTGCATATTCTCCTTGTGCACCTGCATTAGGCTGTAAACTCATTGCATCAAAACCTGTAATTTCAGCTAGATCTCTTGACAAGTCTTCAATAATCTCCATGTAACCTTCTACTTGATTTTTTGGTGCAAATGGGTGGATGCTTCCAAACTCTGGCCATGTAACCGGAATCATTTCGGTGGTTGCATTCAATTTCATGGTGCAACTTCCTAATGCGATCATCGAGTGAGCCAATGAAAGATCTTTGTTCTCCAGAGATTTCAAATATCTTAACATTTCATGTTCGGTGTGGTATGTATTAAATACCGGGTGGGTTAAATATTCAGATGTACGGGTAAAGCTTTCATCCCACATAGAAGTAGCTGTTCGGTCAAATGAAATTGACGTTCCATTTGCTTCGGCCAAAACAGAAACTAGTTCTTCAACATCGCGAAGTTCGGTAGTCTCATCAAAGCTTATGCTGAAATGATCAGAACCGTAATAAACATTAATCAATTTCGCTTCAAGTGCATTGCGAAGAGATGCCATATCTGATACGTTCTCAACGGTAATAGTATCAAAAGCTGAATTGTTGCGAACAGCGTATCCAGCGGCCTTCAAGTTATTTGCAAGAATTGAAGTCAATTGGTTTACTTTTTCCGCAATTGCTTTCAGTCTTTTTGGACCGTGATACGAAGCGTACATTCCAGCCATAATTGCTAACAATGCTTGAGCTGTACAAATGTTACTAGTCGCTTTATCACGCTTAATGTGCTGCTCTCTAGTTTGAAGAGCCATTCGGTATGCATTGTTTCCGTTAGAGTCTAAAGAAACACCAATAATTCTTCCAGGAATCTTTCTTTTATAAGCTTCTTTAGTTGCAAAATAAGCCGCGTGAGGTCCACCAAATCCCATTGGAATTCCAAAGCGTTGTGTAGTACCAACAACCACTTCTGCACCCCACTCACCTGGAGGTGTTAACATGGTTAATGCTAACAAGTCAGCTGCTGCTACAAGCTTAATTCCCATCTCGTCGGCTGCCGCAGCTAGATCTTTATAGTTAACTATTGCTCCTTCTGCATCTGGGTATTGTACAAAGATTGAGAAGAAATCAGTAGATAGCTCTGTATTAAACACATCGCCTACAACCACTTCAATACCTAGAGGTTCTGCTCTCGTTTCAATTACTTCAAGTGTTTGTGGGAATACTTTATCAGATACGAGGAATTTGTCTCCATTTCCACGAGGTTTAGCATTATGCATCATGGCCATTGCCTCTGCAGCTGCTGTACCTTCGTCTAACAAACTGGCATTTGCCAATTCCATACCCGTAAGATCCATCACCATAGTTTGAAAGTTTAGCAATGCTTCTAATCTACCTTGAGCAATTTCAGCTTGGTAAGGGGTGTATTGTGTATACCATCCTGGATTTTCCAGAACATTACGTAAAATAACTTTTGGAGTGTGGGTATTATAGTACCCTGCTCCAATATAGCTCTTTGCTATTTTATTCTTTGCCGCAATTTCCTTCATCTTATCTAGCATTTCTACCTCAGTTAGTGGGTCGTCTAGATTTAACTCTTGCTCAAGTCTAATTTCAGCAGGAATAGTTTGAGAAATTAACTGTTCTACATCATTGTAACCCAGTTCCTGAAGCATCTCTGAACGTTCTACATCAGTAATGCTATTGTGTCTGTCAGCAAAATTTTCTTTGTACATTTTTATCTAAATGGGATGCAAATTTATTATTTCTTAATATCAATGTATATATATTAAGATTATGTTAAAAAAAAAGGCAGTTTTATCCGCTCTCAACCCAACAATTTTCAAGGGTAAAAAGATTTATTTTATTCGGCTTTTAGGACTATAATTAGGTCACATTATTGCACCTCTGTCTATTGTCAGGAATAATTTTGTATCTTTGCTATCTACTACATACAAATTAATCGCGTGAGAAAATTATTAATACAGTCTATGAAGAAGTTGGTTTTATTACTTCTCGCCTGCACGTTTATAACACCTTCATTTGGTCAGCGTAACTACGGAAAAAGATATTGGTCTACCAATGTAATGCTTTCGTCTGCTACTTTCTTGAGTGACTTGGGAGGTAAAAACTGGTATGGATCAAATGATCCTCAAGATATTGATTTAAAAAAGATTCGCTACGCCCTTGGTGTAGAATTTGAATATCACGGAGACCACGGTTTGGGTTTTCTGGTGAATGGAATGTACACCCGTCTTACTGCTGATGATGCCGAAACAACATGGGATAGATCTCTCCGAATGCTTCATGTAAGAACAGATGTATTTGAAACAAGTGCAAAGTTCCAATATACTGTTCCTTATACCGTTGCAGGTGTTGGTGGCATGTACTTTAATGTGGGTGTTGGTGCTCATTACTATAAACCTATGGCAGAATGGAATGGATTGTGGTACGACTTAAGACCGTTAGGTACTGAAGGTCAAGTTGCAGACCCCACCCGAGATGTTTATGCAAAATGGAGTCCTGTTATTCCGTTTGGGTTTGGAAAAAAATTCAGGCTGGGCAATGGCATGACCCTATCTGCTGATATTTCTCTACGTAAAACATTTACCGATTATCTAGACGATGTTTCTGGAGACTATTATGATACTTTGGCCATTCTAAACAGTACTGGTATTGCCGCAGCACACTTTGCAAACCCTTCTAACAATGAAGGAGGAGTTGGGCGTACAGGTTTAGAACGAGGCAACCCTGACAACAACGACAACTATTTTCTTTTTGGACTTAAACTTGAAATCCCATTAAGTCAAGGGGGTAGATATGCCAATTATAATACCAGTTGTTCTTTCCAGAACAGTTGGATTAGAAGCAACGGCTCTACGCCTAAATTCCGAAGAAGAGGAAAAACCAGAAACCGATTATTCAGATAAACTAATTTATGCTAACTATTCTTCTTGAGTCAGTCACTGACAAGATTATTCCTGCACCTATTTTTGAAGACGACACTATTGTATTTGGACTGTTGATGATTGCCATTGGGCTCATCTTTTATACTTCGAGTAAAACCACTGGATTTTGGTCTAAATTTTATAAAATAGTGCCTGCCCTTTTTATGGCATATATGCTACCTGCGGTTTTAACTACTGTTGGATTAATAGCCCCAGAATGGAACATCTTAGACTCTGCGGGCGAGGCTGTTCTCGACGAAGCAGGAGAACCTGTAATGGGAAAAAGCAGCCTTTACTATGTTGCCAGTCGATACCTCCTCCCGGCAGCTTTAGTCTTAATGACATTAAGTCTTGACCTTAAAGCTGTATTTAACCTTGGTCCCAAAGCCTTAATTATGTTTATTACCGGAACCGTTGGTATTGTTATTGGAGGTCCGATAGCTGTATTGGCGATTTCTGCAATTTATCCTGACGCCGTAGGAGGTGTTGGACCAGATGCTGTATGGAGAGGATTATCTACACTAGCCGGAAGCTGGATTGGTGGAGGTGCAAATCAAACGGCAATGCTTGAGATTTATGGATATAACCAAAAATTATATGGAGGGATGGTATTCGTCGATATTGTTGTTGCTAATTTATGGATGGCTATACTATTGATTGGAATTGGCAAAACAAAGAAAATTGATGCTTGGTTAAAGTCAGATACTACTGCTATTGAAGAGCTAAAAGATAAGGTGTCAAAGTTCAGTTTGGAGGTTTCTCGAAACCCAACACTAACCGACCTTATGATTCTTGTAGCCATAGCCTTTGGTACGGTAAGTTTCGCTCATTTTGGTGCCAGTCTGCTAGCACCAACCTTTGAGAACATGGTTTCAGGAATTTCAAACCCAACCATAAAGAATTCATTCACCTTCTTGGGAAGCAGCTTCTTTTGGATGATCAGCATATCTACCATTATTGCCATAGTTCTATCATTTACTAAGGTAAGAAGGTATGAAGGAGCTGGAGCCAGCAAATTTGGATCGGTATTCATCTATATGCTTGTTGCAAGTATTGGTATGAAGATGGACTTATCTATGATTTTTGATAATCTTGGATTGGTTGCGATAGGTTTGGTTTGGATGTTGTTCCATGCCGTTCTTTTAATTGTTGTTGCAAAACTCATAAGAGCTCCATACTTTTTCTTAGCTGTAGGAAGCCAAGCTAACGTTGGAGGTGCGGCCTCTGCCCCTATTGTGGCTTCTGCATTTCACCCTTCATTGGCAACTGTAGGTGTTCTATTAGCTGTATTTGGTTATGCCGTGGGAACATTAGGTGCTATTTTCTGCGCCGAACTGATGCGCATTGTCTCCCCATAGATTAGCTACTTAGATTGCCCTTAGCTAGACGTTTAGCTATTGACAAATTCCGTTTATTTTCATATATTTACGGCATCTTAGGTCGTATGGACCTATTGATTTGTTGTAAATACTACTTGAAAATTTAATGGACGACATCCTCAATCAACTAATTGGTCAAATCGGATCCTCCGGAATTCACGATATTTCTAAGCAAATTGGCAGTTCTGACGAACAAGCAAAAAATGCATTGGGCGGCATTGTGCCTACCTTACTTGGTGCTATGTCTAAAAACACCTCAGATGCTTCTGGTGCAAACGGTTTGCTTGCAGCTTTGGATAAAGATCATGACGGAAGCATTTTGGATGATATTCCTGGATTTGTAAATAACTACTCAGAAGGCCCTGGAAGTGGCATTTTGAAACACGTTCTGGGTTCCAACGAAGCTCCTGTAACGCAAGGCTTGAGTAGTAAAACTGGATTAGAGTCTTCTCAAATTTCATCGCTAATGCAAATTGCTGCTCCATTAATTATGGGCTTATTAGGCAAACAAAAACGCCAAAACAGTAGCCAAGGCTTTGATGCAGCAAGCTTAACAGATATGCTAGGAGGCATGACCAGACAAGCAGATAACTCAACAGGAATTGATTTAGGAGATATATTGAACATTGTTGGAGGATTAACAAAAGGTAAATCTTCCGGCGGAATTGGAGGAATATTAAGCAAACTTTTTGGACGATAAAAAATAATACCCACTGATGCAACCATTACATGGTTGATCAGACTAATGAATATAACATGGCAACAACAAAACAAGCACGAACGAACTCAGGTCTGGCTACTTACACCGGATCATGGGGACGACCGGAAGCAATTCATTTGCTGAAACGAACCAACTTCGGAGCTCGAATCGCTGACGTCAATCAACTTTCCGGCATGACTATGTCAAATGCCGTTGATATGGTGTTGAACATCGATTACACAGCCCCATCCCCACCAATTAATAACTACAACGGAAGCAATAATGATCCAAACGTTTTACCCGGAGAAACTTGGGTAAATGACTTTAACGGACTATTAAACGGTTCACGAAGAGCTTCTTTCAAAAGATGGTGGGCTGGATTAATGATAAACCAAGACATTACAATCAAAGAAAAGATGACCTTGTTTTGGCACAATCATTTTGCAACTGAATCAGTTGTTTACGGCTGGGCTAATTATGCTTATCGTCAGAATGAATTATTCCGTTCTAACAGTGGAAAGAATTATAGAACACTGGTTAAAGACATTTCAATTGACCCTGCCATGTTGATTTATCTAAACGGTAATCGAAATACAAAGGCAGCTCCTGATGAGAACTATGCTAGAGAGCTTATGGAACTTTTCACGCTAGGAAAAGGACCAAATTCAAAGTATACTGAGCATGACGTAATTGAAGCAGCTAAGGTGTTAACTGGATTTAGAGTTAATAACACCAATGGCTCTGTATTCTTTGATGACAATCGTCATGATACCACAGATAAAACATTTTCAAGCTTCTTTAACAGTCATACAATTACAGGTAAAACCGGGCAAGATGGACAGACTGAATTAGACGATCTTATCAATATGATCTTCCTTCAACCAGAAGTTTCGAAGCATATGGTGAGAAAGCTGTATAAATGGTTTGTGTATTATGAAATTGACGACGACACTGAATTGAACGTAATTAATCCCTTGTCAGCAATTTTCAGAAACAACAACTACGAGGTTAAGCCAGTACTAGAAGCCTTATTTAAGAGCGAACACTTTTATGATATGGCAAATAGAGGTGCATTAATTAAGAGCCCTGTAGATTTTTCTGTTGGCTTGTGCCGTAATTTCAATATTGAATTCCCACCATCTACTGACTACGTAAACCAGTACAATGCGTGGAATTTAATTTATTACTACGGAATGTCAATTCTTCAACAGAACATTGGAGACCCTCCTAGTGTTGCCGGTTGGTCACCATATTATCAAGTTCCTCAGTTTCATGAGATCTGGATTAATTCAGATACACTTCCTTTCCGAAATATCTTAACCGATATTTTAGTTTCAAATGGATACCGTGTTGGGACCTACAGACTGAAAATTGACACCCTAGAACTTGGTAAAACTATTGGGAACAGCACAACCCGTATAGCAGATGATTTAATTGACTATATGCTCGAGTTTATGCACACGCTAGAAGTTAGCAGTGCTCAGAAAGAATTTATGAAGAGTATACTACTTGGTGGAAATGTAGACGATAGTTATTGGACCAATGCATGGGACGATTACTACACGGATCAAAATGACACCGAAAAACAATCGGTCGTGAGTTCAAGGCTCGCTTTCCTAGTTAAATATTTAATGAACTTAAGCGAATTCCAATTATCGTAAAATAATACACCATGAAAAGAAGAGATTTTTTAAAACGAGTTGCTCCAATGTCTTTACTGCCTTTTGCAGTAAACGGACAACCTATTAGAGCATATGGAAAGTTGATGGGTGCTAATTCTGAAGATTTCACGGAAACTGATAATGTCTTGGTACTTGTTCAATTAAATGGTGGGAACGATGGTTTGAATACGCTTATCCCACTTGACCAATACGCAAACTTATCTACGGCACGACCTGATGTTTTGATACCTGAGAATAAAGTACTTTCTCTTGATGGAATTGATAATACAGGACTACATCCTGCCATGAATAAGATGCGTGATATGTATAACGACGGTAAGGTACGAGCCATACAATCGGTTGGTTACCCAAGTCAAAACTATTCACACTTCCGCTCAACCGATATTTGGTTGACTGGATCTGATTCAGACGAAGTTGTTGAAAGTGGTTGGTTAGGAAGATACCTTTCAGAAGAATGGCCAAACTACCCTAACGGTTTCCCAAATGACGACATGGAAGATCCGCTAGCCATCCAGATTGGATCGGTTGTATCGCCTGTTTGTCAGGGACTTGCAGTGAACATGGGCTTTGCTGTATCAAATCCAACAAACTTCTATCAGTTGCTTACAGGTAACTATGGTCCTACCCCAAACACTTGGGCTGGCAAAGAGTTAGACTATATTAGAACAGTTGCTCATCAGAGTAATGAGTATTCGCAACGCGTTAAAGCAGCCGCAGAAAGTGCTTCTAATTTAGCAACCTATCCTGACGGTAACAGGTTAGCCAACCAACTTAAAATTGTAGCTCAGTTAATTGCTGGTGGACTGAAAACACGTGTTTACATCGTATCACAAGGTGGATTCGACACACATGCTAATCAGGTTGATGCTACTGGTGGTAATGAAACGGGATCACACGCATTTTTACTTCAAACCGTATCGGATGCAATTGCTGCTTTCCAAGATGATATTGAACAACTTGGCGTTGATGATAGAGTTTTAGGCATGACTTTCAGTGAATTTGGAAGAAGAATTGTTGGAAACGGTAGTACGGGTACTGACCACGGTGCTGCAGCTCCATTGTTTATGTTTGGATCTAAGGTAAAAGGTGGCGTAACTGGTGATAACCCAGATATACCAGCCAATGCTACGGTACAAAATAACCTGGCCATGCAAACGGACTTTAGATCTATTTACTCGACGATTTTACAAGATTGGTTCTGCCTAGATGAAGCTACATCAGACAGTGTCTTACTAAAAGACTTTGAGAAAATGGATTTGCTTGAAGGAGCATGCTCTACAACCTCAATAACTAGAGATAAACGAGCTAGAGCTGGAGATTCTTATATTTCAAACTATCCTAACCCATTTGGAGCAAGCACCAATGTTTCATTCTATTCAAACGGAGGTCTTGTGACTATTGATGTTATCAATATTGAAGGTCAGATAGTTTCGACACTTGTCAGTGCAGAAATACCGAAAGGAACTCATGAAATATCATTTGATGCCTCTGGCTTACCTTCAGGAACTTATTACTGTAGATATCAAAATGGATATATCCAACAGACAAGAAGTTTACTTAAAGTGAGGTAAATGGATAAAATCTAGAAAAGGGCTGCCTGTTGCAAAATGGGCAGCTTTTTTATTTGAATGGAGTTTCAAAGCTGGCAAAAGGCTCAGCGTGTTCATCTTTTTCTGAGAGCACCGGAGACACATTTCCCCAATCTATTTCTAACTGTGGCGAATTCCATAGAATTGCCCCTTCCGATTCGTGATTGTAGTAATTGGTACACTTGTAGGCAAAGATCGTATCGTCTTCTAGCGTCATAAAGCCATGAGCAAATCCGGGAGGAATCCAAAACATGGTCTTGTTGTCTTCATTCAGCTCAATTTTAAAGTGCTTTCCGTAAGTTGGTGAATTTGCTCTTATATCAACAGCAATATCAAGCACAGCCCCTTTAATAACCTGAACCAGTTTCCCTTGTTCAAATGGAGGTTTTTGAAAGTGAAGCCCTCTAAGAATCCCTTTCTTACTTTTTGACTGATTGTCTTGAACAAAGTCGTATCGAATACCATTGCTTTCAAGCAGGTCTTTGCGAAAACTTTCAAAAAAATATCCTCTATGATCACCAAAAACTTTAGGTTCAAGGATGAGCAAGTCTTTTATAAATGTTTCTTTAATTGTCAAAACGAATTGCAATTGTATGAAAACTTCCTAAGTTGTGAAAAATAACTTGATATCTCGGGCCAATAAACCGTTTAATTCTACTTAATTTGAAACCCCTTTTTTACTAAACCAGATGAGTGAACCAGAATACTTAAAGTCGCTAAATCCAGAGCAAAAAGCAGCTGTATTACAGACTGAAGGCCCCGTGATGATTATTGCAGGTGCTGGATCGGGCAAAACGCGTGTGCTTACATACCGTATAGCCCACTTAATTGCAACGGGAGTAGACCCATTTAACATTCTGTCTTTAACTTTTACCAACAAAGCCGCTCGTGAAATGCGCGAAAGAATTGAGACGGTCGTTGGGCCAGAAGCACGAAATATCTGGATGGGAACTTTTCACTCTGTATTCGCTAAGATATTAAGATTCGAGGCTGATAAACTTGGGTACCCGAGCAACTTTACGATTTATGATTCTGACGACAGCAAAAGTCTCATAAAGGCTATTGTGAAAGAAATGAATCTTGACGATAAGATTTATAAACCAAATTATGTTCTTGCACGAATAAGCAATGCCAAGAACAATTTGATTCAGGCTCATGTGTACCAAAACTCATCAGAATTAGTAACATATGACGAGGTTTCAGGACGAGGAAAAATTCACGCCATTTATTCAGAATATGCAAAGCGTTGTTTTAAATCTGGTGCGATGGACTTCGACGATTTGTTGTTGAACACATTCAAGTTACTGAATAATTTTCCTGATGTTCTGCACAAATATCAACACAAATTCAAATATGTTATGGTTGATGAGTACCAAGACACCAACCATTGTCAATACATGATTATCAAGAAGTTAGCAAGTGTATTTGAGAACATTTGTGTGGTAGGTGATGATGCTCAAAGTATTTACTCTTTTAGAGGTGCGACAATTAAGAATATTCTAAATTTTGAGAACGACTATCCCGACTTGAAGGTGTTCAAACTTGAACAAAATTACCGCTCGTCGGAGACCATAGTGAACGCGGCAAATTCGGTGATAGCAAAAAACAAAGATCAACTTGAGAAAAAAGTTTGGACTGACAATCAGCTTGGAAATAAAATTACCGTGTTGCGTGCGGTGACCGACAATGAAGAAGGCAAGTTTGTAGCTCAGAGCATTTTCGAAACCAAAATGAATGAGCAAAAGAGGAACAGCGACTTTGCTATTTTGTATCGAACCAATTCTCAATCTAGAAGTTTAGAGGAAGCTCTGCGTAAGCTTAATGTTCCGTATCGAATTTACGGTGGTATGAGCTTTTATCAACGAAAAGAAGTAAAAGATCTCCTAGCTTATCTTCGATTGGTTATTAACCATAATGATGAAGAGGCTTTGAAACGCGTAATAAACTACCCTGCTCGAGGCATAGGAAAAACGTCGATGCAAAGGGTGATAATTCAAGCCAAAGAAACTGACCAATCGCTGTGGGAAGTGATTTCACAAGCTCATCGATACCCAGAGCTTAAAACCAGTATTCCAAAGTTTCGAGACTTTGTGAACATGATTAAAAGCTTTGTCATATTACAGGAAACACAAAACGCATACGATATTTCGATGCACATAGCCAGAAGCACAAATTTGCTTAAGGTGCTGAACGAAGACAAAACCATCGAAGGCATTAACAAATACGAGAACATCGTTGAGCTCTTAAACGGTATCAAAGAGTTTGTTGAAGACGACACAAATGAAAGTGAAAAAGACCTTGGATCTTATCTTCAAGACATTGCTCTCTTAACCAATTTAGATACCCAAGATGATGACGATGATAAAGTTTCATTGATGACCATTCACCAATCAAAAGGACTGGAATTTAAGAATGTTTATGTCGCAGGATTGGAAGAAAATCTATTCCCTTCACAAATGTCGTTGAGTAACAGAACAGACCTCGAAGAGGAAAGAAGACTGTTTTACGTTGCTATTACGCGTGCCGAACAAGCACTAACGCTTTCTTTTGCAACTTCAAGGTTTCGCTTTGGAACCCTGCTCCCTTCAGAACCGAGTAGATTTATTGACGAGATAGACAGTCAATATCTACAAATGGACAGAAGAATGGTAAAGCAAGCACCTCCTACCGGTGCCTTAAGCCCTAAAGGTAAAAACCCGTATCTAGCACCAAAATCAAGCGGTTTACGCAAAACCATTGCCAAACAAAACCAACCACGCATGGTTCGTCCACCAGTAATCTCAGACTTTGAGCCAGACGATATGAGCGACATCTCTGAAGGTATGAAGGTTGAACATCAACGATTTGGACAAGGCCAGGTGGTAAAGCTTGAAGGCAGAGATGCCCCTGAAAAAGCAACCATTAATTTCACAGAATATGGCGAAAAAACATTGGTTCTCAAGTTCGCTAAGCTTCGAAAGATCTAGTGCATAACTGGTGATTATCTGTTTAGTAATACTTGCATTTATTGGATTTTTTTTGTATACTTTTGCACTACTAATCAAACTATTACATGTTTAACCGAATCAAAAAGGTTGCGCACAACAATACCCCCAGGTGGGTTGTGCTGACAATCGATTTACTCTTAGCCACGCTATCCTTCTCGATATCTTGTATCATTATTGAGGAGTTTCATAACGGCAATTTCAATGCCTCATCAATCCTCTACCCTATGGCAGTTGTATTGTTGTTCAGGCTTAAATCATTCCTAATAACAAGGTCGTACACCGGAATTATCAGGTTTACGAGTACACAAGATGCGGTTCGAATATTTTTTGCTGTAATGATTAGTACCATTGGGATCTTCATTGTTGAAGGGCTCTATTATTATTCGCTCAGCCAACATTTGTTAAAACCTTCGATAATTATTATTGATGCATTTGTTCTCATTTTCTTAATGTCTGCATTTCGACTTGGGTTTAAAATGTTATACAATCGTTATGCTCCAGTGCATACCATATCAAAGAAACAACTTATCATATATGGAGCTGGTGAAGCGGGAATCTTGGTTAAGCGTTCTTTAGAAGGCGACCTGAAGCAAAAATCAAAGGTTGTTGCCTTTTTAGATGACAACGTAAAGCTGCAAGGAAAGTCGGTTGAGGGTGTTAAGATATACTCGCCAGAGATTGATTTTGACAATTTGTTGCTAGAAAATGATGACATTGAGCTAATTATCGCAATTCAAAACATATCATCAATTCGTAAGAAACTGATAATTGAAAAATGCCTGCAATACAACATAAGCGTTAAGGTAATTCCACCAGTTAAGGCTTGGATAGATGGAGAATTTAACGTTAAAAGCATCAAGAAAGTTCGTATTGAAGACCTTCTTGAAAGAGAGCCCATTAAACTAAGTAAAGCAAAGATTAGTAAAGAGCTAGAAGATCAAGTTATTTTGGTTTCAGGAGCTGCCGGATCTATTGGAAGCGAAATAGCACGTCAGTGTATGTCATTTAATCCTAAGAAGCTGGTACTACTCGACCAGGCTGAAACTCCTTTGTATGAGCTTGAAAACGAGTTTAAAGATGCTGATAACGTCGAAGTGGTGATGGCAGATGTTTGTAATACCGCTAGAATGCGTAGAGTTTATGACCACTTTAAACCTTCTTTTGTATTTCATGCTGCAGCATACAAACATGTTCCTCTAATGGAAGACAACCCATATGAGGCTATTAACACCAATGTATTCGGAACGCAAAATGTTGCGAATTTGGCTGTTGAATTCAAGGTGAAGAAGTTCGTATTAGTAAGTACAGATAAAGCTGTGAACCCAACAAATATTATGGGAGCTTCAAAACGAATTGCTGAAATCTACGTACAATCACTTAACGCCAAGTTAAGACTAGAATCTGACGTACACACCAAGTTTGTCACTACCCGATTTGGTAATGTATTGGGAAGCAATGGTTCTGTGATTCCACTTTTCAAAAAGCAAATCGAGAATGGTGGGCCGGTTACAGTTACTCATCCTGAAATAACTCGATTCTTTATGACCATCCCTGAGGCATGTCAGCTTGTACTTGAAGCTGGAGTGATGGGCCAAGGTGGAGAGATTTACATCTTTGATATGGGTGAGTCGGTTAAAATTGTTGATCTTGCTCGTAAGATGATAAAACTTTCAGGTTTTGAAGAGGGTAAAGACATCCGAATCAAATTTACTGGGCTTCGTCCTGGAGAAAAACTGAAAGAAGAATTACTGAACGACCGCGAAAACACCATAGGAACTCACAACCCTAAGATTATGGTTGCTAAAGTACCTGAGTACAATTACCTCGAGGTTAACAACACTATAACCGAGCTATACAAGCAGAAAGATCACTTAAAGAACCGATCGCTTGTTCAGACCATGAAGAAAATTGTGCCTGAATACATCAGCAATAATTCGATTTACGAAGAACTTGATAAGAAGCTGATTGATTCTTAATGTGATTTCATAGGTATCCAGAAAGTAGTATCCTGAACAATTTCTAAGTTTTTACCTAATTGACTGATTTCAATTGGTGGCATTCCCTTTTCGTAGCATAAATAAAAGGTATCTCCTACCCCATTTAAGTACATGAAACTTGTTGATGGGAGGTCGCTGTAGCCTGTCATATATTCTTGCTCATAATCAGACCACTGCATATTGTCTGTTTGCTCTATTAATACATTCAGGTCATCACCACTCAGGCTGCCACTAAAAATGCCTTCAATTGGCAAGAAACGCTTTGCGTTTAATTCAACTTTACCGTTTGATTCTATTCTAAGGGTGTAAATTGGACAACTGCCATAGCAGCCAGACTTATCCATAACAATAGCCCACGAGTTGTAAGCCTCTTGTTGTGGTTGATTTTTTTTAGAACAAGAAAACGAGACGATTAGCAACAACGATATGAAGCCAAATCGTATCATTACCTTAGATCAATTTCAATTACGCCTGGTTTGTCTTTTGCGTTGAACTTAAAGTACGATTCGCTAATCGCTACATTGGGTTCAAACTTGGTAATAACGTAGGTTGTTACGATACCATTTTTGCTGTAAACAGACATCTCTTTAACTTTATTCGCAAGCTTATCTATACCAAGCTTAACCTTAAAGTATCCTTTATTTTTGTCTGTTGGTGTGAGTTCGATAACATCAAGGGTTTTAGTACCATTTGATACCTGCCCTGCATACTTATGCAAAAACCCTTTTTCATAGATTGTAAAAATTTCAGAAGGATTAATGTCCATTGTTTTAGCATCAAACTTTGAAATTTGCACTTCATTGGCATCCTTTAGGTAAGTCCAGATTGTTTTTCCATCGCAAAAAATTTCCTGGCCTGACATATTTACTCTAAATTTCTTTCCTTTTTGATAAAGTGTACCTGTTTGCTTTACGCTTGTGTTTGTTTGCTTGTTTTTAATGCTAACTGAAAACGAAGCTTTAATAGACTTGTAAGTCTTATATGTCTTGCTGAGCTTATTTAGTATTTGACTGCTTTGATTATCAGCAGACTCAGAAGACGAGCTAATCGGATTAATGATTAAAAGACTTAAAATGCTTAATAGTACAAGTGATTTCTTCATGTGTTCAAATTTCTAATGAAGGTTGTTCAAAAACTGTTCCAAAGCATATTCATCTGGAATCAAAACAGCTCTCGCCTTACTTCCTTCAAATGGGCCTACAATATTAGCTGCTTCTAATTGATCTATCAAGCGACCGGCTCTATTATAGCCAACTTTCAGTCTTCGTTGGATTAAACTGGTGCTTCCAGATTGGTGCTGTACAACGATCCTAGCCGCATCTTCGAACATTGCATCTCTTTCGTGTGGATCAAATTCTTTCGTAGATCCTTCAGACTCTTCCCTAACTTCAGGCAGAATATGTGCGTCTGGATACCCCCTTTGGTTGCCAATAAACTGCGTTATTGTGTCTACTTCTGGTGTATCTACAAAAGGACATTGCAAGCGCACCAACTCGCTTCCTGTTGAGTAAAGCATATCTCCTTTACCGATAAGTTGATCAGCTCCATTTCCGTCTAGAATTGTACGTGAATCAATCTTACTCGATACCCTAAAGGCTATTCTAGCAGGGAAGTTAGCTTTAATAGTACCTGTTATAATATTTACAGAAGGACGCTGCGTCGCAAGTATTAAGTGAATTCCGATGGCTCGGGCTAGCTGAGCAAGTCTACCAATAGGGTGCTCTACTTCCTTACCCGCGGTCATAATTAAATCAGCAACCTCGTCAACAACCACTACTATATAAGGCAGGTAGCGATGCCCTTCTTCAGGGTTCAACTTACGTGCAATAAATTTGGCGTTGTATTCTTTTATGTTTCTTACCAAGGCAGACTGAAGCAGCTTGTACCTATCATCCATTTCAACACAAAGTGAATTCAAGGTATTTACAACCTGTTTATTGTCGGTTATAATGGCATCATTATCTCCTGGCAGTTTGGCCAAGTAATGTCGTTCTATAGTTTGATAAAGCGTTAACTCCACTTTCTTCGGGTCTACCATTACAAATTTCAACTCCGCAGGATGCTTACTATATAGTAACGAAACAATAATTGCATTTAATCCCACCGACTTACCTTGCCCCGTTGCACCCGCCATTAACAGGTGAGGCATTTTAGCCAAGTCAGCAACAAACACTTCATTCGCAATTGTTTTACCGAGGCAAACTGGCAGAGCGTAATCTGAATTTTGATATTTAGCACTGCTAATCACCGAGTGCATGCTAACAATCTCTGGTTTCTTGTTTGGTACCTCAATACCAATTGTACCTTTACCTGGAATCGGAGCGATAATACGGATACCTAAAGCTGCTAGACTTAGGGCAATATCATCTTCTAAGTTTTTAATCTTTGATATACGAACTCCTTTTTCAGGAACAATTTCGAAAAGCGTAACTGTGGGACCAATGGTGGCCTTTATCTGAGAAATTCCAATCTTGTAATTTTCCAAGGTCTGAACAATCATGTCCTTGCTTTTCTCTAGGTCTTCCTTAGACACGGCCGTTTTAACTTCATCACCGTATGTCTTTAAGAAGTCAACCTCAGGAAATTTGTAGTCACGTAAATCTAAGCGAGGATCAAAAGGCGTGTCGATGCCATAATGTTCTTTGCCATCTTTATCAATTACTTCTTCTTTTTCTTCAACTTGTTCTTCAATTTGAAGTTCTAAATCATCGCCTTCAGTGGTATTAGCAGACTCATCTTTAACCAATGTTGGTTCAGGCAGAGACTGCTCAATGTTTAACTCAACGGCTGCATCTTCCTCAACAGGCTCTAAATCTTCAAGCTCCGCCGCGATATTATCTTTTTCAAAGATTGACTCTTCTGAACCCATGATGGGTTGATTTTCGTCTTCATCAGTTATTATTGGAGCATCTTCCGTTCTTCGCAATTTTAAAAGGCGTTTCTTTTTCAAGCTTTCAAGTACATCAATACTGAAGGCCACATACAAGAAGAATATTGTAACCAATGTTAACACCAACACTATTCCAATAGTTCCTATCAACGACTTCGAAAAAGCAAACACTCCATACCCCAAAAGTCCACTAAGCAACGGAAAAGAAGGAAAAATCAATGCACATACAAGTGAAATCCAAATTGCTGTTACTAGTAATTTGCTTACCGTTTTTGGTCTTATCCTAAAAGCACTATGAAAGTAGAGGTTGTAACCAACAATAAAGAAGATTGGATACAGTATAAATGACCCTATTCCAAATCCGTTGTATATGAAAAGGTGTGCAAAGAAAGCTCCTATTTTTCCCATAAAGTTTTGAGGAGCATTATTTCTAAAATCGAACAAGAATTCTTGTATACCTGCATTCAATATACTTTGATCTGCTTTCCAAGAAAACAGATAACTGATTGATGCAAGAAAAATGAAGACACTAAACAGAAGCATCAACCCGCCAATAACTTTGTTACGCAAGGTATAATCCTTAGGTTCTTTCGTTTTCTTCTTTTTCTTTTTGGACTTTGTTTTTTTACCGAATAGTGCCATTTATATCAAGCTTCGAAAATAGATTGAGAATGACCAAAAAATGTGGTCATTTTTAAACATTAAAATGGCAGTGTACTATATCCTAAAAAGTTGATGAATCTAACGAACCAATTCAACCTGTCCCTCCACTAAATGGTCAAGTCCATCGCAGGCATACCCGTATTGTAGTACATAGAAATAAGTAGATGCAGGAAGCTCTTCTCCAACGTTCATTGTTCGCCCATTCCAACCGATGGCAGGGTCGTCAGTTTGAAATACTTGCTCTCCCCAGCGGTTAAATATTTTAAGGTTAAAATAGCGTTGATTCACAATTTCAAGAATAAATTCTTCATTGTAAAGATCACCATTTGGTGTAAAGATATTGTACAAGTCAAGGGCTTCATAATACGTTCCAACTACCTCATTACAAGCGGTATCCAAACAACCACTGTCGTTTGCAGCTACTAGACAGACCTCAAAAGTACCTGTGTCTTTCTTATATGCATGTGTTGGATTTTGTAAATCAGAGAAATTATCATTCCCACTTCTTGGATGGCCAAAATCCCATTGATACGACACTGCATTCGTTGAGCTATCGGTAAATGCATATTCACTGCAACTTCCGTTCTGTACAAAACTAAAATCCGCGTTCAAACTTGTAACCGTTACTTGATATGTGGTGTCATCAAAGCACGCCCGTTCATAGGGCCCTTCTGGAACATAGTATGGGTTGAATTGCACAGAATATGTTCCCGTATCGGAGAATACATGTGAATAACTGTTTGTTAAAACGGTGGTATCCTTAGACTCTACAATCCAATTAAAGATGTCGTATATCGAATCTGAAAGGCTCTCAAAAATTACCGGTTGTCCAACACATGCTGGCCCACTAAACTTAAAATCAACCTCAGGAATAGGTAGTACGATTATTCTTCTAACCGGATAGAATATGGCATTCGTATCAGGAAATAAAGCTGAACAAGTGTAGCTATTTTTAGTGTCTTCATTGTAAAAACTGTCGCTGCCTTCTAGGTAAATATTGTAAATACCAGGATTAGAATATTTGAAACGCACTACAGAATCGCTGCTGGCATAGATGGTGGTATTTGCACTATCCCCCATATGCCATATTAGTGATGAGAAGTTTGTGCTGGTGCTCTTGAATTCTGCAGTATAGGGTTCACATCCTACAGTATCAGAAATAATATCAAAATACGGAATTGGTCCATTTAAGAAGATGTCGAATGTTGCCGTATCAACACATCCTGCCGTTGAACGAACGGCATGCGTAATTGTAAAGGCTCCGTTACTTGAAAAATAGTGATATGGATCTTTCAAATAGCTTGGAGTTTTATAGTCTCCAAAATCCCAGAAATAATGCTCTATTTTGTCTGATGTGCTATCAATATCGAAATAGGATGAGTCGAAGAATTGTACAATCTGATCACACAAGTACTGACCTTCTTTGTTAAAAATATCGGCATTAACCCCTGTCACAACCACGTCCATAGCAACCGTATCTACGCAGCCGTTCACATCAACAGAGGCTAATCTCACGTTAAACTTTCCTTTTGATTGGTACACATGGGATGGATGCGATTGGGTAGATGAAAATCCGCCACCATCACCAAAATCCCACCAAAGCCTCTCAGCTCGCCCTGTACGCTCCCAATACGCTTGAGGGTCATCATAATAGCGAATGCTATCGCTAAAAAGTGACGTATCACCCAAGCAGATTAAGGTATCAGTTAGAAAAGTATTGTGATATCCAAATCGCTCCTGAAAATACTTGTAATTGTAGCAGCCATTGGTATCTTGAATAAGTATAAATATGTCGTAACTGCCTTCCTCTGTGTAGGTATGCTTAAGATCTGGAACAGTGTCAGGATGTACTTGTTGCAGCTCTATCGGAAGCTGAGGATCCCAAACATACTTCAAGTAATCAATTTTATCATCTTCATCGCCATTGTACTTCAATGTAGCATTAATTGGCAAACATTGTCCTTCTTTATCTAGCGTAAAATTTGCAATTGGCTCATGAAACAATTGATACCAATGATGATACCACTGCGTATCAAAGCACACACGTGTTGGGTCTAAATAATAATCGTTAGAATCAGCAGACTTATATATTCGTTGGTCACCTGCTTCTATTGCAAAACCAACGGTCACCCAGCCTGAATCATGGGCTGTCTGTGCATAAAAATGTGTGCCCCCTACACTTTCAAAATGTTGATCGTTAGCCAGAGAATCTAAGCAAACAGACACAACCAACTCACAAGCCTCATATGTAAAATTGACCCCATATTCAGTTTTGTTACCCAGACACGGTCTATCCATGTTTGCCTGAAAAACCAATTCATCTATGTTCAGCAGACTAATTAGACCTTTCATTGAGTCTACACATCCACTTACTGGATCTGTAACCACCAGTTTAGGAAAATAACATCCAGTATCTGAGTACCAGTGTTGTGTATTAAATGCTGTGTCTTCATTGCAATTTGTTGGGAAACCGATACAATCCGGAGCATTTTGGTCGTCAAAATACCACTGATACTGCGGATCAGCATCTGGATGTGCCAAAGAAAAATTTGCAAAAAACACTGTATCTTCAAGCGAGCATTGTTTCCGATTGAGTGCTAAGAAATTTGCCTTCACCCCAACTGACGATATTTTAATCAATCTCGAGGTATCAGCACAGTCGTCTAAACGAACAACAAATTGAACATAATAATCATTTGGACTAGGAGGAAATATGTTCACCTCCCGATGTCGCCCTGCAATCATCACCGGACTTGTATCTCGGTCATATACTAGCCAATAATATTCTGCACCTCTAACTGCAGGGTTGGTAAAATAAAAGGGACTAGGAAAACACTTCACCGTGTCACCATATTTCACGTCTGCCTTTACAATTGGAAAGTTAATGTTTACTTGTTGAGTATAGGTATTGGTGCAGCCATTTTTGAGGGTCACAGTCAGTTTAACAGTATATGTGCCGACCGCGGTGTACGCATGACAATTGGTAGACCAACTGCCTTTTTCTGTCGTTCCATCACCGTAGCTCCATTCCCATGATTCAATATTTGCTGGAGCAGATGCTGAGTCATTGGTAAAACAAACCACTTGCTCATCACATTCAGCAGTTTGTTTGTTATACGTGAAGGAAGCTTTATAATCTTCAAGAAGAGAAAATGTGTACTCCCATTTATCTTCACAACCTTTATCATTAACTACCTCAATATCAAGAGTATAAGGACTCACTTTAGGGTATTGATCATAACAGATAACATCGCCTTTACTTGGGTTGGTATTGGCATTTTGATTACCATCTCCCCAAAGAATTAACCGAGAGCTATACCCATTGGTGGTCTGCCCCATAGTGCTGTTGTCTTTGATGCATATTTCATGATCGTAAAAACAGAGGTCAGAATTATCCAATTCGAAATCGGCTGTAGGCAGATCGTGTACCATTATTGATTTCGAAGCGGTTACGGTTGAACCATCTGAAAAAGTCACAGTAAGCTTTACAGTCTTACTTCCGATCTGACTGTAAGGATGTATGGTATTCTCTTGCGTTGAGCTTGAATTGTCTCCAAAATCCCAGGCATAAGCTGTTGCTGAGCCAGTTACATTACTTTGAAGTACAAGTAACTCATTCAGGCAAACTTCATTGTTTGACTGAATGGATACAGTCTGGGCGAAAATTTCGCCTACGCAAAAGAAAGCCAGTATGGGGTATAGTAGTAATCTTTGATACATCAAGAGTTTCGATATACCCAAAGATAGCGATAATCAACAAAAAGTTGCCTAGAATCTATTCAAATTACAAAAATTTGAAATTTCTTCCAAGGTATTTTGCCGTGTGTCCTAGCTCTTCTTCAATACGAAGTAACTGGTTGTATTTAGCCATTCTATCGCTTCGAGATGCCGAGCCTGTCTTGATCAAGCCACTATTCATCGCAACAGCTAGGTCAGCTATTGTAGCATCTTCTGTTTCTCCACTTCTGTGCGAAATGATGTTGGTATAACTATTTTCAGTTGCGAGATTAATTGAATCAATAGTTTCAGTTAGTGTACCAATCTGATTCACTTTTACTAAAATACTATTGGCAATTCCTTCATTTATACCTCTTTGAAGACGTTTTACATTGGTAACAAACAAATCATCTCCAACCAATTGAACCTTATCTCCAATTTTATTGGTTAGGTCTTTCCATCCTGCCCAATCGTCTTCATCAAGACCATCTTCGATTGAAAGTATTGGGTATTTAGACGTCCAATTTGCCCAGTAATCGGCCATTTCTTCGCTGGTTAATTGTCTTCCGTCAGACTTTTTAAAGGTGTACAATCCTGTTTCTTTATCATAGAATTCTGATGTTGCAGCATCCATTGCAATATAAATATCTTCACCCGGCTTATACCCAGCAGATTCTATTGCTTTAAGCACAATTTCTATAGCCTCTTCGTTCGATTTAATGTTTGGTGCAAATCCACCTTCATCGCCAACATTGGTGCTGTATCCTTTGCTCTTAAGCACATTTTTTAAATGATGGAATGTTTCAACGCCCATTCGAAGTGCCTCGCTAAAAGTATCTGCACCGGTTGGCATGATCATGAACTCTTGGAAATCGATAGAATTATCGGCATGACTACCTCCATTTAAGATATTCATCAATGGAATTGGTAGCGTACAGGCGTTTACTCCACCTAGGTATCGATATAAAGGTTGACCACTTTCTTCTGCTGCGGCTTGAGCGGTTGCCAAACTAACAGCTAGCATTGCATTTGCTCCCAGATTGCCTTTGTTCTCAGTACCATCCATCATCAACATTTTGTGATCGATATGTACCTGCTCGAATACATCTTCACCAACCAACTCTTCTGCAATAAGAGTATTTACATTGGTAACGGCCTTCATTACGCTCTTGCCCATGTAGGTAGACTTGTCTCCGTCTCTAAGCTCAACTGCTTCATGTACCCCAGTACTTGCCCCACTAGGAACAGCAGCTCGTCCAAATGATCCACCTTCGGTAAACACATCAACCTCAACGGTTGGGTTTCCTCTACTGTCTAAAATTTGTCGTGCGTGAATGTGTGTAATTTCGCTCATGATTTAATAATAAGTTATTATTCGTTTTTTATTGTGTATTTGTTTGCCATCTACATATCGAACTTCTTCGACGCAATCGCCCTGTTCGTTGTAGATATATTTTGCTTTGAACTGATGGAATTTTCCATCGTAGTAATATCTTTCTGCTGGATATAGCGAGTAGCCTGAGAAAAACTCATTGCGCTTAAAAGAGCAATTTGCTTCAATCATTCGATCTCCTTCATAAGCGAAGCTGATGCCGTGACCATAAGTCCCTTTTTCAATGTGCATACTATCCACTAGGCCATTTTCATTGTAGTGATAGGTTAAACTGGTTTTATCTTCACCGTCATTTTTTCGACCCGCACCTAACCGTTCCCAACTGAACGAAGTTAGTTTGCCATCGGTATAGCCATAAAGTTCAATTGAACTCGAATCTACATCCGTATTGTCCCTATTTTTATAAGTGTTCAATAAAGAGATTATTTGACCTTCTTCGTCGTAGCCAATTTCATAGTAGTTTCCATACGTACCTTCTCTATTGTAAACAAAGACGCTAAAAAGCTTACCCCCTTTGTACACATAATCATACTGGGTTTTTGAGTGGTATTTATGCCACTTGGTGACCAAATGGCCTTCATCATCATAGCGATATTGAGTTCCTCGATAAACTTTTTCAGAGAACTTTTGGTTCTTGTAAATCGAAATAACTTCGAGCACGCTATCTCGTTTATCCCATTGATTCATTTTAACTTCAACATCGGTCTTCATCCAAAAATTATCTGGCCGGTCGAATGGAGCATGATTGAAATTGCGATACCCCTCTTCAAAAGTGTAATTCCACAGATTGCTGCGTTTTCCTTTGCTAAAAGCAATTACTTTGTAAATGCGAGATTGGTCATCAAAGAATTCTATTTTTTGAGTATCACCTTGAATAATGCTCACCATTTGGCTTGCATTTTTTGGAGCATCAAAAAAAGGAATTTGAATAAATGTCTGAGGTTTTATGATTTCGCCTTCGTAGATGTAGTCTTGTGCTAAAGCATAAGAGCAGCATAAAATAGCTATGAACGCTAATCCTTGCTTCATTTTAGTCCATCATGGCCACGAAGTCGTCAAACAGGTAGCGGCTATCGTGTGGTCCAGGACTTGCTTCTGGATGGTATTGAACAGCGAAAGCATTTTTACCAACAACACGAATTCCTTCTACAGTGTTATCGTTCAAATTAACGTGAGTAATCTCTGCTTTTCCTTCACTGTTGCTTTCAGGGTCAATTGCAAATCCGTGGTTTTGAGAAGTAATCTCACTTTTACCTGTTAATAGGTTTTGAACTGGATGATTTTGTCCTCTATGTCCGTGGTGCATTTTAAACGTCTTCATACCGACTGCTTGCGCTAAGATTTGACTACCCAAGCAGATGCCAAACATTTTTTCGTCGGCGTCAAGAATATCTTGTAAGGTCTTAACCGCATAAGGCATAGCAGCTGGATCACCAGGACCATTGCTGATCATGAAGCCGTCTGGATTCCAAGCTTTCATCTCCTCATAACTCGTATCGCCCGGGAATATTTTCACATGGCATCCTCTTTCGGTTAAGCAGTTCACGATATTGTCCTTAGAACCTAAATCAAGCAAGGCTACTTTTTTTGTTCCCGCAGGATTTTCTTCGTACGATTCTTTGTGCCAAACTTTACTACTTAACTCCATACCTTCCATGCTAGGAACTTCAGCAACCATTTCTTTTAGCTTTTCAGGATCAAGAATCTCAGAACTAATAATGCAGTTCATGGCTCCTTTATCTCTGATGTGACGTACAATTTGTCTGGTATCAACATCTGATATTCCTGAAAGTCCATTTTCAATTAAATAATCGTTCAAACTTGAATCGGCCATAGTTCTTGAGAAATTTGGCGAGAACATTTTACATACCAACCCATTAATTTTAATCGAATCCGATTCTGTGTCAAATGATGCAGCCCCATAGTTCCCTATGTGGTCTGTGGTCATTACTAAGATCTGTCCGAAATATGATGGGTCTGTAAAAACTTCCTGGTAACCAGTCATTCCAGTATTGAATGCGATTTCTCCAGTGGTAGTTCCAATTTTTCCGATTGCGTTTCCTTTGAATACGGTGCCATCTTCGAGCACCAAGTAAGCTTTTTGCGAATTAATTATAGACACGTTGGTTTAGATTTGTGCAAAAGTAATTCTTAGACTGAAAAATAGTAGTTCTGTGGGATAATTGTTGATTTGAATTTAGCCCCACTACTGCAAAGCTTAATTCAGCCAAGAAACGAGACGGCTATTTGCCTCATCTTTAATGACCAATTTAAAGTCCTTTTTAGGGCTTTTTGCATAGGCCAACTTGGTTGATCTCACAAGGCCATCGCGAGAATAAATCACTTCTACCTCATCGTTTACTTCATGCTTGCGATCGAAATCTTCAAACTTTGAATTTAAACGCCAATTATCTATTGAAATAATTTCGTCGTTAACGCTTAAACCGGCCTCAATAGCAGGACTGTTAGCTAACACATTGCTCACGGTAACCTTACCGTTCGACTCTTTGCTTTTAATTCCGCTCCATGCATTGCATTCTTCACTATTCAAATCATTAACCTCAATTCCAAATTCGTTGAAAATTTTATTGTAATCGAGTTCTTCGGTTGAAAAGATTACATCCGAAAAGAATGCTGATAAATCTCTGCCAGCCAGCTCGTTGCAGACTTCCATAAACTCTTCGTGCGAGAATCCTCTATTTTCTTTTTTATAGAAGGTGTTGTAGAGTGTTCGCATTACATCGTCAAGAGATTTATCACTAGCTTTTCTTATTTCTAGGTCAAGCAGCAATGCCGCAATCATACCTTTATTGTAATAGCTGATTTCGGTGTTGATAGATTCTTCTTTTGGCATGTACCCTTTTACCCAAGCCAGCTTACTACTTTCAGCTAAGCTCATTACTTCTTTGCCCGGAGTATTTTCGTAGCGGTTGATTTGTGAAGCAATCACTTTTAAATATTCTTCTTTAGTAAAGTAGCCCGTACGGTACATGGTTAGATCGTCGTAGTAGGAAGTTATTCCTTCAACAATCCATAACATTTCGGTATAATTTTCACGGTCATATTCAAAAGGACCGAGTTCTTCTGGACGAATACGTTTGACATTCCAAAGGTGAAAATATTCATGAGCAATTAAGGCCAAGAAATTCTTGTAGGTTGATGGATTAGTGTATCCCCATCTGTTTATCATGCTGCATTGACTGTTTAAGTGTTCCAATCCTCCTCCACCTGAGCCCACATTGTAAACAAAGTGAACATACATGGGTGCAGGATGCTCTCCCATCATCTCAACTTGCGAATCACTGATCTTTTTGAAGTCAGTTTGGATGGTCTCCATGTTGTAATTTCCTTTTCCTATCATTACAACACGGTGGTCAACTCCTCCACTTTCATAACTCACCTTATCGAAATTACCAATTGCCATTGGAGAATCGGCTAGCAAATCATAATTCTCACATGTAAATACAAAGCCTTGAGCCTTTGTTTGAGGTAGAGCCACTTCAACCTGATTCCAATCTGATCGTGGCTTAACAGTTAAAAGTATGGCCTCATTCTCTTTACCTACTATGTATCCAAATGCTGAGACACCATGCAAGTAAGCATAATTTTCGTCGGCATAGCTTTGACGAACACTAACTGTAAAACAATATACATCGTAGCTTAACGAAACTTTGCTTGCTCCTTTTGTTGAAACTCTCCATGTATTTTTATCCAATCGTGAAACAGGCAGATCTCCTGCTGACACATGCTCAAATGCATTACTAAACTCACGAACCTTATAAGAACCGGGAGTCCAAACTGGAACTTTAAAATCGACGTAATCTTGGTTATTGATTTCGAAGTCGAGTTGAACGGTTACATAATGAGATTTTACTTTATCAAAGCTAACGGTATAGTTCATAGACTGTGCTGTAAGAGTAATTAAGGTTGCGACAAAAAAAGCGGCTATTTTATTTAGCATGTGGCAAAAGAATAAAAAAAAACAGAAGGTTCAAATGCGAATAGACGAAGCTCGGATAAGAAAGGGTAAAAGGAGGGGATAATGGTGAAAAACCTGGCTTAAACACAAAAAACTGCTAAAACCGCTGTCTGAGTCGTACATTTTACATAGTTCAATAGCTTTGTTTATGAGATTTTATTATCTTTGCACCCATTTTTCGCAAAGGAGGACATGACACTTTGACAAACAACACAAACGAAAATCAAGAAGAAATCTTGAAAACAGCTAATGAAGCCAAGGATGCTACAGTAGCTGAATCTAACAAAACAAAGGCTGAAACAGCCGAAAAAACAACCGAAATTTCTGAAAAGCCAGTACACAACCCAGACGATTTTGACTGGAGTATGGACAAAGCTGGATTCGGTACGTACAACGAATCTCAAAACACAGACTTGTTGCAGATGTATGCTAACACTATCAAGCAAATTGAAGAAAAAACAATTGTATCGGGTAGAGTGGTAAGCATTAACAACGACGACGTAGTAATCGACATCGGATTTAAATCTGACGGATTAGTTTCAAAAACTGAGTTTAGAGACAATCCTGATTTGGCCGTAGGCGATGAAGTAGAGGTTTACGTTGATGAAACAGAAAACGACTTAGGTCAATTGGTTCTTTCTCGTAAGAAAGCAGTTCAAGAAGGTGCTTGGGAAAGAATTATTTCTATTAAAGAAAACAATGAGATTATTAAAGGTTACATTCAAGCTAGAACCAAAGGTGGTTTAGTAGTAGATGTGCTTGGAATGGATGCTTTCCTTCCAGGATCTCAAATAGATGTTAAACCAGTTAGAGATTACGACCAATATGTAGGTAAAACTATGGAATTCAAGGTTGTAAAAATCAACGAGGTTTACAAAAACGTAGTAATTTCTCACAAAGCACTAATCGAAGATGATATCGAAGCACAAAAAGCTGAGATGATTTCTAAGATGGAAGTTGGACAAGTACTTGAAGGAACTGTTAAAAACATGACTTCATTTGGTGTATTTGTTGACTTAGGTGGTCTTGACGGATTATTACACATCACCGATATCTCTTGGGGTAGAATTAACCACCCAGAAGATGTTCTTGAATTGGATCAAAAGATTCAAGTTGCCGTTCTTGAGTTTGATAACGACAAGAAACGAATTTCTCTTGGTATGAAGCAATTAACTGCTCACCCATGGGATAGCATGAAAGAAATCAAAGAAGGTGAGAAAGTTAAAGGTAAGGTAGTTACTGTTGCTGATTACGGTTCATTCGTAGAAATCGAGCCAGGCGTTGAAGGATTGATTCACGTTTCTGAAATGTCTTGGTCTCAACACCTTAGAAACCCATCTGACTTTATGAAAGTTGGCGACGAGGTAGAAGCAGTAGTATTAGACATCGATAAAGAAGAGCACAAACTTTCTTTAGGTCTTAAACAACTTAGTTCAGATCCTTGGGAGAAAATTGAGGAGAAATACCCAGTTGACTCTAAGCACACTGGAATTGTAAGAAACCTTACTAACTACGGTTTATTCATCGAACTAGAAGAAGGAGTAGATGGTCTTGTTCACGTTTCTGACCTTTCTTGGTCTAAGAAAATCAAGCACCCTGCAGAATTCACTAAGAAAGGTGAAGAACTAGAAGTAGTTGTTCTTGAAATCGATAGAGACAATAGAAGATTAAGCCTTGGTCACAAGCAGATTGATGAGAACCCTTGGGATACTTTCGAATCAGTATTCACGTTAGGTTCTGAGCACGAAGGTGTTGTAACTGAAATCAATGACCGTGGTGTTATCTTAACTCTTCCTTATGGTGTTGAAGGATTCTCTCCTAAAAAACACATCAAGAAAGAAGATAAGACTGAAGTAGCATTAGATGAAACAATTACAGTTCGTGTAATTGAATTCAATAAAGATGCGAAAAGAATCTTAGTTTCTCATACTGACATCTGGAAAGAAGCTGAAAGAGCACAAAATGCTGGTAAAGAAGCTGCACAGAAAAAACGTGCAAGCAGAACTTCTAGCTACGTGAACAAGCTTAACAGTGCAACTGAGAAAACAACTTTAGGTGAATTAGACGTATTAGCTGAATTAAAAGCTAAGATGGAAGGCGAACCAAAAGAGGCTCCAAAGAAAGAAGCTCCTAAAAAAGAAGCTCCAAAAGCGGAAGAGCCTAAAGCTGAGAAAGCTGAAGCTGCATCGGACGATTTAGGTTCGATGACTGTTGCTCAACTCAAAGCTCTTGCTAAAGAAAAAGGTATCACTGGATACACTTCTCTTAAAAAAGCAGAACTTGTTGAAGTATTGAGCAAATAAGTTTTGAAAAGAACACCTAAAAAATCCCGGCCAAATGGTCGGGATTTTTTTTTGAATAATCGGAATCAGATTTTTTGATTATCAAGGCAAATACAACTAATATTGAAACTCCTATGAACTATTGGTTAATTAAATCAGAACCTTTTAAATATAGCTGGCAGCAGATGCAGGATGATGGCACCACGTACTGGGATGGTGTACGCAGTTATGCCGCCCGAATCTTTCTTAAAGAGATGAAGGTTGGAGATTTATGCCTCTTTTACCATAGCAATGAAGGAAAGGAGATTGTAGGAATTACGGAAGTTGTAAAAGAACAATATCAAGATCCTACAACTGACGATGATCGATGGGTTGCTGTTGATGTAAAAGCTATCAAATCACTCGAACAACCTATTACATTGGCAGAGTTAAAAGCAGATAACCTATTGAAAGAAATGCGTTTTGTTCGCCAGAGCCGTCTATCTGTAGCACCCGTTACTTCCAAAGAATTTAACAAAATATTGAAGTTGTCTCAAACATCGCTTCCTTAAATGAAACGCGTAATTTTAGATTATAAACACGTCGATCTCATGCTCACCCGCATGTGTCACGAACTTGTAGAAAAGCATGGCAACTTTGAAAATGCTGCGTTAATCGCATTGCAACCACGCGGTACCCAACTTGGAAAGGTGATGGCACAAAAGTTAAAATCACTTTTCAATATTTCAGTAACCTATGGTGAGTTGGACACCACATTTCATCGCGACGATTTTAGACGAACCGACAAACCGTTAATTCCGAATACTATTAGCTTAGACTTTGAGATTGAAGGAAAACATATTGTGCTTATTGACGATGTTTTGTTTACCGGACGTTCAATTAGAGCAGCATTAGATGCCATTAATGACTACGGCAGACCAGCATCTATTCAGTTGCTTGCTCTGATCAATAGAAAGTACAAAAGAGAAGTACCCATCCACCCCGATTATATTGGTGAGCATATCGACTCAAGAGCAGACGACTATGTAAAGGTAGACTGGGAAGTGAATAAATGTAAAGTTTGGATAATTAAGGACAATAAAAAATAATATCAATGCTATCTACCAATCATTTACTCGGTATTAAAGACATTACTCCAGAAGACATTGATTTAATCTTTAAAACGGCTGATAACTTTAAGCAAGTTATTAATCGCCCAATTAAGAAAGTTCCTTCATTAAGAGATGTGACCATTGCGAATGTTTTTTTCGAAAACTCAACGCGAACAAAGATTTCGTTTGAACTTGCTGAAAAAAGGCTATCGGCTGACGTCGTAAACTTTTCAAGCTCAAGTTCATCCGTTAAAAAGGGGGAAACGCTTATCGATACTGTAAATAACATCTTAGCGATGAAGGTTGACATGGTGGTGATGAGACACCCAGCACCAGGAGCTCATCAGTTTCTTTCAAGACACATCGATGCAAGCATTGTTAATGCGGGAGATGGAACACATGAACACCCTACTCAAGCTCTCCTTGATGCTTATTCGCTACGTGAGCAATTGGGGTCGTTGAAAAACAAGAAAATATTAATCGTTGGAGATATTTTACACTCACGAGTGGCACTGAGTAACATTTACTGCCTTCAAAAACTTGGAGCTAAGGTTCGGGTGTGTGGACCTCCTACCCTTTTACCCAAATACATTGATAGCTTAGGCGTCGAGTCAAGTTACAATTTACAAGAAAGCTTAGAATGGTGCGATGCCGCCAATATGCTTAGAATTCAATTGGAAAGACAAGAAGACAAATACTTTCCTAGTCTTCGCGAATATTCACTTCAATATGGGCTCGATTTAAACACCTTGAAAGGCTTAAGTAAAAAGATTGTGTTGATGCACCCAGGCCCTATTAATCGCGGTGTTGAAATAACAAGTGAAGTTGCCGATTCTGACCAATCTATAATTTTAGATCAGGTTGAGAATGGAGTAGCTATAAGAATGGCAGTTCTCTATTTGCTTTCAGCTAAAAAAGGTCGAAATGAAAAGTAAGGTTTTTATATTGTATACGGGAGGAACCTTCGGCATGAAGAATGTTGAAGGCAAAGGGTTACAGCCCTCTTCTTGGGATGAGATCATCGACTATCTTCCGGCAATAAAAAATCAAACTTTTTTCAACTACTTCTCTGAAATAGAATTCACATTTGAAACACTCAGTCCAGTGGTTGATTCTTCCGACATCACTCCTTCTTCATGGGTGCGAATAGCTGATGCGATTGCAAAGAACTATGAGGAGCACGATGGTTTTATTGTTATTCACGGAACAGACACCTTGGCGTATACAAGTTCTGCTCTAAGTTTTATGCTTGAAAATTTAGCAAAACCCGTAGTGCTTACCGGTGCTCAGCTACCTATCTTTCATCCAAGAACAGACGGAATAGTAAACCTGAGCAATGCCATCTACATTGCAGGTTATAAAAGTTTTAACCTTTCGTGTATCCCCGAAGTATGCATCTGTTTCAATGATGATCTACTTCGTGGAAATCGTGCAGTTAAAACAAGTACAAATGATTTTGAAGGATTTAGCTCACCAAATTTTGAAAACCTTGGAATCTTAGAACAAAGCATTACAATCAACGACAGTTTGCTCCAGCAACTAAGTTTCGAAGATTTGCTTTTAAAGACCAATTTCAGCGACAAGGTGGTCAATGTAACGGTATTCCCAGGGTACAACTGCAATGTGCTTCTAAAATTAGTTGAGAACGACGCTATTGAAGGAATCGTTCTCAAAACTTTTGGTTCAGGCAACTTGCCACACAATGAAGATTGGATAAACCTAATCAAAAAATGTGAAGAGCATAACGTCATTATACTAGCGACTACTCAATGTCCAAATGGCCAAATCGAAATAGGGAGATATTCTTCGAGCAATATACTGAATAACCCCATTGTTGCCAGCGGAAACGACATCACTTCAGAGGCCGCACTAACCAAATTAATGTGGGTTATTGGCAATTTTAAATTCGAGGAGCGAATCGAAATGTTATCAAAAAATCTACGTGGCGAAATTACTGCACGTAACTAACTGATTTTCAGACAAATAGATTAAATTTATTGTTAGTTGTTTGTGGATATTTACAAAGCTAACGCCCTTCGTATATCCTGCATTAAATTGTACTTTCACGCTTTATTTTTTAACTATAAATGAGCGAAGAAAACAAGAACTATAGTGCCGATAGTATCCAAGCCCTTGAAGGGATGGAACACGTTAGAAAACGTCCTTCGATGTACATTGGAGATGTTGGCGTTAGAGGATTGCACCACTTGGTATACGAAGTAGTAGATAACTCGATTGATGAGGCTATGGCCGGTCACTGTGACCAGATCGATGTTTGGATAAATGAAGATAACTCAATATCTGTTAAAGATAACGGTAGAGGTATCCCAGTTGCCATACACAAAAAAGAAGGTGTTTCTGCACTGGAGGTTGTAATGACCAAAATTGGTGCTGGTGGTAAGTTCGACAAAGACTCTTATAAAGTATCAGGAGGTCTGCACGGTGTTGGAGTATCTTGTGTGAATGCACTTTCTGTTCACTTAAAAGCAACGGTTTACCGTGAAGGAAAAGAATGGGAGCAAGAATATTCTAGAGGAAAAACCCAATACGATGTTCGTGAAGTAGGACCAACTACCGACCAAGGCACCATGGTAACCTTCTCTCCTGACCCAGAAATATTTGCTCAAACTACAGAATATCAATACGATACGTTATCAGCTCGTATGCGTGAGCTATCTTATCTGAACAAAGGAATTAAGATTAGCATTACCGATAAAAGAAGAAAAGACGAAGAAGGAAACTTTGTTCGCGAAGATTTTGCGAGCACCGAAGGGCTTAGCGAGTTTGTAAAATATCTAGATTCTACTCGTACTCCACTTATGAATTCCGTAATTGCTATGGAAGGCGAAAAGAATGGAATTCCAGTAGAAGTAGCAATGATTTACAATACTTCTTATTCTGAAAATCTTCATTCGTACGTAAACAACATTAACACGCATGAAGGAGGTACCCACCTTTCAGGATTTAGAAGAGGATTAACCCATACGCTTAAGAAGTATGCCGACGAATCAGGCATGCTAGCTAAACTTAAGTTCGATATTTCGGGAGATGATTTTAGAGAAGGATTAACTGCAATCGTTTCTGTAAAAGTTGCCGAACCACAGTTTGAAGGACAAACGAAAACAAAGCTCGGTAACAGAGAGGTTAGTGCAGCCGTTAGCCAAGCGGTAAGTGAAATGCTTACAAACTTCCTAGAAGAAAATCCGAACGAGGCTAAAACTATTGTTCAAAAAGTAATTTTAGCAGCTCAAGCCAGACATGCAGCCCAAAAGGCTCGTGAAATGGTTCAACGAAAAACACCAATGGGTGGTGCCGGACTTCCAGGTAAACTTTCAGACTGTTCTGAAAAAGACCCTGCAATCTGTGAGTTATACCTCGTGGAGGGTGACTCTGCAGGTGGTACAGCCAAACAAGGCCGTGATAGAAACTACCAAGCTATTCTTCCGCTAAGAGGTAAAATTCTTAACGTTGAAAAAGCTTTAGAACATAAAATCTACGACAACGAAGAGATTAAAAACATGTTCACAGCGCTTGGAGTAACTATCGGTACCGAGGAAGATGCTAGAGACCTTAACGTTACCAAACTTAGATACCACAAAATTGTGATTATGACGGATGCGGACGTTGATGGTAGCCATATTAGAACACTAATTCTTACCTTATTCTTCCGTTACATGAAGAAATTAATTGAGGAAGGCTACTTATATATCGCTACTCCTCCATTGTACCAAGTTAAAAAAGGCTCTAAATCAGAATACTGCTGGAGTGATGAGGAGAGAAACGAGCTCATTAAAGTATTAGGAGGCGACAACCCTGATTCTGTTAAAGTTCAGCGTTATAAAGGTCTTGGAGAGATGAACGCAGATCAATTGTGGGAAACTACAATGGACCCTGAGAAGCGTACATTAAAGCAAGTAACCTTAGATAGTGCTGCTGAGGCAGACCGTGTTTTCTCTATGCTTATGGGTGATGAAGTTCCTCCTCGTAGAGAATTCATCGAAGCTAACGCAAAATATGCAAATATTGATGTTTAAATGATTTGTTTAACACGAAAAGAGGCGGTTTAATCACCGCCTTTTTTTTGTTATAGTGATAAGATATCAGCTAAATCAATCATGTTGCTGGCCACACGCTTTTTACCGTTAATGGCTTCATCGAAGCTCGTATAACTAATTTCATTGCTAACAATTCCAATGGTTACAGAACGCTTACCGGCCAGTAAAGCATTCACCGATTCAGATCCCAATCTTGATGACAAGATTCTGTCACGTGCAGTTGGACTGCCACCTCGTTGAACGTGACCTAAAATTGTACTTCTAATCTTCAAATCAGGGTAAATAGCCGTCAATTTCTTTTCTAAAATCAAAGCACCTCCTTGCTCATCTCCTTCAGCCACAACTATAATCGAGAATGTTTTCTTACGTTTATCAGGACGATTAAATTGTTCTATCATCTTGTCCCAATCCGTTTGATCTTCCGGAATCAACGCGGCTTCGGCCCCTCCAGCAATAGCCACATCCAAAGCAATAAAACCAGAATCTCTTCCCATCACTTCAACAATAAACACACGTTCATGTGAATGTGCTGTATCTCTAATTCTATCTATCGCTTCTAGTGCAGTATTAATTGCAGTGTCGTAACCAATAGTAAAATCAGTACCATATAAATCGTTATCGATTGTTCCAGGTAGACCAACAATTGGAATTCCATATTCTTCACTGAAAATCATGGCTCCAGTGTACGACCCATTTCCTCCGATGCACACCAGAGCTTCTATTCCATGCTCTTGCAGGTTGGCAAAGGCTTCAGCCCTACCTTCCTTAGTTCTGAACGATTCACTTCGAGCTGTTTTTAAGAAAGTTCCTCCTCGCTGAATGATATTGGCTACTGATTGCCTATTCAAATCAATAATATCGTTTTGAATCATTCCTTCATATCCTCTCTTAATGCCTTTCACTTTTAATCCATGATAAATTGCTGTTCTTACCACAGCACGTATGCAGGCGTTCATTCCTGGAGCATCACCTCCAGATGTATAGACTCCGATTGTCTTCATTGGCTGCTAAAATAGGAAAACAGAAAATATATGCGATTGTTTTTCTTCTTAATTAATACATCAAAAATGTCAATATTTATTTCTACCAATTATTGGGTACAAAAAAAAGGGAGGACCATGGCCCTCCCTTGTAAATTCTTTATATAGTTCGCTTACGGTGCGTACTTGTAAATAAATTGGATGTAATCGTTGTTATCACTTGGAGTTTCAACAACATCAGTAATCTCGATTAATGCAATTTTACCGCTGTTTTTAATGTTGATTAGGTAAGTTTCACCTTTAGCTGGGTTAATTACAGACTCAGCAGCTCCAAGCTCATCCCACGCAGCATTTAATGCAGTTTCGTTGCTCATATTTGCCCAAGTGTGAGTTGTAGTTGATTTGAAAGTAGAACCGTTTCTAGAAGTCCAACGTGCAGGCCAGTTAGGAAGGTCGTTGTTGCTAGTAGAATCTTGAATATCTTTAAAAGAGTTAGGATCTCCGCTGCTTAAAGGACCAGCACCAATTTGGTATGCACCTAGCTTAGTTCCTTGGAAGTTATAAACTCTAAATGGAGTACCTGCGTCGTCAGTAAACTCAATTAAGCTTGCTCCTGGATCACCTAAATTAGTAATGGTAATGCTCTTAGTTGTTGCATTTCCATCTTTATCAGTAATGGTAAAGCTCCATTTCTCAGAACCAGCATTTACACCAGTAGTTCCTGTGAAATCAACTCTTAAATCTTTTGTATCGATTGTTGAGTCACAAAGTGAGCAATTTGCTGGAACTAACTCATCACCTCCATCATAAGAAACAGTGATGTTTAGTCCAACCATCTTAGAAACGTGAGACGCACTAATTCCAACTTTGAATTCTTGTTGAGCAGATAAGCTAATATCGCTAGAAACGTATTCGCCGTCGCCAATAAATTCAAGTACTGGTGAAGGGTCTACCTCTTCAACAGGTCCACAGCTAGTCACGAAAATAGAACCTAGTCCTACAACTGCTAGTAATGAGAATAATTTGATGTTTTTCATTTTTATAGTTTGTGGTGCAAAGATATAATGTTAATTATTTATTGGAACTATAATTTGCATTCTTGCTCAATTCTTACAAACCTTGTGTGCAACAAACATTTACATGGTTTTAACGAGCTTAGATTTTATCATTATTGGGTTGTTTATTTTAATAACCTTGGCACTTGGCTGGTACGCGAAAAGCACTGCAAATCAAGGACTTGAAGGGTTCTTTTTAGGCGGAAAGAACCTCCCATGGTACTTGGCCGGTTTAAGCATGGTTGCAACCACATTTGCTGCCGATACCCCGCTTGCAGTTACTGAATTGGTTGCTCAAAATGGTATTTCTGGAAACTGGGTGTGGTGGAATATGCTTTTGGGAGGAATGTTTACTGCGGTTTTCTATGCTCAACTTTGGCGAAGAAGTGGTGTTGTTACGGATGCTGAATTCATTACGCTTCGCTATGCTGGAAAGCCTGCTCAATGGCTTAAAAAATTCAAAGCAGTATATCTAGGCTTGTTCATGAATGCCATCATCCTGGCATGGGTAAACTTAGCTTTAATGGCAATACTTGAAGTGTTTTTCGGAATAACAGGTGTAGATCTCTACATCTATACCGGAATTGCCATGTTAATGGTAGCTGGATATTCTGCCTTATCAGGACTGCTTGGCGTTGCTTTAACCGATGCCTTCCAATTCTTTATTGCCCTCACCGGTTGTATTGTTTTGGCTGTACTCGTAGTAAATTCAGATCAAATAGGAGGAATATCCGCACTAAAAGAAGCTTTACCTGAAGGTAGCCTCAAAATTACTCCAGGAATAAATAGCTCATCCAGTTCTACGCTTACTATGGGTCTCGCCTCATTTATTGCCTTTGCCGGAATGGTTTGGTGGTCATCTTGGTACCCAGGTGCAGAACCCGGAGGAGGAGGTTATATCGCACAAAGGATGTTCAGTACAAAAAATGAGAAACATTCATTTCTAGCGACCTTCTTCTTTCAACTTGCCCACTATGGCCTTCGCCCTTGGCCATGGATCATTGTTGCCTTATGCTCTGTAATTTTATATCCAGATCTGGCACCTGCAGACCAAAAACTGGGCTTTGTAATGGCCATGAAGGATTTCCTTCCAGCGGGAATGCGTGGTTTATTACTCGTTGCCTTTCTTGGAGCCTATATGAGTACCGTGTCAACCCACCTTAACTGGGGAGCCAGTTATATCGTAAATGACGTTTGGAATAATAGGGGGAAGTCAGATAAGTCTATCGTAAAGGTTTCAAGGATTACCACTTTTGCTATTATGATAATAGCCATGGCTGTAACAACCCAAGTTACATCTATCAGTGGAGTTTGGGAGTTTATTATGGAATGTGGAGCAGGACTTGGACTACTGCTCATGCTACGATGGTTTTGGTTCAGAATAAGTGCTTGGGCTGAAATTGCAGCAACAGTCACCCCTTTTATTGTCTATGCAATCTTGAAATTTGGTTTGTCTGAACAATTCCCCAATTTGAAAGAGTCTATTTCTACAGATCCAACATCCTTTTTCATTACCGTTGGGGTAACCACACTTGTTTGGGTTGTTATAAGCTTGCTAAGCCCTAAACACAACGAGCAAATTGAGACTTTTAAGGCGAAAATTTATCCTGAAGGTTTCAATCAATTTAGATTAAAGATTCCTTATCTATTCACGGCATGGATTGGAGGAATTGCAATTGTGTATTCGTTCTTATTTATGGTTGGTAAGATTATATTCAAGGATTGGAACATGGCATTGATATTCATAGCAACCTTTGTCCTTGGAGCTCTTCTCTTTTACTTTTCGGCTAACAAAGCTGGTCTCTTTAAGTCAAAATCTGCGACATAAAGCATGTAAGTTTCTTGTGGCACACCGTTTGTCTTATATAGTATCACGTTGAATATTTACCTAAAAAGGTGACAACTTGACAATATGACATTTGATAATAGATTTACACTTGTAGACGATTTTCTAGGCGATGAGGATGGTACTGAGATCATTTCAGTAGTTGCAGATAGCGATTTTGAAGATGACAATAAAGGTGACTATCCTGCGAACCTGCCAATATTACCTTTAAGAAATACAGTACTCTTTCCAGGGGTTGTATTTCCGGTAACAGTTGGCCGCGACAAATCGATTAAGCTTATTAACGACGCCTACAAAACGGATAAAACAATAGGAGTTGTAGCACAAAAAGATCAAGCTACAGAAGACCCTCGACCTCAAGATATTTACAAGACCGGTACCTTGGCCCGTATTGTAAAACTGCTTAAAATGCCCGATGGTAATATTACAGTTATCATTCAAGGCAAGCGTAAGTTTGAGTTAACAGAGGTAACTGAAGAACATCCTTATTTGAGAGCAAATATTACCGGTATATCTGAAGCAAAAGCTGAAGAAGGCAAAGAAACAAACGCCACTGTTGACAGCATTCGAGAACTGGCTTCTAAGATTGTAGAGATTTCTCCTAACATCCCTTCAGAGGCCAACTTTGCACTTAAAAATATCAACTCTCCTAACTTCTTGGTGAACTTTATTTCATCAAACTTAAATGTATCTGTTGATGAAAAACAAGAGATTTTGGAGCAAGATTCGTTTAGCAACAAAGCAAATCGTGTTTTGATGCATCTTGACAAAGAGTTGCAAGTTCTTGAACTTAAAAACAAGATTCAAAGCAAGGTAAAAGTTGATCTTGACCAACAGCAAAAAGAGTATTACCTGCAACAACAAATCAGAGCCATTCAAGAAGAACTAGGTCACGATTCTCCGGATAAAGAAATTGAGAACCTAAGAGCTCGAGGTCTGAAAAAGAAATGGAACGAAAAAGTTGCCAAAGCGTTTAATAAAGAACTCGATAGATTACTTCGTATGAATTCGGCAACTCCAGATTACTCTGTGAGTTTGAATTATGCGGAAACGCTACTTGAACTTCCGTGGAACGAGTTTAGCGACGACAACTTCGACCTTAAAAACGCACGTAAGGTTCTAGATGCTGATCACTTCGGTCTTGAAAAGGTTAAAGAAAGAATTCTCGAATACTTGGCCGTTCTTAAACTAAAGGGCGACATGAAAAGTCCTATACTTTGTCTATACGGCCCTCCAGGTGTTGGTAAAACATCACTTGGTAAGTCTATTGCCAAAGCTATGGGAAGAGAATATGTTCGAATGAGCTTAGGAGGTCTTCATGACGAAGCTGAACTTAGAGGTCACCGTAAAACCTACATTGGTGCGATGCCCGGTCGAATTATTCAGAGTTTGAAAAAAGCGGGAACCAGCAATCCAATTTTTGTTTTAGATGAGATTGATAAAATCGGAAATGACTTCAGAGGAGACCCTTCTTCTGCCCTTCTCGAAATTTTAGATCCTGAACAAAACAATGCTTTTCACGACAATTATGTTGAATTAGACTATGACCTAAGCAATGTGTTGTTTATTGCAACTGCTAACAGACTTGACACCATACAGCCCGCATTGCGTGACCGTATGGAGATAATCGATATCAGTGGTTATACGGTTGAAGAAAAAGTTGGAATTGCTAAAAAGCACCTCTTACCTAAACAGAAAAGAGAGCACGGATTAAAAGCTAATCAATTGAAGTTGGCGGATAAAACTTTAGAAAAGGTTATCGAAGAATACACACGAGAAAGTGGAGTAAGAACACTCGATAAGCGTCTTGCTAAAATTAGTCGCCACCAGGCTAAAGAAATTGTTTACGAAAACAATCCAAAGCCAACGATAACCGCTAAACAAATTGAGGAGATATTAGGCTACGAAAAGATTGAAAAAGATCTTTACGAAAACAATGATGTTGCTGGTGTAGTTACTGGATTAGCGTGGACAAGTGTTGGAGGAGACATTCTTTTTGTTGAAAGCACGTTGACCAAAGGTAAAGGCAAGGTTACACTCACCGGACAACTGGGTGACGTTATGAAAGAAAGTGCTATCACAGCAACCACGTGGTTAAAGGCAAATGCAGATCAGTTTGGTATTGATCCATTGATATTTGACCAATATGACATCCACGTACACTTCCCAGCCGGAGCTGTACCAAAAGATGGACCAAGTGCTGGTATAACTATTCTTACATCTCTAGCTTCACTGATTACACAACGTAAAGTAAAAAGTAAGTTAGCGATGACTGGAGAGATTACCCTTCGTGGTAAGGTTCTTCCTGTCGGTGGAATAAAAGAGAAAATTTTGGCAGCAAAAAGAGCTGGTATTAAAGAAATCATTATGTGTAAAGCAAATAAGCGTGACATTGATGATATAAAACCATCGTACATTTCAGATTTGAAATTTCACTTTGTAGAAAAAATGGAAGACGTGTTAAAGCATGCTCTTTTGAACCAAAAAGTGAAGGAGCATCGCACGTTTGAAATAACAAAAGCCTAAGGAATCAGGTACTTAATCCAATCTGCAATTTCGTAGATTACCGTTTCGTTGACATTATTGGGTAGAAAATAGTCGTTTGGACTAGGTTTTTCTGCCTCTGTTGGGGTGAAGAGATGCGTAAGATTTGGAAAGCTTAGCATTCTTACATTGGCTTGATTGCCAACAGAATCCTTCCAAATATTAAAATCAACCATAGTGATTTGATAATCCTTCTCCCCCTGTAAGATTAAAAAAGGAGTTTCCGTATTTTCTTTTACCGTGGTCACTGGATTATAATCCTCTATGCCCTTCCAAAAAGTGCCGGGCCAATAGGCCAATAGGTCATCTGAACTGGTATTTTCTGAATAGTTGCCTTCTCTGATTCGTTGAGCTTTCAGCTTGTTTTCTTCAATAATTTTTGCTTCCTCGGAAGATATGGTTCCATCAAAATTGGTCAGGTAGTCCATTTGATATTCAATAAGATCTTCTAATCGTCTGGCATTTGAAGACAATAGAACAGCTCCATCGAGCACGTCAAGTGAATCTGCAATCAATGGCATAGCGTAAGCACCCAAACTGTGTCCAAGCATAATCACTTTTCCAAAATGCAACGAAGTATCTGCTTGAATTGCATGGTAAGCTGCAATTGCATCGTCGATGGTTTCGTCGTATAAATCAAATTGGCCACCCATTAGCTCTGGATAAACATTAAATCTTTTATCGTATCTAAAACTGGCTATTCCTTTGCTTGCCAAGCCTAATGCTAAGTCTTTAAACACCTTGTTAGGACCGATGGTTTCATCTTTATCATTGGGTCCGCTGCCGTGCACCATAATTACTATGGGACAGCTATTACAGGTTACGGGAATGATTAATTCACCGTTCAATTCAAGGCTATCGCTCTTGAACATAATGAATCGCTTGCCGGTCTTAAGCTCTTGGGCATAAGGCGGCAACGAGTAACCCATGATACTTATAAAGAGTCCAGAAATTTTGCCTTCTTCTGATTCTGAAACAACCAGTTTTAGTGCAGCTTCTTTAAGCTTGATTATTCCTGTTTGTGTGGTTCGACCATCTGACTCCTTTACTTGAATATCATCTAAGCTAACGAACTTTCCAGCTTTAAGTTCCAAATCCTCCCAAGTTGATTTCAACTGATCCTTTGGAACACTGCTTTTCATTCGGTCATCGAAGCAACGATAAATTTTTCCGTATTTGTGCTTCGAAAATTGTTCAGCAACATGTTCAATGGCAAGTTGGCCAAAGCCAAGTTGAGAAACCAGGAGAACCAAAATTATGAGGAATGTGCGCATATGTATAAGAGTTTAGTATTGATATTTATCATACTTGCGAAGCTGTTTAACGAAAACCCCAAAGTCTTTGGTATAATCGGCTTTAACTTCAATTTCAGTTCCATCCAAATCTGAAAGCTTCATTGAATATGCATGCAATGCGAACCTATTGATCATGGGTTGTTCTTCACCTGTACGCGATAATGAAAATTTCCGTTTCAACTTCGAAAGAAAAGGGAAACTTCCTCCGTAAACCTCGTCTCCGGCAATCGGTGCTTGTTGAGATGCAAGATGTATTCTAATCTGATGCAATCTGCCACTTTCAGGTTCACAAGAAACTAAAGAATAGTTGCCAAAGTTTTCAATGGTATTGAACACCGTTCGGCTTGCTTTACCGCGGTTATGGTTGATGGAACTTCGTCCACTTCTGGTAACAACCAATGGTAGGTTAACTTCGAAATCTTCGAAGTTGTGCATGCCTTCGCAAACCGCATGATAAACCTTTTTTACCTTGCGCTTCTCGAACTGAACCGCTGCTTGCTTGTAGGCATCATTGTGCTTTGAAATCAGCAGAATACCACTTGTGTCTTTATCCAAACGATGGCACAATTGGTAAGCTTCGTTCATGCGTTTTGCAGCTTCAAAAACAGATTCTGCAATGCCTATACGCTCATGCAAACTTGAAACGCCCGCAGGCTTATTGACCCCAATATAGTTGTCATTTTCAAAAACAATATGATCTTTTAATCGTAGTCTTTTCAAGATTTCAGATAGGCTATAGCTTCATCAAAGGAGTATGTACTTTGCTCTCCTATTTCTAAGTTTTTTATAGTTATTTGACCCGATTTCATTTCCTGCTCACCGATCACAATTGCATTTTTTATCCCCTTCTTATTGGCGAAATCAAATTGCTTGTAAATCTTCTTCTTATCTGGATAAACGATACAACTAACACCTTCTGCACGAAGCTGTTGAGCCAATTTCATTCCATAAACTTGGGTTGATTTATCAAAGTGGCAGATCAATACATTTTCATTCGACTGAAGATTATCTGGCCATTTATTTTGACCTTCAAGAATTTCAAAGATTCGATCTATGCCAAAAGATATCCCAACTCCTGAAACATCTTTTAAACCAAACACTCCTGTAAGATCATCGTATCGTCCACCGCCAGAAATTGAGCCTATTCCACTGTTAGGCACAATTGCTTCAAAAATGCAGCCCGTGTAATAATCAAGGCCACGAGCCAAGCTTAAGTCAAGTTCTACTCGAATAGTTAGACTACTGTTTTTAAGGTAAGAAAGAATATCCGCTAAATCATCTATGGCTTTTTGTGCAATTGCATTATTGTTAAATGCTGCACCAAATTTCTCGAGATTTGCTTTATTCAATTCCGCGTTTGAAATGATTGAAAACAATTTCTTGCATTTTTCTTCGCTCACACCGTAGCCGGCTAGTTCTTTAAGTACCCCTTCTTCTCCGATCTTATCTAATTTATCAAGAGTTGAGGTAAAACGTGCCACTGGAAAATCCAATTGAAGCTCATCTACCAAAGCTTCTAAAAATTTACGGTGGTTTACTTTCAATACCGCATCGGGTAACCCAACCGCTTGAAATGCTTCATCATAGATTAAGATTAAATCTGCCTCATGGATTAACGAATTTGACCCGATACAATCTGCGTCACATTGGGTGAATTCTCTAAATCGTCCTTTCTGTGGCCGATCTGCCCTCCACACATTTTGGATTTGATATCGTCTAAACGGAAAGCTTACCTCATTTCTGTGTTGAACTACATAACGAGCAAATGGAACAGTTAAATCATATCGCAAACCAAGTTTCGACTTTCCTGGTATCCATCTTTCGGGAAGGATGTTTTCCAGTTTTTCACCGATATCAGCCGGAAGCTCTTGCTTAATTTCTTTATTGCTACGAATCTTGTATAGCAATTTATCGCCTTCATCACCGTACTTACCTGTAAGCATATCAAGGTTTTCAAGAGCAGGTGTCTCCAATGGCTCAAATCCGAACTTATGAAAGATTGATTTTATCGAATTGAGGAGGTAATTCCTCTTCCTCATTACTTCTGGACCAAAATCTCTAGTACCTTGTGGATTAGACGGTTTTTGCATTGCAGCAAATGTAACATCTCCTATTTAAAATTATTGCTAATTATACGATCATTAAAATCTTGGATATAGGCTTTGAGTTTTGCATCCATTTCTGCTCTTTTTTGAAGCAGCGAATCTGATAAATCATCTTCATTTTCGGGGTCGATGATATTGTCATACATAGAATATTTATTAAACCGAATGGTTTCTAGGTTATACCTTGGCTCAATAATGTTATACACGTTACTCTCATAGTGAATAACATGCGATTGAGCAGTATCCAGCAAAGACACGCCAAGTGCAAATAATGTATCTTGATACCCAGCCATATGAGCCACAGTTGGATATAGATCCAGGTGTTGAACCGGTTTTTCAACTTTTTGAGGAGTAAAATATTTTGGGCTGTAAACCAAAAGAGGAATTTTATACTTGCCGGTATACGTTCTAAATTGGTCAGACTGATTTATCGAACTGTGGTCTGCCGTTATGATAAAAATCGTATTCTCAAACCATGGCTTGGTCTTGCACGTTTTTAAGAACTCGTTGAACGCTATATCTGCATAGCGAATCGATTTATGAATAGGGATACTTCCTTCTTCTAAATAATTATAAGCGGCAGGTACTTTGTATGGATGATGACTGCTTAGGGTAAAAACGCCACTAATCCAAGGTTGCTTTTGCTGATCAAGTTGTGTTACAGTGTAGTTTAAGAAGGGGCCGTCAAAAATACCCCAAGTACCATCAAAGTCAATGTCCTTAGGATAATCCTGCTTAGCGTAATAAGCATCAATTCCTTCCGCTTTAAGAAAGGCCTTAAAGCCCATTGATTGTTCATCTGCAGCGTGAAAAAAACTGCTGCTATAACCTAAGGGTTTTAATAATTCGAAAATGGAAGCCACTTCATTACTGGTGTAAAGCGAACCAATAAACGACTGATCCATTAGGCATGGTACTCCTGCAAATACAGAGGCAACTGCATCCATTGAACGCAGACCATTAGCGTATGCATTTTCAAAAGAAATGGCGTGTTCTCGTAACGAATCAAGAAATGGGGTATAGCTTGGCCCTACTCCTTGGTTTAATCCGGTATATTCTTTCCCAAAACTCTCAAGCAAAACAATACAAATATTTGGTTTATTGATGCTATCTTGTTGGTATTGCTTATAGTGTTGTTGTGTCCATTCAGCAAGTTCTTCATCTGAAACAAAGTCCCAATCTGTTAGTTGATCTTTTCCATAGGATTCTAATAGGAAATACGTCGGTGACATTGCAGTTTTTGCCATTGCCGCTGGTAAGTCTTCGTAGGCATTCATGGCATTTAGCGGTTTGAGCGTAAAACTACCTCGTGCCGCAGCAACCAAGGCTACTAGACCAAAAATCACAATTAAAATCGACTGTTTTCTTGAAAAGCCTTTGGTCAGTGCATTAAAACACCACAAGGCTCCGTAGGCCGTTGCAAGTATCACCAAAACAGCCCACCAATACTCTGCGATATAGTTCCAAATAATACTAGATTCTTGTCCACCAATCATCGTAAAGAGTTCAAGTCCAGCTATGTTCTTACTAATTGGGAAGTAAAAAACATTAATAAAGTTAAAAACTAGTGAACCGATAAACAGAAGCACAAATGCTACTTGTGATATCTTTTTCAATAACTTGCTTTTGAGAAAAACATTTACTCCGAGCAGTACAAATACAAGGCTAAACCAAATAGCAATGGTTTTGAAGTCAAATCGAAGCGAAGTGACTATGTAAGCTGACCATTTGTTAGCAGTTACGGCTAAATCTTTGTACATTGAAATCAGCATAATTCTGCTAATCCATAGCGGACTTGCAAGTAGAAGGATGAAGCCTAGTATTTTTATTAGATTTTTTATCAAACTATTTGCTTGAATTGAATGCAAAAATTACTAATTTTGCAGTCCTTTAAAAGAAAAAGCTAATATTAGTTTTGTATAAGACAGTATTAGTAGGATTAGAACTTATAGAAATAAAGAGAAATGAAAAAGCAAATTCATCCAGATAATTATAGACTAGTTGTTTTTAAAGACATGTCTAACGGTTACCAGTTTTTAACCAAGTCTTGTGTAGAAACAAAAGAAACTACCACGTTTGAAGATGGTAACGAATATCCTATTTACAAGTTAGAGATCTCAAGTGCTTCTCACCCTTTCTATACTGGAAAAATGCAATTCGTTGATACTGCCGGAAGAATCGACAAATTCAACAAAAGATACGCAAAAAAGAAATAACATCTTACCGATAAATAATAAAGGCTCTCTATATTTGGAGAGCCTTTTTTTATGAATATTATTTTATTCGACGACGAGCAAAGATTCAACCTACTGCCTCTTTCCTATACGCGCCCTTGTGGTGATTTAAGACTGGGAATTTTAACCCTAGGCGAGAAATGGAGTATGTTTGATTCTGATAATCAGGTTTCGTTTCTGTCAGCTGATTATTTAGCTACCAAATTCCCAACTCAATACAGCGAAGCTAATTTTTTTATTAACGGACGATTATTAGCTGAATCTGAAATATTTGATGCGATTAAAGCATTACAGGCTAATCAAGCACTTATTAATAACGGAACTGTTCTAGCGGTTCACTCTGCTGCTCAGCTAAAGATTGATTTTAATATTGATGAATTTGAGTCAATAGAATATTCAGGCGAGGTTGTTATGGTAAATAATCCAAGCGATATGTTTACACTTAACGATCAAGAGCTTCGTAACGACTTTGAACGCCTTACAGCAGGAAGAGAATCTCAAAAACTATCTGATACCAACACAGTAATTGGTGACAATATCTTCGTAGAAGAAGGGGTTAGCGTTGAAGCAGCCACTATAAACACCACTACAGGACCTGTATATATTGGAAAAGATGCACTCATTATGGAAGGCTCTTTGATTCGAGGACCGTTTGCGGCATGCGACCATTCTGTAATTAAAATGGGTGCCAAAATTTATGGTGCTACAACGGTTGGGCCTCATTGTAAGGTAGGTGGCGAAATGAGTAATGTGATGTTTCAAGCCCATAGCAATAAAGGCCACGATGGATTTTTAGGCAATTCGGTTATTGGCGAATGGTGTAATTTAGGTGCAGATACAAATAGCTCTAATCTTAAAAATAATTATGCTCCTGTAAAGCTATGGAACTACACAGCAAAGCGTTTTTTGAATACAGGGCTTCAATTTTGTGGACTTATCATGGGTGATCATAGCAAGTGTGGAATCAATACGATGTTTAATACCGGAACTGTTGTTGGAGTAAGTGCTAACATTTTTGGAGCAGGCTTTCCGCGAAACTTTATTCCATCGTTTACGTGGGGTGGATCATCAGGTTTTTCTACCTACACCATTGGCAAGTCTTTTGAAACCGCGTCAAAAGTTATGGCACGTAGAAATCAAGAACTTACAGAAGTTGAAAAAGACATTTTAAAGCATATTTTTGAAGCCTCTTCCGAACACCGATTTTGGGAGAACAAACCGTTAAAAGCATGAGACAAAAAATTGTAGCAGGAAATTGGAAGATGAATCTGGACCTGGATGAGGGGAAGGAACTGTTAATTAACATTCTAGACAGTGAATTGAGTGATCAGGTGCAAACCATTATAATTCCTCCGTACATTCACCTAAGCAACTTCAAGCAAATGCTTTCTCATACTAAGCTTGCATTAGGTGCTCAAAATTGCCATCAGCAAGACTCTGGTGCCTTTACAGGCGAAGTTTCTGTTCAGATGTTGAAGAGTGTTGGGGTCGAATATGTAATTCTAGGGCACAGCGAGCGAAGAGAGTATTTTGCTGAAGATAGTTTATCGCTTTCTTTTAAAGTGAACAACGTTATCAAGCACGGTTTAAGACCTATTTATTGCTGTGGAGAATCATTAATTCAACGTCAAGAAGGTGAGCATTTTGAGATTATTCGTTCGCAAATTAAAAACGGACTATTTCAATTAAATGAAATGGAACTTTTGAATTGTGTTGTCGCTTATGAACCTATTTGGGCAATTGGCACTGGTGAGACTGCCAGTCCTGCTCAAGCACAAGAGATGCATGCATTCATTCGAAAAATAATCGGTCAAGAGTATGGCGATATGGTGGCACAAAACATCTCTATTCTGTATGGAGGAAGTGTTAAACCAAACAATGCAGTAGAGTTATTCAACTGCCCAGATATTGATGGCGGTTTGATTGGTGGTGCCGCATTATCTGCAGAAAGCTTTGCTGCCATCTGCAATAGCTTCTAAGTTAGCTTAAAACAAGAATCCTATATTTAAGGCTAAACGATCTAAGGTCGTGAAAGTAAATCGTGTGTCTTTGTCTACAAAGTCTCCTTCAGCTGTGTATTCTTGAAGGTTTACATTTATATTAGCTTGTGACTCTAAAGAAACTCTGATATTTCTAAATGGCTTGTAAGCGATGCCTACAATCGGTCGTGCCCCAAAATCCCAAAAATATCCATAATAGGTTTGCCCATCTTCTTGGTAAAATTTAGAATTCCAATAGCCATCCATGGCAACATATGCATTCACTTCATCAAGATCTGCAATAAACAGGTCTTTCTGTAGTCCTGCCGCTAATGTATAAGCAACAGTACCCTGGTGATAGACTACGGTATCTGTTCTTACCTCTTTGTCGGTATCTGCATAGAAGCTTGCACCTAGCCTAAGGTGTTTATTGTTTTTTATAGATCTTCTATACAGCAGGCTGTAATCGGTAGACTTATTAAATTTAAGCGGAGCAATAGTCAGCGCTAATTCATTTGGTCTAGTTTGCCCGAATGATGCAGCTGCAAAGGAGAACAATAGAATGATTAATGAAAGTTTCTTCATATGTCTTACAATTATAAAACAAAAAAGGCTTCGATTTTCATCGAAGCCTTTTGTATTATATATGAGTTGCCTCTCGTATATTTATTTCTCAGATTGAGTAAGGTCAATTCTTCTAGTGCTGTATTCAACACCTGACCCTGTAGAGTAATCAGTAGTTACTCTGCTTCTTTCAATTCCGTAGTTAGCTTCTAAGTGATCAACAATTGCGTTAACACGTTTCCATGCTAATTGCTCACCGCTTTTGCTTCGCGTATATCCTGTAGCAGTAATTGCTAAACCTGGACATTGCTTCATTTTTTCAGCGATGCTGTAAAGAACACCATAAGATGCTGGGTTGATTTTTGAGCTACCGTTATCGAAGATGATAGTTGGTAATGAAACATTTTCACAATCGCAACATGCGTTCACATCAACTGCTTCACCTTTAACGTTAACCAAAGCACCTTCAGCACTGTTTGGCTCAATATCGATACAGTTTGGTACACCGTCACCGTCAGAGTCAATAGCAACACCATTCTCATCTACGTCGTCGCAGATAGAAACTAGCTCAAGGTCTTTACAGTCAACAACACCGTCGTTATCTGTATCGATCGCTCGACCGTTACCATATACTCTATCACAATCAGTACTATCTTCAGCATCAAAGAAGTCAGATACACCATCACCATCAGCATCTCCCAAAAGGATAGCCATTTTCTTTTCAAGTGTATCAACCATTTGCATTCTTTCGTAAACAGTCTCCATTGGATTTAACCAATCGTAGTGAGCTTCTTGTCCTTTCTTACCAAGCTTTACTGAAGCTTGAACACCAAGAAGAGAGTAGAAGTCAGCATATCTGTTTCTCCAAATTGGAAAAGAGAATGCATCTAAGTTATCAGTTCTTGTCCAGTGAGATCTCCACTCAAGACCAATGTCTAACCACTCACCAAAGTTTCTTTTAACACCCATTCCAAAAGGAATAGTAAGGTTACGACCTTTGTAGTAAGTTTCAGCAGTAACTACATCGTCTTTGTTGTCAACTACATTTCTGTTAGCATCTAAACCAAGAACATACTCACTACCCCAGTCTTCAAATGCATTTTGAGCATCAACACCAGTGAACTCACCTGTAGCATCACTCCAAATAGTACCCACACCAAACATGGTGTACATTTGTAACTTTCTAAGTGGTCTTAAGAATGAGATGTTTCCTAAGGTGTAAACTGCAGTTAAGTTTAAGTCTTTAAAGTTGTTTGTAACTGTGAATTCTTCATCAGTTGGAGCTTGGTTACCACCGTTGAAACGCTCACCATCTTGGTGTTGTGTTACAACGTCAGCTCCCCAACGTCCTTTGTTTCTGTTTCCACTGAATTGGTGATCTTGACGTCCACCTTTTAAGTTCCCGATATCACCGCTTAATTTTAAGCCGAATGATTGAGAAACTGAGTACTTTACGTGCAAACCTCCTGAGATTCCCACCATTGCATCGTCCGCGTCACCGTTTAAGTGAGTTGGGCTAATTTGTAAACCTACAGACCATTTTTTAGACGGCCTAAATTTCGAAAAATACCCTCCTACCTGTGCTTCTGAAGTTAGATAACCAAAAGTAGTAAGAAGTACTAGAATTAATTTCAAATTTTTCATAATTTTAATTTTAGCAACTCTGTTTTTAATCTTTTTAATTAGTTGTATAGCTGCAAAAATAACCTAAATAAACTAAGTATCAAACGTTTTAGGTTATTATCAGGTTAATTAAATGCCCATTTTTGAGGCCAAAATGACACAAAATATTAGGGCTAAATTGGCCTAAAATTCTCGCAAAGCCAATAATATGGTCATTCCTTTCCTGTATGTATTCGGGGTTGAAAAATGTAGTTTTGGTTTTGAACACCTTATCCAAAGCCTTTGAACCCAAATTATCTGTATTCATTCTAGTTTGAGCAATTTTTTTAATCTCCTCCAAACGCCCGTTGAGTTTAGCAAACTTAGAATCAAACGTAAATCCCTGAACATGAGAGTTTAACAACTCCCTATATTGCGTTAAACTTAAAAAAACTTCGCTCTCAGCCTCCGCTACTTGCTGCTGTATGGCCTCAAATTCATGACTATAGCGTGACATTAGCACTTCGTTGCTGTCAAACATCTCTTTTAAGCTTTCAATCTCTAATCCTCCTACTCGTTTTTCAGGAAGCACTATTGCACTGGTACGTAAAAACACCAACGGCATAGGCATGCTATAATTGTCAAAAATTCCTTTGAGTTGTAACCAGTATTTCACCTCACTCCCTCCGCCAACATACACAATGTTAGGAAGCGTCCATTCTTGATAAAATGGTCTTAAAGCAGCATTGGGACTGAGGGCATGAGAATTTGCCGCTACAAAAGCTTCAATTTGATGCTCATCAGTAAGCTTTCTTTCATTCGCAAGTACCTCATTATCTGAAAGTTCAATCCGTGACCTTTTCCCTTCTTCTAAGTAAAATAAATTACACTTACGAATAACCAACTGCTGTTTAATATTTTTAGAGATTAGTTCATCTGTACTTTGCTTTAATGCTTCAAAATTGTCACCTCGCAACTCATCAACCAAAACAGGAGAAAATTGTTGCTTCAATCGTTGATCATCTGGTTCCAGTATAACCAAGCCCCATTGCTTCGTATATTGATGTAGAAGTTTTCTAAATGCCTGACTTAAATTTTGCTGTCTATAAGCATCTCGAGCTGCATCTACAAAATTTGCCATCTCAGCATCAAGATTGAATTTTTCTGATATGGTGTCGAAAATAGACTCAACTCCAGAGGTTGACATTCGCCCAACAGGCCCCGTTTGTTTGGTAGACCATGGTATGCGTTGCTTGAACAATTCTACATACTCTATTTCCTCTCGGTCATGGTCTTCGCTAGCCATCCAAAACACCGGAACAAAGTTGTACTCAGGATAAGCTTCTTTTAAATCAAGCGCACTTTGAACGGCATCTAATATTTTGTACCAAACATACAACGGACCAAGTCCAATATGAATTTGTTGTCCCGTCGTAACTGTAAAAGTCTTTTGATCAGCTAATAGCTTGATATTTTGATGAACGGCATCTGATTTATTGAGTGAAATACCGTTAGATTTATACTGATCTAACAGCACTTGAACTAATGTATTTCTTTTCTCTTTTGGAAAATCAAGCTTTTGCTTAATGATCTCCTGTGCATTCTGAATAGATGGTTGAACGGTGACAAGATCGTTTAAACGACCATTCTTATAGTCTTCTAAGAAGGCATTACTAAATAAGGTTACAGATCTATCTACTTGCTCTATTCTCATTAAATTGGTATACCCATTAGATCAAATGCTTCCGCGGATTCAATCTTTACATTAACAAAGTCCCCAGTTCGAATATATCCTGAACTAATAGGTATTATCACTTCGTTATCAACTTCCGGGGAGTCAAACTGTGTTCTGCCGATATAGCTATCTCCTTCTATCCTATCAATAAGAACTTTTTGATGGGTGTTGACTAACTCTTGGTTTAAACGATATGAAATATCATGCTGAAGGTTCATTAAGTCAGCTGCTCGTCTTTCTTTTTCTTCTTCTGAAACATGATCTTCTAATGTATAAGCATGAGTTCCTTCCTCGTGAGAGTAGGTAAATACTCCCAATCGGTTGAACTGGTAGTCTGCGATAAACTCTTTTAGCTCTTCATATTCCTCCTCATACTCACCTGGATGACCAACTAACATGGTGGTTCTCAAAGCTATACCCTTAACCTCATCACGTATACGATCAAGCACTTCAATGGTTCTTCTTTTCGTAATTCCTCTACGCATAGACTTCAAAACGTTATCAGAAATGTGTTGAACAGGAATATCCAAATACTTACATATGTTGGGCTTACTGTTCATAATAGGAAGTACTTCAAATGGAAATTTAGATGGATATGCGTAATGTAAACGTATCCAATCTAATCCTTCAACATCACTTAATCGATCGAGTAACTCATGAAGTCTGCGTTCACCATACAAATCAATTCCGTAGAATGTAGAATCTTGGGCAATCAACATAATTTCCTTAACTCCATCACGCACCAAAGTTTTTGTTTCAGCAACTAAATCCTCAATAGGTTTTGAAACGTGATTCCCACGCATCAAAGGAATTGCACAAAATGAGCAAGGACGATCGCATCCTTCAGATATTTTCATGTAGGCAAAGTGTTTTGCTACTGATGACTTTCTTTCGCCAAGAAGTTCTTTACGGTAATCTACACCAACCTGACTCAAAAGTTGAGGGAGTTCAAAAGTCCCGTACCACTTATCAACTTCAGGAATTTCGGGAGAAAGATCTTCTTTATACCGCTGGCTTAAACACCCGGTTACAATGAGCTTCTCGATATTCCCTTCCTTCTTTTCTTCAGCAAACTGAAGGATGGTATCAATACTTTCTTGTTTCGCGTTATCAATAAACCCACATGTATTTACAATAATGGTATCAGCTCCTTCTGTATTTTCATGTTCAGCATTTACATTTCCACTTCTAAGCTGAGACATAAGTACTTCAGAGTCAACAGTGTTTTTTGAGCAGCCAAGTGTAACTACTGCAACTTTATTGGGTTTATGACTTTTTGTTCTCATGAATTAAATAATGACTCTACAAAGCTTGTACTATCAAACAACTGAAGGTCATTCATTTGTTCACCAACACCTATATATTTTACGGGTACATTAAACTGATCGCTGATTCCAACCACAACACCACCTTTTGCTGTTCCATCTAATTTAGTTAGTGCCAAGGCATTAACTTCAGTTGCAGCGGTAAATTGTTTCGCTTGCTCAAAAGCATTTTGTCCGGTAGAAGCATCTAGCACTAGAAGAACTTCATGCGGTGCTCCTTCCACCTGTCGATCCATAACACGTTTGATTTTAGAGAGCTCATTCATCAAGTTCACTTTATTATGAAGACGACCAGCTGTATCAATTATTACCACGTCTGCATTGTTTTCTTTGCCATATTTCACCGCTTCAAAGGCAACGGCTGCAGGATCTGTGTTCATGCCTTTCGACACCACTTCTACTCCAACGCGATCTCCCCAAATTTTAATTTGGTCAACCGCTGCGGCACGAAATGTATCTGCAGCTCCAAGTACTACTTTTAAGCCTTGGCTTTTGAACATATTCGAGAGTTTACCTATAGTAGTTGTTTTACCAACACCATTAACGCCCACAACCATAATCACATATGGCTTAGTCTCAGTGTTTTTGACATTGGTTTCTGTTTCCGATAGAAGATCAGCAATTTCTTCTTTTAGCATTGTATTTAGCTCTGTTTCACCGAGATATTTATCCTTTGAAACGCGCTCTTCAATGCGATCAATAATTTTAACAGTTGTATTTACTCCGACATCTGAAGAAATCAATATTTCTTCTAGGTCGTCGAGAAAGTCGTCGTCAATTTTACTTTTACCTACAACGGCTTTTGATATTTTAGATATGAAAGATCCTCTGGTTTTTTCCAGACTCTCATCTAATCTTTCCTTTTGTTCTTCAGAAGGTTTCTTCTTAAAAAAATCAAACAATCCCATGGTCTTATAACAAAAAAAGCTTCCAATTATACATTAGAAGCTTTAATAATATCGTTTTTAGATGTATTTATTTAGCCAATCGTTCTTTTACCGATTCTGTTGGCATCATTTCTTCTCTAAAAGTATATGCTCCAGTTTTCTCAGATCTTTCGCATCTAATTACTTTAGCCCAAGTTCTTCCTGAACCTGCTTTCTTTAACGTTGCTACTACTTTCTTTGCCATCTTATTTTATTTCTTTATGAACAGTTACTCTTTTTAAGTAAGGATTGTACTTCTTAAGCTCGATACGCTCAGTAGTATTTCTCTTATTTTTCGTGGTAATATATCTAGACATACCAGGAACGTTGCTACCTTTTTGCTCGGTGCATTCTAAAATTACTTGAACTCTATTTCCTTTCTTCGCCATGGCTTATATTTTTCCTTTTTTTAACAAACTATTTAAGCAAGCACTAATTCCTTTTTTGTTAATCGTTTTTAACGCAGAAGTGCTCACTTTTAATGTAATCCACTCATCTTGCTCAGGAAGATAGAATCTCTTGGTTTGAAGATTTGGATAAAATCTTCTTTTAGTCTTTCTATTCGAGTGAGACACTCGGTTACCGGTTAAGGCCTTCTTTCCTGTTAAATCACATACTCTAGACATACCTCTAATTTTTAGGGCTGCAAAGATGTTATTAATTTTTTATATATCCAACACTAAGGATATAAAAGATACAATTTTCTTTTCTGCTTGTAGGCCACAAGATCTTCTTGCCACGATTCTCGAATCTCGTCTTCTTGCAATCCGCTCTCTATCTGTGACTTAAGCTTACTATTTCCGCTCAACTTAAGAAAGAAATCTCTAAAATACGGTCCATCAGCTAAGGTGTTTTTTGAATAAAATTCGAGCATCCATGATAAATTTAGTTTCGGATTCTCAAAAAACGAGCTGTCCTTAACAATTGTAATCACTTGTCCATAACAAACCTCTCCTTTATACTTTGGATTTTCCGAAACTCCAGGAATTCCTCTTGGTACAAACTTGAATACACCATCGTAACTTGGTTTTCCCACAATCTGGAATGGAGTTTCTGTGCCTCGACCAATACTGACGTTTGTTCCTTCAAACAGTCCTAAAAATGGATACAAATACACGGAATTCATGTTCGGTAAGTTAGGTGATGGTTTTATAGGCAGCTGATACAAACTTTGGTGCGTGTAGTTCTTGCACGGCACCACTTGTAAATTACAAACTGCGCCCCCTCTCAACCAGCCTTCACCGTTAATCATCAAGGCTAATTCAGCCACGGTTAAGCCGTGAACAATGGGTATGGGATGCATACCAATAAAGGATTTATACTCTGGGTCTAAAACCGGACCATCAACATAAAATCCATTTGGATTGGGTCGATCAAGTACAATCATGTTCTTATCAAATTCTGCACATGCCTCCATTACATAGTGCATGGTAGAGATAAATGTATAAAACCGAACACCTACGTCTTGAATATCGAAGATTACAACATCTAAATCATTCATCATTTCTGCAGACGGCTTTTTGTTTTTGCCATATAGTGAAACAACCGGCAACCCTGATTTTTCATCTATGCCATCTTTTATAACAGCTCCGTCGCTATGGTCTCCTCGAAACCCATGCTCAGGGGCAAAAACTTTTACAATATCTACCCCTAAAGATTGCAGCGTATCAACTAGATGAACATGATTAATTACTGATGTTTGATTCACCACCAACCCTACTCTTTTATGTCTCAAATTTGGCAGGTACTCCATAATTTGTTCAGCCCCTAGAATTATGTCGCTAGATTGAGCAGAATTCTCATGATTTATTCCAGAATTTGTTTTATCGGCAGACTGACATGCAATAAATGCAGACATTAAAATCGTTATTACCAGTATTTTCCTCATTTATTTTAATCTTGCGGCGTCAAAAGTATGCAATTTGGATACTACATAGCTAAGAAACTGAGTTTTAAGCATCCTCAGTCATTCACCAAAACCATAACGCGTTTAGCAATAGCTGCAGTATCTATTAGCGTATGTGTTGTTATTCTTGCTTTTGGTATTCTACTTGGATTTAAAAAGGAAATTCAAGAGAAAGTATCGGGCTATACCGGCGATATCACAATTACTAAATACCAACTCACAAAAGGAAACGAGAACAATCTTTTTCCTGTGTCACCTGGTCTAACCGATAGCTTGAATCGAATTGCAGGTATAAAAAACACATTTTCCTATATTAATAAGGCAGGAATTATTAAATCTGATTCAGTTCTAGAAGGCCTAATTTTTAAAGGTGTTCCTTACAATTATGATTTTAGCTTTTACAACAAACATTTAAAGAGAGGTCAAATTCCATCATACTCTGATTCTACTGACAGTTATGATATCTTGCTTTCAGAACACAGTGCTAGTTTATTAGCCGTTGATACCGGAGATCGTGTAAACTTGTTTTTTATTGAGAACAATGATGTAAAAAGAAGAAGGCCAAAAATCGTTGGAATATTCAATACTGGTTTGCAGGAATTTGACAAACAATTTGCCATCGCAGACTTAAGGATGTTACAGAGAGTAGTATCTACCGACTACACCCAAATTGGTGGCTATGAAGTTCTGGTGAGCAGTTTTGAAGAAGTTGAGCAAGTTCAAGAAGCGATTACAAAGCAAATTGACTACAATCTTTCGGCTCAAACTGTAATCGACCTCTATCCTACCATGTTCCAGTGGCTCGAAATTGTCGACACTAACGTGGTAGTTATTATCGTTTTGATGTTTGTTGTAGCCATTATTAACATCATTACTGTTTTACTAATCTTAATCATCGACCGAATTCCTATGATCGGCTTATTTAAATCGATGGGTGCCAACACCCCTAAGATTATGAGTATTTTTAACTGGCAAGGCTTATTTATTGTAATTGGAGGAATTATACTCGGAAATATTATTGGTTTGGGTACTGCTTTTCTTCAAATCCGTTACCAATTGATAGGACTCCCAGCAGATACGTACTATATGGATGCGGTACCATTCTATCTGCCCGCGATGCACATAGTTCTTATCAATTTAGGGGCCTTAGTCGTGTGCTTTTTGTTTACCTATTTGCCTGTAAAACTGGTGTCAAACGTGAAGCCAACGCAAAGCATCAACTTCCAATAATTTCCCATTTTTAGACTTTTTTGATTCATTTTTGGAATTTTGACAAATATTCTGTTATATTCGTACAGTGTGTTTACTACAATTTACTCCCTAACCTAACGGGATGAGGTTTTACGCACCTAACAGTAATTGAATATTATCCAATTTTAGTAAAATTATACACTTAGTTTAAAAGCGGTTCAACCGCTTTTTTTTATAGTTCATTTCCACAGTTATCACAAAACTTGGCATTTTTTTTATGATCTCTATTGCCACAGTTTGAACACTCTATCTTGCTTGAGGCTGTGGCTACTTCAACTGACACAATCCCCGTAGGGACGGCAATAACGGCATAACCTAAAATCATAAGTGCTGCACTTAAGAACTGACCCAATGCTGTTACTGGTGCAATATCTCCATAGCCAACGGTTGTCAACGTTACAATCGCCCAATAAATGCTCCTCGGAATACTGGTAAAACCAGCTTCTGGCGGCTCAATTGTAAACATGATGGTTCCCATCACGATAACGATAATTAAGATGACTGCGAAGAATACAATGATCTTAGCACTGGCTCTTTTAATCGCCTGTCCTAAGCTTCGAGCTTCAATCATAAAACTCTTTAGGCGCAAAATTCTAAAAATTCGAATTAGCCTGACGATTCTAAGAATTCGGAACAATTCAGGTCCTTGAAAAAAGAAGCCAAGATACGTTGGTATAGTAGCGAAGAGGTCAATGATTCCCCAAAAACTTGTAACATATTTTCTTGGATTCTCGCTTACATAGATACGAATCAGGTATTCTATAGTAAACAAGATGGTAAAGAAGTATTCTAAATACTTAAGGTATTTGCCATAGGTGCGGTTAATATCTGGCACACTTTCGGCCATAATTGCCAATACACTTAAAAGAATGGCCCAAAGCAGGGCAATATCAAACCTTCTTGCTTCAGACGTATCGGCACCAGAAATAATGTCGTTCCACTTTTCTTTTCTGGACTTATAATTACGGTCTTTGAGAGATGGGTATTTTGCCATTAGCACTTCAAAGATATAAAATCATACCTGCTAAAGCACTGAGTTTTAGAATTCTTACTCGAGGTCGTTGATCTTGTACTTGATTCCAAAATAAATTCCAAGAGCCGTGCCTTTATTTACAATACTTACCCCTGTTTCGGATCGAGGACCTACATTTTGGGCATAAGCTACGTTGAACTCATTAATAGCCAAGTTAGATGCCCTAGCTGAACAGCCAAAATCAATAGCCATATCGTCGTTAATGTTTCGGTAGAATCCAAAATCTCCGCGAAAAATTAAAAACCCTCCTTCAAAACCATTAGAATACAATGTTACGTCAACCGTTTCAACAGGCTCTTCCAACCGCTGAATTTGCTCTGATATAATCTCTGTACCTGTCTGGTCAAGCTTTTTATTTAAAAACAGATTCATTCCGAAATTGGTATAGACCATCCACTTTTCGGATAAATACTTACGGTATGACCCCAGGGCAGCAATTTGATACGATGTATAAGTTGGATAAATTCTGTCCTTAAACACCAAAACCTCATCACCAGAAATATTTTGTACCGGAATTTGAAACTTAACGGAATAATCATTCTTCAATATGCCTAGTTCGGCGCTTAAATTTTGATTAAACCTTCTTCCTAAATAAAAACCCGCTCCAACATCTACATGGGGCAATAACTCAAGGTGCTTTGCATTTTCCAGCTGGTGAAACTCCATCTTAGGACCCATATTAATTCTAAAGTAGTGAACGTTTTGAGCGTGCGCGATTGATGCAATAACAAGTATTAGAAAGATTGAAAAGATTCTCATAAAAGCTTTAGTTGGAGTTCTTTCAAAGTAAAGCTTTTCCGATGGAAATCTTGATAGCCAAATTTCTCAATGGCCGCTCTGTGTTGAGCAGTGCCATATCCTTTATGCTTTTCGAAACCATATTCGGGAAAATCCAGTCCAAGTTTTTTCATGTACTCGTCTCGGTGTGTTTTTGCCAAAATACTAGCTGCAGCAATGGGTTTAAACTTTCCATCACCCTTAATCACAGTGGTATGGTTGTAACCATCTAAAGGCTTAAATCGGTTTCCATCTATTAATAGGTGGTCTGGTCTTGTATTTAATTGCTCCACCGCTCGGTGCATTGCAAGTATGCTTGCATTTAAAATATTGATGCGGTCAATTTCGCGTTCAGTGCAAGAAGCAACTGCCCAAGCTATTGCCTTCTCTTCAATCAATTCTCTTAGCTCGTTGCGTACCGATTCTTTAATCTTTTTTGAATCATTTAAGCTTGGTAATCGAATGCCGGAAGGAAGAATAACCGCAGCTGCATACACGGGCCCTGCTAAGCAACCTCTTCCTGCTTCATCGCATCCCGCTTCAATTAATCCTTTATGCATATACGGCTTAAGCATTAGACAAAAATAACATAAGTTTGCGGCCACAAATGCTCAAGTATAGAGACGTTATATACAACAACTATTTTTCGAACCAGGTTAACAAACTTGAAGTCGATCATCAGGCACTTCTTCTTCAACAAGCCGAACATAACCGTCGCGAATTAATTCCACTTCTTCCCAAAGACAAATCATCAAAAATTGTTGATTTAGGATGTGGATTTGGGACCTTTGTTCGTGCTGCATTAGATGCTGGTTACCAAAACACTACTGGCTACGACATTAGTCAAGAACAAGTAGCAGTTGCCAATAAGTTGGGTATGTCTCAGGTTAAGGAAAGTAGCATTGAAGCCTATTTTGAATTGAATGAAAAGTCGGACGTAATTATCGGCTTAGACATTATTGAGCACTTCACAAAAGATGAGTTAATGCAATTCCTTCAGCAAGCAAAGCAATCGCTCAACCCTGGAGGAAAGGTAATATTTAGAACACCTAACATGGATGCACCACAAACTTCTGTTTATGCCTATGGCGACATCAGTCACGAAGTGTTTTTAAATAAAAGTTCGGCTTTACAAGTTTTTCAAAGCAACGGCTTTAAAAACATTGAGGTATTTGGAGGATTGGTAAGAAACAGCAACCCCGTTAAAGAGCTTATCAGATATTGTGGCTGGAGCTTGTACAAATTCTGCAAAAAATTAGTCTTATTCTCGTCAGCTAGAACGTGGCACAACGTGGTATTTGAACCCAATTTAATTATTGTAGCTGAAGCTTAAGCAAAAAGTGGGTCCAACTCTACATTCCCTTCTTCAATTTTATATACCGATCCCGGAAATTTATTGATAATTCGATAGTTGTGGGTTGCTATGAGCAATGCTGTTCCATTTTCGGCAATGCTTAACAGCAAACTCATGATATCGTCGGCAATTTCAGGATCTAAGTTACCTGTCGGCTCATCAGCCAGTATTAATTTAGGGTCGTTTAGCAAGGCTCTCGCAATAACCACACGTTGCTGTTCACCTCCCGACAATTGATGTGGCATCTTGTGCTTCACATCTAACAAGCGCACACTTTCAAGCACGTGCATTATTCTGTTTGCGATTTTAGCTTTGTCTTTCCAATCTGTTGCCCTAAGCGTAAATTCTAAGTTAGCCTCTACCGTTCTATCCATTAGAAGGCGAAAGTCTTGAAATATCATCCCAATTCTTCTTCTCAGAAATGGGATATCATCTTTATCCAAATCCAGTAAGCTATAATCCGTTACGCGCCCTAATCCTTCTTTCAAGGGCAAGTCAGCATAAAGCGTTTTAAGCAAACTTGATTTTCCACTTCCTGTTTTCCCGATAACATAAGAGAACTCTCCCGTAGCAATCCGCATATTCACATCGCTCAATACCTTAACCCCGTTGTGTTGGATAACATTGGCGTGTTTTAGTTCTGCTACAATTTTATTCATCAAATGTTAGATTAAATCGAGATTCAAAGTCTTTTAAAACAGGATTGGTTTTTGCCATAACATCAAATTGCTGTTTAGGCGTAAATATTTTGTACTCACTCACTTTAACAGCATTAACTTGAGCACGTATACCACGAATTGCATAGCCTTGTTTTGCCGCTGTTTGTTTGAGCTTTTCTGCCTCGTTCTCAATCTCTTGAGCTACAGTTTTTGATCCGACTGTAAAAACAATCTGTGCGTCGTTCACTTCTAACAATGGATCTGCAAAAAAAGCGGCCAAACTGCGTTGTTTGTTTTGTTCGGCAATTTTCACGTACGCTTTCACCAATGACTTTGCAGAACTAACTTCAATGTCTTTTAGGTTACTTGAGGCTTCATCAACCGATGCTTTCTTTTCTGTTTCAGGTTTAGTTTGTTGACGAACTAGTGCATTCCGCAAACCTCCAATACGCACAGTTTCCATTGGCTCATCAGCCAAATCTGATGCCTTTTTTTTCTTTTGTTTGGAATCAGCCAAGACTACCTCTTCTTCCGCAAAGAGCGATTCGAAAAATCCAGTATCAACAAGCTTTTTTAGCTTAGGCTTTTTTTTTTAGAAACGTCTATTGCGTGTTGAAGCGACGCCAATTTAATCAAGCACAATTCGATATGGAGGCGCTGATTTCTACTAGCTTTATAGCTCATGTCGGCTTCTCCCAATAGATTAATGGCGTTGATTATAAACGAAGGACTAACTCGTTGAGCCTGATTGTGATAACGCGATGCAATTTCTTTCGATTTTTCAAGCAATTGTTGGCTCGAAGCATTTTGAGCAACCAGCAAATCACGGAAGTGATTAGCCAAACCGTTTAAGAATATCTGGCCATCAAAGCCTTTCCGTTGAATCTCATCGAAGGTCACAAGAACCTCGCTCAATTTACCTTCCAAAAAGAAATCAGTAATCTTAAAATAGTAGTCGTAATCAAGAATGTTTAAATTCTCTATAACTTCATTGTATGTGATTTTTCCCTCAGAACCAAAACTCGCCATCTGGTCGAAAATGGATAAGGCATCTCGCATTGCCCCATCTGCTTTCTCGGCGATTAGGTGTAAGGCTTCATCTTCAGCATTGATTTCTTCATCTTTTGCAATGTTCTGTAAATGACTTACAATTTCTGGAATCTGTATGCGGTCAAAATTAAATACCTGACAACGTGAAAGTATGGTCGGTAGAATTTTGTGCTTTTCTGTCGTTGCCAGAATAAAGATTGCATACTTAGGAGGTTCTTCTAAGGTTTTCAGAAATGCATTAAATGCACTTTGAGATAACATATGAACCTCGTCGATAATATAAACCTTGTAGTCGCCTGTTTGGGGTGGGATTCGAACTTGCTCATTCAGTGACCTTATATCTTCAACAGAGTTATGCGATGCGGCATCAAGTTCAAAAATATTGAATGAGAAATCGTAGTCTGCAGGAACGCTTCCCTTGTTTATCTCTTTAGCAAGGATACGTGCACATGTGGTTTTACCAACACCTCTAGGACCACAAAAAAGAAAGGCTTGAGCCAATCGATCGTTCTTAATTTCATTAACAAGCGTTTGGGTAATATGCTCTTGCCCCACTACCGAATCAAATGATTCTGGTCTATACTTTCTTGCACTTACAACAAAACTGCTCATTGAAGTGCAAAGTATAATGCTACGACTGTGATAAACAAGCGGTGTTGAAAACTATGGATAATGAAAAATACCGCCAGAAAAAGCCCCAAATTCTCCTGCCAAAAAATGAGTAAATAAATAAGCTAAAGCCTTTTGTTTTAAAGAGAATTTGTTACTTTTGCAGCCCTAAAATTTTTAACAACATTTAAAAATGGCAAAAACAAATTACGAGTCTGTAATCATTTTAACACCCGTGCTGAGTGAGAAGATGCTACAAGATGCAGTGGATTCTTACAAGAAGCTGATTACAGAAAATGGTGGAGAGCTCATCCACGAAGAAAATTGGGGCCTTACAAAAATGGCTTACCCAATTCAGAAAAAAACTACAGGATTCTATCAAATTTTCGAATTTGCTGCAGAACCTGATACTGACATTGTAGACAAACTAGAATTGTCTTACCGAAGAGACGAGCAAGTACTTAGATACTTGACTATCAAATTGGATAAGCACGCAGTTATCTACAACGAAAGAAGAAGAAAAGGCGAATTCAACAAGCCTAAGGAAGTTAAAGAGGCAGCAGCTCCAACTACTGAAGCTAAAGCTGAAACTAAATCAAACGAAGAGGAGGAATAAGTCATGGCAAAAAGAAGTAACTACAGATTTAAGAAAGCTCCAGTTGTAAGAGCAAAGAAATATTGCAGATTTAAGAAAAGCGGTATTAAGTACATCGATTACAAAAACCCAGATTTCTTAATGGCATTTATCAATGAGCAAGGAAAACTTCTTCCGAGAAGAATTACCGGAACTTCATTAAAGTATCAAAGAAAAGTTGCTACCGCGGTTAAACGATGCAGACACATTGCACTTTTACCATACGTTGCAGATCAATTAAAATAAACCCATAAAATTTATACGAAATGGAAATCATATTAAAAGATTACGTAAAAGGATTGGGTGAGAAAAACGACATCGTTACTGTAAAGAACGGTTACGGAAGAAACTACCTAATTCCTCAAGGATTAGCGGTAATCGCAACCAAATCTGCTAAGAAAATGGCAGAAGAAAATATTCGACAAGCTGCACACAAGCAAGAAAAAATCAAACAAGATGCTGAAGCTATGGCTGAAAAAATCAACGGTTTGAAACTTTCTATTGAGACTAAAGCAGGTTCTAACGGAAAAATCTTTGGTTCTGTTACCACAATTCAAATCGCTCAAAGTCTTAAAGACAAAGGATTTGAAATTGATAAAAGAAAAATCAGCTCGCCAGACATCAAAAATCTTGGTGAGTACAAAGCAACTATTGCACTACACAAAGAGGTTTCAGCTGAAATCGATTTAGAAGTAGTTCAAGGATAAGCTTAAACAAAACCTAAACTTAAAAATCTCGATTCCTTTGGAGTCGGGATTTTTTTTATTCATGTCTTAGGGCTTCAATCGGATTAACTCTCGACGCTTTGAAAGCCGGCCAGATTCCTGCAGCAAGTCCAACTACTGTACAAACGGCCAGTGACATCAAAATCCAATCCCAAGGAATAATAAAATTACCTCCGATATAACTCGAAATAACATTTCCAATTAGGATTCCAAACACTACTCCTCCTAAGCCTCCGATCTGACAGATAGTGATGGCCTCAATCACAAATTGTTTAAGTACTGTACTACTGCGGGCTCCAATAGCCTTTCTTGTTCCAATTTCTTTTGTTCGTTCCGTGACTGAAACTAGCATAATGTTCATTAACGCGATGGCTGCCCCCAATAATGTTATACCCGCAATTACCATCGCACCAACCAAAAAGTTGTATAAGATTTCCATCAGCGATTCTGCTATGCTGTCTGATTTTACGAAACTAAAGTTGTTTGATTCCTTTACCCGCAGTTTTCTAACTTGCCTGAAAAGGTTTTCTGAATATGCTATGGCATCATTCATTTCCATTACATCTTCAACCACAACACCTATATTATAACTTACATCAGATCGGGCAAATTTAGCTCGAGCCGTAGTAACAGGAACGAGAATAATACGATCCCCCCCAAAATCAAACGCTCCTCCTTTAGGTCCGAACAAACCAACAACTCGAAGCTTAACCCCTCCTACCTTGATAAATTCGTTTATACAGTCTTTGTTGCCAAATAATGTTTGCTTTATTTCTTGACCAATAATGGCAACGTTTAAATTTCGTTCAACATCAGAAGGTGTTATGTTTCGCCCTTCCTCCAAATCATAACCTGCCACGGCAAAATAATTTTCGTCACCTCCGATAACCTGTGTATTGGGATTGGTTTTTTCTGACCCTCTTTTGGCAACAGCTCCGTTTAAGTTATTTGAATTCACAGAGACCAAAGCGTCTAATTCAAAACGCTCTTTAAACTCTTGTGCTTGCTTAAAATTAATGTTATCGAAACGAACTCTTTTTGAATTACGGTTCAGGTTAAAATTGGAAGACCTATTTTGAATGTTAAACGAATTTGACCCCATGAAGGTAAAATTCTTAACGATACTGGTTTCAATTCCATCAATAGCAGTAAGCATACCTACCAACGCACTTATACCAATTGAGATAATAAGGCAAGTGATAACGGTTCGCGTTAAATTTCCGCGAATCGAATTCAATGCAATCTTAACATTCTGGTACAGCGTCATACAAGTTCAAAGTAAGCGTATAATAGCTTACGAATTACACCTATCTACCAACAAATGAAAAAAATCGATTTTATGGAATTATTTAATGGTTAAAATAAGTTTCCGTGTAAATTCGTTCGAAATTTATGATTCTTTACCAAGTAGATTTAGTTGAGGTGGTGGTTAACATATTGATGTTCATCATTCCTTCTGTAATTGTGTTTGCTGTTGCATACTATTTTGTTACGCGATTTTTAGAAGAACAACGAAAAGAGCGTTTATTAGAATTAAAAAAGGAGCACTCAAAACAGATCACTCCAATTAAATTGCAGGCCTATGAACGATTGGCATTATTTCTTGACCGAATAAGCCCTGACAATTTGGTGGTTAGATTATCTAAATCAGGTCAAAGTGCTGAACAACTAAGGATTCTATTAATACGAACCATCACTGATGAATTTAACCACAACATTTCACAACAAATTTATGTTTCTGATCAATCTTGGAATATGGTTAAAGCAGTAAAGGAACAAATTATTGGAATTGTCGAAATCAGCTACAAAGAGTGTGAAGAAAATGAGAGCGGACCTTCACTTGGTAAACGAATTTTAACGCGGTTAATGAACGAGAAACAAATTCCTACTCAAAAGGCAATTGAGTTACTGAAAAAAGAGATTGAGATTGTTTTTTAGCAAGAACGACATCGGTCTAATAAACTGGTCAACTTAAGCTTAAATTAATCTTAATAAGTCTCGAAATTACGGGTTGTCCACATATGGGATTTTGCCCAAATTTGGATTAAAAATTATTTGAAAATAAATGTTCAAACATCAAAAAAGTGTTGATGTGTTGATTATGAGGTCAATAGCCCAAATCACGCATTATTAAAGGGCTTTGGATAATAAAAAATAATTTAAAATCAAGTAATATTTAATTTTTTTAAGAACTTTTTTTGCCTCAACTTAGCGCCACGTTATCGAAAGATATCAGACCAGAAATATTATAATTGATTTAACTTTTTAATAACCAAAAACTTATATGAGCGAACAACATGAAACTGTGTGGAACAACTGTCTTCAGACCATTAAAGACAATGTAAATCCACAAAGTTTTAAGACCTGGTTTATTCCTATTAAACCATTAAAATTAGAGGACAAAGTATTGACTATTCAAGTTCCTAGTCAATTCTTTTATGAATGGCTTGAAGAACATTATGTCGGACTTCTAAAAAAGACTTTAGAAAAAGAGTTAGGGGCAGGTTCTAAACTGGAATACAACGTAATTGTAGAAAACAGTGGAGGAACGAGTGCAAGACCTTATACGGTTAATATGCCTACCCGAAATGTCACCCATAACAACAAAAATGAGATGGGTATGCCAATTAATCTTTCGAACAACATTCATAACCCATTTATTATTCCTGGTCTTAAAAAGTTAAATGTTGATTCACAACTAAACTCGTCTTATACATTCGATAATTTTATCGAAGGCGAATGCAACAGACTTGCGCGCTCAGCAGGTTATGCAGTTGCAAACAAACCGGGTGGAACAGCATTTAACCCGCTAATGATTTTTGGTGGTGTAGGTCTCGGAAAAACTCACCTTGTTCATGCCATCGGAAACAGAATAAAAGAAATTTCAAGCAACAAGTCGGTACTCTATGTATCTTCAGAACGCTTTATTAATCAATATGTAGATAGTGCAAAAAATGGTAACTACAACGACTTCTTGCACTTTTACCAAATGATCGACGTACTAATCGTTGATGACGTTCAGTTTTTTGCCAAGAAAGAGAAAACACAGGAAATATTCTTCCAGATATTCAACTACTTGCATCAAAATCAAAAGCAATTGATTCTTACAAGTGATCGTGCTCCAAAAGACTTAAAAGATGTTGACGAACGATTATTGAGTAGATTTAAATGGGGTCTTTCTGCAGATCTTCAAAATCCAGACTTTGATACACGTGTTTCTATTTTAGAACAAAAAATGTATCAAGATGGAATCAAGTTTGCTCCAGAAGTAATTGAATATGTTGCCAATAAGGTTGACTCTAACATCCGCGAATTGGAAGGTGCTCTAATTTCACTAATTGCACAAGCTTCATTGAATAGAAAAGAAATCGACTTGGATATGACCAAGAAAATGATGAAGAACTTTGTTAAGAATTCTTCTCGTGAGATTTCAATCGAATTTATTCAAAAGCTAGTATCGGATTATTTTGGAGTTAGCGTAGATCTTATGAAGTCGAAAACTAGAAAAAGAGAAATTGTTCAAGCTCGTCAAATTTCTATGTTCTTTGCAAAACAGCTGACTCAAGCATCGCTTAAAAATATAGGAATGTACTTTGGAGGTCGTGACCACTCAACGGTTATACACGCTTGTCAGACCGTTAATGATTTAATCGACACCGATAAGAAATTCAAATCTGATGTTGAAGAATTAACCAAACGCATCAAGATTAACACATACTAATTCAGTCTAAAATTCGAATATTAAAAAAGCCACTTGTTTGTTCAAGTGGCTTTTTTTGGGTTGATTTTTAATTTTATTCCTCTCCTATTTGTCCGATTTCATCTTCTTGCTCCCCCATGTTTCTTTTGATTTCATCGTAGAACTCAGCCATGGTTACCTGCATAACAGGTAAAAGAAACAAGAATCCTATTCCAAGGGTTAAAAGACAAAGTAGAGAAAGTAAACCGAATATTAGAAGTAAGACAAAGTACTTTGTCTTGTTGCCTTTCATCATTTGCTCGCTTTTTCTCAAGGCATCCATTGCATTAATATCAGGCTCATCCGCCAAAATATACATCGCTTGAGAATAAGCTAAAGACTTTATAATTCCAGGAATAATTAGCAATAATGTCCAAAGTAGTACAAGAACCATCATCAAGAGATAAGTTCCTAAAGCGTTACCAAAATTGCTGAATCCAGAAAACAGATTTTCAACGGCAAATTCACTATTTCGTCTAACCCTCAAGGCCCAAATGGCTACGCCAAGCATTAAAGGTCCAGATAAGATAATTGAGCCTATGCCAAAAGGAATAAGTCCAATGCCAAAAGCTACGGCCATGTATAGTAAAAAGGTAATGATTGCTTGTCCCCAATTCACAGCGACCTTGTCTTTGGCCATGCGGAGTAAATCGGTATTTGGTGTAGTTACGAGATTGTTCATCTTCCAAAACTATTAAAATTTCTGAAAGATTAATCCACTCTTATTCTACCAAGTAATATTATACCTACCTTTGCAGCCATTTTAGCCTTACTTGTATGCAAGACATTAGAAATGTGGCCATAATTGCCCACGTAGACCACGGAAAAACAACACTTGTAGATCGTATTCTTCAAGCTTGCCAATTTTTTAAAGACCACGAACAACCTGGTGAATTGGTGATGGACAACAATGATCTCGAGCGAGAACGTGGTATTACCATTCTTTCTAAGAATGTTTCAGTACACTATAAAGATGTAAAAATTAACATCATCGATACACCTGGTCACAGTGACTTTGGTGGTGAGGTTGAGCGGGTTATGAATATGGCCGATGGAGTACTCCTTCTAGTTGATGCCTTTGAAGGACCAATGCCACAAACGCGATTTGTTCTGCAAAAAGCATTAGAAGCAGGATTAAAACCCGTGGTTGTTATTAACAAAGTAGATAAAGAAAATTGTACTCCAGACGAGGTGCACGAAAAGGTATTTGACCTCATGTTTGCACTTGATGCTACAGAAGAGCAATTGGATTTTGAAACGCTCTATGGCTCCGCTAAAAACAACTGGATGAGTACCGATTGGCAACAACCAACCGACAATATGTTCCCTGTTTTAGATGCAATTGTTGAGCACGTTCCCCCTCCTATTCAAGAACAAGGAACTCCTCAAATGATGATAACTTCTTTAGATTTCAGCAAGTATACTGGCCGTATCGCGATCGGTAAGCTAAAGCGTGGTGAATTGGTTCCTAATCAAGCAGTATCTTTGGTTAAACGTGATGGAAGTGTTGTTAAATCGAAAATCAAGGAGGTCTTCTTATACGATGGTCTTGCTAAAATTAAAGTTGATCGAGTTGAAGCCGGAGATATTTGTGCAGTTACAGGTTTGGAAGGGTTTGAAATTGGAGACACCATTTCTGATATTGAAAACCCTGAAGGCCTACCAACAATTGCAATTGACGAACCTACAATTAGCATGCTTTTCACCATTAACGATAGTCCATTCTTTGGGAAAGAAGGAAAGTTTGTGACCAGTCGCCATATTAAAGAGCGTTTAGAAAAAGAACTTGAAAGAAATCTCGCGATGCGCTTAGAAGAAACAAGCTCAGCTGATTCATTTTTGGTTTACGGAAGAGGAGTTCTACACCTTTCAGTTCTAATCGAAACTATGCGAAGAGAAGGATACGAATTGCAAATTGGCCAACCTCGTGTAATTATAAAGGAAGTTGACGGTGTTAAATGTGAGCCAGTAGAAGAATTGACCATCGATGTTCCTGAACACCATAGTGGAAAAGTGATTGAATTTGTTACCCAACGAAAAGGAAACATGCTCACCATGGAACCAAAAGGAGATGGCATGCATTTAGAGTTCGAAATCCCATCAAGAGGTATTATCGGTTTGAGAAACCATCTACTAACGAGTACTCAAGGTGAGGCAATCATTTCGCATCGCTTTAAAGAATTTCAACCCCATAAAGGTGAAATTCCACAGCGAATTAATGGCTCACTCATAAGCATGGAGAACGGAACTGCAATACCTTATAGCTTAAACAACCTGCAAGAAAGAGGTAAATTCTTTGTGAATCCAGGCCAAGACATTTATGAAGGGCAAGTGGTAGGTGAACACAGTCGTCCTGGTGATGTTGTAGTAAACTTAACCAAAGGAAAGAAGCTCAGTAACGTTCGTGCAGCTGGAACCGATGATAAAGTTAAACTTGCTCCAGCAGTAATCTTCACTTTAGAAGAAGCTTTAGAATACATTCAAGCTGACGAGTATGTGGAAGTGACTCCTGAAACTATTCGTTTGCGTAAGATATTCCTGAAAGACTACGAAAGAAAGCGTGCTAAAAACGCAGCATTAAATTAGTATTAAGCGATTTAATAAATTTGCGTGGTGAGCAAAGTTCTCTTTTATCTCATAATTAAACCACTATCCTTCTTACCACTTTGGATATTGTATCGGATTTCGGATGTTTTGGCTCCGGTTTTATTTTATCTTATTCCGTATCGTAAAAAAGTAGTAATTGGCAATATTTCGAGGTCATTCCCAGATAAAAGCAAGAAGGAAGTAAATCAAATTGCATTCAAATTTTACCGACATTTCTGCGATATAATTATTGAGGGCGTAAAGCTTTTCAGCATATCTAGAAAAGAGGTTTTAAAGCGATTTGTAGTATTAAACCCTGAGCTGGCAAACAACTATTTTAAGGCAGGAAGACCTATTGTTTTGGTTGGGGCACATTACAACAATTGGGAGATTCTTGCCAGTGGGTTAAACGACCAGATTGATCACCAAGCGGTTGGAATTTATGCTAAATTGGAAAACCCTTTTTTTAACACCAAGTTTTTGGAAAGTAGAACAAAATTTGGTCTACGCATGATCCCAACAAAAGAGGTTGCTCCGTACTTCATTAGAGGATTTGAAACTCCTACTGCAACTATTTTTGGGGCAGATCAAAGTCCAACCTATAACAAAGGTGTTCACTGGATGACCTTTCTTAATCAAGAAACTGCGGTGGCCAATGGAACTGAACGTTTCGCTAAGAAATACAATCTTCCAGTAGTGTATGGCAAAATCGAAAAAGTAAAGCGAGGCTATTACACGTTTGAAATGGAAACCATTTTCGACCAACCAAAAGATGCCAATGATGGTGAAATTAGTGAAGGTTTTACCAAGAAAATTGAAGAGCAGATAAATAACGATCCGCAGTATTGGTTATGGACCCACAAGCGTTGGAAACGTAAAAGACAGGAAAATGAGTAGACTGAACAAACCTCTTAAAAAAGGCAAAGAAGTATTTGTGGCACCTGGTGCTACTGTTATCGGTGATGTTTCTTTAGACGACGAATCTAGCGTGTGGTTTGGAGCGGTGTTACGCGGAGATTCAGATAAGATTGAGATTGGTAAGCGAACCAACATTCAAGATAATGCAACCATTCATTGCGATCCAGGGTTTCCTGCAATATTGGGTGATGATTGTATTGTTGGGCACAATGCAATTATTCACGGAGCTGAGCTTAAAAACAATGTTCTAGTAGGCATGCACGCCACCGTATTAAACGGTGCAGTTATAGGAGAATATTCTATTATTGGTGCAAATGCGTTGGTTACGGCAGGAACCGAGATTCCACCACGCTCATTGGTCTTGGGTTCTCCTGCAAAAGTTGTAAAGACCATTACTGAGCAACAAATGCAAGATATTCGTGAAAATGCTGCGGTTTATGTAAAGAAGGCAAAAGAGTTTATTGAATTTTATTCATAAAAAAATCCCGCCTCGGCGGGATTTTGAAATATTCTTAATCAATTTGATTAGTCGTTAAAGTCTTTCGAAGTTTCATTTCCATCTTCATCCCACATTCTCCAAACACCTGTTTTTTGTCCTTGATTGTAGAACATTTCGAAGCGAATATTGCCTTCATCATCCCAAATAATCCACTTACCGTGTTTAAGATCATTGTTGAAATTAGCAACACCAACGAGTAATCCAACATCGTTGAACTGTTGCCACTCACCAGTCTTATGGCCATTATTGTACGTTCCACTTTCTTTTAACTGTCCGTTCAGGTGAAAGTAGCTAGCACTTCCTTCTAACTCTCCATCTCTAACATTTAACTGTGAAACCAATTGGCCTTCTTTAAATTCTTCGTATACTCCAGTGAAGAGTAAACCATCAGCAGCATAATACTTTCCATTCTCAATGGTGACATCAGAATTTTGAGCACTTAACCCCATTACTATGCCACAAACCAATATTGTCATTAAATTTCTCATAACTTTCACTTAACAATTCCTTAACAAAGATAGTAGTTCTAAATCTAAAATGGTAACGATAGGGATAATTTATATCGCTATACAATTAAAGAATGTTCTGAGTGCTTCTAGCCTCATTTAAAGCGTTAAATTTGCACCACGATAAAAAGAAAAAAACACATTATGTCAGTATTAACAGGAAGAAAAGCCCCACATTTCAGCGAGAAAGCTGTAATTAACGGAGGCGAAATAGTAGACAACTTTTCATTAGAGCAATTTGAAGGAAACAACTACGTGATCTTATTCTTTTACCCAAAAGATTTCACATTTGTTTGTCCTACTGAACTTCATGCATTCCAGTCTAAACTTGCCGAGTTTGAAGCAAAAGGATGTAAGATTGTAGCATGTTCTACAGACACTGAAGAAAGTCATTGGGGATGGTTGCAAATGCCAAAATCTCAAGGCGGAATTCAAGGTATTACGTACCCTATTATTGCTGACACTTCAAAAACCGTTAGCATGAACTATGGCGTTCTAAATGGCGAATACGAATACAATGAAAATGGAGATATCATTGCTACGGGTGAAATGATTGCATACCGAGGTCTTTTCTTAATTGACAAAGATGGTATCGTTCGTCACCAACTGGTTAACGATCTTCCTTTAGGTAGAAATGTTGATGAGGCAATGCGTTACCTTGATGCATTAAAGCATCATGAAGAATTTGGCGAAGTATGTCCTGCAAATTGGGCTCAAGGTGAAGAAGCTATGGCTGAAACTCACGACGGAGTTGCTGACTACTTGGCTAGTCACTAAGCTTAAACATAACAAATTAGATTAATGAGAAAAGTCGTTTCAGCAATGGAGCGACTTTTTTTTGAGCACAAAAAAAGAGTTGCTTAGCAACTCTCGCTCTTTTATTATTAACTCAACTATTTCTTTTCTAGAACAACCCTGATTTCTTCATCATTGTTGGTTGGAACCAACTTTACATAGCCCGTATTATAACCTGAATACTCAATTTTGTAAAGCACTGGCTTGTTTGTTCTTTGTAATTCACTTATTCCATCAAAGTCGGTGTACACCGTTTTAGAGACCTCAACAGCGGTAACCTTTGCACCTGTAACTGGTTCATGGTTCTCATCTAGAACCACTACTTTTAAAGGGTTATTTGCCATAACACTAATGGTTAACAACAGGGCTCCTAGTAATGTGGTGAATTTCACATTGCAATGTTATTGAGACTATGTTATGTTTATGTTAAGTGAATACTAAGTTAACCTAGATAAAATTTCAAAATTTAGCTTCAATTAAATTCTAAATTTGCCTTCATGAAATATTTAGCTGTGGTTTTGTTGTTTTTATTGGGATGTTCTAACAACAACACCCCAAACAAAAACAACTTTGCTGATGAAAAGCTGGTTCACATTTATGAACTTCAGGATCAAAGAGATGCACAGGCATTAATACCATTTCTTAAAGCTAAAAAAGAAAGTCATCGCATAGCGGCTGCTCTGGCCTTTGCTAGTATGAAAGATACAGTTGCAATTCCTTATCTCAGTCAGATGTTGCAGATTGATCAAGACGAATTGCCTCGACGTGCTGCAGCTCAAGCCTTGGGTCAAATAGGACACATAAAAGCATTGCAAATATTAAAGCCAGCATTTGACTCAGAATTATCTAAAATCAATCAACGCTATATTCTCGAAGCAATAGGAAAATGTGGAGATGAATCGACCCTCGCTCTATTTGAACAAACTAATTACCAAGACCCTACTCTTCGATCGGGGTGGACTTATGGCGTTTTTAGGTTGAGCTTAAAAAGACATATCTCGGATAGTCTAGCAGAGCGCATGCTAACCACGCTAGAAAAAAATGAATCGGAACAAGACCAAATTTTAGCTTCGCATTACGTGTACAGGGCGAGTAGACTAGGTAACATAGATTCGACTCGAATTCAAAAGATAATTGACCAAGCAACTTCAAACCATGTTAAGGAGCGACTTAGCCTGATTTTCAAATCACCTTCAAATAGTGGGGAAACATTTAGCAAGCAATGGCTGATTGAATATGGCAAACTAAACGACTACGAAAAAGCAGAAAAGATTTCGCGAATTGAAGAGCTAGAAGGCAATGCATCACTGTTTTTACACAACGTCGCTTTAACAGATAGCATGCCCCCTATGATTCGAAATGCGGCGTTACAAAAGTTTTTCGATCTGTTTCCGAAAAGGAAGTGGGAAATGGTATACAAAGCCCTAAATTCAGGAGATATGGCAATGCAAAGTATTGCATGCTACCAAATTCATCAAACCGATAAACTGGTATTCGATTATGATTGGGCCAGCGAACCTTACTTTCAAAAGATTTTTGACGCTTGTCGATCAATAAGAGATAGCTTAGAACTTCCACGTGAGGCTGAAACATACATCGATGTCTCAAAAGCAATTGAACTTTTAAGCACCAGATTTACATATAGATCTGCCCCTCCCTTTAAGTATAATCCAGAATACAATCACCCTATCAACTGGGAGCTCACCAAAACCATACCTTCAGATCAAAAGGTTTTAATCAAAACTTCAAAGGGTGACATTACTTTGCAGTGCTTCGTGAATGATGCACCCGGCACGGTGACTAATTTTATTGCATTGGTCGATTCTGGCTTTTATGATGGTAAGTTCTTTCATCGGGTAGTTTCACAGTTTGTAATTCAGGGAGGATGTCCTCGCGGAGACGGATGGGGAAGTTTAGATTGGAGCCAACGCAGCGAGTTTTCAAACTACCAAGAATACAGTGAAGGAACCGTAGGAATAGCATCCTCTGGAATGGACACCGAAGGCGTTCAATTTTTTATAACGCATTGCCCTACCCCACACCTCGATGGCAGATACACCATTTTTGCACGAGTTACTGAAGGTATGGATGTTGTAAATTCCATTTCAGTAGGTGATCAAATAATATCGATAAAACGGCTATAAGTCGCAACTTGGTCATTTCTGTTTTTTCTTTTTGCATTTATCTGATACTCTGCCAATAAATTCTAACTTTGAGACGTTAAAACATCCATGCGAAAACTAGTTTTACTCCTCTTTCTGGCTTGCAGTATTTTATCCTTTGCTCAAATTGGAGGATCTACGGCATTTACATTTGCGTTGATTGAAAACAGTGCACGGCATACGGCCTTAGGAGGCGTATCAATTGCAAATTCTGATCGTGATCCTGCAGCTGGATATCAAAATCCTAGTTTAATAAATCCTGAGATGCACAACAGTGTTTCACTTTCGTATGCGAATCATGTAGCAGATCTTAATCACGGTTTTGTTAGCTATGGCTTAGACTTTGATAGCCTCGGAACATTTTTAATAAGCTCGGGCTATTTTGATTACGGTGAGTTTGTAAGAACCAATAATGCAGGTGATATTGAAGGTGCATTTCGAGCTGCAGACTATACCTTTCAAATTGGTTATGCGCGACCTCTTAATGACAAGCTCAGTTTAGGAGCAAATGGCAAGTTTTTATATTCTGCTTACGAAGCATATGTAAGTACTGCAGGAGCCATTGATTTGGGGTTGGCCTATATGGATAGCTCTAAATTGTTGAGTGCGGGTCTGGTTATTAAGAATATGGGCTATCAATTTATACGATACAGTCCGTCAAGCCCGAGAGAACCGTTGCCTTTCGACATTCAAGCTAGTGTAAGTAAGAAACTTGAGCATAACCCGCTTCGATTTACATTAACGCTTCATAATTTACATCGCTGGAACAACTCTTATGTTAATATCAATTCTCGTAATAAAGAAATTGATCTAGAAACAGGAACGATTAAAAACCAAGAGTTATCATTCGGCGACAAGGCAATGCGTCACGTTATCTTTAACACGGAATTTGTATTTTCAGATAACTTTCAAATTCGTGCAGGATACAACCATCAACGAAGAGCGGAACTTTCCCCTGAGAATAGAAGAGCTTTAACTGGATTTAGCTGGGGATTTGGTATTGGAATCAAGAAATTCTTCTTGAGTTACGGCAGTGCAGGCTACTTCCCAGGTGTAGCAACTAAGTACTTTTCGGTATCTCGTGACCTCTCTACCTTCAAGAAGAAATAACCCGTGTGTTAAATCTTTTTCGCAAATCAGGGTAAATTAAAAAATAGTTATATGTTTGATGTGTCTTGACACGGAAAATCAATATTGCCATTGATGGTCACTCAAGCTGTGGAAAAGGAACACTAGCCAAAAACTTAGCTAAAGAACTAGGCTATACTTTTATCGATAGCGGTGCCATGTACAGAGCGGTTACACTCTATCTGATTCAGAATGGATATACCTTAGATGATGTTCGAGAAGATCCTGCCCTCTTAGGCAATATCAAAATTTCATTTCATTACGACCCCATCAAAGAATTTTACAAAACGCATTTAAACGGTGTTGATGTTGAAACTGAAATTCGAAGTCAAGATATCAATCGAAAAGTAAGTGCAGTTAGTGCTGTTGAAGAAATCAGAACTTTTTTATTGTCTCAGCAACAAAATATTGGAAAAGACAAGGGTGTTGTTATGGATGGCCGAGATATTGGAACCGCTGTATTTCCAGAGGCAGAATTAAAGATCTTTATGACAGCTTCACCTGAAATTAGAGCTAAAAGAAGATATGAAGAGCTTACCAAAAAAGGAGTTCACGTTAATTTTCAGGAAGTGTTGCACAACATCAGAGAGCGAGACTACCTTGACTCAACCCGTGAGCTTAGCCCTCTAGCTAAAGCAGAAGATGCAATTACGCTCGACAATACTTCAATGACCAAAAAAGAGCAAGCTAAACTCGCCTTACAATGGGCAAAAGGAGTAATACGTGCTTTAGAAGTAATGTAAAAGTTAGCGTAAGATGGTGACGGTACCTTTCTTGATGTATCGGCGGTTATCCCAACCTTTATAAATAACAACCCAAACATATACATTGCTGTTATGAAGGTTATCGTTTTTGTATTCGCCAGACCACTCTATGTTTTTATCTGTAGTTTCAAAAACCTTCTCTCCCCAGCGATTGTAAATTCTCATTTCAAATTCCTTAACAAATACATCACTCCAACCAAATTCATCGTTGAGGTTATTACCGTCTGAAGTAACTGCATTTGGCACAAACACCAACGGTGGTTGAATCAAGTAGATATCATTACTTCTACTGGTTGCATTGTGGCTACCAGGACCTTCATAGGCCATCACACTATACCAATACCCTCCCCAGTCAAAGTCGAGGTTGGAATCGTCATAATCACGAACTCCTGAATTTACACGAACAATTGGTCTTAGGTTTCCTGTATCTACCGATCGAAGTAATTCATATTCCGCTACACCCCCGGCCCAGCTTAGATATTCATCCCAATTGAGATCGAATAAGAATCGTGGCTTTACTTTTTCTCCATTGTCGACACTTTCTCCTCTGATTACGATGTTGCATCCATAATTACTAAGCTTACTCAGATGACCACAATCGTCGCTGACTTTTATTTGATAACAGTAAGAGAGGTTATCTACATCAACATCTTCGTCAATGTAAATGGTATCGTTAATATCGTAGATAGATTTAATGTAGTTCAGTGTAGTCTTACCTCTTTCTGATTTATACAATTCGTAATGCCCAAAGTCATCTTCTTGAGACTTTAACCAGACTACTTTTAGAACGTCTTCTTCAACAGTAACAGTTTTGAGATATGTTGCTTCAACAGGAACTTCATGCTCCTTAACGCTACTTAAATCATAAGATTTATTGCCAACAATGCCGCATTTGTTCTCTACTATTAAGAAGTAGGTGTAATTGCTAGACCTCGGACTTATTACATCGAAATCTTCATACAAACCAGCTCCAGATGAATAAAATGTATCCAATACCGTAGTATTTCCATTTGGATCGACCTTATAAAGATACATTCTATGGAAATAACGCGTAGGGTTGGTTAAGGCTTCCCATTCTAATCGAATTCCATTTTGATTAATAAAATTGAGACATATTACCTCTGGAGGATCAATCGGAGGAGGTGGAAGTACAACTATTTTAAACAGCGATAAACTGTCTTTAGAACCTGGGCATCCAATATCAACTGCATGTGCATAAACAGTAAACGTATCACCAATGTGCTCACAACCTGGATTTACTGTAAAGTTTGCCTCCACTTTTTCGTGGCCAATGTATTGATCTTGTCGATTTTGAAATGCATCTCTAATCTCATCCTGGTATGAGAAGTTCACGATTATTGTATCTTGATCAGGGTCTGTAATAACATAGGTAAAATCAAGCGTATCTAATGCTGTAACCGAGTATAATTCTTCTTTTAATCGAGGCTTTCTGTTCAAGTTTCCAAACGCCAATTTAAATGATGCATTACTACATCTCGGGCTTGGATTGTTTTCAGAGTAAGCACCTGGAGTAGTTGGGAAATCACTTACTCTTGAACTTTGTCCATCTGAAGAAGGTGGACAACTGCTGCAAACACTTTGGTAGATAACACCACGCTTATCAAATCTACTCGTTCCTCCATCTACGTGGTCATCCGTTTTATCGCCTCCAAAGTAGGTTGCATATAGCAACTCTTGCATATCTCTTCTAAAAACACTGAGATGGAAATCATTTCCATCAGTCGTTTTCTGCAGTGCATCTTGCGTTAGTGGCATATCTTTAAGTGGCGATTGTGGCCCAGTATAAAGGCTGCTTCCCCACCCTGAAACGAAGATCTTTCCGCATTCATCAACCAAAAAGGCATTAACTGTAATGTCTGGGCTATTTCCTCCGCTACCATAAACTGTGCTCAGTAAGACTTCGTCAAGATCGCGGTTAAATTTCGATATAAATTGTGAACCGTTGTCGTTGTGATAAACACTGCCATCAATTGGCATTTCTCCGTCTGAGTGACCAACAACGAAAATGCTTCCAAACTTGTCGATATCAAGTGAAAGAATCTGGTCGTAAGTTGATGTACCCCAATATGCCGAGCGTTTTAAAGTTCTCCCGTCGTGACTAATTCGTGCCACAAAACCATCGGCTCTTCCGCCATTATAATTCTCTCCTAATGAATTAGAAACTTCAGGCAGGTTTGTACTTGTCGTTCCTCCACTGATGTACAAATCTCCATCTTTGGCTACGTCGACACTATAAATTGCTTCAGTACCTGTACCGCCATAATAACTGCACCATTTTACTTGGTCGATATTGGGAGAAAGACAGAACACTACTCCATCTTGACCTTGATTGTATGTACGCTGAAATACTCCAAGCGTAGTTGGGAAGTCAGTTGAGCGTGTACAAGTCGCAACGAAGATGTTGCCAGATGAATCTAGATTTACTTCACCTCTAAAGTCATCTGCATAGAAATATCGTGTACTTGCTCGTTCATTAAGTCCATCGTTTGAAGATCCTCCGATATAGGTTGATCCGATTAAGCTCGTACCTGAAGCATTAAACTTAGTAACTACAATATCAGTCCCTCCAGCATTTCCCCAATATGGTGCAGTGACTTCTGTAGGGTAGTTTCCAGAGTACGAAGTACCAAATACAATAAGGTTATTTTGAGCATCAACGACTAAACTGTGTGGATACTCATCGCTACTTCCTCCGAGATAGGTAGCATACAATAAATTTGACCCAGATGAATCGTACTTACTAATCGAAATATCGCACGCAAGATTTGCCGGTTCAAAACCAGAACCGCCATTAAAGGTTTGGTCAAAAGCGCCAATTGTTGCAGGATAGCTCCCGGCAAAAGTGGTGGGGCTAGTCACAATTCCTCCTGCATATAGATTTCCGCTGCTATCGAAAGTAGCTGTAAATCCAAAGTTATCTACCGAAGAGCCACTATAGGTTGAGAATATCAGCTCAGGATCAATGACTGTAGTCGACCCTTCCAATTTATCAAGTGCTTTAAACCCAATCTTGCCGTCACGCTTTACATACTCCATGCGAACGGTTTGCTTCACTCCATTTTCGATGGTGTAGGATATAGGCATTACTTCAGAGAACTTTCCAAATTCAGTTTCTATAGTTAATCGATCTGGTTTTACTTGATAATCTGACGCTCCTAAAATATCGATATTAATATCGTTGATGTCTGCGCCCTCTTTCAAAATGAAATTGTACTTAAATCGTTGATCTATTGCTTCGAATTCAAGATCGATATGGGGATAGATGTCTGAAAAGAGTATGGTCGTGTGTTTTTTAACACCACTTGTCCATTTCGTTCGGTCTTTGCCTAGGTAAAAATTATAGTATTCGCTGTTTGTAGTAGTACCATAATGACGTGACAAGTCTGCACCAACAAAATTGAATTTTACATGGTGAAAACGCAGCGTTCTTTCAGAAGCCACTTTTTGTTTAACATGATCGTGTTCGTCGTGATCGTGGGCATGGTATTCTTCGATCCAAGAAATCCATTTCTCATTGTCGTGTTGCAGGACTGAAAAACCAGTTTGATCAATGTAAATAGTTTGGTGGTCGAAATCAGCTTTATAGTTTACAATAGGGTTCCATTGACCCTTATTTTCTAAAAAACCAGTTTGACCAAAAACCCCTAAATCGCAAAGAAGAAAGAGAATTACATATGACAACCAAGATTTGTACAAAACAGCCTGCTCTATTATACAGACTTGCAAGATACTAAAAAGGTTGCTTAGTTACGCTCTAATTTTGGTTCGGATCGTAGTAAAATGTACGAACGGCGTAAGAATATTTACTTCCGTCTGACAATGTAACGTTCACCTCAAAAAGTGATTTGGGTGGAAGAGCGGATTTTTCGTACTGAGGCTTAAACACCAAAGTAGGCGCCCCATATCCTTCTACTAGCTTTTCAACCTTTACTTCTAAAGGCTTTCCGTCTTGTGAAACCTCAATTACAGCACTATCCAAATCTCGGTACATTGAGAATGTCCAATTTTCGAATAACATCATTTGTGGGATATCACCTTTTGGCGGCCAACAAACAGGATTTTCCATGTACATTGAACTATCCGTTGAACCCGAGTCATCTAATGCCCAAATTACCGCAACATCACGTGTTGATCCATGTCCGTAAATTTGACCATTTGGATATAGCAGCCATCTTCTGTTTCCTGCACTTGGATTCTTATCATCCATAATGTAAGTCACTGCCAATGAAGTATTTGCATCCTTAATCAACAATGAATGCTTCGCTGCATATGCACCGTCTGCCGTATAACATCTCCAGCTTTTAGGTGGCTCATGTTCAAGTTTTCTATTTACCGTCATCATAAACGCAGCCTGTTGACAATATTCATTAGTTGCGGGGTCGAAGAATATTTCAGGAACACCAGCATTTCTTCTAAAATAGTTAATACGATTAGCTACTTTTTGCTGAATATCATCTTCGACAGTTCCGGCTTGGCATCTACTGAGATCGCCGTTCCATTCAAAGGCGTCGATTACGTTTCCTTCATCATCTTTTCCTTTTGTTTTAGTTAAGAAATAGTTGTGATAAAAGTCTTCTTTGGCGATGTAGTGTCTTCTCTCAGAATAATCGGCATCTGGAGCATAGGCCATCTGCTCTGCAAAAACTTGATTTACTTCTGCAAATCGATTCGCTGCAACTAAAAGGCCAAGATACTTGTCATTAATTGCCAAAATACGCTCAAGATCGTCTGCTGACTTAGTTGAATCGTATTCGTCTTTCATCAACATATAAATTGCTCCTTGTTCATCTACAGTGGTTCTTACCACTTCCTTTTCAGCGATAATTTTTCTTCTTAACTCTACTAAGCCAGAATTGTCTGGATAGCGCTTAATAGCCTGTTTTAAGATAAAGGTTGCAAAAGATAATCCCTTCGTTTTATATGCATAATCTGAAATCACAGCCCAACGTTCTGCTATGTCAGGTGCAGTGTCAGATTTCGCGGTGTTGTTAATGTATTTGTTAAGTACATGCTCTGCACTGATGTTATGATTATAGGTTTGGAAATACTCGGCAAGTTTCCAAAGCACATTTTCTGATTTGGGTTCAACAAAAACATCGGTTCGTTTAATTTTCGATGCATTTTTTGACTTAGAGCGTTCAACTTTCTCACTAACAAATTTGGCAATGAGTTGATTAGCATCATCATGCAAGTCGTTCATCAGCTTGTGTTTGATTAGAAAGATATAAATAGAATTCTCTTTGTGTAGTAGGTCTTTATCAGCAGGAACGAATTCTAACACTTCTTGAACGTAATCTAGCAGTTGCTGAGAAGGAGGCATCGTTTTAGCGATATCAAGTGTGATTCCCTTGTGATAGAAATTTAATTTGGCATGGTTTCCGAAAAATTCACGGCCATTTGCTATCATCAATTTAGCGCTATCGTATTTTCCTTGCTCCCAGTATTTATTAATGAAATAAATATGAGGCTCGGTTTCATACTTATTGTCTTCTAGAACACCATTCTCTAAATCTTCATTATACCAAGCAAGTAAGTCTTTGTATTGCTTTTCGCACTTAGCTGTATCTTCATAAGCAAGGGCACTCTTAGCAGACATCATATAAGCAAAACGATTGCCATTCAGCATATACGACAAGTCAAACATTGCCGAAGCCTTAGACATTTTGTTAATGTTGTATTTTGCCATTGCTTCTTCATTTTGACGTTCCGCTAGCTCATCAACAAATTCTTCAAATTCAGGACCAACTGTGCTGTCTTTATCTTTTTTTCTTGCCTTCTTAACAGCTTTAACTGCATCTTTTACTAGGTCTGGATCCTTTTCAAATGCCAGCGGATCTTTTGCAAGCTCCAATTGAGCCATTGCAAAGTAGTAATAGAGTTCTGGCATCTTCTTTAGCTCAGGATCGTCCATGTAAGCTAGACCCAGTTTCTGAGCACGTTTATAATTGCCATCTTCTAAGGCCCATTCCATCTTTTCTAATTGACCAAAAGATGTTAGGGTTATAACAACCAGTGTCAGGGTAAATAACGGTTTTGTTAATCTTGTCATTTCTTCTACAATTATATTTACTTTAATTTCAAACTCCAAGCCATTGCCTTACTTGCAAACAATGCTTTCGTTTTAGGCCAAATAATGGAGAATGCTTCTGAATTTCTATAATTTTCCAAGCTTTCAGGATTTAGCCACAAGCTGTGTGTAAAAATGATGTTTTTATCATTTTCATCTTGGTACAGTTTGAGTTTCAATATTCCAGGCATGGATTCAATCTGCGACTTAATGGTTTTAAAATAAGCTAAAAAGCTATCTGTTTCTTCCGGGCGAAAATGCATTTTCACTAATCGTAATATCATCGTTTTTCAATAATAAGCGGTTTGTATTTTCGTAAATTTAATAGCTGCTGAGCACTACTTTTCTTAATGGCCACAACTAAATAATCGTGATCAGAAAAGTAGCAAAGAGGATCTCCTTCTTGAACATCTGCAAAGTTCTTGGAGATTGAATTGATACTTGAATGTCTACTCAGATTAATGGTGTATGGGTGCGATTGAACAAAGGTCTCAAATTCGTTCCGCGACACATTGGTATAAGCGTTTCCAAAGTGATCTACAAACAGCACTGTTCCTCGTAATTCATTCTCATCTCTAACGGGAATAATCTTACTTTTGGTATTTACTTTATCTGTCTTTTGAGCTACTTGGTCTAAATTGTAATTGGCGTTTACGAGCTTTTCAATAAACGGCAAATACACATTTTGAATCTTTACTTCGTAGTGCTCAGTGGGCAATAAATAGTAATCCATAAAATCTTCGCCAAAAATTAAACTTAAGATTCCGTTATCAGGAGCGATGAAAAAATGACCGTTATACTTAGCTGCAAGATGGCCTTCAAACGAGGTAGCAACTACATTGGTAGCCAGTATATGAACGCTTCCCTGTTCAAAGTCTTGATACACCATAGAAGACAAATACGCAGCTTCTACAATATCAAATGGTTCAATTCTACTTGTTATCTCAATAAAGGGCATTTTGACGTTCATTTGATCCATTGCACCTCTAAACGAGGCCAAATAATGCGAATCAGCACCAAAATCACTTAAAAATGTAAGTACAGACAAGTTAAAATTTACTTAATTTAGCCGACGAAAATAAGCACTGTACCTAACATTTTTATAAAATACCTTGGCAGAAAGAAAATATTTAATTGAAGACATAAATCCATCTCGATTTTTTGGTCCGTACAACAGTTATTTTAAATTGTTTAAGGCCAAATATGAAACCTTAAAAATCTCTTCTCGTGGAAATCAGATCACCATCAAAGGTGAAGATAAAGACATCGACGAGTTTATTACCGCCACCGAGTCAATTGTGAAATACCTAAAACTAAACGAAAATGTAAGTTTGGGAGATATAGAACGCGTGGTTGAAGGCGAAGAGAATACAGAGAAAAAAGAAAAGGGAATTATTATTCACGGACAAAGTGGAAGAATCATTTCTGCTCGAACGAAGAACCAGCAAGAATTAGTGGCAAAGGTTGAAAAAAACGACTTGGTATTTGCTATCGGACCGGCTGGAACAGGAAAAACATATACTGCTGTAGCTCTGGCAGTTAGAGCATTAAAAAACAAGGAAGTAAAACGTATTGTTTTGTGTAGACCTGCCGTTGAAGCTGGAGAGAGTTTAGGTTTTTTACCAGGAGATCTAAAAGAAAAAGTTGACCCTTATTTACGCCCCTTATACGACGCATTATTAGACATGCTTCCTGCCGAAAAATTTAGAGCCTATATGGAGAAAGGCATTATCGAAATAGCACCGATGGCCTTTATGCGAGGAAGAACACTGAACAACTGTTTCACCATTTTAGATGAAGCTCAAAATGCAACCGAAACACAACTCAAAATGTTCTTAACGCGTATGGGTCCAATCTCAAAAGTAGTGGTTACCGGAGACCTCAGTCAAATTGACCTTCCTCCAAAGGCCAAAAGTGGTTTAGCGACTGCTTTAGACATCCTTAAACCTGTAAAAGATATTGGCATCGTTCGATTAAACGAAAATGATGTCGTACGTCACCGACTAGTTAAAGACATCATTAAAGCTTACAACAAAAAGAAAAAGGATTAATGCGTTGAGTAAAAAGTTGCGATGGGGCATTTTTTGTACTGCTATAATTTGCAAAAAAGCGAATAAGTATCAATAAAAATAATCCACGCTCCTTTAGTACATCATCCTTCACAAAATCAAGCAGTTACATCGTTATTTGTATAGTTTCTAAATTAACAAATTGTGAATATCTGAATCCAGTCGATTTTATGAGTCGTCTATATTTGCAGCCGCATAGATATATGCATATAATTGTATGTACAAACCAAAAACCAACATAGTCCTAGTACTAATTTTTACATCAATAAGCACCTTATCATTTTCAAATAATAATATGTCATCATTTTATTCAGATTCTACGTTTCTCGCGTTAATGATTTTATCGCTAGTGTTAGTAGCCATCTCAGCCTTGTTGTTTGGGATTCAAAAACACTTGAAAACATTAAATCGTGAAAAGTATCCAGAGGAAGCAGAGCCTTCTTTGTACGAAAGAAAAATCAAGCCGGTTATTTCAAAATGGAATCCTACCGTAGCTACTTTGGTGATTACAGGAATTCTTCTTGTATTCTTCATTGGGCCTATGGGTTACATGTATGGAATGAACGAGGTTGGTGTTCAGCAAGGATATGCTCCAGAACAACCAATCAACTTCTCGCATGAGATTCACGCTGGCCAGTATGAAATCGATTGTAAGTATTGCCACAGTACGGTAGAAAAGTCAAAATCAGCAAGTATTCCTTCATTGAACACCTGTATGAACTGTCACAAGTTTGTGAAAGCTTCTGACAAGTACAATGGAAATACTTCTCCAGAGATACAAAAAATCTATGATGCAATCGGATATGATGGTGAAAACATGGAGTACATCGAAGGTGCGGTTCAAAAACCAATTAAATGGGTGAGAATTCATAACCTTCCTGATTTGTCTTACTTCAATCACTCGCAACACGTTGTTGTTGGTAAGGTAGAATGTCAAACTTGTCACGGACCAATTGAAGAAATGGAAAGAGTTTACCAATTCTCTTCTCTTCAAATGGGATGGTGTGTTGATTGTCACCGCGAAAGAGGTATCGATTCAGAAAACAATAAGTACTATGAAGAAGTACATAAGAATATGAAAGCCGAAGGTAAGGACTACATTACCGTTGCTGAGAACGGGGGATTAGAATGTAGTAAGTGTCACTATTAATTAAAAGTCTAGAGAATATACATAAATGAAGTCTTCAAATAAATACTGGAAAGGAATCGAAGAGCTGGAGCAAACTCCTGATTTCGTTGACGCAAATGTTAACGAATTTTCAGAAGGATTGCCGTTAGACAAAGTTTTCGGAAACGATGATGATGTTAGAGCGAATCGAAGAGACTTTCTTAAATTTTTTGGTTTCAGCCTTGGTGCGGTAACCTTAGCTGCGTGTAATAGAACGTCAGTTAAAAAAGCAGTTCCATATGCTGTTAAACCTGAAAACGTAACTCCTGGAGTACCTTTATACTATGCTAGCTCATCGGTTAGCAACAGCGAAGGTTTCCCAATGCTTGTTAAAGTTAGAGAAGGACGACCTATTAAGTTCGAACCTAACAAAGAAGCGAGTTACTACGGTGGTGGTTTAGATGGTCTTGCACACTCTGCAATTCTTTCTTTGTATGACACCAACCGATTACAAGGTCCAATGCTTGCTGGAAATAACCAATCAGTTGCATGGGATGAATTTGACAAAAACGTTGTTGCTGCTTTAGACAAAACTGCAGCCAGCGGTAAATCAATTGCTATTGTAACTGGATCAAATACTAGCTTAGTAAACAATCAAGCTATTGCCGATTTCAAAGCAAAATATGCAAATACCAACACGGTTGCTTATGAAGCGATTTCATACTCTGGAATCACTCGAGCAAATAACAGCTCTTTTGGAAAAGCAGTTATTCCTGCGTACAATTTCGACAAAGCAGAAGTTATCGTAAGTTTTGGAGCTGATTTCTTAGGGACTTGGATTAGCCCAGTAAGATTCTCTTCAGACTACGCTAAGAACAGAGTTCCTAAAAATGGTAAAATGTCTAAGCATTACCAATTTGAAGCCTTGATGTCTTTAACTGGGTCAAATGCTGACAGCCGTGCTCCAATGAAGATGAGTAACGTTGGTCAACACCTTATCGCATTGTACAATGCGCTTGGTGGATCTAGCTCAAGCAAAGGAATGGAGCTTGCCGGTAACGCAATTAAGAAAGCAGCCGCTGACTTAAAATCTGCACAAGGTAAATCGCTAGTTGTTTGTGGAAGCAATAACGAAGCTGACCAAATGTTGGTTAACGAAATCAATATGATGCTTGGTAACTATGGATCGACTATCGATCTTACCAACTATTATAAAGGTCAAAGTGCTGACGAAAGAGATTTCGCTCAGTTTGCTAAAGATGCAAAAGCTGGAAAATATGGTGCCGCAATCTTTGTAGATTGTAATCCAGTTTATTCTCATCCTCAAATTGCTGATGCTCTTGCTAAGATTGGTACAAAAATCAGTACAGCAATTACTATGGATGAAACAGCTAAAGGATGTTCGCACGTTGCTACCAACTTGCACGCTCTTGAAAGCTGGGACATTAAAGAGCCATACAACGGCAGATATGTATTCAACCAACCTACAATCTCTCCAGTATTTAACGGAAGACAGGCAGCTAGTTCACTAGTAGCTTGGGCAGGAGGTAATGTTGCTGACAATGGCGAATACACCCATGGATACAGCTACATGAAGTCTGTATTCGCTGACCAAATTGGCGGAAACTTCATCAAAACTATTGAGCAAGGATTTAAAGACAACGTAGGTGTTGCCTCTACTCCTGCCCTAGTTGGAAATGTAAACTTCGGTGACATTGCTAAGAAGTCTGACCAAACTGAAATTATCCTTTACCAAAAAGTGGGTGTTAGAGATGGTGCTTTTGGAAACACTCCTTGGGCACACGAAATGCCAGATCCAATCACTAAAGTAACTTGGGATAACTACTTAACCGTTTCAATGCCAGACGCAAAAGCAAACGGATGGGTAGATGGAGACCTTGTTAACATATCAGCAGGTTCAGGTTCAATTGAAGCTCTACCTATCTTAATTCAACCAGGACAAGCTAAAGGTACATACGGTGTTGCTCTAGGATACGGAAGAGAATTACCTGATACCGTTAAGAATGACCTTAAAGACTTAGGTAAGAATGCCTTCCCTCTTGTAAATTACAAAGGAGGATCTGCTTCTTATACTATTTCAAACCCAAGCTTCGAAAAAGCAGAAGGTAGACGTCATGAGTTTGGACAAACACAAACACACTACTCTATTGAAGGTAGAGATATTGTAAGAGAAGCTAGCTTAGAAGAATACCGTAAAGATCCTCATGCTGGTGGACACTTCCATAAACCAAAACCAATTTCGTTGTGGGATGATCATGATTATAGCAAAGGTCACCACTGGGGTATGGCCATCGACCTAAACAAGTGTACAGGTTGTAGTGCTTGTATTGTAAGTTGTTCTATTGAAAACAACGTACCAATTGTAGGAAGAGATGAGGTTAGAAGAAGAAGAGAAATGCATTGGTTGCGTATTGATAGATACTACAGCTTTGAAGTACCTGAAACTAAAGACTTGAGCTTAAGTCTTGTTAACGGTGGAGATCAGCACGTAGAAAAAGGTGACTACATGACTCAGGAGAAGGTAATGGAAGAATATTCTTCAGTAACAGATTCTACTGATTACTACCAAAATGTAAAAGTAGTTCACCAACCGATGTTATGTCAGCATTGTGATAATGCTCCTTGTGAGACTGTATGCCCGGTACTAGCAACCACGCACAGTTCCGAAGGTCTTAACCAAATGACATACAACAGATGTATTGGAACTAAGTACTGCGGAAATAACTGTCCGTATAAAGTAAGAAGATTTAACTGGTTTAAATACAATAACAACTCGAAGTTCGATTACCACTTCAGCAACGATCTAGGTAAAATGGTTATTAACCCTGATGTTACTGTAAGATCAAGAGGTGTAATGGAGAAATGTAGTTTCTGTGTTCAAAGAATTCAAACTGCTAAGCTTACAGCTAAGAAAGAGAATCGTACGCTAGAAGCTAATGAGTTTACCACAGCATGTGCTCAAACTTGTCCTTCAGGAGCTATCGTATTTGGTGACATGAATGATCCAAACAGCGACATCTCTAAATTGTACAAAGACGAAAGAGCATATCACGTTATTGAAGAGTTAGGTACTAAGCCAAGTGTTAAGTACATGACTAAGATCAGAAATAAAGAAGCAAACACTAACCATAACGCGCATTAATAATAAAGCATGTATCAAGCAGAAATTAGACAACCATTAGTAACCGGAGGTAAAACGTACTCCGATGTAACTGAAGACATCTGCAGGCCAATTGAAAACAAGCCAACTAAATCTTGGTGGCTCGGATTCACCATTGCTCTAATATGTTTATTCATCTTAGTAGCAACACTTACTTGGACTGTATGGGAAGGTATCGGAACGTGGAACGTAAACAAAACGGTAATGTGGGGTTGGGATATCACCAACTTCGTATTCTGGGTTGGTATTGGTCACGCCGGTACTTTGATCTCAGCTATCTTATTACTATTTAGACAAAAATGGAGAATGTCCATTAACCGATCTGCAGAAGCAATGACAATCTTTGCGGTATTCTGTGCTGCAATATTTCCATTGTTTCACATGGGTAGAGTTTGGTTAGGCTACTGGCCTTTACCACTGCCAAATGCATTTGGTTCGTTATGGGTAAACTTTAACTCTCCTCTTCTTTGGGACGTATTTGCAATCTCTACTTATCTATCGGTTTCTTTAGTATTCTGGTACTTAGGTTTGATTCCAGATATAGCTACAGTAAGAGATAGAGCTAAAACTAAAGCTAGAAAATTCTGGTACGGATTCTTTGCAATGGGCTGGAACGGTTCAGCAAAGTCTTGGGCACGTTATGAAGTTGTTGCTTTGATTCTTGCGGGTATTTCTACCCCACTCGTACTTTCGGTACACACAATTGTATCGATGGACTTCGCGACATCTGTAATTCCTGGATGGCACACCACCATCTTCCCTCCATACTTCGTTGCCGGTGCAATTTTCTCTGGTTTCGGTATGGTATTAACCCTTCTTTTAATTGCTCGTCACGTAATGAATTACCAAAACTACATTACCACTGAGCATTTAGAGGCCATGTGTAAGGTAATCTTGCTTACAGGGTCATTAGTAGGTTTGGCATATATCACTGAGTTCGTTATTGCAGCATACTCAGGATACCAATATGAACAATACGCGTTCGCAAACAGAATGTTTGGACCTTATGCTTGGGCATACTGGACCATGATGTTCTGTAACCTCGTTGCTCCTCAAGTATTCTGGAGTAAATGGGCAAGAACTACACCATGGTTCATCTTCATCGTTTCGATCGTTGTAAACATTGGAATGTGGTTTGAGCGTTTCGTAATTATCGTAACATCTCTACACAGAGACTTCCTACCAAGTTCTTGGGTAATGTACCACGCAACTTGGGTTGAGGCAGGAATCTTTATTGGAACATTTGGATTATTCTTCACTTGTTTCTTCTTATTTGCCAAATTCCTTCCGGTAATCAACATGGCAGAGGTTAAAACAATTATTAAAGACAAAGAGTAAAATGGTAGATAAAAGTATATTATTAGACGATAAGAAGTTTACCCTTGGAATCTTCGATGATTCAGATAAACTTTTACACGCGGTTGAAACCTTGCGTAACAAAGGGGTTAAAATCTTTGATTGCTACACTCCATTCCCAGTTCACCACTTAGATAAAGCTTTGGGTTATGAAAGAACTAACTTAACAATAAGTGCATTTCTATGTGGGTTATTAGGTGCATTGTCAGGGTTTACCCTTGCCTACACCATGAACGTTATGGACTGGCCAATGATCATCGGTGGTAAACCAACAACACTTAACATGTTTACCAGTTTTATTCCGGTAATCTTTGAGCTTACCATTCTATTTACAGCATTTGGTATGGTAATCATGTTCTTCGCGAGAAGTCGAATGATTCATGGCATTAAAGAAGATATCTTAGATGTTAAACAAACCGATGATAAGATGATTTTAGCCATTGACAATAGTGTTGATCAATCAATCGCTAACGCAGAAATCATTTCTACCTTACAAAGCGAAGGAGCTATTGAAGTGCGTGAGCAAGCTGAAGCATTTAACACTTCACATACAATGGAAGATGAGCAAGTTAACAATTAATGAATTAGACCAATGAAGCTTAACAATATAATAAAAGTAGGATTAGTACTAGCACTTCCATTAGCAGGAATGATGTCTTGTACAAGCTCTGGTGATAATCCAGGTATTGAGTACGCTCCTCAGATGTATGTATCTGATGCTTATGAGCCATTTTCTCAAGAGGCAGATGCACCATATGAATACAACGAGCATGGAATGACTATGCGACTTCCTGTAAACGGAACAGTTGCTAGAGGTCAAGTAAACTTTGTTTATCCGCATGCTAACAACAGCGAAGGATACGAAGCAAGTGCATCTTATACTTCATGGATTGCTGCTACAGAAGAAAATGTAGCCGAAGGAGAAAGATTATACAACATCAACTGCTGGCATTGTCACGGTAAAAAAGGTAAAAACGACGGACCGATTTTTAAATCTAAGAAAATGCCTGGTCCAAGTTGGCCTAGTTACAGTGCTGATTACATTAAGACCTTAGCTGATGGTAAAATGTATCACTCAATTACTTACGGTAAAGGTTTAATGGGGCCTCATGCTCCAATGCTTACACCAGACGAAAGATGGCAAGTAATTCACTACCTTAGAAAACTAAGCTTAGGCGATGATTTTGTTTATGCCTCTGAAGATGCTGTAATCGAGCCTGCTGAAGAAGTTGAGGAAGCTCAAGAAGAAACAAACGATAACGCAACACACTAATTGAAATGGGACATCATATAATTAAAGAAGTAACACAAGAAACATTTCAGTTCACTGGAAGATCAAAAATGATTGCTATCCTACTTTTTGTAGTAGGAGCTATTATGGCCGGAGTAGGTGCCATGCAAGTACAAAACAACTGGGACAAGCCTGCACATGAAGAAGCAACTGAAGCTACTCACGAAGAAGCGGCTGTTGAAGAACACCATGCTACGCTTACTTCTGCTGAGTCTCCGTCTGAAGGAGCAGCAGAAGCAGATGGTCACCATGTAGAAGGAGAACACCATGAAACTACTTTTATGAGTAGAGTATGGGCTAACTTGCTTATGAATAGCTATTATTTCTGGCTATTTGCAATTGCATCTTTATTCTTCTTGGCCGTTAACTACGTTGCGAACGCTGGATGGGCAACCATGATAAAGCGTATTCCAGAGGCAATCAGTAGTTATACCTTAGTAGGATTTGTTATCTTATTTGCTGTAATTTTACTAGGACGTCACGATATGTATCACTGGGTACAATATTTTGGAAGTTCAGCAGCAGGTGATGCAAATAGTGCTGGTTACGATGCCATTTTGGAAAGTAAAAGCTGGTTACTGAACAACGGTACCATCTTCTTCTTTATTCCATTTGTATTCATCGTATGGTACTTTATCAGACATAAGTTAAGAACAAACAGTATTAAAGAAGATAAAGAAGGTGGTTTGAGCTTCTTCAGAAACTCAACCAGATGGTCTGCAGGATTCATCTTCTTCTTTGCATTTTCTTTCTCTGCTTTATCTTGGGTAATCATTATGAGTATTGATGCTCACTGGTACTCAACCATGTTCTCTGTATACAACTTTGCAATCACCTTCGTTACAGGTCTTTCTGTAATGATGCTGGTATTGCTTTACCTTAAGTCAAAAGGTTACATGGAAATGGTTTCTGACGAAGTTGTTCACGATTTAGGTAAGTTCATGTTTGCGTTCTCTATTTTCTGGGGATACATTTTCTTAGGACAATGGTTACTTATTTGGTATACCAACCTTCCTGAAGAAACTGTGTACTTTAACGCAAGACTTTCAGAATACTACAAGCCAATGTTCAGATTGAACATCGTTCTTAGCTTCTTAGCTCCTTTCTTAATCTTAATGATGAGAAACGCGAAGAGAAGTCCTAAGATTATCTTACTAGCGGCTGCAGCGATCTTAATTGGTCACTGGGTAGATGTTTATCTACTAGTTATGCCAGGTGTTGTAGGAGATCATGCAGGAATCGGAATGTTAGAAATTGGTACTACAATGGCATTTGCAGGATTGTTCATTTACATTGTGCTTAACTCGTTGAGTAAAGCCAACTTGTATCCAGCAAATCACCCTTACTTGTTAGAATCTGCTAACCACGATGTTGGACCATAAGTTCAACAGGAATAAATTTAAAAGCCACTGCTTGTCAGTGGCTTTTTTTTTGACCATTTGTTTTTATTCGTTCAAAACCCTACCCCTTCTTCAGCCTACCTTTGAGTTGTGAAAAAGAAATTCAGGCGAAGTTTAATTTTAGTTATTATTCTTTTGGTTGTTGCAATTCTGTATGCTCCTGCCCAATGGAAAACAACAGTACTTAGTGACAGTATAACAGAGAATGGTATTGTGTCTCGCATAATGCCTGAAAACCAAATTTATCAGGAGCAATTGACGGCACGAAAAGGTTTAACTGGAGATTGGATTATCAATGGATGGTTAATTAATAGAAATGATTTTGTCGTTGAGGAGATTAAGATTCGTTTTTACTTCAGCAACGGAGTTGAACACCGTACAATATCGAAAGTGCTTAATCCTGGAGGTGCTGGGAAACCCTTCCGAATTGAAATTGCCGGTCATGAGGGTGCTGAATTTAAGCGATTCGAAGTCTACAGAGCTCGATAGCTACTTTTTTTTCTTCTTCTTGGGCTTAAGGTCTAATTCCATTAAAGCCTTCCAATTGTCTTGCCCATCGTCGGCAAGTTCTATCGTTTCCGAATAATCGGCTTTAGTCAACATGGCACGCGTAATAGGAACCGTGGTATAGGCTTCAATTGATTCTAACAATTCTTTTTCTCCTTTACTACAAAATGATAGGGCCTGACCTTTGTTTCTTCCACGTCCTGTACGCCCTACTCTATGCACATAGTTTTCTGGTTGCTCAGGAAGGTCATAATTCACCACATAGTCAACATCTGGAATGTCAATTCCTCGTGCACTTACGTCAGTAGCAATTAGTACAAGGCATTCGCCAGATCTGAAGTTGCGCATGGTATTTTCTCTATCTTGCTGATCCTTATCTCCATGTATAGTTTTGGCAATAATTTGAAGACGCTCAAGTGCTGCTTTAACACGTTCAGCTCGAATCTTTGTTCTCACAAAGACCAAGAATTTCAAACTATCATTTTCATTAATTAATCGTTGCAAAAAGAATCGCTTATCGTCCATCTCTACAAAAATTACCTGGTGATCTACATTCTTGCTAACCGGGTCTTTAGGAGAAATTTGAATGCGAATAGCATTACGCACTAAGCTATATGCCAGTTTCTTTATTTTTTTATCGATAGTAGCAGAGAAAAACAGGGTTTGTCTACGCTTAGGCAGAAAGCGAATAACGTCTTGAATATCCTTATAAAAACCAAGATCAAGCATGTGGTCTGCTTCATCAAGAATAAGGGTCTCTACTTTACCCAGGTCGATATATCCTTGATGAACTAAATCAAACATTCTTCCTGGTGTTGAAACAAGTATATCAACTCCTTTTAATAAGCGCACGATTTGAGGATTTTGATCAACACCTCCATAAACACTCAAAGTTGCAACCTTCGTGTTTTTACCGATTTGGTTAAAAACAGAAGTAATTTGCACTGCAAGCTCTCGAGTTGGCACCATAACTAATGCCCGTATGGCCTTAGTTTTGGTCTTACGTTTAATTTGCTGAATCTTATCGATAACAGGTATGGCAAATGCCCCTGTTTTACCAGTTCCTGTTTGTGCGATGGCAAGAAGGTCCTCTCCTCGTTGAATATGCGGAATACATTTATATTGAATATCTGTTGGCTTTCGAAACGCCAATTCGAAAAGATTGCGTTTTATTTCTTCAGATAGTCTGTACTCCGTAAACTTCATTCTGCTCACAAAGGTAGGCCATTATAAAAGATTATAGTTCAGATGGTTTGTATGTTATCTTACAATTGTTGCAAACTACTTCGCTTCCCTTTTCCACCAATGCAATTTTATAGAGGTGTTTGTCTGCATAGTCCTGAATCCACCCTTTTTTATGATCAACTTGATCAATACTAACATTATTGTTTTTGGCCGCCTCATAAAAGTGCTTTCCATACTCTTGCCGGCCCCAACAATTTGGACAAAGACCTTCAGGTGTTTCAGTGCTGTTGTTAGTTTTTTTCAGTGCTGAGAGTAAATCATTTAAGTTCATAAGTTAACCCTTTAAACGAATGTAAGTTCTATTTCTGACAGATGCATAATATTGACCTAGACTTGATTATTCAAAACAATAATTAATGTATCTTTATCGGCGATTTTCTATGTTAAATAAAGCTTCAGAGTATGCAATAAAAGCAATGATTTACTTGGCCACACATCAAGACCATCAACGTTACATTCGTATTCCTGAGGTGGCAGAAGCAATCAATTCTCCGGCCGCATTTACCTCCAAAATCCTCCAACAATTAAGAAGTAACGGCTTAGTTTTATCAGCTAAAGGAGCTAAGGGAGGTTTTAAGATAAATGCTGAAAAGAAAATTAGTCTTCTGCAAATTGTTCAATCCCTAGAAGGAAAAGAAGTCTTTACACGATGTATTCTTGGACTCGACGAATGCTCATCTTCAAAACCATGTCCTGTGCACGAGCAATATAAATCCGTTAAGGCCCAGCTGCTTGAAATTATGACACGATCATACATCGATGACTATATCCCTGAAGTCGTTAGTAGAGCAATGAATCTAAAATAGCATCCGTTGCTCGACATACTTGATCTCAGGAGAGAATATAATTGTTAGATTGGTACAAATCCGAATTGTCTAACCCGTATGCTTTTTGATTAACAATTGTTTTTTTCTGGTCAGAAACAAAGAAATAGCTCTGCCCAATTTCTTGATAGTTATATTTGTTGCATAAAAGAATTAAATCATGAAGTTATTATTTACCTCATTAGCCCTTTGTATGTTTTTAATTGGTTCTGCACAAAACTTTGTATATAGTACTGATCAAGATCTTCGACTAGAAGAAACCAACTCTAACTACCTTGGCGGTGAAGTTAAATTCACTACACCTGAACCTGAAGATATTACCTTCAAATGGAGAAAGTTGAAAACAGATGTACCTGCAGAATGGTCATTTTCTCTTTGTGGTTATGGTACTTGTCATGTTGGGTTGCCTAGTAGTGGAACGTTCCTTCCAATTACAAAAACGCAAATGGAAGATGGTAAAGAAGCTTACTTCATCTTAAACACAAGTCCAAAAACTTTTGACTCAGCTTACCTGCAGCTTTATGTTTATGATCAAAATGACCAAGATCGTGGTGATACAGTATCTATAACGCTTGTAAACAAAGGTGTATCGAGTATTTCAATTGCACCTAATAAAGCTATTTCAATCTACCCAAATCCGGCTAAAGACCTAATCAACATCCGTATTCCAAACGATGGACAAACGTATACAGCATCTATGAGTAATCTTTTGGGAGAAACCATCCTAGAAATTGGTCAACTTAATTCAGGTGTTAACGGTGTTGATGTTTCTACGCTTAGTAAAGGAATTTACTTTGTTCAGCTATCTTCGACCGATGGAAGTACAAAGACCCAAAAAGTAATTGTAGAATAGCCAATGACCACCACTTTGGGTAGAAGCTTATCGCTATTTTTTACCTTCATTCTTCTTGGTTGTTTATGCAATGTGCATGCAAGCCAGCAAACGATTTATATTAATAAAGGACATTTAATCACCAGTGATAGCCTATCACTGCCTTACTACACATACAATTCTTCTAGCAATTTTGAATCAAGTAATACATTAATCAAGCTTGCTGTTAATGACAGCTTGTACCTCACAATTGTAAATAATGATAGCTCAGATCATGGCTTTACTATCAAAGAAATGTCACTAGGTGACACTATTTCGGCCTTTGATTCGATAACAATTGGACTGAAATTTAATGAAATTGGAACGTTCATCATGTTTGACCATTTGAACAATTCTCGATGTGCAAATATGGGCCTCTCTGCAATTCTGCATGTTTATGATCCTAACGCAGAACTTCCTTCATTTTATTGGAATATTAAAGACCATCAAAAAGAGGTTTATCATCAATTAGAAAATGAATTAGTAGTGGACTGGTCTCAATACTATCCCCAATATTTTACACTAAACGGAAGGCATAATCCGCATATCAACAAAGACTCAATAGCTCGAGTTACAGGAAGCGTTGGTGACAGCATTCTTATTCATATGGTAAACACAGGAAACTCAACACATTCCATTCATTATCACGGATATCATGCTGAAATTGTTCAGTCTTCAAAATACCCGAGCCATGTTAAAAGAAAGAAAGACACTTTTGCCGTTCTGCCTTTTGAAGTTGTTGTCGTTCTCTTGGTTCCTGATCAAGTTGGAGAATATCCGGTTCACGATCATAATCTAGTGGCTGTAACAGGTGGAGGAATATACCCCAACGGAATGTTTTTGACCCTAAAGATTCAATAATGAAGTACTATTTAATCCTGATTATATCGCTCTTTTCGAGCTTGTCTTATGCTCAAGATGATGTGGATGTATTTCTTATTGCTCGAAATACTGGAGAGAAAGTTTTGGCCAATAACGACACTATTCGTGTTTTTGGATTTGCAGAAGATCTTTCTTCCCACCCTAGTATTCCTGGACCTACTATTTATGCAAAGGAAGGAGACTCAGTGCACATCGATCTTTGGAATGTATCGCAAGGTGCTCCGCATACTATTCACTTGCACGGATTAGATGTTGATCAACAAAACGATGGTGTTCCTCATTTATCATTTGAAGTTGAACACATGGATCATGGATTCTACCACTTCAAAGCACCGCATGCAGGCACCTACTTGTACCACTGTCATGTGGCATCTACAGTTCATGTGCAGGCGGGTATGTATGGTTTGATTATTATTAAGCCCACAGATGGAACCAAGCAGACTTGGAATGATGGATATACCTATGCCAATGAGTTTGCTTTTATGACTTCTGAAATTGACACCGTTTGGCATCATGACAGTGTTTTGAATCACGGGCACGGACCGAATAGCGATCCAGTTAAGATTCCTATTTACAACCCACAATTTTTCTTAGTAAATGGCCACTCAGACCAACAAATTATTGACCAAGATGTAAAAGTAAAATCTGGCCAAAATCAAAATAGCTATTTGCGTTTTGCGAATATTGGTTTTTTCGCCAATGAGGTAATTTTCCCTTCGTCACTTAATGCAAAAATTGTTGCTTCCGACGGACGGCCTCTGCCCGAAGTGGAGGTTTCTGACACCTTGACCTTATTTCCAGGAGAACGTTATGGGGTTCTGATAAACAATCCGGCAATAGGCACTGATAGTATTCTTTTGAATTTCAGAGATCTGAACACCAATAGGCTTTGGAACACGCAGTTTATTCCCTATGAAAATGTTGAAGTCCTGAACATCGAACAAACTTTTGATTCTGAACTAGTGGTTTATCCCAATCCATTCACAAAAACAATCGATGTGGTGAGCAAGGTGGTGTTTGATGCCATCACCGTAATTGATTTAAACGGGAGAATGGTGTTTGAACAAAAAATTGAAAGCAAAGTCTCAACGCTTCAACAAATTGATTTGGCTTTATCACCAGGATTGTACAATCTCGTACTGTGGAACAACGACTTACAAGTTGGCCAAAAGAAAATAGTGCGACTTTAAAAACTGAATGTTCCTTTAAACTCTTGCAACACTTTTCGAACGTCGGGTTGACTTACGTTCATCATCTGAGAAAGTTTCGTAGGAACATGAACATTTACGCTTTGTAGCGTTGAATTTTGCTGCAATGTAACAACCTCCAAATTGGGGTACAGTTCGTAGTACATATCAATAATCTCATTGATTTTAAAATTGGTATCGGCCAAATTATAAACCCCAGGGTGTACATCGCCAAACAGAACAAATGCTAGCTGGCTACTAAAACTTTCTAAACTGATAAACGCCCTTGACTGCTCCCCATCTCCTATTCGCTTGATCTTACCCTTGTGATGGGCCTCAAACATAAACCGGTTAAATACAGAATCTATTCGCATTGTGGGTGAATAGCCGTATGCGTTAGCACAACGCAATACATAAACATCTTTACCATCTATCCGCTGAAAATGCTTTTCTCCATGCAGTTTTGACTGCCCATACGAGGTTTGAGGATCGGGATTACTCTGTTCTGTAACCATCTGATCGTGAGAACCGTATACCGTCATTGAACTTATGTAAATTGCTGTTTTAACGTCACTATCTTGAATGGCATCAGCCACATTAGAAGAACCCCAATTGTTGATTTGATCAAACTGATGCAGTTCAATATCAGAATAAGGCTTTATAATTTTTGCTGCCATATGAATAACAACATCAATTCCTTCCAAAGCCTTGAGTAGGTTCCTTCGGTCTAGAATATCATGTTGAGACAGGGTAATTCTTGCCTTTCCAAGTTGCTGACCAAATAGAAAGGCCATATCGCCTCTCGACAAATTATCATACACTCGAATTTCTTCAACCTCTGGATATTTTTGGCTGAGGTATTTGATGAAATATCCTCCTAAATATCCGCAACCGCCTGTTATTAATATTTTCATTTCTTGACTAAATCAATATGAAGTCCGCATTCGTCTTTATTTTGACCGGCCCAGCGTGCCGATCTTTCTGAACTCAAGAATTTTGAAGTGCACGGTTCACATCCAATACTTAGATAGCCTTCTTTCTCCAATGGATGAAATGGCAGGTCAAATTTCTTTTGGTATTCCAAAACCATCTTGCTGTCCCAGCTTAATATGGGATGATATCTTTTTGTACCATAAGGTCCATCCATTATCTTATCAAAACCACTTCTTGTAGCCGTTTGACCCTTTCTAACGCCCACTATCCAAACATCGCTCATTTTAAGTACATCGTCCATTGGAAGTACCTTGTTTATATGACAGCACGTTCCGGGATCACTGGCAAACAGAAAATGATCACTCGAATCCTTTTGGTGAAGCTTATCAATGTTTGAAGTAAGGCTGAAGGTGTTTAATCCCAATTTCTTTGTAACTTCATTCTTAAAAGATATACTCTCAGGAAAATGAAATCCCGTATTTAAAAAATACACCGGTATATCATGATTCATTCTGCTGATGACATGAAGAAGTGGAATGCTGTGAGATTGAAAAGAAGACGAAGTCACAACCACCTTACCCGCATCAAGAAATTCCTTAATTTCAGCATGTATACGTTCTATTTCTGATTCTATCCAATCCACGTCAACAAATTTAGAATAAATGGGGAACCGCGATTATGATATTGCACCAAAATAAGGCAATAGTTACATAAAATTAACGTTATTGCAACCGATGAGAATACTCTGCATCTTGCTACTCATAGTTGGCTTCTTTAATCTATCTGCTCAAAACAATTTGCAGGTATCGCTTGATAGCTTGATTAAAGAGATTGAAGCCCGAAAAAATCTGCACGGAGTGGTTAGCATCAAGCATCAAAATGAAGTAGTGTATAGCTCACCCATCGGCTATAGCAACATTAAACTAAAGCAAAAAGCAGATACCTCTACCCTCTTTGCAATTGGTTCAATAACAAAAACGTATATAGCTACTATCATTCTTCAATTGGTAGAGGAAAAAAGCATTAAGCTTACCGATAAGCTTGTCAAATTTCAACCCGATATTCCTTTTGCAAGTGACATTACGATTAATGACCTCCTAAAGCATCAAAGTGGAATAAGTGACAACAATTATTTTAAATGGAAGTATGGCGGTAAACGTTTTAAACGGGTAGATAAGCCAACATATTCTAATGTTAACTATGGTCTGCTTGGTTTAATCATCGAACAATTGGAAAACAAAACACTAGACCAAGTATTACAAGAGAGAATTGTTGACCCACTCGGTTTGCATCACACCTATTACTTAACTCAAGGTCAAGACTCTTTGATTGCCAAGAGTTACAGTTTTCAAAACAAGAAATGGACCGAACAAAGCTTTGGGAATTTAGAAAATGCGGGAGGTGCAGGTGGTATGATAAGCTCAGCTGAGGATGTCAATCGTTTTTTTAGCGCCTTGTTTCAGGCAAAATTGATTTCTCAAGAATCATTGGATATAATGCGTTCTATGGATGCACATTACGCCATGGCCTTGTTCCCAGGAAACTTCTTTGCACATCAAGGGTATTGTAACTCAGGTCAATATGGCCATTACCATTCTACGGTCGTGTACTTTCCTAAGAGTGAGCTATCAATTACCATTCTGAGCAATGGAACAAACACATCACTCAATTTAGTGCTCAGGCAGGTACTTGACATTCTTGATGCAGAAGGCAGTTTAATCTAAAGTTTAATGTCCAATCCAAATGTAAGACGATCAATTTTGGGCGTTTGGTTATAAGCATTGAGCAATGAATTGTGATAATACAACTGACCAAAGGACACATTCAATCCAATTCTTCTATTTACATCATAACCTAGACCTACATCGGCAGATGACCTAAATAAAACTTTATTAAGGTCCTGATTTCCAGCTATTCGCGGATAAGGTAAATTCTCACTAGATGGTTGATCAAATACATAATTCCCGCTGTTGCGTTGAAGTATCGACACCCCTAATCCTAACTGCACGTAAGGTCTAAACCTTCCATATCGAATTGACCGTTTAAGATTTAGAGGAATATCGACATACGTAAAACTAACCTGCTGATTTGGTTGCCTCACCAGTCTTGTTGTATCTATTTCTGTATCAATAATTCGTTCAACTTGGGCCGTAACTTTTCCGTGCTCCGTTATTTCGTAGTTTCTAGTGATTAACCTATAACTTGTATCGTAACTATAGTTAAATCCCTCTTCAAGATAGTTTGTAAGTTCTTTTAAATTAAGAATTTGTAATCCTGAAGATACCTCCCAATTTTTTCTGGCAGCCGATAGACTAATCCCATATGCCATACTGTTTATAGTCTTTTCTTGTTCAGAGTAATACGGTTTTGTTCGAGAATAATCAAGCACAGACAAGTAGGGTTGAATAGACCATTGAACAAATTTTTGGTCTTGCTCCAGATCGGCTAGTAAATTGCTTTCAACATTAATCGTATATGGAATCGCATACAACCCTAAAGAGTATGGTGCCCCAATAAATTCCGGTTTGCTTATAGCTTCAAAAGGCTCTACCATCATTTCAACAAGCGAATCTACTTGAGAAGTTTCAACTTCAAGCAACTGGGGAAGAGCCTCTTCGACTCTTCTGGGTGAGTAAAATTCTTGAACTGCGTACACTTCTTCTGACACCTCAGGTCTCGCTATAGGTTGTTCAACCTCGACTTGTTCTGCATCATTAGGCTCTATTTCAGTTTTTTCATCTGGAAACGTAGCAACTAGATTTGATTGACTTTTATCAGGTGAGTTTTGACCCAAAAAGACCCATAACGATGCAGACAGTCCGAACAACAGTAAAAGCAGTATATAATATTTTCTTCTAGCCCAAAATCCTACAGGTTCATTCTGATCTAAGAGGGCTTCCATTTTTTCCCAATCTTGTGCGTGATCGGCTTTTTGATAAGTCGAAAACGAATCTTTAAAATACTGATCTATGTTCTTCATGTCTTTCATTTCGCTAATTCAATCGTTTTTTTTTCCTCATTGGCCTTGAGTACAAGAATTTCTTGTAGTCTCTTTCTGGCTGAGTTTAAGTGCCAACGGCTAGTACTTGGGTTGATGTTCAGCATCTCTCCTATCTCGTTATGACTAAACCCATCAATAGCATAGAGATTAAATACCGTTTTAGCCATAGCAGGGAGTTCGTTTAAAATAAGCAACAAGTCTCGTTGTTCGAGGTGCCTGAGCCCGTCATTGTATTCTACTTCTACTGGAACTTCTTGTAAATCTTCCATGTGAACATCCCATATGCGCCTCTGAGATTTTCTAAACTCATCGATGCAGTTATTAATGACTACATTTCTGATCCAGGTAGCTAAGCTGTACTTCTTATTGTATTTCGTGATGTTTTTAAGCACCTTATAAAAACCAGAATTGATAAGCCTAGACTTATCATCTTCTTGGAATTCATACCGAGAAACAACATTCTTCATCAACGGATAATAGGCCTCATACAAAGCACTCTGACATCGCCTGTCATTCTTTTTACAGCCTGCTATGATTTCTTTTTCCGTCATGTTAAAAGGGGAGCATTGCTCCCCTATATATTCAAGAGCTTGTCCTAGTTCTCAATGTTTATTTTTCTTACCGTTGTATAGCCATCAATCGTAATTTTTGCGATATACATCCCTTGCATTTGGTTGTTTAATTCAACCTGTAATTCCGATCCTGTACCTTCAGCGTTGTGTACTAACATACCTAAGGTGTTGTACACCTGAACGTTTATGTCATGATTTTGTGCATCGTTCATGCTCACTTTGAAGTTTCCATTGTTTGGATTCGGGAATACCTGAATTTGTCCTTCAATTCGTTCTTGAATACTTAGAATGTCTCGTTCGTCTAAGACATTGATACTGAAGCCATCTGCCTTGTAGTACTTTCCATTCTCATCCATGCCAATGGTATCACAATATTGGCTGTTACAGCTCGATGCCTCATCAGTAATGGTTAAACACAACTCATAATTTCCGAAATCAGCATAATGGTGCTCAGGAGTCGGAGATGTTGATGTAGACCCATCACCAAATTCCCATAAGTACTTAGCCTTTTTTGCTACTTTGGTACTATTGTTCACAATAAACATGGTGAATTTAATTGAGGTATCTTTTGCTACATAATAAGAAGCAGAACAGAAGTTGGCTTCGTTCGTACTTATCTCTTTACAGAGTGAATCGCACACCACTCCGTCTGCATTCAGCACATATAAGCATGCTGTAAATGTTGAAGCACTAGAATAAGTATGACTAACACTGTTTGAAGTAGTGGTGTCTCGTGAACCGTCACCAAAGTCCCAAATTCTTGAACCACCAGCACCAACAGAGTCGGTAAACGTTACCTGTGTTCCATTCACTTGAGCAGAGAAAGCTGGTGTTGGACAAGGAAGTATATTGATGCATAATGGTAATGCATTGGTCAGGTAACCGGAATAGTCAACTAGACCATAAACATTGATATTATCAGCATAATCAGAGATAAATGAATCAATTTTTGAGGTATCGGTAGTATTCCAGTAGTTTGAAGTTAGGTCAATAGAAACATGCGTCGCAGGATCTGAATTGTATCCATAAACACGCACTTTTTGATCGCCAACTAAGAAATTATTATTGCTAATATTCAGCGTAGGGTTTACACTTCCGTTTCCAAAGTTTTGAATGGTAAGCATGTGATCATAGCTGATTCTAGCTGTAAATGAATCGAGAGTATTGTCTGTAAAGTCAAGCGTATAACTGTTGCTATTACCTCTCAAATCAAGAACAATACCACTTCTGATGTGCTCATAAAGATTACAAGATATTTCAGCGTCTTTTTGTTGCATGTAAACAATATCTTCTAAATGCAGATAGTGATTTTTGTGCACATAATAAGTCCCTCCCCGAATATCGGCGGCACGAGCATAACTTAGCTCAGAATTTGTAATATTGGTATGTGTAAGATTACCAGATACATGCAATATCGTGCCTTGATAATAGTTGCCAGATCCAATTACTCCAGATAGTGTAGAGTTATCGATGTCAAGTGTATTCGCTTCTGTACTCGACCCTCTAAAGTATATCGCATAGTAGCCATTATACAAATAAGAGTTTGTCACTTTTAGAGATGTAGTAGTTACGTCGATTGTCATTTTTGCAACCCCTTCTCCTTTAATGTCAGCATAATTGATAAACGCTCCTTCACCAGTAGCAGAATTATAGTCGACTGCCTCTTTAGTATACTTTATCAATAAGCCAGACACGTATACAATAGAATCTGCGTTACCAAGTAGCTGAAACTCTCCATCAACTTGAAGTTGAACACTGCTTCCTTGAATTTCTGCCCCTGGCATAACTTTTACAGACACACCAGAGTCGATTAAGGTATTATTACTAATTAGATAGGGACTGCCAGCAGCTGTCCAAACCTGATCAGTTGAAATGATAGGTCCAACCGTTGTTTGGGCCGTTGTGGTAAACGTAATAGATAAAGCCAGATAAAAGAGTAAATTTTTAATTTTCATTTGTTAAAGTTTTTCTACTTACATATACGTAGGTAAATATACCATGTGTTTGGTTGATTTAATTTTTTTTTGAATTGAATTCTATTTCTTGCTGAATTATATTGGCTGTCCCCTAAGATGAGATACAAAGAATTTAACGTTAATCGGGTACTAGATAAATGCATTAATCAATTTTGGATTGACGGCTACGAGAACACCTCAATTCAGCAATTGGTTGATGTAACAAATGTCAACCGATTCTCATTGTACAATGAATTTGAGAACAAACATGGAATTCTGTTGGCTACTATTGATCGTTATCGTCAGCAAGTCGTGATTAATCGGGTAGCTATACTAGAGTCTGCCAGTGAATCTGCACTTGAGCAAAGCCGAAAATTCTTTTATGCTCACATTGAAGATCAAACTGATCATCCCGAAGGTTGCTACTTATTTACCGTTGCAACCGAACTAGCAGACAAAGATGCTGAGGTTCATAAAATTCTTCAGCAATACTTAAAAATATTGGAAGAAGCATTTCTTAAAGCTTTCCTTGCTGAATTTGAGACCAACGACGCTGAATTTATTACTAGACATCTGGTTGGACTTTTTTGTGCTTCCATGTGTTTCTGTCTGATTCAAGACTATGGCGAAAGAAAAACATTAATTGACAATGGTCTTAAAGTAATAACCAATAAATTTCCTGTACATGCCTAGAAAAATTAATAGCTCATACGAAGATTTAGTGTTGAAAGCGCAAAACTTATTTTGGGTTAATGGTTACAAAGCTGTTACCCCTGAGCAGCTTGCAAAGCATCTTGACGTTAGTGTTTCTTCGATTTATAATAAGTATACCAAAGAACTCCTTTTTGTTGATTCACTGGATGCTTATATTAAGTTTAGTTCCGACCCTGTTCTTCAACAAATCAGAAATACTGACCTTGGTATTGAGTCTTTCAGGTCTTTCTTCTATTTATTAATTGATGCACTACTGGATGGCAGCTTCCCTCGTTCTTGCTTGGTTGTAAATACCGTAGTAGAAATACGTAAAGAAAGCGATCGTGTTTGCGATTTTTACGAGAAGTACTTTGGCAACATGGAAGAAAGTTATCGGATGGTTCTTGAACGAGCAGTAAAGCTTGGAGAAATTAAACACCCTGAACGATTGCAAGAATATAATGAGTTTCTTCAAAACATAATTTTTAGCATGAGCATTCTTTATCGCGTAAAAAGTAAAGAAGAACTTCGCTCCTATGTTGATGAACAATTGTCTATGATTGTTTAGTTTCTGAACGCTTTTTTTTAAAGGACTTTTTTCAGCTTCTACTTTCGCTTTAGAATTTAGAAATACAAAACATGGAAAAAGTAAATGTAACAAAAACAATCAACGTTTCAGCTCAAGCTGCTTGGAAAACCCTATCATCATTTAGAGATATTGAGAACTTCTCACCTATCGCTCGTTCAGTAGTAACTGGAGAAGGTGAAGGAGCAAAAAGAGTATGCTATATGCCTGATAATGCAGAAATCAATGAAGTCTTGAGCGTAGTTGACAATAGTAATATGGAGTTTCAATACAAGATTATCACGGGACCATTTCCCGTAACCAATTATCTAAGTACAGTACGCGTAAAAGAAGTATCTGAAAACTCATGTGAAGTATCTTGGGGATCGCAATACGAAACATCAGAAGAAAATGCAGCTGCAATGAAAGAACTCTTTGCAGGATTTTATAATGTAATTATTGACAGCCTTCCTGAGTATATCAGCTCATTAAACTAAGAAACAATTAATTTAAGGATTAAGGGTCTCTGAAAGGAGGCCCTTTTTTATGCACCCATATATTTCGCTACATTTGACAATTATGCAAAAAGTCCAAATTCTATTCTTGCTATTCGGCCTATCTTTTTATTCGTATGCTCAAGACAGTGCTTGTGCGTGCTGCAGTGAAAACTATCAGGACTTCAGTTTTTGGATTGGAGATTGGAATGTTTATGATACCTCCGGAAATCTAATAGGCGAAAATTTAATAACACTTGAAGAGAATGGATGTCTTATGAAAGAGCTATGGAAGTCAACATCAAAGTACACCGGACAAAGTATAAATTATTTCAATCGGAAAGACAGCACTTGGAACCAAGTTTGGGTTGATCAAGTGGGCATAGTTCTAGTACTTAAGGGACAAAAAAAGAACAATCAGATGATTATGAAAAGTGGTTTAGTTGAAGGCGAAAGGATTGATTTCTTTTACAACCAAATAACGTGGACCGATAATGAAGATGGCACAGTAACCCAACAATGGGATATTCTTGACAAATTTGGAAGTGTGCTGACTACCAGCTTCATAGGAATTTATAAAAGAAAATAAATGAGTGAAAAGTTATCCGGTAAATACCGAAAGAATATTCAGATAGAAAGTGAAGTTGAAATTGTACAAAAACATCATCAACGCAGTGGTGAACTCACTTCAGGATTTGTAGCTAAAATCTTAACCAAATCACCGCAACATCCTCATGGCATAAAAGTACTGCTTGAAACTGGTGAAGTAGGTCGAGTAAAATGGGTGATTGAAGACTAAGAATTGGTCCAATGCCTATTATGATTATGCTTAGCCCATACAGTCGTAATTAGCGTCATAATCAGAAATAATGCAGATGCATAACCCACGGTTGGTGATATAGAAATATCAATTGATGCTTCAGGAAGGTAAGATTTGCCAGAACCTAAAACGGATCCAATCACCGTTAAACTAATCATAACAATTCCTATAACAAACCACCCTGTTTTTGAAATTAAAGGCTCAGGTTGTGAAGCAACACTTTGACGTGCTTGCTGTAACACCTTGCTTGTAAAATTTGAGCTCGGTGACTCTAATCCCTCGTCCTTAAATAAGGATGCTAAAACTTCATCTAATTTATCTTCTTTCTGCTTTGTCATAGGCTTCTAACAATTGAGGTTCAATTTTATCGATCATCAAATCATGCAGTTTCTTTCTTGAGCGATAGAGCTTAACCTTTACGTTACTAACAGACAGTTTCATAATCTTGCTTATTTCTTCTATTTTCAAATCTTCATAATAGAAAAAGGTCAAGATTAAGGCGTCTGTTGCCGGCAGTAAATTTAAGCATGTTTTTATACTTTTTGCCAGCTCTTTTTGCTCTAGTCCAGCAACTATATCATTCGAAACGTCGGCTACAGGCACTTCATCTATATGATCAAGCACTTGATGTTTCTTATTCTTCTTCAGATAATCGAGTGCTGTATTATATGCAATTCGATAAATCCAAGAAGAAAGTTTGGCTTTTCCATTGTACTTACCCAGCGACTTGAGCACCTTAATAAAGGTGTCTTGTGCAGCTTCTTCTGCTTCCTCCATTCGTCGTGTAATGCGTAATCCAATTGAATAAACCATCGCTTTGTACTCATCCACTAAAGTTTCAAATGCAGAAAAATCACCCTTTTCAACTTGGGTTTTAATCTGATCAATGAGCTCAAGATCTTGAGAGTACTGCATTTTGTTGAGTTAGACTACTAAATTAGTTATTAGGTTACACTCTAATGGAAGATTTTTTTTAGCTTAGTTGTAACCAAACCAATTTACTTGTCGTCAAAGCAGTTAAACAACACAAATTATGGAAGAAATAGTATTATTTATTAGCATGTTCGGGACAATATTCGGTATCGTATATTTATACCTAAGTACCCGAAACAAAGAACGATTAGCTCTTATTGAGAAAGGTGCTGACGCGAGTCTATTTACAAAAGGGAAAAGACTAACTCCAATTTGGAAGGTGATTTTATTAAACCTAGCTCTTCTGGCGATGGGCATTGGTCTTGGTATTTTTATTGGTTCGTTAATGGTTGATGTGTTTGGTATGGATCAAGATGTTGGATACCCTGGAACTATATTCTTTATGGCAGGACTTTCTGTTTTAGTTGGGTTTTTCATCACTAAAAAGCTTGAGAAAGATCAATAATTTTTCATATGCACAATTCGACCAGCAAGCTAATATTATAGACGTCAGTAGTTTGGCCGTGGTGAAGTTATCACATCTTCGACTAACTTTGTTCAAAACGAATTATCATGAAAATTAAAATTACACTATTATTATCTCTATTAACTCTCTTCACTTTTTCTTATGCTCAAAATGAAGAAGGAAGCTCTGTAGTCACCGCAGGTGTTGGATACAGTCTGTTCAACAACATAATTACAACTGGACTAGAGGCGTTTGACGATGTGGAAGTCAGTGGAGTTCCAACTATCGCTGTTACTTATGACTATGCGATTACTGACAATTTCAGTATAGGACTGGCTGCAGCTCATCAAAGTGCGGGTGGCGAATTCTCAAACACCTTCCTAAACGACGATTTGAACGAGGTTACTGAGACAGCTAAAACCACCGTCTCAAGAACCAATGTTGCAATTCGCCCTTTGCTTCACTATGGAGGAAATGATCAGTTAGACCTTTATTCCGGACTTCGTGTAGGTATGCTATTTAGAAGTATTGAAACCGAATCAACTGATCCAGATATTGATGTCTTAGGAGATTTTAACGGTAGCAGATTCTCTTTAGGTTTAGTTGTATTTGGAATGCGTTATTTCTTTACTGACAATGTAGGAATTAATGCTGATTTACAGCTTGGAACTCCTTATGTTGTGTCAGGAGGTGTTGCAATCAAGTTCTAATACAAAACGAATTCATAAAAAAAGCCTTCCAAATTGGAAGGCTTTTTTGTTTTATAAGGAATAATCTTACATCATTCCTCCCATACCGCCCATGTCTGGCATTCCGCCTCCATGGCTGTGTGGTTTTTCCTCTTCAGGAATTTCAGCAATTAAGCATTCTGTTGTAAGTAACATACTTGCTACAGAGGCTGCATTTTCAAGAGCAACACGACTTACCTTAGTAGGGTCAATTACTCCTGCAGAAATCATGTTTTGGTATTCGTCGGTTCTTGCATTGTAACCAAAGTCATTAGATCCGTCTTTCACCTTCTGAATAACAACAGAACCTTCTCCTCCTGCGTTAGCAACAATTTGTCTCAATGGCTCTTCAACCGCTCTTCGGATAATATTGATACCTGTAGTCTCGTCACCATTCGCTCCTTCTAAATCAGTCATAGACTCAATTGCTCTTACAAATGCAACTCCTCCACCTGCAACAATACCTTCTTCAACCGCTGCTCTGGTAGCCGCTAAAGCATCATCAACGCGATCTTTCTTTTCCTTCATTTCAACTTCAGATGCAGCACCGATATATAATACAGCTACACCTCCAGAAAGTTTAGCTAAACGCTCTTGAAGTTTTTCTTTATCATAGTCTGAAGTAGAATTTTCCATCTCAGCATTGATTTGTTTAATTCTACCTTGAATGTCAGCAGGATTTCCAGAACCGTTAACAATTACCGTATTTTCTTTGTCAATTGTCACTTTCTCTGCAGTACCTAAAGACTCAAGAGTAGCATCTTCTAATCTACGTCCTTGCTCTTCACTAATTACAGTACCTCCTGTTAAGATTGCGATGTCTTGCAACATTGCTTTTCTTCTGTCTCCAAATCCAGGAGCTTTAACAGCAGCTACTTTAAGTGATCCTCTTATTTTGTTTACTACTAAAGTAGCAAGAGCTTCCCCTTCTACTTCTTCAGAAATAATAACTAAAGGCTTACCGGTTTGAGCAGTTTGCTCAAGCACTGGAAGTAGTTCCTTCATGTTACTGATTTTCTTGTCACAGATTAAGATGTATGGAGCATCTAAGTCAGCTTCCATTTTTTCAGTATTCGTTACGAAGTATGGAGAAAGGTATCCTCTATCGAACTGCATACCTTCAACAGTCTTAACTTCTGTTTCAGTTCCTTTAGCTTCTTCAACAGTGATAACACCATTCTTTCCTACTTTCTTCATCGCATCTGCGATTAAAGCTCCAATAACCTCATCGTTGTTAGCTGAGATAGATGCAACTTGACCGATCTTATCGAAATCGTCTCCAACAACCTCGCTTTGAGATTTTAAACTGTCTTTAACAGCATTAACCGCTTTATCGATTCCTCTTTTAAGATCCATTGGATTTGCACCTGCAGCAACGTTCTTTAATCCACCAGCAACAATTGCTTGTGCAAGAACTGTTGCAGTAGTAGTACCATCACCTGCTATATCTGCAGTTTTAGATGCTACTTCTTTAACCATTTGCGCTCCCATGTTCTCAATTGGATCTTGTAATTCAATCTCCTTAGCTACTGTAACACCGTCTTTAGTGATATTTGGTGAACCAAACTTTTTATCGATTACAACATTTCTTCCCTTAGGTCCTAATGTTACTTTAACTGCATTGGCTAGAGCATCAACTCCTTTTTTTAGTTGATCTCTAGCGATTGTATCAAATAATATTTGCTTTGCCATTTTACTATTGTCTATTTGGATTAAATTACTGCGAGAATGTCAGCTTCTCTCATGATTAACAAGTCTTTTCCTTCAAACTGAAGCTCAGTTCCTGAATACTTTCCGTAAAGTACGGTGTCGCCTTCTTTAACGGTTGTTGGTTCGTCTTTCTTTCCAGGACCTACAGCAACAACAACACCTCTTTGAGGCTTCTCTTTTGCTGTGTCTGGAATGTAAATACCTCCAGCTGTCTTTTCTTCTGCAGCAGCAGGTTCAACTAATACTCTGTCTGCTAATGGTTTGATATTCATTTTTATTTTTTTTAATAAACGTTGTTCTTGCTATTTCACACACCATGCCACTCTTTTAAAAAAGACATTTTTTCACTATCTTTGAGGAACACGGTTTACACATTGCCAGTTTGGCAGAGGTATTACTACGATGAAAATTACAGCTGACATATGGAATGAAGGCGATAAGGAAAAACGACATTTTCTGTGGTCGTTTTATTTGCAGCAGGTTGACCAATCTATTCGCAGCCTGAAGCTGTCTCCTCAATATCGGGAAGTTGTATCAAATAAAGACGAAATGAAGCAATTAGTCAACTTCATCGATACTGTTCAAAATAATGACAAACAGTTAGTTGGTCTCGACCTTTCAGCCTTAAAGTTATTGTACGAGTCAAACCAAACGCAAGAAGGACTTCAGTCTCGACTCGAAGAAATTAAAAACGTCTTTATACCCCAACTCGACAAACGATACCATGAATATGCTCAGCTCAAAGACTTCCTTTATCAGAATATTACAATTGAACCGGTCGGAATTGAGAATCTGTATTCTAAAGAAGGCTATCTAATGCTTCACAATAAAGATGAGATGAATATTTATGCATACTCCTATTTCATCTCAAACTATGTAAATAACAAAAAGAGAAGTATCGTAAAGCTTAAACCCGTAAAGGTTATTCGCTATGGGCTAGAAACCAATCTGATTAATCAAAAGAAACTACTCAACAAGGCTCATCAATATCACCTGAATTGCTATTTCCTTGAAACAAAAATGGATATCCCCTTTCACTCGACATTTTTGCCGATAGCTAAAGGAAAAATAAGTAGATACTTAAAAAGTGCTTAGTTTAAGCTTCCGTCGTCAGCACCCTCTTCTTCAGGTCTGATATCTCCATTTGCAGGAGCACCTTCTTCAATAACGGGTGAAGTTGTTCCTCCTGAATTGAAAGAAGGACCAGAATTTTCAATACGATCTAAGAATTCGTTATCTTCAGTAACATCATCTGAGTAGATAAATCTGCTGCCTAAAGATAAAACAAGCAATGCTATAGCTAAAGTCCAAGTAGCTTTTTCAACAAAATCATTGGTTTTCTTAACCCCAGCAATCTGGTTCGCTGCAGAGAAATTAGCAGAGATTCCACCTCCTTTTGAATTTTGAATTAATACGATAAATATTAGGAGTATGGATGCGATAATTGCTAAAACTATAAATAGTGTAAACATCTTCTTTTATTTTAAATGTGCTTGTTTTTGCTTGATTTCCGTTATTCGGGCGGCAAAATACGCGGATTTTGAAGGATTTTGCAAACTTAATTTTTCGTAACCTTTTATAGCCAGATCAAAGTGCCCTTGCTTTTCGTAAATCGCCACCAAAGTCTCAGAAATTACCTCCATATTGTCGGTTTCACTTTCTAGAGCTTTGTCATGAACATTGTAGAATGAACGGGTTTGTATGGGCTTAGATCGTTTCGTCGCTAGAAATTGATCCAATAAACCTTGTACTTGATCCGGTGACTTGTCTTTTGGAGCTTCTTTCTTTGGTTCGGCATCATCTCCAACGTGATTTAGCCAATACATAAAGTCTTTATCTTCACCGCTTTCCGCTTCCTCTTTCTCCTCAATTATTTTTTCTAACTCAACCTCAGGATTGTATACCACACGATCAAAAGGAATTTCCACACGTTCGGTTACTTCCTCCTTGGCCTCAGGCTTGAGTTCTTTTAATGGGTCGTATTTTACTACAGCATCAAAGTCAACCTTTAGCCCTTTAGCCTCTTTTTCTAGTTTAGATTCAACCGGCTGTATTTCTGACTTTTCTTCTATAGAATCAGGTGTTTTAACCTCCTTTGGTTCTTCTTCTAACTGATCAAGCTTCTCAGGCTCTTCTTCAATCGCCTCAACAACTCTTTGTTCTTCCGTCTCTTCTTTTTGGATTTCCTCTTCCTTCACCTCCTCCACTATTTCTTCAACAACATCGTTGATTACAATTTCGTGAGCTTCAGACTCTTTTTCTGTCAAGGTTTCTTCGGTTGGAAGACCAATTTGTTCCGGTTCTGCAACTACTATATGGTCACTTGAATGTATTAAATCAAAAAGCAGCTTTCGATCTCCAGCATACATAGCCGCTTGCTTGAGATACTTATTCTTTAAGAATGAATCTTCATTAAAGTGAGCTTTAGCTAAAAGTAGATGGTAGGTACTACACCAAGGTTCTTGCTTTATTTTTTGATCGAGCAATGTCGCTTCAGCCTGTTTCAACTCTGAAGGCCGATTTACCCATTGTGCTATGTTAACCTGCTCTACCAATTAATTGCAGCTTTATTAAAGATTTTTTGAACCAGCATTTCTGAAATTTCTGATACCAATTGATCTTCAACGGTACTGAAATTTTCGTTAGCATCAAAATCTTGAAAATTGGTAAATTTCTCTTCAAAGGCAATTTTGGGATCTATTTCACATTCCAATTTAACACTTACCGTTATGGTTAGCCTATTTTGTTGTGCGTTATCGGTATTCTGTGCAGATACTGGGGCTATCACAAAGTTTGTGATATTGCCCGAAAAAGAGTAATCTCCGGCTTTTTCAACTATGCTTAAATTGGTTTCTGAAATAAATTTCTGTTTCAGTTCCTCTGTTAAGGTTTGACTAAGCAAAGGTGAATTTATGGGTGCATTATTTTCAAAAAAAGCAACGGAGAATGTCTTAACATCAGGATGAATTGAAGTACCCGAAAATGAATAAAACTTACAACCTTGAAACAAGCTTGCAACCAGAACCAATCCAATAATTTTACTTATCAATCTCATATTGTTTGATTTTTCTGTACAGCGTTCGTTCCGAAATGCCTAGCTCTTTTGCAGCCTTCTTTCTTCTTCCATTATTCTTAAGCAAAGCTTTACGGATCAACTCTTCTTCTTTAGCTTCTAAGGAAAGTACTTCATTCTCACTTACCGTATCCTGCTCCTCAATAACAATTGGATGATACTCCTCTTGATTATCAACAGGAACTATATTGGTTTCCTGAGGTAGGCGCTCTTCTGCTAGCAATTGGGTCACCAACGCTTTGTTAGTTTCAACGTACTCTTCACTCGGTTGATTGTTCTCAAGCATACCAAACACCACCTTTTTCAGTTCAGAAACATCTTTTTTTAGATCAATAAGAACCTTGTAAAAAATATCGCGTTCTGAAACATCAGAGGAGCCAGTATTTTCTTTGTAAATAGCAGGAAGAGAGCGTTCAGTTCGTTCTGGAAGATACCTTCTGATTACTTCGGCACTGATACCTGGACCTTGCTCCAAAACCGCAATTTGTTCTGCAATATTTTTAAGTTGTCGAATGTTTCCTGGCCAACGATAATTCATCAGAACCTGTTCTGCATCAAGGGTAAGTTCTAGTGGATGATTTCTATACTTCTCTGACGCGTCGAATGCAAATTTTTGAAATAATAGCACCACATCTCCAGGTCGTTCTCGCAATGGGGGTACATGAATTGGAAGTGTAGACAGCCTATAGTATAAGTCTTCTCTAAACTTGCCTGCTTCAACTTGTGATATTAGGTCTTTGTTTGTTGCCGTGATTATTCGAACATCTGTTTTCTGAACCTTCGAGCTTCCTACGCGAATAAACTCGCCATTCTCTAATACTCTTAAGAGTCGGCTTTGGGTTTCTAGTGGAAGTTCTCCTACTTCATCAAGAAAAATAGTCCCTCCGCTAGCGCTTTCAAAATAACCTTTACGGTTATCAACCGCTCCAGTAAATGCTCCTTTCTCATGTCCAAAAAGCTCAGAATTTATAGTACCCTCTGGTAATGCTCCGCAGTTTATAGCTATAAAAGTTCCATGCTTTCGGGCGCTAAGTTGATGAATAATCTTCGAAAAAGATTCTTTTCCAGACCCACTCTCACCCTGCACATAAACGGTTAATTCAGTTGGAGCAACCCGCATCGCAGTTTCAAGTGCATAGTTCAACTTCGGTGAATTACCTATGATCTCAAAACGTTGTTTTACTTGTTGTAAATTCATGCTCAACTGCAAAAATGGCAGTTATTTTTAAAATAATGGCAGAATTCTAGACTTAGATTGATTTTATTTAGCTTAAATCAAAATCTTATTGTAGGAAATAGTTCTTAACCTGGATGTCGAAGGGCATCATGGCTTGAACATTATGCTTGCTTCCCCACTGCTTAATTTCAGAAATGTATTTCACATAGGGACCAACAGAAGTTCCTTCCGTAATCTTAGTAAGTTCAGCTTGCATGCTTGTTTTTCCTTGTAGCTTATCTACAAAGAGAGAAATAGGATCTTGAGCTTTTGGATACTCACTCACCTTATACTCTTCAATTCCTGCTTCTGCTGCAGCAACTTCGATAGCCTTCTCTAATCCTCCTAGTTCATCAACCAAACCAATTTCTTGAGCCATTACACCGGTCCAAACTCGGCCTTGGGCTATTGAATCAACCCCTTCAATGGTCATGTCTCTTGATTCGCTTACTCGTGCCAAGAACGTATCGTAAATATCATCAATTATCTGCTCGATATAAGCACGTTCTTCAGTAGTAAGTGCTCGATCTATTCTACCAATATCTGAGTGAGAGCCCGTTCCTACATACTCAAAGTTTAATCCGAGTTTTTCGTTAAGCAGTTCTTTTGCATTTGGAATTAAACCAAAAACTCCAATGGAACCAGTTATTGTAGTAGGTTCAGCAATAATCTTGTTTGAAGCTAATGAAATGTAATAGCCTCCGCTTGCTGCAACATCTCCCATACTAGTAATAAGTGGCTTTTCCTGAGCTAGCAACTGCGCTTCTCTCCAGATAATGTCTGATGCCAGTGAACTACCTCCTCTTGAATTTACACGAAGAACGACTGCTTTTACTCTATCATTTTCCCTTACTTTCTTCAACGTAGCAACCACATCTTCCGCAGCAATTTGTGATCCGTCTCCTTTTCCTCCTACAATATCACCGTCAGCATAAACAACGGCAATTCGATCTCTTCCGCTGCTATGAGGCGAATTGATTTTCTTACTGTATTTCAAAGGACTTAGCAATGTTACTTTAGAAGTGGTTTCTAATCCCATTCTTGTTTTCATTGCAGCATAAAACTCATCACGGTAAACAGCACCATCGATGTAATTGCCTGCTACAAAATCTTCAATAGATCTCAACTTTAACTCGTCGGCATGTTTTTTAAGTGTATCAATGCTAATTCCTCGAGTCTCAGCAATTTTCATGAGTGTTTGATCAAAAACAGAATTGATGTACGTTTCAATTTGAAGTCTGTTCTCTGGACTTAAACTGGTACGGGTATACGGTTCAACTGCTCCTTTAAACTTCCCTGCTCGAACAACCTGCATGTCAACTCCTAATTTTTCAAGCGTGTTGGCAAAGAATGCAATCTCAGCAACCATGCCGGTGAATGCCATTTGTCCTTCAGGATTAATGAAGACGCTGTCGGCAACACTGGCTAAGTAATAGGTTGGATAATAGTAGTAATCAGCATAGGCATAAACAAACTTACCTGTCGACTTAAAATCTTCAAGCTTGTTTCTTAGCTCTGTTAAACGAGCATAACCCGTTTGCAGTGTTGTAAGATCAAGAATAATACCCTCAATTTTTGCATCTTCTTTAGCAACCTCTATGCAATCTAACAAATCGCTCAAACCTACAGGCACTTGAACGTTTGGATCTAACGCTGATAATGCAGCTAGTGGGTTTTGATTATTCACCCTATCTTTAAGTTCATAGTTCAACTTTAGGTTTAAAACGGTATTCGTTGGAATTTTCACTTCTGGCTTAGAAGTGGATGCTATACCTATCAACATCACCATAAAAAAACCAACTAGTAATGCAGCGGCTAGTAAATACCCCAGTGCTGATGCTAAAACTACTTTTAAAAATCTCATATTGTTTATTCTGTTTATTGCTTGAACCAAACCTTCTTACAGGTACAGCTTTATAACAACGAATTAAGTTTGAAGGTTACAGGATTAAGTAGCTTTATCGGTAAATGACAAATATATCTCGTTAAATATTTGGTTTCCATTTACATTTGCCCACCATGCAGGCAAGTGTTGTAATCTCCTACTACAAAAATGTGGAGGCTTTAGCCCTTCTATTAAAAGCCCTAAATCAACAATCAACCTTGCCTCAAGAAGTTATTATTGCAGAAGACGATAATGACGAGACGACTTCACAATTTTTATCGTCAAATGTGAAAGCTCACAATTTCAAGCTTGTTCACCTCTATCAAGATGAGAACATCGGATTTAGAAAAAATCAAATGTTAAATCGAGCAGTGGCTTCTTCTAAAAATGAACTCATAGCATTTTTAGATGGAGATTGTATTCCGCATAAGCACTGGTTAGCAATGTGCATTAAACATACAGAGCCCAAAAAACCAGTATTTGGAAGAAGAGTAATGCTTGGACCAAAATTTACAGATAAGGTCTACAAACAAAGTATCGATCAGTTTTCGTTTATCAATCTTTTATTTTCTGATTCGAAACGCGTTAAGTATGGTTTGTTTCTTCCCTTTTTCGGTATACAAAAACGAAGCGGAATGTGGGGTTGCAATTGGGCAATTTACAAATCAGACCTGTTAGCAATAGACGGATTCGACGAACAATACACCCGAGCTGGAATCGGCGAAGATGTAGATGTTGAGTGGCGTTTGAACGAAGCAGGAATATTCTTCTCGTCAGTGCGGCATCATGCTTTGGTGTACCATTTACATCACGAATCAAACTATTCTGATGATGATGTAAATTTCAACAAAGCCATCTTAGCAAAGAAGAAAACTGCAAAAGAGAACAACGTCTCAAAGTAGGTCATACTGTAAAAATCAACGATTTACTACAAATCAACTGAATTGTCACCGTTTGATTTGCTCCGTAAAAACAGATCTGACCGTTTTAGTGATGAATGATAATTTGGATGCTGCCCTCAGAAAGTTTAAGTACCGATTAAAAGCAGTTATCCCCCCAAATTTAAATGTAGCCAGAGAATTGGCACAATTACTTGAAGTAAGCAAAGAAGGTGCTTACCGACGACTAAGAGGGGCCTCTCCTTTTACACTCCAAGAACTCTTGCTGATTACATCAACCTATGGTGTTTCATTAGACTATTTGGATACCAAACACAATTTAACTCCATTTGCTCACCTTGCACAACTTGGCCAAATGGAAAATTTTCAAGCCTATTTACAGGTGCTTGATGAACAGCTTGAGTTAGCTGGTCAAGATTCAAATACATCTGTTTACAACCTCTGCGAAGACCTTCCTTTTTTTAGGCAGCTTGGGTACAATCACCTCAATCAATTTAAAATCTATTATTGGTTAAATTTTTCAGCTTGTTGTGCCAAGCAGAAAGGGCAATTTGAAGCTACTGACTTAAATTCTGATTTGGCCTATCAATTCACCAATCTACACCACAAATATTTGCATTGCAACACAACCGAAATATGGACTGGTCTGACTCAAAGTAAAACCTTGAATCAGTTGGAATACTTGCATAAACAAAAACACTTTAGATCTGATGAGGAGTGCTATTATGTTTATCGCGATTTGGTTCACCTTCAGGCCGACCTCAAAAGAGATTCGTCAGCTTGTGTTAAGTTCTCAAACGATGGTGAAATTGGAGGAGCGTATCACTTGTATAAGAGTGAACTATATTTAGAGAACGGTGGAATCTATTTGACAGGGAGCAAACCCCAGTTTCTAGCAATTGGTATGAACGGAAGCGGATCTGTTCAAACCTCTGATCCTATGGTGCTTGAAGAATACCACAGTCGACTAGCTAATGTTGTATCCAACTCATTGCTCTTGAGCGGTCACTCATCTTATTTCAGAAAAGATTTCATTCAAGAAAATCTGAATCAAATTTATTACTCCGCAAAACGTGTACTACCTCCTCCTTTTATGAAGAGACTGCAATCTGAAATGAAACTGCTCGAAAAAAACTAATTTATCGATTCTATTCGTGCAGATAGAACTAAATTTGCCCCATGATTTCAGAACTTTCTGCAATAAGCCCAATTGATGGGCGCTATAGAGGTAAGGTTAGTGCATTGGCTCCATATTTTTCAGAATACGGCCTATTCAAGTACAGGGTTTGGGTTGAAATTGAGTATTTTGTTGCACTGTCGAAGCTAGGTCTTAAACAGTTTCCAGCATTGAGTGATGCTAACACTGAATTTCTAAGAAGCTTGTATCTCAATTTTACTGAAAATCATGCACAAGAAATTAAAGACATCGAAAAGGTAACAAACCACGATGTAAAAGCTGTTGAATATTTTATCAAAGAAAAAATCAAAGGAACTGAGCTTGAAGAGTTTCAAGAGTTTGTTCACTTTGGTTTAACAAGTCAAGATGTAAACAATACGGCCATTCCTTTCAGCTTACGTTTAGGAATTCACGAACAAATCATTCCAAGCATTGAAGAAGTAATTGCTCAAATTAGCAACTTTGCAAATGAATGGAAGTCTGTTCCTCTTCTAAGCAGAACGCATGGGCAGGCTGCAACACCATCTACAATGGGAAAAGAGTTTACCGTTTTTGCAGAACGTTTAACTATCCAGCTCAACACCCTGAAACAAACGCCTATAAGTGCCAAGTTTGGTGGGGCAACTGGTGCATACAACGCACATCGATTGGCTTTCCCAAATATTGATTGGCCAAGCTTTGGTGACAGTTTAGTTGAAGGGCTTGGCTTGGTTAGAAGTTATCCGACTACTCAAATCGACCACTACGATCAGCTCGCTGCAGTATTTGATGCTCTTCGTCGAATCAACATCATCCTTATGGACTTTGCGAAGGATGTTTGGCAGTATATCAGCATGGATTTCTTCAAACAAAAAATTGTTAAGGGAGAAGTTGGATCATCTGCCATGCCTCATAAGGTGAATCCTATTGATTTTGAGAATGCTGAAGGGAATTTAGGAATTGCAAACGCTATTCTTGACCACTTGAGCAATAAACTTCCAATTTCAAGGTTGCAAAGAGACCTTACAGACTCAACTGTTCTTCGTAACATTGGCGTGCCTTTAGGCCATATTATGATTGCGATTAAGAGCTTGCAAAAAGGCATGGGCAAGCTCATCCTAAATCAAGAGGCCATTACCCAAGACCTTGACCGCAATTGGGCAGTAGTTGCTGAGGCAATTCAAACAATTCTCAGAAGAGAAAAAGTTGAAGGTGCTTATGAATTACTTAAAGACCTAACCCGAACCAACGATGGAATAAATGAAGAGTCTATTGCAACATTTGTAAATAAGTTAGACGTTGCAGATGACGTAAAACAAGAAATCAGCTCGATTACTCCTTTCAATTATTTGGGTTATGCCGCAGACTAAGCATACATTGGTAATTGGAGCTACTCCAAATCCTTCACGCTTCGCAAATATTGCTACCCACATGCTACTGGAGTATGATCATCCGGTGACACTATATGGCATTAAGAAAGGAAGTATTGGACACTTGCCAATTTTAAATGAGTGGCCAGATTCTGGAGATTTTGATACGATTACCTTGTACATTAACCCGTCTATTCAGGAGCGATACCTTCAACAGATACTTGATTTAAACCCAAAACGAATCATTTTTAATCCGGGTACAGAAAACCCAAAATTGGTCGAATTGGCACGTTCGCAAAATATTGAAGCATTAAATGCTTGTACCTTAGTACTTTTGCGTACCGGACAATATTAAAATTATGCATAAATTCTTAATAATCTGCTTAGCAGTGGTCGTGGCATCATGCCAAAACAGAACAGAACAGCTATTGAGCGAAATTCAAGAGATTGAAAAATCTGAAAAGCGAGGCACTCCTGAAGGGCTTAAAGAACTAGCAGCTTTGCATGCAGAATATGGCTTAGATAACCATGACTCCATTTCGAACGAATACCTCTACTCAGCTGGAATGTATTATTTCATGGAAAACGATTATGACCAAGCAGAGACCCTGTTCTTTGAGTACATTTCACGAGATGATAGTACTGAGCGTTTTAAAATGGCAACACTATTTCTCGCAAAGGTTTTAGCAAGCGAAAAACGCTACAGCGAAGCCGACGAATTAATCTCTGAGGTTTTAGAGCAACATTTGCCTAACTACCAACAATGGCATGAAATAATTGCACTCTACGATAACAAAGTCAAAGAAGACCCAAAACCTGCTGATTATGAAAGACTTGCATTAGCCTACACCGCAGTTGGAAGATTTGATATCGCATTAAAAAAATTAGATACCAGTATTGAGAATTACCCAGACAATGAAAATAGGTCTGACTTAATTTATAGAGGTGGATTTATTGCTTGGGAGTATCTAAAAGATGAAGAACAAGCAGCTAGATATTACAATAAGTTTTTGCAAGAATATCCCAATGACCCTAAGGCTGGCGAAGTTAAAAACATACTCTCTTCAGGTATGCTCTCAATGTCTGACGAAGAAGTTCTTGAAATGTTAAAAGGTAATGCACAATAACATGGCTCAGAAAACAGCACTTATTACAGGTACGACATCCGGAATTGGAGAAGCAACTGCGATACTATTGGCTCAACAAGGCTATAGAATTATTTTAAATGGCCGTAGAGAATCTAGATTAAATGAGCAGGCTAAGATGTTAAGCGATCAGTTTAACTGCGAAACTTTGATCATGCCAGTTGACGTTCGAAATCAAGAAGATGTTGATTCTTTTATTAAGCACTTACCTGAAAATTGGAGTAGCATTGATGTTTTGGTTAACAATGCTGGGCTTGCAGCCGGTTTGGAGTCACTTGAAGATGGTGACATCGACAACTGGAATCGCATGATTGACACGAATATTAAAGGTTTACTATTCATGACCAAGAGTATGATTCCTATTTTACGTCAATCAAAAGGACATATCGTAAACATTGGCTCTATCGCTGGCAAAGAAGTCTACCCAAATGGTAATGTATACTGTGGCACCAAACATATGGTTGATGCTTTAAATAAAGCCATGAGGCGAGAACTTGCCGAAGCTGGTATCAAGGTGTCAAGTGTTAATCCTGGAGCTGTAGAAACCGAATTCTCAATCGTACGTTTAAATGGCGATGAAGACAGGGCTAAATCGGTTTACGAAGGATTTGAAAACCTTGTTGCAGGAGATATCGCAGACGCAATCTGGTACGTAATAAGTAGACCACGTCATGTAAATATTAATGAATTAATTATCATGCCAACAGCACAACCCGCTGCTGGTGTTGTTATCAAGAATAAAGGACTTTAATATCCTGCGGCCCCTGTAAGTCGAGTATCTCTTGAGTGTACCGACATTACCGGTATTGGACTACTGTTAACAAGTTGCTGCGAGTAAGAATCCATAAATACTCCTGCACTTTCCGTCTCTGTCATAATTAACATTAATCCAGCATTTACCTTCTCGCCATACTCTATACAAGTCTCAGGAACCTTAACTCCATACTCATTGCTTACGGTGTATTTAATTCCTCGCTCAGACAAATATCTTTCTGTTTGTCTGATATAAGAATTAACATGATGCATGGTATCTTTTGATTTACCTTTTGAAACCCCTAGAATATGAACAGTTGACCCAAAAGCTTGAGCTAGCAGTGAAGCGTAAGGAACCTTTTGACGAGACGCAGACGAATCGGCAAGAGGCAGCAAAATGTTGTCAAATGACATTTCAGATGCCTTTTCTTGAGTACAAATAACTGGGCAGGTAGAACTACTAATCACTTTAAACGCGTTGCTTCCCATCCAAAATGGTTGCCAGCCTTTTTTACCGTGAGACCCTACCAAAATAAGATCGTAATCCCCTTCTTTCTCCAATTTAATTACTTCGCTATGAACCTTTCCTTGCTTCTCTACAATGCTTAATTCAGTACCTTTTGAAGATGCAAAATCTTCAAGAAACTTTTTTGAATCTGCAAATTCTGCCTCGTTCCCCGACGATACAAAAAGTGCAGTAATTTCTGACCCGAATTTAGATGATATGTCACATGCTTTTTGCAATGCGACTCGTGATGCCTCGCTGTTGTCGAAGGCTAAGAGAATTTTTTTGAAAGCCCTATCCATATATTATTTTGTTTTAGTTTGCGCTAAAGTTAACACTAATTTTCGAAAATGAAAAATTTGAACAAAGCCCTTTTACTACTGATTATAAGTGTTTTATTTCTTAACTGTTCGGGTCCGAAATCTCCATCTTTCAAAAAACTTGAGAATGTTGAAGTGACCCCAAATGATCAAGAACACATCTCATTAAAAGCGGATGCCATTTATCACAATCCAAATCCTGTTGGTGGCATGCTAACCTATTCCGACATAACCATCTCCATCGATGGCGTTGAGGTTAGTCATATTAAACAAGAACACGCAATTGCTGTACCCCAATCTCAAGACTTTGCAGTTCCAATCTTGATTGATATAAACGGCAAAAAAGTCTTAGAAGAAAACAAAGGCTTTTTAAAGAATACAATTAAGCAATTCCTCACCAAAAAACTAGAATTGACCTACAAGGGGACCGTAACTATTCAGGTAATGAACATCGAATTCGATGTTCCAATCGACTATACTGAAAATGTAAGCTTTGGGCTTAAATACAACGAGGCCGAAAAAGAGTAACTAGTTAAACTTAAATGGCATTTCAAGTGCCTCAAGTTTATTTCGCGTTATCTCGTCCATTTGCAATCGATAACGTTCTGAACTTGCTTTCACTTCTTTACCATTATCAGTGATCTTAAATGCAAGCTTCACCTTTCCTCTTTCATCAACAAGTTCAAATAAGTTAGCCATCAACTCTTCTGTAATATCAGCTGCATTAACCTTAATCGTAACCTGTTTCAATTGATTCTCAACGGCATCTGCAAGAAATGAAATGTCTTTAATATTCAAGTCAAGCTTGCTTCGATCTCGATAGCTTCTCTCTCCTACCGTTGTAATAAATATCTGGGCATTCAATTCTAAGAATCCCTTGAATGATGCATACTTCTCTCCGAACAACATAAACTCACGCGATCCTGAGAAATCCTCGACGTTTATTATCGCATACGGTTTACCATTTTTTGAGACCGAATCACGAACACTTGTTATAAGTCCCGCTACTTTAATTTCCTTGTCTAAAAGATCAAATCCAGCATCTTCTAAATCAACCAATTGATGGGTTGTAAAATGATCTATTTCAAATTTGAACTTGCTTAAAGGGTGTCCGGATATATAAATCCCGACAAGCTCCTTTTCTCGTTGAAGCTTTTCCATTAAAGTCCAATCGTCAATAGTTGGCAAATCGGGTTCCTTAATTTCTAAATCTGCTGAGTCACCAAATAAGGAAGACTGACTGTTCAATGTATCGTTCTGTACTTGGTTACCGTACTTTATCGCCATGCTAATTCCAGTACCTTGTTGCACTTCTGTAACATAAGATGACCGGTTAGAACCAAATTCATCAAACGCACCCGCTATCGCTAAATTTTCTAATGACTTTTTATTAACTACACGTTGGTTCACACGCTTACACAATTCAAACAAACTGGTGTATTCGCCTGTTTCTTTTCGTTCACGAATAATTTCTTTCGCTGCAGTATCACCTACCCCTTTAATTGCTCCCAAACCAAATCGAATAGCTCCATCCTTATTCACGCTAAACTTGCTCGCACTTTCATTAACACTCGGACCTAAAATTGGAATATTCTGACGCTTACATTCATCCATAAAGAAACTCACTTTCTTTATATCATTCATATTGTGCGTTAATACTGAAGCCATAAATTCTGCAGGATAATGTGCTTTCAAGTAACCAGTATGAAAGGCAAGATAAGCATAGCAAGTACTGTGGCTTTTATTAAAAGCGTACGAAGCAAATGCTTCCCAATCCTTCCAAACCTTCTTCAGTGTATCTTCAGCATGCCCGTTACCAACACCTTGTTCAATGAATAAATCAAAGAGTTTATTCATCTCCTCAATTTTTTTCTTACCCATTGCCTTTCTCAAACTATCGGCTTGACCCTTGGTGAAATTTGCCAGCTTTTGGGACAATAACATCACCTGCTCTTGGTAAACTGTAATTCCATAGGTGTCAGAAAGATATTCCTCCATATCAGCCAGGTCATATACAATCTCTTCTCTACCATGCTTACGGGCAATAAAGTTCTTAATGTAATCCATCGGACCAGGTCGATATAAGGCGTTCATGGCAATCAAATCTTCAAACTTATCGGGTTTGAGCATTTTGAGATTTTTCTGCATTCCTGGACTCTCAAACTGAAACACTCCATTGGTATTCCCTTTGGCGAATAGTTCTAAAGTTTTAGGATCGTCTAATGGAATTTCATCTGGAACAATTTCAACTCCATGCTTGTCTTTTATGATTTCAACAGCATCTTTGATTATGGTTAATGTTTTTAGCCCCAAGAAATCCATTTTCAGAAGGCCTGCACTTTCAACAACGCTATTGTCAAACTGGGTTACCAAAAGGTCAGAATCTTTTGCAACTGTAACAGGAATGTACTTGGTAATTTCATCGGGAGTAATAATTACCCCACAGGCATGAATCCCGGTGTTTCGAACAGACCCTTCGAGTCGCTTTGCGGTTTGAATCATCTTGCCAATGTCATCTTTACCCTCGGCTAACTTTCTAAAATCTTCAGCCGCTTGCACATCTTCTGAGTTTAGGTCACCTTTCAACTTAGGATCGACTCCATTCTCAGCTAAAACCTTATTCAAGTTTGCTTTTAAGTGCTTTGGAAACGTTTTCGCAACTCGATCCACTTCGGGTAAAGGAACATCCAGCACTCTACCTACATCCCTCAGAGAGGAACGTGCTGCCATCGAACCATAGGTAATAATTTGTGCAACTTGTTTTTGACCGTATTTATCTACTACATAGTCAATTACCTTTTGTCTTCCTTCGTCATCAAAGTCAATATCTATATCAGGCATTGACACCCTTTCAGGATTCAAGAAACGCTCAAAAAGTAGATTGTATGCAATCGGGTCAACATTGGTTATACCAAGGCAATATGCTACGGCTGATCCTGCCGCCGACCCTCTCCCAGGTCCAACCGACACACCCATATCTCTTGCAACGCTAGTAAAGTCCTGTACAATTAGGAAGTAACCTGGATAGCCACTGGCTGCAATAACCGATAGCTCAAAGTTAAGTCGCTCTTCAATATCTGCTGTTATCTCTTTATATCGACGTTTAGCTCCCTCGAAAGTCAGGTATTTTAAATACTCATCTTGGGTTTTAAATCCTTGCGGCAATACATAGTTTGGAAGCAGCACATCCCGGCTTAATTTAGGTGTTTCAATGCTGTCAACTATGATGTTGGTATTGTCTAAGGCTTCGGGAATATCGGCGAATAATCTTCCCATCTCCTCCTGCGTTTTGAAGAAGAACTCGTTGTTCGGAAAAGCAAAACGCTTTCCTTTTCCAAAACCTTTCGGGTCGCTGATTTTAGATCCGGTGTTGATACAAAGCAAAATGTCGTGAGGCATTGCATCGTCTTCTTCCATGTAGTGGGAGTCGTTCGTTGCAATAACATTCAAATTGTATTTGGCCGCGAACTTCATCAACACTTGATTTACATCTTCTTGACTCTTCCCAGTACCATCGATATTCTCTAATCCATGTCGTTGTAGTTCAATGTAGAAGTCTTCACCAAAAATGTCGATGTATTCCTTCAGAAGAATTTCTGCTTCTTCTTCTCCCTTAAATAAAATAGCTTGAGGAATTTCAGCACCAATACAACACGAAGTTGCGATAAGACCTTCACTGTATTTCTTTAGGATAGTTTTATCGATACGTGGATATTTCCCGTATAAGCCTTCGGTATAGCCAAGTGAACACAGCAAAGAAATATTTTCATAGCCTTTTTGGTTTTTGGCAAGAATGAGCTGATGATAGCGCTTATCTTTTGTGTCTCCAACGAACGATCTTCGTGTTCGGTCTTCGACCATATAGAACTCACAGCCCACAATAGGCTTAACACCATGCTTCAATCCTGAGTTCACAAATTTAAATGCCCCAAACATGTTACCGTGATCAGTAAGTGCAACCGCACGCATTCCATCGGCTTTGGCTTTGGCAAACATGTCATCAATTCGAGCCGCTCCGTCTAAGAGCGAAAATTGGCTGTGGCAATGTAAATGTGAAAATGAAGGCATTAAATCGTTCTGTTTGTACAAGTATAATTAAAATACAAAGTGAATTTCAGATAGTTTTATTCAAGATTTTAAGAATTTATAGACGACTACAAATAATTAATTCTTAAACTTTATAATTGTTTCAATTTAAACAATAAATGAAGAAGATTGTATCGTATATCAAGGCCTACTACAAAGACCACTTCAATTGGTACGAATTCATCTTTGCACTCCTGTTTATAGCAGGATTTGTTTACCTAAATTATGGAACATCTCATATTCGTGATTTATGGAGAGAAAGTTATTGGGATGGACACTATTATCACTTTCAATTTATACTCTATCTTTCACCTATAATCATTGGATACCTTTCTAGTTCCTTGTTTAACAGGCATTGGGAAATCTGGACCAACTGGAAGTTCTGGCTGCTTATAATTTTAGCTGCTGGTGTTTTTTCTTTCAGAGGAACAGTTCACTTCATGACTTCATCATGGTTTGAAAGCTTACGAAGCCACGAACATTACAATTGGATTCGATCAGTCATTGGCACCATTATGCGAAGTGCAGCACTGCTTGTTCCGATAGCGATATACTGGCTCATTTTTGACCGTAAAAAGCGGCGATATTATGGTTTCACTCTGAAAAATTTTGATACAAAACCTTACTTCGCGATGCTAGCAATTATGCTGCCCCTTATCGTTTTAGCCAGTACTCAAAGTGACTTTTTAGGTGCATATCCACGTGGTCAAAAGTTTCATTCTTTAGCCATAGAAAATAGCGAACATTGGAAATATTTTGGTTTGTACGAATTGGTTTATGGCCTTGACTTTATTAGCATTGAGTTTTTCTTTAGAGGATTCATGATTTTGGCTTTTGTTGCCATTGCTGGACCACGAGCAATTTTACCCATGGCTGTTTTTTACGTTGTAATTCATTGGGGTAAACCAGCTGGAGAATTGGTGAGCTCCTTTTTTGGTGGGACGCTTTTGGGCATTATTGCTTATTACAGCGAATCAATAATAGGAGGTATTATAGTACATATGGGCATCGCTTGGATGATGGAAATTGGAGCATTAGTCGGTCATTATTTTAATTCATGACCCCATTTCTAAAAACAGAAATACAATTCCTTAAAGGTGTAGGCCAAGTTCGGGCTGAAATACTCAATAAAGAATTGGGCATCTTCACTTTCGAAGATCTACTTCTTCACTACCCTTTCAGATATGTCGATCGCCGGCACTTTCAAAATGTTGCTGACTTAACTCATGATGTTAACGAACTCGTTCAGCTAAAAGGAAGAATAATTCATTTAGAAGAAGTTGGCTTTAAGCATAAAAGCCGACTAGTTGCTACGTTTTACGACGGAACGGGAGAAATAGACTTGGTATGGTTTAAAGGAACCAAGTGGCTAAAGGCCAACATTGTGATAAATGATGAAATTGTAATCTTCGGAAAGCCAACGTATTTCAAGAATAAGATTAGCATGAATCATCCAGAGATGGAACCCTTCGCAAAACGTGCTCAAAACATAGCAATGGAACCGGTTTATACCGTGACGGAAACCATGCGAAATAGGAGGTTTGAATCGAAGCAACTGAGGCAGGTTATTCAAAATCTTTTAGAACACGAAGCTTTTAATGTTCCTGAGTTTTATACCGATGAAATGCGTAAGACATACAAATTGGTAGATCGAAGTCAAGCCTTTCGATTTATACATAGACCTCCGAGTCCTCGACACGCTGACGCAGCTCGATATCGTCTAAAATTTGAAGAACTTTTCTTCTTACAGCTACCATTTTTAAGACAAAAACTGCTAAGAAACGATGCTCACCTTGGAATTCCTTTTGAACCCATTTCTCCTCTTTTTCAAAAGTTTTGTGAGAAACATTTGCCTTTTGAACTTACAAATGCTCAGGTAAAAGTGCTTCAAGAAATAAAAACAGATCTATGTTCAGGCAATCAAATGAATCGGCTATTACAGGGTGATGTTGGTAGCGGTAAAACCATTGTTGCTTTTTTATCTGTTCTAATGGCCATTGACAATCGTTGTCAAGCTAGTATCATGGCTCCAACAGAGATATTAGCCACTCAGCACTATTTGGGTCTGAAAGAAATGGCAGAAGCAATTGGAATTCAAATCGCTTTATTAACGGGGTCTACTCCGACTTCCGAGCGAAAGGAACTTCATCGATTATTGAGGCTTGGAGAAATCCATTTACTTATTGGCACCCATGCACTAATCGAAGAAGTCGTTCAATTTCAAAACTTAGGCTTAGTTATTATTGATGAGCAACATCGTTTTGGTGTGGCACAACGTGCCAAACTTCAGTCTAAAGGACAAAAACCTCCTCACGTTTTGGTTATGACCGCGACTCCTATTCCCCGAACGTTAGCGATGAGTTTGTATGGCGATTTGGACTATAGTGTTATTGACGAACTGCCTGCAGGGCGAAAGGCGATTAAAACAGTTCATCGTTTTGGATTTGCACGAACCAAGGTTTGGGAGTTTATAAAAGATCAGATAGCCAAAGGCCGCCAAGCGTATATTGTTTACCCTCTAATAGAAGAATCAGAAAAGCTGCATTATCGTGATCTCAATAACGGCTACGATGATCTGCTACAATTTTTTCCACGACCAGAATATCAGGTAGATATGCTTCATGGCAAGATGAAAGCCAAGGATAAAGAAGCTGTTATGCAACGCTTTAAAAATGGAGAAAGCCATATTGTCGTGAGCACCACGGTTATTGAAGTGGGTATAAATGTTCCTAACGCGAGTATCATGGTCATAGAGAGTTCTGAAAAGTTTGGACTATCACAGCTCCACCAGCTGCGGGGTCGTGTAGGACGAGGTGCTGAACAAAGTTACTGCATCTTACTCAGCTCCAAAAAACTTAGCGACAATGCCAAAACCAGATTAAAGGCTATGGTAAAAACAAACAGTGGCTTTGAATTAAGTGAAATTGACATGCAACTCCGCGGTTTTGGAGATATCGCAGGCACCCGCCAAAGCGGTTTAGAACAACTCAAATTGGCATCCTTGGGTACCGATTCTGACATTGCTCAAAACGCAAGAAAATCATTAATCGAATTGTTGTCCAATGACCCAGAACTTGAAAAAAATCCAAAATTATTAACCCATATTCGCCAGAATAGGGAGTTTAAGGATTGGATTAAAATTGCATAATTACAGAGCCTCTATCATCTGTTTTAGCGTTTCGTATTGAAAATCTGCTCTCGTTTTTGACCCTTCTTTATTGTAAAGATAAATTCTCATTAACGGACTTTTAGCTATGATGGTAGTATGTACAATGAGCTTTGATCTTGTGCTATCGATTGCTTCAAAGTGCATTTCTGATTCAATCTCCATAAAGTCTTTTACTACACCCTTAAATGCATATAACTTTCCTTCCTCATAACCGGTTACCGTTTCTTGCATTACCATCTTTTGGCCTTCTTCATTAAAAGTCACTTCATACTTGCTCCCTACTTCTCCATTTCCTTTAACTAATTTGACCGATTCACAACCTTCTAGCCACTCTCCCATTCGATCAGGATCCATTGCAACATCCCAAGTGCTCGATACTGGAGCATTAATTTCCTTCTTGATATTGTAATGAATATTCTTCGGAGCGAAAACAATCAGTCCTCCAAAAGCCACTACCAAAAACAGAACAAAAATTCCTACATATTTCACAAACTTCATGTAACAAAGTTAGCTTTTTGCCAATCAACGCATTTAACAATATTGATTTTTTTCACTAACTTACACCCCAACTAATCTTATAACTATTAACAAAATGCAATTACGTTATTTCTGTATAGCAGTCTTGATAGCGGCTGTTTTTACCTCCAATGCTCAAACCACGTATGATGCAAGCCTAGACTCATTAGGTTTCGAATATCAAGAGTATCCCCTTATTCCTCTTACACAAATCGACCCGTTTGATTTTCACGCCAAAGTGAAAAGTATAGGCAGTGGGGATGTGACCAACACTAAGGTATATGTTAGCGGAAGCTATAGCGATTCGGTCGTTTTAGGTGATATTGCTTATGGCAACAGCTCGTCGGGTAACACTACATCTTCATACTCGCCTTCTACAATTGGAAACAAGTCTTTTTATATCAACACTGTCATCAATGAATCGGATATCGACCTTACAAATAATGTAGACACCATTGGCTTGGAAATAACTCAGAGAACGATGGCACGTGAATACAATGCGGTGACAGGAGGAATTGGCTATAATGGAAGTTCTGGACCCGTAGGAAATCGATTTAAGATAAAAGGTGATACGGTTACATCTGTCTCGTTTTACATATTTAATCCACCTGCTGGCGATTCTGTAAAAGTTCACATTCACAACTATAGTAATGGAGTTGGTACGTTGGTTCAAAGCTCGGACCATGTAGTACTTTCTGCAAGTCAGAACTGGTATACTTTACCGCTTAAATGCCCTGCTATTCTTAGCGACGGTGAATATTTAGTATCTGTTGACCAATTGGTAGTAGGTTCAAACATGAGCTTAGGTTATACTCTCGACTTTTATACCGATTCTTCTGCTTTTTATAATGGCGGAGGTGCAGGTTGGAATACGCTCGAAAGTGCTGGATTTGAAGGCACCTTGTTGATACGTGTGAATTTTGGCTCAATAGAAGCGTCTATAAACGCATCAGCCGATACAATTTGCGAAGGACAATCAGCAGACTTAGAAGCATTTGGTGGTAAGTCATGGACTTGGTCGCCTGCTGGAAGCTTGTCTTCTAGTTCAGACAAAGTTGTGACAGCTAGTCCGACGACTACAACAAAGTACTACCTTACATCAGACTATGGTTGCTCAAATGTTGCATACGACAGCTTTACTTTAATAGTTGAAAAAAATCCGACCGGTACGATATCAAGCGATACAACAATCTGTATTGGCGGCACTGCTTCATTGAAGGCAAGTGGTGGCTCTTCATACAAATGGGGAGGCGGCCCAGCAAATGGCAATTGGAACGTATCACCAAAAGAAACCAAGTTTTATACCGTTACGATAGACAGCACTAATGGTTGCAATACAGAACTAGGAACTTTTGTTGCAGTGAGTGTTCCAGAAGTTATAGCTTATAAAGACACCATGGTTTGTGCAGGAACCTCTGTTCAGTTTACTGCTGATCGTGCTTCTACCTACCAATGGGAGGATGGCCCAGCTACATCATCATACAACTATACCGTGAATGGTAAAGATACCTTGGTAGTGTTCGGATATAATCATTTGGGATGTGAAGCCTCCGATTCAGTATTCTTAGACATTTTGCCATCTCCAAGTGTAGTGCCAATGACCGACACTGGAGCCTGCTTTGCACAATATGTGCATGTAAAAACTCAATCGGTTGCTGATGAATATGAATGGAGTAACGGTTCAGATTCTTCATCAGCAGTCATTCATGTACTGCTTAGTAAAAATTACATCCTAAAGCTGACTACCAATAATGGCTGCTCAGCTTACGATACTGTTTTTGTTGAACGTTATCTTCCTCCAGCAGGATCAATTGACCCTGATACAACAATCTGCTTAAACGAATCGTTGACCATTTCAGCTTATGGGGGTGCAACCTATGAATGGGATAACGGTGAAACCACTCCGGCGATTACAGTATCTCCAGAAGAAGAAACCACCTATAACGTGACCATTTATAGCGATAAAGGCTGCACTGATTTTGACGATATTACCGTATCAATAGATCCATTAGCGGAACCAGCATTTAAAGTAAACACATTTAAAGATTCTGTGGTGTTCACCAATCAATCTCAAGTAGCAGATAGCTTCCATTGGGATTTTGGAGACGGAAACACTTCAACCGAAGAGAATCCTTACAACATTTACGACACTTCGGGTAGTTATACAGTAACGCTTACGGCATTTAACAATTGTGGAGGGGTGGACAGTAGTTTCACCATCAATGTTGTTGTTCCTCAATCTGGATCGGTTACAGAAAACAGTCAGTTTATTAACTTCAAGGTTTACCCAATACCAACACACGAGTCTGTTAAATACAGCCTTTCAAACCAACTATTCGGAGATTACAACATAGAAGTTCAAGACATTTCAGGCCGAACCATTTTCAAGGAGCAAGGATATAAATCTTCTAATGAGTTAAATGGAACCATCAACTTGAGCGAGTATGCAAATGGGGTCTATATACTAAAAGTACAAATTGGTGAATCAGCCTCATCAAAACGACTAATCAAAAACTAAGTTTACGCTAGTATTCTATAAGGGGTCCGGTGGTTAACCACCGGGCTTTTTTTTATAAATTATTAGCTCGGCAATTAGCAAATTGAGCACCCAGCCCAACCATGCCACTATACGATAAGTATCCATCGGTAAGGGGTCCCATATAAAAACAATCACAAATTTCCAGAGTCTTAAGGTTATTGCAGACAAGGTCAGGGCATAACTTCTTATCATAAAATTTCTGTGCTTGTTCCATTGCTTTTTTAAGGCATAATACAATGCCATTAATGTAAAAGCTATCCATAATATGGCTAGCAACACAAAAGCGGTTTGGCTGGTCCAACCTCCATTCGCGTGAACGCCCAATACAAACCCAGACGGACCCGCCATAAGCAGCACTACTGTAATATACAGATAGCCTAAGTAGCGGTGTACTTTACGAAATCTAGCTCTCAGCTTTGAGTTAAACTGCGTAAACCCAGCTAAAAGCACAAAGAACGAGGTAAACACATGAAGTTTGAAAAAAGGAATGTAATAGGGTATCTTAACCTCTTCCGATTTAATTCTTAAAAATGCGGCATCAATTTCAAAAGGTATGTACTGTATTGATATGAGCAACAGCAAATAGGAAAAATAGGCTAGTGCTCCAAGCAGAAAAAAACCTAAAATCTTTTTAGACATTAGCGTCCGTAATAATCATAATATTCTTCAGCATGCTCCTCATATGCAAGAAGCAGCTGAATATTGGCCTTCTCGAGGTCAGTTAGCTCAGATCGGATATCTGCAATTACAGGCATATACCACTCCTGTGAATCAAAATAACGACGTAAGAGTTTGTCTTTAAATGAGTATCCATGCCGAGCGTAAATTGAATTTCTCAAAACAAAGATGTCTGCCTTTGAAAGGTTTTCAACGAATGAAACAGTCATTGTGTCAACACTTGGATTCATTTCAAAAAGCATTGGAGAGGTAGAATAATACTCTTCACTGTACATGTTCATTTCCTCGATAATAATATTTTTATATTTCAACTCTTTAGCTTCATCCCAGTCCATAGTATCTTCTACTCCTAGAAAATCGAATGCAGCATTTCTAACCGACCCAAAATGAGCTAAAATACTGTCTTCAGTATACTCGTCAGGCACGACCACTTTATTTTCATCGAAGTATGGGTAGTTTAAAGAATCCAAAGCATTGTACTCAAATAATCGCTTTTCAAGGGAATAACTTCGTTTGTATACAGGAATATCTCCAAAGGCTTCCCATTCTCCTTTGATTATAGAATCTTTTTTGCCAACCTTAAAGGTAAACTTGCCATCGTGAGCTCCATTACCCGGCTCAGAACATTCAAAATGATAAATGTCAAACTCATCCAATTCAACCGTACCTTTAAATGTGGTGTAGTTATTTGCAATCACACTATGACCAAAAACGGAATCGTTTACGAATGAATCAATTGAAACATTTATCTTATTTCGATGACTCATTTCTCCCCAAACAAACTCATCATCTGGAATAGCTGATTTAAACCAACCAACCCAATACCCTATTAAGTCTATACGTTCATCAATTACAAGATTTTCTGTAAATTCAGGCACATATTCTTTAACAATGTTAGTGGTATCGGAAAGAGGTACTTCTTTTTCTTTGGTCTCTCCTTTTATTGCAGACGAGCATGAAGCCAAAACAAAAATGGCCAATGGGAATAGGATTTTCATAGTTACGAATATAACGAAACTACTATTGGTGTTATTTCACCAACTTGGCCACATACTTTCCTAGTACATCCAATTCAATGTTCACTTTTGTTCCTTCAACAAATTTGTGAAAATTGGTATGCTCGAAAGTATAAGGAATAATAGATACACCAAATTCTGTGTCTTTTATGTGCGTAACCGTTAAGCTGGTACCATTAATGGTAATTGACCCTTTGTGAATTATCAGATTTTCAGGTTGTTGCCCTCCTATTGAAGAGAAATCGTCTTCAAGCTTGAACCTAAAATTCCAACTTCCATCTCTATTCTCAACACTCAATACTCTTGCAGTTCCGTCAACATGTCCTTGAACGATGTGACCATCCAGACGATCCGCAAGTCTTATGCAACGCTCAAAATTGACTACATCTCCAACATTAAGCTCACCAAGATTGGTTAAACGCAACGTCTCTTCAATAGCAGTTACTTTATACTTTTCTCCTTCCAGTTCTGTTACGGTTAAACAAACGCCGTTATGGGCTATACTCTGATCGATCTTTAACTCGCTTGTTATAGCACAACTAAAAGTAAAATGCACATTAGTTCCGTCATGCTCAATGTTGGTAACCTTTGCTAACCGTTCTATAATTCCTGAAAACATAATTCAATAGGTTTTGCAAAGTTAATTGCAAAAAAAATCTCCTACTTCTAAAGCAGGAGATTTTTATAATTCTTATTTAAAAAATCTTAAATGACTTCGTTAGTCCATTTAAAGTTTTTAAGTCTTGTAAGAAAAAATCTAATTTGTTTAATTTTTTGTGACATAAGCGTTGTAGTTTAAAAATTCATACCAAAATTAAACATAAAATCTGATATTTCCTAATTTGACCTACTTAATGAGGCTTGATTTTAGGAACTCACGATTCATTCTTGCGATGTTTTCTAAAGAAATTCCTTTAGGACATTCAATCTCACAAGCGCCTGTGTTTGTGCAGTTTCCGAATCCTTCAGCATCCATTTGAGCAACCATATTCTGAGCTCTTTCTTTAGCTTCAACTTGTCCTTGAGGCAAAAGTGCATACTGCGAGATCTTTGCTCCTACGAATAACATTGCACTACTGTTTTTACAGGTTGCAACACATGCTCCACACCCAATACAAGCTGCTGCATCCATTGATAAATCTGCATTTTCTTTACGAATTGGAAGTGCATTTGCATCCTGAGTATTTCCAGAAGTATTTACTGAAATATACCCTCCAGCTTGTTGTATTCTTTCGAAAGAAGAACGATCAACAACCAAGTCTTTTATCACAGGGAACGCTTTAGCTCTAAAAGGCTCAATGTAGATGGTATCTCCATCCTTAAACGTTCTCATGTGCAACTGACAGGTGGTTGTGCCTCTAGAAGGACCGTGCGCTTCTCCATTGATAAACATCGAACAAGTACCACAAATACCTTCTCTACAATCATGATCAAAGGCAATAGGCTCTTCTCCTTCATTAACCAATTTTTCGTTTAGCACATCCATCATTTCTAGAAATGACATATGCTCCGAAATATCGGTTACTTTATAGTCCACCATTTTTCCTTTGTCTTGTGGACCTTTTTGTCTCCAGATCTTTAATGTTAAATTCATAACTATTTGTAGCTTCTTGTTTTTAGTTCAATATCGTTAAACTCTAATTCTTCTTTGTGCAATATTGCTTCACTTGGCTTGCCTGTATATTCCCAAGCGGCAACATAAGCATATCCTGCGTCGTCACGTAACGCCTCTCCTTCTTCTGTTTGGAACTCTTCTCTGAAGTGTCCTCCACAACTCTCATTTCGTTCCATTGCGTCTCTTGCGAACAACTCTCCCAGCTCTAGGAAGTCTGCAACTCGTCCCGCTTTTTCAAGTTCTGGATTTAATTCATTAGCACCTCCAGGTACTTTAACATTTTTCCAGAAATCTTCTCTTAACTCAGCAATTTCTTTAATAGCTTCTTTAAGACCTTGCTCATTTCTTGCCATACCACACTTGTTCCACATAATGTTTCCAAGACGTTTGTGATACCAATCAACTGAGTGCTCACCTTTGTTATTTACAAAGAAATCTATACGGTCTTTTACCTCTTTTTCTGCTGCATCAAATTCTGGAGAGTCCGTTGAAATTTTTCCAGTTCTGATATCATTCGCTAGGTAGTCACCAATAGTATATGGAAGTACAAAATAACCATCAGCCAAACCTTGCATCAATGCAGAAGCTCCAAGCCTGTTAGCTCCATGATCAGAGAAATTAGCTTCTCCAATTGCATAACAACCCGGAATGGTAGTCATCAAGTTGTAGTCAACCCAAATTCCTCCCATAGTATAATGCACAGCCGGATAAATCATCATTGGAGTTTTGTAAGGATTTTGGTCTGTAATCTTCTCGTACATCTCAAAAAGGTTACCATATTTGGCTTCAACAATTCCTTCACCAAGCTCTCTGATTCGAGCTTCTGAAGCACTCGTTTCTCCTTTAATTGTTGCCTGTTCTTTACCGTAGCGCATAATCGCAGAAGCAAAGTCAAGATAAACTGCTTCACCAGTAGCGTTTACACCAAACCCGGCATCGCAACGTTCTTTAGCTGCTCTACTCGCAACATCTCTTGGAACCAAGTTTCCGAACGCTGGATATCTTCGTTCAAGGTAATAATCTCTATCTTCTTCTGCTAGATCAGTCGGCTTCTTTTTACCTGCTCGTATCGCCTCAACATCTTCCATTTTTTTAGGAACCCAGATTCTTCCATCGTTACGCAATGACTCTGACATCAAGGTCAATTTCGATTGGTAATCTCCACTACGTGGGATGCAAGTAGGGTGAATTTGAGTATAAGCTGGATTCGCAAAGTAGGCTCCTTTTTTATGAATCTTCCACGCTGCGGTAGCATTACTTCCCATCGCATTGGTCGAAAGGAAGTATACATTTCCGTAACCTCCAGAACCAATTACAACGGCATGAGCCGAGTGTCTTTCAATTTCTCCGGTAACAAGATTTCTTGCGATAATACCTCTGGCCTTTCCATCAACAACTACAACATCTAGCATCTCATGACGGTTAAACATCTCGATTTTACCTCTAGCAATTTGTCTATTCATTGCTGAATAAGCCCCAAGCAGTAATTGCTGACCGGTTTGTCCTTTTGCATAAAAGGTACGAGATACCAAAACCCCTCCAAACGAACGATTGTCAAGCAATCCACCATAATCTCTTGCAAATGGAACACCTTGTGCTACACATTGATCGATAATGTTGGCTGAAACCTCAGCCAAACGGTAAACATTTGCTTCTCTTGAGCGATAGTCCCCTCCTTTTACCGTGTCATAAAACAATCGGTAAGTTGAATCGCCATCGCCTTGATAATTTTTAGCTGCGTTAATTCCACCTTGAGCTGCAATAGAGTGAGCTCTTCTAGGAGAATCTTGGTAGCAAAACGCTTTCACGTTGTAACCTAGCTCTGCTAAGGTCGCAGCGGCTGAGCCTCCTGCTAGACCGGTTCCTACAACAATAACGTCGATGTTTCTCTTGTTCGCAGGGTTAACCAGATTAATATTGTCCTTGTAAGTAGTCCACTTATCTTTAATTGGACCTTTAGGTACTTTACTGTCTAATGTTGCCATGTTTAAGTTCTATCTGTGTTATTGATTGATGTAATGAAATAATGCAATGATGATAAATCCTAGAGGAACCACAATTGCAAATGCGTTTCCTAGTTTTTTAAGTACTGGAGTGTACTTTCTGCTGTTGAATCCAACTGATTGGAATGATGATTGGAATCCGTGAAGCAAGTGAAGTGCTAAAAACACAAAAGAGATTATATATCCGAACACTCTTGCAGGATGACAAAACTGTCCTTGCAATTCTTCAAAGTAACGGTAGTGTCCATGCTCATTTAGTCCATCCATACTACCTTGGATGTATTTCGTATTCATTTCTGGAATCCAAAAATCCATAAAGTGCACTACCAAAAACGCAAGAACAACCAGACCTGAATAGATCATGTTTCTACTCATCCAGGTTGCATTTGCTGCACCATTGTACTTCGCGTATTTCACTTGACGGGCATTTCTGTTTTGCATTTCAATTACCATACCCATGACAAAGTGAAATATCACCCCAAAGATTAACACCGGTTGCAAGATCCCTTGAATCATTGCATTAGTACCCATAAAATGGGAAGCAGTGTTAAATAAATCTTCGCTCACTAACGACATCATATTCACTGAAAGGTGGATGATCAGAAACGACATTAAGAAGAGTCCGGATAGTGCCATAAGCACCTTTCTTACGATACTCGACATTCTATTTTTCTTTTCAGACATAGTTGTTATTAAAACGGCAAATTTAATATGTTGTTTAGAACCATCTAAACTTTATTTTGATATTAAAATTGTTCTAAATAACCTTTGCCGCGATGTATTCAATTTTAAGGAATCTATTATTTCTTCTTACCCCCGAAAAGGCCCACTATTTTACAATGAGAATGTTCAAATTAGTGATGAATATTCCCTTCGTATCGTCTTCTTTTAAAATTCCAGAATCTTCATTTGAAGTTGATGGGCTGACATACAAAAACAAAGTTGGACTTGCTGCAGGATTTGATAAAGACGGAAAATTTCTTAAGCAATTGAATGCACTAAATTTTGGATTTATTGAAGTAGGTACAGTAACGCCTAAACCACAAAGCGGAAACCCAAAACCCCGACTGTTTAGACTGAAAAAAGACCGAGCAATTATTAATCGTATGGGCTTTAACAACGAAGGCATTAAAGCACTCAAATCAAGGCTAATCAAATTCAGAAAAACAGAACGTGACTGCAACATGCAAATTGGTGTTAACATAGGCAAAAACAAAACTACGCCGAACGAAAATGCGGTTGACGATTATGTTAAATGTTACGAAGAGCTGTACGAACTTGCAGACTTTTTTGTAGTAAATGTTAGCTCACCAAATACACCAAACTTGAGAGAACTTCAAGACAAAGGAGAGCTTAAGAAAATTATTGGGGCCTTACTTGCTATCCGCAAAACTCAAGAGAAGTGGAAGCCGCTTTATCTTAAAATAGCGCCAGACTTGACCTTTTCTCAACTCGATGAAATCATAGAATTGCAACAAGAATTAAACTTTGAAGGCATCGTCGCAACCAATACGAGTATCGATAGAAGTCTAATTAAAAACACCAATCACCGTTTGGTAGAACAAATTGGAGCTGGTGGGTTAAGTGGAGCCCCTGTTCTCGATGTTGCAAATTCATTTGTGAGTTACATCAGAAATAAATCTAAAATGACCATTATTGGAGTTGGTGGAATTGACTCGATAGAATCAGGCCAATCTAAATTTGATGCGGGCGCAGATTTAATCGAAGTTTACACCGGCTTCATTTATGCCGGTCCAGGAATTGTTAAAAAGTTAGCAAGCTTGAACTAATTACCTGCTTCAGCTTTTTCTTTTTCCTTATCTGCCTTTTTAGAACCTCTACTTGTTAATGAGAAATAACGTTTAGGGTATTTTTCAATGTCTTCAATCAAGCTTTTAAGTTTGATAATTGTACCATCTAAATCATTATACATCTGCTTATCGTTGACCAATAATCCCAATGACCCTTCACTGTTGTTGATGGCTGATGTAGTTTTCTCCAACTCTGTTGCTAATGACTTGATTTGATTTGCCAAAGCCTCAAATTCAATAGCAGCAATGTCTTGACTTGTTGAATCGATATCCGTTAGAATTTGATCAATTTTAGGAGACAATCCCTTTAAATTGCGTGTTGTTTCTTCAACATTCGTAAGTATAGCATCGATTTGTTCTCCTTTACCATCCAATAGTTTGTTTAGTTTGTCTGCAGTCTCTTTGAATGAGTGCAAGGCAATAGAAGCATCCTTAAGCGTAGATTCAAGGTCAGCCCCAGCAATCGCAGTATCAATGTCATTTAGAACATGTCCGATACTTTTAGTCAATGGAGTTAACACATCACTCACGGCTTGGGCGATTCCTTGATCTTGAGTTGCGATTAGATAATCGCCACTTTGAGCAAGTGCCGTTGTATCTCCGAATATGATTTCAATTGCTTTAGAACCAATCATATCGTAGTTCACAATCTTCATTACTGAGTTAGCGGGAATCTTAATGTCGTTTGGCAGCTGAATTCCTACGGTTAACATGAGTGTCTCATTGTCCATTTGAACAGAACTTACCGAACCTACCTTGTATCCTCTTATCAACACAGGGTTGGATGCAAATAATCCTTCGATCTTCTCATACTCTCCATAGTAATAGTTCGTTGAAGTGAATAGATTTTTACCTTGTAGGAAATTATACCCTATAATCAGTAATGTTATTGATATTGCGGCTAATACTCCGACTTTTGTTTCTTTAGAAATACTCATTTTATCTCAACCCAATTGGTTTTCAGTTATTTGCTTGTTCTAATTGTTCTTTATAAGCTTTAACCGCCTCAAATATATTGTATGCGGTTTCTTTTTCGCCGATTTCACTGGTTAAATAATCCTCATTTTGTTGATTAGTCAGAAATCCAGACTCTATTAAGACACTTGGCATGGTTGTTTGCCACAACACGGCGAAGTTTGCTTGCTTTACCCCCAAATTAATCTTAGTGCCATTCTTCGTTTGATGATGTTGCACCAAACTAGCGAAAGAAATGCTCCTTTCCTGAAACGTGTTTTGCTGCATACTTAGTATGATATGAGCCTCAGGGTCATTTGCGTGAAGATCTTCGCGAGCACCTGGCAATTCAATATCTCCATTCTCTCTTTTAACCAAATTTAGATTCGCGTTTGATTTGTCTAACCCCATAACATAGGTTTCAAATCCTTTTATTCCTGTGTTGGTATGTGCGTTGCAATGTATCGAAATAAATAAATCGGCTTGTGCTGTGTTTGCAATGCTCGCACGGCGCTTCAGATCCACATATCGATCTGTTTTACGTGTATATACCACATCAACATCACCTAAGCTATCTTCTAAAATCTTTCCTAATGCCAAAGCAATCGACAATGAAACTTCTTTTTCTTGCGAATGAGACCCAATGCAACCTGGGTCTTTTCCTCCATGTCCGGCATCAATAACTATGGTCTTTATCGAAGATTTTTGTTGTTTCAAAGCATCTGAGCTGCCTAACATCGAAATGCCAATAAGAAATATCATTAAAATGACTTTAGACACGTTCTTTGTACAATATAAGTTGTTCATTTGCAGCACAGATTGAAGCCTTTTATCGAAAAAGTATAATTGAGCAATTCTAGGAAAACATATCTTCAATTCGTTCAAAATCAGTTGGTTTTATTTCAACGAGTCCTTTTGCTTTGTGGCTTATTTTGTACACCATTTTTAAGCAACGCTCAGATTGAGATACCAGATATTTCTGATACAACTTCAACCTATTCCGACACCCTTGGAAGAGATAGCTTGGGCTTTCATATTGCAAACCACGAATCAAGTTTAGAAGATATTGTTGAATACCAAGCCGATGATTCTATTGTAATGAACCTTCAAGAGAAAAAGGCTTATTTGTATGGCAATGCTCAAATCTTTTATCAAGACATTAAACTTAAAGCCCGATACATTGAAGTAGACTTCGACAGCAAGGATGTTTTTGCAGCAGGAACTTACAACGATTCAACCCAAGCTTATGAGGGCAGACCTGAATTTGATGACGATGGTAAAATCTATGAAGCCGACACCATGCGTTATAATTTTGGAACGAAAAAGGGGATCTCTTATGGTGTGCTTACCACTGAAGAAGATGGCTACATTCATGGTGAACGAGTTCTTCGAGACAGTTTTGAGAACATCTACGTGAAGAATGCAAAATTCACTACTTGCAACCTGCCTGACCCTCACTTTTATATCAAAGCCGACAAGATCAAAGTCGTTCCGAAAAAACAAATTGTTACCGGACCTGCAAACCTGGTAATTGAAGACATTAATACGCCTTTGGTCGTGCCTTTTGGCTTTTTCCCGATTCCTGAAAAGCAACAACACGGAATATTGTTTCCTTCTTTTGGAGAGTCTGCCGAGCGGGGATTCAATCTCCGTGGACTGGGATACTACTTCCCCATAAATCAGTACTTCGACTTGCAAGTAGCAGGAGATTTCTATTTTAGAGGAAGCTGGGGTGTTTCTGTTCGATCAAATTACTACAAACGCTATCGATATAGAGGAAATCTATCGTTTACCTATAACCTAAACGAGTTTAACGAACCTGAATCACCTTCGTACCGCGTTTCTAATGACTACAAGCTCAACTGGACCTTCAATAGAGATCAAAAAGCAAAACCAGGAAGTAGTTTTAGTGCCAATGTGAACTTTGTAACTAGCAACTTCCTTAAAAATAATACTACAAACTACCAAGATATTATTAGCACCACTTCAGTATCGAGTGTGAGTTATGCCAAAGGTTTCTTTAACAATAAATTGAATCTGAGTTTAAACTCTAATATGAATCAGAATTTAGGAACCGGAAGCTTAGACTTAACCCTGCCACAATTAACTGCTAACGTTTCGCGTCAATACCCTTTCAAGAAATTCAATTCGAAGAATAAAACATTGCGAAGCTTCATGAGAAACTTTGGTATTTACTATACTGGAGCTTTCAGAAATGAAATTAGCACGCAAGACACAACTTTAATAAGCGGTATTGGTGAAGTATTTGATAATTCTCCTAGTCCAAATCCGTCTAACCTGTTAAACGACTTTAGAAACGGAGTAAGCCACACCATTCCGTTTAGTACCTCGTTCAAGGCTTTTAAGTGGATTACGGTTTCTCCAAACTTTGACTTTAAAGAAAACTGGTATTTCAGAACTACCGAAAAAACATGGGATGATTCTGGTGATTCGTTAATCGTTAACGACAACGTAAAAGGTTTTGAGCGCCAATACACTTATGGAACTTCAGTAGGTTTTTCAACTATTCTTTATGGTTTAAAACAATTCAAATCGGGCAGACTTAAAGCCATACGGCATGTAATGAGACCTAATGTATCAGCTGTTTGGAATCCAGATTTTAATACGGGTGAAGAAAATGGATTTAGAACTTATACCGACTCCAACCTTGTGATGCAGTCGTATTCGATTTATGAGAATGGCATTTTTCCTCGACTCAGCAGAGGACCTCAAGCTTCACTAAACTTTGGAGTAGGAAACAACCTCGAGATTAAAGTTCTAAGCAAAAAAGACACAGCGAACGGCGGAGTAAAGAAGGTTAAGATTATTGAAAGCATGAATGTGGGAAGTGGATATAATTTCTTAGCGGATTCTTTCCACTTGGCCGACTTTAGAATTAGCGGTAACACCACTATTTTAAACAAGATAAGAATGACTTTTGGAACAACTATTGACCCCTATCGATACGACTCAACTGGAGGGGTAGTGCGAAGAGTGGATGAGTACATCTGGAAATCTGCTCCAAAATTTGGTCAAATGACTCGTTCAAATGTTTCGATTTCTACAAACTTGAATCCACAGGCATTTAAGAAGAAAACTTCTGACAATGTTAATGACCAAGAGTTAGAGCACATCAACAACAACTTAAATGATTATGTTGATTTCAATATTCCTTGGAGTTTGAACTTAAACTATAATTTGGTTGCCAATACCCCAGCTCTAAGAGAATCAACCATAACTCAAAGTGTTACATTTAATGGTGATGTCAAGCTAACCGATAATTGGAAAATTGGATTGAGCAGCGGTTACGACATTTCTCGAAAAGAGCTTGCGTTTACATCTCTTGACTTTTTCAGAGATCTGCACTGCTGGCAAATGACTTTTAGATGGTATCCTATTCAGCGTCAAATGTTTGAGTTCACCATTCAGGTTAAATCAAGCACTCTACAAGATCTTAAACTCAATAGAAGAAGATCGTGGTGGGATCTATAGCAGTTATTTCAACTCGTCTTTTAAGAATTTTGCGGTATAACCGATGTCTTTCTTAACAACATCTTCAGGTGTTCCTGTCACAAGTACTTCTCCTCCTCCACTTCCACCTTCTGGGCCCAGATCAATAATCCAATCTGCAACCTTAACCACATCTAGATTGTGCTCAATAACTAATACCGTATTTCCGAGTTCAACTAAGTTTTGAAGAACACCTAACAATTGATTTATATCGTCGAAGTGAAGACCCGTAGTTGGTTCATCAAGGATATAAAAGGTTTTTCCAGTACTAATTTTCGATAGTTCAGAAGCTAGTTTTACGCGTTGTGCTTCTCCTCCAGAAATTGTTGTACTGCTCTGTCCTAAACTAATATATCCCAATCCAACATCTTGTATGGCCTTAATTTTTCTATAAATACTAGGAACAGAATCGAAGAACTCAACAGCCTCATCTACCGTCATATCTAGAACATCACTTATGCTCTTGTTCTTATAACGAATTTCTAGCGTTTCGCGGTTATAGCGCTTTCCACGGCATGTTTCACATTCGACCAAAACATCTGGAAGGAAATTCATTTCAATAACACGTTGGCCACCACCTTTGCAGGTTTCACATCTTCCTCCCTTTACATTAAAGCTAAATCGACCAGGCTTATACCCTCTAATTTTAGATTCAGGAATCTCTGCAAAGAGGTTTCTGATATCCGAAAAGAAGCCAACATAAGTAGCTGGATTACTCCGAGGAGTTCGTCCAATTGGTGATTGATTTATGGTTATCACCTTGTCTATATGCTCTAGCCCTTTAATCTTCTTATAAGGCAACGGTTTCTTTTGCGACCTGTAAATAAACTCGGAAAGAACGGGGTGTAAAGTTTCATTGATTAAGCTACTCTTCCCACTACCCGAAACTCCTGTCACAGCTATTAATTTCCCTAAAGGAAAATCAACCGAAACGTTTTTAAGATTATTTCCGGTGCATCCTTGTAAGCTTAGTTTTTTACCATTCCCTTTTCTTCTTTTTTCAGGAATTTCAATGGACTTGTAACCTCCTAAATAGTCTGCTGTTGAAGTATGTTCGTGTTGAATGCTCTCCCAAGGACCACTTGCAACAATTTCACCACCATTTTTCCCAGCTCTTGGACCAATATCAACAACGAAATCACTTTCAACGATCATTTCTTTATCGTGCTCGACCACAATAACAGAGTTTCCTATATCTCGCAAGTCTTTTAGCGATTGAATCAGTCGATGATTATCGCGTTGGTGCAAACCGATGCTTGGCTCATCCAAAATATAAAGAACTTCTTCAAGTTGAGATCCAATTTGCGTTGCGAGTCGAATTCGTTGTGCTTCGCCCCCACTTAATGTTTTAGCGGAGTTGTTTAATGACAAATAAGAAAGACCTACATCAACTAAAAATTGAACGCGCTCTTTAATTTCTTTCAGCACTTCTAAACCTATAGTCTTTTGTCTATCGTCAAGAAATTCCTCAACATTTGCAAGCCAATTGTGAAGTTCTCCAATGCTTTTTTTACTGAGATCCGCGATATTAAAATCTCCAATTTTGTATGAAAGTGCTTCTTTATTCAGTCGCCCCCCTTTACATTCAGGACAGTCAACTACGGTCATAAACTCTTCTGCCCACTTACTTAAATTTCCGTAGTCTTTTTCGTGGTAGGCCTCCATGAGTGAAGGAATCAAACCCTTCCATCGGGTTTCATAAGTTTGAGAATAACCTGTGCTTCCTTTGTATTCAACTTCAAACTTCTCTTCAGAACCATGAAGAATAATATCGAGTACTGGCTTTGCAATTTCTGATACTGGCTTAGATAAGCTAAACTTGAGCTTTCTACTCATTGCCTTCAATTGTGTAAAAGTCCAATTGTCTTTAACATCTCCGAGGGGTGCAAGTCCACCTTTATTGATGCTAAGTTTTGGATTCGGAATAATGTGTTCAATGAGAATATCGGAAGCCGAACCTAGCCCACTACAAGTTGGGCACGCTCCATACGGTGAGTTAAAAGAAAACAAATTTGGTTGCGGCTCATTATACGACAAGCCTGTTTCAGGATCCATTAAATGCTTACTGAAATGACTTATTTCTTTCGTATCTGGATTTAGAATACTCACCACTCCTTTTCCGAGCTTAATTGCCGAACGGATGGAGTCGGTTACACGCATACTGCCCGCATCTTCGGGAGCAATCCTGTCAATAACCAAATCAATATCATGAACTTTATATCGATCGAGTTGCATGCCCGGTTCTATATCCATCAATTCTCCATCAACCCACACCTTAGAATATCCACGTTTGCGATACTGTTCGAATACTTCGCGATAATGTCCTTTTCTTCCTTTTACTAACGGGGAGAGAACAATCATTTTTTGCAATGAAAATTTATCATTGATTGTTGCAATGATTTCTTGCTCGGTAAAGCGCTGCATTCTTTTGCCTGAGAGGTAAGAGTAAGCCTCTCCTGCTCTAGCAAACAACAATCGAAGAAAATCGTAGACTTCGGTAATGGTTCCCACCGTACTGCGTGGATTCTTACTTACTGTTTTTTGTTCGATTGAAATTACTGGGCTTAAACCCTCAATTTTGTCAACATCAGGACGCTTCATATTGCCCACAAACTGGCGGGCGTATGCCGAAAATGTTTCCATGTAACGGCGTTGTCCTTCCGCAAAAATGGTATCAAAGGCAAGACTCGATTTACCACTTCCACTTAAACCAGTAAACACTACCAATTTGTGTCTTGGAATTTCTAAATCTACATTCTTTAAATTGTGCTCTCTGGCTCCAATTATTTTTATGCTTTCTTGCTCGCTGATAGTTTAATTTTTTAGAAGTCTGCGAAGTTAATAAATCAATAAATATCTTGCTAACTTTAGACTGGATTGATAACATAAATATCAATCTACTATGATTTAACTTAAAAGCAACTGCTTTACTACCAATACAGCATCGCTTTACTTCCGTTCAGCAGACAAAAATTTGAAAGCAAATTTCAAATAAAGGCGTAATTTGCGGTACCCAATTTTGATCCAGCATTGAAAAACAAGTATTCTGACTTAATCGATCAAACGTTTCAATATCCCACTGAGGAATTTCATACCAATAAAGATGGCGAATTGATGTACCGTGATATCCGCATGTTAGACTTGGTTGAAAAGTATGGCACTCCGTTTCGCTTTAGCTACTTACCTAAAATTTCCGAGAATATTCAAAAAGCGAAATTCTGGTTTGCAGATGCTTTTGCAGAGCACAACTACAATGGCGAATATCATTACTGTTACTGCACTAAAAGTTCGCATTATAAGTTTGTAATCAAAGAGGCACTTAAGAACAATGTTCATTTAGAAACTTCAGCGGCTTTCGATCTCGACCTAATCAAAAAACTATATGATGAAGGTGAGTTCACGAATCAAATCTACATCATTTGCAATGGTTTCAAAACCGAACTCTACTTGAAAAAGATTATTGAATTGGTAGAAATGGGGTTTGAGAATCTTCATGTGGTGCTGGACAATACACGAGAAATTGATGCATTAATCGGCAAAACGAATAAAAAAATCAAGCTAGGAATTCGCATCGCTTCAGAAGAGGAACCAAAATTTGAATTTTATACTTCTCGACTCGGTATTGGTTACAAAGACATCATCCCACTTTATGAGAAGAAGATTAAGGATGTACCCAACATGGAGCTTACCATGCTTCATTTCTTTATCAATACAGGAATAAAAGACACCGCATATTACTGGAACGAGCTACGAAAATGTTTGATCGTTTACGCTCAGCTCAAAAAGGTATGCGACAGCTTATCATCGTTGAATATTGGAGGAGGATTCCCCATAAAAAGAAGTCTAAATTTCAACTATGACTATGCTTATATGATTAAAGAAATTGTTGGTCAAATCAAACAAGAATGCACCGATAAGCAAGTTAAAGAGCCTCACATCTTTACAGAATTTGGAAGTTTTACCGTTGGCGAAAGCGGTGGAACGGTTTACAAAATTTTGGATCAAAAAAAACAAAATGATCGCGAGAAATGGAACATGATCGACGGTTCGTTTATGACAACATTACCCGACGCATGGGCGATTTCTGACCGCTTCATTCTTCTTCCTTTAAACCATTGGAACAAAGAATATGAACGCGTTTTGTTGGGTGGATTAACATGTGACAGCGACGATTATTACAACAGCGAGCAGCATGTAAATGCCATTTATCTTCCAACTACAACAAGCGACAAGCCTCTGTATATTGGTTTTTTTAATACCGGAGCTTATCAGGAAACGCTCGGAGGACAAGGAGGCCTTCAACACTGTTTAATTCCTTCTCCCAAAAAGATTTTGCTGCATAAAGATAAAAATGGAAACTTGGTAGATGAACTTTTCTGTGAACAACAATCTGCTGAAAGCATGATGAATATTTTAGGTTATTGAGATGAGTAATATTTCAGAATTTATAGATAAGTACTTTTTACATTTCAACGCAGCAAGTTTGGTTGATGCTGCAGACGAGTACAATAATCAATTGTCAAAAGGGAATAAGATGATGATCACTTTGGCTGGAGCAATGAGCACAGCTGAATTGGGTAAAATCTTAGCTGAAATGATAAGGCAAGATAAAGTGCACATTATCAGCTGCACCGGTGCAAATCTTGAAGAAGATGTGATGAATTTAGTAGCACATGACCATTACGAACGTATTCCAAACTATCGAGATTTGACTCCTGAAGATGAACAAGCATTGCTTGACCGTCATTTGAACCGAGTTACTGACACTTGCATTCCGGAAGAGGAAGCATTTAGAAGAATTCAAGGAAACATTTTTCGTTTTTGGAAGGCTGCCGAAACTGATGGGAAACGTTTTTTACCGCACGAATACTTGTATCAAATGTTACTTGATGGTTGCTTAGAAGAACACTATCAAATTGACCCAAAAGACAGTTGGCTTTTAGCTGCTGCAGAAAAAAATTTGCCTATTGTCGTTCCTGGCTGGGAAGACAGCACGCTCGGAAATATTTTTGCTGGATACTGCATTAAACAGGAACTAAATCCAAGTACCATGAAATCAGGTATTGAATATATGACCTACCTTGCTGATTGGTATATTCAGACCTCCAAATCGAGTAAAATTGGCTTTTTTCAGATTGGTGGAGGAATAGCTGGGGACTTTCCGATCTGCGTAGTTCCTATGCTCGAACAAGACCTCGAAATACCAACTGAACTTTGGAGCTATTTCTGTCAAATCTCAGACAGTACAACCAGTTACGGTTCGTATTCAGGAGCTGTTCCGAATGAAAAAATCACCTGGGGCAAGCTTGCAATTGATACCCCAAAATATATAATCGAAAGTGATGCAACCATTGTTGCTCCTCTAATATTTGCAAAAGTATTGGGTTGGTAACTAGAGCTCTGCGTTCAACGTATTAATCATCAGCCGAACTTGACTCAATCGCGATTGATTGTTTTCTTTCTCGTATGAAGTCTCTAAATTTTTCAGAATTCTGCGAATGATGCTTTGATTGCTGCACGCTTTAAAATATTCATCCTTAGGTTCTAGATTTAGTTGCTTTAGAAACTTATAGATGTTGTCTTTGTTAAAGATAAGACCATTATTGAATGGGTTGATGTAGAACATTACATCGCTTCCGGCTTCATCTCTTAAAATAGAATCATCGTTAAACTTCTTTAGCGGTTGCCATTCCAAATCTTTAATATATCCCAACACAAAATGCTGTGGAAGGTTTACGCCATAAACCGGAATATTCAGACGTTGTGCAACAATTGAATAGATGATTGCCAAAGAGATTGGGTTTCCTTTTTTTCTTTCAAGCACCGAGCTAATAAAGGAGTTGCTACTTTGGTGGTAGTTATCTGTATCGCCTCTGAATTTGTGAACATCGAAAATGATATGATTTAGTATTTTGACCTTTTCAAAAGACGTGAGCTCGTAGTTTAATTCGAGCCAAGCATCCAGCTTTATTTTATCGAGTTTATTTTCAATAACTTGTTTATCGATGCTTGGGTTAATCATCTTTTCGATGATTATAACGCCATCAAGCAAATCTTTATCTTCCGAATTAAGCCAGAGTTTTAGATCTCGAACAACAGTTTGTTGCGAGATGTTCTTAATGATTTCGATGATTTTTTCCTGCCTTTTGGTATTCTGTTCGTCAGGCCAGGTTTTCTCAAGAAAAGGGATAATCTCTTCACCCAAGGCAAAAAGCTTTTCTTCGATGTGTTCTATAACCCGCTCATCATTGTCGTCGAGCAGGTACAGCATCGACTTTATTTCCTTTTCATTAATCATTTCGTCTTATCAAATATAGAGAACGAAATGAAAATCGGTAATTTTTTTTGAAAGCGGGTGAATTACTTTTTCTTTCCTCGCTTAGTAGGCTGATTTGCCATTATTTCCTTCACCTCTTCATAGGTAAGTTCTGCTGGCTCTTTGTCTTTTGGAATTTTAAAATTCTTTCTTCCAGACTTAATGTACGGACCGTAGCGACCGTTCAAGACTTGGGTTTTATCGTCTTCTTCAAACTCCTTAATAATTCGGTTTGCATCGGCAGCTCTCTTTTCCAAAATTAGCTCAACTGCTCTATCCAATGTGATTGACATCACATCCTCTTCCTTTGGAATCGAAGCAAAAAGTCGATTGTGCTGAACATAAGGACCAAATCTTCCAACGTTGGCCTTAACTTCAACATCCTCAAATGTCCCTAAAATACGAGGAAGCTTAAATAGCTCCAATGCCACTTGGAGTGTAATTGAATCAAGTGTATGTCCTTTAGGAATACCCGCAAACTTTGGTTTTTCTTCGCTGTCTGCTTCACCAATTTGAACCATTGGACCAAACCTTCCGATTCTGGCGACAACTCTTTGACCGGTTTTAGGATCAACTCCTAATTCTCGTTCACCGGTTGCTCTTTCTGCAGTTTCTAGGGTTTTTTCAACTTCCTTGCTAAAAGGCTTATAGAAGGTATCGATCATTTCAGACCAATTTTTCATGCCTTCGGCAATTTCATCAAATTCTTTTTCTACAGATGCCGTAAACCCATAATCCATTATATCGCCAAAATGTTCGATTAAGAATTCGGTTACCACTCTACCAATATCGCTAGGATGCATTTTATTCTTATCGGCTCCTGAAACCTCTGTTTCAGTTTTCGATGAGATTGCTCCATCTTTCAAAGTAAAAATCTCGTATGTACGTTTTACTCCTTCAATTGGATCTTTTACCACGTATCCTCTTTTCTGAATAGTTGAAATAGTAGGGGCATACGTACTCGGTCTTCCTATTCCTAACTCTTCGAGACGCTTAACTAAACTTGCCTCTGTAAATCGAGCTGGTGGACGCGTGTATCGTTGGGTAGCGGTAATTGAATTGACGTCTAATGTCTCTCCTTCATTTACTTTTGGTAAAATCCCACTGTCTTCTTCTACGTTTTCGTCGTCAGTTCCTTCCAAGTATACTTTCAAGAATCCATCGAATTTGATAACCTCTCCTTTTGCTTTGAAGAGCTGATCATTCTTGTCGTTCTCGATATCAATGGTTGTTCTTTCTAACTCTGCAGAACTCATTTGAGAAGCTATAGCTCGCTTCCAAATTAAGTTATACAAACGCTGTTGCGCTTCATCAGCTCCCGCGTTTTTGGCTGCAAATGAAGTAGGACGTATAGCCTCGTGAGCCTCTTGTGCTCCGCTCGATTTAGTGGTATACTTTCTTACTTGAGAATATTCAGCACCATACTCTTTTTCAATTTCTTCTTTGGCAGTGGAGATGGCAAAATCACTTAAATTTACGGAGTCCGTTCTCATATAAGTAATATGTCCGTTCTCATATAAACGTTGAGCCAAAGACATGGTACGAGCCACACCATAACCAAGTTTTCTACTCGCCTCTTGTTGAAGCGTAGATGTTGTAAACGGTGCAGATGGATTTCTTTTTGCTGGAGAAACGCTCACCTTAGCTACACGGAACTTTGCTCCTATACAGCTTTCTAAATAAGCAGATACCTCGTCAGAAGTTTCAGGGCGTTTAGCTAAATCTGCCTTTATTTTTTTACCTGATGAAGTGAACTCAGCTTGTACACGAAATGCAGATGTAGGAACAAAAGCTTTAATCTCTTGCTCGCGTTCTACGATTAGTCGAACCGCCACACTTTGCACGCGACCTGCACTTAACGAAGGTTTAACCTTTCTCCATAAAACAGGAGATAGTTGGAAACCAACTAAGCGGTCTAAAATTCTTCTAGCTTGCTGTGCGTTAACAAGATCTTCATTAATGCTTCGCGGATTCTCAATAGCATTTAAGATTGCCGTTTTCGTAATCTCGTGAAAAACAATACGTTTTGTATTTGATGGCTTAAGGTCTAAAACCTCAGCCAAGTGCCATGAAATAGCTTCTCCTTCACGGTCCTCATCCGAAGCCAACCACACTGTTTCTGCAGTTTTAGCAAGTTTCTTAAGTTCCGAAACTACTTTCTTTTTGTCGGTAGATACAATGTATTTTGGTAAGTACCCTTTGGCAATATCAATTGCTTCATCGCCTTTAGGTAAGTCTCTAATATGACCAAAGCAAGATTTAACGGTAAAATCTTCGCCTAAGTATTTCTCAATGGTTTTTGCTTTTGCAGGTGACTCTACTATTACGAGGTTTTTCGACATCCTTATCTGTTTATAACCAGCTTCTTAGTCCATCTTTCACCTTCGGTTTCAATACGCACGGTGTACATGCCATTTGGTAAACTTGAGGTGTTAATGTTACGCTGATTCTGATTCAAATTTTGCTGCAAAAGTAATCGACCTGTAATATCTACAATAGAAACTTTAAAACTTGAATGATTTTCAGATAGGTTTATTGTCACTTGGTCTTGTGCTGGATTTGGAACCAAATTAAGATCAAGATCACCTTCATAGGAAGGAACTGAAAGTCCATAAGACCCAATATTTATGTCATCTAAAAAGATTGAATTTCCGCTTTGACTAACAGCTGTGAATTTTACAATAAGGTTGTCATTGTCGTCAAAACGTGAAAGATCAATTTCTTTATATACCCAATCACTTTGTGAAGTTGGAATCCACCCTGGTCGAATTTCTCCATCGCCTAAGCCATTGTTGGCATGAAAACCATTCACTATTCTCCACGATTCACCACAGTCTTCAGAAACATAAGCTAAAAGCGTTTCAGTGAAGTCTTCGTAACGAGGAGAGTATGCCGCCTTAAAACTTAATTTAAGAGGGCCTTCATGGTTGGTCAAATCAACAGGAGGTAGAATTAAATCATATCTCGCCATGAAAATTCCAAATTGATTGACTTTGGCCTCTAAGCATTCATTACCCGAATATCCAACAGCGGTCGTACGTCTCCATCCCCAATCGATATGTTTCTCCATGGTCCAGTCTTGAATATCTTCAAGGTCTGCAAAATCAGTTCCGTAAGGAGCATCCAACTCAGCAGCCTCAGGCAATACTGTGATCATTGCAGTTCGTTTTAACGATGTTGTGCCAAGAGCATTAGACACTTCAAGTTCAACTTCATAAGTTCCTGGAGTGTTATAAACTACAGTTGGATTTTCGTACGTAGACTCTAAAGGACTTCCTCCTTGAAATTTCCACGTGCGGTCATCAACTTCTCCATTATACGTATAGTCAATAAACTTTAATGCTTCACCAGCACAAATGGTAATTCTACCACTCTCTGTCCAAAAGTCAGCTTGAGGACCACAATTAGGAGATGTGTTTACTCCAGTAGCCACAATATTATTGGGCTCAATATTTCTTCCTCTTAAATTACTATTCGCTAAAAATGCATCAACTCTAGCCTTCTGACCTTTGGTAAACATATTCATACATGCATCATCTGAGTAATCCATGTAATTTTCGATATTATCTATTTCATTAGGAGAATCATTCCCGCAGGTGTTTGCACCTTTAGTACATCCTCTAGAAGCTTCAGCAACAGGAGGAGTATCATCAACTCTATCTGTCCAATTCTTTACTGTTGTGCAACCACCTTGAAAAGTATGGTATAAACCTAACCAGTGTCCAATCTCGTGGGTTAACGTTCTTCCTGTTTGGTTGGATGTTCCAATCGTTCCTACTTCATCAGAGCGGATTACAATTCCATCGCGAGAGCTTGCATTATTATCTCCTGGGAATACCGCATAACCTAAAATTCTTGTTCCGGTATTCAAATCTCCATCGTCGATAGTATTAACCACCCAGATATTTAAATACTTTCTGTAATCCCACATCACAACTGATTTACACCAGTCGTATCCATCAGGTTCATCGGTTAAATGTGAATAGTGGCGGGTTATTCCCTCCGTGCATGACCCGTCTGGAGCCACACGAGCAAGCTTAAATTCTAATTCAAAGTTTGCTGCACGATCTTTAAAAACTGCTGGTGTATTTACCGTATCTGCATTTAGACGTTGAAAGTCTTCATTCAATACACGAATTTGGTCTTCGATTTGTTCTTTGGTAATATTTTCTTCACCATATTGGTGAATAACATGAAACACTACAGGAATGGTTCGAATTGCCTTTTTATTCTTGTAATCATAACTTTCTTGAAACTCAAAATCAACTTGGCTGTCGATGAAGTCGGCAAAAGTTTCACCTTCATTTAGGAAATCGTTTAAAGACATTTGAGCACGTTCGTCGGTACCACACTGGGCGTATGATGACAAGCTTGAAATTGCTAAAATGCTGAGGACTAAGTATTTAAATATATTCATGTTAAACGTAGTGCAAATAGAACTAAAAAAGTGATTTAATGGTTCATTATCATTGACATTTTAAAGTAATGTTTGATTCCATTTGAGTTGAATTAGTCGGCTACTTTTTCTGAAGAAGCAATTATCGAAGAAACAGTGGCATCACCTGTAACATTTACCACTGTTCTGCACATGTCTAATATTCTGTCGACGGGTAAAATGATGGCAATCCATGCTGGATTAAGGCCAACACTTTCTAATACCACAATCATCAACACAAGACCTGCACTAGGTACAGCAGCCGCTCCAATTGACGCCAAAGTAGCGGTCAATACAATAATTATCTGTTGTGTTATATCCAGATCAATCATATGAAATTGAGCCATAGCCACAACAGCGATTCCTTGGTATAGACTTGTTCCATCCATATTTACTGTAGCCCCAATGGGCAACACAAAACTTGAAATGGATTTAGGCACCTTCAACTCTTCATGAACACAATCCATTGTTACCGGAAGTGTTGCCATTGAAGACGAAGTTGAAAATGCGGTAAGTTGAGCTTGACTAATTCCTTTTAAGAAGTTTTTAGGGCTAATCTTTTTAACAAATAGTTTGATTAAGGTCGGATAAAAGAGAAAAGCAACAACAGCCAACGCCAATACCACAACAATTGAGTACGCTCCTAAGAAGTACAGTTGTTCCATGAGTTTATCCAGATTCTTTCCAGCGGCCTCCACTAGGCTACCAGCCATAAGCATAAATACAAAGAATGGCATACTTTTAATCACGATGTTAACCATGGTTATAAACACCTCATTCAAGCCCGTCATTAAGTTGTTTACCGGCTCGGCATGCTTTTTCTCAATCATTAAAAGCACCAATCCAAAGAATATCGAGAAGAAGATGATTTGCAACATCTCCATTTCTGCCAGAGCAACAATTATGTTTTTGGGAATAACATCTACTAAGGGTGCCAACGGACCTTTATTCTTTTGAGCTCGAGCTTTCTCTATTTTATCTTGAACCTCTTCGTTAACCCCTTCTTGCAGTACCCTCGCTTTGACCTCATCCACTAAATCGTTGTATTGTGGGTCTGTAAGCAGGCTTTTTTCATCTAGTCGTGGTACATCTTCATTTTGAGCCAACCACAACTCATATTCAATACGTTTCTCAATCCGTGAGTCTTCTGAAGGATAGGTACCTGGCTGCAAAAGATTTACAAGCAAAAGCCCTAAAAGAATTGCACTCATAGTAGTTCCAACATAGATAAGTAGCGTTTTTACCCCGACACGCCCCAATTGCTTTATGTTCTTAAGCGAGCCAATACCTGTGATGATTGAAAACATAACCAATGGCACAGCAATCAGCTTAAGAATATTGATAAATATATCGCCAAATGGGCTGATGTATGACTTGGTAAATTCGAGCCAACCTTGATCAACTGCTATAACCGCATATACTATTCCTAAGATCAAGGCGATGATCACTTGCCAATGAAGTGCAATTTTTTTCATGGCTTCAATGTTATGAAAAATTAATTAGAAAGGTAGAACCTTATAGCTGGCGGAGATGGGTCAGCTTGTACCAGAACTTATGAACTGATATAAATACTTTTCTATGTCTTGGTACAGGTGCTGGGGCAAAAGAGGTGATAAGAACTCCTTCATTTACTATAGTAATTAGGTTTTCTTTCTCTAGAAATATAATGGCACTTTTGTCCTTCATCCCAACAAAGTGAACACTCACCTCAACTGAGTCGGCCTCAAATTCTACTGGAATTCGAAGCTCAAATTTACCGTCTTCATCGGTAAAACAAGCAAAGTTCCTATCGCTGGCGAAAATTGTAGCATAAGCTACTGGTTCAGCGTTTGCACTATCAACAACTCTGCCTCTATACACCTTCATCACAGTATCTACCGGTTCTTGAATCTGTGGATCGGCATAAACTTGTTCAATGGCATTAACCTCTTTTGCTTCAATTGCAGGAGAAGTCAATCCTAAAAAAGCCATTAAGCTGGCTACTTTAAGTGAGCGTAGATTTGGTAAATCAATTACTGGAGGTTGGTGCCCCCAATGTTTTAGCTGTTTATCAGAATACATGGCACAAGTAGAGTATCCTGTAGATTTCTGAAGCGTTTCGATTTCTTTCCAGCTACTTTTTCTGAGGTCAACAATAGTCTTATCGCATTGAGCACATAGTCTACCACCATCTACTTTCTTCATCGTATTCCAGTTTTGATAGCATTTTGGTGGTTTTTGCATGTTCCAAAAATAGGGTATGTTTCGATGATAATTTTGCTTAATTGACCTATAGCAATTTGAATTGAGCACCGTTTTTAATGGTTTTTATCGGTAAAAAACTTCTCCCATTTTTGGTCCTAATAGTAGAATTAGTCTCTTTTTGGGACAAAATAAGTGGTTTGGCACGGTTGGTTTATTTGCCCGATACTTTTCTAATAATATTTTTATTGCACTGTTTTACAGCTACTTACAAGCATACACCAATCACAAATATGCCAAATTTGTGCGTTTTGGCACACGCATTGAAATAATATAGACGTGCCACGTATCTAACACAACTAAACGGCACGAACTTATGAGAAGAAGAATTTACACAATCGCAACAGCGTTACTATTCATTTTAACAGCAAACGCACAGTCAATCACAAAAACTACAGCTCCAGGAGCATCTAATAGTTTGTATACTGTAAATCAAAAAGTATCTACTCTTTCAACTGCTTATACCAGTGCGGTAGCAACCATGTCTGATGGAGACACTTTATATGTCGGTTCGAAAAGTGACACGCTTTATGTTGAAGATGACAATTCTTCTTTAATGAACATTGACATCATTTTAATGATCGTTGATAGCGGAGTAGCTCATTGGACAGATAGAGCTGACTGGGTTCTTAGTGATAGCTCTCAACTAATTATGTATAACGGTGGAGACTTGAGCTCACCATTACCTTGTGATGCAAACAAAAAGTTAGTATTTGGTACTTACAATGTTGCTTCATGTTCTGGTGGTAATGCTGACTTCTCTTTCAGAGACATTATCGATATGGGTGGATTTGACCCTCAAAACCCACCATTACCAGTATCATTAACTGATTTTAATGCAACTCAACTTGATGAATTAAACATCAATGTTAACTGGCAAACTGCAATGGAGATCAATCACGAAAGATTTGAAATCCTTAGAAGTACTGACGGAGTTAACTTTACTGTTGTTCACACTGAATTTGGTTCTGGTGTTAATAGCCTTGAAATTAAGAACTACAATTTTGTAGACCAGTTTAACAACACCAATGGAGTATACTACAAGCTTGTACAATACGATTTTGACGGACAAAACGAAGCATTCAATGTTGTGTATGTTGCTCCATCAAAAACTACAACGGTAAGAACTTACCCTAACCCTGCGACTTCTTACTTAACAGTAGATATCAATAGCGAAAACCCAAGTACTGAGATTACTTTATCAAACTTAAAAGGTCAAGTATTATTCGCATACTCTACAACCAGAAACGAAAGCGTAACTATCGACTTGAATGATTTCGAGACTGGTCTTTACATTCTTTCAGTTGACGGACAAAATCAAAAAATCTTGAAAAAATAAACCTCATACGATTTCTCATAAACTGAGCCCTTGGTTAACGCCAGGGGCTTTTTTTTTACATTCTTTCGATAAGATCCGCCAAGACTAATGCAGTCATAGTCTCTACAATTGGAATAGCCCTAGGCACAACACACGGGTCGTGTCTTCCACTGGCTGCAAGATCAACAGACTCACCACTGTCGTTAACCGTTTTCTGAGACTTTGCAATAGTCGCAGTCGGTTTGAATGCTACACGAAAAACGATATCCATTCCGTTAGTTATGCCTCCTTGGATACCTCCAGAGAAGTTAGTTTCAGTAATAATTTTATCTTGATCATTGACAAACAAATCGTTGGCCTCTGATCCGAGCATTGAAGTCATCTCAAACCCGCCTCCAAATTCTACTCCTTTTACTGCATTTATGCTGAACATGGCTTGAGCAAGTTGAGCATTGATTTTAGCAAAAACTGGCTCGCCCAATCCTACAGGCACACCTTGAACAATACACTCAACAACTCCTCCTAAACTATCTCCTTCGCTTTTTACACGCATTATTTGGGCTTCCATTTCAGCTGCTTTTTGAGCGTCTGGACATCTCACCACTGACTGGTCAACAATGGCACGATCAAAAAATCCAGTTTGCTCAGTTCTAATCTTTCCTATTTGTTTTACAAAAGCTCCAATTTTGATTTGATGCTCGCTTTCGAGATAGGCTTGAACCAATGCACCGCCAGCAACCCAACCTGCAGTTACACGAGCACTGCTTCTTCCTCCTCCGCGATGGTCTCTTTGCCCATACTTCTGAGCATAGGTAAAGTCTGCATGTGATGGACGATAAACGCGCTCTAAATCATTATAATCTTGAGGACGTTGATCTTTATTAAGAATATGTAGATGAATAGGTGCTCCTGTTGTCACCCCTTCAAATACTCCAGAATTGATTCGAACTTCATCATCTTCCCTTCTAGAAGTAGACAGTTTAGATTGCCCAGGTTTTCGCCGCTGCATCTGTAAGCGAATAAAGTCTTCATCTACTTTAATTCCTGGCTTCAATCCATCTAAAACTGCTCCCACAGCTTCTCCATGAGACTCGCCGTATGATGTTAATCGAATATAGTTACCAAGTGTATTCAATGCCTCAAAGATATTCTATTTCAAATCCTGCAGCTACCAAATCGTTCCAAAAGTTGGGATAAGACTTTTTGACTACATTCTCGTTTGCAAGCTGTATGGGTTGAATAAGTGCCAGCGGTGCTAAACTCATAGCCATGCGGTGATCATCAAATACATCAAATTGTGTATCTGAAGCCAGGTCTAAACTTCCTTCTATGCACCATACATTTCCACTCTTTGTCATTGAACTATTCATTTGCTTTAGGTATTGGCCAATTGCAAATTCTCTGTCACATTCCTTGAATTTCAAGCTTTCTAGTCCAGTAAGTTCGCAACCACACCCTAAAGCAGGCAACAGTAAGGCAAAGGTTGGAGCCAAGTCTGGAAATTGGGAAAAGTTTAATAGAGATGGACACTCAACATGCGTATTCGCTTTGTCTTTTTGGATATGGAATCCTTCTTTCTTATCCTCAAAACGTAACTGAACATTACCGATATCGAACAACCTCTTACGGTCTTTATGCATATTGGTTTGATTTATCCCCGGAAACAACAAATCGGCCCCCGAACTCAGATGAGCCATTGCATACCAATAATAAAACGAGGTCCAATCTGGTTCAACTTTAAAATACTCGCCTTTAAATTTTTGGTGCTTTGAAACCTTTACATATGTCCCTTTGCTTTCTACAGAAAACCCCATTCTTCTCAAGGCAGAAACTGTTAGCACCACATAAGAAAATGAATTCATTTTGTGATTGATTTTCAGTTGAACATCACCATTTATTTTCGGCATAATCATTAATATGGCCGAAACAAATTGACTGCTTTTAACCTCACTTAAATCGAGCACTCCTTCTCCACTAAGGCCATCACTTTCAATCTTCAATGGTGCAAACCCTTCTTTGTTGAGGTAGGTAATTTTTGCACCTAAAACTTCTAGCACATTTGCCAGTTCTTCAATTGGGCGTTCATGGAGCCTTTCCGATCCACGAATTACATAGGATCCACCTATCGCAGCACAATAAGCCAATATAAATCGGAAAGCGGTGCCTGCATCTTGAACATTTAGCTCTTGGTCTTGTCCTTCGAGCAATGATTTGAGTAACACCGTATCATTGGCTGAGGACAGATTGTCTAACTTCAAATCTGGTTCGTACAAATGCTGTAATATGAGCATTCGGTTCGATATACTCTTGGAGCTAGGAAGGTTAATTATTCCTTTTAAAACCTTTGATGGATGACTTAGCTTGATCATTGCATGCTCCTTAGATAGGCAATTGCATCCTTAATCAAATCGCTATCAATCAGATAATCTTCTTGACAATTACCAATTTTCTTTAGCAGTGAGAAGTTTATTCCGACTCCTTGATTCTTTTTATCTTTAAGAAGGTAGGGTTCTATGTCTTTATATGAAGGTAAATTATGATCTAAGCGATTCAAGACGCTATGTAACACCGTGGTTATTTCGTTGAGTTCATCATCTGAAAGACCCGAAATTTTAGATGAAATATAACTTTCAGCTATCATTCCTAAGGCTACAGCATAGCCATGCGAAAGTTCTTCGTTCTCTTTAGATATGGATAAGGACCAAGATTCAATAGCATGCCCTACTGTATGACCAAAGTTTAATCGCTTTCTAACTCCTTCGTCTTTAAAATCTTCTTTTACGTGTTTAAGCTTGATTTTAATCGAATCAGAAATAAGATTAGAATCTAAATCTTTAGAATTTGACAAGAAGAGCAGCTTCACCTTGTCGTAATGAGCTTTATTAGCGATTAGCCCATGTTTAAGCATTTCTACATAGCCATTAACCCACTCCTCGCTGGGCAACGTCTTCAAAAACTTGTGGCAGATAAAGGTTTCATCAGCCTCTCGAAAATTTCCTATATAGTTTTTGTAACCTAGGAAGTTAACCCCATTTTTACCTCCTACTGAGGCATCAACCATTGCTAAAAGTGATGTTGGACAAAGAACCACCTTCATCCCTCTTTGGTAAACGCTCCCAGCAAACGAGCCCATGTCGCAGAGAACACCCCCTCCTAGACAGAGTAAGGTTGTGTTTCGAGTTGCTCCGAGTTCTGACAGTTTTTTCCATATATACTCACAGCTATTGAGATTCTTATAGCCTTCCCCATAGGGAACAATAAAATGAGGATAGTTATGCCCGAGCAGCGGGAAACAATCTTGCAAAGTGTGCTTATCGGCGAGCACAATCAAATCTTTAGATCTGTTCGCTAAGAAGGATTTCAGTTTATCGATTCCGAATTGCACTTAAGCAAATTTAGAAAAATATCGAATCAATGCACACTAAATATGTACTGTATGTAAGAGCTTTAAATTAAGGAACATATTGAACGTTGATCGAACGGCAGAACAGTTCTATTCGTACCGTCGAACATCCACATCCACATCATACACCCACGGCTCAGAGAAGTCAAAAAAGAATGAAACTGATTCTCCAGGGCTCATGTAGGTATCGACCCACACAAATTCGTAGTCTATTAGGTATCCATCAATATCGTACATACGTACTTCGAGCTGTACAGCTTCGATAAATGTTTCTCCGTCATTTACAATTTCTCCATCGATTGAAGTTCCCCAACGATCAGACCAATATTCGTAAAATACGTCTGCATCGGTTATTGGGTAATAAGGAACTTCCTCTCTCCCACAGCCGCTGAGAATTAGAACAGCGAGCGAAAGCATAAGTGTCATTTTTCTAATCATATCTGTTCTTTTTTAAATACAACTTGTAGCTCGATAGATTCGATCTATGGCCCATTTCACTAATAAATATGTAGTTACTAATATCATTTACTAGATATAGTTCAATATCTGAGCCAAACTAAAAAAATACAGCCGTTGTTAAATTAGGAATGCTACTTAGCATAGATAGTAGTTTATTTGAAGTGAATTTATGAAGCGTGTAATAGGAATAGTTTTGTTTTTAGCCATCGCAATCGGTGCATATTTTGTTTTGACTAAAAACAAGTATAAAAATTCAGCAACCTCGGTTGCAAATTTTGCCGTAGAAAACGTTGAAGATGTTGATCGCATAACATTAAAAGACAGAGAAGGCAATTTGGTTGACCTCACTAAAAAAGGTAACGACTGGTTCGTTAATAACAACCAGAAAGCCTTTGCCCCAGTTATGGACATTTTTCTGAATGAAACACTCGCTAAAATTAAAATCAAGGGACCTGTTCCAAAAACAGCAAGAAACAATGTCATTCAGCTAATGGTTGGAAATGCAGTGCATGTAAAAGTGTATGCTAACGACGAGGTTATTAAAGATTATTATGTCGGAGCAGCCAATACGGATCAAACGGGCACCTACATTCACATTGAAGGAGCTAGCACGCCGTATGTTTCATTTATTCCTGGAGAACCGGGTATTTTGCTGCCTAAATTTCCTACAGATGCTCAAGAGTGGTACTCTAAGTCAATATTTGATTACAAGCCTTTAGAAATGCAATCGATTGATGTTGAAAATCTGGAAAATCCGAATGAATCATTCAAATTGGTCAGAAAAGACTCTGCGTTTAGTATGCTAAACGCTGATGCGGGTGTCAATCCCAACGCCGTTAAAAGCTATTTCTCACTTTTTAGCTTCAAAAATTTCGAAGGTTATGCACCTTATTTAGCTCAGTCTACCAAAGACTCAATAAAGGCACAGCCGCCATTTATGAAGATAACTGTAACGGACAACAACAATACAAAGACTACCTTAAATGTGTATCGCAAAGGCTCTTTTAGTGGCGACCAAACATTAATAGATAAGAACGGAAATGTGATTGTTGAGGATGTCGAGCGGTATTTCGCTACGTTTACTGGTTTTGACCGACTGGTAACTATACAAGATTACACATTCAAGAAGATTTTGATTCCAAGAAGTTTCTTTTACGTGAATTAGAAACCATAAGTTTCATTGGCTCCTCGCCATTTGTCAATTACCTTATTCATGTCAAACGGCAATTCACTGTCGAATTGCATCCATTGTCCTGAAACCGGATGTTTAAATCCTAGTGATTTTGCATGCAAGGCTTGACGCGGTAAAATTGAAAAACAATTATCTACAAACTGCTTATACTTACTGAATACAACCCCTTTTAAAATTTTGTTTCCGCCATAGAAATCATCACTGAATAGTGGATGTCCTAAATGCTTCATGTGAACACGAATTTGATGCGTTCTACCCGTTTCAAGATTGCATTGCAACAAAGTGGTGTAGGTGAAATCTTCAAGCACTTTGTAATGAGTTACTGCCCATTTTCCTCGCGATTCGTCTTCATAGGTTACGTACTTCTTACGGTCGTATTGATCTCGGCCAATATAGGTTCGTATGCTTCCTTCAGCTTCTGTAACACTACCCCAAACCAATGCATAGTATGTTCGTTCAATGGTGTGATCGTGAAATTGTTTAGCAAGATGAGCCATGGCTTCATCGGTTTTAGCAATCACCATTAAACCGGAGGTATTTTTATCGATGCGATGTACCAACCAAGGTCGTTTCCCAATATGATGTGCCTTTTTATCTAACCGAAAGGCTAAAGCGTTGAGCAATGTTCGGTCGTAATTTCCAAAACCAGGGTGAACCACCATGCCAGCAGGTTTATTGACAATCATTAAACTGTCGTCTTCGTAAACAACATCAAGCGGAATATCTTGTGGAATAACTTCTAACTCGTTAGGCTCTTTATCAACCAATACATCAATTACATCTTTAGGCTTAACCTTGTAGCTAGCCTTTACAGCAGTTTGGTTTACTTTAACCTGTTTACGGTCCATCGCTTCTTGCAATTTACTGCGCGTAGCTTTCTCAATCCGGTTTACTAAATACTTGTCGATTCGCAAGGGTTCTTGACCGTCATCTACCACAAATGAATACCTTAAATAAAGTTGATCGCTTAAGTCTTCATTATTTTCAATTTGCTCAGGCATATTTATGGCAACCGAGTATCGTTAGGAATTATATCGGTTTATTTTTGTGGAATACAAAGGTATTAAGAAAACGAATGATAACACACGAATCATCTTTAGAAAACTTTGCAGAACAGTTTGATTATGTTTTAGGGCAATATACTGCTCACGATTTTAAGGCTGCTGATCTTGACCATATTGTTATGGGCGGTTTAGGAGGTAGCGGAATCGGTGCTCTAATTGCAAAAACTTATTTCTTCGACAAGTGCAGTTTACCCATTGAAGCTGTAGCTGATTACCATTTACCTAAATTCATCAACGAAAGGTCTTTGGTTATATTAAATTCTTATTCGGGCAACACTGAAGAAACACTAAATATGTTTGATGAAGCTATTGCTGCGAATTGCAAATTAATCATTATAACATCAGGAGGAGAGCTTGAAAAAAGAGCAAAAGAACACAATCTTAAAACTTATATGCTAAAAACTGGGTATCAACCTAGAATGACCATAGGTATGGGTTTAAGCTTCTTGACCTTAATTATTGGAGACACTATTGGTGAAGATTATCGTTCAACTATTCAAGAAATTAAAGACGGGTTCATTGAAAATCAGGTTAAACAAATTGACAGTGGTACACAAATCTATTCGTACTTCAAAAATTCAATTAAAAGCAAGTTTGTAATTGTTGCAGACCGTGAGTTTGCTCCAGTAGCTACTCGATTTACGCAGCAGCTCAACGAAAATTCAAAACTTGAAGGTTTTGTTAATGTGCTTCCGGAGGCAAACCACAACGTGATTGAAAGCTATACTGATCGATTGGATACAAACTTCATTATGCTTTATTCAGAGAACAATGCACGTGTTGTTGCTCGTTTTGATTTCATTATATCTCATCTTGAATTAGAGAATAACAAGGTTCTTCCTTTACAGATTCCTGAGTACACGCTTTACTCCATTTTCGATGTAATTTATCGCTTAGATTGGGTTAGTGTTTTACTTGCAAATGAATTAGGATCAAACCTTATGGAAGTTCCAATTATTACCAACCTAAAAGAATTCTTAAGTCAAATTGAGGAGGTTGAAGACGAATCAGAAGAATAAAAAAAAACAGACTTATAAAAAAAAGGTCTCGCCAATGCGAGACCTTTTTTTATGGATATAATTTTTGATTATTTCTTTTTGAATCGTTTGATGTAGTCAACTACAATCGGAGTTGCAATACATACCGATGAGTACGTACCCACAGCAACACCTATCAACAGTGCAAATGTAAATCCTGCAAGACCTTCACCTCCAAAGATGAATAAGATCAAGATTACAAGCAAAGTAGTTAACGATGTAATCAACGTTCTACTTAGTGTTGTATTGATCGCACGGTTAATTACTGGTGCTACATCTTCATTTTGATTTCTTGTTAATCCTAAGAACTCTCTCACCCTATCGAATACAACCACCGTATCGTTAATCGAGTAACCAACTACGGTTAAGATTGCTGCGATAAATGCCTGGTCAATTGAAAGCTCAAATGGAAGCACTCCCCAAAGAATTGAGTAGAGCGAGAATACAATCATAACGTCGTGGAAGATTGCCATCGTCGCACCCAAACTAAATCCAACATTTCTAAATCGAGCGAGGATATATAAGAACATACCAATAATTGCGAATGCAATCGCATAAGCAGATCGAGCTTTAATATCGGCTGCAATGGTAGGACCTACTTTGTTGGTCGACTTAATATTATCTTCTGTAAATCCGTAATCTTTAAAAGCATCGATTACTGCAGCTTGAACTTTTTCAGCAGCCATTGAATCTTTACTTTCGATTTCATACGAAGTAGTTACTTTAAACTGGTTATTTGTTCCGTAAGTCTTAACCTCATTGTTTGCATCTTCTAATGCTGCATTAAGAGCATTACGAAGATCTCCACTTTTAACATCTTCTACTTCTACTACGTAACTCCATCCCCCCTTGAAATCAACACCAAGAGAAACACCTCTTGTTGCAAGTGAGATGATACCAGCGGTAATAATAACACCTGAAATGATGTAGAATAACTTTCTTTTACCGATAAAGTCCCAATCAATTTGGTTCAATCGGATACCTAGTTTTTTAGAGAATCCAGTATAGAAAGAAGTCTCTCTGTTTTTAGCGATATCTCTGTCGATAAATAATCGAGTTAAGAAAATCGAAGTAAATAAAGAAGACAAAATACCGATCACTAAGATTACCGCAAATCCCATAACTGGTCCTTTACCAAGAACCCAAAGGATAATACCAGCGATAATGGTCGTAATGTTCGCATCTATAATTGAAGAATATGCACCCGCATAACCTTCTTTAATTGCTGTTTTAAATGATTTACCTGCTTGTAACTCTTCCCTTACTCTCTCAAAGATAAGAACGTTCGCATCGACCGCCATACCAATGGTAAGTACAAGACCCGCCATACCAGGTAGTGTAAGTGCTGCATGCAAGCCTGCTAATACACCGATAATGAATACCAGGTTAGCTAATAAAGCTATATCAGCATAGAAACCTGCCTTACCGTAGTAAAGCATCATAAATATAATTACAAGAACAAATCCAACCGCAAGCGAGATAATACCTGCTCGAATCGAATCTTCACCTAAAGAAGCTCCAACTGTAGCTTCACCAGCAATTCTTACAGGAGCATCAAGCTTACCTGCTTTTAGAATGTTTGAAAGGTCAGCCGCTTCTTTTTGATCGAAGTTACCGGTAATAACTGAACTACCGTTTGGAATCTCACCTTGAACACGTGGTGCACTGTATACTAGGTTGTCAAGTACAATCGCAACACACTCTTTTGGATTTGGTGTAGAAGCATCAGCTGTAATTCTCTTCCATGCCTTAGTTCCTTCTTGGTTCATGGTCATGCTTACAGCAAGTGTAAGGTCTTCTTGACGAGAAGGACGAGCATCCGAGATTACATCACCGGCCAATGCAGGCTCTCCGCTGATATTCGACTTCAACGCATACAATTGAATAAAGCTTGAACCGTTATCCATAATCATCGGCTTGAAACCGAATTTCCAAACCAAAGTAGATGGCCATATAGATTGAATCTTTTCGTTCTTTAGATAAGCACTAAATTGTGCAGTATCTTTAATAGCAATAACACCAACCATAGAAGCACCTTCCCAATTCTGAGAATTGTATAGTGCTGGAGATGGAACAACTAAAGACGACACTGGAGCTTCAGCTCTAATTTCTTCGATAGATTTTTGAAGTGCAGGTGAGTCTGGATCGATAGAATCATTTGCAGCTAAACTACCTCCTAACGAACCATCATCTAAGCTGCCATCGTCTGTAGAATCTACTGCAGTTTCTTCAACAACAGATGCTGATACCGTGGTGTCTTCCATTTGCTCTAAAGCATTTTCTCCAACAATAATCTTGTCAGCAGCCATTAAGAAATCATAGCCTTTGTAATCGTAGTACACATTCCAAAACTCAAGTTTCGCAGAACTTTGTAAGATTCTTCTCACACGCTCTGGATCATCAACACCTGGAAGTTCTACAAGAATTCTACCGTTGTCTAATCGTTGCAGATTTGGTTGTGCAACTCCAAACTTATCAATACGAGTACCGATAATTTCAAACGCATTACTTATGGCACTCTCACTTTCTTTTTTAAGGTAGTCGTAAATTTCTTCGTTGCTAGACTTATAACCGTTTGGCAAGTCGTTTTCCAATTCTTTTCGGTAGAAGATTGGCGCTAGTTTACCATCTGGCTTTACACTGCTGTATTTACTTGCAAGAAGATCAACGAAGTTTTGTTGTCCGTTATATGCTTCATTTGCTTGATTAAATGCTGTGTTAAATGATGGATCAGAAGTTTTTCCTGATAGGTTACGAATAACCGCTGGAGTTTCAACTTCTAAGGTAACGTTCATTCCTCCTTGAAGGTCAAGGCCAAGATTCAATTCGTTCTCTTTACATTCTTGGTAAGTGAATTCAGCAATACCAAGATTATAAACATTCACTGGACCCATTGAATCCAAGTATGCTTTAGCAAACGAATCAGCAGCCAATGCATTATCTGGGTATAAGCTATTAGCCGCTTCAACAGCATCTTTTTCAACTGAATTTGTTTTGAAGGTAAAAGACAATTGATAGATACTCGCTAACAGCAAGCAAATGGTTACAACCTGAATAAATCCTTTATTGTTCATTATCTATATTATGAGTTTATATTTTGCAAAAATTTGAAAGGTCGCAAAAGTATGCTTATTCGATTAACTTAGCAATTAATATTTAACTGCTTTTTCAGCTATTTCAAGCTTGCTAGAGCAGCCAAATTTCCTATTGCATCAAAGTCTTAAGTTGAATTATTAAATCTCCAAGTTGTTTTTCGAAACTTAGGTTGTTAGAAATAAGTAAGTCTGCCGAAGATTTATGAGGATACAAGTATGCTTGGTAGGCCGGCAGCACATGATTTGTCCACTGATATCTTACTTCAAGCTCGCTCATTCCGCGTTCCTTAACATCGCGGCTTAACCGACGCTGAAAAGCAATCTCTTCGGAAGTATCAATAAACCACTTATAGTCGTACATTTTTCTCAAATAAGTATCGGCGAAGGCAAAAAGTCCTTCAATCATCACCACAGGTGCTGGTTCATAAACAATTTCCTTGGGGAAAACTGCTGGATTATTAAAGGTGTATTCTACTATTCTAACTGGCTTGCCGGCCATCAAACTTCGAATGTCTTTACGCAAACGTTTAAAATCTATCCCATTTGGGTGATCAAAATTAATCTCACCCTGATCGTCGCGAATCTGTTCAGATAGTGCCTTATAATAATGATCTTGTGAAATGATACAAAGCTCTGATTCAGGAAACTCTTGCCTTAATCGACTAACAAAAGTGGTTTTTCCAGAGGCACTGCCCCCGCCCAATCCAATTATTTTAACCGCAGCGCTTTGCACCAGTCAAAAGTACATAATCCCTTTGATTTAATGGGTGTTATGGAGCTATCTCCATTCATTCATCTACCCCCAAACCCCGATAAACGAAGAACTAAACTCGATAAAAAACTTTGGAAACTTTTATGGATTTAAAAGTTTCCGTGGTTTTATTTGCAGTGAATTTGGAAGAATATAATAAAATATTGAAGGGAGCTGGTCAATTGTTCTTTCGCATAGGAATAAAAAGCGCCAGCATGGATGATATCGCAAGAGAATTGGGCATCAGTAAAAAAACGATTTATAAGCACTTTGAAGATAAAAGGAGTTTGGTGCATTCGGTGCTTACTGCGAACATGAAAAGTGAACAGGAAGCATGTATTGACTGTTACAAGAACGAAGGCAATGCAGTTCAAACCATGATCGATGTTGCCAAATTTATCAGCAAGGCTCATAAAGATATGAACCCGGCTTTGCTATTCGATCTTAGAAAGTACTACCCTGAACTGTGGTCTAAGATGGATGCATTTCGCAGAGAATTTATTCATAATGCCATCCAGTCAAATATTGAAGAAGGTCAAAAAGAAGGTCTATTCAGAAAGAGTATTATTCCTGAAGTTGTTGCCACTTTATACATCAACACAGTTGCCGGAGTAATTGACTCATTATCTAATCCAAGAAACCAATACGATTTCAGTATTATACACAAACAAATGATCAGCTACCACTTATATGGTATCTGCTCTCCAAAAGGACAACATTATTTAGAACAACATATCAATGAAATATAAAATCCAAAAATCATTATTTGTTTTAACCCTCCTGGCTTGTATTCAACTTGCCAGTGGACAAACGGAAACACTTAAGCTTAGTTTAGAACAAGCTCAAGAGTTAGCATTGAAACATAACTATGCACATCAAAATGCATTGTTAGACATCGACTACGCCAACTATCAGGTTGACGAGATTAAAAGCATGGGACTTCCGCAGGTTTCTGCAAGTGGTTCTTTCGCACACACCTACGAAATTGCAACGCAGATTATTCCTGGAGATTTTGCAGGAATGCCTGGTGAGACTATTCCTGTGCAATTTGGTGTTCCTTACAGTTTAAGTGGAACCGCAACTGTTAACCAGCTGTTGTTTGATGGCACATTTTTCTTGGGGCTAAAAGCAGCTTCCGAATTTGTTAATGTGAACAAGCTTCTCGCTTCTAAGTCTGAGATTGATATTACAGAGGGGGTTATGAAGGCATATTACATGACCGTTATCTCAAAAAAGAATATCATTCAACTTGAAGAAAGTTTAAAAAACATTGAAAAACTTAAAGATGAGACTCAGGCAATGTACGATGAGGGTTTTGCAGAAAAATTAGACGTAGATCGTTTGATTTTATCGGCTTCGAATGTTCAACTATCTCTTAACAACCTAAAGAATCAAGCTTTATTGGCAGAGAAAATGCTATTGAATAGCATTGGGTTAGATGTAAACCAGTCTGTAGAGTTAACATCGTCGCTTCCTGAATTCTCTGAAGAAAACTTCTCGGAGAGTTATGGCTTGTTGACTGGAGCTCCTGAACGAATAGAATTCAAAATTCTTGAGCAGCAACAAGAGTTAAACTACCTCGATTTAAAAAGATACAAAGTAGGATATCTTCCTAGTATATATGGTATGGTGAATTACGGTACTAATTCGTTCGGAACACAAGACAACTTTGGAGAACTTGGAGATGAATGGTACCCCAACGGAATGTATGCCTTTAGCTTAAACGTTCCAATTTTTGATGGTCTGCAGAAAAAAGCAAAAATGGATCAGGTTCGCGTTAAGATTGAACAAACTAAAAATTCGATTGCCCAACTCGAAAACGGAATTAACCTTGAAATTATTCAGGCACGAAACAACTACTCAGCAGCATATGAAGCCTTTAAATTACAAAAAAACAGCAAGGAATTGGCACAGTCAATTTACAATACAACGTCTATTAAATTTAAAGAAGGAGTTGGTAGTAGCTTCGAAATGATCGACGCAGAAAACGAATTAACCAAAGCAAACACAAATTATTTAAATGCCCTGTATGAACTGAGTGTGGCTAAAATCAGTTTAGACAAAGCACTTGGAAAACTATAAACCAATTAAAATCACACAACAAATGAAAAAGATTATATATATCACCGCGGTAGTTGCAGTTGCTTTAGCTGCTTGTGGCGACAAACCAAAAACAGCTTTAGAGGCTAAAAAGGCCGAACTTGATTCGCTAAAAACGGAAATGGCAGATTTAAAAGCAAGCATTATTGCTGTTGAGAAAGAAATAGAAGAATTAGACACCTCTGCTCGCTCAAACGCAATTGCGGTAATGGCTTCTGAAATTAAGAAGGGAAGCTTTAAGAATCCATTCCAAATGCAAGGATTAGTGGAGTCTGACAAGAACGTTTTAGTATCTCCTGAAGTTCCAGCCAATGTTACTAAAATTCACGTTAAAGAAGGACAACGTGTAGTACGAGGTCAGCTTATCGCCACCTTAGATGGCTCTGTAGCAGGTTCTCAAATAAGTGAATTGGAAAACGCTTTAAGCTTAGCGAAAATCAACTTCGAAAAACAAGAGCGTTTATGGAAGCAAAATATTGGAAGCGAGATGCAATACCTCTCAGCTAAAAATCAATATGAGAATCTACAAAAGAGCATTGCGACAGCTAAAACCCAATTGGGAAAATACACTTTAAGAGCTCCAATTACAGGAACTGTTGATGAGCTTATGGCAAATCCAGGCGAATTGGTTGGCGGTTTAACAAGCGGACCAGTTGCAAGAATTGTTGATCTGAGAGATATTAAAATTAAAGCAAATGTTTCTGAGAAGTACTTAGGTCAGATTAAGAAAGGCCAAGAGGTTAGTGTTCACTATCCATCTATTGACTTAACTATGGATGAGCAAGTATTTGCTGTCGGAAATGTCATCGACCCGGATAATAGAACATTTGTGGTTTATGTTAAGCCGACTAAAAATCTCGATCAGCTTAAACCTAACTTATTATCACTGGTTACAGCCTACGATTATGTAGATCCTAATGCGATAAGCATTCCAACCAAACTGGTAAGATTTGATGGGGAAAAACACTTTGTGTATACCATCAAGACAAATGGACAAAAAATGACTGTGGAGAAACGATTTATTGAGATCGACAAACAATTTCCAAGCGAAACAATTATTAAAGAGGGACTGCAGGAAGGTGATTTAATTATCACGGAAGGAGTGAACAGCGTAATTGTTGGAGATGAAGTGAAGATTGTTTCTGAATAATCTTAATCCAAAACACCATGAGTAAAATTAAAGAAATTATAAAAGAGTTTAAACTCTCATCTTGGGCGGTAAAGAACAAGATTAGTGTTTATGTAATGGTCGGCATCATTGTAATCATTGGTATGAACAGCTACCAGTCGATGCCTAAGGAAAGTTTTCCGGAGATCAAACAACCCATCGTTTATGTAAACACTGCCTATCCGGGTAACTCTCCAATTGATATGGAGAATTTGGTTACCAGACCGATTGAGAAAGAATTAAACACACTTTCTGGACTTAAGAAACTTACCTCAACCAGTATACAAGATTTTTCGATCATTATTGCTGAGTTTGAGTTAAGTGTTCCTACGGATGAAGCTGCGTTAGACGTAAAGGATGCGATTGACAAGGCCAAAATGAACTTACCGAATGATTTGCCTGCAGATCCATCGGTAATGGAAATGGACTTTTCGGAGTTTCCGGTAATGAATGTTAACGTTTCAGGAGATTACAGCAACGACAAGCTAAAAGATTATGCCGAGTACCTGAAAGATGAGATGGAGAATATTACACAAGTATCTTCAGTTGATATTTCAGGACTTACTGAAGAAGAAGTTTCTGTAACAATCGACCGAGTTAAAATGGAAGCTTTAGAGCTTTCACTTAATGATGTTGAGCAAGCTATTTCTGGCGAAAACATCACGATGAGTGGTGGTGACATCAAGAGTATTGAAGGGTCTGATATTACGCGTAGAAATATTCGTATCGATGGAGAGTTTAAAGACTACCGCGATATAGAAAATGTAATTGTAAAGAATGAGTTCCAAAACATCGTTTATTTACGTGATATTGGTTCCGTTTCTTTTGGACCTAAGGAAGCAACTAGCTATGCTCGATTGAATGGCAATCCAGTTGTTACACTAGACGTAAAAAAGAAAAGTGGAGGAAACCTAATTTTAGCAGCTGAACAGGTTCAGGCAATTGTAGCCGATGCAAAGGCCAATGTATTCCCTAAAGACTTAGAAGTAGTTATAACGAACGACCAAAGTAAGATGACCAAAAACATGGTTACCAACTTGGAGAACAGTATCATTATGGGTGTTCTTCTTGTTGTGGGTGTTTTGATTTTCTTTTTAGGAGTTCGAAACTCAATGTTCGTAGGTATTGCAATTCCGTTATCGATGTTGATGGGTATAGCCATCTTAAACTTTAGTGGTACAACCTTGAATATGATGGTATTATTCTCATTAATTCTTGCACTAGGTATGTTGGTTGATAATGGGATTGTAATTGTAGAGAATATCTATCGACTCTTCGCAGAAAAAGGCAAAGAGAAGGACCAAGCTTCGAAAGAAGGTACAGGAGAGGTTGCGACAGCAATTATTGCTTCAACAGCGACAACGGTTGCCGCATTTGTTCCGTTAATATTCTGGCAAGATTTAATGGGTGAGTTCATGAAGTACTTGCCAATTACCTTGATTATCGTATTGTCTTCTTCACTCTTTGTGGCTTTGGTAGTAAATCCTGTGTTAACATCGGATTGGATTAAGGTTGGAAACAAAGAACGATCTACTATCAATAAGTTTATTGCTCGAAACATTATACTGGCGATCATTGCAGTGCTATTGTATGTAGCAGGTTCTGGACTGTTAGGAGGATTATTTGTTGCCGCTATAATTCTATCCATTGCAAACCGAATTTACTTAACTCCAGTCGGTAACTGGTTCATGAACAAGATTATGCCTAAGATTGAAAACAGGTATGCATCGTTTGTGAAGTATGCACTGTCTGGATACAGACCGATATTTTTCTTCTTGGGAGTGATCGGAATGTTCATGTTGACCATGGTGATATTCCAAGTGAAACCACCACCAACCGTATTCTTCCCAGAAAGTCAGCCGAACTATGTGAATGTTTTTATTGAAACACCATTGGGTACAGACATTGAAAAGACCAACGAGATTACCAAGAAGTTGGAAGCTCGTATTGCTCCAGTAATTGCAAAAGACAGCATAATCGTTGAAGCTGTTCTTGCTCAGGTTGGAGAAAAAACTTCTGACCCCAACGAGGGTCCTCAAAGTGGATCATCTCCTCATAAAGCAAGAATCACAGTTTCTTTCCATGAATATGAAAAACGCGTTTTCTTATCTGATGTATCGACAAGTGAGATTATGCAGAATATCAAAGAGGCTGTTGATGACTTTCCTGAAGCCCAAGTGAGTATTGCCAAAGACAACATGGGACCACCAGCAGGTAAGCCAATTAATGTCGAGGTTAAAGGTGAAGATTATCTGACCTTGATCAAGGAGGTTGAGAAAATCAAAAAGAAGATGGAAGATGCCAATGTTGAAGGTGTTGACCAACTTAAAACAGATCTTGAGATTGGAAAACCAATGCTTGAAATTTCGATTAATCAGGAAGCTGCCAGAAGATTTGGTCTAAGCACTATGCAAATTGCAGGGACAATTAGAACCGCTTTGCTTGGTAAGGAGATATCAAAGTATAAAGAAGGTGAAGACGACTATGAGATTCAACTTCGCTTTAAAGATGAATATAGATATAACCTGAGTAATCTGCTTAACACCCGTATTACATTCCGTAATATGGCTTCAGGACAAATTAGCCAGGTTCCAATTTCTGCAGTTGCTAACGTTTCTTATAACAGTACCTACGGTTCTGTAAAAAGAAGAGATATGGATCGTGTGATTTCAATCTTCTCTGAGGTTGAAGAAAATGGAAACGCAAATGCCATTGTAGCGAAGTACAAAGAAGTACTTGCAGATCACGAAACTGCATCAGGGTATGAGTTCAAGTTTACCGGAGAGCAAGAAGAACAAAGCGAATCGATTGACTTTTTAATGGGCGCAATGATGTTAGCGGTATTCTTAATCTTCTTGATCATTGTAACTCAGTTTAACTCCATAGCAGGACCGTTTATCATTATGCTTTCAGTACTCTTCAGTACTATTGGGGTATTCTTAGGATTCTCATTAACACAAACCACCTTCTCTTTTATGATGACAGGGATTGGAATAATCTCGTTGGCGGGAATCGTGGTAAATAATGCGATTGTACTTATAGACTACACCAACCTATTACGTGAAAGGAAACGAGCTGAAAAAGGTATGCATCGTAAGGCTAAGCTAAGTAAAGAAGATATTATTGAATCAATTGTTGAGTCAGGAAGAACGAGACTTCGACCGGTACTCTTAACGGCAATTACTACTGTTTTGGGTCTGTTCCCTCTTGCGATAGGATTCAATATCAACTTCGGACGTCTGTTGAGAGAAGGTCAACCTGAAATTTATTGGGGAGGTCAGAACGCTGATTTCTGGGGACCTATGGCTTGGGCTGTAATTTATGGACTCATCTTTGCAACCTTCCTTACATTGGTTATCGTTCCTGTAATGTACTATCTAAGCGATAGAATCACGATGAGCATTACCAAACTAAGAAAGAGTGCGTTTGACGAAAGTGATAACGAGCCAATGCCAGAATAATATTTAAAAGTCTCTCCTCAGGAGGGACTTTTTTTTTGCGTTAACAATTCGTATATAATCCATAGAACTTCTATTAAAAAATCGAATAACTTTGGCCCAATACAAAGAACAATGAGACGAGCAAGCAAGAAATTCCTGAGAGAATATTTAAACGCAAATTCACCAACTGGATTTGAGACACCGGGTCAAAAGGTATGGCTAGACTACTTAAAGCCTTACATTGACGAATATGAAGTTGACACTTATGGGACAGTAATTGGCGTAGTTAATCCTGGCCAGGATTATAAGGTAGTAATTGAAGCTCACGCAGATGAAATTGCTTGGTTCGTTAATTATATTGATGACAAAGGCTACATCTATGTAATCCGAAATGGAGGAAGTGATCACCAGATTGCTCCAAGTATGCGCGTACATCTGCACACTAAAAAAGGTAAAGTAGATGGTGTGTTTGGATGGCCAGCAATTCACGTAAGAGATCGTGTAAATGAGCCCAAACCATCGCTCAAGAATTTGACCATCGATGTTGGAGCTGCCAGCAAAGATGAGGTTCTAAAAATGGGCATTGATGTTGGAACGGTAGTTACTTTTGATGCTGAGATGATGGATCTCAACAAAAAGTTTTGTGTTGCTCGAGCAATTGACAACCGTGGTGGAGGATTCATGATAGCCGAAGTTGCTCGTTTGTTGAAAGAGAACAAAAAGAAGCTTCCGTACACATTATATATTGTTAATGCAGTTCAAGAAGAGATTGGTTTAAGAGGTGCAGAAATGGCGAGTAGAAGAATCAAGCCGAATGTTGCACTTGTTACCGACGTAACTCACGACACGCAAAGCCCGATGTACAACAAAAAGATTCAAGGTGATACAAAGTGTGGTGGTGGCCCAGCGGTAACTACTGGCCCTGCAGTGCAAAACAATATGCTTGATATGCTAATCGAAGTTGCCAAGAAGAATAAGATAAATATTCAAAGACAAGCAGCAAGTAGAAGTACAGGAACAGATACTGATGCATTCGCATACTCTGATATTGGAGTTGCATCTGCCTTGGTTTCGCTTCCTTTAAAATATATGCATACTACAGTCGAAACAGTTGCTTATTCCGATATGGAAGATTGCATCAAGTTGATGTATGAATTCTTGATTCAGTTAAAATCTGGCCACGACTTCCGTTATTTCAAATAGAATTTGACAGTAAAATAATCGATTAAAATAGCGACTGAACGGCTATTGTTTTTCTTAACGGGCAATCTTAAAGGCATAAAAAAGACTGTTCAATTATGTATTATTACAAAATACCCAAATTGGGCCTTTGATGCTTTTAGAATACAACTTCCTGAATTACAGTAAAAAAAAGGAATTTTATTTAGCTGTGTCCAATAGAAAATACCCCCCAAGTGGGTATTGACGAAAATAGCCTTGATGGGGTTAATTTGTGCTACAGTTAACCTTATTATTGATAGATAGACACCTTGTGTGCTTTTACCAATACTTTTTTTTGCAATCAGTGATGAACTTGAGTAAAAAGGTATATGGTCTTGGAAGACATTTAAAAAATATTTCAGGTATTAATAGTATAAGCTGCTATGCTACGGGTGATTGAATTTGACTTGATGTTGATTCTTACACTCAAATAGCATCCTTTGCCACTTCTCAATTATGAGATGTGATTAGAGAAATTAGTAAGTAGTACTTTTAAATCAAAATCGTATGGACGTAACGAGAAACGGAATTTCATCAAATTTGACAACGAGAGAATCTCAAATTGTAAATCTGTTACTCAATGGTTCTTCAACAAAGGACATTGCCAGCAGATTACAGATTAGCATGGATACTGTTAAAACACACAGAAAAAACATCCATAGAAAGCTAAAAACTCACTCTGTCGTTCAATTGATGATTAAGATGCGCGAAGTAGAATTAACCTAACTAAATGCTTCAAAAAGTATCAAAGAAAAGGGCGGGATTTCCGCCCTTTTTTTATGTACCTTCTCACCTATGTAGCTGAGTCTTAGTGTCATATAATTGTTAATAATAAGTGGAAAATACCCATTTGTAGGTAGAAGTTTACTAGTTTTGCCTATATTTGCTCTGCTAACTCCTACTGTACAATTATGATAAAGACCCTTTTAACTCCCTGTAAATTTGTTGATCAAACTCCGGTAATTGCGACTCTTGAAGCAATGGAGAATGTTATACTCAAAGTTCCCAGAGACGTTGAGCACTTAAGCCTTTTAAAAGATAAAACATACGATGTAGCTGTTCTTTGTCCAGACACTAACAAAGAGTTTGGGTTAGATATGATTGACTACATAACCAAGAATTGGATTGGAATTCGCTTAGTTATTGTGACCAAATTCGATGATCGTGAGTATTTCGAAAAACTTAGCTCAAAAGGGGCATATGCCTATATATCTGTTGACTCAGTTGAAGAAAAACTTGCTGAAGTAATTAATCTCGTGTTTAAAAATGAAAAGTATATGGATGAGGCACTGATTGAAGACTTTGAATTCGTTATTGAGGATATCGGTTTTGATATTTCTAAACGAGAGAAAGAAATCATTTGGCATATTGCAAACGGATATACTACCAACCAGATAGCCGACAAGTTATTTATCAGTCCACATACAGTAAAAACACATCGGAAGAATATCAATTCAAAGCTCGACATTCACAGTCCAGCTCAACTGGTAGAATTTGCCAGAAGACATAACATTTAAGCCTATTTAAAGGCCGTTTAAGGCATTTTTAGCACAAATCAATCTAGATTCACCCATTTCAACTGTTTTTACGTCCAGGAACATGCTATCCACATCTGTGTGCATTATATAACTTGTTGATTCATTGAGTCATACCATCTTTTCTTGTTTTTTATCGTAAGATTTCGTTAATTTAGTAAATACCTAAAGTTTCCATGTATGCACAAAACCATTTCTACCACAGACGAAATCCAACTCTATGTAAAATCAGACTGCAGTAAGTCTAAAAAGGCAATTGCTTATGCCAAAAGCATGGCGAGCAGAGTAAATACGATTAACATAGATCGGACTAAAGGTACGGGTACAATTTGGCGAAACATTCTATCTAAATTGGATAAATCTCCTAAAGAACTGCTTGACAAGTCGAAACCATACTATCAAGAAAACATAAGAGGGCGAGATTTTGAAGATCGTGACTGGACCTACTTACTTATGAATAATCCTGATCTCTTAAGGAGTCCTATAGCTATTCGGGGAGATCGGGCGCTAATTTTGGACAACCCGACAGACATTTACAAGATATAGTCAAAAAAAAAAGGGAGTGCAATGCACTCCCTTTTTTAATTTAATTTATTCTAAAGCTTCTTATTCTTCTTCGTTAGATGCGTCAGCATTGTCTGCAGGTGCATCTTCAGCAGGTGTTTCTTCTACAGCTTCAGGAGTTTCAACAACTTCCTCTTCTACTTCTTCTACAACCTCTTCAGCTTTAGCTTCAGCTACTGGTGGAGTTGCAGTTGCAGATTTCTTACCTCTTCTTGTACGCTTAGAACCTGATTTCTTAGCTGACTTAGAAGACTTAGCTTCTAACATCATTTCGTTGAAATCAACAAGCTCCATCATACACATATCAGCGTTATCACCTAATCTGTTGTGTGTTTTCAAGATTCTTGTATAACCACCTGGTCTGTCAGCAACCTTTGGTCCAACAACAGTAAACAATTCGTTTACAGCGTGCTTGTCTTGAAGGTAGCTAAATACAACTCTTCTAGAGTGAGTGGTATTATCTTTAGCTTTAGTGATTAATGGCTCAACAAAAACACGTAATGCTTTTGCTTTAGCTGTTGTAGTAAATATACGCTTGTGCGTGATCAAAGAAGCTGCCATGTTATTTAACATTGCTTCTCTATGCTTCTTCTTTCTACCTAAGTGATTAAATTTTTTCCCGTGCCTCATAATTGTATTCTTTATTCATCGTCAAGGTTGTACTTAGATACATCCATACCAAAGTTTAAACCTTTTTCTTTTACAAAATCTTCTAATTCAGTTAATGATTTTTTACCGAAGTTTCTAAACTTAAGTAAGTCTTCGATGTGGTAACTTACCAATTCTCCAAGTGTTCTGATCTCGGCTGCTTTAAGACAGTTATATGCTCTTACAGAAAGGTCAAGATCAGAAAGTGAAGTTTTCAAGATCTTTCTCATGTGAAGCATGTTTTCATCAACTTCATTTTTCTGAGACTGAACTTGTGTATCTTCTAAGATGCTTTCATCAGAGAATAATACAAGGTGTCTAATCATAATTTTAGATGCTTCTTTTAAAGCTTCCTCAGGATGAATAGAACCATCAGTTTTCACTTCGAAAATTAGTTTTTCGTAATCTGTTTTTTGCTCTACCCTGAAATCTTCAACGTGGTATTTAACATTTTTGATTGGAGTAAAGATAGAATCGATAGCAATCTCTCCAATTGGAGCATTGTCTTGAACGTTTTCTTCAGCAGGAACATATCCTCTACCTTTTTCGATTGTTAATTCGATTTCAAGGTTTACGTAAGGTTCCATTGAACAGATAACGAAATCTGGATTTAAAATTTCGAACGCGTTTGTGTAGCGAGCGATTTCTCCAGCTTGGAATTGTTCTTTTCCTTTAAGAGAAACAAAAATCTTTTCGCTTTCGTTAGAATCGATAAGTTTCTTGAATCTTACTTGCTTAAGGTTAAGAATAATTTCAGTAATATCTTCTAAAACACCTTTGATGGTAGAAAATTCGTGATCTACACCTGGAATTCTAATAGATGTAATGGCCCAACCTTCTAAAGAAGAAAGAAGTATTCTACGCATCGCGTTACCAACAGTAACACCATACCCTCTTTCAAGTGGGCTAAATTCGAACAGACCATAGTTGTCTGTTTCTTTATGCATTATTACCTTGTCAGGTTGTTGAAAATCTAATATCGGCATTTTATTATTTAGAATAAAGTTCTACAATTAATTGTTCTTTGATGTTCTCTGGAATGTCAGCTCTTTCAGGGTAGCTTAAGAAAGTTCCTTTGTACTCAGAACCGTCCCAATCTAACCAGTTGAATGAGTTTCTTCCGCTTAGAGAATCAGCGATAAGCTCTAAAGACTTAGACTTTTCTCTGATCTCAATAACATCGCCTGGCTTAAGTTGGTATGAAGGAATGTTAGTAACAACGCCGTTCACTCTAATGTGCTTGTGACCTACTAATTGTCTTGCACTTCTTCGTGTAGGAGCAATACCTAATCTAAATACCGTATTGTCTAATCTAGCTTCCAAGAATTTAAGCAAGTTTTCACCAGTAATACCTTTCTTTCTTGCAGCGTGATCAAAAGTTCTAGCAAATTGCTTTTCTAAAACACCGTAAGTGTATTTTGCTTTTTGCTTTTCAGCCAACTGAATTGCGTACTCAGATTTTTTACCTCTTCTTCTACCGTTTCCATGCATTCCTGGAGGGTAGTTCTTTTTGTCTAAGGCCTTAGAAGGTCCGAAAATCGGCTCTCTAAATCTTCTTGCAATCTTTGCTTTGGGTCCTCTATATCTTGCCATTTAAATAAATCTCTTTATAAATAATTATACTCTTCTTCTTTTAGGTGGTCTACATCCATTATGAGGAAGTGGAGTCACATCTTTAATTGCTGAAACTTCAAGACCTGTTTGGTTAAGCGTTCTGATTGCAGACTCTCTACCTGCACCCGGTCCTTTAACAAGAACTTCAACTTTTTTCAAACCAAGATCAACAGCAACCTTAGCACAATCTTGTGCGGCTACCTGTGCAGCATAAGGAGTGTTCTTTTTAGAACCTCTGAATCCCATTTTACCTGCACTACTCCAAGAGATAACTTGTCCTTGGCTATTGGTGATTGAAATAATAATGTTGTTAAACGTAGATTTTACATAAGCAAAACCGTTTGCCTCAACACTAACCTTTCTTTTCTTAGCTGTTTTTTTACTACCTGCCATTATTAAATATTTGGGTGCTTATCTTATTTTTTCTTATTCGCCATTGTCTTACGCTTACCTTTACGAGTACGCGCATTATTTTTAGTTCTTTGACCTCTTAAAGGAAGACCTTTACGATGTCTAAGACCTCTATAACATCCGATATCCATCAGACGCTTAATGTTAGTTTGAACTTCAGATCTGAGCTCTCCTTCTACTTTAAACTCGTTTCCGATTACTTCACGAATACCGTTCAATTCGGCATCACTCCAATCGTTAACTTTTTTGTCTTCGCTTACATTAGCTTTGTCTAAAATGTAAGAAGCTCTGCTGCTACCTATTCCGTGAATGTAAGTTAAACCTACAACACCTCTTTTGTTCTTAGGTAAATCAATTCCTGCGATACGTGCCATTTCTTATCCTTGTCTTTGCTTAAATCTTGGATTCTTTTTATTAATGACGTAAACACGTCCTTTTCTTTTTACGATCTTGCAATCAGCAGATCTTTTCTTTACTGATGTTCTAACTTTCATTGTGTTATTTATATCTGTAACTAATTCGTCCTCTGGTCAAATCATACGGAGACATTTCAACTTGAACCTTATCTCCTGGCAATATTCTGATATAATACATTCTCATTTTACCGCTAATAGTAGCGATAATTTCGTGGCCATTCTGCAGTTTCACACGAAACATTGCATTTGATAAGGCCTCTGTAATTACACCGTCTTGTTTTATTGCTTGCTGTTTTGCCATTTTTTAAAGGGCTGCAAAATTAATTTTTTTTCTACTCTTTACAAAATTATCCTGTTATCGCTCCTCCTACCGAAGTTCTTCCTTTAATTCTACCTGTTTTCATCAGACCATCATAGTGTCTCATAATCAGGTATTGCTCTACTTGTTGCAGTGTATCAAGAACTACACCTACCATAATCAGCAGTGATGTTCCACCATAGAATTGAGCAAACTGATCGTTAACTCCGAACATGATAGCGAACACTGGGAAAATGGCTACAAAACCTAAGAAAATAGATCCAGGAAGTGTGATTCTCGACATTACAGATCCAATAAAGTTAGCTGTCTTTCTTCCTGGCTTAACACCCGGAATAAATCCACCATTTCTTTTTAGGTCATCTGCAATCTGATTTGGATTAATTGTAATTGCCGTATAGAAATACGTAAACAATACAATCATCACGAAGAACAAGATATTGTATCCCCAACCGTAAGGGTTGGTAAGTCCTTGTAAGAACGATGAGTCTGCAAATACTGGCAATTGAGTTGCAGTTGCTGGCAAGAACATCAATGCTTGAGCAAAGATGATAGGCATTACACCTGCAGCATTCACCTTTAATGGAAGGTATTGTCTAACTCCACCCATTTGACGGTTACCAACAATTCTTTTTGCGTATTGTACAGGAATTCTTCGGGTTGCTTGAACCAATGCAATAACGGCAAGGATTACTACGACCCAAATAATCATCTCTACGATCAACAACATCACACCACTTCCTCTGAAACGGTCAACGATCTCAGCGAACAATGAACCTGGGAGACGTGCAATGATACCCACCATAATAATGATAGAGATACCGTTACCTACTCCTCGATCCGTAATACGCTCACCTAGCCACATGGTAAACATGGTACCGGCAACAAGAACAAGAACTCCAACAACAAGGAATGTTGTCCAGCTCATTGCATCGCCAGTAAGTGCCATAACAGCAAGTGGCTTTCCACCTTGAGATTTCAAGTTAACCAAGTAAGCAACAGCTTGTACTGCAGTAATTGCAATGGTTAGATATCTGGTGATTAAGTTGATCTTTCTTCTTCCATCCTCTCCTTCTTTTTGCATTTTTTGGAAAGATGGAACTGCAACGGTTAGGAGTTGAACCACAATCGATGCAGAAATGTAAGGCATAATTCCTAGAGCGAAAATAGACACTCTATCGAACGCCCCTCCAGAGAAGGTATTAATAAGTCCAAGTAAACCTCCTGTGCCTTTTGTGTACTGCTCTGCTAATACCAAAGGGTCTACACCAGGAATTACAATAAAAGTTCCTATTCTATATACAACTAAAAGAAGAACAAGATTGATAATTCTTGTTCTTAAATCTTCAATTGAAAATATATTTTTTAATGTACTTATTAATTTCTTCATATGGATTAGATGGTTTCTACAGAACCTCCAGCTTTTTCAATAGCTTCTTTAGCTGTTTTAGTAAATGCGTGAGCAGTAACAGCAACCCCGCTTTTTATTTCTCCTCTACCTAAAATCTTTACAAGCTCAGTTTTCTTGATCATGTTAGCAGCGATTAAAGAGTCAACAGTAACTTCTTTAGCTTTAGTACGATCAATAAAATCTTGTAATCTGTCTAGGTTGATACCAACGTATTCTACTCTATTTGGGTTTTTAAATCCAAACTTAGGTACACGTCTTTGAAGTGGCATTTGACCACCTTCAAAACCTACAGCTCTGCTGTAACCAGTTCTTGACTGTGCTCCTTTGTGTCCTTTTGTTGAGGTTCCTCCTCTTCCAGACCCTTGTCCTCTTGCAATACGCTTACCTTTTTTGGTAGATCCGTCAGCTGGTTTTAAACTATGCAAATTCATCTTTACGCTTTTTCAATTTTTAATAGGTGTTCTACTTTACGAATCATTCCCATTACTGCAGGAGATTCTTCCACTATTCTAGGTCTATTCAACTTTTTAAGTCCTAAAGCGATCAATGTTCTTTTTTGATCTTCAGGTCTTCTGATAGAGCTTTTTACTTGTGTGATTTTTACCTTACCCATTTCTCTTATCCGTTAAACACTTTATTTAAACTTGTTCCTCTTTGTTCAGCAACTGTGTATGCATCTCTTAGCTTAGATAGTGCATCGATAGTTGCCTTTACCACGTTGTGTGGGTTAGAAGAACCTTTTGATTTAGCAAGTACATCATGTACACCAGCACTTTCAAATACTGCACGCATCGCACCACCGGCAATTACTCCAGTACCACTCGCAGCTGGCTTCATAAATACTCTACCTCCAGAATACTTACCGTATTGTTCGTGAGGAATAGTACTGTTGATCAAAGGAACTTTGATAAGATTCTTTTTAGCGTCTTCTACACCTTTTTGAATCGCATCAACAACCTCACCAGCTTTACCTAAACCGTGACCTACGATACCGTTTCCGTCTCCAACAACAACAATAGCGTTGAAACTAAATGTTCTACCACCTTTAGTAACCTTTGCTACTCTGTTAATATTTACAACTGTTTCTTTAAGTTCAAGATCAGTTGTTTTGATTTGTTTTAATGTTTGTGTTGCCATAATGTTAGAACTTTAAACCTCCCTCTCTTGCACCTTCAGCTAAGTTTTTAACTCTACCGTGGTATAGGTATCCGTTTCTGTCAAATTTTACTTTATCAATTCCGTTTGCCGTTGCTTTTTCAGCAATCATTTTTCCAACTTCTTTGGCAATTTCGGTTTTGGTTCCTTTGTCAATACCTTGAGACGAGCTAGCTGCTAAAGTTAAACCTTTAGTGTCGTCAATTAATTGAGCATAGATAGCCTTGTTGCTTCTAAAAACACACAATCTTGGAGTTTCAGCAGTACCAAGTACTTTGCTTCTAATACTTCTTTTAATTTTTGCTCTTCTTGTCGCTTTATTCTTAATCATAATGCTCTTACTTTGTTATTTAGCAGCAGTTTTACCAGCTTTTCTTCTAAGTTGCTCTCCAACATATTTAACCCCTTTACCTTTGTATGGCTCTGGTGGTCTCAAGCTTCTAAGTTTAGCAGCAACCTGCCCAACCAACTGCTTATCGATGCTTTCGAAAGTTACTACAGGTGGCTTACCTTTAACTGTTTCTGCACTTACTTTAACTTCAGAAGGAATTTGCATAAAAATGGTATGCGAGTATCCTAGGTTTAACTCTAACAATTGACCAGAAACTGTAGCTCTATAACCTACACCTACTAGTTCTTGTTGTGTTTTAAAACCTTCGCTTACTCCAATAACCATATTGTTGATTAATGAACGATACAAGCCATGTTTTGCTTTGTGCTCTTTAGTATCGTCGTTTCTTTCAACGGTTACTGTTCCTTCTTCTATTTTCACGTCAACCAAATCAACAGCTTGACTTAGTTCGCCTTTTGGTCCTTTTACAGAAACAACTCCGTTGTCGAACTTCACTTCAACTCCGCTTGGTACTGTAATTGGATTATTTCCTATTCGTGACATCTTTTTACTTACTTTCTTTTTTACTAATTATGATACGTAGCAAAGTACTTCACCACCTACATTTTCAGTTCTAGCCTCTTTATCGGTCATTACTCCTTTTGAAGTAGAAACGATAGCGATACCTAGACCATTTAATACTCTTGGCAATTCACTTGCACTTTTGTATTGTCTTAACCCTGGCTTACTTACTCTTCTCAATTCTCTGATTGCAGATAGCTTAGTAGTTGGGTGGTATTTCAAAGCGATTTTGATCGTACCTTGATGACCAGCTTCTTCGTCGAACTTGTAGTTCAAGATGTAGCCTTTGTCGAACAATACCTCAGTAATTGCTTTCTTCACTTTAGAAGAAGGGATATCAACAATTCTGTGATTTGCTTTAATTCCGTTTCTAATACGGGTTAAAAAATCTGCTATTGGATCTGTTATCTTACTCATTTTCTTACCAACTTGCTTTTGTTACTCCTGGAATAAGGCCTTTTGAAGCCATTTCTCTAAATACGTTTCTAGAGATTCCAAAATCTCTCATATATCCTCTTGGTCTACCAGTGGCAGAGCATCTGTTTCTAAGTCTTGTAGGTGAAGCATTTCGAGGAAGTTTTTGTAATCCTTCGTAATCACCCGCTTTTTTAAGAGCAGCTCTTTTTGCAGCATACGTTTCAACCGTACGTTGTCTTTTGCGCTGTCTTGCTTTCATTGATTCTTTTGCCATCTCTTAATTCTTTTTAAATGGTAGTCCTAATTCTGTTAATAAACTGTGGCACTCAACATCGGTGTTTGCAGTTGTTACAAAAGTGATGTCCATACCGTTTAATTTTGATACTTTATCGATATTGATTTCTGGGAATATGATTTGCTCAGGAATACCCATTGTGTAGTTTCCTCTTCCATCAAATCCTTTATCGCTGATACCTTTAAAGTCTCTTACCCTTGGTAATGAAACCGAAACAAGTCTATCTAAAAACTCGTACATTTTATCGCCACGAAGAGTAACTCTACATCCAATGGCCATATCCTCACGAAGTTTGAAGTTAGAAATTGCTTTCTTAGAATAAGTAGGAACTGCTCTTTGACCTGCAATTTGACTCATTTCTTCAACTGCAGTATCAACCAATTTCTTGTCAGCAACACCAGCACCGATTCCTTGGTTCAAACAAATCTTAGTTAGTTTAGGAATTTGCATAACATTACTATAGTTGTGCTTTTCCTTTAAGTTATTAACTAACTCAGTTTCGAATTTTTCTCTTAATCTTGGTTTCATTTTAATTCTTTATAAACTCCCCTGTTTTCTTTGAATATCTCTGAAGCTTACCTTCATCGTTTCTTTTTCTACCAATTCGTGTAGGCTCTCCGTTTACAACAACCTGTAGCTTAGACACTCGAATTGGAGATTCCAATTTTACGATAGATCCATTTGGATTATCTGCATCTGGCTTTCTATGCTTGGTAACCATATTTACCCCGTCAACGATAGCAGTACCTTCTTGAAGGTTTACTAATTTTACCTCTCCAGTTTTGTTCTTATCGTTTCCAGATAAAACTTTTACGGTATCGCCTTTTTTAACGTGTAACTTAGGTATCTTGTTAAATTTACGTTTCATTGCTTATAATACTTCAGGTGCCAACGACACAATTTTCATGAATTTCTTATCTCTTAACTCTCTAGCAACAGGTCCGAAAATACGGGTTGCTCTAGGCTCATCTTGAGCGTTCAATAGAACACAAGAGTTGTCGTCGAAACGGATATACGATCCATCAGGTCTTCTAAACTCTTTTTTAGTTCTCACAACAACCGCTCTAGACACAGTTCCTTTTTTCATGTTACCAGCAGGCATAGCATCCTTTACTGTAACAATGATCTTGTCACCAACGCTTGCATATCTTCTTTTGGTACCACCAAGTACTCGAATACAAAGTACTTCTTTAGCTCCACTGTTGTCTGCAACTTTTAATCTTGACTCTTGTTGTATCATCTTATTTCGCTCTTTCTAGAATTTCAACTAATCTCCAACGTTTATCTTTACTTAAAGGTCTAGTTTCCATGATACGAACGATGTCATTTTCATTACACTCGTTTTTCTCATCGTGTGCCTTAAAGCTAGAAGTCGTTTTTACGAACTTCCCATATTTTGGATGCTTTACTTTACGCTCTACAGCAACGGTGATGGTTTTTTCCATCTTGTTACTCTTCACGACTCCAATTATTTCTTTTCTGCTATTTCTTTCCATTTCTTACGCCTTATTTGCTTCAGTTCTTCTTCTATTGATCTCAGTTAAAAATTTAGCAACAGTTCTTCTTGCAACCCTAATTTTATGTGGGTTTTCAATCGGAGAAACAGCATGACTGAATTTCAACTTTTGTAATTGAGCTCTCTCATCTCTTAGGCTGAGGTGAAGCTCTTTGTCAGTCATATTTTTAATATCTTGATATTCCATAACTAAGCACTATAATCTGGTCTTACTACAAATTTTGTTGTTACAGGAAGTTTCTGAGCCGCTAATCTCATTGCCTCTCTTGCAATTTCTTCACTAACACCGTCAACTTCAAACATGATCGTACCTGGTTTAATAACCGCTACCCAGTACTCAGGAGATCCTTTACCCTTACCCATACGTACCTCAGCTGGTTTTTTAGTTACCGGCTTGTCTGGGAAAATTCGGATCCACACTTTTCCTTCTCTTTTCATATAACGGTTAAGAGCAATCCTTGCTGCCTCAATCTGACGAGACGTAATCCAGTGTGGTTCTAACGATTTCAGTCCGAAATCACCAAACTCAATTCTGTGCCCTCTTCCAGCAACACCTTTTACTCTACCTTTCTGGCGTTTTCTATATCTAACTCTTTTTGGAGATAACATAATTCTACAGTGTTATTTGTTAATTCTTCTTCTATTATTTCCTCCTGGACGACCTCCTGGTCTTCTCTTATCTCTCTGTTTTGGCATTCCCATACCCATATTTATAGAAAGGTCTCTCTTACCGTAAACTTCTTCCTTAAATATCCATACTTTAACACCAATCTTTCCGTATACGGTCAATGCTTCAGTTAAAGCGTAGTCTACATCAGCTCTAAAAGTGTGAAGAGGAATTCTTCCTTCTTTGAACTGTTGAGTTCTTGCCATCTCAGCACCGTTTAATCTTCCAGACACCATAACTTTGATTCCTTGTGCACCCATTCTCATTGAAGATGCGATGGCCATTTTAATTGCTCTCTTGAAGTTTACTCTTCCTTCAATTTGTTGAGCGATTGACTGACCAACCAACATAGCGTCTAGTTCTGGTCGCTTAACCTCGAAGATGTTAATTTGAACATCTTTCTTAGTAAGCTTTTTAACTTCTTCTTTTAGTTTATCTACTTCAGATCCACCTTTACCAATCACAATACCTGGACGAGATGTGTGAACTGTGATGATGATTCTTTTAAGCATTCTCTCAATTAAAATTTTTGAGATACCGCCTCTTGGAATTCTAGCTCTTAGATAGTTTCTGATTTTATTATCTTCTGCTAGTTTTTCTCCAAATTCTTTACCACCGTACCAGTTGCTTTCCCAACCTCTAATGATACCTAATCTTAAACCTATTGGATTTACTTTTTGTCCCATTTTTATTCTTCAGTTTGTGATTCTTCAGTTGCTTCTTCAGTATCAATAGTATCTACTACTATCGTAATATGATTTGATCTCTTTCTAATTCTGTGTGCACGTCCTTGTGGAGCAGGTTGAATTCTTTTTAACATTCTTCCTGGATCAACAAAAACACTTTTTACGATCAGACCAGTTTCCTCATCAACACGCTCTTCGTTTACTTGTTGCCAGTTTGCAATTGCAGACTTTAAAAGTTTTTCAACTTTCTCAGCATACACGCGCTTTTGGCTAAACTTCAATACGTTTAATGCGTCTTCTACCCTTTGTCCTCTGATTTGATCAACAACCAATCTCATCTTACGAGGAGACATTGGACAATTATTTAATTTCGCTACTGCTTCCATTTTTATTTCTTAATTGGGTGACCTTTAAATGTTCTTGTCGGTGCAAACTCACCTAATTTATGTCCTACCATGTTCTCAGTTACATAAACAGGAATGAATTTATTTCCGTTATGAACAGCAAACGTATGACCAACAAAATCTGGAGTGATTAAAGAGCTTCTGCTCCAAGTTTTAATAACAGATTTCTTACCTGACTCATTAATAGCGTCAACTTTTCTTTGAAGCTTATAATGAACAAATGGTCCTTTTTTTAATGATCTTGGCATATTCTATTTTTTCTTTCTTTCTAAAATTAATCTAGATGAGTTCTTATTCTTATTTCTAGTCTTAAGACCTCTAGACTTAACACCTTTTCTAGTTCTAGCCTGTCCACCTTTCGAACGACCTTCACCACCACCTTGTGGGTGATCAACCGGGTTCATAGCTGCTGGACGAGTTCTAGGTCTTCTTCCTAACCATCTGCTTCTACCTGCTTTACCAGAGATTGCTAACTGGTGGTCTCCGTTAGAAACTTCTCCCAAAGTAGCCATACAAGCTGAAAGGATGTTTCTAGTTTCACCTGATGGCAACTTAATTGTTGCATACTTACCATCTCTTGCTAGTAACTGAGCACTTGTACCTGCACTTCTACAGATTTCAGCACCTTTACCTGGTTGCATTTCGATGTTGTGAATGGTAGAACCCAATGGAATTTCTTTCATTGGAAGTGCATTTCCAGTATCAGGGCTTGATCCTGATCCACTGCTAATCTTTTGTCCAACTGTTAATCCTTTAGGAGCTAAGATGTATCTTTTCTCACCGTCAGCATATTGAACTAAAGAGATAAATGCAGTTCTATTTGGATCGTACTCAATCGTTAGAACTTCTGCACTCTCGTGTCTATTTCTTTTGAAATCGATAATACGGTATCTTCTCTTATGACCACCACCTCTGTTTCTCATGGTCATCTTACCTGTATCGTTTCTACCCCCAGATTTCTTAAGTGGAGCTAATAAGCTTTTCTCTGGCTTGCTAGTAGTAAGCTCATCGAAAGTTACCGCCAACTTAAATCGTTGTCCTGGTGTTACTGGTTTTATTCTCTTAATACCCATTGTCTCTCAATTAAATATTTTCGTAAAAATCAATAGTTTGACCATCTTTTAAGCTTACAATAGCTTTTTTGATGTTGGAAGTTCTTCCGTTAGAAACTCCTGATTTTGTGAATCTTGTTTTTCTCTTTCCTGCTACAACTAAAGTTCTGATCTTATCAACTTCTACGTTATAAACTTTCTCTATCTCTGCTTTGATCTCAGGCTTTGTAGAGTCAAGTGCAACAACAAACCCGTATTGGCCTTTTTGCTCGCCTAACAAAGACATTTTTTCAGTGATCAAAGGTTTTACAAGTACTGCCATCTTAATTTAATATTTCTTTTAGTTTATCGATTGAATTCTCTACAAGAATGATATTGGTTGCATTAAGAATGCTGTACGTATTCGCTTCGCTTGCCAATTGAACTTGTGCGTTAGGAATGTTTCTTGCAGATAGGTAAACATTTGCATTGTATTCCGGAACGAGTAACAAGGTCTTTTTATCATTCAATTTTAAGTTCGTCAAAATGTCTAGGTAACCTTTAGTTTTAGGGCTATCCATTTCGATTGCGTCGATGATAGTAACTTCCTTACCTTTTGCTTTGTAAGTAAGTGCTGATCTTCTTGCAACTTGCTTAAGTTTCTTATTTAGCTTGAAGCTGTAGTCTCTTGGACGAGGACCGTGCATTCTACCACCACCAACAAAAACACCAGATTTCAAACTACCTGCTCTCGCGGTACCTGTACCTTTTTGTTTTTTGATTTTTCGAGTAGATGCAGTAACATCACCTTTCTCAGTTGAAGAGTGAGTACCTTGTCTTTGGCTAGCTAAGTACTGCTTAACATCTAGATAGATGGCATGATCATTTGGTTCAACACCAAAGATCGACTTTGGAAGAGTTACGTCTTTTCCAGTCTCTGCTCCTGCTGTATTTAATACCTTAACTTTCATTTTACTTTTCGATTACAACGTAAGATCCTTTATGTCCAGGAATCGCTCCGCTTATTACTAATAAATTGTTTTCAGCATCAACCTTAAGAATTCTTAAGTTTTGCATTTTAACTCTATCGCCACCAGTTCTTCCGGCCATTCTAGTTCCTTTGAATACTCTTGAAGGAGTAGAACCAGCACCTAACGAACCTGGAGCTCTTAATCTGTTGTGCTGACCGTGAGTAGCCTCACCAACACCACTAAATCCGTGACGTTTAACAACACCTTGGAAACCTTTTCCTTTAGACGTACCAACTACATCTACAAATTGACCTTCTTCGAAAACTTCAACTCCGAAAGAATCTCCAAGATTCACTTCGTTTTCAAAGTCTCTTACTTCAACAACCATTCTCTTTGGTGTTGTTTTAGCCTTTGCGTAATGGCCCATTTCTGCTTTGTTCGAACTCTTTTCTCTCTTTTCGACAGAAGCGATCTGAACAGCATTGTAACCATCCTTGTCAGAGGTTTTGATTTGAGTAACAACGTTTGGAGCTCCTTGAACTACTGTACAAGGCTCTTTTTTACCTGCTTCGGTAAAAATCGCTGTCATTCCAACTTTTTTTCCTATAAAACTTAACATCTTCTTTTTAAACTTTAATTTCTACGTCTACTCCACTTGGCAATTCTAGTTTCATTAATGCGTCAACAGTTTTCGCACTTGAACTATAAATGTCCATTAATCTCTTATAAGAACTTAATTTAAATTGTTCTCTAGCTTTCTTGTTTACGTGAGGAGATCTTAATACTGTAAAAACTTTTCTTTGCGTTGGAAGTGGAATTGGACCACTAACAATAGCTCCAGTAGCCTTAACAGATTTAACAATCTTCTCTGCTGATTTATCAATCAGATTGTGATCGTAAGATTTTAGCTTTATTCTTATTTTTTGATTAATCATTTCTTTATGCTTTTGCTGTTCCGTTAACTTTTGCGATTACTTCTTCTGATATGTTCTTAGGAACGATATCGTAGTTGTTGAACTCCATAGTAGAAGTTGCTCTACCTGATGTGATAGTTCTCAAGTCAGTTACATATCCAAACATCATTGATAATGGTACAAGAGCTTTAATTACTTGTGCTCCTGACTTCTCATCAACACCTTGCATCTGACCTCTTCTTCTATTCAAGTCACCCATTACATCACCCATGTTCTCTTCAGGAGTAATAACTTCAAGCTTCATAATTGGCTCAAGTAATACAGGTCCTGCAGATTTACAAGCTTCTCTAAATGCAAACTTCGCAGCAGTTTCGAAAGAAAGTGAATCAGAATCCACAGGGTGGAAAGAACCGTCGAATAATCTTACTTTTAGGTTTTGAACTTCGTAACCTGCAAGAACACCATTCTTCATAGCTTCTTTAAATCCTTTCTCTACTGAAGGAATGTACTCTCTTGGAATAGCACCACCAACAATCTCGTTAATGAATTCTAATCCTTCTTTTCCTTCATCACCAGGCATAATTTCTACCTGAATGTCTGCAAACTTACCACGACCACCAGACTGTTTCTTGTAAGTCTCACGGTGAATGATAGGCTGTGTAATAGTTTCTTTATAAGCTACCTGAGGTGCACCTTGGTTAGCTTCTACTTTAAACTCTCTCTTTAAACGATCGATGATAATCTCAAGGTGAAGCTCTCCCATTCCTGAAATAACTGTTTGACCGGTTTCTTCATCAGATTTAACTTGGAAGGTTGGATCCTCCTCAGCAAGCTTAGCAAGTGCCATACCTAACTTATCTACGTCAGCTTGAGTTTTAGGCTCAATAGCAACCCCGATTACTGGATCTGGGAAATCCATAGATTCAAGTACGATCGGTGCATTTTCTGCACAAAGAGTATCTCCAGTTCTGATATCTTTAAATCCTACTAGCGCCGCAATATCACCAGCTTGTAACTGATCGATTTGGTTTTGCTTGTTAGCGTGCATTTGGAAGATACGAGAGATACGCTCTTTTTTATTTGTTCTTGTGTTTAACACATAAGATCCTGAATCAAGTGCACCAGAATAAGCTCTAGTGAAACAAAGTCTACCAACGTAAGGGTCAGTAGCGATCTTAAATGCTAAAGAAGCAAATGGCTCATCAACGCTTGGCTTTCTAGAAGCTTCTTCATCGTTTTTAGGATTGGTTCCTACGATAGCTTCTTGATCTAATGGAGATGGAAGAATTTCCATTACCATATCAAGCATTGCTTGAACACCTTTATTTTTAAACGCAGATCCACACATCATAGGAACGATTTTCATTCCGATAGTTGCTTCTCTTAACGCGTCTAAGATTTCTCTTTCTGAAATTGAGTTTGGATCTTCGAAGTATTTCTCCATCAAAGTATCATCGAACTCAGCAATTGCTTCTAACAGATTTTCTCTGTATTCAGCAACCTCGTCAACCATATCATCTGGAATTGGTACTTCTTCAAAAGTCATTCCGTGATCGTGCTCATTCCAAACAATACCTCTGTTGTTGATTAGATCAACTACACCAGTAAAGTTATCTTCAGCACCGATAGGCAATTGCAATGGAACTGCAGTAGACCCTAACATTTCTTTTACCTGACGGCAAACGTTAAGGAAGTCAGCTCCTTGTCTATCCATTTTATTAACAAACCCGATTCTTGCTACGTTATAGTTGTTTGCAAGTCTCCAGTTAGTTTCAGATTGTGGCTCTACACCATCAACAGCACTAAATAAGAATACCAAACCATCCAATACACGAAGTGATCTGTTTACCTCAACAGTAAAGTCAACGTGACCTGGGGTATCAATAATATTTACGTGATAATCTTTTCCTCTGTATGGCCAGAATACAGTAGTAGCAGCAGAAGTAATGGTAATACCTCTTTCTTGCTCCTGCTCCATCCAGTCCATAGTAGCAGCACCGTCATGCACCTCACCAATCTTGTGAGAAACACCCGCGTAATAAAGTACACGCTCAGTAGTAGTGGTTTTTCCAGCATCAATGTGAGCTGCGATACCGATATTACGTGTGTATTTTAAATCTCTTTTTGCCATTTCTTTAATTATACTCTAAAGTGTGAGAATGCTTTATTGGCCTCAGCCATTTTATGTGTGTCTTCTTTTTTCTTAACTGCAGCACCTTCACCTTTTGCAGCAGCTAAAATTTCTCCAGCTAGTTTATTAGCCATTGATTTTTCGTTACGCTTACGTGCGTAGTTAATCATCCACTTGATACCGAAAGAAACTTTAAGCTCAGGCTTAACCTCCATAGGAATTTGGAAAGTAGCCCCACCTACTCTACGGCTCTTTACCATTACTGATGGCATAACGTTGTTTAACGCTTTCTTCCAAGTATCAATACCAGACTCTTCCTCTACCTTGCTATCTACGATATCAATTGCTTCATAAAAAATCTTTCTTGCAGTTTCTTTTTTACCTGCAAGCATCATATTGTTTATGAACTTAGACGCCAAGATGTCGTTGAATCTTGGATCTGGAATAATCTCTCTTTTTCTAGCTTTTGACTTTCTCATTATTTCTTAGGTCTTTTGGCTCCGTACTTACTTCTTCTTTGTGTTCTACCTTCAACACCCGCAGTATCTAAAGCACCACGTACAATGTGATATCTAACACCAGGTAAATCCTTTACTCTTCCACCTCTTACAAGAACAATACTGTGCTCCTGCAAATTGTGACCCTCACCAGGGATGTAAGCATTTACTTCATTACCATTTGTTAGCCTAACTCTCGCAACTTTTCTCATTGCAGAATTTGGCTTTTTAGGAGTGGTTGTATAAACCCTTGTGCACACACCTCTTCTTTGCGGACAAGAGTCTAAAGCTCTTGACTTGCTTTTCTTGGTGAGTTGCTTTCTCCCTTTCCTTACTAATTGTTGTATTGTAGGCATATATTTTAATCCAATTTCTAAAAAGGTCTGCAAAAGTAGTATTAATAAATAAGTATACAAGGCCTTTGAGAAAAAAAATCGAGAATAAAAATGACCCTCTTTTTTAGCGTTCTTTTTTACGCTTAAATAATCCTCAATTTCACTCTTTGAACTTCTTAGATTTATACCTTAACCTTGTAGTGCTAAATGTTTAAATATCTTGAAAATAGCAAGATTGATAAATCGAAGTGGGACAATCTCGTTCGGCAATCTAAAAATGCTTCAGTGTTTAGCTTCTCTTGGTATTTAGATTCATTTTGCTCTTGGGATGCCATCGTTTTTGACGATTTTGAAGGTGCTATTCCTCTCCCAGTTTCCAAAAAGTTGGGCTTAAAATTCTTGTTTCAACCAAACTTCATTCAAAAGTGCTCATGGTTTGGTCGCGAATTAAGTGAAAATGAACAAGAAGATCTCTGGAAAATATTGACCAAAAAATTTGCTTATATCCACTTCAATTCGAATCTAAAATTGACATCAAATCATGTCGATAGAACAAACCTCATTTTAGCTCCAAATTCGATTGAAGTCATCAAGCAAAATTTCTCGAAATCACTCCGTAAGAATTTGAACCGAGAACCCCAGTTTAACATCTCCATCGGGAAGGAGGGTTTGAGCGACGTTATTCATCTATATAAAGATGCATATGGAAATCTTAATCCTCAAATTCTTCCTCATCATTATAGCGAGCTAAAATTAATGCTCGAGTCGCAACCCAACCACTACTATACCTGCATAGTTCGTAATGGTGAAAAAATTCTAGCAGCCTTGCTCTTTGTTGAGCACAACAATCGCTTACACTACATTCTTGGAGCTCCTAACAAAGAAGGGCGTGAGTCAAATGCTCTTTCATTCGGCTTGTTTGAAACAATAAAGAAATACTGTACTCAAGGATACACCCTTGATTTTGAAGGCTCAAGCATCCCTTCTGTAAAACAGTTCTATGAATCATTTGGAACGGTTAATGAAGGTTTTTATGAGATAGCTTTCAGCCCAAGTAAAACGATAAGTGCATTAAAAAAGGCTTATAGCAAATTCAAAAGGTCATAGGTTAATGGCACCTCTGAGGTGAAACCCTCTGCATACTCCTTTTGAATAATGCCTCCAAACTCTCTTGCACGAGCTTCTAAACTGCTTAAAAACTGCTTTGAGCTTATTGGAGTTTGAGGTCCTTTATCTGCTGGGTTATAAAATTGACTCGAATAAGCCAAGATGCTTTTCATCTTAACTTCATATTCAGCAGTAATATCAATAACAATATCAGGCCTAGTGTGATAGTATTGTATATAGTTAAAGATGTGCTTTGGTCGCCAGTGTGCCTGTTGCTCACCTTCGAGTACGGTTTCAATATTTTTTAGACCTGACAAGAACGAGGCTTGTTTAATCAGTTCTGCTCCCGCAGGATGGTCAATGTGTCTATCGTTAACTGCATTGGCAAGAACAATCTCAGGGCGATATTTTCTTAACATCTCTATTACGCGTAGTTTCGATTGTTTGTCAGTTGATAGCCAACCATCACCCAAATCAAGATTTTCGCGTGCATCTAGCTCCAAGATTTCTGAAGCCGCTTTCGCTTCAGCTGCTCTAATTTCTGCTGATCCTCTTGTACCCAACTCGCCGCGAGTTAAGTCAACAATTCCAATCTTTTTTCCTGCTTTCTTTAATTTATAGAGGGTGCCTGAACAAGATAACTCGACATCGTCAGGATGTGCACCAAAAGCCAATACGTCTAACTTCATATTCTAGGAAACAAATATAACTTACTCTAGTTTTGCATTCTTAATGATGTACTCAATTTGATAGTCTTCTATCGGATCAAATTTTACATCAATCTCGGCATCGTACATTTTTGCCCATAGTCCATAGAACATCGTACTCGCACTTCCACGATACTTTTTCAATATTTCGTAAGTCGTATTGCCTGTTTCGCGATGAATAAGTTTAATTAAGAGTTTACCTTGAGTTACAGATAGATTTTCAAGCTGTTCCTTAAATTCATCGATAATAGCATCTTCGGTCGCTTTAATGTACTTCCGCTTGGCCTTTTTAGAAGACAGTTGTTGTAGATTGTCTTCCATCATTTGCAATCTGAATGCAGCAAGCTTTGCATATGGCATAACCTTTTTTACGTTTCTTACAAGCCTAAGATATTTTTCTTGCTCTTCTTTAGATGTAAACTCCTTTAATAAGAACTCATCAAACGAGTACACGTAAAACGTATCTCCATCCATCACCACTTTTCTTACCAAAATTGTTGAGTCTGGACTTACGGTTTGAGCCAACCCAGAATAACCAACTGCGATCAATATTAAAAGAATAAACTTTCTCATCTGCATTATACAATTCAATTAACGTGCCATTAGTTTAGTAACTCAGAAAGTATATCAACCGATTTTATTGATTTATTTCGAGCAAGGTGCACTTGATAGTACTGAATTAACGTTTTCAAGCACGTTCTTCTTATATCTGGTGCAAAGTTAGAACTTTGAGTATCATGATTTCGAAGTAGATCAGATATTGCCTTAGAAACTTCAAGACTAGCACACCGTTCTGATGCTTGCTGGGCAAACACCCCGTCAATTAAATTGAAGTAAGGAGTTTGTGCAGAATACTGCCCTTGAGGTTGAAATCCCAAGTATTCTGAAAACTGAAGTAGAAATGTAATCGGAAAAGTTGAATGAACATCATTACTCTCTAAATTAACAATGGCCTGTTCAACAAAGTCAAACAATTCAAATTCACACAGCTCCTCTTCAATGCTATAATTCAGCATTTCAATCAGAAATAAAGCAATGGTCTTTTTAACCATGTCAGCATGAATATTATGAAGCAACGGTCGATTCTTAAGCTCTTTAATACGATTAATACTTGAGCTAGGTTTTTCATAAACATCCATTTCTACAATTGATAATGGAAGTATCATAGAAGGCTTTATTGCAGACTTTCCTTTTCTTACACCGTTAATCATGTATGTACGCAAACCAAACTCACGCGTATACATTTTAGAAATTACACTACTTTCTGAGTAATTGGTATTTTTAAGAACTATGGCTCGAGTTTTAGCCAGCATTTATCTTACCAGTAACAGTTTACTCACTAATGCATCTTCATCGTCTTTGTTGGCTGTGAATATCAGATATACCCCTGTTTGTGGTCTTTCTCCATTAAAGTTTCTTCCATCCCAAACAGCAGTACCCCCAGTTGCAATCATTTCATAAACTACTCTGCCAGCTACATCAACAATTTTAACGGTAGCATCTTCTGGAAGGCCGGTAATTGTAATTGGTCCTTCGTAGTCACTGTGAACAGGATTTGGGAAGACCAAAGTATTTTCATGCACATCTGAAGCTTCTGTAGCATCTCCTCTAAAAGATGCAATGCCACAATTTGTTCCGAAGAAGACCTCTCCAGTTCGCGGTACGATTCCTACACATACTACCTGATCGCAAGGCAAAGGACTATTCTTTGTGGTAAGATGATGAACCACTGCTGATCCGTCTTCTTCTACCAACCAAGCTCCGTTGTTTGTCGCTATCCATTTGCGATTGGCACCATCAATCTTAATATCATTAATCACCTCGTTCCCTAAAAGATAACCCACATCACTTCCATCGTCGATAATTATTTGTTGTGCATCTGCGTTGAGGCCTCCATTAAATACCAAACTTGGGTTATAGAAAACTGCAAGACCAGTTTCCGTTCCAACCCAAATTTCACCGTCTTTATCTAGTGCTAGAGCTCTCACATTGTTATTAGGTAAACCTCCACTATTTTTTCCGGTTGTTAATATTCTTTTCTGAAGTACTCCGTTGTCATGTTCGTAGGTAACCATTATTCCTAAGCTCGATGACCTTGGAATTGAAGTCCACACATAATCATTGTCATCAACTATCATTTCGCCCAATTGCTTAAGGCCAACGTCGAAGGATTTCCAATCTCCATTTTTGCGTCGCACGACCAATGCGTCATCAGTCTCGTAATTAGACATCCATAAATCTTCGTCGCTATCGAGGGCCAATCCAAAAACAACAGGTAGGCTACCCGGAGCCAGATCTAGAACTGAATTGGTGTGATCGTACTTTGCAATTATCTCTTCGTTCTTGAGCTGCACCAAACCGCTTGCAAAGCTGGCTAACCACACTTCGTCGGTAGATTCATTTATCTCCAATGCGGTAAAATCAAGCATTCCTCCAATCAGTGGATCTTTTGGGTTACGATTTTTCCAGATGCCGTCTTGATAGCGGTAATATCCATAACCGTTATAGGTAGGTCCAAAACCGGTTGTTACCCCTCCACTGGTCACCCACATTTTAGTTCCTTGGCCTTCCATTTCAAACGATGTTACTCCAAATGGTCCCTGAGGAGTTACGTAAGACGAAACACCTCCAGGCGTTTTCTTTATTAGTCCAAAATAGAACCCACCATACCACATATTGTCTTGAAAATCTTTTATAGCGTAGCTCATATTGGCTTCACCAAAGTTAGTTGTGGTGTTATTGAGGTCTTTAATAATTATACCTTGGTCTCTACAAATGATAAGCTGATCATAATTCACAACAAGACTTCGGTAGTCGGCATTGATATCTTCTTCAACAGCAAAATTTCCGTTAGAGTAGGTATAAAGCGTGCTATCGCTAGCCAAATACAAGGTGTTATTAAAAACCCTAAAATGATGAGCACTATCGAGGTTTGAAATAATTGTCCAGCTTTCAAAATTTTTAAGGTTAACCAGGTCATCAAAGGCTGGAGCACTTTTAATACCCTCAATGGTACCAACAAACAAGCTATCGTTATACAGCTCAATGGAGCTAATGCCTAGCTGGATGCCCCCTAGTCCTAAGTTCTGATAGTCATCGATAATTTCTTCTTTGTTAATATTAATTACCACAATACCGAATGAAGTTGCGATATAGGCCAAGCTATCTGCAAGCTGAATTTCGTGAATGTTCTTTTGACCAACAATATTTGACCGCTTTATGCCTGGAAGATTGATTATTGTTTTTCCTTTTAGTAAATCAACATTCGTATTCTCGTATGCAATAACCAGTGTATTATAGTCTTGCGAATAGGCCATTGCGGCAACTTCTGATTCTGCAAATCCATCTACTTTTGTCAGCATTTCAATCTGGCCGCTCTTTAGGTCATGGGTATAGATTCCCTTCTCAGCCAATACATACAAGAATTGATCGGCTTCAATAATCTGTCGAACACTGTTATAAGGCAGGTGCATTCTCCATGTTCCGATGGGTGTGTTATCTTGTGCCGTCGCTTGAACACCAAGAAGTAAGATTAAGCAATTTAATACGTATTTCATTCGCTGTTACTTGGCAAATCTAACGATAAGATATATGCTTTTCTTATTCGATATAGAAAAATGGTATTAAAATGTTAATCAATGCCTTTGGCTATTAAATTTGCAGGCGAAATGGCAAATAAAATAGAGAACAAGCCGCCGGTGATCATCAAGCAAAAATCACGTGTTAAGCCTGATTGGTTGAAGACCCAAATTCCTGGAGATGGGAAGTATGCTGAGATGCTGAAGTTGGTAAGAGATAACAAGCTGCATACGATTTGTGAAAGTGGTAAATGTCCGAACATTGGAGAATGTTGGGGCGTTGGTACGGCCACCTTTATGATAGGAGGAAATACTTGTACTCGTAGTTGTCAGTTTTGCAACGTTGCCACGGGCAAGGGTGATGCCCTTGACAGTTTGGAGCCATTTAAAATTGCCCAAAGCATTAATATGATGGGCATTAAGCATGCCGTAATTACCAGTGTTGACCGGGATGATTTAGAAGATGGAGGAAGCAAACATTGGGCAAAAACTGTTACCACAATTCGTGAATTTAATCCGGAGACAACACTTGAAACGTTGATTCCAGACTTTCAAGGACGTGAAGATCAGTTAGATCGTATTATTGAAGTACATCCTGAAATCGTTTCTCATAACATTGAGACGGTTGAGCGTCTTTCACGAGAAGTTAGAATTCAGGCTAAGTATTGGAGATCAATGGAAGTGCTCAAATATTTGAAAGAGAAAGGCATGAAGACCAAGAGTGGAATCATGTGTGGGATGGGTGAAACAGAAGAAGAGGTAATTCAAACATTAAAAGATCTACGTGAAGCTGGTGTAGAAATAGTTACGCTTGGTCAATACATGCAACCTACTCCGCGTCACTTAAAAGTGGCAGAATATGTTCATCCTGATCAATTTGCGAAATACAAAAAAATTGGCGAAGAACTAGGCTTCGAATACATTGAGAGTGGACCGTTAGTACGCTCAAGCTATCATGCTGAGAAGCATCTTAAGTAATGGATCCGCAGTTTTATAAGGAGTATTATACTCTTGAAAGAAGCCACTGGTGGTTTAAAGCAAGGTTACAAATTCTTGAACGTTTATTCTTACGTCAAGTTAAGCAGGAGAGAGATTTAAAAATTCTGAATGTAGGTGTTGCTACTGGGGCAACTACCGAAATGCTAGCAAAGTATGGAACAGTAACTTCTGTTGAGTACGATCAAGCCTGCTGCGATTTTCTTTTAGAGAAAACAGGGATTGAAGCAATCAATGCATCGCTAACTGAGCTGCCATTTGAAGACAATAGTTTCGACTTAGTGTGTGCATTTGATGTAATTGAGCACATAGAAGATGATTCTTTAGCAGTTTCTGAAATCAATCGTGTCTTGAAGCCAGGTTCAAACTACTTTGTTACTGTACCTGCATTTCAATTTTTATGGAGTAATCATGATGTTGTTAATCATCATTTTCGCAGATATACTAGAGGGCAACTGAACGAACTCTTTACCAAGCAAAATATGAATGTTGGTTACAGCAGTTATTTTAATTTCTGGTTGTTCTTTCCAATTGCCTTGGTTCGAACAATTTTGAACCTATTACCAAGAAAGAAGAATGCAGATACATCGGGCTCAGACAATGAGGTATTGAGTTCTTCAAATATTCTGAATAAGCTGCTATTTACAATATTTAGATCAGAAAGAGCTTTGTTATCAACGGGTGTTAAGTTTCCTTTAGGAATATCAATTGTATCTTTGGGTTATAAAAGCCCGAATGCATAAAGAGGATGTTAAATTCAGTTTACTTTTAGTACTTACCACTGCGGTATCTTATTTCGAAATTGCCTTCTTCATGTTTTCAACGAAGTGGGACAATCTCTCCGCTTTCTTTCCCTATAAGTACACGGCCGGACATTGGTGGCTCTCAGGAAACATTCCATTTTGGGATCCTTATCAGAACTTAGGTTATCCTATGCATGCCAATCCCCAAGGAGGGGTGTGGTATCCTATATCATGGCTTTTAAGCTTGCCCAATGGATATAACTTATACTCTTTAAATCTTGAAGTGGTCATTCACATTGCGATAGCTGCTATTGGCATGTACTTCTTGGCTAAACGAATTGGAATTAAAGCTGGAGTTGCCTTTTTAGCAGGACTTGCCTACAGCTTAAGTGGATTTATGATGGGAACCAGTCATATGATTGGATTTACGGTTGGAGCGGCTTGGTTACCTTGGATCATCATCTATCTTATTCGTGCACTAAACAACCCAAATGCCTTCAATGTAATTTGTTTTAGTTTGTTGATTTACCTTCAGTTGGTTGGGGCATATGCTGCGTTTAGTATCATTTTACTTTATCTGTTGGCAGGATATGTAATTTACTTCCAATTGAAAGATGGCCTATCTAAAACCAGGTTGAAAAATTTAGCTATTCTTGGTACAACAAGTTTGCTTTTAGTAGGGCTTTTTACGGCACCATACTTATACAGCATTTATGACTCGCTGGATTACTTTTCGCGCGCAGAACCCTTATCGTATGATCCAAGGCAGTTTGGCGGAAACTTCTCGCCATTATGTTTTATAAGTCTGATAGTGCCTTATGTAGTGAGCAGTGCTGAAGGATTTGTTGGTGTAGATGTTAGTCTTGCTAACGTATTTATAGGAATACCCTTTTTGTTATTCTTTGTGCTTTATGTGATAAGCTATAAGCAGCGGTTCAAATGGTTATTCGTGTCGTTGGTCGGATTGTTCTTCTTATTAGCACTTGGTCTACATACTCCGGTTCATCAAGCTTTTCATAGTTATGTACCTGGGTTCAATATGTTCAGGCATCCCTATTTATTTGTACTCTATAGTATCTTACTAATGGTTTTATTGGGCGGACGTTATCTGTCACACAGTTTGGCCAGCAATAAGTTCAAAGGTATTAAGCTTAGTTATCTAGTTTTTGTTGTTGGCGGATTTTTTAGTCTGATACTTTTAATCAGTAAAATAGACTTTACAGCTTGGGGCCAGTATGTTGAACAAATCAAGTTATTGTCTGAAACTTCACCTCTTAATGGGTACAGTCATGCATTCTTGCAGCTCTCAGTTTTCTTGGTGCTGAGTATAATTGTACTCATCAGTTTGGCTAAGAAGAAGTGGTTTGTACGCGTATTGCCAATAGCCTTGTTTTTTGAATTGTTTTTGGCGGTTCAATTGAATGCACCCAAAAACTTGTATTACAATGTAAAGTTTGCTTGGTTAAATGACTATTTAGCCGAAGAAGCGAACGAATCGCTTACGAATCAATTAGCTACTTCCTCATTAGATACCTTACGGAACAAGAATATACGATCATCCGCTGGATTTTGGGTTAACCTGAATACTTACAAAAGAACAACGGGAATTGGGGGATATAATCCATTCATATTTTCACGATACATTCAGTTTCAAGAGAGCGGATATTTTGACAAGTTTATAGAAAATGGAGTTGTATACACTGCCAAAGATTTTGGAAAAAATGGCGATTACGGCTACCACAATTTAGGTGCAGCAACAGAAATTGATAGTGGAACTATAACTGCGTTTGAGATAGGCTTCAATCGTTTTAATATAGCGGTTAGCAGTCGAAGTAAAACACGCTTATTTCTAAACCAAAACTATCATCACAATTGGGTTGCAGAGGTAAATGGTGAGCAGGTTAAAATCGACCGTTCAAACATGAGTTTAATGTCAATTTCTTTAGATGCTGGCCGACATGAGGTTAGCTTTGTTTATGATTCTGGTGTTATTCGTAAGCTAC
>CBDCFW010000005.1:397500-754815 GCA_965216465.1 Bacteroidia bacterium
CGTATCCTGCAATAAGCGGATTTTTAAATGCCCTCACTTGAGCAACTATTGTACCCGTTGATGACACCACTGTTGTTTGATTAAGATTGTTGGCCTTGTCGTATATATTTTTACCGTAATAAGTCAAACCTAAATCTGCAAATGGGATAAATCTTAAGTTTGAAACTAATTCTGATGATATCGGCCGCTGAATTATTTTATTTATAACGTCAATCGACAAGTCTACACTCGACTGTAAATAGGTAGACCCATTTCTGTAGTTCCCACCAAATCCGCGAACTCCATAAATCAACTGATAATTCATTGGACTAAGATCATCGCTAAAACTTTGATCGCCATTAGCAATCAACAAATCATTTTGAGCCCCTCCTAAAACAAAATAGGTTGGATTATCTCCAAAAGATACCCCAGTGTTTAATCTATATTTTAAAACAAACCAATTTCTTGAATCATAGGTGAAATCCAGATTAGATTGTAACCCGACATTCCATTGCTCTTTTAACAGACCATAACTTGGATTAATTATAATATCTGCACCTAGCTTACTACGGTCGTGTGCAAGATCTAAACTAACTTGCTCCTTAACATTCAATTGCAAAGTGTTTTGCCCAACTTGTTGTAAGCTTTCATTATCCGAAGCCAAGATGGTAAAGTTATCCCATCTCAATTGTGGCTGACTTAACCACGAAATGCCTTTGCCTAAATCGATTCTGTAGTTAAGCTGTAAGAGGTCTGTAACAACTCGAAACGACTCCTCAGGACGAATAACCTTTCTTTGCCTATGTAATATTGCCCCTCCCAAACTGATATTTTGGCCTTTAACACGTTCATAGTTAATTAAAAGATCATGCGCTCCTGGCTGCAATAAACCTTTATACATTACCTCTAGCGACTTAGTCCCAAATTGATTTGAAAACCTTGAACCAAGCTGTACATTTAGGTTATTAGGAAAAAATGCTTGAATTGATTTATCAAAAACAATTGTATTATTTAACAGTTGATCAGTTGTTAATGAAACTTGTGAATACTTCGCTTGAAGCAACTCAGGTGCCTCAACATTGATATCCGAAATACTGCTTCGTTTAAGTGCCTCTTTTGCCAACGAATCGTAGTTCGACAGAGTGAAGTCAAAGGCGTCATTGATTGGGCTTTGAAAAGAGTAATCCAATAACGAGTCAACGGCAAGTAAACCAATTGAATCTTGCTCTTCAATCCCATCATCCATTATGGTATTAAAATATGAGGGATCTATACTGTTATATGTATAGAACTCAGATGTAGTTAGAAAATCTGTAATAAACAAGGATGAAAATCTATGGCGATCGAGATACTCAACAAAAACATCTTCTGTGTATTGATGAAAGGCAATGTTTGACCTATAATTGGTCACCTTCGATGTAAAATTATCCTTTGTATTCCACATTTGACCGTTCCAAATTCCATTTTCATTTGCATTAAAAAGAACCGTACTATCGTTTGCCAAAATAATTTGTTTACACTGAAATCCATTAATCTCTATTTGAGCCTTGATATTCATTTCTAGATCAGAAACAGAAATTGTAGATTGGCGAAGTAATGCAATACAATTAGGACTGACAGATATCGATTGCACAAATCCTTCAACAGAATCTATAAGACTTACTTGATCATTATTGTACTTGTAAATCTTGCTGTAGAAAGGTGAAGAACTACACCAATATAGAATATCATTACGCTGGCAGGCATAAGTAATATGGTCTTCACTAATTTTGACTGAATTGATTTTACCTTTTTCAAACCTCCATAGCCAAGTACCCTCTTTCGATTGTGTGAAGAGCACAATCTCATTCTTCATTTTTTGCACTCCTCCGCTAAATCGATTCAGAGGAATGTGTGATTTAGGTAATTGAAATAATTTTTTTTGCTTATTCCTCGAAGGTGTGTATCTGAATAATGCATTTCCGCCCCATGTCGACTCTACAGTATAATACTTATTGGGCGATTCTACATATATATCATATAGGTTATTTATATCTAGCTTTAATCCGTTAACAGGGTTTGGTTTCTGTTGATCGTAAGAATAAGCCATATTAAAATACTTCTGCCAGCCTTCATAGATCTCATTTAAGGATACTTGAAAAGAATAGTATGAAGCTGCATGCAATTTTCGTGTTAAACGAATCATGTACAACATAGTAGGAATGGCATCCTCACCGTACAAGCTGGTTAGGTACTTCCAAAATGAGGCCCCCTTAACTGTATTGTATTCAGCAGGAATACTATTAAAGTTGTCAAATCCATACTCATCGTGAATAAGCCGCATTTGATTATCACATTCTATGCCCCACGATGACGTAAGATACTCAACCAATCCAGGTATAACCCAATCTGGCAGGTATATAAGATTTGAGTTTTTCAGTTTATCCTGAAAACTACCTCCTGTCATCATTTCATTGATTAAAACTTCAGCGGCAGCTTTCCGAAAGGAGATAATCATTTCCTCTTTTTGCATACTTAGAGCCAAGATCACCTGAGTGGTTTGTAATTGAATCACTCCTCCCTGGTCAACACCTTCTAACTTTATTTTCTTTTGAAGCTCGTAAACTTGATATGGCGAATTCACCACAAATACATCTATTTGCTGATTAACGTGATAATTAAGTTTTCGCTGAAGGTCGAGTAATTCCATCTTTAACGCTGAATCCATTTCCAAAAGCAATTGTTCAGTCTGAGGTTGGTAATAATAATTAAAGTCGGCAGTTGACTTTAACCTCCATTGAGCACTTAACTTGCTATTTGATGCACATACAAGTAATACTGTCCAAACTGTATATAGAATAACCCGCTTCAATTCAATTGCAATATACCTATAACGTTAAATTTATTGAAATAGCACTTTACAAAAGATTAGATTGATTTTTTTATTTACGTTTGCCGCAATGCTACACGGACAAGAACACGGACAAGATTATTACATTGGATTAGAAGACAAATACGGTGCACATAACTATAAGCCTTTACCAGTAGTTTTGGCCAAAGGAGATGGTGCCTTTGTGTGGGATACAGACGGCAAAAAGTACTTTGATTTTTTAAGTGCTTACAGTGCAGTAAACCAAGGACATTGTCATCCTCGTATTGTAAATGCCTTAAAAGAGCAAGCTGAAACACTTACTTTAACTTCACGTGCCTTTTATAACAATGTATTAGGAGAGTTTGAAAAGTATATGACTGAATACTTTGGATTTGACAAAGTTTTGGCCATGAATACGGGTGCTGAAGCCGTTGAAACAGCATTAAAACTTTGTAGAAAGTGGGCTTATACCGTAAAAGGAACTCCTGAAAATGATGCAGTCATCTTATTTGCTGGCGAGAACTTTCACGGAAGAACTCTTGGGGTAATTTCTGGAAGTACAGATCCGGAAAGCAGAACAGGATTTGGACCATTTTTACCTGGCTTGCAGGTTATTGAATATAACAATCTAGAAAGTTTAGAAAATGCGTTAAAAGCTAATCCTAATATAGCTGGTTTTATAGTTGAGCCTATTCAAGGGGAAGCTGGTGTAGTTGTACCTGATGATGGTTACCTTAAAAAAGCAGCTGAGCTTTGCAAAAAACACAATGCATTATTTATTGCTGATGAAGTGCAAACAGGTATAGCAAGAACAGGAAAACTCATATGTTGTGAGCATGACAACGCCAAACCTGATATTTTAATCTTAGGTAAAGCTTTAAGCGGTGGTGTTTACCCTGTAAGTGCTGTATTAGCCAATGATGAAATCATGTTAAGCATAAAGCCAGGTGAACACGGAAGTACTTTCGGTGGAAATCCTGTTGCAGGTAAGGTTGCGATGGCTGCTTTAGATGTTGTTCGCGACGAAAACCTTGCAGACAAAGCTGAACAAATGGGGAAAATCTTTAGAGATCGAATGGAGAAAATAGACTCTCCTTTAATCACTAAAGTTAGAGGAAAAGGCCTTTTGAATGCGATTGTGATCAAACCGTTTGAACACAACTTTGAAGAGCGCACAGCGTATTATGTTTGCTTGAAATTAAGAGATGCGGGATTGTTAGCAAAGCAAACGCATACTCATATTATTCGCTTTGCACCTCCATTAGTAATTACAGAAGACCAAGTGAATGAGGCCTGTGATATAATTGAACGTGTAATAACGGAACTTAGCTAATCCCTTTGCCAATTAGACTTGCGGTTGTGCTTCTTTCAATCAGCACATCAACGTAATCTCCCATTTTATAATTTTCCTTAGGGAAAATACATTTGATATTTTGTTCGTTTCTGCCCATCCATTCGTTCGGATTCTTCTTGCTTTGCATTTCAATCAATACGCGATGAACTTTCCCTTCCGCGGCCGCATTTTTTGCTTTTGAAACTTTATGCTGAGTTTCTATTACTTCAGCAAGTCTTCGCTTTTTAACCGATTCTTCAATATCATCTTCGTATTTACGAGCAGCCAATGTGCCTGGACGTTCAGAATAGAAGTACATGTAACTAAAATCAAATCCAGAATTAGCAACCAAATCGAGTGTTTCCTGATGTTCCTCCTCCGTTTCAGAGCAAAATCCACTGATAATATCACAACTAATTCCGCAATCTGGAATCAATTCGCGAACTCGATTCAGCTTGCCCTCATACCATTCACGGGTATAACCTCGATTCATTTTTTCTAAAATTCTATCGTTACCGCTTTGCGCTGGAAGGTGAATATGATTGCAAATGTTGTCATATTTCACCATTGTCTCTAAAACCTCATCGGTAATGTCTTTTGGATGTGATGTTGAAAAACGAACACGCAGATCTGGACTAATTTGGGCCACTTGATCAAGCAGTTTTGCAAAGTTGACACTTGATTCTTGTTCTTCCTGAGTCAGTTTATTGAAATCCTTTTTGGGACCTCCACCATACCACAGATAGGAATCAACATTTTGCCCTAATAAAGTTACCTCTTTATAACCCTTTGCAACTAAGTCTCTGGCTTCTTCTACTATAGTCTCTGGATTTCGACTTCTTTCTCTTCCTCGAGTAAAAGGAACAACACAGAAACTACACATATTATCGCAGCCCCTTGTTATTGATATAAAAGCAGTTACACCATTTGAATTTAATCGTGTTGGCTGAATTTCACCGTAAGTTTCTTCAAGTGAAAGGATCACATTCATGCCTTTATGACCTTCTTCCACTTCTTGCAACAGTTGTGGCAATTCGCGGTAGGCATCAGGACCGGCAACAATGTCGACCAATTTTTCTTCTTCTAGCAATTTTTTCTTCAGTCGTTCTGCCATACAACCAAGAACCCCAATAGTTAAATCTCGATTGTGTTTTTTATTGTGTCGAAGCGATTTCAATCGATGTCTTATCTTTTGTTCGGCATTATCACGGATTGAACATGTGTTAATGAAAATGATGTCTGCTTCCATTTCATCATTAATGGTTTCAATACCTTGCTCTGCCATGATAGATGCAACAACCTCACTATCGGCAAAATTCATTGCACATCCGTAACTTTCTATAAATAGCTTTTTCGACATTCGATTAAAATTGCCTGCAAAAGTAAGGATTGATTAGGTTTTCAAAATCATATCGAGGCATACAGTGCCATTTTCGACGAATAATTCAATTTCTCACTGTGGCAGTTAAAGCTCTAAATTGCTGAAATTCAGCTCAACTACATTGAAATCTCCGCTTAATTACTATATCATGATAAAACTAAATTCACTTTGTTGTTAATTCGTGGCTACAATTAATTACATATGAAAAAGTATTTTAAATTACTCTTTTTGATGGTACTAGGTGCCTCTTTATTAACCCTTAACGCTTGTAAGGAAGAAACTACTGATGATCCAACTCCAACTCCTACGATTAACTGTTACCTAACTTCATTCAACGATGATGGCGACCTTTATACGTATACTCTTGACGACGACAACACAGTGTTAAGCGTGACTAACGATGGTTCAACTACTAATTTCACGTACGATAACGACGGAAGATTAACAAATGCAACAGATGCTGATTTTGACGGGGTTTTTGTTTATTCAGGAGCGAACACACTTCCTGATAGAATTAACATCAACGCTCAAGGCCAAACATTTGCTTACCTTAAAGTAACCCATAGCAATGGCAACATTACTGAAGTAGAAAGTCACTTAATCGACCAACAATTAGGCGATATTGCTTTCACCAGAAACAGCTACACCTATAACGGTGGAGATGTTGTAAGCACAGTGGTAGAAGAATTTGACCTTCAGACTCAACAATTTACTGAGGCTGGTAGAGTTGAAAACATCACAAACGACGGTAAAGAGAACCCACTTAAGAGAAGCTTAGCTTATTTCTTTATGCATTTCGAAAATCCAAATGCAGTAGGAGCAAGTAATATTACTGGCGGAGATGTGACAGTTGATGGCAATACTGGAACCTTAACTATCGAGTATGACTACAACGAAAATGGATACCCAACTTCTGCTCTTCAGGTGGCTGATGGCGATTCATTGACTATGACTTATGGTTACGACTGTAAATAATTATAAATAATATTACCAATTAAAGCCTCGCTCATTGCGGGGCTTTTTCATTATATAACAGCCTCTTTATTATATTCGTAAGCATCACATGAAAATAAAAATTTCAATTTTAATGCTGATTTTAATCTCATTTACTCAATGGGGTTGTAAAGATGACGACCAACCTGACCCAGAGCCAGCGGTTGAAGAAAGATGTGTAATGACCCAAAGTGTCATTCAAGGGGATACAACGAATTACTTTTATAATGACCAGTATCAGTTAACTCATACTACGGGAACAGCTAACAATGTAAGTTACGAGTACCACGACGATGGTCGAATTTTACGCTCAACAAGAGGCAATGTTATAAGCGAATTTGAATATTCAGATAATCTCCCTTCTAAAATCTCAGAAACTGAAAACGGGCAAACAACTCGAACCATAAAACTCGAATTTGAGAAAGGTCAGCTAAGCAAATATGAATATGTTGATCCGCAAGATGTGGTAATGACACGAACAACGCTAAACTATGACGACGAAGGAAGACTGACTTCCTTTGAGCGTTTAGAATATGACCCAGTTGATGATACACTCTATCCCTTTTTTGAAGTGAAGAACACCATGGCTGATGGAAAAATTAACCCGTTTAATGACCAACTTGCAGTTCGATTACTTCATTTAGAAGAACCCGTGGCGCTAGGGAAATCAAATATGGTGAGTGCAGACCTTTACCTGTTTGGCAATTTAATAAAAGCTGAAGTCACCCATACATATAATGAATTTGACCTGCCACTAATATCTGAATTGATATTTGATAACCCGCAGTTTCCATCAAATACGATATACTATACCTACGACTGTCCAGAGAAATAACTACCGTTGAAATTTAAAATAGACTTTAATATCCCTAAGCGACCGCTAGTTACCAACTGGCCAAGCTTTTTTATGTTAGGGTCTTGCTTTGCTGCAAATCAGTCGAAACGGCTGAATGAAAAGGGTTTCTCGGTATATGCGAATCCATTTGGTATTGTTTATAATCCTGTGAGCATCTCTTCTTTTCTCTATCGATTAAATGAGAATAAGGAATACACCGACAGCGACTTTGTTCATTACGGAAAGTACTTCAGTCTTGAGCATCATGGAAAATTCAAGTATGACACGCTTGAGGAGGCGATATCAAAATCAAATGTGGCATTTCAAAAATCGCGTGCCGCATTAATAAACAGCGAGGTCATCGTTATCACATTTGGTACATCTTTAGTTTATCACAACACCGTTCACAAGAAGATAGTTGCTAACAACCACAAGCTACCCAACAGAGATTTTGAATTGGTTCAACTTCAACTGGTAACGCTAAAGAATAGTATTGTAAATTGTGTCGGAGAAATTAGAAAGCTAAATCCAGAAGCACATATTGTATTTACGATAAGCCCGACACGCCACCTGCGAAGTGGTGTTGTTGAAAGCAGCAGAAGTAAAGCAAGCCTAATTGCGGCGGTACATGAAACATTGCCTGACATGGAAAATGTCTCGTACTTCCCGGCCTATGAAATACAAATCGATGAATTGCGTGATTACCGGTTCACTAAAGAAGATTTGATGCACCCTACCGTTCAGGCACAAGACTACATTCTTCAGCGATTTCTAGAAACATATTTAAACAAAACAGGAGACCAAATAAACCAAGAAGTCTCTAAGTTTAAGCAATTTGCAGCCCATCGCCCCATTTCTTCTCCTGACTTGCATGCACAACAAGTTGAAGAAAAAAGAAAGGAACTACACCAAAAATATCCATTTTTGAACCTATGATTAAAACGGTGCTCATTACAGGCAGCAACGGGCTACTTGGCCAAAAACTGATTAAGCAGTATAAACAGAAGTCAAACATAAAACTAGTAGCTACTAGCAGAGGAGAAGACCGATACCCCAATTCAGAAGGATACGACTACCGTTCAATGAATATCACTGACCGTAACGAAGTGTTTGCTTGTATTGGTGAAGTAAATCCAGATTGTATTATTAATACGGCTGCAATGACAAATGTTGATGCGTGTGAATCGGATAAAGTAGGTTGTAAGAAGCTAAATGTAGATGCTGTAGAATACCTAGTTGAAGCGGCTAATGCATGCGACGCACACCTTATTCACTTAAGCACCGATTTCATCTTTGATGGTACAAAAGGACCTTATAAAGAAGATGATGAACCAAATCCGTTGAGTTACTACGGATGGAGCAAGTTAGAATCTGAAAGGATTGTACGCGAATCATGTAAAACATGGTCAATCGCCAGAACCATGTTGGTTTACGGAATTGTTCACGATATGAGTAGAAGCAATATTGTACTTTGGGCCAAAGGAGCCTTGGAAAAAGGTCAGCCTATTAATGTTGTGAATGACCAATTTAGAACACCGACGTTGGCTGAAGACCTAGCTAAAGGTTGTATGCTTATAGAAGAAAAAGAAGCCCAAGGCGTATTCAATATTAGTGGTAAAGACTTTATGAGTATAGTTGAAATGGTTGAGCGTGTCGCAAAATACTTTGACCTCGACCCGAGCATCATCTCAACTATTAGCAGTGAAACACTGAACCAAGCGGCTAAACGGCCTCCGATTACAGGTTTTGACCTAACCAAAAGTAGAAAGATGCTAGGCTACGAACCTCGTTCTTATGAAGAAGGAATTGCCCTTCTAATGCAGCAGATTGAAGCAACGAATTAGTATATTCGTGGGTCAATCAAGTGTATGAAATCTATTTTACTTTGCTTTTCCCTGTTGCTTTCTGTTTCTGTGTTTGGTCAATACAGCAATCCGTATCGAATGACCTACGATGGTTCTAACTATCTTATCACTAACAAAGGCAACGGAACCGTTAGCAAACTTAACAGTTCCTTCACACATAGTACAGTAATAACCGGATTACATTCTCCTAACGATATATTGTATGGCTCAATTGGAATAAATACAGCCTTGGTTGTTATTGACAGTAACCAAATAAAGCTTTTTGATCCGAACACCTATGCTCCATTCATCAATATTGCCATTCCGGGTGCTGTTGAGGCTCATGACGGACTCTTTGACCTCTTAAACCCCGACACTTTTTTCATTAGCGACAGAGGTGGAGATAAAATAATGCGAGGTGTTGTGGGGAATCCACCCTTCTTCCCTATCACCTATGATACTTTGGCTTCAAATATTTACAGACCTGCAGGAATGATGTTTGATGACAATGGAGATATCATTGTAGTAAGTGATTCAACAAATGCAAAGATTTATAAAGTAAGTACTTCAACTGGAGCAGTAACTGTGTTAAGAAGTACTTCTCTAAACTATCTTAATGATATTGCTCGTGACAATCAAGGTAATTATTACATAACGTGTTGGGGTGATAACAATCTCTATCGATTTGATGACACTTTAGGTTCTCAGTATGTTACTACGACCTTCAATAACCCAAGTGGACTTTACTCGAATTTAACCTATGACTTTTTAGGGCTGTGCTGCTACAATTGTCAAAAAGTGGAGTTTAAATATTATCATTTGTTCTCGCCTTTAGCAGATGTTTATACCTGTCAAGAAGATAGCTTTTATGTCGACTTCACCCCTGCTTATAAAGGAATTGGAACCTACGAAGCCAACAACAAGTTTCTAGTAGAAGTCAGTGATAGTTTCGGAGGATTTACAAATCCAACTGTTATTGGTGTTGACTCTACAGCCATAAGGCCTGCAAGTATTGCTTGCAAACTTGATGAAGAAAAATATGCTAATTCAGGCCACTTTTATCGAATTCGGTCAACACACCCTGAAGTCACCAGTTATTTTATCAAAGCATTAAATATAAATCCATCACCTAAGGTTCAACTTTCACCTTTAAATCCCGAAGTTATATGCACAGGATCTACTTTAGTGCTGGGTGAAAATGCAACAACAAACAGAAGGTTTACTTGGTCTCCGGCCATAAATTTAAATGATTCAACTAGTGCTCAACCTAGCTTTAACTCGGCTGTAAGCGGAAGCTTTGATTACAGCTTGCATGTGGAAGACACCGTAACAGGATGTACTTACCTTGATAGCTTAACCATTTTGGTAAATCCTGAGCTTCAGCTCAACAAACTAAGTGACTCTCTGGCAATTTGCCTTGGAGATACCACTTCGCTACAGGTAGATGACCATCCTTTTATTTTCAACTGGACGGGAATTGGACTGAGTGACAACAGCATAGCAAATCCTGATTTTTATGGAGTAGTTTCAACCACAGCTTTTGTGTCATTTTCTGACAGCAACAATACGTGTAGTGGAATTGACAGTGTATATATAAAAGTAAACCCAATACCCGATTATTCATTTATCACACAGCAGCCAACATTCTGTGAGAACGATACAGTTGTACTGAAGTCATACAAAGACAGCATTTACAATCTTGTAGAGACCCCAGAATGGCCGCTTTCCTTTTTAGGTTCGGGAGGAAGTGAAACTTATTTCAAGGCCGATTCGGTAGGAAGTCATAACTATTTAACGACTGTAACCGATACAACAACGGGTTGCATTCAAGAAGAATTATTGTCAGTTGTAGTACTTAACACTCCTGATTCTTTAGTTCTGAGTTTAGATACCTCCAATAAATTTTACAGTGCTACGGTGTTCGGTTCAACAGACAACGGAAACTTGGTTTGGTATGTTAATGAAGAGGACTTAGCGACAGGTCAAGACACGCTTCACACGAGCCAGCTGGCAGATGAAGATACCATTCACGTTGAATGGAAAGGATTTGATGAATGTGGTGCATTTTCTAACCAATTGGTTTATGAAAAACCGGTTAATGGGATTGATGAAAGATTCATTGACTTCTCCATCCACCCAAACCCAAGTACTGGAGTATTAAAACTAACGTCTAGTGATCAATTGCATACCATTGATGTTATAAATTCTCAAGGTCAAGTTGTATTTAGCAGAAATGTTGATGGGCTTGAACAGACCCTAAACTTAGGACACTTGGCTAAAGGACTATATGTTGTTCGAGTTCACAATTCGATTGGATATGGAACTCAAACTATCGTGCTTCATTAAAGCCAGGCCACTCCTAGAACAAATATCAGAATTAGAAGTTGAAGCAATCGATGCATGGGTTTGATGTTGCGATCGATTAAAAGCAGTAGTGTAAGTTTTAGGATTAAGATTAATCCAATCACCATAAAGAATTCCTCTTTGCCATTGATCCAAAGAAAAGCAGCATCCACCAAAATGCTAAATAAAATTATTACTTGAAAAATTCGTTTGCTCGCAACGATTCCAATACTCGTGGTAATGCTTTCATAACCATAAACCACGTCTCCTTTTACCCCTTTTATGTCTTTATACAACTCCCGAGCAAATAGAACTAAGAAAAGACTTGACCCAAACAGAAAGAGGTCTATACTCAACATTTTGTAGTACAACACCAGACTAAAGAAAGCCATTACAGTAAGAAAACTTGCACTCAATTCACGTATCAACACCAGTCTGCTCAGCTTGTGTGAGTAGAACCAAAGCAAGAAGGCGTATACCAAAAAGAACAAGAAAATATTGAACGAGGCATACAGTGCAATTCCTAAAGCTAGGGTATTTAGCAAGAAATACAGCCTGAGTTTAAATCCCCTACTCACCAAATTTTGAAACCGTGTGCGGTAGGGTCGATTGACCATATCCTTTTCAATATCGTAGAAATTATTGATGATGTATCCTGCTGCAAGCACCAAAGAAGTTGAAAGAATAATCAAGTGTACTTTGACTTCTGCTAGCGATCTCCAAATATCTTCTTTTACATTAAATGCAAAAAGAAATGCTATGTATTGAGCAACTAAAACCAGCAATACATTCTTCCATCTCACGGAAGACATTAATGCAATAAGTTTTAAAATTACAGAGTCACGTTTTTGAGATGAAGACGGACTCAAAACCTTAGATTTTTTGTACGAGTTCCAATTGATAGCCTCTCAACTGGTCTTGAGCTTTATCGAAGTCACGCGTAAATCCTAAGATGTAACCCCCTCCTCCACTTCCGCAGAGTTTAAGGTAGTAGTCTCCAGACTCTATTCCGGCTTTCCAAACATCTTTAAATGCTTCCGGAATCATTGGGCTAAAGTTTTTCAATAGTAAAGAAGAGAGTTGTTTCAAATTGCTAAACAATGGCGAGAAGTCTCCTTTCAAGAAGGACTTGATACATTCGTCGTTGTATCGCTTCAATTCGTGCTTAACCATGTTTCTGAAACCTTGCTCTTTCATGCGTTCCATAAATAACTGAACCATCGGTTGAGTTTCGCCAGGAACGTTTGTATTCAGTAAGAAGATTGCTCCCTTACTTTCAGTAGTTTCTTGTGGAATTCCTACGGTATCCAATTCTTCTTTAGACTTGATTACAACAGGAAGATTTAGATAGCAAATTAATGGATCAAGACCCGAGCTCTTTCCGTGGAAATGAGATTCCATCTGTCCAAAAATAGACTTTAACTTCTTTAGCTCTTTCTTAGAAACATTCTCAGGGTCAATTTTGCTAACCGCATACTTATCATAAATCGCGGCAACAAGAGCTCCTGAACTTCCAACTCCAAATCCTTGAGGAATTGTAGAATCAAATGCCAACCCACTTAGCAGGTCGCTTTTGAAAGTCGCTAAATCAAGTTTTGTATGGGCTACACCAGTTACCTCAAGATATGATAAATAGGTATAGAAGGTTCTTAGATGCTCATTCGACTCTGAGTACTTGTCTTCTGCAAAGTGAAATTTACCCTTGTAAAAATTGTAAGGAATAGACAAGCCCATGGCATCTTGAATAATACCGTACTCGCCAAATAATAAAATCTTACTATAGAACAGTGATTCTTTAATCATTTCCTTCAAGTTTTACTGGTCCAAAACCAACTTGGTCGCAAATATACGCACCATTTTGGCATAATGGCCTTAACTCCTTATCAACAAATTCCATGGCCTTTTGTTCATCCTGCTTAGGATAAAGGAAATGAACATTGGCTCCGGCGTCAAGTGTAAAACACCATTTCACTCTAGTTTCACGACGTATTTCCCAAATTTTTTCGATGATAGTAAGTGTGTTTGGCTTCATCAAAATAAAATAGGGATTGCTACTCATCATCAAAGAATGCAGTGTAAGTGCCTCACTTTCAACTATTTCTATAAATTTATCCAAATCGCCATTTGATAGCACCTCTTTCAATTTACTCATATTAAGTTGAGCATGTTCAAATCGTGCTGACGCAAATGGATGATCGTTAATTAGATTATGGCCAACGGTGCTACTAACTTCTTTTTGGCCTTGATGAACCAATAAAATCGTATCGCAGAAATCGTTGAAAACTGGATGAATGTCGCTATATGCAATGGCATAATCATCGCTGCTTCCTTCAAAATCAGGGTGTATCCCCCACTCTGCTAGTGGACCAAATATCGATCTGCTTGCACTTCCGCTCCCTAACCTAGCCAGTTTTGATGCCAGTTGAAAATTGTCTTCTTGTAGAACACCAAGCTGTTTTGCAATATCGCAAATGCAAAGGGCTAATGCACTCATACCGCTCGCACTGCTCGCTATACCGCTGCTGTGTGGAAAGCTATTGGTTGTTTCTACCTTAAACTTTCCGGATTTAACAAATGGAAATTCAGCTGAAATACGATCTAAAAACTGTTCAATCTTAGGAATAAAACTTGGTGTATTCTCACCATCTAAATACACTTGTATTTCTCTTGTGGAAGAATCCTCGTAAGTTAAATGTGTTTCTGTCGCACACTTGCTCAAAGTAAAACTGATTGATGAATTTGCTGGAAGTTGAACTCCATCAATCTTTTTTCCCCAGTACTTCACTAAAGCAATGTTCGATGGACTTTTCCAAGCTGCTGAATACGTGGTCATTTTAATGCGGCAAATGTAATGCTATTTGATAAGCTGTGAATAGGTTAACACCGTTGAGTAACCTTTGTTTTCAAAATAGGCTGGTGTGTTTTCATCGCCACAAGCCAAAATAAAGTCACCACCCCAAGCACCTAAAGACTTTATAGCAAATCCATAATCCGAGAAATACAATTCTTTTACGGGTTGAAGCCCAACTACCTCAGAGACAATTTTTTCATGCTTGGTTATGAGCTCTTGAAACTCATCGAAATCTTCACAAACTGAAATCAGGTCTGTGATATTTGAAATTTCCTGAATAAGTACTGAATCAACTTTTAATTCTTTATAGCGCTTAACAGCTTCACTGCTGTCTTTCTTTTGGTTGAGATGAACAAAATACAATTGGTCTTTAAAGGCCGGATTAAAAACATAACCTTCCCATAATTCAGCACTTCTAAATAGTACATCGGTACCGGTCATGCCTACTGCAATATCATAACCGCTACCGCCAAAAGTAGCAGCAGAAATCTCAAAAGCATCTACTTCGGCCCACTTGGCAATGTTGCAAATGAGGGTTGAACTGCTGCCCAAACCCCAATCGTTTGGAAAATCGAGATGTGACTGCACCTCGTAAATCCCCTCTTGTAAAAAGCTTGGATTCATACGCAATGCTTCATTTAACAATTTGGTAAGTCTTTCAGTAGTAAGATCGATAACACAATCAACTTCGCACACTGCTTCAACCTTGGCATCGTTTCCTGTGGTGAAACTAAATTCTTGTGTGTACCATAACTCACCATTAGTATCAAACGCCTGCCAATATATGGTATTAGTATCTTGATTTGCGTGATGATGTACACCTAACGATTGTCCCAGTTTAGTGGGTATAGCGAGAGCCAAAGCCTCATCTAAAACGAGGTATTCTCCTGAGATTAACAGCTTACCGGGTGAAAAATACGTTTGCACGAAGACAAAGTTAATCTGAAAAATTGGTTAGAGGGTGGGTATTTCAGAAAACACACTTTACTTTAACAAGATGGGTTCACTCGCAAGAATATTTAAACCAAGTGGTATCAGCATTGACTTCGCCTATTACCTTACCATCAGTATCATATATGTATTGATATTCACCAAATCCACCGTTTGGCCAGGTTGCATTTAGTCTATTATTCCTATCAACAAACGGATGGCTCAAAGAAGGAATTCCACAATAAACATATTGGGCCTCGTCATGTTTATATTCTCTTATTGACAGATAATCTTCTTCATTAATCGCACCATCGTAATTCCGATCAATTCTAACCTCCCTTTTTACTATATTTCCATTTTCATATGTAATAACTTCAATCCAATTTGGCATTGTTTCCTTTGCCCTATAATGCCATATGGTGTCTTTGCCTTCGCGATGAATACTCATTATCCACGTGTTCAACAAGGTATCCTTGTAAGACTTAACAATTCTATAGCCCACAGAATCTAGGTCTATTTCATAATTTGAACCATCTCGCCAGGTTACTCTTTGCAGGATATCATTATTCCAATAGTAAGTCTGTTCTGGAACTAGAATAGTATCGTACATTGTATAAGATTGTTTAACTCGTCCTAATGAATCGTAGTCCCAAAGAACTTTAAATGTTCGAAATACTGCAGTGTCTAAACGGCAACCACAATCTGCTAAATCGGAATAAGACGCTTTTTTATGGTCTGGGGTATCTTCTTTTTCAGCACATGCTGAAAGAAGTGCAAAAGCAATAATGAGGTAGGCGATATTCTTTGTCATTTAGATAGTCAGTTTGATGAATAGACCACTTTCTTTAAATAACTGTTGCAAGAACTAAAGCTCAACAACAAAATACTTGTAATGCCATGTCAGATAGTTTTTATCCAATCGGTGACCTTTGGAATACAACATTCGCTCGGTCAACACTTCATTCTTCCATGTAAAAAATTCATCAAAATTTCCAACTCTTGCTCTTGTTATTACTGTGTCTAAGAATCCAAGATCTGAATAGGAATATGTTCGATGATAACCATCAGAATTTATAGGGTCGTATTCAACAGACCGTAGTTTACCATCATCTGTATAGGTATAATTAAAGATCATTACAGTATCACCAAATCTCCCTAAAACTAATTGTTGTTTACATTTAGGATGAAATTGATCAAAGCTAGTTGCACACCAAAAGTTGATGTGGTGCTGATGTCCTCCATTTATTTCGTTGTAGGAATAAACAGACCTTACTACCTGTTTGCCATTACCATACACGAGCTTCTCCATAGGGAGATTGTCTTTCATAATGTACCGAAAAAACGAACTACTCTTTAGTTCCCAATCCTTGTTTTTCCTATCATACCTTGTCGTCCTGCGATGTTCACCATTCGTTATTTGAAGTTCGTTTTTTGTCATTTGCCCTGATACTGAGTAATGATAAATATGAGCGTTTGATGCATTGTAGAACTTAATAAATTCTTCCTCCAATTCTCTGATTTTCTGTGGAATTGTAAGTGAATCAATCGTAAGGTAAATAAAATTATTGTGCCGATATGACCCAACCATTATTTTTAACTTCTTATGGAAAATGTAGATTCCTTCAAGAGTTGAATCTGAAAGAGAAACGTGAAATGTCAACGAATCTGAAGGTATACTGTCATAAACATTCGAAGTATTATAAGAATAACACTTCAGCACCACGAGATCCTTCATATCATATTCTCTCTCAATCTGTGCGAAGGATGATAGACTGCAGACAAGAAAAAATATAGTTAAGAGTTGCTTCAGTGTCATTTTTCAAAGTTAGGAAAAATAAAATCACCTAAATTTGAATTCTAATGAAAACCTCAGCTCTCTTTACTCTTTTCGTTTTATGGTCTATTGCAGCATTCAGCCAAATTAACTATGACAGTCTTTTAAGTTTAAAGGATAACAATATTGAAGAAAGTTTAGTGATTAAAGCCGGATTGGATTCGGATACATTTAACTTTAACTTACTTTCATACACAACATCAAATAATACCACCCAAGAGGTTCAATACAACACAAACTATCAGTTTCAAAGAAATACCGTTTCTGTTACAGTTGATACCGTAAGCTTTGATTGCTCTGCTCAACACCTTAGAAACGCACAGAACGAAATAAGTTCGTATAGAATTCAAGTAACATGCGACTTACGGGACCTTTGGGAGCTTCATAGGATTGATGGGGAGTTCGATACTTTCAAATTTTACTCTTCACAAAGCAAAAAAGGAAGACCCTTAAAAAAGCCAAGGTATTATCGGTCATTCATTGGGACAATTCAATAGAATCTATTTAGGCTTTATGCAGTTCCCAATAGTCAACATATTCGAAAAGTGGAAGAATGAAGATGTTCTGGAATACATTCTGTTTGACCCGTACATATACACAAGAAGCGAAAAACTTTTTGACAAATATTTTCGAAATAAAAAGTTCTGTGACTGCAAGGGTGATCTTTACCAAGTGGTAGGCAAGAATAGAAACGTCCCGGTTTGGCGACGTATTTTCTTTTTCCTACCCAATGTTTATAGAGAACTTCTATTGTTCAAAAAACTTGAGCAAAGCATATCACTTAATGAAGCAAAACAATTATTGAAACAACACTCTTGCTCTCTAAATTCAGTAGAGCTTGAAAATCAATTTAAAAATGCCAAAAGCTTTAAAGAGTTGTTTGATGGTTCGAAATCTTTACTGTTAATTAACTTTCTGTGAGTCAGAAGCTGTTAACTTTGGAAGTCTATGAGAATCCTTCAATTCGTAATCTTTATTCTATGCATAGGATCTTTAATCGGTTGTGATTTCAGTTGCCCCGCAGACGAAACAGGACCAAATCCTTACACCTTTGAAGTTTTAGACAGTACTACTTTACGCAACATAATTAATGATTCGGCCTACTCTGAAGCCGATATATCCATTACTCACTTGGAGACATCAGGAAAAGTAGACTTTGAGCTATATAACGGCTTTATTTCAATCCCCGAGCTTGAGGAAACAGGAACTTTATATCTTCAAATAAAATTGGGCAAACGCAAACCGTTTAAGTTCTACATTGAAGAAGAGTACTTTCGAATAGACAAGTGCCAAGATGGAATGGAGTTAATTGAAAGTCGTATAGAAGATGCTGGACATGGTACAAGCATAATTGGGGATCACTATTTTGTAGTTTATCTGAACTAAAACACACGATTACAGCTTAATTTCCGTTTCTGTTAAAGCACCTTACTTTGACATGAAAGCTGTTTTACTTGTATTGACCTTTCTTCTATTGAATTATGCAAGCTCATTTGCTCAATTGGAAGTTGAATATTCTGGCACCTTTGGAAAAACATTTATCAAATTTGAGCCCAGCCATCCAGAAGCCACACGAGTGGAAGAAGGCTCAGGCTATACTTACGGAATTGGTGTTGATCTAAACAAACCAATCTCCAAGAAATTTTTTATTTCCTCAGGAATTAAGTTGAACTACGTTAGCTCACGATTCTCGTATCCTGATTGGGACCAGCCATTTGTTGCCGACTCTTTACGCTATGATATAAATTGGCGTAAATTGTCAAGAGGTACACAAATGCAAGTGCCGGTTAAACTAGGATTAAGGCTCCAAAATATTGATATTGAAGGCGGCTTGGTATACAGTTACACGTTTATTCGAAACTGCTATAGATTAGTCGATGCCGTTCAGCACGGAAGAATTCAAACCTCATCTTCAAACAACTCCACTCCATGCATCAATGAATCTCAACTACTTTATACTGCTTCAATCAACTATAAAGTTGGAGATTTCTGGCGGATAGGAGTCGAATACAACCAAGGGATTACTGAATTTTATTCTTTGGGTGGAGGTTGTATCTTGCCTATCCCAAATATTAAACCTTCAGCAAACTATAAAACCCCTATTTATTGCTTGATGGTGCAAGCGTCTTACCAGATTAATGCAGAATAGGCACAGATTAGGTATATTTCACAAGACTTTTGAGAAACCTCATTTACATATCTCTTCTATTTCTTGGATTTAATAACTCTTACGCTCAAAAATCAGATTCGAGTTTTTTTGATGCCTACTCAATAAGTGCAGGTGTCAATTATAGTGACTTTAGCACTTATGGATGGGCTAATTTCAATCGCATTTCTAGCTACCATTGGATCGTGCCTAGAAGCACCCCAATTGTCGGTCTCAGCGGCATCAAAGAAAACATCAACACAAAAAGCTGTTGCAATTATTTTAGGGCTGAGCTATCAGTTTCATACAATCATTCTGAATTTAGTAACTATAACATCTTCGACACCATTTTCAAAGAATCAACTGGAAGTGCTCAACTTTTCTACACCTACCTATCTGGGCAGTACGGTTGGAAACTTGGAGATCGATGGCGACTTGGCCCAGTTTTTACAATTGGCGTGAGAATTGGTAGCTTGGTCGATGACCAAAGCAAACCAGCTCTTTCCGATTTTGGATTTTTTAATCTCGAAAATGATAAATTCAACAAGAATTTAAACCGTTTTGATGCTTCCTTGGGTGCATCAATCATTTTTAAACTCAACAATGTGTTTTTCATTGAAGGTGATTTAAACTATGGATTTCTCAAGCAAATTGAAATGGAAAATTTGCCAAACATTCATGCAGCCAATGCCTCGCTGTCTTTAGGATATGTTATATTGAAGTAGAACTACTTCAACACCTCTCCCCCTCTTAGTCGCATGAATGCATACTCCACGCGTGAATCAGAGAATTTTTTGAAGCCAATTTTGAAGACTACCAGGCCGTTATCCTAAAACTGCCAGCCATAACCTGCCCTTAATTGCACTGCGGAAGAACGGCGAACAACAGTCTCCTCGCAATCGATTCCTGAACAAAGGTTATACTTTGCAGAATGAAGTCCCGCTGAAAAAAATAGTTTCCCACTTTTATTGCGTTCTTTTCTTAAAAGCAAAGCATATTCAGCATTCACATCAAAACCTCCGGTTGTCCAATACACAAAGTCTTTTAACGTTCCTGCAGTAAGCGATACTGTACTTACATATCTGTTTTCAGGATTAAATTGAAAGGTTCCAATTGCACCTACATTATACTCTAGAAAATCTCCAATACTAATCGATCCTCTCAGACCTGCTGAAAAATGATTGTCAATTCTTTTTTGAACCGATAAGCAATAAAACCCGCCACTGCCAGCATAATTATTTCTATATAGCCCCCCGATATCGTGAGAAATGACAATTGGATTGAGCTCTTTAGTTAATGGATATGCCCTGTGATATGGTTTATAAATACCATAACTGATAAACGACAAAGAGTCAAAACATAAAATATGTTTGTTTTTGGTTTCAAGACAAACCTGATTTAATTCTTCCATATAGAGTTTACCAATATAGCGGTTACCAGAAGTATCTTTTAATTCAACAAGTTGAGCAAGTCCAACATGCGACGCTATCAACATAACAACAATTGCCAGATACCGCATAACTATAATTGCCAACCCAATTTTAAGACCATTTTGTACTCTGGATTCCAGCCTAAGGATGTATAATTAAATACGCGATAAACAGGATCGTAGCGCCGTTCAAAGTCTTCACCAACGCGCCGCAACACTGCCATTGAAAGATTAAACGACCTCCCTTTCCTCGGCTTGTAAAAACGATAGCCCAACTCTAAAGAATGACCGAATTTCTTATATCGATCATCACGCAAACCACTGTTAAGCATCAATAAATAAGCTGGCTCATACGACAAGAAGGGTGTTGATCCAGCAGGTCTCAAATTAACCCTAGTTTGCAGAGCAATATGTGCTGTCAGTGGTTCATAGTTATACCAACCAATATCTTGCTTAAAACCGATTCCGATGCCATTCTGAAAGTGCTTGTTGTGGCGAATTCCATAAAACGTTTCAACACCAACACCCAATTGATCAGTTGCATCAAAATCCACTAACAAATTGGTTGTTGAATACCACTTCTTTTGACCTTCAGTGGCTAGGATATACTTCATAGAAGCCTTGCTTTCGTCTTCTACTTTCAATACTTGGTCTTTCGTAAATAACAACAGATGGTCTTCCGATGTGAGCAATTGCAAGGTATCATTCGAATTACGAACCACAATGCCTTTATACTCTGAGCCATTCTTTAATATGATTCGTTTGTGATTTCCTAGCTGAGCAAAACACGTGAATGTACCAAGCAGTAACAATATGAAATTTAGTATCTTCATTTAGGTCTTCTTTCTTCTCGACCGTGAAAATACAAAAAATTACACTGAACTACTTCAACACCTCTCCCCCTCTTAATCGCTTAAATGCATCTACCACTTCGGCGTGGTGCGGGGTGTTTTTAATGAAGTATTTAACAATGATTTGCTTTTCTTCTTCCGTTGCTTCAAGCTGATTGAGAATATTGAGCAAATGCATTTTCATATGACCTTGCTGAATTCCAGTAGTTGTAAGGCTTCTCAATGCAGAAAAGTTTTGTGCTAAACCAACTGTCGCGGTAATCTTCATCAAGTCTTCAGCACTTGGGTTCCCCAACATCTGGTGGGCAAATTTCACCATCGGGTGCAGTTTAGTTATTCCTCCAACCGTACCTAAGGCCAAAGGCACTTCAATATAAAATCTAAACTCACCATCACTCAAATCAACATGGGTCAAACTTCCATAATGACCATCTTTCGTTGCATAAGCATGTGCACTGGCTTCAATAGCTCTGAAATCATTTCCTGTTGCCAAAATCACAGAGTCAATTCCATTCATCACCCCTTTGTTATGCGTTACAGCTCGATAAGGCTGAGTCTCGGCTATCTGCACCGCAGTCCTAAACCGTTTTGCAAACGCATCCGGTTCAATATCGGTACCTTCGACCATCGCTGCAATTGGAGAGACCACCTCACTTCTTACTAAGCATTTAGGTGTGTAATTGCTCAAAATACACATCACCACTTCAATTGCATTAGGATTTAAACTAGATTCTTGAACTTCTCGCCTCAACACATCAGCAAACTTCTCTAAACAAGTATTTATAAAATTTGCACCCATACTATCACAGGTTTCAAACTCCGCTTCAAGTTGATAGTAGTTCTGAATATCGTTTGTTTTATCAACCAATGAAATCGATTCAATTCCACCTCCACGCTTACGCATATTAGCTGTAATGCCTTCCGTTTCAGTATGAAATTTAGTCTCAATTTGTTTGAACAATTCAAATAACCCTACTTTATCAGTTCCCTCCCACATGAAGTGAACATGACCTATCTTGGTGGTACCGACAATAGAAGCTTGAAATCCACCCTTGTGATACCAGAAATTTGCAGCCTTTGCCGCCGCAGCTACAACTGATGATTCTTCAATAGCCATCGGAACACAATAGTCTTGGCCATTGATTAAAAAATTAGGTGCAATTCCAAATGGAACATAGAAATTCGTGATGGTGTTCTCAATAAACTCATCATGAAGTTTTTGAAGCTTTAAATCTTCATTCCAGTACTTTCTTAATGCTTCGACAGCTTCTGATGAACCGTCAAAATAATTTTGAATGAGCCACTCAATCTTGGCTTCTTTTGAGAGTTTCGAATACCCTTTAATGAACTTACTCAATTTTATCTCAGTTTTAAGTAGGTGTTTGCTAATTTCAGACCTCTGATTTGAAGATCTACATATTTTCTTAAGTCCTCGTAATTACCCCGTGAATGTTTTAAAAAGGACGAAGCTTGACCATATACCGCATTGGTTTTAATTTTCTTGATGTGGTAGTAGCCATCCATAAAATCACGAACTCCACCACTCACAATTACTTCACCAGCCTTCCCTCCGTGATCTAGTAATTCGTTATAAAACGAAACCATCTCTTCGGCCGTATGGCCCCAATTTGCAATTTTATTGTAGGCTTCGTGCTCCATATCTTCACTGCGGTGCATCTCAAGTTTACTGAAGTTTGTTCCGCCATGAGCTCCAAAGTCAATGGCAGCTAAAGGTAAGTTCATTAACGCCCTTAGCGACTCAGGACCAAAACCTTGACCAACTTCCTTTACCACAATGGATAAATCCATATCTAAAAGCCTTGAAATTGTATCAATTGGAGGCTGCTTAAGGCGATCTCCTTCCGGTTGTAACCATTCTTGAAGTGGATTTATATGGACAATCAATCCATCAGTTTCGGTTTTCTTCAATAACTCAGATACATGATTCAATTGGTTTTGTGCTATGAGTTCTTCTACCTGTGCTATTCCCAAATTGGCATATAGGGGATAATCTCCAATTAAACTTCGCAATTGAAAATCAGAAAGGTATTCATCATTGTCTAAAATTATTCTGCAGCTGCCCAATCCCATACCCATGCCGAATTCTCCGCATGCTCGAGCAAGGTTTTTGTTTATGGTTCCTGCTTCTTTAGTGCCACCGGTCATGCTACTTACCCAAACAGGAACTTTTAGCTGTTTGCCTAAAAATGGTTTCGACAAGTCAATTTGATCTGGATGCTCAGCAAATAAGGGCTCATAAAAGAACCTTTCGTCTTGCGTATTCACTACCGATTTAAAAGCTAAATCAATATGATCTTTTTTTCTTTCTGATGTTTTAGTGTGTCCCAAAGCTGCGAAGATAATGTTAAGCAATAGAATGAATAATTGGAATTAGATTATTTAAATTGCAAAGCCATTAAAGCAATAAAACACATAGGGGGGTTAATTGTTTCCTTGCTCATCTTTGCATCGAGTTTTGCACAGCAACCACTTTACACGCAGTTAGGGAACAACCAAACACTCAACGGAGTCGAAATTTATGGAATGTCGCAAGACCGTTTGAAGAACATTTGGCTCACCACAAGTAATGGTCTATACAAATACGACGGTGATGAATTTGAGAATATTAAGAATGAATCATTAATCACAAATGAGTTTTTTCAACCCTTCTTTACACCTTCAAACCGTTTTTACTTCACAGATATTTCAGGTGATATTTTTACCTTGAAAGACGATAAGATAACACCTTTTCTTCAACTATCAATTCGAGGTTTAGATTTGGATGGAGGCATGTTGGTGTCGGGCGAATACCTCTATGTAAAATCTAAAGACAGCCTTTTTCAAATAGACTCTAATGGAATCAAAGAGGCAATTTTTGGTTATAAATCGGCCTTTGCTGGAACACGAATAAAAATTCAAAAAGAGAGGTCAGAAATAACCATTTACACCAAAAATCACGCTGAAGAAATTTACATCAAAGGGAATGAAGTTAAAATTTCTAAAAACACGAAAAATCCCAATTATACAGCTGCACGACTCGAGCTACATGTAATAACTAATCACCACAACTTTCATGTAGAAAGCGATGCCATCAGATTCTCGAATCTTAATCATTTAGGGCCTTACATGGTCGATAAGTCCGGAAACCGATGGAAGGCTTTCAGGAATAAAAAAGGAGTGTTTTTAAAACGAAAGAATCAAGAACAAGAAAACCTCATTTTTGAGGAGTATAACATCAATTATATCTTCGAAGATGTTGACGACAACCTCTGGATTGGAACCCGAAATAATGGTATCTTTTTAGTCTCTGACCTTGAAGATTTCTCCTTTGCTCGAAGCTCAGAATTCCATGGAATATCGAGTGACGACCATCACGTATATGCCATTTCTCATAACCGATTTCACGCCTTCGACAAAAGAACAATAAGCCAGTCGTCGGTCTATACACGAGCAACAAGCTCAAACCTTTATCTATTTAACAGCCCTGGTAAGGAGATGTATAACTTTATCCAGACTAATAAGCATTATGTCATTTACAGAGGAACGGAAGAGATTGCACGACATCCTAGTCAAACATCGCTCATCAAAAATCATAAATGGGTCGATGATAGCACACTTATTGTTGCAACCGTAAGAGGGGCATACTTATTAAATCCGTTTACAAATACCCTATTAAGGCGATTAGGCGAATCGCAATGGCGTTGCTTGGATGTACAATGGGTATATGCCAAGCAGAAATACTTAATTGCAAGTGCACGAGGTCTAAAACTGCTTACAAAAAATGGAAAATTTGAACGCGATATTTTACTTGCGGGAAGCCCTGTTTCAATTGAAAACCTTTTTGAAGTCAATGACAAAATATTTGGGATAGGACCTTCTGGAATTATTTATGATATTGATGTTGACCACAGCACCATTTCTGAAATTGATCGCGTAGACATAAGTTTTTTGGTGATGTGTCGTCAGGTCGGAGATAATATTTTCATATTAGATAAGCACAATGTTTATACCTACAACGTCTACACATCAACGCTAGGAAAGCTTCCAATTCTTTTACCTAACGATCTTACCCTTAGTGGAATAACAGTTAGCAATGATAACATTTGGTTAAGTACAAGTAAGGGATTAGTAAAATTCGACCTCGAAAACTTTTCCAACCAAGTCCATGTTCCAGAGATTATGGTTGACATGTTTGAGGGGCACTTTTTATCTAAGGTTCAGAATAATTCTCGGTTCAAGTACAATAACAACAACCTATCGTTTAAGGTTAAAGTGCGCGATTATAAGTTTCAACGGTACAATAGAATTCAATACCAATTGGTTGGTGCCGAACCGTTATTTACCGAAACAGCGTCAAGCGATTTAATTTCATATCGAGCTCTTTCTCCTGGTCATTACACGTTTAGAGCAAAGGCCATTAACCCATTAGGAGCTGAAAGCGAAACCATTGAATACAAGTTTAGCATCAGTCATCCGTGGTGGTTAAAGTGGTGGTTTTATGTCGCCCTTGCTGGGGTGATAGCAGCTATTTATGCCGCAGTGTACTATAGCAGTATAAAAAATAGAAGAGAACGTCGACGACTTAAAACGAGACTCCGAGAATCTCAAATTAACGCCATCATGGCACAAATGAATCCTCACTTCATATTCAATTGTTTAAACTCGATTCAGGATTTAATTTTACAAGAGGATATAAAAAGCAGCTACACCTATTTAGGGAAGTTTAGTGAGTTGACGCGAACAACCATGCAAGACAGTCAAAAGTCTGTAATTTCAATCAATCGAGAGTTAAACAACATAGGTTTATATCTTGAGTTAGAAGCACTTAGGTTTAAAGACTTAAATTATGAAATCATTAACACGCTTAGCGAAGAGCAATGTGAATTGTTTCATATACCTCCCATGCTCATTCAACCTTTTATAGAGAATGCGCTGAAGCATGGTCTCTTACACTCGAAGCAAAAAAAGAGGCTTGAGGTTGAAATTCAATACGACAAATCAGACTTAATAGTACAGATTAAAGACAATGGAGTTGGACGAGAGGAAGCAACTAAAATTAAAAAACGTCAAAGTAAGTATCGGTCATTCAGCGGAGGTGCCATTGCAAAGCGCATTAGCTTGCTGAATTATCAAAAGGAGATGAAGATAAAACTTAAAACTGTTGATCACGTGAATGAAAATAAACTTGGATGGAGCACCATTGTAGAGATACGATTTATTAATTTTACCTCCTATTAAGAAAGTGGAGAACATAAAAGCCATAATTGTTGACGATGAGGAAAGTTCAAGAAATATCTTAAGCAATATTCTCACAAAGTATGTTGAAGGAATTTATATTTTAGACAAATGTGCTGATGTTCCCAGTGCTGTAGATTCTGTTAAAAGAGAGAAGCCCGATGTTGTTTTTCTCGATATCGAAATGCCTAATTATAGTGGATTTGAGTTTCTCAACTTCTTCGACAAAATAGATTTTGAAATCATTTTTGTTTCGGCTTATGGCGAGTACGCTCTTAAGGCCTTTGATGTTTCGGCGGTCGATTATGTTTTAAAACCCATTCAAATCGAAAAAATACAAAACAGTATTGACAAGCTTCGAAACCGAATTCAATTGACCACAATGCAAGAACGATTTTCGGCACTTCAAGAAAATTTGAAGCAAGACAATGTTCATAAGCTAGCATTACCTATGTCGGATGGTCTTGTTTTTGTGAATACCAGCGAGATAATATTTCTTATAGCAGATGGCTCTTATACCAACATCTTTCTGCTCGATGGCACTAAATATTTAGTGAGCAAGAAACTCAAGTTTTTTGAGCAGGCACTCTCCGACAACCGAAATTTCAAACGAGTACATCGTTCTTCGATGGTTAACCTTTCGCATGTTGTTAAATATCACAAACATGAAGGTGTATTAAGCTTTGGCAACAATGGCAACATTAAGGTTGCGAGAGACCGTAAATCAGGTATCGAGAACATACTGCACCAGTTTAGCGGACAATAAATCAGAATAAGTTTTACGGTTTATGGACTGAAAACTACCGTTTATGAAACGAGCGGATAACCTCAACAAAGTCTTTCTATCTTTACACTATTGATGCGTACACGTGAATTATATAACCCCTAATTCACGGCATGTTGACTAACCCCCAACATAAACCCCCACATGTATTGTACGGACCAATGAATTAAAATAATTACCTCAAATGAAGTTAAATCCCGCTCTGGCGGGATTTTTCATTTTCAAGTGCTTCTAAATAGATATTGACACGCGATATCCGCTGTGACTTCTTATGTTTATGACTCTTCCACCGTCAAAGATTAAGTATTGACCCTTAATTCCTTCCAATCTTCCTTCAATAATTTTTTCTTTATCCAGCTTCATGCTCTTAACCTTATCAGGAAATTCAATAACAGGATATTTTATAGATACAATCTCATTTGAGTCTGATGCATAGTGACTCAATTCATCAGGAATATGACTCAACATTTTGGCTTTAATATTGGTAATGTCATCATCCGTTTCGACTAGACCTTTTAACATACGTTGCCAGGCCGTTTTATCCGAAATATGAGCCTTAAGAGCAACTTCTATTTCTCCGGCTAGCTGGCGATAAGGTACTTCTGAGAGCACAATTGCCTGTGTAGCTCCTTGGTCAATCCAGCGATGAGGAATATTAGAATCACGGGTAACTCCAACTTTAAAATTGCTGGTTAAGGATATATACACCACATGCGGTTGAAGATGATGACGAACTTCCCACTCATAATCTCTCAATGCAATGCCTTCATGAATTCTACTGAGCTCCGGCCTCATAATGCTCGGGCTAGCTTGTGGACTTTCCATAAACTCCTTATACGTCATTCCCTCACCAAAGGCCTTCTTAATTTTTTCACCAGACAAGATTGAGTTGATATATCCTTCATATTCCAATTTTAATTCTTGGCCTACTAAGGCATTCATCTCAATTTTTTCGTATGGATCAAGCACGTCTCTCAAGTGCAAAGTATACTGTGCTTCACCGTCGACGAGATCGGTATCCATCTTCCTTAGATTTCCTTCTAATTGCATTGCAGGTACAATATTCAAACATCCATGGTAAATAGCAAAAAGAATAGAGTATTACATTTGTTTAATGCAGAAGATCTTAGTCTTAGTTTGTACATTACTCATTATTTCATGTAAACCTGATTCAAAATCAAGTGATTCGTTTACCACTGTTTTTGAAGCCTCAAATGAAATGGCTTCCGCTACTTATGAAGAAGGTATCTCATGGTGGATGAATTTTGCCGGTAAAAACGACTACGCCGAAATTTCAACCTTTGGAATGACGGATGCTGGTAAACCCTTACGCTTGATAATTCTAAGCAAGCAAGAACGAAGCCTAAAAGAAGTTTATGAATCATCGAAAGCAACCATTTTAATAAACAATGCAATTCATCCGGGTGAACCTGATGGGGTAGATGCATCAATGATGCTTTTTAGAGATATTTTGGCAGATCAAAGTCAACTTCTTGACTCTTGCAACTTAGTTTGTATTCCTTTTTACAATGTTGGCGGAAGTTTAAACCGAAACGCCCACAGCCGAGCAAATCAAAACGGACCTATTCAATACGGTTTTAGAGGAAATGCCCAAAATTTAGATTTGAATCGAGACTTTGTTAAATGCGATTCACGCAACGCCGAGACCTTTGCCCAGCTGCTACAACAGCTTGATCCCGACTTCTACATCGAAACGCATGTGAGCAATGGTGCAGATTATCAATATAACATTTCCTATTTGTCTACTCAACCCAGTAAGCTAGGTTTTGCCATGGGACCCAATCTTGAAAATGAAATTATTCCAAGCTTAGAAAAGCTCATGATTGAAAAAGGAGAGCCCATGGTGCCTTATGTAAATGTTCATGGCGTTGCCCTCGATAGCAGCTACGAAACATTCTACGATTCTCCTCGATATAGTAGTGGACTTACAACTCTGCATCATATTTACGGTTTTATTACTGAAACACATATGCTAAAACCATTTAGTGATAGAGTTTGGGCCACTTACAGGTATTTGATGTCTTCTATCGAGTATTGCCATGCAAACAACTCTTCGATTCAAAAATCACGCAATGATCAACGCAATGCTGTTAAAGCAAGTGAAACTTTTACCCTTGATTGGGAAGTGGATTTCTCAAGCTCAAGATCGTTTGATTTTAACGGCTATGCCTATGGATACAAACCGAGTGACATTTCCGGATTGCCTAGACTATACTACGACACCACTAAGCCAATCACCAAATCGATGCAATTCTACAATCAAATGAAACCACGTATTCAACGAACAAAACCTAAATCATATATACTGAAAAGAGGATACGTTGATGTTGAAAATCGATTGCTTTGGAATGGTGTTACAATGACCGAAATCGAACATGATACTTTGATAAATGTAGTAGCTTATAAGATTTCGAACTACGAAACCGGCAAAACCGCATATGAAAAACATTACAGCCACTACAATACTCAGTTTACACGTGATACATTGCAATGGCTATTTCACCAAGGTGATTATGTAATCGAAATGGGGAAAGAACATGATCGGTTTGTTGTTGAAATGCTAGAACCTGATGGACCAGATAGCTATTTCAACTGGAATTTCTTTGATGCAATCTTGCAACAAAAAGAATGGTATAGTCCTTATGTGTTTGAAGACAAGGCCAGTCAGCTTTTAGAAGAAAATGCAGAATTGAAAGCCGAATTTAATGAACTCAAACGAACAAATCCAGACTTTGAAGCCAATGGAAGAGCTCAACTTCACTGGCTCTATTTGCATTCTGAACACTACGAAAAGGAACATTTAACACTTCCATTCTTTCGGATTGAGTAATCTCAGGCTCAAACGTAACCTGTATCACATAACATAAGAAACACTGCAATTAACTTTGCAATATCAAATGGTTAGTGAAACTATTCAAATAGCAAATGTTAAGTGCAGTGGATGTGCTCACTCGATTACAACAAAGGTTGAGAACATTTCGGGTGTTTCAAATGTGACTGTTGACATTGAAGAAGGTAACATTAGCCTTGATTATGAAACTCAAGACCAAAGAAATCTAGTAATTAAAAAGTTAGCTACAATGGGTTATCCCGAAGCTACCGAAGAAAATGGTCTTTTAATGCAAGCAAAAAGCTATGCCAATTGTATGATTGGCAAAATCAGTAAAAATTAGATTTATATAATGACGTTACAAGAATTAATTAGCCAAGGAGCTAAGATTGTAGATGTAAGAACTACAGGAGAATTTATGGGTGGAAACATCGCTGGATCAGTAAATATTCCGCTTAATGAAGTTCCCGAGCGCGTAAATGAGTTTAAGGAAATGGGAGGACCCATAATTTTATGTTGCCTTAGTGGTGGCAGAAGCGGTCAAGCTACAGGTTACCTTCAAAGCCAAGGTGTAGAATGCTATAACGGCGGTGGCTGGATGGAGTTAAACTTCGCCGTAAGTCAGAACAGCTAGTTACTAAAATAAATAGAGATTAAAGCTCTCCTACTGGTGGGCTTTTTTTATTTCTTGGGTGAAAGATTCTTTGCTATTCCACTTAAGATTAAGATGAAACCTAACGTAGACAAGCCTACAATCAGTAAGACATCCGCATAGGGCCAATGCATTATTTTAAACAACACTCCAACTACAAACATCCCAAGACAAACCCACTTTATTGGTCTCAATAATTTAGGTTCTTTAATTTCGGACAAATAGTTCTTGGTGAATAAATGAAAGGCTATATAGGCTACTAATAGTGCTATTGAAAATCCCACCTTGCCTATTGATTCAAGTGCATTGATTTGTGCCAGTACCAAACCTACAATCAGAAAGAGAAAAGGATAAACTATGCGCTCATCTTTGTCTTTTACCAAGAGTGAGTACGCTAAATACGAAGCTACGTGCAACCAGAATCCACCGAACATCAGTTCTCTCCCATTGGTCCAATGCATCAAATTAAAAAGATATCCAAATACGGTTATGGCTAGCGAGGAATATATCGTTGTTATTAAGAATTTCTTCATCAATTCAAGGCTAAAGTTAAGTTCTTAGATTCTGCCTTCGCATTTTTCATTTCATAAATAACACGGTACACAAACTCAAGAATTGGCATGTGCACACCATATTGATCATTCAGTTTATGTATTGTCTCTGTTGCATAATATCCTTCAGCAACCATCTCCATCTCCATTAAGGCAGAACGAATTGAGTATCCCTTGCCTAACATCGCTCCCAGGGTTCTATTCCTACTGTACTGAGAATACGCAGTTACCAAAAGGTCTCCTAGGTAAGCAGAGTCGTCGGCATCTCGATCAATAGGATGCACTGCTGCAATAAATCGCTTTATTTCTCGAATGGCATTACTTACTAAAACCGCCTGAAAGTTGTCTCCATACCCCAGGCTATGGCACATTCCAGAAGCAATAGCATATACATTTTTAAGCACCGCAGCTATTTCTGTTCCATAGATGTCAGCACTTGGAGTTACTTTGATGTATTCGCAACTAAACATCTCTACCATGCGGGAACAGAAGTTTGTATTTGTTGATGCAAATGTGAGGTATGATAATTTTTCTTGTGCAACTTCTTCGGCATGACAAGGTCCTGTGATAACACCGAAATCGTCTTCTTCAACTCCTTTAACTTGAAATAGATACTCCCCTAAAATCTTAAGTGTCGTAGGCTCAACACCTTTAATGGCTGAAATAATTTTCTTTCCTCTAAGTAATTCATTGTCTATAGGAGACAACAAATCTGAAACAAACGCAGAAGGAGTAACCAAAAGAATTGTTTCATTTTGCTTAATCATCTCCTCGGCATTTACGTTTGCATTTAACCGATTTGCATCCATTTTAGCTGATCGAAGATACTTCGGGTTTGAGCCGTGATCATTGATATAGTCAGCCATCTCTTGGCTTCGTACCCACCAATCGATTTCTAAGTCTGAATTCTCAAGCAAGATCTTCACCAAAGCCGTACCCCAGCTTCCACTGCCCATCACAAGGATCTTATTCATGGTTGTAAATGTATGAATTATATTGGATTGCTTATTCTACAATGATTTTTTCACTGTAAATGTTCTCATCCTTTTCATTGAAGATTGAAAGGATGTAAAGCCCAGAACTTATTCCGTCGGCGTTAACCAAAAACTTCATTGGTCCTGCATTAACTTCCAGATTATCCATTTCCTTTACTACGCTTCCTGCTAAATCTGAAATTTGTATTGTTACAACATCGTCATTTGGAAAAACTGCTCCAACTCGGAACATTTCTGTAACTGGATTTGGATAGGTAACGAAGTCTTCAATGACAAAAAGGTCATTTTTGGCCTTCAATTTCGCAACCCATACATTATTGTAATTACGATCATCTCCATAGCTGCCACAAACCCAAACTACACCCGGCTCGTTGTACTTTCTTTGCACATCAGTGTAATCTCCCCAACGTTCTATATCATTGTCTAGCCACGAATCAATAAGTCCAGTTCCTTCCTTAACTACAATCGGTTTAGAATAAAGACCTTCTTTGCCTGATGCTCTGTTTTGATAGATTGCAGAAGTTCCTGGAAAAGCAGTTTCACCAACGTGAGAGAAGGTTATCATCATCGAATGCTCATCATCACCGTCTATACCAGCAAATGCTATAGACGGATATGCATAATCAAGTGTATCTGAAGATATAATTTCAGCATCAACGCTCGGATTCCCAGCAACATCAGATATCACTCCGTGAAATACTCCTGAGCTTAATTGTTCAGGCACCAAGGTCGATTGAACATAGTGTATAGTGTTTCGGTGATACACTCCTGATAACACTCTGGTATCATTTGTTTGCAGTTTGTATCCAACCTCAGGTTGAAAAGCACTTGGTGGTACACCGTATTGTTTATTTGCTTTAAGAACAGATAACTCATGTTCAGCTTGACCAGATTTTGACGTATTGGTAATTTCATGCAAAAACAAGGTATCATTGGCCATTGCATCTGGTCGCACAGAAAGAAAATACATGTTATCTTGATCAAAGTCTAAGGCTGGTTGAACCGGGCAAATACTCCATACGGGCTTGCCACCATACTCAATATCATAAAATAAGTTTTGGGTTAACTCATCGCCATTGTACCCATCCTCTTTATTGATTTGCCAAATAAAACTCTGAACAAAACCTTCCTGCCAAGACTCATTGTCGCGAAGCAAGTTAACCGTTATATACAGGTCTTCTTGATTATGGGCTATAATCGGATAATCACTCCAGGTCTCTCCTCCGAGTGGCTTGCCGTCAATTGCATAAAAATTCCAGTTTCCTGTGGGGTCTGAAGTCTGCGAGAATCCTGTAACGATTCTGGTATCATTGCTGTTACTACCCTCAAGGAAAACCAAAATAAATCGATCATTGATTGGATCGTAAGTAACTTTTGGGTCGTAATAACGATCTAATAGACCCAGTTGCCCGCGTACAAATGCACCTAGTGTTCTGAACAATAGCAATTCGCCATCGCTGTCTAAAATGGTTATTGTCGTATTAATCGCGCTAATGATTATTCCATCATTGCTAATTGCCATGGTGTTGTCGTTTGGAATACCACTGCCACCAATCGGACGAGCGTTGAAACTATCTAACAATTCTGGATATACATCACTTTGTTCTGAGATGTACGATGTTTTGGCCTTGAACTGAGCTTTACGTTTTCTTTTCGCATCCAGTTGTTTCTTAACCTCATGCGAACGCATTACGGGTTCTGGTGCAAGTTCTTCACCTTTTAATCGAACAAGATCTAGGTCAACACTTTGTTCAGATAAGTTGACTGTCCATTGTTTATAGGTTTTAACGTTGGACATTTTTTTATAATCAACCTGACCAAATGTAAAGGTTGTAAAAGCAAGTATAGATAGCGTTAACAGTACTTTCATAAAGCATTCAAATATACGACCTATTTTAAAACCAAGCTGTCATTTTTCAATCAGCTAACTCTTATGCTGATTGTACAATTCTATAGCTTTTGGCATGAGTTCATTCAAACGCTCTTGACGCTTAGATGGATCAGGATGAGTACTTAAAAACTCAGGTGGACGTGTGCCTCCAATTTCGTTCATTCGACTCCAAAATTTTGGTGCTTCTTCAGGGTTGTATCCAGCCATTGCCATGAACATTAAGCCCATTTCATCAGATTCACTTTCATGCTTACGGCTAAAAGGAAGCAAGACTCCTACTTGAGAACCAACACCATACGCCAACTGAACTGCTTGTCGTGTCGCCTCAGGCTTCTCAACCATAGCTACATCTAACGCCACTCCTAGTCCTTGCAAGGCTAATCCCTGACTAACCCGCTCATTTCCATGCTGAGCAATAGCATGAGCAATTTCGTGGCCCATTACAACTGCAACTCCTTCTTCGCCTTCACAAATTGGCATAATTCCGGTGTAAAATGCTACTTTACCCCCACTCATACACCATGCATTTACAGTGTTATCATCTATCAAGTTAAACTCCCATTTAAAATCTTGTATTCTGCTTTCGTACTTGGTACCTTTCAGATACTCCTCAACGGCACCAGCAATTCTGTTACCTACCCGTTTTACCATTTCTGCATCAGGAGTATTATATACCACATTCGCAGTATCAAGTACCTGACGGTAACTGGTTAAACTCATTTCCATTAGGGTTGATTCGGGCAACAACTTAAATTGTCTTCTACCTGTAATTGGAATTTGAGAACACGACCAAATAAATAAGGTCAGTAATAAAAATGCGACTAGCGACGGTTTGTTCTTTCTGATGCTCATAATAGATTAATAATTAGTTTCACAAATTAATACAAATAGCATACTAAAAACAGTTTAGCATCGTGAAATTATTCCTAATTTCGCTGCAATATGACACGAGAAGAATATATCGAACAAAATAAAGATCGATTTTTAGATGAATTATTTGATTTGCTGCGTATACCTAGCATTAGTGCCGACTCAGCATACAAAGACGATGTTAGAAAATGTGCTGAATACACCGCTCAAAAATTAATTGATGCTGGAGCCGATAATGTAGTGCTAGAAGAAACAGCTGGCAACCCGATTGTATATGGCGAAAAAATGGTAGACCCTTCAAAACCGACCATTTTAGTATACGGACATTACGACGTTCAGCCATCAGTACCTGACGATTTATGGAACACTCCTCCATTTGAACCAACAGTAAAAGACGGGAATATTTACGCCCGGGGAGCTTGCGATGATAAAGGTCAATTTTATATGCACGCCAAAGCATTCGAGACCATGATGCAAACAGGAACGCTTCATTGCAATGTTAAGTTTATGATTGAAGGCGAAGAAGAAGTAGGATCGACAAATCTCGGGACTTATGTTAGAGAGAATGCTGAAAAACTAAAGGCTGATGTTGTTCTAATTTCAGACACCGGCATGATTGCTAACGACGTTCCTTCTATTGATACAGGACTTAGAGGCTTGAGCTATGTTCAAGTAGAAGTTACGGGTCCTAATATTGACTTACACAGTGGTACCTATGGAGGTGCAGTTGCAAATCCAATCAATGTTTTATGCGATATGATTTCGAGTTTGCATGATGAAAATAGACATATTACAATTCCTGGTTTTTATGATCAGGTAGAAGTTGTAAGTGCCGAAGATCGAGCAGCAATGGCCGAAACACCATTCGATTTAGAAGCCTACAAACAAGAGCTCGATGTTGATGACGTAATGGGAGAAGCTGGATATTCTACAATTGAAAGAACCGGAATCCGTCCTACTTTGGATGTTAACGGAATCTGGGGTGGCTATATCGGCGAAGGAGCAAAAACAGTTTTGCCGAGCAAGGCCTATGCAAAAATTTCAATGCGTTTAGTTCCCAACCAGAAATCAGCTGATATTTCGAAAATGTTTAAAGAGCATTTCGAAAGTATTGCACCAAAATCTGTAAAAGTTGAGGTAACGTTACACCATGGAGGTGAAGCGGCTGTAACTCCTACAGACAGCAGAGCTTTTAGAGCTGCAAGTAAAGCAATGGAAAAAACCTTTGGTAAAAAGCCAATCCCAACTCGAGGCGGAGGAAGTATTCCAATTGTTGCTTTGTTCGAAGAAGCACTAGGTTTAAAAACAGTACTTTTTGGATTCGGATTAGACAGTGATGCCATCCATTCTCCAAACGAAAAATACGGATTATTTAATTTCTATAAAGGAATTGAAACCATCCCATATTTCTACGAATATTACGCAGATATGTAAGTATTAATGAACTTAATTGAAGAGAAGGTCGCAAAATATTTTGCGACCTTCTTTCGTTTTGAATTTATCTAAAAGCAACCTTACTATGAAAACTTTATTTGTAACGACTCTATTATTTTCCGCTTTTTGGGTATGCGGACAAACCATTGAAAAACACACCGTTTATTTTGATGTTGATTCTTATAAAATCAGCAAAACTGAACAAGCCAAACTCAAACAATTTTTAGCCGGACTTGATCAAGCACTGGTAAAAAATATCAGTGTAGAAGGTCATACCGACCACGATGCCAGTGATCAATACAATGTTGATTTGTCTAAAAATAGAAATGCAAGTGTGCTCAAGCAATTGTACGAAGCTGCAGACCGTAAGATATTGATTACCGCTTCTCATTTTGGTGAAAGTCAACCGGCAAAAAGCAATTCTACTGACTCAGGAAAGCAACAAAACCGACGGGTGGAAATTACTGTCGCACTTGACTCCTACTTCGCACCCGAATCGAGTGATTTTTACTTCAACGAGTGGGATAAAGCTGCTAAAACATTTCAAATTGACCCTAAACAATCAACCACTATTCGGGGACCAGAAGGAACAATAGTTTACTTCAAACCGAACACATTTTGTGATGCAGACCCCAACAACAAGGTAAATATTTCGCTAAAAGAATACTATAAACTTTCTGATATTTTGATGGCTCAATTAACAACTACAAGCGGAAAAGACATGCTCGAAACTGCAGGAATGGTCGAATTAACTGCGGAACAAAATGGAAAAGAGCTGGAACTATGTAAAACAGCAGTAATTATGTTTCCAAGTCAAGATACAAAAGACTTTAGAGGTTTTAACGGCACTCATGACACTACACACAACATTATGGATTGGACTGCAAGCTCAGATGGCACCTACGACCCCATTGATGGAGGCCTCTTCGATTCTCAAGGTGGTTTGTCTGGTATAGTTTTTCCTCGCGATTGCATCAACTTGGAAGGAAGTGTCAAAATTCGTTGTGTATCTGGTTGCCAAAGAGAAGTTTTGAGCTCAGGTGGAAAAAGATACTACAATGCCGAATTAAAGCAAGATGAGGTAGTAGCTTATTTGAGAAAAAAACATTGGTTTAAAAGAAGAGTTTCAGTTCAATACTACAATCGAACTTACAATAGAATTAAAAACCAAATGAGAGACACAACTTCGGCCATGGTATATAGAGCATGCTACAATAAGCAAGATCAGATTGAAAGGGTTAAAGAAAACTTAGAAAACCTTGAAGATGGTGGAGAAATTAACACAGCACTATTCGACCAAACTATGAACTATGTTATAACTTCCACAGCTAAACTTGGGTTTATAAATTGTGATCGTTTCACCAATAGACCGAATCGGCAAAATTTCAATTACAAAATTGGCGAGCATGATGGGACAGTTTCATCGAAATTAATTTTTCATAAAATTAAATCAATCATGCCCGGGCATGAGTATAATGGAAAAATCAGCTTTTCTAGTGTTCCAGCCGGAGAAGCAGTAACATTACTAGTGATTAAATATGTAAAGGATAAAATTTTAATTGCGGCACCACAGTTTAGACTGGGGCAATACCCTACATTAGATTTTGAGGAAGTAAAACGCGAAAATTTGCAGGATAAAATCAAGTCAATTACATCAAAAATCTAAAAATGTCATATTAATGCAATAATCGAAGTTGATGCTCGTTATAGTAATGAGTTGTAACTCAACTACCCCCTTCAACATATGTTGATTTTGTTTGTTTAATTGGCTATGAATACTCGAAATTAAACCGAACACTTTTCAGGAAAACTCAAATTACCGACGCTAATCGTATATCAAATTTTTTGCCCAAACTAAAAACTAAAACTGAAAAATTATGGCAAAAACTAATTTATCACCGAGGCAGAAAATGATTAACATGATGTATCTTGTTCTGCTCGCTTTACTCGCTCTGAACGTAGATCGACATGTACTGAAGGCTTTTCACGACATGGAATTGAACCTGATTTCATCTGCTTCCAATTACGATGCAAAAAACAAACTACAAATGGCTAGCTTCTTAAAGCTGCTTCAATCTGATGAAGAAAAAGCAAAACCTTACTATGAGTCAGCATTAAAGGCTCAAGAAATTTCAAAAGAATTCAACACTTACATTGAAGGTCTAAAAACGGAGATTGAAGAACTTTACCGCGGTCGCGAAGAGGCCGAAGAAGATGAGCTAGTCGGGGCACTTAAGACTCCAGAACAAATGGAGAAGCATGCAAATCTTTTTGTGGTAAAAGACAAAGGCAAAAGAGCAAAAGAGCTTCAAACTAAAATCAATACCACAAGAGATAAGTTACTTGAATTATTAAAACCCGACAAAGACTCTTTGTTTCGAGATAATAGACAATACCACCAAGCGAAACGTTCAAACTTGTTAAATGCCAACGATCCATCTTCGGCTGGAGTTAACAAAAAAACATGGGCTTCTGAAAACATAGAATACAAACCTGTTGGTGCCTTGATGGCATTGCTAACTCAATACCAAAATAACGCCAAAGCTTTAGAAGCGGATGTTATTCGTGGATTAATGACGGGTGTAAACGAAGGTTCATTTATCGTTGATCAAATCGACGCTAAAATTATCCCTCGATCAAACTACGTTATGGCAGGAGAAAATTATCGAGCGGAAGTTATGCTCATAGCCACCAACTCAACCGTCCAACCTAAGATCACCATGAACGGAGAGGTTCTAGAAGATGTTGACATGGGTATTGGAAATATAAGTTTTCCTGTTTCTGGAATTGGTGAACAAACCGTATCGGGAGTGGTTACCGTAAACGACCCCACTACCAATAAACCCAAAGAATATTCCTACAATGATACATTTCAGGTTTTTAGCCCGGTTGCGACGGTTTCAGCAGACAAAATGAATTTGCTGTATGTCGACTTGAACAACCCATTATCCATATCGGTTCCCGGGTTTAGTGCCGCAGATATTCGCGTTAGCGTTTCGAGCGGAGCACGAATCACCGGAAGCAATGGACGCTACAACATCAAGGTAGACGGATCTCAGCGAAAGGTAAATGTTACCGTATTTGCAAAAGGAAACAACATGGGTACGACTGAATATCGTGTAAGAAATGTTCCCACACCAAGCTTGCAAATTGGAGGAATTACCAATTTCTCAAGAGGCCTTCGTAGAGCTGAGCTTATTCCTCAGAATGCCATGTATGCAAATCTTGGAATGGATTTCGCCTACGACATGCGCTGGAGAGTGTTAAGCTATAAAGTAATTTACATCCCGCGAAACAGACCTGCAGTTTGGAAACAAGTAACTGGAAGTGCCATTCCATCTGATGTAAAGCAATGGTTCAGATCAGCACAACCTGGAGATCGTTTCTCGATAGAATCTGTAAAAGCACAAGACACAGAATACGGTATAAGACGTAATCTTAATCCCACTTCGTTTGTAATGAGGTAACAAGGCCGGGGTGTTGAAAATTCGACACCCCTTTTTTATTGTGACAAATAGCTTAAACAACTTTAATTTTTGTATGCTAGATTTGCGTTCTATAATTTTCGCATGTACAAAAACACCCAAAGATTCCTCGTACTAGGACTACTCTTATTTTCTTTCTCTTTTGCCCAAGCTCAAAAACTCACATACAAAATGATGATGTATGACATGAGTTACAACTTTTATGAAGTAGTTGAAGCTGCTGAAGAGTACTTCAAAGACAAACCAAAAGGCAAAGGAAGCGGATGGAAAGGCTACCAACGCTGGAAAAATGAAAACGAGAGCAAATACTACCCTACTGGGATCAGATCAAACATTGATCACTACCTTCCTCAACGTACTTATTCTACCTTAAAGGAGGAATACAATCGATACCATTTTAAAACTTCTTTTGATAACGGCTGGGTTGAATTAGGTCCATGGGAAACAGGAACAATCACTAGGCACTACAGTTCTGGACTCGGTAGAGTTGAAACTTTTTATGTAGACCCTGCTGATTCAAACAGAATATTTCTAGGCTCTAGAAGTGGTGGATTTTGGAAAACTGATGATGGAGGAAGTACATGGACAAATACAACCGATTTCTTAGAAGCTTCAGGTGTAGAAACCATTGCTGTGAACCCAAATAACACTGACGAAGTTCTGATTAGTGTTCAACATGGAGGAAACGGATACACCTATGGGATTTACCGATCTACTGATGGTGGAGAAACTTGGTCGAAAACCAATTTTGAACCCACCAACTTAAATTGGGGTGGACTAGGTGATAATGAACGCATTTATAAAATGGCCTATCACCCATTAATCGAAAATCGCATATATGTTGGTACCACCAAAGGATTATTCGTTTCTGACGACAACCTCGATACATGGACCAATACCATGGGAAGCTGGATTCGTGATATTGAATTTCATCCAACTTCAAGCAATGTAGTGTATGTATATCGCTATACCTCTGGCGATGCCAATCGAGTAAAAATTAGTACAGACACGGGTTATACCTTTGTTAATTCAATATCGTTGACGGATAACAACAATGCACGTGCGTTTTTATCAACTACACCAGTTGAACCTGATCATCTGTATTTCGCTTCGACAAACGGAGTTTGGAAGTCAAGAGATCGAGGTACAACTTTTGAATTCCTAGCTAATCCAGAAGAATCTTGCCAAGCATTTGCAATATCTGACTTAGATACTGCAATTATGATGTACGGCTATGTCGACATGGAATTTAGTGATAATGGTGGACTAAGTTTTGAGCAAATCACTAACTGGTATGCTCCCGTTCCACATGACCAATATATTCACGCAGATCTAAGAGCAATGGAGTGCCTTAATGGCGTTTTCTACGCAGGAACGGATGGCTATTTAGTAAAATCATACAACAATGGAGAAACATGGCACCGTTTGAATGAAGGGACTGCAATTCGTGAGTTTTATGCAGCGGGTTTATCGCAATCAAATCATAAGGTTCATATGGCAGGTTCGCAAGACAATGGTACAAGCATCTTGAACAATGACGGTTGGATTGAGTGGAATGGTGGAGATGGTATGGAAGCTATAATCCAACCACTTAATGAAGATATAATGTTAGGAAGCTGGCAATATGGTTCACGTAATTTTACGAACGACGGAGGAATCACGCGTAGAGCTGTAGGCAATCCTTCAAGTGGTCAAGGTAAAGCAGCATGGGAGGCTCCTTTGCTTATGAATCCACTCAAACAGATGGAAGTATATCACTTTAGCGACAAAATGTACACGAGTGAAGACTTCGGTCAAACTTGGAGATTGACTGGCAGTCCGCAAATTGGTTTGATTACAGAAGCAGCAATAGCAGAAAACAATGGTGACATTATAGCCGTATCTCGTGGAGGAAATCTACAACTTACAACTGATGGCGGTGCCAATTGGACTAACAGATCTGGTCTACTTCCAGGCAATACAATTACCGACATTGCATTTGATCCCAACGATGACAATACGATGTATGTAACCTATAACTTCTATGGAGACGACGGTAAAAAAATATACGTAACATATAACCAAGGTCAAACTTGGGAAAACATCACTTACAATTTAGGTAATATGCCGCTCAGAACGGTTGTTGTTGACCACAGCGATTCGTCTTATATCTACGTTGGTGGTGAGGTAGGTGTGTACTACAAAAGTAAAAATGGCAAAACTTGGACGCTTTACGACGAAAACATGCCTACAGTTACCGTGAAAGATTTAGAAATTCATTACGGAAGCAACTCCATTAAAGCGGTTACTTGGGGTCGTGGGCTATGGGAGTACACCTTAGTAGGAAGAAATGATTATCCTTCGATAAACACAACAAACATTACACACCCAGTTGACGAAGAAAATCCGAAGTATAGCACTTCTCAGTTTGTAACTGCTTCCATCATTTACGATGACAACCTAACTAATGTTTATACAATCTGGTCGTTGAATAATACAAACTTAAGCGACACCATTCCAATGAATTATATTGGTTCAGATGAATGGATTACACGAAGTGCGTTCCCTAATCTTCAAGAAGGTGACAATGTTTATTTTAAGGTTATTGCTGAAGGAACTGGCAACGAAGTTTCTGAGTCTTATCGATTCCAATTTGAGGTTAAAGAATTTGAGTACTGTTTTGCCCTAGGATCAACGAATACAACTTCTGACTACATCACAAGAGTTCAGTTGGAGGACATCGATAACGAATCAAATCAAGACTTTTACGCCAGCAACATACTTCAAGAAACCGATTTAGTATCAGGAGAAGAATACGAGCTTACAATTACAATGAACTATTCATTTACTGAAGACACAGTAGCTGCTTGGATCGACTTTAACAATGATGCCAATTTCAGTACCGATGAGCATATTATTATGTCAGCTATTGATGAACAGCATGTTAGTACCGGAAAATTCACTGTACCGTTAGATGCTGTTTCTAACACTAAACTAAGAATGAGAACACGCTCGCAATACAACTCACTACCTAATCCCTGTGATGAATTTGCAGGAGAAGTAGAAGACTATACCGTTATTGTTCGTGAAAGTGGTAACACACACGAACTTAATAAGGAAATTAAGTTTGATCTTTCGCCCAATCCAAGTTCAGGAAGTTTTGAAATAGCTCTATTTGAAGATTACGATGAAGTTTCAATCAACGTATATGACCTTCAAGGCAAGCTGGTTCATCAATCAGCATACAATCACCAATTAAAAATTGGATTGGACCTTAATTTATCATCAGGAACTTACATCGTTGACATTAAGGCTGATCATGCTCAGGGGCAAAAGAAACTGATTGTTAACTAATTCTTTTTAGAACAACATCATAAAATCCAGTAGGATGTAAACAAAGGTGAGTCATTTGAAATTTGCCTTGTTCTAATAGCTCAAATACCGCACGAGGTACTCCGTACGACACTAAATTATGGGCATCGAAATGGGTAAAATCGTTACACTGAATAATACCACCAACCTTCACCTTTTGTGAAGCAGTACTCAGGTCTTTTTTTACGCTAGAATACTTGTGATCGGCATCGATGTATATGTAGTCTAAAAAATCATCTGAAACTTGGGCTAGGCATTCCCACGAATTTCCCGTCATGATCTCCAAATGTGTTTGGCCTAAATTTGATGCTACTTGTTTTTCAAAGTATTCTTTGTGGCTAAGCTTTGTTTTAGTCAGCGGCTCTCCCCATTTTCCATTTGGTGAAACGTTAAACAAATCAATCGCGACAAAACTTTCTGGCTCAAGCATTTTCAAGATTTCATTTGAAAAGTCTCCAAACCCCACTCCTACTTCAGCTACTTTAGATCGCTTGCCAACTTCTTTTAGTACTGCTGATCGGTCAGCGAATAGTTTGACACCATCGAGCCACTTTTGCTGAATTTGAGGAGTAGCTGTTTCGTTAAATTTAGATTCGAAGCTTTCTGTATGAATCAATCGGTAGCCTCTTTCCAACATCCAAGATTTTATTTTCTTCTTTATACTCAAACTAAATGGTCTAGATTCTGTACACTTGATTGAGGCCAAAGTTAAGCTTCTGAGTAATTTATCTGATATTTGCTCATTGATTTTATGGGCTTTAGAAAAATTCTAGTTGTAGCAAATTCTTATGCATGTGGAGGGAAGGCCACTGAAGTTCTCAATAAATACATAAGCTTTTTAAAGGCAAATGACATTTCGTATTACTCCTACTTAACAACTCCTAAGAATAATGTTCAGAACATTCAAAAATTGATAGAAGTTGAGAAGTGTGATCTTGTGAGCATTCTTGGAGGAGACGGTACAATCAACATTGCCATAAACTGCTTGCCCAATTTAGACATGAAGGTGCACATTATTCCTGCAGGAACTGGAAATGATCTTGCCAAAATGGTGTACCCTAATGGATTTGAACTTAGTGATGTATTCAATCTGGTTTTAAATGACAACCCAAAGTTTACGCAAGCCGATGTTTGGATGTGCAATAAACGAAGATTCGCCAATGGTTTTGGGGCTGGCTTCGATGGAGAAGTTGCCCATCGAACAATAAATAAGAAATACATCATCTCCAACAGGCTTAAGTATTGGTTTGAAATCTTCAGGTTGATTTTCACATATCGAAATCGAGACATTAAAATTAACGGCGAAAAACTATCCTGTTTTATGATTGCCGCAGCTAACGGAAACGTGTATGGTGGCAACTTCAAAATTGCTCCTAAAGCACAAATTAACGATCAGCTTTTAGACCTGATTAATATCTCCCGTGCTTCTGTCTTTAAGCGGTTGAGGTATCTTCCTCAAGTTCAAAAAGGCAAACACCTTAACCTACCAGTAATTAACTATAGCCAGCAAGACCACCTGGTAATTTCCTGTAATTCAAAATTAGCTGCTCATGTTGATGGTGAGCCTATTTTAGATTCTATTTACCACATCAATTTCGATGGTAAACTAAACGTTTTGGTTTAGCTCTTCAGTTTTCTCCAGCGCATCCAGAAAAACGAACAAGCTGCAATAATCAGCAGCGCAATGAATTGTGAATGTGAAAGCGCTCCTCCAAATAAGAATCCTCGTGCTTCATCACCTCTGTAAATTTCGACAATGCTCCTACCCACACCATACATTATGAGGTAGATTAAAAATAATTGTCCAGCAAACTGTTGTTTCTTTCTTACAAGAAGCACAGTAATTAAGATGATCATGTTAACCAAAATGTCGAACAGTTGCGTTGGGTACAACGGAGTATTTAGCGGTTCAGCCAGGCTGTCGGGATGTGTAAATGTAACGCCTAGCCATGAGTCACAAGCCTTGCCATGGCAACAACCTGCCATAAAACAACCTATCCTACCAAAGGAGTGAATTATCGGTCCTACAATAGCCAAAACATCAAAAAAAGGCCGAATTGGAACCTTTTCTTTTTTAAGCCAAAAGTATATCGTAGGGATGGCAAAAATCAAAGAACCATAAAAGACAAATCCACCTCCAACAACCTTCCCCATTAAACTAGGATCATTAATGTATCGATCCGTATCCTCTAAGTAAAAGAACAACTTGCCTCCAACAAAAGCAGCAACAATAACCCAAAGAAATAAACTCGAAAGTTTATCCGCGGTCATTCCAAACTTCTTGGTTAACCTCAAAGCCACAATAAATGAAACTATTATACCTATGGCAATAAGTAGACCATAACTATATAGCGAAATTTCGGCGGGTAAAAACCCTTGCATGCCTTGCGGAATTTTGATGGTGATGAGCTTTGGAAACATATCGGACCAAAAATAGCAATTAAATTAGGTTAAGCATCCTCTAAATAAGCCTTGTTATAGGTCCTCCCCTTCCATACACTTTTAACAGGCAAAAAGTAGAAAATACCTGTAAATAAGGTGTTTAATATCACATAAACCTCATAAAACATTAAATTCAAAAAGCTAAATGGACGTCGATTGACCTTCAAACACAAGAAAAAAATGAATATACTTTGACTTAGCATTTTTAGGAGCCACGTGTACATTGCCAACTCTGGATCAACTAAAAACAAGGCTATCAGTACTGGGATAAAAAGCCCATAAAGAATAATCATTGATTTCCAGTTAAGTGGAAGTTCGCGAGCTCCAATTAGCCATCGCTTGCGTTGATGAAGCATCTCTTTAATACTGGGAATATACCAAGCCAAGCCTAAGCTATCTTCACTCATACCTGTTCTCCAATCCCAGCCTCGAGAAGTAACTTCCTTAAAAAGTTTATAATCCTCTGTGATAGAGAAGTCAATGTTCTCATAGCCCCCCGTTTCCCAATAGGCATCGGCCTTAACCGCCATATTATTGCCCACACTCGTACATCCAATTCGAACATTAGCAAAGGCTTTGATATACCCCATAAAGTGCAACCAATCTATTGCCTGCAAGGTGGCAAAGAATGATCCTCTTTCACATTTCGTTGTTCCTGAAACTATTCCCACTCCATCCTCAAAGTTTTGAAGATGAGCATGAATCCAATTTTCGGGTAGTTTCACATCAACATCGGTAATATAAAAATATGCTCCAGTGGCTTGATGTGCTAAGTGTGCTAGAACGTTGGCCTTCCCTCTGCCCTTTCCGAGGTTAGATGTAATTTGAACAAGCTCAAACTCTGGCTTGTCTTTGATAAATTCTTGAACAATATCAGCAGTTCTATCGGTGCTAGCATCATTACCAATCAAAACCTGAATTTTATCTTTGGGGTAATTGAGCTCGTCAATAGATCGCATCGACCGTTCAATTAATTTCTCTTCGTTACGTGCTGCTAGCAATATTGAAACCTTTGGAAGGTCTTCACCGATTTTCAATACGTCATTCTTATGTTGAACGATTGACCAAATCGAAAAAATTTGAATGCCATAAAACACCAAACAAACAATGGCTATTAATACCGCAACAACTATCACAATGCTTTCATTTCAAATCCTTGATCCCTAACAAACCGCAGGTAGTTAGGCAACATCATCTTTAAATTCTTTTCCGCTTTTTCAGAGTCATGAAAAACAACAATCGTACCTTCATTGGTCTTTCGTTTCATGCGATTTAGTGATTTGTTTGTGTCTAGTCTTGGTTTATAATCCAACGATAGAAGATCCCACATTACAATGTCGTATTGCGTTAAATCTGAGATAGCATTGAAGTTTATTCTTCCATAAGGAGGCCGAAATAGGCGTTCTTCTTTTATCTCTTCTTTACAAGCTTCAATCTCTTTCAAGTACTCCTCCTTTGCCATGCCCCATCCTTTAGCGTGGTGCTGGGTATGATTACCAATGGAATGCCCCCTTTCCTTGATTTCTTGAATTACATCTGGATATTTTCTCACATTGTCTCCAACCACAAAAAAGGTCGCTTTGGCATTTACTTTATCTAACTCATTTAGAACCCAAGGAGTTATTAATGGATGAGGTCCATCGTCGAACGTGACATATATGCTCCGTTCTTCCCTAGACTTGTTCCAAACCAGTTGAGGCAACATCAGTTTATTAATGGAATTCCAAAATTTCAAGACATGCAAATCTACTCAATCAATAATAATAGCAGATTAATCGATGGATGAATTTAAGTTCTTGAGCTGATGTTAATTTTGAGAACTATTCTTTATCGAATTTATGCGCACATTTCTTTTAATCTTCTCAGCTCTGCTTCTTTCTTGGACTCAAGCCCAAACAACAGAAAAATGGTCTTTGCAAAAGTGCATTGAATATGCTCACCAAAACAATACGGTCATTGCTCAAAGCCAAATTCAAGGAGAGATCATTAATAACAACCTCACCCAGGCTAAATTAAGTCGCTTACCAAACTTAAACGGCAGTGGCAATCACAATTACAATACAGGACGTACAATCGATCCTTTCACTAATACGTTTAACAGCACTACAATTCAGTCGAACAGCTTCTCGCTTTCGAGTGGGGTGTTAATCTACGGTGGAAATCAGATTAACAACACCATCAAGCAAACGCGAGTAGCTCAACAAGCAAATTATCAAGGAATTGAAGTTGCTCAAAATCAAATTGCTCTGCAGGTTGCTTCAACCTACCTTCAAATAATTCAAGCGGAAGAAAATTTAAAAGTAGCGGAATCTCAGGTTGAGTTAACACAAAGTCAACTTGAACAAGCAGAAAAGAGATACGAGAGTGGAGCTTCAAATCAAGGAATGGTTTTGAATATGAGAGCGCAATTGGCTAACGACAAGGTTCAAGTGGTCAATATGCAAAACCAAATACAAATGGCGTACAATGCCATGCTAAACTTATTGCAGATTCAAAATGACACTCCTTTTGAAATTGAGTTGATTCAGCTAGCTGAACTTCCAACAATGCCAATAGAAAGCGTTTCGGATTTATATACGATGGCTTTAAGTAATCTTCCTGAAATTCGGCAAGCTGAACTTGGCATCGAGCAAAGTAAACTTGGAGAAAAAATTGCTTCGGCAAGTTTACAACCAACCCTATCTGCCTATGGTAATGTTAATTCTGTTTACTCAGAAAGTGGTTTCGAACAACGCTTGGTTGGAACAGATATAGTGCCAATAGGAATAACAGAAACCTCGAACGAAGTTGTTTTAGGACAATTTCCTAAATATGAGCTAGAGACTAAGTCTTTTGGAACACAACTTTCAGACAACCTTGGTCAGTCTGTAGGGTTATCGGTTCAAGTTCCAATTTTTAATGGATACCGTAATAAAACATCAGTTGAAAACGCAAAGCTCAATACACAAATTAGCGAGCTAAACTTACAAAACAGTAAAAATCAGTTGCGTAACGACATCACCACGGCATATACCAATCTTAAAGCTGCTAAAAGTCGATATGATGCTTCACTACTTAATGCTGAAGCTCAGCTCACTAATTACGAATACAACCAAAAACGATTTGAAGCAGGTTTAGTAAACAGCTACGATCTTTTAAATGCCAAGAATCTCTGGTTCCAGGCCGAGGTTCAAAAAACAAATGCCAAATACGAATACATATTTAGAAATCTCATAATTGAATTTTATAAAGGAAACGAACTAAAACTATAAGCTAGCGATGAATAAAAAAACGATAATATGGGCTGCAGTTATTCTTGTCGTAATAGTTGGAGCAATCATGATAGGTAAGTCGAAAGATAGAGGCGTTATTCAAGTCTCTATAGATCAAATGACGAACCGCACCATAGTTTCAACAGTAACGGCAAATGGTAAAATCAGACCTGAAGCCGAAGTAAAAATAAGTGCCGATGTCTCAGGAGAAATTATTGAACTGAATGTTCAAGAAGGAGATACAGTTCAAGAGGGGCAACTGTTACTGAAAATTAACCCAGATTTGTACATCACTGCACGTGATAGAGCATTGGCGGGATTAAGCAGTTCGCAATCATCCTATAAATCAACCCAAGCCGTACTTACCCAGGCCGAAGCTAGATTTAGTGAACAAGAAGCGGCTTTTAAACGCTCTAAGCAGTTGAAAGAAGACAACGTAATTAGTCAAGCTGAATTTGATGCCGCTAAGGCAGCGTACTTAGTAGCACAAAGCGAAGTAAAGGCAGCAAATGAACGTTTAGCTTCAGCAAAGTATGGGATTGACAATTCGTTGGCAACGCTCAATGAAGCAAACAAAAATCTTGGCCGAACTAGCATATACTCACCTACAGACGGTGTAGTTTCTGCGTTGAATAATGAAAAAGGTGAACGCGTTGTGGGTACCGCTCAAATGGCTGGGACTGAAATCATGACCATCTCTAATTTCAACAATATGGAAGTTATTGTTGATGTAAATGAGAACGACATCCTCGAAATAGAAGATAGCGATACGGTAGAGATTGAAATCGATGCGTATAACGATAGAGTGTTCACTGGAATCGTAACCGAAAGAGCAACTTCAGCAAACAACATATCTGGTATTGCAGCAAGCACTGACCAAGTAACGAATTTTGAGGTAAAAATTAGAATCCTAAAAAGTAGTTACGGAGACCTATTAGCTAAAATGGAAACGCCATTTCTTCCTGGAATGAGTGCAAGTGTTGAAATTAGAACAGAAGTTAAAGAAAACATCAATTGCCTGCCTATTGAAGCTGTTGGAACAAGAATAAGAGAACAAGACTCTACATCATCTGATGAAAAATTAGATGAAGTTGTATTTAGTATTGATAATGATACCGCCGTTATGCATGTTGTTACAACAGGAATTCAGGATACACGATACATTGAAATATTAACAGGATTAGAAAAAGATCAAGAGCTTATTGTTGGGCCTTATGATGCAGTAAGCAAAAAATTGGATCAAGGCGATAAGGTTAAAGTATCGTCTAAAAAAGACCTACAAAAGCTTGACAAAGAATAGCATGAAACAACTTACTACACTACTATTGGTTTTCTTCTCGATTCACAGCATTGGCCAGGTGAATTATCAAATTGATGGCATTTTACATTCAAATGATGAGCCAATTCCTTATGCCACGCTTATGTTACATTCAACAAGTGACTCAAGCATGGTTAAGGCTACATTCAGTGACAGTGTAGGAAGCTTTGTATTTACCGATATCTCAAACGGATCGTACTTCATAAAAGTAAGTGCTATAGGTTACCTTCAAAAGCCTTCAGAAACTATTGTAGTACAGGGTAAAAATGTATCAATCGGCAAGCTTGAGATTTCACCTAGCAGTCAAGTGCTAGAAGGATATGAGGTAGTAGCCATGCGTCCAATCATTGAAGTGGAGGCAGACAAATTGGTATTTAACGTTGACAAGACCTTAAATGCAACAGGCTCAAATGGATATGATCTCTTAAGAAAGGCTCCAGGTGTTGTTATTGACAACAATGGTCAGATTATTCTTGAAGGTAAATCGGGAATTCAAATTTTCATTAACGGTAAGCAATCATTCTTGTCCGGTGATGATTTAATTAGTTACCTTAAATCACTTCAGTCATCAAACATTGATGCCGTTGAAATTATAACACAACCATCTTCTAAATACGATGCGGCTGGTAATGCCGGAATTATAAATATTCGGTTAAAGAAAAGCAGTGATGAAGGAACTAATGGCTCTGTTACTGCAGGATACAGTTATGGAGTAAATCACCGAAGCAATTTGTCAGGAGTTTTAAATCACCGTAAAAAGAAAAGTAATTTCTACTCTTCTCTTAACAATAGCTTAGGAAACACTTGGAGATTTGTTGACTTCAATAGGCTGCAAGAAGGGTTTAACTATATTTCAGAAACAGACAATAAACAAAGTGTGAATTCGATTAATGGCCTCATGGGCTACGACTGGTTCATAAACGACAAACATACCTTTGGCGTTTTAGCTTCGGGCAACTTGATGTCGACAGATCTTTTGAGCGGAACCGTTACAACCATTTCGCCAGAAAACTCAAATGTGATTAATCAAACCCTGATTTCCGAAAGCAATAAAGAAGGACACAATTACCAAGTGGCTGGAAATGTGAACTACAACTATAAAGATAGTCTTGGTCACGAATTAACGGTGAATGGTGACTACGCACTATTTAATCGAGTGGCCGTGAGCTATCAACCCAATACTTATTACGAAGGAAATTCGAATGTGAAGCAGTTTGAAAATAACTATCGAATGAACACCCCAACATCGATCGAAATTGCTGCAGCGAATGTTGATTATTCATTTAAGCTTTTAAAAGGGAAGGCATCAGTTGGGGCAAAATATTCTTCAGTAGCAACAGACAACACTTTTGAATTCTTTGGAATAGAGAACGAAGTTGATGTTTTGGATTCAAACAGGACCAACTATTTCTCCTACACTGAGCGTGTTACTGCGGGTTATGTAAACTATGCTCGAAAAATTTCAAAAAAATTAAACTTTCAAGGAGGATTGAGAGTAGAACGCACGCAATCACACGGAATTTTAACGAGTTTTAAAACGATAAATGACAATGAAGTTAAGCGTGACTACACCAACTACTTTCCTAGTGCAGGGTTAACCTATAATCAAAGCTCAAAACACATTTTTTCGGTTAATTACAGTAAGCGTATTCAAAGACCAAACTATCAATCTCTAAATCCATTTGAAGAGCAAATTAATGAACTTGCATACCGTAAAGGTAATCCGTTCTTGCAACCGCAATATGGATCGAATATGAAACTTACTCATTTATTTAAAAGAAGATATTCTACATCAATCACCTACAGTTTTATTCAAGATTACTTCGCTCAGATTACCGATACGCTGGGCACGAATAAAAGCTTCTTAGTTCCACGTAACGTTGCCAATCAACAGGTAATTACGCTTGGTGCTAGCTTACCTATACAAGTAACCAAGTGGTGGAATATGTTTCTGAATATGAACGCCTACCAAACTTCATATGAAGGAACAGACGACAAGTTTCAACCCATTGACATCAACACCTTCGGACTATATACTCAAAATACGTTCAAACTTCCTAAAGATTTAAAACTAGAGGTGTCTGGTTGGTATAGAACACCTTCTATTTGGGGAGGAACCTATTTAACAAAAAGTATGGGAGCCATGAATGTGGCATTCGAGCGTAAGTTTTTGAACGAGCTGTTGGTTACTCGTCTTGCATTCTCAGACATCTTTTTTACCAGTCCATGGCGAGCTAATTTGCAATATGGTGTATTGATAAGCTCTGGAACTGGAGGTTGGGAAAGTCGAAAAGTAGATTTTACCGTGACCTATCAATTGGGAAATCAAAAACTTAAACGATATCGTCAGCGTGAGACCAGCTTAGACGAGGAAAAGAACAGAACAAGTAGACCATAGAAATGCACCTGAAAAGAACCACTTCATTAAACACAGACTTTATCAATCTAGTGAAGCAGCTTGATGCTGAGTTAGCTGTTGTTGATGGCGATGATCATGATTTTTACCACCAATTTAATGGTATTGAAGATTTAAAACATGTGGTTGTTGCATACAGTGGTGATTTTGCTGTTGGCTGCGGTGCCGTAAAACCCCTTAGCGATCTCAGTATGGAAGTAAAGCGGATGTTTGTTCCCAAAGAAAATAGAAAGCAAGGAATTGCTAGCGAGGTACTCCGTGAACTCGAGATTTGGAGTAAAGAACTTGGATTTTCAACCTGTCGGTTAGAGACCGGTAAAAAGCAAGAAGCTGCTAATCAACTTTATCTGTCGAAAGGATACAACATCATTCCCAATTATGGGCAGTATGCGGGTGTTGAAAATAGCATCTGCTTCGAAAAGGAACTTTAAATCAATCTCAAATTTGCACGTATATTTGACTGCAAGAAATGTCAGTCAAAAAAACAATCTTACTTGTTCTAGTTTCAGTTTTTGTTGCTACTTGTTCATTGCACAAATCTGGAATTAACGCAAAATCTTCAGCAATAAATGATAGCACATTAGGAAGTTGGTATGCTAAAGGTTTGGCCGGTTCTTATGTATACATGTACAGTGATAAAAAACCGCAGTTCAGTTTAGAAGATAGAGATTATGGTGAATTTCTTGCTGGATTTAAGGGTATCTTGTTGTACACAGACTTAAAGTATGCTATAACAGATTATTTAAAAGAGCAGGGACTGATCGAAAAAGAAGTTCATCCTTCTCACGACGACATAACCCCATTCGAAATTCTTTCGGGTCACAATGCATTTACATCAGGTCAGAAAAAGATGAGAGGCTGGGGAATAATTAAAGATGGTAAGCAAGACTTTCATCATTACAATACCGCAATTATTAAATGGGGATACGAAAATTTAATCCCATCGCCAGAATCAATGATTGGCGATCGAACGGCCCAAGAAGTGTATGATAATATGTTTACGCGGTTCTTTAGAACACTAACAGCCAGCTACATCTACCTCAATAACAATAACTATGATGCAGAAGTTACTGCATATCAAGCAAATTTTGATAATGTTGAATTTCAGGCAAAACATTATCTTGAGCAACGCTTTGGAGGCAAACTTCAACAATTTGAGAATCACGAAATACTTCCTGTAATGAAGCCATCTATGGCATTTGGATTTTGGATGAGGAGAAAGATTGATGGAAGCCATTCAGAGTTTTGGACCGGTCTATCAAAAGTTATGATGACCTTCGATAAAACATGGTTTGAAGAGAACACCAAGCTAATGAAAAAATGAAAGAAGAAAACGCATACATTTTAGGTACCGATGCAGATGAATTATACCGCTTAGGTTTACAACACGAAGTCTGGTCGAGCGAAGCACAACGAGGTTGGAAAACAGCTGGATTTAGAGCGGGTCAAACCATTCTAGACCTAGGATGTGGACCCGGTTTCTGCACACGTGAACTTGCCTATATTGCAGGAAAGGAAGGCAAAGTAATTGGTATTGATAAGTCAGAAGGGTACATTAACTATCTTCAACAACTTGCGACTACCAATGCATTACCCATTGAAGCTATCGCTGCAGATTTTGACGAGATGCAATTGCAAGACAATAGTATTGACATGATGTATTGTCGTTGGGCAATGGCTTGGATTCCTAACCCTAAAGAAATTTTGACAAAAGTCTTTAAAGCACTTAAACCAGGAGGCAAGGTGGTATTGCACGAATACTACGATTGGTCGACCCACCAGACTGAACCACAAACTCCTGCACTGAAAGACGCGATCGCCGCTTGTCTAAAAAGCTTTAAGGAACAACCCGGAGACATCGATGTTGGTCGCTATCTCCCACAAATGTTAACCGATATTGGGATGAAGGTTACCCATACCCGTCCAATGTCAAAAATTGCCACACCTGAAAACTTAGCTTGGCAGTGGCCGAGGTCGTTTTATCACATTTATTTCCATAAGCTTGTTGAGTATGGCTACCTAACTGAAGAGCAAGTTTCGAACGCACTAAAAGAGCACGCAGAATTGGAGCAAAAAGCCGGAACGACATTACTTTGTCCGCTGCTTATTGAGGTAATAGCAGAGAAAGCGTAGGTCTTCTATCGGATAGGTTCATCCTTTAAACCAAAGTTTTAGGATAGACAAAGACTACCTCGTAAGTTCGGTGAAAATCGAATCACCATGAAGAAACTTATAATCATCCTGCTTCTCTCTCCTATTCTTTCTTTTGCTAGCGAAAAACATCACGGACCTGAAACATCATCACTTGATAGTATAGTTTTTCATTTGTATGATGTTATATCGGGCGAAAAGGGTGAAGAACGTAACTGGGAATTAATGCGAAGCCTATTTCATCCCGATGCAAAACTTATACCTTCTGGGATGGCTAAAGACTCACTTTACAAAGCTCGATACATTACGCCAGATCAGTATATCGAGAAATCGGGCGAGTGGTTGGTAAAAAACGGATTTCATGAAGAAGAAATTCACCGTGAAGTTCAACGATTCGGTAATATCGCTCATGTATTTAGCACCTACGAAGCGTTTAATAGCAAAGACGATGCAGAACCATTTATGAGAGGAATAAATAGCATACAGCTACTCTTTGACGGTTCAAGGTGGTGGATTATAAATATCTATTGGACCCAAGAATCGGAAGAAAATCCTATTCCAGAAATATATTTGCCAGACTAATGCAAATCACTACCGAAGATCAGCTTCGTGAATACTATGGATTCCCTGGTGCAAGAGCCCGTGACAAGGTTTTAAAGGCCTTAGATGCACATGCAAAAAACTTTATTGAACACTCGCCTTTCCTTACGCTTGGAACAAAAGGTGCCAGCGGCAAAATGGATGTTTCTCCGCGAGGAGGACAAAAAGGATTTGTCAGTATTATAGATGATCAAACCATCATCATTCCTGATTCACGAGGCAACAACCGATTAGATTCGCTGGTGAACATTCTTGAAACTAAACAAGTTGGCTTGTTATTCTTTCTACCTGGCGTTGATGAAACTTTGCGCATAAATGGTAGTGCAATCCTAACCACTAAGCCTGAATATTTGGAGTTATACAAAGACGACCTAAATCCTCCTAAAACGTGTATTGAGATTACGGTTGACGAAGTATTCCTGCATTGTGCGAAGGCCTTTATGCGATCAAAGCTTTGGGATGCGGATTCGCAAATCAAGCGATCTGAATTTCCAACCATGGGGCAAATGCTAAAGGATCAACTAAATTCAGATGGAGAACCTGAGACTTTGGAAGCGATGAAGGAAAGATACCGAAAAGAGCTGTAAACTATTTTTCGTCTAATGATTGCTTGATAATCTCTTCTAAGACAGCAGTATCAACATCATCAAGCTTGTTAATATAAAGGCAACCCACTCCAGTTTTGTGCTTGCCCAGCTTAGATAATACTTCAGATTGAGCTTTTAGGTCCAGAATTAAATGTAGCGATATATTGGCCTTTCGCGGAGCAAAGCCAATCTTGAACCAATCAACTTCTCTTCCTGTATTAGGACTTTTGTACCGCTTGTTTCCAAAGCCAATCATTGACTTACCCCACATTTTGGCCTTTTCACCAGAGGCCTGTTCCATCATTTTTAGAATCTCAAAACTGTCAATGCGCTTTTGTTCGTCTGCAACTGAATTAAGATAATCTTTTACACTTGCTTCAGTTTCCTTGGTTTTAATGTTGGCTACTTTCCCCATGACTTAGTTTTCTGCTAAGCTAGTGATTTTTGATGGCTTCGTTATATTCGTGTCGTGCGAATCTTGCAATTTGAAATCTCTGGAATTGAGTTTAAAGAGCTGGCAAATCAAATTTATACCCGATTTGAATTCAAGTTTCACAATGCGAGTGATGATATGATTTTCATGATTTACGAGCGATCTTATCTTTATGAGATTAGTGTTTGCAACATAATTTCCATTAAAAAGCAAGGCGTCAAACTGGTACTTGATGCCATATCATCTAATGCCGCTTTAACACTCCGACGTTCAACCTGGGGTCAAAGACGGTTTCATAAACACGTGAGAAAAATCATGAAGCAACTACAAGAAGAAAATGGCTTCGAAATGGTCGAAATAAAAGATGAGCTTATACCTTGGAATGGCCACGCTTAGTTCTAACCCCAAGTAGAAGGACTTTCGCGCCATTCGTTCAAACGACTTACATCCTCTGCTTTAACATAGCCAGTTTCTTGAGCATGCTCGATTAAGCTAGCGTAGTTTCCTAAAGTAATGTACTTGCAATCAGCATTATTGAAGTTGTCTTCGGCAACCTGGAAACCGTACGTAAAGATTGCAGCCATACCCATCACGTTATATCCTTCTTTTCTCAGATATTCAACAACTTTTAAGCTGCTTCCACCCGTACTGATTAAGTCTTCTAAAACCACAATCTTGGCATTAGCATCAACCTTGCCTTCTAATTGTCTTTTAAGACCGTGCTCCTTTGGCTTAGGTCGACAGTAAGCATAACTTAAGTTCAATTCGTCAGCCACTAATGCACCCATAGCAATTCCTGCCGTAGCTACCCCTATGATAGCATCTACATCTGGAAACTCTTCTTTTATCTTGGCTGAAAGCATTCGTTTGATTTCAGCACGGTGTTCTGCGTAAGATAGAACAGTACGGTTGTCACAATAGATAGGAGAATTCCATCCGCTTGACCACTTAAACGGATTATCTGGAGATAATTTAATCGCACTTGTTTCTAACAATATTTTAGCGATTTTTGCTTCTGAATTAATCATTTTTAACGGGCTACAAATGTATCGAATTTTTCACGGCAAACACCGTATTTTATTATCATCTACTGAATCCCTGAAAGAGAATTTTGAACCCGACTTTGTTTTTAAAAAACCGAACGAAGAACAAGTTAAGGAAGCTTTACGTGTAAGTAAGCGATCGACCAAGCCATTAAATATTTTAATCGTTGGAAACCCAGATAAATTGCTAAGAAAAGTTTTCTTGGAATTTAAATTGGTGGAAGCAGCAGGAGGTATTGTAGAAGATGAGCGAGGAAGAATTCTTCTCATGAAACGCTTAGGAAAGTGGGATCTTCCAAAAGGTAAGGCCAAGAAAAATGAAGATATGGAGAAGTGTGCTATTCGTGAAATTGAGGAAGAAACTGGTGCTAAACAGCTCTCCATCGTATCGCACTTCATGGATACTTATCACACCTATTTTCGCTCCAATGAATGGCAAATCAAGCACACCGTATGGTATCTTGTAAAATGTAAAGACGGTAATCATTTGGTGCCACAAACCGAAGAAGATATTGAAGAAGTGAGATGGGTAAAACCCAAAAAGATTCATTTGGCCTTAATTGATACCTATCCTGCGATTAAACGCATCTTAAAGGAGTATAAGAGACAACTCAAAGCCAAAAAGAAGTTGCTCAAAGCTGGATAACAGGCTTATGCATTCATGATTTCGTTATATACAACTTCGGGAACATACTTTTTGAAGTTGCCCTTGTACCGAATAAGGTCCCTAACTATTGTTGAGCTTACAGAAGCATTTTTTTGATCACTCATAACAAAGATACTTTGCACCTTGTTGGTTAAATCTTCATTAACATACGCGATTTGCTGCTCGTAGGTAAAGTCTTGCGTTGTTCGCAATCCACGCAAGATGAATTCTGCACCTATTGAATCTGCAAAAGTTGCAGTTAGACCTTCGTAATGTTGTACACTCACCTTGTCGTTGTCAGCGAATACCATTTCGAGCCACTTGGTACGTTGGTCTAGTGTAAACAAATGCCTTTTATCTGCATTTACTCCAATGGCAACAATTACTTCATCAAAGAGCTTAAGTCCTCTATTTACGATATCCAGATGTCCATTTGTAAATGGATCAAAGGTTCCAGGAAATATTGCTTTTTTACCCATAGCTAAGATTCAAAGTTAAAGAAACTGAAGGTACTTTGTCCATATTTTCTTGAATCATAGCACTTTGAGTGGTTTATCTTATACGATGTAATGTGTTCAAGAATAAAGACCCCATTAGGCTTTAAATAGTCACCCTGTTCAATGGTTTTAATCAATTCATTAATCTCTGCTTGTGCCTGGTATGGAGGATCGGCAAATAGAATATCGAACTGTTGATTGCACGACTTCAAAAATGGAAGTACTTTCTGCTGTCTGATTTCTAAATTAAGGTCTAACTGCTTAACAAGATCTGATATATACCGAATAGACTTGTAATTGGACTCAATGGCAGTTACAGATTTACATCCTCGAGATAAAAATTCGAGGCTAATACTACCAAGACCAGTGTAAAGATCTAAAACCTCGATTTGATCAAAATAGTACTTTTGGTCAAGGACATTGAATAATGCTTCCTTAGCACGGTCAGTTGTAGGGCGTGCATGAGGCATGTTTCGCTGCGGAAAGCGAAATCCCTTATGTTCACCGCTTATAATACGCATTCTGAAAAAATACCAGCGAGTATATGTTCTAGTCGCAAATCTGATGATTCAGATTGCAGTTGACCATACGGTGCCAAATGTAGCGTTGGCAGATAATTTTTAAACAGTGCCTGAAGCACTTCATGTTCTCCGCTTGTGGCGATACATTCAAAATGTAAATCCTGAACAGGCAAATCCAATTGCTCAACGAGTAGCATGATGTAATAAAATAGTTCATCATGGTTTTCTACAGCATACCGGTTGATCAGAAGCAGACCTCCATCTTTAAATACCATTGCCGTGAGTAAATCTTCGCAGTGATAGAAATAAAGTGAGTTTGCGTGACGCCCTTTTATCGCATCGTGCCAAATGGCAACATCCGTTTTAATATCTGGGTTTACTAAATCCTTAATTACACCGCTTAATTGATCATCTATATCTTGAACTACCGAGAACTGTTCAAGGTTCTCAAGAGCTAATTTCGTATAGGTCTTATGGTTGGTTATGAAGTAGGGAGTATAATCATCTTCACCTAATGGAGCCAGGATAAAATTACATCGGCCATTAACACAAGTCGTTTTTGAGAATATAGACGACTTTATAGCATCCGGAATAACATGATCACTCGATACATGCGAATACTTTAACGTATGATCTTTCGAAAAAGCTTGAAAAAGTGTTGCTTTTGGGAAAAAGCTTATTACCAGCTTATCACTAACTGCGTTGTGGTAAGTGGTCATTGAACTATTAGCGACTACCCCAGTTACCTCTGTAGTTTACTTCGTAAATTGAACCAACACTAAGTGGGTTTTCTTCCTCTTGTCGTTCTTTACTAAACGGCATTGGGTCTTCAACCAAGAATACAGGTACAAGTACGTTGTTGGTCTTGATTTTATCGGCCTTCATGATAAACTGAAGTGTATCGTGAAAAGGTACATAGCGAATATTATCGACATCAACATCCGGGAACATCGAGTCTTTTACGCTAACAAACATTTCTTTGGTTGTAAATACAGTAGTTGAATCGTCTCGATCACCAAACTCTACCATAATTTTGAGTTGACCATTTTTCATAAAGTCAACTAAGGTATCAAAGCTTGCAGTAAACTGTCCTTTTTGATCTCTATAGGTTAATTGAGCATCGCGAATTACTTTAAGTTTATCAATAACGGCTTGTTCTTTTAGTGCAACCTCTTTGCCATAGCGAACGGGTTCTGCAATCGACTCGTAAGTAAAATATGCAAGAACTGCGATCACCACTAATAAGACACCTCTAATAACGTACTTCATTCTTTTTCAATAACTGATTGATGGCAATATTACGGAAAATGTATGAAAATTATTTTGGTCTAAGAATATTAATTTGTTAACGTCTCAATTGATTTTACAAGCACCAAAACAACATGCATAAAAAAACCCGTACCAGAGTGTGATACGGGTTCTTTTGTATAGGATGAAATTTTATCCTTCCAAAGCAGCGGCTCCACCAACAATCTCTAAAATTTCTTTTGTAATTGCAGCTTGACGTGCTTGGTTATATTGTAATTTCAAATCGTAGATAAGCTCACCTGCATTTTCAGTAGCGTTATCCATAGCAACCATTCTACTTCCGTGTTCAGATGCTTGTGAATCAAGCATGGTTCTGTACAATTGCGTTTTAACCGCACGTGGAATTAAGGTATAAAGAAGGTCAGCTTTAGACGGTTCAAAAGTGAAGTCAGCTAAGAATTTAGTTTCTTCTGTTTTTTCTTCCTCAAAAGCTTCTATTTCTACCGGTAGAATGCGTTCAGCAGTTACGATTTGGGTTGCTGCATTTTTAAATTTATTGTATACAACACGAACCTCATCGTACTTTCCTGCTAAAAATTCAGAAATGATGTTTTCACCAATTTCAAATACTTCTTCTGCATTTAGGTCTTGGAAAGCATCTATGTTAGAAGTATCCATATTTAGGTCATCACGCTTATAAAATTCGTAAGCTTTCTTTCCTAAAAATTTCACCGTAACGTTTGCATCAGCGTATTTGTTCTGCAACAAGTTACGTACTTCTTTAATTACATTTGAGTTGAAACCACCGCACAATCCACGATCACTTGAATTAACTACAAGTAATACATTTTTTACTTCACGATGCTCAAAGTAACCTTGTAAGCTTTGTTCGTCCTTAGCAGCCTCTGCCAAGTTTACTAAAATTCCATTTAGCTTGTCGGCATAAGGTCGCATTTGAGTAATAGCTTGCTGAGCCTTACGCAATTTCGTAGCCGAAACCATTTTCATGGCTTTGGTAATTTGCTGCGTCGACTGCGTACTCGCTATCCTGGTTCTTACTTCCTTTAAATTTGCCATTTTGTTTAGGCTTTGAAGTTTTTAGCTATTTCTGCTCCTACTTTTTCTACTGTTCCGGTAAGGTCACCGTCAAGCTTACCGCTTGTTAAAGCGTCAAGAACGTCTTGGTGATCAGCTTCCATCTTCATTAAGAACTCCTCTTCGAATTTACGAACAGATGCAACAGGAATATCTCTCAATAAACCTTTAGTTCCTAGGTAGATGATTGCAACTTGCTTACCAACAGTTAGTGGAGAATATTGAGCTTGTTTCAAGATCTCCACGTTTCTTGCTCCTTTATCTAAGATTGACTTAGTAGCAGGGTCAAGGTCAGATCCAAACTTAGCAAATGCTTCAAGCTCTTTATACTGTGCTTGGTCCAATTTAAGTGTTCCAGCAGTTTTCTTCATTGCTTTTGTTTGTGCAGACCCCCCTACACGAGATACCGAGATACCTACGTTAATCGCTGGACGAACACCAGAGTTGAATAAATCAGACTCTAGGAAGATTTGTCCATCAGTAATCGAAATTACGTTAGTTGGGATATATGCAGAAACGTCACCAGCTTGTGTTTCAATGATCGGTAAAGCAGTAAGAGATCCTCCTCCTTTTACTTTTCCTTTCAATGATTCTGGTAAATCGTTCATACCTTGAGCGATCTCATCAGAGCCATTCACCTTTGCAGCACGCTCTAATAAACGAGAGTGAAGGTAGAATACGTCTCCTGGGTATGCTTCACGACCTGGAGGTCTTTTAAGAAGAAGAGATACCTCACGATATGCAACAGCTTGTTTTGAAAGATCATCGTAAATGATCAATGCAGGACGACCAGTGTCTCTGAAGTACTCACCAATTGCAGCACCCGCCATAGGAGCGTAGAATTGCATTGGAGCAGGATCAGCAGCAGAAGCAGATACGATAGTTGTATATGCCATTGCTCCTTTTTGCTCAAGAGCTCTAACCACTTGCTTTACAGTACTTGCTTTCTGTCCGCAAGCAACATAAATACAGTAAACTGGTTCACCTTTGTCATAAAATTCTTTTTGGTTAATAATGGTGTCGATAGCAACAGCAGTTTTACCTGTTTGCTTGTCACCAATAATTAACTCTCTTTGTCCTCTACCAATTGGAATCATCGCGTCTACCGCTTTAATTCCTGTTTGTAAAGGCTCAGATACAGGCTCTCTATAGATTACCCCTGGAGCTTTTCTCTCCAATGGCATTTCAAATAGTTCACCTTCAATATCTCCGTTACCGTCAATTGGGTTACCTAAGGTGTCAACAACTCTACCTAACATTCCCTCTCCTACTTTAATAGAAGCAATTCTGTTAGTTCTTTTTACTGTGTCACCTTCTTTAATATTGGTAGAGCTACCTAAAAGTACAGCACCAACATTATCTTCTTCTAAGTTAAGAACGATACCTTGAACACCGTTAGCAAACTCGATAAGCTCACCTGATTTTACTTGAGTAAGTCCGTAAATACGGGCGATACCATCACCTACTTGTAATACTGTTCCTACTTCTTCTAATTGAGCTCCAGTTTGTACACCGGCTAATTGCTCTTTAATTATACTAGAAACTTCGTCTGGTCTTATTGCAGCCATTTTTCTTTTTAATTATAGATTAATGTTTTTCTAATTTCTCTAAGTTCCTTAGACACGCTCATATCTAAAAGCTTGTCTTCGTGCTTAATTATCACACCTCCAATAATTGAAGGATCAATTTCATTTGTAAGTTCTATTCCTTCTTTACCTAAGATACCTGTAACGTAAGATTTAATCTTCGCTAAAGTTTCTTCTGATAATTCAACAGCAGAAATAACAGTTGCCGTAGCAATGCCTTTCATTTCGTTGTATGAAGCAATATAATTTTGAGCAACCAGAGGCAACTCACCTTCACGCTTTTTATCTACTAAAAAGTCAATAAAGTTTTGCGTTGTAGCAGAAGTTGATTTGAAAACTTTTGCCAACACCGCTTTTTTATCACTTGCTTTAACAATTGGGTTGTTTAAAAGGCTAACAAGTTCTCTTGATTCTGAACAGGTATCAACTACCGTGTCCATATCAGCCTTGATGCCATCTAAATCACCTGCTTGAGAAGCAAGATCTAATAATGACTTAGAATATCTTAGTGCTATTCTGGTTGATGCCATGTTAATTTAATTGTGATTTGTTCAAGTGATCGTTAACTAAAGATTCTTGAGAACCTTTTTCACTTAACTCTTTACGAATTACTTTTTCAGCAATCTCCAATGAAATTTCAGCTACTTGCTTCTTGATATCAGAAAGAGCTTGGTGCTTTTCTTTGTCAATCTCAGCACGTGCAGCTGCAACCAATCGACTTCCTTCTTCAGAGGCAGTTACCTTAGCGTCAGACAAGATCTTTTCTTTCATTTCTCTTGCTTCTTTTAAGATAGACTCGCGCTCTTCACGAGCTTCAGCCAATAGCTTTTCATTGTCTGATTTAAGCTGGCTCATTTGAGCTTTAGCTTCTTCAGCAGACTTTAATGAACGATCAATAAATTCTTCTCGGTCTTTTAATGCTTTGATGATTCCCTTCCAAGCAAACTTTTTCAAAAGAAAAAGAATCACTAAGAATGCAATCGACATCCAAAGCACTAAACCTAATTCGGGCAATAACGGATTCATAATAATTTAAATCTATAGGGCAAGAGCGTACTCTTGCCCTCGTACAATTTCGTGTTATTATTTCGTTAATACAACCAAAAGGCTCACGATGATACCGAAGAATGCAGCACCCTCTACAAGCGCAGCAGCAACGATCATGTTCGCACGGATGTCACCAGTTGATTCTGGCTGACGAGCCATAGACTCAAGAGCTGATCCACCGATTTTACCAATACCGATACCTGCACCAATAGCTGCAACACCTGCTCCAATACCTGCGCCCATGTAAGCGTTTGCCATGTCTAATAAAATTGTTAAAAGTTCCATTTTGTAATTGTTACTTGTTTTATTTATTTAATTTAATTTATAAACGTATTAATGTGCGTGCTCTTCTACTGCTGAACCGAAGTACAGTGCAGACAATAAGGTAAACACATATGCTTGTAAGAAAGCCACTAAAAGCTCAATTGCAAACATGAAAATTGAGAATCCTACCGATAAGATAGAAACTCCATATCCACCTCCAGCTCCATAAAGGTTATTGAAGATGAAAATCAAACTCACAAAAGCCAAAATAATAATGTGACCTGCTGTGATATTCGCAAAAAGTCGTAAAGTAAGTACGATTGGTTTTGAAATGAATCCAATAAACTCAATCACAAACATTAAAGGAATTGGAAACTTCAACCACCAAGGTACACCTGGGGTGTTGTAAATGTGCTTCCAGTAATCTTTGTTACCATTAACTGCAGTGATAATGAAAGTAAACAACGCCATTACCATCGCAATAGCAATATTTCCTGTAACGTTAAATCCTCCAATGAAAGGAATAAGACCTAACATATTACCAATCCAAATAAAGAAGAAAATGGTTAATAAGAAAGGTAAGAACTTCTCATAACGCTTACCGATACTTGGCTTTGCAATCTCATCCTTCACAAAAAGAATTAATGGCTCCATTAAAGATTGTATACCTTTTGGGGCCTGACCTTCTCTTTTCTTGTATCCTCTTGCTACTGCAGTAAAGATCAACACCATTAAAATCATGGTTAACAACATCCCTGCAACAGTTTTAGTAATTGAAAGATCCAATGGTTTTTCTCCGGTGATGTGTCCGTGCTCGTCATGAGCAGGTTTTCCATCAGCACCTACCATATAAATCTTTTCGTGATCCATAACGTAGCCGTTGTAAACAGCACCTCCAGAAAGACGAGAAGAACTGAATACATCAAGACCATTTTCTGAACTGTAAAGAATAATTGGTAACGGAATGTGAATTGGACCGATGTGAATCTCGTGCATATCCATCACGTGATGCATAATAACTTCACCTGCATTAAACTCCTCTTTTTCCCCATGATTTGCTTCTGAAGAAGAGGCAAACGACATGAAAGACGTCATAAAAACTGTGATTGCAAGAAATAATCGAAACATTTGGTTCGTTCTAAGTTGTTGGTTATTAGCTTGTTGTGTTATCAAGTTCGCTGTTAATTTCGGGGCGCAATTTAGCCACTAATTGATATATTTCAAATATTGTGAATAATAAATATAAAATTAAATAGTAGACTATAAACTCCTTGGCCTTTATCTCACTCACTATCAGGTAAATAGCTAAGAAAAAAATACCTAACATCATTCGCAATCCAATGGCTCCCATTACACCTCTAAAAAATGCAGAATTGGATGCCTTTAATGCCCGATGACTTATCGCACTAATTCCTACTCCCAAAGCAAAGAAAAATGCTAGTGATCCCCAGAACCAAATTTGCTCTGAAGTTTCAATAAATCGAAACATAAAAAAAGTAAGAACGGCAAGAATTAGCGTTAAGATTAAAAGTTTAAATACAAATTTCGAACTCATTATTTCAGTTTTTTAATCATCATATATATAACAGCGAACACAGCTAAAAAGATCGCTATTAATACAAAAGTTGATTCTAAGTTAAAATAGGAATCGAGCCAAAGACCAATAAGGATTAATCCTACGGTAATCGCTATCAGTTGAAAGCCCAGTCCGGAGTACTTTACATAATTAGGCTGTTGCCGTTTGGACATTATTCTCAGAATTATCCTTCTTTATGGAAACAGAGCTACCCATGGTACATGCACCATTGAACTCTCCTCCATTCTCAACAACGATTTTTGATGTTTTGATATCACCGTTGATCTTTCCGCTAGATTTAATTAAAAGCAGTTCATTCACTTTTACATTTCCATCTACTCGTCCGCTTACGTCACAGCTTTTAGATTCAATGTTTCCGATGATTCGGCCAGTAGCTCCCAAAACACATTTAGATTGTGTTCTCACGCTACCTTCAACTACTCCGTCTATTCTAAGATCACCATTTGAGCTTAAATCTCCAACAATTGTGGTTCCTTCTCCAATTACGTTAATTGCACCGGTTCCTGATGGAGCTGTAGTCTTTTCTTTTTTGTTACCTATCATTTTGTTTTAGAAGTTGATGTAATGTTGTGGGTTAACAGCTATACCCTTGCTCCACAATTCAAAGTGAAGATGGGGCCCCGAAGATAGTTCTCCGGTATTCCCTACAAGTGCAACTGCATCGCCTGCGTTGACAAAAGTACCCTCTTTTTTCAATAGCACGGCATTATGTTTATAAACTGAGATTAACTCGTTCGGATGTTGAATAACCAAGGTGTGTCCACCTCCTGGAGTCCAGTCACTAAATATCACGGTTCCTTTCTGCACAGACTTAATTACCTCTTTGCTTTTGGCAGCAATATCAACAGCTAAGTGCTTTCTGTCAATATTAAATGTATCGCTCACCACTCCTTTTAAAGGCAGAAACAAATTGTAACTTTTGGGATCGATCTCAGAACCTCGGATTATTTTCACTTGAGTGCCAGGGTCACTAGATGCCAGAGCAACTTCTTCGGCAGGTACGTTCTCCATCTCTTCCATAATATCAGAATTTAACTCACCTCCTTCAAGAATCTGGTTCAATATATCTGACTGGAGCTTCAAATTCGTTAACGACTGCTCTAATGAATCTATTCGCTGAAGCATTTCGTATTGCTCAATATTGCTATACTTCGAACTTTTAGTAGGAAAAATGTGGTTTAGCGGGGTATAGGCCAATAATAAATACAAGATGGTACCAAACACCAATAAGGTTACTGACACCACCAATACCATATTGAGTGGTGTTAAAACAAAAGACACACGTTCCTCAAGATTCTCATCTTGCCTCAGAATCAATCTGTATCTATTTCTGAACTTGGTTGATATTTTTTTTCGGAAAGAACCCAACTTTTGTCAATGTTTACGGCCTAATTAAAATATTTTTGTGCTCTTTTGAGTTTAAAGAGTGCAAAGTTAATAAGATTATCAATTGAAGATTACTAAATACATAGCATTTGTGCTGTTCCTATCCATTTCTAGCCAGTCTTGGGCACAAAACACCGAAGAAGGTTGGATTAAACGCAGCTGGAACAACATGATCGCTCGCTATAATATCTATTTTAACGCCCAACAAAAGCTTCAATCCGCTGTAAATAACCTTTCTGCGAAGCAAAAAGACGAATTTAACGAGTTTTTGAGTGTGTATCCATATGGCACAGAAGATGATGCTAAAAATATGCGTGCACCTATGGAGGAAGTAATGAAAAAAAGCTTCTAAAGTGATTCAAAATAAACCGAGAAGCAAATGGGTAGATAATGCATACTTTGTAATTGGCCAGACTCATTTCTTTGGAGGTGATTACTATGCCGCAATCGAAGCGTTTCAATTTGTAAATGCCAATTTCACCGATCCAGAAATAAAAGAAGTTAGCCAATTGTGGTTAATGAAAAGCTATATACGCCAAGGCAAATATGATGATGCCGAAGCTATTCTTGGATATTTAAAAGAGCTAAAATCAAGCAGTCGTTATTTTACAACTCATCTTAATTTGTCTGGAGGCGACTTATTGGTAAAACAAGGTAAATACAATGAAGCCATTCCGTTATTACTCAAAGGTGTTTCTAAAGTAAAAGACAAAACGGTTAAATACAGAACCCACTTTTTATTAGGACAACTTTATCTCAACAACAAGGAATATGAATTAGCGAACAAGCATTTTGTTCGTGTTTTGAAGTTAAATGCACCGTATGAATATGTGTTTCAAGCCAACTTAGGTATGGCAAAGTCAAGTGCAGAAACGGGTACGAGTGCAAAAAGCACAAAAAAGTATTTGAAACGAATGCTCAATGACGACAAGAACATTGATTACTTTGATCAGATTTACTATGAGCTCGGATTGTTAGAATTTCAAACTGGTGATGAGGAAGCAGGCTTACAAAACATGATCAACGCTTCGAAATATGCTAAAAGCAATAACACTCAGCGTACCAAGACCTACCTATTCTTAGCTGATCATTACTTTAAAAACAGAAACTACGATAAAGCACAATCTTACTACGACAGTACTGTTTCTTTTATTCCAGATGATTTTCCAGATGTAGATAAGATAAGAGCCCAACACTCGGTATTGTCTAAACTCATCGAAAACATTGAAACCATTCGAATTCAAGATAGCTTATTGGCACTTAGCCGATTAGATCGCGAAGTATTAGACCAACGGATTACGAAAATCATAGAAGACCAAAAAGAAGCAAAGCGCCAAGAAGAAGAGGCAGAACAATTGCGGAGAGAAAGGGACAGAATTGCTGGAACTCCTCCTCCAATGCCGGGTGCTCAAATTGGTGGAAGCACGTGGTATTTCTACAACCCTTCACAGGTCTCGCGAGGATCAAATGATTTTACCCGTGTTTGGGGAAATCGAAAAAACGGTGACTTCTGGCGTTTCGTGAATAAATCAGTGGTTGAAACCGCAGTACCTTCCTCAAAAAGGGGTATTGAAGCCGAAGATAATGAGGCAGATCCTGACACGTATAGTGCGTCTGCCGACGACGAGCAAAATGAAGCTTTGGCTGGATTGGATGACGAGAGACTTAAATACTATAAACCCATTCCTTTTAGTGCCCTCGCAAAGGAAGTGGCTGAAAAGAAAATTCAAGATGCATATCATGGCAACGGTAAAATTTACTTCGATGACCTTAAAGAATTCTTAAAGTCCGAAGAGAATTTTAAAATTCTTCTTGACAAATATCCGATAACTGAACATAAGCCAGAAGCCATTTTCTATCTCGCTAAAATAGCAACGAGCTTAGGCAACGAATCGGATTATAACAAATACTCCCAGCAAATTGCAGATGAGTTCCCTGAAACTCCGTATAATCAAGTTTTAAATGCCAAAGAAATTGTTGAAGACAGCAAAGACAAAGAAGTAATTAACCTCTACAATAAAATGTACGAGCACTTTATTGCTGAAGATTACAAAGCTGCGGTAGAAGTAAAAGAAAAAATTGATACCGATTACCCTGGCTCATCAATTCAAGCCAAGGTAGACTATCTCTACGCCCTTACTGTAGGTAAGACTCAGGGAAAAAGTGCATACATCAAGGAATTAAAAAGTTTGGAAGAAACATACGCGGGCACTGAAATTGGAGAAATGGCCACTTTTACCTTAGAGCTTCTAGGTAATGAAGATGAAATAGAAGACCCTAGCGATAGTACATCTGGCAAATCCGATAAGCTAAACTCAAAGTCTATTGCTTCTGTTTACAACAACGATTTGAGTGGAAAACATTATTACATCTTATCTGGACATACCAGTCAAGAAAAAAATGTACAACTAACACTGGACGACTATAACAAAACCTTTTTTGGAAGACAGTCATTGCACATATCAACTTTGATGCTTGGTGACCGCCAAGTTTACTACATAAAGCAATTTGCAAAAAAGAGTGATGCTATGGTGTATCATAAAGAAATGCTATCGAATGTGGCACTCTTTGAAAACGAAGGACTGTCTGACGTAAAGGCATATGCAATTTCGGAGGAAAACTTTAGAACCTTGTTTAAAGAGAAGAACGAGAACGAATACATCAATTTCTTTAAAAACAATTACAGGAGATAATGGCAACTGCTAAAAACAAAAAGAAAAATCCACCTAAGAAAAAATCAAATAGATTAATTCGTTTGATGTGGAAGACGTCTGCGTATGGATTACTTGCATTTGTTCTTTTCTTGTTTACTATCAAATGGGGCCTTTGGGGTAAGCTTCCTGACACAAAAGAGTTAGAAAACCCAGAGACAAAACTAGCTTCTGAAGTATTTTCTGAAGACGGGAAAATGATGGGAAAAATGTTTTTCCAAGAAGACCGAACCAACAGCAGCTTCGAGGACATCCCAGATCATTTAACCAATGCATTGATTGCAACGGAAGACTGTCGCTTTAGAGATCATTCAGGAATAGACGCTAAAGCACTGGTGCGAGCGGTTGTACGCCTGGGACGAGACGGAGGTGGTAGTACAATTACACAGCAGTTAGCCCTAAATCTATTCCAAGAGCGTTCAAAAAGCTTCAGCAAGCGACTTATACAAAAGCTAAAAGAATGGATTCTAGCCATAGAAATTGAAAAGAGATACACTAAGGATGAGATTGTGTTAATGTATTTCAATACCGTACCCTATGGAAACAGTTATGGTATCAAATCTGCGTCAAAGCGATACTTTAATAAGCCGACTGTTGAATTAAAGATTGAAGAGTCTGCTGTGCTTGTGGGTATGCTTAAAGCTAATACCTACTACAACCCTATTCGTAACCCAAAAAATGCACTATCAAGAAGAAATGTGGTGCTGGGTCAAATGAATAAATATGGATACATCACCACTCAAGAACTAGATAGCCTTAGAGAGTTGCCAATGGTTACTGACTATAACTACATCGACCACAATCAAGGTATGGCAACGTATTTTCGTTCTTACTTGACGCGATGGATGAAGGAGTGGACTAGAACTTATGAAGCCGAGACAGGGATTAAGTACAACATTTACGACGACGGCTTAAAGATTTATACTACCATCGACTCAAAACTTCAGGCTTATGCTGAAGCAGCTGTGAATAGTCATATGGTAAGTCTTCAAAAGCAGTTTTATAATGAAACAAAAAGACTGCGAAGAGACCCTTGGTACCGTGAAAATGAACAAGGGAAACAGGTTAAAGACCCTGATTATCCCATGCGGATGATGAAACGTACTGAGCGTTATCGTTCGCTTAAGAGAAAATATGGTAAAGATTCAGACTCGTTAGAATATTATTTAAATCACCCAGTACCTATGACGTTGTTTTCATGGCAAGGTGAGATCGATACTGTTCTAAGCCCGATGGATTCACTGAAATATTGCAAGCAAATCCTACACACAGGTTTCATGAGTTTTGAACCCCAAACAGGTTACATCAAAGCATGGGTTGGAGGTATTAATCATAAGTACTTCCAATACGATCACGTGAATAAAAAGGCCACTCGACAGGTTGGTTCAACCTTTAAACCGTTGGTTTATGCACGTGGGTTAGACGACGATAAGCTTCAACCATGCGAAATTGAAAGTACTGGGCCTGTCACAGTTGAATACGGTGACGATCAAGAGTGGTCTCCTTCAAATTCTAGTGAAGTTGATCCTGAACTTACCTTTTATCAAGGCTTACAACAATCCGTAAACACAATCACAGCTCGTGTAATGAAACGCCTTGGGCCTAATAGCGCTGAAGTTGTTCGACAAACTGCAGGAAAAATGGGTATTGATGAGACGAAATTTGAGCCTTATCCTTCAATCTGCTTGGGAACCATGGATATTTCTGTTTTTGAAATGGTGGGAGCTTATGGCACCTTTGTAAATGGAGGAACTTGGGTTGAACCCATTTTCGTTACCCGAATTGAAGATAAGAACGGTAATATTTTACAAGAATTCACACCAGAAAAAGATGAGGCCTTACGACGACAAACAGCATACATCGTTTGTAAAATGCTTGAAAAAGTTACCCAATCTGGAGGAACCGCAGCTCGCTTGAGATACCGATACAATATTCCTCTAGATGCAGTAATTGGTGGTAAAACAGGAACAACTCAAGGAAACAGTGACGGTTGGTTTATGGGAATAACACCGAATCTTGTAAGTGGTTGTTGGGTTGGAGCTGAAGAAAGAAACGTACACTTTTGGAATACCGCTTATGGTCAAGGAGCAAATATGGCTCTACCGATCTTTGCCAAGTATATGGAAAAAGTTTATGCCGACCCTAAGTCAGGGGTGAGCAAAGAAGACTTTTTGAAGCCCGAAGGCGAAATGACCATTGAGGTCGATTGCGACTTATACCAAGAAAACCAAATGGATATTGAGTTTGAAGAAAACGAAGGTGACGACCAAAATTTATTTTAGGTTTCGCTTCTCCCTCCCATATGAGAACACTCTTCTAGCTTTTGCATGTTTTCAAACTTAACAGCAGTCTTCTCATAACCGTACATATCCTTCAATGTTTTAATCATATTGTGATCGTCGGTTGTGGTTTCTAAATCTGTCATCTTAAACTGACAAGGATGCTCATAGCCACTCGAATGACACAATTCAAGCAACTCTTTTCTGAAGTGCTTGATATAATGATAAAAGCGATCTGATTTCAACTCGACATTAATTCCGGCTTGCAACCACTTATTTTGAGTGGCCACTCCACTCGGACAACGGTTTGTATGACATAACTGTGCCTGAATACATCCAATTGCCATCATGGCTTCACGAGCAACATTAATAATATCTGCTCCCATGGCAAATGCTCTTGCTGCATTGGCCGGCAGCCCCAATTTGCCTGAGGCTACAAAAACAATCTTATCGGTCAACTCATGCTTTTGAAAAATACGGTATACCTTGCTAAATCCACTGAAGAATGGCAAGGCAACATGGTCTGCAAAGCTTGGCGGAGCTGCTCCTGTTCCACCTTCTCCCCCATCTATTGAGATGAAATCTGGTCCTGTATTGCTACGAGTCATCTTATATGCCAATTCTTCCCAAAGCTCTGTTCTTCCTACTGCACTTTTGATTCCAACTGGAAGTCCAGTTCTTTCGGCAATTTCTTCAATCAGTGCGAGGAGCTCATCCAGATTACTAAAGCATTTATGACTAGCGGGTGAGAGTACATCTTTCCCCATCTCAACTCCTCGTATTGCTGCAATTTCAGCAGTTATTTTCTTTCCGGGTAATACGCCTCCTTTTCCTGGCTTAGCACCTTGTGAAAGCTTAATTTCAATAGCTCGAACAAACGGATTGTTTTCAACTAGTTTCTCTAGTTTGTTTAGATCCAGATTACCATCTTTAGAACGCACACCGAAGTAGCCCGTGCCAAAATGAAAAACAACATCTGCCCCATTGCTGTGGTATGGAGATAATCCACCTTCACCCGTATTGTGGTAACATCCCACTTTTTTAGCCCCTTGATTTAAACTGTTAACAGCAGCTGCACTCAACGAACCATAACTCATTGCAGAAATATTAATTACCGAATGTGGTCGATATGGTCGCTTTCTGTTGTTCGCTTCACCCATTACCTTGGCACATGGAAGAAATGCTTTCTGTTTGAAGTTTATATGATCTTCTTCGACCTGAAACGGTAAAAGAGCAGGTTTAATAAAGTGATAATTAGGCGTATAAAAGTCTTGATCAGAACCGAATCCCTGGTAATTATTTTGCTGCTTGCTTGAAGCATAAATCCACGAACGTTCTCTCCTATTAAAAGGAAGTTCTTCTCTATTGTTCGCTACCACATATTGACGAAGCTCAGGACCAATGCGTTCGAGCAGATAGCGCAAGTGGCCAACAACAGGAAAGTTATGACTAATGGTATGCTTTTTTTGAAGCATATCACGTATCGCTACAATTACAATTAGGAGTACAACCCACATCCACCAAGGAGTAGAAGCCAAGAATTCTTGCATATGGCGAATTTAGTACATCCCAGCAAAACTTGCGAACATCCTTACTTCACTATTTCGTTATACCTTTGACCCAATCGCTAATAATGGGAGAATTACATCAAAGCAAAAAACCAAAGTTGCATCCGCGTAATAAGAATTCTACTCGATACAATTTCCCTGAATTGATTAAATCTTTTCCTAGCTTAGCTGAACATTTGGTGAAGAATCCATCCAATGAAGACACAATAAACTTCTTTGATCCTGTAGCTGTTAAAGTTTTCAATCAGGCCATTCTTAAGCACTATTATGGTATAATAAACTGGGATATTCCTAAAGGCTATTTGTGCCCTCCAATTCCAGGTAGAGCAGATTATATTCATCACCTTGCCGACTTATTAGGTTCTTTTAACAACAATAAAATTCCTAAAGGAAAAGGAATTAAGTGCCTAGATATTGGAGTTGGAGCTAACTGCATCTACCCTATTTTAGGCAATGCAATAGAAGGATGGAGCTTTGTTGGCTCAGATATAAATGCTGATTCGATAGCGGCCGCACAAGTAAATATTGAACAAAACAACCTTAACCACGAAATCGAATTAAGGCATCAAGCAGAAGGATCAATTTTAAACGGAATCCTTAAGGATGACTTTTTTGACTGTTCGATGTGCAATCCCCCGTTTCATTCTTCACCAGAAGAAGCTGTATCTAAGGCAAATAGAAAGCTCAAGAACTTAAAAGGACAAAGAGTAAAAAATCCTGTTTTAAATTTTGGGGGACAATCCTCTGAACTTTGGAGAGATGGCGGTGAACTTCAGTTCATAATCGACTATATTCAAGAATCTGAAAAACATGCCACGCGTTGCTTCCTTTTCACCTCTTTATTATCTAAAAAATCAAATGTAGATGTTGCAATAAAGGCTTTGAAAAAAACGGATGTAACATTTACCCAGGTAATTGAAATGGGACAAGGAAACAAACGCAGCAGATTTGCAGCTTGGAGCTATCTTACGCCCAAACAGCGAAAAATTTGGACAGACACTAGATGGAAATAAGAGCATCCAGCGTTATATTAGAAATTCTGCATTCGATGAATTAATATTGTGTTAGTCGCCATGAAACAGTTATTCTCCTTTATCATTATGTCATTATGGGCAACCCAGCTTTTTGCTGGAGGGAGACTACCAACACCAGACACCTCAGCATCAAGTAACATCTATGTTATCTCTGTGGGAATCAATAACTATCCCTACCCCTTGGTGCAAATGAAGAATGCAGTGGGTGACTCGAAGGCTATCTTGGATAAGATTGTTCAAGACAATCCCAGAAGAAGTTTAATTGAAACTCAGAGACACAACAAAACAGACCCACGACTTACCGTAGGAAGCGATATATGGTTTCCTATTGATAGCGTATATACCTATTGGCTTTATCAAGAAAATGCCACGTACGATAGTATAAAAAGTGCTTTTGATGAAGTAGCACAACGAGCTAATCCTGACGATTACTTTATCTTTTTCTTTGCAGGCATTTCTCTTGAGCTACACCCTTTTGAATCGTTTATACTTCCTGACTTTGAAAACATAGACACCCTTAGGTTTGATGGAGACGACAATGCAGAGTCCGATTATCCTGCAATCAATAATGACAATGCTCTAAATGTTGCAGTTCTTGCTGGAATGATGGAAAAAATTCAATGTCGAAATCAATTGGTGATATCGGAGGCAGGAGATGGATCAAGCTTTGCGAGCAACTTAATAGCTGCCCTTTTTGAATCAAATCCATTAGTAGCAGAGGCAACAGATCGAAATAGAATTATTCTAACCACCAAAGCGCTTGGCCTTGATAATATGAGATGTAAGGGTATTGAAGCAAACCATGGACCTTTGACCCATTACATTTTGAGTAATGAAAACATAATGAACGTTTTTGTCAATTCAAACAAGTATGAATTGAATCTTTCTAAGTCCGAAATTGAATGTCCAATACTTGAATCGAAGTACTTTGACCTCTATAAAGAAAAGAACTATCAAAAAGTGTTACTAAGCAATCATCGTCAAAATATGCTAAGAGGTGGTGCTGTTGAAGAATTTGAATCGTTGGAATATCCAACAAGTGACTCTTCCATAACGCATGCATTGATTGTCGCCACCAATGACTACAACCCTATTTCAGGGTGGTCGAATCTAAGCAATCCGATTAATGACGCAGAAAAGGTTTCAGAATTGCTAAGCTCTAAATATGGTGTAAAAATTCATAAGGCTTACAATATGCCAAAGGATAGCATTTTGGCTCAACTTATTGCAATAAAACACATACTCGACGAAAATGATAAGTTTATATTTTTCATCGCAGGACATGGATACTATAGCAATAATTTCACGGATGGCTACCTTGTGTTGACAAATAGCAGTTCGTTAAATTCTGATTTTACCTTGAATTCATATCTACAAATGGCTACTCTCAATCGTTTACTTGACAATATGCCTACCAAAAGTGTATTTGCCATTTTTGACGTTTGTTTTGGTGCCAGCTTCGACCTAAAAGCAAAAGATCTCGCCATAAACGATTACAAAAATTTAAGATCAGATATCTCTATCAGAGAGTTTGAAAATAGAAAGAGTAAGTACTACAGCCGCATATTTTTGGCTTCAGGAAAATACACCGTTCCCGATTATTGGACGAACACTTTACAACACTCCCCTTTCGCCGAGAAGCTAATTTACACCTTAAACAAAGAGAAAAACTTTATAACTCCGGGCAAGCTTTACACTGCTATGGAAGGCAACATTACTGAACCCTTTTTAAAGCAGTTTGGACAACAAGAGCCTCGAGGAGACTTTATTTTACCGGTAATTAGAAAATGAAAAAATTATTATTGATAGCCTGCATTGCTACGATGTCTTCATGCACAATTTTGAGACCCTATACATCACGAACTGCTACTTATTGGGTAAATAGTTATCAAGTAGGATGCACCGGGGTAACTCCGATGACTTGTTTACAAGTACAAGAAACGGAAGATCTAGATTACAACAACTGGAAAAACTTTTATAACCATATCGATAGCTTTGAATTTGAATACGGCTACTTGCAAAAAATTAAGGTACATGAAACCTTCCTTAATCCAGATTCAATTCCAGCGGATGCACCATCTGTGCAATACAAACTTATAGAAGTTCTAGAACGCAAGTTTGATGATCGCGTTAAACTGAATTACAATTGGAAACTTACCGATTTTTATGCCGACTCAGAAGCAAAGTTTGACAAGACCCCTAACCTAAAGTTCAGTTTAGAAGAAGGAAAAGTAAGTGGCACAAATGGTTGTAACAATTTTGTAGGTCAAATCGATAGTGTGACAACTACTGCAATCGGTTTGAGCAGAATAGCCAGCACACTCATGGCTTGTCCCAACATGACTGATTCAAGAAAGTTTTCTAAAGCATTAGAATCCGCAACTTCATATGAATTGAAAGCAGGAACTCTGTTGCTCAAAGATGCTATGAACGAACCGCTTATGCGTCTCGAGAAGTCGTATTAATTTGGAACTTCTTCTCCTTTTTCATAAATGATCTTTTCGATTTTATTATCTACAGGATCTAAGCTTTGCAGATAGCGATAAATAGCCTTTAATTCGACTTCATCCATTTTTGTAAAGGCACCCCAAGGCATGGGTGATCCTTCATGTATTCTTCCATTACCAAAGCGTTGTATAAATTGATCTTCGGTCCACGAAGCCATTATTCCTGTTTCTTTATCTGGAGTAAGATTAGGGCTTATAAATATTCTTCCTTGGGTAAAATCGTCTGGACCAAGCATTCCCCCACCAGCAAACTCAGGACCGATTAACTTCCCTGTTTTCATGTCAGCCTCTGAATGACAGAATAAACAATTTGCAACGTCTCGAGCCAAATATTCGCCATAAGAAACCGTTGCCTCTTTTGTAACCTGTTCAGGCGGAGTTCCATTGGGACCTTTAGGTATCAGTGCACCAAAAGCCATCAATGCTTTCCCTAGAAAAGTATATTCCGTAGGTTTAACTTCATGCTTCACGGGTTCTTGCTGTCTTAAGAATGAGATAATGGATGCCACATCGTAGTCACTCATATTCTGAAACGGCATAAAGGGTCCTAAGAATTTTTCATTGTGAGATACTGAATAACGTAATGCTCGAGCTATCTCAGCGTCAGAAATATTCCCTATACCGGTTTCCATGTCTGGCGTAAGATTTGGAGCTCTAAATGTTCCAGGAGGTATGGCAAGCTCCCACCCTCCTGAAAGCGGAATCTCTTCACCAGCTTCTGTTGCTTCAATCTTGTCCATCGGAACATGGCATGTTCCACAATGAGCAGGACCATAAGCAAGATGTCGACCATTTTCGATCATGGCTGAATCGGTTGTTGCGGAAATATCAGGTAATGGGGCATCGAAAGATTTGTCCCAGGTAAATTGTACATAGCCCACTAAAATTAGCACAATAAGGGTAAGGGTAATTAGAGTTCTTTTAAGAAATTTTTTCATTTTCAGATTTTGGTTAAGGGTTAGTTTAAGTCAATAAAATTCACCAAAATCAGTTGTTTAGAACGCTAAAGGTAGCTTAAAATCATATTAACTCAAAATTGAGCCATCAAAAAAGCCGAAGTGATTTACTCCGGCTTTAGGTATTCTCGTTAGATAATTTTTACATTTTTCTATTTCCAACCCAAACAAATCTTCGGTTAATATACTCTGGATTTGTAAAGGATGCGTTTCCTGCTGGATTACCCCCAGTAACATGAAAATCAGAAAATGCAGCATGTTGATTAACAAAGGCCGCACCGCCCAAATTGAACGAAACTGGAGTAAACGCAGCATTCATTTCTTCTTCAATAAATTCTTGGGTATTTTCATCTGTACTAAACGCCAAACAAGTAATTGCTCCTTTGGTTCTTGCAAGATTTGATGCTAGTTCTACTGACTGTTGAGTATTTTTCGTTTTGATTAAGAACAACACTGGCCCAAAGCACTCATTGCTAAACGTTTCTATGTTATCAGCAGTCATTTTCACTACTGTTGGACTTGCTATTCTTGCATTTCCGAACTCTTCGTTTACTACGGTTTGTGGTTCTAAAACAATTTCTCCACCAAAATTTCCTTGATCAGCAATTCGTTTAATGGTACCATCGTTTTGAATGCCACCTAATGTTCCTGCTCCCATTTTTGGGTGACCAACTAAACCGCCAATAGATTTTGCAATCGCATCTGCAATTTCGTCGTAAGTCACTTTGCCTTCTGGAGTATTCACTTCTTCAGCAATGAATATATTTTGAGGTGCAGTACACATCTGACCGCTATACAAGCTAGCAGAAAAACCAATGTTTTGCGCTACTCCTTTAACATCTGTAACGGAGTCAACAATAACAGAGTTTACACCCGCTTTTTCAGTAAATGTTGCTTTGTTTAAAGTCTCGATATAATCTCCAAAGGCATTTCCTCCGGTGTAATCAATCAGTTTAACATCATCATGCTCAGCTAAATCTTTTGTAATTGGTTTAGACAAAGAATCAGCTGCTAACTGTACAACGTTTGCATCAAATCCATTTTCTGCTAATACTTTTCTAAGCTCAGAAGCAAATATTGCGATAGCAAGAATTGATTTTGGATGAGGTTTGATTATGGCTGTGTTTCCACAAATTAGATTTGCGTACAATCCAGGTACTGTATTCCAAGTAGGGAATGTAGAACAACCAATTACCAACCCGATTCCTTTTGGGATTGCCTTCCAAGTTTTGTTCAATACTAGATCAAACTTACCCATAGGTTTGGTCCAAACTTGCTCATTAGGAAAACGAGTTAACTCCTGAACTCCCATTGCAATTGCTTCAAGAGAACGGTCATTCGCGTGTGGTCCACTTGCTTGAAAACTCATCATAAAACTTTGACCTGTTGTATGCATGGTAGCATAAGCCAGCTCAAAAAATCTCGCCTTTACACGCTCTAAACTTTCAACTAAAATTCCTGCTCTATCTTGAACGGAAGCTTTCGCCCAAGCTTTGGCCGAATTTTGGCTGTTAACAATGTACTGATCTACAGATATACTTGGATAGTGTATTCCCAATCCTTGCTGCCAAAATGGAGAAACTTCTTCACCCACCCACTCGGTAGCTTCTTGATTTAACTCTTCGTAATTGTTATTTAGCAATCTTCCAAACGCTTCTTTTCCTTTTGCGTTTTCATCTTCAGCATATGCTTTAGGATGTTCTGGGTAAGGAGTATAGAAGTCGCGTTTTGCTAATGCTGCTGTAGCGTCGTTAATCAATTGCTCGTGCTTGTTGTACAAGTTATTTGTGTTTTCTGCTGACATATGCTTAGTTAAGTAATAATGCGTTCAATTTTAACAATGCGAAGATAGACTTTCTTCGCTCATATAATGTGTAACCTTATTCTGTAGAAATGGTTTTTGCTTTGTGTTGTTTAGTGAAGAAATAAATTCCCAATCCTCCTAAAATGATAAATACGACTGAAATAATCTCTGCCTGAGTTATTTCCATACCAAACAAGTTATATTTACTATTGACTCTGATTTTTTCAATTAAAAATCGTTCTACTCCAGAAAAAATTAAGTAAAAAGAAAACAACACTCCCGGAGCAGCAATTCGCTTTCGTATGCTCCAAAGTATTCCAAAAAGGATAAATGCCATTACCACTTCGTACAATGGAGTAGGCCAAACCGGATCTTCAAGCACTTTGCCAAGTACATTATTTGGATAATCGTATGCCCACGCCCAATCGGGTAACCAACTTAACCACTCAGGTTTATCTGATAAATTTTTAACTCCCCAATCTCCATCTCCGCTGGTATGACAACCGAGACGACCTATACCATAAGATAGCATCATCGCTGGCCCACCGATGTCTAACATGGTCTTCCACTTAATGCCATTTTTGCCAGCATACCATAACACCGCTATCGCACCAAAAACCAATCCTCCGAAATAGGTTAATCCACTAAACGGATCTTTTAGAGCTCCGATAGGGTCGGAAATAAAATCTTCCCAATATTCAAGGTGATGAAATAACTTGGCTCCTACAAAACCAGCAACTGCAGCAATCAAGGTTATGTTGCCCATTATTTGATAAGGATGAACTTCCGTCATTTTTCCTTCTTCAATTTCTGGAGTATTCTTAAGTTGATAATATTTGTATCCTACAGAAGCTAAAATTCCAGCCACTCCGAACAACATTGATCCTTTTGTGCTCAGGAGAAATCCTTGTGGATCGTCAGCAATCTCAGCAAAGTTGAAGACCATGTAAACGATCTTGAACCCAATTAAGAACCCTACAATTGTACTGATTGCATATTCTGTATAAGGGTTTGGAGCTTTGAGTGCTTGTTTAATTTTAGCTACCTGTCCCAATGCTTCTCTTCTTTTGAACTCAGAGGTTATTGCCCAAATAGCAGCTAAAAATCCGATAGCCACAAAGAAGCCGAACATCATAACTATTTTAAAGGCCGGAATGTCAAGCCCAAAAATGTCTTTAATGGCATGGTATAAAGTTGGATACATAACGTAAAGTTCCGCGAATAACGGCAATGAATATCAAATGATAAAGAATTGTGATTGGTAGATGTTAAAATTAGCCAATCCCTCGACAGAAAGACTTATTGAATATGTGTTTTTAGAAAGCTTTTAGCAAGTCCTGTCTCCGTAAACTCGTCAAAAGAAAGTGCCTCAACGGTGTTCACCTTTGATGCATCGTATGGAGCCTCGAAGCGAATGTAGTTAGCAGAAAATCCTTGCATCATTTCATCGTTTTGCTTCTCTTCCTCCCAAAGCACATTCATTGGCTTTCCGAGTTGTGACTCGTAAAAATGTCTTTTCTTCTTTGCCGAAAGGTTCCTTAAACGTTGTGCTCGATCAGTTTTTACAGCTTTTGTCACCTTGTTCGGCATCTTCTTAGCTGTGGTATTGTTTCGCTCAGAATATGGAAAAACATGCAAGTAGCTAACATCAAGGCTATGTATAAAATCAAAAGTCTTCATAAAGCTCTCTTCACTTTCCCCTGGGAAACCAACAATAACATCAACCCCAATACAGCAATCTGGCATTCTCTTTTTGATGCGTTCAATTCGATCAACGTACAAATCTGACAAATACTTGCGTCGCATTTTTTTTAAAATCTCATCGTCGCCACTTTGTAATGGAATATGAAAATGTGGTACAAATTTGTCTGATGCCGCCACAAAGTCAATAATTTCATTCGACAGCAGGTTTGGCTCAATACTGCTTATGCGGTAGCGGTCAATGCCTTCAATTTTGTCTAGCTCAACAATGAGGTCGTAAAAAGTTTCTGCATAGTCGTTATCGGCTCCAAAATCACCAATATTTACCCCAGTAAGCACAACTTCTTTAATATCAGTTGCTGCTACTTCTTTAGCTTTTGCCACAGTTTCTGCAATGGTCGCATTCCTACTTTTTCCTCGGGCTAGAGGAATTGTACAGAAGGTACAGAAGTAATCACAGCCATCCTGAACCTTTAAAAAACTTCGTGTTCGATCACCAAAAGAATATGCCGGCTCAAAGTGTTGAGTCTCCTTAATATTCTTGTTATGAACTATAGCTTTCTCCTCTTTTTGAAGTGAGTGCAGATGCTCTATCATGTTGAACTTTTCTGCGGCACCCAAAACCATGTCCACTCCAGGTATTTCTGAAATTTCTTTAGGTTTGAGTTGAGCGTAACAGCCAATTACCACAACGTAAGCTTGCGGGTTTTGCTTGAGAACAGATTTCACTGTAGTTCTACATTTCTTATCAGCATTGTCGGTTACAGAACATGTATTAATCACATAAATATCTGCTTCCTCTGAAAAATCGACACGAGAAAATCCATTATCCTCCAACTGACGAACAATGGTGCTGCTTTCAGAAAAATTGAGCTTGCACCCCAGTGTATGTATTGCTACTCTATTCACGAAGGCTGCAAAGGTAAGAAGTTTTCGCTGCAACGAGCTCATCAATGCATGCTAATCAATGCTTAATCTCATCTTCATTTTTGAGTTATCTCATTTTTCTTGCTTAACTTGTGCCTATCCTTGCAGTAGATTTATGAGTGCACCAGAGACTTTTAAAATTTGGAAGAAACTATCTCACGAGGAGATAAAAAATCGTGTATTTACTGCCTTAAAAAGCAATGTAGACTACAATCAGCAAAATATCCTTGGTATTCCTGCATCCTATTTAGATGACAAAGTGTTTAACCAAGAAGATGCATTTTTAACCAATGCTCCATTTATATCAACCTTAATTCAAAATCCAAACCACATAGGTTGCCACACGCTTGGAAGCTCTGAGTCTTTCTTCACTGGAACTCAACAAATAGAGCAAGAGCTCATTGAAATATGTGCGGTAGATATTCTTCAAGCTAAGGAGGGAGAAACCGATGGTTATGTGGCCTCAGGAGGTACAGAAGCAAATATTCAAGCAATCTGGACCTACCGAAACATGTTTGAATCGGAATATGGTGCTAAACGTGACGAGATAGCAATACTATGCAGTGTTGATAGTCACTATTCAATGGATAAAGCTGCCAATTTGCTGGGCATAGATATTTATAAAGTAAATGTAAACGATAATGACCGTGAAATTTCTGAAGCGTATGTTTCTGAAACAGTTGAGCAAGCTAAAGCCAATGGGAAAAAATTCTTTGCAGTGGTTTCAAACATGATGACAACCATGTACGGATCGGTAGACAACATAGACCACTACATTACAGCTTTAGACCAATCTAATTGTGAATATCGAATTCATATTGATGGAGCTTTTGGTGGATTTTATTTCCCCTTTACCAAAAACAAAGGAAAACTGACTTTTCAGAACCCTAAAATTACATCATTCACGCTCGACGCCCATAAAATGGCTCAAGCACCTTATGGAACAGGTATTTTTCTAATCCGCAAGAATTACATCAATTTTGCCAATACCAAGGCAGGCTATGTTGAAGGAGACGATTTTACTTTAATTGGCAGTCGATCTGGAGCAAATGCTATAGCTGTTTGGATGATCTTAGCTAAAAATGGTCCGTTTGGATGGCAAGAAAAAATCTTTATTCTGCAACGACGAACCGAATGGATGTGTGAAGAATTGAAGAAGCTAAACATTGAATACTATAGCCATCGTTGGTCAAATATAATTACCATAAGAAGCAAACACATTCGACTAGATGTGGCTAAAGAATTTGGACTGGTACCCGATAATCATGCCAATCCAAGTTGGTTTAAGATTGTGTTAATGGATCACGTAACTATAGAAAAGCTGCTACCTTTAATTGAAAAATTAAAAGCTTAACCTTTTTTCAAGGTAAAGCCAAAGGTAGAACCTTCACCCAACTCACTACGCACATTTACGGTTTGATCGTGTGCTTCTATTATGTGCTTAACAATCGATAAGCCTAGGCCACTTCCACCTTTATCTCTACTTCTTCCTGCATCTGTGCGATAAAAACGTTCAAATAATCTTGGCAGGTGTTCTTTTTCAATTCCAGAGCCGTTATCTGAAACTTCAATCAAAACATTCTGGTCAATGTCATAGAAGCCAACGGTTACTTTTCCTCCTTCATTTCCATATTTAATGGCGTTCACAATTAGGTTTACGAACACCTGTCGTATTCTATTTCGATCCGCGTAAACATCAAAAGTTTTGGAAGAAGTTTTTTTATAGCCGAACGAAATGTCTTTTTCTTTTGCTATTTGGCCAACCATTTCAACAACTTCTCTTGCAAGTTCGGCAATATCAAAAACTTCTAATTCTAAGTTTATACCTTTGTTTTCGAACTCGCTAATGGACGTTAAATCATCTACCAGTTCTACAAGTCGGTCTACTCCTTTTCCTGCTTTCTCTAAAAAGAGTCGATTCACTTTTTTATCTTCCAGTGCTCCGTCTAAAAGCGTATGGATGTATCCTTGAATACTTTGAATAGGTGTTTTGAGTTCATGCCCAACATTCCCAATAAACTCACGTCTAAACTCCGCCTGTTCTTTAAGTTGAGAAATCTCTAACTGATTGTCTCTCATCCAGTTAACTACTTCTTTACTGACTTCCTCAATGGGATCAACATCACGGTCTTTCAGCACTCCTTTTCGTTTTACCGTTTGTGTTTTAAAACGATAAATATTCTTATAAATCAGCTTGATTTTTTTATAAATAAATTGCTGAAGAAGGTAACTGAATAAGAAAAAACTCAACAGAGCTACGCCCAGGAAGTTCAATAGTGCACTCGCGATGTCTATGGTAAAAATATAAACAACGAGACTAGAAATCGCAGCAACTGAAAGCGATGCTATTATAGCAATGCTTGCAGGGCTCTGGTTCTTTTTCACGCTTCAAATTTATATCCTACGCCTTTAATAGTTTTAATTTTTCCTTCACCTATTTTTTCGCGAATCTTTCTGATGTGCACATCGATGGTGCGATCAACAACGTAAACGTCGGTACCCCAAACCTTATTCAAGATAGACTCTCGAGTGAAAACCTTTCCTGGTTTAGATGCTAGAAGAAACAACAATTCAAATTCTTTTTTAGGAAGGATAAGTTCATGCCCACGAACCGAAACCATAAAGGTATTTCGGTTAATGGCAATATCTCCAAGAACTATTTCTTCATCAACTGCTTCTTCTTTTGATCTTTTGAGAATGGCTTTGATTCTGCTTAGTAGAACTCGAGGTTTGATTGGTTTAGTAATATAATCGTCGGCACCAACGTCAAAACCAGCAATTTCTGAATATTCTTCTGATCGAGCAGTTAAGAAAGATACAAATACATCTTCTAGTCCTTCCGTCTCTCGAATTCGTCGGCAAGCTTCTATGCCATCCATTTTAGGCATCATTATGTCTAGCAAGATGAGGTCAGGTTTCTTATTTTTTGCCTTTTCAACGGCTTCTTCTCCGTCATAAGCTACATAGCATTTATAACCTTCTTTCTCAAGATTATACTTAACGAGATCAACAATATCTTTCTCGTCGTCAGCTATTAATATCTTCTTTGCCATTTCTGATACAAATTAATTAAGTCTTCAACAACTTACCCTTGCCTCAAAGTTAACAGAATATTAAGTTTATGAATTTAACTTCAGTAATATTAGAATTTCTTAACCCTTTGAATGGTTGTATAATTCTTCAGGTCATTCAGATTTGACGTCGCTTCCTCCACATACGACGAATCCGTTTCTTGAGTGATATAACACGTTTTTACCAAGCTGTCAATATCTTGAGGTAGTGCAATGGACTCGGGATTATTAAGCACCTGTTTGAATGTTAGATTATAGCTTGTGTCGGTTAGCCACTCGATAGCAAAATCGACGATTAGATCATACTGCGTTATAGTCTCAATTTGATTTGAATCAGTCCTACTGATTAAGAAAGTGCCAAACGGATCTTGTTGATAATAAAAGGATCCTTCCTTCCATTGATTAAAAGGTTCTTCAGCAACTTCTTTAACTTCATTACGTGAGCATCCAAATGCCAAAAGAATGAGGGTAAAGACTAAGAGGATTTTGTGCATTTACAACTTAATTGAGAATAGACTCAAGCAAAGGTTCAAGATCTCCGCTTCTCAACCCTGATTTAATAATTCGACCGTCTTGGTCGATTAAAAATGTTTGCGGAATTGAGCGAACGCCATACAGTTTTGCTGCAGACGATCTCCAACCTTTGAGGTCACTTACATGGTTCCAAGTAAGACCATCTTTGGCAATAGCCGCTTGCCATTGGCGCATATTATTATCTAACGATACACCGTAAATTTCAAATCCTTTGTCTTTGTACTTCTCGTAGATGGCTTTTACATGTGGATTTTCCTTTCTACATGGACCGCACCAGCTTGCCCAAAAGTCAATCAAAACTACTTTTCCACGAAGTGATGAAAGTGCAAGACTATCTCCTTCAGGAGTAACTAGATTTAATTCTGGGGCTTCACGTCCTTCAATCGTTGGGCCTAGGATGTCTGCCTCTTTTTTTAGTTGTGTGGCATATACTGTTCCTGGGAACTCAGCTTCAAGTTTTTCGCTGCCTTTTAATATTAATCGAGGCACAGGACGTTGAAAAAGATATTTAACCGCAAAATAGGTAACAGGACTACCAGGCTCTTTTTCTATAAAAGTCTCAATTTCTTTCTCTCTCCCTTGCACCAATTCATTGTATCGTTTCGTAATGTCATTACGCATTTGATCTGTAGCTTCTTCTGCACTTATTTTAGACACTTCTTCATTAAAATTCAACATTTTAAGGTCAAATGAAGTGTACAAATCGTGCAAACGAGCCATAGATTCATTGTGCTTTCCCCCACTTACGCTGAATTTTATCACTTTTCCTTTATCGATGTCAAATTCAAGTTTGGCTCCAGATTCAATTACCAAAGGAATACCAGGAGGTACTTCTTTGTTAAATGTGATATAGTGTAGTAAGCTTTCTTCTGTAGCATCACCTTCAAACTGAAACTGCCCTTTGGCACTCACTCTTGTGGTATCGAGCATTACCAGTTTGGTGTCTGTAACCTTCGAAAGATAAACCAAGGTATTCGGTTCAATATTCGACTCTGCCTTAATGGTGAATCCTTTAATTGTCGAATTCGCAACAGAGTTATAAGCGAAAGCCAAAATGGCTAATCCAAGTAGAAGAAGTGATTTTTTAAATTTCATTGTTATACAAATTGTATGCAATTGCTGTACCAATTAATTATTTAACGCTTTAGCCAACAGTTGGTTCGTTTTTTTAGGGTCTGCCTTTCCTCCAGATTTCCTCATTATTTGGCCCATAAACATGCCTAACAAGCCAGTTTTACCATTTCTATATGCTTCAACTTTATCAGGATGCTCGCTTAAAACCTCATCAATTAGCTTCTGCAAGGTATCATCATCTCCTGTTTGTGCCAAATTAAGTTCTGCAATCAATTCTTTAACACCTTTCTCAGGATTTTGAACGATGGCAGGAAACAATTTCTGTTCAGCACTACTAAAGCTTAAGATACCCTCATCTATAGACGAAATAACCTCAGAAATAGTTGCTGCATTTACAGGAAAATCTTCAATATGGCTTGCATTGCTATTTATCCAACCTTTAACAGCACCCATGGTCCAGTTTGCAGCTGCTTTATAATTCGTTGTATGCTCACATATTTCTAAGAAGAAATCAGCAATCTCTTTTGATTCCGTTAAAATGCCTGCATCGTATGTACTCAGTTTAAGTTCGTTGGTAAATCGAGCAAATAATTCTTTAGGAAGTGCCGGCATTTTATCACTTATTTCCTTTATCCATTCATCAGACACAATTAGCGGTGGAAGGTCTGGTTCAGGGAAAAAGCGATAATCATTTACCATTTCTTTGCTTCGCATGGTAAATGTCGTCCCTTTTAAAGCATCAAAACTTCGTGTTTCTGAAAATATTTCTTCACCCTTATCTGTCATTTCACATTGACGCTCAAACTCATGTTCAATGGCACGCTTTACATTGCTCATTGAGTTCATGTTTTTCACTTCGACTTTAGTGCCGAAAGTTGAACTACCTAATGGACGAATTGAAATATTGGCGTCGCAGCGTAAGCTTCCTTCTTCCATATTTCCGTCGCACACTCCTAAATAGCGAACAAGCTTTCTAACTTCGGTTAAAAACGCATAGGCGTCATCGCCGCTTCTCAAATCCGGTTCTGTTACAATTTCTACCAATGGAGTTCCAGCTCGATTGTAGTCCATCAATGTGTTTTCAATGTCGAGATCATGTAAACTTTTTCCTGTATCCTCCTCCATATGAATTCGGGTTAAGCGGATAGTCTTAGAGCTGCCATCTGGAAGATCAATCTCAACAGAACCGTGCTCACATATGGGGGTATCTAACTGAGTTATTTGATAGCCTTTTGGTAAGTCGGCGTAGAAATAGTTTTTTCTATCGTATTTGTTGTAACGGGTAATATCACTTTTACAGGCTAAACCGAGCATGATGGCCATGTTAATTGCCTCTTTGTTATGTACCGGCAAGGTTCCAGGATGTCCTAAACTGACAGGACTAACCAAAGTATTAGGCAAGGCTCCATAGCTCACTTCATCAGCACAAAAAGCTTTAGAATTTGTTTTAAGTTGAGCATGGATTTCTAGTCCAATTACTGCTTCATATTTATCGTTCTTTAACATGTTTATCCTGTCACAAAATTACTTGCCAATTCTTTAACTTTTGGTAGTCCAGACACGTCTGCTCCTCCTGCTTGTGCAAAGAAAGGTTGACCACCTCCTCCACCTTTAACTTCTTTTGCCCATTCACGAATCAGTTGACCAGCATTCCAGTCTTTGTCTTTCACCAAGTTATCACTAATCATAATGCTAATACTGGGCTTATTATTGATATCGGCTAACAGTACACAAAACAGATTGTCTACTTCTTCTTTTAACTGAAAACAAAGATCTTTAGCTTGACCGGCATTGCTTACACTAATTTGATCAATTATGGCATTTACTCCATTTAACTTAGATGCCCCATTCTTTAAGCTCGTCTTAAGCTGAGCCACCTGAATATTTTCAAACTCTTCAACTTGCTGTTTCAAATTAGCATTTTCTTTCTGAAGTGCTTGAACCGCTTTGAGAACAACACCGTCGTGCTGGCTTCTAGTTGCACCAGTAACTGATTCTAAGATATCTAATTTCTCCTGGATGTAGGCATCGGCTTCATCTCCTGTTATTGCTTCTATTCTTCTAACACCTGCAGCAACTGCTGATTCACTGATAATCTTTATCATGCCAATCTGTGCCGTGTTTTTTACGTGAGTACCTCCACACAGCTCAATTGAATAATCTTTATCAAACGTGATCATTCGAACTACATCACCATATTTCTCGCCAAATAAGGCAGTAGCTCCTTTATTGATTGCCTCATCAAAAGGAACGTTACGAGCTTCATCAAGGGCAATAGCTTCTCTTATTTTTTGATTTGCTAATTTCTCAATTTGTTGAATTTCTTCTGTTTCGACCTTCTGAAAGTGTGAAAAATCAAATCGCAAATGTTTATGATTTACCAAAGATCCTTTCTGGTTCACATGCTCTCCCAAAACTTGCTTCAAAGCTGCATGCAAAAGGTGGGTCGCACTGTGATTGAATTCGGTCTTTTCTCTTTTCTCTTTATTCACCTTAGCACTAAAAACCTGTTCTAAATCTTGCGGAAGTTTATCAGAAATCATCACATGCAATTGATTTTCTTTTTGCGTATCTAAGATTCCAATTTTTTCATCATTCGATTTTCCGATGATTACTCCAGTATCTCCAACCTGGCCTCCACTTTCTGCATAGAACGGTGTTAAGTTAAAAACAAGGTGAAATTGTTTCTTATTCTTTACCGTTACTTCTCGATAACGCGAGATTTTAACATCAGTTTCAAGATAATCGTAGCCTACAAATTCTTCTCTTTCGTCTTCGTGAATAACTATCCAATCACCAGCCTCTTTTTTAGCATCTGCACGGCTTCTTTCTTTTTGCTGCAGCAGGGCCGCTTCAAAACCTTTAAGATCGACCTCAATATTCTTCTCTTTAGCAAGAAGCTGAGTTAAATCGATTGGAAAACCAAAGGTATCGTACAATTCAAATGCATGCTCTCCTGATAGTTTATCTTCAGATGCTGTATAAGAATCAAATAAGCGTAAACCGTTGTTCAATGTCTTCAAAAAAGACTTCTCTTCTTGCTCTACAACCTTCTTAACAAAATCTTTTTGAGCATATAGATCGGGAAAAATGGATTTGAATTTCTCAGCTAGAACTTCAATCAGTTGATAGATGAATGGCTGCTCAAGATTTAGAAAGCTATATCCATAGCGAATTGCTCTTCTCAAAATTCTCCTTACTACATATCCGGCTTTTTCATTGCTTGGTAATTGTCCATCAGAAATAGTAAAACTAACAGCTCTTAAATGGTCAGCGATTACTCTAAATGCAATATCCGTCTTTTCATCGTTTCCATACTTTATACCACTGATTTTCTCTATTTCCGCAATTACATCCATGAATATATCAATATCGTAATTGCTATGTTGCCCGTTGATGGCACGCACAATACGTTCCAATCCCATACCGGTATCCACGTGTTTTTCCGGTAAATTCTCTAGACTTCCATTGGCTTTTCGGTTGTACTGAATAAACACGAGATTCCACAACTCAATAACTTGTTCATGGTCTTTGTTTACTAGGTCTTTGCCATCAATTTGCTGTCGCTCAGCTTCCGGTCGAAGATCCATATGTATTTCGGAGCAAGGACCACAAGGACCAGATTCTCCCATTTCCCAGAAATTATCTTTCTTATCACAGAACAAAATACGGTCAGTTTCGATATAACTGTCCCATATTTTAGCCGCTTCATTATCAGCTTCTAAGCCATCTTCTTTATCCCCCTCAAACACAGTAACATACAGCCTGTCTTTTGGCAGTTTGTAGACCTCAGTAAGCAATTCCCAAGCCCATTTAATAGCGTCTTCTTTAAAGTAGTCTCCGAAGCTCCAGTTGCCCAACATTTCGAACATGGTGTGATGGTAAGTATCAACTCCAACTTCCTCTAAATCATTGTGTTTACCACTAACTCTTAGACATTTTTGTGTATCAGCAACACGCGTATTTTTGGCCACTTTATTCCCTAAGAAATAATCTTTGAACTGATTCATTCCGGCATTGGTGAACATCAATGTTGGATCGTCTTTCACCACTATAGGTGCAGAATCTACAATTTGATGTCCTTTATCTTTAAAATAGTCGAGAAATTGGTCTCGTACTTCGGCTGCTGTCATTCTTTTGTCTAATTGTTCTTTATACTCCATCCAAATATTTCTATCTTTGCATGAATTATAAGGGTGCAAAAATACAATGAGTAAAGCAAAATTTAGGTTTAATACTGAAACTCTTGAATATGAAAAAGTAACTACCAATTATTGGGCAGTTATTGCTAAAGCTTTGGGCTTTATTTCATTAGCGGTTTTAATCGGTATTGGATCGGTATTGTTTTACCTCAAAGATGACAACACCGAGAGTCTGAAAAAGGAAGTTGCAGAATACCAAACTCAGCTCACCATTTTAGAAGATAAATCATTGGCCATGCAGTCTCACCTTGACGAATTAGCCAATATGGATGACGATGTCTATCGAGAAATTTTTGGAGCTGATCCAATTGACGATGACGTAAGAAAAGCGGGAACCGGAGGTATTGACAAATACACCTCTCTTGAAGAATTGAGAGATGGCAAAAAGTTTAAGGAGCTTCATCAGAAACTTGATAACATGAATGCGCAATACAATGTGCAGCAAAAGTCTTACGACCAGCTTATCAAGCTTGCCAAGAACAAAAGCGAAATGTTGGCTTGCATTCCAGCTATTCAACCTATTCCAAATAAAAACCTTAAGCGTATTGCTTCAGGATTTGGATATCGTGTAGACCCTATCTACAAAACCCGTAAAATGCACAAAGGGCTTGACTTTACGGCTCCTAGAGGAACTAAAGTTTATGCCACAGGAAATGGTGTAGTTCACAAGGTAAAAAGAGCTCGTTGGGGATATGGTACACATATCATTATCAATCATGGATACGGATTTACTACGCTATATGCTCACTTAAGCAGAACGAATGTTCGTCCAGGGCAAAAAGTAACACGCGGCCAATTAATCGGTTTGGTAGGAAGCACTGGAAAATCTACGGGTCCTCACTTGCATTATGAGGTAAGAAAAAACAAAGTTCCTGTAAATCCTGTGGGCTACTTCTACAACGACCTTACGAGCGAGCAGTACGAAGAGATTCTTAAACTATCGTCTAATCCAAATCAGTCTTTCGACTAATGAGTCTTAAGCCCGGTAAACTCTATTACAGCATTTCAGAAGTTTCGGAACACTATGATGTTGCTCCTTCTTTATTGCGTTATTGGGAAAGTGAATTTTCAAGCATTAAGCCCAAGCGAAATGCTAAAGGAACACGATACTATTCTACAAAAGACATCGAAGAGATAGGTAAGATCTTTCTACTTGTTAAAGAAAAAGGATACACGCTTCAGGGTGCTAAAGAACGATTACGAAACGACAAGAAGGGAGTTAATACTGACACCGAGGTGATTGAAAAACTCGAAAACATCAAAAGTTATTTAATCAAACTTAGAGATCAGCTTTAGAATTTTTTGCTATTCTTGATTCATGATAAGGTTTAATGTTAGCAAAGCATTAGCCACCCATATTTCAATACTATTTCTTCTCATTTCAAGTTACGCTCAAGCGATAGAGCCGCCGTATGACGCAGTTTCACAAAGTTTAGGAGGTAGTGTATCTACAAGTCAAAGCTCCTTCTCAACAACCCAAAATCCTGCTTGTTTATGGAATCTTGATTCGAGGGTAACGCTACTCGCAAACAATAATTTTGGCATTTCATCATTCTCAACTGCAGCATTAGCGTGGAATAACACTTTTAATAAAACGGCTATTGGAGCTAGCCTACATTACGACATTTCGAACAACCTTGGAGTCAGGCAAGCATCGCTGGCTGTTGCAAAACAACTCAATAGCTCCTGGGAAATTGGCATATCACTTGACTTGGCCAATGTTCGAACGCTCAACTCTTATTACAGCAATCGAATGCTATTTAAAGGAAGTCTTGGGTTAAACTATCACCCCTCAGAAAACCTAACCATAGGATTTTTAGCCAAAAATCCCAATCGAAGCGTATTGTCTTCCTTTCCATTTGAAGAATCGCCTTCCGTATACCGATTGGGGGCAAAATATACCATCAGCCAAAACCTTACGGGCTTTGCAGAATTGTCTCAGCATTCCTATTTAGGCAATTCGACACATTTTGGATTAGCATTGCAACACAAGCAGTTTCAGTACAGATTTGGTCTTCAGAATTCGAAAATACCTTGCTTTGGCATTGGACGGACATTTAGAAATCTAACCTTAGATCTGGCCATAAAAGTTCACAATCAACTGGGAGTAAGTCCATTCTTTGCGTTGCACCATGCGATTTGAATTTATTTGTATTCTCTTTTTGAGCTGCTCTATATCATTCGCACAGAACCAAGAAGAATTTATACAAGATTGGATGAATGAACTGAGCATTGAATCAGAAGAGCTCAATTATGAGTATTTAATTGTTGAGCTCGAAGAATATTTAAATCACCCCCTCAACCTAAATAAGGCATCTAAAGAAAAGCTAGAATCTTCACCGTTCTTCAATTCTAGGCAAGCTAATACAATCTTAGAATATAGAGCTGAGCATGGAGATATCTTGTCGATGTATGAACTTTTACAAATGGATTTCGACGCCAAAACAATCAATCGGCTTAAACCTTTTGTTGTGGTAGATAGAAAGGTTCAAACTTTCAAAGCGGTGAATGAACTCACCACATTCTCTCGTATAAAGCTCCCTGTGCCAGCAGGCTATTCCAAATTTAATGGATATGTCGGTTCTCCAATTGCACTTTCAACGCGATACAGATATCAAAATGAAAAGGGAATACAATTTGGAATGAACGTAGAAAAAGATCTTGGTGAAAAACTTATCTCAAGCAGAACTTCATTAATTGATTATGTTGGAATTTACGGGGTTGTTCACCATCAAAAAACCACAATATACCTCGGCCGGTTTCATGCCAATTTTGGACAAGGGTTATGTTTGGGTACAGGGTACGCCGCAGCTAAATCTGGAATAGTTACTTGCTCTAAACGCGTAACAAATGGCTTTGACGCTTATCGCTCTTTTGGAGAAAACAATGGTTTAAATGGATTTGCTCTTAGTCATAAGTTGAAAAGAATAAGACTTGATGCTTTTATCTCATACCAAAAGCTTGACGCTACGGTAAACGATGACTATCAATCAATTCGTCGACTAATTGAAGGAGGAGGATACCACCGCACGGAAAGCGAACTAAATCAGCATAACACTGCAAGATCCAAACAGCTTGGGGTTAATTTTTCATACAACAATTCATCATATCATATTGGAATGGTTGCCAATTGGAGAACGTTTAATTTACCTATACTTCCATCCATTGAACTTCACAACCAAGATGTTTTTAGGGGCAAATCTTATCTTAAAATTAGTAGTTACTTCGATAAAGCATGGCGAAATGTTAATTTTTATGGAGAGCTAACATCTCACAAGCTTGGCTCCTATTCTTTTTGTTCTGGAGCACTCATAAGTCTTGGTCAACATTTAGACATTTGCTCAGTTATTCGAAGGTATAGTGCGGACAACGTAACCTATCAATCAAATGGATTTGGAGAAAATTCTAAAAACACCAATGAACAAGGCTGGTACAATGGCTTTCAATTAAAAGTTAATCGTATTCAAATTAGTGGCTTTATCGATTTGTATCGATTCGACAAAATCAAATACAGCATTCCTGCTCCAAGTTTTGGAAATGACACCTGGTTAGAGGTTGGTTATAAAGCTTCAAAAAATCTTTCATTGCAGTTTAGACGGCGAGATGAATGGACAATCTCAAAGGTCACTGGAAGTGTGCAACCTCGAACCAAAAATGCTAATCGACTCCATTTAAATTATTGGATTAACCAAAATCTTCAGATTCGATCAAGAATAGAATGGAATAAGCTCATCGCTGCGAACATGAGCCAAGGTAGCGTCATTTATTCTGAGGTGATTTATAGGCCAGCTCGAGTGGTACAAGCCGTTTCATTACGTATTTCGAATGGTGTAGTTGACCAATGGGACAATCGGATTTATAGTTTTGAACGTGTCCCTTTATACAATTACCCTTTGCACGCTCATGGATTTACGGGAATGCGAACCTACGTATTGGTACAATACAGCTTATTTAAAAAGCTAAAAGTTTGGACCAAACTGAGTATTAGTCAGCATGCTCAGAATCTTAAGAGCCTAGATAACAATGTGAGTATTGGTTCAGGGAATGAGAAAATCAATGGAAACATTAAAAAGGACTTTACTTTGCAGCTTAAATATTCGTTCGAATGACAAAACTTAGTGTTAACATCAATAAGATTGCGACTATCCGCAACGCACGAGGGGGAGAATTACCAAGTGTTGTAGAAGCGGCACGTTCCTGTGAAAACTTTGGGGCAGAAGGAATAACCATCCATCCTAGGCCCGATGAGCGACACATTACACGTAAAGATGTTTATGATTTGAGCAAAATCGTCAAAACCGAATTCAATATTGAAGGTTACCCTTCGAATGAATTTATTGAAATGGTATTAGAAGTTAAACCAACTCAAGTTACATTGGTTCCTGACGGGCCTGATGTGCTAACGAGCAATGCAGGCTGGGATTGTATCGAACATCAAGAGTTTTTGAACCCAATCATCAAGACGTTTAAGGAAGCAGGCATTCGCGTATCCGTATTTTTAAATCCTGTTGTTAAACAGGTAGATGCAGCTTTGGCTTGTGGAACTGACAGAATAGAACTTTATACGGAAGCATTTGCATCGGAGTATTCTGCTGACAAAAGCAGGGCAATTGCTCCTTATGTGAAAGCCGCTGAACGGGCTAAAGAAATTGGCTTAGGCTTAAATGCAGGCCACGATTTAAGTTTAGAAAATTTGAATTATTTTGCTGCTAACATACCAAACTTGCTGGAAGTTTCAATAGGACATGCACTAATTAGTGACGCACTATATTACGGTTTGAATAACACCGTACAGATGTATAAGCAAGAATTAAAGGTGGTTTAGCGATTGCGAAGCTGCTCGTATACTTTTTCTAAGGTGTCGCTAAGTGTAAAATACAATTCTGGAATTTGTTCAAGGTTGGTTTCCGTTTTGGCGTTTCCTTCAATTCCTCGTACTACATCATGCAAAGATTGAATTCCCATCATATCGACCGATGGTTTCATTTTGTGTGCTGCAGCTCTAACTTCTGCCCAATCTTGTATTTGCAATCCAGCTTCAATGCGAGCTACCAGATCTGGCGTCATGTCTAAAAACATGTTAACCATTTTGGTTACGAAATCTTCATTACCAGCTGCTATTGTCGTTAGTTGACTTAAGTCGTATAATTTTTCTTCCATTTATATAATAACCTCAGAAATTAGACTACGCGTTCTTGTAACATTCTATAAATGGTTGATTTACCAATATCTAGTTTCTTAGCTACATTAACAACGTCGTTATTGTATTTATCGAGGTAGTGCTTCACAATTCTGTTTTTATATTCTTCGAGAGACATTTCGTTTTGCAACAAGGTGTCGATTGACCCGGTTGAGTTAAACGTAATATGTTCTTCTTCAATTGTATCTGTATCGGTCATTACACAGCTTAATTCTGTAACGGCTTTAAGCTCTCTAATATTACCCGGCCATGGATATTTGAAAAGTTTATTCTGTGCCTTACTTGACAGTTTAAGTTTACCCAATTCATTTTCTTTCGCGTATTCCTCAATGAAGTGTTTCGAAAGAACAAGAACATCATTTCCTCTTTCTCTTAATGGAGGAAGGCTAATTGGTAATCCAAGCAGACGGTAGTAAAGGTCTTCTCTGAAGTTTCCTTTTCTTACTTCTTCGGCAAGATCTTTATGTGTTGCACTGATTACTCGGCATTTAACTTTTACGGTTCCGTTGCCACCCACTCGGGTCAATTCTCTTTCTTGAAGAACACGCAGTAGCTTAGACTGCATATTGATATCCATTTCACCAATCTCGTCTAAGAAAATTGTTCCCTCACCTGCTTCTTCAAACTTTCCTACTCTTCGTGAAACAGCACCCGTAAATGCTCCTTTCTCGTGACCAAACAATTCTGATTCAATCAATTCGCTTGGAATTGCTGTAATATTTACAGCGATAAATGGCTTTTTAGCTCTTGGCGAGTTGTAGTGCACCGATTTGGCCACAACTTCCTTACCTGTTCCTGTTTCTCCGGTTATAGATATAGTGATATTCGACTTCACTGCTTTTTCGATCATAGCGAAGACCTTCTTCATTGAAGGACTGTTTCCTATAATGCTCGTGGTAAAGTCATATTTCTTCTTAACCTGTTGTTTCAGTTCAGATATTTCTTTACGCAATCCTTCTTTTTCACGAATGTTACGAATGGCGTTCCAAATACGATCTTTGGTATCCTCATCTTTAACAATGTAGTCGTAAGCTCCTTCTTGAAGCAAAGAGATCGCTGTTTTAATATCTTCCTGACCAGAAATAATTACAACTGGAATATCAGAATTGTATTCTTTAATTTTACGCAATACCTCCTCACCTGAAATATCGGGTAAAGAATAATCGAGGGTAACTGCTCCTGGATTCTTGTCTAGATTCTTTAGAAAGTCTTCACCATTGGTGAATTTAGTAACTGTAATATCGGGATTGAGAGATAAGTGATATTCAAGGACTTCACTGTAAAATTCATCATCTTCGACAACAAATACGCTGAAATTTTCTGCCATAACGTGTAGTTTATTGACGCAAATATAATCTATTTTTTGGATTTTGTCTAATTTTTGGAAATTTCTTTCAAAATTACTCATAAACAAAATGCTATTTAGAATCAGTCTACATAAGTAGAATATTTACATTTGCACCACTATAAAATTAAAGCCCATATCAATGGCAAATACAGGAAAAATATCACAAATTATTGGCCCAGTGGTGGACGTAGCGTTCGACCAAGACGGGGCTACTTTACCTAAAATCTACAACTCACTTCACGTAACCAAAGAAGACGGAACTGTAGTAGTACTTGAAGTACAATCTCACCTTGGAGAAAAAACTGTACGTGCAATCTCAATGGACTCAACTGAAGGTTTAGTGAGAGGAGCTGACGTTGTTGATACAGGAGACGCAATCAAGGTACCAACTGGAGATGCTCTTAAAGGAAGATTATTGAACGTGGTAGGTGATGCTATCGACGGTATCGGTGAATTAGACCGAACTGAAGGAAGATCAATTCACCAAGATCCACCATCTTACGAAAACCTTTCTACAAGTGCTGAGCCATTGTTCACAGGAATTAAAGTTATCGACCTTATCGAGCCTTACGCAAAGGGAGGTAAAATTGGATTGTTTGGTGGTGCCGGTGTAGGTAAAACTGTATTGATCCAAGAGTTAATTAACAACATCGCGAAAGCATACTCTGGTTTATCTGTATTTGCAGGTGTAGGTGAAAGAACAAGAGAAGGTAATGACCTTCTTCGTGAGATGATTGAATCTGGTGTAATCAAATACGGTAAAGAATTTGAACACTCTATGGAAGAAGGAGGATGGGACTTAAGCAAGGTTGACGAAAAAGAACTTAGCGAATCTCAAGCTACATTGGTTTTCGGTCAGATGAACGAACCTCCAGGTGCGAGAGCTCGTGTGGCTCTTACTGGTCTTTCTATTGCGGAATACTTCCGTGACGGTGATGAAAAATCAGGAGGTAGAGATATCCTTTTCTTCGTAGATAACATCTTTAGATTTACGCAAGCTGGTTCTGAGGTATCAGCACTTCTAGGACGTATGCCATCAGCGGTAGGTTACCAACCAACACTTGCTACTGAAATGGGTGTGATGCAAGAGCGTATTACTTCTACAAACAGAGGATCGATTACTTCTGTACAGGCAGTATACGTACCTGCGGATGACTTGACTGACCCTGCTCCAGCGACAACTTTTGCTCACTTGGACGCAACTACAGTACTTTCTCGTCAAATCGCATCTTTAGGTATTTACCCAGCGGTAGACCCATTAGATTCTACATCAAGAATCTTATCTCCAGACGTTGTAGGTGCTGAGCACTATAACACTGCGCAAAGAGTAAAAGAGTTATTACAACGTTATAAAGAACTTCAAGACATCATTGCTATCTTGGGTATGGATGAGCTTTCTGAAGAAGATAAGCTTGTTGTACACAGAGCAAGAAGAGTTCAACGTTTCCTTTCTCAACCATTCCACGTTGCTGAGCAATTTACAGGATTACAAGGTTGCCTGGTAGACATCAACGATACCATCAAAGGATTTAACATGATCATGGATGGTGAAGTTGACAAATACCCTGAAGCTGCATTTAACCTTGTAGGTGCTATAGAAGAAGCTATAGAAAAAGGAGAGAAACTTCTTAAAGAAGCTGAGTAATGATTGTAGAAGTTATAACACCAGATAAAGTACTATTCTCTGGAGAAGCTGTTTCTATCAAGCTTCCTGGAAGTGGTGGTGCTTTCGAAGCATTGGCCAACCACGCCCCGCTTATCTCAAGCTTAGATAAGGGAAATGTTGTGGTTAAGACTGATTCCGGTGAAGAAACTTTTGAAGTATCTGGCGGAATTGTAGAAGTTCTAAACAACAAGGTTGTTGTTTTAGCATAACTTTAATAAACTTTCCAGACCTCAGCGTCTGGACATAAAATCCAGGCCTTAGCGTCTGGATTTTTTTTGCTCAAAGAAAAAGGCCCAAGTAAACTTGGGCCTTAAATGTCATAGGACAAATTCTTCCGATAAAATCTGGTTACGCTACTACTTTAACTACTTATGGCATCGGAGTACGAGCAAGACGATCAACTTCGACCTACTAAACAAATGTCTAAGTTAACAAGGTGTCTTAGTCAATTTATCCTAAGATCATTACATTACTAATAAGGTTAGGCCTAATAGTATTCAATCCGTGTGCCAAGAGAAGACATTTTTCAAATTGCTGATTATCTGCAGTTTACGACAGGACCGCTTTCTCCTAACGTCCCAAAAAGAGAAATTATTCCCATAAGCAAGTCATTCTATCTGTCAACCAGCTCCGAGAATTTGTATTATTCTGATGTGAAATTTTATTATTGACGCGGTCTGTATTTTCGGAATCTCATTTGGATCACTCCAATCAAAGCTTCTCGAATAATACCACTCGACATCTTAGACTCACCTAATGTTCGATCGGTAAAGATTATGGGTATCTCCTTGAGCTTAAACCCAAGCCGGGTTGCCGTGTATTTCATTTCAATCTGAAACGCATACCCTTTAAACTTAATCTTGTCTAGATTGATGGTTTGTAAAACCTTGTTGGTATACCCTACAAAGCCCGCTGTTGCATCAGCGATTTTCATGCGTGTTATAAATCGCACATACGACGACGCAAAGTAACTAAGCAGAACACGCCCCATTGGCCAGTTAACAACATTTACAACATTATTTACATAACGTGAACCAATGACCATATCGCCATTGCCTTGCTCAAGCTCAGCGTGCAAACGAACCAAGTCTGTTGGATTATGTGAAAAATCACAATCCATCTCAAAAACGTATGGGTAATTTCGCTCAAGACACCAGTGGAATCCAGCTATGTAAGCAGTTCCTAAACCTTGTTTACCGGGACGATCAAGCACATGCAACCGACCTTCGCTCTCCCCTATTTTGGCCTTTGCAAGATCTGCTGTTCCATCAGGAGAATTATCATCAACAATAAGAATATCAAATTTTGGTTCAAGTTTCAATACCGCATCAATCATAAGAGTAATGTTCTCTTTCTCATTGTACGTCGGTATGATTACTATCGGATTAATATCTTATGTTTTGATTAAGAGGATATTAAACGAAAAAAAGTTGCTTAGCTGCTAGCTTTTTTATGATCCGCAAGAAATTGTGCAAGACCAATGTCTGTTAGTGGGTGTTTTAATAATCCTAAAATAGAATTTAACGGGCAAGTACAAACATCAGCACCAGCTTCTGCTGCACGAACAATATGCAATGGGTTTCTAATTGAAGCGGCTAGAATTTCTGTACTGAATCCTTGAGTTGCATAAATATCAGCGATTTGTGCGATTAATTCAACACCGTCCCAATTCATATCATCAACTCTTCCAATGAACGGAGACAAATAAGTTGCTCCAGCCTTAGCTGCTAGAATTGCTTGGCCCGCTGAGAACACTAAAGTACAGTTTGTTCTAATTCCGTTGTCGGTAAACCATCTAATTGCTTTAATACCGTCTTTGATCATTGGCACCTTAACCACAATATTCTCGTGAATGGCAGCCAATTCTTGACCTTCTTTAATCATCGATTCGAAGTCTGTAGAAATTACTTCTGCACTGATGTCACCATCAACCAACTCACAAATTGCTTTGTAATGAGCTCGGATGTTTTCTTCTCCAGTTATTCCTTCTTTAGCCATTAGAGAAGGGTTTGTTGTAACTCCGTCTAAAATTCCTAAATCTTGTGCTTCTTTAATCTGATCAAGGTTTGCGGTATCAATAAAAAATTTCATGGTTTATGGTTTTGTCAAATATATTTAAAATAGAAAATGAGGCAAAAAAAAAGGCTGACATCGCACCGCTACAACCTCCTACCCTTGCTGCATTCCTGCCCTGGGGGAGTTCAGAGGGAGCTGGTCGTGTCAGCCGGCGCAAAAATAAGAACACTCCTCTTCTAAACAACCAAATCCTTACAATTTATTATCATTATTTTAATGGTCGAATTCATTAGATTTGACCCTGTGATGAACGCCAAAGAACTAGAGTTTAACAAGAATGAAGATTTTAACAAGCTAAAGCTTAATGAATATGAAAGTTTAGCTAAAAAAATTCATAAAGGAGGAGGTGAAAAATCTGCAGCTAAGCAGAAGGCTAAAGGAAAACTTTTGGCTCGTGAACGCATCGAATATCTTAAAGATGCTGATGCCGATTTTCTGGAAATTGGAACATTTGTTGGCCACGACATGTATCCGGAGTATGGTGGATGTCCATCCGGAGGTGTTGTTGGTGGTATAACAAAAGTTTCTGGGAGAATGTGCCTTGTCGTTGCAAACGACGCAACTGTTAAGGCAGGAGCTTGGTTTCCAATCACAGGAAAGAAAAACTTGAGGTTTCAAGAAATTGCCCTTGAAAACCATATTCCAATAATTTATTTGGTAGATAGTGCTGGCGTGTTCTTGCCTATGCAAGACGAAATTTTTCCTGACAAAGAACATTTTGGACGCATCTTCCGTAACAATGCTATTCTGAGCAGCAAAGGAATTCCTCAAATTGCAGCTGTAATGGGTTCTTGTGTAGCAGGAGGAGCTTACCTTCCAATCATGAGCGACGAAGCTTTAATCGTTGACAAAACTGGATCAATTTTCTTGGCTGGAAGCTATTTGGTTAAGGCCGCAATTGGTGAAGATATAGATAATGAAACGCTAGGAGGCTCTGTTTCACAGACTGACTTATCAGGTGTTATTGACGATCGATTCCCCGATGATAAATCATGTTTAGATAGAATTAAGTTCTTAATGGATAAGATTGGCGAAAATTCTAAGTCAGGGTTTAGTCGTGTTGAAACAATAAAACCTAAAGCCAAAGAAGCTGATGTTTTCGGAATTCTTCCTGCAGAACGTTCAAAACCTTATTCTTCTTTAGAACTTATCAAATCTTTAGTCGACAATTCTGAGTTTGAACAATACAAAGAGAAATACGGTCAAACCATATTGTGTGGCTATGCGCGCATTGATGGATGGGCCGTAGGAATTGTGGCGAACAACCGCGAGCTGGTCAAGAGCAAAAAAGGTGAAATGCAATTTGGAGGAGTAATCTACTCTGACAGTGCCGATAAAGCCGCTCGATTTATCATGAACTGCAACCAGAAAAAAATACCGTTAGTTTTCTTACAAGATGTTACTGGATTTATGGTTGGAAGCAGATCTGAACATGGTGGGATAATTAAAGACGGTGCTAAAATGGTAAATGCCATGAGCAATAGCACTGTACCTAAATTTACTGTAATAGTTGGAAATAGTTACGGAGCCGGAAATTATGCCATGTGCGGGAAGGCCTATGACCCAAGACTTATTGTCGCTTGGCCAAGTGCTAAAGTTGCTGTGATGGGTGGTGAGCAAGCAGCCAAAGTTTTGCTTCAGATTGAAAAAGCTAGTTTGGCTAAAAAAGGTGAAGAAATTACTCCAGAAAAAGAGGAAGCCTTGTTGAATAAAATTATTGCTCGGTACGATAGCCAAACAACTCCTGAGTATGCCGCCTCACGATTGTGGGTTGACGAGATCATTAATCCTATCGATACGCGGAAATGGATCAGTACTGGAATCGAAATGGCCAATCATGCAGATACCAAACCTTTTAATGTAGGAGTCATCCAAACGTGATGCGCAAGCTCCTTTTTCTTTTTTCACTTTGTATAGTGTCAGCTGTTTGGTCACAAGAACCAACCGACACTTTTTGGCATTTATCTAGCTACAGCAAGAGTATTAACTCCGGCATCGGATGGGAAAGAGGAATACCCCTTGTTACAGGCAAAGAGTCTAAACCAGTTGTAATCGCGGTTATTGATGCAGGAGTTGACATCCATCATCCAGATCTAAAAGATCAGATTTGGATAAACGAAGACGAAGTCAATAACAACGGAATTGATGATGACAACAACGGCTATGTTGACGATCGCTACGGTTGGAACTTCTTGGGTGATATGACTTATGAGACCTTAGAAATTACGCGTGAATATGTAAGGCTTAACGCCAAATACGAACTTAACGACTCTACACAAAAGAATTCCTCCGAATATACCTACTACCAAAATCTTAAGGCAGAATATCTAGCTGAGAAAGTAGATGCTCAACGCTATTACGAGTATTTCAGTGAAATTCATGCTGGAATTGAAATATTAGAAGAGCGCTATACGACTAAAATCACGCAAAAAATTCTAGAAAATTCAAGAAGTACAAGCAGAGCCGAAGAGCTAGCCAAATTGAATTTAATAAGAGAGTTCAAAGAAAATCCTGAGTTTACCTACAACGAGGTCAAGAATAATTTAAAAGACTACTTCGATTACTACGATTACCTTTCTAATTATGGATACAACCCTTACTTTAATGTTCGAACTAGTCTAGTTGGTGACGACCCCAACAACGCTTACGAAAAAGGTTATGGAAACAATAAATTGAATTATGGAGATAAATTTTCTAGCCACGGAACTCACGTAGCAGGAATAATTGCATCAAACGGTTCAAATGACTTCGGTGCCAAAGGTGTTTGCTCGAATTGCCTAATAATGACCTTGCGGGTTGTTCCAGAAGGAGACGAACGAGATAAGGATGTTGCTAATGCTATTCTATATGCTGCTGACAATGGTGCTCAAATAATTAACATGAGCTTTGGTAAGAACTATGCATACAATCAAATAGCGGTTCGCGATGCCATAGTATATGCTAAGGAGAAGGGTGTTCTTTTTGTTCATGCAGCTGGAAATGAGGCTGAAGATAACGATGAGGTTTTGAGCTATCCGAATGATTTTAATGGTGAATTTGATGATGTGTGGATTGAGGTAGGGGCCTCATCTTGGACTGGCACACCAACTTACATAGCAGATTTTTCAAACTACGGCTTAGTTTCTGTGGATGTTTTTGCCCCAGGTGTTTCCATCTATTCTACAACGCCTGACAATCAATACCAAGTCATGGATGGCACGAGTATGGCGGCTCCGGTGGTGTCTGGAATTGCTGGAGTTCTGTGGAGTTATTATCCAAACTTTACCGCCGCTGAAATCAAAACGATAATTATTGATAGTTCAATAAAGATTAGAAGACGCCAACAAATTCCAGGCAAGTTCTTTAAGGCACGAGCTTGTAGAATATCAAAAACGGGATCTATTGTGAACCTTTTTGAGGCTCTAAAACTTGCTGAATCTCGAAGTCAATAATTCAGCGGAACGGTGGGTCGAGGCTTAAATAGATAATAGCAAATTCCTACGGTCAAACTTGGACTAACATTGCTTTGTTTCGGCAAATTGCTGGTATCAAGAAGCGTAAGTGGTTCCTGCTCATACTTTTTACCATCAACAACATCCAAAGCTACTTCTTCATAGGGATATACATTTATTACTCCGATAATAGAGAGCTTGTCAATATTGTAACCATAGCCTAAACCTCCAGCAACACGTTGGTTGAAAATACCAATAGCTTGATTGGGATTTCCTGAGATATCGCCCAGAGGAATGTTTATCAAAATAGAATGTTTATCTGAAACTTTGTATCCGAGTAAAGCACTAAGCATACCACTAACTCCTCTGGTTTTGCCATAAGTACCTAGTGTACTGTCACCTTGAACATAATATCTTGGGGCAGCATTGGTGAAATAATTGAACCCAAAACTCAATCCAAATTGTAAGTTATTTACAAAAGCACCTTCATTTTTTTGAGTAGAAGATTCCAAATCATCAAGGCGCTGTTCTATTTCAGCTAGAACATTACTTATATCACTTCCTGATGAGGCATCTAAAAATAAAGAATCTTGACCTATAGCCTGAACAAACATCAAGATAGATACTATACACATATATATTCGGTACGAATACAATTTTCTTCAGCTTTGGTTTACTTTGTGGGTATGAAAGAATTGAGTTCTCGCGTAGTCAGAGGGTTTATGTATAACGCTGTTCTACTTGTTTTTATTTTAACTGGGTGTAGCACAGAAAAGACTGAGGTTGATATGATTGTTTCTGCTTATAAAATTTATACCAGCGACAGCTCATTCTCAGTTGCTGAATGCATGGCTATTCGAGATGGAAAAATTGTAGCTGTTGGCAGCACCAAAGACATCCACAAAAAATTTCACTCGGCAAAAGATGAAACGATAAACGGAATTATCTATCCAGGATTTATAGATGCTCATTCTCACTTTTTTAATTATGGTTATATGTTAAACAAGGTTGATTTACGGAACACGTTTAGCATGGAAGAAGTAGTGAACAAGGTTGTACAATATGCTCAATCATCGAATGAAGCTTGGATTGTAGGTCGAGGTTGGGATCAGACAGAATGGACCATGAAGAGCAACCCTAACAACGTAATGCTATCAGCTTACTTCCCTGATCGACCTGTGGTACTCAGTAGAGTTGACGGGCACGCAATAATTGCGAATGACAAGGCTTTGGAACTGGCAGGTATAACTCCAGACACCAAAATTGAAGGAGGTGAAATTGAAGTTATTGGAGGAAGGCTTACTGGACTCTTAACAGACAACGCTTGCGAACCCGTTTTTAATCAGATTCCTCCGGCATCTAAAGAATCAACCATTAAAGCACTATTATCCGCCCAAGAGAATTGTTTCAAAGCAGGCCTCACTACTGTAACCGATGCGGGATTAGATTTAGAGTCTATTCTGCTCATTGACAGTCTTCAAGAAACAGGAGATTTAAAGATTCGCGTATATGCGATGGCCAACCCTACGGCAGAAAATTTCAACTATTTTTCAGAGAAGGGTATTATTTCTAAAGACCGCTTACAAGTTTCGTCGTTCAAACTTTACGCCGATGGGGCTCTAGGTTCAAGAGGAGCGAAACTCAAAGAGTCGTATTGCGATCATGAAAACTATACCGGTGTTTGGGTAACTTCACCCAAAACGATTGATTCTATTTGCAATGTATTAAACAGTATTGGATTTCAAGTAAATACGCATTGCATTGGCGACAGTGCAAATCATATCACGCTTCAGACATATAGTAAGTACCTGCAAGGCAAGAATGATAAAAGATGGAGAATTGAACACGCTCAAGTCGTATCTCCTCAAGACCGTTTTCTATTTGAAGAGAACAGCATTCTACCTTCAGTTCAACCCACGCATGCTACCAGCGATATGAATTGGGCTAGGGAACGACTATGCGAAGTGCGTATGGATGGAGCTTACGCCTACAAAAGCCTTTATAATTTAAACAAGCGAATTCCTTTAGGTACCGACTTCCCTGTAGAAGACATCTCGCCTCTTGAAACTTTTTTTGCCGCAGTATATCGTCAAGATAAGAATCATAAACCGATTGGAGGCTTTCTTCCAGACGAAGCATTAACTCCTCAACAAGCTATTTTGGGCATGACCATTTGGGCTGCACATGCAAGTTTTATGGAAGAGGAAATAGGAAGCTTGGAAGTAGGGAAACGAGCAGATTTCGTGGTGCTCAACACCGACATTTACTTAGAAAAGTACATGCTCAACACTTTGGTTAAAGCAACCTATATTGATGGGGTAAAGCAATAACGGCTTTTGACCTAGCGGTCAGCCATTGCAACAAATTCACGTTGTGCGTATCCTGTATAGATCTGACGAGGACGACCAATTGGGTGCTTATCTTCCATCATTTCTTTCCATTGCGAAATCCAACCTGGAAGTCTACCCAAAGCAAACAGTACAGTAAACATTTCTACTGGGAATCCCATTGCTCGGTAAATAATTCCAGAATAGAAATCAACGTTAGGGAACAGTTTTCTTTCAATGAAGTAAGGATCGCTTAAAGCAGCTTCTTCCAATTTCTTAGCAATTTCTAAGGTTGGGTCATTGATGTTCAACTTAGCAAGAACTTCATCTGCTGATTTTTTAATGATACGTGCTCTAGGATCAAAGTTCTTATATACTCTATGACCGAATCCCATTAAACGGAATGGGTCATTTTTATCCTTTGCTTTGTCGATGTATTTCTGTGCATTTCCTCCGTCTGCCTTAATTGCTTCAAGCATTTCAATTACTTTCTGGTTTGCACCTCCGTGTAAAGGACCCCAAAGAGCAGAAATACCAGCTGAAATTGAAGCATATAAGTTAGCGTGAGAAGAACCAACCATTCTTACAGTAGCAGCTGAGCAGTTTTGCTCGTGGTCTGCGTGTAAGATTAGCAGTTTGTTCATCGCACGAACAAGAACAGGATCAAGGTCGTAATCTTCAGTAACATTCTTGAAGGTCATGTTCAGATAATTCTCAACATACGACAAGCTGTTTTGAGGATAGATTAATGGATGGCCTAAACGCTTCTTAGAAATCATAGCACAAATGGTTGGCATTTTTGCAAGTAATCTCTTGATAGTTCTCATTTTTTCTTCTTCAGAGCTGTTTGGATTCAAACTTTCAGGATAGAAAGAAGAAAGCGAAGAAATCATTGCGATTAACTGTCCCATAGGATGAGAACCAGTAGGCCATGCTTTAAATATGTTCTCAATATCTCCATTTACCAAGGTGTGGTGACGTATGTCATTGTCCCACTCATTATATTGCTCTTGGGTAGGAAGCTCTCCATGAATTAACAAGTAAGCAACCTCTAAGAAATCGGCCTTATCTGCTAACTCTTCGATAGAGTATCCTCTGTGTCTCAGAATTCCTTGTTCACCGTCAAGGTAGGTAATGCTACTTGTGGTGCTTCCTGTATTCTTGTATCCAAAATCAAGCGTAACGGCTCCAGTAGTTCCTCTTAACTTACTAATATCAACACCAATTTCGTTTTCGGTTCCAACAATAACGGGTAATTCTGTTTCTTTTCCTTGAATGTTAATTTTAGCTGTTTTTGACATTGAGTTAATCTTGATTTTGAGTGGTGCAAAAGTACTTTTTTAAAATGTGATTTAAAAGTGTAACAACCAAATAAATCGTATGTTTTTAGAATAGGTTAGATTTGTTAAATAATCGAGGTAAAATGTCAGAAGATATAGTGCAAATAATCGGCGGTTTAAATAACAAAGCAGCCTTAAAACAACACATATACAGAAATACGCTTACGGTCTTTAAAGAGCTAAGGCGTTGTGCCCAACAAATTGCTGAACAGTTGGCACCAGAAGTTGTAAAAAAAGATAAGAATGTTGAAGTTGAATTGAAGGAAGTTAGTGACTTCGAATTTCACTTAAAATTTAGTGGTGACACCATTGCGTTTATTATGCATACCAACATTTTTACCTTCCCGCCACCTCATGAGGTGAATAAAAAGAAGTATGTTCAAGAAGCCCCTCAACGTGGATATTTCGGAATGATTCAAGCTTATAACTTTTTATCAGACTCCATAAAATACCATCGACTAGCTGATGTTGGATATTTACTCGCTAGATTGTTCATTAACTCAGAAGGTCACTTCTATGTTGATGGCCAAAGACAACTTGATTTCTTATACAAAGACGTTGACAAAAATGTTGTTAATGAAGAGGTTATAATTAAAATAATTGAGCAAACTATGCTTTACGCATTGGATTTTGATCTCTACGTTCCTCCAGTAAATGCTATGGCTGAAATAACGTTAGAGCAAAAGAATTACTTTAATAATCCATCAGGACTTGCAACAGGTAAACGTCTTGGATTTTCAAAATAAACAAATGAGAAACTTATTAATAATTATGGGGTTTTGCCTTCTTTTTGCTTGTGAAACTCCAGACAATTCTACCGAAGTAAATATTCCAACGGATTCCATCACATTCGACTCGGCTTTAGCTTCTGAATATGGTGCCGATGAGTATGGCATGAAAAAATATGTCATTGCATTTCTAAAAAAAGGTCCAAATAGAGACCTTGACTCTGCAAAAGCTGTTGAATTGCAGCGTGCCCATTTAGACAACATTGGCCGTATGGCAGAAGAAGGCACACTTGTATTAGCTGGTCCTTTTTTTGGCAACGATGACCTTAGAGGGATTTATATCTTCAATGTGTCATCCATTGCTGAAGCAGAAGAGCTAACCAAAACAGATCCCGCCATTCAAGAAGGAAGCTTAGTTATGGAGCTAAAAGAATGGTACGGATCGGCAGCTCTAATGGCTGTTAACGAAATTCATCCAAAAATGTCTAAAACACCGATATGATGAAATATGCTTACATAGCCCTTGCTTGCTTATTATTCTACTCTTGTGACCAAACAGCAAATCAATTTACTGAGCTTCCAGAACGAGGAATTCAACTGATGATTTTAGGTACTATTCAAGATGCGGGCTCTCCGCATATTGGATGCAACAAAGAATGCTGTTCTCGCCTGTTTGAAACACCCGATAAGAATAGAATGGTATCTTCAGTAGGAATCATTGATTTTATTCATAACTCTTCTTACTTGATCGACGCCACTCCGGATATGGGTAGGCAAATGAAGTTGCTGAAAAAAGCTGCTAATTCTGAAACTGAGTTCCCAGATGGAATTTTCTTAACGCATGCTCATGCAGGACATTATACCGGTTTGATGTACTTAGGAAAAGAGGGAGCGAATGCAGATAGTGTTCCCGTTTATGCTATGCCAAAAATGCGTGACTTTATTGAAAACAATGAGCCTTGGAAACAGCTGGTGAGCATTAAGAACATTGAAATGCGATCTATTGTTGCTAGTGAGAAGAAGGTGCTAAATGATTCACTTTCAGTTGTTCCTTTTCTTGTTCCTCATCGGGATGAATTGTCTGAAACCGTAGGATATAAGATTATTGGACCAAATAAAACAGCACTATTCATTCCAGACATCAACAAATGGAATCTATGGGACAAAAGCATTGTTGAAGAAATTAAGCAGGTTGATTATGCCTTTCTTGATGCAACATTCTACGACCAAAATGAAGTTCCGCATAGAAACATGGACGAGATTCCACATCCGTTTGTGGTTGAAAGCGTAGCACTGTTTAGTGTGCTATCAGATGAAGATAAGGCCAAAATTCATTTTACACATTTCAACCATACCAATCCGCTGCTTAACAACGGAAGCAATGAGTTTTATCAATTCAGAAGTAGCGGCTTTAATATTGCCCAGGTTGGAAATCGATTTGAATTATGAGTTCAACTCCATGAATTCAACTCCGTCAGCTGTTGCTTTAAACATGCTTTCTTTCATCTTGTCACTGTCGTAAACCCAAGACAGGGCATTTTGCTTATTCGTAGCAACAAGCAACTTATGATGGATTAGATTTTTAATGGCATCAGCAACCACATTTGGATTCTTCTCTGTGGTACACTCTTCGGCAATACTACCAAATGTTTCAGGAAAAATACACATGTTCAGAATCTCCAATTCCAGCTCCGGCAATTCAATTATTTTAATTTTCTTCCTTTCCATTTAAACGATAGTATTTGACTCAAGGGAGGCAACAAGGTCATATACAAAATATGAAACACCTGCCCTACCAATAAAGTTTGGGTCCATGTGGTGAAACCAAAAAACGAAGCAAACTTAGTATAAAACCGATCTTCTGCCAGCACTTTAATCAAAAGTAAAAAGGCCCCAATGGTTAATCCTATCTTAGAAAATGAAAGGAACGCCAATACAATGCTTAAGTTGAAAACCCAAACGCCTGATAGAATTAGCGTATTCTTCTTCAGGTCGTAGTCGCCATTCTTGCTTGCCCAACGAATTCGCTGATTCCAGAACTCTTTGAAACTCGAAGGACCATTGGTTACTACCATGGCTTCATTATGTTTACAGAACATTATTCCATTTGGAAAGTTAAATGACGTACTCTGCAATAAGAAAACATCGTCGCCACTTGCTTTGTGTTCTTTCAGATTAAATCGCTCTAACACCTCTCTTCTATAAGCCAAGTTTGCTCCATTGCAAATCATAGGGAGGTTCCATTCAATATGAGCTGCACCAATAGCGATTAGAGCGGCAAAGTCGAGGCTTATTATTTTATGCCTTAGCTCTTTTCTTGGGATGAAATTTACAGGACCGCTTACTAGCTGAATTTTATCATCGGCAAAACACCCACCCATACGCATAATCCAATTTGGAGCCAGAATACAATCGGCATCAGTTTGCAGAATAATGTCACCTTTTGCCTCGGTCCATGCTAGCTTTAATGCCTCTTTTTTTCCTTCATTTTCTTCAAGATCAAACACCTGAAACGGATGTTTTAAGTTTGAATTGATAATGTAATTGGCCCCATTATCAGTTGAATGGTCATTCACAAATACAATATCGAGATGAGTGCCTTTCAGCTTTAAAATATTTAATGAGTTGATTAAGCGGGGCAGGTTTTTTTCTTCATTTCTAAATGGAATTACCACTGTAACACTCAAGTGGCTTGCATCTTGATCTTCAGGTTCTGGTATACTTTCCCACAGTTTGGCATACTTGCCCAAGAGGTCGAAGTAAGTGAGACCCAGAATAAGAGCTATAATTATTAATACAATCACCTTTTAACCAAAGTTGAATATGCAATATAAACGGTTCCTAACAAACCAGGCAAAATCAAATTTATAAGCCATAGCGATGTAACTGCCATTAATAGCGAATCATTGTATAGCCAGTCTCCAAATAGCACTTGGCAAACGGCCATTCTTATCCCTAAATCAGAAACTGCGGGTATAGGAACCAATGTTTGCATCAGGTAAGCTACTGGAACTAGAATCATGGCTTCGATGGGCAGTCCCATATCTCTAAAGATATAGAGCAAGAGAAAGAATTGAAGCGAAAATATCACATAGCGAATACCCGACGCCGCGGTTACTCGTATAAACAGCTGTTTATCGTACGACTTAATTATGCCAACGGTTCTAAGGTACTTTTTAGGCAATCGTTTCAGGACGTAATTGATTATTCTTTTTGCATTGAATAGAAAAACCAACAAACCTCCTAAAATGAGTATCGCCAGCGTGATATCTCGAGATGGGTCTACATAATCAATTTCATTATTGAATCCGAGATACGCAATTAAAGCTAGTAAGCCAATAGCATAGGTATAGAGTACCTGAGTAAAATTACCTGTAATTGTGGCTATGGTAACCTTAACAGGATGTATTCCCTTCAAAAGCAGGCTCCTTCCAATATACTCGCCTGTTCTTGCGGGAGTAAAATTGCTGATAGCCATGCCCCCAAGCGTTACAAAAAATGCTCGAGCCTGACTCAACTTGATTTCGGAGCGTATAAGATGCTTAAGTTTATATGCTTCTGCATTCCAGTTTAACAGAGCAAGAAGAAGAACAACTCCAAGCAGCCAGTAATCATCTATAAGTTTCTCAAATAAATTTAGAAACAATGAAGATTCAATTTTTTGGTATTGGTCAACAAAGAACCAAATTGAAGCTATGCTTATTGCCCACTTGAGAATCGGATAAAGTAGTTTGTATGATTGAGATGTTCTGCTCAAGTTAAAGAATGTGGATTAAGGTTTGATTTGGTTGTCTAACTTCGTATTTCAGTGGCGAAAGATAACACTTACCAAAAGATAATAATGGGTATTGACCCGGGAACAAACATCTCCGGTTATGGAGTCATTGGAATTCGTCAAAATGAGCTCCATTTAATAAGTATGGGAATTTTTGATTTGCGTAAAGAAGCTAATCATGCCATGAAGCTGCAATCGATCTTTAATCAATGCTCAAAACTGATTGACACCTACCTACCCGATGAGTTTGCCATAGAGGCCCCATTTTTTGGCAAGAATCCACAAAGTATGCTCAAGTTGGGTCGAGCCCAAGGTGTAAGTATGGCCGCAGCATTAAACAAGCAGATTCCAATTTTTGAATATGCTCCAAAACGGGTTAAACAAAGTGTAACAGGCAATGGAAATGCAAGTAAAGATCAAGTAGCTGGAATGGTTCAGGCTCTTTTACGCCTAGAAAGCAATCATTCTAAGCACGACGCAACAGATGCAGTAGCCATTGCAATCTGTCATCACTTTATGCATAAACCGGGCATGTCTGCATCTTCAGAAAGTTATGGAAGTTGGAAAAGCTTCATCAGCAAAAATCCAAACAGAGTAAAATAAGAGGGGTCTAATAAACCGTCAACTAAACCGGATTAAATATTGCTTCGAATCGAAGCTGCAATTTCTTGCATCTCTTTATCACTAAACTTTAGTTTAGGATTTGCAAAATTCACGTCTCCTACCTGGTCAATTGGAATAAGATGAATGTGAGTGTGAGGAACTTCTAATCCAATAACGGCCACCCCAATGCGCTGACATTCGATGGCTTTCTCCATAGCCTTTGCAACCTTCTTAGCAAAAAGATTTAAACCTGTAAGTGTATCATCATCTAAATCGTAGATGTAATCTACTGGTTTTTTGGGGATCACTAGTGTATGTCCTCGCTTAAGCGGAAAAACATCAAGAAACGCTAAATAATTGTCGTCTTCAGCAATTTTATATGAAGGAATTTCTCCTGCGATGATTTTCTCGAAGATGGTCATTAGATGCCTATTTCTAAGATTTCAAATTCTATTGATCCAGCAGGGATTTCAATCGTTGCAACTTCGCCAATTTTCTTACCCATTAGTCCTTTTCCAATAGGTGAAAGTGCAGAGATTTTTCCCAACTTGATATTCGCTTCCGATTCAGCAACAATCGTGTAAGTTACTTCTTTATTGAATTTCTTGTTTAGCAGTTTAACCTTGCTTAAGATATTCACCTTGCTTAAGTCTAGTTCTTTTGGATCAAGTACTCTAGAATTAGCAAGTGTATTCTTCATTTTTGAGATTTTGAGCTCAAGTAATCCTTGTGCTTCTTTTGCAGCATCGTACTCGGCATTCTCAGATAAATCTCCTTTATCTCTAGCCTCGGCAATTTGAGCACTTATCTTCTTTCTCTCTACTTTTTCAAGTCTTGCTATCTCTTCTTTAAGGGAGTCAAATCCTTCTTGAGTTACATAATTTACTGACATAATGATATCGGTTTTAAAACAACAATGTTGTATTCTAAAAAGAATACAACATTGCTACAAAGATATGTTTTGAAAATTATTCTCCTACATTCAGTCTAACTCCGAAAGAGTGAGAACCTCCAAATGGGTTTGAATGTCTGAATGAATAATCTAGTCCAAAAGTTGTTTTTGAATCTTTCTTAACTGGAACTTCGAATGTGAAACCAGCAGTTGCTCCTGTGAATGCGTTTCTTCTGTCATCGTAGTTGAAAATTCCTTTCTCATATGCGTATCCAGCACGCAATTGGAACATGCTTTTGTATCCATATTCAAGACCAACAGTCCACTGGTTGCTAGCAAATGCATTATTTGTAAATGTAGCAGCTGGCGTCAATCTGTGCCAGTATGTTTCATCGTTTTTATCAAGTCTAATGTCATAAGAAGCACCGATATTCATCAAAGTAGGTAAGTTGAACTTCGCAGCTCTTTGGTTTACGGTGTAATCTACATTAGTAATAGGATCTTGTAATTTATATGAAAGACCGTCACCAGCGTATTTAGCATCCGGACCGATGTTCTTTAATGAGATTCCAAACTTTACATCATTCTCTTTATGCTTATCATCTTTTCTAAAAGTCGTGATGTACTGAATTCCTGCATCGATAGCAACGCCTTGTGCTTTAACGTTGGTAATAGACTCAGAAAACACTTTTACTCCAATTCCACCACTAATAGATTCTGTAAATCTCTTTGAATAAGCTGCAGAAATGTTAGTGAAACGTGGTTTGTATGTTCCAATTCCTCCATCAGGTTGTTCAATTGTTGTAATAGGAATATCGCCGATGTCGTAACTCATGATTCCAACACCCAATACTCCATTACCACCTAGGTTTTGAGAGAAGCCAAAAGTGTTAATGTTGATATCACTTCCCATAAGCCATGCGGTTCTAGAGAAGATAATCTCAGTTTGGTCGGTATAAGCCAATCCACCTATATTGTTGTAGATTGATTCCAATCCTGAAACAGAGCTTACTGCAGCCCAGCCCCATCCTGAGCTTCTTCCGAACCCATTGATGTTAAGTTGAGTTGCTCCTGCTTGACCGATTCTATCAGGGTTACCTGCGAACAAGCTCGGTGCTGCTGATAAAATTGCGATTAATATTATTAATTTTCTCATTGGTTTTTTTCTATTCATTAAAGGTTCAACACTAGAAAGAATCAAGATCTAACTCTCTCATTACTCCCATCCATTTTAATACTTTCTCTCCAAGTTCACCTGCGTCGACGTGAATGATGTACAATCCACTTGCGATTGGCACAGCTGCACTGTTTTTTAAGTTCCACTTAGCCTCGGTTAACTCATCATCTTTCTTAATTCTTCTTACCAGTTGTCCATCTAAGGTGTAAATAGATATATCACACTTCTCAGGTAGGTTAGTGAATTTAATTTGGTTATCAAGCGGGCTACTTTCGTAACCAGGAGCTCCAGCAAATGCGTAGTAAGGGTTAGGAACTACGTTGATTAACTCCATTGCATCTTTACCATTCTCCTCACTAATTTCATTATAGATATCTTCAGTGCTGAACTTGTACTTTGGATTTCCATCGTTTACATCTGGAATTCTTTCATTGTACTGGTATGGTTTTTCAACTCTTAACTTCATTCTGAAATCTGTCGGAGGCAATGGAATACCATCAGCACCTTCAACCATTTCATGGCCAGCAACTGTGTAACTTGGAATTACCCAATCACAGTTTTGGAAGATTGCAGTAAGAGCAGCATCTTTTTGAGCTTGGCTGTTTGCATTTACCAATTCTGTCCAGTATTGATTTCCTGCATCGTACGTGTTCATTTTAGGGTGGTACGTAGCAGCAACACCTTCATGCGATCCCATAATGTAGATATAGTGTCTTCCACCAAGTCTTGGATAGCTTCCTTTCCATGATACATCGGATGTTGGGTTCCACTTCATATCTCTACCGTTTTCTTCTCTTAAATAAGAATCTTCCGTTACGATAATATTCAATCTCTCACCTGTTTCAAGGTTGATAGCATATCCTGGGAAGATTGTCTTACCAACAGCAAGTGTTCCACCTGACCAAGTAAGTTGTCCTTGTCTTAAGTCAAACTTCTGAACACCACCTTCTGTAAGTCCTGGATCTTCACCCGATTCTAGCATCACACACTCACTCCATTTAGATTTGTCGCTCGTAATTACTAAGTCAACGCTAGACAATTTGTCTAATCCCATAGTATTAATAAATCTATATCCGTATCCAATTCCTTGAACTAAGGTTGAAGGACGATCTGGAGTAGGATTTGCAGGAGGATTAAACGACGCCAATCTAAATGGTGCCACTCTTCCATCCCAAATTTTCTCATATACTCCATTAGGGTCTAACGACTCTCCAGCTCTTGCATAATCATGCCAGCTTGGATCTCCATATGCAGGACTTTCGATTCTACCTTGAGTTCCTGAACGAATCCAATCGAACATACCAAACATTCTTGCTTGCGTTGCGTCATTGTCTCTAATCGCTGTTAACCATTCAAGACTTGGATCTTCAAATTCAACTTCCCAGCCAACAAGCCCGTTAGAAGTTTGAACATCTTCACCAGGGTGTGTTACTTGAGATAAAGTAACTGCTAGTCCCCAATCAAATATTTTGTCTCCAGTTGTAGACTCAAGAATAATTTGCTCATTCTCGTATGCTAAAGTCGTATCAGCATAAACTGTATCATTTGGAAGCTTAACTAAAATCCACTTAGTGTTCTCAGCTCTAACTCCATCTTCGTCTCTTGAAACGCTGTTCTCCAACATGGTTAATTCAAACTCACCATTTGGAACTTTAAGCGGATCGATTACTGTTACTTTTACCGGACCATGTGCATTTTCATACACTGGGTTCTTAGAATAGTTATTTGCAACAATCTCTTCTTCTGTTTCTGGTTTAACATTTAAGAAGTTACCACCGTTTCCGAGTCCAGACAGTCGAACCAATTCAGGTCCGTCACCGTAGAACGATTGAGCATTAGATCCGCTAAATCGAGGCTCAGTTTTTCTTGGAGATGCTGAGAATTCAACAACTTTTCTTCCTTCTAAGTAAGGAGTATTTTCACTTAATCCTGCAGCATAAGACAACACGATGTAGTAGTAAGTTTTGAAGTTAACCAAAGACTTATTAGAACCTGTTGCGAACTCATCTTCTGTAATGCTTACAGAGTGTGAAAGGCCTTCGTTTTCTCCTCTAATTTTAAGCACCGGAATATTTGCACTTACATCAGCAGAAAATTCTTGGTTAGTCAACACATCATAATCATCTTCTAAATCACATTGGAATACCTCTCTAGCCTTAGAAACATCATCTAAATCAGATAAACTTACAGAACCATCTTTTAATTGGAATACTCTGTATCCTTGGAAACTATAGTATTCTTCTTCGTTAAGACCGTTCAATACAGTGTCTTTATAATTCTCAACTCTTTTAGAGTTTGTATTTCCTAAAGAAAGAACCAATTGCTGATCCAATTCTTGTACTTCTACTTCTGGAGCATCAGGACCATCGATAAGGTCAAAACAAGAGTTAAATAATGCTTGAGCTTTTTTACTTGCTTCTTTTAATAAGTTTAATGACCCTTCTGCACCACCAAATGATGATCTAGCCCATACAACACCAACTGTTAATCGTTGAACAGAACCTGCTTCTAGTTCGAAAGGACCTGAAGATTGAATAAATCTTCTATCCGCTGGTGTATTTCTGTTTCCTCTCCAGTCGCCTTCACTCCAGAATTCACTGTGAGTAGGATCTGAATCGAATGGGAACATCCATTGAGCGATAGTTCCATCGGTATTTGTTACACCGTCTCCACCGTATTCCATATCAGCACCATTCTTCCACTTACCTCTTAAGTAATTGTAGTAGTTTGCTGCTTGACCAATTGGACTACCGTTAATTGGGTTATTGTTATTGTTATAATATACAAAACGAGACATTCCTAACTCTTCAATCTCACCTTGATCGTTTACAACAGTTGGTCCTTCGAAGAAGTCAACACCTACTGAAGGAGGATTAAGACCGTATCCTAAAACACCTTCATCATTGTCGTCACCATTGTAACAGAATCCTAATGACAATTCTACATCGCAACCAACATAGTCATCGGCATAGTTACCCAAATCGGCATCTACCCATTGACCAAAGTATGTATTTTCAAGTTTATTAAATCCACGGTTAATAATTCGCGTGGTATAGAATGTCATATCATTAATCTCATCGTTTGTTGCAAAAGCAAAAGCAGTTGTTTGCAACTCAACTCCAATTGGGTCTCCTTGAGATTCTGAGTGAATATTACCCTTATCGTTGTAAACCCACCATAGCATTTGGTCTGGCTGATCTGAAGCTTCGTTTTCAAGCTCTACTCCATTACAATCATTTTTCAATACTGGGTAATCACCTTTAGTCGGATCATAATAACCGTCTTGATCTGCATCGTAGAAAGGAGCAAGACTTATTTGGTCACCAGGTCTTCTTCCTGGCCATTCGTCGATTTCAATAGCTGGATTTAAAACCGCTCCATTTGCATCGAATTCCTCAGAGTGTGCAATAATTTGACTTCCTTCTACCTTCCAGATCTTATCATACTCGTTACAAACTGTAGAGTTTGTATTACTCGTATTAGGATCTAGTGGACCTGGCCAAAAGTCTGAACCTCTTTGACGGTAGGTCATTGCTGCAAGTCTTAGGTTTCCACTGATGTCTTCACCACCGATCCAGATCGCACCAGCAAATACACTGTGCTTTCTAACCGAGTTAAGGTCATCAATTTTAGGAACCTCATAACGAGCAGAACTTAAGTCCCACCACATATCTCCACCGTTAAGAATCTTAGTTCTTACGTTATTTACATCTAAGTCTGCACTCTGTGTAGCAGGGTCACAATCCGAACCGAATTTCATTTTCAGTACTTCCTGCTTAGATGTATTGTTGGTTGATCCAACATATTCTTTTGCAGATACACTTACCGCAGTTAATGCAGCAGTTATAACTAATGATATTCTAAATATTTTCTTCATTTTTCTTTGCTTTAACTTAATCCTAGAAATAAACTCTTACTCCTAATCTATTTAATCTAGGGGCCATGTAATTATATGGGTTATCAACCTTAGCATTGTACAAGTCAATGTATGATTGCGTGTTCAACTCGTTTTGAGAAAGCTGAATACCTTCTGGTGAACTTAACCATCCATCATCGTTTGGAAGTCCAGTGTAACCGTAAACTCCTCTAATGATTCTTGAGTTAAACAAGTTTTGTACCCAAAGGAATACTTGTACTTCCATATCTGGACGTCTGTATTCGTCTTTAGTTTGTTTCTTCTTAACTGAGAAAGTTTTGTTGAAGGTTGCATCAACTTTAAACTGCCATGGTTTTCTTGATCCGTATGGGTTACCATCAAGAGACTGTCTTTGAGCACCACCTTGAACCGTTGCAATTGGGTTTAGGTAAGCAGTGTAAGGCTCTCCTGATTTAGTCGAAATAATCATGTTAGCACCAGCATTTTCAAAGATTCGCTTGTTGAACCATATTGGTCCTGTGTAATCTTTTCCTCTTTTGAATCTGTAATCCAAACGAGTTGTGATTTGGTGTCTTACATCATATTGAGTTGGGTAAAGTGATCTTAAGTTCGGTAAGTTAGCTTGAATCAACGCAGCTGATGAATTTGCATTTGATCCAGTACCATCTGAGAATAGAAGTGCATAGTTAACGGCTAGTGACGTTCTACCTTGTCCTCTTAACTCATATTCTGCTCTGAAGTTTTTAACTGTTGAGAAGTCGATGTTACTGTAGCTGATATAACTGATTGGGTAAGCTTGGTTAACTCTAACCTGACCCCAATCATCTCTACTTTCTCTATACGAAGCGATTAAGCTTAATGCAGAGTTTCGAGATAATGTTTGCTTAAATCCTAACTCGTAGTTAGTAGTTACCCTTGGTTTCAAAGAAGCGTTAGAAAGGAAACCACTTTGGTTTGCTTCTAAGAAGTAGTATTGGTTAAACGGTGCAAAGATTCCTCCTCTTGGACGCTGAGCAAGTACATCGTAGTTAGCAAAGAACTGTGCTTCAGAGTTAATTGGGAAAGAGAACCATACACGTGGTAATACTAAAATTGTTGGGTCATAATCTTCAAATGCCTCATCAATCAATCGCTCGTTTGCATCAACCAAGTAAGGTTGAATTCTACCGCTGTTTGTTTGCTGAGCTAAAAGGTCTGGGTTAGGTAACTCAATACCGTTTTCATCGTACCAAGTTGCTCCGTCTCTATATCCTAAGATTTTGTTAGGATTTTCGATGTCGTCAACATAAACTACATAATCGTCGCCAATAGTAGTTGGAACTTCGTAGTTAAGTAAAAGTTTGTCAGCATCTCTTTTTTGCTCTCCTGCTAATCCTGCAAGCTCACCTGCAGAGTAAGTTGGGAACAACGAGTAGTCATCTTTAAGAACTGGCTGGTTAGCGTCAAAACGCTCAACCCTAACACCAAGTCTGAAGATCAAATCTTTAAACTGGAATTTATCTTGGAACCAAACCGCATTATAAATAGGTGAGAAAGAACCAAGTCTTCTTCTTAAACTATCGTTCGTAAAGTCAGTTAAAGTTCTTGCCGCTCTATCTCTTTTTCCTAAGTAGGTATATCCAGAGTAAGCAACAAATGCGTTACCATTATTCCATAAGTCATCTGCACTGAACATATCCAATGAGAAATCAGATGGAGACAAACTGTTAATGTCGATGAAAGAAGTTTCGGTATAAAGGTCACCGTTAATGTCTGTTCTACCGTCAGCAATTAACTTCTCTCTTAGTTTTTGGTCAAAGTGAGTTTGCTGATCTTTATCAACTCTAATGTTGTAATTAATGGTATCGGTGAAAGTTCCAAACTCATCGTAAGTGTGGATACCTCCAATTACATATCCGTTTTCAGTAACCGTAGCTAAGTTAGAGATATGGCTATTAGCAAGCTGTGGCATTAAGTTCCAAAGCTGGTTAGCACCAATTGCCCAACTACTGCTAAAGTTTTGCTCGTAGGTTAATCCAAACTGTAAGTCATGCGGATTTTCTAAGTTCAATGTCGCCTCCCCTTGTGCATATGCAGTAATTCTTTCCGATTGACTCTTAGAGTAGAAATATGCAACTGTTCCCGGGTTAGACCATAATGAATAAGTACCTGATGGGTTATCACCATTCATCAATCCTAAACCGATTCTAATTTGATCTCTTGAGAATACATTTTGACCAGCAGCTTCTGCACTTTCGAAGAAGTTTCTGGTGTAGTTAGATCTTAGCTCGTTCAAACCACTTTCTTCGAAGTCGATTTGGTAAGTGAAGTCTCCAAGATAGTTAAAGTATCCTTGACGGCTCACTGTATCTCCGTTTTGGTCAATGTGCCAAGTTGGAGTGTTTACATAAGAGTAGAAAGGTCTTCTATAAGAAGTAAATCTTCCTAAGTATCCATAATCAAAAATGTTTTGTTCGTGAGTTGGGTTTCTTCTTTCACCCCACTGACTTTGGTAATCAACCCTAACGTTATAGAATGCATCGGTAAACAACGATTTTTTAGCATCCTTGTCAGCAGGATCTTGGTTTCCTAAACGCTGAGTGAATTTAATATAAGTTCTTAAGGTTTGAGAAGTACTGATACTGTTCTCACCATAGTTCATTAAATTTTGGCTGTAGCTGAAGTTATTTCCTTCACTAGCACTGTAACTTCCGAAGAAAGTAAGTGTAGAGTTTTTATTTGGTTGGAATTCTAATTTACCTTGGAAGTTTCCTACGTAGCTTGCAACATTCTTTCTTGCACGCTCTAAAACAAGGTCATCTTTGGTTAACAACGAAGATCTTGCAATACTACCTGGACCGTTAGGATTCGCAACCAATGGATTTTCTTCAATTTCTCGAAGTACATCATCCTTAACGGTGTACATTCCACCATAAGCTGGACCTGCGTCAGCTGCATACCTCACGTTAGCAGCAACTTGATATCCAAGAGCAACAAATTCATCTTCTCCCCCACCTTTGTTTTTAACCCAAAGTGGTCCAACAGCTGAAACCTCAAACTGGTTAAAGTGATAAGGGTCAAACGGACTTGAAGAAATCATCTCAGCACTTCTTGCTTTATAACGAGATGGACCTTTAGTGGTAATACTAATCGCACCCCCTGTAAAGTCACCATACTGAGCTGGAATACCTGACTGAATAATATCGATTTGACCTTGAGCAGATTGAGGAACTCCAGAAGCTCCCAATACTCTCACCCCGTCAACGAAGTAAGCGGTACCGTCTGTTCTCGAACCGATAAATGAAAGACCTGCTGATGTTTGGTTTACTGCTGATGACGTTGCTGCAATTGCATTCAAACTACGTGTAGGCAGTTTGGTCAAGTCAGAAGCACCAAATGTTTGCTGGTTCTTATCTTTTTCAATCAAAGGCTTACCAGCACGAACTGTAATTACATCAATTACAGCTGCATCGTCGGCAGACTTTTGAGTCATTTCGATGTTTAAGAATTTAGTACTGTTTGCACTAACTTCAATGTCAGTTACAATTTTGTCGCTGTAATCCAAGTATTTTACTGTAATCGAATACGTTCCTGGATCCAATGCGTTGATGGAATATTTACCATTTTCATCCGTATAAGCTCCACCCTTTCGTATACCATCTTTCTGCAAGAGAATTGTGGCATATGCAATCGGAGCTTTAGAATTTTTGTCGGTTACCTTTCCTTGAATCTTACCAAAATTTGATTGAGCAAATGTGGTAGAGGCAAAAAGTAAGGCAAATAGTAAGGTAAGTGCTTTCTTCATAAAGTTGCTTTTACACGTTTTTTTCGGACTTCAATATTGTCTATAAAAATGCAATTATTCAAATTAATTTTAATTATGCACGGTTTTCAATTTACCAATGGTTCACTCTTCAACGAAACATTTATTTTATCAGCGAGAACCTTAGCCAGTTTGAAAAATGAATTTTCTGTTAAACCACCTATATGGGGAGTAAGTATAACTCGCTCATTATTAGTTAAATAATTGTATTCTTGTTGCTGCTCATCAGTCATGTTATGAATATCTTCATTTTCAAGAACATCCAAAGCACATGCTATTATTTTGCCATTTTCAAGTCCGTTTATCAAATCTGAAGTTTTTACAACTTTTCCTCGAGATAAATTAAGCAGGTAAAATGGCTTTTTCTGATTATCAATAAATGACCGATTCACCATAAATTTTGATGATTCATTCAGAGGTACATGCAGCGTAATTATATCCGCACGTGATTGTAGTTCTTCAAGGCTTACTTCTTCAACCCACGAGTTACCAAATCCCGACACAAATCGATCGTAAGCAAGCACCTCGCATCCAAATCCTTTTAATCTTTGAGCTAGATGAGACCCAACGTTACCAAAGCCAATTATTCCAACAGTTTGGCTTTCAAGCTCAATTCCCGAGTTTGCCTTGCGATTCCAGATGTTTCGATCAACCTCTCTACTGCCTTTATGAATCTTACTAAGCAAACTCAGCATCATGCCAATGGTTTGCTCGGCAACCGCATTTCGGTTACCCTCTGGAGCATTCAAACACTTAATCCCACGCTTTTCAGCATAAGCAACATCAATGTTATCAAGGCCTGACCCTAATCTGCCAATGATTTTCAGCTGAGGTGCTAAATCAATCCATTCACTTGTGAACTGTAGTTTAGTTCTTAGGATGAGTACGGTACAGTGCTTCAGTTTTTCTGGAAGTTCTTTTAGAGATATATTCGGACAATAGTCCAAGTCATGGTCACTGAGTTCATCCCGTAAAACGGGATGAACTTCGTCTATGACCACTATGCGTTCTGTTTTGTTCAAAAGGGTTACAAATATGCCTAAAATGAAGTTCTAACCGTAAAATTAATCATTCGAGGTTGACCAAAGTTATTTGGGTTATTCTGTTTCAGGCTGTAGTAGTTAACAAACGATTGAGCGTTCAGTTCATTACTAACTTGTTGCTGCCCTTGCGGTGAAGTTAAGTAGCCGTCATCGTTTGCTAACGACGAATACTGGTATACATTGTAGATGTTTTGAATGTTTAGGATGTTCAAGGCACTTAATTGGAAAGTTAAGATTTGTCTGTCTTTCAGTATCATAGATTTTGAGATTGAAAGTTCAAGATTTGTATTCCAAGGCATTCTTGATCCAAATGGATTTCCTTTTATTGGACTTCTTGAGGCATTTCCTAAGCTTTGAGCTTCAGCAACAGCTATTAACTTAGCTGTGTACGGCGTACCTGATTGTGTGTTAGCATATGCACTGATCACCATGTGCTTGAAAATTCTTCTTCCTGTGAATTTCGCCAAAGAGTCTAAGCTAAATGTTGCATTAATATTAAACTTATGTCGAATGTCATACTCTAGCGGATAAAGGCTTCTTAGATTTGGTTGGTTAGCTTGAATAAGTGCTGCAGCTGAGTTTACATTTGATCCTGTACCATCGGCAAATTGCAATAGGTAACCAGCCCTCAAATCGAGGCTAGGTAAAGGCAGTTGATACTCTGTTCTAAATGATTTTACAGTAGAGAAATCAATATTATCATAAGTTACGTAACTTCTTGGATATGCTTGCTCTACGCTAACAAGGTTAATGTCTCCTCTAATTTCAGCATAGCCAGCAGAAATGTTTAAGATGCTTTGTCTACCTAATACTTGTTTAAATCCAAACTTGTAGTCGGTTCTTCTGGCTGGTTTTAAATCTGGATTTGGTAATACAGTGTTAGACGCATTCTCAAGGAAGTAATAATTACTTATTGGTGCAAACGACTGACCATAGTTAGGTCTTTGAGCGAACTTATCGTAGTACGCATAAAACAATGCAGTTGTGTTTATTGGAAATGAAAAAGATAAACGAGGAAGTACTATAATTTCAGGATCAAAATCGCGGAACGACTCTAACGACAATCGCTGGTTTGGATCGTTCAAGTACGGCTGAATAACCCCATTGTTTGTTCTTATTCTTAAGTATTCTGGAGACTGTACTTCAATTCCCGATTCGTTATACCATGTGCTTCCATCACGGTAACCTACTACCACGTTTGGATTCTCCAGATCATCTACATAAATAGCTGCGTCTTGGCTAATATTTGAAGGATGACTAACAGCCTCCCCACCTATTTCGTCCACTTCTGCAACTGTTCTTATTGGATAAAGACTAAATCTGTCTTTAAGCACCAATTGATTTGCATCAAAACGTTCAACACGTGCACCTACTCTTAGTTTTATTTTCTCTAGCACAAATTTATCTTGAATCCACATTGCGGTGTAGTTAGGATTATATGCCGAGATGTAACGATTTTTTTCGTCAAGTAAGAACGAATTGATTCCTTTATTCTTCGGTTGTAAGTTTCCATAAGCGTCATATCCAGCATAGCTAACATATCCATTACCATTATTCCAAAGTTCATCGGCGGTGAACATTTCCAAGCTCAACATATCAGGGCTAACACTGTTTACATCGATGAAATGAGCATTGCCGCTGTGATAGCCATTCTGGTCATCAACCAATGCTCTCAATTGCTGGTCAAAATTGGTTTGGTCTTGCTTATCTTCAACCCAATTGTATGAAACTGAATCCGTGAAAACTCCATTCTGATCATAGGTCAAAATTGGATTGTTTAAATCAGGCTTTATGAATTGCTGATTTAATAATTGAGGCATAAGCTGCCACAATGCATTGGCATTAAGCGAGTAAAAAGACTGTCTTCGTTGCTCAAACAAGAGTCCAAGTTGTACATCGTGCTGACGATTTAACTCTCGTGTAGGATTCACTCCCAATTCAATAATTGCATTCAAACTTGCTTTTTGTACATCTGACTTTGAATAATTGGTTACAATAGTTCCGGGTGCATACCACATACTGTGAATAGCTCCTGCATTTTGCCCATTCAGCAAACCCTGCTCTTGACTTAGCTGGGTTAAATTTTGAATGTGGCTCCGTCTGAAGACTTCAGAAGTAATAGCAGAGCGATAAGGATTTAGAGCAGATGGGGTAAACGACACCGATGTATCTTGATACCCCATCCATCTATAGTATCCTTCTTGTTTCACTGGATTGCCATTTTGGTCTAAAACATGCAATTCGTCATCAACATACTGATAAATGTCTTGGCCGCTGGTTTCAAATTCTCCAATATGGCCATAATTGAATATGTTATCTAAGTGATAGGGGTCTTTAGTTTCTGCATTCAGTCGTTGGTAGTCTGCTATCAAAACATAACTAATCTTACTTATCCATGAGCTATCGTATATAAGCTCCCCTTTACTGTCGTAAGGACTCTTTAGTTGGTGCAATATTTGGAAATTCAAGTTTCCTGTTCGTGATATGTTCAAAGGATTATGGTCTGAATTTAACAACGAGTTAGAAAATGAAAATAGGTTTCTTCTGTTATACTGAAAAGTTGGCTCTAAGCGAAGTGTAACTCTTTCAGATGGTTTCCAATTTAGAAGTATGCCTGCATATCCTACACCTGTTGCGGCATTCTTTTTTGCTGAAATTTGTTCAAATTGTTCATTCGTAAATTGATTAGAAGTTGGAAGCTCTGTTCCTCCAGGTGCAGTTGTAAATGGATTCTCTAATAAGGCCAATTTATCTTCATCAGACAGCGCATACAGATTTACATAAGAAGGGTTAGGGTCTTTGTTATAATCGAAGTATAATGAAGTAGCAATAGACATTCTCGTCTTTCCTTCAACCACCTTAAGCGGCTGATACCAATAAGTCTCTAGAGCATTTTGATGAAAAGCATTAAAAGGGCTGGATGAGCGGAATAACATTTTTCTTCGTTTCACCGAATCCAGTCTTTGAAAGGTGTTGTACTCTACAGCACCTCCAATAAAATCACCATACATTGCCGGAACCCCAGAGGTGATTGCTCTAACTTCTTCAACATCTAAACTGGTTGGAGATGTTGGCCCAATTCTGGTGGTGTTGTTTTTAATCACAGAAAGCTGTCCGAGCCTTGCTCCAGGACCTTGTAAACGACCTCCTCTTTCAAGCATATCTATACTCTTTCCAATTCCACTTATAACATCTGTTCGCGTTCCGGTTTGCAACTCGTCACCGGTTACTCCTGGTCCTCCACCGGTTCCAACATCGAGACCTTTGCTGTGATACTTTGTTACACCATCAATAATCTTCATTGTTGAAGTTAAGTTGACGGTTTCAAACTTTGATTGGTTAGATTGTAGGTAAAAAGAGTTTTCATAGGTCGAATAGCCCTGGCATTTAACAACAAGCGTATAATTTCCGGAGGTGAGGTTATTAAAAATAAACCCTCCATTTTGATCCAGGTAGCGGCCCGCAACCTGAGACCCTTCTTTAAGAAGTTGAACATAGGCTAGGTCTTTTGAAGTAGAGTCTTCGGCAGGAAAATTGACCTTCCCTCTAAGGTCAGAAAATTGAGCAAATGCACTGCCACAGAACAGCACAGATACAAGGGTAAAAAGCAAATATTTTCTTAGCATAATTGTGAGTTTTCACACTAAGTTCGGAAATGCTTTTTGTCAAAATAAGGTGCTTTTACAAACGGATGACATTAGCCAACCAACACCAATTATAAATTGAGGAGTGTTTTTTCGAAATTCACAGATTCGCCTAAGAACAAGGCCGCCTCTTGAATAAACTCATCTGTAATATCTGAAAGGTGAAATTCGTCTTTCTTTTTAGTTTCATCTTTATTAAGAAGTTGAAATTCTTCCAGCCTTTTTTGTACAGTTTCGGCAACGATCTTTGGGGTATGAAGCACTTTTAGACTGTTATTGAAGTACTTTTCAATTTCTTTATAGATAATTGGGTAATGGGTACATGCAGGAATCATCAGGTCGCACTCATGAAAGTCTTTGAAATACTTATCAAACACAGGAAATAGTACTTCCTCACCGATAAATCCTTCTTCTATTACAGGAACGAGTAATGGAGTAGCCTTAGCTGTGATTTTTAGATTTGGATTGCGTTCGGCCAAGGTCTTATTAAACATACCTGACCCTATAGTCTTACGTGTACCAATAATACCAATGTTGTGAAATTTACTTTGGGTCGAAATCAGGTCGATGATTGGACTGATTACTTCAACTACCGCCGATCTTTGAAATGGCAGCGTTGCTTTGCTAATAACTGTAGTCGCACTGTTGCAGGCCACTACAATCATTTTACAAGATTTATCTTTTAAAAATTGAGCGATAGACTCGACATAAGAGATCAGCGCATCTTCACTCTTATCTCCATAAGGCAAATGAGCAGTATCACCATAATAGATGAACTGCTCATTTGGCAATGTTTTTTTCAGGGCTTTTAGAACGGTTAAACCGCCAAGTCCTGAGTCAAAAACGCCTATAGGTTGAGACGCTTTGATGGTCTTTTTAATTAATGTTTAATTTAGCTTTTACAAGCGGAAGTAAGTCGTGACTTTCTGAGCTGTAAATAATGCCGCCACCTTCAGAAGAGTCTACAACATAGTCGTAACCTTTTTCTTTAGCTACAGCAGAGATGGCTTCATCCATCATCTGAAAAACTGGTGCAAGCTTTTCATTTTCGCTGTTTTGAAGTGCTTGACTTGCTCTTTGTTGAAGCTCTTGTAAAGAATTTTGAAGATCTTCAAGTTCCTTCGTTCTAACTTGAAGCTGCTCTTCAGTCAGTATATCCATTTCCTTTTGAAGTTTTTCATACTTCTCTTTAAGTTCAGTTTCTTTACTTCCATACATCGCCTGCCACATGCTAGTTTCATTTGCTAGTTCTTGTTTTATGGTATCCACCTGAGGCATCATCTGAAATAATTCTGTTCTGTTTACGTGACCAATCTTGGTTTGTGCTTGTGCTGCAAACGTGCAGGTAATGATTGCTAAAATTGCTAATACTTTTTTCATTTCTATTGTTGTGTATCTATATTCTAAGTTAAATTATCTTGGAGGTAAATCGTCGTCTGAACCGCCACTCGGAGGCAAGTCTCCTCCAGAACCACCACCTTTAAGTGGAACTACGCCTAGTTCTTCAAGTACCTCATCACTTCGATCGTATTTTGGATTTGAAACCAACATGAGCATATCGCCACTCTTATCGAAGATAAAATCGAGTCCGTTGTTTTTGGCTACTTTATTTATCGCCTCATAAACCTTGTCTTGAATAGGTTTAATGAGCTCTTGTCTCTTCTTAAAAAGTTCTCCATCGTATCCAAACTTTTCGTTTTGAAGTCTTTTGGCTTCACGCTCTTTTTCAATGATTTCATTCTCACGTTTTGCCTGCATGTCAGCTGTAAGTAGAACTTTTTCAGCCTGATAAGCTTTGTACATTTTATCGATTTCCTCGAATTTAGCATCTATTTCTTCTTGCCATTCTTTGCTTAACTCATCGAGTTGAGTTTGGGCTGATTTATAGCTGGGCATTTGTGAAAGAATATACTCTGAGTCTACATAAGCAAACCTTTGAGCAGATGCGTTCATACCAAATAAAAGGAAAAGAGATAAGATAGATATGGTTTTAAAAATCGATTTCATTGATGTTTTTTCTGTTACAAATACACAAAGCGTGCTAAACTTCTCAATGTGGTGCAAACATATAAAAATTTGGGGCTATCGCTTGATTTATAGCGTTTTTTTAACCGCATATATTTCGTACATTTTTAAGTACACTAATGTACCAATTGAAGGCTCTGTGTGGTGATTGAATTACTGATGTTAAGTTCTCTGTCTATTAGTTTAATTTCGAATTGCACCTCATCTGGGTAGATGTCGAATGGATTTGTTGTAAGTGTTACTTTTATTGTTCCTGATATTGCCTTGCTTGCATTTTCTGCAGTTAAATGTGGAATTCGCTCATGCTGATTCCCGTACAATTCTTGATTATCTGGGTTTTTCACCTCTTCAAAAACTCCATTGTTTTTAACCATATACTTAATGGGTAGGTTATGATAAAACATTCCGCCGTAATTGAAGGGAGGAGCTGTGTCAGTTTCTGACAAGCCTATGTTTCCATCTCCATCTTCGTAGTTTATAATAATCTCAATCAAACTGTCATTACCCGATATACTTTTCAATGTTGTTAAAGACTTTAAAGAAATAACCGGTGTGGTACTGTAGCTTACAGACTCTGTTTTACATGAAGCCAATAGCATCAATATTGCGAGAGTTGCTAACTTTGACGTTGATATAATGAATTTGCCTGACATCAATACTATTTTGAATTTGAATGAGCACAATTTTAACGCGATTGCTCTCCAGTTATTTCAATTTCAGGCTAAAAATAATGCTGTTTATAGTGAATACATACAATTAATTGACAAACAACCCGATAAAGTTGAGCATTTCACTGATATTCCCTTCCTTCCTATATCTTTTTTTAAGACGCATAAAGTCGTTTCTAGCACATTTGAAGCTGAAACCATTTTTGAGTCAAGTAGTACAACTGGAACAGGCACGAGCAAGCATTTAGTTCGTCACCTGTCTGACTATCATGCTACGGCAAAGAAGATAATTGAATCTTTAGTGGGCCAGCTAAACAAGTATGAGATATTAGGTCTTTTACCGAACTATTTAGAAAGAGGAAACTCTTCGCTAGTAAACATGGTAAAGGCTTTTATGGATATGAATAGTCAAGATGATTCATTTTATCTATATGAGCATGATGCCTTGAATACAAAACTTCTTGCCTCAGGTAACAAGATTCTGTTTGGAGTGAGCTTCGCTTTGCTTGATTTTGCCGAAAAATACAAGGTCAATTCGAAAGATCTAACCATCATCGAAACTGGCGGAATGAAAGGACGTAAAAAAGAACTCACGAAGTCTGAAGTGTATAGTGCCCTAAGAGCATCATTTCCTGAAGCACAAATCATATCGGAATATGGTATGACTGAACTAACAAGTCAGGCATACTCTAACGAGGAAGGCATATATACTTGTCCAAGTTGGATGAAAATTTTACCACGAACCGATAACGACCCACTCAAATTACAGGAATATGGAAAGACTGCAGCACTGAATATTATCGACCTAGCAAATATTCATTCATGTGCCTTCATTGCTACTGATGATTTAGGAAAGGTATATAATGATGGCCGTTTCGAGGTGGTTGGGCGATTAGACCACGCTGATTTACGTGGATGCAGTTTGATGGTATGACAACGACAGAATTACTCGAAAATATCGCACATAGACCTTTTGCTCTTCCCGAAGGCAAATGGAAGTTCTATCAAGAATGGAATCACGTCGTTTTTCTGCATTGGAAAGTTGATCCGCAAAAATTAAAAGACCACCTTCCCTCCTCTTTAGAAATTGATTTACATGATGGAGATGCATGGGTGAGTATTGTGGCATTTAGAATGGAAAAAGTACGTCCGAGAGGACTTCCTGAAGTTGAATTCATTTCCAATTTTGATGAAATAAACATTAGAACCTATGTAAAATACAAAGGAAAGCCTGCAGTTCACTTCTTAAATATTGAAGCAGGGAAATGGCTTTCAACTATTCTTGCAGGTTCAATATCAGGACTTCCCTACACCAAATCTAAAATTCACTCAACATCATCAACCTATAAATCAACCAATGGTTTTGACTCTCTAGACTTATCCATTATTCGAAGCGGTAACACCTTCGAAGCAGACAATCTTGATTTATGGTTGACCGAACGCTATGCTTTGGCCCAAGGTAAAGGCTCTCAAGTTACTTCATACGATATCCACCATGTTCAATGGCCATTAGAAGAAGTACAATTGGATCAATTTAGTTGTAACTATCCTAAATATAATGCGTTATTAAAAGGGAGGCCTCTTCGCACACACTATTCTTCGGGAGTTCAAGTATTGGCATGGCCCAAAATAAAAGTTAAGTAATGATAGCAGTACATCGCACTCAGTATTGAGGACCTGAAGTTCTCAGTTTGAAAGAAAAAGAAATTCCAATCCCCGCTAAAAATGAGCTGTTGATTCGCATTCATGCTACGACAGTAAATCGAACTGATTGTGGTATTCTTTGGGCGAATCCTCCTTTGATCAGATTGTTCACCGGCTTGTTCAAACCGAAACATCAAACCCCTGGGACGGACTTCAGTGGGGTTGTGGAGCAAGTAGGAAGCGAGGTTGCAGATTTTAAACCGGGTGACCGAGTTTGGGGGCTATTCGATGAAGGTCTGCAATCTCAAGCAGAGTACATGACCATCTCTACAAAGAGAGCCATAGCAAGAATTCCGGATCATATTTCTTTTGAGTTGGCAGCAGCTTCTGGCGAAGGAGCTCACTATGCCTACAATATGATCATTAAAGCAGACCTCAACAAGGTAAAAAGAGCATTGGTTTATGGAGCAACCGGGGCAATAGGATCTGCGGCCGTTCAGTTGCTACGGCACTTTAATATTCCTGTTACTGCCGTTGGAAATGAAAGGAATAGAGACATGGTAAATGGTCTTGGTGCTGAGAAGGTTTATGCCTACGACACAGAAGACTTCACACAAGATGAGCATCAATACGATTTAATCTTGGATGCGGTTGGTAAGTCATCTTTTGACGTATGCAAACCGCTCTTAACCCCGACAGGCATATACATGTCGTCAGAACTTGGGCCAGGAGCTGAGAACTTATACCTTCCATTAACCACGAAACTAAAAGGAAAAAAACGTGTAATCTTTCCTGTACCTAGCAATTGCAATCGAAGTGTTAAGCTCATTACTGAACTTTTAAATAATAATGAATTTAGGCCGGTAATAGACAAGATCTATTCTGCACAGCAAATCAAAGAGGCGTATGAATATGTGAATAGCGGACAGAAAACCGGAAATGTGATTGTAAACTTTGCCGAAAAAACCAGTTAGGTTTCAACTTTGCTTACAGAAATAAGCTCGTAAGATCTTGGAATTGGATTAGCCAAGAAACCATTCATTATTCGCTTGATGTCGTTGTTGTTTTTATAAGGTTGTATGCAATCAATCATATCCTCAATTGAGAAATTCTGATCGCTGTCGATAAATCCAAATCCCTTGTAATCGCCCTGGTCGATATAGACTATTGATTTTTCTTGCTTCGTTCTACCCTGACCTACGATCAATAAACTTTCTTTAGCTTCCATCTCATCGCGAACAGCAATAACTCGTGCATTATAATCTTCTATCGATTCTTCTTTATTACAAAGCTTACATTCATCTCCAAGGTAACAATTCGATTTGGTACGCTCAAGGCCAGTATGCTTAGGACATAGTTCGTTTTTCTCCACCAATTTGTACAAGAAATCTTTGGCCATAACCATCGAACTGAAGCTCATAATGCTATTGTTAGCGTATTTTTTTAGAAATACATCTATACGAAGAACACCATCTTGGCCCTCATAATAACACACATGATAGTTTTGATGCTTAAATTTTTGTGCCTTGTTATACGGGGGAAAGTGTTTCTTAATCTCATCAGACTCTAATAAGAGCGCCACCAGTTCATTCCCCGTTTCAGTGCAGCTAACATGATGTATCCTTCGAAGAAGTTCAGATTTTTTCCTTGACTTCTCGTTAAAGTGTGTGGTCATCCGTTGCTTAACATTCTTTGCCTTTCCAACATATAGCACTTCCATATTGGGGCCAAGCATGTAATAAACACCCGGTTTTTCAGACAATTCTTCATACTCCTTTTTATCAAGATTAGGTGGAATAGTGGCTTCTCTATTCAGTTGATTAAGCGAGTATTCAACAAAGTTGTCTTTATCTCTTTGGTTAAGGATATGAAAAAGTTCAACGGTGGCCAATGCATCTCCCATGGCCCGATGTCTATTGGAGTTCGTTATGCCCAGATCTGCACTAATTTTTCCCAATGAGTAAGAATTGTGGCCAGGAATTATTCCTTTTGCTAAGCGCACAGTGCACAATTTCTTTTTATTAAACGCTACTCCAATATCTTCAAAGTGGTTCTTTATTATTCCATAGTCGAAGCTAACATTATGAGCTACAAATACAGTATCATTAAGCTGTTGAGATATTTCATCTGCGACCTCTTCAAATCGAGGTGCATCTTCTACCATGCTGTTGGTTATTCCAGTAAGCAGTGTTATTGATTTTGGAATGAAAACCTCAGGATTAATCAAGGTCTCGTATTTGCTTAATATCTGCTCACCATCTGTTTTTACAATGGCAATTTCTGTAATTCTATTTCCATGAGAGCCTCCAGTGGTTTCAATATCTACAATAGAATAATTCATTTAGGCTCAGAGGGGGGGTTAGGGTTGAGTTGGCATAGATTAAAAAAGTTTTTCAATTATTGAATCAGAAGAAACACCTTCTGCTTCAGCTTTGTAGTTGCGAACTACACGATGACGCAATACCATCTTAGCAACAGCTTGTACATCTTCAATATCTGGAGAGTACTTTCCATTAATTAATGCATTCGCTTTAGCTCCAATTATCAAGTATTGTGAAGCTCTTGGTCCTGCACCGTAATCGATGTATTGGTTTACGTGGTCGGTTGCAAGAGCTCTTCCTGCTCTTGTTTTACCTACCAAGTTTACTGCATATTCATACACATTATCTGCAACAGGTACCTTTTTAACTAGGTTCTGGAAGCCAACAATCTCTTCTTGAGTTAACACCTTGTTTACCGAAGCCATCTTGTTCGAAGTAGTTGCTTTTACAATGCTTATTTCTTCTTCTGTTGAAGGATAGTCTAACACCATATTGAACATAAATCTATCCAATTGTGCTTCTGGTAAAGGGTAGGTACCTTCTTGTTCAATTGGATTTTGAGTGGCAAGCACAAAGAAGGGTTGAGGCAGCTCATATTTTTCGCCTGAAACCGTAACTGTTTTTTCTTGCATTGCCTCAAGTAATGCCGCTTGAGTTTTGGGAGGCGTTCTGTTAATCTCGTCTGCAAGAACAATATTGGCAAAAACAGGACCTTTGTTAAATTTAAAGCTTCTGTTCTCGTCGAGTATTTCAGCACCGATAATATCGCTCGGCATTAAATCTGGAGTAAACTGAATTCGGTTGAAACTCATATCTAGAGCTTCGGAAATTGTTTTGATTAACAACGTTTTAGCCAAGCCTGGCACCCCTATAAGTAAGGCATGACCATTACTTATAATACTGGTAATTACGCCATTAATTACATCGTGTTGGCCAATAATTACTTTACCAATTTCCTTTTTAAGTTCCTCAACTTTTAAACTTAATGCATCTGCAGCCTTCTTATCGTCGCTAAAATCTATCATGTCAATTACTCAATCCTTTCCAAGCTTTTAATTCGTTACAATTCTTGTATTTATCATCTATCCAGACATAAACACCCGATTTATAAGATTCAACCCATTCATTTATGGTTTCTTCTTGCTTTTGTTCTAACGCCAATTTTTGAATTTTCTGATAATCATCTTTCAAATTAGCTTTATGAGCTGGGTTTGAGTCTTTGTAATAAAAGAATCGATATGCAACAGAACCATCATAATTGATAAATTGTTCAGGCTTTGAGTATTGGCCAAGCGATAAGCTTGCTAATCGTTGAGCAATTAATGGTTGCAGGTTTGTTACAGGCACTTGCTGTGAACCTGTTACTGGATCAGTGTAGTACCCACAGTTATCTTTTGTATAGGGGTCAGTACTGTAGGTCGATGCAACATGACATAAATTAATGCTATCTGACTCTAACCCATCAATAAGATCATTCATTTGGTTGATAAGCTTTAAATAGTCATTCTTAACGATTAGTGGTTTAATCAGAATGTGTCGAACATTCACCTTCTCCCCTTTTCTATCGATAAGCTGAAGAATGTGGTAACCAAATTCGGTCTCAATAATCTCTGAAATTGAATCTTTCTTCAATTTAAACGCCATTCTTTCGAATGCACTAACCATCTGACCACGAGAGAAATAACCAGTTTCCCCTCCATTAATAGCCGACCCTTTATCGTCGCTTTGTGTTTTGGCTGCAAAATCAAACTTGTACAATCCTGAAACAATTTCTTCTCTAATTTTCTCAAGCTTCTCACGAGCATAATCTTTCGCATACTGATTTGGTTTCGGAGACATCGTAACCTGTGCCAATTCTACTTCTTGTCCGAAGGTAGGCAGGCTATCTGTTGGCATATTATTAAAGAACTGACGTACTTCGGTTGGAGATACTTTAACACTAGTAATTAACCCTTGTTGGACCTGCTGAATAATCATTTGATCCTCAATCTTAGGCTTCATTAAGTCTTTGTACTCAGCAATTGATTTTCCGAGGTATTTCTCAAGTTTTTCTTCTCCACCAATTTGAGAGGCGTAGTGTTGTATTCTTCTATCAACTTCGGCATTAACACGATCTGCCGCAGCATAGGTACTGTCGAGATCACCTTTGTGCAGATACAATTTTTGAATAATTAATTGATTCAATATTTCGCACTTTAGGTCTCCATCGTAAAAGTCCATTTCTGATTTAGCTTGTAGGTATTCTACTTCCAACTCAGATCTCATAATGATATTGTCTCCCACTACGGCTACAATTTCATCCAGAACTTTTCCATCGCTTTGTGCAATGGCCTGCATTCCTGCAAATAGGAATATGGCTAGTATAATCTTTTTCAATGTACTCTTATTTTGTTATTGCTATACGCTTTTGTTATCAATTTTGTTTCAATTGATTTGATAAGTGCTTGCTGACGTTTCATTAATAGAATCTTTCTAATGTTGTCTTTCTCTAACGAAAAAGGAGACGTATTGCTTCTTATTTTGAAATCAATAATCTTAACAAAGTAAAGAAAGTCACCATCTTTTAGTTGAATAAACTTATTATTATTCAAATAATGTTCTTGATTGTAGGTGTTGATTGGAACTTCTTTTAAAATATCATCGAAGAACACCCACGAGTTTTTATCGGTATAATAGTTCCCTCCTTCTTTTGACAACTCAATCAATTTTGCATTTACTGATTCGTCTCCAGCCTTAAAATTAGACCACAGCAGATCAATATCTTCGGAAGCCTCAGGAATTTTAAAGAAGTTAATCTTCAAAATATTTTGTGAAAGTTCAAATTCGCTGATATGTTGGTTATAGTATTCTTCAAGTTCGATGTTCGTAAAGCTCGTATCCATTTGTTGCATCGAGAGTTTGTTCAGAACATCATAAATAAGCAAGTCGTTTTTGTATTCTTCAAGTTGTGCAGATTTGTCCTTTTCTTTCTCAGTAAGAACAGTGCTAGCCTCGTGTAAGAGCACCTGTTTTGCCAACCAAACGTTTATGTATTCTTTCACTAAAAAAACGCTATCCTCAAAACTAATTCCTTCTCGGGTAATGTTTTCTAGTTCTTTATCGTACAGTTTCTCGCCATAAGCTTCAGCCAGCACTTTGCCAGGATCTTCTTGTTTGCATGAAGAAACAAGAATTAGAATTGCTGATATAATGGGAAGAATCTTGAACAATTAGTATAGTCTCTTAACGTTGTCTTGGTAGATTTTAACAGGGAACTTAGTTCTTAACTCTTCAAGCCATAGTGCTTCCAAGTGATTTTGGTAATCTGATGTTGCTTGACCCAGATTTTCTTCCATAGGTTTTAATGATGGAGCCAAAATTTCATTGATCTGAACAAATTTCACTCGGTCATTTTCACCAGAAAGGCTGTAAATTCCCTTCGCCCAATCAATATCAGCTAGCAGTTTATTAGAACCGCGCTCGTACTTTTTAGTTTCTGTACTCACTGCGAGTGCGTCTTTTTCGTTGCACTTTTTAACAATTTCATAGGATGGCATTCCTTTCTTAGCAAGCTTCATTGCCTTCTTAGCGGTTTTTTCGTCTTTACAACTAAAGATAACAGCGTCTGCACGCTCTGCCCATAGGTAATTGGCTTGATTGTCAATATAAAATTGTGCAAGACCTGCACTATCATTTACTGCTTTGCTCCAAACTTCTTGATCAGTAAGTTCAAAGAGAAGTATACCGTCTTTGTACTCTTTCATGATGTGTTTGAAGTCTTGATATTTCAATTCAAGTATACTTTCTTCATAAGCCAAGTTCGAAACGTTGGTGTACTGCGTGTAGAATCCTTGCACTACTGCTTTGAGGTCTTGATTAATCATGCCCTGCTTACTTTCAAGATAATCATAGAAGTCGGCATCGGTATAGTCTTTGTCACCAATGCGGAATAAAACAACTCCAGTTTCTTTAGGTCTTTCAAAGTTATTCTTCAATAAGCCTTCTGAAATCTTATTGATAACTGAATCTACACCGTGCACTTCTGTATATCCATTTTCTTTTTTCACGCGCTTTACAACAACTTCTTTGTTAAGTTCGCTTCGGCTGTCGCGTTCAACTTTTCTTCGTAATCGATCTTTCGATTCTTCAAAAGTTGGGACAGGTTTAACTGACATGCGCTTGATGATGTGCCATCCAAACTTTGTTCTAAATGGTGTTGAATAGTCTCCGTCGTTTGCTAAGCTGAAAGCAATGTCTTTAAACTCCGGTGGTACATTATTAGTCGTTCGATTAAACCAATTGAGTTCTCCACCTCTGCTATTGGTGTTAAAATCTTCAGAAAACTCTTCAACCAATACATCCCACTGTTCACCTTCAACTAGTTTTTGGTAAACCGCATCAATTCTTCTTTTGGTGCTATCTACCTCTCCTTCGTTGTAAAATTTAATCATCAAGTGAGCTACCTTAACGTCGCCTAACGAGTTTCTTTTGTCTTTTAGGTAAATGATATGGTAGCCAAACTCAGTTCGAATAGGCATGCTTACATCACCAATCTTCATATTAAATGCAGCATTTTCAAAAGGGTAAATCATTTGAAACGCTGTGAAGTATCCAAGATTACCGTTGTTTACTCGAGCTGATTGGTCGTCGGAAAATGAAGTAGCTAAATCTTCAAAGTCTTCGCCGTTTTCAAGAACACGCGTACGGTATCCCATCAATTTGTTATAAGCGATTAGTGTGTCGGTAGGAGATGCATCTGGGGCACATGCCGCCATAATGTGGCTTGCGTTTACTTCTATAATACTTCTGTCGTAGGCTTCTTTCACCAATCTATCCGTAACACTTTTATCAGTTAAATATGGTTGTGCTAATTGATTTCTATAACCTGCAAGCTCACGAATAAAAGATGGAATTGTATCCATTTTGCGACTATAAGCTTCAGCAACTTTCAGTTTAAATTTCACATAGAGATCTAAATATTCTTCAATCTCTTCTTGGGTTGGAGCTGCGTCGTCGCGCTTATTCTTATTAAAGACACGCATGAACTCATCGCTGTTTACAGTTTGATCTCCGTAAGAAAATATTTTATATATTTCATCAGGAGATTCATTTACTTGAGTGTTTTGTGCAAATGCAGAAACAACCAGAAAAAGAATACCTATCAAACCAAAAGCTCTAATTTTAATCATAGTTTATTATTTCAAAATAAGTCGCGAATTTAATGATTTCTAGGCGACAGTTTTTATGCAAGACCTTATTTTAAACTGATTAATTGCCAAACTATTACATCCCTGATAGAAAGATTAATACATTTGATGGAAATTTAAACCCTTAACATGACATTTAGAGGATCATACCTTCCTGATTTTCACGACCAAGCATTTGTAGAAGAAGTTATAAGCAAATGGAATACCGGAGCCAAATCGTTTACGTTAAAAACTTCGGGTTCTACCGGTCCTCCGCGTGACATAGAGCTCGATCGTAAGTTATTGGTTTGGAGTTCAGAGCAAACCAAAAAGCGCCTCAAGCTTAATGAAGAACATGTTTTTTGTTGCTTACCCGTTCAAAAAACAGGAGGATTTATGCAAGTGATTCGTGCCCTTTATTTTGGTTGGGACATTGCATTTGCACCTCCAAGCTTGAATCCGTTACAAGATGTCGATCCGAGTCTTTATACTGTTATATCCCTCACTCCTACTCAGCTTCAACACATCCTTGAAGAATGTCCAGACAAGCTAATCGGGTTTCGTAATGTAATACTGGGTGGGGCTCATGTATTTAACGACTTGATTGAATTGATAGATGGGTTTAATGCAAAACATCCTAAAGTTACTATTTGGGAGTCTTATGGAATGACCGAAACGGCTAGTCATGTTGCACTAAAAAACCTAAGCACAAAAGAGTTATACTTTACACCTAACGATGATGTAGAAATCACCTCAATCAAAGGCCAGCTTGGAATTCGAATTCAGCCTTTTGATTTTTACTATGAAACAACCGACTTAGCAGTAATCACGAACAACAAATTTAAAATTTTAGGTCGGATGGATGACGTTATTAATAGTGCAGGAGTTAAGATTCATCCTACAGAAATTGAACCAAAAATTAGAGATATCCTCGCTGGATTAAGAATATTTCGCAAGCTATATTTAACGAAACGCAACGACCACGAATTGGGTGAAAAAGCGGTATTAGTGCTCGAAGGAGAGCCAATTCAGGACCATGAATTTATTTTAGAACTGCTTAAACGTGAATTGCCGCCATACCAATCTCCAAAGGAGTTGCACTTCGTAGAAAATATCGTTTATACCAACACCGGAAAAGTGATGCGTAAAGCCGTAGATTAATCTACTTTTGCAGCCGTGGGAAAGAAAGGAAAGCTTCAAAAATTTGCTGAAGTAACAGCGTTTGAAAATTGCTTTGAATATGCCAAAGAAATGAAAGGCAAATGGAAAAGCGATTATTTCAAAAACGACAATCCAATTACTGTAGAATTGGCTTGCGGCAAAGGCGAATACACTGTTGGTTTAGCTGAGAGATTTCCAGATCGAAACTTTATTGGAATTGATGTTAAAGGAAATAGGATTTGGAAAGGAGCAAAATATGCTCTTGAAAAAGGTTTAAAAAATGTAGGCTTTCATCGCTTGATGATAGGCAACATAGAAGAATACTTTGCAGTGGGCGAAATCGACGAATTCTGGATTACTTTTCCTGACCCGCAACACGCAAAAGAAAGAAAACGTCTAACTAATGCAATGTTTCTAGATCGGTATCGCAACATTTCTAAACCCGGTGCTGTGATGAATTTGAAATCAGATTCAACCCGGTTCTACGATTACACTAAGGAAGTAATTGAAGACCAAAAATTGGAAGTTCTGGCTGACTCAAACGACATTTATAATTGGGATGATATTCCTGAGCATTTAGCTAATATTCAGACATTTTACGAAAAGATGTGGCTGAGTGACGGCAAAAAGATCAAATACCTACGTTACGTCCTTTAGAATATCTCTGAGAAACCGTATTGATACGGGTTCCCTATTCTTCTTCTTACGGTAAAGTCTTTAAATTCTAAGGAATCTTTGTCTTTGTTCCAAACGAAGGTTTTAAACTCGGCATTTTTATTTTGCCAATTAATATCTGATAATTTGATGGAATGATGTACCCATTGATAATCTAAAGAATCTCGATTTACTAGTCGTCCAAAATCCATCTCACTCCAATGGATATTGCCTTCTTCTCCTTCGATTACTGCAACAAGTGAATATCTGCTCTGGTTGTCCAATTTCACTTGTACTGAAATATCAATAAAACTGTTGTCACCCAAATACATAGAATCTAATTTTCTGCTAAAAGAAGGTGACCATTCTGATAAAGAATCTAGCGTGCAATATCTTCTTGACGGAGCATAAGCTTCAGAAACCATAGACTTATTCGGAACACTCCAACCCGACCTATCATCTGATTTCGGAAAATGTGTGATTACATACTCTGATCTGTAGTTGTAATTGCTAAATAGCTGTGTACATCCTCCCACATAATTATTCTGCCACTTCTTATTCGGATAAAATTCTTGAATTACGGGTATAAAATTGGGATTAGTGTTTGACCAAGCTCCCACATAAACAGCGTGAAACGAGTCCTTCCTAATCTCTAAAAATTCTCTCAGCTCTAGTTCACTCTTGAATTCATCTAACCAATAAAATGGCGTGTTGTGTTCGAACTTGTTTTTATAATATGCTGAAATCTTGCGATGCGAATCAACCAAATACAGCACATCACCATAAACCTTGGCTGAATCCATATCGGTTAAAATGTGTTTATAGTGTGGTGTGGTAACCAGTTGGTAATGTTTTCGTGCACCCGTTAAACTTGTAATGCTAAAAAAGAGTATGATAGCTACCATGATCAAATTAAACATTGGTTTTTGCTGCTTGAGCACTCCAAACAAAGCGATTAACGCAAATGGAAAACCGAAGATCAGCACAGAATACTGCAACACCGAATTGACACGTATTGAGTAGATATAACCAATCAATGCAGGGAGAATAGAAATAGCCAGAAAGAATGTCCATTTTTTCCATTGCCATTTTGGTTTACCGCTGGTAGCAATTCCAAGTCCAACTAGAGCTCCTACAATTAAGATCAGCGTAAAAGAACCGTGAAATAGATATTGAACGAAGTTTTTAAAGAACTCTTGTGTTGGTTTCGCCAGCCAGCCTTCTACTCCGCCACCACTGAGCTGATGAAAAAATATGGATAGATGCGGAATATATAAAACCGCCATTCCAAGTGATGCAAGTAAATATTTCAGCCTTAGATGTTTCGGCACAAGCAGCGTTCCAAACACAACAACCAATCCTGCGAAGAGCAAGCTAAAATGATGGTTGTATGCACACAAGGCCCCGAATAGAACGAAGCCAATCCAATGTATAATTGGTCGGTTGGAAGTTTCTTTAACAAGTCTTGTAAAGCAATATACCATCATCAACCCGAAGTACATTCCGCTGATATACGGACGGGCGGTAATGCTATACATGATAGGGTATTGCAACCCAGCTATCAAGGTAGAAGCGAGTAAGCCTGTAGTTTCATTGAACCAAGCTTTTCCAATTTTAAAGGTTAGCCAGATAGATGCAATTCCGGCAAGTGTAAAAGGCAGCTTAATTGCCCATTCGTTCATCCCCACTAATTGTACCCAATAATAAAGAAATACTTGAATTCCAGCCGGGTGACCATCAGGCATAACGCCATATTGAATCAGCTCCGAAAACGAAGAAAACTGGGTTCGAAATAGAGCACTAAATTCGTCGTGAGCAAATGGAATTTCAGCGTAGCGATAGAAACGCAAGAGCGTTCCGGCTACGAGTATAAATGCCAATATAATCTTGTTGGATAGCTTCACAAACGTGAACCAAAATTAACAAAATCGGCCACAATGGCTTACAGGTTGTTTTCGATGTAATCGATTAAAGAATGAATTACCTTAATATGTATTTCTTGGGCGCGGTCTGCATAATTGCTTTTCGGTGCACGTATTTCAACGTCGCACAGTCCTGCCATTTTTCCACCGTCTTTTCCGGTTAACCCAATAACCTTCATGCCTTTTGCTTTAGCAGCTTCGATTGCTCGGATAACATTGGCACTGTTTCCACTTGTGCTAATTCCTAAGAGTACATCGCCTTTACGACCAACGCCTTCCACATAACGTGAAAAAACATATTCGTAACCGTAATCATTGCCTACACATGCCATGTGCGAAGCATCTGCAATGGCGATTGCTCCAATGGCTGGACGATTATCGCGGTACCTGCCTGTTAACTCTTCTGCGAAGTGCATGGCATCGCACAGGCTACCACCATTTCCGCACGAAAGAATTTTACCTTCGTTTTTGAGACTATCAACCATTAAAGCACCAGCGGCTTCAATGTTTTTGAAGTTTTGCTCGTCTGATAAAAATTGGGTTAATACCTCTTGTGCTTCTGTAAAGTGTGCCTTAATGCTCATCTATTGTTGTACTTATCAAACCCTTCATCCAAAAACTTTATGAACTTGGTTTCGTCAGGATCATAACCTCCACCAATGCTCAATATAGTTCCTTCCTCATCCACAATATAATAATAAGGTTGGCCTTGACTATTGAACGTATTCAATTGTAAGTCTTTGTTGCGATCAGCAAGAGTTTCAATTTTATCTCCATCTTTATTGGTATACTGCTCATCTTTAGGCAATTTTTTTCGCTCATCAGTATAAAGACTAGCTATAACAAAGTTGTTTTGCAATCTCTTAAGCACTTCCGGTTTTACCCAAACATATTCTTCCATCTTACGGCAATTTGCACACGTATGACCGGTGAAATCAACAAAAACAGGTTTGCCTATTTCTTTTGATTTTGCAAGTGCATCCTCATAAACAAAAATTCCAGTTAGGCCATGTGGTAAATGAAGAATATCAGAATATCTAATTTCTGAATCATGAGTATCCGTAGAAGCCTGTGCAGCTCCTCCTTGAAGAACTACATAGTCTTGTGTTGTCATTGGTGGCAACAACCCAGAAAGAGGTTTTAGTGGTGCTCCCCATAATCCTGGGATAAGGTATATTCCAAAGCTAAAAGCAGCAACAGCCATCAAAAATCTAGGAACAGGAATTCGATCCATATCGCTATCATGCGGAAACTTTATCTTTCCTAAAAAGTATGCTCCTAAAGCTATTGAAAGAACAATCCAAATGCTCAAGAACACATCTCTATCTAGAATCCCCCAGTGATAAGCAAGATCAGCTTGAGATAAGAATTTGAACGCTAATGCAAGCTCTGCAAATCCTAAGAAAACTTTAACTGAATTCAACCAACCTCCAGATTGAGGCAAAGACTTCATCCATTGCGGGAAGAAGGCAAATAAAGTAAATGGTATTGCAAACATGAGAGAGAAGCCAAGCATTGCTGCCAGTGGCTTCATAATTTCTCCAGAAGCTGCCAAAATCGAAACGGAACCAACAATTGGGGCGGTGCAAGAGAATGACACAAGAACCAAAGTAAATGCAATGAAGAAAACGCCAAGGTAACCTCCTCTATCTCCTTTAGCATCCATCTTGTTTACAAATCCACTCGGAAGTGTAAGTTCAAACATTCCTAAGAATGACAGAGCGAAGAATATGAAGATTAAGAAGAATAATACATTAGGTAACCAGTGGGTACTTAAGGCGTGAGCAAACGTTGCACCAAACAACATTGCGAGCAACATTCCAAGAATGATGTAAATTCCAACAATAGAAAATCCATAAAACAATGCCATTTTTTTACCTTTAGCTTTGTCTTCTTGCTTAGTAAAGAAGGCAACTGTCATCGGAATCATTGGGAAAACACAAGGTGTAAATAGTGCAAGTAAACCTCCACCCATTCCAAGTAAAAATAAGGTCCAGAGTGACTGTTTAGTAACATCATCTTCAGGGGCAGCATTTACCACCTCTGTTTCTTCATTTTCATCTGAAGTATTTGCCTCTTCACCATTCTCAGTTGTTTCTTCTCCTTCATCTCCTTCTGCTCCTTCATCGGTAGGTTCTTCTCCTCCTTCGTCGGGATTATCAGAAGATGTTGGTTTGGTCTCATCAGGAGTATCTTGAGATGCTTCTGTTACATTCAATCCTGTTAATGAAAAATCATGTGTAAAGTCTAAGCAACTACCGTCATTACAAATTTGGTAGCTTAATGTTCCTGACAGTTTAGGATTCATTCCAGTCACCTTAACCTTTTGAACCATTTTAGCTTCGTGCTTAAAGATTCGAATATCACCAGATCCGCAAACCAATTCCCAGATCTCATCGACATAGTCGATCGCTCCCACTGGAGTTGGTCCATTGACTAAAGTCAAGTCACTTTTCTCAAATTTTATTTTTGTTTTTTGAGGTCCACAATCACCAAGATCATAATCATTCGAATAAATGTAGTGGTGATCTTCAATTGGAGCAGAGAAAACTACATCAACAATATCACCAACTTGAGCTTGATTTGTAGAAAACTTCTGAGACCAAGTTGTAGGTTCAATATTGGCTTGTCCGTTTGCTGTAAAAAATAATCCGCTGCTAACAAACGTTAGAATCAGTAAAAGAAATTTTTTCATTAAGTGATTAAATATAACTTCAAATAAAACGCTTTTAGATACATTTCATTACAAAAGATGTAGATAAGTGCATAAATGTTGCTTCAGCTGAGTTTCGCCTAAACTACTTTTGACCATTGCTTTAGAATTTTCATGAGACCACTATTAGCCATATTTGTTGTTGCAATTGCAACTGGAGTTTTTGCCGAGAAGCAAACCCCTCAACAATATATTGAAAAGTATAAGGATTTAGCTGTTATTGAAATGCATCGCAGCGGAGTTCCAGCCAGTATTACGCTTTCGCAAGGAATCCTCGAAAGTAACTCAGGAAACAGCAGGTTGGCGAAGTACGCAAACAACCATTTTGGCATCAAGTGTAAAGGCAGCTGGACAGGCAATGTAATCTATGCCGATGATGATGCACCAGATGAATGTTTTAGAGCTTACGATGATGTCTTGTCATCTTATCGCGACCATTCGAATTTCCTTAGAGAAAATTGGAGATATCACCCACTTTTCGAACTCGAACTTACCGACTACAAAGGATGGTGCCGTGGTCTGAGGAAGGCGGGATATGCTACAAATCCGCAGTACGGAAATATTTTAATCAATTTGATCGAACGCTATGAACTGCAAAAGTTTGACCGATTACCGCTTCCAGGAACTGGTTTACCTGCCCTTGAATTAGGAACTTCGGTAAATGGAGTGCCAGTTAAAACAGTTGAAGAAGGCGAAACTATAAACTCCATCGCTTCTCAAAATTATGTGAAGGATAAGCACATCCGTAAATGGAATGACTTACCGAAGGATGCCGAAATTTCTGCTGGAGATATGGTTTACTTGAAACCAAAAAGACGTCGTGGCTCAGAAGCAGAACACAAGGTTGTTGAAGGAGAAAGCATGCACGACATTTCTCAGAAATATGGCATCAAAATGAAGCAGCTATACAAGAAGAACCGCATGGATTTTGGATCCCAGCCTAAAGCAGGTGAAACCTTATACATGCAGAAAAAACGAAGCTCAGAAGATGCTGTTCAATTGGCCGACCCAAAACCTCAGTGGGAAGAAAAGAAAGAAGAGAAATTTGTAAACCCTCACTCCAATGTAAATACTGAAGACATTGACTTTTCAAGTCCAGGAGCTCTGAACAAAAAAGACATTGATGTTCCTGATTTTCACACTGTTGAGAAAGGAGATAACATTTACCGAATCGCTGAAAAGTATCGCGTGTTTGAAGAAGATCTGTTAGCGTGGAATGCTGATTTAAACCCAACTGCGATGAAAATCGGACAAAAGATTTACCTCTCGAAAGAAGCAGCGGAAGCAAACAATGCGACCACAGAAACAGCTCCCGAAGAGAAATCTCCAACTTCCGAAGAAGAAATAGAAAACATCAAAAAAGACATTACTGTTGACGGACCTATCACACATATTGTGGTTAAAGGTGACACTGTATATAATATTTGCAAACGTTACAACATCACTGAAGCCCAGCTTAAAGAGTGGAATAACTTAGAAACGATAACCATAAAGCTCGGAAGCAAACTTCAAGTATCTGAATAATGACGCCAAGTCAAACACTGCTCATACTCGTTGCCTATTTTGGATTGCTAATCCTCATATCGTGGCTAACTTCGAGAAATTCAGATAGCACTTCATTTTACACTGGAAACAGAAAGTCGCCCTGGTATTTGGTTGCTTTTGGAATGATAGGGGCATCACTATCAGGTGTTACCTTTCTTTCGGTTCCAGGTTGGGTGAGCACTACACACTTTGGTTACATGCAAACTGTGATGGGTTACATGGTGGGCTATCTCATCATTGCTTTAGTGCTTCTTCCCCTCTACTACCGCTTAAAACTAACTTCGATATACACCTATCTTGAAACGAGATTTGGATTTTACTCCTACAAGACGGGGGCAGCTTATTTCTTGCTTTCGCGTGTTATTGGTGCTTCGTTTCGTTTGTTTCTGGTTGCCAGTGTTTTGCACATGGCCATATTTGAACCTTTTGGATTTCCGTACTGGTCTACAGTAGCGATCACCATTATCTTAATTTTTACCTACACGGCTAAAAGTGGAATAAAAACAGTGGTTTACACCGATGCTTTGCAGACCTTCTTTTTGCTTGCCGCAGTAGTACTGACCATTTATTTCATCATGGGTTCCTTAGATTGGAGTTTAATGGACACCATTTCTCATCTTCGTCAAGATCCCAATACGCAGATATTCCATTTTGAAGGAAATGGCAACAATGTATTTTGGAAACAATTTCTTGGTGGTGCCTTTATTGCTCTGGCCATGACAGGTTTGGATCAAGACATGATGCAGAAGAATTTGAGTATTAGTAATATAAAATCAGCACAAAAGAACATCTACATCCAAATGGCTTTGTTCTTGGTGGTGAACATTGTTTTTCTAAGCTTAGGAGCATTGTTGTACCACTACGTTGAGGTAAATCAAATTACGGGAATAGCTAAATCAGACCAGTTATTTACAACTGTAGCCTTACAAGCGAGTCCAATTGTTGGGGTATTCTTTGTGATAGGATTGGTCGCTGCTGCATATTCAAGTGCAGATAGTGCCTTAACCGCCTTAACAACGAGTTTTTGTGTAGACTTTCTTGGCTTTGAACGGACGAAACCAACCGATGTAAAAGTGAGAAGAGCTGTTCATATTGCATTCGCAGTGATTTTGTTTTTTGTAATTTTACTTTTCAATCAAATTAACAACGCAGCGGTTATAAAAGAGCTGTTCACTGCAGCCGGATTCACCTATGGCCCCCTGCTCGGACTCTTTGCTTTTGGAATACTTACAAACAACAAAATAAACGATAAACACGTTATACCTATTACACTCATCTCTATTGGAGCTACTGCTTTCTATTATTGGGGACTTCCAGAACTTATTTCAGGCTTTAAGGCCGGATTTGAATTGATCATTATTAATGGTCTGGTAACCTTTCTGCTTTTATTGGGAGATAGTGCATTAACAAACAAAGAATAACATATGACAGAGAAAAATCAAGAAAGAATAAGAAAGGCCTTTGCTAATCAAGACTGGCCAGAGATTAAGAGCTCATACAGCTGGAATATTTTTAAGGTGATGGCTGAATTTGTAGAAGGCTATGATACTTTAGCTAAGATTGGCCCGTGCGTATCTGTATTTGGGTCAGCTCGTACACAACCAGGAACTCCATACTATGAAATGGCTGTTGAAATTGGTCAAAAATTAGCCGCTCAAGGATTAGGAGTAATTACAGGAGGAGGTCCAGGTATTATGGAAGCCGGAAACAAAGGTGCTAGTACAGAAAAAGGAGCTTCGGTTGGATTAAACATTGAACTTCCATTTGAACAAACTGCGAACCCATACATCGACCGTGATAAAGAAATTAACTTCAACTTCTTCTTTGTAAGAAAAGTGATGTTTATGAAATATGCTCAAGGGTTTATTGTGTTACCAGGCGGATTCGGAACACTTGACGAGTTGTTCGAGGCATTAACGCTTGTACAAACACAGAAAACAGCGAAGTTCCCAATCATCTTGGTTGGTTCTGAGTTCTGGGGAGGATTGATGGATTGGATAAAAGATGTACTGCTCGCAAAAGAAAAGAATATCAGTCCTGAAGACATGTATTTATTCAAGCTGGTTGATACAGCCGATGAAGCTGTAAATGAAATATTTGATTTCTACAGCAAATACAGCATGAGTCTGAATTTCTAACTATCTTTGAAATCAATTTTATTGTTATGAAAAAATTACTTTTTGTGGCGTTTATCGCCTTTAGTCTTGCTTCGTGTAAAGAAGCAACAACAACCCCTGATGGCAGTAATGATGGGAACAACGCCGTTACTATAGAAGGCGTTTGGAACTTTGATAAGATCGAACAAATTAACGGAACTATGAAGCTTAATGGAGCGGCGTTAGGTACGTTTTCAGCTTCAAGCAGCAATGAATCAGGAACTGCAGAGTTTAAATCTGACGGTACAATGACAAGCACAGTTGCTTATACGCAGACTACAATTATGCAACTTACCGGTTTACCAGAACAAGAAATTGTTAATGAAGTTCCGCAAACAACTACAACTGGAGAGTATGTTTACGATGAGGATAACAGCACAATTACCTTAACGGCAAATGGACAAACTCAAGAAGCAGAAGTTGTTGAATTGACAGCAAGTAAATTCGTTTACAAAATCGATTTTGTTACCTCACAAACGGAAAACGGTGTAACAACGACTTCTGAATCAGAAATCGTTACTACTTTCTCTCGTTAAAAGAAACTTTGGATAAATTTTCAGAAACCATAGCAGCTCCTGCTACTCCGTCTGGTATATCAGCACTTGCAGTAGTTCGGGTTTCTGGGAATGATGCCATTTCCATCTTAAATAAATGTTTTACTAAGGACGTTGCTGACGCGAGTCCTTATACCATTCATTACGGTCATATCGTTGATGGCGAAACTAAGATTGATGAGGTATTGGTAAGCATTTTTAGAAATCCTCAATCGTATACTGGTGAAGATTCAGTTGAAATTTCTGGACACGGTTCGCCGTACATTACCAAACGAATTCTTGAAACTTTAGTGAAATACGGAGCTCGAATTGCCGAGCCTGGTGAGTTCACTTTGCGTGCTTTTTTGAATAAGAAGATTGATCTTGCACAAGCTGAAGCTGTGGCGGACATGATCTCGAGCAACAGCGAAGCAAGCTTGCAAATGGCTTTAAGTCAGATGCGTGGTGGCTTTAGTAATGATATTGCCTTCTTACGCCAAGAACTGATCGATTTTGCTGCTTTAATTGAGCTGGAAAATGACTTTGGTGAAGAGGATGTTGAATTCGCAGACCGCGATCGGTTGAAATCTCTGATTGACAAGCTGCTTACTCAAATTGAAAAGCTTCGCTCCTCCTTTGCAGCAGGGAATGTGTTAAAACATGGAATCAGTACGGTGATTGCCGGAAAGCCCAATGCCGGAAAAAGCACCTTGTTGAATGCATTGCTGAATGAAGAAAGGGCAATTGTATCTGATATTGAAGGAACCACCAGAGACACGATTGAAGAAGTTTTTGTGTTGAATGGAATTCAATTCCGATTGATTGACACTGCTGGATTACGTGAAAGCTCAGACCATATTGAAAAGATTGGTGTAGGCAAAACCAAGGAGCATATGGAGAAGGCTGAGTTGATTGTCTATCTCTTCGATTTAAAAAGCACAACTCCCGAATCGTTGCAAGAAGAGATCAAAGATCTGCCTGATTCAAACGAATTGGTATTGGTCGCCAACAAAATTGACGGAGTAGAATACAAGACCAAAGATTGGCCAAAGAATACTGTCTTCATTTCTGCAAAACAGAAAGATATATCTCCACTAATTACAAAGCTTGAAACTATTGCCAACCAATATGAGTTTGGCAACGAGACGATTGTAAACAATGCTCGTCATGCCGATGCTCTCACCAAGTCGTCTATCGCTTTAAATCAGGTCATTTCCGGCTTAGATTCAGGAATGACCAGCGACATGGTAGCTTTAGATATTCGAAACGCCTTGTATCAACTAGGATTAATCACCGGTGAGGTGACAAATGACGAGGTGTTGGATTCGATTTTTACGCGGTTTTGTATTGGTAAATGAGATATCCCTGATTACACCTGCAAATACCATCACAATCCACTCCCACCAACAATTCTTAAAATTCTCGATTAGTTTACTCAAGTTTCTTCTGGTATCCACTGGTTAAGAGGATGTTACAAAAATGTATCTCAGGATTCGTACCGAGATAAAAACCGTTACATTGGCAGTAAAAAGGTGAAATGATGACATCTCCAGACAGCTTGTGACATCTCGAGATAGTTCAGGACATCCTTAGACATTATGAGTTCAAACATGAGATTGAATAAGGTCTGTATTGAATGTGGTAACAACTACATCGCACAGACCACGGTAACTAAATACTGTTCGCACAAATGTGCGAGCAAATCATACAAAAGAAGAGTTCGAGATCAGAAGCTAAAAGAGTTCAATGAGAAGGAATTAACTATCCGAACTCAGCTTATCAAACACCCTGAATTATCTGAAAGACCCGTCTTATCAATTGACGAGACCTGTACACTCATTGGGATAAGTAAACCTACATTCTTTAGAATGAGTAGAGCAGGTCAGATCGAGACTACCAAGATTGGTAGAAGGGTCTTCGTATCACGTAAAGAAATCAAAAGAATATTTAAGTTATGAATCACAAAGTACACTTGCGTAAAACGCTAAACAGAACAGGAGAGAAATTCTGGTGGAAGTTAGACTTCGCACCTAAACTCAGAGATCCAGAAACAGGTAAACTAACTCGCTTCAAGGCATTAGGCATATTTACTTATGCCAAGGTCAGAACTCCATTTGAACGGCACCACAATCAGGAAATGAAGGTCCTTTTAGACAATACACTCCTGCAAGTCAAGATTAAGCTAGTAAATGACGAATTGGACTTCATCAAGGTAGACAACGGACAAAAGGACTTCCTTGAGTATTTTCTAGAACTAGCTGAAAAGAGACGCACCAGTAAGTCCAATCACTCTAAGTGGATAATAGTACATAAATACCTTAAAGAGTTTGCTGGGTCAGTCCGTTTTAATGAAATAGACAGAGTTTTCGCTCAACGCTTTGGCGAGTACCTAAAGAACAAGCCTCACAGCAAAATCAAAGGCAAGACAATCTCAGCTAACTCAGCAGCATCCTATTTCTCCAAGTTCATCTTTGCTTTGAAGCAAGGCTACAAGGATGGTTTTCTACCTAAGAATGTAGCTGCCGAGATTGACAGGATAAAGACTACTGAAACGAAACGCATCTTTCTAACTCACGAAGAGGTATCTCTACTAATTGAAACTGAATGCTACGACACTATTCTAAAACGATGCTGCATCTTCATGACCTACACTGGAATGCGTGTTAGCGATGCTGAAAGACTCAAATGGGGAGATATCGAATACAGTAAAGACGTCGGTTACTTTATACGATTCAGACATCAGAAGACTAAATCTGAGCAAACCCTACCGATTACAACTGAAGCTTACGAGCTTCTAGGGGATAGAGGTGAAGATGATGAACCTGTGTTCAAAAAATTTAAAAGACGATACCCGGAACTTAAACGATGGGTAGCTGCAGCCGGAATAAAAAAGAATGTGGGACTGCATACTTTTAGGCACACAGCGGCCACCCTCCTACTTAATGCAGGAGTGGCCATCTACACGGTATCCAGGATCTTAAACCACAAAGACTTGAAAACTACAGCAGTTTATGCTAACTTACTAGACAAAACCAAGGCAGAGGCCGTAAGTAAGATTAGTTTTAAAATATGACACCAACTGAGAGAGCCAAATTTGTTTTTGACGAGATTTTCCTAAAGTCCGATGGACAGTACCTTTTTCCAATATCTACATCTGAGCAGATGAGATTAGAGATAAACAGATACTTGAAGGAAATAAAGACGAAATTGAATAGGACGATCTTCTTAGCAGAGCTTCTAAATCTTCTTGATCGGCAATACCTTGAAAGAATTCGGTTACAAGAGAGGGATATGTATGGTGTGATTCTTTCAAATCATGAAACAATACTAGCCCTAGAAGCCTGGTTAATTGACCTAATTGATACAACACGACGAGAACAAAGCAGGAAGAAGACAAGAAAAGTCACAATCACTAAGGACGCTCAAATAAACCAGCCTGCATTTATTGATTTTCTTGAACATTACATATTTGATTATGCAAAACGGGAAGATCTTCTGTTATTCTTCTCCTATCCGTACAAGAGGCCAAAAAATCAACTAAAACTTGCTGTTTCGATTCCTGCATTTGCATATCTTATAGATCGTCTTGGAAAAACTGCAACAAGAGACTCGAAATGGCACGACTTAACTCAAGACAAAGTCCTAACCAGTACAACAGGAAAGCCTATAAACCGTGGTCACTTAGCTAATGCCAATAGTACTGGTAAAAAAAAGACAGAAATCTATTCGATTATTGATGAAAAAATGAAACTCATCAAGAAAAAACACTCATAATTCAATCTGCTCTTAGTGTTCCAAATTTTATCTCTCATTCTCTGCCGTATTTCGAATGAAATATGTCAGAGATCACTGTCATACAACTCAGTCAAGAAGAACTAAGAGCTATTATTCGCAACGAAGTTTCAGCTATTCTCAAAGAGGAACTAAAGAACCTATCTGCATCATCAGGCACTAATGTTTTCTTGACTATTGAACAGGCTGCTGAGTACATCTGCTTCTCCCCTGACCACCTACGAAAGATGTGTCAGCAGAGAAAGATTGTAGCTCACAAAGTTTCAAATAAGTGGCTATTCAAAAAGTCAGATCTTGATGAGTTTGTATCTCAGGGCAGAATTTTCACTGATGTACAGATCTCCAACGCATCAGAAAGAATCATAAATAAGATTTTACAATGAACAGAAGAAAAATAGAGTTTAGTGCCAACAATCCAGGTATTAAACGCAATGAGATTGACACTACAGAAACGTTAGAGAATGTTGTTTCATACGTGAAAGGTAATGCATTTGCAGAGATTACGAAGCTGTATAGAAATGGAAAGGCAGGCAAAGATGAGCTGTTCCCTTACGCTATGTTCTCTGGTCTATTCTCCGAAAGAAAGGACGAAGCGCTAATTGAGCACTCAGGGCTTATTGCTATTGACATAGACAAGCTAGAAGATGTAGAAGAAGTATTTGATCAGATCTCAAAGGATCCGCATACAGTATTCATGTATCGCACCCCTAGTTGGAATGGTTTAAAGGTTATCATCGCAATTGACATTAAAAAGAATACACATCAGGAATACTTCTCTGCACTTGAGAACTACTTTAAGATACAATTCGACATAGATATAGACAAAAGCTGTAAGAATGTGTCCAGAGCTGCATATCTGTGTTATGACCCTATTTGTTACGTCAACTATAATGCAGATGTCTTTAGAATTATAAAAAAGAAACCTCTTAAAGTAACTCCTCTATTCAGTCAACAAACCTACCTTGATGTAGAGCAGTGTATTATCAGTATTGAAGAACTCGAAATTGATCTGACCAGCACCTATGATCGTTGGTTCAAGATTGGTGCGGCGTTGGCCAATACATTTGGAGAAGAAGGACGTGAGTTTTTCCAAAGGGTGTCTGCTTTTCATCCAGAATACGATCTCAAGAAATGTGATCAAAAATTCAGCGAGTGCCTAAAGTCCGATAACAGAACGGTAGGCATAGGTACTTTCTTTCATTACTGCAAAGTCGCTGACGTTCGATATAAAAAGAAGGAGAAGCAACTAGAATCCTTTGAACAACCTGTATTAGGCAAAGTCATCACGGCCAATCAACGCATTAAGAATGCTAAGTCAATGCCGCCGCTAACGGCCCTATTTGGACCATTCTGGCTCACAAGTCAGATCTGCATCTTGTTTGGCGATACTGGTTTGGGTAAGAGTAGTCTGATGGTACAGATCGCAGATAACATTAGTAAAGGAAAACGCTCTCTTGTCTTTCTATCTGACCAAGTTGAAAAGCAGAAAGTCCTGTTCGTTGATTTTGAGCTTTCAGATGCGCAGTTTGCAAGAAGGTATACGGATAGGAAAAACGCCTATGAGTTCAGTGACAACTTTCTCTTCTTGAACATCGATCTAACAGAGTACTATACTCAATCACACGACAAGTCTGATATTAGCTTTGTTGATTGGCTTTTCAGTTCAATAAAATCTGCTATCCAAGAAGAGGATGTTAAAGTTCTTATCATCGATAACATTACTTACCTTCATACACACTCAGCACAGGACACACAAGTAGCATTGGATCTTATGCGATTGTTGAAGGAAGTAAAGGATGAACTGCAGATATCCATAGCAGTACTTGCTCACCCTCCAAAGCTTAAGCCAAACGAGTCTCTTACACTCAGTCATTTAGGAGGAAGCAAACACCTATCCAATTTCGCTGACTCAGTGTTTGTCCTTGGCAACAGCAACAATGGGACTAATATCAGGTACCTAAAACACCTTAAATCACGCGATGCTGAGATGTATTTCGACGCCAGCAATGTGATGACATTAGCACTATCAATGGTAGGCAATATGCTCAAGTTTGAAGTAGAAGGCTTTGCTGAAGAATCGGATCACATTTCAGGGACGAAGGCTAAGGAGGACCAAAAGGAAAAGGTACTGGAACTGAAAAAGCAGGGGCTCTCATTGCGTAAGATTGCACAAGAGCTTGGCATCAGCCATATGAAAGTAAAACGCATCGTTGATCTTGATAAATACAGCAGGTAAACTGTAACAGCTGTAACAAAATCCAATAATGTTACAGTTTAACTCTCACTCAAAAGCTAACTCATTGATTATATTCAATTTAGCTACTTGTGCGAAGTGTAACAAAAACTGTAACAAACGTTGTAACACAGGCTGTAACACACCGAGTTGTTACAAAATTGGAGCATCAAAAGAAGTGGCACAGGTGGCACAAAAGACTATAGAAATTAGGTGGAAGTGGTGGAAGCTGCACTACGCCCGTTTGTTCATACTTCAATCTCAAATTCACAATAAAGAGTAGATTTGTAGTACTTCCAGCTACTTTGGAAATTCAAAGTAAATGGAAGAGTAAAATATTGAAGCGTTAGCTTGATCTCTTGTTATCGAAAACTGGTAACTTTCATTAAATCCACAAGAGTGATAGACAGACGCTCACGCTATGGCGTGGGCTGTGTTTATTTGTGGATTTGGGTATACCAGTACCTCGATAACGGTAAGCTACAGTTCCACGCTTTTTTGTGTTGACTTTTTTCCTCAGAGGGACTGATGAGGGTAAAACAACATGAACTCAAAACTCAAATCCTCTATCCTATTAGTCGCACTATTAGTTTCTTCCTGCTCCATTGATTCGACCACTGAATCATCAAGCCCATATTCCGATTACCTTCAATACTCAGAGAATCTGGCAAAGAATCTCTCATCTGAAAGAATTGAAACTCGTAACAATCTGATTAACTCACTGGATTCCAATAACACATTTAAGATGCTATTGTCAGAAGAAAAGGCGGACATCAATAACCTGATTCTAATCGATGCCATTGCCAAAGGAATAAAAACAATCAGCGACCAAGGCTTTACCATTCCATCAGAGACTCATAACAACATCGCTGCACTTGACGATGGGAAGGGTAAAATTCAATTCGTAGTAAAGGCAATTGGGCTAACACAAGAGGTTCAAGGAGGTCTAACTCCAGAACTTGTATCTATCTTTGAAAGATACCGAAAGGCATTCGGATACTACGGCGGACCAACCACGCAATACGATGCCAATAAGAACCTGATTGGAGAGATAAAGGAGTCATATGATCTGACACCCATTTTTGGTGTCATCGATGGTAAGAACCCAAAAGTAATTGATGCAATAACTCAGGCCAAGATTGATGGAATATCTAGCTGGAGTAACGAAGAGGATGCAATCTACTCATACCTATCGGATAGAAAGGCATACAATCAATACTTAGCCGATAATTACCCGAAAAGCAAGCATTACATTCAATACGACATTGAAATCTCAGCTAAGGAACTCTACGACGCTTACCAAGCTAACGAGGTAGCTGCAGACGAGCGATTCAAGAACAAACGAGTGCTTGTCTATGGTAAGATATCAGATATTGGTAAAGACATCCTCAATGATCCATATTTATCCCTAGGAGTTGGCTATCTTGAAAGTGTTACCTGCTATTTTGATAAGGAGAGCAATTCTCATATTGCGTCTGTAAGTAAAGGACTGAAAATTGAGATAATTGGCACTATCAAAGGATCAGGGATGCTTGGTACTGGGGTAATTCTGAACAAATGTTCAATTTGGAGCATTAACCACTAGCTGCAATAAAAACATTCCTTTTCAATTAAACACTTTAGCAAGTTCTGCCGGATAAAAGTCCTTTACATCTTTCTGCGACATTCTTTTGAAATTAGATTCTCCATTTTCATTTATGCTTGCCTGAAATATAACAAAATCACTGTTGTAGCAGAGCATTGGACTGTGAGTTGTAAAAATTATTTGACTAAGAGGATGTTCATCTGGCATTATCATTTTTTCAAGTAGATGCCTCAAGAGTTTGTATTGGTACTTAGGCGATAAATTTAATTCCAACTCCTCAATTATTAGCACCTTTGGCCTCGATAATGAAACACGGAAAAGTAAGTAAAACAATTGTTGTATTCCTGTACCGTAAGATTCAATCGGTAGAATTTTTGAACCTGACACACTATTTTCAAACAGAATATTTATTTCATCTCTGATTTCACCAAATATCATTTCCATGCCCTTAGAAAATGGTGAATTCTGCTCTGATCGAACCTCAGCAGCATCTCCACCTGGATTAAATGATGACATTTCCTTGATAATACTTTGTAATCTATCGCGAGAAAATGGGTCAAGTGAAAATCGATGGACCCAACTCTTGAAATTCTTTGGACCAATTGATTCTGAAACATATACATTCTCATACGACTCACTTGTGAAGTACCTGTCGTTATCAAGAAATAATACAGAATCATTTAGGAATGAAAGTATACCAGAAAAGACTTGAAACTTGTTCTCATGAATGAAAGGAGTAGTTGCAGTTGCGTCAACAAAATATTCCTCACCATCAAATATCAGATGATTATACACTCCTACTTCCGTTAGTTTCATTGTAGCATCAAATTCTCCTAAACTGGTGATTTGTCCTTTAAACCTAAACTGAACAGAATCCTTTTCCCCTGATTTGTTTGCATTTGAAATGGATCGATAAAATTCAGACTGCACTTCTGCTTCTTCTGACCCTTGACCGGCAGCCTTTGCTTCAACATTTAGTTGGTCGGATTGTGCTTTAGCAGCGGCAACTTGCTCATCATTGAAATACAAGCCCTTCATTTCGAGAATGAGTTTTTCATCAATCTCAACTAGTGTCTTAATTGGAATATCAACCCAAACCTCAAATTCAATTGGTGTTTCACGCTTCATATTGCGAAAAATAAAAGGCGCTCTATCTATTATTCCATCCCACCAATCTGTATTGGGAAACTTTTCATTATCATCTTCAAAATCAAACTCTGTTGAGTGAGCTAATTTCTGTTTTTCAAGTTTCCTACTAAACAACATCTCAATGAATTTCAACATATTAGATTTCCCACTGTTGTTAAACCCATATAACATGTTGACATTTGAAATCCATTTAATGTCTTGTTCTTTGATACTCTTAAAATTTTTAATTTTGATCCTTCTTATTTTCATTATATATAGTCTTTATATTGTTCTAAAACATTTCTTGATAAAACCTCAAACTGACTCCGATCGATTGTATCATCGGTAAAATGTTTGAGCAAGAATAAATGTAATCTAATAAACACGTCTGTGTGCTTTACTTTCTTGAATAGCGGATAGTTACTGTTAATTAATAAATCCCCGTCTACAAGTTTACAGGCAGGATATAGTTCTTGATCATCATCAAAATCCCAATCATCTTTTAAGACCCTATACGATGTTCCATCATGTTCAATAGTCTTCTCTACATAATGTTTTGATGACTTCTCTAGTGGTTCTTGCCTATTTTTTTTCGTCACATCCTTTTCTTCCTTATCAATCGCATCTGGACCAAAATCAAATTCAAAAACTTCTTGTTCAATCTTACGCTCAAGCTCTGCAAGGCGATTCTGTCTTTCCTCTGAACTTGGTGTTTCATCGACAGGTTTAATAAAACCTAAATTACTAATTCTTTCTGTCGACAAGTTGCGTTTGTAATCAGCTTCAGCTTCTAATTGATTTGAATGCTTGTTCAAGATGTCAACCATATACTCTACCACTTTCTCATAATCTTCGTGATAGACAAAATCATCTCTTGAAACATTTATTAAATCATTTACACCTTCAATAAAGTGAATCTCTCCAGTCAACTGATGTAACCTCGATCTAGCTCCTCCCCTTTGTATTCCAAGTCCAAATCTTTCCCTTCGCCCTACTCCTGCATTTATGTTTCTTCTTTTTAAATATCTAGCTTCGTATGGTCGAACCGACTTCTTATCTGTGAGAATAAAATATTGAAACTTGACTCTACCAATTGTTACAATGTCATCTGCGCTAATTACCGGATCTTGATGATGATATTGATTCTCTTCGAACCTCCGCTCAACGCCATTAACTTCAAGCAACGTTTTGCCATGTGTTTTCCTTTTGAGCTCCTTCCCGTTCAAAACAACTTTGAATGGAAGATTTGGAGAATATTTCTTAACAAGAGAGTCAAATCGTTCATCCTCATATTTTATAGGAAGATCTTCGGTCAATCCCCAAATGAGCTTGTCCATCCCATCTTCACTGTGAATTGAATATTTTCTCTTCCCAATAGATTTGGATGGACTAAAAAAAGCACTGGTTAATTCTGTAAAACCTTTTAATGTAATCCTCGTATAATGTTTGGATTTCAGGCTCACATCCCTGTACGTACCCCCACGGATATCAATCTTATCAATATCAATTGAACGTTCTTCATTGAAATACTCGTAACATGGAACAGAGGCCTTTACAACCTCTTCCGATCCTCCACATGTGGTTTCGATACTGTAGTTATCAAAAAATGGAAAACTTGACAAGAATCCTACACCGAACTGCCCAATAACAAGTCTTCCAGATCTTGTTTTTGCTCCCTTTTCTCTCGTCTTTCCAGCTATTTTTACAAGAAAATCAAATTCCGCCTCTGTCATCCCTTTCCCATTGTCCTCAATCACAACCTCTTGACTATCTAGATTAACGTCTATCGTCACAGACGATGCGTCTGCGTCATATGAATTTGTAATAATCTCTTTTAGGGCACTGGGAAAATTCTCATATGTAGATTGACTCAAAATCTTTACGATTCTTTTATCAACCGAAATTTGCTTTGGCCAAATATTTTTCTTCACCTTACTCATTGAGCTATTATTAGTACTTCTCTATTCTCTCTGGCATTTCCATTTTGCTTATTAAGCGCATACTTGTAGTGCATACTTTTTACTTGGATACTTGTTTTATACTTAGACAACAGTTCAAGTATTTCTTCAATAGATGGAATCCCATTCTTCTTATACGAAATCACAATGGTGCTTTTTTGATAAATGTCGAATAGCTTATTAAAGCTATCAAGTACATTCCTTTTCTTAAATGCCGTACTATGGAGTTCCTTTTTGTATCGGAGGTTTTTTGAAGTAAAATCAATCATATCACCCCACTGATTGTAATCCATTAATCCTTCCAAAAAGTGATAACAATAAAGATAATCTATGGTATCATGATCACCGTTTATATCCACATATGGAGGATCTAAATAAACTAAATCATACTCTCCTGAGATAGATAAAGCATCTTGGTTTAATGCCACGCATCTTTCACTGTTATCAAAAACACATCTATTGGCTTCCTCAATAAATTTCCTTACTTGATCTTCAAATGTTCTCTCCCAAGTGACTTTGTTGCCAAAATTGCGTTTCACATCGTTCAACCGCATGTAAAGATTTTTTCTATGAAACAAATTGTATGGCCTTTTCGTCAAACATGCTTGAAACAATCCAAATAAAGCAAGATCAATCTTTACACTACTTTGGGGATCACCTTTAAACACCGACTGCAGATTATACATAAACTTATCCAACCAAACATTTTCCTCATCTGTGAAGTAGATGTTGTTAAAGTTATCGGCTATAAAGCTGTTCTCCAACTCTATTTCATCCAAATTGAGTAAGAGGTCAATCTCTGACGATGACAATTTGACTGAACTATTTTCAATTAGAGCCTTGCCAATGGTTGTATTGAACTTCAATGAATCATTGTAAGTCACACTTTTTCCTTTTGTCTTGAATAAGTAACTTACAGCTCCAGTACCCCCAAAAGCATCTAGTACAGTTTGGTAGTCTAGGCCATCAAGCTGTTCTTCAATCCAATCTAGTATTTTCCTCTTGCTACCTTGATATCGGGTAGAAGGAAAGTACTGAGATGTTATTTTCTTTTCAATTACTTTCATTATCAACTAGTAGATCTTTGACACTAACTTTTAGCACCTCGGCGATAGCATATAGAACTTCCAATCTAGGTTGAGATTTGTTGTTGCAATAGTTGTTTACAATCACCGTGCTTTTGTTAATCTGTTCTGACAACCACGTTTGAGTTCTACCCTGAGCTTTAAGTACTTTCTTAATGCGATTCATTAATTTATCTTAAACTTATGCTTTAACAAAAGTAATTGTATTTTATTACTTATTGAACATCTTTTTAACCAAACTGGTAATCTATTCTTCACCTAATTCATTTTACGAATCCTAAATATCCTTCCTACCATACTTATACAATGCGCTGTTGACAAACAAGGCTGGAACCTTTGCACTTTCTGAGACCTTCACAATATGAGTGTGCACCATAGAGCAAGTAGCATAGTTATCTAACAACGACCCAGAGTGTTCGTTTAACCAATCTGGATCAAAATCTTCCATAAATTTGTATCCTTCTTTTTTTAACCTTAGAATTCCTTTGTTAACTTCAAAGCCCGTTGCTAGAACAATGGAATCAATTCCATCAACTTCCCAAAGTCTTTTCTGATCTTCTAGGATAATCTTAAATGGCCCAAGAAATAAAAAAGGTCCAATACCATTTACAGCCTTTTCTTCTCGGTATTTGTTCAGTTTACTTAAAAGTCTTTGTTGCAATTTATTTATGTCATGAACTGAACAGGTTCTAAAGTCAGGCATTAGATCTTTTACCCTTCTGTAGAATGACCTATAGCCAATAAGAGCCTCATCTAACTCGTCAGGACCAAATCGTTTGCAGAATCTCTTTGCCATTGAAGCATCTTTTGCGATTGATCCATCAATAAATCTTGAGGCATATTCAAAAAACTCAAATTCAAATTTCGAGTGTAAAGTCCATCCCAAAGAAATAGCAGCAGCTATTGGGTAGTAATCACTTTGAATCTCATTAAAGAATGGTCTATTCCTTTCGTAAATTTCTTCGCTAAATAATCTACCATGTTCTGCAAGGTATGTGGCTATACTAATATCATTTTTATGCTTCACTATGAAAGCGAAGTTAAGTGAGTGTGCTATCAGAATGCAAGTTCTATTGCTTAGAAAGCAGTGGAATCACTTCGAAATGAACTGCAATTGATTCTCAGAATAAGGCTTCAACCTTAAAATGATTGGTTTTCAATACGATACTATCACGTGTGACTTTCTAGGTAATGAAAGTAGAAGCAGTCGTTTAAACCACACATAGGATAAATTGACCAATTACCTAACTTTGAAAGAATATGTGTTTCAGGACCAAAAAGAACAACATTTCAACAACGCAAACACCGCCAATTAAGATGCAAAAAAGCGACACAAAAAAACTTGTTAATCTCGGAATAACGTTGCTCAATGAACGACAAGAAACAATGGGTTATCTATACTCCAGCGTCAGAAATGCGGTAACAATATCAGACCCTACAGAACGAACAAGAATTCAACAGAATCTAAGTAACTCTGTGGCATTTATTGGTATTGCCCATATAATGACCATTGTAGAGAAGTCTTTTAATGAAAAATATTGGTCATCCGTTTTAAGCAAAGATGATTGTATGCGTTTGAAAGCGTACAAACATATAAGGGCCTGTACAATCAATGGTCTTACTGGGGATAGAGTCCTAGAGTGCAAAATGGATTTCACTTCAGTAATGAAATCTCCCAACCCAATTAAAGGCATACGTAGATGGAGTTCTAACAAGATAGAGATTGAAGAAAGTCTCCTAACTGATTCCATTCAAGATATCCGCCAAATTATCGACAAAGCCATAGTCTCAATTAATAAGTAAGAAATGAGTAGTAGCAACAAGACGTTTCTTGGTTTCTGGCCTACTAGGGAAAACTTTGGTGAAATTAGCCTTATAAACATTAACAACGTAGGGATTCCAGATAAGAAATCAAGGGATCAACTAAAAGAAACAATTTACTTGAAACCAAGTGCGAAATGGGAAATAATTGTTGCTGTTGACTACATGGTCCTATTACACCTGAGGGATCTTGAACACGAATTGCATATAGAACGAAATCAAAACAAAGACAAAATCAACTTCAGTATGAGAGGAACGATGGCAGCGTGGCCTGTATATCTCGAATCGCTAAATGCAATATACTTTTTACTTTTTGCTGCAATGTATACCGGCAGAAACTTAAGCTATCTTCATGATTTCTCTGAAATAACCCTATGGGACTGCTCAAGATTAATTTATAATCAACATAACAAACCGTTAAGACATGCCCACTTCGGACGAAAGTCAGAACATTATCTCAGGAGATTCGGTGAGTGCATTTATAGTGCTCCAATCACCTTGTCACAGATAGACAAGCGGGTATTTGATGACATGGCACATTATTGGTCTACTATTTACAACCTTAAACTAATTAAATTTACATCAGTAGGTACTAAAATTCTTTATGAGCACAGAATAAAGAACTTCAATGCCTCGGTTACAACAGCTTGGTTCGAGATTGAAAATTGGATTACTGAGTACGCTCATGTGATTGGAGTTCCTCTAACAGACAAAGACAATAATTCCCTTGAAATCAAGCGTCTTATTAACAAATTCCCTTTAGGAACAATGGTTTCAAACTTAAGTTCTGATTTACATGCCGTAAGAATTGCTCGAAACAATATTGCTCATTCCAATTCTGCAGCGTCATTTAATGATTCACAACTTGCGATAACATGCTTTATGAAAATTTTCAACCTAAAAACTGGACTGCCTTTGAACATAGACTTCAATGCGCCTCCTATCTTCGGTCTATAGAGAAAATAAGACATGTTTCAATTCTGATATCAACCATGAAAAGATGAGTCTATCATATTGATTACCTTATGATTTCATCAATACCTTAAATTCTGTATTGTAGTCTGATTATCTGCCTGTTACAAAACTCAGTTGGTAATATCTCCCGTAATCTCCCCTCCTACCTACATGCTTAAATAAGCCACAGAATCTCCTGATCCAGAGAGCATTAGATCTCAGCGCAATGCAATCCTTTTGGCACCCAAAGAAGAGATAACAGCGAAATGATTTTGAAAATCCGTTGGTTAGAGATTGGGTTTACTTTCCAGAGTAGAAAGTGACATTCAAAACCTCAACTCATACTCAAAACCACTAGAGATAAGGTTGCTCAGCACTACTGAGCAACCTTAACCAAATATCTGTAATATACAGTTCCTCCAATCTCAAATCGTACATTATACAACCCAGCACTTAGCGCACTTAAGTCTAAATGAGTAATATTCTCTGCAGCCACGTTAGTCTCTGTAACCAAGCTAACTCCGTAGTTATTTGCTACTACAATAGTCCCTGTTTGGCCGGCATGCCACCCTTTTGCTACCTCATCCAACTCAACACTCAACATTGCTTGCGTTGGGTTCGGCGCTAATAGTAAATGAGGAGATTCTTGAATCTCAACTGTATAGAGCTGCTCGTCTAAATCATCAAATTCACCATTAGTATTGTCTATTGATACCGACCCTGCACCAACTACATTATTTGAAGCATCTCGTTGCTCAATTCCTAATTCATAATACTCGTCATCAATATTGTCCCAGCCATTAGCGGGATCAAACATCGGGGCAAAGAAATAAACGTCATTATCTGGAAGACTTAAATTATTAATACAATAGTTCCCAATTTGAGCAAAAGCAAAGATATCACCTCCCATATGGACAATATGTGAGTTCTGAGGCAAACAAGCAATCATTGGACTTATGAGTCTTTCCTCGACACGAATTGCAAAATCCCAATTGCTGAAGAAATTTGAATCCATATCTTCAATACAAATTGAGACCAATCCTCCATTTACTGAACTTAGTCTACCGAAACCGATCCAAGAACCACCCATATAATCGATTTCTCCGTCATTGTCATTATCAACGAGATTACTTGTGTCTGAATCTACTACCCAGATGTTCTTTGTCGCTATGTTATTATTCCCAATAGCATTGTACTTAGCGTGCACTCCAAATGCTTCATTCCTACTCATTCTGTGCGGGTAATCTTCACAATGTTCTAATCTCGCCAAAATACACACACTCAATCTATCAAAATCTCCAGCTTTATTTCCATTTGCATCCTTTGGATAGTAATGAGCAGGATTGGGCGGATACCAATCATAGAATATGTTTAAACTATCTCCAGGAGCAATTGGAGGAACCATAATAGCGGCGGAGTTTATTCTACTTCCCATAGGGAAACTATCACTCAATGGGTCATTCCAAAATTGATTACCAATGGTGTCTAACCACCTTAAATCCCATTCTTCATTATTTATCTGTCCAAGCGTCCAATAAAGATATAGAGGGGTCCTAACTGTCGGAACTGAAGCTCTGTTTCTAACTTTTATACCTAATTGATTTGGACTTAAATTCTTAAACTCACATTGTTGATGAACAAGACCATTGTCAGAATTAACTCTATTCCAAATATCAGGAGATCGAACAATATCATAATGACTTGAATCTGGATTAGGCTCTGTTCCATTGTCTTTCCAGCTATCCCTAATCCAAATATCTCCTTGAATATTAGTAAATAATAAGGCCTTCCTAGAATACACCGTTCCGCAACTTGTTGTAACCTTGAACCTAAATGTATCTGTAAGATTATAGCTTGAGGACTTATTAGATGTGTAGGTATAGGTCATGCCATTAACCGTTCCCAGTTCTGTGAAATCTGGATCTCCAGATGCCCTAAATTCTGCCTTAATTACTGCCTGTGTAGAAGTCAGGTTTCTTAGCTCAAGATCAAATTGTATTTGATCACTCGAAGGATCACAAAGAAGTACATCTTCTGGTTGCTTTGTAATATAAATGCCCGGCTTAATCTCCAATACATTGGAGTAGGTCACACAGGTAAAATAAGGAATATCTAACTTTCTTCTATAAAAAGAAATTGTGTCTTGATGCAAGATTGTATCGTAGAAGGTGTGATTCGTATATCCGGTTCCGCTACTACCAGTTTTCATAATACTCCAACTAGCATTATCAGATGAAGACTCCCACACATAGGTCAAAGAATTATTGCCAATGTTAGAGTAGAGAGAATTACCCTTTAGGTGAATGCTATCACCTCCTGTGCAAAACTCTATTTCATCTGTCCAAATTGTGTTGCTTTCAAATACACGTGCAACATTAACACTGTTACTATACGATTCACAATCCCCAGACTTCACAAGTCTTCTATAATAAGTTGAAAACGAAGGACTTAAATAAAAATCCCTATTTGTAGCACCAGAAACAATACTATAATCGGTACCATTTGACGACGAATACCACTGGTAAGAATAATTACCTGTTCCTCCTGAAGGGTCTGAACCGTGAATCACCGAATTTGAATCAACTTGACAAAAAATTGTTGAATCAACAGAAATTGTATTTTGAATTGGAGTATGCACAGTAACTTGAATTACAGAAGTATCTGAGCACCCAAAACTTGAAGTACTAATCAACTCTATTGATCCATTTGTCGTAAACTCTGTTAGAATACTGGTGTCCGTAAGTATTCTAACAAGTGTTCCATTCGAAACACTCCAATTAAAGGATTCACCCAACCTTATTGGAGTTGCAGAGTAGGTGTATTGCTCGTTTGTGTAGCAAATTTGTCGATCTCCTAAAATATTCGGAGCAGGAAGTGGTTCTAAAGAGAGTTGCTTCGATACCGTATCCCCATCAACAATTAAACTCACAGTATAAATCCCTTGACTATTATAAGAATGGCTCGGATCTTCTAAAAGGGATGTATCTCCATCACCAAACAACCACTTCTTTGAAAGATTACAGTATTCCTCTGTATTAAATTGCACTTGAGTACAATTGGTTACGCTAAAATCAAAGTCAAGCTGAGAATCAATCTTCTTTTTTACATCAAGTGAAATTGTATCGACACAACCTGTCACAGAATCAGTAATAATACACTGAATCTGACCATTTCTTGACCAGACTGCATATGCAATATTAACTGAGTCAATTAGTGATGAATTGCCAATAGCACTCCACTGGTAGGCAAAACCACTATTATAAGGTAAGCTATACTGAAATGATGTGCTGTCATCACAGTTTACTGTTACACCAGTCATAACTTTATCTGCTGCACCAATACCAATAGTAACAGTTTTTGTAACAGTGTCTTTACCCACTATGAGTTTGACTGTATATGACCCGTCACTAGCATACGTGTGAAATGGATCTTGACGATATGAATCTGTTCCATCGCCAAACATCCAGTAATGTCCAGAATCGCAATAATTAAAGGTCTCAAACTGAATATCAGAACAGTTAATCGCAGTATAACTGAAATCAACATCAATACTATCTGACCAATAAACATATTTTGTGACAGAGTCAATACATCCAGATTGTAAGTTTGTCACCACTGCCTTTATATAACTAGCGGTATCTGACCAAAACACATGAACTTTCTTGTTCTGATAATACTCATCTCCTCCATCAACTATCCAAATGACGCTATCTTCCTTGTTTTTATCAAAGTCAGTGTAGTACTCATACTCAATGGAGTTATCGCACAACACTTCCCTTCCATATATTTTTAATTCACCTATAAATCCAATTTCGACTTCTTGACTAATTGGATCTCCATCAACTATTAACACGACCGTGTATATACCTTCATCAGCATAAGTGTGACTGGGATTTTGAAGTTCAGAACTATCACCATCACCAAAGAACCATTTAAACGAGTTCGCACAACAAGTCTTAGCTCTGAACTTGACTTCAAAGCAAGAAATTCTCTCAACAATAAAACCTTCATTGGTTAATAGGGGAGGATCTGCATCTATGAAGTTTGGTAAACCAACCTTACATATCCCTCCATCATTCCCGACATTTAATACTGGTCCAACAGCTTGAAATTCACATTCGTTGGTATTGGTAACACGCTCATTAGGTTTATTTACTACGGCTACATATGACTGATTATATGCTGTAACATATATCTTACCATCTGGGGCCACCTGTAAAGCTCTGAAGTAACTTCCAATATCTTGCTCCTCAAACTCAGCTACAGCTCTCCTTGAACCGAAAACATCTTGACTCTGTAAATCATATTGATACAGATAGTGATAGAAATTGGAGTCTATAATATTGCTTCCGCTTCCCTTATACTTTGCCCCGCTGATATACATCAGCTTACTATTTGGACTAAATGTTACTCCATACAGTCTATCACTGTTTTGAAGAGAGTCATTGAACTTTAATGTTAATGAGCCATCTGCACGACAGAATTCATACAAACTGTTCAATACCCAAACATATAATCCGTCGGGCGAAAACTTGATAAATCCTGTATGAGAGCTATTTTGATTGGTATAAATGCTCTGTCGGTGCGAAAATCTTACCCCTGTGTCGCTGACCACATAGAACTCAACATAATTAGTACCTCCAGAACCAGCAGGATTAGTCGTTAGTAGCCAGAAGGTACTGTCATCACATCGCTTGATAGCCGAAATTGCCTCACTAGGCCCAGCAAGATTACCTAAAGTATCTCGAATTGTGTCGTTTCGTAATGTAACCGATCCGTATTGAGTTCTTACTGGATTATAGACAATCAAGTCTATTAAATTTCTGTTAAATACACTCTGTAAGTTTCCAACAGAACCAACAAATGCACGTGTAAACAAATGCAATTTGCTGGTATCTGAATTATAAGGAATTACGATCATACTCTGTGCACTGCTACTGCTTCCGTCGATTTCAGAATTTGTCATTGCCCTAAATCTGTGTCCATACACATCTAAACCATTAACCTCAGCACTTGATACTGATTGACCTCCTGCATATGCCTTCAAATTCCCTGAACTATCACTATATGATGTGCTTCCTTCATAGGATTGAATGTTTGGAGCATTTGATCTTGGACCAGTAGAGCGTGTCACCTTGTTATCGTAGAAATGAAGACCAGCATGGTCTCCAAAAAGCCAATTTGCCTTAGTACTTTCCATTGGACTGCACTCAATAACCTGAACGTTATAAGGGTAGACATAAGTTTTATTGCTTGAACCCACACTTATTGTAAGTTTTATGTCGTAAGTTCCTGTATCAATATTTGCTACTGTATATTGATATAAGCCAGAACCAATAGTTGAGCTATAACTTGTTTGCCATTTCTTTTTGTACTCCCATTTATAGGTCACCCCAGTTCCAAGATTATATGCTTCAAACCAAGCATCATCTCCGTAGCATACTAAGTTAGATCCAACAAACCTTGCAACCCAAAAACAACTGTCGCTATCTACGGTATTTACACTTCTAGGATCTGCCAATTGACTTCGATAGGTGTGTAGTGTTGAGAGCATCACACTCAATTGGTCATTGGTGAATTGCTTGCGACAAGCATCTGAGGTGTAACTCATCAAATTGTATACTGCATCATAATCAGAACTATCTGGACAAGAGTTGAGCGTAGGGTTACAATTAGTTATTTCACCTTTACTTTGAGCTACATCACAGCATAGATCCCCACTATCTTTACAGTTAGGATATGTACTGCCAGAACATTCTTGCTCCCATGGATGGAACAGACCTAAATAATGACCGACCTCATGAGCTAAAAGATCTCCTTCATTTCCGTTCCGTATTGGAGTTCCGTAATTGTAATGTCCAAATACGTCATACTCCATTACTGTACCTTGAGCAATACTCCCTATCGTAAAAGGATAACTTGAATATCCATCTACGGGTGTAGTACCTCCTGTTTTACTCAACACCTTATTAATCACATAAATATTCAGATACTTACTTTCATCGATATTGTATTCTTGCCGAATTAAATCAAAACTGTCCTGATGAAGACTCATTTGATAAAATCGAGATGATGAATGCCGATATATTGTATCCAAAAAGAATTGTATTCCTGTATTTATACTGTTAATGTCATCGGCAAACACATTGTTCAATTGATTGATCTGGTTTACTATTTGAGAACTATTGATATTCTCATTTGATCCAATGTTATTATTAGGGTGATGTACTACGTGAACGATTACAGGAATAATATAATTAGTTTCTACACATCCATTACCTGTGCCACCTGTTAAGCTAAATATACCTGAGGGTATATTATGTGGCCCAAGGTTTGTTGATCTCCAATGATTAACACTTGCACTATGAGCAGATTTCACAGAGGGCTCAACTTTGTTATTCTCAATCAAAAGATCAAGCTGCTCATCGCTAGCACATGGATTTTGAGAAAAAACAGAAAAACAGATTAAAAGAAAAAGAATGGATAATAGTGATTTCATACGGTAAGGAATTTTAGGTTTTCAATCTTGAGTTTTCAATTCAAAGACTGTGTCACGAATCTAACATGAATTATTCACCTCTCCAAACCTAGGTCTGTTTGCTTTATTTTTGAAGTAAATTTTGAAAGCATCTATTCTACACCTTCGATGGTCTATTGAAAATATGAAAGTTCTGCAAATGATACTTGTGGTTTTTATCTCTATTGGTAACGTAAAGTCTCAATGTCCAGAAACCAACCCTCAATGCAATGCTGCGAATCATTGGGTTTTTGGAACCAATATTCACCTCGAGTTTGAAGGTGACAGTGTCCTTCAACATCGAATTTCCGGCGTCGATTGGTTGGAAGGGACAACGAGTTTCACTAAAGACAGTTCGCTATGGTTCAGTTTTGAACAAAGAGCTATCGTAAACAATAATACAAATGCACAAATGATACCTTACGAGTATTATGGCTCTGAATCATCAACTCAAGGCATTTTGTTTCTTCACCATCCAGAAGATTCTGTTTATTTCTCTTTTTTATCTGAAGGGTCTAGTGGCGGAGGATTCACAAGTAAAACACTATTCACTGCAGTTGGCTTGATCGATAGTTTTATAAGATTGCCATTCCATGGAGGTCAAAAACAACATGCTGTAAACCATCAAAACTCCAGAGACATTTGGTACGCAAATCATGCAACAACAGGTGATAGTACTTTCTTTTTTCTCATCAAAAAAGATGGAATGTTAGAGTGTCCTGTAGTTACTCACTCAGACAATGATTATTGGACATGGGCTGCAACTCAAGGACAAATGAAATTTAGTCCTGACGGAAGGTATTTAGCAGAAGCTGCAAATAATAATCCCTTTTCATTTGCAGTCTATAAAACTAATTTAGAATATCCTAGGTTAGATAGTGTTTATGTGTTTTCTAAAGGTTTTGGGCCTGATTATAGTAAAAACTGGCCTTTTGGGTTAGAATTTAGCCCTAGTGGGAAAAAGGTTTATCTACTTGCAGGAAGACAAGATCCTGATTTTCCTCCAGTGCTATATCAAATTGAAATAGACAGTCTTCAAAATGACACACCAGGAATTGGCAACACTTGGCATTCGCTTGATAGTTTTTTTAATGTTTATGAGGGTTGTTTACAACTCGCTCCAAATGGCAAAATTTATCACTCTATCCCTTATAAGAACTATTTAGGAGTAATTAACCGCCCTGACTCTTCAGGGCTAAAATGCAACTACATTCGTCAAGGTCTTCCTCTTGATAGTGGAGGTCAAGGGCAGTTTGGTGTTCCGACATTCAATCAAAGCTATTTTTATACTCCAGCGATAGACTTTGCTTATGAAGAGAACTGCCAGACTAATGAATATGAGTTTTGGGGAAGAGACACGTTTGGAGCTACCAATCACTTATGGCTTTTTGAAAAGGGGCCAATTACAGATACGATGAGAAACAAATCAGGATTGTATTTATTTAAAGAGACCGGAGTTTACAAGGTGACCTACTTTGCATCAAAAGGAAGTAGGTCAGATACAATTACTAAAAGTCTTACTGTTCGACCAAAACTTAGCCCTAACTTTCTTGGGCCAGATACTTTTTATTGTAAAGGAGAAAGCTTTACATACACCTTATCTGCTCCGAAAGATCTTCACTGCATCCATTGGAACGGTGAAGAACCGTACAGCAATCTATTTGGAGACACTATGATTGGTTATGACAATTTCTATGGGCATATACAAAAAAATAGATCATATGTAATAGATACAGCTGGAACGTACACAGCACGGATTACTAACAAAACATTTTGCAGAGCTTGGGACACTGTAAAGGTTATTGAACATCCATTGCCTCAAACACCTGTAGTTACTCGTAGTGGGAATTGGATTGAAACTAAAACAAACGCAAACCAATACAGGTGGTATTTTAATGGTCAATTGTTAGAAGGGGAAAGCAACAAAACCATCAATCCAGACACCAATGGTTATTATCAAGTTCAGTTGATAACTGAATATGGTTGTGAAAGTGTTTTAAGTGATAGTTTTTTGGTAGACTTTGCTAGGATTGATCGCATAGACTTAAATACTGACTTTAGAATTTATCCAAATCCAAGCGTAGGCACTTTTTACGTTGAAGGAATTGTAAACGACTTCAAGATTGAAATCTTCGATATGCATGGTAGATTAGTGTTGCAACAGCAAAACAACCCAAGATTCAGATTGAATGTTGCAGGAAGCTACACTGTTCGAATAGTTACCTCTGAAGGCGCGCACTCATCAATAGTGGCTGTTATTGATTAGCTGTGTAGAGATTTCTCTTTTGCTACAAACCATAGTCAACGTTACTCGTCATGCAGATGCTTTAAGAGCCAAATTCCGTGTACCTTCAGTGTACATCAGGCGAACACACACAAGTGCATCTTTCTGATTATCCGATGCTTGCGAGATTTTGTTACTTTCTGTATTGGGAAGTGATCTGCCTGGGATCTACTGGAGATATCACGACGAAATGATTCTAAAAATCTGATGGTTTGAAGTTCGATTTACTTTCTGTGATAGAAAGCCGCAATAAAATACTTAATTACCTTGCCCCAAAAAACTAACTCATGTTTGAGGAGTAAAAGCCCTAAACATTTGGGTATTAACATATACAGCTTAAGGGATAACAGCTTTGGGGAAACATATCCTTTTAACATTCTACAAAGCTTTATTTCTCATTTTGTCTATCTTAGATGCGGCAGAACCTGATTCGCCGGCCCTAAATGTTGTGAAGATTTCTCATCTTCGATGTTTGGTCTTGCCAGGTGCTAGACACCACTTAAAATCTAAGCATGAAAAAACTAATAATTTATTTTATAGCGATTGTCCTTATATCTTGCAAAGGACAGACTTCAGAAAATATACCAGCAGACTTGCTGATTAAAAACATTACCTTGATTGATGGAACCGGAAGCAGCGCACGCTATAATCAAAACATCTACATAAGGGAAGGCCGAATTGTACAAATCGATACACTTACCAATTACTCAGCTGCGGATGCAGTTGTGGATGGTACAGGAAAGTATTTGATTCCAGGTCTTTTTGACAATCATTATCATCTGCATCGCGACTCTGCCGATCATCCTAGAATGCTTAAGCAACTTATTCACTTTGGAGTGACAAATGTGTTTATACCGGGAGGCTCACAGGTTCCTTACCCTACCCTGCTTCGAATCGATTCTCTTGAAACCAATAATCTAGTAACTTCTCCTAAAATTTGGTATACCAGTCCCTATGTTACCCTAGAAGGTGCACACCCTATGAAGACTGCACCACATATAAAATGGCGGAATGGAATTAACGTCTATATTTTGAAGGATAGTTCAACCATACCTAAAATAATAAGTGATGCCAAAGCAAATGGAGCCATTGGAATAAAAATAGAGATCGAAGACGGTCCTTTTCCGCCATTTGTTGAACGCATGGATACCGCATTGATTCGCAAAATATCTGAACAAGCTCATGCTAACAACCTTTTACTAGCTTCACATATCAGTGATATGGAAGAAGTTAGATTAAGTGTAGAGCATGGTGTTGATGCCATAATGCACTTTGTGGATGCACCGATTGACTGGGAAAATGATCTAGACCTATTTATGGAAATCAAAGAAAAGAATATCTCATGGGTAACTACTTTGAATATAGGCAATTTCCTTTACTATCCATTTCATCCGGAGTGGTTAGATACCAAAGAATGGGAGGTGTTTGACATTGAGAGAGAGGAGTTACGGGCAAATCAAGAGCAAACAAAGCAATTGGCTATTAATATCATAACAGGATATTTAAATATGGATCTTGAAGAATGGGAAAACCATGTTTCGCCAAGGTTTAATGACGTACACAAACTAGATTCTCTTGGTAAAACATTGTACTTGGGACCGATCCGGGTTCTGTCACAGCGTATAATATAACGGGGCTCAATGTCCATGAAGAAATGCAGCACTATCAAAAAGGAGGGATGAACCCATTACGAATAATAAAATGTGCCACACTTAATGCAGCAATCATGTTAGGCGTTCAGGAAGATTATGGAACCATAGAAGTAGGAAAGCATGGCAATATGGTTGTTCTACACGAAAATCCTTTAGAAGACATTTCCAACACTTTATCTATAGATGTTGTAATAAAGAATGGAGAAGTACAAGAAAGAATTACAAATGCTAATGCTACTAATTAATAGTGGTTAAGGAGACAAATCAAAAATCCGTGCAAAGCTGGAAGAACCTTGAGAAAAATGCCATACTTTTCATATACGATCCGTTTGGGTTCTGTTGGATCTGTTAACTCTTCCTATCACTAAAAAAAATTAGACCACACCAATAATACTGACGGTTTTTCATTTTTGCGATTAGTTTTGCCGAATGCCTAGACTACTTCTTCTCTTCGTCTTTCCATTCTTCATAGGTTGTGCCTCTCAACGTGGTTTTAAACCCGCAGACTCTTACAGATGTACGGTTTATAGTTACACCCATTTCTTTCGTGAGTTGCCTGAAAATGAGCGCTATATAGACAAAACAATGGATTATCAGAATGGTCACCTAATCAGCGAACAAGCCTTCGGGTTCGATGGTGACACAGGAGATCTAAAGGTTTACCACTACGATTCAAGGGGACTATTAGACTCGGTTATATGGCACCGGCCAGATGTAATCATCCGTATGGAATATTACTATAAGGAAAGTGAGCTTCACGAAGCATTCAATGTATATTTTGGCAAACGGGATCTAACAGAACGCCATATCAGAACAGACTCTTCTCACGAAGTGATGCACTACTTGGGAGGTCTTTTTGCAAACCGTGCTTTTCACTACTATAATGAAGAAGGTCAGAAAATACGGACACAGTTTATCAGTCCTGAAGGCAATGACTATGGCTATAAACTTTACCGTTATAATGAACAAGGAAAATTATCTGAGATAATAGACTACAATAGCAAAGGGGATCTGAGTGAGACTTACACTTATTCTTATGACAAACGTCAAAATCTTCTTTGGGAAATCATCACGGATGGTAAAGGGAAACTAATCACAAAAAAGAAATTCGAATACAGTAATTCCAAGTAAGATGGAAGCTATAGACATTCGAATCGCCTTGTACAGTTAGGGTTAATCCCCGTGAAGTGACTAAAGATGAGGTCATGGATTCTATCTTTACTCGGTTTTGTACCGAATATTAGCTACTGCAACGTTTATTTTATTTGGTCCTGGTTGTATTCGCCTTTATAAAGCCTCTCCTCTTCGTAAATCTGGTTTTCACAAATATCAAATCTTAATTTCAATCCATCTCTAAATCGAAATACGATGTTACATGAATCTTCTTTGCTTCCGTTACCAATAATAAATTTATCGTCCTTGAATAAGTAGAAAGGGTAGTAGTAACCCCCCGCCACGCCTAAACATTCATACTCTTGTATCTTATAATTATCGATTTTCCATTCCTTATCTGTTTCTTCACATTCTGCAGAAAACGATTCGGTAAATATATCAAATACATAATTCGTAGCAACAGCAAAAATCGCAGCTACTGCAATGAGTGAAAGCAACGAGATTAAAGTTATTTTTAACGCTTTATTCATTTCTTTGGTCCAGTCGCTTCTAAGATAGCTAATTGCCTTTGAATATCTGTATCGCTTGAACATTAAGGTAGTTTTAGAATGCGAATCTAAAGAGATCGTAACTTGCAAGAGTTAGTGCAATAGCACCTAAATTTGTGACATCTCAACAAGGCGGGGGTGTAAAAACAACAAGATGAAGGTACTTAAGAATAGAACAATAGAAGGAAGTATGAAAGCACTGATCCTTACAGATTTTGGTGCTCCATTGGAGGTTCAGGAAATTCCCATCCCCAAACCAAAAAAGGGACAAGTTTTGATTCACATGCTGCACTCTCCCATCAACCCATCTGATGATAGTTTTGTTCGAGGTGAATACAGCTCTGAGAAAACACCTCCGGTTATCCCCGGATTTGAAGGTGTAGGCGAGGTAATTGCATCAGGCGGTGGATTCATGGCCAATCGAGTACTTGGAAAATATGTTGCTGGTTTTGCACCAACCGACAGCAATGGAACGTGGGCAGAATACATGGTTACCGATGCCAACTTGGTTGTTCCAATTCACAAAGACCTTGATAAGGAACAGGCTGCCATGATGTTTGTAAACCCACTTACAGCTTATGCCTTTGTTGATATTGCCAAGAAGAAAAAGGCCAAAGCCATTCTAAATTCACCCGGTGCTGGTGCTTTGGGAAGAATGCTACAACCGATGTGCGATCGTCAGGGAATTGAGTTGGTCAACCTTGTCAGAAGTGAGGAGCAGGTAAATCTTCTCAAAAGCTCAGGTAGTAAGTACGTCTTGAATTCAACATCACCTACTTTTCAATCCGATCTGAAATCAACCTTGAAAAAGCTCAATGTTAAACTGGCATTTGAATCAATAGGTGGCGAACTGCCAAATGTTTTGTTAAACGCCATGCCAGCTGGAAGTGAAGTAAAGGTGTACGGAAGACTCTCCGGCAAAGATTCTGGAATTACGAATGGAGCTCTAATCTTTGAGAAGAAATCAATAAGTGGTTTCTGGTTATCTCAATGGATCACAACAAAAAACCCGATTCAACTGTTGATGATTTTCAATAAAATCCAAAAATTCCTTACCAAGGACCACCACGTCACCATCCATAAAAAACTTAGCTTAACCGAAGTTCAGGATGGGCTAGCGGAATATATGAAATCGATGTCCAAAGGCAAGATGCTTGTCAGTCCAAGGAAAGATTAGTGTGGTAGACGTCATAAAAGTATTGATGACATATGGTCAATTACATAAAAGGAGTTGTGTTTAAACTTATTAAGTCCTTAATTGACCCTAATATGAACTTTTACACCTAACAGCCAATCTGCCTATGGTTCGACTCTGCTTTGATTGCCCAGATTTAAATTAGTTTAGTGAAGAACGATTTAATCTCGTCTTGTACATATGAATCACCTAAAATGCTTGAACATAACTCATCCCACTTACTCATTCCTGATTGAATTTCTTTAATAATCTTCTTGGGGTTCTTGATCGTAAACTCATCTGCCAGTTTCATCACATCCTCCAACCCTATATCAACTCTTTTCTCGTTTATAGACAATGCCCTCTTCACCGTTAAATGCATGTTATAAACATTGAATGGAAAAGTTACATCATAAGCTGGTGCTAGATTCCAGGTATTTCTTTTATCGTTGTAAATAAAACTATGATTTTTGAGGTGATCATCATAGTTGGAGAACACAACATTAAAAACCATTCGTCGAAACAATTGTTCGATATCACTATGAGGTATTCCTAGGTCGACACTGAGTTGGAAAAGCGTTTCATAGGAAGAATAAGTTGAATCTATGAAGTCATAACCGGTTAAACCTGTTGCTGTTAGAACATGTTTCTTTTCGCCATTGATGCGATCAAATCTCGTGGTAGCAAAATGCTTATTACCAATCAACTTAGACTCCATCATTTCTACCCCAACTGATCTAGCGATTAAGTAATAGACATATTCTACTTGAAGCCTGTTATACTTGCTTTCGTCTTCTAAATACAACTTCACTAGAAGGTGATTGTATCGGTCGGATATCTCCAAATCGCCAGGAATAATTTGTCCTGTTTGTTTATCTTCTGAAATCAATATTTTAGGTAATGCTCCTCCAGCTGATGTTCCAATTTTAAATACATTTAGTAACATTAAATCATTCAAGGCTGGTTGTTGTGTAGCGTGCTTCAATTCCATAACCTCCTTAAGCACCATAGATATTTCTTCAATATCTATTTTCCCGGCTTTCGGGAGTTCCTTCGCCGGGGCATATTCCAAAGCTCCCATCCCACGATTGGAAACATATGTAAGTAATTCTACTGGTGTAATCTTGTTATATGGAATTCCTTTGCTTCGAAACCATTCTTGGAAAATAATATTTCCGAACATATCGGGAAGTGAGTCTGCTATCATAGGTGGCAGGCCTTTAAAACTTTCGGAGTTGTACCTTTTGAATAGTTGAATCTGATCGATCCTTTTTATAATATATGGAAATATTCTCGAGTACATCCCAGAATTTAAGAAAGACGGATTATATTGAAAAGCACTTAGATTTCGATTGACATCATAACTCACTTTGCCTACTTCATGTCCAAAAATGCTTATTTTAACTGTGTTTCTTTTTTCCATTTATTAGTATAAAGATTCAACACTGTCATCCTTTAAATCTGCATCCAGATATTGATAGATTTCTTGTAGAAGTCCAAACTCCTTTAAAACCTTAAAAACCGTATTTAGTGTTGCGTTACCTCCTTTTTCAAATTTTATAATAGTCAAGGTAGAAACGCCGATCAATTCAGCCAATTCTTTTTGAGACATTCCATACCTAATTCTTTTTGATCTTGACCAAACTCCTAAAAGTGACTTCACATTTTTTATTGTTACAGATTGAAACATATAAAAAGTATATTATAATATACAAATTTACTAAAAATTTGATATAATATATATTTTAATATATTATTATAATAATATGACAGTAGCATTTCAGCATCAACACCCCCTCATTATCAGCCTAAAGCTTACCTCTGGCTAGCATATAAAATACTAAAATCTGGCCCTTGGCACCCCTACCAAATAATTAGAATGATCTTTTTACTAATCTTGTGGTGTAGGATTTATTAATGTCAGACAAGCCGAAATTAAAATATGTAATTATTGATTCTGATCGCGATGCGAACAAGGCATTGACTGATATTATGCATCTACACTACCCAAAATATAAAAAAGACTTTGAGTACGCCCGTGGAATTGATGATATCCCCCACTTCATATCCAAGAACATTGATCCAGTTTTTATTAACATTGAGGATGCTGAAATTGATGGTTTTAACTTGGTTCTTAAACTACAAAATGAGAAATTCAAAGGAAACATCATACTAGTAAAAGGAAATGCTCACAACCCTATACCTCAAAAAGTGATTGAAGCACTTCAAGTCGTATTATTAATAGGCAAACCTTATGATATAAAAGACTGTCTTATCGCAATAAAGCAGTCTGAACCCATTGGGGAATTTCGATTAGATTTCAATATACTGGACTTATTTGATCTGGACCAAAGTCAAAAGGACATTATAGCCCTCGCATTATTAGGGTATCCCTCAAATCTTATCGGTGCTGTTCTATTTCCAGAGAAGGAATCCTCTGCCGCGAGTAGAGCAATTAGAGATATAAGGTCAAAACTTATAAAGAAGATTGCAACAAGCCAAAATCACATTGCTGATCAAGAGAAAAAATATAGAGATTTTACTGACTTACTTCAACTTAAACCACATTTACTAAGGAGTCGCAATAAGAAGAAATTATGAAAAAACAAAGAAGAAGACTGATATTAGGAATAACGCTTATCATAGCATTAGGGACTTTTTCGATTCTAATCATTCCCCATTTTTTTCAAAAACATGAGATTGTTAGTGTTTTGGAGACCATTCAGCTAACTGAAGACGAACAAGTAGAGTTTGCCGACCTTGATGGTGACTCTATTGTAGAATTGTTCAGAGGAAGGAGGTTTGAAGAAGATGAAATAATAAATAATAGTATTCAATTTAGAGACTTGAGTGGCAAAAAGCCACAAAGCTTGCTAGAGCAAATAAATTTCACAGAGCTACTGGTTGGAGAAAACAAATTCTTTGTTACCGAAGCCGATAATAAAAAAGGTGCTGAACTTTATGTGGCTGTTCCCAAACAAAATAACCTCTATCTGCATATTTATACACATAATTTTGAGACGGGGAGATATCCTCAAACCCCTGATACTACAATTCTTATTGATTCTTTTTTCCGATACAGAGGTGCCCCAGCTTTAAATATGAGACATGAACTTACGACAGATTACGATTCCAATGGGTCAAATGAATTGTATTTCTCGGTAATGGGAAGCTATTCTATTTACCCAAGAAAACACTACAAATTGGACTTAGGTACGCACAAATTGACTTCAACTGAGTCTGTATGTTTTCTAAGCAGAATCTCTGATACTGCCAACTTTAAAGGCAAAAAGGTGTTCTTAACAACCGTAGGGTCGACAGGAAACGATAAACCTTGGTTTAATATTCCTTATTCCGACTATTATAGTTGGCTTTACATCTTTGACCAAGATTTAAGATTGGTTAATGAACCAAAAAGATTTGGATACTTTCCATCTAGTATCAAGTGTTATTCATATACCGACACAACCATATTAGCTTTGTATAACGATTCTACGGGCTATATCTTGGCTACGCTAAAATTTGATGGAACTACAATTGATTCAATAAAAATTTCAGGTAAAGCTGATTTATTCAAATGGAACGGATCATTTTTCATAACAGATAAAAAAACAAATATTTACGAGGTAGATGATAAACTAAGACTAAATCACTCTAACTCTTTCGACAAAGTTAACGAGGTCCAATACATTGTAGATTTAGACAAAAATGGTTATGAAGAAATACTCTATTTTAATCGACAGTTCGACGCTTTATTGATTGTCGATGGCAAAACTCACAGAGTTACTGAATTGCCATTCAACATAGTAAACAATATGAGTTATCCAATAAAGTTCTTAGAGCATGATGATGAACTGGCAATATCCATAATTGACAATAAACATCAACTCAAGTTCTTTAAGTATCAGAAAGTTGAGAATCGAGGTCAAATCATTAAAATTATATTGTTAGTTCTTTTGTTTCTTGTTACGCTAGTTGTTCTAACCCTTACTTTACAGCATCGATATTTGCAAGTTCAGCTTAAAAGAAAAAATGAAATTCACAGGCTACAATTTAACGGAATTTTGTCTGAACTGGAGCCTTACTCAGTACTAAACAACCTGAAATTCATCTTCGAGGGTAAGTTGTATAAGAATGAAGCATTATTGGAGGAGTACCTCAATAAATTCACAAAAATCTTTGCCCAATCTATCTCAAACTCATCAGAAATTCATTCTATCCTCAACGATGAGATTATCCTAATTGAGAATTATTGTAGGGTAGAAGAAATCAGGAGAAGAAACTCCATATCATTAAGCATTAAGTCCAACAATTTGGTTAATAGGCATCAAATTATTCTACCAAGAAATTTACTTTACACTTTTGTCAAAGCCTCACTTGCAAGCAATGACAAACTTAGCAGTGGAGATATTCGAATAAAAATTAGTATTGAAGCGAACAAGAATCAAAAGATAATTCAGGTTCAACTTTGTAATTCTGTTGAGAAATCCTTCAATGATAATATAATAACAGATCTTAGTACAATTTCACGTCTCTATTCTCAAATCACGGAATCAACAGTAACTGTTGAAGCTCATGACCACGATGCATCTTGCGAGACAACCCCAAGAGGAATTAGGGTTATTTTAGAATAAACTTAGCCATGGTAGGGGTGCCATAAAAATGAGTTGAGTTGAAAAATACATTTGTTCTTACAATTAAAGGAATGTACAACAAAACTCATTTTACGCATGAAGACACTCAACCAATTTGCAAAAAAAACAGTAAAGAATTCGGTTAAACCAGCTCTCATAACCTTAACTTTTTTCCTCCTGTCATTGTATTCTTTTGGACACTCTGGAATTGTAGTTCTAGTGAAAAGCGGATGCAACGAATTCTATCTATGTGTTGGCAATTACCACAGTATAGCTGATGCACGTGACGCAATTAAAACTGGAAACTCCGGTGTATACCTTGACATTGGGAGAGACGGCTTTCTTGACTCCTGCTGTAATGGAGGGTCAGCTATTGGTTCTGACTTTATTCCATTTGAGTCCAGTTTTGACTCAAAAAGGGATACTGCATGGCAATATATAGGATCTCGACAAATTGAAGAACTTCTTTCTTACTTTAAAAGTAGTTCACAGTATAATCCAAATTCCAATAAATCATTCACTAGTCAAACCATCTGGCTCAATGCTGGATGCCATAGAGGCTTAGACAGCTGGTTGATCCTTAAAATTGATTCTGCTCTAGTACCATACTATAAGTATAAAGCTCGAGTAGGTGATGCATCATATGTCGAGCGGCCTTGCGGCGGAGCATCACCTGAATTTTCTGTTGAATACAATCCGGGTGATGTTTCTTTAAGTGCATCAGACTCAATTATTTGCCCAGCAGACTCTATTCTCTTGGTTGCCGAGGACACACTTAATATCAAATGGTACAAAGGAACAACCCTTATCAATGGAGTTAGTGACTCATTATACATTACAGATCCAGGTTCCTATTTCTATACGATCGATAGCGGATGTAGAGTTAAGAGAAGTAACTCGGTATTTATAAATCTTGATACATCAGGTCCAGTATCGATCGGAAAGGATACGGTTGTGTGCAACGGAAAAGAGTTCTCCTTAAGTCTGAAGTCAAGTTTTATACCCATAAGTTGGAGTTCTGACCGGTTTGATTCAACATTATTTGTGGATTCTACTCAACAGATTTGGGTTGTAGCCAGAAATATCAATTCGGGCTGTATTTCATCTGACACAATACAAGTAAATTTCCAATACGTCACAATCGATCTCGGACCAGATACCTTCATGTGTTCCAATACACCATTCGAATTAAAATCGCACAACACAAATTATGCTCATATGTGGAGCACTGGGGACACAACCAGTGCAGTGCTGGTAGATAAAGAACAGCTGGTAATTCTAACCGTTATGGACAGCCTCAAATGTAAATTTTCGGATTCAATTTTGGTTTCAATACACCCTATACCTGTCCCAAATATGCTCAGCTCATCAGAGCTAGTACAATGTTATGATAAGAATGAATTTTCTTTCAATTCAAACTATAATAAAGAAATAAAGGCCAAGAACTTTTGGTATTTGAACAACAATTTTATTAATCAAGGTCTCGACTCAATCCATATTGAGAATCTATCAGTAGGTGCATATAGTGTTAAGGTTGTTACTAGGTCAGAGTTCGGGTGTTCTGATTCTTTCGTGAAAATTATTGAGGTGTTACCTAGTCCCCAATCAAATATCGCATGGATCGATTCAAACTTTTGCTTTGACGAAAACTATATTCAATTGCAATCCCAGACTAACAATGATACTCTCGGTGAGCAGATAGCTTGGTTAATCGGCTCAAATAAAATTGGTCAAAGCAAAAACCTAGACTTCAGTTTTACCAAATCTGGAGTAGATACAATAAAACTTTGGATTCATAATACTTATGGTTGTAGCTCAATTGATACTGTATCTATTACAATTCACCCTAGTCCAAAGGCTGATATTCAGGTAAGTCGAGACCACTACTGCTTGAATGATGAAGGATTTCAATTCAAATCCGAAAGCAAAATACAGTCGGGCATAATCGCTATGCACAACTGGCAGTTCAGTGATGGCACTTCTGATTTTGGGGATGTTCTTCCTGCAAAGCAATTTGATCAGAGTGGGTTTTACAATGTATTACTTCGTGTAACTTCTGATAAAGGCTGTAATTCATCTGACTCTTTGCTTGTACGTGTAGACCCTCTTCCCGAAGTCAGTATTAGTATTAACCCAGTCTCTCAACACTGCCTTAATGAAAATAAATTTCATTTACAGAGCAGCACAAACATATCTGGAGGTCTGGTAACAGAATGGATGTGGAGCATCGACAATCAAGTTTATCGATCTCCAAATGTCTCGAATGTTACCTTTTTATCAGCTGGCACAAAACCTATTGAGCTTCAGGTTTGGTCAGATAAAGGATGTACTCAATTTGCACACAACGAACTTGAAGTTTACACCAACCCTGAACCATTATTCTCTGTTGAAGATGTGTGTCTTCGGCAAAGTGCAAACTTTAATAATTTAACTCCGACGCCACATGGCCAGATTATTCATAAGTATTTATGGGATTTCGGCGACCTTCAGAGTTCAACGAAAGAGCAACCTCGACATATGTACGTTCAGCCTGGTCATTATGATGTTTTACTTCAAGTTGAAACTGATAAGGGGTGCATTGGAATTTCAGATATAACGATTATCGATGTACATCCATTACCAGAAAGTCAGTTTACTTCGAACATGACCTATTCATGGGAAAAGATTTCTGAACTTAAATTCACAGATAACAGCGTGGGTTCAAACGGAAACGCGTGGTACATAAACCGATCTGCTGTGGCATATAATCGTCCGGAATATTATTATTCTTTTCAAGACACTGGATTATTTCTAGTCAGTCTTGAAGTAATAAATGAGTACGGTTGCAGAGATACCAACACAAAAGAAATTTTTGTTTTCCCCGACCCTAAATTTGAAATGCCAAATGCGTTTACTCCTTTTAGCAGCTATGGACTAAATGATCAATTCAAACCAATCGGACTAGTAGTGGCAAAACACTACTCTCTGCAAATTTACAATCGTTGGGGTGAGCTTATCTTTGAAACAAAAAATCCTACGGAAGGTTGGAACGGCCAATACCAAGGGAAGAAGTGTCAACAAGGGGTATATGCATATAGTGTATCCGTTGTGATTCCAGGGCGGAATCGTGTTTTAAAGAAGGGTACTATAACTCTTCTAGAAAACTAGCTTAAAAGGTGGTAAAACTGTAACTAGATTATCGCTACTTAACGGTACACTTCATGAAGTCTTCTTACACTATTTTTCAATTCAGAAACTGAGCATCCTTTTGGCTGTTGGTGGATTGATGTTGGTTTATTTAACCGGCCCAGTGCAATGTAAATTGGCAACAAGACTTTCGAACATATATAATAAGAAAGTCTTCCATAGCATTGTCTCACGACTCCAGGAATATTATTCATTAAATTATTTAAGTGATTTCTAGTTGTCTTTTAAGGCTGCTTTGCACTTATATTTTTTAGTACGTACCATGGGATTCTTGTATAATTCCTTCTGAACTATGTTTGTATAACAGACTCGATATAGCCTGTTTAAAATACAGTCCACTCCTCTTAAATTAAATTGTAAAATCCAGATTCTCCGAGTTTTCTTGCAACAGTTTGCATATTACCAAAACGAACTTCCACTAATCCTAACAAGACTTAAAGACCCTTTTCATTTGGTTTTTGTTAGTTTTGAATCATTCAACATATCTATGCGCTATTCTACTTTTACGCTTATCATTTTCATGGCTTTTTCAGGATTGGCTAATAAACCTGCCTCCGAAATTTATGTGGATCTACAAAAATTTCAATCCTTAAAGCGAGTTCTTTATATCGCAGCACATCCAGATGATGAAAATACACGAGCACTAGCATATTTCTCGCTAGGTGAGAATGCAGAAACGGCCTACCTTTCACTTACCCGAGGAAGTGGTGGCCAAAACTTAATAGGCGATGAGCTTAGCGAATCATTAGGTGTACTTAGAACACAAGAGTTACTGTCGGCCAGATCATTTGATGGAGCCAATCAGTTTTTCACTAGAGCTGTTGATTTTGGTTATTCCAAATCGGCTAAAGAATCTCTGGAAATGTGGGGCAAAGATGAGGTTCTTTCTGACGTTGTTCTGATGATCAGAAAGTTTAGACCAGATGTAATTATTACCCGTTTTCCACCCGACAAACGAGGAGGACATGGCCATCATACCGCATCTGCAATGCTTGCAATTGAAGCTTTTGATAAGGCTGCTGACCCTAACTTTCTACCTGAACAGGTAAACGCGTACGGTACTTGGAAAACAACTTCAATCTACTGGAACACCTCTTACTGGTGGAATAAAGAAATTGCAGACAGTGCTAAAGGAAACTCCGATTTTTTAACAATGGATATTGGCGGATACAACTCCCACTTAGGAATGTCATTCAACGAAATTGGAACATTAGCCAGAAGCGAACACAAATGTCAAGGCTTCGGTGCTGTAATTGAAAGAGGATCAAGAATTGAGTATTTCAAACACTTAAAAGGTGAAAAACTGAAGAGCTCGTTTTTCGAAAAAAATGATTTAACCTGGACCAAGTTGATAGATGCCGATTTTGAAGGCGACCTCAACACATTACTAAATAATTTCAATTTCACTGAGGTTGAGAAGAACATTCCTGCACTTCTTTCCCTTCAAAAGAGATTAAGAGCGGCCCCATTGACCCAGTTAAACCCCCTGATTGAAGAAAAGCTTTTAGGTCTTAATGACCTCATTATCAATTGTGCTGGACTCTATTTAGAGGTTGTAGGAGAAGATTATGCCGTTGTAAGCGGAGATGAAATAAAATTGAGTCTAAATGCTATTAACCGTTCCAACGCAAATATCACACTTGCTTCCGTTCAATTAAACCGTGAAGAGCGTACTGAAATTAATAAAGATTGTCAAATTAATGAACAAATCAGCGAAGGGCTTACCATCCATCCAAAATCTGAACTATCAGGCCCTTATTGGCTCCACAATGAATTTACTACGCTGTACATTCTCAATGACAATAAGAATTTAGGAAAATCTGAAGCCGAACCTTCTTTAACCGCAACCATTCTGCTTGAAATTGAAGGAGAACAAATCGAGACTACACTTCCAGTAGAATATAAGTGGAGAGACCCTTCTTACGGTGAGAAAAGAAGAGACCTGGTTTTTGTACCCCCGTTCACAGCATCCTTCGATGAGAAAATAAAAATAGCCAAAGAAGAGGAAGAAAAATTGATACGGGTGAAGCTTCATTCTTTTAAAGATGAATTAGAAGAAGAGATAAGTTTGGATGCTCCAGAAGGCTGGATAGTCGAGCCAAGCATCATCAAGCTAAAAATGGACAAAAAGCACGATGAACAATGGGTGGAATTTACTCTCAAACCAACCAAAAACAGCATTGATGGACCACTAATCCTAAGCAATAGGGCAGGTGAGAGTCTCTATTCTTACAAAGAAATCGTTTACGATCATATTCCAACGCAGATTTTAATGAATGTAGCGAAACTGCAGTGTATCAAATTAGAAGCCGAAATCAAACCCGGAAAAATTGCCTACATCAATGGCGTGCAAGATGCAGTTCCAGCAGCTATAGCTCAATTGGGATTTGAGGTAAAACAATATGAAGTTGCTGATTTGGCCACATTGGACTTATCGCAGTTTCAATCCATAGTGCTTGGAATTAGAATTTATAATGTTCACCCAGAACTAGCCAATTACCATGAAAAGCTGTACAAGTATGTAGAGGGTGGCGGTAATTTAGTCATGCAATACAACACGGCATCGCGTTCAATTCGGGAATTAGAATTTGGTCCTGTTCCGTTTAAGTTATCAAGAAACAGAGTCACCGAAGAAGATGCTGAAGTCCATTTCTTGTTGCCTGACCACCCAATCATGAATTCACCTAATAAAATTTCGAAAGAGGATTTTGATGGATGGGTTCAAGAACGTGGTTTGTACTTTGCAGGAGAATGGAGCAAAGAATATACGCCTCTACTTTCTTGGCATGACGTTGATGATGATGCCCAAGAGGGTGCAATTATCGTTGCAAAATATGGTGAAGGACAATTCATGTACACCGGTATTTCTTTCTTTAGAGAATTGCCCAATGGTGTAGTTGGAGCTTATCGCCTATTTGCAAATATCTTAAGTTATCAGCCATGAGTAACGAAAAAGATAATACCAATTGGAAGGCCTGGTATTGGGCATTAATCCTCTTTTTAGGTGCACAGATTGCACTTTATTTATACATCTCTAATCAATATAACTAATGAGCTGGATTGATTGGACAGTACTTTTAGCAACCTTGTTGACCATCGTCATTTATGGCTCATGGAAGACAAGAAAAAACAAGAATCTTGAAGGCTATTTAAAAGGCAACAATTCGGATAAATGGATGACCATTGGTTTGTCTATTATGGCTACGCAGGCAAGTGCCATCACTTTTCTATCTACCCCGGGTCAGGCGTACGAAAGTGGAATGGGCTTTGTTCAATTCTATTTTGGATTGCCTTTGGCCATGATTATCATATCCATCTTTTTCCTCCCAATATACTATCGACAAAAAGTATATACGGCATATCAATATCTTGAAAATCGATTTGATGGAAGTGTACGCTCATTCACTGCTTTTCTATTCCTAGTTTCTAGAGGGTTAGCGGCGGGAATTACGATCTATGCTCCTGCAATTATCTTATCTACCATTATGGGATGGAACCTTCAATTAACCTGTTTACTGATTGGAGGACTAGTGATAATTTACACCGTTTCTGGTGGAAGCCGAGCCGTTTCGCTCACTCAGAAATGGCAAATGGGAATTATTATGGGCGGGATGTTTTTGGCATTTTATCATGTGGTTCAGAGCTTACCAAATAACATTGGTATTTCGGAAGGAATTGATATAGCAGGTAGTTTGGGGAAGATGGAAATCATTGATCTTTCTCCTGACCTTTCCAACCGTTACACCTTGCTCTCTGGCTTAACTGGCGGTCTATTTTTATTTCTTTCCTATTTCGGAACTGACCAATCACAAGTTCAACGCTATTTGGGTGGTAAAACCTTAAAAGAATCCAGAATGGGATTAATGTTTAATGGCTTATTAAAAATTCCAATGCAATTCTTTATCCTTTTTGTGGGTATAATGGTTTTTGTATCGTTTCAATTCAACCAACCGCCAATATTTTTTAATGAGTCTGGCACTACCATAAATGTTGAGGAAAATAAAGAACTGGCAATAATTGAAGAGGCGTATGATGAGAATTTCAAAAAGAAAAAAGCTGCTTTAATTGCGTCATCAAACAGCGGTCAAGGAGATTATTCTACTGCTGCGCAGCTTCAATTTAGACAAGATTCGTTACGCAAGGCATACAAAGAAACGTTAAGCTCTATCGATAAAGACTATGAGAAAAAAGACAGCGATTATATCTTCTTGACTTTCGTCTTGACCTTTCTTCCGCACGGTTTAATCGGATTGCTATTAGCTGTGATCTTCTCGGCTGCGATGTCTTCTACGGCTGGTGAATTGAATGCCTTGGCATCAACAACAACCATTGATCTTTACAAAAAATACTGGTCTAAGGAAGACGATGAAAAGAAAGATTTAAGAGTATCTAAAATGTTGACCGTGGGTTGGGGAATTTTAGCTCTATTCGTTGCCCTTACGGCAGGTTTATTTGAGAACTTAATTCAATTGGTAAACATCTTAGGTTCATTATTTTATGGAACAATCCTGGGTGTATTCTTGCTGGCATTTTTCTTTAAGAAAGTAGGTGGCAAGGCTGCACTAATTGGAGGTCTGGTAGGTCAAGCAACCGTACTGCTGGTTCACCTTTTTGTCTATTTGAAAGTTATTAGCCTTGGATATTTGCTGTACAATGTGATTGGAAGCGTTGTTGTTGTAATAACTGCATTATTAATTCAAAGGTTGCTTCCCCTTAATCATAAGTATTCAGATACTGCAGAAGGTGTTGAAGCAAGTTACGACTGAGAATCCTTAAACAAAAAAGCCACTAGTAAAACTACTAATGGCTTCAATATCTTTAAAAAATCTTACTTACTCCATTCAGCAATAGAGTCCTTATTCATTTTTACATAATCGTCATTTCCTGCTTTTTCTGCAGAAGCCAATGAGCGTTTTGCTGTTGCAATAGCATCTTCAGTTTTACCAAGCTTTGCTTCGATTAACGATTGCTTTCTCAGGTACCAATAAGCTTGATCACCTCTCATTTCAACAGCCTTTTTAATCCATACAAGTGCTTCATCTAAATCTTTGCCATTGTCAAAATAGAAAGATGCAGAACGATAATAATCATTAGCAGATGGTCCGGCCATGGTAGATTCAATACTCTTCATTACCAATTCATCAGTAGGAGTTTCAATTTTAGCCGTCACTTTGGTGTTTGCCCAGCTAAGATTTAAATCTGCTTTAGAGCCATCCTTTAGATTGTCAATAGAAATCGTAAACGATTCTACCATATCATTCAAACTGATGGTCTTTACTGAAACTCTAACTACTTCTAATGAGTCGTTCCACGTTTTTGGAGTACCCCAGATTTCTGTTTCATCATAGATTATGATGTCCCAGCTATTTTTATTTGGTACGGTGAATAAAGCATAGTCTCCAGCAGGAACATCTTGTCCTTCAATAGTGATAGCTGTAGAGGTTGAAAACTGCACCGCTTTATTTGCTCCAGTTCTCCATACTTTACCATATGGAACTAAGTCTCCAAAAATTTCTCTGCCTTTCACGCCTGGTCTTGAATATTCGATGGCGATATCTGTTACACCAACGGTCTGTTCAATTTTAGCCGCAGGGCTTGGTTGAGGTGTATTCACCTGAGCAGTTGATGTAAATGTAACGGTAGCCATTAGTGCGATTGTCACTATAATTTTCTTCATTTTATTTTAATTTATTTTTATGCTTGGACAAAGATATTAATAGTTTAATAAGAAAGTTAATGGATGGCTTTGGTTGACTAAAGATAAGGCGCTTGGTATGAGGTGTAATCTTTTCCTAGCATTATTATAAAAATCATGGAGTGAAGAGCTGCACTCTAGTTCTGCAGTTTTAAAAATCCGATTTATGCATTGCACGTTCAAGAGAAAATTCCACACGTTTAAGTAGTTTTTACTCTTAAAATTGAGGCTGATTCCAAGGATTCCAGTAACTTCTAACGGAAATCAATAAAATTATGAAAACACTTTACCTTTTTTTACTTAGCACCCTTATTTTTTCTTTTCAGTCTTTCGCCCAGTGTGACAATTGCACCACAAATTTCACCGTCACCTATGCCGATGATGGTACAGGTTTAGGTTTTGACGACCCTGCCCCATATAACTGCGCAGTAGGGGGCGGCACAACTTCAGTTGGTGCTCAACGAAAATTTATTGTTTGTGAAGTCTTAAAATATATTGAATCAATAATTGACTTAAATGGAACAAGTCCTCACATCCACTTTTCAACCTCGTTGGCCAGCCCTAACCCTGAGGGTGCCATTGCTGCGGTTACAGAAGCATACAACCCAAATTACAGCACATATTCCCAGATAATTCAACCAATGATTCTTGAGCACATAACTTCTCGTATTGATGCAAGTACACATTGCCCCACAGGTGTAGTCTGTCCAGATGCAACAATTGAATGTGATTTTGGATTTCCTTTAATTAATCTAGAGCTAGACCCACAAAATGCTCAGGCAGGATCCATTGATTTCTTTGAAGTTGTTCTTCATGAAGTAACACATGCTCTTGGAGTTTACTCTCTGATTCAAAGCGATGGCACAAGTAACTTATCAGGAAACTTGAATGGGCCTTATACCTCATTTGACGCTCATATGAGAAGTAAAACTGGAAACCTGGTAATCAAACCTGATGCAAGCTATAACACAACGCATCAGTTGATGTTAGAAAATACTGTTTTCTATGATCCTGATCTAGATTTAAATTATGATTTATATGACCCAGCAAACTGGATTCCCGGTTCATCCTTAAGTCACTTCGTTAGTGGTGTAAACAACTTCGATTTTTTCTTATACTCAGCTACATCTGGTGGAACTGCTGCGAGGACTTGGACTCCATTTGAAATTCGAGTACTCTGCTTGTTAGGATACGATATCAAAGGTAACGCACAAACAGCTCCATTTGGGTGTACATTGTTTCCGGTCGGAAAAGTTGACAATTTTAGTCACAACAATACGTTAAGAGAGAACACCTTTGATGTTCTTTACAATGATTTAAAAGTTGGCAATAATCCTCTTATTATTTCTCTTTTACATCCGCCACAAGTATCCGCAGGGGAAGGTGATGTATATGTTGAGAACAATCAACTGGTATATGTAAGCCCCAATGATTATTGCGGTCCCGTTGAAATAACTTATTCACCTCAGGATAAGTTGACTGGCAGAATAGGTACTGCCACCACTTGTAATTTTATTGTAGACTGCGACTATTGTCCAGATGACCCGTGCAATTTAATTTGTAACGGAGGATTTGAAAGCGGTATAAGTTTGTTTGATTTTGATCAGGCTTCGAATCGTTTAGATTTACAAAATCGCGATGAGAGTTTCAAACTTTATGGCCAAGCTACACACGTCACGGGTTGGTGGGGACATACTGGACAAGGGACTCCCGACTTGTTTATTAGAGGTAGTCAAAAACAGCATCCGACCAACAGCCCATTGCTTGTGCAAGGCATTCCTGAAAGCTATCTGGGCCAAGTAGAAACGCATAATGGCACCCCAAATGACCGATTTATGCATTCAATTTATAGTGGTAATTCGGAACTATTTTATACCAAACTAACAAGACCTTTAGTTGCAGGCAACCACAATCTATCGTTCTGGGTTTACCTTGTAGATAGTAAGACCTATTCTGGAGGAACCACGGAGGAGCAAGCTTTTAATATTGAGTTTTTTATTGATGATGAGCCCGACAACTTTAATAGTGCCAGTCTTTTGAGTTCTGTTGAAGTATTGGCAGGAAGCGGAAGTAACCATGTTTCAGGGCGTTGGATTCAGTACAATGCAGTGGTAAATGTCCCACAAAGTCTTGTAGGACAAGATTTTCTGTTTGTTAGGGCCAAGGAAGTTGACCCTGCTGATATAACAGTTTCTGGTTGGAGTGGGGGCAATTTGTTCTTTGATGATCTCCGACTTGAGTTAAGTGGTCCATTATTAGCTATCGATAAAACTGTAGATAATCCAACTCCTGATGAGGGCGATTTGGTAAAATTTACCTTCGAAATAACCAATACGGGCAATCAAACGGCCAACATTTGGATAGAAGACTACGTACCTCTTGGTCTAACAATTACCTCTAATCACAACTATTCAAGTTACAATAGCTCGTCAAGAACTTTTAGTGAAGGGCCAATTAGCGTTCAGGCAAATCAAACAATTTCTCGAGATTTTGAAGCACAAGTTGACAATGGTACATCATGTCAAAGACTTACAAGTGTTGCTACTATTGCAAACTCAGCTCCTCTTCAAGGTTGCTATCAGACGAGATCCAGTCAGGACATAGTTGTAACTGAACAATTATGCCCATGCCAAGTAGATGAATTTCCAGGGCAATATAGTTACGTTTGCGAAGATGATCCGACAGTAGTGCTCGAAATGGACGGCTCTTCGTATGGGTCCGGAATTACATATACATTAACTGATCCTCAAACAACCACCACTTCAAACTCTACAGGTACTTTCATTATCACCTCTCACGAAGAGGGGATTTATTCTATTGAAATCAAGGATGCAAATGGATGTGTCCTAGCCTCTCAGAAATTCACAATAATTTATTTAATTACTGATGACCAAAACGTAACCTGCGATGATTGTTTGGTAGAAGGTTCAAGTTCAATTATTTTTCAAAAACGATATGAGAATGACTTGACGTCTCCCAATCCTCCAGCATTAAACAGAGAGATGTTTACTGTAGGTTCTCAAATTCACGAAGATATCATCTACAGTCTAAGCGGCAGCACAGCTTCAACCGAGAATTCAACATTTTTTATGGTTCATCTAACAGATTTACTAGGAAACTTCATTACATCCTATCGATATGATTTTACTTCTAACGAATGCGAGTTTCACGCCATCAGACCTAAAACTATTGAAGTAAATGATGAGGGAATCTTCATATTACTAAACTCTACTGAAAGTGCATTTGAAGATTACAATCTAGAGAATTTTGGCAGAAGTGCCTATCTGCGTACTGATTTAATGGGTGAAGTACTAGCTTTTAGAGAATTTACAGATCATTCATTTAACTCTATTACACAAGCTTCATCTGGAATTCACATGAATGCAATGGCACCTATTTTGGACGACAACAGCAATCAGACTGGATGGATTCTTGTTGGCGAAATCCAAGATGGATGCGATATATTTCCACTAACGACAATTATTGATCTCGACGGAATAATTACAGATTACAAGACTATTCCACTGAACATTCCGTGCAATACTTGCACAACTTGTAATGGCGAACCAAGAACGAGGATGGCTGTTCGTTCTATCGATGTAAAGCCAAGATACAATGTTCAATCTGGCAATATCGTAGACTATGTTGTCCTTTTCTCATCGCGTGATATTATTACTAGTAGTAATTCGCAACAAGGTCCTTATGGTTACTTTGCTGTTGATCAAGGTTTAAATCTTAGCTCGGTTCTAGCTTTTGATCTAGCAGGCACTAACCCAACACCGTTGGATCTTGAAGTTGAAGCTAATCCCCTTTCTCCCCATGATTGGTTGGTTATAATAGGCGGCAAGCACCATGCAGGTTTCATTCATTCCATTGATTTTAATAGCACCCAAACACATGAGTTATTCACTTTAAATGTTGATGTAGATGACATCCTGTTTGATGGAGATAATATAGTTGGCATAGGTAGTCAAAGAGCATTTGAGCTAAGTTTAGACGGAATAGTTCAAACCGAATCCAATGCTTACACTTTTCCAGGATTTAACCCATTAGTTGCATTTACTTATGAAGGTCTAGGTGGAGGAGATATTCTAAACAAACATCCTGATGGAGGCTATGTTTTGACAAATCCAGATGGATTTGGACTTCTTAAGACAGACTATGATTTGTTGTGGACTTGCGAAGGGTTGGCAACCCCGATTATAACAAACGATGTTCAATGGACTGAATCAGATCCTCAAACAGTTGTTGAATACGTTCAAGTTCCGATAGGCAGTACAAGCGGTACAATTGCCAAAAGCACCGATCAAATGGAGGAACATTGTTGCGTTCAAAGCATTCCAATTATTCCAGAAGCAATCAATTGCGATGTATCGGTTGATTTCGAATACTTCAACGCATGCGGCAGCCAACAAATGCAAATTACAAACGTAATTTTCAGTGGAGGTTCTGGATTACCCACTTATACATGGGATGTAAATGGTACGGTAGTTAGTAATTTAGCAATGCCACAACTAATTCTGGCTCCTGGAAATAATACTGTTTGCCTAACAATCACTTACCCGAATGGATGTTCAAAGCAAGTATGTAAGTCAATTTTTATTGGTACTGAATTTGAGTATATAACCTTCGAAAAATGTGCGTATGCAGATCCATTAGGGTTTTGGCCTTGTACCTATGAGTCTTGTTTTAACAAGTACACATTGAAATTGCAAGGAAGTACTGAAACTCTGTACAATTATGACTCTGAAACTGGTTATTTTGATCCTGTAGATGGCTGGGTGCATGGATGTATTTGGCACGCCCTAATAAATGGCACTTACGACATTAAATTCTTTGATGACAATGGATGCCTAATTAAGCATTTGGTAGTTCAGGTTGTAAGCCCTACTCCAACAGAAAATGAAGCAGAAATTATTTATAATAGTTGCGACTGCATTATGATAGACCAATTTACATTTAACTACCCATGTGCCATTGATCGATCGAAACCGATAACCTTTACTTTCGATAACTCTGATTACGATCTAAATACAACTGCATTAATGCTTTGTAGCAATGATGAAGGTCCTTTTTCTGTTTCATACTTTGATACCGATGGCTGCGAGTGCATTTTAAATGGTGATATTGAATGCCCATTCCCTCCAAATGACCAAACCGCTAGTATTCATGAGTTTGCTAAGCTAGACGTAGTTGTTAAGCCAAACCCGTCAAAGGGAATTTTCCATATTAGTATTGATAATTCTGAACAATCTCAGTTTAGCTACTCAATTTTAGATCTTCACGGTAAACGCATTCAAACCGGAAACTTTAATAGCTCTACTTCAATTAATCTTAGAAACGAAGCCAGCGGCATATATCATCTTAAACTTAAAAATGAGGACTTGAATTTAACACTAAGACTAATTGTTGAATAACTGTCCAGCTTAACTCAATAAATAACTTTAATATAATATTATGAAAAACAACTCTAACACTAGAATTTGGCTATTGCTATTACCATTCTTCTTTGGTCTTACTTCCATTTCCAAAGCCTCCAACAATTCCATTAATCCTCCTTTCACAAACTATTTAGATGACAATGGATTTATAGATCTAACGGGTCTTCAATATAACGCAGATAGCATCTTTGAGCACTTAGAAGATTCTCTTGGCCTATCCAATGACTGCAATTTTGTAAAGTATAGAGACAACGACCTCAGTGATTCTAAATATGTCTTGTGGTATCTTGAGCAAGAACATAAAGGCATACCTATTGTTGGTGCCAGAATGATTATGAAAAGTGAGAAAAGTACAGGTTACGTTCTGTGGATTTATGGCGACTATCATTCAGGACTCAACTTAAATACTAATTCACCTTTTACCGACTCTGCCTACGTTGATTCTGCTCTGGCACATCTTGGTGATTCAGTTTATGCTTGGGAAGATTCGACTATGCAAGCCCTATTAATAGCGGCAACTGGAGATATAAATAGCACCTATTACCCAGCAGTAGAAAGCAAGTTCGATCTGGATAACAATATGCAATTAACATTCACAAAGAAGTTATATATCAAAAGTGCCTATCCAAGAAGATCTACTATTGTTACAATAGATGCTCAAACGGCTTCTATCGTCAGAACTTCCAGCGGCCAGGACGGGTGTAACGGCGATTCAAAACCAGCATCAGGTTTAACTCAGTCCAATGGAACACAGTCCTTTCTTGCAACAGAGTGTGACAATGGAGATTGGCACCTAATTGATCAATCTAGAAACATTACAACAACAAGAAGTGATGGGACTCACATAGATGACGATAATGGTTCCTGGGACAACAATGCACAGAATAAGCTTGGGGTAAGCGCCCATTGGTGTTCCTCAAAAGCGCATGACTACTTTGCAACCAAACACTACTTTGCAAGAGGAGGAGACTTACAAGTTCAAGTACCTAATACAAGTGGTGGAGATGCATATAGAGCTGCGTTCTACGAATATGGAGATTATATTGCTAGTGGCCAGGATATCATTTATTATGGTTATTCTCAATACTCAAATGTATCGATAGCACTAACTGACCTTGCCGGCCACGAATATACACATTTGGTAATTGCCCACACAAGCGACTTAGGAGCAGACCGCCTTCCAGAAGGAAGAATGTTAAGTGAAGGTCTTTGTGATATTTTTGGCGTAATTATAAGGTCTTATGCAGAAAACCAATCGGTAAACTGGAAATTTGCTCCTGCAGTTTCACTTGGAGTAAGAGATTTAAAAGATGGCGGACAAACTGGCTATTACGAAGGAAATACTTATAAGAAAATTGACATACCGACATTATACCAAGATCAACTTTGGATTTCGAATGAGAACAACACTGCTTATCCTTCTAATACCGAGCCTTATTGGAAATCAGGTGTTTTAAGAAAGTGGTTTCAGTTACTATATGATGGTGGCATTCAAAATGGAATTAAAGTTGAATCTGTGGATGAAACAAAACTGATGAAACTCATGTACCACTTTCTAAAGTCACTCACCAATAGTTCAGACTACCACGATGCCAGGGCAATCTCGGTAAGGACCGCAAGTGATCTATTTGGACCTTGTTCTTATGAGTTAAGACAAGTAAATAACTCATGGGACGCTGTTAATGTTGCTATAAATTCTAACCAACAAGGATTGCCCAAATATTCTCCTGGATATGAAGACTATTCTTTTGTATTCAGTACAGGGCCAACACATCTTATTACACAAGATCATAAAATCAATAGTCAAATAGTGGTCCCAAATGGGAGTACTCTGACTATTGACAACTGTACTGTATCTTTTGGCGATAGATTGACAACAAACAACGACTTTAACATAGTAGTTGAACCAGGAGGTAGGCTAGTAATTAAAAATAGCACGCTGACTGCAATGCCAAATGAAGATGGACAATGCAACCTTTGGGGAGGAATTCTAGTAAAAGGACTAGGGTCTGGAACAGACCAAGGGCATATTCTTACTTCAACTCAAGGTGTCATTGAAATTGAACATAGCATTATTGAATTTGCAAGACAAGGAGTGCAAGTAGGAAATACCGTTTCTAATGGAGGAGGAATTGCAGTAATTACAGGTTCACATTTCAACAACTGCAAAAGAGGAGTTCAATTCTTTGTTTATGAAGCTGGAACTTACCCAACTTCTAATTGGGGAAGGATTACATCAACCAACTTCTTAAATGACCAACCTATCAGTGGACATAGTCAACAAAACCTATATCACCACATTAGTCTTTTTGGTGTGCAAGGAATAAGAATTCACGGTAATAATTTTACAAACAACATATTGGATTACACACTTCATACATACGACGCGAATAGAGGAATAGGCATTACTTCTTGGGATGCGTCATTTAATGTTGATAGAATAACCTTGCCTTCAGATTATGGAACCAACTGTGCCTACCCATCTGGACCTAAAAATGTTTTTAAAGGTTTGTCAGTAGGAATTAATATTGATGGAACTGTTCTTCCAAGTGCGGAGAGAACTGTACATGTCAGAAACTGTGAATTTATTGACAACTATATTCACATAGCTAATCATGGACAAGCCAATGCCACTGTTTGGAATAATAATTTTGACTGGACAAATGATATGAACTTAGTCTACGCCCCCGGTGTAAGACTTCATGGAATTAGATCTTGGGATGCAGTTAAATTCACGTATGCCGACAACGAAATTAACTGCAGCAACGACCAATTCTTTTATAAAGGGATGGTAATAAGAAACTCAGGTCATGCCGACCCTTCATTTGTAGGATCCAACCAATTTGAATTAAACCCATCAATCAAAAACTCAGGTAGCATTCAAAACGAGTTCGATTACTTAGCTACAGACGTCTATGGAAGCAATAGCTCTCTTTATTTAAATTGTAATGAATACGATAATTTTATAGTAGACTGGCGAGTAAATTCAGATGATCTTCCAAACCAAGAAGGACAATTAGGTGGAATGTATGGTGCCGGAAATGATTTCAGCTCCCCCTGTAATACAATTGGACTAATTGGACACAATAAATATCAAGTGGCAAACATTGGAAGTAATCCTTTAGACTACTACTACTCTACTTCTGCTCCTGCTTGCACATTGGGAGTCGTGACTACTACTCTCGGAACAAATGGTCTATTCCCAAATTGTCTAAACTCATCGTATATCGATCCAGATTCATACTACTGCGGAAGTAATAATTCAGGAGAACGAACTCGAGGACAAAAAGAAGATTTAAATTTCTTTGAAAATCTAAAGAATCTATCTGCTTTCGAGCAAGAATTCTATTCAATAGAGTTAAGTAACTTTTCCTCAAGCATAAAAAATGAAGCATCACTCAGCGAATGCGATAAACAGTTATTTAAACTTCTGAATAAAAATTTTAAACTTGGCAGATCCTATGCCAATATTCAAGACTCGATCGCATTAGAAATCTATAAATTGGCTAATAACGAGCAATGCGGAACAAACAACACTGCTTCGAGATTTTACAGACATTTTATTGGATATATAAATACAAATGAACACAACTACAGGATTGATCAAAGCTTTGCATCAAATAGTAGTGATTCGGAATTAAAGCAATCGGATATAATTCTTTATCCAAACCCTTCTAGAAATATTGCAATTATTGAATCCAACAACAATTTAAGTCAAATAACAGTTTATAATTCTGTTGGAATTGAAGTTAAAAATATTGTGTTAGATCCTAAGCAAAAAGTAGCTATCTCTACCACCGAATTGGCTCCAGGCATTTACATTCTGAAGATTCAGCTCGAGAATGGAAGCAGAAAAACAATTTCCGTAATTAAACAGTGATACATTTTGATTTAGGAGTCTGCAATTTTCTTTCAAGTTTGACTGTAGACTCCTAAATCAATTTGAATGCAACGGAAATTTCAAAGTATCAAGTTTAAAGGAGAATAAACAAGCATAATTAAGTCAAATCATTCTTTCCTGAGTTATTTAATCTCATATCAAAGAATTTAGATATTCCATAGAATTCCAGTCTCTCGCACAGATTGCCTAACTAGTATTGTAGCCGATTTAGCCAAAGAAGAATGGACAAAAATCAGACAGAAGTTTATACAGCAAACGTATTAGGTGGTACAGGCTTGGTAGGCAGCCATCTAATTCAGGAGTTAATTAGAGACGATCAGTGTAAAAAGATTCACTTAATATCTCGTAGGTCAAATGAGATAAATCATCCAAAGATCTCAGAACATCTGATTGACTTCACTAAGGAGCAAGACTATCTGAAGCACATCGCTGGGGATGTACTTTTCTCTTGCCTAGGAACTACAATAAGTCAAGCTGGATCTAAAGAAAACCAATATAGAGTTGATCATGACTACCAATTGTATGCAGCAAAAGCAGCAAAACAGAATGGTGTTAAGGCTTACATATTGATATCAAGTCCATTTGCCAAAATCAACTCTGATAACCACTATCGAAAAATGAAGGCAGAGCTAGAAGAAGCTGTTAAGAAGTTAGGATTCGATCGCACTGGAATTTTGCAACCTAATGGCTTGGCAGGAACCAGATTAGGGAGACGAAAATGGGAAAGCATCGCCACCGCATTCTTTACTCCAATTTTTAGTTTTATCCCAGGACTCAGAGAATATTCACCTATACATGCAAAGAAAGTAGCGGAAGCGGCGTTGAAGCTTTTTATTAGAATTGGTGAACACGCTCCACCTGTTATTCAATTGTTAAAGCGTCGGGAGATCAATAGATTTCTGAAAGAGTAACTAAGCCTATCTAATTGTTAAACTAGTTCTTTTGTGATGTAGTTTTCCCGTTTAATTTTAAAAATTGTTTATTTGATTTGTAAAAAGAAACCCATGAAACGATTCTATCTCATCTTAAGCATTCTAGGATTTATTGCACCAACCATTCTGGTCTTAGTGGAATCGGTAGAAACAGGTAACATCATGCTTTATGGTCAACCCATGGTTACAATTGAGGCAATGTTTGCAAACCGAATATCTACAATCTTCATGATCGATCTTCTTTTTGCAGTGCTTGTATTTTTTACATGGACCTACTTCGACAGTAAAAAACTGGGAATATCCTATGTTTGGCTCGTTTGGATTCTGACCATGTTATTGGGACTAGCTGGAGGATTTCCGTTCTATCTCTACCTAAGAGCGAAGAATTCAGAATAAATAATTTGGAATGGTCATAGACCACAAAGTCTTATATGTTTATAGATGAAGCCACCAGTACAATATGACTCAATACACTATTTCTAGTTTTTTAAAAGGTTCAAAACCTGTAATACCTTCAGCCTCTAACCTTTTCTTGAGCTTATCGGATACGATTGGGCATCTAATTATTCTAAATAACTCGAAGAAATCTTGGCCGTCATATTGTTCGTTAAATCTCATGGAGTCAAATAAAATACGCTTGTCTTCTTCAAAAGAAGATTCGACCATCTCGGTGAGATGTTCAGGACTTCTTATGACAACGTCATCGCGTTCGTCGCCTATTTCTTCTCGCTTATAAAACTTGGTGTTTGCATAATCAAACCAATTGTAATTTTCTCTTAGCACATACTGAAACCAGAAATACCTATCCTTTTCGACTTCGTCACTCCCCCGTTTTAAATATTCAAGTTCAAAGAATTTGTGTTCAGGAAGTTTATGTTCTTGAAGGATATCCTTCAGTTTTTTGGACACCACAAAACCCTCTCCACCTGTAGACCCCCCTTCTGTAACCGCATCGACTTCTGAAGACCCCCATTTTAGCCTGACCGTATTAAATATTGGCTCGTAATCGGTTATCTCAAATCTTGAGAGATCTTCGACATTATCAACTAAATCATAAACAGGATTTTCAAGCTCTGCTTTATTGCCTTTGGTCTCTAGGTCTAATCTAAGTTCGTAAAACATGGTACTGTATTATTCAAAAAAAGCTTTGCCGGTTAAATGCACAAATCTCGCTCTAGTCTATATCATTCTGGTTTTCGTGTGCCTCCAGTAAAACGTAAGCTATATGTCATTCACTGCACGCATCACATCAGTTTGAGTCAGGAGACCAATTAACTTCCCATCCTTTACCACAGGAAAACGTCTATATCTTCTTTCTAGAAAGTAATATGCTGCTTCCAGTATTCCCATGTTCGAATTGATGGTGATAACATCTTTGGTCATGTGATCTTTTACCTTTCCTAAAAGCTTAATATCGTTCTCATATCTACCCTTTACAAGCTCTTTAAGACAGTCTCCTTCAGACAACACACCTAACAACTCATTGTTTTCTCCTAACACAGGAGCTCCAGAAATCTTATACTTCAATAAGGTTTGCATAGCCTCATATATGGATTGCTGTGGTTTAAATGAAATTAACTTTGTTGCCATATAATCGGAAACCAATTTCATTGGTTCTAACTTCTTTTCTTCTTTAAGCTCAACGCCTTTGTAACTCTTTACCATACACTATTGTAATAAAAATTGAGGAATGCAGACAAGAAATGTTCTACTATCGTTTTTGCAATTTACAATATTCTTAGGAGAACAACTACTTTAAAACAGTTATGATCGATATTAGAAGCCCATCAGTTATGAACTTAAAGGTTAGCTTTGTAACCACACATGACATTTGAACAACTTGGCCTTGACCCAAGCATTCTGCGAGCATTAGACAAGCAAGGTTATAGTCAACCCACTCCAATTCAACAACGAGCAATCCCAATCCTCCTTAGACGAAGAGATTTATTGGGCTGTGCGCAAACCGGCACAGGTAAAACAGCAGCATTTGCAGTACCAATCATTCAGCTTCTTAGGCTTGATAAAACAAACAAAGGCAAAAGGAAGATTCGAGCCCTGGTTGTTACGCCTACACGAGAGCTGGCTATTCAGATAGCCGATAGCTTCTCAGCATATGCGCAATTCACACAGCTGAGAACCGCAGTAATATTTGGGGGTGTAAAACAAGGTAACCAAGTCAAAGAACTTCAAAGAGGAGTCGATATATTGGTTGCAACACCTGGAAGATTGTTAGATCTGATGGATCAGGGCTTCATTCACCTCAGAGACATTAACTATTTTGTGCTTGACGAAGCAGACCAAATGTTGGATATGGGCTTCATTCACGACATTAAGAAGCTCTTAACTCAGCTTCCAAAAGACCGACAATCGCTATTTTTTTCTGCTACGATGCCCACAGCAATTATAAATCTCTCCAAGAAGATTCTTGGCAAGTACGAGAAAGTGACCATTGCACCAGAGCAATCCACTGCAGAAAGAGTGAGCCAAGCGGTTTATCATGTAAGTAAACCTAACAAAATAAAACTCCTTATTCATCTGTTGGAAGAAGAATATTACTTCACAACATTGGTCTTTTCGAGAACAAAATATGGTGCCGACAAGATTGTAGGCAAGCTAAAGCGGGCAGGTATTCATGCCGAAGCCATACACGGCAATAAATCCCAAAATGCTAGGCAGAGAACACTAAAAGCATTTAAAGAAGGTAAGACTCCTGTTTTGGTAGCAACCGATATTGCAGCAAGGGGTATTGATGTAGACGATCTGTCTCTTGTTGTCAATTTTAACCTTCCTAATGTAGCTGAAACTTATGTGCATCGCATCGGAAGAACTGGACGTGCAGAGGCAAGTGGAAAATCCATTTCTTTCTGTGATGTGGATGAAAGAACTGATCTCCTATCTATCCAGCGACTGATTAAGAAAGAAATCCCAGTGATAAAAGGACACCCCTATGAAATAGATGAACAAGACAAGTCTAAAATTCAGCACAAACCAACGAAAGACAAACGGCCATCAGGTTCCAAGAATCATAAAAAGAATAGAAGACCCAGAAACAAAAAAAGAAATAGGAGACGTTAGTATGTCTCTATACCACGATACTACTTAAACAAGCTTGACCACACTGTTCTAGCAGAGTCGATATTCGGCTAGAAATTCTTCAATTTAGAATAAGCTAATAAGCGTGTAGGCGACACATCACCTATTTTATTACATCATCAAACTGGCTTGCAATTGCAGCGCTGAAATCGACCTTTATCGACATAAACATGGCAAGATTTTACATGTTTACCTTCTTTATACAACCGAACAGTCAAATGACTTTTATGATCACTTTGCGTTTTATGCGTAGCTGCAACGATCACAGCTCCACTCCTATCTCCAGGCATCTCAATAAAGGTCTGTACCTCTTTGCACTTGCCTACTATGTTCCTAGCAACTCTTTTTGAAATTCCTTCTCCTTCTGGAACTCTATTCCAGTTTCCACTAAAGTCAATGTATCCCATGAAGCCAAAGATAACAAAATTTCATGAATTGCAGGAGGCCAGTCAATTTGCATCAAATCGACTTCCAGTTAATTTTTAACCTGGAACAAAAAGAAATATACACCGAAAAACCAAAGTATTACTAATTTGCAGTTCTTGATGTAAGAGAAACAAAATGACTGAATTCTACAACTCAGAAGACAATGTAAATGAATATATCAAACTAGCCGAAGATGTATCTAGTGAAGAAATTATTAATCAACTAAAACAGCATATTGCAAGCGGTGTTAAAGTGCTGGAATTGGGTTCGGGTCCTGGAACCGATTGGCAACTGTTGAACCAATCATTCAAGACAACAGGCTCCGACCTTTCAAATGAGTTCCTAGCTCATCTCAAAAAAACTTATCCAGATGGTGAATTTCTACATTTAGATGCTGTAACCATTGATACACAGTACAAATTTGACGCGATATATTCCAACAAGGTTCTGCACCATCTCAATGATACGGAATTAAAAAAGTCAATTCTTCGACAATCTCAGATTCTTCAACCTGGTGGTGTTGTATGCCACTCCTTTTGGAATGGAAAGGGAGATGAAATATTCAAAGGAATGTACGTCAACTACCACCTTCAAGAAGAACTTAAAACCTTGTTTCTTCCCCATTTCAATATACTCGAAACAAGATTGTATAAGGAGTTTGAAGAAGATGACTCGGTCTTCATTATTGCAAAACTCAGGGTGTAGACAGCTTCATCAACCTCATTTTTTTTCAAATTTTAACCTATCCCCTTCGCCATGACAATTTTTTTCTCTCTATAAGGATTCGCACTAGACCATCTAGAAAAATAAAAGTCATGAAAATCAATTTCTGGAAGTAACCGCTAACACTTTGAATTCTGGTCTAAAACGGAACTATTCGACATTTATTTAACTAGTTGCCTTCAATTTATTTACATTTTGTTTAATCTTTTTTATAAAACTTTAAACAAAATGTAGATTTTATGGTTTATTGATTAAGTAATTTATAATCATGAAGAAAAAATCCAACCTTATTTTGACTTTGGTACTAGGTGCCACGGTTATGTTCAGTGCCTCATGCCAAAAAGAATCAATGAGTCCAATCTCTCAGGCCCAATCACCAACTATTGAGCTAGGAGATGATGCTGTTATGAGCACAAAGAAAGGCAGCCAATCTATCGCTGAAATAGCTATCGACAATAACTTCGATGAGCTTGTTGCTGCATTATCTTATGTAGACTCTGCAGAAGGAACAACACTTGTTAACATGTTTCTTAATGGAACAGATCAATATACTGTATTTGCTCCGACAGATGCGGCTTTTAACAATCTATACAGTGCCTTAGGAGTCTCTGAAATTACTGATATCGATTCTGATGTAGTACTTGATGTGCTTCTTTATCACGTTACCGATGGCAGAAGAAGTTCGAACAGTGTAGTTCCTAAAAAGAAAAGCAGATCAATAACAACTTTATTGAACGAAAGCTTTGATGTGAATTCAGATTTGAGTATTGATGCTATTGGCAACTCAGCTAACATCACAGCTGCAAACATTTCAGCTTCTAATGGTATTATTCATGTAATTGACACCGTAATTCTTCCATTCTAAACATAATTTAGCTTTTATCATATAAACCTCTTAGAGGTTAAATGGCCCCCATACGTTTCAAGTTTGGGGGCTGTTTTGCTTCTAAGACAAATCTACATTTGTAAAATAACGGGTTGTCTTAGTACTTTAGGAAGCAAGCTATTGTGCTTCTGAATATGATTTCAATCCCTCTAGTGCTGAGCTCCATGTTTTGTCAACATTTTTCTTCACCGCATTTTTCATTAGGTTGGCTAATCCTCTAGTTTTGTATCCACCGCGTACTACTACTTTAGTTGTGGAATCGTTGATTTGTTCAAGGTATATAACTTCCGTAATAGTTTCAAGTAAACCTGAATTTGACTCGAGCATGGTAAAGCCCCACTTAACCTCTTTCTCGTAAGCAATCATCTCTTCATAATACTTATTAGAGTTTAACTGAGCCAGACGCTTTGAACCAACGCCTTTTTCAGTTTCTACTTCCATTTTAGCCCATTTAACCCCTGGAAACCAATTTGGATAGCCAGGGCTATCATCTATTATGTTCCAAACCGTAGATAAACTAGCATTTATAGTAATACTTTTAGAGAACTGAATTGCTGCTGAGTCAAGATAATCTTCTCCTTGAGGAGTCATCTTTTTTTTGTAATGAATCTTTTGCATCTTGTGATTAGATAAATTGGGTTGTTCTGATCTACCAAACAGACCAAGAGCAACAATGATGATGTAACTTATAATTTTCATGTTATGATCTTTTGTTAGGCAAATAGACCACTTATTAAGAACTCCGTTTTGTACGATTTACGGAATTGCTTATACAAATTGCAGACGCTAGAAATTATTGCGGTATTCTTTAGGAGGGATTCCCGTTTTAGTCTTAAAAAACCTTGTAAAGTACTGAGGATAGTTAAAGCCGAGCTTAAACGCAATCTCGCTTATCGAATATTCACTACCATGGAGCAAATTCTTCGCCCTGTCAATAACTTGATCGTCGATATGTTCCTTTACGGTTCGGCCTGTTTCTTTTTTTATAATATCACTAAGATAATGAGGGGAAAGATCCATTTGATTTGCAAAAAATGCAGTATCGGGAACTTCAGTAAGTGATGAATTCTCAGCGTGAAAATGATCAATTAATAACCTTTCGAATTTGGCTAATTTCTCATTATTCTCGAATTGTCTTGTTTCAAACTGTCGCTCATAAAATCGCTGGCAATACTTGAGCAGCAATTCAATATTCGATACGATTAAATTCGAGCTATGCTGATCTGTACTCTTGTTGTATTCATCGACAATATTTTCAACGATTTTATCCGTAATTGACTGCTCTTTCTGAGATAGATGTAATGCTTCGAATACATCATAGTTAAAGAAATTGAATTGTCGGATATAATTATCCAATGAGTGTTTTCTTAGAAGATTGGGGTGAAAATACAAAATCCAGCCCTTCATATCTCCCAACTTCACTTGCTCAACGGGGGAATACAATTGGCCCGGAGCCGCAAATACCATAGTGCCTTGATGAAAGTCGTAGCTCCTCCTCCCATACAAAATTCCATCACTGTTGTCCTTTTTTGAAATTGAATAAAGATTATACATCAGTGTTGTGTCTAGCATAGCTTCTTCTACTTCAATATCTGCCGCATTGATCAATGAAATATGAGGATGGCTAGGCTCAGGAAGTCCCATGGCTTTGTGAATCTGACTTATCGTATCCACTCTGATAATCTCGGTGCTCTTTTGCATCAGTCAATCAAAGATAAATTTTCTCCACCACTAATTTATCACCAACCTATACCCCACTCCTCGAATATTTACAATCTTTACGTTGGGGTCTGAATTTAGTTTTTTGCGGAGTTTGGAGATAAAGACATCCAAGGTGCGTCCTTCATAACTTCCAGCATCTCCCCATACTTGGTTTAAGATGTAGTCTCTTTCGAGGGTTATATTCTCATTTGAATACAGCAAGAAGAGTAAATCAGACTCGGTGCTCGAAAGTTCAAGCGTTTCTGCTCTGAGAAGGAGTAACATTCCTTTTCGATCAAATTGATATTTTCCAATTTTTATAAGTTCTGCTTTCTTGTTTTTCTTAGAGTTCACTAACCAAAAAACCGCAGCCCCAGCAAGTAGAATGATGCCCAAAAGAATGCCTGTTGAAAATGATGATTCTCGGCTGTTTGTCGTCAGCTTAGCTTCAAGAATTGGAGTAAAATAAAAGGTATAGCAATCGTCAGGCAATATTCTACCTCTACAAGCAATATCATCGACACTAGACTGGGCAATAAAACTATGTATTACCTCGTCTGTGCCACATTTTTGTACTTCTACTATAAGCTCACCGTCCCATTTTCTTTCACTTAAGACTTGGGTAACCGCATAAAGCAGTGCATCTGGGGCGAATTCAAATTGTCGTTCGAATGATACTACATAGCGATCTCCTTCTACTTCAATTGGCAAGACTCTAGAAGTACTGTCGTCTTGTTGTATTAGAAATTTATGTCCAATCTCTCGAAACATTATTTTGAGAAACTGGTCGTCAGTTTGGGCAACAGCATCGCTGCAAATACTCAGTACGAGTACGATACCAATACACATCCAACTTGACAAGAATCTCATAAAGCAAAACTAGTTATAACTGCTTTGTAATCAGCATAATTTAAGATTAATTACACGCGATTTACACTATTTTACATTAGTTAAATCATGTACCATTGATGCTTCAATACTTTTACGCTATGAAAAAACTACACATCATATTTTTGGCTTTAATTTCAACTACTCTCACCCTCTCGTGTTCTCAAAAAGTCGATACAACTGCTTCTGCTTCATGTTCCAATAAAAAAGATATTCAGAAGAACGCTCCGCATCGTTATGGTGGCTGGTATTGTCCTGATAATTTGAATGGTTTTCCTGCGGTAAACTTAGCAAATTGGAATAACGTTCCGGTGGTAAACGGTAGAATGCCAACAAAAGAAGAGGCTCAAAATGGTATTTCGCTTATACATGTTGACCCCATTCAATATCCAAATGCAGAGGTATATGACATGGAATTACCTCAGCTTGCTATGTTCTATTGTCATCCTTCCAAAAGACCTGAAGTAGTCATAATCATACAAGCTTTTTCAATAGAAAAAGACACTATTGTCGGCTTTCGCTATCTAAACGGCGGTAATGGTTCTGCTCGATTAAACGAAGTCGACTTGATTGATGAATCAGAAGAGAAACTGCAAACAGATCATCGGTTTGTTACGTTAAACATGCACATAAATGCAGGTCAAGAAGATGTATGGAGAGTACTTACAGATACAGGATACCGCCATGAACTTCAAAAAAGTTTCGACCGTGATAATGCACTTGGTTCTGGGTGGAGACATGCTACCAATGTGAACTTCCATTATGCGAATCAAGGAGAACGCACGTCCTCATTTGGCGATGTTTTGTACGGCAGCTACTATATCCAAAATGTATGTAAAGACTATTCTGAAAAGTTCTTCATTCGTCAAACAGGTTCAGATGGGTCTACACTTCAACTTGTTTGCGGTCCCTTTGGGGATGACTATGCCTCAGAAGAAGCAGATCTCTATTCGTGGGCTTTGAAGGTGAAAGATTTGGTTGAAGGGTGTTAGAAATTTATAACTGCAGTTCTGTAAATGATGCAGAACTGCTTTTTATCACGGTTAGTCTTTTCTTAAAAGTTCATAGATAATATAGGCTAATAGGAATCCGCCTATCACAACCCAATTTAGAATTTTCTTATTCCGTTCAAATTTTTTTGCATCATTAGAATCGGCATCATGCTGTCGATACTTAGATGACTTATGGCCATGAGAACTTGGTTTTAATCTTGCTCGATCTATAATTTCTGGTATTGATTGACCTTCATTACTCCAATCGAATAATTCATCCAACAATAAGTCAACATAGCCGTCATTTTTCGGGTCGTATAAGGGTAATTGGCCAGGTATATACAGTATCCCATCTTCTGCTGTTACCCAACATTGAAGCGTTTCTGCTATTTCATAAATCTTGTAAATAGATCCACTTTCACTGACTGGGTTAACGTTAATGCTGACACCTGATGATTCAATCCAAAGCAGAGGAGCATCCTCATCACTATTGTGAAACACTGTTTTTATCCCATCCCAGTCTCCAATACTCAGTGAAGAATCTTGTTCAACAATTTTCAGCAAATTACTGTCCTCAACTCTAGTAAACTCCAAAGAATCCGAATTAAACTGCTCTAGATAAAGTACCTGCGACATTGGGTAAAAATAAATATATTCTTTTCAAATCTCTAAGATTATAAAGAATATAAAAAGTGTACCTGGTTTGCTATTGTCAAATTGAATTGATAATCTGATGTTGGATTTCAATTTGATCTTATGCAATGGAATGCGCATGGCATTAAAGGAAAGATAAAACCAGCTAACCTATTTAGATCCAAATGCAATATTCTAGCTTTTACCAAATCGATAGGACACACCCGCATAAGTTCTTAAAATGGCACTATCAAACTCTTTATTGAAGTAAGGAGAAAGTTCAAACAGAAGATGAACATTCTTATGTTTTACAAAAGGCTTAAATCTCGACCCAAACATGACCGAATACCCACCGATGTAGTCGCCATCCACAAAGCCATCTATAATATTACTCTTACAACTCAGGCCGGAATAAAGGTTGTATTCCACCGACCGTTTTAGATTGAAGCACAAGGCAATCTCTGGATTCAGGTTACCAAAAAAAGTATTGGTTTCAAGTCGTCCATCAACAAACAACAATCGTTCTGGATCTGATGTAATTGACAGGGTATTGTTAAATGGGAAATATCCAATTGAAGGCTGTTGAGCGAAGGTCACTTTCAAAGACAACATCAACAAGGTTAGTGTAAGTTTTATGTATTTATTCATAGTGCTTCTTTTATACCGCAGTACATTGGTTTTGGTTGAAAATTTTCGTCCCACATACAAGGCCAATCTGCCCTGTTGAAGTAGTAACGTATCCACGTATCTGCATCCGAAATATTCCAAAATGAGATTCCGTATTGATACTTCTTGTCTAATCGCTTATACCCATTCACGATGGCTTTCAATTTCGCCTTTTGTCTCATGAGCATTTCATCAGTGGGAGCCTTGTACTTAGAAATGCTGTTCATAGAAATATCAATTTCAGAGTAGTAAACTAAAAGATCCGCTTTTTGGACCCCCATGGCCATATCATTAATTTCGGATACTTCTGGATACTCGTTGAATATGTGCAACTGGCAACCTAAACCATCAACAGGAATATTGGTTTCTTTAAAGGTTTTTAAGAGTCTTAGTACGGCGTCGAGTTTGTTCCTGTTCAAAGCGAGATTGTATTCATTGTAAAATAATTTCGCTTCAGGATCTGCTTCTCGAGCCCATTTAAATGCTTTGGCAATATAGGATGGCCCGATGTTCTTCTTCCAAACTGAATTCCGTAATGTTCCATCTTCATTAAAAGCCTCATTGACCACAATCCAGGTTCCTATCTTGCCTTTATATCTCGAAACTATTGTCTGAATATGATCTTTCAATATGGCTTCCCATTCTGCTTTAGATCCTTCAAACTCGTTCAGCCAATTGGGCAAGAAATCATGATAAACTAAGCTATGACCAACAAAATCTTGATTATTTCTCTGAGCAAAGTTCACCAAGGTATCATATTCACTCCAGTCGTAAACATAACGTTGAGGATGCACTTTATAAAGGAGCCATGCACGTTCTCCCGAGATTCGATTAAATTGACTTGCTGCGATATCTTTATATTCCCTATGACTTGCGAGCCAGTCGACGTCAATTGCTGCACCAATAGGAAAGTCAGCATTTAAGTACAAAGGGGTGTCATCATCACATAAGCTAAGCTCAGGTTTGGAACATGAAGTAAATAGTATTCCAATTAGAATTATGCCAAGAAGGCTATTCATTTTCTTTAGCATTTTAGTTAATGACACGAGCAATAATACCAAAATCTCAAATCTTGGTTATGCCGTAAATTCAAAATGACTCAAATTTGAATAAGATTATTAGCCCATAATCTAAATCGACTGAACAAAATACAATTCTACTTCGCCTTAATCGGAACCTTCTTATACCTTCCCCAAGCGACAAAAGCTGCAAGCAGTAAGAATAAGATTGTAGATGGAGACTCTCCAGCATAAATATGATAAGCTGTAGCAAGTAACATTACTGTTGCAATTCCTGCCGCTGCCATGGTCGTTAGTGCAGGTTTTATGCGTAGAGCTGCAGGTAAAATCAAGCCAAGAGCACCTAAAATTTCACTCACTCCAATAAAGCGCGTCATACCAATTCCCACAAAGCTTACAAATGTCATCTCACTATCTAACAACTGTTCAGGTGGCAATGCTACCTTCATAAAACCAACATAGCCAAATAATATGGCTAATACCACTTGGGCTGTCCACAAGGCAATGTTTAATCCTTTCGATTTTTTTTGTTCTGTCATTTTTCTAATTTTTCTTGATTTTCAGTGCGAAATTATTTAACATTGATTACAATTTGTAATCAGTTACCCAAAAGTAACCAGTTACCTTTTGGTAATCAACACCGTCTAAAAAATGAAGAAGAAAGAGCACGTAGAATGTTTGTCAGCCATTATGCCCGTTAGAGATACGCTTGATGTTATCGGTGGTAAATGGAAGATCTTAATCCTAATTTCTATCTGGGAAGGCAATAAACATTTCAGAGAAATTGAACGCAGCATTCCAAAACTTAGTACCAAAGTACTGTCTAAAGAGTTAAAAGACATGGAGGCGAATAAGCTAATAAAAAGAGCTGTAATCAACGGATTTCCTGTGCGCACGGAATATACTCCTACTGAGCATTCTAAAACACTCGAAAAAGTTATTGTTGAACTACACGATTGGGGACTTAATCACCGAGCCAAGATTTTTGGGACAGCAGAAGTTACTGCTTGATTATTCTTTCAATCTTATTTAAGATTTCTATACCTTCGTTAAAAGACCTTTACTCTTTGAACCTATCCGTAGATAACTATTTTATAGAAGGATGTGGGCGTTGTCCACTTGCTGCTACTGCAGCATGTAAAGTGCGGCATTGGGCAGATGAACTCGCTTTACTTCGATCAATAATTCAAACTTGTGGTCTCACTGAAGAATGCAAATGGGGTGTTCCCTGCTATACCTATAATGGAAAGAATGTCCTCACCATAAGTGCTCTTAATAACTATTGTGCCGTTAGTTTCTTTAAGGGTTCTCTCTTAAAAGATGACCTCAATTTACTTGTAAAGCCAGGACCTCATTCGCAAGTTGCACGACTTTTTAAGTTTACCAAGCCTGAAGAAATAGTTCAGAATCAAGACCACATCAAAGCTTATATTTTCGAGGCCATAGCCAATGAAAAGGCCGGTCTAAAAGTAGAGTTTCAAAGCAGTATTGATGCCATGCCTAGTGAGTTAGAAGATAAACTCAATCAAGACCTTTATTTCAAATCAGCGTTCGAATCACTTACGCCTGGAAGGCAACGTGGTTATATAATCTATTTCTCACAACCTAAAAAATCAGAAACGAGAAAAACACGCATCGAAAAGTCGATCGAAAAAATTCTGAATGGCGAAGGTTTGCATGATAAATACTCCTCTAGAAAACGCGAAAATCAGGAGTAATTCTCCAGATAGCTTTGGCAACCCATTAACTTCTTACAATTTTTACAAGAACGCAATGCGCTGTATATCAGCTTATGAACAAGCAGCACCAGAACTAATTCGTTAACTTTTTTGCTGCTAGATGCAACCATCGATTCGGATGCTGGTATATCAAATTATGAAATTCACGTCAGCAACCCTCATCAGCAAAATTTCAATACTCACAGTTCTGATTCTTTTAAGTTTAAGTGCAAACGCACAACTTACACAAAGCATAAGAGGTTCTGTTAAAGACGCAGACACCAAACAAGCATTAATTGGTGCAACGGTAATCGTAACCGCCAGTGACTTTAAGTCAGGAGCGATATCGGACGAGCAAGGTTTGTTCAAAATAGATGCAGTTCCTGTTGGCCGGGTAAACATCATTATAACTGTAGTTGGATACGAAGATCAAATCATGAATCAAGTTGACTTGAAGACGGCAAAAGAACTCATTCTCGAAGTAGAAATGCATGAATCTTATTCAAAAGTGGATGCTGTTGTAGTTGCTGGAAGAAAGGCAAAAGACAAACCGCTTAATGAAATGGCCGCAGTTAGTGCTAGATCATTTACTGTAGAAGAAACGAGCAGATATGCAGCAGCAGCATTTGATCCTGCGAGAATGGCTCAAAACTTCGCTGGGGTCACATCTGGTGGCGATGATTTATACAATGAAATTGTAGTGCGTGGCAACTCACCAAAAGGTGTTCTCTGGCGACTAGAAGGTATCGAAGTGGCAAATCCAAATCACTTTGCACAAGGCGGAGCACAAGGAGGAGCAATAAGCATGTTAAGCAGCAGCACCCTTGGTAATTCAGACTTCTACACCGGTGCATTTTCAGCGGAATATGGCAACGCACTTTCAGGTGTTTTTGACCTCAAGTTTCGAAAGGGAAACAACGAGAAGCGAGAAAACTCGTTTATGGTTGGGGCACTTGGACTTGAGGTATCTACAGAAGGTCCATTTAGCAAGAACTACTCGGGATCATACTTAATAAACTACCGTTACTCCACCCTTGGGTTACTTGAAAAAGTTGGACTGTCTCCTACTGGTGATTTGCTTCCGGTTTATCAAGACCTATCTTACAACATTTCTTTACCCACTGAATCTTTTGGAAACTTTAATGTGTTTGGTGTTTTGGGACATAACATAGCAGAACTTTATGATGATTTTGATGAGAATGACACAACACTAGAGTCTAGACAATACTACGATGGATTTACTGAAATTGGATTTGTAAATGTTGCCGGTATTAAGCACGTAATAAACCTCGATGGCAAAAGCTATTTAAAAACAGTTGCTTCTCATTCATACAACGACGCAACTCTGTATGGAGAATCATTGCAAATTGATAGCATGACGTATAAATCCTTTCGTTTTGCCGAACAGGAGATTCAGAATTTAGAAACTTCAATAAGATTGAGCACCTTGTACAATCGTAAAATCAATAATCGAAATACCATTCGCGCAGGAGCTGTACTTTCAAAATTAGACTACAATTTCCAAAGCAAGTTTCACAACTATAAAGACAATGAAACCTTCATTGGATTTGATGATGAAAATCACTCGCTTCAATATCAATTCTTTGGTCAATGGAAGTCACGTATCACTTCTGACCTTACACTAAACACCGGCTTTCATATGACCCATTTGGCAGCAACATCATCTACTTCGTTTGAACCCAGAGCATCGCTTAGCTATAAGGCTTCAAAGAAACTGAGATTGACCATGTCGGCCGGCAAACATTCAAGGCCAGAACACTTAGCACTATACTTGTACAAAGACATTAATGATGACGGAACATTTACCCGACCAAATGAAGATTTAGAGCTATCAAAAGCTTGGCATTATGTTGCCGCAATTGACTATACGATAAATCCAGATATGCGATTGAAAGTTGAAGGCTACTACCAGCACCTTTATGATATTCCAATTTCATCAAAAGAAGGTTCAACAGTATCTGTATTGAACACTAGCAATTACTGGGATGCCATTTTCAATGGCGACACGGTTGGCTTAATCAGCAATGGAAAGGGAATGAATTATGGAGTTGATATCACACTAGAGCGTTTCTTCTCAAAAGACTTTTACTACCTCGCAACACTCACCCTGTTTAGCAGTCAATACGAAACCTTAACAGACGAAAAGTACGATACAAAGTACAACGGAAATTATCAGCTTAACTTACTTGGTGGTAAAGAGTTTGTATTGAGAAAAAAGAACAGAAGACTAGGCATTAATGGCAAGACCGTGATTTATGGAGGTAACCGTTATACTCCAATTGACTTGCAACAATCTATCGAGAAAAACAGAATGATGCTTGACCAGAGTCAGCCATTCTCAGCTCAAGTTGATGATTATTTTAGATTTGATATTGGAGTGAGTTATAAAATTAACCGTGACAAAAGCACACACACCATTATGCTGGATATCCAAAATGTTTCAAACCGACAAAACATTGCGGGATATTTCTACGACAGTGAGAAGAGAGATATTGATAGCTGGTCAATGACTGGATTATTCCCATTCTTTAATTATAGAATAGAATTTTAAGGATAGCACTAGCTAGAAGCTGGTGCTAGCTGGAGTGAGACGCTTCTGGTTTGTGTTAAATCACAAGCTAGAAGCTTGCTCTAGTTACGCAAGTTCTACCGATGCCTTCTTACAAACTCCCCCAATTCAGACGTGAAATTATACGACTCAGATACAAAAGGATGATGAATGGTTCTATTGTAAAGCGTATATGTCTTTTGAGTTGAACCCATCTCTTGAAATCCGTGCAAACCTCCTGCAGGGGGAACACTAAAATCGTATTGCCCGTATGCAAACAGCGATGGAAGGGTAATGCTTTCAATTTCTGTCATTACCGTATAGTTCTGCTCTCTAACAAAATTCTCTGGTCGATTGAACAAATGCATGGCCTGCCACGTAATGGGATTGTTCTTGATAATCGTTTGATAGAGTCTTTCGGCACTTCCTCCTTCGCCAATTTCGCCATCCTCTTCAATTAAAACATAGGCAATCTTCATTTGCTCGAATACTATTTCATATGCATCGTCGCTATCAATATCGGTGTCTTCTAATACACTTTGAATGGCCTCCCATTGCTCAACATTTTTTCCTTTATTGATTTGCTGTGTCGCTGTTTGATACAACAGCTCCATTCTATCTCCTAGCACAGTTGGCATATGCAATAAGCCATCGACATTTATCCAACCGTTTATTTGCGATTGAAATTCGGTATCAGTTAAAGCCTTAGCGGTAATTAACCCCCCCAGGCTATGCCCCATCAAGAATAAACTAATGTCATCCCCGTACTTGTGTTTTAACACTTTTGCTAGTGCTTTTACATCAGAAGCCATCAACTCAATTATATCATCTGATTTTGAGTAATGTCCTTGAGCCATACTGTGTCCACGTGAATCGAAATAGGCAACTACATATTCGCTTTCAATTCTATTTATGAAATCTTCATTACGATACGACAATCCAAAGCTCCCTGCTCCATGAATTGCCATGATATATGTTTTCTTTTCCGAATTACCATGCACATACACCGGCATATCGGCTCCTTGGTGACGTACATAAATCGTTTCATCCAATGTTCCATTTAAGGATTCTTTAGTGCAGGAGGTCACAGCAATGAGAATTAATATGATGATAAAGCGATTCATTTAGTGTTAATCTTAAAGTGATATCCTAATTCAATATTGACCAAGGGTACAATTGCTCGGCTGTATGGGTAAAGGGCAGTGACATTTACACGTGCATGCCAGCCATTGTCTGGCTTCTTTTTATTTACGCGTCCAATACCCGCACTTGCACTCGAAGCCAGATAAAATCTACCAGGGAGAAACACTTTATTAATTTCTCCATCTTCATCAACCTTGTACGTTTCGGGAAGAAATGATCTGTATACACCCATGGGTTCTAGCGACGAAGAAATATTAAACCGATTGGGATAAAGCTTCTTTTTTGACCAGCCTGCAGTTATAAAAACTCCGGTATGTGCTCCGTTGTCACGGTAGCCATTAAGGCTAGCCGAATAGGATTTCAGAATTTCTAAGTCTTTACCTTTTTTCGTTTTGGTGAACTGATCTTTGGGACTTTCAACACCCAACCTCATGCCTTCATTCCAAAGATTGTTTCCAAAATAGCTGATGGTATAGCTGAGTTCTTCTTTGTTAATTTCAAGGAATCTTTGCGCAAAGCCATAGGAGCTAAGAATAATTAGAATCAAAAGTTGAGCGATACGCATTCAACAAATGTACAGGAATAACCGATTTATCGGTCGACCTAAAAATTCACCTTATAGTACAGAATTGGCAAGAATGCCAATTGTGGTTGTTCAATCAATCGTTTTGTGCCTGGTTTATCTGGATTGTTCGCATAAACTACGGTCAACAGATTTTCATGGTTGGTAACATTAACTAGATCCAATGCTATTTCGTGGCTCGCTTTCTTTCCATTGATTACGTAACCAAACTTCACATCCCATCTGAAATAAGCTGGAAATTGCAAGCTGTTTCTTTCGCTGTCGATGAAGTGAACATTTATACCATCTTCAATTGTCTTAGCTGAATCTACCGGTGAATGACGTCTGCCCCCACCGTAGGTTAATTTTGTACCGAATTGAAGAACATTCTTTCCGTTTGGACCTACTTCCTTTTCATATCCGCCCAGTATGTTAACGATATAGTTACCATTGAAATCTGTGTTGCGGGTTACTCCATCCTTGCCTTCATACTTTGAATCAAAAAGTGATGCACTGGTTAAAAAGAAGAAGTTTTTGCTAAAGAATTTCTCTAAGGTCAACTCTGTTCCGTAATTTGTTCCTGTACCGGTATTTTCAAGCACCCCAGGAAAAAACCGAACAAATCCACTTCCTTGATTGATTAAGCTAAACGACCCTCCACTTGCCTCAACGGGAATATTAAATAGTCGTTGATAGTACGCCTCAATCTTCATTCGAAACATCTTACTGAGCACAAGATCGTATGCCCCAACAAAGTGATGACTTTTGCTTAATCCTAAATCTTCGTTATGGGTATCAATAGTCGGATTGGTTGGATTTACCGCACTGTCAGACATGAGTGTGTAGTAAATATAATTAGGCTGGGTTCTACTATGAAGTCCATAAGCAACACTTGCACTAGACTTTTCATTTATGGTATACTTGAAGCCCAAGCGAGGTTCGACGGCCACTTCATTATTCTTCGAAAAGTACAAGGTATGCAAACCGCTGTTCATCACTAAGCGGCTATTAATTCTGTATTTGTGACTCACATAGGCTCTTGCCATGGCATACTGGTCATTTGCATCCAAACGAGTCACCCAATTTTCGACATATTCATTGGTTGAGCTATCTTCATATCGAACTTGAAACAAGTCTCCTATCACACCAAATTTCAAACGATTTCGAGCGTTGAATTTTTTGTTCATACTCCAGTGGATGGCAGTTTTGCCTTCATACATCTTATATGCTTGCACGGGGTAAATAGAATCTAGAATTAAGTTGTCGCTCAGTGCAGCTACAGAATCCCACACCAAAAACTCATGTATTGAATTAATTTGTTGTGCGGACTGTGCAATGGTCAACTTGCTTGCCCATTCATTCTCAAAAAACTTCTTGTGGGTTACACCTACCGTGAAGGTATTTGTTGTAAAATATTGATCACGATCGTTTAGACCGTATAAGTCATTAGTTGGAACAGTATCGTCGGAAAACACGATATCGATGTTCGAAAGCCCTCCTACTCCCCAGACATCTAATGAAGCTTTATTCTTCATAGGAAAATGCAGTTTAAAAGAAGCGTCTTGATACTGCGGAACGGCATCGGTTCCCAACTTAAAATCGATGGCTTCAAATGCCGCAAATGTTGAATATCGATAAGCCGCTAAATAGGTCGAACCCTTCTTTTTATTGATTGGACCTTCACTCATTAGCTCAAGGCCGAAGACCCCAATTTGAGCAGTGTGCTCATGTCTATCTCTGTTTCCGTTACGCATTCGAATGTCAAACACCCCACTAAGTGCATTGCCATACTCTCCGCTGAATGCTCCTGTCATAAAATCAGAATGACTAATGGTTTTGTTGTTTAGGATAGAAATAGGTCCGCCAGATGATCCAGCAATTGCATAGTGGCTTGGGTTAGGGATATCAATGCCTTCGAAACGCCATAGTAATCCAAGAGGTGAATTTCCTCTTACTACGATGTCATTTCTACTGTCGTCTGTACCTTGAACCCCGGCGTAATTACTCACCATTCTCGCAGGGTCTTGACGACTGGCTGGATAGCGTTCTGCTTCTTCGGCATTAAACGTTCTGCTGCTCAAGGTAGCCATGTCGTTGTACGAACCAATTCTTTTTGTGCCACTTACCACAACAGAACCTATCTCTGCTGACTTTTCAACCATCTCAAGAGGAACGTACGTTTCTTTTCCGCTATAGACCGCAATATTATCTAAGCTTAAATCTTCATAACCCACATATGTTGCTGTTATTGCATACTTTCCTATTGTTAAACCTTCTATTTTAAAATAGCCTTGCTCATCGGATATAGCATTTTTTACAGTCTCTCCTTTTAGAGCGATAACCACACCAACCAGAGGTGTTTTTGAGTCGGTATCTAACACACGACCCTTTAAATTTTGCAAGGTTTGTGCCGGGCTAGAAATCGTGAAAAAGAAAAGAAGAAGAACAGGTAATATTTGTTTCATATCGTTGTTGGTTTAAACAAATTTAGATTTTATTTACAAATGCTGAAATAGACGAGTTTATCAGAGAATCTTTGGCGGACCGTCCTTTGCAGCTATAGCAAAGAGTCTCATCTCTACCAAATAAATCACTCATAACATCCTGATATTTAAACAACTATGGCCCTTACCCCCTAAATACATCTATGCATAAACTCAACAAGGCTGCAAATTTTAGACTAAGAATCTGATGGATGCATATTTTTCGATTGCAAGTAGTAAATCTCTTACGTTGTAAACTCCGCCGTTGAAATCTGACTGTTCCTCCTTCTTACTTAATTAATCAATTAGCAATTTTCATTAAGCCTTTCTCACCCAATTCAATCTCTAAGAAAATTTAACAATTTCCACAACAAGTTCTGAATAATACTAATGTGAATGTCGCCTAAAATATTTCCTTATATTTGAGACACATAGAACTCTGAAGTCTAGGTAGTAGACATTACTATCAAGACAGTAATTTCAATTTAGACCAACCTTATTATTATGAAAATCAATATTCTCTTTACCTTGCTTCTACTATCTTATCATTCATTTGGTCAACTTCCAGAGATTTTAAAATACCATCATTTTTCATCATTCTCTGAAAATCAAATTGATTTAATTTCTAACAATTGGGACGAGTTTTTTTTACAGGACATATCAGATTCTTTTGACTCAAAGGTTGATTTAAATCCACTTTTTGTTGATAGCTATGGATGCATTTACCCAGATTTCAAGCTGTTTACAGGGCTTAAACGCAAAGATTTTTTAAGAGGTAATTCAGTCCCTGATGTTAGACAACCGAAATACTCTTTGTATCAATTTATGAGTATCCCCAAGGTGAGAAAACAGTTTAAAGCAAATTTACTTATATATGAGGAAAACGAATCTATAAGAAACCAATATCTAAATATACTATCCCTTTTTGACCACCCCAATTTTATAAAGTACTCAAGAATCAAAGATATTTGTGGATATGAAGGTCATTTATGCCAGGTGGACTACCAAACTCAAAAATTTAATGAGGCTTGGAGGCTATTGCATGAAGGAATGTGGATGGAGAAATTAAATCAAAATTTCAGCAACTCAAATAAACAGTACAGTCACATTCAATTCTTCATTCATGGATTTAACGTACCGCAAAGTCTGGCAACTTTGCAGGCTCTGGCAGTAAACACACACCTCGATTCTATGACCAAAGTTTCAGAGACTGGCATTTCCTATTTAGACAGCACCCTTGTGGTTCCAATATACTGGCCTTCAAACAACAAAAAGAAGTTCTCGGTACCAAGTCAAACTAGGCTTCAAAAGATTCACAACGATTATTGCGGAGAGAAACGAAATCGAAAAATCCGGAGAGAACTAAACAAATTTACTATTGCTAATAAAGCCTCAATATTCAATGGGGGCATTAACAATATGCGCAAGTTTACCCGCTATTCACAACATGCACTAGAAGTTTCATTTCTTCTTCGAAGGATACTTAACGACTTAGATGACAGCATATCTGTTTCAATTTTTGCTCATAGTTTTGGAACCGTAGCAGCAACTAGTTCTGTAATAAACACAGTCTCAAGATTGCAGGGGTCGACACGAAAAAACACTATATACTTTAACAATCATGATTCTCTAGACTGGGAAAGCAAATCGTTAACAAACTTAAGGGACCTAAATTTAACGAGATACTGCTTTGAACAATTTAAAAAATACCCAATTCCATCGAGAAGTGTGTCAGTTTACCTAAGTGCTCCGGCAATCCCTGGTCAAAACACTTTCAATGATATGTCTGCAAATAAGGATCTATATCAGAATAAGAAATTTTATGTAAGTGCAAATCTACTTGACCCCATGTTAAATAAATCTATGATAAATATCTTGCACTATGTAAACTTAACTAATGCTATAAAGAAGGGTTCAACTACTTTTGGGAGTAATTTTGAAGGTGAATTAGATAGTGTTGTTAATATTTTTCAAGATCTTGGCATCCCTGAAAATATTAGTTATGAAAAAATATATTTAAAGGATCATGATATTTTCTTGTATTTGGAGGACAAGAATTACATTTCTTTAACTAAGCAATTCTTAAGATTACAAAGTGATCCTATAATAGATACTTTTGAACTATTTAAACAAGAATACAAGAAAATTTATGATGAAAATTTTGCTTCTTCAGACGATCGATTAAGGAAAATTTTTCGAAATGTTAACTACAGGGAAAGGAATATAGTAGGCGAACCTCTAAAGACCTTAATTTTTGACGTGGAAAGAAGAAGCAAGACGTTTTACAGTAATCAAATCTCGAACGAAACTCGCAGATTACTGTCTTATGTTAAAGAACCTTATGTCCTGGTTTTGTTGGAAAGATCGATTAACGATAATGAATCTCAATTCATAAACAACGATAGCACAAATCTTATCTTCTTTAGATCTAAAATTTTAGATGAAACCAGCAGGTTTATCCATCTCTCTATGACCGAAGAGTATCCTTACTATACGTACAAAAGCAAATTAAAAAACCCTATAAACTTTTTCTCATTTCGAACAGGAAATGACCTTTTTGCCACGCTATGGTCAGCAAATTATGACCGTGACTATACTGGCAATATGCTTCTTGAGATTGGAACCGACTATTTAAATACATATAGGCGAAGACCAATCAAATCTTATCAAACCGTACTTTGGGGTTTTGATGTCTACACACCTCATTTTACTGATACTGAGAAGTTTACAGACTTCGACAGTTATGACAGTTTAGACCGACCTCATGCTTCATTTCAGTATATTGGTTGGAGTAAAAAATGTCTTTCGAAATACAATAAATTACGCTGGAGTACAACCATAAAATTAGGAAAAATTGGTGGAAGAATTGGAGAAACTTTTCAAACTCTATCTCATCAGGATATTTCTAAAAGTTTAAGACCAAAAGGATGGGATGCACAGATTGCAAATGGTGGAAGACTGGGTTTCTCTTTTGAAACAAAGCATGAATACCAATTTAGTCTTAACAAAGATGCGAAATCCAGAAGTGGGCTGGACAAATTTTATACCGGACCTATATTTGAAATGAAATTTGGATCTTACATGACAAATGCAGGAATTGGCTGGCAATTAGGAAATAAGTCTTTTAAAGATTGTAATCACAACTACATTACTCACAGAACAAAACATGCTACAAGGCATTGGCTAGAAAACTTCAGATACAATCTATCATTTACAGGCATCTATGTACAACACAATTCGATGCTCCAGGGCTATGGATTTATTGATACTTCATTCGCTGTCGTTGATGACATACACACTCCAAATAGCAAGTATGTTTTACAAAATCATCAAGTTCGACGTTTTATTTGGAACGGCAAAGTTTCGGTGTCATATACGGCCATGCATTTTACTTTTTTTACAAATGCTCTATTTCTTAGTCCGGAAACAAAGTTAGGTAATCTAAGGAATGAAACTTATCGAAACAGTCCGAATATAGATATAGGAAAAAGAGTTCACAATTTTGTAGAAATAGGAGTCACATTTAATGTAAAGTAATAAGAGCAAATTTGGAATAGTGATTTACAACAAACCGATTCGATTCTTAAGCCCTTAGATTCTCCTATCATACACTTATGATAATTGTTTTAATCTTGGATCTCAGATAGAATTTTGTAAGTATATCCTCTATCTCGATACCTCTACTCCTTAACCAAGGTCTTCACTCCAACACCACCCTCAGTCGACACTTTTATAAAATACAACCCTGAAGGCAAGTCGCTGATGTCTACCAGCATTTCACTTAATTTCTTATCAATAAGTACTTTGCCCGTTGATTCTAAAACTTGAAGGGTGGCCTCTCCTTTTAAGTCTTCGAGACCCATAATTTGCACTTGATTTTGTGCTGGATTAGGAACAAGATTCATACGATATCCATAGTCAAGCGTAAATGTCCCTGCCTTTGGATTGTAAATCTCTACATCTTCAATAATGCCACCTCCTACAGATGCACCTCCAATTATATAGAGCTGATTATTATGCACTTCAATTCTGTGGTTCATTCTATCGAAAAACATATTTAGAGTGCTCCATTCTCCAGTTGGGATATCGTATACATCGATCTGCAATGTAGACGATGTATAGCCAAATTTCCCCATATCAAAGTTCCCGCCTCCAACAAAATAGAGTTTGTCGTCAATGGCACAGCCCAATGCCCCATAACGAGCAGTGACCATATGGGTAGTATCCCAGGTGCTGCCATCGTAAATATCAACTACCGAAGCTAATCCTTCACCTCCTGTTCCTCCTCCTGCAAAATAAAACTTACCTTCGTGGTAAACCGCACTCGGGAAGCTTCTCGCAACAGATAGCGAATCAATGGTCCAAGTTGCCTGGTTCACATTGTAGATTTCTATAATCTTTTCTGGATGACTTAACGTTTCTTGTCCTCCTGCAAAAAATATCAAACTATCGTTGTGTGCCACACCCATAGAGCTTCTCGGAACGCTCAAACTATCTTTAGACCAGGTGTCCGTTTCTTCATCGTAAATAAAAATGTACTTACTTGAAATTACTTCATTGGTTGCAAACGTATATTTCTCTAATCCACCTGTAAAAATGACCTTAGACCCAACTACTACGCCGGCTGATAGCGTTATGTTCTTTCCTAGATCATGAGAAGACCAGGTTCCAGAATTAAAGTTAAATATCTCAACCGTACGAAGACCAACAACGGGCGAAGCCCAAGATTGGTTCCCTCCAACAACGTACATTGCTTTATTAGTCACTGCAGATCCAGCAAAGATTCTACCATCATTCATAGTCAACTCTCCAACCCAGATTCCTACCACAGGATCATAAATCTGCACCTTTTCTGAGGATCCATTTCCATTGTTGCCACCAATAACGTAGATGCTATCGCCATGAGTAAATGTAGATAGTTGTACTACTGGAGTTTGCAAAATGGTATAGTCCCATTGAGCCAATCCAGCAAACGAAAAAATTAGAAAAAGTGTAGTTAATAGGGGTAATTTCAGTTTCATATCGGTTAGGTAAGTACTGCAATATACAAAAAACACCCATCGTCTAGTTGTTATAAGAATCATCATAAAGCTATACACAACAAGAAAAAATGGAATAGCTAAATACTTAAAGGATATCAAAAGATCATGTTTATTTTTTTTATCATACGGGACTCAAATATGAAGAATAATTCAGCTAACATTCAGATTAGCAGCATGTTATTAACAAAAGTCAAAAAGCATCAAAAACCATCAAAAACCGCCTAAAAAATTCAGCTACTTGCTTGCATTCTTTAAGTTTGTGAATTAATGCGAGGCCTTCGTTTCATATATGTATTGACTTTTCTTTGGTTTTGTTCGCTACAACTTGGTGCACAAATTGAGTTGCCTGCCTTTCAAGAATTGCAAGTCAGCTCAGGAAATTGGGCAGGGAAATTCAGCTTTAAAACACATTGCGTAACTAAAGATCAAGATGGTTTTTTATGGATCGGAACCGAGCAAGGTGCATTTCGATACGATGGCTATGAGCTCAAAGCTTACCGACACATCCCTGACGACTCTCAAAGCATTGCATCAAATTATGTTTTCGAAATACTCTGCGACCGAAATGGCGATCTTTGGTTTGGTACTCGAAATGGTGTTTCATGCCTAAAAAAGGGAGAATCTAGCTTCTCTTCTTTTCTCTCATACAGAGCTGAGGGTAAAGTGAATTACATTGAAGATTTGGTTCAAGATCAACATGGTACACTGTGGTTTGCTGGTACACAAGGACTATTCTCAAAGAAACCAGGGGATTCAATCCGGTTAATTGAAACTTTGAGTCAACCCGTTTTTTGTTTAACGATTCACCATAATAATTTATGGATGGGAGTTCGAGAAGGAATGCATATTCTTGACTTAAGCACTTACAAGCATCGATTTCAAAAAGTATCAAAGGAAGTATTTAATGGCTTAATGCCAGATGTATTAGATATTCTAGCATGGAATGACAATCTATTTTATTTGGCTTCCTATGCTGGTGTTGTTCAATTTGATCTTTCTACAACCACATTTGAACTTCTTCCTATACACAAGCATCCAAACTTTGAACCCCAGCAACAAGTGGTTGGTAAGGTAGCCAATTTAGTCATGGATTTGGACCGCTTAGGAGATGAGCTATGGGTGGCTTATAGATTTCTGGGCGTCACTGCCTATAATCCTGAAACTAAGAATAACAAAGCTTATACGCATAACATTACAGATAAACACAGCCTTCTAAGTGACCGTACTTACTCGCTTTATACTAGCAATGATGGGTTAATCTGGATTTCTACTTTTAAAGGTATTCAGTCGTTTAACCCCAAAAGGCTCATGTATAATTTTGTGTTGAAATCTGGTCATTTAGATAAAGAAAACTTTGTTTCAAACCTTACCATCACCAATGACAATCACTGTTGGATAGGGACTGCTCAAGGTTTTTATAGTTCTCCAAGCTTAGGCAAACCTGCTACTAAATGGATTCATGGAGGTTCATCAGCAAATCGTTTGCGAACCAAAGACGCCAATGTGTATGTAGAAGACCATCATGGAAACCTGTGGATTGGTGGCAACCGTCAAGGACTTTTCGTGATAGGAAAGGATCGAACAACTGGAAGACGATTAAACTTGGGCAAGTCTGAAGAAGGTTGGGTTATACATCAAATGGAAATAAATCCAACAGATCCTTCAGAGCTGTGGATGGCCAGTAACGCAGGTCTCTATTGCTTAAATATGGATACTAAAGAATGGAAGCCTTTTTTAAACACTTCTGAGATACTCTCTGCACGCCAATCCTTCTTTTGCATAGATAGCAAGGGCCTAATTTACGGTCAAAGCAATGGCCAAGTCTACACCTATCAGCCAGAAAATGGCACGCTAAAAATCTATGACAATTTACTTCCAGTTGGGCAAACGTATGGAGTAGAATTGGGTCAAGAGGGTATTATTTGGGTTGCTCATGCCAATGGTCTGCTTAAGGTTAATCTAAGCGAGAACAGAATCTCTAACCTATTTGATTCTTTAGAGTTGGTACCCCAAGATGTATTTGGATTGTATGTAGATGGATCAAAGCTTTGGTTTACGACCAAAAGAAGCATAAACAGACTTGGTACCGAAAGTATGGAGCTTGAGCAATTCAGAGTTCCACCTTCGAGCTACCAACGCTTCTATAAAAATGCTATTGTGAAACATAATAACCTAATGCTGTTTGGCGGAATAGATGGGATTACAGCACTAAATATTCATCGCATAAAACACGCCCCTAATGGCCGAAAAGTGAAACTAATTGAGGCTTTTGCTGGAGAATCAAAACTTAATTTATTCGAAAATTCACACACATTTAAAGCGACTGACAATAACATTAAAGTACGTTTTAGCTCTTTAGATTTTACAGGAATAGAAAACAGAAATTACGCTTACCGGCTAGTAGGATTAGCAGACGAATGGATAGAAACTGACTTACCAGAGATTAGTTTTTACCAACTACCAGCGGGAAAATATCACTTTGAAGTAAAAACAACTGGATCAGAACAAGTAAGCAGAATAGATTTTGAAATACAACAAGTGTTTTGGCGAACTCCACTATTTTATGGGATAATACTTGTTTTAATACTCATCGTTTCGTTGATCTTTTGGCGTCTGTATCAAGCTCAACTCGATCAGCGACAGCAACGTGAAATGGCTGAGCAACGTATGCTTTATAAATCCAAGTTTCTGGCTAATATGAGTCATGAAATTCGTACTCCACTAAATGCCATAATTGGCATGAATAAATTGTTGGGTAAAACTTCACTAAGTAGCGAACAAAACCGCTGGGTATCGGCTATGGACAAATCATCCGAACAGTTGTTAAGAATGGTAAATGACATTCTCGATCAGGAGCGAATTGAACGAGGGATCTACAACTTTGAACAATCAAGATTTACATTTGAAGAAGTGTTAAAAAACTTCTCCGATACCTTTACACCAAAAGCCTTAGCAAAAGGCATCAATCTCAGCATCAAAGTCGATCCAGTTGTTCCTTCGCACTTGGTTGGTGACCCCCAACGACTATTACAGGTTTTGAATAATTTGGGAAGCAATGCGATTAAATTTACTGACTCAGGTAAGGTAAGCCTAGCAGTAAATGTTAAGTCCATATCAGCATCCACTGCTCATCTCATTTTCACTGTTTCTGACACAGGTAGAGGTATCCACCCAGCCAAACAAAACAGGATATTTGAGAGCTTCGAACAGGCACGAGGTGTAGACAGAGAATTGGAGCATGGAGTTGGTTTGGGATTGTCTATTGCCAAGCAAATAGTGGAACAGCAAGGAGGGCAGATAACAGTTGAAAGTAAACTAAACCAGGGTTCTATTTTCAGTTTTATCTTAGAATTTGGTTTGGAAGAAGAATCTAATTCTGAGGGAAATAATGCTGCTCCTCACACCGACCAAAGAGGAACAAAACACTTCCTATTGGTCGAAGACATGGAGTTGAATAGTATGTTGGCAGCAGAGCTTCTGAAGCACAACTTTTCTGACTTAACTTTGGATTTCGCAGAGAATGGCGAAATAGCCGTCGAAATGGTCAATTCTAACAACTATGACCTTGTGCTAATGGATGTTAAAATGCCTGTAATGGATGGCTATGAAGCAACTCAAATTCTAAGAAATTCATACACCAAATCTGAACTTCCCATAATTGCAATGACTGCAAATGCTGTAAAAGAGCAAATAAATAAATGTATTTCTGTTGGAATGAATAGCGTGGTAACCAAACCTATAGACGAAACTGAATTAGTTAGACAAATTAACGATGTACTGCAATGACAATTGATCGACAAAAATTAGAAGCTATGCTCGGCAATTCTTCGAAAGTTGATGCATTTATTGCTTTGTTCAAAAAAGAGAGCAGATTGCTTATAACCAGCATCAACAAAGCATGGTCTGATGGTGACATTAGTACTGTAAATCGATGTGCTCATAGTCTTAAAAACCACTTCAATTATGTTGGGTTTGATCAATGGTCAACACAATGTAGAATTGTTGAGGAGCTTTCAGAAAACGGTCACAAATCTGACCAATTGAAAGTTAAAATTGAAACATTAATCACCTCGCTGAATGCGAACCTAGCCACGTTTGATGACTAACTGATAGCCTCTTCCGTGCACATTTTTTATTTGAACATTAGAATCCTTACCGAGATAAGTTCGAAGCTTGCTGATATAAACAGTCAAACTTCGACCTCGAATGGCATGGGTGTCATCCCAAACTGATTTTAACACCTTTTCTTGATGAATAACTCCATCAGGTGATTTAAGCAGCTCTAGGAGCAATTTGCTTTCGGTCGTGGTTAATTCACGGCTTTCATTCTCAAAACTAAGCTCGCGGCTCGCCACATTGAATTGATAATTACCTAACTCATAAGTTTCTTGGCTTGCTCTATTAGCCATCTTACCACTGCGTTTTAAGAGATTTTGAATCCTCAGATAAAGCTCCTGCATACTATATGGCTTGGTCAAATAGTCATCTGCACCTGTTTCTAAGCCTCTTATTCTTTGATTTTGTTCGCTTTCTCCAGTAACAAAAATGATTGGAATCTCCTCATCCATTCTACGTATTTCTTCAGCAGACTTAAAACCATCCTTAAATGGCATTTTAACATCAAGAATAATTACGTCAAATGATTCTTCCTTAAAGGCTAACATTCCAGACTCTCCGTCAGAACGATGTTTTACATTCATGCCTTTGTCTTCTAAAAAATTCAACCACAAATGGGCTAAGCAGACGATCGTCATCAACAAAAAGTATACGCGGCCGAGTCATTAGTAAATATCTGTAATTACGGCTCTAATTTAAGCCAATAATTGCAATACGACCGCATACTGAGTGCAAAGTTGACTTCTGAGATTTTGACGCTTTTTGACACTCTTTAAGGTTTTTTAGTAACTCTCTGTATATCTGCTATTTAAGTTTGTTACAAATTCAGAAAGTCGTATGAAAAAGAGCAAAATTCAACTTGTACTTGATCTCCAAAATTTATTACTTCTCATATCACTGAGCACTATCTTTCTGATTCTAGGAGTTTGCTCTGCTCAAGCTCAGGATACGCTCACCATTCATCAGAACGGCAATATTCGAACACATACCGGAGCCAAAATTGGAATATACGGAAGCTTAGCTAACCATGGGACTTTCGGAAACATTGCAACGAGCAACGAAGGAGTCCTGTCTTTTCATGGTAATGCTCAACAGTGGATTGGGGGAGATTCACTTATACAGTTTGACAGCATTTGGTTGGATATGCTAGAAATAAATCTTCAACAAGAACTTCGAGTCGAGCACTATCTTGACTTTGACTCAGGTACAATTAGAACTAACCGCTCGGATAGCAATTTATACTTTGTTCATTTTCTTCCAGGCTCTGACCATGGAAGCTCTAGCAATGCAAGCTTTGTAGATGGAACCATAAGAAAAACAGGCAATACGGCTTTCTTGTTCCCAACTGGTCAATACAATTCTAGACGTCACTTGACAATATCAGCTCCAGGCAATATCACCGATGCATTTACAGCTTTCTATAGAGATGCTGACCCTACAAATCATGGCTATAATACTCAAGCCTTTGATAGTACATGTGGAGGATCACCCGTTCTCGTAGATATAACCGAGGAAGAGTACTGGTTTCTTGAAGCTACTTCAGGAAGTTCAGCGGTGGAGGTCCGATTGAGCTATGATAGTGCAAGTCAAGTGAATACTCCATCTGAACTGTTAGTGGTTCGATGGGACGGCAGTGAATGGGTAAGCGAAGGGAACGGAGGTGTTACAGGAACCAATGTTAATGGAACTGTTGCTTCTGGAACCGGATGCGGCAGCCAAGGTACTCCAACATCGCTAAGTTCATTTGGAGCACTAACAATTGGCGGTTCAACATTAACCGCAGTACCGATAGAGCTAGTCTCTTTTGACGTCCAAAAAACAGAGCCCAAGTATGCCCTTTTAGAATGGGTAACTGCCAGCGAAATAAACAACAGTCACTTTGAAATTCAGCGTTCAAAAGATGGTATCAATTATAATGTAATTGGAGAGGTCTCGGGTGCAGGTACATCTTACGACTTAACGAATTATGACTATATTGACTTCACTCCATTACAAGGCATAAACTACTACCGCTTGAAGCAGGTGGATTTTGATGGAAACTATTCCTACTCTGAAGTTAGATTGCTCAGATTCGACGAAACAAAAGCTTCAATTCAAGCTTATCCAATACCGACTTCCAACTTTATTACTATTGACCTTGGCAGCATTCCCGATTTTCATGCTGACCATGAAATTCAGCTGACTAACCTCCAAGGTCAAGTAATTTATAGGACTACTATAGAAAGAGAAACCTTAGAAACCAGTTTAAATCTAACCTCCATAAGCTCAGGCATTTACCTGTTAACCGTTAACAACCTACATCAAATCAAGATCATTAAAAACTAATCTCAAATTCACTATTATGAAAAAATTATCGTTCAAGTTAACACTAATCATCTTCATCATCTTTTGCGGAAGTCAAGCTTCTGCTCAAGTAAAAATTGGTGACAATGTCGATACAATTGATCCTAGCATTTTGTTAGAGCTTGAAAGCACTAACAAAGGGGTACTTCTGCCACGAATGACCAATACTCAAGCAGCTGCAATTTCGAGTCCACCTAACGGAATGATAGTCTACAGCACAACAGACAGTGGATTTTATTATCACCACAATGGAGAATGGTACAGTCTTATTCAAAAATTAAGTTTGGTCAACGACACAATACACTTAAAACATGGAGACTATGTGGTTCTTGACGACAACGACAGCACCAACGAATTACAACAGCTTAGCTTTTCGAATGACAGTATATTTCTCAGCAACAATGGAGGTGCAGTGTACATAGGTTCAGCCGAACGAATAAATGATTTACTTGATGGTTACAGTGACTCCACATCGTTATTTCTTGGTGATAGCGCTGGAGTAAATAACGTAGGCACAGCTAACTATAATACAGCTGTAGGACTTTCTGCTTTACACCAAAACACGACAGGACTAGAGCTTGTGGCTCTTGGCCACGGAGCACTTCGTTCAAACACATCTGGTATTAGCAGCACAGCGGTCGGTTTTGAAGCCCTAGAAAATAATTCGACTGGAGGGCTAAACACAGCCATCGGGAACCAAGCTCTAAGAAATAACAACACCGGTCAATTCAATACTGCAACAGGCCATCAAAGTATGTACAACAACACGATCGGTCAAAACAATGCAGCATTTGGTTTGCAAGCTATGTACTCGAACACAAGCGGACAACGAAATTCGGCTTTAGGTGCATTGGCCATGTATTCTAACTCCTCCGGATCTGACAATACCGCAATCGGATATTACTCCATGGCATTTAACTCAACAGGATTGAGCAACACCGCAGTTGGAAGTTATGCCTTGTATTCAAACACCACTGGATCTGGCAACGTTGGACTAGGCTACTATGCCATGTATGCAAACACTACTGGTACCAGTAATACAGCGTTAGGGAACTTTGCATTGAGAACAAATACAACCGCATCTGACAATACTGCTGTAGGCGATTCTGCTTTGAAAAACAACACTTCAGGAATTAGAAACTCTGCTGTTGGTGCCGATGCACTCAAGAATAATACTTCGGGTACTGAAGGTGCAGCTTTGGGTGTAAGAAGCCTTGAGTCAAATACCATTGGAAACTGGAACACAGCCCTAGGTTATGAAGCGTTGAACGCCAATACTTCAGGCAATGGAAATACAGCGGTAGGACACCAAGCTTTGTTTAACAATGTTTCTGGCCTTAACAATGTCGCTATTGGTAAAGAAGCATTACATGGACTTACATCAGGCAGCTCAAATGTAGGTATAGGAAAGTCTGCACTGGAAGATGCAACTTCAGCATCATTCAATGTCGCTCTTGGATTTTATGCCATGAGAAAAACGACCACAGGCGGCAAAAATGTCGGATTAGGTTATTACTCGCTTAGTGAAAACACAACAGGTTATGAAAATACGGCAGTAGGATATCTGGCCATGGAAAGTAACCTAGCAGGTTTTCAAAACACCGCATTTGGGCATGGGGCATTGAAGGACAATTTATCGGGGGAGTTGAACACGGCTGTGGGACACAATGCTGGAGCCAATTTAACCCATGCAGATTACAATGTAGCCCTAGGTTCAGAAGCTCTATATACAGCGACAACTGCTTCAAGCTCAGTTGCAGTGGGATATAGAGCACTTTACTCGGTTACAACAGGGATTAACAATGTAGCTGTTGGTCGAGAGGCCTTAGAAAGTGTTACAACCGGCCTTGGAAATGTTTCTATGGGTCGAAATTCAGCGAACAATACCACCACTGGAAATTATAATTCAGCATACGGTTATGGTGCATTGGAAGCTAACACCACTGGATCGTATAACGTAGCTCTGGGCTTTGAAGCATTAAAAACAAGCACGGCTTCGCATGCAGTTGCTATTGGAGGAAATGCACTAGAAAGCAACACCTCAGGCGACGATAATGTCGCAGTTGGCTATAACAGCTTGATTAATAATACGACAGGAAGCGACAACACAGCGGTTGGTGACAATGCAGGATTGAACGGAACCGGTCATACCTATTGCACTTTTATCGGTCGATCTGCTAGTGCCTCAGGTGGAAGTAACTATACCAACAGCATGGCTTTAGGATACAATACACTGGTAGGTAGTAGCAACACAGTTAGAATTGGAAATTCATCGATTACTTCAATCGGAGGATTTGCCTCGTGGTCAAATTTAAGTGATGCTCGGTTTAAGCGTAATGTGCAGGAAAATGTTTCGGGTTTAGACTTTATAATGAAACTACGCCCTGTCACTTATACTTTGGATGTAGAAGCCGTAAATCGTCATATTGGAGCTGTTGATAGTTCAGAAAATATTTCAGAAAGTGCAGAGATGGTTCGTACCGGATTCTTAGCACAAGAAGTGGAAGCAGCAGCTAATTCTTTAGATTATGATTTCAGTGGTGTACACAAGCCTCAAGGAGAAAACGACCATTATGCACTCCGATATGCCGAATTTGTAGTTCCCTTGGTTAAAGCAATGCAAGAACAACAAAAACAAATTGAAGCACTGCAGGCAGAACTGAACGCTCTAAAGAACCAGATAGAGGCCGCTGAGTTATAAGACATTAAGTAGGCTCTGGCATTGTGCCGGAACTTCACTCCTATTTACCTTTGTAATTTACCTTAGCACAGAAGGTGTATATACTACGGAAAACAAAAGTTGATGAGATATTAACCATCTATTCATCCAACTTTATTTTTGTTAAACCAATACACCTATGCCGCAAAGCTTATCTTACTTCTATAAAATTAATAATATATCTTCTAATACATTCAGAGCTTATTTACTCATTGTGCTAATTGGCACCTCTTTCATCACTCTTGGTCAAACATCGATCAAGGAAGATCCTCAATGGGATTGGATAAGAAAGATTGATGGTGAAAACACCCAGGTTATTCAAGATTTCTGCCTTGCTCCCAATGGAGATATAATCATTGCAGGTCAATGTGAAAACCGATCAGGTGCTGATTTCCATTCCAATCGAGGTATTCAAAAATTAAGACTGTCTGACTCATTGACCAGCTACAACTCGTGCTCCTTTTTAGCCAGATATTCAAAAACTGGGAAGTTACTTTGGGTTACTCCATTTACAAGTAAAGACGAAATTTATTCAAGGGATTTAGCACTTGACAATGAGGGCAATATCTTAATCACAGGGCAGTTTAAGTACAAGGTTGAATTTCATTCAACAGGCAGAGGCAAACGCATAGAATTGAAAGGTCGACACGATCCGAAAAGTAGTTCAGGCAGTATATATCCAGACAAACCTTCGGCATTATATGTTGCAAAATATTCAGCTGGTGGAAAAGCACTTTGGGCTAAGGCTGGCATAAGCAAGTCACATTCCTGCGGTTTTGAAATCAATACCGATAAGAATAACAATGTATATGTGCGAGGCTATTCAACTTATGACCCGCTGTATTTTGGAGACATCTCGTATATGCCTTTAAGAAACACCAAAGAAAAAATCTATGTTGGGAATTGCAATATCGTGCTCATCAAATGCACGCCTTCAGGAAAAGAAGATTGGGTAATCTATGGTACTGGTAGTGCAAATTTTGGGAGCGGTTCAGGCTCTGGTCATCACAGTATGACGATAAATGAGCAAGGAAACGTATCCATTAAAACCTTGTGTTTAGGGGCAACGCATTTAATCTCGTCGAATGGTTGGTTAAAGAATATTCATGACTCTGCACATACTCAAATTGATGTTGAAATTTCGTCCGAAGGCAATTTTATTAGCAATCAACCTTCGGTAAATTTTGAATACAAAGGAGAGGTTAAGAGCAATTCAGGCGTTGTTCAACCAGACCCCTCATTTCTATCATTCCGAAATCGTATAAACCGAATCGTAAGAGACCATTCAGGCAATTACTACGTGATGATTCAATCGTGGTGTAATCCTGGTATTGTCTGTGAAGTCACATTTGGATCGAAGACCATTCAAACGCAGCGTTACGATATTCTTTTGGCCAAATACAATGCTGAAAAAGAGTTTGTCTGGATTAACTATATAGGAGGTGACAATCGTGAGATACCAAGAGATATGGTTGTTGATCAAAACAATAATGTAATTATTTCGGGATGGTATCAGGGAGACATGTATGTTCTAGACTCGAAAGACCAAAAAGAAAAGTTAAAATCAGAGCGAGGAGGAGCCTTTATCATCTCTTTCGACTCGCTTGGAGAATTCAATTGGGCAACAAATGCAGGCTTGATGTTTAGACATGACTATGACCTGCCCGCTGTAAGATTGGGGGTTGATTCTGAAAATCATTTGGTTATTGCCGGAGTTAACAACATGCCAACAAAGCTAGGTAAATACCCTATCAGCCTTGCCGGGAAAAGAAAGGAGTTGCATTGGGCTTGGGCAAAAGACAAAGGATATGAAGTAGGGGCCACTGATGCATTTTTTGCACGAGCAAGTCTTGGACCACAAACACTTGACCAACAGCAAGATACCGCCAACCAAGACTCTACAATTAAGATTGATTTTGCCATGTTCGACTCGAGTATGATTTCAAGTCCTGACTCACTGAACGTTCAGCAAGACATATTTGATGTTTCCGTATTCCCAAATCCAGCAAATTTGTTTGTAAATGTTAGCTTAAACATTGGCAATGCTGTGGACGATGTCACGTTCAAACTTATCAACTCAGCTGGAAAGATAGTTTTCGAAACAGTCCAAAAACAGGCCGCTGGATATATTTCACAAAAAATTTCGTTTGAATCATTGCCCAGTGGCGTCTATTATGTAGTGATCGAAACACTAAATCAAAAAGTGACGCGGAAGGTCGTGGCGTATTAGTGCATAGTGTTAGTTCTAAGTTTTAGGTTCAATAAATCGTCGGTTCTTCTATGAAATATCTCTTTCGACATTTTTTTACCTCTTTTTCGATATTGGAATCCTCTCATTGAAACGTATATTGCATCTACCAACCTAACCTCTAAACATTTAGTGGTTATATTCGAAAAAGGGACATGAAAAAAAAACTAATTAATGTTCACACACATGTATTTACCGGAAACTACGTTCCTCCTTATCTTGCAAAGACCATAATTCCATGGCCCTTTTATTTCCTAATCAACACAGGTTGGATTGTGTCATTATTCAAGCGCTATTATTCAATCAAATACAAAAAGGAATTTGGGAATGCTAAAACAGAGGATGAAAAAGCTAAACTGTGGTCTGCGATATTCGCCAAAAGAAGAAAAGACCGAAGAAAAGTCAATACCCGATTCTTCATTTCCAGCAGATGGTATCTTTCCATTCCTCTTAAAATTATATTTACATGGCTTTCAGTAGTCGGAGCCCTTTTCATTATCGACTTTGTGGTTGGATTAGGGAACATAAAAGCAAATTATCTGGATACAATTGTCTCAATCAAACAATGGTTGTCTGATCATCATTTATTTTTTGACTTACAACCCATATTTAAGATAGTATGGATTCTTGGTGTTCTGTTCTATATTAAAATTAGTAGGCAAATCATATTTTTCATTTTAAAGAATATACTCCCAATTATAAAAAAGCTCATTAACAAGAACGCACTTGAGCTTCTAGGGCGATATTACCAAATAGGCAGATTTGCACTTTATGGCACACAACATCGAGTTGCATTGCGTGCATTGCATCAATTACCCGCTAACTCTGCTATTGTTATGTTGCCCATGGACATGGAGTTTATGGGAGCAGGTAAATCAAAACCAGGCCGAGAATTTCTTAAGGCAAAGAGTGACTTATTAAGTAAAGGTTGGACAAATGAAGACTTTGCAGACAGCTATAAACTTCAAATGCGCGAACTATGGGAATTTGTTAAACATTCTGACGAAAAGAAGCCGAAATCTGAGTACTACCCATTTGTTTTCTTAGATCCAAGACGAATTGCAACTGAAGGCAAGTCATTCTTTGACTATGACATTGTGAATGATCGAATGGAGTTAAAACCTTGCTTCATTAAAACTTACATAGAACAACGAAATTTTAGTGGCTTTAAGATTTACCCAGCCCTAGGTTATTATCCATTTGATGAACATCTATTGCCTATCTGGCGCTATGCCGTTGAAAATAACATCCCAATAATGGCTCATTGCGTTGTTGGTGTTATATACTATAGGGGCTCAAAGAAAAAGGAATGGAATTATCACCCAATCTTTCAAGAGGAAACAGCTCCAAAAAAATACGAACCGATGTTGCTCCCAGAAGCCAAGAGCAAAGACTTCCAGATAAACTTTACCCATCCGATGAATTACCTATGCTTATTGGAAGAAGACTTATTTAAACAAGTATTAAAATCTCTGGCTCCAAATAGTGAAGTCAGAAAACTTTTCGGTTATAATGAAGAGGAGAACACTGTAAAATTCAACTTGTCAAAGCTGAAATTTTGCCTAGCACATTTTGGTGGTGCTGAAGAATGGACTCGATACATGGAGCAAGACAGAGTAAATTCGAGTCAACGATTGATGCGAAACCCCAAGGAGGCTATTAACTTTATGCACAATGCAAAGGGAAATTTTTCTTGGTACAAATTGTCTGATTTATGGAAAAATGGAGACTGGTATTCGATCATTTGTAGCATGATGATTGATTATAAAAATGTTTATGCCGACCTAAGCTACATTATTAGCAACCCCTCAATTTATCCGCTTCTAAAATACACATTAGAGAAAGGAGAAGATTATGAGAATGAGCACCAAAATTACCTGCAAGAGCCCAGTCCAAATAAAAAGGCATTGCACTACACCGGGAAAAACAAACTTCGAAGTCGAGTTTTATTTGGCACTGATTTCTACGTGGTTAGAAACCATAACTCTGACAAAGAATTATTTGTAGAAACTAAAGCACTTTTAACAGAAGAAGAGTTCGATTTAATAGCCCGAGAAAACACCCACAATTATTTATCAAATGAATAACAAGCTATGATTTATGTTAACAGAAAAATTCATTTCGAATTTTAGGACAGAATATCATCGCGGTCGGTTCCCAATTGCCATCAAATAACGCGCTTATTCAAAGGCAAATTCATGCAACTAAACCCTATTTTTATTGGTCTATACTCTAACGCTATGAATTTGCCCGCACGTTACCTCTACCTTGGCATGCTCATTTTTTGGGCCTGTTTTTCGAGTCGTGCTCAAGTTGTAGCGAGTTTTGCTCCAAGTTCATTTGGTGAATGTGTGCCCAGCACTATCTATCTCACCAATCATTCTACAGGTCCTATCGCTAGCTTTAACTGGGACTTTGGAAATGGCTCTGGATCATCCTTCACAGACCCTTCTGTGGTATACACGCAGCCGGGTACCTACACCATTACTTTAACCGTTACTGATACTGCGGGTAACAACACTTCCTTGACTCAAAATATCCGAATTTACAAGAAGCCACGTGTGTCGTTTGAAGCGAATGTAAGCACTATTTGTGAACGAAGACCCGTAAGCTTTTCAAACAACAGTACAGAAGGAGACACTACAATTACATCATGGCTCTGGGATTACGGAGATGGCCATTCTTCTATCTATAAAGAACATAGCCACACCTATGTACAAAATGGAAATTACACGGTCAAACTTGCAGCAACCGACCAATTTGGATGTACAGCTGATACGACTATCATCAACTACATCAATGTAAAAGATCGTCCCGTTTCTTTATTTCAGTTCAACGATGTTCGTTCGTGCAAGGCCCCAGTTTCAGTTAGTTTCACCAACATCACAAACCACCCCAGCACATCGTACTTATGGAAATTCTCTGACGGAAGTACATCCACCGCGATAAGTCCAACACATAGCTTTACGACCTTAGGCTCACATTCTGCCACATTGATTGCAACGCACACGAATGGTTGCAGCGATACAAATATGCAGAATGGTAAAATTGAAATAGCTCCACTTGTTGTTAAAATTAAAACACCAAACGAACCCTTTTGTCTGGGCCAAAAAATTAGTCTAGAAGAAGACATTTCACCAAAACTTACTACGCCAACCAGCTATACATGGCACTTTCCGGATGGTTCAACCGCCACAGGTAAAACTACCGACTTTGAGCTAAAATCTACGCTCCAAAATATCAAACTTTCGGTTTCGAATGCTCATTGCTCGGGACAAGAATCTAAGACAATTGTTTCTAAACTTCCTCCTGAGAATTCTTCTACCCTCTCTGGACATAAGCTCTGCGGCAATAGCAACATGCTTAGCTATAGCATTGACACTTCGGGAATCGATTCTTTTATTTGGAGGATTAACAACAGTTACAACCGGTACGGAACGAGCGGAATTGAACGATTTGACGATGAAGGCCAGCATTTTGTTCAAGTGTTTATGCGAGGGAGCAATGGCTGTTCAATTACCTACAAGGACACTATATATCGGTCAAATCCTAATATTACGGGTACGAAAGACACCGGAGGCTGTGTACCTTATACTTTAGATCCTTGGATACAAGTAAATGGTATGTATCCAATTGACTCCCTAATCTGGTATCTAGACGATTTCGGAATGGGAACGTCTGTAAGTCCTCAACCTCCAACCGTTTCCGTATCAGACACAGGAAACCACTACCTCACCTTCACAATAATTGATTCGATCGGATGCCGCCATAATCAATCTTGGCAGATCGGAGGAGGATATTTACCAACGGCCTCATACACGGTTGAGAAAGACACGGTTTGCAACGGAGAGATTCTTAAATTTTCAAATACATCAACTCTTCCAAATAAACCAACAGAATTCTATTGGTCTATGGGTGGCGTTGAGGGAAACACAAAAGAATGGTCACCTAAAATTGAGCATTACCCTAACCGCTACAATTTAACCCATGTTGCTTCTCATTATGGATGCAATGACACCATTACAGATTCTCAAAAAATTCTTGTACTTGGGCCTTATGTTCAAATGGTTTTGCGATCCGATTCCTGCATATCAAGTTACAAACAAGTAGAAGGTATAATTATCGATGCAGATTCATTTAATTTTTACCTGAACAATGTGTATCACAGCAATGACACTATTTTCAAACATAGCTTCAAGAATAATGACAGACTTAAGTTAAAAGCACATAACAACGCAACGCAATGTACCGATTCAATAGAACGACTCATTCCTGTATCAAGCAATGCACAATTGGATTGGGAAGTGCTTGCAGGAGAATGTGCTCCCGTTGATATTGAAGTTATACGCAAGGATGAAAATCTCGACTCAATAAAGTGGTTTATTAACGATATTGACATGCAGCACAATCTACCCAAACTAGTAACCTCGATGCGATCTGGAGGGGAAGTTAATATCAAGCTAAAGGGATTTGCTGGTGAAGGCTGTGATCTCACTTTAGACACCACAATTAGAGTACAAGGACCAAAGCAAAAAATATCTATTGGTCAAACCTTCGGCTGTCTTCCTAAAACCTTTACACTAGTTGATAGTTTTTGGTCATCAACTACCGACCGAGTTTGGATTGTTGATGGCGATACGATTTCAAGCAAGGGAATAACAACCACTTACACACTGCAAGGAGTAAAGGATCCCGATAACAAGATTGTTTCTGTAATTGCTTTGGCAAAGGAAGACAGCTGTTCAGCTTTACGACAATACAACTATCTGATCCCCGGAATTTCGTTTAAGAGTACAGTGAGCGACAGTATAATTTCTTGTGATCAATCGTTGTATAAATTTAACATTTCGCCTGATGATGATGAATTGAATAAGGTGGCCAATTATTCAATCTCTTATAAGGGATCAACTGAAACAAATTCTACCGGAAATTTCCAAAAAATATTGGTCATGGACGGGCAAACTGATACGGTATATCTCTCAGTTAGTGATAAAGATGGATGTATTAAAACCCAAAGTCTAGTTTTCTCAAGACCAAAACCAGCCTTAAAAGTAGCCTTTACCTCATCGCAGCCACATTCAAATTGTCCCCCGCTGTTTGTTGAGTTTAAAGATGCATCGCAATCGCAATTTGGCGATATCGTTGACCGCAAATGGAAAATAAATGACGAACCATTTTCTGCTCTGGAATTTCCATCGCGGTTGTTTTCAACTCCAGGATACTTTGATGTGTCGCTTGTTGTGACTGATGAGCGAGGCTGCAACGACTCGCTGACCTTAGACTCATTTGTGCAGATAAAAGGAGAAAAAGTAATTGCTGATTTTGGAGCTGAGTCAACGTGCCTTGGAACCGCTATAACGTGCAAACTTAAAGATGGGAATGCTGCAAACTTAGAATGGGATATGGGCGATGGAAGCGTGATAGCAGGTGACTCCATAACGTACACCTATACTGATGCAGGTTCTTATCGTATTCAATTGCTCGTGTCGGACTCAAACCAATGCAAGTATCCGATAATAAACGAAGAATTAACTATTGTTCACACCAATCCAAGTGCAGAATTCACAGCTATAAATCAATGTGCGAATGATATAATCACCTTGATCAACAATTCTACTTCCGACACTACAATAGACGATAAATATTGGAAAATTGACCAGTTGAGTTTGCCTCAAAATTCTGATACAATAAAACATCCTACAGAAGCCAAAGATTTAAATGTTCAATTGCATGTCAGCGACGCAAATGGATGCATCGACAGCATCCAAGAAAACGTGAAAATCTATGACCTACTGGCAGATTTAAAGATTGATAAAAGCTTCTATTGTTTACATGACACTATCAAGGTAAGTGATATTTCAGTATCTGACACGGGTATATCGTCATTTAGCTATTTCGTTAATGGCAATCTAATGAGCGAAAAGAAAAACCCGAATCTTGCCATTTTATTCGAAGGTGAACATGAGCTATTCTTGGTAATTGAAGACGAATCAGGTTGTATCGATACGTCTGTAACCACAACTTTACAAATCGCAGGACCCAACCAGAAATCGGCAGTGGAAATTGTAAATGCCAGCTTTGTAGATCATAATATGATTCGAGTAGAAATCAGTAGTGCAGACCCCACCTACTTTCATAGCTATCAGCTATTTGATGATAATGCAACATTAATTGCTGAGGAATACAATAGACTAACTAATGAGTTTACTATTCAAACTGAAAGCGACAACCGAAAAGCACATTGTTTTAAAGCAGCAATAAACAATGGATGTAATGCTCTAGATATTGGTAATGCTTCACCTCATTGTACCGTTCATACCATGGGAGAGTCAACTTCCATGTCTAAAACGCTAACATGGACCCCTTATCAAGGATGGCCAGTTAAATCATATACGATTTTTAGGCAGAATAACACGAACTGGGATGAACTTGGAAATGTGGTAGGTAATGAACTTCTTTTTATCGACTCTAATCTTACAAATTGCGATGCAAAAGATGTTTACCGCGTTTTAGCCTTAGGTTTTAACGGAGAATACTCTCTTAGCGATAGCGTTCATATACGGCCACGTATCGACAAGCTTCCCAACAAGCCAATAATTCAGAATATAAGTGTGGTCGACGACCATCAGATTGAATTGAAAATAGACTCTAATTCGACTCATCCACTTTCTATTTCGTATTATATAATAAACCGCAAGTTTCTTGGAACTGAAACAGAAACGCAACGTCAATTTGCAACTGTTCTTGACTATGAAGTTAATACCCAAAAAGGATCATACCACTATACGGTTGAGCAAATAGACCAATGTCTTCAGCAAAGTGAGCACTCTGCCGAAGCTCGTAGCATTTACTTAACTGTTTCTAATGATAATTCAACTTCATACCCTGTGCTTAAGTGGAATCGCAACAACTTATGGGGTGGTGAGTTTAGTCATTATTCTATATACAAGACTGTAAGCGGAATTGAATTTGAAATTGACAAAATTTACAATGAGTTTGATACAACTTACATTGACAACGCAATTGATTTAGCCTGTGCGACAACCACTTGTTACACCATCGAAGCTCATTCAAAAAATGGTAAGTGGGAAAGTAGGTCCAACACAAACTGCGGTGGAACTTATTCTACGCTTTATGTGCCAAATGGAATTACCGCCAATGGAGACCTATTAAATGATCACTTTCAGCCTAGAGGGCTTTTCATTGAAAACTACCAGCTTACCATTTACAATAGATGGGGAGAACAAGTATTTAAAACCAATGAATGCATGGGCAGTTGGAATTGCATGATTGACAATCAACCGGCACCTGCAGGTACTTACTTCTATTCTATCTTTGCAATTGGAGCCGATGGTATTAGACATCACTCCAATGGAAGTTTGAATTTGATTCGATAGCAACGCCTTGGTGTAGTAACCTTTACTTAATCTGTAAAACCACAGGACTAGCCTCTACATTGCTTCCTTCTATTCTTTTCGAATCGTCATCCTCATGATCTACTAAAATTTCTGTAAACATGATCATATCTCTCGACTTAGAATTTTCAATAAGCTTCTTCATTTTTTTGGTAAGCTGATGACCTTTACCCTCAAGTTCCGTTCGGACACCTTCATACGAAACATGTGTAAACTTGAATGACGTGACCCTATATTTTAAGCTGTAGGGGAAAGATGATTCTAAATACGCTAAAAGACTTGTACTATTAGCTCTTGCAACAGCCTTAGCGACGGGTGCCCCTGTGTTCATTATTCCTCCGAGTTGAACATTGGGACTGGGTAATTTCCTCACTCTAAACATCTGTGACCCCACTAATCGAGTCATCCCGTCCTTTTTTACAGCCGCCGAAATTTTAACCTGCCGGGTGGAGCCATCTACATAGGCGTTATATCGACCGCTTCCCAAAGAGTCTAAGCGTAACCCTTCGGTGGCGTGTAAAATGATGTCTTCACTACCTGAAACATAAATACTCATTGGATTTGAAATACCTTCATACAACACATTCATCTCAACAGGAACAATATCAACATATGGTCTTTGCACTTCATAACGAATCTCGAAAGGAAACTGCTGGTATCCATTGGCGGTAGGAACACGTGCATATCCATTTTTTACTCGAGTGCCAATCCTATATCCGGCTTCATTGAAGTATGCTTTACCTTGCTTGGTTTCTAATTCTTGGCCTTCAACAAAATATTGAATGTTATCCGTCTTTCCTACGGCAGCTAAAAAGATTTCGGCTTCGTATTGATCCCCTTGATGAATCAAAGATTTTGTTGGATTAACTACAGCCTTTAATTCATAAAATTTGTATTCCTTATTTTGCTCATTGCTTGCACTTTTTTTAGGAGAGTGACAGGAGATTAAGCCAAATATAACTGCGAATAGTATTCCTTGCCTGAATTGAAATTTTAGGTTTTCCATACGGGAATATACAGATAATTGTATAACGAGTTAGCAAAGTAAATTGAGAGTTTATGACTATATTTGGATTCAATCCCTAAATATTATCACTATGAAGCATTTAATACTATCAGCAAGTAAAATTCTATTTTTTTCTTCAGTTCTGCTCTTTGTTACTTTGTTAGGTTGCAAAGACGATTCGCCTACGCCAACATCCCCACCTGATCAAGAAACGGAAGAGCCAGAAGACATTCCTAAAAATTCATTGCAAAGTGTTGAAGTTCCAAATGCTTGGAAAACAGATGTGTTTTATCGCAACGGAAAAATTTCTGGTTTTGCCTCATTTGGAGACACTTTATCTGCAACTCATGAAAACGATCTACTAACGAAGTTTGAATCACAACAACAAGAAATAACCATCAAATACGACGGCAACGATAGAATTACAGAAAGCGTTTGGACTAGTGCACCCAACATTTACAGATATGTCTATGAATATGTAGGTTCAAGTGATCAAGCATCTAAAGTTTCATTTTATAGAACATATAGGGAAGACAACAAATGGGTAGAAAAATTGAATGTGGAAATGAGCAATGTGCAATATAATAGCGAAGGTGGACTTGTTTCTTGTGACCGCGTTTACTACGACTATGGAAACGACAAAACATATAACGATGCGTTTACATTTGAACTAAGTGACAAACCCAACATGCTATTTGGCAACATCCTGTATTTGACCTATCCGCAATTTACTTATGGTTTGGCAAATCTTGGTAAATTTAGCAAACAATACGTGACCGGTTACACCTTTGGAGCTCAAAGTTCAGGAGAGGACTTCGTTTACGAATATGACAAAGACTACCCAGATTACATTACTAAGTTCATTCGTCACCCAAACTCAAGTCCTACAGAGCGAATTTACACTTGGAATAGATAAAGGCCGTTTAAATGTAACTTTAAATACGCTAAGATAGTTTTATAGCTGCTCTGCTTCATGCAAATTAGACTTAATGCCTATTGCAGCTTAACCACCTTAGCAGTATGAATAGAACCATCTCCACTTAAAACAATGTAATAAACTCCTGCAGATTCAGGTAAATCAACGGTTATTTCCTTACCACTTACAGATTCCCGATTCCAGAGTTTACCATCTGTTGAATAAATGCTGATCCTGGCATTTACGACTGGTTCATTTAAAATTACTTGAACATTACTCCTAGTTGGATTTGGAATTAGCTTTAAATCTCCTTTTGAAAACTCTGAAATGTTATTTTGTGTAATTGCCATACATTCAGACGTATCCTTGCACCCAAGCCGTGAAACTATAACTGCAACTTTGCGATTAAACGGAGGGATGATTGAGCGATTGTTTTCATTCGCAATTATGTGGTCACGATCGCAGTCGTACCATTCGTAAGGACCAATGGTATCTGCCGAAACTAATTTATTATCATCACGGCTAATGCCCGGATCTATCTTAACAATGGTCAAATTTATATGTACAAATGAATCGCAGCCATAGATAGATTGGAATGTATCCCAATAAGGCCCGCTTTCTGTCGTAACCCGACCCGTATTAAAGGTATATTCGTTGCAAGCAAAGCGACCAACATACGATCTAGGCTCTTCGTGAATTGTAAGGTGGTACCGGACCACACTATCACACATGTCTCCTCGGCTAAAATTTTCATCATATGTCCCACTTTTGTAATACACCTTTCCAGTCGCAGATGTATATTGTACGCAACCAGTGTCAATCACTACATTTAATGGAGCAGAATCCACTTGTAGGTTGAGCTGCCATTTTGATAAAAAGGTATCACAGCCTATATATGTTGTATCTACATCTACAAAGCTGCCAGAGGTAGAATACACAGTTCCACTCCTAGAGATATAAGGACCACACGATGAAATTGGATGCACAATATCATAGGATCTGGACTTGCAAGTTTCGTTCGGAAATATGCACAATGCCTGATTCGGTTCAAACGACGAAAGAATTGAAGGTCTATGTTTTGGAGGAATTTCTACAACGTGTCCCCAGTTTACCCATTCATTTTTGTTTGCATATTCATTGTGCTCCGAATAGGCGGTTACGTAAAATCCTTTCGGGTGCTTGGCCAAATGATGTGCAGTTACATTTCTTGGCGTCTCATTGTAGTCATCATTCATTCCATTCAGCATAATTTTATAAAGTACTCCTGAAGTATCGTAATGACCAACAAAGTAATCTTGATGAGCCTCAGTATGCGGCAACATATTGACTACAATGGAATCACCATTCGTGCTGGTAAAAATTGACGGTGTGTTAATGTTTCTATAATTCATGCATTTTGCTAAAACATATAGATCTTGTTCGCCATCTAGAATAATGTCACGCGTATAGCCGAAATAATTATCCATTCTTCGTGTCCCTTCTATCCATTCAACCATTCCGTTTGTATTTATCTTCATCACAAAATACTTTCCTTTATACGCTAAAGTTGTTGAACCGTCTGCGTTCTCAAAGGCGAATCGATATAGCGTATGATAGGCGTCATTGTGTCCAACAATATAAGTTGCACCGGTTTTACTCGTAGCGCTTTGTGTTGCATATGTTGTAGTTGACCTAACCGTGTTAGGAGCTAAATGATCACCAAGGGTGTAACCTCTTGTAATCCATTGTGACACACCTAAACTATCCACTTTTTGAACAAAAAACATGCTTAGAGAATACTCGCCATTCACTCTGAACGAAATGGTATCCTTAGATCCTCCAGGAGGGTCTGTCGTCATCAGGGTATAACGAGAAACTCCTGTGATGTATACATTCTTATTTTGATCAAATCCGAGTCTTGTAAATGAAATGCTATTGTTGTGAAGAGGAATTTCAAATGTTCGTGACCATTTGTAGTTACCATCTTTGTCAAATTTTATCATTATAAAATTATCATTGAGGTCAAAATTGGGAACAAAGCTCCCAATTGAATCTCCATTTTTTTCGATGACGATTCCCAAATCTACATAGTGTGGGTTAAAACCTCCAATGCAATACACATTTCCATCGTGATCGGTATGTATTTCGCCTCCCGTAAACACCTTCAGATGACGTGCATTCAGGTGGTATTTCAGTTCTCCATCGGCATTGAGCTTGACATAGAAGCAATTGGTTTGAAGTTCATATTCATCTCCTCGGCTATCTTCAACTTTTGTTAGTGCCGTTAAAAGAACGTCTCTATTTACATCTTCGCTTAAAGTTGCTTGGTGAGCAGCTCCGCCTGTTGAGTAGGTAATGGGTGTTCGAGTTCGCTGAACAACCCACTTCAAAACTCCTAGACTATCGAACCTGGCAACATAACCATCTACAGAGCGTGTACTGCTATAGTCATTGCCATTTCGAGATTGAAAAATAGGGTTATCAGGATGTGCTCCATCAATGAGTGTTCCTCCGAGTTTTGAAGGGACCATGTAGTTGTGCGAATACCTGAAGTATTGGGTATCGTAGCCCATAATCATCGTTGACCAGCTTGGGTTGTTTGCTACGCTACTATTGTTATAGATGTCAGTTAAACTAAGCTCTACACTATCTGTACATCCATCATCTGACCAAGCAACCAATTTGACATTTACATTGGAAGGCGACGAATATATTGACTGAGACTCCAGTCCGGCAGATTGGTACCAACTTGGACTTGGATTGTACGACCACAAATTGTTTTGTGCATCGATACTTTTATCGAAAAACCGAGCCGTATCTCCTTCATAAACATTTATCGATTGAGGGTGAATCTTAGCTTTGGTCTTTTCTACGGTAACCATTTCTGAATGAGTTAGCACTGCAGAACAATTCGCTATATGATGGCGAGCCTTTATAAAATAGTCACCAGACGCACTAATCGTTGGAGAAATAAAAGCATCAGGTGATCCAGAACCTTCAAGTTCCTCTCCATCTCCGTGTAAATAAGGATGAAGAGAATATATCATTTCACTTTCGGTACTATCCATATTTACAGTAACCTGCTCTTGTTGACAAAGTATTGTATCCGAAAAACTAAACAAAATCGATTTATCTGGCGGAGTAACTGAAATATAGGACCTAATCGCGGTATCCCTTTCTCCATCAGCATTTTGTCCTACTAACATTAGCTCATATGTGCCTGGGGTTGGAAACGATTTCGAAATGGTTTTACAACCACTTCCTGCACTTATCCCATCAATATACCACCAACAGCTACTAGCGGTACCATAGCTTCCTGTTAAGTTAAGATTACTGTTTGTACACTTACCTCTTGGCGTAGTGATATTCATGTTTAAAAGAGTTGGTCCATTTACCGTATCAGCACGTAATATTACGCCATTGGTGGCACAAGCATAGAGGGTGTCTTGGTCTGCAGCAAACCCATAGACTTCATAACCAATCGATGCTGGCATTTTTTCAACGAACGTCTGGTCTGATGGACCACTTCTATAAACTCCATTTGAAGTGCCCACAAAAATGAAATTTTTATAACTAAAGATGCACTTCGCATTGAGTGAATCAACATCAAAATTTGGCCTCTCAGTAAAATAGGAATTGAAGTATTCACTGTAGGAGTTTCCAGTAATACGTAACCTACTTGAAGTCCCTCTAATAGCCCCGGTCATACCTGACTCAACTCCTTTATGCTGACTAAATGTATGAGTAGTTGAAACTATCTTATCAAGCACCAAATATTCTGAACTGACCAGAACCAAGTACCGCTGTGAAGAGTAACTATATTCTGCGACATCTTTAAAATCATATGTATAAGGACTTGTTATCGTTTCGTATGAAGATGTGTCGAAGCTTACAATTAATCCATCATCCCCTGCAGCAACAAATTTTCCTAGAACGCTATGAAAGGTCACCGCATTTAATTTACTATTAATAGGCCCCTGATATATCTCCTTGGCCGACCAATTTTTCATGTCGACCATTAGGATAACGGCTTTATTGTTCACTGTATCCTCTCCACAAATAAGAGCCTTATCTTTTGCCTTAAAAGAATGTGTTGCACAACCCGAAAATTGCGTTCTTTTCTTGAGTTGTTCAAGTTGGGTGTTATTCTGAATTTGAAGAGTATTCCAATCATTTTGACTATAGCCTCCATTTTCAGTATAGTAGATTCCCTTTTCTCCTACTACAATTCCTTTAGAACCAATAAAAAGAATGCCCTTAAAGTTGTCGCCGATACCTGTTTGAGTTGCACTCCATTGTGAAAACACAAGTGAAGGCTGGAATAAAATTAGGCTGAAAAATATAAGTTTGATTGTTTTCATATGGGAAGATTAGCAGTGAACGCAATATACTGCATATTAGTAAATTTCGCCATACCATAAATTGGTTTGCTTCTTGATTGCTTGAATTAAGGCTAATATTAGGACATTAATACCTTTTATGGTTTAGATAACTCGGTTACTTCATTGGAATTCATTTCATTTGCTAACACCTATTTGGTCTTCGCTTTTCCCATTTGGAAGAAGGAAATACAATCTTACCTCGAACAGTAAAACCATGACCAAACTGATTCTGTTCGCCAGAAAGCTTAAAAGAATAGTTGTACAGCAAATCCAGATAAATAAAATTTAAGCCGACAGCAGGTCTGAGATAGCTCGATTGCTCAGTCAGCTCATAGATGCCCTCTCCTCTTACCGTAAATGAGAAGGGAGGAAAAACAAACAAGCTGTATTCATAAAACCCTTTAACTGCCTGAAGATTATCTCCTTTTTTAAATGCTTGTTCATAGCCCACCCCCCATGTATTCAATTGTATAACGGTTGGACCACCTGAAACAAAATAGCGAGCGTACGTTCTTCCAATATTGGCATCTAAGGCATTTTGTGAGCTAAAGTTGTATCCCACTGCAGTATACCATGTATTACCCCAAGCCTTATTATTGACCTCGTTCTCAACTATTATATAACTGCTATCACTGTGTTGATCCATTGAGTCAGTTTGTGCATAGGAAGAAATGCAAAACGCAAGAAACACAGCGAAAAAGACTACAAAACGCATATCAATTCAACGAATATACAGAGTTGCAAGTATGTGGCCTGAACAGATCGGCGCTGTAAGCCAAGCACTAAACCAACAACCGAATCGTTATTCTGTCATGAACCGTTCACACGTTTTGCTGATTGTTTCGATTCTTCTAGTATCTTGTTTCTCTAACCAAAATAATGATAATCAGGAGCATGAGAACAAAGTGCACCGAACTCAAACCTGGCTAAATCAAGATGTAAATGGTTTTAGCATTATTGAAATCTTCGCCGATTCGACAGCGAAAGTTCAATTGGCAATTGATCGCCATGAGCACAACGAGCCCTATTATTTCTATAGTGGAGAAGGCAAGATTGGATTGTACGAAAATGCAAATGTCGACTTTTGGATTAAGACTCCCGAATTTAGATTTGACTTCCGCTTGTCGGGTGATACTTTATTTGAGATTTCGAAAATGGGTGTTAATCGGGTTTACGAATTAGGTTCAGATGACTGACACACAAAATAGTCTCATTGCTAATGCGATATTTTACTCAACCACGACTTTCAAATAACTCAATTTAGCATCTCCCAGCTTTAAAAAATATGTGCCTGGAGATAGCTCCCTTACATTTATACTATTACTCGTTCCATTTAGGGAACCACTTATAATCACTTGACCGAGATAATTCAACATGGAGTAACTTATATTTTCGTCTATTCCTAGTACCGACAAAACATCTTTAGCAGGGATGGGGTACAACGACAACTCATTTTGAGGTGAAACTGGATTTGTAGATAGTGCTTCATCAAGGCTAAAAACTTTGACCTGTCCGGCTTCTGCACCACCATCATCATTTCCAAAAGCTCCAATTGCCAACTTATTTCCGTCTGCCGAAAGACTCAAAGCGGATCCGAAATAATTATAGGATGACGATCCATCAAGTGTTTTACCAAGCTGAAGCCACACTCCCAAATTCTTACGATAAATCTTAACCCTGCCTGCGTCTGGTCCGTCGCTGTCAGAGAACCATGCTCCGCAAGCTAATATCGAGCCATCAGCAGAGAGCGAAATAGCCATGCCAAAATTATCCTGACTGGCTTCTCCAAGTATAGGAGACCCTATTGGTAACCAATCTCCAGATTTATACTCAAACACTCTTACGTTACCTGCATTATCTGCGAAAGCAATATCATGACCTGGTGCCCCAACAGCCAATGTTTTCCCGTCTGCTGAAAGCGAAACAGAGGCACCAAAATGATCGACAGGGGCTTGACCAATTATATCCATACCTATTTGTGACCACGAGCCTGAATTGTATTCAAATACTCTAACATGACCCGACTCACTTCCATTATCTTGACTAAAATCTGCCCCAATTGCAACAATTGAGCCGTCTGAAGAAAGCGAAACGGAATTTCCGCTTTGATCCCCAAGATTTTCGCCATCTATATCGTTTCCAATCTGTTCCCACTTTCCAGAATTGAACTGAAAAACTCTCACATGGCCCGAGTTCTGACCATTGCCGTCATTTTCATTTGCCCCAATAGCAATTATATTTCCATCTTCTGATAAATCAAGTGCAGTACCAAACAAATCCCCGCTACCTTCTCCTTCAATATTGGCTCCCACTTGTACCCAATCTCCAGATTCAAGTTTAAAGACTCTTACCAATCCGGTACTGTCTGTGTCGGGAAAATTTGATCCAATGGCAACTGTTGTTCCGTCGTTTGAAAGTGCAATAGACTTCCCACTATTCTCACCCGGATCTACACCAACAATACTGCTTCCTATCTGGGCCCAGGTATTGTTATCAAGACCATAGATATAAACTGAGCCTTGAGCATTATCATCATAAGCACCAACAGCCAGAGTTTCTCCATCGCCTGATAGTGCAACTGGCCAACCAAATTCCTCACCACTTGATCCATTTAAATTGGCTCCAAGTTGAGTTTGAGCGATAGAAGTAGTGGAAAAAAATAAAAGAAGGGTAAAAAGGGGTAAAGGTCTCATCCCCCTAATTTACATTATTTTTAGCAGTATAGAAAAAATAGCTTCTCAATTCCGTCAAATAACAATATAAAATTGGGTAAATCTTCATTTTCATAATTCTGCATTATGACTCATAAAATGCAGATAGCGAGAATCATAGAGCATGTCACTTGCACGCTCGATTCAAAGTTGCCCTCGTTAAAATTTAAATACCTTAAATTAGATGCGACCAAAAATTATGAAAAAGCTTTCCCTCATTTTAATTTTATGTGTTCTAGTATTCTCGGCAAAAGCTCAATTGAATGCTAGCCACCATCAAAAAATTGACAGCCTAGTTCAAGACCTCTATAATCAAGGAAAATTGCATGGTGGGATATTGATTGCTGAAGGCGAAAAGGTAATCTATCAATCAGCTTATGGACTAGCTGACAAGAATTTAGGCATTGCCAATTCAACAAACACAAGATTCGTAATCAACAGTATGGGCAAAATGTTTACTGCCATTCTTACACTGCAGCTAGTAGAAGATGATTCTATTGCCCTTGAAGATCCTATTTCCAAACATCTTCCATGGTTTAAACATCCTAGAGCTAACGAAATTACAATTCATCACCTTCTATCCCACCGATCCGGATTGAAAGGATATTTCTTAGAGCAAATTGAAGGACGACTTAATTTTTTCGTTAGTCAACGTGAAGTTCTTGAAAGTATGGCCAAGCAAGAGTTGAATTTTGATCCGGGCTCAGGTTTCGATTATAGCAATACGGGTTACCTGCTTTTGGGAGAAATAATAATGAAATACCGTCATGACGACTATTACGCTATTCAGCAAAACCGAATCTTCTCTCCTCTTGGCATGACGAGTACATACAATTCAACCTCCATATATGGACCTGGCAGTCCAGTTTACTATTCTAGTGACGGCAGTGCTTTTCTTCCATTTCCTCATAACAATTACAAAGGCGATGGAGGTGCAAAATCGAGTTTAGCAGACTTACATCGTTTTATGCAAGCAGTAGGAAGTGAAAAATTACTTAAGAAAGAAAGTTGGGATGTTATGTTCGAACAGCATTCTTTACCCAGCGAGGCTACCCGACCGTTTGGAGCTCACTTTTTCCCTTATGGATACGGATGCAGCAGTGTTGACTTGCCTTACAACTCTGAAAATGACGAACATGCAGTATTTCATGGCGGAGCGGGTTATGGTTCTTCGAATGTTATGATTAGATACCCGTCAAAAAACCGAATTATCATTGTTTGGAACAATAAGTTCGTCAATCCCATGCCCGAAGGCTTGCTAAAATTTCTTGCTTCAATTAGTGATTAAGCTAAGCATATTTAGTGAGGTGCATTGACCGACTTCATAAAATTTTTAGTGCCATTGGCAAAATTCTACTCCAAAGCTTTAACGGTATTGAGTATTTTTGATTATGCTTTTGAAAGCTTTACGGCTAGCTCTATTTCTTGTTTTTTGTGCTGCAATTAACTCAGTACAAGCTCAATTCATTCTATTTAACGCCGAAGAAAGCGAATACAATGTTCAGTACGAGATAGCATCAAACTCCACTGTTTATGTATTGCACGGATCCAAAGTATCTAAAACAACAGACAACGGTAACAGTTGGCGAGAGCTTATGAACTTTGGCAACATCGCCTTAGGCATCCATTTTATTGCACCAGACACCGGTTGGGTTTGTGGAGGTTCATTGTCTCATGGTTACATCTACCGCACCTTTGATGGTGGAGCCACCTGGACAAAAACCAGCACTCATGGAATTCAAATCTATGACATTCACTTTCTCGACACTTTGAGCGGATACTACGTTGGCAACTTTCCTTCCCATGGATCACATTCAGTCAGAAAAACTATCGACGGTGGGAAGTCATGGACAATATCTAAATCGGGTGGTGATTATCTGAGATCAATACATGCTTTTGACACTTCATTGGCTTGGGCGATTGGAGACAATGGTAATATATACAGAACTGCAAATGGAGGAAAAACATGGGAAAAGGGCGAATCTGATGTCGTTCATTTCAAATCTGGATTTGCCACATCTCCTGACTCAATATGGGCGGTTGGATCTCATTTTTATGGTAAGTGCTACCTATCTACAGATAGTGGGAAAACTTATCAAAGACAAAATCTTCCAACCTTGGCAGGGCTAAAAACAATATTCTTTTCATCACCTGACACTGGGTTTATCACCGGTGATTTCAATACCTATATCACAACGACAGACGCCGGAAAAACTTGGAAGCATGTGAACAGTATGGGGCCTCAAAATCACCTAAACGTAGAGGACCTAACAAGCAGTCTTGCTTATGTCGGAGACAGAGCTCGCTTCACTGCAGTACAGGTCATTGATTCAAACTTAGTATACATAAATGCAAGTACAACCTTGTTTAAAAGTGTTGATGGAGGAAGTACCTGGACTAAGGATAAATATACTGGTGGTCAAATCTATGCTTTTCAGCATCCATCATCAAGTCATGGTTACATCGCACATATTAATTGGAAGACAGGTTACTTAAATCGAACATCAGACAGTGGTGAATCATGGACGATAGACACCTTACCACATATAGGCTTTAGAGATTTAGCGTTTATCAATCAAAATAACGGATGGGCAATTTGCAGAGGTGCAAGTCAAAATACATCTGAAATACATATGACCGAAGATGCCGGAGTAACATGGCAAAAACAGCTTGAGGCTCGTGACAACATCATGAGCATCCAGTATTATTCGGATAAGATTGCATGGGCCTGTGGTCATAATGGTTGTATTTACAGAACGATTAACGGCGGAAAAGATTGGGAAAGAATGATCACTAAAACAAGTTGCCATTTCAAGGCTATTTACGCAGTTTCAAAACGAAAAATTTTTGCAGTGGGCAACTATTCTTATGGTGAATGTTACCTGTCTAAAAATGGCGGAGAAACATGGGAAAAAGTACAGATTCCAACCTTAGCACACCTCACAGCGGTCAAATTCTTAAACAAGTCTGAAGGCGTTATAATTGGGGATAAAGGAGTTGTTTTAAGAACAATAAATGGAGGGAAATCCTGGACCAAGTACGAGACAAATACTGAAGCCAAACTGAACGACATGCACATCTTCGAAGACAGATCTGTTTTGGTTGTTGGAGATAAAAAGACGATTCTCAGAATAAAGTTCTAACCACATAACGGTGCACTTTTTCTACTTTTTGATTTGATTAACCTAACAACACACCCATTATTGACATTTTGAATTCCACATATATTGTTGTATTTTGGCTAACCAAAAAATAGAACGAATATGTGTAATTGTAATTGTCGAGTAATTGGAATTTCTGATGCCGAGGGTAAGAGACCCACTAAAAGCCGTAATGGTCAGCTAGAAGGGGATCAGTTGTTTGCCTATCATATCAAGTGCTTGAAATCTTGCAAGGGAAGAGCAGAACCTGCTATTTTCACTGCCTGGGGAAAAACTCCCAATGAAGCCCGAAAAAGCAACTTAGCACGACAGCGATGCAAAACTTTGAGAGATAGCTTAAAGGCTAAATTAAAAAGTAAAAAAATGAAGCCAGGACCAAAAAAAGACAAATTTGATTCCAAACATAACCTTGGTATGGCAGGTGTATATAGAAAGCTAAATAGAATGTAATTCTTTAAGCAAGTCCTACATCTGATTCTCTCGAGTAACCAAACTAATTCTCCTCTTCTCTCAACGTGAATAGTAGTGATTCACCTATTTCTACTCATGCAATTTGATTAATGATTTGCTACCGTGCAGATAAGTACATGGATCTACAGAAGTGCTATTTTTTAAAGGACTAATCAAGAATCCCATTAGGCTTCCTAAAAAAGCCAAGATTAATATAGCCAATGACTCCTTCAGAAGTGGATCCCACAAATGAGGAAGCCACTCCGATGCAATGTGCTCAATGTAGTCATAGAAAAATGCCAAAACAATAGTCAACAGTGAAAAAAGGCTGACAAGCAATGCTGATGCCTTCTTCTTTTTTCTAAGCTTATTGAGGAAAGAATAATAAAATAGTACAGAACATACTACTGCGACTAGACTGTTTACACCAAGAAAGAAAAACATGGCCTGTAAGGCATTGCTTAGTGCTGAACCTTGATCAGCAAAAGCAAATTGAGGAAATAAAATAACAATCAGCATAAACAGGCTTGGTATACATATTTTATAAACAGTGCTCATATTTCAGCGGCAAGATTTTTTCAAAATATTTGAAAACCATACCAAATCTACGAATTAAACCGTGTTCTCCTTAAACATCAGCCTGAAGTAATATTGCTTTCAATTTTAGAAATGACATGCAATTTCAATCCAAACCCCTAATATTTGCATACCGCCATGAGCGAAGCCAACGAAATACAGACACCTGAACAGCCAAAACAAAAGCGTCCAAAAAAAATATGGAAGGCTTTAGGCGATGCAATTCGCGGCACTTCAGAAGACTACACCAAAATTAGTTTAAAGCGAGCAATCTTTTTATTAGCCGTCCCTATGATTTTGGAGCTTGTAATGGAATCTACGTTTGCTGTTGTTGACATCTACTTTGTTGGTCAACTAGGACCTTCTGCGGTAGCAACAGTGGGACTAACAGAAACTTATCTCTACATTTTGTATTCTATAGCCATGGGACTGTCAATGGGAGTTACAGCTATTGTTGCACGCAGAATTGGGGAGAAAGAAAAACAAAAAGCAACTAAGACTGCAGCTCAAGCTATTCTCCTTTCCATCCTCGTATCACTACCGTTTGCAATTGGAGGAATTTTCTTCTCCAAAGAGCTATTGGCTCTCATGGGTGGAGATCAATGGAGCATTGACCACGGCTACAAATACACCCAATGGATGTTAGGAGGCAATGGAATTATTGTTCTGCTTTTTGTAATCAATGCAATCTTTCGGGGTGCCGGAGATGCGGCAATTGCGATGCGGGTACTCTGGATTGCAAACGGCTTTAATCTTTTGCTTGACCCATTGTTAATTTTCGGATGGGGACCTGTTCCTGCCTTTGGTATTGAAGGTGCGGCTATGGCTACTAATATTGGGCGAGGAATTGGCGTCGTTTCACAACTTTGGATTCTGGCAAAAGGCGGAAAACACATTCAACTGAAGTTGTCACAACTGAAATTTCATGGTAAGATTCTGCTCAACATTATTAAAACTTCGCTAGGAGGAATTGGTCAAATGATTATTGCCATGACTTCTTGGATCTTCCTCATGCGAATACTTTCAGATATTGGAAGTGAGGCTGTTGCAGGAGCAACGATCACATTGAGACTGATGATGTTCACTTTGATGCCTGCTTGGGGTCTATCGAATGCCGCAGCTACGTTAGTAGGTCAGAATTTGGGTGCAGGAATGCCTGATAGAGCTGAGCAATCCGTTTGGAAAATTGGGTTCTACAATATGGTCTTTTTAGTTGCAGTGTCGTTCATTTACTACTTCTTCAATGAAGACCTCGTAGGCATGTTTACTGAAGATCAAAGAGTGATTCAAATTGGAGGCGAATGGATGCAGATATTGGCGTATTCGTACTTCATTTATGGTTGGTGGATGGTATCGGTGCAAGCCTTTAATGGTGCAGGAGATACCCGAACACCTACATGGATAAACGTGATCTTCTTTTGGATGATTCAAATTCCAGTGGCCTACTACCTAGCAATTAATCAAGGATGGGAGCATTCAGGTGTTTTCTGGGCAGTATTTATTTCAGAAACGCTGGTAGGATTATTTACGCTTTGGATGTTCAGCAGAGGCGGATGGAAGAAGGTTGAGGTGTAAGAATTATAATATTAAAAAGGGCCATACCAATCTACAGAATAAAGAGCTCCACTAACAAGTCTAACTAATTGATAATAAGGTCGATTGTATGGATTTAGTTTTATTTAGATCTACGCCTACTTGCCTAGCATATTTTAACCAGTTGGAAACAGCTTCATTCACCTCAGTTATAATCTCTGTAGGTCTTTTAACATTAACCAGTTCTGCCACAGCTAAAAAATCGTTCATTTCAAAGTCTTTTCTTTTTCCATTTATACTTAATGCGTGTTGACTTACCCACTTACTTCCTGGGCGATATGCATGGCAAATATCGTAGGCTGGGGCTAGCTCCCATCGTCCTCCTTGCTTCAAAATGAATGAAAAGTTCTTTGTGTGATCATCACAATTGCGGCTCAAAACATTGAAAACCATTCTTCGAAACATCTGTTCTGCTTCGGCATAACTTAGTCTTAGTTCTCGCATGGTTTGAAAGAGCTGTTCGTAACTAAAACTCGTTACCTCATTAAAATCAAAATGCTTTAAGGCACAAAAGGTTTGAACATGATGCTTGACATTATCTTCGTAACGGTCAAATCGTTTGGTCATAAAGTGTGCTCTTCCATTCTCTTCGAGCAATTCGCAGTCTGACATGTGAATACCTGCAGCTTGGGCCATGTGATAATAAGCCATTTCAACACGGCCATATCCATTCGTGTCACCAAGTTGAACATCGCTTACTCCATCTAACTTAATTAGCCAATGTTCAAAGCCCTTAGGAACATTCGACTGTCCGGACCTTACTTCACCGGTTTTCTTGTTATAGGCAATAACCGCCTTGGGTCGAGCACCCCCAGCTGACGTTCCAATTGTAATAATCTCTTTTATAGCTGCAGCTTCTTCCTCTATGTTGATATTAAACTCTTCACGTTGATTGAGCATTTGGCTAGCTATCTGAACTAAGCCGTCGAGTTCGACTTGAAATGTTCTTTTTCTTTGGTTGATCAGAACAGGGTCAAATTCAAGGGCTCCCATAGCCCTTGACCCTATAAAACAAAGTTTTTCTATTGGATTTACAGAGTCTGAACTTCTGCCTATTTGAGCAAGCCAAACATCAATTAGTTGATTTCCATACTTGTCAGGCAATGCATCAGCAAGAAGTCCAGGCAAGCCCTTAAATGTGTCATATTCACTGTTTCGATCTGCTCTAAGTTCGGGAAATGAAAAGATCTTTTGTCCGCCATCGATGGGCATCTTAATCGGAGAAAGATCCCATCCCCTAGCCAAAAATTTTTCGTCATATTCAAATGTGCCTACATGCCGTTCCTCATCCCAAGCGACAGCACCTACCACAACTCCCCATATTTTAACAAATGCAGAAGTTACCATTCCCAATCATTACTCTTTTCGCTGCTTGACTTTTTGCGCGAACTAGCACGCTTTCGCTGGTCTCGTTCTAACTTGGCTATTGCAATTGGACTCACTTGCTTTTTAATTTCAAATGGCTCCAGTACGTGAAAAAGATCCAACACCCTCAATACTTGCAATAAGCTAGTGAGTGCTACGGTCTCTCCTCTTTCAAGTAAACTTAAGGTTGATCGACTTATATTGGCTCTTTTGGCAACCTCGCTTTGCGACAAATTCTTTTTCAACCTGCTATCTTGAACAAAACTTCCTATAGCTTCGACAATGGCACTATCACTCATCGAATACCATTTTTTGTATGACTTTTCATTCATTATAGTAATATTTTAAAGTTAATGCATTACTTACCATACGAATATACAATTTTATTATTAAATAACACATATAATGACTGACTTCTCATTCGTAATTACTACTTTTTATATTTTTTAAATGATTTTTCATACATTTATTAATTTATAACTTATTATAATCTAAGAGAAATCAGCTCAACCTATATTTGAAACATAAATGCTAAGAACTGTAATTGTCATATCACTATGCTTACTCCTTTCCTGCAACGCACCTATAACTTCGAGGCATTACAAACTGAATAACTACAGTTGGAATGATTTAAAACGCTACCAACTTAGGGGCCCTGTAAAAAGCTTTAAAGAAACACATTACAGTGTATTTCTTGGCGACACAACTGTTGCATATAACCCTCACTTCTACAATTTTGACAAAAATGGTTTAAGGCTAAACTATTTCGTGTTTTACGACAGCACTCCTACGCTCCACACACAATTTAAACATGTAATTAAAGATGGTTTGCTCTTAAAATCTTATCAGGTAGATGACTGCAATTCTAACTTCCAATATCGCTATTCGAACAACAGGTTAGACAGCTTGTTTTTCTATATAGCAGATGACGACACCAGTGCATTGGTTGAATGTTCCATTTACGCGTACGATAGTGATTCAAGAATCACCGAAATCAAGCAAATATCAGACACAAACCTAACCTTTGTTCATTTTGTTAGAGACTCTTTAGACCGGTTGGTACGTGAGGAATGGCGTGGACACAACCCATCTAATCGTGGGTTTAATGAATATGGCGATATGATTTATTATGCAAGAACATTTGATAATGGCCTGTACGATTCAACCCAATACATTTTCACCTACGACAGTGTTGGCAATTGGGTTTCTAAGCGTTCATTGCGCCTAGGTCAGCAAGAATCCTCCTTTTGGACCATTCGTGAATTTGTGTACTGGTAAGACGCCTTTTAAAATTCTCGAATTGCTGCAATTAGTATCCACATCCGGTGGGCACTTTATCTAAACACTCACAACCACCTTCCCCTTCGTTCTCATATTTTCAATGTAGGAAATTGCATCGGGCAAATCTTCAAAAGGATATGTCTTCTCTATAAAGGGTTTGATTTGTCCTTCTTGCGTCCAACTTGCAAGTTTTTGAAGATCTTTAACCTTACATTTTTGAGTGAATGATTTGATATCAAACTTCGATAAGCTACCTCTTATCATGGTGGTCATCATATTCGACATGGTGGTAAATCCAATTAAAATACCTCTTCCCTTTGGAGCTAGCAATCGTTTAAAGTCTTTGAAGTTCATATTGCCATGGGTGTCAAGAATTAAGTCATATTGACCGTTGTGTTCATGAATAGACTCCTGCTGGTAATTGATTACATGGTCTGCACCTAGCGATCGAGCAAAATCAACTTTACCGCCACTGCATACTGCAGTTACATCTGCTCCCATGGCTTTGGCAATTTGAACAGCAAAATGGCCTACTCCCCCTGTCGATCCGTTAACAAGTACGTGTTCTCCCACTTGAAGTTTGCCGTTTTCCTCCAAACCTTGAAGTGCAGTCATAGCTGCTATACCTAAACAAGCTGCATCTTCATAACTGACATTTTCTGGAATACGAGCGATGTTCTCAACTGACACGGCATGTTGTTCAGCAAAGCTTCCTTGAAATGATTCTCCAAAAACACGATCACCAACTTTATATTGAGCTACTTCACTTCCTACTTCTAGAACTTCACCTGAAAAGTCAGCTCCTAAGATAGGATTCTTTGGACGCATCAGTCCTGTACTAAACCGTACAAAAAAGGGTGAAGCACGCATTACATGCCAATCAGCCGGGTTAACTGAAACAGCTTTGACTTCAATTAAAACTTCATTCGGTTTAATTGTTGGTTGAGGCCAATCTACCAACTCAAAATTTGTTGAACTTCCATAACTTTTGAGGATGTGTGCTTTCATTGGGTGAAAGATCAAGTGTGATCAAGTGTGGAACAAATCTTATTGACCAACTCTTTTACCAACTCGATAGAACTTCCACCTAATTTATTTGTACTTGCAACCAACTTCAATGACAACTGAACTTTCTATAAGAATTGGAGGAAGTGGTTCACTTGGTAGCCTTTCTATGTTGCTTAATTTCCCTATACTATATATTATTGCTCTATGAAAATCTTTAGACCCCTATTACGTATTTCCCTTATTCTACTATTCTTAGTTGCTGTTACTGCATTTCAATCAAATGAAGAATATATTGAAGGAATTTACCCTACCCATCTATCCTATAAAAATAAAAAAGTTAAAGATGTGGGTACGTCACTTTATTCAGGAAAGAAGCAGGTTGGATTTAAGCTCAATGGCAAAAAAACCAAGTATACGGCTTCTGATATATGGGGTTATGCATATGAAGGTGAGGACTATCGATTCATGGAGGATAAATTGAGCTATGTGATTCTAATTCCTGCTGAGAATGAGAGGCAAATTGCTTGGTACTTGTGGTGGAGCAACAATATCCATCGCAATGATTCTGGGGATGTTACTGGAATTACTGTCAATGGTGGGCAGTGGAAGGGTTATTTATCAAGAGGATCAGATGGTCAAGGCGTCACTTTCAACTCTAAAAATTTAATTAGCTTAATGAAGGACCGCCCAAAAATTGTCGCCGCTTACAAGAAAGACAAGGAACATTATTATGTAAAAACCTTAAAGTACGTGACACTCTATAACGAAAGTTTTAAAGACTAATCAGCTCAAACCCCAGCAAACTCCTCAATACTAACTTGTGGCTTACCTAGATGACCCCAAGTTTTCTTTGAAACTTGCTCTTCCTTTTGCTGCTCAACATAGGATAGCATATGCTCCATATAGTCTTCATACTCTATGCTCGGCAAACCAATGTGTCTGACTGTTTCATACTATTGTTCTTCAAATTTCTAAAATAAGTATGTTATTGTGATGCTAGTCCAACTATTACTTAATCTATTCCACTTCGAACTGTTTGAGATATTTCTAAACCCAGCATTATATGCTGCACCTAACTGAATATTATTGGTTATTTGATATCCGACAGCTACAGGAACTCCATAGTCGTCGTTCTTCAACTCTTCTTTGTCTAGATTTTCTCCCTCTGCAACCAATAAAATATCGGCAAATATGCCCGTCGCTACACTTAATTTTTCGTTGACTTTATACTTTATCATAATTGGCATATTTAGATAGCCAAGTTCAATTTCTGACACATTCTCATTTCGCTCTTCTCCACGTTGAGAGTACAAGAAGTTAGACTGCAACGAGTACTTGTCTGAGAATTTCCAATCCCAATAGAGTCCTCCTGTAAAGCCTGTTAATCTACTACCATTGTATTGTGAAATTGACGAAGAACTAACCCCTGCCATAATTCCAAAGACATTCTGTTTTGCTTCTACCTGTGCAAATACTTGGGATGAAACAAGCATGATAAATATGATAACTGTTTTTTTCACTCTCTGATGCTTAAAAAATCACCTTTGGATGTACTCAGTTTGGTCATATACGAAAACAACAAAACACAGTTTTCCTCAGAGAGCTTATATTTAGATTTAAGTTGTTGTCGGATCGAACTCATATAAAACCCAAAGATAAGTCAAGACTTTTAGTGTTTCTTTTGTTTTAAGGGAGTACAAAAGCATCAACTCTATAATTGATAAGCTTGTTGAGCGGCTGTAAAGTAATAGATTTTAAGAACGAATATTCACTGCCTTAAGTCCTTTCTCAGACTTTTCAACGTCGAACTCAACTTTTTGACCTTTTTCTACCGGACTTTTCGCATCCGAAATGTGAAAATATAAGTCTCCCAACTTTCCACTTGCCTTAATAAACCCGAACCCTTTTTCTTGATCTAAGAATTTAACATAGCCTTTGTAAACTCGGCCTTCAGATTTTTTGGTGTTACTGAGTTCGATCAATTGATCTGCATCGGCTTCTATCGTTTCTGGTTTGGTTTCAGTGAAATTTCCGTACGCATCAACATACATAATTACTTCTGATTGTTTACCCTCTGCACGACGTTCTGCCTTGCGTTGTTCTTTTTCTTTCTTTTTTTGAGCTTTTTTCTTTTCTCGCTCCTTTTTGCTAAAACTATCTGCCATATAACAATATGACATGGCCAACAGATGTTGACCATGCCAAAATTTAATTAAATCTTCTTTACGTTCGTAGCGTTTGGGCCTTTCTTTCCTTCTTCCACCTCAAACTCCACGCGATCGTTCTCATAAACATCTTGAGTAAGACCACTTTGATGAACGAAGATGTCTTTACCTCCATTATCAGGTTTAATAAATCCAAACCCTTTGGTCTGGTCAAAAAATTTAACAGTTCCTATTTCCATTAATTGAATAAAATTATATTGTCTTAAATCGGTAAGACAAAGTGTGTAATAAAAGTTATGGATCCGATCACCCCATTCGGAAATCATTCTAGACCCTGAATTCCCATTCTTGAATTCAGTAGAATTGTTTCCCTTTAGCTAAAATTTAGGATTGAACATCCGAGGTGACGGAGGACAACAGAATGAATTCCTGCTAAACGTGAACAATAATAGCAATATTAATCCATCTCTCTAGGTTTGACCGAAAAGAAATGGTCTTAAGTGTGCCGATGCTACTTCGATTTTATTCAAAGTAAAGGTTACAAGGGGCTAAGTAAGTAGGATAAAGCGACGCTTATTAACTGATTGTGTGCTAAAAATCTCCTTTATAATAATTATTGTGATCACTTTTTTACGAATCGTTAATCTCCCTATTATTTATAAGGTATTTGATTGCTTTAGACCAAATTCTTTTAATTTGATTCATATACATTTGAAACATGGACATACTGAAATTTGCAACCGACTGGGCTAAAGCTGAGGTCTTTTCTTCTAAATTTTTCATTTTGGCTGGAGTTTTATTTCTATTAGCATCAGCCGGATTCTGGCAACTGGGCAAGACAGAGTTCGCCAAGGCCTATATCGTACCCACCTTGGTAGCCGGAATACTAATTTTAGCTGTAGGTACAGGCATATTTTATGCCAATAAAACAAGAGTAACCAGTTTTGTTGAGGCCTACAATAAAGATTCTGTAGAGTTTGTTAAATCTGAAATAGAAAGAACAGAAAAATCATTAAACGAGTATCGAACCATTGTGTTTAAGGTAATTCCGTTCATTATCTTAATAGCCTCAATGCTCATAGTTTTATTGAACCAACCTGGATGGAGGGCCGCATGTATCACCATCATTGCGATGATGATTGTGATTATGCTCGTTGACAGTAATGCAAATGCAAGGTTGCAAGAATACCGAGCCCAACTCGACCAAGTCATCGAATAACTAAACATAACTTTTAAAACGTTATGCCGTTATACATAAGATGAGGCTGATTGCATCTATCTTATTACTTATCTCTTATACCCTTGCTCAATCGCAGCAAGTTGATTCATTATATTGGAATGGAGAAAAGCACTATACTACAAACAGTATCAACGACTTAAGGTCGGTTATCACAAACCAAACAAATCTTCCTGAAGGCAAATGGATTCTGTTAAACCGAGACAGCGTACCCTTGTATAAATGGAATGTAAAAGATGGAAATGTTCACGGGTATTTTTACGAATACTCCGGAACCAAGGTTTGCAACACCGGTCAGTATTCAAATGATTCTTTATGGAGCTTTCTAGGTCCTAAACGAACGGAAGATTTTAAGATTGGCAAATGGACAGAGTGCCTATCAACCTTTGATTCTAACGGAGTAAGATCTGGTGCAGAAGTTTATTATGACAAGTGGTATACCTGCTATGTTTCTGACCGAGTAACATTGTTAATTGATAGCATCGAAGGTCGCGGAACAATAGAGTCAAAGTTTCTTGGGCCGTTTGGAGCTCCTTCCGAAATTTATCAAGCCGCCGATACACTTAACACGCTCCTTCAACTCGATGAACAAATCCACTTGATGCAGTGTGCAGACAACGCTCTGAAATTTTATCTATTTAATGACATTCTTAAACAAAATGAGTACGAAGCCAAAAAGCTATTGTTGGCACATGCAAACGATTCAAGCTTAGTCTCTTTACATCAAACCTGTGTGATGTACAACTCTAAACTCAACGCTATTCTCTTTGAGCGATATGCATACTTCATTCATAGAAAGTATGCCTTGGGTGGGAACATCATTTTGGCTGGCGAACTCTATCCATTTCCAGAGAAAAATAAGAAGGTTTGGAAACAAAAAAGAAAAGAGTTAATTGAGCTTGCTAAAACCAACAAAATAGATACTTCAAGCTTGGATTTCCTGTAAGTAGAGTATTTGAAGGGTCCCTAATTTTTCGATTGTCGAACGAATCTAAAAAATTTGTCCAAAAGCAATGACAGAGAGAAGAATTGATTGGCTGTATCACAGCCTAAGTTTAATTGTAGTTTTCATAGGCATCACAGCTGGATTTGTGCTGCAAAATAGGAAGGATGCAAAAGCAGATAGACTCCAGGAGAAAAGATACTTTGAGGTTTTGTGACTGAAATGGAGCAGGACGCAGAAAGTCTTCAAGACTATATCACAAATGACAGCACATGGTTCAAAGCCCAATACCCCAAAATCATATTGCTTGCAAAAGATTCGTTAAGTGAGGATTCAGCAATTGCACTCGTACAATCTATGCTTATGTTCTCAGAATTTAAGCCTCACAATGGAACATACACCAATATTATTAACTCAGGAGATCTAGGATTAATTCATGATTATCAGATTAGGGAACATGTGGTTGATTACTACAAAACTACCACTGACTATCAACTTATAGATGAATACTTTCACAAGTTCAATACCGAAACTTTGATGCCCTATTTAGTTGAACACTATGATATTGTGTTAAATCAGTTTGCGAACCCAAACGGACACAAAGATCATCGTTTTAAAAATGTAGCGGTTGGATTTATGGCTTATAAACAACAGCGGTATGAAGGATTTTCTGAACTTTTAGAAGTCTGTGAGAAGACGTTATCCGTTTTAAAAGAATGAAAGATTCAAACACTACCCATGTATTTGAGCTAGTATGGTCGGGTCTTTTATCTTATCATCGTTTGAAAGCATACGCATCTTCGAAATAATTTCCGCAGACTTGGGATCGTCATCAACAAAAGGCAAAAATACTCGACCTCGATGTTGGCTGTGTACTGGAATAATTGATAAATGCAATCCTTGCTTTTGAATTAACCCACTGCCTAAATGAATACTGTAACTCCCTAGTTTGCCATCAATCTTGATATGCCTATCCGTAAACTCAACATTATTTAATTTAAATAATCTGGCACTTTCTTTAGCCAACACGGCACGCATTTCCATGCTCGAATGACTTGCTTCTGGATCAACAGCACCCACATGGGCCACACTAACAACCAAGTCTATATCGCGCATCACCTCACTAAAAATTAAGGGGTCTACATCCTCAAGTTTTAAAGGTTTACCTAGTTTTTGATCATAGAACTCAACAGTTTCAAGCGTTGGTGATTCAATTTCTGAAGGTGAGAACCAATCAGCCATGGAGTAAACCGTGGCCATAATTTTCTTGTTGTGATAGACCTTTTGTAAGCCTTCTTCGTAGCTTACCGTCCAAGCCCTAGAACGCAACAAAGCTACCGTCTTTTTAGCCTGTACTTGATGCCCTTGATAGCGATTTGATGCATTGCCACTTTCTTGCTCATTTTCAGTAATTAAATATAGCTCCCGGAAAATCTGCTTGAAAGGTTGCACCAATCGTTTTTCAAAAGCATGACGTTGATACAGATCCCACGATACCGAACGGTATAAATGCACCGGGTGTGCAATTATCAATTTATCTACCTCCGTTAAAGATAATGGCTTATTCTCCAGGTCTTCAACACGCTGATTGACCCAATACCCTGCTTGTCCAGATTCGGGGTGAAACAAAACCAACTTACTCAGCATGGCTTTCACCACCGGATGTGTCATCAGCTTGGCTATCTCAATTACGGTAAACTGATCACCATTCAGCATGGCATTTTCGAGTGACTTTCGCGTTCTATTGTACTGCTTTCTGAGATAGGTTTTATTCTTCTTAAGTTTCTCTAAATCTTTATCCTTTTTATACTTGGCTGGTATAGATTTTTGCTTCTTATCACCTTTTTGAACTAAGATCTCAGCTTTACCAAGGTCATCTACACGAAGCTCAAAAGTCACATCATCTTTCTTTAGCACCGAAGCTGCCATAATCTCCTCCATCGCCTTGGTTTCCATAGCCCAAGAAAATCGTGTGCGATCAGCGTAACCTGCATTTCGAGCAAGATTATCAAGCGAGATTTCTACTGCTTTAGCTTCACTTTCTCTTCGCTGAGCACCAAACTGTTTGCTTTCAACTAAAAATGTTTGAAGTAAATCGTAACGCTTCAACACATCTTTTTCAGGATTACTTTTACTTAGTGAAATTAGCCCAAGAGCCTTAACATAATCTTTGTCTCTTTTCTCCTTAACCTTCTTTAAGGTCTCAGTAATTTTCACTTCGCCTAACATTACACTTGAGTACAATTTCACTTGTCGATGAGCGTTTCCGTCTGATATATACTTTGCAGCATTGTGCAATACGGTCCAGTTTTTCTTTCCAATTGCACCGTAAGCCTCATGGAACCAATTGATATCTAATGCTCCATTTTCAAAATCTTGACTTTCGATTTGCGAGTAGCGTGCTACAATAGTTTCTTTTTCCGAGTTCATATAATCAGAAGCATGGGCATGAAACCACCAAACCGCTTTTTCGAGGGATTTAATTTTTAAAAGCTCGCCTACGGGTTCTGCCCATTGTGGACAGTACATTGCTAGCTCAAGCCAGCGTTTACTCGTTATCTTTGATTGCTTTGCCTCACGAATAAAATCTCCAACATCCTCATTTTCAGCCATTACAGATTTTTTCACCATTTGGCTAAACATATCTTTTGCCGACTTATCTCCACGGTAATAATACCCTCTACTAAAAGTATCTTTTCCAAGTCTATTTAGCATCTCGATGAGGTACTGAACTCCTTCTATACTATTCAAGCTAGACACATAATTGGTAGCTTCAGTAGCTACATCACCTCTTTTTAGCTCAATATCGAGCCATGTCTTTTTTTAGCGGTTCATACAAGTTTTTTTGATGCAATGTGAGAGTGGCTTCAGATCTGTTTGCTCTTCCTTCAAACTCATTCAAAACCGAATCGTCGATTAATGCCTGATAAAGCAGATCATCGTCGGAAATTAAACCTTCTTTGTGCAACGCTAGGGTAACCCAGCTTGGCGGCATTTGTTCTGATCCGTGATAGTAACTACTTTGAGGTCTACGAACAGCCATTTCATTTACATTTAGCAGTTTTTTACGATGGCGTTGATCTACAAAGTACAAATAGCGTTTGAGGTCCCAATAGCGTTTCAACTTAGGAAGATCGTTTTTAATTTCTGTTAATCCGCTTGGGCTCGTGGGTAGATTTGACTCTAGAAAAACTGCCCAAGACATTTTCTCATTGTCCCATCCATATTCAATTGTAGTTCTCTTTAACCGGTCATCGGCATGAGCAATTGCAGATTCTAATAAATCGACATTAAACCTTGCCATTGTATTATGGTCGGCAAAGGCGTTATAAACAAAGGTCAATAGACTATCTACTCTGTTTTTCAAACTATTCCAGTAGTAGGCATTACGAGCAGGAATCTTTAACCCACTGATGGTGGGCACAAACCTTGACAAAAGCGTGCGATAATATTTCCGCTGATCTGATCCTGAATGCATTTCATTGATATAGTGGATGGCCATAGACAATTCGAAATCGTTGAGTTTTGAATTTCGATACCATTCTTGCCATACCTCTGGCAGTGGTAACAATTCAAACACTTCTTCAGGTTCTAAGTTTTCAATCTTGTTGTGGCGAAGATGAAATCCATCTCCAATTAATGTTGTCTCTGTAGAACCATCCCAGCCTTCGTAAGTATATTCATGATTTTTATGCTTTTCAATAAGGTCAATTAACCCATTCACCTCTTTTTTTATCTTTTTTGAATCAATCAATTCACCAAACAGAAAAGCTGGATTGAAACTCTCCATCAATTTGCCAAACAAGCCAGGTTTTTTACTCTTAAAAGGGTCAGAAATGGTTATCAGTGGACTAAGATTGGCATAGTCAATTACTCCATAACCATTTGCAAAGTTTTTGTTCGATTTCTTCTTTACTACAAGTTTATCAAGGTAGATTTGCTCGTTCTCTCCAAAGTTTTTATGTGTGTCAATGTAGGCTATCGCTTGCTGCTCCACATAACTTGACATCTTGTTTGCACTTTTTAGTTGAGTAAGGATTTCGAGTCCACCCATGCGTTGATTAATGTTTCCAGACTCAAGCAATGCAGTAGAACAATATTTAATACTGCTATCTCCCTGTTTTAACATGAGATTCAGGGTATCCCGCCTTACATCTTTACCCTTACGGGTGAGTAATCCTATTAGCACATCGAGATCTTCCTCTTCGACGCGAGTCAAATGATAAAGAACATTAAACGCTGTGGACCGAACGGTCTCATTTCGATCTTTCAATGCCTGCCAAACCAACTTTTTTTTCCATGTATTAGATGGTATGTGAATTGATTTAAATTTCCTATCGTTCGCATAGCGCAACGACCAAACGTTGTGGTCTGGAAATATCTTTCTAATGTAAGACTCACGCACTTCGGACGGTATAGATGCTAATTCTGCACTCATTTCTTCAAGTTGCTTATCATTGGCATGTTGAACCGCGATTTGGTAGAAATAATCTGACTTGATTTTATAATCTATCCATGAAAATCCGCTTCCTGTTACCTGCTTTCCTGCTTTAGGAACGCTGGTAGCTATATCTATGAGCTGACCAACAAGTTCCTGTTTCCAGCTGCTTTTAGGAATAAGTTGAACAATGAGGTAGTCCAGCTCTAAATCTTTGCCAATATTCTCTACCATCCAGTCGAGTAGAACGGTATTGGTTCTACCTGTTCTTTGCATGAAGTAGCAGGCTATAATCTTTTTCTCTCGACTAGCATTCTGAATTAAATCGATGGCCTTTAAATTGGCCTCGTCTACATTTAAAATTCCCATGCTCCATAAAGCGATATACACTTCGAGATTATCATTGCTCTGTAAAGCCTTTATAGCATCTTTTTGAGACAACATAAAATTAAGTGCCAACTCCAGACAACGTTTCACGGTCGCTTTTTTAGGTGCCTCCCAATGAAAACCAAACCATTCATCTATCTCCATAATTACTGAACTAAATCGTTGAAGGTCATTATCCAGTATAACTTTCATGAAATAAGCAAGAGCTTTTGGTGAAGCTTCTTTCAGGTTTGCTATTATGGTTTGACGAAGTCCCTCTTGGCGCTGTGCAGCTAATAAAAGTTTAGCAACCATTTCCCAAGCGTCTTTACGATCACTTAGAATTAATCCTTCAATTAAGTCACTGCAAACCCCGCCAATTTCATCCTCCCCATCGAGAATGTTGCTAATTCGGTCAAACAAAACTTTATCTCCTTTTTTAAGGGCAATACCAATTACGCGAGACAATATTCCAGTGCTGAACTCCTGGTAAACGGAATAACGAATAATTTCATCTAACGGAAGCTTATAGGGGAAAATTTCTCCTCTATTAAAAAGGTCATATAGAAAAGAAAGTTTTTTGGTGGTGTACGTGTCTGAGGGTTTACTTCTAAAAGGTCGTTTGTAATAATCGTTCTGGTAAGGGCCCAGATTCATCTCGTCCCACAAATCAGCAATATGAATTCCGATATTAGGGCCGTAAAGTTTAGCGGCCAATGATTTTCCTTGACTGCTTTTCCATGGGTTAAACTTTGGGTCATTACCAAAATTCAATTTGTACATCTCCAGGGCATACTCATCATTGTACCCATAATATCCATCATCAGTACGAGTTAAATTGCCCGTTAATATTTTACCTAAAGTAATGTACTTGCTTGATAAGGTCGCAAGACTAGACGTTCGAAATTTAGGAAGTTTACTTTCTGCTATTATTTTTTCTGCTTGTTCTATAGGTATCATAATCTCCAGCGGGTTCCGGTTAAAAATGTGAGGCGTATAAATGTTATTTCTGACTCGGGTTGCAGTGTAATATTTGAATCCAAAGTAATTTCTTCATCATCTAAAAAAATGGCAAAAAGGCCATCTTTATGGGCTAGTAATGCAGCTTCAAGTGCTGTATCAGCATCAGCTTTTTGATCGTTAAAAATTGCCCCAAATGACACTTTTCCCATTTCGGCTTGATCTTGAATTTCCGATGGAAGTAAAAAACCTGACACAAAAGGCTCATCTCGTTTCTTGTTGAAGCGCACTACTTCGGACCGAATGCAAGCTTCTACTAAATCAGCACCAGTACGAATTGCAAGGTCTGTTTCTAGCTGCACGGTATAAATCTTTTTCTTACCTAGCCTCTTTAGATGTAAAGTATGTCTAACCACAGTCAAAATGATTGAGTCTGCAATTTAATCATCTCTTGATAGAGATAAAATATGAAGTACAAAAAGTTTAGTTAAGCAAAAATCTTACTCCACCGACAAATTCAGCGGCATGCCATACGTTGATCTTACTGGTCGATCTCGTGCCTTTGCTGGAGTCCACATTCCCGAAGTTGATTGTATTACTCGAATTGCTTCATCTTCAATTCCATAACCGATTGGCTTTGAAGCGGTTCGTACATTGGAAACAGAACCATCTTTATTTACGGTCCATTCTAATTTTACAACCCCTCCCACGCCTGCAATAACCGCGGTGTCAGGATACTCAAAATTCTCGGCTATGTACAGCTGCAATCCGGAATGTCCATTTGGATTAAATTTGGCTTTCACCTCAATTTGAAACATCTCAAAAACTTCTTCGTCAGCCTCAACTTCGTCTCGATCTATATACTTCAAATCAATCTCTTGCGAGTCATCTGTATCAGCAGAATCGGTTTGTGAAAAGCTATGAAATGAGAACAGGAGAAGTGAAAGAGTTATAAAATAGTTCATGACTCAAATATAGCGAAGAAGAATCGAAGTCTCTTTTAGAACTCATTTGCATACATTTGTTTGTATCAAAATGCGAACACTGGTATTACTGCTACTCTTTTCTGTATTTGTTGGATGTACTTCTCACAATCCTAAAAAATTAGATTTTGTTCAGACGAACACATTAGAACTGCACGATAGTAGTTCAAATCGAGACATTGACGTTGAGACCTACTTTGTTGACACCAGCAGACATGAAGGCCTTGTTATTCTTAATGCAGGATATGGATGCAGCAACACTGAGTACAGTTATATTACGAAGCTTTTTGCTCAAGAAGGTTATCTTGTTGCTGCTATTCATCACGAGGCTGAACATGACCCTCCTCTTCCGATAGGAGATAGCATCTACGACAAAAGATTACCTTTCTGGCAACAAGGCGTATCGACTATTCAATTTGTTAAGTCATATTTTCAGCTTAAACAACACTCATTCCAGAAAGCAATACTTGTTGGGCACTCGAACGGAGGTGACATTGCTGCCCTCTATGCTACACTGTATTCAAATGAAGTTCAAGCACTTATCACTCTAGATCACCGTCGTGTTCCTCTCCCGCTCAACAGAGATTTTAAAACGTTATCGTTTCGAGGCTATGATTTTCCTGCGGATGATGGTGTGATTCCCAATCCCGACCAATGTGAGGAATACAACATTTCCCTTTATTCTTTAGATAGTGTTGGCCACAACTTTATGCGTGATAATGGAAGTCGTAAAATGAAGAGAGAGGTTATAGCAGAGATTTCAAAACTTCTTGAATTTCAATAGTCTTCTCTCCTACTTCCACCACTCGTTTTGCGTAACCGATATGGTGTCTAATGCAATCACCTCACCAATAACCGGAGTAATGCAATCAATTGCCAATCTTTCGGCTTCAGCAGTACTTCTTTTTACCGGGTCATTCCAATCGTGCATGGCCAAAGTGAAAGCTCCCCAATGGATAGGCATCATTACTTTAGCCTGCACATCCTTGGCTGCTTTGACAGATTCTTCCGGCATCATATGAATTTGATCCCAATTTTCATTGTATTGACCACACTCCATTAACGTGATATCAAACGGTCCATATTTATTTCCAATTTCCTCAAAATGAGGCCCATAACCACTATCTCCACTAAAGAATATTTTGGTATTACTACCTTTTAACACCCACGACCCCCATAAGGTAGTATTGTTGTTGCCAATCTTTCTTCCCGAAAAGTGACGTGCGGGGGTAAATGCTATATCTATAGTCTCTAGCTTAGCTTCATCCCACCAATTAAACTCTTTTATACGATCTTCAGATACGCCCCATTTTTTTAAATGTGCACCAACTCCAAGAGGAACATAAAACATTTTCGTTTTAGCATTCAACTGCTTAATTGAACCATAGTCTAGATGATCGTAATGGTCATGCGAAATAATAATTAAATCGACTTCTTGAAGTTCCTCGATCTCGACCGGTAATTCTTTTGAATATCTGCTTGCTCCTAAGGCGGGATGCGGTGCAGGTGTATTACCCAACATGGGGTCAATCAAAATGGTCTTTTCATTCATTTTCAAGAGAAAAGCAGAATGTCCATACCACATAATTTGATCTGTGTTAGCACTATTCCAAGAAGCAGTATCAAGATCTTGCGTAGGAAGTTCTGATTGGGGAGACTTGTTAGGATTTCCTTTGATATACAGTTTCATCATCCTAACCATTGAACTCCAACTATAGTCTATAGAAGTCGGAATTAAGTTCTGAAATGTTCCATCAGCATAGTGGCCTGAATTTTCATATTTTACTACATCTTCTTTACTATGACTTCCACCAAACTGCGGAGCTGTATTCATATAAACAATGGTGAAAACAACTAAGGTTAGAAGTACAATTCCAAGTGTTATCATGGTTTTTTTAATTATTCTTTTAAACATCTTAATTCAACAAGTTAGACCTATAATCATTGGGAGTTAATCCGGTTTTTTTCTTGAAAAGTCGACTGAAATAATGCGGGTAATTAAAACCTAGATCATAAGCTATTTCGCTGATGGTATCTTCACTATTTAACAACGATGTTTTTGCAAGGTTGATCACATGATCGTCGATGTGATCTTTAGTTGTCATCCCGGTCTCTTTGCGCAAAAGGTCGCTTAGATAATTGGTCGACAAATTCACTTGCTCAGCAAAATACTCTGGAGTTGGTGTTCCAAACTCTAGCTGCTTGTTCGACTTATAATACTCTTTAATCTTTGCTTCAACTTGACTAATTACATCTGAATGTGCATTAGTGCGGGTAATAAACTGGCGCTCATAAAATCTACGCGAGTAGTTTAAAAACAACTGTAAACTTGAAACCAAAACTTCTTGACTGTGCTTATCAATGTTTTCATTAAGCTCACCTTGAATTTGTTCGGCAATGCCAATCATTGTACGCTCTTCTTTCTCTGAAAGGTGTAAGGCTTCGTGCACATCGTAGCTGAAAAATGTATAATCATCAATTCTTCTGCCCAGTTCAAAGTTTCTAATCAAGTCTGGGTGAAACACCATCATAAAGCCATAAGTGCTTTTCTGATAGGGGCCAGAAGTTGAAAACACTTGTTTGGGTGCTATGAACTGCAATACTCCTTCTTCAAAATCGAATTTGTTTCGTCCATATTGCATACCGCAATTCCCATCCTTCATAAAGATGGTATAGAGTTCTGAAACCACTTTAACATCCTCAAAAGCTTCAATATCCAGTTGATCTATTTGTTGAATATCGATTACGCCAATTAAAGGGTGTTTGGGCTTATCCCAACCAAACATTTTAAACAGTTGTGAGATGGATTCTACGCGAATGATGTTGTTCTCTTTCATGCTCCTTTGTTGAGACAAAGGTAGAGTTCCGAATGTTATAGAGATAACACAAATTACAGATGGTTGAACACAATTACCTTGTGAGGCCTATTTAAGTTCGCTGCGTTAAGGGGTCAAACAACCATGGTAAGAGAGACACAACTGGCACTTAAGTACCTTTTATAACGAAATCATAGCACAAAAAAAATACTCCTCTCAATGATCAGGGTTAACTGATATTGAGAAGAGTATTTGACTTTACCCGATTAATCAGGTTTAGTTAATAGCCTATACTATTCTATCAATAGTTAGTCTACTTGCAATAGCATCGTTTTAGCAGAATACTTGCTGCTTATTCTTAAGGTGTATAAACCAGCTCTAACTTCGTTAGTAGTCGCTTCACATGATCCAACTCCGTTCCAAGTGCTGATGATAGTTCCTTTCATGTCGATTAACTCAACAGTAATTTCATCGTCACTTTCAGTAGTTTTCACTACGAAGTTTCCTCTTGTTGGGTTTGGATATACAATTACATCAAGCTCGCTCTCCATCTCAACAGCTACAACGTTTGAGTAAGAGTACTGACCGTCAAAGTCAATTTGCTTAATTCTGTAGTATACATTTCCGCTTTGAGGTGCATTTGCATCAAGGAATCCGTACTTCAAGATTGATACTGAGTTACCAGCTCCAAGAACTTCACCAATTTTAGTGAATTCTTCACCGTTAACCATTCTTTCAACTTCGAACAATTCGTTGTTTACCTCAGTAGCTGTACTCCATTCTACAAGTACATTACCGTTATCAAGTCCTTTAGCTTTTACATTAACAAACTCAACAGGAACCTGACCAATCCACCAGTATCTAAGAGTTGCTGGAGTTTCATCAGTTAAACATGCGTTATCAGTAATAGTATAAGAAACTTGTACCTCATCGTCTGCATACACTTCGAATGACATTAATGACTGATCGAAGTTGTTAATAGTATAAGGTAACATCGCAGCAGTGATGTGAGTACCGTTATAGTACAATTCGTTACTATCGTTAAGTGCAAGACCAGTAATTGTAATGCTGTCTAAAGTTGCATTTTGGTTTCCATCTTCGTTATCAGTTGAAGCAAAGTCATCTGTAGTTCCAAATCCGTGTCCAAATCCAACAGTTACAGTACCACCGTAAACTGGCTTAGCAATTTGGAAGTCTCCACCTGAAGTTTCAGGACGTTTGTTGATTCCAAAGTTTGCGTTAGAAATATCTGTGTTCGTGATTGTAATTGTAAGTGATCCGTTTGGACTTCCGTCGTCACCAGCAGCTGCACCAATGTTTTCACCAGTGAACGCCCAGTTAGTTGGTAGTCCAGCACTGTTTCCAGTAGATCCAATTGAAGGAGCTGAAGTCATAACAATTGCAGTATAAGTTCCTGCTAAGTGACATCCTAGGTCATATGAACCGCTACCATCTACTGAAGTAACAGCAACAACTTCATCGCTTCCGTTAACTAATACAGTATACAATTGGTTTCCGTCAGCAGATCCAATTCCAGTACCACTAACCAATGTGTTGTGGCAAAGTCCGTCAGCGTCGTTAAAGATATTACCTGTAACAGCGTTACCAATAACTACTGTAGCTGTGTCGTATTGCGTACAACCTGTTCTTGGGCTGTAAGTATATTCTACTAAATAAGTACCGTTTGCGTTCGCACCCGCAGATAATTCTCCAGTTGAAGAGTTAACAGTAACGTGTCCGTTGTTAGGTGAAAGTAGAGTAAAAGTTCCTCCGTCAGTATGAGATGGACCATTGTTAGTTGCACTATAGCTTGCACCAGCACATAACAGACTTCCGTAATCGATCATCGCTTGACCAACGTTTAATTCTAGTTGGTAAGGTTGAGTTAAATCTTTAAGCGTTGCAGTAGGTGAACTTGAAGCTTTAGTTTTTAAGAACATAGTCTCAAAGAATAAGCTAGTACAAGGATCAGCAACAATAGACCCGTTGATTACTTCAGTTAAGTTAATTGCGATTTCCACAAATTGCTTAGTAGTATACGTTGTGTCTCCAAATGCACCATAAGGTACATCTACCGTTCCGTTACTTGAAACACCAAATGCGTTTCCTGAAGGAATAGTAAAAGCTTGCCAATCGTAGCCACAAGATGCACCTGCATCAGCTACCCATCGGTAGAAGTAAATGCTGTCAACAACACCACCATTGGTGTACTCAACAGTAATTAAAATGTCTCCAACTGTTCTACCACAATCAGTTGCTGCTGTGGTAAATGATCCAGATGAAGATCCAGAAGGTGCTACTGCTTCTAGCTTTTCTTGTAAAAATTCAAAGTCAAGGTAGCTTGTACCGTTAACCGATGCACGGTCAGCGGCCACAACAGCCCAAAGGTCACCTGTAGTCGCCTCAGCAATGTGAATGTTTGTGTTGTTTACATCATTCTTTGCTGGCACACTTCCAGTTCCCCAACTCCAAGTTGTAGGGTCCTCGTTAAATTTTGCACCTCCACTGAAAACATCGTCGTTCGATGAATTTCCCCACGCATCTGTAGTGTGGAAGTTTAATTCGTAAGCCTTTGCAACACCGTTATCATAAATTAGATAGCCACTGTCGTTACCATTTGTTTGGCTTCCTCTAGACCAGTCACCTGCTGTAGAAGATTGTCTTTCAACGTAGCCATCAATGTTAAATGGCAGACCAATCGAATTTAACGACGGAGTGGTTGTTGATTGTGCAAAGATTAAATTTGGAAAGATTGTTGACGTTAGGATCATGCCTATACTCGTCAAACCAAGTAATAAGTTCTTCATATAAATAAATTAATAGGTTATTAAAAAAGTTAAATACTAATCGGTGGTCCTTCGATCACCGAGTACAAAGGTAGAATAATTGATCGCTCGAATTCAAATAATTCAACAAGATTTCTGAAATATACCACCAGACATAATTCATAACTATTTAACTTTTAAGTATTTACGATTTTTTCTACCCCCACGGGGGTATATGGTGATTTTTACTTAAAACAAGCGTATTTTGAAACATCTCTAAAATCTCCTGGACTACTTTTTGAGTAGAATTTAGAGCTAAAAACACCTGCTTTGAGCGTTAATTTTAGCCATCAAAATTTTAGATGTTACTAAGATATTTGATTAAAATCTGTTTAATAAGTTGCTAATCCCATCCTCCTGAGAATCTTCCTAGCTCATCCCATTGTCCATTGTAGTACTCAAAACCAGTACTAATAATTAAAGAGCCACCTCTGTTTTTCTTGTCCATTCTGAAGTCTACGTCATAATTTAGGCTGACATATGCTAAGCGTAAACTATCTCCAGTGTTATTCCACGCTGTTACTGAACTTCCTAGAGGCAATAAGGGACAGTACACCAATTCTCCCTTTTCTTGATTGCTGTATTGAACACCTTGTATTGTAAATGATTCGGTAATGCTAATCCCAGTGTCAGAGTGAACCTGAAACTTTTCTTTGTTTTCATGTTTATAGAATTGGAAGGTATCTAACCCATTGCTCCGTACTAGTGTTAATACAATATCAAGTTCCGAAAAACCAGAATTTAATTCTGACACACCACAGAAGTTTTGCGTTATACGTTCTTCAATTCTGTTATCTCCTTGTTGCTCTGTAAATATTGAATCTCGGGCTTTCGTCAGATTCTCAACCATAGAACGGGTCCATGATTCTAGTGTTTTTACATCAGCACTGTCCTCTTCAAGATATTGGAGTTCGGGCAGGGTATAGTCGTGATTCGATCCAAAAAACTCGGAGTCAAATTCTTCTTGAAATGAAGGAGGCTCTGAATCTGAGCACGAAGACCCTATTATTACTAAAAACAAAACTGCTAGTAACTTAATGTGTATATACTCTCTTATTTTCATAATGTTGATTTATAATTTTAGCAAGCGACGTTAAATGAGGCTTGCAATTTAACATGGTTCAAAGAAAGTACATGGTTCATTTAACGATGCGGAGCATCGTAACAGATGATTGAACTATTGTAACAACTACCAAATCTGAAAGTTCCGAAGATCAAAAAGTTTTACTGCACAATACACCGCTAATCAGCCCAATTTAATAGGGTTGTTACAATTGTCCAAGTATTTGAAATGATAGTCCAAAAGCTACTTCTTGTATTGCATGAGCTTTGAAGTAATTATGAAAAAGCAAGCAATTAGCATCATTATTCTATGTACCGTACTATGCATATTTAGTTCATCCAAAGCACAACAAACCGAAAGTCAGTCAAGTTGGGAAAAACAAAACATGAGTGTTCAAGTTGCTCAACTAGAATATCACATTACGTTCGACCACAAAACTTCAACCTTACAATCGCCAAATAGAGCCCAAGGTTTAAGAAGTCGCTATTTACCAAATCAATGGATCATAGAAAGTCGAAATCCAAATCAACCCAATCGAATAAAAGCGGATATAAAATTTCTGGGTGTTGAATCGGACTTGGAAATTTTAAGCAGCGAAACGGAACCGAATCTAATAACAGACAAGAATGCACTTGTTCAAGACTACGGCTCATATCAGATTGAGTATAACAATTCTCCTGAAGGTATAAAGCAGTCAATTGTTGTGCAACAAGACCCGAGCAGTGAAGATCAACTGAAATTTCACTTTTCTCTTGAAGGGCTAACTGCGAGGTTTAGTGAAGAAGTTCTGCATTTCTATGATGAGAATGGAAGTTTAAGACTAAGCTACGATGAGCTCATTGCTTTTGATGCAGTTGGTAGAACTCTACCCTTAAAGCTGGAGTTGTCTGATAACAATTGGATTATTACGGTTTCAGAACAAGGTTGCACTTATCCAGTTACTTTAGACCCAACCATAAAAAATGCCGATATCTCATGGAGTGCTCATTCAGTTTCAGATAGTATGAAAACAGGCTTTGGTGCAAGCCTTAATTCCTATTATGGCTCTTACTGTGGTGCTCCTTTCTTTGACAATGGTCAGTTTAATGAGGGAGTAATTCTTAATGTAGGTGGTACTTCACCATCAATTTACCTTCAATCTGACCATTCAGGAGCTTTATTTGGTTCAAGCATGAGCTATGGGTCCGTAAATGGCGATTCTTATGATGACCTTCTGGTAGGCGCACCTGGATACTCCAACGGCCAAGCCAGCGAGGGAGCAATGTACCTTTACTATGGGCTTGGCTTGGGATATTATTTTTGGGTTCCGTATTATGACAATTCAAAACTAGATATTATAGAATCCAATAAAGACAGTGCACAACTTGGCAGTTCTGTTCATGTACTCAAAGATTTTGATGGAGATGGATATGGAGAAATTGTAGGAGGTGCACCAAAATACACAAATGGTCAGAATGACGAAGGAGCAGTATATTTTATGTATGGTGACAGCTCTGGTGTTGACACTTCAAGAATAAAAATTTTAGAATCAAACAAAGCCAAGTCAAACTATGGTTATTCACTCACCTCAGCAGATTTCAACTATGACGGTTTTTCAGAGCTTATTGTGGGTGCTCCAAACTATGAGAACGGACAACTTGAAGAAGGAGGTGTTTTTGTATACTACGGTTCATCGTCTGGACTTAATGCTACATCGTTTACTTTATTAGAATCAAATAGGCTTCGATCAAACTTTGGAAAAAGCATCGCCAACGGCCATGATATAAATGGTGATGGTTATGAAGATCTTCTCATCGGATCTCCGTCCTACTCACACCTAAACAGTGGCAATTGGATTGAAGGAGGTGGGGTATTTATTTTTTACGGTGGTGTAAATGGATTTAGTGTTTCAAACAGCGACACACTACTTTCTGATGACTACAATTTAAGATTTGGGGATGTTGTAGAGGGACTTGGAGATAGAAACTATGATGGTTATGCAGAAATTGCAGTTTTACAAAAAGGTAAAAGTTGGCCTTACTATAGTTTACAACATCTCACCAAGATTTCCATCTACAAGGGCTCGCAAACGGGACCAGACACTTCGAATATCAACGAAATCAATCATCCCTATGCGTTCAATATTGAATTTAGCACATGGCAACTTTTAGTAGCATCTCAAAATGATACCAACTCCGCATATAACACTATTTATTTCTACAACTTTAACAATAAAGGTGATGTTAGATCCCATTATTCTCAAGTCTTCTGGAACTCCGAGAATCACAACTTTAATTGTAGTGCAATTGGAGATGTAGATGGTGACAATAATCAAGATATAATGGTTTATATGTCATACTACGATTTTGATATTTATGGTAAAAATCATATTCACTTGGGGTCAGACAAGGGTTTTCGAGAGTACTCAGATTGGATGCAATACACCTACAATGTAGGAAACTACAAGTATGAAAAGGCAGGTGATGTAAATGGAGACTCATTAGATGACATGCTATTTATTGATCCCGGTCTGGTTGGAATTGTAGATGATTACAAAAGTCACATGATAAGAGGCGTCGCATACCATACTAGCTTCTTATCTCACACAACTTTGGCATCGAAAGCCGGTGACGTGAATGGAGATGGATACGACGACATAATTATTGCTGGTGACGGATTAAGATTATACACCGGTAGTTCCAACGGCATCGACACCACCTACACGAATTGGATCAAAGACCACAATAAAGTTTACCAACACCTTGAGTTTATGGGCGACCTCAACCACGATGGGTTTGACGATATCGCTGCGTTGGTTTTAGATACCGCATCAAACGAAAATGAGTTGTATTTTTATTTGGGTCATGCAGGTGGTATAGATAAAACAAAACGCATTTTGTTCTATAAAGATTCAACCAAACAAATCACAGACATTTCTCTGGTCGGTGACCTCAATAATGATAATCTACTTGATTTGGCTATTGGATTTACTGACACATTGAGCAACGAAGAAGTTTGGGTCTGCTATGGCGATTCTGCAGGATATGACTCAGCATTCAAAACACTAGTACGTCCCAACATGAGCTCAACCTCCTTTGCTAAAGCAATTTCTCATGTCGATGTTAATGAGGATGGGATCGCTGACCTAGCCATTGGAGCTCCTGACTATGATGCTCAAGGCGAGGTTTTTGTTTATCTTGGGTCAAACGGCGAACTTGAAGAACATCCAGACTTCAAACTCGTTAAAAAAACGGGTATTGCTCCTATGGCTTCAGACTTTAAAAATTATGGAAGTTCACTTGATAATATAGATTCCAGCGGATTAATTATCAATGACGATAGTGCATTGGTTTACGGCAATTATTTTGCACCAAATCCACGAGGAGTTGCCAACGTTTTGAGATTTCAGAAAGATGACTTATCGTCAATATCCTCGGCTAGTAACACTACAATTATTCAAGGCTGTGACAGTATTGTATACCATAATACAACTTATTTCAGAGACACTATATTCTGGTTAACCAAAGACACTTTTTATGATGTGATAGGCTTAGAAGTTGTAATGCTTAAAATTATTCATTCTAAAATAACGCACATTGACACCTCGGTGTGTGAGCTTTTTGTCACGGAAACTGGAGTAGAGTTCACATCTTCAGGAATTTTTGAGCAGACTTTCCAAACTTCATCTGGCTGCGACAGTATAGTATATATACACATTAACATTCTTCAGTCTGATGACTCACTAATTTCAGTTGAGGCATGTGAATTATATGTTTCAAATACTGGAAAAATATGGAGAAGTTCAGGAATCTACTCCGACTCCTTTATTAACATACTAGGTTGTGATAGCATAGTGAATTATAATCTCACCATCAGAAAAAGCACGTTATCCGAACAATCATTAACAGCTTGTGCTGAAGTTAAATTACATAACGGAGCAACGGTAACGAATTCAGGAACTTATGCCGATACGCTTTTGAGTAAATGGGGGTGTGATAGCATCATTGTTCAACATGTAACCATCCATAAGCTAGACCGAACCGTACCTCCCTCATCGCTAACCACGAGACAAGGAAAAAACGCTCATTTTATAGTCAAAACAGATAGCTTAGCTGAGTCTATTCAATGGCAGTCTAACTTAGGATTTGGATTCGACGACCTATTCGACGCTGGTCAATACGATGGAGTAAACACAGACTCTCTTACGGTAATGAAAACCACTTATGGGAACAATAGGCAAGTGTTTCGATGTATCGTTTCGAAACAATCATGCAAAGACACCACTCAGGTTGCAATTCTACACGTGGTTAGTGGTGCGGGAATAGAAAGCCTTCATGATTTCAGCAAGGTTACGGTATACCCCAACCCTACACAAAACAGGTTTTTCATTATGGGGCTCGATAAAAAAGAAATTGAACGATTGATTTTAATTGACACCTACAGCAAATCTTATGAAGTTTCTATTCATGACAATTTAAGCATTGAACTGCCTAACGCTGCGGGGATGTATGTTTTGAGAATTAAACTTCACAGTGGCGAGGAAATGAATTTTAGGGTTTTGAAAATTTAGTTTAGGCTAATGATGATAAGCATATGCCTTAAACTTAAGCACCATTCTTAGTAATCTTATAAAATTGATATAAGCCGATGGCAGCAAAGAAATGCTTCAAACTGTGTCCGCTCATTACGTTTAACGCATCATGTATTTGCACATCATAGGTTTCTGCCACTTTAGCAAGAACATACCAAGCCAGCAATACCCAAAAAGGTTTAGGCGAGATTCCCGTTGATTTTTGTGTGAGCAGAATAACGGGGATTGAAACCATTGGAAAAAACTGAACCAACACATACGGTCGGAGGTCGCCTAATGCAACCCAGTGTATGATAGAGTATAGTCCTACAACCAAAAGGATAAACAACATCATTTTATCTTGTTTAACTCCTAAGAAATCTCTTAATAGAACTGAAAATAAGGTCATAAAACAGATGGTCATTGGAAGGCGATCCCAAATGAGCGTTTCATTTGTAGGAGCCCAGTGATAGTAGCCCGAACCTAACCCAACCAATGCGATACCACTATAGAGGAAAACCACATGCAAGCTACCAACCTTAGACGCCTTGTAGCTCCTAAGCCCTAGAATCCCAATTAAAATGAAGGGTAAATTACTCATCACATTCCAGAAGTTTGGCATGCCCCAAATACTTCCTTCATCACTAAAATTATGATAAGATTGTTCTTGAGCAATTGGGCCATGAATAAAAAGACCAATAACAATACTTATGAAAAACACAAGCATTAGAATTTTCCCAACTTGTTGTTTGCGAAGGTTCATTTGATCAGATGTTAGTGACCAAATTTAGGGATTTTCTGTGATTAGATGATGTTCCCGAACGTACTAGGCTTCATTTATTCTGTCAATCTGCGTCCCTAACTAATGCAAGATGCTTGATATTGAAGATTGCAAATTTGGAAGCACTTCAGCTTCAAACCATTCATTTCGTTTAAGCCAAATGTTGTTTCTTGGTGAAGGATGTGGTAATGGAATAAATTTAGGAAGATATTCTGTATAGCTTCTCACAGTATCAGTGAGTGTTCTTTTTTTATCGGTCAAATAATAGTTCATGGCATAACTGCCAACAAGAAGTGTCAATTCAACGTTTGGCATCTTATCCAATAATTTTTGATGCCAAAGTGGGGCACATTCGGGGCGAGGTGCCAGATCACCTGATCTACCTCGACCCGGATAACAAAACCCCATAGGTACCAATGCAATTAGTTCTTCATTGTAGAATTCTTGAGAAGAAACCCCCATCCACTCCCTCAACCTTTTTCCGCTGGCATCATCCCAAGGAATTCCTGATTCATGAACTTTGCTTCCTGGTGCCTGGCCTATAATTACTATCTTACTTTTGGGATGTGCACTTAGCACCGGATTTGTACCGTTGCTAAGAAATACTTCACACACCTTGCAACTCCTAATTTCAGAAAGCAATTTTTCCATATTTATAATTACGATTTCAAGTCTAAAACTGACAGGAAACCAGCTCGAAACTAGCTCCTAACCTTGGTTCTTTTGCAATTCTGTATGAATGTACTTAAGTCCTAGTCCCATTGGAACTAAAAAAATTCCCAAAGCAATTAAAGCTGAAACTAGAGCCGAAGTCTCTCCCACCAAATTAACCAGTAAAGGAATATAATATCCCTTCCAAGCCAATAAGGCAATATCGAAAATCGAGATTAGTAAAAACAGGTGATACAGGGTCTTTAGCATGATCAGATCCTTGCTCACTAAAGCTCTAATCAATACAATTCCAAACGCCAAATGACGCACAGCAAAAAACTGTATCGGGAAATCTGCTTCACCTCCTCCTAGACTTGGCCAAGGAAGATCTGGCCTAAAAATGCTCATCAACCCAAAGAGTACAACATTGCTTAAAATTAGTAAAGCAGTTAACCCTACAAACCAGGTTGCCAATTTTTGAACTCTCATTTTAAACTTCTTTTTAATTTACGTGGATGCACTTCGCCAGTTTCGACATAGTGCTTAAGTTCTTCTAGCTGTTCTTGAAAGCCCTTATTTAAACCTGCTTTCAACACAGGATACAATAACTTACCGGCAGTTTTAAGATTTAAATCAGAATCCATTACCACTTCAGTTGAATTCTCATCAATTGCAGTAAGCGTATAAGTAGCATTGTTCTGTTCAATTGGAATTTTACCGTTTCGAGGAACAACATGAATTCCAAGCTTCATATTTTCTGGGTCGAAACAAGTAATGGTTTCATCAGCAATCGGCCCATTATCGCTTTCTGTTAGATTACAATAACGTCCGACCATTTCAGCTCCTTCAATGGTCTCACCATCTTTCTTTTCTGATGACGATACTACCGCTGACATCCACTCTCCTGCTTTGTCAAAATCTTCAGCCAATACAGACCATACTGCTTTAGCTGGTTTTTCGATTGTAATTTTTCTTTGTACTTTCATTTTCTTAAGTTTTGTTAGTACAAAGGTCAATACAGCCACTAGCTCCTATTTGGCAGAAAAGACCAAAAATTTGGAGAATAAGTTCACCTAAGCTGAGGATCTATATTCTGAAGGACTTAATCCAACTAGATTATGAAATGTTTTTGAGAAATGGCTTAAATCATTAAAGCCGACATCATATGCAATTTCAGATACATTAAATGTAGAAGACTGCAACAGGAATTTGGCCCGCTCTACCCTCCTACCTATGATGTACTGATTTGGACTCTGACCAAAAACTTCTTTAAATTTTCGTTTAAAACTCGATAAGCTCAGCCCAGCAAGATGAGCGAGATCTGGCAACTGCAAATCTTCATACAAATTTGCTTCAACCACTTCAGTTAAAGCATAATTATTCTTGATAAAGAGAGATCCTAAAATCCTATGGATATTGCCACTATTGTCAAGACTTACCAAGAGTTGAATGAGTTCTCTTACCTTTAATCGAATCACCTCTTCAGAAACCATTTCTTGATGATCAAAATATTGTCTTAAACTTTGGATATAGAGGTCAATCATTTCATTTTTCTTGACCACTTCAATGGGATCTGTCTCTTGGAAGTTCGAGGTAAAAACAGCTGGAAGATTTTGCCCGTAGATTTGGGTTAGCACCTCAGGAATAATTCTGATAATAATTACTTCAGACTGACTGCCATCGTCATTCTCGTAATGCTGATTGATAAAAGATTCACTTTTCATCAAAAAACTGTCGCCGGTTTTGACTATTGCTTGTCCTTTGGGTACGTTGAGCTTTGAATATCCCTTAACCACAAAAACAAAGCGTGCCTCATTAACCATATCTTCGCCTGCTTTAAATGGAGGACTAAAAACCGCACGACCAATTACCGTCTCTTCACCAAGTTTAAAATCGATCCGTTGAAAAGGTTTTGCCATTAAGACAAATATAGAAATCTGCATTAGAGTGACATTAACAGCTAAGATTCAGAAAGTAGGGTTTAAGTTACTAGAAATGCAGAATCCACTTATTATCAATTCGATGCGTTATCTTAGAGCCGTGAAAACAAGATGGGTCCATTATAGAACCTATTCTTAGCATGCGAAAATCAGTCTTATACATACACCTAATATACACCTTTGCATTAAGCATCATCTTTTGCCTTCAGTCTTATGGGCAGATGAAAGGTTTAAGTGCTGAAAATATCACATTTGATTCTGGGAAAAAGTTAAGCCATACGCAAAACATCGTAGAAGACGAAACTGGTTTATTGTGGATTGGGCGATGGACCGGTGCCTCTTTTGAACTCGACATCGAGCAAGATGCCATAGTAACATTCGACGGCCACCGTGTTGAATCACCAAGTGAAGACTTTCTAAGGATGTTGGGAAACAGTCATCATTTATTAGGAAAAACAACCGAAGGGCAGCTGATTTTTGGTGGAGATGACATCAAATTTGTTGACCCAATTAAGCGTGTAGTAGAACAAAAGTTTACCTTAAAAGACACCCGCTTGTTGAACCTGTATGGTAGAGGAAAAATCGCGGAGTTGATTCAGTATGAAAAAGAAATTTGGGCGGTACTAATCTACAAATCTGTTCCAGCAAGTCGAAAAATGATGCTTCTAAAAAGTAACAGCGACAACGAGCTAGAAAAGGTTGCGATTCTTGACTCCAATTACCCAATGATCAAGCAACGTACAGGCCAATCTCAAAACTACATTTATTATGTTGATGGCAAAAAAGTCATGATTCTTGACAAGTCTAATCATGAGCTAGATTCAGTTGCCATTACATTATCAGATAACGAAGAAATTCAAGATTTAGAGTATGACGAATACGACAACATCTTTATAAAAATTGGTAATCAAGAGTACGGTCATTATGGGCATATAGACACAAGCTTTAAACTCTTAAAACTGAATCTTAGAACGCATAGTAAAGAGTATTTCCAAATCCCAAGAATTGACGGTTTGAGTTCTACTGCAGAGGTGCTACGTGAAAAGAACTATTTATGGATCTATGGCGACGATTTCAGATTGTTCCAATACGACATTGAAAGCAAGCAAATTGTTTCGCTCAGAGAACCGCTACTTACAAGTTTGCCTGAGCACCAGGAATACACCAACCCTATCTTCCATATTTACAGAGACCGATCAGGTGCTTATTGGGCAGGCGGTTTGAACGGACTGATTCGATTTACCCTTCGTCCAGAACACATAAAAACCTTAATGACTGGAAAGAATGCAAATGAAGAATGCTTAGGAGAATTTTGCTCGTTACGGGGTATGTGCAAAGACAATAAAGGTAACATATACCTCAGTTATGAGAATGGCATTAAAAAACTTGATGCAATCACGTATGAATCAACTGAGTTGAACTTAAAGCTATCGGCGAAAGAAAAGCTTGGGGCTTTTGACATTTCTTACTTTGATGGAAAGATTTTTTGGTTGGATAAAATTATCGACCCAGTTACCGGTGAAGCTAAAATTCTATTTCCTAATAAGACGTCTCCTCGCTTTGTACATACCCTAGACACGATAAATGAGGTGTTGTGGCTAATGGAGAACGGCAACTTAAATAGCATTTACAAGTACGATTTAAAAAATCAGATATCGAGCAAAATCGCCTTAAACCTATTTCAGCATTCGGAGGGGTATTATGAAGTTCACAATCTTCAATATAATCATGAAAAAAACACCATTGTTCTATGCACCAAACCGTTTCTTGGGATTATCGATACTACAGGAAAAGTTTTAGAAGACTACACCTTGGTCATTGGTTCAAATCGTTTTGGAGGACCAGCCATGTACATGGAAAACGCTTCAAAACTTTGGAGTATTAGCAATCTTGTTCATGGTCTACGTGAAATAAATCTATCTACACATGAAGTTAAAACTTACCCATTTCAAGATGTGACGGAAAAGGAGTTGGAAAAAGCTACGGTGTTTTTTATTCAACGGTTTGGCGAAGACCTCTATTTAGGAACTGCCCAAGGATTGGCCATTTTTGAAGGTCCTTCCGGTCCTCTTCGTTTTTTTGAAGAGGATTGGTTCTCAATTGATTTCGAATTTAATCGCAGTTCAAATTTTGCTAACAATAAAAACTTAATGGTTGGCACAACGCGTGGTTTGCTCATTTTTAATCCCGAAATCAGCAAAAAGCAATTTAATCAAGAACATAATAATCGTGTTAATTTAAGAAGTCTATCCTATCAAGACGAGGCTAAAGGGACCGTCAAGTTTGGACCAGAACAATTGATAGAACAGCAAATAACATTGCCCCCAAGTCAACGCATGTTTAGCCTTAATGTTTCCGTTTCTGAGTATCTAAACAGAAGAAACTTAAGATATAGCCATTGGTTAGAAGGTTTTGAAGAAGATTATTCTTCTCTTAGTTCTGAAGCAAACATCACATACTCCTATCTACCTCCAGGCAGGTATAAACTCCATATCAAAGGTGGAACAACTCATTTTTCGAGGGAAAACAGTGAGGTAATTCTTCATATTTATGTGCAAGAGTATTGGTACAAATCGGGATTAGCTTATTTAAGCTACGGGCTAATCTTAAGTCTGCTAGTTTGGCTTGGCTATCGATTCAATCTGAGAAGACATAAAGAACGAAATGAAGCCGAAAATCTTAGAAAACTTGATGAGTTCAAGAGTGAATTTTTTACAAATATCACGCATGAGTTTAGAACTCCTCTAACCGTTATATTAGGTGCAGCAGGTGAGTTGAACCAAGGAAGCAATGAACAATCGGTGATCCAAAGAAATGGCAAACGTCTTCTAAATTTGATTAATGAGATTCTCAACTTGTCTAAACTTGAATCGGGAAAATTGAAACTATTACTAGTGCAAATTGACATCGTTTCTTACCTCAAGCATCATGTAAACCTGTATCACTCGTTCGCTGCAACAAAGGGGCAAAGTATTGAATTCAAATCGAATTTATCGGAGTTTTATGTCGACGTAGATCAGTCTAAGTTACAAACAGTATTGGAGAATTTAATATCAAATGCAGTGAAGTTTGGCCCTAGAGATTCAACAATTAGAGTAGAATTGACTTGCAGTTCAGATGAAGTACGCATTGATGTCAGTGATGAAGGTCCAGGAATTGAAGAAAAAGACATTGATCGAATCTTCGACAAATTTTACCAGGCGAATACAGGGCAGATGGACCTTGGCAGTGGAATTGGACTTGCAACCTGTGCTCAGCTTATGAAATTGATGAAAGGAGACATTGCTTATACCGACAAAGACAGAGGTAGCACTTTCTCAATTTACTTCCCTGCTGTGCACGAAGCAACAATTGCTGACTGGCAAACGACATCCGATTTCAATTTTCTGGGAAGTCATTCTGAGGTTGAAAGTGAAGAAGAAAACAATACAAGATTTGAGCATACTGTCTTGGTGGTTGAAGATTCTGAAGACATTTTAAACTATGTAGTTCGATGTTTAAAAGGCTTTTATAATGTGGAGACAGCGGTAAATGGAGAACTGGGTGTCGCCAAGGCCGCTGAAATTGTTCCCGACATAATAATAAGTGATGTAATGATGCCAATAAAAGACGGATATCAATTATGCGCAGAAGTAAAAGCCAACATTGGCACTTCTCATATCCCAGTGGTTATGTTAACAGCAAAAACTGATTTTGAGTCGAAGATGAAGGGTTTACATGAAGGTGCAGATGCCTATTTGAGTAAACCATTCGAAAAAGACGAATTACTGCTCACACTTAAGAACCTAATCGATCACAGAACCAGACTACAGCAATTTTATACCAGTAATGTTGAAGTTCAAGCGCCGAAGAAAGAAAAAGAACATCAGTTTATACTTCAAGTAAAGCAGGCTCTTTTCGAGAACCTGGATAATGAAGACCTTAGCATAAACCAATTGTGCGAAGAGCTTCATGTGAGTCGAATGCAACTGCATCGAAAACTAAAAGCGTTATGTGGTATGTCAACAACCGAATTTGTGCAACATTATAAAATTGAAGCCGCGGTCGAGTTGCTTGAGCAAGAAGAACTCAACATTTCCGAGGTATCGTATCGGGTGGGCTATTCAGACCCATCGTATTTCACTCGTGTTTTTACTAAAATTAAAGGAATATCGCCTACAGAATTCAGGAAATCAGCACAAAAACAATAGTGTAACCTTCTGATTATATGGAATTTATTAGGCATGTTACAATAATCCAATCATCAGATACAATGTTAAAAGTATAACATGCTAAGATTAAGGTCCTTTGAAGTATGAAAAAATTCTTATACATCATTGCACTGGTATTATTTACCCTTTCGTACACGTCAAGCACCGCTCAAATTAGCAGCGGTTTAGAATTCAAATTGCAAAAGCTCATGGACGACGCTGCTGAAGCCGGGAACGATGGCTTAGGAGCAGCAATTATATTTCCTGACGGCTGTACATGGGAATCGACCAGCGGAAATGCATTCCCTAACCAGGAAGTTTCTCCTTCTCTCAGATGGGATTTTGCTAGCAACGCTAAGATGATGACAGCGGTTGTGTTGCTTCAAATGCATGAAGAAGGCAAATTGAGCATTTATGATTCAATAGGAACTTACATTAATTCGCTTGATTATCAATATTTAGACGGATCTCAAACGTTGCATCAATTTATGACTCACACTACGAATGTAACTAACTCGTATACCCCAGACCCAAGGTCTGCTCTTTGGGACAGCATCTGGGCAGATCGCTCAAAAATTTGGGACCCCGCTGAATCGATTAAAGCACCTTTCGCTCAACCGACAACTCCTAATCCTAATCGAGTGCATCGTTATATTGGACATAATAACTACATTTTTCTTGGCGAAGTAATTAAGGCAGTTAGCAGCAATACACTTCAGGATGAATTCGACGAACGTCTTTTTACACCATTTGGACTTAGTAGAACGAGCTTGGCAACAAATGGGTTTAGCATGGACTCCCTGAACGGCGTGTACAACGACAATAATTCAGTTGGTGGCTGGAATCACAATTCGTATCTTAGCTCAAAAGGGGCTTCCGGTGCTTTAATATCTTCACCAATGGATATTGCTCAATTCCTATGGGCCTTGCATCATGGTGACATCATTTCAGATTCTAGTCTAGCAATAATGACAACGATTACGCCAGGAGCACCAACCTATGCACCTGGAATGTGCTTATCATACCTTGCTTCATACTATGGTGCCGGCTCTAATGTTTTGTTTGCCTCTAAACAAAATTCGAATGACACGATAATAGCTTATGGTCATGGCGGGATTGGACTTGGCGTAGCTTCATCATTTTACATCAAAAGTCTTGATCTATCTTTTGTATTAATCAATAATGATTTTAAGTCACTAGGCCGAAGTACAAAGTTGTATACCGATATGATTTGCTTGCTAATGGAAGAGATTGAAAATGACCCATGTGGCTTAGCTAGTATAGAACAAGTTGCTCTAAGCATAGGCATCAGTCCAAATCCTGGAACAACGCAAATCAGCATCAACTTGCCACAAACAATAAACTCAGGAACGATTGAAGTTTATAATACTACAGGAGTTCAAATTCATTCGGCGAATATTTCGCGTAGCCAAGTTGAGTTTGACATGGTTGAGGCAGCAACCGGCACTTATTACATTAGAATTTCATCGCCTAATGAACAAATAATCAAACGCTGGATTAAACTCTAGCATGTAAAGTTTAGTTCCTGTTTAGAAAATTTGATCTGAACAGGAACTAACTTATTTACTATTATTGTGCTGATGAAGCCAGCAGAATTACGAAGCAAAATCTGGAAATTAAGATACAATGGACTAAAAGATTATTTGGCCTACTTAAAAGACCAACATAACAATCATACCGAAGGAGATCTCAAAAAAGATTATAGAGACTATATTGAAATGGAGATAGAGCGAACCGAACGCTTTATGAACAAAGCCGAGTCGAAGATCAAATCATATAATCCGACGACTTTCAAATAGGTAATCTTTAAGCTTCCCTATTATATATAACTGGCAATTCTCCTTTCCATTTTTGCCAAGAATCTTCACCCTTCAATAAATCAGCCATAAAATGTGCTACATTAATGCGGCTAGTTTTTCCCGCATTAAATATTGGATCTCGAGTAGGAGAATAGTGTACATCATAGGCTGACACCTCATTTTTATCAACCAATCCATCAGGCCGTACTATCGCCCAATCAATATTAGGATGCTCTGCACCGATCGTATATTGCAAATATTCTGCAGCCTGCTCATTGTCTGTATGAGGTGGGAGTATCAACCTCAGTAACCCAACTACCAGTTTATGACCAAAGTTTACCTTCTCATTCCGTTTTTTATTGCGGTTTCCACTTGTATTCATCAAAACAAAACGCGTAGTTAAATTTTGGTCTGCATTGGTGCAAAGCTTAATTACTGCATCGCGAACCAACTTTCTCGGTTTACCATATACCCCTTTAAAACTCAAATTATGTCCAAGGCAAACACCTATAGCCTCACAACCGGTCAAGCAATCTTTGAGGTCAGTATCGCTCATTTCAAGCAAGCTGGCTTGAATCGTTTTAAGATTTGTATGTGCCCGTAAGTCGTCAGGAATTCTATCTTTCGATCGAGCAACAGTTACCACTTGGTGTCCTGAATCAAGCAATTGTCTTAACAAAAGTGAACCGGTTGCACCTGTAGAGCCTGCAAGAAATACTTTCATAGGGGCAAGCTAATGCCAAATAAAAATCTAAAGCTAGAATATCGACGGTACCATCTTATTGATCGTTGGATTAATTCAGATCGAGTATATTTGGAAGACTAGCCTTGAGTCGACCAAATCAAATAAACCTAAAACTATCTCACGACGCACTTCATTGGGGAGTAGATACATTCCGTAATAAAATGACGGAGCAATATGATAGACTCAAACTCTACTTAGTTAATCAAATTGGAGATCCGTCTTATACAATCCCAGAGTCAACCAGCATCAGCATAGTTGACAGGGAAAGCTTTGCTGAGTCTGTGGCAAAAAAACTAAAATCGACTTCGTTTGAGGGAGAAATTTCGACGAACATCTTGGAGCGATTCCTGGCTAGCAAAGGTCAATCCTACGTTGACCTTATCGAACTTTACCATCCCAATTCAAAAGCTGTACAAATTCCCGATATCGTGGCTACACCAAAGACTGGTCAAGACCTACAACTGCTCTTAAAATTTTGCCACAAAAACAACATAGTATTGACACCTTTGGGCGGTGCTACCAATGTTGTTAATGCATTCAGTAAAGGAGATGAAAACCGAGAATGGTTAGTAGCGAACCTATCTAAGCTCAACAAGTTAATCTCGATTGATCAAGAAAATGGTTTGGTCATCTTACAAGCGGGAATTACAGGATCAAATATCATCAACTTACTAAATCCATTGGGTTATACAATTGGTCATTACCCCCAGTCGATAATGCATTCAACCCTAGGCGGTTGGCTAAGTACACTAAGTAGCGGACAGGAGTCAAACTTTTATGGTTCAATTTCAACCATATGCACAGGCTTGAAAGTGCTAACGCCATCAGGTATTCTTCAGTTCAGTCACCGTGAGACAAGCGCTGAAGGACCCGATTTAAAAACGATGTTTTTAGGTGCTGAAGGAACACTTGGAATAATTGAAGAGGCAACACTTAAGATACACAAAAACAGAGGTTCAACAAGATGGATTGAAGCCATATTCCCTGATTTCAAATCCGGAATTGAAGCGGTTAAGCTTTTAAAAGAAGAACATCTTACTCCCGACATTTTCAGGCTACAAGATTTAAATGAAGTAGTCTTGTACAATAGCTTAGAACAAGAGAAACGTTCAGAACATGTAAAAGCTAAGTTATGCTATTTCGGTAAAAGTGAAATTTTAACTGCAAAACACCAGCTGGTAAGCAAATGTCTGAAAGAATTGGCATCGTCTGTAACCACCGTGGATGTTGAAAGCACTTGGCAACAAAGCCGATTTGCGTTACCCTATCTTCGTGATTTCCTTTTAGAGGATGGCTATTTCATTGAAACTTTCGAATGCGAAGTTCTTTTTACCAAATGTGCTTATCTGCACGAATCCATTCATAATCAATGCCAGGATTATTGGCAAAAACACAATGAAAAAGGAATTGTTCTTTGTCACGTCTCCCACATTCATCACACAACATGTGGAATATATTTTACCGTAATTTCATTGCGTAACACAAATTCACCACGGGAACAATGGAAAGCAATTAGCGATATTTTTCTAGCAGCGTTTGACTTTTACGGAACATCGATTACACACCATCACTCACTAGGAAACCGGCACAAAGAGATGTACCTTAAGAGAATGGGAACTGTGCAGTATAATTTGTTATATCAGATAAAAGAGCAACTAGACCCAAACAACATTTTGAACCCTGGGCTTCTAAATAAAGAAGAATGAGCACTTTACGAAAACAAGAATTAATTGATGCTCAAAAAAACACGTTTGACATACTTATAATTGGTGGAGGAATAACTGGCGCTGGGGTTTTGCTCGAAAGTTGTAGATTGGGGCACTCAAGCTTTCTGGTTGAAATGAGCGATTTTTCAGCAGGGTCGAGCAGCAGGTCTTCGCGCATGATTCATGGTGGTGTGCGCTATCTTAAGTATGGAAGAATAAGTGCTGTGCTTAAATCACTAAGAGATCGATCTGAAGTTAAAGCAACTTTTCCAAACATTGTAAAGTTGCAACCGATTCTAATGTGTGTTTATCACTCGCCAATCAGGCTAACATTGCTTCATTTGTTCATAAGCATATATACCTGGTTAAGTCCAAAGAAAGACAGGTTCATCGCCAAAAAGTTAGCTACTAATGAAGTTTTAGACCTTCACCCTAATTTGGAGCGACAAAATTTGGTCGGAGGTGTTCTATATCGCGATGGTTTAGCCAATGATACAGATTTAGTTATGGCTACATTATTGAAAGCTCAAAACCACGGTGCACAATTCTTCAATTATCTAGAAGCACAAGAATTTAGGCATGAGGATCAGCACATATTTGTTAGCTGCCAAGATCATGAAACAGGCAACGTTCTAAATTTTAAAACCAAATGCATCATTAACGCTACTGGTGTTTGGACCGACCTTTCATTAAAGAAATTTGGATTGGGTTCTACACCCATATTGCAGCCAAGTAAAGGCACACATGTCTTAGTTTCAAAGAACATAATTGACCTTAAATCAAGCTTGATATTTAAAGACAATAAGGCTCAAAGGTATCTTTATGCTTTTAGTTGGAATGAAGATTTAAGTGCGATTGGTACGACAGACCAGCTCCATGAAGATGAAAAAAACCGAGTGATAGGAAGCAAAGAAGAGGTAGATTATATTCTTGATAGTTATAATGCCTTAACTAAAAACAATTTATCCGTCTCTGATATTGTGGCTATTTATGCAGGACTTCGTCCTCTCTTAAATCAAAACAGCAAAAACCCTATTTCTGCATCCAGAGATTACAAAGTCTGGTCGCCCAAAGAGCGAGTAACCTTTATAGCTGGAGGAAAACTAACCTCTTTCTTAAGAATGGCTAGAACTTGTTTAAGTAAAGCTAGGTCAAATGGTTGGATATCGCCATCAAATCAGTCGACTCAAAGCGAAAAAATTCAATGGGAAATTGTTCGAGATGAATTGATTCTGTCCAAGTGCTCGGAAGAAAGTATTAAATCACATTGGCAAGCACTTAAGCTATGCCATCTTGAAGATCTATTTACGCACCGAACTGATATCACTTATCAAATGACAACATATGACAGCAAATATGTTGACAGTATAATACAGCTTATTGCAGAAATGAACAACAATAGTGTGGAATGGATTGAAAAAGAAAAGCTTCGCTACAAAAATCATTGGCAACAATTTCATCCTTCCTTTTTACACAAAAATTTATCAATATGAAAAAGGTCTCGTTTATAATTCATGGAAATATTAACTCAAAAAGTCGAATAGAAGCGACTATAAGAGAAAACTGCTCAGGTCACTCGATTAAATATGATATTTACTATACCGAACATGAAAATCATGGCACAACCCTAGCATCTCAAGAATCAAAAAAGGGGGTTGACGCTATTGTTTCAGTTGGTGGAGATGGTAGTTTAAATGACGTGATGAACGGCATTATGTTGGCACATGAGGAAGTTGGTTTGCTCGAGCTGCCTATACTTGCCTGTTGGCCAAAAGGATCTGGAAACGACTTTGTTCGTTCGGCAAAAACACCAAACAAATTAACTGAAATCTTAAACTTAATCAACCAACATGCAACTCAGAATATTGATGTTAAGCGGCTAAGCTTCACCAATCGTAAAGGGGAAGATGAAAAAAGATGGTCGATGAACATAACTGACATAGGTATGGGAGGTAAAGTAGTTGAACGCATGAATAAATATCCTCGATGGTTACCTTCTAAATTAAGGTATCAAATGGCCATATTTACTACGCTACTGACCTATAAACATCAAAAGGTGACTATTGAATCTGATGTGATTAACGAAGAAGCCGAAATTATGAACATTGCAATCTGCAACGGTCAATACTTCGGAGCAGGTTTGTGCATAGCCCCAGATGCAAAGCTGAACGATGGGATTCTAAATCTTGTGGTCATTAAGAAAATAGGTGTTTTAGACTACATAAAAGAGCTAGGAAATCTCAAGAAAAGCATTAAACTAGACCACCCAGAAGTAAGTTTCCACGAGATCAGAAAGCTTACGTTAAATCCCAAATTGCCTTTGCCAATTGATATGGATGGCGAATTTATTGGATACACTCCACTTACAGTAGAGGTGGAAGAGCAAAAAATAAAATTTCTTTCGTCAAGGTGACCTTTCAAACTTATAATTTCAATGCAATTAGAACGCTATGCCACAACGTAAAAGAGAGACGTTCCTACCACTCCAAACAAAACCGCAAACAATATCATCCTTCGTGCTTTGGCCATATCTTTTTTGTGCATTTCATTCAACTCGACAGAAGATGTCGTTCCTACATCTCCAAAATTAAAAATACCCTTCATTCCAAAGTAAACACAAAACTTGTTATACCATTGTTGTATTCCAATACCAAATGCGGATAATGGAACAACTAATAGCAATCTCCATAATTTATCGGCTCCTGTAACCAACAAAACGGTTGCTAGAATAATTGAAATACTGGCCATTAAAACAGCGTTGTTTCTCCTAACTTTAATTTCATCTCGTCCAATATTGCAAGTTCCTGGAATGTAGTTCGGTTCCATATGTTTATCTATAACGTTCGGCTCTTAATTTGGTTCGTAAAGATAGTCAGTCGGAACCAATCAGCAACCCTCAACTTGCACCACTTATAAGCCTTACAATAACAATGATCTCCTTTTTTTTCGCTATACTTGAGAACACCAACTTAATTATTAATCATGGAAATAACAATCAATTACATGGCAGTGGGGATTGCCGTAATCGCTAATTTTATCCTAGGATGGCTATGGTATGGACCTCTTTTTGGAAAGGCTTGGGCCGGAGAAATGGGAATGGACATTAACGAAAAACCAGCTACTGGCGAGATGGCCAAGGGCATGATTTTTATGGTTATTGGGAACTTTTTAATGGCCTATGTGCTAGCACATAACATTTTCGTTTGGGGATTGGTAGATGGTATGGAAGAAAATTCAGCTGTTACTGTTTCATTAATGACCGCATTTTTTACCTGGCTAGGATTCTACGTGCCAACGCATTTAGGTGCTACCACGTGGGAGAAAAAATCATGGAAATTAACCATCATTAATCTAGCTTATCACTTTGCAACACTGTTCGTTGCGGCAATGATCATCACATCGATGTAAGATCTAAAAGAGGAATCTGGTTCAAAATCAGATTCCTTTTTTTAATTCGTTCAGTTCTCGGTAAGATTTATACACAAAGCAAGGTTCGAATTCTGCTTTGCCAAGAGCCTAAAGTAGTGGCTAATCGCACGCGTAGGTTATATAAACATTTTTACTTAGGCCTAGTATACATTTAGGGTATTTTTCGGAAGTATAGTCATTTGTCTAACTTCTGCTTGGATTGTCATCTTCAGCTTCAATCATGTTCTTCTAAGCCTAAAAAAACAAGGTATTCTAAGATTGAGCCAAATTTCCAAACAAGTGGTCTTTTTTCACAAATTCAAGCTGTATTGTACTTCTACGTTTGCAGTATAAATTATAACACAATGAGTAAAAAAAATAAACCAGCACAGTTACGCGTAATCTTCATCTTAAACGCATTAATGATGATTCTACCCTTTGTCTTTTATTCTGTAATCACCTCAAAAGAAATCACACTTGGTGGCTTAGACCCCATGTGGATGATTTACACTGGTATTGCCTACATTGTTAGTTTTGCCTTGTTAGTCTATTCAATTTTGAATGCAAAACTGATGCTTTTTAGAGCATTATTTGTGGTTAACATACTTATTGCTATCCCGGCCAAAGCTTGGATTGGAGTGGGTGTTGCGGTTATTTCAATGGCATTGTCATTTCATAATAAAGTAGTAGGTTACTTTAGTAAGTAGTGATGTAAGAGCTTAGTAATTCTTCCTTGCATTACTTATCTGTTTTCGCTAACTTGGCAAGATGAAAAATCTAGCATACCTATCTTTTCTGATAATCTTTATTACTGCCTGTGGTGACAAGACTACTACCACACCTGAAGCTGAAAAAGAAACTCCTAAAGGCAATCTAATTGAGTTTGTTGTAGACTCTGAAGTGGCGTGCGAAGTCCACATGATTGTAAATAGACCAGGCGATTCTGAGTTGTATTATGAAACGGCAGATTCTCCAGGAGATTTTAGAGACAGCACCCATATTGAGCTGCAAGACATGGACGAGATCACGTTAATAGCAGGTCCTTCTAAGGTGGATGGTAATTATCATATGATAAAAAACTTTATTTACATAGATGGATCAAAAGAGAAGGAAGTTTGGTTAAACTGCAATGGCAACTTGAAGAACAATATAACCTTTGTCTACCGCGAGTAAGCCATCTTGCAAACCCTTCTCAATGCTTTATCTTTTTATAATACTTTCATTTTTAAGTTGTAATGAAAAGAAATCCCACAAAAGCAGCGATGACGTCAAGCAAAGTTCAACAATTAAATGCGACGATTTTGGCTGTGAGGGACAATACAAAGGACCTGAATTTATAAACGGAGATGATATAGCCCATCAATTCTCGAACAAGATGTCGGCAAAAGTCGGTGACCAACTTAAAAAGTTATACGCTCAAAAGAAATTTGTAAAAGTAGACTTCAATAAGCTAACCATGTACACCGAGGGCATGGGCACGGGCAATGTTATTTACAGCTTGAATATTCCATTTGAAGAAGTAAACACAGCTTGTGAAGCTTTCACGTCATTTGATCATGTCGGAGGTTGGAATCACAGTCCTGCGTTAGAGGCACGTAAAAAGCAATTGAGCAAGGCACTTTTAGCTGGCGATAGCTTAGACATTAGCTCGCTTAAAACTACACCAGAAGGATTGCAGGAATATTGGATCCAATGGAGACATAAGCAGGTTCAAGCATCTTGTAATTAAGCTTTTAACTTTGCCTTGATTTATGAATCATCGTCATTTCAAAATTTATAAACCTACAGGCTACCTCTCGCAATTTGTAAATAATCAGAACAGAAGACGAAATAAAAAACTGCTTAGCGAACTGGGTGATTTCCCTGAAGGAACAATGTCTGTTGGTAGGCTAGACGAAAAGTCTGAAGGTCTATTGCTTTTAACTACGGATGGTCGTCTGAGCAACAAAGTACTCTCTAAGAAAGTTGAAAAGGAATATTGGGTACAGGTAGAAGGAATTGTAAGTCCAACATCCATTTCAAAACTTGAAGCTGGTGTCGAGATTACCATTAATAAAAAGAAGTACACCACTCTTCCAGCCAAAGCCTATAGCATAAATCCAGCACCTGCAGTTTCTCCTCCTCCACGGGGAGAACGCGATATTCACAAAGAAACAAGTTGGATTTCAATAACTATTTGCGAAGGAAAGTACAGGCAAGTACGTAGAATGACAGCAGCCCTAGGTCATCCTACCCTTCGCTTAATTCGGGTACGCGTAGGGAACGAGAAAATTGACGATTTAGTTCCAGGAGAGTTTGTGGAAGTGTCAGATTACAAGCTTTAATCTAAATGAAATCAGCGTACTCTTAAATGGATGAGTACAAAATCTTCGGCCCACGCCGTGCCTGTACCCTCCCATCTCATACTATCACCAATCATCTCTACCTTCCAATAACTATCATCTTCTTCACCCGCATCGCTATCTAAAAATAGCACATTCTTTTGGTAGGTATAAGCACCTTCATTTGTCCCAAATGGACGTCCAGAAGTTTGAAACCTGCCGTTCTCTTTGAACTCAATCATTCGTTCATTATTTGGATTGTGTTCTGCAGATACATCTTGACCGCTTTGAATTACGTTTGCCATTTTCCAAACACCGACTAACTCATTCTTCGGTTGATTACAGGAAAGCAACGAAGAAGTCAACAGTAAACCTGTTATAAGAATAATTGATTTATTCATGGTGTAAACCTAAGACTTTTATAGCAACAACAACAGACCTTCCTAAAACAGAATTAAGCAGTGCTAAATTCAATGGTAACTTTTGTTAGTTTCGCCCGTCTAAATGAACAAGATGACCCGATCAATTATACTCTTCACACTCGTACTTATATTTTCTTGCAAGCCAATGATTAGGGTTACTGACTATGTTGAATTCGACATCTACTCGTATAAAAAAGATGGCAATGAATATGGTGCCGCGATGCCAAAAATTAAGGATAGTACATTACTTCACCCCTACGAGCGACGGTTTGAATATCTGTTGCTAAATACGCCCAAGATTCATCAACCTGAAAGCTACGACGAGCGCAAAAAACTCTTCGAACTTTACCCAGACACTGCTGCTCTTGCAGAAGAATATGCTCAAATACTGACACAAGACAAAGATTTGAATTCCTACTTTTTTCAGGCTATTCGCCCGCTAATTTATGAGGATGTTGAACCCTCCCTTACCTATTCTGAGTCTGAGGTCATGGAAGTAGCTTCAAAATTCTTTTACTGTGATAAGGTTAATCCAGACACCTCAATACAGTTTCATATTTGCATTGGTCTTAACGGAGTTCAAGAAGCAAACTGGGATAAGGACTACCGATTGGTTGAAGCATTTTGTTACGAAGCAATATTTACCGATTTTGATAACGACACCTCTCAACTGATATCTAAGTTTGCAGCTGAATTAAACCAAGTTAACAAAGCTTTTAAACCGATGATCACCTCTTTTAACCAACATTTAAATGACGTTAAATTGGAGATGTTTTCAAGAATGAAGAACGAAATCGCTCTCAAACTGGTTCTTTCCACATACTTTGCTAATAATCAGGAAAATCTAGCATTTATGGTACCAGATTGGACCGACTAACACTCCTCACAACCTCACTTTCTCTCAATTTTTTGCTATATTGAGCGAATCATGAAAAAAGTGATAGTACTAACCTTAATGCTCACTGCCCCATGGTTGAGCTTTTCTCAAAATGCTTTGTGCTTTGATGGATCAGACGACGGTGTAAACTGCGGAACTAACTCCTCTCACAATGTAGGGAATACGTCGTTCTCCCTTGAGGCTTGGATTTATCCAAAATCGTTCGCAAAAGATGTATTCGAAGGCAGCATAATCATTCAAGAAAATAATTCAAATAATGGAGGCTTCATGCTAAGGGCTGGTGCTACAAATCAACTGAACTTTGCTATTGGTGAAGGCCAAGGTCAAGATTGGGCCGAGTTAACCACTAGTAATATCTTAGCCTTAGATTCTTGGCAACATGTTGCCGCTACATACGATGGCTCTAAAATGAGACTTTACCTTGATGGAGTTCTTGTAGATTCATTATCTGAATCATTTAGCGTTGATGGTCACGGAGCCACGCCCCTTACCATAGGATATCATCCGAACTATAGTACCCGTTTATGGGATGGTGCTATTGATGAGGTTAGGATTTGGGACAAAACCTTAACTCAAGCCGAAATTCAAAGTAATATGAATCGTGAATTTTGCGACACATTAATTGATTTAGTCGCCTACTATAAATTTGACCAAGGAACAGCCGGTGGAACCAATACGAGTATCTCGGCGGCAACCGATTATTCGTACAATCAAATTAATGCTGCTTTGAATAATTTTGGACTGACCAGCACCTGCTCAAATTTTATTAATGGACCATCATTATCACAAGATACAACCACAATAAACTTGTCGAATACAGCTTGTAATCTCTATACAGACCCCAACATAAACCAAACTTTTAATGCAGATACCTTGCTTGATTACCACATGCCAAATTCAGATGGCTGTGTGAATCGTATTATTCGAAACGTAACCATTAATTACAGTAGCCTTTCGAATATCACTGTAACAGCCTGCGATAGCTTTGTTTCTCCTTCTGGCGATGTGTACTTTACTTCAGGCACCTATTACGACAACGTCAAAAATCAGCAGAATTGTGATAGCCTTATTACCATATTTTTAACCATTGCAAACAGCCCAATAACTGAAGTTAGTTATACCAACTGTGACAGCTTTTACATCCAGAGTATGGATCAGTGGGTTTATAACTCGGGCATTTATACTGACACTTTAACGAACCAACTTTCATGTGATAGCATAGTCAATTACGACATTCAAATTAACCGTCCATCATATGCTGACACAACGTTGTTTTTCTGCAAGTTTGTTTTCAACCCTACAGGAAGCGAAGTATGGCAGGAAGAAGGCATCTATTATGACACCATAGCGAACCATTTAAACTGCGACAGTATTATTACGTACCATGTAATTTCCAGTAGAACTTACGACACCATAACAATAAGTTCTTGTGGAGAATATATCAGTCCATTTGGCACAAAAACATGGACATCATCTGGTGTTTATAACGACACCTTACCCTTTGGCAACCAATTTGTTTGCGACAGCATTATTCAGGTCAACTTAACTGTAAATGAGCCTGTTACTACACAAGAAGATTTGTCTGCTTGCTTCAGTACTATACTTCCCTCAGGCAAACGTGTAACTGAGTCTGGTTTGTACCGCGACACGCTTCAAACTATTCATGCATGTGATAGTATTATTGAATATGACGTAACCATCAACACCGTGAATGTAGATGTAAAGGTTGAAGACTTTACGCTAACTGCACTCTCTACCGTGGCTAATGAATTGCAATGGCTAGATTGTGAAAGTAGTTTTTCAGAGATTTCAGGTGCAACAGCTGACACCTTCCAAAGCGATAATCACGGAAGTTTTGCGGTTGAAGTTACCGAAGATGCATGTGTTGACACATCCGAGTGTTATGAGATTTATGGGTTGAGTATTTATGAAGCCGAAGGCGATATAAAAATCTATCCTAATCCAAGCTCTGGAAGTGTATTCATAACCGGAATTCATCAAAAAACCAGCTTCAGAGTATATAACTCATTAGGGAAACTGATTGATAAGGGCATACTTAATTCACGAGTTGATCTGCCTAAACAAAATGGCATTTACTTTTTAGAATTAGTGTCGGGATATGACATAATTCTCAAAGAGCGGATTATTGTACATCGCTAGTTAAGCTTGGCGGAGAATTTTCTCCATTTTTCGACCTCTGGCAAGTTCATCAATCAATTTGTCGAGGTAGCGAACTTCTCGTGTGAGTTGCGTTTTGATTTCCTCAACTCGATAACCACAGATCATACCTTTGATGAGGTGTGCATTAGGATTCAAGTTGGCTTTTTCAAAGAATGTCTTAAACGTGACTTCGCTTTCAATTAGTTCTTTTAAATCCTTCTCATCGAAACCCGTAAGCCATTCAATCACTTGGTGAAGTTCATCAACCGTTCTTCCCTTCTTCTCAACTTTTGAAACATACATGGGGTAAATCGAAGCAAAGGTGTATTCAGCTATGGTTTTATCGTGTTCAGGCGTTGTCGTCATTGCGAAAAATTAGCTGTAAAGTTAATAAATTCAAATAGGAAGTAATGCCAACTCGCCGGGAATTTTAACCGAGTATTCGCCTTCAAAGTGGGGTCAACTTTGCATTATAAATAATTAAAAAAATGCAAACATTAACACAAATTCAAGTTCCAACAGCGGAACAAGTAGACGAAAAAAGTCAAGAAATCTTTGGTCAATTAAGAGGTCAATTGGGTATGGTTCCAAACCTTTATGCGACTCTTGGGTATTCTAGTAATGCACTTAAAAACTTTTTAGCATTATCAGGAGATGCCGGTAAAGGAAGCTTTTCAAACAAAGAAATTGAAGCGATTAAGCTTGCAGTATCGCAAGAGAACAATTGCGTTTACTGTAAATCAGCACACACTGCAATTGCTAAAATGAACGGTTTCAGTCATGAAGAGACAGAACATTTAAGAGCATGTACGATTGCTGACGACAAGCTAAGATTTCTTACCACTTTTGCTAAGCAAGTGGCTCGAAATGCAGGCCATGTGGAAGAAGAGCTGAGAGATCAATTTTTTGCTTACGGGTACAAAGAGAGAGATCTAATTGAGTTCATCTCTGTAGTGATTGCAGTTACCTTTACAAACTACACGCACGCACTTACCCAAGTAGATGTAGACTTTCCTCTAGTGAATAATTAATTGGTTTGATTCAAACTTCCATTCGGAAGAAATACAAAAGAAGGGGTAAGTTTTTACCCCTTCTTCGTATAATAACCAAATAGAATATGAAATATCACAATAATTTAGGCGAACACATCGAATTTGCGGAAGTAACAGCGGAGAATTGCTCGTTTTATGAGCATACTGACGCCGAAGTTTACCAACTGTTCTGGTTCACATCTGACCATAATGTTCTATTTATTGACGGCGAAGAGTTCATTTACAACAAAAACGATATCATTTTCTTAACCTACTTCAACAAAGTAGAGTTTAAGCAAATAAATCAGATGAATTTACTTCGTTTTAATCGCTCATTTTATTGCATCAAAGATCACGACAGTGAGGTAGGCTGTAATGGATTGCTTTTTTTTGGTAGTGCTGAACCAGCGCACATAATGCCCAACAAAACAGAACTAGAGGTTCTTGCCTTGGCATGGAAAATGGCAGTTTTGGAGTTTGAAATGCGCGACAATTTGCAGCTTGAAATGCTTCGTATGATGCTGAAGAGAATACTAATTCTTTGTACGAGAATCTTCAAGACACAAAGTAACCATAACAATCTCAGTGTATCTGAGCATGACTTGGTACGCAAGTTCAATTATTTGGTTGAAACTCATTTTAAGGAAATGCATAAGGTTTCTAAGTACGCAGATATGCTTCATAAGTCGCCCAAGACAATATCAAATTTGTTTAAAAAACTTGGTGTGAAATCACCGCTTGAATTCATTCAAGACAGAATAATGTTAGAAGCAAAAAGAAAGCTTTGGCACACACAACGTGACATATCTGAAATCGCGTATGATCTAGGATTTAGCGACATTCAAGCTTTCAGCCGATTTTACAAGAAAAACAAAGGGGTCTCTCCTACCGAGTGTCGTGCTCAAAATCAATAATACACCAAGGGAAAAATTGCCAAATCAACGTGTAATCTAGCCAACAATTTGGCCTCAAGCTATAGTTAGATTTGAAGTATAAAATAATACATCATGAAAGAAATAAACGGACTCAGAGAATTAAAGAAATTTGTAAATCAAGAAAAACCAGTTGTGCTTGACTTCTATGCAAAATGGTGTGGCCCTTGTCAAGCATTAATTCCTACCCTTGAGCGCGTTGAAGAAGACCATAAAGAGGATGTAGCCTTTGGCAAAGTAAATATTGACCTCAACGGCGACTTGGCTACGCTCTTTAAGGTAAGAAGCATCCCTTCAGTATTTTATATCGATAAAGGACAAATTAGAAAAAATGAACTAGGCAATCAGAGCGAAGAAGCCATAGTTGCCAATATTGAAGATTTGCTTAAAAATCGCGAAACTGCCCCGGTATAAATTAAAGGGTAAAGATTTGGTACATAACAAGCGGGGTTAGTTTCATATTGGAAGCCCAGACAATAACGGTCTGGGCTTTTTAATTGACTGAGTGAAACAATAACTTCATATTGCAGCCATACAATCAAATTAAATTTGGCGTTATATTTTGTAACTTTATCCCTTTAATGAGACTCTTCACCTTTAAAAATGCCTTAGTACTTTGCTTACTGGCTTTGATTTCGTGGAGCTTTAAAATTTCACAAAACAAGGTTGACCGCGATGAGATTATTGGTCAGACCGCACCAGCTGACATGCGCTTTGTTAAAGGAAAAGGAAACATCCCCTCTTTCTACATCGGTGTTTCTGAAGAGCCAAACATAAACTACGTCCTCTATCTTGAATGGCTCGAACGTGTATATGTAGACTATCCAGAGGTCTATGAGAAAGCCAAGCCGCATGTAGCCAATCAAAAAATTGCCTTTAACGACCCATACCTCGAATACCACATGGAGCACCCTGCTTTCGCGTATTACCCCAGTAACAGGGCTTAGTTGGAATCAAGTCAATCGGTATTTGCAATGGAAGACCGATCGAGTAAACGAAGACATTCTTATTAGACTAAAAGTCTTAGAAGAAGATGGTGGCCAAATGAATGAAGCTGTCTTCAACACTGAAACGTACATCTACGGTCAGGATGATGGAATTATCTATCGCAAACACAGACGTAATCAACTTCATTGGTCAGAAGGCGTGCTCTTTCCTTCGTTCAGATTACCCAGCGAAGCAGAATGGGAAATGCTTACAGAGGATAATAATGTTAATCAATCTCGTAGTTTTTATCCCTATGGGAAAGACTATTTCAGTTTGCGATGGTTAACAATATACAAGAAACAAGACGAAGGCCCATCTTACTACAATTACTCAATCCCCAACTATAAATCTTATTGGAGATCGAATAAGCCTCCTGAAAATCAACAGAACAGAATTCACGGACCTTGGTCTTCAGAACACCCTATCAATTTGTCAGGAAATGTTAAAGAATGGCTAATCGATTTTTATGGTGATGAGAAAATAACCCAATGGTCGAGTACCAAAGAAATGCTTAATCGCAATGGATTTAATGCTGAAATCAAGGATGATTCAACTGTTTATGACGAATATGGCATCATTAATCTAAAAGACTATTTAGGCAACTTCCCCTTTAAGATTGGGGCCACTGAAATGGATGGCTCAGCCATGTGGGTAAAGCCTCCTGTTCCGTTTAGCCCTCTGTCTTACAGATATGCGGTTGTAGACTATAATTTGGGTCATGACACCCTTGGCATAATTTACACTTTCGATGAATTCTTCAAAACATTCAATACCAAGATCTACGATTACTATTTTGAAAAGAAGCTCCACGGGAATGGGCTAAATCCTAATTTTTTAACTTCTAAGTTTAACCACAGCTCTCATTACTACACCTATTCTAAATTAAACCAGGATTCTTTGAGGGCAATCGTAAGGCATTTTGCACTAGAGATGTGGAAGTCGATTCACGATGACAAATCCATTGGCGTTGTAGCTCACAATCATCAAATGCATGCTTGCTATAAGTCTAAACGAGGTTATTTCATCAGGAAAGGAATGACTCAAGCGGCTCCAAGCTTTCTACCATATAATGATTCCCTACGCTTGGTGCGCGGCGGAGATTGGAAAAACCCGGATTTTAACGCTCGGATGGCCATGCGTCCTGATAGTGCAGCCAACAATGTAGGTTTTAGATGTGTGCTTCCTTACACCTCAATGCCCGTTGAAAAACAATATAAAGTCAAATAAACAAAAGAGCCTCATACTTCCGCATGAGGCCCCTTATGATTAATCTGAGGTTAGTTTTTTATTCGATATACACACGTGCTGAATACAAAGCGTTATCAAGAATAGTTTTTAAGAAATATGTACCGCTTGAAACATCGCTCGGAATTGACAATTTTTGAGCTGACCCTTCCAAATTCCACTCACATACCTTACGTCCATATACATCCCATAACTCTACCGTACTTGGAATTTGTTCTTCGAAATTGATATTCAACTCGGTCGTTGCTGGGTTAGGATATACAGTCATTTGGTTAGCTGTCATTTGCTTGAAACCAGCAGTTTCTTCATCTTCCCAATGCATTACTCTAGCCACTGTTACATTATACGCATCGTGATTTGGCAAAGCCGTTGTTCCTGCAATTACAAGATTGCCATCAGCTTGCATAGCTGCTGATTTAAAGTGAATGTAAGTTGGTGTAAGACCTAACTCATAGTTTACATCTCCTTTGGTTCCGAAATCAGGGTGCGCTGTTCCTTTTTCAGTAAGTTTCAACACATAAACATCGTCATAACTCTGACCAGAAAGACTTCCTGTACAAATTATTTGGTCGTCCTTATCAACAAATAGTGAGTTTAAATACACCCCATTCATCGTTCCAATATCTGATCCCATTACACCATCGGTTCCAAACGTTTCATCCGGAACTCCTTGAGCACTGAATCTAAAAATCATTCCATTTCTATCTGGGTTTTGCCCTTCAGAACCAATAGCAACAATTCTTCCTTGGTTGTCGTACTTAACGTCCATAATTGTATTGAGCCCGCTTCCTTCATTATACACGAAGTATCCAGCACCATCAAAAGTTGATGTTTTCAGCCCAAATTGATTCAATTTTACAATTGCTCCATATTGAATATTGTTAGCGTAAGAAACTCCGCCAATAATGAAACTTCCATCGTCTCCAACATCTAAACTTGTTACTTGATCTGATCCTTTAATATCAATAAGGTTACTGCCACTGCTTGCAAAAGAAGTTACCAATGCACCTGAAGCACTAAACTTGAATAAACCAAAGTTGGTTCCTTCGTCGTCAGTAGAAACTGAAGCAGCGATATAAAATGAATTTTGGAACAATTCAATATCACGTGGTCTGCACGATTTATCATTTCCAGCATTAAAAAAGGTATATCCTTTCGAGCCTTCACCAAAGCTTTGATCTAACGATCCATCTTTGTTTAGACGCATAATAAAGCCTTTAGTAACTCCATTTTTTAAAGAACTTCCAACTAAAATGAGCTTCTCATCCGATAGTTCGAGCATGGCATGAGCTTGATCAGCAGATCCATCTTGAATATCATAAGTCCAATATCCTCCATCACCAAAATTCAGGTCAGTTGAACCGTTTGAATTTAATCGGGCTACCAGAATATCATTTCCTCCCGACTGAATAATCGTTCCGCAAAAAACAATTTTGTTGTTTTGATCAACGATAACGTCATTTAGGTACTCTGCACTATCATCTTCGAAATTGGTGTAAGCAAAGCCGTCGGAGCCAAAGCTGTTGTCAATATCTCCAAGTTCTTGAGCAGATAACGAAGCGGCACCGATCATTATCAGAAAGGCAAATGTTAGTTGTAATAATTTGTTCATGATGTTTATTTTTAAGTTAATTTCTCCTCAAAAATTGACTTCCCTTTGCGCGTTAACAATCAAAAGTTGGCCAACAGAACCTAGAATCAAGTGAAATGCATTTTTCTAAGGGTAAAAGGAAGAATTACTGGGTTAAACTCCTCAAATTTCAAGATTTGAATAAATCGAATGATTAAATTTGTTCATGCCCATTGCTAGGATAGCCACACTATTTCTGTTCATTATCAGCGGATTACACGCTGTTTTTGCACAAGAAAATCCACAGGAAATAATCAATCGAGGTGTTGAAGACACGCTTACGGTTCAAGCCTATGTACAACTTAGTGTAAAGTCATTAAGTAAAAGCTACGACTCATCGTTGTTTTATGCTCAAAAAGGAAAAGAAATTGCACAACGCATAGACGACCAAAAAGGATATCGTGCCAGCCTAATGCGTATGGGAAATGCCTACATGTTTAAAGCGGAATACGACAGTGCTCATAATACCTATATGGAAGTTTTAGCCCTGAACGAATCAATGGGCGATTTTCTTGAAATGGGTAAGGTATATAATAACCTAGGGTTAATGTATCGCTATAAAGCCGACTATCCTACATCGCTAGAATACTTCATAAAATCACTTGAGTTTAAACGGAAGTATGGAACAGACATTGACGTTGGAGTTGGCTACCAAAATATTGGAATTGTGTTTGCCATTCAACGTGAATATGAAACGGCTGAAAAATACTTGCTTGACGGCCTTGAATTGTTTCGAAAAGGTGGAGATTCAACAAAGTACCACTCTGCATTGATAGATGTAAGCTCGATGATGCGTGAACAGGGTAAAATGGAGGAAGCCATCCAAGCTCTTAAAGAAGCATACGAATACAATCGCCGAAGAGAAAACACTACACAAATGGGCATTTGCATCTATAACATGGCTTTTACCAGCTACTTAGATGATGACTATACTGCTGCAATCAACTACTACCTTCAAGCAAAAGATATTTTTGTGCAGTTAGGTAATAGAGTTCGAATAACCGGTTGCAACATAAGGTTGACGATTTGTTATAAGGAGACCGGACAACTCAAAAAAGCAGAACGAGTAGCACGAGAAGGCCTCGAGATTTTCAGTGAATTAAACTCTCCTGTTCAGCAATACACATTACAAGAAAGTCTTGCTGATGTACTAGCAGCTCAGGGAAAATATAAAGAAGCTTATTCGTATCGCGTGAAGCACGATCATCTCAAAGACAGTATTACAAGCGAAGAGCATCAAATTAAAATCGCTGAGATGCAAGCGAAACATGAAAATGAGGTTGACAAAAGAAAAATTGCAGAGTTAACTGCTGAGAACAAACAGAATCAGCTTCAAGCTCGTAAAAAAGAAGTTCAAACCTATATTCTTTACGGAGCCGTTTTGCTTATATTAATTTTAGCCATAATGTTCTACTTCTTGGCTGTAAATAAGAAGAAGGCTAATGATGCACTCCGAGAGAAAAACAAGGTAATTGAACATTCGTTAGACGAAAAAGAAGTCTTGCTTCGTGAGATTTATCATCGTGTGCAAAACAACTTACAGTTCGTTTCTAGCTTGCTGAATCTGCAAAGTAGAAGAGTCGAAGACGAAGGAACCAAAAACGTGCTCAAAGAGTGTAAACTTCGGGTCCAATCAATGGCTTTAATTCATCAACGTTTGTACAAAGAAGAAAGTTTAAAAGGCATAAGCTTTGAAAACTACATCAAGAATTTGGTTCAATCACTTCAAGAGTCCTATCAAATTGAAGAAGGTCGTATAGCCACCGTGTTTGAAATAGACGACATCTTAATGGATATCGACACAGCCATCCCTATGGGGCTGATACTGAATGAATTGATTACGAATGCCTACAAATATGCCTTCCCCGATTTTTCAAAAGGAGAGCTTCAAATTCGTTTAAAACAAGAAGATGGTCTAACTTTGAGTGTAGCTGATAATGGCATTGGCTTGCGAGAAGATTTCGACATCAATAAAAGCAACTCGTTTGGGTTAAAGTTGGTGCGATCACTTGCCAAAAAGCTAAACGCTGATGTACAATTTTCTAGCGAAGGGGGAACACAAGTTAAACTTATTATTAAAGAAAATAATCTGGCTCAATGAAAAGCGATATTAAGATACTAATTGTCGAGGATGATCCAATCATTGCAGAGGATCTGCAAGCATATATGGATGACTTTGGGTACATCGGCTTAGAGCCAGCGAGCAGTGCAGACGAGGCATTAAAGCGAATCAAGCAAGAACAACCCGACTTGTGTTTGCTCGATGTACATCTAGCGGGCGAAATAAACGGCATTCAACTGGCCAAATTAATTCAAGCCGAATGGAATATTCCGTTCATCTTTTTAACGGCATTCAATGATCGATCAACCATAGATCAAATTAAGCAAATTGGACCCGCTGCCTACTTGGTTAAACCGGTTGAAGAACGCAATCTGCAAACAGCAATTGAGCTTGCTTTGGCCAAAAGAGAAGAGCAAGCTGAAGTAGCGGAAGAACTACATCATGCCCAGGATGCAATTTTCATTAAAATTAAAGATCAGCTGGTAAAATTTGAATTCTCAGATATCCTTTACTTTGAGGCTTATGACAACTATGCATTTCTTCACACCTCAAAGAAAAAGCATATTCTCAGCTCGTCATTAAAGCAATTAGAAGACAAACTTCCCAATCGCTTATTCTTACGTTCACACCGCTCATACATCATTAATCTGAGTAAGGTAACACGCATTTTTACCAACTACCTGACCATAGGCACTGTTGAAATCCCAATAGGCAAAAAGTACAGATCAATCCTATTAGAGCACATCGATACCCTCTAAATTGTTCGCACGATTTATTATTTCATTCACTTAGATTTTTAGTCAGTTGACCAAAATTCGCTAGTTACTCTCTTAGTAAGGGCTAAGCTTTGTTGTATAAAACAAAACCTCGAATACAACAATTATCCTAACCATATTAACCCCCTAACCCCCTAACCCCCTAACCTCCACCCACTAACCCCACCATTGACCCCCATGAGAGTAGCATCATTGAGAATAACGCCGAATCCAGCTCCAAAAGGTAGTGAGGTAACTGTAAGCTTATTTAATGAGTTTCAGGAAGAACTCTTACTTGAGCTTTGCGATTACAGAGGATCTGTAGTCAATGCCTTGGGTTCGTCAAACGATCGAGTTGTGATCAAACATCTTGAAACCCGAGGTATAAAACCTGGAACCTATATACTCCGAATTAGCGGAAAGCGAATTCGAATAAATCACAAATTTCAAATCAACTTTTAAATCTTATAAAAAATGAAACACTTAAAAACATTAAGTATGGCACTCGCTATTTTTCTACTTGTATTTACGCAGAGTGCGTGTCAGGATGGCCTTTCTGAACTGGGAGTAAATCAAGATCTTCCCACTTTTGATATGGATGCATTCGAGCAAAACATTCAAGACTATGTAAATTTCGGTGGCGACCAACCTGTTGGGTGGGCATATGTAATCAGCAAAGATGGACTCTTATCTCGATGGGGATCATTTGGTGACGCAAGAACAGCTGCAGATAATCAAGTAGATTTTACTTTAAACAAGGAAATCAATATTGCGAGTATTTCAAAGTTTTATACTGCAATTGGTGCACTTCAACTTATTGAAGCTAATGGATTAACGATCAACAGTAAAATTGGACCATGGTTGCCAAACTCGTGGTCTCAAGGGCCAGGAGTGAGCAATTTAAGTTTTAAGGATTTGCTTAAACACGAATCAGGATTAAATTCAATCAACACCCGTTTTGATTCTACACTTGGATACACCGGGCTTAGATCGTGTATAGCTGGTGGTGTTGTGAACCCAAAAACACGCACTTATCTCAATGTAAACTTCGCTTTATTTCGAGTATTGATTCCATCGCTGTGGGCAGAAGCTGGAGGACCAAACACTATCGACATAGAAAATGATCAAAACACACAAATTGCCTATCTGTGGTATATGCAACAGCATGTATTTGGACCCATTGGACTAACTTATGTTAATTGTTCTCCTGAAGACCGAAACACTGCGACCTTGTATTACAACGTGAGTGACCCACAGAACAACACAAACGGCACTTTCTACAACCACTGGTCAAACAAAAGTGGTGGTGGAGGATATTTTATGACACCATTAGAAATTGCGGCTGTAAATGCTTATTTCAACAATACCAATGTTTTGCTATCAGATGAAATGACTGACTTGATGAAAGAGCATCGTATGGGAATGGATGTTGCCTCTGGAATGGAAGAACATGGTGAATACTATGGTAAAGGAGGTTCTATTTCAAACACTCCAGGACAAGGCATCTTAGGTCAAATTGCGGTCTTTCCAATTAACGGAGTTGAATGCACGGTAATCATGAATACGCAAGGAGTGAATTTGGATGCTCCGAACAATTCGCTATCAGCACTCATTTACAAAGCTTATAATAACGCATGGGACTAGCCACTTCGCAACTAACCTTAATAACCATTACTAGCCCCTAACCCCTCAAAGGCCCGAACTAATCGGGTCTTTTTTATTATGGCTTTTTTTAGAATTTGTCAAAAACATTCACCCTCAAAAATTAGCTATTCCCGTAGTTCTGCCTCCCCTTCGCCATATACTTCTAGTAACTTCTACTAAGGCTCCCAATATTTGTTTCCAACAATAACTTAACCGAATAAGTCATGTCGATCAAGAAAATAACCGCCGTCTATCTTTTCTGTATGGGAATACTCTTTCCTTTTACGACTACAGCCCAAGATACCATGCAAATTCACCTAAACTCTGGATTTCATGCACATGAAAATGCCAAGATTGGATTGTTTGGAAGCTTGATCAATGATGACCACTTGACATCTACAAATCAGCAAATTGAAGGACAGCTTTATTTGGTTTCAAACAGTAATCAACTATTAGGTGGAGATTCTTCAATTCTCGTTGACACTTTAGTTGTTAAAAATTCGAACGGCGTTGAAGTGCAGCTTGAATTAATGGTGGCTTCAGAAGTTCAGTTTGAGGCTGGTAATTTGGAAACGAATCGAGTGGATAGCAGCACTGAGTTTGTACATTTCTTAGATAACGCCAGTTATTCAGGTGAATCAGACAACAAACATGTGAACGGAACGGTTCGAAAAACGGGTGATGATGCGTTCATATTCCCTATTGGAAATGGAAACTACATTCAACCTATCGCAATATCATCTCCAGCTCAACAAAACGACCACTTCACCGCATTCTATCGTCAGGAAAATGCAAGCTCGATAGGATATTCAACCAGTTCAATTGACTCCAATTGCGGCGGATCTCCTGTAGTGGTAGATGTAAGCGAAAATGAGTACTGGAATCTTGAACGTACCGGAGGAAACTCAAATGTTGAAGTAACATTATATTATGACAACCATAGCAGCGTAAACACACCTTCTGAATTGGTGGTGATGAGTTGGAACGGAAGCGAATGGCAATCTCATGGAAATGGAGGCACAACTGGCACCAATTTAGATGGGACTGTAATATCGGGAACAGGATGTGGGACATCAGGTACTGCATCAACGGTCAGCATTTTTGGTCCATTTACTTTAGGTGGAACCTCTGCCACAGCAGTCCCTGTTGAACTTATTCTTTTTGAAGTTGCCAAATACAACAATACAAAGTCGCTGCTAACATGGGCCACTGCTTCAGAAATAGAAAACAGCCACTTTGTGATTGAGCAAAGCCATGATGGAATACAATTTAGTGAACTGGGCATCGTACAAGGTGCCGGTTACTCGAATCAAATCATCAATTACAGTTTCATAGACCATCAGCCTGAAGAAGGAATTAACTACTATAGACTGAAACAAGTGGACTTCAGTGGTGCGTATGAATACACCGAAATTAGAAGTTTGCTTTTCGAAAACGGAAGCGGTTTGGTAACAGCTTACCCCAACCCTGCTCGTGAACATGTAACCGTTGATGTTTCTACAATTTCTCAAAGAGGAGAGGCTCTACAGCTTGAGGTGTATAACCAACTGGGAGCCCTGATTTCATCAACCAATGTTCCAGAGTCTGCGAACAAATTCAACTTGGATTTAACCGGCTGGAATTCTGGCATATATCACATAAGAATTAACAACCAAACCATTAAAATTATAAAGAATTAAATCATACCAAATCAATAAAAACATCATCATGAAAAAGTTAATATTTACAATGATTATTAGTTTCACGCTTGCATTTGGAAGCACAAACTCAGCATTTGCCCAAGTAAAAATTGGAGCAAATCCCGACACCATTCACAGCAATATAATTCTCGAGTTAGAGAGTACAAGCAAGGGTGTATTGCTTCCTCGAATGACAAGTTCAGAAGCATTGGCAATCACCAATCCACCTGATGGAATGTTATTGTACAGCACAACTGACAGTGGATTCTACTATTACCACAACAACAATTGGTATGGGTTTATTCAAAAATTACGACTCGACTCCGACACCTTATCTATAAGTGACAAAGAAGGATACATCATATTACCTGATGCCGATAGCACAAACGAGTTGCAAACATTATCCATTGATAACGACACAATCTTCTTATCTTCAGGAGGTTATGTTGAATTATTAGATAATGATGCGACAAATGAAATTCAGACCATCAGTCTGCAAAACGACACGATTTTTCTATCTGATGGAGGAAGAATTGCACTGCTTGACAACGATAGTACTAACGAGATTCAGACCATTAGCTTAGTGAATGACAGCATCTTTTTAACCGATGGAGGAGCCATTTCGCTAACTGATTTTGCTAAGGAAATCAATGATCTACTTGATGCTATTTCAGATAACACGAACATCTTTTTAGGAGATAGTTCTGGGACCAACAATACAGGAAGCCACAATACCGCCACTGGACTTTATGCCCTATATAGTAATACCGGCGGAAACAGTAACACGGCCGTTGGATATGAAGCTTCACGTGCAAATACGATCGGAATAATGAACACCGTGACTGGATTTCAAGCGATGTACAAAAACTTCTCTGGGAACAACAATACAGCTACTGGAAGTCAAGCTATGTACGAAAACACTACGGGATCAGAAAACACTTCAGTAGGTTACCAGTCGATGTACAACAACACTATCGGAACTCAGAATAGTGCCGTTGGTACCTATGCACTTTACAGCAATACAGATGGTGCAAAAAATACAGCGGTGGGATACTCATCAATGGGATATAATACCACTGCCGACAACAATACTGCTCTTGGACATAAATCGTTAGGATCTAATACGATTGGAAGCAACAACAGTGCCGTTGGAACCGATGCCTTGAACAAGAATACACAAGGGGGAAACAACTCTGCATTTGGTGCAGATGCCATGTTTAGTAATCTTATTGGACTTGATAATGTAGCACTTGGTAATTCTGCCCTGTACAGCAATGAGTATGGCTCAAATAACGTAGCAGTTGGTAGCGAAGCTATTTACAATGGATCAGCGGCGAGTAGAAATACTGCAGTTGGCCATAACTCGATGCGAGCAATCACTACGGGAGGTTATAACACAGCTCAAGGATATCGCTCGTTATACTCAAATACTACAGGTCACCGAAATGTGGCAAGTGGCTACGAAAGCGTGTATAGCAATACAACAGGTCAACATAACACAGGATCAGGCTACAGAGCGCTTTATTCAAACGTTGATGGCGATTCAAATACAGCAGTTGGTACTCGATCTCTATATACCAACTCGTCAGGTACGGGAAATACCGCTGTTGGTGCCAATGCCTTACAGACGAACAACGAAAGCTACAACTCTGCTTTTGGTTATAACGCGCTGAAATCTAATACAATTGGTGAAGGAAACACCGCGGTTGGCGCACACACACTTCAAACCATCACTTATGCTGATTATCTAACAGCAGTTGGATATGGAGCATTGAAAGAAAACACTACAGGATATCGAAATGTGGCAATAGGTTACGAAGCAATGACTTCTAATACCACTGGAAATTCGAATGCTGTAGTTGGTTTTAAAGCCTTAACCTCAGCCACAGGATCTGAAGGGAATGCTGTTCTTGGAGGATATGCTATGTATTCAAACGTATCGGGGTCTTACAATACTTCTGTAGGAATGAGTAGTTTATATACCAATTACAACGGCTGGAATAATACAGCAATTGGATGCCAAGCCATGTATTACAACTTTGGAGGAGACAATAATGTTGCGATGGGATACCAAACTCTGATGTCGAACACGGGCGACTACAATACTGCAGTGGGTGTACACGCCCTTAGAAATAGTGGTAACAAAGAATTCAACTCTGCGTTTGGTTATGATGCACTTAAAGGAAACGATGGTGATGGTAATACCGCCATGGGATATAAAGCACTTGAAGACAATGAAGGTGATCATAACACCAGTATTGGTATATATTCGATGCAAGCAAACACCACAGGTAAGTTTACAGTTGCAGTGGGTTATAAAGCTGGCGACGAAAGCACAAACAACCGCTACTCGGCTTATTTAGGAGCTGCTGCTGATAATTCCACTGCTTCTAGCTACCAGCACGTGGTTGCTGTAGGTTATGGAACAAAAACAACAGCCAGTTATCAGGTTCGTATTGGTAATAGTCAGATCACCTCGATTGGTGGACAAGTAGGATGGACAACATTAAGTGATGGTCGATTCAAAGAAGGTATCGAAGAAGATGTTGTTGGAACCGATTTCATCATGAAGTTAAAGCCGATTACTTATTATGTAAATACCGATAAGGTAGATGAGTATTTGAATACAGAAACTCCAGAAAAAAGATCCTACAAAGTTCGTCAGTCTGGTTTTATCGCGCAAGACGTTGAAGCTGCGGCAAAAGCCAGCGGATATGACTTCAGCGGTGTTGATACCCCGCAAAATGAAAACGACTATTACGGTTTGAGATACTCAGAATTTGTAGTGCCGTTGGTAAAAACGGTGCAAGAGCAACAAGCTTTAATCGAACAACTTAATTCATCAAAGCAAAATCAAGAACTTGTAATTCAAGAAATGCAATCTCAACTCGATGGGCTAAAAAAGGCTCAAGAAGAGATGCACGAAGCTATGCTACTCCTAAAAGAGTCGCTTTAATAGCAATGGACATACAAAAATCCCGCTAACTGCGGGATTTTCTTTGTTTTATTCTGGTGGAGATTTGTCGCTTATCCCATCCAAAAGCACAACACTTTGACATTTAATTTGTTAAAAAAATACGCTAAATTGTGACTTGATGGATCGCAAGCGATTTATAAAATCAACCTTAACGTTAGGACTTATGGCTTTTACCAATCCACTTAAAGCACTCTCAGATAGACTCAATGAGCAAGAAGAAATCATGCCTGCATTTTTTATTGGTCATGGAAGTCCAACTAATGCTCTGGAAGATAATGAGTTTACTCAAAGCTGGCGATCCTTAGGAAAGCAGCTACCAATCCCTAAAGCGGTATTGTGTATTTCAGCTCATTGGTTAACACGAGGCACACATGTTACGGCCATGGAATCTCCTAAAACTATCCATGACTTTGGAGGATTTGGACCCGACTTATTTGCCGCCCAATATCCAGCTCCTGGAAGTCCAAAATTCGCAAAAGAGACACAAGAAATAATTACTTCAACTGAGATTGGATTAGATCACGACTGGGGACTCGACCATGGAACATGGAGTATCTTAAAGCAGATGTATCCTGAAGCGAACATTCCAGTATATCAGCTAAGCATTGATTATCATCAAAGTCCACAATATCACTACAACCTCAGTAAAGAGTTGGTTAAACTTCGTAACAAAGGCGTGCTGATTATAGGAAGTGGAAACATGGTACACAACCTGAGATTGGTTGATCCATCAAAAGGTTTTGCACCCGACAAAGAAGGTAAAATTCCAGAGTATGGATTTGATTGGGCGGAAGAGTTCAACACCATCCTCAAAACAAATATTCAAGCTAGAGATTATCAAGCTGCAGTTGACTACAGCAATTTAGGAAGTATTGCGAAGCTTGCACATCCAACACCAGACCACTATTACCCTTTACTTTACTCCCTAGGTGTGGCACTGCCCGATGAACCCATTTCATTTTTTAACGACAAATGCATGGCAGGGTCATTAAGTATGACTTCAATTCAATTTGGAGGAAAAGCTTAGAATGAAATTTCTCGTTTATCGCGAAAAAAGCGACCGGTTGGGCCATCACTATCCAATGTTGCAGCCCATACAATGGTTTCTGCACCTTTTTCTACCGAACGTGTTGCTGCGGACCCTCCCATATCGGTACGTACCCAGCCTGGACAAACTGAATTAACCAAGATGCCTTTTGACCTCAGTTCGGCTGCAGCTTTAATTGTTAAAACATTCATGGCCGTTTTAGACATGCTATATCCAGGTGTTCCTCCCGACATGCCCTGAATGGCACCTGCCCCACTACTCACGTTTACAATTCTTCCATTTCCTGAGAGCTCTAATAGCGAACCAAAGCTTTGAATCATTGCCCACGCTCCAAGCACGTTGGTCTCAAGAGTTTGTCTGATTTCGTTTAAATCAGAATTTAAAACGGTGTTCCAGGTATCATAATTTATACCAGCATTATTTACAAGTACATTGAGTTGACCAAATCTAGCTCTTATGAACTCAGCCAGCTTTTGCACACTAGCTTTGCTTGAAACATCAAGTTCGTGCACAATTACATTATCGGGATTGCCTATATCAGCCTTGGCCTGCTCTCCATTCAATTGATTCCGGCTTCCAAGAATTACGGTGTAGCCCAGCAAGGCCAGTTGTCTAGTTACTTCTAAACCAATACCCCTGTTGGCCCCTGTGACAATTGCAATCATAGCTGCAATATACACCTAACCATATGTGAAACTCAGAATGAGGTCTTAAAACGAGGTTAAAGTGTAAGCTTACAATTCCACTCTTCTCCAGAAATTGAAGCTCCTAAAGATTTATAAAAGCCTTGTGCCTTTACATTCCAATCGGTGACTTGCCATTTTAAAGATTTTGCTTCAATATGCCTTCCTTGTTCTATTATTCGATTTAGTAAAGCTGTGCCTACTCCTTGAGCTCGACTTGCCTCTTGAACAAATAGATCATCCATATAAATTGAAGTACCACTCCACGTATGGTAGGTATAGAAATAGGTTGCATAGCCTATCAACTTTCCATCTTGTTTGGCCACGAAGCCCTTAAACATATCCTTCTCCTTTTTCATTAATTCAACCGTATTCTTCATGTGGTCAGAAAGATTTAGGTAATCTGCGAATTCTTGAATAAGTGCGTGCAGCTCTTCGAAGTCCTCGACTCCAAGAACATCAATGGATACATTAGTCATTGTGATTTGAAACCACAATGATAGGATTTTCCACTACTAAACCTTAACTAGGCCTAGTGCTTTATAATCTTTTTGCTAAAGATACTCCCGTTACTTTCAATGCTGACAATATACATGCCTGAAGAAAGCGTTGAAATATCCATTTTGAGTTGTCCACTGGCAGCTTTCGTCTGCAATACTCTCCCTGAAAAGTCTGAAAGAAAAACTGTTGACTTAAGGTCTAATGGAGTATCTACATAAACTACATCTTGAGCTGGATTCGGATAAACCGAAATGTTTTTCTGAGTTAATTCATCTATCGACGCAGTTTGACCCGAAGCTTCTTCAGACGATTGCACCTGTTCAATAGATTTAGTTGAACTGTTTTGAACGATGGCTAGTGCGTACATTCTTTGTGCATCCCAATCCTGATGGTTTACTGTACGAGCGAAGATTACCAGTGAGTCTCCAGGTTGAGGAAGGTTAATTGCTTCATCAATCATTGTATTTCGGTATACATTATAATGACGATTTTCTCCATTTGGTGCGTTATAAAACACCGTATCTTCAACTGAAAAAATTGTCAAGTTAAGGTCTGATAGACTGTGAGATTCAGTAGCTTTAATTATAGCACGAACCACGAGCGAATCATTTCCTTTTTTGATAGTATTTAAAGTTATACCTACAGGCGTAGTTTCTCCCTGTTCTGATGTATACAAACTAGATGATCCAAAATTTACACCCCCTGACTGAACCTTTCCTTGTACAACAACACGAGGAGTAGCTCCATAAATTCCATAATAATTGGTTCTATCGTCGTTGCCTGATTTATTGTGTTGATTGAGCAAGCAAGAAGAATATGGGCTGCTTGGATGGTACGAGATATGGTACACTTCAGATGCCGATGCTAAGTTTTGATGTAAGCTAGGGTTTTTGCTCCCGCAAATTCCGCATCGCGTATTGGTAAAGTGTTCAACTATAACATTTCTCTCGGTTTGTGAATAAGCCGCTTCAACAAAAGCTAGCATGGAGAGTGTTAAAATGATCTTGGTGATTTTTTGCATATTCATATAAAGGATTTACTAGTATTTATCGAGTAAGGTTGCCAATCATTACAGATAGTAGAAGAAGATTTGTTTGTGCAATGTCATTTCCATAGTGATAAACAAACTTCAAGTAGTTTTTGATTTATACACATATTCAACATCGTTAATAACGATATAAATCAATTCACTAATTTCGTAGAACATCATAACCAATTAGCATCTTAAACCCTCATTAACCCTCATTAACCCTCATTAACCCCTGAAGGATGGCAAAAAACACAGTGGTTGTTATAGAAGACAATCCAGAAATACGAGACACAATCAAAGACCTCTTAGAATCGAGTGATTACAATGTACATACTGCAGCAGACGGTATTGAAGGACTTAATTTGATTCGAAGCGAGAGTCCAGATGTTGTTTTGTGCGACATTATGATGCCAAAAATGAATGGCCACGAAATGGTTAAGCAATTGAGAGCGGATGTAAATTTAAGACACACACCGGTAATTTTTGTTACCGCTAAAGTTGCTTTAGATGAAAAGCTTGAAGGATTAGAACTTGGTGCTAACGACTACATTACAAAACCTTTTGAGTTACAGGAGTTGTTGCTAAAAATTAAGAATACCGTCTCATTGCGAGATGCCACCTTAAATTTTGTTAGATCGAAACCTCAAGAAGTTGAAGTTCTATCAAAAGATGAGCGTTTAATTATTCAACTTAATTCCATCATCGAAAGTAGAATTAAGGAAACAGGACTGGGATTGAATGATTTAGCTGCTGACCTTAAAATCAGTACTTCGTCGCTACAGAAAAAATTAAGAAAAATTAGCGACAAGTCTGTGAGTCAGTACTTACGAGAATACCGGTTGGATCGAGCCAAAAATCTGCTTGATTCTAATTTTGGCACTTTGAAGGAAATCACTGCTGAGTGCGGTTTTAAGAACGTAAGTTATTTCTCTCGCAGCTATAAAGCCTATTTCGGTCATTCACCAAAAAGAGGATTATAAATTAAAATTTAGTCTAAAGGTGAGTTCAGATAACCAAAAAAGCAAGCTTAAGTCAGAGTACTTAGAAGTATTTGACACCATCGACCAGGGAATTGTGTATCAAGCATCAGATGGTCAAATTACCAATGCCAATCAAGCGGCACAAGACATTCTAGGCTTGACTCTTGATCAAATGCAAGGCCGTGATTCGATGCATCCAGAATGGAAATCGATACATGAAGACGGTTCAGACTACCCTGGAAGCTCTCACCCCGCAATGGTGGCTCTTGAGACCGGCGAGGTGATTAAAAATAAAATTATGGGTGTATATCACCCAGAGAAGGACCAGCATGTTTGGATTAAAGTAAACTCTTATCCACTGTTTGATGAAGACAAGAAAACAGCTTCGGGAGTATACACTACATTTACGAATATTACAGCTGAGTACAACAGCACAAAAGCGCTTGAAGAAAGTGAATCTAAATTCAGGGTTCTGTTTGATAATGCCTATCAATTTATTGGGCTAATGGGACCAGATGGTACGATGCTCGATGCCAATAAAACTGGTTTGCAATTTTTAGGAGTCGAAAGAGAAGCTGCGATTGGTGCTAAACTTTGGGAAACACCAGAATATGCATTAACTGAAAAAATTCAGAAAAAGATTCAAAATGCAGTAGCAATGGCCGCTAAAGGTCAATTCATTCGGTTCGATTTCAATTTAAAAGGTATTGACGGAACTAAAATTACTTTGGACTTCTCATTGAGGCCGGTGATGGATGAAAACAACAATGTAATACTTTTAATCCCTGAAGGAAGAGATATTACAAAGAGGGTCCGTCTAGAGAAGGCGCTTCAGATGGAGAAAGAACTGAACGCCATGCAAGCCCATTTTGCGATGAGTGCTTCTCATCAGTTTCGAACTCCACTTACAATTATTCAATCAAACACTGAATTACTCAGTCTTTTAAAAACCAATTTAGATCCTGAATTGCAGGAGAAGTTTGAGCTCTACACCGAGCGAATCACGAATCAAGTAAAGCACACGGTGGGGTTAATGGATGACATTCTTTTGCTGGGTAAAATCACCTCAGGAGCTATTAGTCCGACCTATGAGGTTTTTGATGTTCAGGCCTTCCTCGAAAGCCTCATTACAGATTTAAACAACACCACCGAAAAAAATCGAATTCGGTTTAAGGCAACTGGAAAAATTGTGTCAATTCCATTGGACCAAAAACTCTTAACAGAAGCACTTAATAACCTGATTTCTAACGCATTAAAATATTCTACAGAAGATGTTAATGTTGAGTTAAAATTCGAAGCTACTCATATGACCATCTGCGTACAAGACTTTGGAATTGGAATCGAAAAATCGGACAGAGATAAGCTGTTTCAACCCTTTTTCAGATCGCAAGAAGTTCGTGACTTTAGCGGAACCGGACTGGGTCTAGCGATTGCAAAAGAGTACATCGAGGTTCAAGGAGGAACCATCAATTTTAAAAGCAGTAAAGAAGAAGGCACTGAATTTATTATTCAATTCAAATACCCATCTTAGCTATTAGAATAGGATAACCTTTTCTGTTCCTAAAAGCTCTCTTTTTCTATAGATGACAACCATATACATTCCAGACAATTTTGGATCGAGTATAAGGTTTTGATGACCACACTGGCCACGCAATACAAGATTGCCAGCAAGGTTGTATAACTCAATTTCTATATCATCCCCATCAACAGAACTAACCTCAATTTGAGCAGGTGTCTGTACAATGGCATAAGGCAGTGCCCGATCTTTTTCCAGAACTACGACGTCTGAATAGGAGGATTTTCCGTCAAAGTCCACTTGTTTGATCCTCATCAACAGAGTCGATTCGTTTTGCAATTCAAATGGTAGCTCAATCGATTCCCGGTAATTGAGAATAGAATTGGAAGTGCCACTTTCAGCTTGTGATTTCACTTCTTTAACCGCTACAAACTCCGAAGTTTGCTTACTGAGTTCAACTACAAAGTGGCTATTGTTTAACTCGGTGGCTGTTGACCAATTCAACGAAATCAAGTGATTATTGACTTCCGCATCAACATTTACCCACGATACAGGTAAAAAAGTATGAGGTTGAAAACCAGAAGAAGTGTTTGTAGCAATTTGTGGCCCAGTTACGCTAAAGCTTCCATTGATGCTTGTTCCATTGTTAAAACGAAAAGAGGAGCCTGAATTTCCACCCGTTATGGCTCCTCCATTGTGAACTAGCACAACGCCATTGTTCGTAAGATCAATCTTTTTTCCGTTGCCAAATTGCAATGTCCCTTGTACGTGTAAAGTATCAATCAAAGCCGTTCCGCTCACATTACAAGTGATGGTATGACCCGCTTGAATTACATAAATAGTTGGAGTTCCGGACCCACTGCTTGTGAAAGAAGTAGACCAATTTCCGTTGCCATTAGATGTGAAAGTAGTTTGAGCTTGAGCATTAAATAACCCCAAAAAAGCCCATAAAAAAATACAAATAGTAGTAGTAGTTTCTCGCATGTTCTAAATAATTAACCCCCAACAGAACACCCCCAGTGTCTTAATAGGATATGCAAATATATGTACTTTTTATATCTTTTTACATATTTTCATGCATTAATTACGTATTTGTTCATATTAACTACCTTTATCTTTAATATTTATTTATGTCATCTAGGTTGATTTTTAAGGTCTATCTTGAGCTTAGATGAGTGAAATAGATTGATTATCTTCGAAGGCCAAAAATGGCCAACACTAAACAACAACTTCTTCTCCTTCATGGTGCATTAGGTTCAGAAAAGCAATTTAAAAAACTGACAACGTTACTTGCAGATCAGTTTGAAATAGCGACTTTAAATTTCGAGGGCCATGGTGGACTTCCAATAGATAGAGATTTTTCAATAAATCACTTTGTTCAAAATCTAATTGACTATTTAGAAGAGATGAATTTTGTTAACGTCTCCATTTTCGGTTATAGTATGGGAGGATATGTCGCTATAAAAGCTGCACTTCAAACGACTAGGATTAGAAACATTGTGACTTTAGCCACGAAATTTGATAGGAATGCTGAGGCTACTCAAAAAGAAGTTGCAATGCTAAATCCAGAAAAAATCGAAGAGAAGATACCGCACTATGCCGAATTCCTCAATCAACTACACCAGCCAAACAACTGGAAAGTGGTGATGCGGCAAACCGCAGGCATGATGACCAAACTAGCCAATGGCGAGAAGTTGGTAGAAGAAGATCTTGAGCAAATCTCCATCCCTATAACAATTGGTATTGGAGACCAAGATCGTATGGTTTCAATTGCAGAATCAGAATGGGCCACTGCTTATTTACCTAACTCAACGTTGAAAGTCTTGGAAGGCGTCAAACATCCACTTGAGCAAGTTGAGCATAAACTACTCAAAGAGCATATTAAAAATGCAATAAAGTAAAAAGGCACCGCTAAAATCACGGTGCCTTACTAAAGCTATATGATGGTTGCAATTATCCAATAATAGAATGGGATTCCTATCATTACATTGACAGGGAATGTTATGCCCAATGCCATGGGTAGATAAAGACTTGGGTCGGCTTCTGGAATTGCCTCTTTCATAGCTGCTGGTACAGCAATATACGAAGCACCCGCACCTAAAATCGCGAACAAAAGTTGGTTACCTGCAGAATCTGTAATCTGTGCACTAATTAAAAGTGCGATTAACCCATGCACAAAAGGCATAACCATGGAAAAAACAAAGGGGTACACTCCTTCTTTTATGATTATGGAAAGCTGTTTTCCACTGGTAATTCCCATGTCAAGTAAAAACACTGCTAAGAATCCCTTAAAAATGTCTGTTGTAAAAGGCTTAATTCCGGCTGCATGTTCAGGTGTTACTACATACCCAATTAGTAAACTGCCCAATATTAAAATAACACTTCCGTTGGTGACTGAGTGCCATAGCAAGTTTGACATTCCTTTCTTAGATGCGGCACCAGACCGTTTAAATAAATTTGTTAAAACCACTCCGACCACAATAGCAGGTGCTTCCATTGAAGCCATAACTGCAACCATGTGCCCATTGTATGCCAACGATTCTAATTCTAGAAATGAAGTCGCTGTAACAAACGTTACTGCACTAACAGAACCATACGATGCCGCTATTGCACCAGCATTGGCAACGCTCATTTTTCGTTTTAATAGAAAGAATGATCCTACAGGAATTGCAACAGCTAATAACATCCCAAGTCCAAGACTGAGTGCAATTTCTGAAGTAAATCCAGTATGTGATAATTCTTGGCCACCCTTAAAACCAATTGACAGAAGCAGATAAATAGAAATGAACTTTGAGCTATTTTCAGGAATTTTCAGATCACTTTTTATAGAGACCGCCATTATTCCAAGTAAAAAGAACAACAAAGCCGGATTGGTCAGGCTGGTAACAATGGTCTGTATATCCATTCTTACTTAGAGATCTTTACAGAAAGAGTTCGATTGTAAGTAATATTTTGTCCCAGTTCCTCTGCCTTCAACAAGAAATGGTGAAGTGCTCGCGAAGAAATCATTGAAAGATTAACTTCATTAGCTGATGTCCACACCATTTTACATTTTTCTTGTTCATTCATCTCCTTTAAGGTATCAAATAGAAGTTGAACTAGATCTTGAGAGTTATCTTCATCTTGAAGTCTTGACCCATTTTGAACCGCCGGATGTACTGAATTGGTCTGAATGTTGATTGTTAATTCTCCAGAATCGGCTTGTTCATTTTGATTAGCTGAGACGCCCATCTGGGTCGAATCGTAAGTAGAAATTTTTTGTGTTGCTAAATTCATATTGTTGTATTTGAATGCAAAGTTGCTACATTCGTATCATAATATTTTATTTATAGTTTTTATCTTTATCATTAGTATATATTAATGCATTTTACATTTCACCAACTCAACGTGTTCTTAAAAGTGTCTGAATGTCAAAGCATTACGAAGGCAGCTGAAGAACTTCACCTTACCCAACCCGCAGTGTCGTTGCAATTAAAAAAACTTCAAGATCAGTTCGATCTACCACTAACTGAAGTTATTGGTCGACAACTATTTATTACTGATTTTGGTAAGCAAATTGCATTAAGGTGTGAAAAAATTTTAAACGAAACAGAGGGGATAAAATTTACCGTTGACCAATACAAAGGATTACTTTCAGGCCATATAAAAATATCGGTCGTTTCAACAGGAAAGTACGTAATACCTTATTTCCTAAAATCGTTTATGGACCAATATCCAGGTGTCGATATTAGCATTGATGTTTCAAATAAGGGGCGGGTAATTGAAGGATTAAGCAATAACAAAAGCGATTTCTCCCTTGTTTCTGTGGTTCCTGATAACATTGAAGTTCATAGCTTAGAACTGATGGAGAATAGACTCTACTTGATTGGAAGCAAGTCTCTTCAACAGCAAATTAAATCTCCGAAAGACCTTGAAAAAGTTACACTTGTTTTTCGTGAGGAAGGCTCAGCTACAAGAATGGCCATGGAAGAGTATTTAGACAAACACAAAATCAAGCTTAAAAAATCACTCACGTTGGTATCGAATGAAGCTGTTAAGCAAGCTGTTAATGCCGGATTAGGGTTTTCCATCATGCCTTTAATTGGATTAAAATTATATCTCGACTATGAACAATTGGAAATCTTTCCATTAAGTGACCTACCAATTGTAACCCGATGGAATTTGATTTATAATAAGGGAAAGAAATTAACTCCTGCCCAGAAAACATTGCTAGACTTTATTCAACAAAACAAACAAGTTATAATGAAGGATAATTTTAACTGGGCACTGAGCCACTAGTCTATATTATTGTGTGACTAAGTCTGGCAAAAGAGCAAGCAGATAATAATACTCTAATATATTTATACGGTACTCAACGAGACTCTTGATATACTTCTTTCTCGTTTCTAGCCATCTTAATTCTCGGTTGTTTAATACAAAATTGTTGCTTTCACCTAATTGAAATCGCTGTTGCTCAGCACGTAATAGCTCTTCATAATTGATGGCTGCTGATTGCCAAACCTGCTGAGTACTATCCAAAATTTGACGTGCTTGAATGTTCGCCTGAATTGCATTGGAAATATCCATTTTGAAATATTCAGACTCTAATCCAACTATCTTCTTTTGAATTTCCCACTGCTTTGACCTCGCTCTTTCAGAACGAACAAATAATGGATACGAAAACTCAAGTGCCCAATATTGGTTCTGGTCTAAATTGAGTGACCCTAGAATGGGATCGCCAGCATCTTGTTGAATGGCATACTTAACGTCGAGTTCTGGTTTTAAAAATTCTCTAGCCAACTTTGTTTTAGCTTCATACCCTGATGCACTCAACTCAAAGTAACGAGACATGGGATGTGTTGCAACAAAGTCTTGCGTAAATGCAGAATCAATTGATGCGAGTGCCTCTAGATTCCCGACCACTGGATCCATTGCCACGTTCGTGTTTAGAGCCATCGAAGTTCTTAATGAAGCTCGAGCAAATTGTAAGATCTTAGCTTGTTGAAAGTAGAAAGCCTCTCTGTTTTGAAGATTTATAAATGCTTCCAATGTATCAATTGCAGCTGCCTCACCAATTAGCTGGTTCGACCTAACAAAATCGAGTCGATCTTCGGTGACCAACCGAGCCTGTAGAGCAAGCTCATTCATCAAAACAGCTTCGTACCATTTCCAGTATTCTTTTCCTGCTTCAAACAAAAACTTATTCAAATCAAGATACACTTTCAATTCAGTAGCATCGCGTTGAATTCGAGCAAGTTTTACTTTCGTTCTTTCCTTGTCTGTAATTAATCCTGCTCCTAATGGAACCTCAAACGCAAAAAAACCAAGACCATCTTGAGGTACCGTTTCCGAGGGGTTGATATAATCTCCAAATGCCTGTCCATATCCTCCACTCACTTTTAGTGCATAGGGGGTTTGCACAGTAACAGAAGATGATGTTCTGCTATAGTATAGTTGGTCATTAAATCGTTTACTCTCATACAAAGTCTGAAGCTTGGGCTCAAATGCAGCTTTCGTTTCGTTGTACTTCTCTGTTGCAAAGTCACTATTCAACGAAATCGATTGAATGTATGGTGAGTTTTGCCATACGGATTTAAAATACGATCGCTCGTCTAGGTGCAATGTATCTTGTGCAAGGCTTGAAACACCCAGACTCAGCAATAAAATGAGTTTTATAAGTCTATGCATGCTATTTCTTATAATAATCTGGAGGGAAACCATTTAATTGTCTCCACAGTTCATACCAAACGGGAACCTCATTTAACAACATTATGCCACGAGCACCGGATCCTGCTTTTAGCTGTTCGGGCCAAGGCTCGTCTTTAGGTTCAGCAACCAGAATCCTGTACTTTCCATTTTCGCTAATGTTATAGTCAATTGCAATTACTTCACCAGGGAATGTTCCATAACTTAAATTAGGCCAGCCAGAAAAAACTACAGATGGCCAACCATCGAAGAGAAGCATGGCTTCATTTCCTCTACTCACCAAAGGCAAATCAATGGGTTCAACGTACACCTCTACAGCCTTATCCCAATGAACGGGCACTAACGTAACCAAGGCAGAGTTTTCTTTAATATTTTCACCAATACCGACTTTTAAAGCTTGAGTGATATATCCACGAGCCGGAGAAACCACGAAATACATGTCGTTTCTCAACTGGTAGTTGGCCAGTTGATTTTTCATTTTAGCCATATCTGCTAGGCCGTTATACAACTCTGTTCCTGCCGATGAGCGCTTCGAACGTACCTCTGCAATTTTCTCGGTAAACTCGCTTACAACTTGGTCTTGCCTGATGAGGCTATTGATATAAGCATTTACAGCTTGTCGATACTCGTTTTGGGCTTTTACCACTGCAGCTTCTGATGCTTGCAGCTTTAATCTACGTGACTCCAAGGCTGTTAACGAAACCAGTCCGTCGGCGTACAACTCCTCTTGACGCTCTAATCGCTGCTGTTGTGTTTCGTAATCTACCTTCTTAGCCATCCATGCAGCACTATCTGTTGTAACCTTGAGTTTGGCCTGCTTAACATCATTATCAACTGTTTGAATCTTTAAAATCTGAAGAGTGTTTAATGAATTAATCTGCTCATCCAGAGCTTTTAACTTGTCTTCGTATGCATTAATGGCCGAAGCCTTTGCATCAACCTGCTCCTTTACCCGATCAATCAACAAGGGTCGAAATATTCAGTATTGATTTCAGAAAGAAACAATATGGTATCACCAACCTCAACAATCTCTCCTTCTTGAACATACCATTTCTCAATCTTGCCGGCAATTGTATTTTGAATGGTTTGTGGTCGCTGTTCTGGCTTAAGTGCCGTTACCGCTCCTGTAGTTCGAACGAATTGAGTCCAGGGTGCAAACATGCTGGATACTAACAAAATAAATAGCACCAAAATTATGCGTAGCAATGCTGGTTTTTGAAACGATGATGAGCCAAATTTTAGTGCATTGAACTTATTGAGATCGATGCGATCTGTAATTTTATTTTTACTAATATTAAGCATGACTTAGTTCTAATGTTTTGTTACACATTTTAGAAATTCTCGATTGGTTTGATGAAATCACAAGGGTGGTATTCTGACAACATTCTATCAATAACCCAATTAGGTCTTTAGCTATGACCTCATCCAATTCCGCAAACACATCTTCTACAAAAACTATTCCTGGCTTGCCTACTAGGGCCCTCGCCGTGATTAGTCGTATTCGGTCTGTTTTAGACAACATTCTTTCTGCGTTTGTTATCATTTCATAATAACCATTCGGGAATAAGTCTACCACAGGTTTCAATCCAACGCGATCGATAATTTCAATAATTTCTTCGGTAGTCACTTCAGGTTGCTGAAGGCCTATATTGTCTAATAAGGTGCCGTAAAATATTTCTTGATCGCTAAATATTACCCGGTTAGCTGCACGATACGATTGTACATCAATATTGTTGCTTGGAATACCATTTACTTGAATCGAACCCTCATAACTATCAAGCAATGAGCTCAACGTTTTAATGAGGGTACTTTTTCCACTTCCACTCTTTCCTGTTATACATAAATGTTCACCTGGCTTAACCTCAAAACTTAAATTTTCAATAATAGGTTTGTCATCAACCACTCCTGAAATTGTAAGATTACTTACTGACAGACTTAGAGGCTCATGATTTGGAACGGCTACTGCATTTTCATGCTTACTGTCTCGATCGAGCTGCAAGTCGGTTACCTTTCCAATTTTTTCAACTGAAGTCAACAAGTCGTATATCGGTTCTAAACTCCCAATTAACTTTTCAGAAGAATTTAATACCAAAATAATAACGATTTCAGATGCAACAAATTGACCAATAGTAATGCTGTTGCTGATCAACAACAATGCTCCAATAATTAGCAAGCCAGCAGTGACTAACGTTTTTAAGCTAAGAATACTAACCAATTGTGAAACAACAATTCTAAAATGTTTCTTACGATGCTGAATATACTCAGAAGCAATTTTATCGGTCTGCTTCAAGGCGAGGTCGTTTGACCCTTGCAACTTGAAAGTGGTCATTGAACGAGCAAGTTCCGTTAGCCAATAAGCCATTTTGTATTTGCTATCGCTCTCTCGAATACTCGTAGCCAATCCCGATTTAAAGGTGAGATAGATGATTAAGACCAGAATGATAATCAGTACAAGTCCAAACCCAATAAACACTGGATGATAGAGTGACAATAGCACTAATCCAAACAATATTTGAATAGCGGAGGATGAGAAATCTAAGAGTACCTTATTTAAATTCTTTTGCAATCCTACTACATCAAAAAAACGATGAACAAACTCAGGAGCATAAGAAGTTCCTAATGCCTTTATCTTGAAGTGTGGTATACGATAAGCAAACTCAAACGCAGCTCGAACAAATAGCTTTCGTTGCAAAATCTCTACAATGTATATCTGAAACAGTTGAAATAGTCCTGCAACTATAACCCCTATGGTCACTAACAAGGTCAATATGGTCCATGAGGCAGAAAGCCTTCCAGCTAGAACCAAACTCATGATAGCCTGAATACCAATTGGCAGCGACAGATTAATGATTCCTTGCAAAGCACCATAGGTGTACAAATACACCAAGTCCTTCTTGTCTTTGATTAACAGGTTAATAAATCTTCTTACGGTTGTCATTTTATTGCCGATCTTACGGTGTGAATTAGGTAATCATATAATTGTTGCACATCGTTTTCTTCAATGTCAGTTAAGCGAGGTAGGTGCTTGCTAAAAAACAATTGATCGTGAGCAGATTCAACTATGGTTGATGCTAACGAATGAGCATATTTATACTTCGGATTGATATTTAGAACCAGCTGGGCAAGAGAGTCACATAAGCTTTTGTACTCCATAAACACGCCTTCCTTATTATCTTCATCTACCGCTTTCGTTAAATATACTTTGGGACCTTCCGCCGTAATTACTTCAGATAGTTCTTTAAATGGAAATACAAAACTCTCATGGTCAGCATAGGGCTCAACAATCATTCGAATGGCCTTCTCTAACCGAGAAGAATGAGAAGCTCTCTCAAAAGAGAGCTGCTTAATTCTAGAATCTAACCAACGCCAATACAAATTGTGCAGGTAAACCAACAGCATGTGTTTGTTTGTAAAATAGCGGTATACGGAGGCCTCGGTACTTTGAATATTATCCGCTAATTTTTTGAATGTAAAAGACTCCAACCCAATTAGGTTGATTAAGCTTATACTCTCAACGATTATCTGTTCCCCTAGCGAACTCGAAAGCGGATTTTTGACATATGTAGTTTCCCGTATGGGTAACGATTTAACTAATAGCATTACTATTGTAACGTAATAGTAATACTATTGTTTTAATTTTTTTTAATTTTTTTCTGGCTCTATCGTCTCGCCTGTTCGTTTGTCGATATACTTGTACTCCTTTTGAAAGAATAATTGGCCATAGTGTATATTATAAGGACTTGAACCTGAGCCTCTTATAACAAAAGGAGTCAGCTGGTTTCCTGATCGATCATAAACTGCACATTGGTATTTGTATTGCTCTAGTTTTTCGGTTACTAAAAAGAGACCTGCCTGGTGTTCGATTTGGCTGTACTTCAAAGGGATAATCGTATCTCCATTTAAATTCAAGACGCCGTATTGGCCTTCTTTGTACACCTTAAAAAATGGCTTGTCGTTGTACTCTATTAAATCGTATTCGGGTTTTAAAACAAATTGACCTTGCCTATCTACAACCCCATACTTTCTATCAATAGAAGGTTCATAGCCAATCATGAACGCCGCTCGGATTGGGTCAACTTTTGATCGTGTTTCTTTTAGCACAACTCGATAACCATTCGGCAGTTTTACAAGTTGAGAAAATGTGCTATCTCCTAAATCCACCAACTTTGCTTGCTTAAATTGAGGCTCTATCCCCCACCTTCGGCCTAATGAAAATGGACTATATGCTGCTGGATCCATAATAAATGCTCCAGAAAACCAATCGCCGCCTCCTTCTACTAAGGTTGAGTATGGATGAGATGAATCTCCCAAGAATCCATTTTTATCAAACTCTTGATAACTACCGTAAAGATAATATCTCGGAATTCCTGTGTTTAATGACCTGCTCGAGTGATAGGTACAAGCAAAGCCAACATTGTCGCTCTGCTTAGCAATTGCGATATAGTTCATTGGGATTAATGTATCGCCCTTCTCATTTACAGCACCCCATCCAAATGGCATCGACCTAATTTTATATGGGTTGCCATCATCGTCATCCACTTTTACATTACTTGAACCTAAAATAGCATATACCTCACCAAATAGATGACTTAGCTGCCTGTATTGCATGGGTAAAATCTCACCACGTTCAACATCAATCAATCCAAAAAGGCTATCGTTTCGTGCGATGTACTTTGTTCCAGAAACATGACTCAGTGAACTGTACTGGGGTTCGACTCTCATTTTACCGTCGCGGTCAATTATGCCCCATAAACTATCAACCATAACCATTGCATAGGAGCCAATAAACGGCTCCGCCCAATCGTACTTGCAACGGATTTGAGTATTGAAGCTTTGGTTCATGTATCCGAACTTCACTTCATCACCTCTCTTTTTATAGGTCACTGCAAGCCCATCTTGAAAATTGAGCAAGGGGGTTTGTCGTGATATATAGACCGATGTTCCTATTGAAAACTCCTTGTACAGATAAATGTTTTTATGGGGAAACCACGGGAAAATGATGCAGCCATCTCTCGAGTCGTACATTATGCTTTGCTCACCCTTGAGATTAACGATTCCAATCTGACCTAGAGAACGATACAAGTATTTATCTTGGTCCAGATAGATTAGATTATCATAATACTGATCTAGTTTCACCTTCCCTTTGCGATTGAGCAATCCGAAATTTCGACTGCCCCATTCTCTAAACACAATGTGACCGTTCTCCATTTCACCCAACACAGCTAAATCAGGTTCTCGAATTATTTTACCCGTACTATCAATAAAGCCATACCGATTATTTAGCGATACCTTGGCATATCCCTCCCTAAACTCCCAAATTTTATCAAACTGTGGCTCGAGAAGCACTTTTCCACTTTTGCCGATTAACCCTACATAACCTTGGTGGTGCAATCGAGCAACTTCACCATTAAACCATCCCGACTGATAGGCCGAGTTATCAGCTACATACACCTGATTTGCAGTATCAAAATATCCAGGAATATTCTTTTGTGCAAGAAGCTCAAAGCAAAAAGCCAATCCGATTAGAGTAGTCCAAAATCGCATGTGTTAAGAGAAGCAAAAATCGTACTAGTTTTTGATTTAGCCTTATGGTTATCCTCAGTTCAACGGTCAATATCCTTCATTTTCTTTATCTTTGGAAATGAGCCCTTCTAGTTAGGAAGTTTGCTCCAAACCATAAAACTAACCAATTGCCCCTGTCATGAGAACATTTGAAGTCTTTCTGCTTATTGTGCTCTCCTTACCCATTCTGAGCCTATTTTTTAATCGTAAAAAAAGACAAAGTTGGTTTACATGGCAGTCGGTTATCATTTTTGCGACCTTTCTTCTACACGCTTTTTTTGAAGATTTCAGATGGCAAATGACTTTTGCCTACTTGGTTGTTGCTTTTGTGGTCATTCGATCAGGATTAAACATCCTTCAACTTAGCAAAAAACCAAAAACCTATGTATCAAAGCTTATTGCTCGTATTGGACGCGGTGTTGTTGCAATTATTTGCTTGTTGTTTTTGATTTTCTCAGGGCTTCTATCTTACCTATTTCCTGTTCCTAAAATGCCCTCACCTACCGGACCCTTTGCCGTAGGAAGCACTTATCTGCACGTAATAGATTCTGCACGAGCCGAACTTATCACCGAAGACACGACTGATTTCAGGTCGCTGTGGGTTCAAGTGTGGTACCCTGCTGAACATACCCGTTCTAGTGAGCGGCTTCCAATCTTACCTGAGTCAAATTTGTACATGGGGCAAATATTCAAGCGTTTTGGGATGCCAGCTTTTGCATCTAGACATCTTCCGCTGATTAAAAGTCATTCGTTCTTAGATGCTCCAATCAAGCAAGGAGAAGAAGCTTTTCCCATTATATTGTACTCCCATGGATTTACAGGAAACCTAAGCGACAACACACAAAAAATGGAAGCATTGGCCAGTCATGGTTATGTGGTATTCTCGGTTGCTCATGCCTATAACACTCAATTGGGGAAACGCGATGATGGAAGTTGGTTAACCTTAGATGATGAAAATACGATTCGCAATGTAAATGTCTTATCAGACACAGCACTAAAGCGTTCTATTCGTTCTGATCTTGACCATTTGTTTGACAGCATAAAATCACCACAATTTTTGACCCAAGAGAATAGGTTGGTTATAGATTCGCTTTACGACATACTTTACGAAAATCCTCGACAATACTTGCACACCCATGCGCAAGATTTATCTTCAGTTTTGAACGAAATAAGTCTATTGCAAAACGGAGAAAAGGAGTCGCAATTTTTTGAGAAACTCAATCTAGATAAGGTAGGTGCAATGGGCTCATCGTTTGGAGGTCCCACCGCAGCAATATTTGCAGCAACCGATGACCGTTGTAGGGCCGCAATTAATATCGATGGGACTCAATTTGGCCTTCTGTATCGCTACCAAATTAATAAGCCTTATATGTGCTTTGGTGGAGCAATGAGTTGGGATGTTGATACTGGGAAGACCGATTTCGAGAATATTGGAAATGCACATCCTTACTATCGCATTTCGATTAAAAATGCGTCTCATATGAACATTGCGGACCAATGGTTCAGCACCTCAATTCACCGTCAACGTGGAGTTTTTGGGTTAGGAAGTATCGAGCCCCATCGTTGTTACGACATATACAACACCTATGTGCTTGCCTTTTTTGACCAGCACGTGAAAGGTGGAGAGCAAACCTTGTTAGAAGGAGAAAATCGGTTTGAGGAAGTGAAGTTTATACGGCATGAATAAATTAAGACTCTAGATTTTCTTTCCTAAATTGCATGCCTTTGTACTTCGACTACATGATTACGACATCAAAAAAACATACCAAACTGTTCAGCATTATTGTTTTTCTTTTTTTGGTATTAGCTCAAAATCAGTCATTTGCACAAAAGGTGACCATACATTTCAATCAGCCGCTGTACTTAACAGAGGGTGCTCAAGAAGCAACTATTTCGGCTGTGTATCACGATGGAATCCGCTGGTGGAAACAAACCGAATACAAAATTGTAACCGGTCAGAGCACATTTGAATGGGACCTCGATCTTGGTCTTGAACATTCTACAGAAGTTGTACTCAGTCTTGATCACTGCAAGACGAAATTCAAGCTCGGGCTGTGGTTATCTCCAAAAGACAATGTTACCGTTCATGCCCACGATGAAATAGTATGCAACAAACGTCCTTGTGCACCCGAATTCTTCAACAAACGTTACATTATTGAAGGAAAGAATGCCGACTTCCATAAAAAGTACGCCTACTATCACTATTTGAACGACCGAGATTATGGCTCACAGAACAACCCCTATTATATTGGTTACAGCAGTCCGGCTCATGACAAAAAAGCACCAACCTTGGCGCACATCGATCAAAAATTAGCCCTCCGGTTGGATAGTATAAATACTCATCTTCCAGGAAAGAATAACACCAAACTGCGACTGCTCTTACGCGATAAAGAACGCTACCATGCAGCAACTTCCATTCTAAATGAGGTGGGTCCAAACGCAACCATTGCTCGAAGTGAACGTCTTGACTCCGGTGAAGTGGCAGAATTGATTAAGAAGTATCACCTTCTTGAGTCTGGAGAAGAATTTCTTTGGGAGTTTGTGAATTTCGCTTACGAGTTGCCGCTATTTCAAAAAGGCTCACGGCGTTACGGCTATCGGGATAGAAGCTCAGTAATATTAGACTCTTTAGTAGAAAATGGGTTACTGGATGCACGGAAAGAAATTGAGCCTCTATACCAACACTGGTTGAATAATAAGAATCAGACCTTTTATCGATATAAAGATTCGATTGGTGATTTAGATCCTGCCTTAGGGTTTGCTTTTTGGGAGGATGAACAATTAAGTCTCGGAATGCATAAAGGTTATCAGAGCAACCTTAAATATTATCAATACTTGAAAGACTTGAAGCTTGACCCTAGAATTAAACGATACAAGGCCTTTAAGCGACTAACCAACATGCAAAACAACAGCATGTATCTTATGCGAAAGCCGGAATATCTGTCAGAAAGAGAGTGGAATAGTTTTACCTTATACTTTGGACTATCATTTGGGAAATCACTTGATCGAGTTGAAGATATAGCAACTTCTATGTGTCCAGATCATCGAAAATTGCTCAATATTAATTATGGTGCACTTGCTTTTGAATGGATTGAAGACGATACGAGTTTTCATCAGATGATGGAGAAATATAAAGGCAAGACTACGGTGCTTGTTGTGTTTCCTCCATACAGTTGGGGCTACCAGCATGAAGCTTTAGCTATGTATCAAAATTGGAGAAAGCTCCCTGTAATGAAGGATGTACAGTTTGTGAAACTCATTCGACAACGCAAGCGCGATGACTCAGACAACGACGTTCGAGATTATGTTGACATGCTCTATCAATCAAATGAATTGGATGATACTTATTTGGTTAAAACGGATATCAATATATGTTTTGATCAGTATTTTCAGTGCAATGCAATCGGACCATTTATGGTAATTGATCCGAATGGACACGCACTTCCTATAGAGAAAAGTCATTTAGGCAATGAATTTTATAATTTAAGGCGACCACGTTTAAATATAAATCCTCACCCGCCGCAAGAACAAGAAGTCGTTGTTGATGAAGATCTTCAATTAGGTTCGGGCTATGCTGGAGAGGAATACGAAATGGATGTGGCTATTGAGGAAGGTGAAAGAGTATACTTTGACCCACCTAATTATAACCGCAATTATGGCCGGCGAGTTGAAGAAAAGCCAGCTTGGGAAGTGAAAGAAATTGAAGAAAAGACAGATGAACACCGTTCATTTAGTGCTATTGTCTCGCAGTATCAATCAAAAGAGCTGGTGTCGTTTGAATCTTCCAATTTTATTGAACAATTCTTTCCAAAAAATGAGGGCTGGTACGCATCACGGGGCTTTGGTTTCACTTATCTCACCAAAGAAAAACCACGAAACTTATACGCCCAATCTATTTGGACAATAAGTGGCGACACACTTTTTACTTGTGAAGATGATGGAACCATAAAAGACAATTATTCGTTTAGCTATAATCCAAAAACGTTCATTCTTACCGTCAGCAACGAAGAATACTATGGTGAATATCAAGTGATGATGAGCAGCGTTAGAGCCATCGTTTTAAAGAATATTAAATCAGAATTTAAACGCTAGCGCCAGCTTCCTGCTGGAACTGCAATAAACTAACTTGTGCTTGCCTATGTAACATAAACCAACACGTTAATTGCGGCGTTGGCCCGGTGGCTTAAGCACCGGACGACAAAAACATCATACAGCGCTATTATAGCCTTCGATTTTTGCAGTACTTTTTCTAAAAAAGTGCGTAAGAGAAAGAAAGAGATAAACCTACTTCTGGTCCCTTACAGGAGACCAAGAAAAAGCTGAATTCTACATGAATTATATTTCGAGCCTACAACTTTGATTAAAACGTTTATTGCGGCGTTGGCTTGAAGGCTATCAGCGGCGGCCCTGTGTGACGACGGACGGGGGTGTTTAGCTTAGAGGCGATGGAGTTAAAGAGCGACAGAAACACCCTGCAGCGCTATTATAGCCTTCGATTTTTGCAGTACTTTTTCTAAAAAAGTGCGAAAGAGAAAATATGGATACTTCAGGGTCCCTTACAGGAGACCCTGAAGATGTCGAATGTTATGTTAAAATTTAGTACCAGCTGGAATCTGGCACCAGCATAAAATGGAAGCTGGCACTAGCATGTATTGGTACAATCAAAACAACCCTTAAAAACATTAACCCTATATTACACCACTAAAACTAAATTTTGGATATAAAACTTGTCATCCTTCTACTCTATGTTCTAATTCTATTAGGCATAGGCATTGTAGCTTCTCGTCGAGTAAGAAACATTTCGGATTTTTATGTGGGAGGAAAAAAGATCGGCTATTGGGCTGTAGCCTTTTCAGCACGTGCCACAGGAGAATCGGGTTGGCTGTTAATAGGACTAACCGGAATGGGCGCCATGGCCGGATTGTCTGCCTACTGGGTGGTCGTCGGTGAGGTTCTTGGGGTTGCTATTTCGTGGTTTTTCATGGCCAAACCCTTTAAGCTTCTGTCCGATAAGTACGGCTCAATAACAGTTCCGGATTTTTTAGAAAGTCATTTCAAGTCTAAATCACACTTGCTTAGAGGACTAACTGCCTCCATCCTATCCATTTTTGTTATCATCTATGTCAGCACTCAAATAGACGCTACGGGCATTGCCTTTGAAAGCATGATGAAGATGGACTATTATTATGGAGCTATTATCGGCTTTATAATTGTGCTGGTTTACATCTTCTTTGGTGGATTTGTAGCTGTAGTTTGGTCAGACCTATTTCAAGGATTGTTAATGTTCTTTGGGCTAATAATTCTGCCCATAATAATGATTATGCAGTTCGATGCACCGGTAAACATTGTAGATCAACTCAGCAGTATTGACCCCAAACTGATTCACCCATTTGGAGGTGAAAGTAGTGGATGGATGAATCTCTTTACCATTCTCGGTTTTTCGATGATAGGTCTAGGATTTTTAGGCTCACCTCAAGTTTATGTACGATTCATGTCGATTAAGAATGTCGATTCGATACGAAAAGGACGCTGGGTTGCAATTTTGTTTACCTTATTGACCGATGCGGCGGCTGTATCTATTGGAATCTTAACACGCATTTACTTCACGGATTCAGGAATGGACGCTGAAGCTGTTTTAGGGGTTGGAGGCAAGCATGTATTAAGTCTCGCCACTGAAAACTTTTTACCGCTGACCATCACAGCAATTTACATTGCCGTTGTACTCTCGGCGATCATGTCGACCGTAGATTCTTTACTCGTTTTGGCATCGAGTGCCATAACCCGAGATTTCTATCAGAAGATATTTAGACCCAATGCTTCCGCAAAGCAACTAACCCGATTGTCCAGAACTGTGACAGTAATCATGGCAATGTTTGCTTTAGCAATTGCAATGGCCATTGCCTATTTCAGTCCTGAAAGGCAGGTGTTTTGGCTGATTATTTTTGGTTGGAGCGGAATAGCCGCGTGTTTTTGTCCTGTGATTATCCTCTCACTCTTTTATAAGGGATACAGCGAGGCTGGAGCAATTGCATCCATCATAACTGGATTTGTGAGTGTTGTTTTGCTGAAATTTGTACTTCAACCCATGGAAGGCATTGGAAAATACATCGACAAACTCGACGTACTCGCACCGTCATTTGCGTTAGCGATTTTGGCAGGGGTAATTGCTTCTAAGCTATGGCCAAGAAGTTCGTAAATGTTTTGAAGTTCTCTCATAAGATTCAATATGAAGCAACACGCCAATTGCGGCGTTGGCTTGAAGGCTATCGGCGGCGGCCCGGTGGCCAGGGCACCGGACGACAAAAACAGCTTGCCGGGCTATTATAGCCTTCGATTTTTGCAGTAATTTTTCTAAAAAAGTGCGAAAGAAAGTAACAAATACCGCTCTTACGATCGCCAACAATCTTTTACTCTAAAGGACATGCGACATATTAATAACTAACTACAGAGAGATGTTTGTTTAATGTTTCTTCAGGGTCCCTTGCAGGAGACCCTGAAGATGTTGCTCTTTCAATTCTCTCGAAGACCTCATTCCTAAAAAAAAAGAAGCCATTAATCAAATCAAAGAACGTCTATGTAACTTTTGAATGATTTCATCGTTTTAACCACATGAAAACTATCAAACTAAAAACACTATTCATTCTAATAACGATTGGATTATCATTCCACGTTATGGGAATCAACGCTGCAAAGTATAGCGTTGATCGATTTAAAAATGATGCTCCCAATTCAGTAGTTCTAGAACTCAATTTCGCCGAAGCGAAGGTGCTCAATGCAGAAGCAATTGAACAGTTAGCAGACCGAGAAATCTATCACATTGACCTAGTCTATACTGCTTATAAAGAAAATGCAGGATTCAACCAAGACCAACTCAACCAAACAAGGGTTAATCAACTAAAGTCGCTGCTTCCTAAACTCAGAACCTCAAATACTTCTTGGAGATTTATTGAGCAAACGCAAGCTCAGTCAAGAACAGAAGCTCAGAAACTTTTTCACGGATTTGTAATTCATTTCGGGGAGAATTTAGACTATTCTAACCTCAGTCAATTTTTAGCAGACTATCAAGAACCTTTTTTTGAGCAAAGCATAAGCAACAGTTCAAATGAGCTCGTTGAATACAAGACTGGATCAAAAATCCATGTGCCAGCCAATGCAGTAACCTACTTAGATGGCACACCCGTAACAGGCGATTACACCTTGCAGTACATAGAGTTCCGAAATCCAGCAGACATTGTGTATTCTGGCATTCCTATGACCTATAATTCCGGTCAAAAGGAGTACAATTTTAACTCTGTGGGAATGTATGAAATCAGAGCAGAGCAAGATGGAAAAGAGTTAGCCCTTCAGAAGCCCATTACTGTAGATTTTAATTGTACTGAACAAGAAGCCGATGTAGACTTCTACGAGCTTGACGACAATACCGGAGAGTGGAAGAAAAAGAGAGACATTCAATTTGAAAAAAAAGAAGCACAGGCGGAGCTTTTTGAAGCGGCACCACAAAAAATTATTGCCAATATTGGTGGTGACGACGGTTCATATTCGTTTGAAGCTGGTGATTTAAAACTCGCATACAAATACAAGGTAAAAAATGACCTTGTTCATATAACATTTTCAGATGGTTGGGAACAAGTCAAGACACAAATGGAAGTAGATAATGATGAAATCTTTGATATCATACAATATCACGACCCCAATACTGGCAAGGTTCGTATCAAATTAGAGGATCACAAAGCATTTACTGAATTTGTGAATAGAAGCTGGTTTGTTGATCTTGCCTTGGCCCAAATGAGAGGAAACGAAATAAATTTTGAAGGAGAGCTTGATGCAAATATGGATGAACTATCAAGAACTTCATCCACGTTGCTTGCAGAAAGCAAAACGGACGCTACGCATATGTATCCCAACTTGGTAAAAGGTTTAAATTCAGACAAGTTTGGGGTTTTTAATTGTGATCAGATCTATCGAATCAAGAATCTAGCAACCATTTCGCCAATGTATGTTGATGCAGAGACAGGTAGAAAGATAACCAACGGAAAGGTGGCTTGCCTACTTGATTTGACTTACAATGGGTCTTTTAGTTTCAATCCCAACAGCATCACCTTTGATGCAAAAGGTAGAAATGTAATCATCCTTTTCACTACGGATAAACAGACCTATGTACTAAGCGAATCGGAAGCTCAAAAAATTAATTTCTCAAATAATTACAGACCCCAATTGTCAATGAAAAACATGACCGATGAACTGCAATCATCTAGCGACTTGTCGGAATACTTGAAATTATGAAGCTTTGGCTTCTTTAGTTCAAGTCAATTTCCAATACCTTTGATACCCTATGAATTCCATTTCAAAGTCAATTTGGATACTTTTTAGTGGATTATCGCTTTGGTTTTTTGCCTGCACTGGCACTGAGAATAAGCAACACGAAAGACTAATAGGTTCAAGCCATACTTTTCTGTTTGAAGATGGTGAGCATGCTGATGAATATTACAACGATAGATTGGAGTTCATAAAGCCGTACAATAGTGAAAAACACGTTGGTGATACCTTGTTCATTACCACCTTAAGAAGGGTTAATTCTTGTGCCGAAACACAAGGCGACATCCAAATAAATGGAGACAGCATTATCCTATTAGATTACCAAATTGGAGACATAGCTTGTGCTTCAACCGATTTTCATAAGTTTGAATATGTGGTATTCGTTCCTCAAGATTCAAACTACATTATATCTTACTAGTTCTAAAAGCATTCTTCGAATCTTATAATAGTCATATTCGATTCGACATGCAAATTGCGGCGTTGGCACGATAGCTATTAACTGCTAAAGGACGAATGTTAACAGACAGTTATTCTATTTCGCACTTTTTTAGAAAAAGTACTGCAAAAATCAAAGGCTATAATAGCCCGGCATAGTGTTTCTGTCACACAAACCCGCCGCCTCTAAGCCAAACACCATCATCCATCATCGCTCTTGTCCGCCGCCGATAGCCTTCAAGCCAACGCCACAAATCCATATCCAAAGGAACCTCACATTCATCCATCTTGAAAATTTGCAAACTCGACTGCTTTCAATCCTTCCAGCATCAACAAAAAAAAGTCCGGCCTCTCGACCGGACTTTACTAAAAGCTAAGTTTATGTTATTGCTTTATAAGCTTCGTTCTCATGCGTTTTTGGTCTGATTGTATTTCTACAATGTACATCCCTTTACTCGCATCAAGTACAAACTGGTGTTTGATTCCAGCGATGTTCATCGCATTGTAAACCACTTTACCATTAAGGTCAGTTACTACAATGTTTACATTGGATAAGTTGGCCAAATCAACATTTACAACATTGCTTGTTGGGTTTGGATAAACAGTAACTCCTTCAAATACAATGTTGTCTCTTGCACTCGCTTTGCTAATGGTTACACATTCAGAAGTATCTGAACATTCACCTTTAGTCACAATTACTGCATAACTTCCATTGTCAGTAGCTACAAACTCTTGGCCTGTCGCACCATCGATTGGAGCATTGCCATTATCGCAGTCAATCCATTGGTAAGTTGCAGTTTCATCATTTGCATTGATCTTAGGATCAGCAATTGAAACTGAGTTATCAAGGCTGGTAATCGTCAAGTTCAAGGTTACAACCGAGTCACATCCAGCTGCGTTAGTTAATGTAAAGCTAGGTGCATCAGTGCTTGAAGTATAAGTAACTCCATCGATCCACGTGTAGCTGTTACATGCTTCAACAACATCAACTCCAGAAGTAGACTTATTGATTGTTAAATCAAGGTATACAATTGAATCACAACCATCTGCTGTTAAGTATCTTCTTAATGCGGTATTATTGCTTTCAGTATACGTAGTACCGTTAATCCATCTGTAGCTGTTGCAAGCAACAATTACATCAGTGCGCGATACCGATTTGTTGATGGTTAAATCAAGGGTTACAACTGAATCACAACCCAATGAGTTTGTTACGGTATGTGTTGCTGTGTTATTGCTTTCAGTATACTCAACACCATCAATCCAAGTGTAAGCATCACAAGCGGTGATCTCATCAACTCCGAAAGTAGTTTTGTTAATGGTTAAGTCTAAAGTAACAATAGAATCACAACCAGAAACATTGGTTAAAGTATAAGTTGGAGTGTTGGTACTTGAAGTATAAGTAACACCATCAATCCAAGTGTATGATTCACATGCAGTAATTACATCAGTTGTTTCATCTGGACTAAGAATAGTAAGATCCAACTTCACAACTGAATCACAACCTGCTTCGGTAACGATGGTGTAAACGGAAGTGTTGTTGCTGAAAGTATAAGTAAATCCGTTGATCCAAGTATAGCTTCCACATGCAGTGATAACATCTGTGGTTGTTGACGAATTTCTAATGGTCAAATCCAAGGTAACTACAGAATCACATCCTTTGCTAGAAGTTAATGTGTGAGTAGCTGTATTGTTGCTTGAAGTATAAGTTACTCCATCAATCCAAGTATAGCTAGCACAAGCTAAAATCTTATCTGTACTGGTTTGAGAATAGTTAATGGTCAATTCAAGTGTTACAATTGAATCACAACCATGAACAGTTTGATGCGTATCTTTAGCAATGTAGTTGCTTGAAGTATATGTTACACCGTTGGTCCAAGTATAGCTGTCACAAGCGGTGATTTCATCCGTAGTAAATACAGTTTCGTTAATAGTTAAGTCTAAGGTAACAATAGAGTCACAACCCACTGAATTGGTATACTTCATTGTAGCAGAATTGTTGCTCGCATAGTACGTAATTCCATCAATCCAAGTAAATGAATCACACGCTTCAGCTTCATAAGTGCTTGCACTTTCAGGAAGAATGGTCAAGTTCAAAGTAACAATAGAATCACAGCCGATGATGTTTGTAAACGTATCGGTAGCGGTGTTGTTGCTTGAAGTATATGTAATACCGTTTGTCCAAGTGAAGTTTCCACATTCAGTTACAACATCAATGCTTCCATTAATTGGCAAAATGGTTAAATCTAAAGTTACAATAGAGTCGCAGCCGTTAACTGTAGCAAATGTGTCTTTTGCAGTATTGTTGTCTGCAAAATAGGTGATACCGTTTGTCCATGTATAGCGATCACAAGCTGTAATTAAATCCGTGCTAGTTGTCGCATTATTTACGGTTAAATCAAGTGTTACAATCGAATCGCAACCCGCAACATTTAAGTAAGTAAAAGTTGCAGTGTTGTTGCTTGTATAATACGTAACTCCATCAACCCAAGTGAAACTATCGCATGATGCAACCGTAAATGTGCTACCGTTTGACAAAATGGTTAGGTCTAAAGTTACTACAGAATCACAGCCATGGATGTTAGTGAAAGTATCAGTAGCCGTATTGTTTGAAGATGTATAAGTAACTCCGTTTGTCCAAGTGTAGCTATCGCACGCAGATTGAACATCAGTGCTTTCGTTTGAAAGAATAGTCAAGTTCAAGGTTACAACTGAATCACAGCCTTGAGCACTGAAATAAGTGTTTGTCGCTGTGTTGTTTGAAGTGGTATACGTGATACCATCTGTCCAAGTATAGCTTCCACAAGAAGAGATAACATCAGTGCTTGATTTAGAGTAGTTCACGATTAGGTCAAGTGACACAATCGAATCACAACCAGCTGCATTCACAAAAGTATCTTTAGCTGTATTGTTTGAAGATGTGTAAGTTACTCCGTTTGTCCAAGTAAAGCTGTTGCATGCACGAACTGTTTCAGTTGAAGAAGTTGGATTTAAAATGGTTAAATCTAAGGTTACAACTGAGTCACAACCGTTAACGTTAGTTAATGTTTGAGTTGCAGTATTGTTTGAAGAAGTATAAGTGATTCCATCAATCCAAGTATAGCTTTCACATGCAGATGTAGTAAAAGTGCTTGAGTTTGAAAGAATAGTCAAATCTAAAGTTACTACAGAATCGCAACCTGCAGCGTTGGTGTAAGTTTTAGTAGCTGAGTTGTTGCTTTCGGTGTAGGTAATTCCATCTACCCAAGTATAGCTATCACAGGCTGATACCGTAAATGTGCTAGAAGTAGAGTTGGTAATCGTTAAATTCAATCTCATGTAAAGGTCACAACCAGCTGCATTTACTAGTGTATCCATTGCAGTGTTGTTACTTGCGTAATAGGTAACCCCGTTGGTCCAAGTAAAGCTATCACAAGCAGTTGTTGTGAATGTGCTCGAAGTTGGTGAGTTGATTGTAAGATCTAAAGTGATTACAGAATCACAACCATTCGCATTTGTAGTGGTGTACGTTGCTGAATTGTTTGAAGCAGTATAGGTTACTCCATCAATCCAAGTGTAGCTAACACAAGCAGAAATTACATCTGTGCTAGAAGTTGATTCATGGATGGTAAGGTTTAAAGTTACAACGGAATCACAACCGGCTGCATTCACTAAGGTGTGCGTTGCAGAGTTGTTGGATGTTGTGTAAGTAACCCCATCAATCCAAGTGTAGTCATCACAAGCAGTAACCACATCGGTACCTGAAGTAGGCTGATTAATGGTTAAGTTTAGTGTGATAACAGAGTCACAACCGGCTGCGTTCACTAAGGTGTCGGTAGCTGAGTTGTTCGAAGATGTGTAAGTTACGCCATCCATCCAGGTGTAACTTCCACATGAAACTTGTGTGTCGGTACTATAAGTAGTAACACACTGAGCTGAAAGCTTGAACATGCCCAAGCCCATCAGCAGTAGTAAAAAAAGATTTCTCATAAAAGTGTTTATCGATAAATTGTAATTAAAATAATTCATAGTTGGTTGCACATTGAACCTGTTCAATTTGTTGTAGTAGGACATGAAAATTACTTAGGAACTAAGTGCTTAGAGTTTTAAATGGTGAGTGATTCATAGTTTTCTTTCTGTAGAGTTATCGTGTTTTAAAATTTGGTGCGAATCTAGTCAAATAATCGATTCATTCTCAACAAGTAACAGTTATTTTTACCAGTGGTAATTAAATGTATTTAATAGGTATTTTTTGTGTCTTTTTGCGTAAAAAAATGCCATCTGAAGGTTGGTACTTTGTTTTATTTCTCTCGCACTTTTTTAGAAAAAGTACTGCAAAAATCGAAGGCTATAATAGCCCGGCAGGGTGCTTCTGTCTCACAGACCCCAACCCTTTAGGCCAAACACCCACATCCATCATCACACAATCCCACCGCAGATAGCCTTCAAGCCAACGCCGCACATGCATAGCTGATTCAACTTTTGTAGTAAAAGGTGAACCCCTGTTGCATTGACCGCTACGAGTTCTCACGCGAGAGAACCCTGAGATAACGAATCTCTTTTTGTTATTTTTGAGTTATGTATGAAAATTTCTTTGAGAATAGACTAATTACTAGCAGACCCAGCAGTGATAACGATTGGACACAATTAAATGAGGTGAACCCTCAATTCAATCAAGTAACCAAATCACTCTCAGGCAAACAGATAGAAAATGGGTTATTTACATTTATGTGGCCTGAAGAATCCAAGAAGTGGTCAAATCTTATGGCGTCTTATTTTAATTTTCAAAATATGAAGTTATTGTGTTTTGCTTTTGATTGGTCTGGAAAGGTTTTTGCTCTAAACTCTATTGACGATGGATTTATTTATTGCCTTGACCCTGCAACCTTTGAGTGGTTTGAATTAGAAACTGGAGTTGAGGATTTTTTAAATATAGAATTAGTCGACTCTATAGAAGAGTTGTTGGAGTGGCCTAGATTTAGAAATTTTATGAGAACAAATTCCTTACTAAACTTAAAGGACAATTACTGCGTTGGTTTTAAGAAACCTCTTTTTTTAGGAGGCGAGGATGATGATGAAAATTTTGAGCTTACAGAAATGGAAGTATATTGGGGATTGAATCACGAGCTCCTGTTGTCTATTTTAAAAAAGAAATAATTCCATTTAACATTTTAAGGTCCCTTTCAGCTGACCTCAAAGCGTTTGATTCGCGAAAATTCCGGTGTTGACTTAAATGCTATCTGCAGCGAAGGAGCTTGTTGTGTGAAGATACGAGGAAGGTGTAGATAAAGCATCAGCTGGAAGTTGGCACTAACAAACCTTCGATTTTTGCAGTACTTTTTCTAAAAAAGTGCGAAAGAAAAAGATAGACTTTGGCAGCGAGATTAACCAAACAACCAAACCGATTAAGTCCGATAATTCATTAATTTTACCCTCGTAAATTATGCAGATTAAAAATGCATAACATGCACCTCTTTTTATGAAAACGAACAACAACACCTACGACCTACTTCTGCTATTTGATGATTTTATTCGTTACAACCGTCTCAACAAAAGAACGCTATCCGGCGGAAGAAACTTAACCGCAGCTAGCAAGAACAACTACATTTATGTACGAAACCTTTTGGCTGACTTTTCCAAAAGCACCGGATTTGAGTTGCGGATTAAAGATTTATCGCGAAATAAAAGAACATTCAACCAAGAAAAGCGATACTACGAACGATTTTATTTAAAGTTTACAGACTACCTATTTAACGAGTGCAATCATTACGACAACTATGTTGGGAACACGATCAAATTGCTCAAATCATTCTTCAATTGGGTAGTAAATAAGAAAGGAATTAATGCTGGAGGATTTTATAAGGATTTTTACCGCTGGAAAGAAGACATACAAATTGTTGCATTAAGTCCTGAACAACTAAATTTTTTAATCTTTAACGAAAATTTTGAAGAGCAATTAAATCCTAAGATGAAGTTCGTGAAAGACTTTTTTGTTTTTGGATGCACAACCGGATTGCGAATTAGTGATTTGAGATCAATTTCAGAAAACGACATTGAATATATCGGTAGAAAATGCTATTTGCGGAAGGTCTCAAAGAAAACGCAGACCTTTACCCGAATCAAGCTTCCTGAATATGCAGTTAACATTGTTGAAAGAAGTGAATTTAAAAAAGGTAGACTGTTTAATGAATTGAGTTTACACAACTTCAATAAGCACTTAAAAAACTTGATTGAACTAGCGGGTTGGGACTATGCTCATCCAAAAATTCGACACAAACGCGGAAAGGCGGTAGAAGTTTTTAAGGATGATAAGCAGACTTCTTACCGCTTTTGTGATTTGATATCGTCACACACCATGCGAAGAACAGCAATAACAACAATGTTAAACCTGGGTATGTCACATATCGATGTCAGAAGAATAAGTGGACATGCACCCAACAGTGCAGAGTTTTTTCGGTACGTAAAATTCAGCCAAGAAACCTTGGATTTAGAGTCGGATAAAGTGTTTCAAAAACTGAGTAAAAAACGGATGAAAAGACGCTGATTTTGCGCATTGCAGCACCCCGCAGTTGGACATAAAACCTTAATTTACTGCACTTTACCAACATCTCATTACCATCCATTTGGGATGCTGATTGAAGAACGGTCAATTTCTGGGGTGTCAAATGTGAGTAAATTAACCCACTCTCCGAACCCTACTTACACCTTTGTAACTCAGTTACCGAATGGTGATATTCAGTGGACAAAACACGCTTGGAAAGGCGGCGGTGTATCGCAAGAAGTATACACTGAAAATTGTCGAGTAGTGTGGAACGATCCATTGGGTGTAGGCGGTACCCGAGCACATGCAGGACTATCGAGTCAAACCTATTCGTCCATTTGGAATATAGAATATCGTATCACCACAGATGTATCTCAGACCAATTATGGGTATCGTGTAATTGGCGGTTCATCTGGCCTAACAGGAATAGCAGTACAGGCTGGCGACCAAGCCGTTGTAGAACGATTGAATGGAATTATTTATCTTTACATCATCAGAGCCAACGGAACACGAATAGACATTGTAAATTTCGCAGAATCCTATGCAGATATGCCTTTGCGAGCGGCATACTACTGTGATATTGCATCGGCAACCAACGTCCTCACCATGGATTTGGATTTCTATGGCCCCAATGGGTATCGATTTGGGTTTAATGGTTATGAAAATGAACCAAAAGTAGCTGGAGAAGGAAGTGTTATTGATTTTGGGGCTAGAATATATGACTCAAGGCTAGGAAGGTTTCATAGCACAGATCCGTATTTTAAGATGTTGCCAACATTCAGCACCTATGGTTATGCTATCAGTAATCCAGTATTGATGAAAGATGGAAATGGTATGGGGCCCATACCATTTCGCTTTAAAGAATTTCTAAGCGATGATTCATATTATTTTACTGGTCTTCTAGCAGGAATCGGAGATGGCCTCGTTGAAAGCGTTGATATGATGCTTGGTGTAGTGGAAGCCAAAGATGCTTGGAATCCAACCGCAGGTCTATTTTATACTGCACGTGGTGCTGAGATTCGTGATCAACATATTGAATTTGGAAAACTTGCAATTAATTTAATGACTGACGAGGAACTCCAGAAGGAGGTTTATAACTCGCTAAAGACAGAATTTGGAGACTGGTGGGACGAAACTACTTTTGACGGTACAACAGCAGAAGCGGGATATAATCATGGCAAGATAATCTTTGAAGGCGTTGCAGCAATTATTGGAGTATCTGAACTTAACTATTTAATGAAGACTGGACAGTTCTCGGTCAGGGGCCTTGCTAAAATTGCCAGAGCTAGGTATCATAAGATTATAAGTACAATAGACGATGAGATTGTTGGATTGAAGACCCTTGAAGAAAAGGCTAGAAGAGCTTATGACATTAGACACGAAGCAAGAATCGTTTCAAGAGAAGCATCCGGAAGAATTAATAGTATAATTGCGAAAACGAGAGATATGATTAGATATGGGAAAACAGATGGTCCTTCATTTGACGATTTGTTTAAAAAGCATAAAGATAATGGTTTGTCAGATGATGAGGCATATGAGAAAATCATAGAAAGTGCCAAGAAGACTAGCACAGTGTTTGACAAATTAGCGGAGTAATGAAAATTGAAAGGCATTTTAACAGGTTAACTTTGCAACT
>CBDCFW010000006.1:0-1299333 GCA_965216465.1 Bacteroidia bacterium
GTTGAATCTGTTATTAAGAACTGCTCACATATTTTTTACGTAAGGCATTGAGCAATTCTTCCGATTTTATTTGGTCTTGATGCAAGAGAAGCGTGGTCATAAAGCCATCAATATAGCTTAAAATCAGGTATGCCTCGGCTTCGGCTCCTATATAATTCAAGTCGTTTAACGCATCTAAAATCAGCACACGCAAGGGTTCAAAGAGACTTTTCCCTCGTTGATCTTCAACGAACTTTAATCCATAAAGCAAACGCCATAAGTCAAACTGATCTTCAGGAAGACCAAAAGGAATTTCCATGGCCTCTTGAATTCGCTCAGAAGATGATTCGATTTGATTCAGTCGATGAACTTGAAAAGCAATTTGTTCCTCACCTTGCTCTAAAAATGCATCGAGAAGACCTCTTTTATTGCGAAAGTGTCTAAAGATTAGACCTTCTGACACCTGTGCATGCTCTGCAATTGATGCCGTTGAAACTCCATGGTAGCCATCTCGGGCAAAAAGAAGAAGAGCTGAATTTAGAATAGATTGCTTACGTGCTGTCATAATTATCTAGGTACAAATTTGACTCCTCAAATTAGAAAGTATGTACTCACTTATACACGATTACAGCGAATTGACTACCTTTATATCCAGAAACCAACATCACTACAATGGAACACTTAAAATACCCCATCGGCAAATACAAAACTCCAGAACATCTTGACCTCGAACAAATACCTTTCTGGGTCGGAATCATAAGAAACTTTCCTGCTAAACTTATTCATTTGGTAGAAAATCTGTCAGAAGAAGAACTAAATTGGAAATACCGCCCAGATGGTTGGTGTATTAGGCAAGTGGTTCATCATTGTGCCGACAGCCATCTGAACGCCATTGTGCGGTTTAAGCTTGCACTAACAGAAGATGTACCCACGATTAAACCGTATTTAGAAGGTGAGTGGGCAAAGTTAAACGAGTACCAAGACAATAATTTATCTTCATCGATTCAAATCTTAAAGGGAGTACATCATAAACTGTCAGCCATGATCGAAGATCTGACAGAAGACCAATTGAAAAAAGAATACTACCACCCAGAGCACAAGAAAAACCTAGACCTCTACTTCACTGTTGGTATGTACGCATGGCACGCCAATCACCATTTGGCTCATGTAGAACAAGCACTCGCTGCCAAAGGGTCATACAATTAGCTGACAAAAATTCTGACATAATTGCATTTATTGCTGTTGGTATTATATTTGTATATACAATTGTTGTTTATACGTTATTATGAGAAAAATTGTAGCAATGGGTGCAAGTAACAGCACAAAATCGATCAACAAAGAGTTGGCAACATACACTGCCAATCAAGTTGACAATGCAGAGGTTGAAGTTATAGATCTTAACGAATACGAAATGCCTATTTATGGTATTGATCGTGAGCGAGAGCAAGGTATACCACAGAAGGCGATTGAATTTAAATCGAAGCTGGAAAATTCAGATGGTATTGTAATTTCTTTCGCCGAGCATAACGGGGCATATTCTGCAGCCTTCAAAAACATTATGGACTGGATATCAAGAATTAACAAAGACACTTGGGCCAACAAACCGATGTTTCTTTTAGCAACTTCTCCAGGTTCTCGTGGAGGTGCAACTGTTTTGGATATTGCTGTAAATAAGTTTAAGTTTATGAACTCAAATGCTATTCAAAGTTTTTCACTTCCATTTTTTGGAAAGTACTTCGACCATAATAATGGGATAAATGAACCTGGGTTGAAAGAAGATTTTGAAAAGCAATTGAACCAATTTGAACTATCGTTATGAAAAAAAGCTACTATCAAACCGTTCATCAAATAATTCGCACAGGACATTGGATTACGGACCAAGTTAGTAAAGAACTTAAAGAGTTCGAGGTTTCTGAACCACAGTATAATGTACTAAGAATCTTAAAAGGTGCAGGTAAAAATCCATGCTCTGTTCAATACATTTCTGAACGAATGATACAACGTAGCAGTAATGTCACACGAATCTTAGATAAACTAATAGCAAGAAACTTTGTTGAACGTAGAGAGTGCAAAGAGAATCGGAGAAAGATGGATGTAACCATTACGCAAGATGGTTTGAACTATCTTAAAAAACTTGACCGTAGACTCGAATCGTTTCATAAGCCTTTTAGTGAAAACCTTTCAGAAAAAGAGAGCTTTGCACTTACGGCATTAATTCAAAAAATGTTTAGCAATGAATAAACTTAGAAGCATTAAACAAGTGGTACCTGCCCAAAAAGTAAACATGGGAGGTCACCTATTAGATCAACCTTTACCTGTTCAAGGTTTAGAAATGGTCGACCCATTTTTATTGATTCATCATTGGAAAAGTGTATTACCAGGTGGTCAAAACCCTAGAGATGTTGGCGTGGGACCACATCCCCATCGAGGATTTTCACCGGTAACTTTCATTTTTAAAGGCAATGTTGAACACCGCGATTCATTGGGCAATCATGCTGTTGTAAATGACGGAGGAACTCAATGGATGTTTGCTGGAAGAGGCATAACGCATAGCGAAAGAATGTCGAACGAATTGGTTGAAAATGGTGGAGACCTTGAGTTTATTCAGTTTTGGGTAAACGCTCCAGCAGATAAGAAAATGGAACAACCTTTTTACAAGCCTATTTCAGAAGAAGAAACTCCATTGGTGGAGGATGATAAAAGTAAAATTTGGGTTGTAAGCGGAACGTACAAAGGAACCGAGGGTGTAGCACCGACTTACTCTTCGCAACTTCTTTTGAGAGGTACAATACAAAAGGACGGAGAGGTTACGATTCCTACTCCTGACAACCACAACACCCTGCTTTATCTGCTTGAAGGTGGGCTAAAATCCAACGATAAGACCTTGTTAACCAAAGACATGGCCGTGTATCATAACGACGGAAATGAGATTAGTCTGAAAGCAACAGCTGACAGTACATTTATTCTTCTTTCTGGCGAACCCTTGAATGAGCCTGTTGCCTCGTATGGACCGTTTGTAATGAATAACGAAACACAGCTTATGGAAGCCCTGCGAGACGCTCAAATGGGCAAGATGGGTATATTGATTGAGGAGTTTTAATATGGCAAGAATTACAGCTATAACGCATCAATCGTACGAGACAGATATTCGAGGTGGCAATCATCAGATGATTTCTGACCAGCCAATTGAAAAAGGCGGAGAAGACAAAGGTTTTACACCTAGAGAGCTACTTTCCGCTTCGTTAGCCTCATGCACAACAATTACCATTCGAATGTACTTGAATCGTAAAGATTGGCCTATTGAAAGTATCGAAGTAAGTGTCGATGACCACTCTCAAGATGATGATCCACACTACAGAAAATTTATTAAAATAAATGGAGATGTTACGGAGCATCAGATAAAAAGGATGCTCCTCATCTCCAAAAAATGTCCAATCCATAAAATGCTTGCTGAAAGCATTGAAATTAGAACCGAAGTAATATGAAAGATATCGTAAAAAAGTACTCGAATGGTGACATTACCATTGTATGGCGACCAGCAAAATGTATGCATGCGGCAGAATGTGTGAAAGCATTGCCAAACGTTTATGACCCAAAGAAAAGACCTTGGATAACTGCAGAGAATGCCACTTCACGTGAGCTGCGCGACCAAGTTGCATTATGTCCCTCAGGAGCATTATCCATTTTAGAGGATGAGCAAAAGCTTGCTGATAATACAGAAACAAGTATCGATGTAATGGCCAATGGCCCTCTCATCGTGCATGGAAACATAAAGGTAAACCACGGCGATGCTACAGACGAAAAAAGCGAGAAAACAGCTTTCTGCAGATGCGGAGCCTCTTCAAACAAACCATACTGCGATGGTTCGCATATGAAAATTGAATTTAAAGGTTGATACTTGTAACTCGTAGTCATGGATATTAAAATTACAGACAACCCGAGCGAGAAGCAGTTCGAATCGAATATTCAAAACGAGCTAGCCAAAATTGAATACATCATCAGCAAGGATAAAATTTATTTAACGCACACTGAAGTTCCACCCGCTTTGGGAGGCAAGGGCATTGGGTCGGCCTTAATGAAAGGGGTATTTGAAATTATTGAAAAAAGAAATCTCAAGCTTGTTCCGCTTTGTCCTTTTGTGCTTTCATACCTCAATCGTCACCAAGAGTGGAATAAACTCTTGGCGTAAACCATGTTTGACGAAGAAGACTTTGAACCCTATGTGTTCCACTATCCTTTATGGATAAAGTGGATGGCCATTCTGCTTTTTATTGGCTCTATTGTCGCAATTATTCTTATTCCTAGCGAAGATCCTGGATTCAAAATTGGCTTTTCTGCCTTGGGTCTTCTTTGTGCATTAGGCATTTATGATGCGTATCATTTTAAACTTGAAATAACAGAAACCGAAATTACTTCACATAATGTTCTTAAAACCAAAAGACTGCTGATCAACGATATTACTCGAATTGACATAAACGACAACTACCTCTTTTTTTATACCGAAACGAACAAAATCAAATTGTCAAAATACGTAAGCGGGTATTACGAGATTGAAGAATGGGCCAAAGAAAAATTTGAGAATGATATCTCAACTATAAAACAACATGAGCTGGAAGAGGTGCTCACTGACGAAGAATTGGGCGATGATTTCATTGAGCGGCACATGAAAATTGAAGCCGTTCGAAAAACTGCTAAAGCGTTTAATACTGGCAGTTGGATATTGGGTGCAGTCAGTTTGTTAATCACCTCGATTGAATCGATAGTATTTCCAATACATCTTGCATTTGGATGGATTATTATCGCATTTGTTCTTGCTAATAAAGGCAAGGTTAAAATCTATGACAAAGACAAGAATAAAGAATACTATATGCCAAATGTGCTAAGTGGTATAGCAGTCACATTTATATCATTGGCACTTAAAGCTAGCCTTATTGCCGAGACATACAATTACATGACACCCTTATTCCTATCAATTCCGATTGCAATTGTTGTTTGCAGTATTTTATTGAATGTAAGTGGTGAGTTCAAAGCCAAGCGGTTTAAAGCAGCTGGCACATTTCTTATATTAGGCTTGTTTCTATTCTTTGGAAGCATTGGAAGTTTAATCGGCATAAATGCCTTTTACGATTTTTCTGAGCCAACAAAGTACAAAACCACAATTCAAAAGAAAGTTGACGATGCAGGGGAGTACTCCAAAAACCGAATAGATCTAAACGCATGGGGACCTTTAAATAAGGAAACAAGCGTTGAAAATGTGTATTTCTCCATTTATGAAGACTTAAAGGTTGGAGACACCTTAGCTGTTAATTATTACAACGGAGTATTCCAATTTGGATGGTACGAAGTTGAATTTAGTTACCCGTAGTATTCTACATACTGATTTTCTGTTTCAAACAGTTTGATACAATGTAGGGTTGCACCTTCAGGCAATTCAGGTTCTATTTGATCCCAAATTTTGATAACAATGTTTTCGATTGAAGGCATTACGTCTTTCAAAAAGTCGACATCAAGATTAAAATTCTTATGATCGAGCTTCGACACAACCTTCTCTTCAAGAATTACTTTTAGCTTTTTGAGGTCCATTACAAAAGCGGTATCCGGATTTACGGTTCCTTTAACTGTAACGTGCATATCAAAATTATGACCATGCCAATTTCGATTCGCACACTTTCCAAAAACTGCATCATTCTGCTCTTCTGTCCAATTGGGATTAAACAGTTTGTGAGCACCATTAAAATGAACCTTTCGGGTTACGTATACCAGTTTCTCTGACATTGCGGTGCAAAGTTAATCGCTTCACGAAGTATATTACAACAAGTGTTATAAATCATATTTCACGGTGTGCATATCATTGACTTGATATTCCTAACTTTGCATCAATGGCGATTGTGGTAACCGGAGCAGCCGGTTTTATTGGTAGTTGTTTGGCTTCGTACCTAAACAAAAAAGGAATAGAGGACCTCATCTTGGTCGATGATTTTTCAAAGACTGAAAAGTCAAGGAACTTAGAACACATAAAGTTTTCTGCAAAAATTGATCGAAACGTGTTTTTGCAAGACATACATCGACATACCATCTCCTTCATTTTTCACATCGGAGCAAGAACGGATACTACTGAATTTGATTCTTCCATTTTCGATGAGCTGAATATGGCCTATTCTCAAGCCATTTGGAATCATTGCACCACAAACGAAATTCCTCTGCTTTATGCTTCTTCTGCTGCCACTTATGGTGGAGGCGAGCACGGTTTTAATGATACTGATTCCATAGCTGAATTAGCACCCCTTAACCCTTACGGCCAAAGCAAGCAGGATTTTGACGTTTGGGCAAAAAAGCAAACTACACAGCCGCCTTTCTGGGTTGGCTTGAAATTTTTCAACGTGTTTGGGCCAAATGAATATCATAAAGGAAGAATGGCTAGCGTAGTTATGCATGCTTTCAATCAAATAAAAAGCAACGGCCAATTGAAGTTGTTTCAATCGCACAACGAAAACTACAACCATGGAGAGCAGATTAGAGATTTCATCTACATTAAAGACCTTTTAGAGTTGATGTGGTTTTGGTTTGAAAATCAAAATCGTTCAGGAATTTACAACGCTGGAACAGGAACCGCTCGAACATTTAACGACCTCGCGAAATCTATCTTTAGTGCTCTGAGTCTAGAACCAAACATCACCTACATCCCTACTCCTGAAGATATTCGCGACAAGTATCAGTATTTCACTGAGGCTACAATGCAAAAGACTCGAGATGCTGGTTTTAGTCATCAGTTTATGGAGCTTGAAGATTCCGTTTCGGACTATGTACAATCGTATTTAAACTCAAATTCTATTTATTGAAGAAGATATTTAAAATAACATGGATTTTGGCAGGTCTCGTATTTCTCGGGCTTGTGATTAGTTATTTTACCGGCGTTTCTTCTCAAAACGAACTAGAAATTGAGCATGATCTGAATCAATTTATTGAACGACTTCAAGAGGAGTCAGAACAGATTTTTGATGAAGTTCTTCCAGTTAGCTTCGATTCTGAAAAACATGAAACTGCAAAGCAACTCAAAAAACAAAAGTGGTATCTGATTGTAGGCAACCAAAATCAGAAGACCTATTGGAATAGTAATAAAATTGACCTTGATTCTTCAGTATTTAACCGGCAGTCTTTCCCTTGTTACTATCAGTTTGGTGACGACATTTATTGTCTGTTTAATCGAAACAAAGCTTATTTAGCCTTTAGAGTTGCAAATGATGGCAAGCTACACGACCGCATTTCGGACAAGTACCACAACTTAAAGAATTACCAACTGATTCATCGTTCAGATGAACATGTCTGGGATATTGGTCCAGCTCAGTTTGAATACCAGGGGAGCAATAACAATTTGAACATGTGGCTCACCTTTGAGCTTACTTTTTTATTGTTCTTTTTGCTGCTTTTATACATTAGAGAAAGAAACAGAAAAGGAGTGCTTGCGGCCTTACTTGTATTGCTCGTAAACGTTGGATTAAGTCTATTTTCTGGTCTTTCTTTAAAGGAATACTACCTCATAGATGCTCCGAGCTTTGTGAACCATTCAGAGACCCAAGTGCTGCTTCTGCTCTTTATTCATCTGATTACGGGGTTGGCCATTATTTTATCGCTCATATCAGCCGTTCGAGAGAAGCAAAACAAACTCTACTTCATTGCAATATCCACCATACTATTTTTTGCTGCCGACTTATTGCTAGATCTAGGACGATTGCTTTGTGAAAGGTCAACAATCTCGTTTGACTTTGAAAAACTATTTGGACTCACTATTCACTCGTTTGCCGCATTAAGCTTCATCTGTTTATCGCTTATCAGTATTTGGTTAATAACCTATGTAAGCAGATTAAGTAGTAGACAAAACTTGAAAAACACATGGTGGCAAGTTGCACTAGGAGCTGTTTTATTTGTCTCATTTCAATTCTTAGATACTTCGAGACCATTAAATAGTTTGATGAACCCAATGCTGGTCGTGCTGATCAGTGTGCTAATTTTTCAGTTTATTGAATCAGCCAAGTACCGAATATATCTACACTTCATTTATACCAGTATTTTGGCTTCAATTCTGGTCTATTCAGGCCAAGAGAATCGTGAATTGTACTATTCTCAAGCATTCGCTGCTCAGCTAATAGAGAACAAAGACCAGCAAGCCGAAGATATTTTAACTTCAATTGAAAATCCGTTAGCTCAAGAGTTTTTGGTACCTGAAGACTATCAAAATTTTGTTCTAAGAAAAGACCGGATAGAGAATAGAATTAAGCAATTGTACTTCAGTCATTATCTTGAAAAATACGAACTAAAGCTGCTTAGTTTCGATTCTATTGGCACCAACATCAACGAAAATATTTTGTACAGTTTCGAGTACCTCGATGACCAGTACAACAACAATACGAAAAGAACTTCGAGCGACTATTTCTATCAAATTGAAGAACCTGAACACTTCAATGGCTATATAGCAAAGTATGAAAATTGCGATATAGACGGTCATAATGGAACAACCTTTATCTTGCTTCAACCTCGGGTTGTAGAGTCAGAATTCCTATATCCAGAAGTATTTGCTAATCAACAATCGAAAGAGGTTGTAAATTTGAGTGACTACTCATACGGCGTCTACTTTAACAATCGCTTAATTAACCAGAAAGGAAGTTATTCTTATTTGTTGAACGAAGCACCCAAGCCAACAGACTTCAAACTGTTTTCGTTTAACAGTACCGCTCAACGCGTTTATGACAATGGGAAATTTCAGGTCGTACTCACCAAAAAGGAGAATTGGTTGATTTCATGGTTATCGGCTTTCACATTTTGCCTTACCATATTACTTCCTGTTTGCTTCTTTATTTCGCTTTGTGCACGCTATACAATTGACAAAGATCATGCGTTAGCAGTAGCTTTTCTTCCAGGGACCTCAAAATATTTAAGCTCTCGCATTCAGACTTCGCTGACTATTATTCTATTGGCTGGGCTGCTCTTATCCGTCTACATCATTATCGGGTTTATTCGAGCGAATTATAATCAGAACTTAGAGAACCAATTGCTTACACGTGTTAAGAATATAGGGTCTCAATTTCAAAATAAAATTGATCTTCAAAAAAGACTAAAAAATGCCGAAGAGGTTCAAGTAATGCTCAACGAAGAGTCAAGCACTTACAAGGTTGATATTAATCTATTTCATTCAAACGGCACTTTACTGGGAACAACTAAACGCTACCTTTTAGATGATGAAGTGCTAGGGGCTCAGATGAACCCCAAAGCCTTTGCAGACCTCACCATGAAGCAGAATTCTATTTTGCTCATTCAAGAAGAATTAGAAGGATCAGATTACCTGAGTGCTTACGTACCACTTTTTGATGGCAAAAATCATGTAATTGGCTATTTAAACACCCCATTCTTTGCAAAAAACGAAGAGTTAAACAAGCAGATTTCGTCGTTAGTTGTAAACGTATTGAATATCTATTTCTTGCTTCTCTTAGCCGGGGTAATTATTGCCTACTTCATTTCTAAACAGATTTCAAAGCCCCTATTACTGATACGTGAAAAAATTGCTAAAACTGAACTTCTTGGGCATAACGAACTGATTATTTATGAGCGCGATGATGAAATTGGTCAACTCGTTAAGCAGTACAACAAAATGGTGCTGGAGTTGGAAGAAAGTGTAAGCAGTTTGGCTGAAAGTGAACGTGAAGGTGCATGGAGAGAAATGGCAAAACAGGTAGCTCACGAAATCAAAAATCCATTGACCCCTATGCAGTTGAGTATTCAGCATTTGCAACGTGCATATGCCAATGGCCCGAGCGAAAAGCTGGATTCACTATTTGAAAAAACAAGCAAGCTTTTAATAGACCAAATTAACAGTCTAAGTACAATGGCAAGTGAATTTAGCAACTTTGCTAAAATGCCAGAGTACCAATACGAAGAATTTAATTTATCCGAATCTCTGAAGAGTACTATTGACTTATTCATCAGGTCGGAGAATGCCAAAATCGTAAGCAACATAGCTGAGAATATTTGGATTAACGCAGATAAAGATCAGCTTAAAAGAGTATTCAACAACTTGATTAAAAATGCCATTCAGGCTATCCCAGAATCTAAAGAAGGCAGGATCGAAATTACACTAACTGAAGAGAACAAATTTGCCTTAATTGGTGTTTCTGATAATGGCACGGGCATTCCAGAAGAGAATTACAAAAAGGTTTTTGTACCTAATTTCAGCACTAAAAATTCAGGCATGGGATTAGGACTGGCCATTAGCCGTAAAATAATTGAAACAGCGGGTGGAAGCATCCATTTTGAGAGTGAAGTGAATAAGGGGACCACATTTGAAGTGAAATTACCGATCATTGAAAAAGCTTAGCATTTATATCGTCTTATTGCTCTTATTAGCTGGATGCAGCGAGCCAGAAAAGAATCAGAGCTTTGAAAAATTAATAAAATCAAAGCCGCACAGTGTTTTAATGTTTATGGCACCAGATTGCCCGCTTTGCATCACCTTATCAAAGTCATATAACGACCTAGCTTCTAAGTATCCGAACTTTCAATTTCTTGCAATTCACAGCGGTAAAAATTACGAAGCAATGGAGATCAACATGTTCGCCACTGAAACCAAGTTCAAATCACCTATTTTTAGAGATTATGATTATACCGTAGCTCATCAGTTTAACGCTACAATTACCCCAGAATTTGTGGTAATTGACAGTTCTGGAAACACACTGTATCAAGGACTGCTTGATGATAGAATCTTACAACTTGGGAGCTACAAGCAGCAATGGAGTGAAATGTATTTAGAAGATGCGTTAGAGGCCATCTCGAATGGTAAAACTCCAAAGATTACAAAGACAAATCCTGTTGGATGCGTGTTGGAATATTAGAATTACTCTTTCAAATATTCATCCGTAAAGTGCTCATTTCTTTTTGGCTTTGAAAATTTATCTGCATTGTATGCTTTAGACGCATTTTTAGGGATGGATAAGCTTTCCCACTTCTCTCCTTTCAGCATTTTTCCTAAAAATACAATTTGCCCGACGTGGTATGCATAGTGAGCCAATTGCCTATTTATCGCTTCTACCACAGTATGCCCCTGGTTTCTTATATAGATAGTTGAACTGATGTTGTCTTTATTCAACGTCTCCAATGCATCAAATAAACACTTCCATCCTTCCTCCCAACGGCTATTAACCGACTCTCTGGACCTCAAATCTGCCTCAAACTCCTTGTCGCGTTCACGCCACTCTTTCTCTCCATCAGAGGTTAAGAAGTTTGTCCATCTACTCATCATGTTTCCGTGCATATGTTTCACGATAACAGCAATAGAATTGCTATCATTATACTGCCAAAGCAGCTCATCATCAGAGATTTGCTTCATGGTTTTATCACCAAGTGACTTGTAATACATGAATTGCTTCTTAACGCTAGAGAGATAGTTTTCTTCCATATACATTAAACGCTTTTTACATCTTTCTTGTTCTTATCAATTTGAAAGACCAATAGACCAAACTCAAGAACAACCACATTAACAAGGTCACTCCCCAAGTTTTTGGATGCTGAAATGGATTCACAAATCGATCACCAACGTCATACAGAATTGCCATGGGTTGCTGAATAATGTCCCAACTATTCCAACGCAAAAACCTTCCCATATAAATTCCAAAACTGCCTAAAAATAGTAAGACTGATGTTACAATAGGGACCCACTTTTTATTGATAAAATTAGGTAAGATTCCTTCAATATCCCACAAGCTCATAAAACCAAACATCAATCCAGCCCAAGCAAAGCACAGAATAAGGATTAAATCGAACCATACAGGCATCGAGGTTGTAATCCTGAGGTGATACAAATCGGTCAGGATGTAAGGAGCGTTCGGAAAAAACAACAACCATGCTCCAAGCAGAGCTAAAATTGAACGCTTCTTTGTCTGAATTTTTGGATAGAGAATTACGATGCTTGACAAGGCCCAGGGGATAAAAGCCAGAAATAAATTCCAATTTAAAAATAAGAACATCCTACTATGAGATACAGAAAGTCGAAAGATTGAAAGTCCCAGGCATATAGCACTAAAAACGGCTAAAAACACCGTTTCGTTAAGGCGGTGGTATGATCGTAAACGAGCGAGCATAAGTCTAATTTAAGTTCTGAACTATAAAGTTAGACTCCCTCGTATTTCAGGTCTTGTAGTTTCCTACGAGATTAAACCTTTTTTAGATTAAGTAGTTATTTGCGATAGGTTTCTACGTGCCTAGCCTTCTTTTCATCATAGATATCAGCTATGGTTACAAGAATTCCGGTTTCTTCAACTCCACCAAAGTCTTTATTCATAGCTGTTCCGAAAGATTTCATCGTAGGTGACAAGCTCATGTAGCTATTAATTAATGGAGGAATATTTTCACCACGCTCACGCACAAAACCATTTAAAACTTTGTGAGCATCCTTGTACGAAAGTCCCTGAATGTCTGACTTAAACTGATCAATATTAGTCGTAGCCGGCACTGAATTGATAGGCATTACCAAGCTTTCTTTATCCTCAAAGAAATATTCCATAAAGTACATTAATGCATCTCGTGCTTCGCTATTGTAAGTGGAATACATGGTAACTTTACCGTAGTAATATTTAATGTGAGGATTGTCAACAACAATTGCTCCTAATCCATCCCACAAATTATCGAGTGCAAAAATCCCCTTTCTCGATCCTGCACGGGGTTGAAAATTGGGTTGAACCCACGAACGCCCTAGTTCAACTGTATAAGGCAAATATTCTTGTTTAAACTGGTCTGAAAACGTAAAATAATGCCGAGTTGATAATTCAACTGGGACGGTATGTGCAATCTTCGCACAGTCAATAAATCGATAGCCTCCAATAATTTCTTGAGCTTCAGGAGCCCAAACAATTAACTGTTCATAGCAATTTTCTGAAGTATCGAAATCATCTATATCTAAAGCTTTGCCAGTACCTCCTCCTGCGCTTCCAAAAGTAACTTCACGAAGTCGCCCAATCTCCTTCATGATATTTGGACTGTTGTGGTGGTTAACAATGTAAATCTCGTTATCTCCCTTATTTGTTACCCGAACAAATCGTTCAGAAGTGAGCTCACTCTTAATAACCTCCAATGGTATAGGTTCTGCTATGTAGCTTAAATCGATACTCATAAATTTTACTCTGCTAAATCGTAAACCTTCTTTTTAATGATTTGGGCCCATTCAATATCTTTCTTTGATTTGTCCAATTCGCTTGCTAAGATAGGCTTTCCGAACTTAATCTCTATTCTTTTATTTTTCTGCTTAAAGAGCTCATGAACAAGGTATAACATTTCAATGTTCGCTTTTAAGCCTAACCATTCACGTAAGTTGCTTAGTCTATAGAAAAAATTGCTCAGGCCACCATTGATATAAACAGGAACAATAGGCACATCGTGTTTCCGAGCTCTCGTTACAAAGGTCTTTTTCCATTCCAAATCCCGGATCAGACCATTTTTTCTTCTGCTTACTAATCCCGCAGGAAAAATCACAACAGACTCATCCGATGCCAAAGTAGCGTCAATATTTTTTAAAGACGGAACCGCCGTACTGCCATGCTTATTAACCCCTACAAAGATATCTTGCATCGGTTTTAAGTTCAGTAAAATATCATTCGCAATAAATTTAATATCGCTTCGATAATGGGCAAATTGGTCAATAAATGCTAAGGCATCCATTCCTCCTAAAGGATGATTTGAAGCAAAAGTCACTCCACCAGTTTTTGGTGCATTTTCAATTCCTTCTATGGTTGCAGTGATGTTGAATCTTTTGATAACATTATGGCAAAACTGAACACCGTTCACCTCATTGTTCTCTGCAATAATTTCATTTACTTCATCTTGATGCAGGATTCTTTTTAAATAATTCAGCAAAAAGCGAGGCAATCGTTTCAGCAACTTCGGATTCTTGTCGCCTATAACTTTCTCGATGTCAATGAATTTATCTTGCATGAATTGCTTGCGAAAATAAGTAAGCTTTTGATTCTACAACCAATCGATGTTGGCTTTCGTATGTTCATTCGTCACATCACCAGTATTTAACGTTGAAGCCGGCTCAAAAAGCAATACTTCAACTTCTTCAGGTGCTACTGGTTTATGTTCAACTCCTCGAGGTACAATTAAAAATTCACTGGGCTCGAGTTCAACTTCGTGATCTCTAAACTCAATTCTAAGCTTGCCCTTAACCACCCAAAACAGCTCGTCTTCATTGTCATGTTTATGCCAAACAAACTCGCCTTTTAATTTAGCAAGCTTAACCTGTTGCCCATTAAGCTCACCAACTATTTTGGGAGTCCAGTGTTCTTTGAACATTTCAAACTTCTGAGCAATATTTACCTTGTTAGTCTGCATAAATTTCAGTTTTAATTTTCAGTTTCCACGAATATAAGTTCTACGCTTAACTTTGTCTCGTGAAGAAGCTAACATTTGTTTTCATCATAGCAGCCTTCATTTTTGGATGCTCGAAATCGACAGATTACACATTTACCAAAGATATCGCCCCGGTTATCTATGAAAACTGTGTTCCCTGTCATCGCGATGGTGGTGCAGCGCCTTTCTCTCTTACCGAATACAAGCGTGTTTACCGTAAGCGTAACACGATTTTAGATGTTACACAAAGAGGGTACATGCCACCGTGGCCTGCTGATCGAAACTACACCCATTTTATTGGAGAGAAATACCTTACAGAAGAAGAAAAAGAGCTCTTAAAAGATTGGATACAGGGCGGTGCACCGGAAGGAGACTTAAGTCATTTGCCACTACTACCAGAATTTCCAGAATACAGTAGCATTGGAGTTCCTGACACCACCGTATGGTTTGATAGCATGTTTATCGAAGGAAATAATCGCGATCGATTTTACCTGGCCACCCTGCCCATAGAACTCCCTGACTCAAAATATGTGCGCGTAATGGAATTTCTTCCCAATGAAAATAATCTCGTTCACCATATGAATGGCCGACTTTTGAACTATCAAGACGATCAAAAGACATCAGTATTTGGAGGTGAACGCTGGTTAAACTTAGAAATAGACACTCAAACTTATACCCGTGAGTTCCCTAAACTTAATTTAGCAAATGATGACGGCTCTCAGCCCGACCGCGTTAACTCGGCAGTAAACTATTTGCCTGGTGTTGAAGCCATATTGTATCCAGAAGGAATTGGCGGATTTAAAATGAACAAGAAATCAATTCTCATTGCAGACGATATTCATTACGGACCCATACCTCAAGGCAAATGGGATTATAGTCGGGTAAATATCTTTTTTACTGACTCGGCACCTAAACGACCCATAAATGAGGTTATGATCGGAACGAATGGAAACACTAAAATCATTCCTCCTTTGGTTATTCCACCAGGAGAAAAAACATCGCATGTTAGTTTCTTAGAAATTCCACAAGACATTTCTGTTTTGACGATTAATCCTCACATGCACTTGCTAGGCACCAGCTTTAAAGCGTATGCTTTAACTAAAGAACAAGACACCGTTCGCTTGATTAATATTCCAAAGTGGGATTTTAGATGGCAATATTTCTATACGTTTCCTAAAATGGTCAAAATCCCTGCTGGATCGGTGATATATATCGAGGCAACATTTGATAACACGCCAGATAATCCAAATAACCCTTACGATCCTCCGCAACAAATCAGTGAGCGTTATGAGTTTGGTGGAGCCGGAATGCGCACGACCGATGAAATGCTTCAGTTTATTATTACGTGGTTACCGTATGAAGAGGGTGATGAGAATATTAGTTTGGGAGGTGATAGTTAATCGAATAGATAGGCTATACCTAATCCCAAATTGTAATTTATGCCGAAGTCATTTAATTCAAGCATATTAATGTATCCTCCTACTGGGGTTAAATTGGGATCGACATTGGGAAGAGGATAATGATCATTATAGCTAATGATGACTGGATAGAATTCGAGCACCACCCTATCGAAGTAAATAGACTGAGTTCCAAGATATACTTCGGCAAAGGCGAAAGGAACACCTTCATACTGCACAAAATCTTGAAGTCCATTTACTAAAAAACTATTTCGTGCTCCTTTTGCAGAGACCGTCATAACTCCTCCGCCTCCTCTAACACCAATTCTCCAACGCGATTCAATATTTGGAAAAAGAATAAAACGATAAGACTGAAATATTTGAGGGAAACTATACGAAACTCCACCACCAAAGAACGGGCCATGAATGCGCGATCGATCATACCCGCTTATTACGCCATTGTAATACGAATAGCCGCCTATCACTTGAAACTCTAATGATTCATCTGGACGAATTAAAAACTCAGAGAAATAGCCTAAATCTGTTCTTCCTTGGAGGGAAATTCCTTTTTCTACAGAGGCTAACTGACCGTAAGATGGAAAGTTGAACGCCAGAAAGATGCCAATCAATTTAAAGTACTTCAACGCAAGACAAAGTTAGATTTTAGCCCGTCGAACAAAAGGATTCGATTTTGATTTGACAATGGTGTTACAATTTGCAATTGAACTGACAAACAAATCACACAAACCACTACTTTTGCGCCGATGCACAGAACACACACTTGCGGCGAATTACGCATTGAAGATCAAGGCAAAAATGTAACACTTAGTGGATGGGTACAACGAAGAAGAGATTTTGGAGCCCTCACTTTTGTAGACCTGCGTGACCGATACGGAATTACTCAGCTCTCTTTCAATGAAGAAATCAATAAAGAACTGAACGATCAAGCTCGATCGTTGGGGCGTGAGTTTGTGATTAAAGTGAATGGAATTGTTATTGAAAGAAGCAATAAAAATCCAAACCTAAATACCGGTGATATTGAAATTAATGTTTCATCGATCGAAGTATTGAATAGTGCTCAAAACCCACCCTTCACCATTGAAGATGAAACAGATGGTGGAGAAGAAATTCGACTGAAATACCGTTACTTGGATTTACGCCGTAACCCTATCCAGGAAAAACTAATTCTTCGAAGCAAGTTAAACAAAGCAGTTCGTGATTACTTAAACGATGGTGGATTTATAGATGTAGAAACGCCATACTTAATCAAATCTACTCCAGAGGGAGCCCGAGATTTTGTTGTTCCAAGTCGTCTGAATGAAGGACAGTATTATGCTCTACCTCAAAGTCCACAGACCTTTAAGCAACTGCTTATGGTTAGTGGACTTGATAAATATTATCAAATCGTGAAATGCTTCCGTGATGAAGACTTTAGAGCTGACCGTCAACCTGAGTTTACACAAATCGACTGTGAAATGAGCTTTGTAGAACGAGACGATGTGCTTCAAACTTTTGAAGGAATGATTCGATCTGTGTTTAAAGATGTAAAGGGCATAGATTTAGGAGACATACCCGTTATGTCGTACGACGAGGCTATGCGACGCTTTGGTAGCGATAAACCTGATATGCGTTTTGGCATGGAGTTGGTCGATATGGACCCCGTTACCAAAGGAAATGGTTTTGGAGTATTTGATAACGCTGAAAGTGTAGTTGCAATCAATGTAAAAGGAGGAAACTCATTTACACGTAAACAACTTGATGCCTTCACCAATTGGGTTAAACGTCCTCAAATTGGGGCTATGGGCTTAATCTATTGTCGTGTGAATGAAGATGGGACATACAAGTCATCAGTCGATAAATTTTTCGACCAAGACAAACTTAGAGCTTGGGCAGAACAATGCGGTTGCGAAGCAAACGATTTGATCTTGGTATTGAGTGGAGGTGCTGAAAAAGTTAGAAAGCAAATGAATGAACTTCGATTACATATCGGCGACGAATTGGGCTTACGCAGCAAAGACGATTTCAAAGCTTGCTGGGTAGTTGATTTCCCACTTGTGGAGTACGACGAAGAGAGCGATAGATGGCATGCGATGCATCACCCATTCACGTCTCCGATTCCTGAAGATCTTGATAAAATGGAATCTGATCCAGGTGCTGTAAAAGCGAATGCCTATGACATGGCTATCAACGGAATGGAAGTTGGCGGTGGAAGTATTCGTATCCACGATAAGGAGTTACAAGCACGTATGTTTAAGCTACTTGGATTTTCTAAGGAAGAAGCTCAAGCACAATTTGGGTTCCTAATGAATGCCTTTGAATATGGTGCTCCTCCACACGGGGGAATTGCGTTTGGTTTGGATCGATTGGCAGCAATTCTTGCAGGTACTGACTCAATTAGAGATGTAATAGCATTTCCTAAAAATAATATGGGACGAGACATCATGATTGATGCTCCGGCAGAATTAAATTCTGACCAAAAGAAAGAATTGGGAATGAGCTAGTCGGGCATTTCAGAATTGTCAAACATCCCAGCATTAAAATTATTAATGCAATCGAGGATGATTGGCGTCATTTCTTTGCTCTTCTCTTCAAATGGCTTAGCCTCTACCTCAAAATATTCGTATTTTGTATAGTGCTTCATGAAAGTATCGGTGGTACACTCGCAATATTCTTCCGCAATATTGGCATAAAGAACAGCTCTTCCACCTAAGTCATGCAAGCATTGATCAATGAGCACTTGGCGATCTCCTTCTTCCCACTTGATTTTCTTTTTCATCTGATTAGCGAAGATTTTTACCACGATTAAAATGGCGACTAAGACCATTACTCCTATTGCGACATATCGTTGAAGCTTGTTTCCCATAACAACGTGGCAAATATTGTTTAAATTTGGCAACAGGAACAATAAAATAAATCAACATGCAAATAAAAGCCTCAAATCCAGAAGAATACATTAAGAAAATTCCAGAAGAAAGACAAGAAGCCTTTAAGAAGTTGAGGGCTGTAATTCAAGAAAATTTACCTGAAGGATTTGAAGAAGGCATGAATTATGGAATGATTGGTTACTATGTTCCAAAATCAATCTATCCAGCAGGCTATCATCCTACACCTGACTTACCTCTTCCTTTCGCCAATATTGCTTCTCAAAAAAACTTTTTAGGTTTTTACCACATGGGGGTATATGCCTCTCCTGAATTGTATAAATGGTTCACAGAAGAATACGCCAAGCGTTGTAAGTACAAACTCGACATGGGAAAGAGCTGTGTTCGCCTTAAGCGAATGGACGATATTCCATTTGATCTAATTGGGGAACTGATGCAAAAAATTTCTGTACAAGATTGGATTGAAACATACGAGGCGAATTACAAAAAGTAATTAGCTTTTCTTCATTCGCTTTCTATATCGACGTAGAATAAAGAATCCTCCACCCAAAATTAGAAATATAGGCCATATTGTAACTAATCCGACAAGGATTGTTAATAGTGCATCCCAACCGTTTACGATGGCTCTTCTGATTTTAGACCAAAAACCGTTATTGTTTACCGAGGTAGCTTCCAAAACTTTGTAGTAAGAGATATCCAAAGTAGACAAGCTTACCTGATTTTTAAGATAGTTCATTCGGCCTTCCATTCTCTCAATATCCATTCTTACTTGGCCTATTTCTCTTTCAACTTCTAAAATTTCTGGAATTTTATTAGCCTTAGCTAAGAGCTGAATCAATCTGCTTTCAATTGCTTTTTTACTTTTAAGTCGAGCCGATAGATCAAAGAACTCTTCCGTAACATCATCAACATTAATTTCTTTTCGATCAAATCTTGAAACTCCAACCGAAATCTCCTCAAGAAGTTTGTCAAAGTGTTGAGATGGTACCCGGATAGAAATATCTCTGGTGATTCGACTACTCGAATTACGTTCATGCTCAGAACTTGAATAGCCGCCATATTTTACTATGGCGGCGTTAATTTGTGTTGAAGTTTTAGCTAAGTCAATGGTTTCATAAGCAATTGAGCCTCTTTTTATCAGTTTTAAGTTTTTGGTTATTGCAGGTTCTTGATTTTCGACACCTGAACCATTACTGTTATCAGATTTATATAGTTTGTCTTGAGACGTAGCAAAGGTCATATCACTAGCCTCGGCCATTTCAGTATGTGCTTCGTTAGATGCCTGATTGCAACCAAAAGCAAACAATATCATAATCATTAGGTAATTTTTCATACCTATTGATATCCTTACGTTAAAAAAGGTAAATGATTAACTCGTTAAAAATTCTACGAGCTTTTCGATTGCTCTTCCCCGATGGCTAATTTTAGCTTTTTCCTCCATCGACATTTCAGCAAAAGTTTGGTCATAACCTTCAGGAATAAAAATGGGGTCGTACCCAAAACCTTTTTCTCCCCTTCTCTCTTCAATGATATGACCTTTGCACTCTCCTTCAAAGACGTGTTTTTGTCCATCTATAATGAGGGCAATGACCGTTCTAAATCGCGCCGACCTGTCTTTCCCAATAAGGTTTGCCAATAAGAGATTCATGTTATCGTCGCTATTTTTCTGCTCACCTGCATACCGAGCAGAGAAAACGCCGGGTGCACCATCTAGTGAAGAAACTTCCAATCCTGTGTCGTCTGCAAAACAATTTTCTCCTGTTTTGTCATATACCTGATCTGCTTTTTGCATAGCATTAGCTTCAAGTGTTTGTCCTGTTTCAAGCAATTCGTCTGGGAACAGTTCAGGGTCTATACCTTCAATCTGAAAATTTGGAAGCTTATTCCTGATTTCGGCTATCTTATTTTTGTTTTGAGAAGCTAAAACTAGTTTCATTAGAACAGAGTACTCTTTATGGATTTTTTAATTGCTTATTTTGAAGTAATTTGCCGTAAAAATAGACAAATACATCAATGTCTACCACTCCACTAGCAGAAAGAATTAGACCCAAGTCTTTAGATGAATTGGTTGGCCAACAACATATTGTAGGCAAGAACCAACCTTTACGAAGGTCTCTTGAGAAAGGTGTAATGTACTCCTGTATCTTTTGGGGACCTCCTGGTGTTGGTAAAACAACTTTAGCTCAAATTATTTCTCATACACTGGATACACCTTTTTTTAAACTTAGTGCGATTAATGCAGGTGTGAAAGATGTTCGTGAAGTGATTGAAAAAGCCAAGAAAACAAAGTTCTTAGGTTCGGGTGGAAGTGCAATTTTATTCATAGACGAGATTCATCGATTCAATAAATCTCAGCAAGATGCCTTGCTAGGTGCTGTAGAGCAAGGAATCATAACGCTAATAGGTGCTACAACCGAAAACCCCAGCTTTGAGGTGAACTCGGCACTATTAAGCAGGTGCGAAGTTTTTGTCTTAAAACCACTTGAACTTACCGACCTTAAAGATTTGGTTAATAGAGCTTTAAAACAAGACGAATTCTTAAGTCAAAAGTCAATAAAAGTCAAAGAATGGGAAGCTTTGGTTAAGATTAGCGGTGGCGATGGAAGAAAGCTACTCAATGCGCTCGATATCATCGTTAACTTTAAAGGTGGCAAGACAATTACAATCACAAATAAGGTGGTCGATCAAGCCGTACAGCAAAAACTTGCCCTATTTGATAAGAGTGGAGAACAACATTACGATATCATTTCAGCCTATATCAAATCGATTCGAGGCAGCGATCCCAACGCTGCGGTATACTATCTAGCAAGAATGATTGAAGGAGGAGAAGATCCTAAGTTTATTGCCCGACGTCTTTTAATTCTGGCCAGTGAAGATATTGGAAATGCGAATCCAAATGCATTGCTTTTAGCCGATGCTTGTTTTAGAGCGGTCTCTACGATTGGTTATCCTGAATGTAGAATCAATCTATCCCAAACAACCATTTATTTGGCATGTAGTGCAAAGAGCAACGCAAGTTACGTAGCCATCAATCAAGCCCAATCCTTAGTTAGAAAAACAGGCGATCTTGCAATACCGTTAAACATTAGAAATGCTCCAACCAAATTGATGAAATCATTGGATTACGGAAAAGGATATAAATACTCACACGACTTCGATAACAATTTTGCAGAGCAAGAATTCTTACCAGAAAGCATCTCAGGAACAACTTTATATGAACCAGGAGAAAATGCACAAGAAGCTAAAATGCGTGCCAGAATGAAGGCGATGTGGAAGGAGAAATATGGCTATTAATCCAAGCGATGAATCTCCACTTTTTCGATACGTTTATCGCTTGCTTCTAGAATTTTGATTTCATAATTCTCAATAACGAACACTTCATTGTCGTTCGGAATATCTTCAAGATTGGCAACAATGAATCCACCTAATGTTTCATAATCACCTTCAGGTAGGCCTATATTGTATTTCTCGTTGAGGTAGTCTACTTCTAGCTTAGCAGAAAGTGTATACACGCCATCTTCAGTAACACTCTCTTGTTCTTCAACAACATCGTCGTGCTCATCTTCAATTTCACCGAAGATTTCTTCCATAATATCTTCAGCAGTTATAATTCCAGCTGTCCCTCCATACTCATCCACTACCAGAGCGATGCTTTTATGCGTCTTTGAAAACTCATTAAGCATGTCATTGGCCGATTTCGACTCATTGGTAATTAGAATTGGAATCAGAATTGATTTAATACTCTTTGGTTTCTTATGCAAATCAAGATGATGAACATAGCCAATTATGTTATCTACATTTTCCTTATATACCAAGAGTTTTGAGTGGCGTGATGTGATAAACATTTCTTCCAATTCTTTAATGGTAGAATTAAAATCTATCGCCTTTATGTCAATTCGAGGTACTAGGCAGTCGCGTACTTTCACATTACCAAAATCCAAAGCATTTTTCAAAATTTCAGTATCCACTTCAGGATCTTCTTCGTCAGATGAATGCTGTGCTGATTGTGAAATAAAGTGATCAAGATCGACCTTACTAAAAGCTGGTGTCTCTTCGGTGAATTCCGTCTTAAATACCTTGTTTAGAATATTCTTACTCAACCAAACCACAAAATATACAAGGGGCCAAAGTAGGAAGTAAAATAACTGAAATGGGTAAATCAATACACTCAGAATTCCACTCGGATTAAGCCTAAAAAGTGCTTTTGGCAAAAACTCGGCAGTAATTAAAACTATTGCTGTTGAGATTAGTGTAGCACAAATCAATGCACCAAATGCTCCAAACCCTTCACTTTCAAGAGCGGGTCGGATAATCTCCTCCATGGTAATACCATAAACAACCAAAGCAACATTGTTACCTACTAAGATTGTGCTGATAAATTTGGATGGAGACTTGATGTACGATGAACACATTTTTGCCCAATGCTTTCCCTGGTTGCTCTTTAATTCAATACGTAGCTTGTTTACCGAAACAAAGGCTATTTCAAGTCCTGAGAAAAATGCCGACAAAATCAGCATCAATATCACTAACAAAAATGGAGACATTTGCTAAGGCAAAGATAGATTTAAATCTCATATGCAAATGGGCTATTTTTGCTTATACACTCAATGAAAAACCTCTTTAATCGACTTTTCATGAAACTTCGGCCCAAAACAAAATGGTTTTGGTGGGTCTTTTTAATCTGTGTGCTACCCAGAATAATTCTTGTTATTGTCAACGACGAATGTAACGACGATCACATGACACCCATTATGCTTTTGCAAGAAAAGGGTGTTTATCCCGAAACCCATGATTGTTGGGAGTGCTTTCAGCCCCCATTGTTCTACTATACTATTAATGCTATTGCAAGTCCATTAAACATTAACCAATGGATGGACCTATATTATCTAATTCAAATCTTCAACCTCTTTTTTGTGTTGGCTATTCTATGGATTATACTGCGAATAGTTGAATCGTTTAAGCTCCCTAAATTGCTCAGCGTCAGCAGCATGCTGTTCTTTGGGTTAAATCCAGAACTGATTAGCATTGGTGCTTTGGCCACCAACGACACTGTAATGATCTTTACTGGTTTTGTGCTAATTTACCTTTTCATGAAGCAGTGGCATAACCCAACTGTTTCGAAAGAATTGACCATCGCAACCATAATTTCATTAGCCGCCATAACCAAAGGCAATGCCTTGGTATTTGGATTTGCATTCGCAGTGCTACTCTTGCTAATTTACACCCGAGACCGAAGCTGGAACATCAAATCACTGAGTCGTCAACTTGTACTAGCTGTAGTCATGTTCTTTTTCGTTGGCTATTTTGGAAATTACTTTGAAAAACATCAAAAGTTAGGATACGCTTTCACCATCAACCAAGACAAACAGGGTCCACCTCATTTTTTTGAGACTGATTATTATTTATCGGTTGGAAGACCAGGAGTTATAACGATTTATGACACCTATTTTAAAATGCAATTCTTGAGCTTGCTCGAGCAACCGTATATCATTAATGATGGCCCAAACTACCCTAAACATCGAACCTCATTCTGGGGTCAGCTTTATGGCCAATATTCAAATTACATGTTTGAAAGATATCCTGCGTCATGGGTTTCTGACAACAACGATCATTATAACTTTACAAGAACAAATTATGTTCTTCACCTACCAATCTTGTTCTTGCTTATTCTCGGAATTATCAGTGCAATCCGATCTCAAAGACAAGGTTTAAATTTCAACCTCGTACACGTTTTTTTAGCGGCCCTTTTCTTGTTCTTTATTGCTCGTTACAGTTACATTTATAGAGACTTTAGCAACATGAAGGTCATCTTCTTTTTTCCCATCTTATACTCGTTGATGGTGTTATTTCTTAACTACATTAAGAAAATCAGATTTCAAAAAGTTGTGTCGTATTTACTCCTTGCATCCTCGCTTCTTTACCAAGTCAGTTTCGTCTACCTCATTATTGAATTGATTAAGTAGAAATTAATATCTTCGTTGTTCACTAATCAATGAGCGATCATAACACATTTGAATCTGAAGTAAATCAAGGATATAGCTTCAAAGGAGAGTCTATTTTGTTAGGAGGTGCGATGCTCGATGGAGAGTCACTACCTGGATTACAGATTAAAGCTCCCCTTAAAACTATTAATCGACATGGATTAATAGCTGGAGCTACTGGAACAGGGAAGACTAAAACACTTCAAAATCTTGCAGAAAGACTTTCTGAAAAAGGAATTCCTGTTTTATTAATGGATGTAAAAGGAGATCTCTCAGGTCTAACTCAAGCAAGCGATGGCCATCCTAAAATTGACGAAAGGCACGAACGAATAGGAAGCCCTTGGGATGGTAAGGCTTACCCTTGTGAATTGCTTACCATTTCTGATCAGGCAGGAACCCGATTAAGAGCAACTATTTCCGAGTTTGGCCCCGTATTGCTATCCAAAATATTGGAGTTAAACGACGTTCAAAGTGGTATTATCTCAATTATCTTTAAATATTGTGATGACAACAAACTTCCTCTGTTAGATATTAAAGATTTCAGAAAAGTGCTTCAATGGGTGTCCGATGAAGGCAAAGAAGAAATTGAAAAAGAATATGGTCGTGTAAGCTCCTCTTCAGTTGGAGCTATAATGAGGGCTTTGATTACAATAGAAGAACAAGGTGCTGATTTGTTCTTTGGCGAAACAAGCTTTGATGTAGACGATTTATTAAGACTAGACGAAAACGGAATGGGCTACATCAACATTCTAAGACTTGATGATATACAAAGCAAGCCTAAGCTTTTTTCTACCTTTATGTTATGCTTGCTCGCCGAAATCTATTCAACGTTCCCGGAGCAAGGAGATAGCGGAAGGCCAGAATTGGTTATTTTCATTGATGAGGCTCATTTGATATTTGACGAGGCCAGTAAAGCACTACTCCGTCAAATTGAGACGATCGTAAAACTAATTCGAAGTAAAGGTGTTGGCTTGTTCTTCGTTACTCAAAATCCAACAGATGTGCCTGAAGATGTTCTATCTCAACTTGGAATGAAGATACAACATGCATTGAGAGCATTTACAGCTAAAGATCGTAAAGCCATAAAACTTACTGCTGAGAACTATCCCATAACCGAACACTACGAAGTAGACGAATTGCTAACTAATTTAGGTATTGGAGAAGCGATTGTTACTGTGCTCAACGAAAAGGGAATTCCAACGCCGTTGGCACATACGCTACTAACAGCTCCTTCGTCAAGAATGGATGTTATCTCGGATAAAGAAAAGAAGGAAGTGCTTTCGCAATCAAAATTGATGGATAAGTACGATGAGGTAATAGATCGAGAAAGTGCCTATGAAATGCTCAATAAAAAGCTTGAAGCCGCAGAAGAATTGAACAAAGAAGAGGAAGAAGAAAAGGCAGAAAAGAAAAAGACCACAACCAAAAAATCGAGCTCAAAACGAAAGAAACCGTTAATAGATGCTACTACAAAGCGTATGATTATGCGTGAGGTAACTCGAGGAATCTTAGGCGTTTTGGGAATATCAAGTTCACGACGCAGAAAAAAATCATCCCTATTTGGGTTTTAGAATTATGAAGAAATATATTTTACCTTTAATACTTATTCTTGGTTTTGGAGCCGGAATTAGTTCATGTACTGATGACGACGAAACACCGGAAGGAACTCCAAATGTCACTTTTGATGTAATTGAGTTAAACACAAGTTTTGGTTCGATGTATGTTCATCTTTACGATGCGACTCCACAACATAGAGACAACTTTCTAAAACTTGTAAATGAAGGATTCTACGACTCAACAGAATTTCACCGGATTATTCCATTGTTTGTGATACAAGGCGGTGATCCAAACTCAAAAGACGAAGACCGTACCAATGACGGAACTGGTGGACCCGGATATACCATTCCTGCCGAAATCGATTCGGCTAATTTCAAACATATTTTCGGAGCAATAGGTGCTGCAAGACTAGGAAATACAACAAATCCTGAACGTCGATCAAGCGGATCGCAGTTTTACATCGTAACCAATCCTGATGGCACCGATTTTCCTCGATGGCGAATACACCGTTTTTGGCGAAGTATTAGCCGGCATGGACGTGGCAAAAGCGATTGAAATTCAACCTAAAAACAACAGAGATCAGCCCTTAATTAGAATTCCAATGACCATTAAAGTCGTTCAACTTACGGCTCAAGAGATGGAAGAAAAGGGTATTGGATCACCTCAGCAATAATGTTTTCAATTTGAATTCCAACATGGAATAATATAGAATACCTCAAACTGTGTGTTAACAGTATTCGTAAGCATTCTAGCTTCGACCATCAAATTATTGTTGTGGTAAACGAAGGTTTAGATGGTTCCGTACAATGGTTAAGCAATGAAAACATTGAGTTTATTCATCACAAAGAGAATGTAGGAATATGTACAGGTCTTAACTCAGCAACTCATCTAATAAAACAAGACTTCGTAGTATACCTCAACGATGACATGGTTGTTCTGCCCCAATGGGATTATGCACTGGCAAATGAAATAGCATCAATTGGTCACCGTAATTTTATGCTAAGTGGAACCATGATTGAGCCTTATGAAACGGGTAATAGATGTGCAATTGTTCAAGATTTTGGCACCGACATAGAAAGCTTTGCTGAGGAAGGTGTTTTGGCCTTTAACGATACGTTTAAAAAGGAAGATTGGAGCGGGTCAAGTTGGCCTCCCGTTTTAATTCCTACCCACATTATGGCAAAAAGTTGGAGGCATGAGTGAGGAGTTTTCTCCCGGCATGTACTCCGACCCAGATTTAAGTATGAAGCTGTGGCAAGAAGGTGTACGCTATTTTAAAGGAATTGGTTGCAAGCAGGGTTTATCATTTCGGAAGCAAAAGCACACGAAAACTAGGAAAGAACATTGGTCGTCAGATCTTTCTCAATAAGTGGAATGTTACGGCAAACTACTTTTACAAAAACTACTTAAAAATGGGAAGTACATGGAAGGGACCATTAAAAGACCACCATCCTAGTATAGGCAGCAAGGTCATTCACTCGTTTTAAAAAACTTAAAAACTAATATGGACGAAGGTGTTGAGCATATAGAAATTCGGAGACAAGAAAGTGGCAAGCTAATAAGAAAGCAGGATGCCGTAGCAGTTGAAGCTCCACTTGAAATTCAAGTTCAATCTTCTGATGCTCAAGAACCTACTGCAATTTCAGTCACCATGAGAACTCCAGGTGACGATGAAGAACTTGCTTTAGGTTTTTTGTTTACTGAAGGATTATTAAAGCACTATAGCCAAGTAAAAGCAGTTTCATATTTAGGAGACAACATCGTAAAAATTCGCTTAAACGAGGGTGAAAGAGTTGAATTACAAAAAGCTGAGCGAAACTTTTATACCACCAGCAGCTGTGGGGTTTGCGGAAAGGCGAGTATCGATGCAATTCACACCCATACACAGTTTGAAATTAAACCTCAACAAAAGGTCTCTCAAGAAGTACTTTTTAATCTGAAAGAAAAACTGGGCAACAAGCAGTCGTTATTTACCCTCACGGGTGGCATTCATGCGGCTGGTTTATTTGACTACAGCGGTAATTTGGAATCTATCCAAGAAGACGTTGGAAGGCACAACGCCTTAGACAAATTAATTGGTCATTTCTTTAAACGCAAATCGCTTCCTCTTAAAGATAAAATACTGCTACTCAGCGGCAGAGCTAGCTTCGAATTGCTACAAAAAGCTACTATGGCTGGTATCGAAACAATAATTGCAGTTGGAGCACCGAGTAGTCTGGCTGGTAGAGCTTGCAAAAAGAGAACAATCAAACCTTAATTGGCTTCTTAGAAAAAAGACACTTTTAATGTGTATTGTGGAGAGATTGAAATCCAATAATTGATTTATACCTTTAATTCTTATTTTTGAAAGAGTAACCAACTTATTTAATACGCTAGTATTTAGTGTTACACCTAGAATATGTCAAAAAATTTAAGTGAATTATCTGGACGAAAAGGATTAGACGATAACCTATTCGATAAATTGGGAAAGCTTGCTCAGCCAACTGGCTCTCCAAGTAGTGAAGAATTAGAGCGGCTGGCCGAAGAGTTTCTTATTGGAAATGCTAACACCTATGGCACCGCAACATTTTTATGATTTTCTGAGACCTGAAAATCAAGGAAAGAGAGCATATGTATGCAACGGCACTGCCTGTGTTTGTGCTGGAACGCAAGAAAAAGTAATTGATGCACTCAAGTCAGAGTTCAAAGAAGAAGAGATCGGACACATGACTTGCTTAGGACGTTGTCACGAGAACAGTGCTTTTCACTACAACGGTCAAAACTTTTCTGGAAATGCCATCTCAAATCTACCAGAGATTGTAGGCAAGGATAATGATCAGAACAAAGATAAATATCATGTTAAGGCTCATGGCGAAGCCATTTTAACTGCTCCATTTACTTCAATTGACGAATACTATGCCCCTTTCAAGGAAGCTCTCAAAAGAGATTCTGCTTCTGTTCTTGAAGAGATAAAAACTTCAAATGTAAGAGGACGAGGAGGTGCTGGTTTCCCAATGGGTCTGAAACTGGAATTCTGTAGAAATGCAAAGAGCGATGTAAAATTCATAATCTGCAATGCGGATGAAGGCGATCCAGGAGCATATTCTGATCGCTACTTGCTCGAAGAACGACCTCATTCTGTTTTGTTTGGTATGATGATTTCAGGCTTTGTTACCCATGCAAGCTATGGAGTGTTGTACATAAGAGCAGAATACCCCGAAGCTGCAGACATTGTTCAGGATGCCGTAGACGAGCTAAGAGCCAAAGGACTAATCGGCAACAATATAGAAGGAAGTGAATTTAGCTTTGATTTTAAAGTTATTCGTGCACAGGGTTCGTATATCTGTGGTGAAGAGACCGCCTTGATTAACTCAATAGAAGGTCAACGCCCAGAAGTTCGTGTTAGACCTCCGTTTCCTGCACAACAAGGTTTATTCAATAAGCCAACAATTGTAAACAATGTTGAGACTCTTGCAACGGTACATCATATACTTTCTAAAGGTGGAAAAAACTGGAAGGGAATAGGAACCGAAAAGTCGTCAGGGACCAAGTTGGTGAGCTTAGATAGCTTCTTCAATAATCCGGGAATCTATGAAGTTGAAATGGGAACTCCTATGTCGGTTGTTGTAAATGAATTGGGTGGAGGATTTAAAAGCCCGGTTAAAGCTGTACAAATTGGAGGACCACTTGGTGGACTTGTACCGACTGCAAAACTTGATGAATTACTCTTGGATTTTGAATCGTTTTCTCAGAACGGATTCTTGCTAGGGCACGCGTCTGTGGTTTCCATCCCAGAAGATTTTCCTATCATGGAATTCATCGAACATTTATTCGATTTTGCTTCATATGAAAGTTGTGGCAAATGTTTCCCTTGTCGTTTAGGCACTAAACGCGGACAAGAAATGTCTGAAAAAGCATTGAAATCAGACTATAAAATTGACAGAGCTCTATTCGATGATCTTTTAACTACATTGGAAAAAGGATCACTATGTGCACACGGAGGAGGAATTCCTCTACCTGTGAGAAATGCACTGCAGTATTTCGATGACGAATTAAAAACTTACTTTAACTAACTACATTATGAATATAGCATACATTAACAATCAGCCGTTTGAAATTAAAGAAGGAGAAACAATTCTCTCTTTCATTAAACGCCATAAAGGTGAAACTACTGTTCCAACGCTTTGCGATGCTCCTAATTTGGATCCCTTTGGGTCTTGTAGGGTTTGTAGTGTAGATGTAGCCTTAGAAGAAAACGGCAAGGCCAGAACGATGGCTTCTTGTCATACTCCCATTGCTGCAGGACAATACATTTATCCAGACTCAAAAGAGGTAAAATCTCTTCGAAAAAATATTATTGAGTTAGTGTTAACAGACCATCCGCTAGACTGCCTTACTTGTGAGGTGAACGGAAATTGTGAATTACAAACGGTTGCAGCTCAAGTTGGAATAAGAGATGTACGTTATCCAGAGGGAGAAAACCATCTTGATCGTGCAAAAGATTTAAGTCATCCATATATGACTTCTGACCTCTCTAAATGTATCAACTGCTACCGTTGTGTAAGAGCCTGCGATGAAGTTCAAGGACAATTTGTTTTGAGCATGGCAGGACGAGGATTTGATTCTAAAATTGTAAAGGGAATAGATCAAAGCTTTATGGAGTCAGATTGTGTAAGTTGTGGAGCCTGCTCACAAGCTTGCCCTACCTCTGCAATTTCTGATGTCTTCCAAAGTAAGGCAATAGAAGCAACAGAAAAAACGAGAACAATTTGCACATACTGTGGAGTTGGATGTAACCTTGAAGTTGCAACTTCGAATGGCGAAATTCTGAGCATTCAAGCACCTTATGACGCTGAAGTAAATCAAGGTCATACCTGTTTGAAAGGACGATACGCATTTAAATTCTATGATCATCCCGAAAGATTAAATTCACCAATGATCAAAAGAAATGGTGAATTTGAGCCTGTTTCTTGGGACGAAGCATACGATTACATTGCAAACAAGCTGGAAGGATTTAAAAACGACTTTGGTCCTGACTCAATTGCAGGTATCTCATCTTCGCGTTGTACAAATGAAGAAAACTACTTAATGCAGAAATTTATTCGTGCAGTAGTAGGAACCAATAACATTGATGGATGTGCAAGGGTATGCCACTCTCCTACCGCTTTAGGAATGCAAAAAACATTTGGTACAGGAGCAGCCACAAATTCTATCGACGACTTGAACGACACCAATTGCATTATGGTAATTGGAGCAAATCCAACGGATGCTCACCCTGTAACTGGTGCTAAGCTTAAGCAGTTTGCCATGAAAACCGGCAATGTTTCAATTGTAATTGATCCAAGAAGAACTGAGCTTGCACGATACGCAACGCACCATATCGCTCTTAGACCAGGAACAAATGTTGCTGTGCTAAACATGATGATGTACTATATCATCACCGAAGGCTTGGTAGATGAAAGCTTCGTATCATCTAGAACAGAAGGGTACGAAGATTATAAGAAAGAAATTTTAAGCATCGACCTCGACGCTCTTGAAAAAGTTTCAGGTGTTGACCGCGAGCAAATTAGAGAAGTTGCTAAAGCATATGCATCAGCTCCAAACGCTATGTCATTCCACGGATTAGGAGTTACCGAGCACAGCCAAGGAACCTTTACCGTTATGCAAATTGCAGACCTTGCTTTATTGACTGGAAATATTGGTAGACGAGGTGTTGGTGTGAATCCACTTAGAGGTCAAAACAACGTTCAAGGAAGTGCCGACATGGGTGTTCAACCGCACCAAGGCGCAGGATATCTAGACATCACCAAACCAGAAGTTAATCAGCGTTACAATCAGTTTTACGGTGTAGATGTGCCAAGTCATATTGGATACAAAATCCCAGAGATGTTTGATGCAGCACTAGAAGGAAAGCTTAAAGCCATTTGGATTATTGGTGAAGATGTTGTTCAAACTGACCCTAATACCCAAAAGGTAATTAAAGCACTGAATAGCACAGACCTAGTTGTTGTACAAGAGTTATTTATGACCGAAACTGCTAAACAAGCAGATGTGATACTTCCTGGTGCATCATTCTTAGAAAAGAGCGGGACATTTACCAATGGAGAACGTCGTGTTCAGGCGGTAAGACAGGTGGTTGAACCAATTGAAGGAACTAAAGTTGATGGCCAGATCATAGTTGATATGATGAATCGAATGGGATATGACCAGCCCGATTATGACGCAGCTAATATGCTCGATGAGATTAATCAAATTGTACCATTCTTTGCGGGAATCACTTGGGATAGATTGGGTGAAAACGGACTACAATGGCCTGTTGCCAAAGATGGTACCGATACCCAAATTCTTCATAAGCAAGAATTTAAATTGGGTAAAGGTCAGTTTATCTTCAACAATTGGAGAGAGACGGAAGAGCTTGTAGAACATGCAAAGGACTATCCATACATCTTGACTACAAATAGAGAGCTAGAGCATTACAATTGTGGTGCAATGACACGTAGAACAGGAAACGAGCTAATTCTTCAAGATGATTACCTTATGGTTAACCCAGAAGATGCTGAAAAACATTTAATCAACGAAGGTGATTATGTTTGTGTTGAATCTCCACGAGGCAAAGTAGATGTTAAAGCTCGAATAACCGATGAAGTGAAACCAGGTATTTTGAGTACGACTTTCCACTTCCCTGACATTATGATTAACAACATTACGGGTGATGTACACGACAGTGAAGCCAAATGCCCTGAATACAAGGTTGTTGCCGTAAGAATCAGAAAGAGCAAAGGGAAGTTTAAACAGCTTGCAGAACAAAAATCTTAATCCATATGAGACGAAAAAAGAACAAGATCAAAAACAGAAAAGTTAGAAATCGAAACAACTACATTCTAGGTATTTTTTTAGGACTTGTTTTTGGAGTGCTGATTGGCATTGCAGTTGAAAATACTATAGCAGGTATTGCTATTGGTGTACTTTTAGGGGCAGGATTTGGTTATGCCATCAATTCTACAATATCCTGAGTGACCTAAACGGAATAGTTTTAATGGGTGGAGAAAGCACCCGAATGGGACGTGATAAGTCTCAGCTCAAGTATGAAGGTACAACGCTCGCTCAAAGGGCCTATGACCTCTTGCTTCCTCATTGCAATCAAGTGTATTATTCTATCAGCGAGGCTCAGCTAGAAAAATTAGATTTTAACAGTTGGTCTCTCGATTTGTTTGAAAATCAAGGTCCTTTAGGTGGTATAATTTCTTCTCTTAGTCATCTCGAAGAGTCTATTTTAACTGTTGCCGTCGATATGCCGAAATTGACTTCAACACAAATTTCACGATTGATAGGCAACCGCGATGAGCAAAAGCTTGCTACAGTCTTTTTCAATGAAAAAAATCAAATGTTTGAAGGCACTGTTGGCATTTGGGAATATCACGGTTTAGATGAACTTTACTCCTACTTCGACTCGGGCAAAAGGTCACTCCAGAAGTTCTTGTTTAACCACGATATAAAGCGAGTAATGGTAGAAGATTATGAATGCTTTAGAAACATTAACACCAACGATGACTACAAAAATCTAATTTAGTCGTTGTCATCTATTCGTAAGTGTATTCCGTAAAGAATTGAATCACCCATAAAGTTTCTGAAACGTGTGTAGCCCTTCTCTTTTTTGTTTTCTTTCCACGCTAGTTCAATTATGTTTTTGAGGTAAGGTAGAAGGGTCAATGTTTCATCAACTTCTTTTTGAACTCTCGACTGTTTAGTCTCTAAGAATTTTTTAAGCCATCTTGTAATTATAGGGCCAAGCACATAATACCACACTAAAAGAATACCAACACTTCGCAGAATAACATAAAGACCATTCTTCCAAAGCGAGTCTCCTTCTTGAGTAAAGAATACATAAGTAAGAATTATTAATAATACTCCTCCCCAGAACAGCCACATTTTCCAACGCCCTTTGCTCTTTTTATTCACCTTAAACTCAAGGTCAAATTCAATAGCTTTAATTTGGTAATGGATATTCCCTTTGTTGTATTCCAAGTACCTCATCATATCATAAATAAAGAAGCCGACTGCAATTCCAATAAGAGCATATGCCCAGAGGTAGAGCGTTACGAGTACTTGGGTAGAAACAACACCTGACATAAAGCTCAGTAAGCCTGAGATGTAGTCTCCAAAGCTGTTTATTGCCTTCCACAGTGAATTTCCATAAATCAACCAAAGCACCAATAGTTTTTGAACTGCCGATTCGACCATGGTTACCACACCAAGAAGCATAGCACTCCACATATTCAAACTTAATTTGCTGTAAATTGCTCCTGCCATTACAGCCTGAAAAGTCACAGCTAAGTAGGCATCAGGTGGTGAGTGAGGACTAACAGCTAATTTGATAATTAGAACGACCAGAAGTGATTGAAATATGGTGTTCCATTTATTTTCTTTTTCAGCAAAATAGGCAATTAAGCTAATTAATACAATGGCAAACCCTCCTACAAACAAGCCCGTGAACGGAAATTGAAAGGCATGCATTACCCCTCCAAGTCCTGCTTCGACCAATGCCCAAAGTGCTGTTAGTCGGGTTATTATAGTAGAGTTATGTCGCATCGTTGGGGGTAAAGATAAAAAAAGGAGCCCGTATTGAGCTCCTTTTAAAAAATTCATTTTAGTAACAATTTATCTATACGGCAAAGCTTTCTCCACATCCGCAAGTTCTGCTCGCATTTGGATTGTTAAATTGAAAACCTTTTCCATTCAATCCATCCGTGAAATCTAACTCTGTTCCGCATAGGTATAAGAAGCTCTTCATATCGCAAACAATCTTTTTACCATTGCTTTCAAATATTTGATCTCCTTCTTGACTTTCGTTATCGAAGTCCATTTTATAACTTAATCCAGAACATCCTCCTCCTACTACAGACACTCGAATGAAGTAGTCTTCACCCAGATTTTCTGAACTCATTAGGCTATTAACCTGTGTTGCCGCTCTTTCTGAAACTGTAATCATAATTAATAATGCTTTTTATCGTCCTCGATGGGCTCTAATCCTTGTTTAACACGGTAATCGTTAATTGCTGTTTTGATCGCATCTTCTGCTAATACTGAACAGTGAATTTTTACCGGTGGTAAAGCCAATTCTTCTACAATTGCCATGTTATCGATTTCCATTGCTTGGTCTACTGATTTTCCTTTTAACCACTCAGTAGCCAAAGAAGAAGATGCAATAGCAGAACCACATCCAAATGTTTTAAACTTGGCGTCTTTGATAATACCTGTAGCGTCGTCTACTTCAATTTGTAAACGCATTACATCGCCACACTCTGGAGCACCTACAAGCCCAGTACCCACATTTTTTGATGCTTTATCCAAAGTTCCAATGTTTCTTGGATTTTGGTAGTGATCAATAACTTTTTCTGAATATGCCATATTGTTTTTTTCTATTTATTAATGTTCAACCCACTCAACTGTTTTAAGATCAATTCCTTCTTTAAACATTTCCCATAGTGGGCTCATTTCTCTCAATTTATGAACTGCTTCTTTTACGTGACTAATTGCAAAATCTACTTCTTCATCCGTTGTAAATCTTCCCAATCCAAAGCGTAATGAAGAGTGAGCAAGTTCATCATCTAAACCTAATGATTTTAGTACGTAGCTTGGTTCTAAGCTAGCACTTGTGCACGCACTACCTGATGATACTGCGATATCTTTCGTACCCATCATTAAGCCTTCACCCTCAACAAATTTGAATGAAATATTAGCTACATGAGGCAGTCTTTGTTCAACACTACCATTAACATAAGCTTCTTCGATGGTCAGTAATTCTTTCTCTAAGCGATCACGCATTGCACTTAATCTTTGAGCTTCCTCATCCATCTCGTTCATGCAAATTTCACAAGCTTTACCAAATCCAACAATTCCCGGTACGTTAAGTGTTCCACTTCTCATTCCTCTTTCATGTCCACCACCATCCATTTGGCTGGTAACTTTAACACGTGGATTTTTTCTACGTACGTATAATGCTCCGACACCTTTAGGCCCGTACATTTTATGAGCAGAAAAACTCATTAAGTCGATACCATCGGCCATCACATCTACAGGAACTTTACCAACTGCTTGAGTAGCGTCGGTATGGAATAAAACTCCGTGCTTTTTAGCAATTGCTGAAATCGCCTTAACATCTTGAATAACCCCAATCTCGTTATTGCCATACATGATTGAAATCAAGATTGTTTTATCGGTAATAGCCTGTTCTAGCTCGTTTAAGTCGATTAATCCATTTTCTGCTGGAGAAAGGTAAGTAACCTCACCACCCATTTTCTCAACTTTCTTACAAGCATCTAAAACCGCTTTGTGCTCGGTTGATACGGTGATGATATGATTCCCTTTTGACCCATACATCTCATACACTCCTTTGATAGCTAAATTGTCTGATTCAGTTGCACCAGAAGTTAAGATAATCTCTTTACTTGTGGCACCAATCAGACGTGCAATTTGCTCTCTGGCATAATCTACCGCTTCTTCTGCAGCCCAACCAAAGCCATGGTTTCTACTTGCTGCATTTCCAAACTTCTCTGTAAAGTATGGAATCATAGTCTCTAGAACACGCGGATCCATTGGCGTCGTCGCGTTGTTGTCTAGATATATGGGGAACTTCAACATTCTTATTTTTATTTAGATTAATTCTAACTGCAAATATAACATCTGTAATAGAAAATTGTTGGTAAGGCTATATTGATATTTTTGATATGCATATTAGAATTGAATTTTGCACCTTAGTTTACAAGATATTAGGCACTTCTGAAGGCACCTAAATAACTTATATCCAATAACTAATCTCTTTTGCTTAAACTTGTACCAATGCAGAAAATTGAGCACATCGGCATTGCCGTCAAAAACATCGAAGAATCGAATGAACTTTTTGCCAAATTGCTTAAAACAGCACACTACAAAATGGAAGAAGTTGAAAGCGAAGGTGTGATTACTTCTTTTTTCAAGGTTGGTGATGTTAAAATTGAACTCTTACAAGCTACTAACGAAGAAAGTGCCATTCATAAATTTGTTGAAAAGAAGGGTGAAGGTGTTCATCATATTGCATTTGCAGTTGAAGACGTGAACGAAGAATTAACACGATTAAAGAACGAAGGATTTGATGCAATTCATCAACAAGCAAAAGACGGTGCAGATGGGAAAGTAATAGCATTTCTTCATCCCAAAAGCACCAATAAAGTTTTAACCGAAATATGTGCAGATAAACATGTGGAACAATAGAAATGTAAGACTCATTCTCGGAATTATTGGTGTAATCATTCTTGGTTACATAGTCTGGAATGTTCGTTCAATTATTATTTACTTTTTTGCCGCGGCAATTATTGCTTTTGTGGCAAGACCATTAATGGCTCTTCTCGGTAGGGTTAAAATTAAAGATTGGGTTCTTCCCAGCTGGGCTAAAGCTGCTCTGGTGTTGGTCACATTTGTTTTAATCATTTACGGTATGTTTATGATGATAACGCCAACGGTAGTTCGGCAAGCTGACATCATATCAAATATTGATACTGAAACCGTAATTCAAAACCTACAACCTCAAATAACCGCTGTTACAGAATGGATGGAGAAGATGAATATCAATGAAGTTGAACTCGAAGAAAATCTGGAGGCTGAACTTTCAAACATCTTTAGCGTGGGCGATATTGGCAGTTATATTTCAGGCTTTTTAGGTGGAATAACCGATTCGCTAATAGCCCTTTTCTCAATCTTTTTTATCAGCTTTTTCTTGTTGAAGGATGGCCAAATTGTAGACAACGTGATTACGAGTTTAACTCCGAACAAGTACTTAGATAAGATTAAAATCATTTTTAATGACACCAAGAATCTTTTGTCGAGATACTTTATCGGAATCATTATTCAAATAACCATTGTAATGTTGGTCATTACACTTGGACTTACTTTCTTAGGCGTTAAAAATGCCTTGTTCATTGGATTAATTGCAGGAATATTTAATATCATTCCCTATGTAGGTCCGTTAATTGGAGGTCTTGTTGGTGTTAGTTTGGCAATAACTTCTCAACTAGAAATGCATCCAGACCTTAATATCATGTCATTTGGTTTGCTTGCAATTTTACCGTTTGCTGCAGCTCAATTACTCGACAACTTTGTGCTACAACCCCTGATCTTCTCGACAAGTGTTAAAGCCCATCCTCTGGAAATCTTTATTGTCATCCTTGCAGCAGGTAGTTTAGCTGGAGTAATTGGTATGATAGTAGCCGTTCCTGTTTATTCCTTTCTGCGGATTGTTGCAAGAGAATTTTTCAACGGTTACAAGGTTGTGCAAGGTCTTACAAAGAATATTTAGCTAAAAGCTTCGTTTTACTGTCGGATGAAAAAAATACTTCTACTTATAATATTAGCCCAATTCTCGATAAAGGCATCGAGCCAAACCTATACGGATTTTAGTTGGAGTTATAACATCTTTATTGGAGCATCGAACATGATGGGAGACCTTGGAGGAGCAGATTTTATTGGCAACGATGGTTTCGACATGGATGTTAGATCATTCAAGCCAGCAATTGGAGGGGGAATGATGTTTAACAGAGGAGGTATCTCAATAGGAACTAATTTAATTTTTACTCGTTTGGGTGGAAATGATGAATTCACGATTCAAGAATTTCAATCAACCCGAAACCTCAGTGTAAGAACAGACCTTATAGAAGCAAATTTGATTGCTGAACTTCGACCTTTCGGTCGTTCATATACCTTAAATCGTTTTTACATTTATGGTGGAATTGCAGGTATTTATTATCAACCTAAGGCTAAGTACGAAGGTGACTGGGTGAAGCTTCGTCCGTTGGGAACTGAAGGCCAAAACTACATCGATACGATGAGCCCATACAGCGAGTTAGACTATGTTATTCCGTTTGGTTTGGGGTATAAATTTAAACTCCAGAGAAGCACTTCTCTTGTTCTTGACCTTGGTTTTAGAAAGACATTCACAGATTATTTAGACGATGTTAGTACAAAGTACCCAGACCCTGTTCAATTAGCAGAATCAGATGGTGAAGTAGCTGTAGCACTATCAGATCGATCAATATATGGTATGACTCCTGGAACCGAACGTGGCAATCCTGATAAAAATGACAGCTATTTTATTATTAGTTTAAAATTTGAGAAAATACTTGGAGGAAACTCAAGTGCAGGCTGTTACTACAACAAGAACCCACGTAAGAAAAGAAGAGTGAAACAATACCAAAAGAAGATGTTTCACAAATGGTAACTAGCCGTTAAACTCGTTCATAGCCCCTGTTAATCCTTTAGCAATCCAAGCTTCGATTGCCTTGCATGCTCTATCTTTTTGAATAGCTACCTCGGCCTCTTCTTCTTCTTTCCATTTGCCAAGAACAAATTCTACCTGACGACCTCTTGGGAAATCAGCACCCACACCAAATCGAAGTCGATCGTATTTATCGGTTCCCAATTGAGCTTGAATGTCTTTTAAGCCATTGTGGCCTCCAGCACTTCCTTTACCTCTTAAACGAAGCTTACCCAGGTCAATTGATAAATCATCTGTAATAATCAACACGTTTTTCTGAGGTATTCTTTCTTTAGTCATCCAGTGTTTTACAGCTTTCCCAGACAGGTTCATGAACGTTGTTGGTTTGATGCATACAATTTGCTTGCCTCGATACTTGAACTTAGAAATAAATGCAAGCCTTCCACTTTCAAATTCTGCTTCTCTTTCTTTTGCCCAATGGTCTACCACATCAAATCCAATGTTGTGTCGCGTGTGGTTGTATTCTGGGCCAATATTCCCTAAGCCTACAATTAAAAATTTCATGTCGTCTAATTCCTTCTTTTTAAATAGCCACTTAAACATTAATTCAGTTGTTTAATCTCCGTTTTCCCCGCTTTGATTGCGGGGTAGAGTGAAATGATATATCCTAAAAATGAAACCGTTACAAATGTTAAAAATACATCCTTGAAGAGCAATTGAACAGGATAGGCTTCAACTATGCTATTCTCGATTTGAAGCCAGCCAAACTGCTGCTGGCCCAATACGACTAGAATGGCCAAAACCAATCCAATTCCTCCACCTATGAGGGCAATATAGCTGCCTTGCCAAACAAATACTTTTCTGATTACAGCCTCTTCTGCACCCATGCTTTTAAGCACGCCGATATCTTTTTTCTTATCCAAGACAAGCATAATCAATGATCCAAAAATGTTGAATGAAGAAATTACCAGTACCAGCGATAAAATGGCATAGGTAAACCACTTTTCGCTTCTGAATATCTTATAAATCAACTCATTCAATTCTTCTTGAGTTTCTACCTTCCAGCCATCGCCAAGAGCATTGATCAATTTTTCTTTTACTTCAGTTCCGTTTGCCCCCGATTTCAATTTCAGCTCAATAGAGCTAATAGAGTTAGGGTAGGACAATAAGTCTTGGGCAAAATCTAATGAAGTTACAAAGATTTCATTGTCAATTTCTTCATGCACTTGAAAAACAGCACTCGACCTTAAATATTTCGTGCTCAGTGCCGCCTGCGGATTAAGTGCGTTGTATTCTACATTTCTTTTTGGCACAAAGACACTAACCAATTGTTGAGACCCGGGAAAAAGATTGAGCTTAGATGCTAAACCTACTCCAAAAACACCAAGTGCACTGTTTGAATCTCCAAGTTGAAAAGACCCTAAAACGACCAGAGAATCAAATTTATCGACATTGAAATTTTCATCGACTCCTTTAATTCTGGCAATCTCTTGTCGATCATTATATTTGATTACCACCTTCTCTTCTAAACAGCCTGAATACGAGTCTACTTCTTCAATTGCTGTAATACTGTTTTCAATGTCGGGAGTTAATTCAAAGGTTTTTTTTCCTTGAGCTGTTATCTTAATTTCTGGATCGTAATTATTAATGAGTTCGGCAACTAAAGTTTCAAAACCATTGAATGCGGACAATACCACAATCATGGCGAATGCACCAACTCCAAAACCAAGCATGGCTACGCCAGTAATTATGTTTATCGCATTAATCTTCTTCTTTGAAAAGAGATAACGATATGCAATGAATAAAGGAAGCCTCACGCTTTTTAGTTAAGATCGTTAAGAATCTTATCGATGCGTTCAGCGTGGTCCATAGTCGTATCAAGATAGAAATGCAACTCAGGAATCTTTCTAATTCGCTTACCGATTTGTTGGGCAAGTAGCTGTCGGATTTCTTTTTGGTGCATAGTTAAGGTATCAACACTCTTTTGGCGATCAGTAGAGTTTAGAACACCAACATAAATTTTGGCAAGACCTAAATCTGCTGTAGCCACAACATCAACAATCGTAATCAATTGATTTGGTAGAATCTTGTTGCTATAACGAGAAAGAATAGGGGCTAAATCACGTTGTATTGCACGTGCTATCTTTTCTTGCCTGATTCCCATCGATTATCTTAAGGTAAATTCTGTTGCTCCCATTTTGTGCGAATCGCTATAAACGTTTACAACATATCGTCCGGCAGTCATCGCCTCTGTTTTAGGGATGGTGAACGAACCTTTCTCATTTGAATTTTGGAAATTAACCACTTTTTTGGCGGTGTAATAACGTTCGCCACTATCGTAGTTAAATGTACCTGAACCAGATTCTGAATGCGTTAAAGTACTTTTGTTAGGAGTTACAACTTGGAAGTACAACGTTTTTTCTCCCTTTGTAGCCAAATCGTTGTTTCCAAGCGTGTATGAAATCTCTAGCTTGTCCATACGATTTAACTTATCTGTTGTCTTGTATTCTCCAAAAACAGCACCACGAAGTGGTTTTGCTTCGAAAGCTTTCATAAATATTCTTGAACCTATTTTTACCTGCTCATCACGCTCAGAAATCACCCCTTCCATTTCGGCTACTTTTTCACGCTCAGCTTCTACCTGTTTCTGCATTACGTAATTTTCATCTTTAAGGTATTGATTCTCTTTCGACAATCTTTCAATTTCCGCAGTTAGCTCGTCTTTCTCCTTCTTAAGATCTTTAATCTCAGCTCGAGCTCTGTCGCGTTCCGCTTTTGTAATGTTTCCACTTTTTAGCAGCGATTGAATTCGAACTAATTTTTCTTGAATTTCAGTATCTCTAACAGAAATTATACTGTCTAAGCTTGCGTTTTTACCTCTAAATTCTTCCAAATCAGCCTCTAATTCCAATTTCAAAGCCTCAACCTCTTTTAACTCAGCCTCAGTACTTTGAAGTTCAGTTGTAGTGGTTTTTAGCTCATTGTTTTTGGTTACTAACTTGTATATCAATCCTAAATTAATTAGGAAAAGAAGGAAGATCATGATAAACAGATACATCCTACTTTTTTTGTCCTTGTTTCCCTCGTTTAATGCCATAATGAATTGTTTAAACTTAAAACGTTTTTTAGTTTGGTTATTATACAAATTTACTCAAATCGTTCACAATTAATAAATTAAGCATTTTGCTGCTTAATCAAATTAAGTGCACTACCGGCTTTGAACCAGTCGATTTGTGCTTGGTTGTATGTGTGGTTTACTGCAATAGTATCGGTTGATCCATCTTGGTGGTTCATTACAATTTGCAACGGTTGTCCTGGTGTAAAGTTCTCTAAACCAATGATATCAAAAGTATCGTTTTCTTGCACCTTGTCGTAGTCATCAGGATTTTGGAATGTTAATCCCAACATACCTTGTTTTTTCAAATTGGTTTCGTGAATACGAGCGAAAGACTTCACTACAACTGCACGTACTGCCAAATGACGAGGCTCCATTGCGGCGTGCTCTCTACTACTTCCTTCACCATAATTCTCTTCACCAAATACAATTGAGAAATCACCAGAAGCTTTTACCGCTCTAGCAACTTTAGGCACCCCTTCATATTGATTAGTGTAAGGGTTTAGTACGGTATCGGTTTTATCGTTGAATGCATTTACTGCACCAATCAACAAGTTGTTTGAGATATTATCAAGGTGACCTCTGTAAGTCAACCATGGTCCGGCCATTGAAATGTGATCTGTGGTACATTTTCCTTTAGCCTTGATTAATAGTTTTAATCCTTTAAGGTCTTTACCATCCCAAGGTTGGAAGCCTTCAAGTAATTGTAAACGCTTTGAATCTGGTTTCACAATTACTTCAACACCACTTCCATCTTCAACGGGTGCAACATAACCGTTGTCTTCAACATCAAATCCTTTTGGCGGCAACTCAAACCCTGTTGGTTCGTCAAGCATAACCTCTTCTCCATTTTCATTTACTAAAGTATCGGTAGCTGGATTAAAGTCTAATCGACCACTGATCGCAATGGCAGCTACTATTTCTGGAGATGCAACAAATGCGTGTGTATTTGGATTACCGTCTGCACGTTTTGCAAAGTTTCTATTGAACGAGTGCACGATACTGTTTTTCTCTTGTCGACTTGCTCCTTCTCTATCCCACTGACCAATACATGGACCACAAGCGTTGGTAAAGATTGTAGCATCTAAATCTTCAAAGATGCCTAGCAAACCATCTCTATCTGCTGTATAACGAACCGTTTCTGATCCTGGATTAATACCAAATTTAGCTTTAGTCTTAAGATTTTTGTCTACTGCCTGTTTAGCAATTGAAGCCGCTCTTGAAAGGTCTTCATATGATGAGTTAGTACAAGAACCAATTAGCCCCCATTGTACATCTAAAGGCCATCCGTTTTCTTCAGCTTTTTCTCTCATTTCTCCAACTGGTGTGTCTAAATCCGGAGTAAATGGACCGTTTAAGTGAGGTCTAAGCTCAGATAAGTTTATTTCGATCACTTGATCAAAGTATTGTTCTGGATTGGCATAAACTTCGTCGTCACCTGTTAAGTGTTCTTTAACACCATTCGCTAAATCAGCAACGTCATCTCTTCCAGTTGCTCTTAGGTAACGTTCCATACTCTCATCGTAACCAAATGTTGAAGTAGTAGCTCCTACTTCAGCACCCATATTACAAATTGTACCTTTACCTGTGCAAGACATTGACTTAGCACCTTCTCCAAAATATTCGATAATCGCTCCGGTTCCACCTTTAACAGATAAAATACCTGCTACTTTAAGAATTACATCCTTTGGTGCAGTCCAGCCATTAAGTTTTCCAGTAAGTTTAACACCGATTAGTTTAGGGAATTTCAGCTCCCAAGGCATTCCTGCCATAACATCTACAGCATCAGCTCCTCCGACTCCAATAGCAACCATTCCCAATCCACCCGCGTTTACCGTGTGAGAATCTGTTCCAATCATCATTCCTCCAGGAAATGCATAGTTTTCTAAAACTACCTGGTGAATAATTCCTGCTCCTGGTTTCCAGAAACCAATTCCATATTTGTCAGATACCGACGCAAGGAAATTAAAAACCTCGTTACTCTGATTGATCGCATTCTGCAAATCTGCTTCAGCTCCAATTTTAGCTTGAATCAAGTGATCACAATGAACTGTGGTTGGAACAGCAACTTTCTTTTTACCAGCTTGCATAAATTGAAGCAAGGCCATTTGTGCTGTTGCATCTTGACAAGCAATTCTATCGGGAGCAAAATCAACATAGTCTTTGCCTCTGGTGAAGCTTGTACTTGCATTTCCATCCCAAAGGTGGCTATACAAAATCTTTTCAGCCAAGGTTAAAGGTCTTCCTACAACTTCTTTAGCAGCAGATACTTTAGTTGCAAGGTTGTCGTACGTTCTTTTGATTAAGTCTAAGTCGAAGATATTCTGGTTACTCATGAGGTTTGCAAAGGTAACCGTTTGACAAAAAAATATTCAAAAAAAAAGGGCTTTTTGAAAAGCCCTTATATCATCAATATTTTTCTACATAGTTTAGCTAAGGAAAGTAGCTAGTCTTAGTTTATCTATATCTTATAATTTCTTATTTCTGAAGTAGTAAACTGAAGCAAATGTGGTAAATAAAACGGTACGGTTACCCACAAACAATTAAGAAATCGTCCTCAAAAATAAACTCGCCAAAAAAGCAGGATATAAGATGCTGAAAATCTGACTCTTAGAAGCAACCATGGAAGTGAGAAAAATTCTCACAAGTAGAGTTATTCCATTCCAAAGATTACCTTCCCTTCGGCAATTGGCTCTTCATCGTTCTCAATTATGCGATATACGTGCATGCCTGAAAGTGCAAATTTCCAGTTAATTTGCTGCCAAAATTCTGGGTCTATATTTTCTGAATACACTGTTTGACCAAGCATATTCATTATTTCTAACTTGTAAGTTGATTCGAAATTAAAACCGTTAATCACAACTGAAATATCAGAATGAGCTGGATTTGGATAGATTCCAGTTTCTGTATCCTCCGAAACAGGATATACTACAGGTGGTATATAAGTTTCAAAAATGCCTCTTCTAAACGTGGTTAGGTTATAACGCATTAATTTGATTTGGTCAGAAGTAAACATATTTTGGCAAAATCCCTGCGAATAATCCATGTAGTTTTCAAGCATATCTGGCAAATCACCCGCGCCTGTGAAACATGTATTTTTACCCCATGCACATGAAGTCTGCGAACTCGGTGTGCCAGCTAGCGGAGTGTCATCTAAACCATCATCGTAATTTTCAGAGCAACGATCCCAATTCGGAGCATCTCCCCAAATGTGACGTAAGCCTAAAAAGTGCCCTACTTCGTGAACTGCGGTTTTTACTCCCGTAAATCCTGAGTTAGGGTTTCCTTCTCCAACTATAGCATAATTTAATACTACCCCTTGGCGTGATGGACCAACGAACGAGCCTCCACCCCAATGTGCAGCTCCTGTAGGAGGAAATGCAAAACCATAAAGTGCTGGTCCAAGGTTACAAACCCAAACATTCATATACTTATCCGTATCCCAAGCTGGAGTTCCATAAAGCGATTGTTTCACTCTGTCAGCATTTGACAAAAAGTTACCAGAACCTTGAGTAAAATTGTCGATTGATGTTTGTCTTCTAGTAATTCCTGTTGTGGAATCGCCATTCGGGTCAACCTTAGCCAATTCGAACTGTATTCCTGCATCGCCAGCAATCGGTTTAAATATGTCTCGTGTATTGTTAGTATCAGGATTTTGTCTTCTGAAGCACATATTCAACCATTCCATTTGCGAATGAATTAGCGAGTCATGCAAATTTTGAGTTGGCGTATTGTATACAATGTGAAATACTACGCGAATGGTGTGAACGGTATCCTGTACTTCAAATTTTGACTTTAGCTTGCTTTGACGAATCGCATCGTAATAAGATTGATCGACAGCAGTCTTGAAGCCAGGAGCAATCTCATTCAAATAATTAACGTATTCAACGTGGCCACATGGCTCACTTACCTGACTGAACCCATTAAAAAAGAACAGACTGCTTAGGATTAGTAATGTTTTTCTCAATTTCTTAACTTAGTTCACGAAAGTAACAAATAGCAGCAAACTAAATTGTCATGTTAATTCTAAAATTAACTTCCGGTAAATTCCGGGCTTCTTTTTTCATTGAATGCTGTTACCCCTTCTTTGTAATCATTCGTATAGCCAGCGATTTCCTGACAGTAGGCTTCGTATTGTAACATTTCGTTCAAATCTGAGGTAGTCGACTTGTTCAACATTTTCTTCATCATTCCGATTGCCTTGGTAGGAGCTTTTGCATAGTAATTGGCAACTGATGCCACTGCATCATCCAATTCTTCTGGTGCAACAACCTGATTAATCATGCCCCAATCTTTCGCTTGAGCAGCTGACACCTTAGTACCCATAGTTGCAAGCTCAAATGCACGATTGCTACCTACTAATCTTGGTAAGAAATAGGAAGAACCTGAGTCTAATACCAGCCCAACATTAATAAAGACTTCAATAAGGCTTGCCTTTTCGGAAGCAACCACAAAATCGCATGCTAAAACTAAAGAACATCCTGCTCCCGCAGCGACTCCATTTTGTCTACAGATAATAGGCTTCTCCAGGTTTCGCATCGCTTTAATGATAGGGTTGTATCTTTTATACAGCGACTCAGAAAGAATTCTTTTTTCCCCCGCAATGTCTTTCAAATCCTGGCCCGAGCAAAATGCTTTTCCTGCTCCGGTTAAAACCACAACACGGCATTCTTTATCTCTTTTCACTGCTTTTAGAGCATCTTGAAGCTCAAAGCTCATCTCATTATCAAAAGCGTTAAAGCGATCTGGTCTGTTCAGCGTAATGGTTGTAATTCCATTTTTATTTTCGTATTGAAGTGTATTAAATTCCATATTTATGCGATTAGTACGAGCGAAGATGTTATTCCAACTGCCACACCCATTATCAGTTCAAACCAACTGTGGGCATTTTGCAGTTTCCTGCAAATAAACACCAGAATAAATATCCCAAGCAAGGTGTAGACAACAATATTAAAATCAACAAATCGATACTTATCCCAGAGCACCAATGCGCTCATTAAAAGATATGCCCATCCACCCGTGTGCCAGCTCGCCTTTAAATGGATAATTGTGAGCAAGAAGAGCATTAAATGCATCACCGCAAAGCCTAAAAAAAATGCCACATATTCTTTAAAGATATAGTATGCTACAATACCCAGTACAGCATTTAGAACCGCATAACCTTTAAATATTGACCTCCGTTCAGGAATACTTGGAGCCTTTAAATCAATCTTTTTTATCTTTTTGAAGTAGAACGTTGGTAAAAAGATGTATGCAAACAATAACCAACATAATCCAATCACGAGTGGAGTTTGATCATACTTAAGTACCAAAGAATAGTAAACCCAAATGCTAAATAATGGAATAAAAACGGGGTGAGTTAGAAAAGAAAATCCAAATAATAAGCGCTGCATCACATCTCTTTTCTCAATCTTGCCACTGGAATATTAAGTTGTTCTCTGTATTTGGCTACAGTTCTTCGGGCAATCTTGTATCCTTTTTCTTGTAGTATTTTTTTCAAGGCTTCATCGGTTAATGGTTTTTGCTTGTTCTCTGAATCAACTGCATCTTTAAGAATCTTCTTCACTTCTCGATTCGAAACCTCTTCCCCACTATCCGTTGTAATACCTTCAGTAAAGAAGTCTTTCAGTAAAAATATGCCAAAGTCAGTTTCAACATATTTGCTGCTTGCCACCCTTGAAATGGTAGAAATATCCATTCCTATTTCATCTGCAATATCTTTCAAGATCATTGGTTTCAACTCCGTCTCGTCTCCGCTTAAAAAGAATTCTTTTTGCAGCTCTACAATTTTATTCATGGTAGAAAGCAAGGTATTTTGGCGTTGCTTAACCGAATCGATAAACCATTTTGCACTATCCAGTTTCTGCTTAATGTACTGAACCGCCTCTTTTTGAGCTTTGGTTTTTTCTTTGCTCTTATCGTAAGCTTTTAAGGTTTCATTGTACGAAGGACTCACCCGAAGTTCAGGAGCATTTTTAGAGTTTAAACTCACTTCCAATTGTCCGTAGTTCTCTTTAACAATGAAATCAGGAATGATAAAATCTTTATTGGTTGCCCCTTCAGAACCTGATTGTGCAGGTTTAGGGTTAAGTTTCGATACGAACTCTAGTGTTTCTTTCAAGTAGTCGTCTGTAACTCCAAACTTCTTCACCAATTTTTGATAGTGCTTTTTGGAAAAATCTTCCATCGCCTCATCAATAATCTTATAGGCGAGCTTGTAGATCGCATTGTTGCTGCTTTCTTGTCTGCGTTTAATCTGCAGGAGTAAGCACTCTTTTAAGTCTCTCGCTCCAACACCGGCAGGTTCAAGTTCTTGCAAGATATTCAGCACCCGCTCCAAATCTTCTACCGTGGTTTTTATGTTCTGCGTGAACAATAGATCGTTCTTGATTGCGGATAATGGACGTCTCAAATAACCATCATCGTCTAATGTACCAACAATTTGGTCGGCGAGAATTTCATCATCGGCAGATCGCAAAACGGACGAAACTTGCTCAAGCAAGCGCTCTCTGAATGAAGTATAATATACCGCTGGCATAAACTCCTTCTCTTCGTCATGCCCACTGTATTCACCACTGAGGTGCACTCCACCGTCGTCATCTGACATATAATCGCTTACGTCAAATTCATCTTGTTTGCTGTCATAGTCTAAATCATCCCTTTCATCAAATCCTGGATCTAAATCTTCCGCCTCTTCTTTGCCGCTTTCAAGGGCTGGATTTTCGAGTAATTCTTCGTCTACTCTTTCTTCAAAATTGAGGGTGTTTAATTGCAGCAGTTTGATGAACTGTATTTGCTGAGGACTAAGCTTTTGGAGTAGCTTTTGACTTAACTGCTGTTTTATCATAATAGTTTAGAAAAGTATTGGAATGCAATTACTTTTGTACCTCAAAATTACGCAGAAAAACGATAGCAGCAAAATGCATACCACAAATTTAAAAGACAATGTTGGCAAGGAAGTAACCCTTAAAGGATGGGTTGCAAACAAAAGAGAAAGCAAAACTGTGGTTTTTGTTAATTTGAGAGATGGATTTGGCCTATGTCAATGCATTATGGGTCACAATGATATTGGCGATGAGCAGTTTGAAGTTGCAAAATCACTTGGACTTGAAAGTTCAATAGCCGTTACCGGTATTGTGGTTGAAGATACTCGCCAAGTTGGAGGCTATGAAATTCATGTAAGCTCTTTACATGTTTATCAAAATGCAAGTGATTATCCTATTGCGAAAAAAGAACACGGAGTTGAGTTTTTATTAGATAAGCGTCATCTTTGGTTACGAAGTAGAAGACAATGGGCAATTATGCGTGTTAGAAATAACATCATTTATGCAATCCATAACTTCTTTCAGGGTGAAGGCTTTGTACAAATGGATGCACCGATTTTTACGGGTAATGCTGCAGAAGGAACCACAGACCTTTTCGAGACCGATTATTTTGGAAAACCAGCTTATCTAACCCAATCTGGCCAGCTTTATGGTGAAGCAATGGCGTTGGCTATGGGTAAAATCTACACCTTCGGTCCAACATTTAGAGCTGAAAAGTCTAAGACCAGACGACACCTTTCAGAGTTTTGGATGATTGAGCCAGAAATTGCATTCTGCGATATCTTTGAAAACATGGACGTAATCGAGAAGTTTTTACGTTCAGTGGTTACCGAAGTTGTTGAAAAAAGCAGTGAGGAGCTCGCAGTTCTTGAAAGAGATACTGACAAATTATTAACCGTTGCCAAAGAATTTCCACGTTTATCTTACGACGATGCAGTTGAAATCTTAAAAGGAAATAAAGATGTTGATGGTCAAAATTCCATTACTACATTAGAACAAGATCTTGCAGATGTAACCGCACGAATTGCAGAAGCTCAAGCTGAAATTGACGAGCGTGAAGCAAATATTGCGGCAGGAGGAATGAAGAAAGGTCAAATCAACTTTAACCAAAACAAAATTGACAGCTTGAAAAACGAAATCAAGCAATTGGAAGAAGATCAACGTAATATTCCAAACTGGATTAAATCAGCTCGTGATTTCGAATACGGAAATGATTTTGGAGGAAGCGATGAAACGGTTCTTACACGATTATTTGACCTTCCAATCATGGTTTACGATTGGCCACATGAAATTAAAGCTTTTTACATGAAGCGTAATCCCGAAGATCCTCGTTTTGCTCGAGGAGTTGACGTATTGGCTCCAGAAGGATATGGGGAAATTGTAGGTGGTGGAGAAAGAGAAACCAGTGAAGAATGGTTAAAAGAAAAGATTGAAGAGCACAAGCTTCCGATGGATGTGTTCGAATGGTATCTTGATTTAAGAAGGTATGGCTCAGTACCCCATAGTGGATTCGGTTTAGGACTTGAGCGATTGGTTGCTTGGATTTGTAAATTAGATCACGTTCGTGAAACTATTCCTTTCCCACGCTATTATGGAAGATTGGAGCCGTAATTATTTTACATACGTGCTAAACTCAAAAGCAAACTCATTGGTTTCTGTTTGCTCATAAGATTGACTGTTTTGAACAGTCCAAGCAGAGAGATCAACTTCTGGAAAGAAAGTATCAGCATCTTCAAAAGTGCAGTCAACATGTGAAATGTACATCTTATCAACTTTATCAAGAGCCTGACGATAGATTTCTGCTCCTCCAAGAATAAAGATTTCACCTTTTTGCTCAAGAACATGTGCAAGCTCAAGAGCTTCATCGAGAGAATGTGCCAAGAAAGCCCCTTTGGGCTGATAGTCTCGATTTCTGGTAATTACAATATTGGTTCTATTGGGAAGTGGTTTACCTATAGACTCGAAAGACTTTCTTCCGTGAATCACCACATGTCCGTTTGTTGTTGCCTTAAAGAGTTTGAGGTCATCACGAATGTGCCATAGAAGCTGATTGTTTTTACCAATTGCCCAGTTTTTAGCTATTGCTACGATAAGCGAAATCTTATTCACAGGTGCAAATTAAAAAAGCCCAAGCGAATGCTTGAGCTTTTTATCCAATATTTTGGTGAAGGATTATCCTCCGATTGTTAATTTGATACCGAGGTTAATACCCATGGAACCATATGACGTTTTTGACGCCACTTCCTTCATAGGCAAACTGTCATCATCGTTGTCGCCATGATTAACAACATCAACATATTCAGTTTTTCTTTCTTGAACTGTCTCATACTCATCTTCTAAAGAATTACCATCATCATCCTTATAGGATATGATTTCGCTTGAACCTGATTTTATCATGAGCGAAATTGCCTGAAATTCTCCGAAAAACACAAGGCCATCAGACAACTCCAAGTTGAAACCAATTGCACCTACACCACCAATGGAAAAAGCACCACTAGTTTCTGTTACTTCTTCAACGCCGTCCAGTTCGGAAGTCATAGTTACAGTGGTCTTACCTCCAACGGGTAGAACAGCTCCCACTCTACCATACAATCCAGTTTCTCCATTGTGAAACACAACTGAAGGCATAAATCTTATTTGATTTGATTTTGCCATAACTACAACATTGTCGATTCCTTGAAGTGTCGGAAAATTAAAGTTGGCAACTTCAAGTTCACTGCCAATTCTGTACTCAAAATTAGCATCTACAGAGATATTATCTGTTATTCCTAATCCTACTCCAAATGTTATTGGTATAGCTCCACCTGCCGAGTAATTATGAGCTGTTTCAGTCAATTCTCCATTTCCAGATAATTCATTCATAATTCCAGCTTCATTTCCGAAAGCCCCTCCATGAAATCCTAGGCCCAAGTTTGCCGTAAGTTGTGCAGAAGCAAACGAAGCAATCCCCAATGCCACTGCGGTTAATAGAATGTTTAATTTTTTCATATTTTGTAAGTTTTTGACGATTAAAAAATCGATAATTCGATTACAATATAGTGAATATCAAGTGCTTTGAATTTTTCAGTTATCAACATACTTGTAGGGTTAAAGCTCTTACAAATCAAAAAAGAATATGACAACAATGGCTAGGAGACTTCCCAAAGAATAGTAATATTGCTTAGCGAATGACAGCGTCAACAAATATTTCTTTTGAGAATAAGGGAGCGGCGTACACGCTTGGTAATCAAGGTGACAAGCTCATTTTTGTTTTGCACGGTTACGGTCAACTAGCCAAATATTTCATCCAGAAATTCGACAAAATTGTTGAGCTGGGCTACAACGTGGTTGCCCCAGAAGGTTTGCATCGATTTTACCTCAAAGGCAATAGTGGACGAGTTGGTGCCAGCTGGATGACTAAAGAAAATCGAGAGTTAGATATTGCCAATTACATCAGCTACCTTAATGAAGTATATCGGCAAGTCAAAAAACAAAAGAAATGGAACAAAATTGTGGTGCTAGGTTTTAGTCAAGGTGTGGCAACGGCTTTTCGGTGGGTGGCAGATGGACAAATAAAACCCAATCAACTGTTGATCTGCAGTGGAATGATCCCGCCTGATGTTAATCTAGAAGAAAACAGTGCTGTATTCGACTCAATTGATATGACCTACTTTACTGGAAAGCAAGATCCTTTCAGAACAGAGGAGGCGGTTGTTAGTTTCCAAGCAAGGCTCAAATCATTTAACCACCCCATTGAAGTCATAGAATTTGATGGTGTTCATGAAGTTAATGTTGATGAAGTGCTAAAATTCCTTTAGACTCAAATCTAAGCTTTTCACAGAGTGCGTAAGAGCTCCAACTGAAATGAAATCAACCCCAGTTTCTGCATAGCTTCGAATAGTGTCTTCTGTAATTCCTCCGCTTGCTTCTGTTTCACATTGCCCGTTCACTAGTTTAACCCCTTTCACCATTAATTCAGGTGAGAAGTTATCAAACATAATGCGATCAACATGACCTGTGGCTAATGCTTCCTTAACTTCTTCTAAGTTTCGCGTCTCTACTTCAATTTGAAGTGATTTCCCTTTCTTATTTAGGTATTTGACGGTTTGATTAACAGCAGCTGTAATTCCACCAGCGTAGTCGTTGTGATTGTCTTTCAGCATTACCATGTCGTACAATCCAATTCTGTGATTTTCTCCTCCACCAAGTTTTACGGCGTACTTTTCAAACACGCGTAGACCAGGAGTAGTTTTTCGGGTATCTAACAGCCGAGCACCTGTCCCCTCAATTTTGTCTACCAAACGTTTGGTAATAGTTGATATCCCACTCATGCGTTGCATGAAATTCAGCATTAGGCGTTCAGCTTGTAAGATGCTGTGTACATTACCCTCAACTGTAAAAGCAATATCCCCTTGGGTCACTTCACTTCCTTCATCAATAAATCGATTGAACACCACCTGCTCATCGATTTTTTTCATGATATGCTCAGCTAAATGTATTCCGGCTATAACTCCTTGGTCTTTCACCAATAATCGAGCTTTGCCTTGTACCCCATTTGTAATTGACCCCGCACTGGAATGATCACCATCGCCAATGTCTTCTAATATCGCTAGGTCAATAATATTACTTACGAATGGATCGCTGAAATTCATACAGCAAAGCTAAATCTATTTCATCTATATTTTTGGAATACTTTTGAAGAAATTTAATGCCAAAAACACTACATGCCTAATAACTTGTTCTTCGATCTTGACCACACCATTTGGGACTTCGAGACCAATGCAAATGAAACGCTTCGTGAGCTGTATCATTTCTATGAACTTCACAAGTTTTCTTCAAATTCTGAAGACGACTTCTTGGCGATTTACCACAAGAACAATGACAAGCTTTGGGACCTGTATCGCCAGCATAAAATTGAAAAGCCGCTGTTGCGCACCAAACGCTTTACCGATACCTTTATAGAAATGGGTGTGAAAGAAGCCGATGTTCCTACTTCAATTTGGGACCACTACCTTGAAGTTTGTCCAACAAAAACCGCATTGATACCAGGAGCAATTGAAACCCTCGATTATTTGGCTTCTCGTTACCGACTTCATCTAATTACAAATGGTTTTGCTGAAACGCAACGCAGAAAACTTAAAAACTCCAGGTTAGATCATTATTTTGATACATTGACCATTTCTGAAGAGGTTGGTGTTCAAAAACCTCATCCTCTAATCTTTTCTACTGCACTTAAGAATGCGGGCAGCAAAGAATCTACCAGCACCTATGTTGGTGACAATGAAATTGCTGATGTAATGGGTGGATTAAATTCTGGGTGGAAGGTATTTTGGTACAATCCAATGAACAAAGATTTATCAAGTGATTTGGTTGCAAATGCCAATTTGCGGTTTTTGAGTCACCTTACCGAACTAAAAAATCATCTATGATTATTTGTTCATCATAAGCCACAACTTATCTTTAAGTTGTTGGATGTTGAATCCGGATACCGACGAGATAAATAGATGCTCACAGTCGAGATCAAGTTCACTTTCCATTTCATTTTTGAGTTCATCATCAAGCATATCTGCTTTCGTGATAGCAACTATGCGGTCTTTAAACAGCAGTTCTTTGTTGAACTTTTCAAGTTCGGTTAGCAGAATTCGGTACTCTTTGTTAATGTCATCACTGTCTGCAGGAATCATAAACAGCAGAGCTGCATTACGCTCTATGTGGCGTAAGAATCGATGTCCCAGACCTTTACCTTCACTAGCACCTTCTATAATACCTGGAATATCTGCTACTATAAACGACTTAAACTCATGGTACTTTACAATACCCAGGTTTGGAGTTAAAGTTGTAAATGCATAATCGGCAATTTCAGGCTTTGCAGCAGAAACTACAGATAAGAAAGTAGATTTTCCTGCATTGGGGAAACCAACTAAACCTACATCGGCAAGTACTTTCAATTCCAGAATCTTCCACTCTTCCTTTCCCGGTTCACCCGGCTGGGCATATTTAGGGGCCTGATTGGTTGGGCTTTTAAAATGAGAATTTCCTAGTCCGCCCCTCCCACCTTCAACCAGCGTCATTTTTTGACCGTCTTCGGTAATTTCACCCAGCACTTCAAAAGTCTCTGGATCTTTAACAACTGTTCCTAATGGAACTTCAACGATTTGGTTTTGGCCAGATTTTCCCGTTTTATGTTTTTTGCCCCCATTGGCTCCATTCTCGCAAAAAACATGGCGTTTGTATTTGAGATGTAGCAAGGTCCAAAGTTGAGCATTTCCTTTTAAAATAACAGAACCTCCTTTACCTCCATCACCTCCGTCTGGACCACCTTTACTATTCAGGTTGTCGCGAAAAAAACTGTGGCTACCCGCACCTCCTTTGCCACTTCTGCAGCAAATTTTTACGTAGTCGATGAAGTTCTGATTGCTCATGGCAATTATCCTATTTTAGCGTCAATGGCATGGCAAAGACGATCAAATATTTCGTCGATTGAACCCATACCGTGTACTCCTACATACTTATCTTGATCGGAGTAGTATTTAGCTAGCGGAGATGTTTCATCTTCGTAAACACGAAAACGATTTCTTATTGTATTTTCATCTTGATCATCAGCTCTTCCACTTGTTTTTCCTCTTTCAAGTAAACGTTTAACAAGCTCATCTTCTTCTACTTCAAGGGCTACCATCATAGAAATTTCCTTCCCAGATTTAGCTAATAATTGATCAAGTGCATTTCCTTGTGCAATTGTTCTAGGGTAACCATCAAAGATTACACCGTTCGGATTAGGGTTTCGTTCAAGAAAATCTGCCACCATATTATTAGTGACTTCATCAGGAACCAATTCTCCTTTATCGATATAACTTTTTGCAAGTTTACCTAGCTCTGTATCGTTCTTCATATTATATCTGAACACATCCCCAGTTGAAAGATGAGTAACCCCATACTTTTCAATTATCTTCTCGCTTTGTGTTCCTTTTCCGGCACCTGGAGGGCCAAATAAAATGATATTCAACATACTTTATATTGTTGCGGCAAAGTTATACCGTTTGGTAAAACATGCTTAGATTATTTCCACATTCCTTCTACTTTCTTAGGACAAGATTCTTTGCTTTCCCGTACAAACGATTGAGCTCATCCGAAACATTCAATTTAAGAACAATGAAGGTGTATGCAACAAGCACCGCTCCAGGCCAAACTGTTAAATTAAGCCAAACATTTTCGAATCGAGGTGCGAATTGAATTGCTGCAAAGATGACTATGCCTAAAATTAGAATTTTGAGCGTATCAACTGAAAAAGGTTCTAATTTAAATCGAATCTTTAGGTACAAATACTTCAATAAGTTGAATAAGAATATTGAGATTAAGGTAGAAACGGCTGCACCTTCTATACCATATATTGGGATTAGGTAGACGTTTAGAACAACATTTACAAATGAAAGAAAGAGAAGAAACACGAAATACATCACATACTTCTCAGACATTGACAAGATTTGACTGTTCAAGCCTGAGACCATATCTACCAATTTTGAACCCGCCAAAATCAGTATTACATATTTCCCTGCAGCAAACTGATCTCCTTTGGGCATAATTTCAAATATACCATCTAATGCAGACCACATAATAAGAAAGACTCCAAGCCCAAGTACAAAAAGATTAATTGATGATTTCTTGTACATCGTATTAATGCTATCCAATTCGTTTTTAGCCCAATGACCAGCAATTAGTGGTGAACTTATAGATGAAATAAGAGTTAGTGGAATGATAATAGTGTTCGAAACAAACATTGCTACACTGTAAATACCATTCTCAAATGTATTCTGAATAGACGTCACCATTACGGTGTCAATTCGTGTAGCTAAATGGCTCCCTAATCCAGCCAACACCCCAAAAAGAGCATATCTCATTATTCCTAAGAACTCACCTTTTGGAATATTTTTGACCATTGAAAAGTCAACTCCTATATTTCCTATTTTTCGGAGGTAAACAATAAATACTCCCAACATAAGAAGGTGATGAGCAACAAGGCCATACAATAAAGCTTCAAACGAGATATATTGAAAAAAGTAAAGCAAACACAAAATTGGAAGTGTTACTTTAATCAAATTATTCAATACGGATGGAACTGCAATTCTTTTTAGATTAGAGCAGAAACTGTTGGCTAATGATGAAAATGACATCACTATAGTGAGCATAACCAGCAGCTTTATGGCCAAAGGGCTTACACCAGAGTGCGTTGTGTAGTAGTCAATTAGACCCTCATTAAATAAGAAGTATACCAATAACAGTAGTATTCCACTAAAGAAAGGTGGAAGCATTATGAATGTAAAAAATGCCGAATTCTTCCCTTCTTCAACATACTTAGAAAAGTACTTGTAAGAAACTGCAGTAAAGCCAAATACCATAAAAGGTACTAGCATAGCAGCTGTTTGAAGTACAAACTGAATTTCCCCTAATTCCTCAATTTCAAGCGTTGAAGGATAGATTATGATTGTATTCAATACTCCAAGTGCCGTGGCCAGGTAGCTTACCAGACTTGACTTTGCACCTTGTCGTATAATTACTCCCATTTTAGTAGTCTAGGTCCAACAGAGCACCTCCAATACCTCCATTGTACTGAATATCTGAGCCATTTAGAAAGCGGTTATTGGATGAAACCAGAGTGCATATGAAATCTGCTAATGATTTTGGACTTCCCAAGGTTTGAGAGGGGTGTATTTCAGCCAATTCATCTAGCTTATCTTGATTATAATCAAAGCCTTCTTTTAACATTTCAGTTTCTATAGCAGCTGGGCTCACTGAGTTTACTGTAATTCGCCCTTTGAATTCTACCGCAAGTGATTTTGTTAGCCCTACAAGTGCCGCTTTCGAGGTTGCATAGGCAAAAAAACCAGGTTTTGTGAGGTTTGCATGGATGCTGGCAATATTTAAAATCTGTCCCTTTTGCTCCGTCAAACTTGCGACAAAGGCTTTACTAAGCATAAAGGCAGAAGTTAAATTGACATTCATGGTGGTGTTCCACATTTCAACACTGAATTCTTCTATCTTCCCAAGTATTTGAGTCGCTGCATTATTAATCAAAACTTCAGGGCTGTATTCAGCGAGTTCTACCAATACTTTAGCCTGATAATCCGTATCTGAAATTAAGCGATTTAGATCTAGAGGTTGATATGCATTGCAGAAATTATGTGTCGGCTCATCTGCTTTATCTGAAGCTATTACATAATATCCTTTTGCAGTGAACGCCTCGCACAGGGCACTTCCAATGCCACCATTTGCTCCCGATATAAATATGCTCTTTATCATTTAATTCCAAGATATTCAAACAACGTAGCTATCGCTTTGTAACTTGTTTTATCTACAGCTTCTTTTGTGTTTGAACCGTTATGACTTCCAAACATACAATTTTCAAACTCATTTAGCGGAGAAGTTGTCGACAGTGGTTCTACTTCAAACACATCTAACCCCGCACCTGCAATACCATTTCTTTTTAAACATTGTACGAGCGCATCCTCGTCAATTAATGGGCCACGGGATACATTAACGATGTAACATGTTTCTTTCAATTTTCTAAGAATGTCGTCATTGATCAGGTGGTGCGTTGATGGATTTAATGCACAAGCCAAAAAGAGATAGTCTAAGTCTTCAACTCCTTCTGGAAACTGCTTAACCGGTACACCGTAGTCGGATTCTGCAAAAGGGTCGTAGGCACAAACATCCATATCAAATGCTTTTAATTTTCTTGCAATTCCTTTTCCAATATCGCCAAATCCTACAACACCAACTTTCTTTCCAACCGTTGAATTACCAACAGGTTTAATCCAATTTCCTTTTCGAACTTCACGATCTATGATGTGCAGTTTTCGAGTTAGGTTTAGCATCAGACCAATCGCAACATCCGACACTTCATTACCGAACATTCCAGGGGTATTCGTAATAGGGATATTCAATCGCTTGCAAGCGTCAAAATCTACATTATCGACACCCACTCCCCATTTTACCGCTGCCTTAAGATTTCCTTTAACCCCAGCTTCAAATACATTTGAATTGGCCGGATCATCTCCGATAATCCAACCATCCATTGTTGGTACCAATTCGATTAATTCTTCTTCCGTTAAAACTTGAACGACGTTTGGTGCTATTAATTCAACACCTTTTTCTTCAAACAAATGACGATAATCATCAATTTGTTTTAACATCGGAGGACAAGTAACTAGTATTCTCATTTTTTGTTGTTCAAGTAAATAGCTTCTGCAATCAAAAATTCTTGTTCTGTATCAATATCTTGAGCTTCAATCTGCTCAGTTTCAAACATCAACGGACGATCACCTATTCTATTATGCTTGTTCCTTAAGATTTCTTCGGTAAATAGATAAATGCATGAATTTTCCTCATAAACAGGAGGAAGATCTTGAGTTGGCAGCAATATATTCGGGTTGTGATTCAGCGGTTGCGTTAGCTCATTCCATAATCGGGTTTGGAGTCTGGTGACACTAAATAATGAATCATAAATTGGATATTTATCTAAGAACTGTCCAATGGCTTTGTCAATACTCTCAACTGTTAGCAATGGGTTGGTGCTGTGCGTTTGAAGATAGAAATTAGATTCAACTTGAGAAATCGTATTCAACAACACATCGTTCATTGGGGTATCTCCAGGGCGCAGGTGCTCTGGCCTTAGTAAGACCTTAACATCTGGATATTCTTCATTCAGTTTATCCATGATGGTTTGGCTATCGGTGTCGACCACAACTTGATCTATTTTTGAGCTTTTCAGCAGCGTTTGCAAGATGTGTTCAAATAATAACTTATCTCCAAACTGTCGGTAGTTTTTGCCCGGCACACGCTCGCTTGAGTGCTTCATTGGCAATATTGCAACTATATTATTTTTCATTGATTTCTGTCAGTATGGCTCTGCACGGAGCCGCTTCTAATTCATTTAGTTTTAAAGGAAGGCAAATTAAATTATACCAACCCTCCGTTACTTCTGTTAAGTTAATCGTTTCGAGTAAGACCGTGTCATTTTTAAGCAATTCACGATGTGTATCGTTGTGCTCATAAAATCCTTGTATTGATAAATAATCAACACCCACCAAGTCAATATTACGCTTAACCAATGCCCTTGCTCCATCTAGGTTAAGTGCAACGAATCTATCCTCAAATGTATGTCCGTCTTTTGTCCAAAGCTTAGAGTTCTTGGTTTTGAATAGAACCTTTTCTACCCCCTCTGGAAGCTCATCTATAATTCGAGATGAAATTACATCAGCATCTCCACATTCTTTAACAAAGCACTTGCCCAATAACTTTGAAAGCGGAATTGATTCAATAGTTTTACCTTCCTTTAAAAAGTGAAGAGGAGCATCAATATGAGTTCCGCAATGCACATCCATTTGAATTGATGAAACATTTGCTTCTACCTCGTCATTAATTTCCATTTCTTTTCGAGAACTAAACCCTAAGCTATTAGGCCACTTCACCAGGTTTGCTGAAAGGTTTACTGATATGTCGATTGGGTTCTTAATCACGGTAGTCAATTGATTTTTGATTTTCAGAATTTACATTGGTTCTTTCTGTGCTAGGCGGGTAATAGTACTTTTTTCTCAATTTTTCATCCAGTTTAACATTGGTCTCTCTGTAGCCTGCATAGGTGCCCATAAACTGATTGTGTCGAAACATAAATATTTCCCGAAAGTACTTAAAAAACTTACCTTCCTTAGCCGCTTGTTGCAAGTCATGCACAACATTAATAACCATCAATTGAGTGAGGTCCCATAAACCAAATTTTGACTCTGGATTTATTTTAGTTAAGGCAATAGCTTCTCTTCGATATCTATTTCTAATGTTTGCAGCTTTTTCTTCGTGCACGTGAATTATTGTGGCCTTGCCTTCATATGCAAGTTTGTAACCTTTGGTCTGAATTTTTTTCGCCCAATCAAGGTCTTCCAATCCTGTAAGTTCTTCGTCAAATTGCTGTTCTAACCATAACGATTTACGAACCGCACAATTGGCATTGTTACAGAACGGAATTTGTTGGTCGTAGTTTGATTCATCAGGGAACCATTGTTTAAAGATTTGATGTTCAGAAAATTTATTGCGATGGTCTCCACGCTGTTTACCATAAACAAGCGCAACCTTTTCATCATTAATAAAAGGTGCAGTCATGAGGCTTAACCAATCTTCAAACAAAGGATAAACGTGGGCACTAGCAAAAAGCAATATATCACCTGTGGCAGCCTTACATCCCACATTTAGTGCATATCCAAAAGAAAATTCTTCTGGCTTAATCTTTATAATATTGGTATCAAACTTCGAAGCGATTGCCACAGTTGAGTCTGTAGAACCGGAATCTACCACAATCACTTCATAGTCATCGTGATCTTGATGCTCTATTCCTGTTAGTAGTTTACCGATGTGTTCTTCCTCGTTAAAACACCGAATGATGATTGAAACTTTCAAGGACACAAATTTAAGAACTATTTCCTTCTAACAGATGAACTTAACTTTCTAAATATAGGGTGATAATAAATCCCTTTTATACGTTGGCTCATGCTATCTGGTTTCATCGGAAAACTTCCACTTAATAGGAGTTTCGCAATTCTTTCAGAAGGCAGGTCTTTTCTTGTTGAAGGCAAGCAGTTTTTAGCTATATATTGCTGATAATCTTGATTTTGCAACTCTCTTCCAAGCACATTTACAACAGCGACATGAAGTTCGTCTTTGTTCCTAACAAGGGTAATCACCTTTTCGTCAATTTCTAGGTTTTGATACTGCTTTTCTCCATGAGGATTGTAGTAAATAACAGGAATATTGAAGAACAAAGCCTCATGAATCAATGAGCTAAATCGAGTGATAAGCAGTTTTGCTCCTGAAAGTTGTTCGTGTACACTTGATGCAGAGCTGTTAATCACATTAGAAAATTTAGACAAATTGCCTTTGTCTCTAGGGTGTTGAGAAATCTGATATTCCAGATTCTGATCTTTTAAGACATTTGTAATATCGCTTAACCATGCTTCACGTTGACTCTCAAATATGCCATAGGTAAAATTGCAATTAATTAAAACCTTATCGCCCTTACTTTGCCTTGAATAAATGAGATGTTCATATCTCGGATTACCAGTAAGCATGGTAAGTTTTCGGTCTAGCTTTTGCAGGTAAAACGAGCCTTGTAGCATTACACTATCAGCAAAAGTCATTCGTCTGTTTTCACTAAAATCAATCATAGACTCCTGAATGCACACACTAGGAATACTGATTGACCGAGCTTGCATAATGACCCATTTAGCCAATTTTGACCAATCGTTCAAGCAAACCAAAACATCAGGCTTAAAAGCTCTGATTTTTGATTTTGAAAAGACTTCATACGCAATCCCATCCTCATCTAACTGTTTGGCACTATTTTCCTGGTTTACAGGAGGCACAAATACTTTGAAAGAAGCTTGGTCTAGATGTTTTATAATGGGCAATGCACTTCGCACAAGAGTATCGCTTTGCAAGTAAAAAGCAACTTTGTTCTGCCTTGCAACATTCGATTGTCTTGAATCAATCTCCCATTTATATTGAGCATATGAATTTCTTATCTCCTTAGCGATTTCACCAGCGGCAGAGTCGAGCCAAATGAGTTTATCGTATTCGTGAAATAATAACGAAGCAACAGAAATATCTTGAAAGATTAGTCCTTTCACTCTTTAAATATAGTATTAAAGATTTTCTTCCAGACTTCGTGTTGGTTATATTCTTCTTTTATTCTGCGTTGAACCTTTTGAATGTAAGGAAGTTGCTTATCTACATTATTCATATAGTAGATACTTTTTTCGACATACTCTTCAGGATTCATTTCTAGAACAAGGTCTGACTCATCGTAAAAATCAAGCACTCCTTCATTATCTACAACACCAAATCGACCCAGTGAGAAGACGGTCCAAAACCGATCCATAATTCCTTTTTCAACCTTCCAAGAAGTAGCATGAATTATCGGACACAGTCTTGATTGTTCTAAGATCTCAATATGCTTTTCGATCGAAACAGCTCCCAACTTGGTTCCTCTCCCTGCCAAAACAGTATTCTCTGATGAGTCAAGAACAGGTTGGAGGTAACTGTTCCATTCCTTAATATTTCCACGTGTTTCTGTGCCCCATTTGCTTCCAACAAAACCGGCATCAAATTTGAACCCGTTGATGATGGGACTTGCTTTCATTATATCCTGGTAACTCAACGTCATAGTCCCCCATGGAATCCAAAAAATGCGTTCCTTATGTTTATTAACTATTGACGCCTTTGTTGGGAAGGTATCTACATCTGATTGAGCACCGAAAGCATAGTACCGGTATCCACTATTTTCTAGGTAGTCAAGTTTCTGGTATTGTGGCCAGTGCCAGTTTTTAAAAAACTCCAGTGGCTCATCAGTCCAATCGCGCTCGGATGCTTTGCTTCCATCAAAAGAAGTTAGCTTTTGAATAATAATACTGTCCTTATGGGGTTTGTATTTTTCAATCAACTCAATGCTATCTGGAGCGTTCCAGCAGATATACACAGCTGGTTTGCTAAAATCTATTTTGTTCGCATTTCGATGAAATGCTTCGTATCCAAGCTCTTGGAAAGTATTTTTCAGGTAATTCCAAGGCCAAAAGTTGGTATGTTTTTTCTTATAAAACGGAGGTATATATCCGACTAGGTTAATTTGCATATATCTTAGTAGAGACAATTGAACCGTCAATTAGCACAATTCTTAGGACATAATATCCATTTTTAAGTTCTGGTAGAGTTGCCAAATACATGTAATGACCACTTCGTTCTATTGAGTTTATTTCGATTGTTTGACCTAATGTATTTATTAAGTATGCATCAACAGGTTGCTTAAAGTATCTAATTACTATACTAGAGCCATTAATAGGGTTAGGATAGGCTTCTAGATTAGATCCAGGTGCTAGGTCATCAATCCCCAAAGTTATTATCTCGTCACAATACAAAGAGTCTGGGTCGTACAAGCCTCTTCCAACAACAAAGTTGTCAAGACAACCTGTGAAGTGCTGGTCAATAGTTCCGCGATTATTTCTTGCTCCAACAACAAATGGATATTCAAATTTTCCCAAATTATTTGGAACTTCATTTCGAATATCAATCTTCGTTTGTTCAACCCCATCAAGATAGGCTTTATAGGTTGACCCACTTTTTTCGAAAGCTAAACAATGCCATTGATTATCAAAGGCATCTTTTATATCTATTACATAGCTTCTGGTATCTCCATCCTTATCTCGTAAATAAAATAGAACTCTACCAAAATGATAAACGGAAGCATATTTGTGAAAGTCTATTGCAAGGCCTTGATCAGACCCTCCAGAATTAAAGTTACTAAACACACTAGCCAGTTTAGCGTCAACTGAATCTTGTCTAAAGTTAAACCCTATATAAAAGGAGTCAAGGCTAGAAGCTAATTCGTCTAATGTTGTCAGCTCTGTATATTCACTTCCATTCAAGCAGATCGAATGATTATCAGAACCGTCATGACCAACCCCAAACTCTGCTCCATGATTTGTCCCATCATTAAGCCCAACTTGATCTTTGATATCCCCTCCAAAAGGGTATTTGCAAAATACACGTGGTGTCTCAGGATTCACAATTTCATCGCAATACAAAGAGTCTGGTTGATAAGCACCACGTCCAATTATGAAATTATCGATGCTTCCTGTAAAGTTATTATCAATCGATCCGCGATTATTTCTAGCTCCTATTACGAAAGGATAATCAAAACTTCCAAAGTTATCGGGACCTTCATCTCTAATCTCAATCTTCGATTGTTCAACGCCATCTAGAAAGGCTTTATAGTTATTCCCTAATTTCTGAAAAGCTAAACAGTGCCAGTTTCCATCAAATGCTTCATCTATTTCAATTGCATAACTTCGAGTCACTCCATCTTTGTCTCGTATGTAGAACAGAACTCTTCCAAAATGATAAACTGAAGCGTATCTATGAAAATCGATTACTAAGCCTTGTCCTGATCCAGCGGTATTGAAGTTTGAAAACAAACTTGACATTTCAGCATCAAACGAATTCTGTTTAAAGTTGAATCCTATAAAAAATGAATCTAGGCTAGAAGCAAGATCATCCAATTTCGTAAATTCTGTATAGGTACTGCCGTTTAGAGAGATTGCATGATCAGAAGACCCATCATGTCCTATTGTATAAGCTGCACCGTGGTTGCTTCCATCATTGTTTCCAACTTGATCTTCCAAATTTGCTGCAAAAGGGTATTTGCAAAAAATCTGTGCCGAAGTGTTAATAGATAATGCTAAAAAAAATATAAGTAATATTCTCATGGGGTAAAGTGTTTTCATGCGTCAAATATACAAAACGAATTATAGAAAATTAAGAGTCAGTGCTCAACTTTTTTAATACATTCAAAAGATCTTCTGAACTATTTTTCAAAGCAATAAAGTTTCCCCATTCGTCTGGTTTAATGTCAAATGGATATGCTTGAAGTCTTGAAAAACTATGATTCTGACCATATTTAACAATAGGCTCCCAAATAGATGCAAAAACAGTATAACCATTTGCTATAAATAAGTCAACCATGTCTTCTTTCCCATAAGGCAAATCTTTTGTTTTACGGTCCTCAAATTCTACCAAAATAACTTCGGGAGAGCACGTATCGAAGTCAATTCCTTTTAAGACTTGATAATCTGCTCCTTCTACATCTATTTTTAAAAACTGAACAGAGTCTATCTTTTTTTCTTCAATAAAGTCTTTAAGTGCTACTGTTTTTACAATATGGCTTTTCTGATGATTATCACTAAACTTAACAGTAGATGCTATACCTTTAGATTCTTCCGAAACAAAGAATTCCAGTTCGACACCTGATTTATCTGAAACTGCTCGATTGTCTAAATGAAATTTCGAGAAGCGTTTCTGCACTTCTTTCAAGTGTTCACTCTTATCACCATCAATATCTGGTTCAAAAGCGTAGCATGTCCAATTCTTATAGAGAAATGGCATTGAACTCTCTCCAAACATTGCACCAACATCCAACATTGTACCATTATTCTTTCCTATATAGGTGAAGATTACTTCATTTTCGTTAAAAGACTGCTTTAATTTTGACTTAAACCTAGAACTATTAACGAACCACCGTGGACGAAGGCCCCAGAATTTATACGTTGTTCTTTTAATAAACTCTGGATAGTCAAACCCAGTTACCTTAATGATCCAATTTCTCTGTTCCTTGGTAAGAATTCCCATTGTATTTAAAAGGAAGCAAAAATAAGAGATTACTTTACTTTCTGATTATCGCAAATAAATTCACATTATCTACAACTTACTTATTTAATCAAATGAAGTACTTTTGTTTCTTTATGAAGACGCTTAGACCCCTAATTTTAAAGACAATATTGCTTTCTAGCTTGTTCACGCTTCTTCTCCTCAACTCGTCAACAGTTAGTGCACAAATACCTGATTCTGGACTAATTGGACGTTACGATTTTGAAAAGAATTTTGGTGATTCGAGCGGCATTGGCAACCATGCAACAAATTCAGGAGCCAAATTTATAACAGATCGATGTTTTTATGATTCAATGGCACTTGTGTTTAACGGAATCAATCAATACATAGACTTGGGAAAACAAGATTCGTTAAACGCATATTTAAATAACTTCACTACGGCTTTCTGGTTTAAGTCTCATCCTGGCAAAAACAACTGGGAAAGCATCATAAAGACCATAAACAATGCCGGTACCGGAACGGTATACAGCATTGAGATAAACCGCAAACCTTCTGGATTTGAGTATGGAGTTTTTGTTGCACAGCTGCGTGATAAGAATGGAAAAACACTCTCAATGGCCTTTAAAGACTCAATAATAAACAATCTTGAATGGCATCATGTTGCGCTTGTTGTTGAAAATTCTTCTACAAACCAGTACAAACTTTATCTAGACGGAATTGAAAAACAGAAGCTATCTGGTCTTCCTGCGGGTGGCCCTTCACAGTACAACAGTTTTGACAACAATGTAGTCGCAGGAGCTAGTAATTCAAGAGGCACAATAACAAACCACTTTAGTGGAGCTCTGGATCAAATATTGCTATACAAAAGAGCTTTAGACAGTATCGAAATTGTGAACATCTACAATACAAGCTGCGACAGCATTGTGTGCACCGACACCACGTTTACAACCCATATTGATACCATTGTTTACAATGATACTTTAATCCACACTGACACAATTCAGTATATTGACACCTTAATATTAAATGATACTATTCAGGTGCTTGATACCACTTTTATTAATATTTATGATACAACATATATTGACATAATTGATACCATCTTTGTTGATGTATTTGACACAACCTTTGTGTCGATATTTGATACAACCATTGTAACTGTCTTTGATACGACAGAAATAATAGTTCGTGACACTATTTGGGTTACTGATACAAACTACCACACTGTTCAAATATATGACACCGTACTAACCTCGAAATGTGATACAATAACGCTAAACTTTATTGACACCACATGCAACTCACAGTGGATAAAAATTTTACTTTATCCAAATCCCGTTAGGGATCACTTAAGTATCGAATTTGAGGAAGAGTATTGCTTCAGCGACTATTTTGTTACAGTCTGGAATGTCCTAGGACAAAAGGTAGGAGAGTTTAATATTGATTCAAGAGTAACTAAATACCCAGTTGGCGGTCTTGCAAGAAGTACATACTTTATGCGATTATACAACTACAAAACTGGATCAGTCCGCGTTCTAAAATTTATTATTAAATAGTTTTCTGATTGAACTTCTTATTCGAGCAGTTACTCATGTGGTGTTTGAAATCGACCAATAGTTTGAAATCTTATAAACTGTCTTTAAATTTGAAGTTGACTAATGAATAAGACTGCACTCCTTTTTTTTGCCTTAATTTTAAGCTTTGATGTATTTTCACAAATTGACACAACATTTTGGTTTGCAGCCCCAGAAGTATCTAGGCACACTTCAGATTTTGATAGACCCATATTACTCCGTCTAACGACCCTGGATCAATCAAGCACAGTCAAAGTTTCGCAACCAGCGAACAGTAATTTTAGTGAGTTAAGTTTTATGGTTGGCCAAAATTCAACACAAACTATTGACTTATCAAGCTACATTGACCAAATCGAAAGTAAGCCAGCCAATTCAACTCTTAACACTGGGATATTAATCAGATCTTCTGCTCCTATTACAGCCTATTATGAAGTGGCCAGTGCAACCTGTAATTGCAATCCGGAAATCTTTAGTCTTAAAGGAGGCAATGCCGCTGGTAATTCGTTCTACATTCCGACTCAGGTTTACTTTGACAACTCACTTCGTTACACCCCACAAGCATATAGCTCCTTTGATATAGTTTCAACCGAAGATAACAATGTAATTACAATAACTCCTAAAAAACAAATTGTTGGCCACAGTGCAAATCAGTCTTTTAATATAACCTTAATGAAAGGTGAGGTTTATTCTGCCGCGGCGACATCTCATTTAGCGAGTCAACATTTGGCAGGGTCTCGTGTAACTTCATTATACCCCATATCAATTACTGTAAAAGACGATCTGCTTGAAGGTCTTGGTCAATGTAGAGACATAGCAGGAGATCAAATTGTACCCATAGATAATATAGGGACAGAATACATTGCTGTGAAAGGATTTTTAGATGGAAACAGAGAACGTATATCGGTAATTGCAACAGAAGACAATACCTCAGTTTATAGCAATTCGAATAGTAGCCCATTAGCGACCATTGATGCTGGCGAGGTGTATGAGGTTCTTCTGAGTCAATCTGCCACTTACATTAATACTTCTAAGCCTAGTTATGTGTGGCACACTTCTGGTTTTGGATGCGAGCTGGCAGGAGCATTACTTCCGCCCATTAATTGTACAGGAACTTTCCAAAGTTCTTTTGTAAGAACAACACAAGATCAATTTGGTATTATCATTTTTGTAGAGAAGGCAGGTGTAGCCAATTTTTCATTAAACAACAGTTCATCATACATTCAACAATCCCATTTCTCAGCCATTCCTGGAACTTCAGATCAGTGGTATTCTGCACGTATTGAATTGTCTAATTCCGTTATCTCAGCAGGAAGTTTAGTGAATATTAAAAATTCTACAAATCTTTTTCATCTCGGATTTATAAATGGAGTTGCAGGTTCAGGAACACGCTATGGTTACTTCTCAGACTATGCTAAAATTACTGGGAAAAATCACGCTTTATCATTCTGCGAGGATAATGAGTTAACCCTCACAACATCCAATGGTACAAATTACAATTGGAGTACAACTGAAACAACTTCGTCAATTAAGGTAAGTACGGAAGGCAAATATTGGGTCGATTATAAAATCAATGAATGTGCGGCTACAGATAGTTTTGATGTAGCCATGTATTATAGAAATGGACCAGATTTTGAAGACTCTGTGTTATGTAACAATGACTCCCTTATCCTTGACTTAAATCCAAACCAAGTTATTTTGAATAGTGAAGGTGACACTTTGAAAACGAATTCGATTAAAAATCAAGGCACATACACTGTTCACACTGAAGGTTGTAAGAACTCAGATCAAATTAATTTAAAATTCGAATCACCTCAAATTAGTTTAGGACCAGATACAACCTTCTGCGATTCAATAAATCTACAACTTCAGGTTAGCGATACGTTTTTAAGTTATGTATGGAACTCTGGAAGCATAGGGAACGAAATTTTGGTTAAAAGTCCAGGCACCTATTGGATTATTGCACAAACCATTAGAGGCTGTGAATCTAATGATTCAATTACTATTCGTCAATCTTCAACACCAAAGATTAACTTGGGTAATGACACATCAGTTTGCTTTAGCACTGGATTTTTGCTAGATGCTGGAACGAATAGCAAAATTCTATGGCAAGATGGGTCCACTAATCGTTATTTTTCTGCCCAATCAAAGGGCACGTTTCATGTTGTGGTAACAAATGACGATGGATGCATAGCATCAGATACGATAATTATAGATGCTACTGGTGCAAATCAAACAATCCGCTTTCTTCCAAATTCATTCACTCCGGATGGTAATGGCATTAATGATTTCTTTCCATTTAGTCCTGAAAAACATCAACCAATTGATCAGTACTCATTAAAAATCTTTAGCTTCTGGGGCGAAAAACTATGGGAATCTATCGAAAGCTCTGTTCCTTGGAACGGGATTTACCAGGGAAAAGAAGCTCAACAGGGGAATTACATGTACATTCTTTCGTGGAAAGACTGCAACAACAATTACCATTCAACAAGTGGAGTGGTGATGTTATTAAGGTAGATAAATTTGGATGATTTACAAAAATTGATCAATACTTCTCAATTGCTTCTTCAAAACTTATTTCAGGAAACAAATTACTCAACCTTGACCCAGGAGAGCACAGTAATATTTCCATGCCTTTAGATTTGTACTTTCGGCTGATATATTGCCAACCTTTGTAATGGTTTTGAGTTTGGGGTTTGGAATATTCTGTCCCTTTTCCGAAATAATCAGGTCGAAAATGATTCGGGTCACTATCTCCTTCAGATTTGTAAACGATTCTGCGGTCAACGCTATCTTCATTTACTTCTACAGAAACTCCTTTTATATTATGCTCTTCATAATTACAATCTGTTCCAAGAATAATAATTCTCTTATACCCTAAGCTTTTCAAAATTGGGACAGCCGTTGCTCCAACGTTGGCAATCAACCCCATGTTTTTTATGGTTTTTCCCCACTTATATCCGCGCTCCCAAATCTTTCTGTTAAAGTTTATGAAATGAACTTGATCTAAATTATTACCAAAGTAGGATTTAAACTTTTTATCGAAATAGAACGACTTAATCTGCCCCTGCTTAATCAAGTCATTTACAGCATCCTTTGTATTGCTCATAACAACAGGGTCTGCAATCATAAAGTGTGTTGGATAGAACCCCCAATCTTCATACGCGATATAAGCCCTATTGAAAGATATTGTATTTTTATCCCTCAGTTTTTCTATATCTATCTTATTTAAACTTGGCCCATTTCCAATAAGATAGACTGTTTCACCACCGTGCATCTATTTTTTTTTGGCACGAAAGTACTTCAATCTTACTAAACACAAACCCTTTAAACGGAATATTCAAACCATCACGTAAGGTAAATTGAAAGTTTAATTTAATTTATTCTTACCATTGCAATATATTTTTATCACAAACAGAAAATGAGCAGACTGATTACCTCTATTTCAGATATATTTTATAAATTTTTCTCGTCCTACTTTCGAAACCGTTTTTCAATGGATATTGAAATTCAACTTCGAATGAATTCATTAGCGTCAACAGCAAAATACATCGAAAGCAATATGGTTGACGTCCCAATGTTTCAATCTAAAAAGGAAGTTCTTGACCTATCTCTCTCAAAAGTATCGTTAGATGGAATGTATTGCGAATTTGGAGTGTATAAAGGAAGTACAGCAAATCATATTGCCAGAGTGACAAAAAAGCCTATTCATGCTTTTGACTCATTTGAAGGGCTCCCTGAAGACTGGTCTATCCGTCACAAAAAGGGGCTGTTTGCCTTAAAAAATATGCCAACATTTGAAGATAACGTTGTAGTTCACAAAGGTTGGTTCGATGATACTTTACCTGGCTTTGCTCAAGAAGAAAAAGGAGACTTGGCGTTTTTACATATAGATTCAGACCTTTATTCTTCAGCAAAAACAATCTTTCAATATCTTGGTGACAGAATTATCCCAGGAACTATTATCCTTTTTGACGAGTACTTCAATTATCCATTCTGGGAGCACCATGAATATAAAGCATTTGCTGAATTTGTAGCAGAAAACAACATTAAGTACGAATATCTTGGTTTTAATACTTTGACCTATGGATCAAATGCAGCTGTCAAGATTATCTCTAGAGATTAGAAGAGTAATTCACAGGCTTCCTTTTCAAAATTTGGAACAACTCACTAAAGAAAATAGTGCATATTCAAGATGAAGCGTTAGCCTTTATTTCAATAAAAAAATCTAGACAAAGATTATTCATCTATTTTTGGCTGCGAAAATACTTTATCATTAAATATGGTTTTAAGCATTGTTATATGCACATACAATCGAATTAGATTATTGCCTTTTTGCCTTGAAAGTATTCTCGATCAAGATTATAAGGGAAAAGACGTTGAGATCATTCTCGTTAATAACAATTCTACTGATAATACTGCTGAATATTTCAAGGCTTTTCAAAATGACCACAGTGAGTTTTCTTTTCGCTATGTTGAAGAAACAAACCAAGGTTTATCCTTTGCTCGAAATAGAGGTATCAAAGAGTCTGAAGGCGAGTATGTTGCATTTGTTGATGACGATGCCATTTTGAGAAAAGACTACTTCCAGAACATCATAAACTTTATTAAACAATATCCTGATTGTGATGCTTTTGGAGGAAAGATTCTGGTTCACTTCGAAGGCCAACCACCACGCTGGGAAAACAAGTTTATCAACTCGATGTTTGGCTATTTTAACGTCGGTGATCAGCCATTCATCTTTGACAAAACAAATTACCCCAGAGGATCAAACATGATCTTCAAACAGTCGTTGATTGATCAAGTTGGAGACTTCAACACTAAGCTTGGTCGAGTTAAACGCGGCTTAGAAGGTAATGAAGAAAAAGACCTCTTTCAGCGCATTTATCAAGCAAACAAACAAGTAAGATACGACCCCAACTTAGTTGTAGAGCACATTGCACCAGTAGAACGAACAACCATTGCATTTGTTAGAAAACAAGCAAATGGTACGGGTTATTCTGAAAATGTGCGAACCAAAAACATAGGTATTGGTGCTTACATTAAAAAACTTGGCTTAGAATTATTGAAATGGGGTGCAACGTTTTTGCTGCTCATTTGGTTTTGTATAAAACTTCAACCTGCCAAGGGAATCATCTTGGTGAGATTCCGTTTTTGGATCACTTGTGGTATTCTCGGAATCAAATTCACCTCTTAAATTAGTTCAGACTATAATTTTTTTATTCGACATTATATAAAATATTTGTTGCTATTAGTTATTAAAGACACTCAAACAACTCAATATGAAAAACATTTTTAATAAGTATAAGATCTACATTATCCATATTCTGATTCTATCTGCTGTAGCTTATGCTTATGTGCCTGAAGTTCTTAGCGGGAAAACCATAATCCAATCGGATGTTGTGCAATACAAAGGCATGGCCACCGAAATATTGGATTACGAAAAAGCTGAAGGGCAAGGTCCGCTTTGGACCAATGCTCAGTTTGGAGGTATGCCCTCATATCAAATAAGTATGGTAGGACATGACAATCCAGTTAGACAACTCATGAAGCCTTCATGGCACCACCCATATAATAAAATATTTATCGCCATGGTGTGTGCATATATTATGTTCTTGGCATTTGGCGTCAAACCTTGGCTCTCGCTGATTGGAGCATTCGCTATTGCCTTCTCAACCAATAACCTTATAATTCTTGAAGCTGGGCATAACACCAAAATGCAAGCCATTGCCTATGCACCGTTGGTCATAGCCGGATTAAAATATTTGTTGAGAAAACGGTGGTTGCTTGGCATAAATCTTCTGGCTGTTGGAGCATCGCTCGAAATTGCATCTAATCACGTCCAAATTACCTACTATCTCGGGATTATCATAGTTCTGTGGATGCTAGCAGAATTGTATAAAGCCATTACCGCAGGTGAAATTATGACCTACCTCAAGGTTGTTGGAGTTGCAGGTGCAATTGCCATACTTGCATTAGCAATAAATTCCCAAAACATGATGTTGTCTCAGGAGTACGCTAAAACAACCATTCGTGGAAGCTCTGACCTGACGATTTCAAAAACTCAATCGGATGAATCGAAAGCAAAGGATGGACTCGATTACGATTATGCATACCAATGGAGCAACGGATGGGCAGATGTTATGGCGTTGGTTATTCCAAATTATGCAGGTAGCGGAAGTAGCGTTGATCTAGGTTCAAGCTCGGTTTTTGCTAATCAGCTTCCAGAGAACTTTACCAAAAACTACCCTTTTGCATATTGGGGAAGCCTTCCATTTACAGCAGGTCCGGTTTACTTCGGAGCATCAATGTTCTTCCTATTTGTTCTCGGATTTATTTTTGCGAAAGGACCAATACGCTGGTGGATTCTTGTGGCTTTTGTACTTTCTGTCGCCATGTCGATGGGGAAAAACCATTTTGTATGGTTGAATGATTTCCTTTTTAATCACCTGCCTTTATATAACAAGTTTAGGGCACCTACTATGGCACTGACCATCGCCCAAATTTGTCTTCCAATTCTTGCCATTATCGGTTTATCAGAATTTTTCAATGCAGAAAAAACCAGTGCAGAAGTTGCTAAAAAGCTTAAAACCGCAGGAATTGCCGTTGGTGGCTTTTTAGTTATCTTAACTTTTATGAGTGGCATGTTCACTGATTTTGGACATTATATTCAAGATCCAGATACGGGTGAAATTGTTAAAGACTACGATCAAGAAGTTTTTGAACAGTATAAAAACCAAGTGAACTTAGAGCCTGCAATGCAAGTTGAAGCTCGTAAAGATTTAATTCAAAGCGATGGCTTACGGTCTATTTTCTTTGTTGGTGCAATCTTCTTATTGCTATTCTTCTATACGCGAGGAAAACTAGACAAGAAATATGCTATCATGGGAGTTGCTCTTATGATTGTTATGGACCTTTGGATGGTTGATAAGCGCTTCTTGAATAACGATGATTTTGAAAGAAAACGTAAGGTTGAGAACTATGTTGCACCATCTCAGGTTGACCTTGAGATTATGAAAGATAAATCGTACTACCGCGTTTTAGACTTGCAAGGAAACCCAATGACCAACGCAAGAACTTCATACTTCCATAAATCAATTGGTGGTTATCACGCAGCTAAATTGAGAAGATATCAAGAATTATATGATTGGCACATTCAAGATGCAATGGTTTCGAACGACTTGTTTGGAAGCAACGCATTAAATATGCTGAACACCAAATACATCATAGGGCAAGGTGCTGATGGCCAAGTAAGCTTCCAGCAAAATCCAAATGCAATGGGCAATGTTTGGTTGGTTAACAATGTGAACATTGTTGAGAATGCAGATAGTGCTATTTTAGGTCTTAAGAATATTGACCCAAGAACCACTGCTGTGGTTGAGTCTAAATATGAAGCCATGGTGACCGCTGCAGGAAATGACTCTTCAGCCAGTATATCATTAACAGCTTACCATCCTGAGAAAATGACTTATAAGTCAAATAGCAATGCAGATGCTGTTGCTATATTCTCTGAAATTTACTACCCCTTTGGGTGGAACGCATATATAGATGGAAATAAGACGGACCACTTCTGTGCGAATTATGTGCTAAGAGGACTGTCGATTCCTAAAGGCGAGCATGAAATTGAATTTAGATTTGAACCTGAATCCTATAAAACCGGAAAAATGCTTATGATGGGTGGAAATGCTATTTTATATCTCATGTTAATTGGATCAATAGGCTTCTGGATTTACACTTCGATTAAGACCCAAAATGCTGAATAACTTCCAAAAGATATTAATTCTAGCACCGCATACTGATGACGGTGAATTTGGTTGTGGTGCAAGCATTAACAAGTGGATTGAAGATGGCAAGGAAGTTTACTATGCTACATTTTCTGCTTGTAAGCAGTCTGTTTTGCCCCAGTTTCCTGAAGACATTTTAATCACTGAAGTAAAAGAGGCTACTTCAACTTTAGGGATTGATCCAGAAAATTTAATCTTGTTTGACTACGAAGTTCGAACCTTCAATTATCACAGACAAGCTATTTTGGATGACCTAATTAAGCTCCGTGAAAAAATAAACCCCGACTTGGTTTTAATGCCTTCAAAAAATGATATTCATCAAGACCACAAAACCATCTTTGATGAAGGACTAAGGGCGTTTAAATTTAAAAGCATTTTATGCTATGAAATGCCTTGGAACAACCTCAACTTTAATACTGCTTGTTTCAGTATACTAGAAGAAAAACACGTGAACAAAAAACTAGAAGCACTTAAAAAGTATGTCTCACAAAGCCATAGACCCTATTCGGACGAAAGCTTTATTAATGGGCTTGCTCGGGCTCGAGGCGTACAGATTAACAATCAGTTTGCTGAAGTTTTTGAAATTGTAAGGTGGCTGATCTAATTAAAATATTGCTTACTGGAGGAGGAGCTCCCGGATGCTCCGGAATCATTAAAGGACTTCGTGAAAGAAGCGACCTTCATATAACCAGTTGCGATATGCAAAGTGAAGTTGTTGGAAAAGTCTTGGCCGATGATTTCTTTCAAGTACCAGGAGGAGATGATCCTGAATACATTGACTTTTTATTACAAGCTTGTGTAGCTAGAGACATTAATGTAGTCATTCCAATAACTACAAGAGAACTTTTGCCACTAAGCCGAAACAAACCCCGGTTTTCAGAGGTGGGTATCAAAATCATCGTTAGCCCTTGGACTGATTTGGAAATTGCGAATCACAAATGTGAGCTTTACCAACACTTAGAAAAAGCTAAAGTTCCTGTTCCTCAATATTTTATTGCCAAAACGGTAAGTGAATTTCAGCTTGCAGCTGCACAGCTTAATCACCCTTTTACATTTAAACCTTGCTTTGGAAATGGCAGTCGAGGCTTTCGAATAGTTGATGATCAGGCGAGCAGATCTAAGCTTCTATTCGACACGAAACCCGGACATAGTTATATCACCTACGATGAGGCCATCGATGTGCTTTCAGAGGCATCATTTCCACCCCTACTGGTATCTGAATTCTTGCCTGGAGATGAGTATTCTGTAGATTGTGTTCTCGATGCCAATTCAATTCCAAGAGTTATCATTCCACGAAAAAGAATAAAAATAAACAACGGAATTTCTGCCGAAGGACTAATTGAAAACAATGAGGAAATCATCAAGTATTGTAAAGAGATTCTCAAAACTATGCGACTCACTGGACCAATTGGAATTCAAGTAAAGATTAATAAAGATAACAAGCCGATGATTCTTGAAATTAATCCAAGATTGCAAGGTTCTTCATCGGCATGTATGGAAGCAGGTGTCAATGTTCCGCTAATTGCATTAAACCTCGCACTTCAGTCTACTTTTATTGCTCCCGAAATACAATGGGGCACTCATTTTTATCGACAATACAAAGATTACAGCTAGAGTGACTTTAAAAGTCAAATAATTAGCAGTCAATCCAAATTACCTGCTATTTTTGACCGTTGTAATTCGATGCAGTTTAAGGAAGTACACGGATACGATGATCTAAAGCAAAAATTAGTTCAGAATCATAAGCTGAATAGAATTCCTCATGCCCAATTATTTATTGGTCCGGAAGGTTCTGGAAATTTGGGCTTAGCCTTGGCTTTAACTCAATTAATTTACTGCCAAAATCCTTCAGAAAATGACTCTTGTGGTATTTGCAGCTCTTGTGTAAAAATTGCAAAACTGACCCACCCTGATGTTCATTTTACCTATCCTACAATTGGTGCACGTGAGGTTAGCTCTTCATTTATTACTGAATGGAGGGAAATGGTCGAAAATTCTAAGCACTTTAATGCAGTTGATTGGACTTCGAAGATTGGAAAAGATGAAAACAAGACCCTAAACATCACGAAAGAAGAAACGCGTGACATCATTTCTAAACTTTCCCTTAAACCTTTTGAAGGAGATGCTAAGACTTTGATTATCTGGATGCCAGAATATCTAAACAAAGAAGGTAATGCATTACTTAAACTGATAGAGGAACCTCCTCAAAAAACCTACTTCATTCTTGTTGCCAATAATTTCGATAGTCTGTTAACTACAATTACGAGCAGAACTCAATTGGTGAAAGTTCCAGCATATTCTCAAGAAGAAGTGGTTTCGTATTTGAACGAAAAGTACCACCTAGACCATAACAAGTCTGAAAGCATTGCTTTTCTTGCAGAAGGTAGTATGAACAGTGCTATTGCACTCGTAGAAAGTGTTGAGAACAATTACGCTGAAATGTTCAGAAACTGGATGCTATCTTGCTACAAGAACAACTTGCTAGAAGTATCAAGCATTATGGATGACCTAGCTAAACTGGGCAGAACGCAGATTCAACTTTTTCTTCGAAACGGTCTAAAAATTTTAAGAGAGAGTTTACTTTACAAAAGCATCGATGATTACGACATTAAGTTCGAAGGTGAATACAAAGAATTCATCAAAAAATTTTCAAACACGCTTAATGCCAAGCACATAGAAAACAGCTACGAGCAGATAAATGAAACCATTTATCATATCCAACGAAATGCAAATGCAAAAATCTCGTTGTTTAATCTATCTTTGGCACTAAGACATAACTTTATAAGAAAAAGATAATATGGGATGCGGAAGTTGTGGCAAGAATAATGGAAGTCATAGTCCGGGTTGTAAAAGCAACGGCGGATGCAGCACAGGAAGCTGTAATAAATTGAATGTATACAACTGGCTAACCGACATGGTTTTGCCAGAAGATTATACTCCTTTTAACATTGTTGAAATTCGTTTTAAAGGAAGCAAAAAACAGTTTTACAAAAACGTAAACAATCTAGAACTCTTTACCGGAGACAAAGTAGTTGTTGACTCTGACATTGGTTATGATGTTGGTGAAGTATCTCTTAGCGGAGAACTTGTTAAACTTCAATTGAAAAAATATGGCGTTGAAGAAGACAATGCCGAAATGAGAACCATTAGAGGATTAGCCACTGAAGAACAGCTCGAAAAATACAAAGCTGTAAAAGATAAAGAACAAAAAACGCTCGAATCTGCTAGAACAATTGCGTTGCGATTGAACTTAAAAATGAAGATCAGCGATATTGAATTTCAAGGCGACGGTAAAAAAGTTACTTTCTATTATACATCAGAAGGACGTGTTGACTTTAGAGAATTGATTCGACGTTATGCGTCTGAATTTAAAGCTAGAATTCAAATGCTTCAAGTTAGTTACCGTGAGGAAGCTTCGAGACTAGGAGGAATTGGTTCTTGTGGCCGAGAATTGTGCTGCAGCACCTGGCTTACTGACTATAAAGTAGTTAGCATGAGTGCACCTAAAACACAGAACTTATCAATTAACATGCTCAAGCTTAGTGGCCAGTGCGGACGATTGAAGTGCTGCCTTAACTACGAGCTAGAATTGTACAGCGAGATGTTAACCGAGTTCCCTTCAGACAATGTAAAACTTAAGACTGAAGCAGGTATCGCATCGTTAAAGAAGATAGATATCCTTAAAAGAACAGCATGGTACTGCTACGATAAAAGTTTCGATTGGATTCCATTAAACCTTGATCGTGTTCAAGAAATAATTGCGGCTAATAAAAAAGGAGAAACACCACCAACACTTAGCGACACTGCAAAAGGTGCCGAAATTGCACACAAGACTCTGGAATATAAAGATGAGCTTCTAGGGGATACAGACCTTACTCGAATGGACAAAAAGTCGAAAGGAAAAAGAAAGGGTCGAGGACGAGGCAAGTTTCAAGGCAAAAGAGGTAAAGGTGGTCAACCGACAAAATCAGGTCAAAAACCTGGAGGCAACAAACCTGAAGGTGAAAACAAGCAAAACAAGCCGGAAGTAAATAAGAAGAGAAATAGAAACAACAATAGAAATAGGAAAAGAAATAACCCTAAACCAAAAAATGATGGTCCTAAAAAGGACTAGGCCTTAAGGGTTCATTTTTATTCTATTCTTGATGGATCTTGCCAGCGACATCTCATCGGCATATTCCAGCTCCCCTCCTACTGAAATTCCTTTTGAAAGTGTAGATACCTCTACGCCTATTTCACGTAGTTTTTTAGCAATATAATACTCTGTAGTATCTCCTTCTAAAGTTGCACTTAGAGCAATAATTGCTTCTTTTATGGTGCCATCAGAAGCTCGATTGAGCAATTGAGGAATTTTAATATCGTTCGGACCTACTCCATCTACAGGAGAAATCAATCCACCCAAAACATGATAATGGCCGTTGTACTGGCCCGTATTTTCGATGGCGATAACATCTTGGAAGTCTTTAACTACACATACTACACTCTCATCCTTAGAAGGAGATGCACAGACATTGCATAGTTCTCCATCACTCAAGTTGAAGCATTGCTTGCAGAACTTAATCTCGGTTCTCATCTTCAAAATGGCTTCACTAAGTGCAATCGTTTCAGATTCTGGTCGTTTAAGTAAAAATAATGCCATACGCAGTGCACTCTTTTGCCCTATTCCAGGAAATCGAGACAATTGTTCGACAGCTTTATTGATAAGATTTGAGGAAGTACCCATGAATTATTAAACAAATGTATTAACTGATACTAAACTTACAACAATTTGAACATTGTTGTGTTTATTTGAACACAAACAAGTTAAGCTTGACAGAATTATCTAAAATAAACATGCTAATTGACATTCGTGTTGAAGTAAAACACGAAGTAGATCACGTTGTTGAAGGAGCAAATCATGTTTTCAGCTACTGGATAACCATTCGCAACCACAGTACTGAAACAATTCAACTTGAACGCAGACATTGGTTTATTTCTGATGGATTTGAGCACGATCGTGAGGTTGAAGGCGAAGGTGTAGTCGGACAAACTCCAATATTAGAACCAAATCAAGAGTTTTCTTACCAATCTTGGTGTCCTACTGTTTCTGAGCTAGGTGTAATGAGTGGTTATTACCAATTCCGGTTGCTGAGAACAAGTGAAGAATTTGATGTAGAAATTCCGGCATTTGTGTTAATGCCTTCGTATCAATTAAACTAGGGTGTAAACAATCCCTATAATTCCAACAATCCAGCAGTAGATGGAGAAGTAGGTGAGCTTGCTTCGCTTAACAATGGCAATCATCCACTTGCAGGCAAAATAACCCGAAATAAATGCCGCAACAAAACCAGCGATTACCGTACCATCTAAAATTAATGCTGATTGCTTTTCAGCATCTGACATGTCAAAGTAATCTTTAAACTCCATCGCCATCGCCCCTACTATCAATGGAAGAACCATTAAAAAGCTAAATCTGGCAGCCTTCTCTCTGTTCACACCAAGCAGAACGGCACTGGCTATGGTGCTCCCACTTCGACTAATTCCTGGAAGAATAGCAATTGCTTGAACTATTCCCAAAAGTGTTGCTTTCCCTTCATTTAGAGGCTTTGAAACGTCTTTCATACGATCTGACATAAAGAGAATTACCCCTGTAATCAAAAGCATAACGCTTACCAGTAAAACATTGCCATCGAATACGGTTTCAATTTGCTCCTTATATAAAACACCCACAAGAACTGCAGGAATCATAGACAAGATAACCATCAAGCCAAACCGAGTCTCTTCGTTCCACTGAAATCTTAAAATACCTTTAAAAATATTGACAATGTCTTTCCAAAAAACAACAAGCGTACTGAGCGCAGTCGCAAAATGAAGAACAACCGTAAAAAGCAAACCTGCTTCCTTTTCTTCAATACCAAAAATGGCTTTCCCTAATTCAATATGACCGCTGCTGCTAACGGGAAGAAACTCCGTTAATCCCTGAATGATTCCAAGGATAATCGACTCAATAAGACTCATTATTCAGACTTTGGCTTCTTCATAATAGCGAAGAACTCAATCACAAAACCGGTTAACACAACAACAGGAGCTAAAGTGATTTTTCTAAAATCATAAATATCTTCTTTTCCATACATCAGTGCGAATCCCAAAACTATAACTGCTATTCCGATTAGCATAAGAACATAGTTCTGCTTTCCAAAAACAAAGTTGTGTTGAGGTGTCTTATTAGATTCTGTCTGTTTATTTGATTTCTGAGAATTCGACATTTTATTTATATAAGTTATCTGTATGTGTGTTTAAATATCTTCTGGCGGCAAATGCAGTTGTTTGGTAAACAATTGTTGCTCCTCCTACAAGCAGCAAAAATAACATCAAAATGTATTGATACCAGCTTTGTTGCAAATGATGTGTTATAGAATTGGAATCAAGCTCAAGAGATACCTCAATCCAAGTCCATCCTACCCAAGCAATCACTAGTAACATAGCCACTCCCAAAATAAAACTACTAATCGTCCATTTTATTGCTTTTCGCTTGTAGGGTTTTAGGATAAATTTTTCGCGTGCTCCAATCAGTTGTTGGTTGCGAATCAGAAATCTATCCGCATATATTAACAGCCGCACTGTGCTGACCATCAGCACAATGGCCACAATAACCATCAAGCCACTTAGCGATAAGAGCCATGAAACAAAGACCTTTCTATTTCTTTCAAGCTGTTCAAAAACATTATAGGGATAGCTCACTTCTAGCACCTCATTGAGCGTGGATAACGACCACTGAATCCGTTCTAAATCATTATTTTCAATATACTCTGACTTAATCGCTAATTCGACCGTAGCTGGCAATGGGTTATTGCCAAGAACCTCAATAAAATCTTCGCCAATTTCATTCTTAAAATTAAATGCAGCCTGATCACTACTTATAAATTGATGGTCAATTACATAGGGAAGTTTTGCGATGCTATCGGCTAAAATTTTACATTTTTGATTGTCAAGCCCGACATTAAAGAACACCGATATTTTCATGTTTTCTTGCACATAGGTATTCAATTTTGCAGCGTTGATGAGTAACGCTCCGAGTAATCCTAGCAAGAAAACAACCACAGATAAACTTGCGACTATAGCAATTCCATTCGATCGGCTCCCCTTCATTTCTCTTCAAAAATATCAGAATTACTCGCTTAAAATTATATAAGATTTCCACGAAATAGCCTCGCTTCTACTACCTTTGCCGCTTTCTAATTTTAATGAGTACGTACGATTTTAAATCCATCGAAGAAAACTGGCAAAAAGAATGGGCCGAGAATAAAGTTTATAAGACCGTTATCGATCATAACAAACCTAAGTTTTATGCCCTCGATATGTTTCCTTATCCAAGTGGAGCGGGATTACATGTTGGACATCCTTTAGGATACATTGCCTCTGACATTGTAGCTAGGTTCAAAAGACTTAGTGGATTTAACGTACTTCACCCAATGGGTTTTGATGCGTTTGGTTTACCCGCTGAGCAGTATGCAATTCAAACAGGTCAACATCCAGCAATCACCACTCAGGAAAACTTAAATCGCTACAAAAAACAACTCAACAGAATAGGGTTTTGCTACGATTGGGATAGAGAAATTCAAACCTGTGATCCAAATTATTACAAATGGACACAATGGATTTTTATACAGCTTTTTAATTCTTGGTACAACGCAAAATCAGATAAAGCAGAGTCAATTGACAACCTAATTACCATATTTGAGAACGACGGAAATGTAAATGTTCATCATAAAGGAGACGAGGTTGAAGCTTTTACTGCTGAAGACTGGGAAAACTTTACCGCTTTAGAAAGATCTAAAATACTTCAATGCTACCGACTGGCTTTTCAGAAAGAAACAACAGTAAACTGGTGCGAAGAACTTGGTACGGTACTAGCCAACGACGAAGTAAAAGATGGCTTGTCGGAGCGAGGTGGTTATCCTGTAACTCAAAAACTGATGACGCAATGGTATTTGCGTATAACGGCTTATGCAGATCGTTTGCTTGAAGGTTTAAATCGAATTGAGTGGAGTGATTCAATAAAAGAAATGCAACGCAACTGGATCGGGAGAAGCGAAGGTGCTTCCATCCATTTCAAGGTTCAAAATTCAGATCAAAGTATTGAGGTCTTTACTACTCGGCCTGATACCATATTCGGATCTACCTTTATGGTTCTTGCCCCAGATCATGAATTGGTGGCGGAACTCACAACTCCTGAACAAAAGGCTAAAGTTGAAGCTTACGCAAGCAAGGCAAATAATAAAAGTGAGCGTGAGAGGATGATGAACAAGGAAGTTTCTGGTGTATTTACTGGTGGTTATGCACTTAATCCTTTCAACAACTCTCCCATTCCGATTTATATTTCTGAATATGTATTAAGTGGATATGGAACGGGTGCAATTATGGCTGTTCCTGCCCATGATGAGCGAGATCATGCTTTTGCCAAGAAGTTCGGCTTAGAGATCAAACAAGTAATTTCTGCTCCTGAGGGTGTTAACATTCAAGAAGAAAGCTACGATGCTAAAGAAGGTAAACTGATGAACAGTGAGAACTTCGACAGACTTTCAGTAAAAGAAGGAATTCAAGCTACTATTCAGTTAGCGGAAGAAAAAGGTTTTGGGAAACGCAAGGTAAACTACAAGCTACGCGATGCGGGTTATAGCCGACAGCGTTACTGGGGTGAGCCTTTCCCAATTATATATAAAGATGGAGTACCTACAGTTGATAACAATCTCCCTCTTGAACTTCCAAAGGTTGAAAGCTACGAACCAACGGGTACTGGTGAAAGTCCTTTAGCTGGTAATGAAGATTGGTTAAATACGAACGAAGGAAGAAGAGAAACAGACACCATGCCGGGATATGCTGGAAGTAGCTGGTATTTCTTACGCTACATGGACCCCAATAACAATGACGTATTTGCCAGTAAAGAAGCTTTAGACTACTGGCAACAAGTTGATTTATACATTGGAGGAACCGAGCACGCTACCGGTCATTTGCTTTACAGCAGGTTCTGGACCAAATTTTTAAATGATTTGGGATACATTTCATTCGATGAGCCATTCAAAAAGCTGGTAAACCAAGGGATGATTCAGGGTGAAAGTAAATATATCTATAAAATGAATTTTATGGTATCAACACAAATGGACCTTAACGAAGATCCAACAGAGTCATCATTACTTCCTAACATCTTGTATTCTCCTAAAACTCAAGACGAAGCGAGAAAAGCAATTGCACATAACAAGGTCGAAGCTCATATTTTGGAGATTGTAAAAAAAGAAGAACAAAAGTTCCAAAAGAAACACCCAGATTTAGATTGGAAAATATTACCAGACTTCTACTCAGCAAAACAAGTGAGAATACCCGTTCAATTGGTCGATAAGAATAATGTCGTTGATATAGATTCTTTTCTTGCGAACAATAAATACCAAATGGATGACAGTAGTATAATTATAACTACACAGGATGGAAAAATAATTGCTGAAAATTTAGTAGAAAAGATGTCAAAGAGATGGGGAAATGTAGTTAACCCAGATGATGTCAGCGATCAGTATGGTGCAGATACGCTCCGTCTGTATGAAATGTTTTTAGGACCTCTTGAAGATAGCAAACCGTGGAGCACCAAAGGTATTGATGGTACGCATCGATTCTTGAAAAAACTTTGGGCCTTGTTCTATGACCAAGACAACCATCAGGTTTGGAACACTGATGCACCGGGTAAAGATTCACTTAAGACATTGCACAAGACGATTAAGAAAATTACAGAAGACATAAACAACTTTTCTTTCAATACTTCGGTTTCTCAGTTTATGATCTGTGTAAATGAGTTAAGCAGTCAAAAATGCAACTCAAAAGAAATTTTGGAGCAGGTGTTGATTTTGTTAAACCCTTTTGCACCCCACATCACAGAAGAACTTTGGAGACGAATTGGTAACGAAGGATGGATTATGGATGCGACCTGGCCATCGTTTGATGAAAGCTTGCTGGTAGAATCAACCAAGGCCTACCCTATTTCGATCAATGGTAAAACAAGAACAACTTTAGAGCTACCACTTGACATGCCAAAAAATGAAATTGAAGAACAAGTTTTGGCCAACGAAGTTGTTCAGAAATGGTTGGATGGCAATGCACCCAAAAAGGTGATTGTTGTTCCGGGTAGAATTGTGAATGTTGTAGTGTAAAATCATTTACTATATTTCCGATTTAATCGGAGTTTATGGTTGAATCCTTCCTATTTATTCTTATCCTGGTGGCAGGGATTGCCATTTTTGGTTATATCGTTTTTCCGCTATTCACTAAAGAAGAGTATAAATCTGATGATGAGCGTCTCTATGACCCTGAGGCTGGCAAGTTTTATGAAATCGACTTTTCAGACGATAAACTTAACATTGACATAGCGAAAGATCAAAGAAGGACAGAAAATTCTTCACTTCCCAGAGATCAATATAATATGCTAATTAAGCATCTTCTTGAGCAAGGGTTTAAGCATATACATCAACCCAAGAACATGGCTGCCGTTGATCAAATGATAGAGAAATACGACTTGGTCAAATTAGGAGAAGGCCTGGGTGGTATTGACGAATATTTCATCAAAGATGGCAACCTTACTTTTTTTATCACAGATGGCCGTGAAGACATAATCGCATCTGTGCTTATTTTCTCAAGTTCTACTTTTACCGGATTTGGAAGCTTATATCCTAAAAGCTTGTCAGATATGAAACTAAATCCCATAAGTTCACTTATTGACGATAGTACTAAAATTAGTCCTCAGTTTAATGGCCGTTACAATTTTTATTACGACCATGAGCTTGACCATATTGCTATATCAAAGATTGATCATTTTGGTAAGTTAAATGACCTCCATATTGAGTTTGAGTACGGAAATCTAGTCATTCTCAAAACAGGGAATACCAACTCTGAATTGTTTGACCAATTGTACAACGAAGCAATTAAACTACAATAGATTCATTTTTTTTCTCGGGATATGCAACCCTCAAGCATTAAACTTGTATATCAGTATAAACAAAGTAACAATTAGTACTCCGAGTACGCATATCGCGATCGTAAAAAGGTGCTTGCTAGGCGACCAATCTGCTGAATATGAGCTATATAAGCTTTATTCCAATGCACTGTACAATACGTGTATACGGATGTTAAAGCATGTTCCTGAGGCAGAAGACCTGTTGCAAGAAACTTTTATAAAGATCTTCAATAATCTGGATCGCTTTAATCTCGAGTCTAATTTTTACACCTGGGCAAACAGAATTGCCATTAACGGTTGCATTAACCACCAAAACAAAAAGGGCGTTGATTACACCATGGATTACGAGCACGAAATAGCAATGCAGAAAGCAGACGACGATTATTCTGAAGCAGATGTTGATTGGACAGTGACTCAGGTTAATCAAGCCATTTTAAATTTACCCAACGGTTATCGAGAGATTATAAGTTTATACCTGTTAGAAGGATACGACCATCAAGAAATATCAGAGATACTTGGCATAAGTGTCTCAACCAGCAAATCACAGTATGCCCGAGCAAAAAAGAAGTTGAAACAAATATTATCAACCAATGGATAATTTAGAAAAATTCATAAAAGATCACAAAAGTGAATTCGATGTTGAAACACCTCGAACTGAACTTTGGGATCAACTCAATCAAAAAAGAGGAAAAACAAAACCTACTAAAAGGATTTCAATGTTTCCTTATAAAACACTGCGTATAGCTGCCAGTATAGTAATCTTGGCTTTTGCAGTGTACGGAGCATACAATCTATTTGCTCCAACGCCTACGGAAACAACTGCATCTACTGAAGTTACATTGCCTGCTGAATTGGTTGAACTAGACCAATACTATGAGGGCCAAGTTAAAGTTCAATTCACCAAGGTAAATCAGCTAATTGACGATGAAGAAATCCTTGATGATATCAAATCGGATTTGGAAATGCTCAATGATGAAAAAGTGGCTTTAATGGAAGAATACGGAACACATATTGACGATGAAGAGGTTGTTGAAGCATTGATCAACACTTACCGCATGAAAATTCACATTTTAGAGGACATCTTAAGTATAATTAATGAACAAGAAATTGAAAATGAACAAGCTATATAGATATATTTTAACTGCCGCGATTCTCACATCGTCGTTGATCAATTATGCCCAATTCAAAGATGACAAAACCACGGAGAAATCAAGCAAGTTTAGTCAAACAGGCAAAGTGATGGTTAATAATCGCCATGGAAATATACAAGTTATTTCGTGGGCTAAAGATTCGATTCGAGTTAAAGCTCATATAAGCGGCGAATCAAAATCATTGGCAAACCTTAGTGAAGCATTGTCTAAAACTACAGCACAAATCAACCTAAGTTTTACGAACGCTGAAATTAATACAGTGGTTTATGAATCTGGAATTGAAAAGAGTATAAATGATATCAAGAAAATTGCAGGAGCTGGAACTAATATCAAAATAAACTATACCATCTATGCTCCAAAATCATGCAAACTGATGCTATCAAACAAGTATGGTGACATTTTGCTCGACAACCACGATGGAGTTGTAATAGCTAAGCTAAACCATGGAAATCTACGTGCAAATGAACTCCCTCAGTTAAACAATTTGCATTGCACTTTTGGCAATATTTATATACGCTCTGCAGAAACTTTTACTGGAAGCTTTTACTTCTCCGACCTTGATATAGAATCTGTTGGTCAAATCTCAATGGACGCAAAGAGCAGCACTTTAGAAATTGGCAAAATTGATGAACTAACAATCTCTTCATCCAACGACGAAATTATAATTGATGAGATTAATCATTTCAACTTCAATGGTAACTTAAGTAAGATTAAAATTGGAAGCTTAGGCCTTACAAGCATGGTCAATATGAAGTATGGTAAATTTAGAGTTCGACGAATCGAAAGCACAGTTTGTAAGTTTAATGCTCAATCGAGCAGAACTACTATAGATCTCGGATTCGCTCCTAACGTTAATTTTAGAGTTAGCGGATATCAAGAAGATGTAGATTTTAGCTCTACAAACCCGCTGAGCCATGTGAATACATCGTTAAATTCTTTCAATGGATATTATGGTCAAAACCCAGAAGCTCAGTGTGTTTACATGCTGAATGGGCAAAAATCTAAAATTTATTTTAGGTAATATGCAACCCCTTGATTTCATTTCGGTATATCTTAATATGAAAAAGCATTTGAAATCAACACTAAGCATTTTGATTCTCCTATTGAGCAGCAATTTGCTTCATGCACAAAACGATAATACACCATCTAATGACGAGTATGAATCGTTCTTTAACCCAATCAGCATTCGTGGTAACATCGGTTTGCATTCTGGAACTTTAGCTACTAAAAACAACAACCTTGTTCTTAAAACAGGCGGCTCAGTAGCCGTTATTCTAAATCACAAACTAGCCCTTGGTTTTACAGGAACTGGATTTGTAGGCTCACAGAATGTAACACTCAATAACACAACATATTCTATGGCAGGTGGATACGGTGGTTTGCTAATAGAACCCATTTTAATGCCTAAAAAATCAATCCATGTAAGTTTTCCTGTAACCATAGGTGCCGGAGAGGTTCAGTACTTCGAAGACGATGGAAACTACAGAGATTGGCACTATCATTATTCCTACACAGATTACAATGATTTTATTCTAATCGAACCAGGAATAAACGTTGAAGCCAACTTAACCAATTTCATGCGATTTGGCGTGAGTGGATCATATGTATTCACCAATTCAGTTTCAAACACTGTGTTTAAAAATTCTGAAATTGATGGATTAAGTCTAACTGCAACCTTAAAATTTGGTTGGTTTAAATAATGTACGCCATGAGAAATATAAATATTCCAATAATCGTAATTCTTGCACTTGCTACGCTCCTTTATTCTTGCGATCATGAGCAATTGTGCATCCGAGGAAACAACAATATCCAGTCTGAATCTATAGACTTAGACGACTTTGAATCTGTAGAACTTGATGGTGCCTTCGATGTTTATATCAAACAAGGAAGATCATTCGAAATCATAGTAACAGGCGACGACAATATTCTACCTGATGTTAAAGCTTATGTGAGTGACGGCATCCTAAAACTTGACCTCGAACGAGGCTGCTATAGAAACTATGACTTACAATTTGATATTACCATGCCAGCACTTCACAGCGTTCATCTCGATGGCAGTGGAAATATTGAAGTCGACAACTTTAGCGGTCAAGACTTTTTAGAAGCACATCTTGATGGATCTGGGAATATTGACTTATTCGAGTTTGATGGAATCACGGAGCTCATCATGCAAATTGATGGAAGCGGAGATATAGTGTGTAATGAACCTATTGCGCATCTCGACAATCTTGAAACCAGAATTGCAGGCTCTGGAAATATTAGAGCATATCATGCTAGTGCAGACAATGCAACAGCAAAAATCACCGGCAGTGGAGATATTCGATTAACATGTCATGAGAATTTAGATGTCCGCATAACAGGAAGTGGCAATGTATTGTACAAAGGCAATCCTTCCATTCACAGTAGAATTACTGGTTCTGGTGAAGTTGTTGATGCAAACTAGCTTTGTTAAGTTAATTTTGAACCCAGACAGTATCGTCTGGGTTTTTTTATGTATTTATTCGAAACAGCAAGATTAGGTTTAAGACCCATTTTGGCTTCAGATGCTGAAGAAATGTTCATCCTAAATTCTGATTGGGATGTTGTAAAATATACTGGTGATGTTCCTTTCAAATCTATTGAAGAAGCACGTACGTTTATTTCGAACTATGACCACTACGAAAAATATGGTTACGGCAGATGGTTGGTTGCACTAAAAGACACTCACGAAACGCTAGGCTGGTGTGGACTTAAGAACCACAATGACGAATTTATCGATATCGGATTTCGATTTATGAAAAAGCACTGGGGAAAAGGGTTTGCAACGGAATCAGCTCTTGCCTGTATTAATTATGGTTTTGAAAATCTAGGGATGACCGAAATTATCGGAAGAGCTATGCCTGAAAATGAAGCTTCCATCGCAGTTCTTAAGAAGCTTGGTATGAAGTATTTCAAGCAGGATGAATGTAAAGGTTTACACGCCGCTCATTGGTTTAAAATTGAGAAATAATGGAATGATGATAAAATCATATTCGTTTAGTACCTTCGGCCCCTTAATTTGAACGTAATGAACACCTGGATAGATATTCCTCAAAATTCTGATTTTTCACTTCACAACCTTCCATATGGCGTATTTATTCGCGATGAGAAGCCAACTCCTGGAATTGCAATCGGCGACTCAATCATTGATTTGAATGCCGCAGCTAATGTTGGAGTTTTCACTGAATTAAGTTTTGACACAGCAGTTTTTGAATCTGAATTTTTGAACGACTTTATCGATTGCGGAAAACCTGTTTGGTCTGCAGTAAAAGCAAGAATAACTGAAGAACTAACCTCTGAAGGTAAATTGTTTGAATTCAGAGAAAAAGTAATTGTCAATAGAATTGGAGCTCAAATGTGCATGCCTATTCAAATTGGGGATTATACCGACTTCTACAGCAGCATCGAGCACGCTACTAACGTAGGAAAGATGTTCAGACCCGATAATCCTTTATTACCAAATTGGAAGCACATTCCTGTTGGGTACCATGGCCGCTCAAGCAGTATTGTAATAAGCGGAACAGATATTAAGCGTCCACATGGCCAAATGATGCCACCAAATGCCGATAAACCCGTTTATGGCCCTTCTAAAAGAATGGATATTGAATTGGAAATGGCATTCGTAATTGGTAAGCAATCTAACTTAGGTGAACCGGTAAGTATTGATGAGGCTGAAGATTACATCTTTGGTAAAGTAATATTCAATGACTGGAGTGCAAGAGATATTCAAAAGTGGGAGTATGTGCCTCTAGGACCTTTTCTAGGTAAGAATTTTGGAAGTACAATTTCTCCTTGGATTGTTACGATGGAAGCACTTGAACCATTCAGATGTGAAAGTATTGAACAAGACCCGGAAGTGTTGCCTTACTTGAAGTATTCTGGCAACAAAAACTACGATATCAATTTAGAAGTTGGATTAACTCCTGAAGGAGATGAAGAATCGATCATTTGTGAAAGTAATTTCAAGTATATGTACTGGAACATGGCTCAGCAATTAACGCATCATACCGTTAACGGTTGCAACGTAAATGTTGGAGATCTTATGGCGAGTGGTACTATTTCTGGAAAGGAAAAAGGGAGCTACGGTAGTATGTTAGAATTAAGTTGGGGAGGCAAAGAAGAGATTCAACTTAAAAACGGAAAGACGCGTACCTTTATAGAGGATGGTGACACCTTAACGCTGAGAGCCTATTGCGAAAAAGACGGTATCCGTGTTGGGTTTGGAGAGTGTGTAGGAAAGATAGTTTCTTAGCTTCATCGTAAAGACTTGTCTGGTCTAATCGAATAGATGGGTTGTATTTAGAATTTCAAATACGTACCACTTCTCGTTGAATTTATAAACAGTTACCGGCACTGTTTCATCCTTATCGTTGTAATTTAACACAACCTCAAGTACTCCCATTCCCGATGGAGAATCGGTCGGCGGAGTATATTTATACTCTTTAAAAGTAACCAATGCTCGGTCTACATCATGCTCCTTCATCTCTGCCTGAATCTTGTCAAAATTTGACACAAACCGATCATTTAACGGTTTCAGCATATTTTCTTGAATATCCGCATCTGTAAAGTAAGGATCTCCTTCAGGAATTAATTCTCGAGCGACTTCAACAGTTGGTATATAAACACCCAAAACTGTAACATCATTGGTTAATACTGCATGCGAAAAAGATCGAGCAACGGAATTTAGTCCATCATCTTTAGCGATCCCAAAGACATTTTCGGGGGTTTTCTCTACCTCCTCTGCTACCTCTACATTTTGTATTTCGGGAGTTTCAACTTCAGGAGTTTTTGGCTTAGATGTAAAACAGGAACTAGCTAAAATTACAACAGCTATTAAGTAGACATTCTTCATGGCTAACAAAAATACAAGAAATGGTTAAGTGATTTTTACTCAGAATCTGGCTTCTTTCGTCGTGGTCGAAGCTTTCTTTCCTTCTTCGGTTCTTCACCTGGTCTAGGACGAGCTTCTTGAACTGATAAAGGACGGTTGTTGATCTTTCTACGATTTAGTCTCATGATTGCTTTTTGGCCATCATAGCTGCTTCCCATAAGAACAAAACCATATCCTTTCGGTTTCTTGGTTTCTAAATCGATAAGAATTTTTACAGACTTAACTTCTCCGTACTCCTCAAAAAGTTTACGCAACTCATCCTCACTAATTTTGTAGTCTATATTAGAAACAAATAAATTCATCTAAAAACATGGTTAATCTCAGAGTTCTTCATCAAAAAACGTAGAAAGCTGAAATAATAATTCAAACAAAGGTATTATTTATTTAAAAGAATCTCGTATCCCACGGGCTTTTTTATTTTTGCAACAGATTGAATGAAAAAACTGTTAAACTATATAAACGGTGAATTGATACCACCTTCAGGAGGTAATTATATAGACAATTACAACCCTTCCACAGGGCAGGTCTATTCTCTAATTCCCGACTCAGATCAAAATGATGTTGATCTTGCCATTCAAAGTGCTCGAAACGCATTTGAATCGTGGAGTAGTCTTAAACCTACAGAACGTGCTAAATGGTTAGAGAAAGTATCAGAAGGAATTGCTGAAAGACTAGATGAGTTAGCACTGGCAGAAAGCACTGACAATGGAAAGCCACTATGGTTGGCCACCGCAGTTGATATTCCACGTGCTCGAGATAACTTTAAGTTTTATTCTACGGCTATTATGCACTATGCCTCTGAAAGCCACCAAACTGCAGATAATGTTATCAACTATACCCTGCGCAAACCAATTGGTGTAGCAGCATGTATTTCACCGTGGAATCTCCCACTATATCTTTTCTCTTGGAAAATTGCTCCTGCCCTTGCAGCAGGAAATACGGTAGTTGCCAAGCCCTCTGAAGTAACACCTATGACGGCTTATCTACTAAGCGAAATTTGTAAAGAAATTGACTTTCCGAAAGGAGTATTAAATATTGTTCACGGACTTGGGGCTTCTACAGGAAATAGTATTATTTCTAGCGACAACATTGATCTTGTTTCTTTTACAGGAGGTACAAAAACTGGAGAGCATATCGCTCGTATTGTAGCTCCAAAGTTTAAGAAAATGTCATTAGAGCTTGGAGGCAAGAATCCAAATATCATATTTGATGATTGTGACTTTGAGAAAGCCTTAAAAACATCGATTAACAGTTCCTTCAGTAATCAAGGTCAAATTTGCTTGTGTGGCTCAAGAATACTTGTTCAAAGAGGAATCTACGAGAAGTTTAGAGATGCCTTTGTTAAAAAAGTCGAAGCTATGAAAGTGGGTAATCCGATGGACGATGATTCACGCATGGGAGCTATTGTTTCAAAACCGCACTACGAAAAGGTTTTGTCATACATTGAACTTGCCAAAGAAGAAGGAGGTACTGTTTTAACTGGTGGGCATGCAGTACAACTCGATGGAGAATACAAAGATGGATGGTACATTCGACCAACCGTAATTGAAGGACTTGATCAACAATGCAGAACCAATCAAGAGGAGATTTTTGGGCCTGTAGTGACAATTCAACCATTTGATACAGAAGAAGAAGCCGTCGAACTAGCAAATTGTACCGGGTATGGCCTTGCAGCTACTATTTGGACACAAGATCTATCTAAGGCACACAGAATGGCAAACAGCGTTAAAAGTGGCATAATATGGGTAAACTGTTGGCTGCTTAGAGATTTAAGAACACCATTTGGTGGTATGAAGAATAGTGGTGTTGGTAGAGAAGGTGGATGGGAAGCTTTGAAATTCTTTACTGAACCCAAGAATGTCTGTATCAAATACGACTAAAAATTTTATCAAATAAAAAGGGAGGCGAATCGCCTCCCTTTTTTATTACACATTTAAGTATTAAGGGCTTTCGCCCAAACAACTAATGATAATCGTCTTCGACGAAACCAGTTCTTCTGTGTCCTGCGAAAACGTACTCAGTTCCTGGATCATCACTGAATGTTGCGGTAATATGGATACTATCCATCTCAACACCTGTTAGAGATCTTCCAGCTCCGGCAATTATTTTACCTTCAACTGTAATGGTCTCATAACCAGAACCTGTTACGGTAACTGAATCAATTGGGTCGATATTTGGATCTCTAATGATATCTGCTGTATCGTAAGTCGTCCAAGTAACTTCCATATTGTCTCCAGTTCCGCTAAACGTAGCGTTTCCTGCATTTGCAGCAATTTTTGCTTTAAACGGCCAGATATGACCATGGTCATCTAACCAGATAGAATCTCCAGTAGCAGAGGCAAGGTTGTAAGTCAAGATTCGCTCATGACCTAGTACCACAGTTCCTCCAACTGAGGTTTCTACCCACCATTCACCAGCCAGCTCATTGCCGGGAATCATTTCGGGTTCATATTCGTCTTGGCAAGCCACAAAGCCAATCGCGATCAATGCCAATAATATTAATTTACTTATTTTCATTTAGGTTTTTCTTAAAATTGAACTTGCGTTAATTCGACCTCGAACGTGTAGCCAATAGCCCAGTCTGTGGTCATGTTGATCTTCTTGTTAGCAGCATCTACGGTGAAATCCGTCATGGTCATTGGCCAAGGCCATCCACCATATCCTGAAGCAAATGTAGGAAGTGTAAAGTCATTACTTCCAATGTCATTTGCTACAACAGAAGTAGGTGCATTAAATGGAATACCATATGCTGTACCAATTTGGTAGTAAGCACCAATACCGCATGAAATACCATACTCTCCCGCTCCTTTGTCGTAGATTAATACATACTCCAATCCACTAAAACGTGGTACACCATTTCTAACGATGGTTGAAGTATACAATCCTGCAATGCTATTTACAAGGTCACCTGTTTCAACAACATAAACTCTTCTGGTTGCTGATCCATCGAATCCATCTTTATTTGTTGCACTATAAGTAAGGTCATAGCAGTCTGCAACATTCTCATCAAGTGATGAGCCACCTTGGTAAGCTCCAGATACAGAAGTTGTAACTTCAATTTCATTACCTCCCTCTAATGCTTTAACACCAGGCTCAGTAAATGCTGTTCCTGCACTTAGGAACATAGGATTATCTCCACTTAATTCAAATATGGGATAGTTGGTAACCTTTGAGAGACCACCAGTGGTATCCTTATCACATCCTGCAAAGAAAATTAGAGCCAATCCTAATACTAATACATTAATTTTTTTCATTTTGTTATTCATTTAATTATTTCTGATCCCACCATACTTTAGCTGCAAGTCCTGCGGCATTACTAGCTGGTGCATTACTATTTCTAACAGTTTCAATGTCTGGTACTAAAAGTCTTCTTGGAGTACTATTTCCTGTCAATACAGAAGCATAAGACAAAGTCAATTCTCCGATTTCTCCAGCAGTTCCTTTTGCATTCGCAGATAAAGGTGGATACTGAGTTCTATTCATTTCGAAGAACGCTTCTAAGTTTTGGAAGTTTGCCAAGGCAATCCACTTCTGCATCATAATTTGTCCGATGTCAGTTTCAATGTCACCAGTAGTCGTGTACTCATAAGGTCCTCCTGAACCATAAAGAGCACTCGCTCCAGTTTGCGCATGCATTGCAAAAGAAGCTTCAATTCCAGCCTCATATTCAGCTTGTGCTCCAGCTCCTCCATTGTATCTAACCATTGCTTCAGCTTTTAAGAAATGAAGCTCAGCCATTGTAAAGAAATAAACCGGTGTAGTTGCTGTAATGTTTGGAGTCGATAGGTCTCCGTTTGGAATATCTCGATTTGCAAAATCTCCTTGCTCTTTGGCTTTATGACCTGAAGCTCCAGGTACATAAATACCATCGATACGAGGATCTCCGTTTTCATCAAGATACTTAATCATGGTGTTACTTGCTGATTGGTTTACCCCACCAAGTCTATCCACTTGAATTTCATAGTAAGGGTTACGTTTGCCTTGCTCTGCAGCAAATTGGCTTATCGCAGCATCCATTGTAATAAAGTTATCATCGTTAATCAACGCCATAACTTCAGCTGATTTTGCACTCGCATAACTCTGTCTCATGTACATTTTAAGTTTAAGCGTGTTTGCAAAACCTACCCACTCTGACATAGAACCACCAAATACGAAATCTGAAGTTGACATATCCTTAGTTCCAGGATCATCATTGTATGCTGCTAGTGCTGCATCTATCTCTTCGATTAACGCTGCATAAATATCAGCACCATTGTCAAATGCTGGCTCCGTGTTGTTCACGCCTTGAAGCGCTTCAGAGAATGGAATGTCATTATACAAGTCTGCCAACATTTGGAAGGTATACGCCTCACAAAGTGTTGCTACTAGTGCATAATTGTTATCACCAGCTTCTTGAGCTTTTTCTTTGATGATTCTTAAGTTCATTAATCCACCTGCGTAGATTTCTCTCCATTCTCTATCAAAGAAGTCAGTTTCAATTCTGTATTCGTCGATACGCTCGTACTGACCAGCGTCAGGGCTTTGCGTATAGTACTGAGCCCAGAATCCTCCTAGGTTGTGATAAGATCCTCCAAAAGTGGCCATCATAGAAGTTTGAGCTCCAGGGAGCATTAAACTAATATCAACATCACCCAACGCGTCGGGATCCGAATTAACGTCCACAAATTCTTTACACCCAATAGTTGATGTAAGAAATACTAATAATAATATTGTTATTTTTTTCATTTTTATCTAGCTATTAAAGTGTAAATCGAACTGCAAATCCAACTGAACGTGTAGTTGGGTTAGCACTAAATTCTCCAAATTCTGCTTGAATACCGTTACCAAACGTTGTAGACTCAGGATCAACAAACTGATTGTCAGCAGGAGTCCATAAGAATAAGTTTCTACCGATAACGCTTAAAGAAGCACCCGTAAAAGGAAGTTTCTCTAACATCTCAGTTGGTAAAGTATACGTTAACGCAACTTCTCTTAGTTTAACAAATGATTTATCGATTACTTGCATTCTGTCGAAAGCATCTGCTCTATGATAATCATCCATGTGAGCTGGGTCAACAGCTATTGTATTCTCAACATAATCGAAAGTACCATCTCCATTATCAATTTTTTGAACTGAGTTTGGAACAATAAATGGTTTTCTATCGTTAGTCGTAGTTTTAATAGAGTTACCTGTAAAGAAAGTAATATCTGCTGTTCTTGAGAACATTAAACCACCTTGTCTTGAATCAAATAAGAAGCTCAATCCAAATGATTTATACTTAAGCCTAGAACCTAAACCTAACATGTAGTTGATTTGAGAGCTACCATAAATTTCTTTTTCAGTAGCTGCAACAGGAACACCGTTTGCATCAACAACAACTTGGCCATCTGGAGACGTTTCTGCAACGTTACCTTCAAATAAACCGATTGGTTGACCGTTACGTGCTAAGAATCCAGTAGTAGAAAGACCACCAATTGGGAAATCTTGCTCAAGACCAGATACTTCGTTTCTATTTCTAGTGTAGTTACCAAAAATCTCCCAGTTAAATCCGTCATCGTTTCTAAGTACTTTATAAGAAACAACTGCCTCAATACCTTTATTAGTAATATCAGCGAAGTTGAATATTTGAGAATTACCACCTGAAGAAGGAGCAACAGAACGATAAAGAATCATATCGTCAGTTAATCTGTTGTAGTATGTGAAGTCGATCTTACCTCTGTTTTCCATAAATTTAAGATCTAATCCTAACTCTAACTCCTTGTTGTACTCAGGTCTCAACTCTAAGTTAGCTAAGTTTTGCTCAATACTAAACGAGTTTAAGCCACCAAATGGGTAAGTAATGTCTCTAAACGGCATGTCGTTGAAACTTTGAACGTAGTATCTTTCGATAGCATATGCTGGAGCATCGTTCGCAGTTTGACCGTAACCAACTCTAAATTTACCAAAGTTGATAAAGTCAGGTAAATCTACAGCATCTGTAAATACGAAACTGAAGTTAGCAGATGGGTAGAAGTATGCATTGTTCTCAACTGGCAAAGTAGAAGATTGGTCTCTTCTTACAGATAAGTTTAAGAAAGCCATTCGCTTATAAGCGAAGTTCGCTAATAAGTATGCGTTAAACTGTCTTCTTTGAGACTGGCTTTCAGAAATAGTTGGAGTAGATGCACTATTTGATAAGTTGTAGTAACCTGGAATATCAAGGTCAACAACTGATGCAAATAAATTTGTTGTATTTCTAGAGTTAATATTAATACCTCCAGTAAGGTCCATATTTATTAATGGATTAATTTCCTTAGACCAGTTAACAATAACATCGTTGTTAAATTCAGTTCTTCCTGAACTTTGCTCAGATACAAATCCAGGATCCTCAGTACTTGACCCAGCATTTGGACCGTACTCAGGCTCTAGAATCGCTCTGTGATTATGTATAACGTTATCGTTTAAGTCATAACCAAAACGATACATAACATCTAAGTTCTCAGCAATGTCGTATGTAGCTGTTAAGTTACCAAACATTTTAGTACCGTTGTAATTGTTACCATTCTCGTTTAATACGAAGTATGGATTGGTTACACCATAGTGTGTAAAGTAATCTTCAATGCTATAAAATTGAGCTTCGTAATCTTGCATATCAACCACACTCATGTTACGTGGGATCTGCATAATATTATTATATACACTTTGAGAACCTTGTCCAGTTGTTACAAACGAACCTTCTGAAAGTGCCATATTAACACCCCCTGAAACGGTAAGCTTATCGATTTTAGTTCTCGCTTTTAAGCTAACTGTGTTTCTATCATAAACATCAATCGCACCTGGGAAAACACCATCTTGACTTGCATTCGAATAAGAAGCATAGAAACTACTGTTTGCATTACCTCCAGTTATACCAATACTGTTATTCATATTAGTACCCGTTTCGAAAAAGTCTCTTACGTTATTTTCTAATGCATTATATGGAGCAAGCAACTGAGCGTCGTCAACTACACGGCCAAATACACGATCTCTACCGTCCAACTTAGGACCCCAAGAACCGTTTTCATCTAACCAGTGGTTACCGTCCCATCCTTGTCCGAAAGTGTTTTGGAAGTTTGGAGTACGTAAAACACTACTGAATGTAACGTTACCATTGTACTCAATACCTAGAGACTTTTTGCCTCCTTCAGTAGTACTTCCTTGCTTGGTAGTAATCATGATTACACCGTTTGCCCCTCTTGAACCATAAAGTGCAGAAGCGGCAGAACCTTTCAATACTTCCATACTCTCGATGTCATTTGGGTTAATAGTGTTCAAACCGTTACCAAAGTCAAAACCTCCATTCAAACTGTTCGAATTTTGAGAACTGTTCGAAATTGGAATACCATCAACTACGATTAGCGGTTGAGTTCCTTGACTTAACGAGTGAATACCACGAATAAAGATCCTTGTAGAAGCACCTGGGTCAGTAGAAGCAGTGGTAATTTGAACCCCGGCAATTTTACCTTGAAGTCCATTAATTACAGTTCTGTCCCCACCTTCAGTAATTTCAACCGCCTTAACAGAAGCAATTGAATAACCTAGCGACCGAGCACTTTTCTTAATATTCTGTGCGGTTACTACTACTTGATCAATAGATTCATCGGATGACTTCAATACAATCGAAACATTGTTGGCAGTTCCTACCTCATATTCTTGAGTCACCATACCGATAAAACTTACAACCAGAACTGGGTTCGTTGTGGTCGTATTCAATTTAAAAGTACCATCACCACCGGCTATCGCACCGTTGCTGGTCCCTTTTTCTTTAACCACAGCACCCACAACGGGTTGTGATTTTTCGTCCGTAACCTTACCGGTTATGGTCCGGGTTTGCGCAAAAGATTCTGCCGAAAACAACAGCATTACGCATACCCCTAAAATTAGAAATAATTGTTTTTTCATAAACTTAGCTTTGTGTTTAATTCCGTCTAATTTATGTATTTCATCGATTAATGACCAAATTAATTCTTCAAAATCATGTAAGAAGTGGAAAACTCGTGTGAATATATTGCGTCTAAATCATTACCAAAATGTGACGAAAACGCCCAATTAATAAGGTTTTCATAACATTTTACGGAGTCAAAAATGACAGAAGAATTTGTAGATAATAATTTTACGTATTCTTTTAACACTTTTAAGTATTTTACAATAAAAACATAACCAAATGAGGTTAAAACGAACTCCAATTTGAAATATATAGTTTCAAAATTTTGAATAATAAATGAACCAAAATTTGAACGCTGTCCTAATTAGTTCAATGTTGGCAATTAATAAGTGGAAAACATATCTATTTATACAACTAAACTTGCATACAGACATATCTTTGCTCCGCAAATGAAATTAAACTACAACACGCAACAAGAACATATACATCTTACTGAATACGGAAGAGGCGTTCAAGAAATGGTTGAACACCTAAAAACAGTTGAAGATCGCGAAAAAAGAAACCGCATGGCTCGCACCATTTTTAAAGTTATGGTGAATCTCAACCCAAGCATTAAGGAGCAAGAAAATTACGAAAAAACGGTTTGGGATCACATGCATGAAATTGCACAATATGAACTTGATATCGATACAGAGTTCCCAAAACCTACTCCTGAAGAAAAATCTGAAGGACCAGAGCATCTAGGCTATAAAGGTGTTCTAAGCAAGTACCGCTTTTATGGACGAAATCTAATCGACATGATTGACGGAGCCAAAGACATGGAAGACGGCGAAATCAAGTCGTTGTACATCAACTATATAGCTTCTTTTATGGTCAACTCCTCAAAAAACTGGAATGATGAAGATCTTACGCCAAATCAAGTTGTTCAACATCTTGCCGATTTATCGGAAGGCAAGCTGCAACTTGACCCAGATTCAATAAATATTCATATTGAATCACGTAGAAAGCGACCTTCAAACTTTAAATCAAACAATAGAAAAGGCAAAAAGAAATCAAACAACAAATACAGAAGAAGATAGATGGGAACGTTTAAAATTGAAGGTGGACACAAACTGAAGGGTACGCTAACCCCACAAGGAGCTAAAAATGAAGCACTGCAAATTCTCGCGGCGGTTCTACTAACCCCAGAAGTCGTCGAAATAAAGAACATACCCGAAATTCGAGATATTCTTCGAATGATTGACCTACTCAAAGGCCTTAATGTTAAAGTTGAACGTTTAGGTGAAGGTCATTATACTTTTCAAGCTGATAATATCGACTTGGAATTCTTCCACACAGAAGAATTTAAGAAAAAGGGTGCCTCTATTCGTGGATCCATCATGATTATTGGTCCTCTTCTAGCTCGCTTTGGAATTGGCTACATCCCAAGTCCTGGAGGAGATAAAATTGGACGTCGACGACTTGATACGCATTTTATTGGATTTGAAAATCTTGGAGCTAAATTCACCTACGACAAGGCTTCCAAGTTTTATAAGGTAGAAGGTGATAGCTTGCAAGGAACTAATATGCTTCTTGAAGAAGCTTCTGTAACTGGTACCGCAAACATTCTGATGGCCGCGGTTATGGCCAAAGGCAAAACAACCATTTATAACGCCGCTTGTGAACCCTATCTTCAACAATTGTGTAGAATGTTGAACGATATGGGTGCTAAAATATCAGGAATCGGTTCAAACCTTTTAACCGTTGAAGGAGTAAATGAGATGGGCGGATGTAAGCACACCATACTGCCCGATATGATTGAGATAGGTAGCTTCATTAGTCTTGCAGCTCTAACTCAATCCGAGATAACAATCGAAAATTGTCGCGTTGATCAACTGGGACTTATACCAAAAGTATTCAAAAAACTTGGTGTTCAGTTCGTGATTAAAGACGACGATATCATTATACCCGAAAATCGCCATTATGAAATTGATAATTTCATTGACGGCAGTATGATGACAATCGCAGATGCACCTTGGCCTGGACTTTCACCTGACTTGCTAAGTGTAATCTTGGTCATGTGTACTCAAGCAAAGGGCAATGTATTAATTCACCAAAAGATGTTTGAAAGCAGACTATTCTTTGTCGATAATTTGATTGACATGGGAGCTCAAATTATACTTTGTGATCCACACCGAGCTACTGTAATGGGACTTGACCGAAGAGTACCTCTAAAAGGGATAACAATGACGTCACCAGATATTAGAGCAGGGGTTTCTCTACTTATCGCAGCGTTGTCGGCACAAGGAACGAGCACAATACACAACATAGAACAAATTGATAGGGGGTATCAAAATATAGAAACTAGACTTAATGCAATCGGAGCAAGAATAACTAGATTATGATATGAAAGTTTACAAAGCAATTGCACTTATGTGCCTATCTGCAGTAGCTACCTTCGCCTTTACCTATGTAGCAACTGACAGCATTCCCGCTATTGGCGACGACGCACCCGAAATTGCCATGACAGGCTTAAAAGGTGACGAAATGAAATTATCTGACCTAAAAGGAAAGGTCGTGCTTATCGATTTTTGGGCGAGCTGGTGCAGAACCTGCCGCGTCGAAAACAAAAACATTACTGCAGCGTACAAAAAGTACAAAAACGAAAACTTTGATATCGGAAACGGTTTTGAGGTTTACGCCATTAGTCTAGATTCTGACCCTGCACTTTGGGAAACCGCAATTGCGAACGATAATCTTTCATGGAAATACCACGTTTCTGACCTTAAGAAATGGAAAAGTCCAGTTGTAGATGACTACAATTTTAAATACTTGCCACACAACCTTTTAATTGACGAAAACGGTAAAATTTTAGCAAAGGGACTGTTCGGTAAAAAACTCGATGAATTCCTAGCCAGTCATTTGGCAGATTAATCGGTGTCATTATGACATAATTTGATATGGCAAAACTTTTGCTTCTATTCTGACGTATTTAGTAAAATAAATAATGTCAGAAGAAACAAAAGACCAAGAAGAATTGGACGTCAACGCCAACGAGAAAAACTCAGAAAGCACTGAAAGTAAAGAAGATACAACAAAAGAAGTTAGTGCTGAAGACAAAATCAACGAGCTAAACGACAAGTATCTCAGACTGTATTCTGAATTTGACAACTTCAGAAGAAGAACAGCAAAAGAAAAATTAGAGCTTTTTAAAACTGCTGGCGAGGATATTTTGACAGACCTCCTGCCTATTTTAGATGACTTTGAACGAGCACTTCAAAACATGGATAAAAAAGGCGATGTAAAGGTGATTAAAGAGGGTGTAGATCTCATTTATAACAAATTCAAGAACACTTTAACCAATAAAGGACTTGAGTCTTTTAAATCTATTGAAAAACCATTTGACCCTGATGTGCATGAAGCTGTAACTAAAATACCTGCACCTTCTAAAAAACTGAGAGGAAAAGTAGTCGACGAAATTGAAAAAGGTTACAAGTTAAACGACAAGATAATTCGATTTGCTAAAGTGGTTGTAGGAGAATAATTATGGCAAAGAGAGATTATTATGAAGTACTGGGAGTAAGCAAGAGTGCTAGTCCTGAAGAAATAAAGAAAGCTTATCGAAAAAAGGCAATCCAATATCACCCTGATAAAAATCCAGGTGACAAGGAGGCGGAAGATAAATTTAAAGAAGCTGCAGAAGCTTATGAAGTATTAAGCACGCCTGAGAAAAAACAACGCTATGACCAATTTGGACATGCAGGCGTTGATGGCGGAGCCGGAGGATTTGGCGGAGGCGGAATGAATATGGATGACATTTTCAGCCACTTCGGTGACATCTTTGGAGATATGGGTGGAAGCCCATTTGAATCATTTTTTGGGGGCGGCAGAGCTCGATCTCGTCAAAATGTTGGCTCAAACATCAGAATTAAACTCAAACTGACTATTGATGAGGTCACTAACGGAGTTGAGAAAAAAATAAAATATAAGAAGAAAGTTGTTGCTGAGGGTGTAACCTTCGATACTTGTCAAACCTGTAAAGGAAGAGGTCAAGTTACTCGAGTTCAAAGTACCTTCTTAGGCCAAATGCAAACTTCTAGCCCATGCCCTAGTTGTGGTGGAAGTGGAAAGCGCATCAAAAATGTACCTCCAGGTGCTGATGGAATGGGACTAGTAACAAAAGAAGTTACAACCTCTATCAATATCCCTGCTGGTGTTAGCGATGGCTTACAGCTTTCAGTGCAAGGTAAAGGGAACGACACACCCGGTGGAATTTCTGGTGATTTAATTGTTCTTATTGAAGAAGTTCAACACAAAGAGCTCATTCGAGAAGGCAACAACATTGTATATAATCTTCATATCAGCTTTCCAGAAGCTGCAATGGGAACTGAAGTTGAAGTTCCTACAGTTTCAGGAAAAGTACGTATTAAGGTTGAAGCTGGAACCCAAAGTGGCAAGGTTCTTAGGCTTCGAGGTAAAGGAATTCCTGACCTTAATGGCTATAAAAAGGGTGACCAACTCATTTACGTGAACGTTTTCACACCTAAAAAACTTAATTCTGAAGAGAAGGGTCTGCTTAAGAAATTGATGGAATCTGAAAATTTCAAACCGGATCCAAATGCAGAAAAAGGATTCTTTGATAAAATGAAAGATTTCTTTCATGGATAATTAACTTTGATCAGAATATGACAACAAATGCAATTATTAGTTTTGTAATAGGCTCGCTCGGTGCATTTGTGATAGTTTCCAGTATCCTAAATCTAGACTATCTGTTTAAAAGCAAACGTGCAGAATTCTATCAGAAAATTTTCGGAATAATAGGAACTCGGATTTTTTATGGTGCATTAGGTGCGTTCATGGTTTATATTGCAACGCAACTTTAGTCAACTATACTTTGAAAAATCTAATTGCTACACTCTTTCTTGGCCTTTCATTGGTGAGTTTAGGGCAATCTCCTGATCCTACTGTGAAGCAAAAAAAAGGAGATCTTTACTTTTATTGGGGATGGAACCGAGAGTGGTTTTCCAATTGCGATATTCACTTCACAGGAGAAACTTACGACTTCACACTTTACGACGTGAAGGCCAAAGACAAGCCCGCTGAATTTGACATGTCGACCTATTTTAGCCCACAGTACGTTACCATACCTCAATACAATTTTCGTGTTGGCTATTTTATAAATGACAATTGGGACGTTTCTATCGCTATCGACCACATGAAGTATGTGGTTAACCATCACCAAACTGTAAAAATAGACGGCTACATTGATGTACCCAACTCATCATTTAATGGAACCTACAATCAAGATGATGTAGTTCTATCTAAAGGGTTTTTGGAATTGGAGCATACAGATGGCTTAAATTGGGGAGGATTTGATATCAGAAGGTTCGACAATATTTGGCATCATGGTAATTTTAAGCTTGCCGTCACCGAAGGTGTGGGTGCAGCGGTTCTTTTCCCAAAAACTGATGCTAGCTTATTAAATTTTAGAAGGCATGACCGCTATCATGTATCCGGATATGGGTTTGATGGTGCAGTTGGAATTCAACTTGGCTATAAAAGCCTATTTATCCAATCAGAACTCAAAGGAGGATACATCAATATGCCCAACGTGCGAACTACACAATATTCAGCTGACAATGCCAGTCAAGATTTTTGGTTTTCACAATTCAACGTGGTGTTCGGAGGAATCATTAAAACTTCTAAGTAATAATAGAAGAAAAGGGAGCTTTCACTCCCTTTTCAAAACCAAAAACCAACAACATATGGTTGTATAAACGGTGATAATACACCTTTTATGTCCTTATTTATCGACTTCGAAGTTCGTACACAAAATGATAATAAAAGGTGATTTGAGTTACATTCAGTAATGAGTAAAATCATTGCAGTTGAAATATCAGCATTTCCTCATTTTTTGGCTTCCATTTATCGATGTTTTCAAATTCAATCTCTTTTCTGAATACCTTTGAACACAACATGAATATTCTTGAAATTCAGGAAGTTTCGAAGTTCTACAAGAACCACGTAGCACTCAATCAAGTTTCGTTCGGAGTACCGAAAGGAAAGATCTTTGGCCTTCTCGGTCCAAATGGAGCAGGTAAAACATCATTGATTAGAATTATAAATCAAATTACGGCTCCAGATGAAGGAGGCATCCTATTTAATGGTGAGCGTCTTAGTAAAGAGCATATTAAAAACATTGGGTACCTCCCTGAAGAAAGAGGGCTTTACAAGAAAATGCCTGTTTTTGATCAGTTGGTCTACTTTGCCAAGTTGAGAGGGCTAAATGTTAAACAAGCTAAAGAAACTATTAACCACTGGTTAGATAAGTTTGAAGCCTCAACCTGGAAAAAGAAAAAGATTGAAGAACTAAGCAAGGGTATGCAGCAAAAAATACAGTTCATTGTAACCGTTCTGCATCATCCTGACTTTATAATTTTAGATGAACCCTTCACAGGATTTGACCCTAAGAACACCCAATTAATTAAAGATGAGATTCTTAATCTAAAGGAGCAAGGAGCAACAATTATGCTTTCAACACATCGGATGGAGAATGTCGAAGAAATTTGCGATGAAGTAGTATTAATTAACAAAGCCCAAGTAGTTGCATCGGGCTCAGTTGATGCTATCAGAAATAGCCTTAAAGACAATACATTTTACCTCCGCTTTATAGGGCAAATTCAAACGAATCTTGAAGGGGTTCAAATTAAATCTCAAAACACGATTGGCGAAGAAACTGAACTCACATTTTCATACTTAAATGAAAACACAGGAATTAAACCATTTAATAATTCTAGAATTAACATCAGAGAATACAGAGAAGTAATTCCAAGCATGCAGGATGTATTTTTAACTTTAACGGAAGGGGAACATGAATAATATACTGACCATAACTTCAAGAGAATATCTATCTCGCGTTAAAAAAAGAAGTTTCATTATAATGACCTTCTTGGCACCCTTGCTAATAGCTTCTTTTTACGGAGCCATTATATGGATGGGAGTAAACGACAACGTAGGAAGTGAAGAGAAAAACATTGTGGTTGTTGACCCAAATCACTTGTTTAGAGACATAGAAAATCATGCCAAAATCAAGTTTCACTTTGAAGACCACTTCGATATAGAACAGTTGATAGAATCATCTTCTTATGATGGTATGCTTGAAGTCGGCGGTGATTTTACATACGACCAAGAATTAAGTCTAAAGTACCAAAGCTTAAAAAGCCTTAGTGTTACTGAAAATGAACGCATTAAAAACAGCTTTAGCACTAAAATTAAGGAGTACAAGCTCAAAAAATTAGGCATTACAGAAGAAACTATTCAAAGCCTTCAAACTAAGGTAAGCATCGATGAATTTAAAGTAGATGAAGAAGGTAACAGCAAGAGTGCTAACATTGGAATAAACACCGCTCTTGGAATGGTTCTAGCTATTATGATTTACTTCTTTATTTTTCTTTACGGAGTTCAGGTAATGCGGGGGGTTATAGAAGAAAAAACAAATCGTATTGTAGAATTAATAGTAAGCACTGTAAAACCGTTTCAGCTCATGATGGGTAAAGTTATAGGAATAGCCGCTGTGGGTCTAACTCAAATTGCTATTTGGATTGTACTTACATCAATCTTAATGAGTGTAATTAGTGTGGTGTTTGGATTAAACATGTCGGAAATGAGCGAGATCCAACAAATGGGACCAACTCCCAATATGGATAACCTCGACAGCAATGTTGCTCAAGCGTTAACCGCATTCTTTAACTTGCCATTGCTTAAAATATTTGGAAGCTTCTTATTCTACTTTATAGGAGGATATTTACTTTATGGAGCACTGTTTGCCGCCATTGGATCAGCAGTTGACAGTGAAACAGACACGCAACAGTTTATGATGCCAGTGACTTTACCTTTAGTTTTCTCATTTGTTGTATCATTCTCTGTAGTGATTAACGATCCAAATGGCTCCTTGGCTACCTGGCTCTCAATGATTCCTATTTCATCTCCTGTCGTTATGATGGTGAGAATGCCCTTTGGTCCACCAACGTGGCAACTTGTCGCATCAATGGCTATTTTGGTTCTGACCATTATTGGGGTGATTTGGTTGGCCGGACGAATTTACCGAACCGGCATTCTGATGTACGGAAAGAAACCTAGCTACAAAGAGCTTGCAAAATGGCTTTTCTATAAAAATTAATGTACCTTAGCAAGGTAATGAGAATATTCTTAGTTTGCCTTCTATTTGCATCACTAAGCAGTGTTGCACAAATCAGTTTTCCCTTTGTAGTTCAGCATGACGATGATGTAAGCTGCCTATCTTTTAGTCCCGATAACTCCTTTATAGTTTCTGGAGGATGGGATAGTAAACTGATAGTTTATTCTAACGACAGCACATACAACATCCACCAAGAATTAAAAGACTTTTCAGGAGCTGTTAATGACATCACATTTAGCAGAGATGGGTACAAAATGATTGCTGGTGGCCAAGAAGGGAAATTGGCAATTTATGGCTTCAATGACCTTTCCTCTTGGGACATTATAGGTTTAGATACATTCTTAGAGATTAACAATTCTCAAATTAACAAATTGATCTACGGCCCTGGAATGCGAACAATTTTTAGCGCCGGAGATAATGGAAACTTTATGACCTACGATCTTACCAAAAGAAAGGTCTTGAAAATTGAAACCAAGAGACCAATCTCAGCAGCTGCGGTTTCGGTTGATAGAAGAAGCTACTTTATTGCGAACGAAGGAAACCCAGTAATCACACGATACGATGTGTTTGGCAAAAGTATGCAGACATTTGAAGGGCATTTGAACGATGTTACAGATATTCTGGTAACCCCAAATCGCAAGTACATGATCTCATCGTCGAAAGACAGAACCATAAAAATTTGGAATATGGCAAATGGCAAACTGGAGAGAACTATTTTAGAACATACGTGGGCGGTTACCGATATCGATATGGACCCTTATGGCAAAGTATTGGTAAGCTGTGGCCTAGATGGAACTGTTGGCTTGTATGACATCGAAACGGGTGAGAAACTAATGCAAGAATCGTTACCCAGACACAAATGTGTTGCGATTGCCCTCTCCCCTAATCTTACCAAGATTGCTGTTGCAACTCGACACGACGATTCCGAGGTACATGCAGGTTTTTATATCATTACAACTCCTCTGAAAGAAAGAAAAGTACGACTACCCAAGCGATACTTTACAGATAAGGACGAAGAAGAGCTATACAACTCTATTTACTTGGAAGATGTAGAAGATATTGAGGTGATTAAAAAGGATCCCAAAACGACAAAACCAAAAGAAGCTCCAAAGCCCGAAAAGAAGGTGAAGACTGAAAAGGTCATCAAAAAAACCGACCAAGTTGAAATCAAATTAGAAGATTAGATTTGCACGATTCTTATGACCAAAGAAATTTTAAACAGTAGCAAAGCTCCTGAACCAGTTGGAGCATACCCTCATGCAAGAAAAGTCGGCAACCTATTATTTCTGAGCGGCGTTGGTCCTAGAGCCAAAGGCACTAAAAAGATTCCAGGTGTTGAACTTGATGACGATGGAAACATCGTTAGCTATGATATTGAAGCTCAATGTCATTCTGTTTTTAACAACATCAGATACATTCTTGAAGATGCCGGAAGCAGCTGGGATAACATTGTCGATGTTACCGTTTTCTTAACGAATATGAAAGACGACTTTAAAACCTACAATCGTCTTTATGCTGAGTATTTCAAGGATAACCAGCCTTGTAGAACAACAATGGAAATTAATTGTCTTCCAACTCCAATTGCAATTGAGTTGAAAGTGATCGCAACCATTTAAATCATTGCATCATCTATTGCCTTCATGGTTGCCTTATTAACAGGAACCACTGGAAGCCTAAAGTAGTTACTGCAAATCCCAAGCTTTTCTAGAGCGTATTTCACTCCACCTGGATTTCCATCCATAAAGATTGCCTTCATCATAGGAAGCAGCTTGTAATGGAGATGTCTTGCACTTTTAAAATCACCATCTAGGGCGTAATTTACCATTTGTGAAAATTCTTTTGGAAATGCATTTCCTATAACAGAAATCACGCCAGTCATTCCAGCTGCGATATATGGCAAGGTATAGTTATCGTCTCCACTCACAACGGTAAAACCTTCTGGCTTATCTCTTAACACATCCATACAAACTTCAAAGCTTCCACTTGCTTCTTTGGTTGTTACAATATTTGGTAGCTCTGCAATTCTCAACGTTGTTTCAGCACTTACCAAAGAACCTGTTCTACCTGGAACGTTATACATAATTACCGGAAGAGGAGTGTTATCTGAAATTGCTTTATAATGCTGATAGATTCCTTCTTGGCTAGGTTTATTGTAGTATGGACTTACACTTAAAATGCCATCTACACCAGAAAGATCTGTTGTCTTCAAACGATTAACTACTTCTTCAGTGTTGTTGCCTCCAATGCCAAATACTATAGGTCGTCTCTTGGCATTTACCGACTTAACACGCTCCAAAATCTGTGCTTGTTCTTCGGCATTAATAGTTGGGTTTTCACCTGTTGTACCCATTACAACCAAGTAATTTACCCCACCCTCAATTAAGTGGTTGGTTAATCGGTCTAAACCTTCAAAATCAATACTTCCGTTCTTGTTAAAAGGAGTTACCATAGCTACTCCTAATCCTCTAAACTTATCTATCATTTAATGTGTTTTTTAATTTCTTCAAATAATACTTCTGCATTGTCTGCATCTGATTTGATCATAAAATCATGAGCAAATGCAAATTCTTGCATGTGTTTTCCTATGCGCACTTTGGCTACAGACTGAGCAGAAATAGCTTGCAATTGAATTTTGCCTGCTGTATCCAAATTGATTAGGTAGTCAAAATCTGTCTTAATAAATCTTCCAATTTTTTCCTCTTTAGGAAGGCCCCAATAATTTAGATCAGCAAGACAGAAATATTCTTCTTTGTAATTTGGAAGATACAATCTAATCTCTTTTTGATCTACATACCCAATTGATGTAACCTGCTTGCCTAACGACTCAAAATAATGAACAATCTTGGTCATGTACTTGGAACTTACATCATCTGTATCGTAAACTACACCAATGGTTCTTACATCAGAAAAAGATTTAAATTCTTTGTTAGCCGCCGCAGGTTTGTGACGGGTGGTCATAAATCTAGCTATCTTTTCTTTTAGGTTAGACAAAGGATTGCAAAGGTAAGCTTTTACGCCTTAAGAAATCAATGCAACAAAATCTGATTCTGTTATCATTTTGATTCCAAGATTTTTGGCTTTTTCGAGTTTCGCCGGCCCCATATTTTCACCAGCTATTAGGTAATCAGTACTCTTGGAGATTGAACTAACATTCTTGCCGCCATGCTCCTCAATCAACTTTTTAAGTTCGTTTCTGCTAAACTGAGTAAACACTCCACTCACAACAATCTTCGCACCGTCAAGCGCATTAGAAGTCTGCTCTTTTTCTACTACTTGGAAATTAAGCCCAGCTTCTTGAAGTCGTAGAACTTCTTCTCTATTTTCGGACTTTGCAAAATGATCTACAATGCTTTGAGCGATCTTTACACCAATCTCATTTACTGCAATTAAATCGTCGAATTCTGCTGCCATCAAGTTGTCCATATTTTTATAATGATGTGCAAGCTTTTTAGCTACAGTTTCACCCACAAATCGGATACCCAATCCAAAAAGTACACGCTCAAAGGGCTGTTCTTTACTGGCTTGAATTCCTCCGAGAATATTTTCTACCGTTTTGTCTTTGAAGCTAACAACACGCTCATCTAAAGTATCTTCATTCACAATGGTCTTGCTTAGACCTAGCAAATTATCTGTTTCTAATGCGTACAAATCTGCAGCACTTCTCACCAAACCTGAGGTGTACAGCACGTCAATCTTTCCTTCACCCAAGCTCGCTACGTCCATCGCTTTTCTGCCTATAAAATGTTCTATCCTTCCTTTAATCTGAGGTGGACAACCCTCTGAATTTGGACAGTAGTAAGCCGCTTCACCTTCCGTTCGTTCAAGCAAGGTATTACACTCTGGGCAATGTGTTGCAAACTGCGTAGGTTCTGAGTCAGCCGATCGTCCGTCTGTTTGAACATCAACAATCTTTGGAATAATTTCACCACCTTTCTCTACAAACACAGTATCGCCAACACGAACATCCAATTCTGCAATCACATCAGCGTTGTGCAAGCTAGCCCGTTTTACCGTGGTGCCCAACAATTGAACAGGCTCGAGATTAGCTACTGGTGTTACGGCACCTGTTCTACCCACCTGATACGAAATCGAATTCAGTCTGGTCACAGCCTGTTCGGTTTCAAACTTGTATGCTATTGCCCACCTTGGAAATTTACTGGTAAAACCAAGCTCTTCTTGGTGAATCTTGTTGTTAACCTTTATCACCACTCCATCAATTTCAAAGCTAAGATCTTTGCGTTTGGTGTCCCAATCGGTTATAAATTCCCAAACCTCCTCTATTGAAGAATACAATCTTGTTCCATCATGAGTAGGAAGACCATAGGCTTTCATTCTTTGAAGTCCATCGTAATGGGTCAATCCAGCGGCTCCTTCTTCAATTAGTTGATACAAAAAGCCATCTAAAGGTCGCTTTGCTACCTCAGAACTGTCTTGAAGTTTAATGGTACCAGCCGCAGTGTTTCTAGGGTTTGCATAAAGTGCTTCTCCTTTCTGAGCTCGCTCTTCATTCATTTTTGCAAAGGCCGCTTTATGAATGAAAATTTCTCCACGCACTTCAAGTTGAGAAGGAAAGTCCCCTCTTAGTTGATGGGGTATGCTCTTTATCGTTCGTACATTTGATGTCACATCATCACCTTTTGTTCCATCCCCTCGTGTTATGGCTCTTGCAAGTTTGCCTTCTTCATAACGCAATGCAATGGCAAATCCATCGAATTTTAACTCAACTGTGTATTGATAATCATCTCTTCCAAGCAACTTGGCAACCCGAGCGTCAAAATCAAATAACTCCGCTTTGTTGTAGGTGTTGCTTAACGAAAGCATTCGTTCAGAATGCGGAATCGTCTCAAAATTCTTTGTTATATCTCCACCCACCTGCTGCGTAGGGCTATTCGGATCTGCAAATTGAGGGAATGCATTTTCAAGATTCTCTAACTCCTTCAATTTCATATCAAACTCTCGGTCAGAAATTGTAGGTTGAGCCAGAACATAATACTGATAATTATGTCGCTTTAGTTCTTCGGTTAATTGCTGAATTTTTTCTTGTGTAGACACTGTGGCGAAGATAAGTAATGAGTATTATGCCGCAAACAAGAAAATTATTCGCACATGACTAAATTAATCGGTTGATAAACTAATCAATTCCCATTGTACTTTTGTTCGAGATGAAGTCATTTTTTGTAGTCTTTTTTACGGCTTTAAGCATTCAACTGGTAGCACAAAGCCCATTAACTTCAAACGGATTCAACTATCACCTCACAGACAGATATGAAATTCAAAGTGGAGTTCTAGCTACAGTTGTTTACACAGGAATAAAGCCTTTTAGAAGAGACAGCTTGCCTTACTTTCATTATAATATGATTGCAAACTCAGTTTCTGATTCTTTTAATTTTGACTATCTCGATTTCGATAATTTTCTTTTTAACGAGAAGAAAGAATCAAACTTAAAATTACCATTAATCAAATCATTTTATAAATACAGAACGGCACTTTACTCACACCGATCAAATGATTTCGGGTTAATAGTAAATCCCGTGCTGGGTTTCAGTGGAGGAACAGGCTCTGATAGCCTTTCTACCTACCGAAACAGTCGAGGGTTTGAAGTTCGCGGACACATCGGAAAAAAAGTAGGCTTTTACACTTATGCACTTGAAAATCAGATACGTTATCCAGAATACTTAATAAACCAACAAGCTCAAACTGAAATTGTTACAGGAGCTACACTTGCAAAACCTTTTGGAACTCAATCGCGCGACTTTTTTAATGTTCGTGGCTACGTAACCTTCTCTCCGATTGAGCAAATCATGGTTCAATTTGGCCAAGATAAAAACTTCATTGGCAACGGATATCGATCGCTAATTTTAAGTGACATTGCTGCACCTCATCCTTTCTTAAAGATCAACACCAAGGTTTGGAAAATAAACTACATGAATCTCTATTCTCAACATACTGACTTTAGAGGTTACCAAGAAAAAGCTCCAACACTAAGAAAGTATGGTGCACTGCATCATCTAAGTGTTAACCTTGGAAAAAACTTCACACTCGGCTTATTTGAGAATGTAATTTTTGACCGGCAAGACAGCCTAGAGTCGGGCAACTATGAATTTCACTACCTCAACCCATTGATATTTTACCGAGCAGTTGAACACGGATTGAATAGTAGCGACAATGTTGTACTTGGTGCAGATTGGAAATGGAATTTTATGCGGCGATTTTCTTTTTACGGTCAAATCGTATTTGATGAATTCATAAAAGATGAGTTTATATCCGCATCGAGCTCTTGGGTGAACAAGTGGGGATACCAAGCCGGACTCAAATACATTAATGTGGCAGGTATAAACAATCTCGATGCTCAGGTTGAAATAAACCAGCTTCGCCCACATGTATATCAGCATGAATTTAAATCACAAAATTGGATTCACTACAACCAAAGTTTAGGGCATCCATTAGGAGCTAACTTCAGAGAATTTGTAGGTATAGTTCGCTATCAACCCATTCCACGTCTCAACTTAACAGCCATCTACACCTTCTCAAAACAAGGAATTGATTCGAGTATAACAACTACAAATTTTGGAGGCAACGTGACTCGAGGAACGGTTGACTTACAAAACAAACGAGACGTTCATCTTTTCCAAGGAATTGAAAACTCTGTTGGAATGTTCTCTTTCGATGCTTCCTATATGCTCGGTCACAATCTATTCTTAGATGCAGGAATCTTTCTACGTAATCAAAACAACAGCATGGTTGGAGACCTAAGCACCACAATTTATCGTGTAGGCTTACGTCTTAATGCTGCAGCCTTAGATTTAAGACAACCTTAAGTCTTTTGCTTTTTCTTCTTAACTGAAGGAAACAGAATATTGTTCAAAATCAGTCTATACCCAGGAGAGTTAGGATGTAGGTTAAGATCGGTTGGTGGCTCCCCTACCATATGTCGGTAATCTTCAGGATCATGTCCACCGTAAAAAGTAAATTGGCCTTTGCCCATGGTTCCATGAATGTAACGAGCTTCGTTTAGGCTTTTATTCTCACCCATGATTATAACCGAACTCTTAACATGCTCTTTCTTAAAAGCTGTTGTCTGACCCATAAATGCCTTGATTACGCGAACATGATTTTGGGTTAATATAGTTGGAATTATGTCCCATTTTGCCGAAAACTCATTTAATGCAAAAAGGTCATTCTCTTCACGAATTCTCCTTGCTCGAGGGTCAACATCAATACTTGACACCTCGTAAGCCATTGGGTTCATTTCAATACTAAAATCCTCAAAAGCAAACGTGTTGTCATAGTTTAACTTTGATTGTGCCCCTGACTCAATTGGATCTCCATCGAACATGTGCTCACAGATATCAACTCCATCAGCGGCTAATGCAATATCGTAGCTATCCGTAGCAGAACACATAGCAAACAAGAAACCTCCTCCGAGAGTAAAATCTCTAATTTTCTTCGTTACCGCAAGCTTTAATTCAGAAACAGTTTCGTACCCATGACGCTCAGCCATTTCTTCCGCTTCACGAACCTGTTCTTTATACCAACTTGAATGGCGATAACCAGCCCAAAATTTACCGTATTGACCTGTAAAATCTTCATGGTGCAAATGCAACCAATCGTAGGTCGGAAGCTTGCCCGTTAAAACCTCGTCGTCAAAGATTACGTCATAAGGAATTTGTGCATAGGTTAAGACCATTGTAACCGCATCGTCCCAAGGTTGTGCTGTTTTAGGCGAATACACAGCAATTTTTGGAGCCTTTAACAGTTTAACAACTTCTGCATTAACAGCAGGACTAGCAATCTCATTTTTGATTGATTCTGCCTTCGCTTCTGAAATACTAACAAAACTGATTCCTCTTAGCAGACATTCCTTTTCAATGGCCTCATAATGATCCATTAAAAAGCTCCCGCCTTCATAATTAAGTAGCCATTCCACCTCTTGATCCTGCTCTAACACCCAAAATGCTAAACCGTAGGCTTTTAGATGGTTTTTTTGAGACTCATTCATCGTAATCAAAAGTTTATCTGCAAAACCTGATAGCGATAATAGCGTAAAGCCAAGTATGTAAATTATTCTTTTCACTTAATGAGTGTATGTGTAATTTTATGTCCTAGTATAACGAATAACAATCCTAAAACATTGCTTGCAAGAATGTAACTCAAAAGCATCTTATAGTCAGAAGCTTTAAGCAATTTAAACATATCGAGTCCAAAGCTTGAGAAGGTCGTAAATCCACCTAAAAATCCAACTGTTAGTAACAAGTGCCACTTTGATGCTTGCTCAAACAAAAACACGCTTAGTATTCCGATGAGTAAACACCCAATCATATTAACCGTAAATGTACCAAACGGAAAAGAAGATGACGACTGCAAATAGCTGGCGATTAACCAACGAAGTCCAGCACCTATCCCACCTCCAACGATTACATAGATTAAATTCATTCGGCGTAAATATATTCAAAGATATATTCTGCTTCAAGCTCTCCTTTCGGATTGTAGTGCATTTCGTTGTTTAGCAAGCCATTATCGAGATAAAAATACTCTTGCTTTTGATTGGTTGTATTATAAGAATGAGCCACTCGTTCATTCTGATTGTAGGCATAAAAAATCTGAGTAAATCGGGGTTTATCTCCATAAGTAGTATATGCCGTGCTCAATATCAAACCATTATCTGCCATTTCATAGGATGCCATTTCAATTGGCGTTCTATCTTCAGCAATTGTATACAATTGCACTGGCTCGTTTCTCTCATTGTACACAGCAATTGACTTAGTGATTTTTGTCGTTCCGTCTTGTTGAATTAGAGTCGAGTGGGTTGAATCTACCAAGTCATCGTCTCCATAGGAGTATACATTTGTAAGAACTGTACTATCGTTCGTTTGGTAGAAGAATGTTTTTACCCAAATTGGAGCCTTTCCAATTGTATCGTATTTATACGTTGCTCGACTAAAAGGCTTGCCATCCCTTTTCACTTCTAACTGCGAAATGCCTCTTTCTCCGTATTCAATGAACACCTCTTCAGTACTAGGCCAGCCCATGCAGATCATGTTTGATTTTTCATAAACCATCATACCCTCTTCATTAAACTTTTGATGGTTAAATAAGCAGGTATCGTTATTCTCAATAAACGCATGAACATAGAGATTCTTTTTTATCTCAAGTACTTGGTTCTTTCTTATCAAACTCGAATCGTTTGCTTGACCGAAAGTAAAAATCGGTAATGAAACGAGAACTATCAGCTTTACTATACTTTTCATTTTCTTGTATAACACACATCATTTAGTGTGCCAAAATTGTTTTGATTCATTTTTATTCTACCGGCATAAGCAATCATTGCAGCATTGTCAGTGCAGTATTCAAACTTCGGTATGTAAGCTTTTACCCCGTTGCTTTGCTCCAAATTCATAACCGCATTTCTCAATGCCGAGTTTGCCGCAACTCCACCAGCAATACCAACATGCTTTATGCCTGTTTGTTTGATTGCTAAATCAAGCTTGCTCATTAAATAAGACACAATAGTGTGCTGAATAGATGCACACAAATCATTTAAATTTTCAGCTATAAAATTTTCGTTCAATCTTTTCTGTTTTTGAAGGTAGTAAAGAATTGAAGTTTTTAAACCTGAAAAACTAAAATCCAAATTACCAACATTGGATGTAGCAAATTGGTATGCCAATGGATTACCTTCATTCGCTAATTTATCAATAATTGGTCCTGCGGGATAAGTAAGATTTAGCATCTTTCCTGCCTTATCAAATGCCTCTCCTGCAGCATCGTCAAGTGTCTTTCCTAACGTGTCAATCGAATAATCTGCATTTACGCGAACAATTTGAGTATGCCCTCCCGACACCAATAAACACAGGAAAGGAAGTTCAATTTCATTGTCATCAATGAAATGAGCAAGTGTATGAGCATCGATATGATCGACATTAACAAAAGGAATATTATTCGACATTGCCAGCCCTTTTGTGAACGTATAACCAACAAGAAGTGAACCCATGAGACCAGGTCCTTGAGTGCAAGCAATAGCCGTAAGATTTTTAACTGAAACACCTGCCTTTTTGAGGGCAGCTTGAACAGTAGGAACAACATTTAATTGATGTTTTCTACTAGCCCACTCAGGTACGACCCCACCGTATTCTTCGTGAATTTTCTGTGAAGCAACAACATTGGAACATATTTTGCCATCAATTAGCACAGCTGCAGCGGTGTCATCACAGGACGATTCTATCCCGAGAATTATCTCTTGTGAATTGTTGTATGCTTGTTCCAATTTATGTTTGTATTAGTATAAGTTTAAAACGTTGCCAAAAATAGTTAAAATACCGCTCATTGTGCTTGCCATTCTGTTGGGCTTAGGCCTTATTGCACTCGGAATTTTGCAAACCAATTGGTTCAAAAACTATGCAACAAATCGCGTAATTAATCACTTGAGCTCAGAGCTTAAAGTAAAAGTTCAAATTGATGAAGTTTCAATCGACTATTTCGATAGGCTGTCAGCTAAAAATTTGATTATCGAAGACCGAAATCAGGATACCCTAATTTACATTGCTGAGTTGACTGCCGATTACGACCTCTTTACATTCTCAAAAGAAATTTTAAACCTCGACAAAGTAGTAATTAATAATGCCGATGTAAACATTGGAGTCTACGACACAACGAACCAACTTAACATTCAATTTTTAGTTGACTACTTCAATCCAAAAGATAGTAAAACACAAAACGAACCACCTAAGCTATCGTTTGACAAAATAGAATTAAACTCCTCTCGTTTTCATTATTTCAATAAAGTATTGGACCCTCCCTCTACCCGAAGGTTTGATGAAACTGACATGGAATACTCTAGCATTGATGCTGTTCTTCACGATTTCACCATTATTGGAGACTCACTCAATTTTGATATTAAATCGTTAAGTACCAAAGAGAAATGTGGGCTTTATGTAGAAGACTTTTCGAGTAAAACCATCATAAGCAGACAACTGATGTCTTTCACCGACTTGAAGTTTAAAACTAATCGAAGTGAAGTTGAATTGGACCTCGAGTTTACTTATTCTCACTACAAAGATTTTGGGGACTTCATTCATAAGGTTCACATAGCTAGTGATGTTGCATCAAGTTCAATTCACAGTCAAGATTTGGCCTATTTCCACAACAACCTGAACTCTATTAATGAAGTTATTCAGATTCACGGAACGGCCAGCGGTAAGGTCGACAATTTGACTTGCACAGATTTAAACCTCAAGCTAGGCGACCAAACAAAATACACCGGCAAGGCTTCTTTGGAAGGAATTCCCGATATCGAAAACATGAGATTCATATTGGACGCGGATAATTTCGAAAGCTCAACTCAAGAAATTGTTCGGCTGATTGAGATCAATGGCCTTCCTTCTGAATTTACAGAACTTGGTCATGTCGTTTTTGATGGGGAATTTTCAGGGAAGCTTGACGCTTTTTTAGTGAATGGCAACATCTTGACACGATTAGGAAAAGTAACTACAAACCTAAATTACTCCTCTTCTGGAAACTCGACTTATAAAGGGTCAATCGCTGCTCAAGAATTTAACCTAGGGGAGTTACTCAACCTCCCAGAATTTGGTTCGACTTCGTTAAATTTAGACATAGATGGTTCAGGTTTAACTCTCCATGATTTAAAAAGTAAAGTATACGGAAACATCGACTATTTCGACTACGAAAATTACCGGTACAAAAACATTAGTTTAGACGGCGAGGTAGCCGAAAATATTTACATTGGAACATTTAATATTGTCGACCCAAATTTCAACTTTGGGTTCAGCGGTAAGTTAGACGCAACCTCAGAAGACGCTATCATTAAGGTAAACACCAACGTAAACGCCATCAACTTAAAAACGTTGGGACTCGATTCTACTAATGCCTTTGTAAAATTTCATGGCCCAATACACATTACAGCAAGTTCAATAAATGACATAACTGGAGTCAGCAACTTGAAAAACTTCACCTACTCAAGAGCAGGAAACAATTACAAATTAAAAAAGGTTAAAGTTCGCACAAGTAAAGATTCATTGTCGGTTCACTCTGACCTTGGCATAATTGCACTATCAGGCAGTTACTTAAACAATGAACTGGGTGGAATTACAGATCATTTAATTTCTATCTTCAACCCTAACGAGCTAGACTCATTAAGCCCCTTAGAATCTGACTCTATTCGTTTGTTTGCTCAACTCGTAGAACACCATCCTATCTACAAAGAATTTTTGCCTGGATTCTACTTCGACAGTGCATCATTACTGCTTTCGTACGACTATAATTCAAACAAAATATCGTCTTCAAACTTCATTTATAGCCCTGACTATTTGAACACAAACAGTAAATGGGCCAGCGTAAAGTTTAAAAACTCAGGCACGAATACCCCAATCAATTTTTCGGTAAACACGGATGGTTTAAATAACGGAGACAGCGTGCTTTTTGACGTTCTAAATGCTCACGGTTTTGCAAATGAAGGAATTGTGCATTTTGAAACGACTTCAAGTAAAGACACGTTGTTGGATATCATTTTATCGGGTCGTTACATGTACCAAAATGATTCTTCTATAGTTTATTTAGACGATTCAAAAGTTGAGATTTATGGAACACCATGGACTCTCAAAAACACCGAATTCCCAAATATTATTAATCACAACGGCATTACAGAATTTTTCTACTTTGATTTTAGATATAACGACGAGATCTTGTTTCTCGACGCATCGCTTGGTAGGCATGCAGATAAACTCAATCTGTCCTTAGCTAATTTCAGATTAAAAAACTTGATGCCATTCTTTACCGCATACGATTTTATGCTTGATGGATCCGCCAATGGTTATATCGATATTTCAGACCGCGACGGCTATCCATTTATTGAATCCAAATTTAGAGTAGAAAACTTGCAACTAAACGATGACACACTTGGCAATCTTGATTTTCAAAGTTCAGCAACAGACGAGTTATTGGTCATTGATGTAGATGGAAAATTAGATAGTGGTATTCTCAATGATCTAAGCATTGAAGGCAACTTAGACTTTAATAATTCCAATTCTCCATTAAACCTTGAACTAACGACCGATAGTAGCGGCATTAAACCATTTGAAAAATATTTAGACGGTCTTGCTTCAAATATTGAAGGGTACTCTACCACCAAAATAAACATCACAGGACCTCTTGAGGCACCAAAACTGACAGGTACAATGCGGATTGATGGCCTTGACTTTGTGGTTGATTATTTGCAAACAAGATACTCCGGCGATGCCCTTCTTGACATCTCTCACAATGCATTTACCATTAACAAGGCCACTGTTTTTGACCAGTATAGAAGTGCTGCTTCTGTATCCGGCAAAGTATCACATAAAAACTTTATTGACTACCTATTCGACATTCATATCGACAAGCTCGAAAATTTCGAAATCATGAAAACCGAGCGAAAAGACAATGAGCTTTTCTATGGCAATGCCTTTGTTGATGGAGACATGCACATATCTGGACCATTGGACGACATTCTTTTAGAAATCAACGCTAAAAGTAGAAAAGGTACAGAGATAGAAATCCCGCTAGATAATTTCGAAACGAGTGGGAAGCTTAGTTATGTTGATTTTGTCAACCTAAAAGAAGATAACAATGCACTAAATGAAGCCGTAACCAACATTGCGGGAATACAAATGAACTTCAACTTTGAAGTAACCAAAGATGCTAAAGTAACCATGGTCTTTGATGAGCTTTTGGGCGACAAGATTGAAGCTGCAGGTCACGGAAATATTCGTATGGAAATTAACACTTACGGCGATTTTAACATGTACGGCGGTCTGACAATTGACGAAGGGAACTATCTATTTACTGCTTTTGATTTAATTAACAAATACTTTGTTGTAAAACCTGGCGGAACCCTATTTTGGGATGGAAATCCTTACAACGCGACAATCAACCTTTCGGCCACCAAGCGCGAATACCCTGTTCCTCAAATTCTTCTTTCCGGCTTGCTTAGCGAAGATGAGCTCGACCAGTATAATCAAGCAATCCCGGTCGACTGCCATTTAATTCTAAAGGGATTGTTATTTAACCCCGATGTTGCATTTGATCTCTCCTTCCCATCTCAAATTGGCATAAGCACCACCAACAATACTGCACTGACAACGGTAATTGATAGAATTAAGCTAGATCAAGACGAATTAAGCAGACAAGTATTTGCCCTTCTTGTTCTCGGTGCATTTATACCTCCAAGTTTCGCTAATGTGTCAGCAGAAGATTACAATGCTGGTACTGGTGTTGCTCATACAGGCTGGAACAGTCTTTCTGACCTAGCGTCAAGTCAGTTGAACAATTGGTTATCTCAGTTGGATACTCGTGTTCAAATCGGCCTAGATTACCAAGTCACCGATGCTGAACGAGACGAGATTATTCTTTCACTCCGAAGAAAGTTTTTTAATGACCGACTCGAATTGGGATATTCGATTGATGCAGGCGCGGCGGCTGGAACCCGTCCATATGATGTTAATGTTCAATATAACCTCAGCCAAGATGGTAATTTTAAGATTAGAGGTTTCCAAAAAAATGCAAATGACCCAACATTGGGCAGCATCAATAACATTACGACCACAGGAGTTGGTCTATTCTACAGATATCAGTTCGACAAATTCCGCATCCGAAGAAAGAAAAAGAATAAGCAATAAATCTTAGCCCTAGCTTAAGGGCCTTATCGGTTCCCGATTATATTTGCTTTCAATATGTTGTCGGTTGAACAAGCTAAGGATATTTTATTGAATGGAGTGCCCGTTTTACCTTCTCAAGAAGTGGAACTTGATAAAGGATTGAACCACATTCTTTCGCAGTCATTTCGCGCAAATATGAGCCTTCCTCCTTTCAGACAATCGGCGATGGATGGCTACGCGGTTAACTATACCAATGTGAAGAAAGACAATTTCAATCTTATTGGAGAAGTAGCTGCAGGAGACAAACACACAACATCATTAAATGAAGGTGATGCTGTCCGAATTTTTACAGGAGCAGCTGTGCCAGACGGAGCTAATGCCGTTATTATGCAAGAGTGGATTACCACTGAAAATAATATGGTCAAGCTTAATAATGATGCCGGCGAGCTTAAGCCCCAATTAAATATTCGTCCTGTTGGAGAACAGATTCAAGAGGGAGACATCGCTCTCGAGCAAGGAGCTCTATTAAATGGGCCAGCTCTGGGTTTGATTCAATCGTTTGGTGCAAGAACTGTTGAAGTTTTTCAAAAACCTAAAGTTGCATTAGTGGTAACTGGCAACGAGATTGTTAAACCAGGAGAAGATCTACCCTTTGGCTCCATTTACGAAAGCAATTCAATCACGCTCACGTCCGCAATAAAACATGCTGGTTTTGATCTGCAGACTGTAATGTTTGAGAAAGATGAGCTAAGTGCAATTCAAAATGACATTGACCACTGCAGCAAAACTTCAGATGTTGTATTGGTTTCTGGAGGGATATCTGTAGGCGATTACGATTTTGTTAAAACTGCATTTGAGAATCTGAATGTTGAAGAAGTCTTCTATAAAATTGCTCAAAAACCTGGCAAGCCAATCTTCTATGGTCAGAAAGAGAATACCTGCTTTTTTGGTTTACCTGGCAATCCAGCATCCGCTTTGGTATGTTTAATCGAATATGTGATTCCTGTCCTTAAGAAGATGGCTGGATATAAAAATTGCTTTCCGACAAAATTGAATCTCCCTATAACCAACAATTATGTAAAAAAGGGGAATCGTGCACAATATTTAAAGGCCAGATTAGGTGCAGAAGGAGTTGAAATCATGAACGGACAGGCCTCATCTATGTTGCACACCTTTGCCTTGTCAGACTGTCTGGTGTATATCCCAAACAACAAAACTGAAATAAACAAAGGTGAATCTGTAGAAGTACATCTAATCAATTCATGATTCTTTCAGCTACATTTAGTTTATTAGAGGTCGATTACATTTATCTCTTTCTTATTCTTCTACCCATTGTCTCGTTATTGTACTCAGCGGTAGGCCATGGTGGAGCAAGTGGCTATTTAGCCATGATGGCACTTTTCTCTTTTCCGAGCACATTTATGAAACCAGCAGCTCTGAGCTTAAACATTTTGGTTTCCGGATTGGCTTTTTACTATTTCTGGAGAAACGGACACTTTAAATGGAAATTATTCTACCCTTTTGCGATTACATCTATCCCGGCTTCATTTATTGGCGGCTACCTTAGCGTTGATGCCACTACATATAAACTAATTCTAGGCGTGCTATTACTCGCGACCGTAGCTCGAATGTTGTTTATTGACACATCGTCAAAGACAAAATCTTCTAGTCAGCACTTATGGCTGTCTCTAATCATTGGAGCATCAATAGGATTCTTTTCGGGAATGATTGGAATTGGAGGCGGTATTATTTTAAGTCCAGTAATTCTTCTATTAGGATGGGCAAACTTGAAAGAAACTGCAGCCGTATCAGCCTTGTTTATTTGGGTCAATTCGATTTCTGGAATGACTGGATTAATGGCTTCAGGTACTGAAATTTCGAAGGAAGTATTAATTATTGCCGCCTTTGCAGTTGTAGGAGGATTAATCGGCGGATATCTAGGCAGTAAAAAATTAAATAACTCAGCATTAAAATATCTACTTTCAGTAGTATTATTGCTTGCTGCTATCAAACTATTATTGGTATAAAACAGTTATCCTTTAACCATGAGTAAATCTTCAACTATATTGTATTTCGGACAAATCACTGATCACACCCTCGTGAATGAGGAATCAATGGACCTAGGTGAACTGACAGTGGCTAATTTTACAAAACAAATAGAAGAACAATACCCTGGTTTGGCCCATACTTTTTATAGAGTTGCTGTTGATCAAGAAATCAGAGAACACGACTTTACTATAAAAGCAGGATCTGAAATCGCCATATTACCTCAATTTGCAGGCGGATAAATACATCATGCTTAATCAAAATGAAATACAACGCTATGCAAAGCATCTCTCTTTGACCGAGATTGGAAAGCCAGGTCAGGAAAAACTGAAACAATCTAGCGTTTTGATTATTGGGGCTGGAGGATTGGGCTGTCCCTTGGCTCAACTGTTAGCCGCAACAGGCATTGGCAAAATGACTATTGTTGATGGCGATTCGGTAGACATTTCGAATCTTCAACGGCAGATACTATTTCATGATGGCGATATTGGGAGAAAAAAATGCGAAGTGATAGCAGAAAAACTTCACATCCTCAATCCCAATTGTACAATTGCTGCATACCCTCATTTTTTAGATTCAAGTAATGCCGAACCATTGATTAATAATCATGATGTTGTTGTTGATTGTACAGACAGTGTTCCAACAAAACAATTATTGGGTGAACTGGCAGAGGTATTGAACAAAACGTTAATTTACGGTGCCATTCATAAGTTTGAAGGACAGGTTACAACCTTTAACCATCTTAACAAGTATCCCTATAAATCTCTATTCCCTGCGGAAAGTGAAGCGGCTTTAGCCTTTACATGTTCAGACATTGGTGTTTATGCCATCTTGCCAAGTATTATTGCAGGATACCAAGCCAATGAAGTGCTAAAAGTCCTTTTAGGATTAAATGGCATTTTATCAGGCAAAGTACTGTATTTTAACGCCTTAACGAATAAACAAACCATTATAAACTTTTAAAACAACCATGAAATCGGTATTTATAGAAGGACCAATTAGCTCAAATTTCATTAGCGATAAGATTGCTGCTCATCAACATAAACATGAAATAGGAGCCCACAGTATATTTCTAGGTCAAGTGAGAAAAGACACGATAAACGATCAGTCTGTTGTCGCAATAGAATATTCTGCCTATGAGGAAATGGCAAATCAAACCTTTCATGATATAAAAGAAGATGTCTTCGCTAAATACGATATCACCTGCATGCATATCTATCATAGTAAAGGAATCGTAAAAACGGGAGAAATTTGTTTCTTTGTCTTTGTATCTGCTCCAAGACGAAAAGTGGTGTTTGAAGCAATTGAATTTGCGGTTAATACAATAAAAGAAAAAACACCTGTATTCGGTAAAGAGATTTTGGAAAATGACACATATGCTTGGAAAGTAAACACTCCATGATAGACATAACACATAAAAATACAACACTTCGAATTGCTACTGCAACTGCAACAGTAAAAGTGAGCAAGACGGAGACCATAGATGCCATAAAAAATAGAACTGTTCCAAAAGGAGATGTTCTTGAAATGGCAAAAACGGCAGGTCTATTTGCGGTAAAAAACACATCCAACTCGATTCCTGACTGTCACCCGCTTCCTGTAGAATACACAGGTGTAGAGTATAAGATTAACGACCAAGAGTTAGAAATTGTGATTCTAATCACGGTTAAAACGATTTACAGAACGGGAGTTGAAGTGGAAGCAATGCATGGAGCATCTATAATAGCTCTTACCATGTATGATATGCTTAAGCCTATTGACAAGGGTATTGAGATTTCTTCAATTAAACTTCTTCGAAAAAAAGGCGGAAAATCTGACTACCGCAAATACACTGATGGTAAAGTTAATGCAGCCGTAATTGTGTGTTCAGATTCCATATCAAAAGGAGAAAAACAAGACAAAGCAGGATTGGCAATTCAAGATAAACTTCATGAATTGAATGTTGATGTAGTAGATTATAAAATCATTCCTGACGAATTTGATCAAATACAAGAAATTGCCAAAAGCCATGTTAAGCAAGATGTTGATTTGATAATTTTTACTGGGGGAACTGGCCTTTCAGATCGCGACACAACTCCTGAAGCAATTCGACCATTGATTGAACGTGAAATTCCAGGCGCAGCTGAAGCGATTCGTAAATACGGAATGGATCGAATCCCTTTTGCCATGCTATCTCGATCAGTTGTAGGAATTATCGGAAGCTCATTGGTTTTGACGTTACCTGGTTCAACAAACGGAGCAAAAGAAAGTATGGATGCAGTGTTTCCTTCAATTTTACACATCTTTGATGTAATCAAAAACAAGCCACATACCAACTAATTTGGAGAACAAGCTTTCATACTTAACAGATCAATTCGGAAGAGTTCACGACTACTTAAGAATTTCGCTAACCGAACATTGCAACTTGCGATGCTTTTATTGTATGCCAGAAGAAGGATTAGCAATTCGCAACAAGGAGACTTATCTAACGGCCGATGAAATAATCAAAACTGCTAAGGCTCTAACTCAAATTGGTGTAAACAAAATTCGTTTGACTGGCGGCGAACCTTTAATCCGTAAAGAGTTCAAAGAAATTACCCAAGAACTTGCTAAACTTCCAATTGAATTGGCCCTAACTACAAACGGAATTTTAGTACACAAGTATATTGATTTCTTTAAGTCAATCGGACTCACCAACATTAATGTTAGCCTCGATTCACTTGATCCCGATAAAAACCTGCTTATAACCAAGAGGGATTATTTTAAGCAAATAAGAGAAAATATCGCATTGCTAGTCGAGAATGGCATCGTTCCAAAACTTAATGTGGTAGTGATGAGAAATATCAACGACGATGAAATTGTTGATTTTATTGAATTAAGTAAAATGTCTTCAATTGACGTTCGATTTATCGAATTTATGCCGTTCAATGGCAATAAATGGACATTAGATAAGTGCTTCTCTTATCAAGAAATCTTGGATGTAGTTCTAAATCATTATGGTCAAAATAGCTTTGAAGAAATTATTGCTGGACCACATAGCACGTCTCGAAATTTTAAAATCAAGAACTACCAAGGAAGTTTTGGAATTATCAGTTCTATAACCAAGCCTTTTTGTGAGGGATGCAATCGAATACGGCTAACGGCAGACGGAAAACTTAAAAATTGCTTGTTCGCCAGTTCCGAGTTTGATGTGCTTACTCCTCTTCGCAATGGAGAATCAATTTTGCCTGTGCTTAAAGATTGCCTTAAAGACAAAAAAGCAGTTCGAGCAGGAATCGCTGCCGAAGACAAAAACATAGCCATGCTTGAAGAAAACAGAAGCATGATATCAATTGGCGGTTAGCACTTTAACATTCTTAAGGTGAATAACTATTAACTTCATTATGGCCTTTTTTAGGTCTGATTGATGTACTTTAGCTTTTATATGAAGCATTTTCTGTCTCTTTCATTAAGCATTTTATTATCAATTTCTCTAGCCTTCGGTCAAGATGGACAAAACATTAAAGGACGAATTCTTGATGCAGATTCCAAGGCTCCTCTGATTGGTGCAACGGTTAAGGTAATGAGCGGTGGTGGTGCAATTACAGATGAAGAAGGCTTCTTCAAAGTTGCTAATCTTCAGGTAGGCCGATATACGCTAGAAATCACCTATTCAGGGTACGAGAGCTTAACTTTACCCAATATTGAGGTTACAAGCGGGAAAGAAACATTTCTCCCAATTGAACTAACTGAGCAGGCAACTGGATTAAAGACAATTGTGGTTAGCAGCACCAAACGGATTGGCAGTTATAATGACATGGCAACCCTAAGTAGCCGGACTTTTAATGCGAAAGAAGCAGAACGTTATCCTGGGAGTAGACAAGATCCTGCAAGAATGGCGAGTAATTATGCAGGAGTTCAAGGCACGGATGACAGCCGGAATGATATCGTAGTTAGGGGCAACTCTCCGCTTGGTTTGCTTTGGAGATTTGAAGGAGTTGATATTCCAAACCCAAGTCACTTTTCTATCGCAGGATCAACAGGTGGACCATTGTCGATTTTAAACAATAAGGTAATAGGACATTCTGATTTCATGACTGGGGCATTCCCAGGAGAATATGGTAATGCGTTAAGTGGAGTTTTTGATATTCGAATGCGGTCCGGAAATAGAGAAAAAAGAGAACATACGGCTCAAATAGGGGTCTTGGGTGTCGAACTTATGAGTGAAGGCCCTATTAATAAAGAAAAAGGAAGTAGCTACATTGCAACTTACAGGTATTCAACCTTTGCCGTATTTGAAGCAATAAACTTTCGCCTAGGTACAGATGCTGTGCCCAAATACCAAGATGCTTCGTTTAAATTGAACTTCCCTATGAAAAATAATAGCAACTTTTCTGTTTGGGGAATCGGAGGGTTGTCTGACATTGATATTGTTTTTAACGATGATACCGTACCAACAAATGACCTTTATGGCGAAAATGACAGAGACCAGTACTTTACTACCAATATGTTTACGGTTGGAGCCACTTACAATCGCTATTTCAAAAATGATTGGTCGAGTAAGTTGATAATCGCTCAATCGGGTCAAGAAATTACAGCAGACCACGACTTCATTATTTGGGATTCGGCATCAGCAGTTCAAGGAATTTTAAAATTAGACAGTTTGTATCCTGTACTTCGGTCTAGAATGTATGAAGGAAAAACCGCTTTGCATTGGGCTTTAAATAAAAAATTCAGTGCAAGAAGTCGTTTAAAAATGGGCGTAATGGCAGACCTTTTTCAGGTAAATTATATCGACAGTTCAACAAACGAATATGTAGAAGATTGGAAAACAAAACTCGATGCTAAAGACCAAAGCCTTATGCTACGTTTGTATGCATCCCACAAATATCGGCTCATGTCTAATTTAACCATGAATAGCGGTTTGCACATTCTTCATTACGACCAATCAGACCAAATTAGTATTGAACCGCGATTGGGCTTCAAACTAACACTGAATGACAAGTCAAGTGCATCAATCGGCTATGGATTACATAGCAGAATGCAGCCGATGTATGTGTACTATTATCGTTTTCAAGACACATCACGCAACGGAGCAAATTCAACCTTCGATGCACACAATAACAATATTGGCTTAACCAAAAGTCATCACATCATTGGTGCATTTGACCACTCGATCAACAAAACACTACGCTTAAAAATCGAAGCGTATTACCAATACCTTTATGAAATTCCTGTTGAGCAAAGAGGAGGATCATTTAGTTTGATTAATCAAGGTAGTGGCTTTACCCGTTTCTTCCCAGATGTTCTTGAAAATACTGGAACGGGTCAAAACTATGGAACCGAAATAACGGTAGAGAAATTCTTCAGCCAAAAATTCTTCTTCCTTGCCAGTGGGTCTTTATTTAACTCTGTATACAAAGGCAAAGATGGAATTAGCCGTAATACAGACTTCAACGGGAATTACATCGTAAACATTCTTGGCGGATACGAAAAACCAATCGGAAAATCTCAGAAAAACGCCATTACAATAGGATCTAAAGTAACTTATGGTGGAGGTCGCAGATATTCTCCGGTAGATAGTGCTGCTACCGCCAACGATGGCATTTATGTCCATTTTGTCGACTCAGAAAGAAACTCACTTCAATTTCCCAATTATTTTAGATGGGACATAAAACTCGGTTTAAAAATTAACGGTGATAAAGCTACCCATGAACTGGCAATTGATCTTCTAAATGTGACCAATCATGAGAATTTACTAACCGTCGTGTTCGCAAATGATCCAGACAATCCGGGAAGCAAAAGATTAATCGAACAACCTCAACTGGCTTTCTTGCCACTGCTATATTACAAGGTTGATTTCTAATAAATTTCTGGTCATTGTGGCACTGAGCTTATGCTTTTTAGGCTGCCAACAAAATACTAATACTTGGTCTAAACAACTGTTTAAAAATGACAAGTTGGTTATTGATATTGCTTACGAATCGAAGGCCGCTCCCTACAAAAACTATGGTGACACACTCGCCAGTGTATTTACAATCACCAGTTTAAATGAGCTGCTTAAAAATCATGAAATAAAAGTACAATATCCGTCGGATTCGGCGATGATAAACCTAGATTGGATTACGGAACGGAACTACACCAAATCAGACATTAAAAATTTGGCCAACCGAATTGTTAATCGACCTCCCCAAGTGTCTCAGATTAAATTGTTGTTTCTTAATGGGTATTACACCCAAGAAAACAGGGTGCAAAAAGATGTTTTGGGAATTAATATTGACAACACTTCGATCGTAGCAATATTTAAACCTGTAGTACAAACATCGTCTCAAAACAGACAAATTAGAACTTTGATAGAGCAATGTACCATAACCCACGAAATTGGCCATGCAATAGGCTTGGTAAACACTAAGATTAAAGAACAGAGCAAACATTCTATAATTAAAAATGGTGCCCATTGCACAAATTCTAACTGTGTTATGTACTGGCAAAACAATGAGGCTGCTGTGCTAAACTTCATTCGTCAAGATAATAGGTCACCTTTTAATCTCTTTGGTGAACAATGTATGATAGATGTTAAAGAAAAATAAGGATATATTTGACTCTATAATTACTATGAATAAAACATTACTTCCCCTTTTACTCTTCGTCACCACAACAACCCTAGGTCAGACGATTGAAAACTTTGACAGATTGGTATCAAAAGGTCCAATTCCTGCATTATTTACAGATTATCTTGAATCGAAGATTGAGGATGACAACAAGAAAATGGAAGGTGACAAGACCATTTCACGTGAGAACGCCAAAGATTTTGCGGCAATCACTAATTACAAATTACAACAGTTGATTCAAGGTGGAAGAGTCTTGTATGGCGATCCGCTAACCGAATACGCAAATCGAGTTTTTGACAAGTTAGCCGAAGCGAGTGATGAAGACCTTAGTGATATAGAAATTTACACCTTAAAATCGAATGAAGTTAATGCCTTTGCAACACACCAAGGGGTGATTTTTATTACCGTCGGTTTATTTGGTCAAATTGAGAATGAGGCTCAGCTTGCTTACATTTTAGCTCATGAAGCTAGTCATGTTAGTGAAAAACATAATCAGCTTACCTACCAGCATACTAGTGACTTGGTTCGCAAGGGAAGATATGGAGATGGAAGTATTTCAGAATACTATCGTTATTCTAAAGACAACGAAGAGGAAGCAGATTCAAAGGGATTTAGGCTAGCTCTAAAAGCTGGTTACGATGCGAATGAAATTTTCAATTCGTTCAATGTTCTTTTGTATTCTTACCTACCAATCGATGAAAAAGAAGTAGATTTTTCATGGCTTGAAACAGACTATTTTAAAATAGTTGAAAAGTACTACTTAGAAGAAGTAAAAGATATTGTACCAGAAGAGGATGTCGATGACCAGTTTCACACTCATCCAAACATTAGTACAAGAAAAGATAACGTAAGTGCATTGCATCGAGCAAACAAAGACAAAGAGGGGGAAATTTATATAGCAGGAACCGAAGAAGAGTTCAAAACAACTCGAACCTTAGCTCGCTTTGAAATGATGAATATCTTTATTCGTCAAGGGGAATTTATCGACGGGTTATACCACAATCTAATTTTGAGCGAATCTCACCCCAATAATGAATACTTAGCAAAAACCCGTGCTATGACATGGTATGGGAACATTGCTCACAATAACAGTTCGAACGGCACAGTTTTCAGCACAAATTACCGAAAGAAAGAAGGAGAAATACAACGCTTGTATTACTTCTTCAATAAGCTAAAAGATAAAGACCTTTCGGTGCTTGCGGTAAAACAAATTTGGGAGGAAAGCTTGAATCGACCAGATGACGAATTCCTTAAGCGTATTCGACAAGAAGCACTTGAAGAGTTCTTACTTTTTGATGACCATGAACTAAAGTTCTTTGCAAGCGAGCCTCCAAAGAAAGCAGCGATCGATACATCTGAAAAGAAAGAGCTTAGCAAGTATGACAAAATCGCTAAAAAAAGGAAGTCTAAAACTACCACAGGTCTTACTTACTATGCATTAATGGACCTCCTCGCTAACAATGAGTTTTTGGAAGCATATGATTTAGCTAAAGAAACAGTTAACGATGAAGAAGAAGAGAAGGAAGAAATTGAAGCTTATTACAAGCCTCAAGAGATTAATTTAGACATTACTAACCTAATTATGGTCGCTCCAAATTTCTATAAGTCGGACGACCGAAAATCGGTAAATAAACTAGTTAGCAAGAATGATCTAAATGAAACGAAACTAATTGAACTGGTTGAAGAAAATGCAGATCAACTTGGCATCAAACTTAACTATATAGACAACTTTAAAGATCCAAATTTTGACACCGAAGCATACAATGAATTTAGTTTGTTGTTTGACTACTTAGGTGAACGAGCTAAATATTCGGATTTTGATTATTATCCGTACTATGCCCAATATATTCCAGAAATCACTTCAAAATATGGTTCAAAACATATTGGCGTGCTTGGCATATTTACTGAAATAGAAAAAAGAGAATTTAATGGCCAAGCTATGGTTCTTTCAATGTTTACACTATACTTATTCCCGGTTTATCTTAAATGGCAACTTACACCAGATAAGTACACAGATTACGGTTTTTATATTTACAATTTAGAAACTCATAATCCTTCTTTTATAAGCAATAAGTCGTTCAATGCTAATATGAACATCCATTTACAAAACGCTCATATTTACAACTCATTAAATCAAATCACGAAATAATATGAGAACTTTAACCATTGCACTTTTAATGATCTTAAGTTTGAGTTCTTTTGGTCAATTAGTAGATTTTAAAGAAAAAAACTCATTTTATCTCGGATATAGGGGAGCACTATCTTTTGGTCTCGTTAATCAGGTTGGTAGCATCCCAATGTTTAGCCCATCCGAACGTGACGGTTTGAACATACATTATAACGTTCACCCACGACTCGATTACATATTCGCATTAACAAACTCTCTAAGTCTCAAAGCTCATGCCAGTGTTGGAATGACTTCAAGATACAAAGATCACTCTGGACGTGCGGAAAGCTTCGAAAACAATTTTTCTTATCAATATGAAACTGGCAAACCGAGATATGTTCATAGTAAAGTCGGTTTGCAAATAAATTGGTTTCTTTATGGAAAAGGTTCTATTGCTCCTGTTGGCTCATATATAGGTCTGGGCTTTGCTCGAAGATTTACTACAGGGTTTCATAAAGACATGACCCTAGCAACAAACAGTTATTTAAGCAACCCCGTACCTGATGATGTAGTAGACATTTCTAACTATCAGTTTGCTGCCGTGACCAATCGCATAAACCTCCAATTCGGGTCTCGTGAAATGATTACTAGAAAAGTGTTTTATGACTTGTGTTTAGACATTGGGTTTAATTATCAACCCGTTTCGGAATACCTCGATTATGAGTCAAACGCAACAACTCAAGAAAACATATTGGATTTACTGGAAGAAAGGTGGTACGAATCACACCGATTTAAGGATGTGGCAACAATAAATGTTGGAATTGGTTGCTTTATTCATTAAGCCCGAATGCATCACCTATGCAAACAAAAATGCTATGAATCTTAAAGAGAATTTAAAATACTTCTGTCCAATTCTTTCTAAGAATATAAAGGCGATAACGCTAGCAACTATCCTCTTGTTAAATCTTCCCTTATTTGGACAAATGGTTGGGGTTAAAGAAAAAAACTCGTTCTACCTGGGCTACAGAGGTGCAATTTCAGTAGGTCTAGTAAATCAGCTTAGTGGGCAACCTAGGTCTAGTACCACACAAGAGAAAGACAGCAAATTGCATTTCAACTCTTACCCAAGATTAGACTACAATTTTGCCTTAACCAATAGGTTTAGTGTGCAAGCTCATTTCAGTGCAGCTAAGGTCTCCAGATACAACTCGACCAACTATTATGCATGGTATGATGGAGTCGAACTTCCCTGGTACCAATATGAAATAGGACGACCTAAATATTCGGATCTTAAATACGGCGTACAGTTTAATTATTTCTTCAAAAGGTTAGCATCAATTGCTCCCGTTGGTACATATGTCGGTGTGGGCTTTTCACAAAGGACAACAAAAGGAAGTCATCAAGCTATGCAATTAATGACCAATCATCACTATAATGGTAGATCTGTTGACCCTATATTAGACCTTTCGGGATATGATATTAAAATGAACAATATCAGGATGAATTTTCAAGTTGGTACACGTGAATTGATTGGGGAAAGACTTTATTACGACTATACGATTGATTTAGGTTTCACAGTGCATAATTCACTGTATACAAATACAAGTATTTATGAGATTCCAGAAACTCTTGAAGAAGGAATAAAAGACATGCTTGAAGACAGAATGGATGATTCTTATAAGTTTAGAGACGTTTTCACCTTCAACTTGGGCCTTGGTTATATCTTACACTAACTACCACTCCTTCTCTTCATACTCTCGTTTACAACGAATAATCTCGTAATAAAGCGTCAAGGCATCAACTTGATTGATATAACTCTGATGAAAACTACAAAAATCTAAGAAGCGTTCTAACTCATCTTCTTCATACTCCGTTAGGGTTTTCACGACCACATCGTCAAACTTTCTCCCTGCAATGGAGTCTCTTCGGTTTTGTGCAAGCAGCTCCCGGTATTTCTGCCGTTCTTTTCCCGCCTTACTGTATCGTTCGTATAAATATGTAACCGGGCTTCCAAGAACAGCACCTCCTTGAGCACTACGATCAAGACCTATCAATTCCATCTTCATTTCAATAATCTTCAATTTCTCTTTAACCTTTTCTTCATCAGATTTTCCCAAATCATTGGTTACAAACTTATTATCGAAGAAAACACGTGGCCCTAAAACCGAAAACTTAAACTCTTGAATTGTGTAAATACGAGGCGACAAATAGAATTTTACAGTGTCTTGATCAACATAGTCACCCGGACGAATAATAAGCGTATCGTAGGTCAAGTGGCTTACTGTTATTCGGTCACCTACATCATACCTAATCTCTACATAACCTTCAATATTGGTTAGTCTAGACTCATCATTTCCATTAGTCACCTTAGCGTAGATAATCTTCTCACCATTCGTTACTGAACGGAACTGTGCCTTAAACATTCTGGTTTGTCCAAGACTAACTTGAAACAACCCTAGCACTATGAATATGAAGAGACCTCTCACTTTTGGTTATAAACGTACAAATCAAGCAAATAGTTACTTTAATTTGTAACTAATTATGCAAAGATTACTTTTAATTTTAAGTATCGCTGTTCTTGCAGCAAATGGTTATTCTCAAAATATTAGACCATCAAAAATTGAACCAGATTCCAGCACCTTCGAAAATATTTATGTAAAGAAGTACGCTGAAGATAAAAACCAAAGCACGTTTATAATCTGGATTAAAAACGAAGTGAAGCCTCATTACCATAAATCTCACACAGAGTATGTTCAAATTATATCGGGTAAAGGAGTCATGAAACTTAACGATCAGACGTTTAAGGTTAAAAAAGGAGACGCACTGTACATCAAACCAGGCAGCATTCATTCAGTACTTACGACATCAAGAAAACCACTTAAAGTTGTATCGGTTCAGGCACCAAAATTTGATGGAGATCGCATTATGGTGAAGTGATTATCTTTGAAATATGACCTCTAACTCAAAATTACTTGTAGGCATCTTGTCCTTTATTCCATTTACAGGGTTAATTGTGTACCTTGTTTATTTCTTCTCATTTTTCTTTGGGGCTATTCTTCATGAGGAACCTCCTGCAGGTGACCCTGGTGAATTTGTTTTACAGTTTATTCCTCTTTTTATTATTCTAGGAATAACCAGTGTGGTCGGTCTTGGGATGTTTATCTACTTATTAATTTGTGCCATAAAAGATGTTTCCGCAACAGAAAACGACAAGATTCTTTGGATACTGCTCATCGTCTTTCTATCGTACCTAATCTTTCCGTTTTACTGGTACTTCAGAATTTGGAAAAATCCGGACTTCTCATTGAATAACTCCGTTAAAACCGATTACACCAATTAACATAATAGACTACATATACAATCAAAAAGGAAGTCAGCACGAGCTTTTCTTATTGTTACACAGCTTTATTGCCGAATACGAAGAATTAAAGCCTACAATCAAATATTCAATTCCATTCTATGTTCAAAACAAGCCAATTTGTTATATCAATCCACAAAAACCAATAGGTGTTGAGGTTGTTTTTTGGAAAGCAAAGGAAATGTCAATTGGTTCGGTACTTGATTACAAAAAGAGGAAATGGTTTGGTGGAGTGACTTATAGAACTGTAAACGACATTGATTTCGAACTTCTAGACAAGCTAATTCGTGAAGGAATTGTACTAGACAAAAAATAAAACCTAATGTAAATTTGCCTTTTGGCTCAATCATCACAAATACCGCCTGTTAAAAAGAAACTAAAAATCCTTCCTGATGCCCCCGGAGTCTACAAATACTTCGATCAAGACGGGAAAATTCTTTATATAGGAAAGGCCAAGAATCTCAAAAAAAGGGTGAGTTCTTATTTCACTAAGAACCATTATGAGAATCGAAAGACCCAACTGCTGGTAAAAAAGATCTGGGATGTAAATGTTACCGTAGTGCCAACTGAAATTGATGCACTGCTACTCGAAAACAGCTTAATTAAAGAGTTTCAACCGAAATACAACATCAATCTTAAAGATGACAAAAGTTTTCCGTTAATTAAGATCACAAATGAGCGATTCCCGAAGATCTACCCAATGCGAAACCCTATTAAGGATGGCAGTGAGTATTTTGGACCCTATGCCAATGTGAGGATAATGAAAATTGTTCTTGACTTATGTAAGAAACTCTATCCTACTAGAAATTGCACGTACAATCTATCCGAGAAAAACATAAACGCTAAAAAATTTAAGGTTTGTCTCGAATACCAAATTGGAAATTGCCGAGGTCCGTGCGAAGGTCTAGAATCAGAAGAGGAGTACTTGGAATCTATTAAGCACATTAAACACATTCTGAGAGGAAACCTGAAACAAGTTAAGGACCATCTTAAAAGCAAGATGGAACTTGCATCAAACAATTGGAATTTTGAAGAAGCCAACTTATTTAAAAAAAGGTTAGAAGCACTTGATAAATACCAAAGCAGGAGCACAGTTGTTAATCCAAGGATAAGTGATGTTGATGTGATCAATATAGCTGAAAACAAACGGTACGCTTACATTAACTACCTCCGCATCTCTGGAGGTATTATCGTTCAGTCTAAAAACCTTGAGCTTAAAAAGAAGATGGATGAGACCACTGAAAGATTGCTCGAAATTGCCTATGCAGAGATTGCAGGCATGAACACCAACACAAAAGAAATAATAGTACCTCAACTGTTTAACATAAAAGGAGATTTTACAGTTCCGTCTTCTGGAGATAAGAAAAAACTATTGCAACTAAGTTACAAGAATGCATTGCTTTATATGCAGGAAAAAACCAATCAATACGAAAAACTAGATCCAGATCTAAAGGTAGATCGAATTTTAACGACAATTCAGTCGGACCTGCGACTAAAAGACTTACCCGTTCATATGGAGTGTTTTGATAATTCAAACATTCAAGGAGCATTTCCTGTATCTGCGTGCGTTGTTTTTAAAAACGGCAAACCTTCTAAGAAAGACTATCGTCATTTTAACATAAAGACCGTTGAAGGTCCAGATGATTTTGCCAGCATGTACGAGGTGATAACCAGAAGGTATAGAAGATTGTTACTTGAAGAAGCTGATCTGCCACAACTTATTATTATTGATGGTGGTAAAGGTCAACTTTCTAGCTCGGTTAAGGCACTTAAAGATCTTGGGATTTACGGAAAAGTGGCAATTGTAGGAATTGCTAAACGCCTTGAAGAAATATATTACCCTGAAGACAGTTTGCCACTTTACATTGATAAGAAATCAGAGTCTCTTAGAATCATCCAACATATGCGTGATGAAGCTCACCGATTCGGAATTACCCACCATCGAAATCGAAGAAGTAAAGGAACAATAGTAAGCTCACTTACTCAAATTAAAGGTATAGGTGAAGAAACTGCTTCAGAGCTCCTTCGTGTTTTTAAATCTGTAAATAAAATCAAGAAATGTAGCTTTGATGAACTGGCTTCAGTTATTGGACCCGCTAAAGCTAAACTAATAATTGCCCATTTTGAAAAGTGAGATAACAGAATACATCACCCTGCATGGAGTAGATGCTTTTAAACGTGTATGCTATATGCACACGAACAAGTTTGAATACGCTTGTATTCTTGATAGCTGTTCATTAAATACAGGGGTATCAAGTGGCAACTATGAGTTTTTAGCCGCTTTTGGAGCTAAGGAAGTAGTATCGTCATATAACCAATTTTTAAAGCTTGCAACGGCAAGCCATTGGCTATTTGGAGTTCTTGGCTATGACCTAAAAAATAGTTTTGAATCGCTTTCTAGTGAAAACCACTCCTTAATTAATCAGCAAGAGGTTTGCTTCTTTATTCCTGAAGCAGTTTTATCCATTGACAAGAAAGGTCAAGTAGAAATTATATTCGGAAAAGAGATTTTATCTGAGCTATTAAATAACGATTCAGCTACGACAACGAATAGCATGAGTTTTGACCAAGGCTTAGACGAAGCATCTTACCTCAAGAAAATTAATGAAATTCATGAGTTAATTCGGGAGGGAGAAGTATACGAGTTAAACTACTGCCAAGCGTTTGAGCATTGCGTTACAGCATTTAATCCGGTTCAGTTTCATTTGGATTTAATCAAAAAGTCACCTGTTCCTATGGCTAGCTTCCTAAAATTCGAGAACATGTATATGTGCGGGGCAAGCATGGAACGATTTTTGGCAAAAAATGGCAATCAATTGGTAAGCCAACCCATAAAAGGAACTATTAAAAAGGGCGCTGATTTTACTGAAGATTCTAGGCTCATAGCTCAATTAGAGAATTCCGAGAAGGATAGAGCTGAAAACGTAATGATTGTTGATTTAGTGCGAAACGATCTTGCCAAAGTATGTACTTCAGGCAGCATCAAGGTTGATGAGCTGTTTGGAATTTACAGCTATCTGCAAGTACACCAAATGATTTCTACAGTATCTGGGCAATTGAAGGATGGTCAATCCATTGACGATATCCTTCGAGCAACGTTTCCAATGGGCAGTATGACGGGAGCACCTAAAATATCAGCTATGCAACATATTGATAGGCTGGAAGATTTTAAGAGAGGATGGTACTCTGGTGCAGCTGGATATATCAGCCCGAAATTCAACTTCGACTTCAATGTAGTAATACGCAGTCTGTTCTTCGATTCTGACACCAATAAGATTGTTTATTGTGCTGGAGGTGCAATTACTATTGATTCTGACCCGCATAACGAATGGGACGAGTTGCAATTAAAAACCAAGGCTATAACCGATGTTTTAAGAGCTTAAGACTGGGTTCAATTTCTGACTATACTCTTTGAGGATTTCCTGTAAGGCCTCAGCTTTGAACGGTTTACTTAAAAAGCCATCCATACCGTAATTGAGGTACTCTTGTTTATTCCCTTCATTGGCATCCGCCGTTAATGCAATTATTACAGGACGTTTCTCACCATACTTCTCAATAATGCGTTGTGTAGCTGCTATACCGTCCATTTCTGGCATTTGAATATCCATCAAAATTAAGTCAACATCATTATGCTCTAAACGTTTTAGAACTTCGATTCCATTTTCTGCATGTAAGGCATCTTTATATCCAAATTTCTCAAAGAGCTTATCAATAAATAGTTTGTTGAATGGATTGTCTTCGGCCACCAATATCTTAAGTGGATATTTCTCGCTAAACTTACCATCGGCTATTGCTTGTTTCTTCTCAGCTTCAATATTTACCGGAACCTTTCGTGCCAAACCTTTTGGAATTTCGACATTTAAAGTAAAGTAGAAAGTGGTACCTACATTCTTCTCTGAGGTTAACCCAATTTCTCCACCCATGAGCTCAACCAATTTTTTAGAAATGCTCAGGCCTAATCCAATACCACCATACTTTCGAGATGTCGAGGTATCTTCTTGCTCAAAAGATTCGAATATTTTCTTTTGCTTTTCGTCCGAAATCCCAATTCCATCATCCTTAACTGAAAATCTAAGCTTTGCTATTCGAGCGTCTTCAGTTTGGGCTCGAAGTAATTCATCGAGCTCAACAATAATTTTTACATATCCATTTTCAGTAAACTTCACAGCATTACTGATAAGGTTTATCAACACCTGACGGATTCTAAGTACATCACCCCTGAACTGAGTAATCATAGCATTGCCGATGAACTTACTGAGTTCGATGTTTTTATCTTTTGCTTGCTTAGAGAAGATAATCATGACTTCATCGAGCAATCTTTCGAGGTCAATTAAAGATGACTCAATGTTCATTTTTCCAGCCTCGATTTTAGAGAAATCTAAGATATCGTTAAGAATAGTCAGGAGGTTCTCACTGCTAGTTTGAATCGTTTCAACATATTTTTTCTGTTCTTCATCAAGCGGTGATTCTAGCAGCAAACTGGCCATACCCATAATTCCATTCATAGGCGTACGAATTTCATGGCTAGTAACCGCCAAGAAATTTGATTTGGCAATTGATCCAGCTTCTGCTTGTTGACGGGCATCTTCAAGAACCGTATTCATTTTACGCAGCTCTTGGTTCTGCATATTGATTAAACGGTTTCGTTGTTCAAGTTTGGCATTACTTGATTGCTTAATTCTTACCTGGCGATAAAGAACAATTAAAATCACCGATAAGAATATCAATGCAGAAATAATGGAATATTTTATTACATCTGAAGTACGCTGTTCTTGGTACAAAATCTCGTTCTGAGCATCTTCTTGTATGGTTTTAGTCTCATTAGCTACTTGATTTGATTTTGCTTTTAATTGCTCGAATTGCTCAAAAGCTCCAACCATACCATGCCTAGCCTTGAATGCATCATAATCTTCATTAACTTCAAAAGCCTTTTTAAAGTCGTTTAAATTGTAATATGCCTTTATTTGAAGGTCGTATGCATTTGCAATATGCTCCTTACTTAAATAGGGTAAATTTCCAGCTAATATCAAACTTGTTTGCTCAATAGTTTTATCTGCATTGTTTTGCGACAAATCCAACTTGGTTTTGCGATAAGCAAGTTCATTAGTAAGGGTATTTATTTGTTTGTCGTTAAGTATAGACTCAGCTTTTGACAAATGACTTAGTGCTTGTTGTGCATCAAATAAATTTGTACTGATATCACTCATCATCAAATATGCTTGAGCCATGCCAAAATCACTCTTGGTTTCGTTGGCTTTGTTATAAGCCTTATTTGCATAGATGTTCGCGTAGTTGGTATTGTCTTGACTTAAATAATTTCGAGAAAGCAATGCGTAAATGCGCGCACTTTTAAATAAATTTTCTTCTTTCTTATTGAGAAGAAGTGCATTCTGAAGATAGGATTTCGCACTAGTATTCTTACCTATACGCGTTAAGGCCTCTGCGATCTCGATATTAACATCAATCAACCCATCATTATCATTTTCAGATTCCTTTAACTCTTTGCACCGGAACAAACTTGAGAATGCCTTGGTGTACTTTCCCTCGTGCAGTTGAGACTTAGCTTGAAGCAATACAATTTCAGATTCAAGGCCCTTGTCACCAAGTTCTCTTGCACAAAAAAGAAGCTCTTTGAAGCTCGACACAGTAGATACCTCCCCTTTCAAGGTACTGCAATAACTCAGATAAGCTTTACTTAGGGTATGCACTTTTGAGCAACGGCTATCGCCTCCATATTCAAGGGAAGTTCCGAAGTACGATAAGGCTTCTTCAATTCTACCTTCTTGAATCAGTATGTATCCAATATTGAAATTAGCTATTGCTTTATCCTCAGACGAAGAAGCATTTAGCAACTCGTTCTTTTGCTGTACCATCAGACCATCAACATCTCCTGACAGCTGCATTGAAGAAATTAACTCAACAGCAGAAACATTGAGAATGGATATAAAACTTAGGAATAGAATACCTAACTTTTTTCCAACTATGTGCGAAAGTTTAGGTGTATGCATAGTGTAGTAGTATGTATACTTTTCAATGGTTAATATTAACAAAGTTACTGAATTTTATGCAAAAAAGCGTTTGTACAAGGGTACAGATACCAACGATGACAGAAACCTGTTATAAATTTTAAACACTTCCAAAAAACTCTGACCCCAAATTTTAGATATGAAAAGAACGCAAATAAGATTTCATTTTGGGAAAATGTGTGATACTTGAGTATAAAATTTAACAAAAAGGTGATATTTTTTATAAATTTTTTCTACGATGTCAACTTATTGATTATGAGCGTCTTAAGTCTTAGTGTCAGATTTACACATCCCCACTGTGGGGTACAAAAAACGGCCTTCACTTGTGTAATATTTCCATATTTGAGAATTATTACTTAACTTTGTGATATCATTACGTTCTATTTATAAATTAATAAGGTTAGTTAAATACTAAACATTGCTATACTACTTAATTGATGATACACGATATTATCACCTATAGCGGTGTTACGAAAGGCCAACGTTTACACGTTGGCCTTTTTTCTTATTCTATTTTTTACTTCAACCATTCCTTCACCCGCTTTTTCTCGAATAAAATCCACCTTCCTATCGATACGAATCTTGTGCTTTAAGTCTTGAGGGTCTACAACCAAAATTTCACATTTTGATGGGGCAAAGTTCACTAAGCCTGCAGCAGGATAAACTTCTAGCGATGTTCCTATTACCAATAACAAATCTGCTTGTTCAACGGTGGCAATCGCTTCTTCCATTTTCGGAACATCCTCCCCAAACCAAACAATAAATGGTCGAAGTTGAGAACCGTCTTTACTTTTATGTCCTAGTTCAATATCATTAAATCCAATGTCAATCACCTCCCCCTTTGTGGCAGAGCTGCAAGCTTTTGTTATTTCACCGTGAAGATGAATTATTGAAGTACTCCCTGCTTGTTCATGAAGATTATCAATGTTCTGTGTAACTATTTTAACATCACACCACTTTTCAAGTTCAGCTATGATTAGATGAGCTTGATTGGGTTTGGAGTCACTTACATTTCTTCGACGCTGGTTGTAAAAGTCTAGCACCAAAGCTTGGTTTTTGTACCAAGCTTGAGGTGTGGCGACGTCTTCGATGTTATATCCTTCCCACAATCCACCTGAATCTCTGAAGGTTGCCAACCCGCTTTCAGCACTAATTCCAGCACCAGACAACACTACTAAGTTTAATTTCATAATACCGTTTTATTTAAATTCCTTTGCAGCCATTTTTTCAGACCATTACTTCTTCAATCAAAGATATCTTAAAAATTAGTTGGCCGATAATCATTGGCCAATTGGGCATGGTATTGACCGGGTTTTTTGACAATTTGATGGTTGCCAAAGTCGGACACGAAGAGCTTGCAGCAGCTGGGATTAGCAACAGTATCTACTTCTTGATTACGATATTTCCAATGGGGGTTACGATATCATTTGCTACCATTGTTGGACTAATACAGGGAAAAAAGCGAATAAATTCAGCTCACCTCATGGTTCGCGACAGCTTCAAAATGACCCTTTTGCTGAGTATAATTACTTCTATTGTGTTGTATGCAGCTGTACTGTACTTTGAACTCTTCAATCAGGTTGACGAAGTAGAAAAACTTGCAAAACCTTACTTAACCCTATTGATGTGGTCTTTGGGGCCAATGCTGCTGTTTTTCTTCGCTAAGAATATTTGCGATGGTTTTTCATACACCGGCGGTGGGATGATAATAACACTAACTGCACTTGCCTTAAATGTTCTGCTCAACTGGATTTTTATTTACGGCCATTGGGGATCAGAAGCTTACGGCTTAAATGGAGCAGGATATGCAACGGTTATCTCCAGAATCTATATGGCCATTGCAATGATTCTCGTATTGCTTCAATCAAAAAGAACTCCTATTGACATAAAGCTAGTTCTTCAATCCTTTTCTAAGTACAAATACTTCACTTTTTATAAGCAGATTAGAAAACTCGGGTTCCCTACAGGATTACAGTATTTCTTTGAAATTGCTGCCTTTGCATTCGCTGCTATTATGGCCGGATGGCTAGGATCGCGTGAACTTGCTGCTCATCAGCTGGCCATCAGTTTAGCTGCTTTAACATATATGTTTGCAAGTGGTATTGCTGCTGGATGTAATATTTCTGTTGCTAAAGCGATGGGGGAAGAAGCAGTCAATAAGGCCCGTGAATTAGGAAAAGCTGGTCATCTAATTGGATTGATATCTATGGCTCTTTTTGCGGTAATGTTTTCGCTGTTTAACTACGAGTTATCAGCCATGTTTTCTGATGATAAAATTGTTGTAGAACTCGGTGCTCAATTGTTAATTTTAGCCGCAATTTTTCAGCTTGGTGACGGACTACAAGCTGTTTCTGTTGGACTGTTACGAGGAATTGAAGATGTAAACAAACCTAGCATTCTCACCTTTGTGGTGTATTGGATATTTGCCATTCCAATTGGTTACTACTTATCGCAAGTCTATGATCCAACATCAATAATATCTGGGGTAAATGGCATTTGGATAGGCCTTGCTAGCGGACTAACCTTATCAGCAATTGTACTGACATATCGTTTTTATGCGTTAATTCGCATGAAATGAAAATTTACTACACACTATTTCTGCTATTTGTTGTCAACCTAAGCTTTGGTCAAACCTCTATTGGGATTCTCGCTGAACCCCAATTTCAAATTACTCAAATTTCAGATGATAACAGCAGTGCTTTTGACTCCCTGCAAAGTATGAAGGAGATTGACAGAGTGCTAGGATTGCAGCTTGAGTTCCGGAACCAAATAGATAGATATCAAGCAATTTCATTCATTCCTGGTTTCCAGCAAGCAAATTATCATCATGTGATTGATGACATTCAATTTCTAGACATCATTCATGACCAAATGCCAGAAATACGAGACTTGAGTCAAGCCTCAACAAAAACAGCTTACATGCACTATCGATTTAAATACATTTCGGCAAGAGTTATGTACTACAATAAATTGAAAGGAATGTACATTAACAATGGATTTAACTTTGAGCTAGGAGCAGGACTAAGCTATGCTTACCTCTTTGATCACGACTTAAAAATTCGAACAGAAGGTTTTGCAATTAAAGACCAATTTGTGCACTACATCACCGACAGTACTGGTTTTGAAGGACGAACTCATCAAGCTAATCTTGTCTTTAATTTCAACATGAATTACGAGTTTGTTCCAACGGCTTATTTGGTAGCCGGAGTAATGCTTAATGTTCCTGTGTTGACTACAACCACAAATGATCCGCGATTAAAAATCTATGGATCTGGTCTTCAATTTGGAATTCGAAAAGAGTTATAACTAGCGCAGTAGATAGAGTTCACCCTTTGCTAACTTAGGAACTTCCGTTCCATTTTCTGGGAAGTAATACCAGATTAAATAGAAGTAGTGCCCTTGAGGTGCTGGCTCACCTTGATAGTTTCCATCCCATCCCAGGTTCGTTCCTTCTTCATCGTACATCATTTCACCCCAGCGATTATAAATCTGCATCTTTCTTAAAACTACAGTTCCGTTTGGTCTAAATATTGGATTAAAAGGATCAGAGTTAGGCGAGAAAGCATTTGGGATAAAAATATCGCATGCATACGGTAAAAACACGAGGTCTACTTCATCCGACGCAGTTCCACATTTGTTGGTAACAGTAGCCTGATAATAACCTGTTTTTGTAATAGTTCGGGTGCTGCCTACATAGCCATCGGACCAAGTGTACGTTGCTTCATCTGTTGTCAGATCAATTACACGAGATCCATCCCCACAAAGTGTAGAATCATTTCCCAGCGAAATCGAAGGAGGTCTTATTGTACCAACATTGAACGAATCTCTATATACACAGCCATTTAAGTTTTTCTCGGCCCAGACAATTCCACCACTTGAAACGGTAGCAAAAGAGTCGTTTGAACCTGTGCTCCATCGTACAGTAGCATTTCCTTTATCCACTCTTAGATCATATTGCGAACCAACACATATGGTAGTATCATTTTGTAAGCTAAACACAGGAAGCGGGTTAACATTTGTGGTCTGAGTGAATGTATCTTTACAATCTCCAACCTGAACAATATAGCTAACAGAATTTAGCCCTAACTGAATTGGATTAAACTCATTCGTAGCGTTGTCTACATTATCTCCTTCAAAATTCCCTCCAGGAAGATTAGGGAATAAGGTAACTTTTGCATCTCCTTCGCAATACTCGGGGTCTAAACCTCCAAAAAAGTTGTTGGGTTGTGCAATTACTTCAACAGAATCGATGTATTCATCATAGCATCCTGCAGTATCTAATACGGTAAGCTTAACTTCGTACTGTCCAGGATTAGCGTAGCTATGATTTACATATCTTCCGACATCACCGTTTCCATCTCCAAAAGTCCATGTATTTGTTGCCGAGGCATCAGGATGATAGTGGTTAAAGAAAAATCGGTTTCCGTTTTGACACATCGAAGTATCGCTAAACACGATTTGTGAAGAATCAATTGGAGAAGGCTTCACTGTTACAATCATTTCCATAGAATCTACACAGAACTCAACTCCTGCATTTTTAGTTGAAAAGGCATGAAGAACAACCCGGTACACGCCCGGTTCGGTATATACAATCCGTGCATTCCCATTATTGTTGGTTCGACCATCGCCTTGATCCCACAACAATGTGGTAAATCCAGATATTCCTGGAACGGTGGTTAGATTCTTAAATGCAAAGCGGTTAGTTGAACCGTCTGCGTTATTAAAACACTGAACTTGACTATTATTGGGAGAGTCTACATGCAGCACAAAATTTACATTAGGCAAAGGTGCAACTGTATCTTCTGCTGAAAATGTAGCTTCACACCCAGTTGTAGAGACGGTTAACTCAACCGTATATAAGCCATATGTGCTATAAGTAACCGATGGGCTTTGAGCTGATGAAGTTTGTCCATCTCCAAAATCCCAGCTGTAGTTGATTGTCTCTGTACCTGACTGAGAAGCACTAGGAGTAAATGTAAATTGGTTTACATTTTCACACTGATACTCATCATTTATTGTAAAAGTAGTACTGATCCAACCCGTTGTTACTGAAGCTTCAGGGTATGCAGAAGTTAAATAATGCAAATTAGCCCCCATGTTGCTTCGATTGTATTCAAAAACAGCAAAGTGATAAGTTGTATTGTGCTTTAAATTAGTAACAGTAACCGAGTTTCCAATGCCATTATATACGACATATTCTGAAGTAGAAAACGAATATCCATTCGAGAATGTATCATTAGCAAGATAGTAAACATTATCAGATGGAGAATTCGAAACAGAAGACCCCTCAGATGCAATAACGATACGTTCAGCCCCATCACCAGCAGTCCACGACAAAGTCACCTCACTGCAATAAGTATTGGTGAAGCTCATATTGGTGCTAGCAGTAGTCGGAGTTTGCCCGAATGAATAAATCATTCCGAACACCAAAAGCAGTCCATAGATGTATCGTGTCATCAAGTCGTGCAAAGGTACTATCAATATGCGTTAACGCCATATTTGTAATGTCAGATTTAAAAAAAATAACCCGTATTGGGTAGAATAATCAGAAAAGTATATATTTGTGACTGTATTAATTAAACTACTGCTAATCAATACATTTTTATTGCCTTAAAAGTTTGCTGCAGAAAGTAGCATGGTTAATAGTTAGTTTAGTTAGGTTTAACTTGGGGGCAGTAACATGCCCCCAATTTTACCAAATACACTTCACTACAACATCAAAATCTTCACTTCATTATTTCTTAATTTCATTACTTTGTACTACGAAGAATAGCAAAGAACATATTACCATTATAGATAGCTTAAGAGGTCTTGCCGTACTCGGCGTTTGCTTATTTCACTTTATTTCGGAGAACAGCAAGCTCGACAATCTTCAGTTCCTTCAAGATTCCTTTAGCTTTGGATCAAAAGGAGTTCAACTCTTCTTTGTAATATCAAGTATTGTCGTTCCGTTGGTGCTCATTAACGCTAATTACTCAATTCGTTCGTTCTTCCGCTATTTACTACGTCGACTTACCCGACTTGAGCCCGTTTACCTAGCCTCAATCATATTTAGCATCGTATTAACCGTTTCAATTGCATTGGCAAATAGTACAGAACCTGAGCTTAATCTAAGCTTAAACAATCTGTTATTGCACTTTGCATATTTAATCCCTTTTACAGCCGAAGGAGAATGGATAAATCCTGTTTATTGGTCTTTAGCTATTGAATTTCAGTACTACATCGTTTTGGGACTTTGTTTCCCACTAGCCTTGTCAAAAAAAGTGGCCTTGAGGGCAATATTTTATATGCTATTCTTGGTTGGACCTTTGTTATTGCCAAGTCCAGAGCACTTTCCCTTTTGGGCACCTTACTTCCTTCTTGGGGTTATCTACGTTCTTCGAATTAAAAATGAAACAACTTTTCAAGAAACCGTAGTTGTACTGGCATTGGCCGGTGTGTTAGTCTTAAAACATCAAGACCTAATTGATTTTTTGATCGCCGGTGGAGCCATCGGTATGATTCACTTCTTCAGAAATAAAAAACTTGGATTATTGCACAATCTTGGCTTAATCTCTTATTCAGTCTATCTATTTCACACTCTATTTGGAACCAAAATACAATCTATGTTTTTGGCCCGCTTCAATGGATACGGGGCTCAATTTTTAAGCATTTTTGTGGCACTATTTGCCACGGTCCTATTAGCATACGTCATGTACAGGCTAGTTGAAAAGCCTTCAAAAAACTTATCCAAGAAGGTAAAATATAATTAGATTCGAGCTACTATGCCAAGGGGTAAAACCTGCTTGGTTCTTGAACGTAAACACAACTCCATAATCTCCACTTTTCTATTTTTAAAATAGTCGAACATTAAGTTTTGAATAATGTAGGGCGATAAACCAAGAGAGTACACATTTAGCACCAAAAATCCATTGTCGTCAAGAAGCTGCGAAACCTCGCTTAGCAATGTACCAAGCTTCTCCTCGAGTTTCCAACGCTCTCCTTTTGCACCAATGCCATAAGCAGGAGGGTCAAGAATAATACCCTGATACTTTCGTCCTCGTTTTACCTCACGACTCACAAATTTTAAGGCATCTTCTACAACCCATCGAATATTGTTCATCTTGCTGATTTGCTGATTCTCGTTGGCCCAGCTTACTACTTGTTTTATAGAATCTACATGCACTACATCAACTCCAGCAAGTCGGGCTGCTAAAGAAGCACCACCGGTATATGCAAATAGATTAAGTACTGAAGCTTGTTTGCCTAAAGCTTTTGATCGCGAGTAGATATAGTCCCAGTTGGCAGCTTGTTCAGGAAATATGCCTATATGTTTAAAAGCTGTGAAATTTAATTTGAATTCAAATGATTTCTTATCAATTTGATAGGCTAAGCGCCAAGGTTGAGGTTTTCGCTTCAAGTTCCAATCCCCTCGATGACTTCCTTTTTGCTGAAATTCTCCATAAGCCATACTCTCCCACTCTCCTTGACTCATTCTTGGGCTCCATATAGCCTGCGGCTCTGGTCGAATAAGAATATGTTCTCCAAACTTTTCTAACTTCTTGCCATTCCCACTATCAATGAGCTCATAATTCTTCCAATTTGTTGGAAATATTGCTTCTACTTTCATACCGCAGTTACTTGTTCTTCTCTTAGGGCTGGCAAATTATTCATTCTAAGATAAATACTGGCCAAGGTTGACACATCTTTTTGACAATAATCGCTTATTCGCTCCAAGTCTTGATCTTCATAATACACTTGTGCAATCATGCTTCCGTCAATTTCATCCTTAGGACTCGGAAGATCAAACACTTGAGCCAATAAATCGAGTGAAGTGTAAGCCTTGTAATCTCCGAACTTCCACAACTGAAGCGTATCAATATGTCGAACGTCCCAAGGTTTCTTACCAGCGAGATCAAGAATACTTGGTAGCTTAATTTGATGTACCAAGATTCTGCGACACAGATAAGGGTAGTCAAATTCTTTGCCATTGTGAGCACATAGGTAATGCCGGTCGCTGTTAAAGTTTAACTTCAGCAATTGCGTAAATTGTTCGAGAATAACCTTCTCATCGTGACCGAAAAAAACTCTTTACCCGCAAGTTCAAGTTTCCACCTTTCTTAACGATATAACCCACCGAAATGCAAATAATCTTGCCAAATTCAGCATAGATTCCTGCACGTTCATATAACTCTTCAGGAGTTTCTTGTGCTCTGCTTAAAAATTTCGCTTTTTGGTCCCAAAGCTTTCTCCATTTATCAGAAAGATTGTTATAAGATTCCTGTTGGGGGACTGTCTCAATGTCGAGAAATAAGATGTTTTCTAATTTGATCATGTCCGATTGCAAAGGTAGTAAGAATTACCAGCTACCTCCTGCACCTCCACCACCAAAACTTCCTCCACCGAAACCGCCGCCAAAGCCACCGCCTCCTCCGAAGCTTCCGCCCCCTCCACCAAAGCCGCCACCACCGATCCAAATCGGTCCTCGCGATGATGTGGGTCTGTTTCTGTAGGTTTTGCCATCATTTCCTCCACTACTGAAGAAAAATAGAAGGATTAAAATGATAAGGATGATTACCCAAATAGGTATCCCTTCACTTTCTCTTTTCTTTTTATCAAATACATGCTCCCCGGCTGCTAGACGAATGATAACATCTGTTGCTTCATCAAATCCTTGGCCATAACGATTCTGCTTGAAATTTGGCAAAAGATTTTGATTAATGATGCGCTTTGCATAAGCATCCGGAACTACTCCTTCCATGCCATCTCCTACCTGAATGTAAACTTTACGATCACGAATTGCAGCATAAATTAATATCCCATTGTCTTTGCCTTCTTGGCCAATTCCCCATGATTCAGCTAACCGATGTGTATAATCGAATATGTCGTCACCTTCTAGAGAGCTTTCTGTTACAATGGCAATTTCTGTAGAAGTTGAATCGTAATAAGCCTTCAATTTTCTTAACAGGTGAACTTCTTGGTCAGACTCCAATACATGACCATAATCCTGCACCCAGCGATAGTCTTTTGGAGGTGGAGGAACTTGTTTCGCCGATGCTCCTAGTGCACACAATATGACAAGAAACGACAATATTCTACTTCCCATAGCTAATCTCATTAGGCAATTCGTTTTCGTCATCTTCTTGATAGGGAAAGTGATTTTTCAACTGAATTCCTGCTTCTTGAATTCCAGCAACTACTCCTCCAGCCAAATTGCCAGAAGCAAATTGTGCTCTCATTTTTTCTTTCGTAGACTCCCAAAAATCACCAGGCACCACGGCATCGATCCCTTGGTCACCTACGATTGCAAACTTGTGCTCCTTTACTGCAACATAAATGAGCACTCCATTTCTAAGCTTTGTGTTTTGTAGCTCTAAGTGGTCAAAAATATTCTGAGCCTTGAATAACGGGTCAGATTTACACCATTTGTCAAGGTGTATTCTAATTTCTCCAGAAGTCTGTTTTTCAGCTTCAACGATGGCATCTACCACCTGTTTTTCCTCGTATTCTGAGAGGGGTTTCCAGTTTAATCCGAACATGTTTAGAATTCAACAACCGGAGCTTCATCTGCTCCTTCAGCTGACTCGAAGTATGGTTTTCGTTCAAATCCAAATATGCTGGCTACCAGTGTTCCAGGGAATCTTCGTGTTTTTGCGTTGTAAGCTTTCGCTTGCTCATTGAATCGATCTCTCGCAACGGTTATTCTGTTTTCGGTACCTTCCAGTTGAGCTTGGAGTTCTAAAAAATTCTGATTCGCTTTTAAGTCTGGATAGCGTTCTACGGTTACCAATAAACGAGAAAGTGCACTAGAAACTTCACCTTGGCTTGCTTGAAATTGTTGCAATTGTTCCTGCGTCATGTTTGAAGGGTCAATTGTCGTTTGAGAAGCTTTTGCTCTCGCTTCAATAACTTGCGTCAAGGTTTCTTGTTCAAAATCTGCATACCCTTTCACTGTATTCACCAAATTTGGAATTAAATCCATTCTTCGTTGATACTGATTCTCTACATTACCCCAAGTCCCGTCAATGTCCTCTTCCATATTCACAAACGAGTTGTATGATTTGATGCCCCACAATACTCCAATAGCAAGCAGGCCTAAAATTATTAATGTTCCTCTTTTCATTCTAAATTTTGATTTAACTCCAACAAAGTAAGCTATTTATATTGATAGTTTTTCACATTCGCACCGCCTAAACGATAAACTTCACCACATATTAGTCAAGATTCAAAATGTTTGAATTACTTTGCTAAGCTCATGGATACTAGAAAACTGGATTACCTGAATATCGGACTGATGGTTGTCTCATTTATTGTTGCCGTCAAATTTCCATTTCACCTTTTTCTAATGGCCTACGCAATCTTAGGACCACTCCATTACCTTACTGAAATTGGCTGGCTCGATAAAAGAAGCTACTTCGCCACCAATAAAAGAGATGTTTGGTTACTCGTTCTGCTATGTGCGATGATGACCTTCGGGTTTGCTTACAACCAGTTTGAGCACTTTGAATGGACTAAAACTTGGAAGACCGCAATCGACAACTCGGCTTTTAAACCTGTTTCAGACTTTATGGTGAAATACGACAAGAGCTTTGTGTTCTTGGCATTCTATACCGCAATCATGATGACTTTTATAAAGAAGAAGTGGTGGCGTTACGGACTCATGTTGCCAGGCTTAGTCATTGCTTACTTCCTGCATTCCGTTAATGCTTATATCATGATAATCGGTGTAATGTTACCAACGGTAATTCACGTTTATGTCTTTACTGGAGCATTCATTTTATACGGTGCCTTAAAATCAAGAAGTGTCAGTGGATATGCCTCGTTGATGGTATTCTTGCTCATCTTATTCTTTATTATCTTCCAACATCCAGACAAAGACAAGTATGCTCTAGAGGGATATTGGTTAGAAGCCATGAAAGCTAGCAATTTTCATGCAATCACCTATGCAATTGCAGACTTCTTTAATTGGACACGCGGTCAATATTATGTGATTTCAACGCTTGGTTTGAAACTGCAAATATTTATAGCCTTCGCGTATACCTATCACTACCTTAACTGGTTCAGCAAAACCAAGGTGATAAACTGGCACAAAGTGTCTAGAGCTAGACTAATCTCTGCCTTTGCGGTTTGGGCTGCATCTGTAGCTTTATACTTCTACGATTACAAAATCGGATTGGCAGCACTCTTTTTCTTGAGCGTGTTGCATGTATTTCTTGAATTCCCACTAAATCATTTAACCTTCGTTGGCATTTTTAAAGAAATTAAGAATCGAATCATACCAAATAAATGAAAGTAATTAATGTTTTAAGAAACATTAATCCCTACATCGTCTTACTAATCTCAACTACGCTATCTTGCCTTGGCTCTTCGGCACAAGTCAATGAAAACTTCAGTAATGGTGAGCTGCTCAACAACCCACAATGGCAGTTTTCCAATGAAGATTTTGTTGTAAATGACAGCATGTTGCAATCCAACAACTCTACACCCAATTCAAAGTTTTGGATGACTACACAAGTTGATCAGCTAGAAGAAATGGAGTGGAAATTTTGGATTGACCTCAAGATTGCCACCTCATCTGCCAACTTTGTCGAGTTTCATTTGCTATCAGACACTAGTGCATTAGACCTAAGCTCTGGATATATTTTACGTATTGGAGGCACTAAGGATGATATAAGGCTAATCAAGAAGATAAATGGAAGCGAGGTTATTCTGATTGACGGTCCTGATAAAATGACGGAATATGGCACTTTCAGGTTTCGAATCTTGTACGAAAATGATACTTGGAAGCTTTATTTGGATCCAGAAGGAGGAGAGTCTTATGCATTCTTGGGGGTGCAAATTGATAGTGCAGTTCTTGCCTATTCACGATTTGGAATTTTAATACGACAAAGTTCATCGAGCTTTCACCAAAAACACTTCTTTGATGATTTATATATAGGTCCAATAATTAAAGATACCACTGGACCCAAGCTGCTATCGGCCGATAATCATTCCAAAAACATCCAATTAACATTTGACGAGAAGGTCTTAGTTGATGATGCTAACATCTATCTTACCCCAGATGCTCACTTTGAGGTCACATCAGAGCACCATCAAATAATCCTGACTTTTGACACTTTAATCAATGGCACCTATCAACTTTGGTTGCATGGAGTCAAGGATAGTTTAGAAAACGTGTCTGATACCATGTTTGAATTTGACTATGTGAATCTACACTATCCAAAAAGAGGCGATATACTTATTAACGAGGTCTTATTCAATCCTTTCACGGATGGAGTTGATTTTGTTGAATTGTATAATAATACATCAAAGCACATGATACTGAATGGAAATATGGCAAGGGTAAAAGACAGTAGCATAAGCGATCACAAGGAACTTGATTCAACAATTTTGGCTCCCTTGGCTTATATGGCATTTAGTTCCGACACAACCAAACTAAAAACCTACCACCCCAATGCCATGAATCTTAAACAAGTATACGCCCTCCCTCCCATGAACAATCAAGAAGAAGTGGTGGTATTACTCGATTCTGGATTAATGATTATTGATAGTATTTATTATCATGAAGATTTTCATTTTCAGTTGTTAGACGACTTTGAAGGCGTGAGTTTGGAACGCATCTATTTCAATAAACTCGGTACAGATTCAGACAATTGGCATTCAGCCTCGAGTGATGTGGGATATGCTACACCTGGATTTCAAAATTCCCAGTTTCAAAAGGGTAAAACGGCAGAAACGAAATTTTCGCTTCGGTCCGATGTGATCTCTCCAGATGGAGATGGAGTTGATGATTTGCTGCATCTTCTTTATTCAGTGCCCAAAGGCTGGGTATTGAATGGCTATGTTTTTACGGCTTCAGGGCACTTTGTACACCATGTATTTTCCAACAAAACACTTTCAACTTCGGGCTATTTAAATTGGGACGGGATATTGAATGATGGTTCTAAGCTTCCAATCGAGCGGTACATCCTCTATATTGAAGCATTCGACCTCAATGGTGAATTAAGTCGTGTAAAAATACCTTTTAGTGTGGTGGCTCGTTTCTAGCTAATAGTTAGATTTGCCTCATGCGATTAGGAATACTTCTATTATTAATAACCACAATTCATTTTGGGTTTGCTCAAAAGACAAAGAAGGTAAAAAACATTACTGAAGATTACTTTGAATACTATCACGTTTTAAAAGATAGTAAAGAAGTAAGGCATGGCGATTATTTTAAGAGATCCAGGTCGGGCATTCTGCTAGAGGCGGGTGAATACAGCAATGGAATAAAAAATGGTGAGTGGACCAAAAGACATGGAGCGATTTATAACAAATACTATTACAAGCAAGGCAAACTAGATAGTTTTGATGGTATCATAGAGTCTGAAAGGGTAAAGATAAAATATGACGCCAATGAACAACCTATTCATAGAATAAAAGTCACGGAAAGTTATATCGAACATCAGAACTTTGATATCTCTGGAGGATTATACGCTGTAGTTGCTAATAATGACACCATTGTTTTAGGAACGTATGTTAATTGGCTAAAGCATGGGACCTGGTATTACAAAAATCAAAACAACACATTTTGTCAATTCAATTATTCGAACGGAAAATTGGTAGGAAAACAGCAATCCTATTACCCAGATGGAAATGTATTTAGAACAGAATATCGTAATAATGAAGGTGATCTATCTGGACCATGTGTTATTCTATACTCAAACAGTGACACGCTCTGCGAACTTAATTATAAAGATGGAAAATTACATGGTCCGGTAAAGGCATGGTATCCAACCGCTGGCAAGTTTTGTGAAGGTTGGTATGAAGAAGGCAAACTAATGGAGTTTACGGAATTTGATAAAAGCGGTTTTGTTCGAAAGAATAAAGTTTCAAATGGTAAAGGAATTGTTGCAATATATAATCAAACAGGACAAGTAAAAAAAGAGTTAAAGGTAATCAACGGTTTACCAAAAGGGGACACCTCTATGCTAGAGCTGAGTTTTGAGCATCTTTCTGAAATAAAGTCAGATGGAATGCATGATGCTATCTCTAATGATATTCATTACACCATTGCCAATGAAATTACCTACCCATCGCTTGCGTTAGAAAACGACATCACTGGAGTGGTTAGATTCAAAATAAAAATTAATCGGTCAATTGCGGAGACGGAGTACGAGGTTATAAGCCGAAAGCTAGGTTTTGGGTTAGAAGAGGAAGCTTTAAGAGTCTTAAAGTATGCATCTAAAGATTGGCAAGTTCCTGTTATCTTTGGATTTCCACAAGTAGGCATATATTCATACCCCATAAAATTCCAAATATTCTAAGATGCTCACCACTGAAACATCATCCAACCACGACAACCTCGATAAAATGTCTACCCTCGAATTGATTCAAGGAATGAATCAAGAAGATAAGACTGTACCGCTAGCCATTGAAAAGGAACTTCCATCTATTCAAAACATGATAGACGGAGCATTTGAGAAAATGAAAGAGGGTGGTCGATTGTTTTACATTGGAAGTGGAACAAGTGGAAGACTAGGAATTGTAGATGCCAGTGAATGTCCTCCTACATACGGTGTACCTCACGGATTGGTTGTTGGCATTATAGCCGGAGGTGACTCGGCTATCCGAAAAGCAGTTGAATTTGCAGAAGATGACCCACTTCAAGGATGGTACGATCTTCAAGAACATGATATCTCTGACCTAGACTTTGTAATTGGAATTAGTGCTAGTGGAACTGCTCCATATGTTCAAGGAGCTCTTGAAAAATGTGGAGAGAACAACGTAAAATGTGGAGCTATTGCATGCAATTTAAACAGTCAGATTGGAATGGCAGCTGATTATACCGTGGAAGTAGTTGTTGGTCCTGAATTTGTTACCGGTAGTACTAGAATGAAAAGTGGAACTGCTCAGAAACTCATTCTCAATATGATTTCAACGAGCTTGATGATAAAACTGGGCCACGTTAAAGGAAACAAAATGGTGGATATGCAACTAAGCAATAAAAAACTTGTAAAAAGAGGAGTACGGATGATCGTAGAAGCTACAGGCATTGGTGAGGATGAAGCGAAAGACCAGCTACTCAAGCACGGCAGTGTTCGAAAGGCCATTGATGTTATAAAGGGATAAACGATACTTATTATCATAATATGTTTGCAAAACATACTTTTGCGCCGTGAAAGATTTCATCTCGATAGAGGTACACGACCTAGATGGTAAAACCCACAGCATAGAAGCACCAACCGACATGGGCTTTAATGTTATGGAAGCTTTAAGAGCCAATGAGATTCCAATCAAGGCCACGTGTGGGGGAATGGCCATGTGTGCAACGTGCAACTGTATAGTGAAAAGTGACCACGAACTGCCCGACATGAGCGAAGCTGAAGAAGAAATGCTCGACGAAGCCTTTGTGCTTGATGTAGAAGGCAGCCGCTTAATGTGCCAAATCCCAGTGTCTGAAACAATTGATGGTCTCGTAATAGAGATGGGAGAACTCACCGCCGAATAAAATGAATATAAGATCTGCAATATCGTCCGACATTAAAGCCATTGCAGATATTTACAATTATTACATCCTAAACACCGTCACCACTTTTGAGCTTGAAGCTATTGATTATAGTGAAATGCAAAAAAGGGTCGAATCGATCCAAGAAAACTACCCCTTTTTAGTTGTTGAAATAGACGACGTAATTGTCGGATATGCCTATGCCACAAGATGGAAAGGACGAGCGGCATACGACTGGGCAGTTGAATCATCAATTTACTTGCTACATGGACAAGGCGGACAAGGTATAGGCAAGAAATTATATGCTGCGCTTTTGGACTTATTACAGGCTATAGGAATCAAAACGGTAATAGGCGGAATATCACTACCAAATGATGTCAGCATACGGCTCCATGAAAAATTAGGATTTCAGAAGGTTGGCGTGTTTAACCGTGTGGGATTCAAGCACGAAAAGTGGATTGATGTCGGCTATTGGCAACTGCATTTTTAAGCTAAAAAAAGTGTGCTTAAAAGCAGTTTAAAAAAGGGTCAAAATGTGTGATTCTGAAGACACATTATATTTTCGGTGTAAATGTTTGAATTTCCAAAGCAAAAAATTACATTTGCAGCCCGATTTTTAAGAGTATAAAAATTTTATTGTGGACACATTATCATACAAAACCATTTCGGCTAACAGCAAAACCGTTGACAAACGTTGGGTTGTAGCAGATGCCGAAGGTAAGACTTTAGGCCGTTTTTGTTCAGAAGTTGCGAAGGTTCTTCGTGGCAAAAACAAGGCAAACTTCACTCCTCATGTAGATTGTGGGGACAACGTAATTGTAATTAATGCAGAAAAAATCACCATGACTGGTAACAAAATGGCACAGAAAGAGTACGAAACTTTCAGTGGCTATCCAGGTGGTAGAAAGGTGACTTTAGCTAAGGATTTATTAGCTAGAAAGCCAAAAGATTTAATTGAAAGAGGTGTAAGAGGTATGCTTCCAAAAACTAGACTTGGAAGAAAGATCTTCACTAACCTACATGTATATGTTGGTTCTGAGCACCCACATGCAGCACAAAAACCAGAAAAATTAGAGATATAATCAAATGGACGTTATAAATACAATCGGAAGAAGAAAGTCATCTGTAGCTCGTGCTTACATGAGCGAAGGAAAAGGAACTATCACTATCAACGATAGAACATTAGAAGACTACTTCAAATTTCCAGAATCAAGATACATTGTAAACCTTCCATTCGAAACTTGTGGAGTTGAAGGACAATACGATGTTAAAATAAATGTTAGCGGTGGCGGTTCTACTGGTCAAGCTGATGCAATTAAACTTGCAATCGCAAGAGCATTGGTTGAGGTGAACGCTGAAGAGTACAAACCATTGCTAAGAGCAAAAGGTCTTATGACTAGAGACCCTCGTTCGGTAGAGCGTAAAAAGCCTGGTCAACCAAAAGCAAGAAAGAAAAGACAATTTAGCAAGCGTTAATATAATGGCAGTAACTACAGAACAACTATTAGAAGCTGGTGTTCACTTTGGACACTTAACTAGCAAGTGGAATCCAAAAATGGCTCCTTACATCTTTATGGAGCAAAATGGTATTCACATCATTGATCTTAACAAAACAGCTTCAAGATTAGAAGACGCAAAACAAGCTATTGCTAACATCGCAAGAACTGGACGTAAGGTAATGTTCGTTGCTACTAAAAAGCAAGCTAAAGAGATTGTTGAAGATAACGCTAAAAGAGTAAACATGCCTTTCGCAACTGAAAGATGGTTGGGTGGTATGTTAACTAACTTTGGTACAGTAAGAAAGTCTATCAAGAAAATGCAGAACATCGAAAAGATGAAAACTGATGGAACTTTCGACAACATGAACAAGAAAGAGCGTTTAATGAAAACAAGAGAGCAAGAAAAACTGTTCAAAGTTCTTGGAGGAATCGAAGACCTTAACAGACTTCCTGCTGCACTTTTCATTATCGATATTAAAAGAGAGCACATTGCTGTTAAAGAAGCACAAAAGCTTAATATTCCAATTTTCGCGATTGTAGATACAAACTCTGATCCTACTAAGGTTGATTTCCCAATCCCAGGTAACGATGACTCTGCAAAATCTATCGAGATCTTAACTAAAGAAGTTGCTGATGCAATTGCTGGCGGTCTTGAAGAAAGAGCAAGAGCTAAAGAGCAAGCGAAAAAAGAAAAAGAAGCAAGCGAAAAAGCACAAAGCACTGAAGCTTAATTCTTCGTATAACATTACACTTAAATATTAAACAATAGTAGAATAATGACAACTATTACAGCTTCTATAGTTAACGAACTTAGAAAAATGACTGGTGCCGGAATGATGGATTGTAAAAAAGCTTTACAAGAATCAAACGGTGACATGGATGCAGCAGTTGACATCTTAAGAAAAAAAGGTGCTGCTAAAGCTGCAAAGAGAGCAGATAGAGAAGCATCTGAAGGTTTAGCAATTGCTATCTCTTCTGCAGATAACACTTACGGAATCGTTGTTGAAGTAAACTGCGAAACCGACTTCGTTGCTAAAAACGAAGATTTCTCTGCATTTGCGAACGAAGTTGCAAACTTCGCTCTAGAAAACAAATGTGCTGATAAGGATGCATTACTAGCTTCTGCTTTTGGAGGTAAAACTCTTGCAGAAATATTAGTTGATAAAACTGCAGTAATCGGTGAAAAAGTAGATATCTCTAACTACGCTTTTGTTGAGTCTACAGGAGTTGCTGCTTACAACCACGGTGCGAATAGAATTGGAGTTCTTGTATCTCTTACTTCTAACTCTGATGCTGCAATTGAAGCAGGGAAAGACGTTGCAATGCAAATCGCAGCGATGAACCCAATCGCTGTTGATGAGAATGCTGTTTCTGATGAAGTGAAAGAAAAAGAAATGGAAATCGGAAGAGACATCGCTCGTCAAGAAGGTAAGCCTGAGCAAATTATCGAAAAAATTGCTGAAGGTAAACTTCAAAGATTCTTTAAAGACAACACACTTGTTCACCAAGCTTTTGTTAAAGATAGCTCAATGAACGTTGCTGCTTTCTTGAAGTCTGTTGATGCTGACCTTAAAGTATTAGCATTTACTAGATTCCAATTAGGAGCATAAGACATTTAAAGTCAAAATTTAAAAGGCAAATCGAAAGGTTTGCCTTTTTTTATTTCCCAAAATCCAAATTCCCTTTAAATTTGTCACTTGAATGAGCAGCCTGCATATCAACCCTGATGAATCTAAGCACAACGCTGCTATCCCTTTTATTCAAACGACATCACATCCCATGAAATACAACAGAATCCTATTAAAACTGAGTGGCGAAGCTCTGCTCGGAGATAAAGAATTTGGAATTGACAGCTCTGTACTAGCTAAATATGCCAGAGAAATTAAAGCAGTTACTGAACTCGGAGTTGAAGTTGCCATCGTAATTGGTGGAGGCAATATTTTCAGAGGTGTTTCAGGTGTTGAAGGAGGAATGAAAGATAGAGCCAATGCAGACTATATGGGAATGCTTGCTACCGTGATTAACGCAATGGCTTTACAAGGAGCTTTAGAAAATGAAGGTGTTTACACCCGATTACTAAGTGCAATTAAAATGGAGCAAGTAGCTGAACCGTTTATCAGAAGAAGAGCCATTCGTCACCTTGAAAAAGGAAGAGTCGTAATTTTCGGTGCAGGAACCGGTAATCCATACTTCACAACAGACACAGCGGCAAGTTTAAGAGCTGTAGAAATTGAAGCTGATGTGATTCTAAAAGGCACGCGTGTAGATGGAATTTACTCTGCTGACCCAGAAAAAGATAGCTCAGCAACACGATTCGATGAAATTAGCTTTACGGATGTAATCAACAGAAACCTAAAGGTTATGGACATGACGGCCTTTACGCTTTGTCAAGAAAACAAACTACCTATCATCGTTTTTGATATGAACAAAGAAGGTAATTTGGTTGACCTTCTTCAAGGAAATAAAGTTGGAACGCTGGTTAGCTAGAACTTATTCTTCCACATCATGCTTTCAACAGGCTTTATCGTCCGCTTGTTGTACTTCGCATTAATTTTCTTATTGTAGTAATTTTCAATATCTCCTTCTACATTGAAGTAGATTAGTTGCCCCACGGGCATACCTCGATATACTCGAACAGGTTGGGTTACCGAAATTTCTAAGGTCCATGTGTTGCAAAATCCCACATCGCCTTTACCCGCTGTAGCGTGAATATCAATTCCTAGCCTTCCCGTACTGCTCTTTCCCTCTAGGAATGGAATATGAGCATGCGTTTCGGTATATTCTTCTGTTACTCCTAAGTACAATACTCCTGGCTGTAAAACATATCCGTCAATAGGAATCTCAAAATGCTCAACTTTGTTATGCACTCGAGCATCTAATACACGATCTGCGTAACACGCCAAGTGCTTTCCAAGATGAACATCGTAGCTGTTTGTTCCCAATCTTTCACGCTTGAATGGCTCAATTAAGATTGTTCCTTTCTCTATTTCCTCTAAAATTTTTTTGTCGCTAAGTATCATTGCTTAAGAGAGCTTCAATGTTAGGACTTAATTTCAATTTGCCAAAGAATTAAACTGCGATCGTCACTACAACTCACAAACTTCTCATCATTTATCCATTTGACCTTATTTATGCAGTTAGAATGACTCTCATTTCGAGCCAAATCAATCACCTTAATCAACTTTAAATCATCACTCCATACTTTTATGGTCTTATCCATGCTACTGCTCAAAACAAATCGACCATTATAATCCAACGAAGTTGCTTGGTACATGTGAGCTGGAACCGAGAAAACCTCTTGCCCAATTTTTAAATCCCAAGCTCTAATGTGAGCATCTCTACCTGTGCTTAAAATGGTATCCTGATCGATTTCAGCTAATCCAAAAACAGAATTAGTATGTCCTTTTAAAACTGCTTGAACTTCTAAGCTAACCTTCTCCAGCTGATAGATGTTATTGTCAGAACACCCAACATAAAAAAAGTCATCAGTCTCAAGCAAACAACGTAAGCTATCCATAGCTAGATCTATTTTTAAACTTGGAGACCGCAAAACACCATCTTCTCCCCCGCTAAATCGCTTATGTATGAAGAAGATTCCCCCTTGATGCATTTGCTCATTCGATGCTAAACTCTTTTTATCTAAATCAAAGCTATAAATCTTCCCTGATCGACTTCCAACTATTATTTGGCCGCCAATTTGACTAACACTATATAATGCCTCTGGAACGCGAGCAATTAATTTTCCATCTGCACTATTTTCATAGTCCCATTCTACCACATAGCCATCTGCACCAACTGAATATACTTTAGTTGCATTTTTATCTACCACAAAATCATAAATAGAGTCTTTATGACCCTTTAAATGTGCTAACTTTGTGATTTTAATGGTTGGTCGACTTGCCACTTCATTCAAAGAAACATATTAATAATGGAATTGTTGCACTTTGGGATATCAAAGAAAGCAAAGAAGACCTGCTCAAAATGTTACCCGAGTCGTGGTTAACTAATCTTGAAATTCCTAAACTCAGTGTCCATAATCTGGCAGCACGTGTTCTTGCTAAAACAGTTTGTCCTGATTTCGATATTCTAGAAAAAGATGAATACGGTAAACCCTATTTTGAAAGTGCGGATCACAAAATTTCAATAACTCATTCCGGACAGTTTGCTGGCTTTATGTTCAAGGAGAAAGAAGATTGCGGCATTGACATGGAAGAAATCACCGGTCGTGTTAAAAGAATTGTTCCCAAATTCTTTCGTGAAGATGAGAAGCAGTTTCTAGAACATGACTTAAGAGGCATGTACATTGTTTGGTGTGCTAAAGAAGCTTTATATAAATACTACGGACTAAAGTCACTAGATTTCAGGGATCACCTAAAGGTAGACTATGCAAATATTGAAGATTCTGGCAAAATTGTAGGACACATCAATAAAGGCGAGTATTCAAAGCAACTTACCTTAGAATACAATTTTTTTGACCAATATTTGCTCGTAAATACAATCTAATGGGGAAGACTATTTGGATAACAGGTGCCGGCTCAGGTATCGGAAAGGCATTAGCCTTACAATACAACAAAGATGGAAATACAATAATTCTCTCCGGAAGAAAGAAAGAAGGTCTTGAAGAAATAGCCAAAGAAATAGACAACGCCTTTGTACTTCCTTTAGATGTTACTGATGAAACGCAAATAGAAGCAGCAGTCGAAACCGTAACTAAGCAACTTGACCGACTTGATATTTTAATCAATAACGCTGGAGTTAGCCAAAGATCTTTTGTTGAAGAAATTAGCAATGATGTCGGCCGTAAATTGATGGAAGTTAATTTCTTTGGAAGCATTCACTTGACCAAAGCTGCACTTCCTTTACTTATTAAAACTCCAAATTCTTCGGTGGTAGCAATGAGCAGTGCTGCAGGAAAATTTGGATTTCCGATGCGCTCATATTATTCAGCTTCAAAACACGCGTTGCATGGGTTTTATGAAGCTCTGGGTCTGGAATTAAAAGATAAAGACACTTCAGTAACTGTCGTTTGTCCTGGCCGGATAAAAACGAACATTTCATTAAATGCTTTAGCTGGAGATGGAACTGCACATAACAAGATGGATGATGGTCAACTCAATGGTATACCTGCCGACAAGTGTGCTCGACAGATTGAACGAGCAGTGAATCGAAAAAAGGCTGAAGTATATATCGGAGGTAAAGAAGTCTTGATGATCTATTTCAAACGTTATTGTCCTCCATTGTTTCGCTTTATTGCTAAGCGTATAAAGCCCACTTAATTCTTCTTGGTCATACTTCAGGCCTGCTTATCTTTGCACGTCTTGAAAAAATCAATAAGCGGAATACAACAAATGGGGATTGGCATCCCTAATGTCCACGAGGCTTGGGCATGGTATCGAGAAAATTTTTCAATGGATGTTCCTGTATTTGAGGAAGCAGCCACAGCAGATTTAATGCTTCCTTACACTGGAGGTAAACCACACGATCGTCACGCAATTCTTGCTTTGAACTTGCAAGGCGGTGGCGGATTTGAGATTTGGCAATACACCAGTCGTACACCTGAGGCACCTAGCTTCAAACCTCAGATTGGAGATTTAGGTTTATCAATTTGTAAGATCAAATGTCCTGATGCAAACAAAGCTTTCGCTGAATTCAATCCAGAATATAAAATTTCTACTAAGGTGGAAACTACTCCCAACGGTCTAAAACATTTCTTCGTTCAAGACCCATATGGAAACATCTTCCAAGTGATTGAAGCTTATGAGTGGTTTAATCTTAAATCAGCCAATACTGGTGGTGTTTACGGCACCATTATTGGTGTCACAGACATCGAAAAATCAAAAGAGTTTTACGCTAATATTCTAGGATACGATACCGTACTTTGGGAAGGTGAAGGGCAATTTGAAGACCTTGCTGCTCTTGAAAATGGTTCGAGTACTTTCAAACGGGCTATTCTGAAACACAGCAAACCTAGAGAAGGTGGATTTAGTGAGTTATTAGGAGAAACACAAATTGAGCTCGTTCAAGATCTTGATACACCAGGAAGAAAAATATTTAAAGACAGATTCTGGGGAGACCTCGGCTTCATTCACTTGTGCTTCGACGTGATTAACATGCAAGCACTAAAAGAGGAATGTGAAGCTGCTGGGCACCCTTTTACGGTTGATAGTGCGAACAGCTTTGATATGGGAGAAGCGGCAGGACACTTCTCATACATTGAAGATCCTGATGGTACCTTAATCGAATTTGTTGAAACACATAAAATACCAATCTTTAAAAAAATCGGATGGTATCTCGATCTCAGAAAGCGTGATGCTCTAAAACCATTACCTAAATGGATGTTGAAGAGCCTTTCGCTGAATAGAAAGAAGTAAATTACTTAAGCCAGCTGATGATTTCATTACGCTGGCTTTTTATTGCGTCTTTGTGGCTTTGAGAAAGTCCATTCCATCCCAATCCCTTCCACATTACTGGTGCTGCATCTACCAATCTAAACCAGCAGATCGCTCCATATATTGAAGATACAATAAACAGCAACGACCAGTATGCGGGTGTAAAGATTAAAAACAAGATTGCAACCACTATGGCCAACACTGCAGATCCTAACATTCCAATTCCTACAATAACAGAATCAATAAAAATTGGATTCGTGATTTTACGATGTACCCATTTTACAACTCCAGACCACATCAATGCCCAGATGAAATAAACTGGAAGACTGATTCCTAGTGTCACAATAGCAACAAACATCGAAAGTAGATTAAACGACTTTCCAGATACATTGGCATCTAAAACGCCATGCTTCTTTAACGATTCGCTGTATGCTTTCACCTTGTTTATCTGCTCCTCGGTCAACTCGTTTGCTTTTTTGATATTGGTTTTCCAACTCTCTTTATTCAAGTAGCGATACTGTACATGGTTTTCGTTAACCATCATTTGATGCACAAATTCTAACTCCTTTTCATCGTCACCTTTGGTTCGAACAACTTGATCTTTTAAGGCACTTTCGATGTGTCTAGTCAAATGTTGCATTACCTTACGTTCGCTGGTTTCTATCTCATCTTTTAACCTTTTTACACTTATCGGTTTGCCATATGAGATGTGAATTGTTCTGCGTAAACCACCAAACTCAGAATAATTGAGGGCGGTTGGAACAACATACAAGTCAAGTTCGAAATTACTCATCTTGGCCATGTTGATTGCCATAGCACTTGTTCCAAGCTTGATTGACCTCAACGCTTTTTCTGGGTATGCTGAACCCTCTGGGAAAATTAAAATAGAGTGATTCGCCTTAAACAATCGGTAAATCTCTTCGTTCGTCTTTGCATTTCCTTTTCTTGCCACATCAGCACTCGCATCACGTGCCCTAAATATGGGCAACAATCGCAATCCCCGAAGCATATAATTTGGCACTGGCTTCATAAAGGCATCACCGCGTGCTAGTGTAAATATTTTGGTGTTGTATTTGTAAAAATATTCAAATACTACTCCGTCGAAAAAAGAGTTCGGATGATTGCAGGCAAGCAATACCGGCTTGTTCTTAGGAAAATTTTCTTCTCCATCGATATAAATCTTACGAATGAAAATTCGCATTGGGAGATTAAGTAGCACGGTAGCTAGATGATAAAGCCAGTATTTCATTTATCGCAGTATAACTGTTCCTTTTTGATCTGTGATTTTCTTTCTAATTCCTTGAAGTACAGCTTGTTGACTTTGAATATCCATAACTTCTTCTTCAGTCTCGGCTGTCTTCAACTTTTCTTGGTTTTCGTTCATTAAGCTTACAATTTGCTTGAGCTTAAAGTAATTTAGATTTTCAACAACCTGTCTTTTATAGTTTTCGTCGTCAGTCTTAATGAACTTTTCAAAGGTCTCTTCCCAACCTTTGCTCAACGTATACTTCTGTGAAACCACATCAGCAGCTAAACGGTTGGTTTTAGGATTTCGAATAAAATATAACTCGTTTAATACTTGATGCTCTTCAAAATAGGTAAATGCATTTTTAAATATCTCTCCATATGCTTCAGAACTGGGCCAAATTTCGTCTATCTCAAACTCTTGGAATATGTATTCAGCTACCGTATTTTCTTCATCAAACTCTCTATCTGCAAAAAGTATTAATGACTTGAGCAATTCCAATTCTTGGTAATCCTCTTTGTCCTTTTCTTCAAATTCAGGTGTTTTAGGCTGTGAGAAATCTGGAATGTACTCAGGGACATCTCGCTTCTCTCGTTTTTGATTTCCGACCCTAAATTTATTAGTCTCTTCAACCAATATTCGTTCTTGTATCTCTAAAAGATTCGAGGTTTCTCCTATAAAAGCAGCTCGCTTTAGGGGGTCAGGAATTAAGCTGATATTCTCTGCAATTGTACGTGCTGCCTCTGCCTTCTTAATCGGATCAGATTTATGTTCTCCTAATTTGACATCAGCTATCAGCTCAACAAAATTTTTGCTTTGAGCATTGACATACTCCAAGAAACTTGTTTTACCATTCTTCTGAATAAAACTATCGGGATCTTCTCCTTCGGGGAAGAGTGCAGTTTTCACATTGAGATCCGCTTTAAGCAAGGTACCAACATGTTTAAGACTGGCATTAACCCCTGCTTCATCACCATCAAACAGCATGGTGATATTGTGTGAAAATCGCTTTATTAATCGAGCTTGTTCTTCCGTAAACGCTGTTCCACTTGCTGCAACAACATTTTCTACTCCGCTTTGGTTAAGACTAACAACATCCATATAGCCCTCAACAAGGTACACTTGATCAGACTTCCGAATCTCATTCTTCCCTACACTTAATCCATATAACTCTTTGCGTTTTTCATAAACGACAGTTTCTGGACTATTTAAATACTTCGGTGCCTTTGTTTCTTTTTTAATGATTCGACCACCAAATCCGAGAACTTTTCCTGACACATTGTAAATGGGGAAAACAATACGCTCTACAAAGGTGTCACGAAGATTGCTTTCAATAACTCCTTGATCCTCATCGATCTTTTTTACAAGACCGGCATCGAATAATTGCTGAACCGTATAGCCATTTTTTAGCCCTTCTTGCAGGAGATGGTTTCGTGTTGTGCCACTTAGTCCAATGCTAAACTTATCAATCGTTTGCTGGTTTATTCCCCTTTCGAGCAAGTATGGCTTATAAATAACCTTTCCGTCTTTGCCCTCATTCAAACGACTAACAAAATGATTTTTCGCAAATTCGAGTGCAGCATACACACCATCCTTAATTCTTGCCTCTTCTGCCAATTCTTTAACATCGATTTGACCTTCTTCAATCTCGATATTGTACTTATCAGCTAAAAATTTAATCGCTAAAGGATAGGATAATCCTTCATGTTCCATGATGAATTGAAAAACATTTCCTCCTTGTCCGCAGCTAAAACACTTAAAAATACCTTTGGCTGGCGAAACACTCATGCTTGGATGCTTGTCATCATGAAAAGGACACAACCCTTTGAAATTTGCACCTGCCTTTTTCAATGTAACGTACTCTCCTACCACTTCTTCGATAGGTGCAACATCAAATATTTTATCAATTACCGCAGGTGAAATCATTAGAATATGCGAAGAAAATAAATAGAAGCCTAAAACCTTAAATTTGTGGAGAAATCAACTGATTTGAAGACTTGGATAGAGCATAGCGAAGGATTTATCAATATTGATAAAGAGTTTATGTATTTCACCAACTCTGGAAACTGGGCAGATGCTCATCAACAGAAAGAGTACGATGGAGCTACCAATTTTAGGCCGTTAATTTTCTACACCATAATTGTAATATTCTTCTACATAGGTTCCGGAATTGCATTTACACCAGGCAATGTTACATTACTAGGAATTATTGGACTTGGTATTGGTTTGTACAACTTTAAGCAAGAGCAGGGGAAGTATATGCACAACACATTTAAAGTTCGTCATGAGAACATAAAATCAATATCTATCGATAGTAATCAAATGTCAATCATATTCAAGTACGGCAAAAACAGACAGGCATCAATGGACTTTAAAAAACTTGATGGATCCAAAATACAAGAACTCAAAGAAGTTTCTCAGCGAATAAATCCATCTTCTCTTATCATCAATTAATGATGACTTACTTTTGCGTCAATGAATCTTACCGATAAGATAAAGTCAATGGCAGATTCCATATTTAACAATATGGTGAGCACACGAAGGCATTTGCACCAAAATCCAGAATTGTCTTTTCAAGAATTCGAGACTACTAAGTTCATCTCCGAACGTCTTGCAGAGCAAGGTTACGACCTAAAAAAGATTACGGAAACAGGGGGTTACATTGATATTAAGGGAAAGAATCCAGAGAAGAAGATAATAGCACTGCGTGGAGACATCGACGCCTTGCCTATTCATGAACTTAACAATACAGAATACGTCTCTAAAAATGAAGGCGTAATGCATGCGTGTGGGCATGATGTACATACCACTTGTGTGCTCGGTGCGTTTCAGATTCTAGATCAACTAAAAGATGAGTTTGAAGGTACAATTAGGTGCATTTTTCAACCTGGAGAAGAACGCTTACCTGGTGGTGCAAGCATTATGATCAAGGAAGGCGTATTAAAAAATCCAACCGTTGAAAAGATCTATGGACAACATGTAATGCCACTCGTTGATGCCGGGAAAGTAGGTTTCAAGTCAGGTCAGTATATGGCCAGTGCCGACGAAATTTACATCACGGTTAAAGGAAAAGGTGGTCATGGTGCACACCCACATATGAATATTGACCCCGTTGTAATTGCAGCTCAAATTATCACACAGCTTCAAACTGTGGTCAGTAGAAGTGCCAAACCCAGTATACCTAGCGTTTTAAGCATTGGAAAGGTTATTGCTGAAGGTGCTACCAATGTGATTCCGAATGAAGTTTACATGGAAGGTACATTCCGCACCTACGACGAAGAATGGAGAATGAAGGCTCACGCCATGATTGAAAAAATCTGTAGTGAGATTAGTGAACTTCATGGTGCTAAATGTGATGTTGAAGTTAAAAAAGGCTATCCTTTTTTAAACAATGATGAAGAACTTACAGATCAAGCTCGACAATGGGCTGTTCAATACTTAGGCAAAGACAATGTGGTTGACCTTGAAATTTGGCCAGCTGGAGAAGACTTTGCATACTATTCTCAAGAAATCCCTGCTTGTTTCTACCGCCTCGGCGTAAGAAATGATGAATTGGGAATAAATTCCATGGTTCATACCCCAACTTTTGATATCGACGAACAGGCGTTAAAGGTGGGTGCAGGATTAATGGCCTACCTAGCCATTAATCAACTCAATGCATAAAATTCAGCTCGGAAAAGAAGGAGAAGAATTAGCCGCCGCTCATCTTAAAAAACAAGGATATGCCATCCTAAAAATGAATTATCGCTATGGCCGATCTGAGATCGACATAGTTGCAAAACAAGGAGAAATCATAGTCTTTGTAGAAGTAAAAACTCGATTGTCAACGCAATACGGACTACCCGAAGAATCCGTTTCGACTAGTAAAATCAAGCAGATTGCTTATGGTGCAGAAGGCTACTTAGTTGAGAATAACCTAAATTTGGAATGTCGCTACGATATAATTTCAGTGGTGATGAAGAATGGCCGTTTTGAGCTTACTCATCTTGAAGATGCTTTTTGGCCTGGATTGTATTAATGATGAACAAGCTTATACTTTTTGTTGGTGGACAGAAGCTTCCTGCTCTCAGTGAGACAGTTGGTCCTTTAATTCTGTTCCTTGCCCAAGCCGCAATATTAATTGCCTTCTTAGTGGCTATATATTTTGTTACTCGGCGCAGACGGAGTAACAACTAATTTGTCAGGAATTATACATCCATCGTTTTTATAGCCATGAAAAAGTACATTTTACCCGCTCTTCGATTTATAGCCGCACTTATCTTAGTTCAATCGCTATTCTTTAAATTTTCTGGTGCCGAAGAAAGTGTATACATCTTCACCACATTAGGCCTTGAACCTGTAGGAAGAATTGGGATAGGCATCGCCGAACTGATTGCTGCTACTCTTCTTCTTATACCAAAGACCATTTGGCTAGGGGCCGGATTGACAGTAGGTGTTATTTCAGGAGCAATTTTCTCCCACTTAACTACATTAGGCATTGAGGTAAAGGATGATGGAGGTTACTTATTCATGCTCGCTTTAATTACTTTTATTAGTGCCGCAATAGTGCTTTGGAATTATCGCAAAGACATCCCAATAATTGGGTCGAAATTATAATCATTCTATTCTTGTTAACAACCCGGTTGTTTTATTAACAATGGGGCTTTGAGCCTGCTTCTTTGCGGATATTTGCAGTTCACATTCAATGAATTACAAAGATCTGCGTCCCGAAAGTTTAATGATGTCTTATGGCTATAAGCCTGAGTTATCTGAGGGTTCGATTAAGTGCCCTATTTTTCAAACTTCAACCTTCGTTTTCAAAACCGCCGAAGAAGGAAAAGCATTTTTTGAAGTAGCTTATGGTCTAAGAGAAAAAGACCCAAAAGAAGAACTAGGACTAATATATAGTCGCTTAAACAATCCAGATCTCGAAATTTTGGAAAATCGATTGACCTTATGGGATAAAGCAGAAGATTGTGCAGTTTTTGAAAGTGGCATGTCTGCAATTTCAACTGTTTTTCTTGAATTCTTAAAACCCGGAGACTTATTAGTATACAGTTCTCCTACCTATGGAGGTACCGACCACTTCATAAACCATGTGCTGACCAGCTTTGGAATTCATGTTTTAGGCTTTAAGGCAGGCCAATCGAAGAAGGAGGTAAAAGAATTAATCGACCAATCTGGTCATGCTGATAGACTTGCATTGATGTATGTCGAAACTCCAGCAAATCCAACCAATGCACTAATTGATATAGAAGCTTGCAAGGATGTTGCTCGATCGTATTCAACCGCTGACAAAGAGGTTTATCTGGCTGTTGATAACACCTATATGGGACCACTTTGGTCTCACCCATTAGAGCATGGAGCGGATCTTGTGGTTTACTCTGCTACCAAGTATATTGGAGGCCATAGCGACGTCATTGCCGGTGCATGTTTAGGAAATTCCGCTCTACTGGCTAGAGTGAAAGCTCTAAGAACTTTTTTAGGAAATATGGCTGGTCCATGGACCGGATGGCTGCTCATGCGAAGCTTAGAGACTTTAAAAGTACGTATGGAGACTCAAGCAGCTAATGCGGTAAAAATTGCAGATTTCTTGAAAGAACATCCAAAGGTTGAAAGAGTATATTACCTCGGATTTGTGAATGAAGAAGATGATCCAGAAGCTTATCGAATTTTCAAGAAACAGTATTCAAGTACAGGGGCTATGATCGCATTTGATATTGCTGGTGGAGAAGCTGAAGCTTTCAAATTCTTAAACAGTCTAAAACTCATGAAGCTCGCTGTTAGCTTAGGGAGCACAGAAAGTTTGGCAGAACACCCAGCTACAATGACTCACGCAGACGTGTCTTCTGAAGACAAAGAACAGATGTTTATCACCGAAAAACTTGTACGTCTCTCAATTGGAGTTGAGAACTACCTTGATTTGATTTGGGATTTAGAGCAGGCCTTAGATCAAGTTTAGCCCAATTGGTGCTCTTTCTTGAGAAATTCTAAGAAGCCAGTGCAGCTTCTTTTAAGTGTTTCATAACAAACATCAAACCCATCCTCGTTTCCAAACCAAGGGTCAATCACATTTGAACCTGGGTTTAGCGTATCAAATTCTCGCATCATATACAGTGAACTGTTAAAAGATGACACCAAGCTTAACGCATTGTGCTTATTGCTATCGTCCATAACCACGATGTAATCAAACTCTTCAAAATGATATGCTTTTAATTGCTGAGCTCGATGATTAATTGGCGTATTATTTTTTCTTGCAACAGCTACTGTTCTAGGGTCGGGGGCTTCGCCTATGTGATAGGCAGCGGTTCCGCTACTTTCAACATGAAACTTATCTCTAAGACCTGCATTAACTATCAATTCATTAAAAATTGCTTCTGCTAACGGAGACCTACAAATGTTTCCAAGACATACAAACATCACCCCAATTCTTTCCATAGCACGAATATAGCAAAGTGATTATTTATACCGACTCAAAAAAAAGAGCTAAATTGCTCTTTGTCTGCACCTTACAACCAAAACATTTCTTATATACTTCGAAAACTGGGTTTGTAATAAAAAAAACTTCAGCGGATACTTGACATTACCGTCTAATGTTTGATTTTTGCAGCAGTAAACAAGTAATCCATGGAAAATATATTAATTGTATTAGGTATTTTAATTTTAGGTTCTGCAATCGGAGGTACTCAACTTCCTAAGTTACCAGGTGCTATCTTATCGTTAGGTGCACTTGTTCTAGCATTTTTCAATGGACATGCTCGCGAAAACATGATGAGCACCATGTTTATCATTCCTTTGTTATTTGTAGTTGTAGGTGTTGCTACCTACTTCGCAGAAAAGAAACTTGTTACAGAAGGAGCAAACGCAAGCAACATGACCAAATTATTGGGAGGATCCATCTTCCAAGTAATTTTCATCGTTACATTAACGTTTTACTTCGTTTCTACTTTCTACTGGCCGTTTTTCAGCTAAAAACTGGCTTAATTTATCGTTCACATCCTGACCATTTTAGCAAACTGTAGTAGGTTTGTTATATGGAAATTGCTTTAATAGTTGTTGGCATAATTCTTCTATTAGTTGGAATTGCTGGCAGCATACTTCCTGGTCTCCCAGGACCACCAATAGCATTTGTAGCTCTTTTAATTCTCTTAATGCACGATAGTGCAAGTGCATCAATGGCCAATGGAAATTATGCTTGGTTAATCACCTATGGACTGATTACTGTCTTTATTACCATTATTGATTACTACATGCCCATCTGGGGAACCAAAAAATTTGGTGGAACTCGAGCTGGGAGCAGAGGCAGCACTATTGGTCTTATCCTAGGATTGGTGTTAACATTTGTTGTGCCTGGATTAGGGGCCATTGCTCTTTTGGCCGGACCCGCCGTAGGTGCTTATGTCGGTGAAAAGAATGCTGGTCAGGATAACAAAACAGCAATTCAATCCGCTAAAGGGTCTTTTTTAGGCTTTATAGCAGGGACTTTTATGAAAGTTGTTGTGGTGATTGCAATGGCAATTTACTTCACTCGATTAGTCATCTAGCTTAACCATCTCAGCAATTGTTTTGCCAATGCTCAACGAGGATGTCGCCGCTGGAGATGGTGCATTGATTACATGAATAGCTCGTTTTTCAGTCACCAATTTGAAATCATCAAGTAATCCACCTGTACGATCACATGCTTGAGCACGTACTCCTGCAGGAGCAGGCACAAGATGCTCTTCTCTTATCTCAGGAATTAAACGTTGCAATGCCTTGGTAAATGCTTTCTTTGAAAATGAGCGATACATTTCACCAAGACCGGTTTTCCAATATTTTCGAGCTACCTTTCTAAAGCCTTTCCACATCAAAGTGCCTAACAACTCTTTAAAATCAAAATCTGTTCTGTGGTAACCTTCTTTTCTAAATGCTAAAACAGCGTTAGGACCTGCCTCAATTCCACCTTGAATCATTCGTGTAAAATGAACTCCAAGAAATGGAAATGCTGGATCTGGAACTGGATATATTAGGTGCTTTACCAAGTGTTCAGCTTCAGTGGTCAACTCATAATACTCTCCCCTAAATGGTATAATCTTAGTGTCAATCTTGCCAAGGTGCATTTTAGCCACTTCATCTGAATAGAGGCCTGCACAATTGATTACTACTTTACATTCAACAAAGTTCTTATTCGTAACGATTTGAACTTCATCAGACTTTTCTTCTATTGATTTCACCAAGGTGTTTAGCAAAATCTCTCCTCCACTTTGCGTTATGAGTTCAACTAGTTTAGCACAAACCTCTTTATAACTTATAATCCCAGTTTGAGGAACACGAATACCTTTTATTCCGTTAATATGAGGTTCAATCACTTTAAGGGCTTCAGTTTCGAGCCACTCCAACCCTTCTAGTCCATTTTCTCGGCCTCGATCAAAGAGGGTTCGTAGTCTACCGAGTTCTGACTCATCAGTAGCAACAACTACCTTTCCGCATAAATCGTATTTAATTTTATACTCGTCACAAAAAGCTAGCAACATGTGGTAGCCATCTATACAATTTTTAGCTTTTAAGCTTCCCGGTTTATAATAAAGTCCAGAGTGAATTACACCGCTGTTATTCCCCGTTTGATGGTGAGCTATTTCTGACTCCTTTTCAAGAACAACAATTTTCTTGCCTTCAAACTTTTTACTTAAATGGTAAGCGGTAGCGAGGCCAACTATTCCTCCTCCAACAATAGCAATATCTGCTTTCATGAATACGACGAAGGTAGCATATCCGTTAAAAAGTAAAAGATTTAGGAAGCATTTTATTCAAAACCCTGCAAGGGAGGAGCACCAAGCTCATCAAGCTCAGCCTCAATTTGATTAAGCACTTCTGCTATGGCATCAAGTTTGGCATTCATTTCCGTCATCATTTCTTGTGCCATTTTGAGGTTTTCTCTGGATGTTTGAGTTGGACCATGAAGACTTCCGTACATCGGTGCTCCAGCAGCTGTAATTCTACTATTTATGCTAGGTAAATTTTTCTCACCGACTTGATTCTTGGTTTGATAGCCATATAATTCTTTAGAGATAGACTTCAGCTTTTTGTGCTCATCATTAAGTTTTTGATGCACTGCAGAAATATCACCGCTTGCATTAAGTAATGATACCGCTAAGGCACTTGCCAAACGGTTAAGTTCATTGAACTTGAAGTTGAGATTATTGCGTTCACCACTTGCTCTCAAATACTCTTCGTAGTAAGTCTCACGTGTTTCTTTTGTTACAGGTGCTAAGCTCGGTTCATGTAATCGGTTCACATGGAATTGAACCGGTGTAGAAAGAGTTATCAATTCTCCACTGATTGACTTCACAATTTCTGCTGTATAAACCCCTTCGCTTACCATAAATCCTCTGGCTTCATTGCTGCCTGGTTTTGCTCTTTGACTTATTGGTAGAATTAGCATGCTTCTCAAATTCCATGAAACACGATGAAACCCTTTTGAATGTGCGACTTTTTGTCGACTAATAACCTTTCCCGTTTCATCTCGAATGACCAACCAGTAGGCAACCTTGTCTTCCATTTTTTCGGCTTCAAGATTGTCCCAGCCTGGAAAATCAATATCTCGTTCTTCTTTGTTGCAAGCCCGTTCTTCTTTCTTTCTCAACTTACTTGGACTTGTATAATCTTCTGAAACAAAATAGGTAAACATTGCCCCAAACTGTGGATTTTGACCCACAAAATGCTGACCACCCAGCGAACCGGTATTTCCTCGTCCAGTACCTCTTGGCACAAACAAATCTGCATCACGAAGACTGAACAAACTTGTTTCTGCCTCTAGCATAGTGTCATTCAACTCTCTTAAAAATGAATAGTCATCAAACACATAGATTCCTCTACCAAATGAAGCAATTACTAAGTCATTTTCTCTCTTTTGAATCGCTAAATCTCTTATGGAGATGGTTGGTAGTCCTCCTGATAATTTATGCCAGTGCTTGCCACCATTTATTGAAGTATACAGGCCAAACTCTGTACCTATGAAGAGTAGATTTGGATTAACATGGTCTTGAACAATTCGCCATACGTAGTTATTCTCTGGCAAATTCGATGATATCAATTTCCAGCTTTTACCTTTATTTCTACTTACATATACATAGGGCTTGTAATCTCCTGATTTGTGATTATCTAGCAGTAAATAAACCGTGTTAGCATCGTGAAGGTCTGCTTTAATATCATTCACATAGGCTCTTTTGGGAGACCCTGGCAAATTCTTAACATCGGTGGTCGACCATTCTTTCCCTGCATTGTCGGTTACATGTATTAGTCCATCATCTGTGCCGATATAAATTAAATCCCTTTGCAATGGACTTTCAGAAATTGAAGTAATGGTATTGTAGTTACTCATTGCATATACATCCCACGCATTGTTATAGCTTTGCTTTCTGCCCATAATTGGCAGATCAAATCGCTCTTCATTTCTTGTAAGGTCGTTAGACAACCGCTCCCATGAATCTCCCCTGTCGTTTGATCTCCATAAATGTTGAGAAGCCACATAAATCTGAGCCGGATTATGCGGGCTTACTAAAATTGGGGCGTCCCAATTGTATCGCTCATAATGATCATTCTTCAACGGCTGAGGTTGAACTCTAACCCTTTCACCGGTTTTAACATCTATTCTAGAATAAAAGCCTTCTTGGCTTTGTGCGTACATGATATTTGGATTTCCTGGTTCTGTGGCAGGCTGATGTCCATCTCCACCTAAAACAACAGTCCACAAACCGGCTTCAATTCCACCTCGATGATCAGTACGTGAAGGTCCACCTTGTGTATTATTGTCTTGCGTTCCACCATAAATGGTGTAAAACGGCTTGCTATCATCAAGAGCTATTTTATAGTACTGAGTTAGTGGGAGGTTCCCAAAATGTCGCCAATTGGCTGCATTGTCAAAGCTCTCATATAATCCTCCATCAGTTCCAACGAGTATATAATCTGGATCACTGCTTTTGAATGTAACGATGTGATTATCAACATGCTTTCGTTTGTTCGGTACGCGATTAAAAGTTTTCCCTCCATCATTAGAAACCTGAAGATAATTATTTGCCAGGTAGATTCTATCAAAGTGATGCGGACATGCCCAAAGCTCTTGATAGTAGTGAGGTCCTGTTCCGCCTGCAACTTTATCAGACATTTTGGACCAACTGGCACCTTGATTTTCACTTTTGTAAACCCCTCCTTTTTTAAGTTCTAGTTCCATTGCGGCGTAAACGACATCTGGATTAATAGGAGATATTGCTAAACCAATCTTCCCTACTACTCCACTAGGTAATCCTGTTTTAAGCTTTGTCCAGGTCTTTCCTCCGTCAGTGCTTTTGTGAATGCCAGATTTTGGCCCTCCACCTAGATAGGAAGCAACTGTTCGGTGACGTTGCCATGTAGCGGCATACAACACATCTGGATTTCTTGGATCAATTAAAAGATCGGTTGCTCCGGTCCACTCATCGCTACTTAGTACCTTTTTCCACTTCTTACCTCCATTAATAGTCTTGTAAACCCCTCTTTCACCTCCGCCATTCCACAGTGGCCCTTGAGCAGCAACCCAAACGATGTTTGGGTCTGTTGGGTGTACGATTATTTTTGATATGTGTTCTGAAGATCTTAACCCCATGTTAGTCCATGAGATTCCGCCATTGGTACTACGATAAATTCCATCCCCAATACTTACATGTCTACCTCCAACATTCTCACCTGTTCCAACCCAAATGGTACTAGAATTTGACGGGTCGATGGTAACACAGCCAATTGAGTATACAGCTTGTTTATCAAATATTGGCTTAAACGTAACTCCTGAATTATGCGTTTCCCACACCCCACCAGAACCGGCTGCAACGTACCAATGATTTTCATCATTTTGATCGATTGCAATATCAGCTATTCTTCCAGACATAAAACCAGGCCCTATACTCCTTAAATTTATACCGCCAAAAGTCAAACTATCCCATGTTGAGATTTTTTGACTGTAGACTTGAAAAGATGAAAGGATAAAGAAGGTTAGTAGTATGCGTTTGAGAGGTTTATAATTGTTCATGTATAGGGACCAAATTTAGCCGAATTTTGAGATATCGAGCAATGAACTCTAATTTGGTTAATCTGTTACCTTTGTATCAATGAATAAGATCGAAGAATTATTGCAAGACCGTATATTGTTTCTAGATGGAGCTATGGGCACCATGATACAGCGGTATAAGCTTACTGAAGAACAGTATCGTGGAGAGCGTTTTGCTAATTTCGATCAAAATTTAAAAGGCAACAATGATTTGCTGTCAATAACTCAACCTCAAATTATTGAAGGGATTCACAATCAATTTCTCGAGGCAGGTGCTGATATTATCGAAACCAACACATTTAACAGTACAACGGTTTCTATGGAAGACTACAGCATGCAATTCTTAGTTGAAGAGTTAAATATCGCCTCGGCTAAAATTGCAAGGAAGTGTGCAGACGAATTCACAGCTAAAAATCCAGACAAACCAAGATTTGTAGCGGGTTCAATGGGACCAACAAACAAGACATCTTCACTATCTCCTGATGTTAACAGACCTGGATTTAGAGCCATTGATTTTGACGAGTTGAAGGATGCATACAAACAACAAGCTCACGCGTTAATCGAAGGCGGCGTTGATCTGTTACTAATTGAAACTGTATTTGATACGCTCAATTGCAAGGCTGCAATTTTTGCCATAATGGAATTAAATGATGAACATGGTTACGACATACCAATGATGATCTCTGGTACCATTACCGACGCCAGTGGTAGAACTCTAAGCGGCCAAACGGTTGAAGCCTTTTGGTACAGTGTGAGCCATGCTAACCCATTAAGTATTGGACTGAACTGTGCTTTGGGAGCTGAGCAAATGAGACCATTTATCAAAAATTTGAGTGATAAAGCTTGGTGTAGAATTTCTGCTCACCCAAATGCTGGTTTACCAAACGAATTTGGAGAATATGATGAAACTCCAGAAAGCATGAGTGCAGTTATCGGAGAATTTGCCGATAGCGGATTCTTAAATATTGTTGGAGGTTGTTGCGGAACCACTCCAGAACATCTAAAAGCAATAATTGAGCGTGTACAGCAAACAGAGCCTCGACGAGTTCCAGAATTGACTGCTTAGTCTTGGCTGTCTCTTTTCTTTTTTCTCATCTGCATACGACGTAGCATCGCATAACGAAAAAATGCAAACAATCCGATAGCAACAAATAGCCATGCTCGGCTACTATTTCCAATACTAAAGCTTGCATAAGATTCATAGGTACAAACAGCTGCAACAAAGAGCCAAACTATTTGCACAATTCGGGTAAGATTATTCAATTTCTTCTGGTTTAGATGGTTCTATTTCTTCGTCCAAATATACAATTCCGGTTACTTTCTTAAAGGTGTAACGGATAAAAGACTCATCACTCTCAAAGCCTTCAGCCATGATTATTTTTTCGTCTCGGATTCGAACTCTAACTGGTTTATCAGAAGTTACGGTACGTTTCTTTTTATCCCAGATTAGCTCATCGGTCTTAAACTCCTCATCGTTAATATTGATAACTCGAACACTGTCGCGAATCTCAATAATGTCTTTACGTTCATAATTTATTGCGTACCGAGCAGAAAGAGAACTTTGCAAATCACCGTACTCATTAAAGAAATTGGCCTTTACACCATCTGGCATCTCCAAATATGGTTCGTCGGCGTCGGGCTTTCTTTTCATTGTAGGAGCGAAAATTTTAGCCCGAAGAATAGCAGAATCTGTGTAGACAATCTTAACGTCTTTTGCGACTTCTATAGACAGACTATCTTGAAGTTTATTAAACTCAGCCAGTTCTTCTTCCGTTTTACTAGTTGAACATGAAACAACAAAAGCGGCAATAAGAATCACCGCTTTTGTCAAAATATTTAAGTTATGTGGGATAATTTTCACTATCCTCCAATAGTTCTCACTACCGTAGTTTCTCCAATCCAGCAACCAACTGTGTAAGAGTCACCATTATTAATTCCTTTGAAGAAAGCAATTTCTTTATCAGGAAAGTATCCCGTTACTTTAGAAAGCTTGGTGTTAGCTGTTTCTGCAATACTAGGATCTACATTTCTTGCTTTAATGTATTTGTCTGCAGCAGCTAAGTAAACACCAGAAGCTCCTAGGTCTCCAGTTCCGCAGCTTGTAGCACTTGCTTTGTAAGCATCACCAATTAAGATGTAAGCTTCTCCACTGTTAGGATTAATTGCAATTGCCTTGCGAGCATACTCACGAACTTTAGAATACTTCTTGTTGTTCTTGCTTGTTTTAGCCAGCTTAATATAGATGTCGTATTTTTCTTCATCCGTTGGTGCAAGCTCAGCTGCTTTATTGTAATACAGTGCAGCTTTTTCTTCGTTGTCAATCTTACCGAATGCTTTTGCAAGTGAAAGAGCAGATTCTGTAGAAGGTTCTAATGCAAATAATTGCTCCGAACTTTTAAGGAAAAATTCATTTCCTTCACATCCTCCTCTACCCATAATCTTAACAGTAGAACTTAACCAAGCTGCATTTTCTTTGTTGTCTTCGTATGCAGGCTCTCTTAATTCAACGAGCTTGTCGCAATCAAGGTATGGCTTAAGCATTTTAATGATAGACTCTTGAGTAGCAATCCATTTAGTTCCTTTAATTGAGTCTTTCTCACTCAATCCTGGAGCTGAGTACTTGCCAATATTTTCATCAATGATTGGAGTTAATTTATCAAGAATGATCAGTAAGCTATCTACAGAAAGCTTCTTTCTCTTGTATTGTTTTAAAGCTGCATATACAAAATCTTTTGGAAGTTTGTAAGTTGTATTACCACCTTCTAATTCAATAGATTTAAAGAACAATTCAATAGCTTCTTCTCTTCTCTTTGGAGCAAGTTTAGCCATATCATCGGCTTTCTTACCGAGAACATAACCTTCCTTTCCAAAGTACTCGATTCTTTTATCGTGAACCATTAATAGGGTGTCAACTAAACCATCCCAACGTGGTTTGTATTGCTCATCTTTCAATGCTTTTTTGATAATGTACGGACCATTGTAAGTAATTCTTTTTTGCACGCAAGGAGCGTTAACAAATAAGTAGTACCAGTATGGAAATGCTTCTACATACTTCTTCTCTTGGTAGTACTGGTTGAACATTGAAAGATTTTTTTGAGTTTCTACACTGTCAGTACCCCACTTGTTTTCACAATCAGGAGCGTTTTGTGCGTTTGCCATAAACCCGCTAACAAGCAGGGCAGCGATCAAAAGAATTTTGTTCATAATGTTTATCGATATTTTCTTTTTGTAAACCATTTATCGTTTAAGTTTAATCCTATTCCTATGTTTATATAATCTTCTTGTATCAGGTTGTTGGTTGTTGTTCCTCGGCGAATGTATTCTGCTGTAAGATTCACTCTGCTTACAATTGGAATTTTTTCGTCTTCAACACGTACAACTTTCGTTACTGGTATTGCTAGTCCAAAACTTATGCCAAGTTCAGCAATTTGCTGGTCGAAGAAGTTGTAATACATCTTTTCGTAGCTAAAACCAGCACTATACCTCACTTTTTTAAGAAATTGGCCAACCTCAGCATAATTTGGGGTCGGTATTACTGAGAACCCAAAACCATAACGTTCATTATCAAAGAACTGTTTGTTATTGATATCATTTGTTACATCAGACCAAAAGTTCTTTTCATATTCTAAGTTTAAGCTCCATTTCTCTCCATTCGACATCGAATAACCTACTCCAAAACCACCCGGCTTTAAAGCTGTATTTGTTTGATTATCAATGAACTGAATAGTATCAATAGGCGTTAATATTCCTTGCTCAAACTTTCTTCCAAAAAAGGTCTCGGTGTAGGTATACCCATTGCCTACAAGGTCAGACTGGGTATGAAATGATGCAGCAAAAGTGTGATTTAACTTTCCTGTTTCATATTTTTTAATGCCCGATGTGTCTCCTTTGGTTCGTACTCTTGTTCGTATAGAATTTTGTACAGTGTATTGAACACCTAAATCGTAGTCAATTCCATTGTATGCGAAAAAAGACTCGTCGCTATAACTGAAGTTATCATCAGTTAACGGGTAAACTTTTGCATATAATGATTGAATCTTTCCAAAGTTAAAATTAGCGTTAAACCCAACATTAAGATTCTTTATCACTTCTAAGCCGTAACCAACATAAACCCTGTTTATCCCTCCTGTACCTCGATACAAATCATAATAAGAAGGAGTATCTGTGCTCACTGTATTCTTTATATCGTACCCTACATCGCTGTATTGGTTAGTTCCAAAACTAACCGCCATCGGACGATCTGTTTCAAATGGGAAAGCCATTGCAAAGTGACTGAGATTTCCAGCTCGGGTATTTGCAGAACGGGTATCGGTTTGCAATTTCCCTAAACTCGAGTACAATCCAACATCATAAACTGTAAATTTCAAATTGGCATAACTTGCCGGATTAAGAGCTGTAAAACTGCTATTCAGGGTTGAAGCAATTGATGTTCTTCCCATTGCCGTATGCTGAGAAAAACCTCGAAACTTCAGTTCTCCTAAACCCGATATGCTGTAAGGAGAAGTTGTTCCTGTTTGTGCAGAAGCAACCCCTGTAAAGCTTATCAGAAGCACGAGTAAAAACTTATAACCCTTAACCATGATGTATTAGTAAATAATTAAGCCCTTCCAAAACCAATTTTGGGCGTGCGAATATCTCATTTTTCAACTCTTTTGCAAAATCTATCTTGTGTCTGCTACAATCAACGATTTTAAGTTCACCAATTTGGGTATTCAATTGACGAACGTAACCCAAAATCTCATGAACGACAGACTGATAAACACCTACTTGCATTGATTGCTCAGTCGATTTACCTGGAAATGTTACTTTATTGTTAAATTTTATAAGTGGAAGTGCAGATGTAAACTCATTCATCGCTCTAAAACGCATATCCAATCCTGGAGAAATAATACCTCCATTAAATGTAGACTTTGAGAGCCAATCGATGGTTAGACAGGTACCGAGGTCTACAATTAGCCAATCAGAGTCTTTCGAAATTGAGTAAGCACCAACTGCAGTAGCTATTCTATCAGGACCTAAGGTCTCTGGAGTATCATAGTTCAACTCGATAGGCATATCAGTACTATCACTGAGATAGTGCCTCGGTTCTAAAAGTTCTTCAATTTCACTATCAGTACCTGTTTTTGAAACTAAAACCTTAGGCCTAAAGTCAGCAACGATTTGCTTAAAATGATCTGACGTAAAGGGATTATAGTACTCTATTTCTCTTTCTCCCTCATACAAGGCAGCTTTAGTAGATGTGTTTCCAATGTCAATGCACAAGTTCATACGATCCATTTTTCTTTGTGATGTTCAACTTCTTTAAAATTATCGCCATCTTTCACTAGCAAATTTCCATTCTTCAACACAGAAAGAATGCGATATGTACTAATACCTTGATCGGATTGAAATGTTACATCTTCATCTTTTCGGTATAATGAGTTGTTATACATCAGCGACAACTCAGTTTCAGCAATTTTGGAGTGCAAGTACAATTCATCATAAAGGGCATGCAATACCTCTACAACATCTTGATCATTGTTAAGCTCCACCTTTAGCGATGTAGCGTTTAACCGTTCAAAATCTAGCTGATTAACGTTTAACCCAATACCGATAACACATGCTTTAATGTTGTTTCCTGAAATAATATTTTCAACCAGAACACCTGCGATCTTATGATTGCCTACATAAACATCGTTAGGCCACTTTATTGCAATATTTTGAATACCTCTTTTTTCAAGAACGGATTTAATGGCTAAAGAAGCGGCTTGATTCAACATTGGCAACTGCTCAACAGCAGACACATTATCAATTAAAAAACTAGCATTGATATTCAAACCTTTATCGCTGAGCCATTGCTTGTTACGCTGACCTCGACCCGCTGTTTGATAACTTGCAGACACGCAGTATGGAGCAAATAAATCTCGTTGCCTAAGTTCCATTTTTAAATACGTGTTCGTGGAGTCTACTTCATCTAAAAACGTGATGTTGTACCGCTGTAAATAATTACTCAATGGTATTGAAGTATTAATTTAATTTTGCAGCAAATTTATCGGATTAATGGCAAAAGACACAAAGATAGCAGATATGCTCGCAGAGGTAATCATAAAGGGCATGCAAGATAAGAAAGCGAAGAACATCGTTAAGATTGACCTATCGCAGATTAACGAAGCAGCTGCCGATTACTTTGTAATATGCCATGGAGACAGTGATCGCCAAGCAAAAGCTATTGCCGATTGGGTTATCGATGAGACGAATACGGTTCTCAATGAAAAGCCACTACACAAAGAAGGTGAAACTCACGCTCGCTGGATACTCTTAGACTATTCTAATGTGGTTGTTCATGTGTTTCAAAAAGACGTGCGAGAATTTTACGAAATAGAAGACTTGTGGCACGATGGCAAGTTTACTTCTTATGAAGACGTAGCCTAATAGTAGAAATTCGGTCTTTTATTTCTTAAAGCTTCAAATTCTGGTTCGTCGCTTACACGGTAGCGCTGTCGATCTTCCATCTGCAAAATTCTCAATTGCATTTTAAGCTGTAAGGCTTGGTCCTCGTACTTGTTGAATCTAAAATCATCGTCGTAGTCATAGTCCCACTTTGCCAATTCAGCAGCAGCAGTATCAATCACTCCAATATATCCATACGACCATTCGTCATCATACGACGACTTTGACTTAAAGAAATATAAATATCCTGTATCTTCACCAACAACAGCCCAATCCTTTTGTATAAATTCAAGGCTGTCTTTTAAAACATTTATATAAGACAATTGAGCATAAAGTCCGGTTACAAGTTCTTGATGAGTATATTTTGAGGGGAACAAATCTAACCTGCCTATCGCTTGTAATCGTTGATAAATTTCAATTCTATTGTTCTCATTTGCTGCAAAGTCTTCCCAAACTTTTGCATCTATTTTTTCACCATTTTGAAGCTTCAAGATTGCAAGGTCCATTTGTAATCCCGGGGAGCGAACTTCTTCAAGTTTTGTAAAGTACTTTTTCACCTTACTTTTTCTTGCATAAGGCAGAAGAAGTTTAGAGTAGTAATACAAATTGTCGTTGTAATTGAACAAGCCACTTCTCGACGATTCTTTTTCAAAGTTATTCCCTTTATACGACTCTTTTGCCTTCTGGCGTTTGATTGAATTTTTACCCTCCCAAACCAATTGATTGAGGTATTTTCTGTATCGTTTTGGTCTTACTATCCCACTATCGACAAGCGTGGTTAACAGTTCATATATGCTTGCTTTATACTCTGGAAGTGACGATAGCTGCAAAGCCCTTGGGTAAAAGTTCTTAGCTAAACTCAGACTATCATAAAAAGGATAGAACAATTGTTCGATATCGTCTTCGTCGTTAGACAAAGGTGTGTTGTCTAAAATAAGACTGGTATATAACTTAGCTGACTTCTTATTTTGCTGCCTAAGAATAGCTTTCAACACCGGAATCTGAAAGTTTACAGAGTCGCCAATATCCTCATAGGTTTGAACTAAGAATGGATAAACGCTTGGATGGTCAAGTCGACCTAGTTCTTGTATAATTTGAGTTCTATTGTAAGTCGCGTGTTTGCCGGAGAAATTCTGCTGATATGCTTTAATAAGTTTCGGAGCATCTTCATCTTGAAACGTTACGCTGTAAAATGAGTTTGCCGCTGCTTCTCTTGTTGTACTGTCTTCAGACGACAAATCATCTAGAAATTGTGCAACTTTTGGCTTGAGCACTGAGGTGCCAACAACCGTGTCCATTGGCCAGAAAGAATTGTAAAACTCCTGAATATAGTCACTTTTCGATCGACCGAAAGTTGTTTCTGAGAAAAGCGAATACATCGCTCCTTCTTTCAAAAAGTGTTTGACATAAAAATTCCGTGAAGAATTGGTGTCACCAACTTCCAACTCTTGAATTTCCACATTGTCCTTAGTTTTAAAACTTTCACTTCTCAAATAGTATTCATCTTCTAAAAGTTCTTCTCGGTTGTCTTTCCAAATAGAATCAAGATGAAGCTCTGAATAATAGCGGTGAAAACGTTTAAACCTTACATAAATGGCTTCATCGGACTGTTTGTTATAATATACCGCAGTTTTAAGTTCTTCTTCGTGACTATCATCTTCATCTGAACTAGACCCGTAGTAGTTATAATAATCCATTTCAGGCGGAACATCTACACTCGTATTAACAGTAAAGTATCTTGCACTGTCTAATTTCAATTCTGTAGGACGACTAAATTTATAATCGTTCAGTTTCACCGAACTAAAAAACCTATCTGCTCCTGCCTTGTTGTTAGTTTGAGCGACAAACAGATAATACTGTTTGCCCACCACAACACCACGAATGTACAGATTTGGAATGCCCTCTTTGATTGCTTCCATCCTGTAGGCTGCAAATTGATCAAATGAATCATGGCCCATGGTCACAACTTCGTAGTCCAATTGACTTACAAAGTGATTGCACATCTGGTGAATTTCAAAAGAATCTTCTTCGATATAATCAAGGTCGCCATAGCTTCTATTCATCACAATAAAAAAACCGTCATTTTTATCGTAGCTCTGAACTGTCTTATTCCAGAACCCCTTGATGAATGCATTGTTTTCTGCTTCAAAAGTCAAATTACCTGGCAAATGGACTGTATACGCGTTATTCTTTGGACTATATACGGTCCAATCTGATAGATTGTTAAACCTTATTTTATCAAAAAATTGACTAACCTCACTGCGTTTAACAAACTCCTTTTTCCCTCCAACTTTAAAGACCAAAATCTCTGTAGGCGTTACAAAGATGTTGTAGCGTTGAAAGTCTCCTTTTTTGGTTTGATTGAGTACATCGATACCTGGAATTCCGTCTACAACAATTCTCTCTTTATTTTTAATCTTTCCAGGGATATTCTCAAAGAGTAACGAGTCAATTTTTTCTAGATACTCTTCTTGAGCTTGTCCAAACAAAGGTGCAAAAGTTTGAAATCGACTTACCACATATGTAGCTCCATTTGCCATATCGGGGTAAGCAGCTAACATGGTGTTATTCGACTCTGGAAATTCATACAGCGGGCCTGGCATGTACGTACTGTATCGTCCATCAAATGAAGTTTGCTTTTTGAATTCGTGTTCGATGAAACTCGCCTCAAGTCGATCTTTGGTTTTTGTGCCATATTCTGACTTAAAAGTACTTACGGGTTTCACACTATACCCCATTTCTCTTAACAGGTTTATTACACCGTAGGAATTGGGTAAGTGGGCAGCTCCTATACCAGCAAAAAGACTTTGCTTCTGCATGATAGAATCCATCGCTTTTGCCATGCCCTTATTTCTTTCAATAATAATGAGGTCATGGTATTTTTGATTTGACCCTGACAATCTTGACAGTGAATCGAGCCAGTCTAAATCACCTCTTCTGTAGGCGTCTTCCATCACTTCTCCAAAACCCTTGCCGTCTAGCATTTTTTGAAGTAAGTGCCTATTTTGCTCAGCTTGTTCTTTTTGTGCTTTCTTTTTCTTTTTATCTCGTTCAGGTTTTGCGGCTTGTTCACCAAGTCTCATAGTCGTTCCCAATTTTTCGAGTCCTGTTATTTGTTTTCCTTGGCGTTTACCGGTTTGAAAAATGAACAAATCAAGATAAGTATCTTCCTGAAATTCTGCATTGTAGTTGCTGGTTCGGTAGAGTAAAGAGTTCAGAATTCCGAGTTCTGAAGCAAGCAATTTACCGATATCTTTATTTTCTGGTTTTTCAAGCTCAAAAATCGCTTTGTAAATTCCAGATCGTGCATAGTCGCCGCGCATGCTAAAAACGTTGCCCATTCGATCTGCAACAAATGGATCGGAGGTCATGGTCTCCATCCACGTTTCAGGGTTTATTTCTAACGAAACAACATCAACACTTTCAATAGCCTTATAGAACGAATCGCTTAGGTGAAAAGCAACTTTGTTGCTCACGTGCATTGTTCCATATAAAAAAGAAGGAGTTTCCATCCCGTTCCCACTAATTTCCCATAGGAGTCCTTGGTATTTTGTCTGTGCATGTGTTAGAGCAGACAAAAAAATAGTGAGAACAAATAATAATCTTATTCGCATTACAATATTGTTGTCCAAAAATACTTGTAACGAATAAGATTGCAACTTTTATTTGACAGAAGGCCCTGTTTAACTATTAACAGAGCCTAATGTCTAAACAATATAGATTAAAATTTCGTGCTTAATGTTAGCACAACGCGGGTCGCATTTGCTGTACTCGACACTTCTCCAAAGTTCATACCTGGCACTGTGTAAGGCACATAGGTATTCTTCGTTATGTCTTTTACTACACCCAAATCAAATCCCCAATTTCTTTCTTGGATTCCTATTCCTCCAGAAACAAGTTTTCTGCTAATTGCTTGACCATCAGCAATTGGGTTGCCGATAGATGCAAATCCTCCACGTACACGGAATGCATCAAAAGCATATTCTCCTCCTATCTTGAGGTTCATCGTTGACTGATATTTCTCGGTGATAAGATCGTTGCTTGACTCAAATAAGAAGTCGTCTGAAGACAAGCTCATGGTACTATAATCAACCGATTCAATTTCTGCCGTAACTAATCCAGATTTACCAAAGATATAAGCACCTTGTACACCATACTTCATAGGAGTAACAACGCTGTATGAATAATCTTTATCAATAGTTCTTAAATCATCTGTGCTGCCATCATCATGCAGAACATAAAGCTGATCGTAGTATTGGTCCGTTAATCTAAGCACGGTAGGGGTATGGATTGTACCGCCAATTCGTAGGTTATTGTTTGGTCTAAAAATAAGGCCAAATCTGCCGCTATAACCTACTCCATTTGTTTCCAGTCTTCTGGTAAAATCGTAGCTATTCCAATTGTAGGTTGTCATCTGGTTATCGACTTCAGAAAATACATTCCGTTCTTCGTAACCTACGCTGTGAATATTTAGCCCGAATCCAAAATATACTTTGTGTTCATAGTTAGCTGCAAATGCTAAGTTGAATTCATTCATACCTCCTTTGGTTATTATTTTTCCTTTTTGACTTATTGGACCATTTGCAGGGTCGTAGTTGGCATAATAATTTCCATTGGTTACTGAATCGATTAAGTACGAATACCAAAACATGTTTTCGAAGTAGTAAAATCCTCTGCTCAATTGTTCATCGTTTGCATCAAGTTGGGATGCATCTAGGCCTCTAGCGTAGTCAGCAACATAATCAGTAAAAGAAGATCCTGAATTTTGTCCTTCGTAGCTTATCGTGCGGTTAAAATCTGCAGTTTTATTCCAGCCGATTAAAAAACTATAATTGACCCAACCGTCTTTTGCAGGTTCGCCTCTTCTCATTTTTCTTTCTGTCGCTACGTAGTTTACACTTGGCAAGATGGGCTTAAAAACGTTACTTACTTTATTTCCTCCGTCTAAATATTGCGATTCATTTTTTAGGGTTATGCTTCCTACCGAAAGATTGAAAGCTCCTCGTTTGTATTGTGCAAGGCCTGCAGGGTTAGTCAGTACTGCACTTGGGTCTGCTCCCACGGCACCTACTGCACCACCCATTCCAAGGCTTCGAGCAGTTGAACCAAGCGGAGAAGTGTTAGAATATCTGAGTGCATCAAGGTCACTCTGGGCTGATAAATTTGGGTATAACAATCCCATTATCGCTGCTAAAACAACTATTTTTTTCATTTGACTTTTCTTTAAAATTTAACTTATCGTCTGCGTGACGGGCTTGAGCTTCTGCTCGGCGAACTACTTCTTGCAGGTGAACTACTCCGTGAAGGAGATCTATAACTCGGAGATGAACTGCGAGAAGGCGAACTGCTTCTTGAAGGTGTTCTGTACGAATTGCTACTTCGTGATGGGGAACTGCTTCTTGAAGGTGCTTTATACGTATTGCTACTTCGCGATGGAGAGCTGCTTCGTGATGGCGTTCTGTACGAATTGCTACTTCGCGATGGCGAGCTGCTTCTTGAAGGTGTTTTATACGTATTGCCACTTCGCGATGGCGAACTGCTTCGCGATGGTGTTTTATACGTATTACTACTTCGTGATGGCGAACTGTTTCGCGATGGTGTTTTATACGTATTACTACTTCGCGATGGCGAACTGCTTCTCGAAGGTGTTTTATACGTATTGCTGCTTCGTGACGGCGTACTGCTTCTTGAAGGTGTTTTATACGTATTACTACTTCGCGATGGCGTACTGCTTCTCGAAGGTGTTTTATACGTATTGCTGCTTCGTGACGGCGTACTGCTTCGCGATGGTGTTTTATACGTATTACTACTTCGCGATGGCGAACTGCTTCTCGAAGGAGTTGTATACGTATTACTGCTTCGTGAAGGTGAGCTACTACGAGTAGGAGTTTTATACGTATTGCTTGTTGAAGCAGGAGTGCTAGAATTTGATTGCGTTCTATACTTTGTACTTGGAGCAGACACGTTGCTTCTGGTATTTGCACCTTGCACGGATGTAGTGTTACTTGAAGTTCTATACTTCGTATTTGAGTTCACACTCGCTCTGGTATTATTTGTAGAAGTAGGAGTATTGGTACTCACTCTAGTTCCAGCACTAGACCTTGTATTTGCAGGCACATTTGATACTGTAGACTGCTTAGGAGTGTTATTTACATTGGCTTGCTGACTTCGAGTTGTCATAACGCGTTCAGGATTCATTCCATTTGGATCGATCACATCAGTGTGCACACCTCCATTTGTAGAAACGACACGTTGACCTCCAGGTCTTCGCGTTTGAGCAGGACCTCCAGAATTTGAATTATTGTTTGTGCCTATACGTTGTCTTGGACTGTTTGCTGCACGATTGTAACGGTCGCTGTTTGCAACTCCGGCTGTAGTCGATCCAGAACTATAATATCCTTGAGAACCCCATCTTCCTGTTCTTCCCCAGCGATTACGATTGTTTCCATAGTATCCCCAGTTGTTACCATACCAACCACCTCTTGAGTAATAGTTGCAATTCCAACCTCCGGTATTCCAACCATAGCCCCAAGTGTTCCAACCGTATGCTCGGTTATTCCAACAGTAGTTATTGTTCCATCCATAAGGATTTCCCCAATAAGGGTTACCCCAGTAAGGATTCCCCCATGAATATCCAACATACCAGCCGTTCCAACTGTTCCATCCGACATTCCATCCTCTATTCCAACCGCGGTTCCAGCCACGATTCCAGCCGTTGTTCCAGCCATACCAACCATTGCCATAAAACCATGGATCATAGGCCCAATCGTTATAGTATCTGTTATATCTTCTTCCGTAACGCCAATTGTAGTCGTCACCGTCATTATATCCATCGCGATAGCCATCTACATAGCCTTGCTCATAAGAATACTCAAATTCTTCACCCCTGAAACGACGTATAGATTGTTCGTAGTCGATTCTTTCTTCTTCAACTTCAGCATAATCTTCGGTCGGGAATGTTCCTTCATCGTCAACTGGAGCTACATCATTATATTGAACTTCAGGTTGAGGAGCGGGTGCTGGCTCAGGTGTATACTTTTGAGGAGCAGGTTGTGGTGCATTTTGTACAACTACAACATCATCTTCAGGTGTGTAATACACATCGTCATACGTGTTCGTTGTGAGCTTGTTGCTGCTGCAACTTGCTAGAAATATGGCGGCTAGCGAGAGATAATAATATATTTTCATCGTGTACAAATTTTAATTTAACAGAACAGCTTAATTTTGCTGCCACTTAATAAGATTCAAAACATATACCAAATAAATTAATGGCATTTGAAAAGGTAACAAGAGAGCAAGATTATTCGAAATGGTATAACAACCTGGTTGAAGGTGCAGATCTCGCACAACACAGTTCGGTTAGAGGATGTATGGTGATTAAACCATATGGTTATGCTATTTGGGAAAAAATGCAACAAGAGTTAGATCGAAGGTTTAAAGAAACAGGTCATCAGAACGCATACTTCCCCTTGTTCGTTCCCAAAAGTTTATTCGAAGCTGAAGAAAAGAATGCTGAAGGATTTGCTAAGGAATGTGCCGTTGTAACGCACTATCGATTGCAAAACGACCCAGACAATGCTGGAAAATTACGTGTTGATCCAGAGGCTCGCTTAGAGGAAGAATTAGTCGTTCGTCCAACAAGTGAGGCTATTATTTGGAATACCTACAAAGGTTGGATTCAAAGTTATCGTGACCTTCCGATTCTTGTGAACCAATGGGCTAATGTGGTACGTTGGGAAATGAGAACTCGTTTATTCTTGCGAACTGCAGAATTTCTTTGGCAAGAAGGGCATACTGCTCACGCTACAAAACAAGAAGCGATTGATGAAACCAAGCAAATGCTGGATGTATATGCCGAATTTGCGGAAACTGTTTTGGCTATTCCAACAATAAAAGGTAGAAAAACAGAGAATGAAAGGTTCGCCGGTGCAGATGACACATTGTGTATTGAAGGCTTAATGCAAGATGGTAAAGCATTGCAGATGGGTACTTCACATTTTTTAGGTCAAAATTTTGCGAAGGCTTTTGATGTTAAGTTTACTAACAGAGAAGGAAAACAAGATCACGTATGGGCAACCAGCTGGGGTGTTAGTACACGTTTAATGGGAGCTTTAATTATGACTCATAGCGATGATGAGGGTTTAGTGCTTCCACCAAACTTAGCGCCTATTCAAATTGTAATTGTGCCTATTTATAGAGGACTTGAGCAACTCAACTCCATTTATGACAAAATGGAGCCTATCATCAAAAACCTTAAAGCAAAAGGAATTTCGGTAAAATTTGATGACCGTGACACGCATAAGCCAGGATTCAAATTTGCTGAGTGGGAACTTAAAGGAGTTCCACTGCGTGTGGCTATCGGACCAAGAGATTTGAAGAACGGAACCGTTGAAGTTGCGCGAAGAGACACCAAAGAAAAGCAAGTTCTGGAAATGGTGGATATTGAAAATAAGCTTGAGCATCTACTTGAAGCTATGCAAAAAGAAATCTACTTAAAGGCACTGAACTATAGAGACAATCATATTACATTGGTTAACACCTGGGATGAGTTTACAGAAGCATTAGAAAACAAAACTGGCTTCATTTCAGCACATTGGGATGGAACAAACGAAACAGAAGACAAAATCAAGGAGCTGACTAAGGCCACTATTCGTTGTATCCCATTTGACAATCCACAAGAAGAGGGAAAATGTGTTCTTACAGGAAATCCGAGTAAAGAACGTGTGCTATTTGCGAAAGCTTATTAAATCGATGCAGTTAGCATTGATGTCAATCTTTAATTCAAGATTGATCCAATTGAGAGTTCATTATTTGCTTTAATTTTGAAGATAATGACCCGCGTTATTTTTATCGATGACCACAAAATCATTACAGATGGACTTGAGTCGCTCTTAAGGGATGTTGCAAACGTTTCAGTAGTAGGGATATTTCAAGTACCGCAAGACGCAATCGATTTTTTGGATAAAAATCAGGTCGATTTAGTATTTACCGATCAGGATATGCCGGGTTTTCGAGGCGAAGATATTCTAGCTTATTGTAAATCGAAGTTCCCACGTACCAAGGTCATCTTTCTCACCATGTACAACGAGAAAGCACTTATTCAGCACTTAATCAAACTCGGAGCGGATGGATATTTAGTAAAAAGTTCTGGGAAAGAGACGATTTTAAATGCGATTGAAACAGTTATGCATGGAGGGAAATATTTCTCTGATGAAGTCATTCGGTCTTTAGTTGCTGAACCTGCTATGAACGTACCCAGACTAGTTGATGAAACTTTAAGCAAGAGAGAAATTCAAATCATTAAGCTCATTGCTGAGGGCAATTCGAGCAAAGAAATTGGCAATTCCTTGAACATCAGCCAGCGAACAGTTGAAACACACCGCAGAAACATACAGAAGAAACTGAATACCAATGGAATAGCTGGGATAATTCGCTACGCATTTCATCACAATCTTATTTCATAATACGTATTTATACGTACTAAATTACGTAAGAATTGCTATTTTAGTAAGGTTTAACAGGCTCTAATTTTGAGCCATCAAAGTCTAATCGTATGAAACATCTATTAACCATTGCGGTTGCATGCATTTGCTTTTTACCGCTTCAAGCCCAAACATTAAAAGACAAAGTAAAATTAAAAACACAGGGCCAAGAAAAATTTGAAAACTATAAATGTGGCTACGTTCACGAGGAGTCAGTAAAGGAGAAAATGAATCCAATGAAGGCCTTGCAAAAGAGTATGGGGTCGGCAGTATCAAGTGCTAGTAAATCTGACTTGGGAACAGCTTCAATATCTGTTTTTTATCAAGCACATCTGCATCCTCAAAACATTATGAGGTATCCAACAAAAACCCCTGGCTGGGAAACCTGTGGCGATGCTGTATTTTTAGGCTTCACCAACAAAAGTGGAATTGGACTTTGTTCAACTGACGGAGAAGTTACGGTTGAAAATCAAACTATTCCTTATGCTGGAATTGGAACTTATTTTCATGGGTTTTCTCCTGAAAAAAGAGGGAATAAAAAGGTTCTTATAACCAGTAGCAATGGAGACAATATTGAGCTAGAAATTGAACCAGCACAAAGTTTAGAAATTTTGTCGATTGATGGTTTGCCAAAGGGAGAAGTTGCTGAGCTCGATGGTTCGAAAGACATTGTTGTTGAGTTAGCCAACGGTGATGCTGATCCAAAATCTCAGCTGCATGTACAGCTGGTTTGTAAATTAATGGGAACACCTATTATTTACGACTTACTGGTCACTCAAGCAAAGAACAAGATAGTAATTCCTAAGGAGTCATTTTACAATTTTGAGGGATCTCCTAGCCCTTTTGCCAAAACAAATACCTTGATTGTAAACCGTGTAACTGAAACGTTGGTAGAGAAAACGGATGCCGGTGCACTTAGAACTATAAGTGCATATATGGATTGGGCTCCCGTAAAGGTTTCAGGAGACATCGCAAATGGCAATGTGCTAACTATGGGTTTTGATACAACCAAGAACACACAGATGAATTTAAATGTGAAAAATGAAGGCAATTATACCCTTAATTTAAAGAAGGGTAATCCGTATACGTCTGCACCACTAACACAAATGAAATCTGTGGCAATTGCATCTTTTGTTGTTCGAGGTAATTTATCTTCAAAGCAGGTTTCAGCTACTGAAGACTGGACCGTTGAAACGACGAAATGGTTTCCTGAACTTAGTGACCAAAATTGGCAAATGCTTTCAAATAAGATGTACGATCAATTTGTGACCCACCTTTCTAACATGGGAATTCAAGTGATAAACAGCAACGATGTTGTTAACTCTGAGGCTTATAACCATATCAAATCTATACAGGATGGAGCGACCAAAAATTTTGTTGAAGTTGGAGCATATGGCACCAAAAGAATACTCACTACGAGTGGCGACGACATAATGGAAGATCTTAGTATTTCATTTCCCAGTGATTTTATAAGTGAGCGACTTATTAGTGAACTAGAAGTAGATGGTGTTCTTGCCGTAACCTTTGACCTTGATTTCAATTTTGAAACGGAAGGTTTAGACCCTAAAGTGAGTGTACAAGCTTTTGCTCCTAATGTGAGTTATAAAACTGCCGCGAATTACTTTAAGGTCTCAGCATATGCTGATTCAAGATCGTTAAAGGAAAGTAAAGAAATTCCAGGACCAGTTCACGACATTTTGTATGAAATGATAAAAGGGGATGCATTCTTTCGGCAATTGGAAGAGGCTATGACATCACTAATGACATTGGAAAATAAAAACCCTGCCTACATCAACATATGGAAAGCAAAATCTAATTAAACAGAGACATGAAATATTTAAGCATTTTACTGATTGTAATTCCCCATTTTTTACATGGCCAAGTGGCAAAACACAAGGTTGCCTATGACGACCCTAATAAAGAAAATTTAGCTGTATCATTTGATCTATTCACAGCAGAGTTTTATCTCGGGGATGAAGAAAAAGGAATAGAAGCCTTCGGAGGTGTCGGATATGGTTTTCAAGCCAGCTACATGAATCTTTTCAATCGTATGCAGATAGAATTAAATGGCAGAAAGAACTATACTTTTGACGGTGACTTGCCTACAAGTTATTTTGATGCTGGATTTTCACTAGATCTATCACAAAAAAGTAAAAGCACAAAAACTACTTTGCAGTTGGGCAGTGCAGGTAACAACAAAGTAAGGGTGTTAACCGGAGTAGGCCTTACTCAAATGAACAGGTTTAGGGTTCGAGGGGGAATAACCTATACCAATGCCCGGGTTGATGTCCCAAAAGGGTTGGGTATCCTACTGGGTCAAGCTCAAGTAAAAAGAGCTGGAGTTTATGGTGGTTTAGAGTATAGTTCAAACACCAATTTTAAAACCAACGTATTTGGCTATGGAGATAGACGCGACAAAACCATGTTTCGCCTCTATGGCGATGTAATTGTTACACCTATTGGAGGATATGGAGACGAACTGGCCACTGGACTTGGTGGGCGTACCATGGTACCAATCACAGACAATCTCAGAGAACAATTAGATTCTTCAGGAATGACAACTTCTTTTGGTTATCGCGTTGGGGTTAAATATGTTTTTTCATTTCCCAACGGTATCAATATTAACACCGACGGCTTTGTTGGAATAAAACCTCCATTTGTTGGCTTTTATACCTATATCGGGACCGGAATTACAATTAACATTGCTACAGCCTTTCAGAAGAACAGTGAAGCAAAACTGGAAGAATAGACTAATTTAGTGCTTCTATAAAAGCCGTGAACTCCCAATTCAAATCGATTTTAATTGCATCCGTGTTGGGTATGTGGTCATTAGTTCAATCCGTTTATGCTCAATATGATTCTTCTGATGCACATCAAGATGGATTTGAGGTAAATTCATACAACACTTTCATGTTGGATAGTTTGTATCTTCTAAACCAACAGGGAAACTGGATAGAGACTCATCGATTGTACGAATGGAGTCAAAGTTTAGATCCATCAACGTTTGACAAGAATGATTCGATCGGGTATTATCTAGCCGTAGGTGGTTACTGCTATAAAAACGGTGAAATTGAAAAGGCAAATTCATATTATGAAGCGGTTGCACATATAGCAACGCAATCAGATGACAACAAACTTTTGGGAATCGTTCACATTGCCTTTGGTAATCTTCATTATTACTTAAAAGACATATCTACGGCCATCGAGTTTTACGACTTAGTTACTAAAAATGAGGATGCTTCTTCTTATTCCAGAGCGGCGGCAGCACACAACACAGGTGCGTTAATGTATGAATTGTTTCAATCCGACTCAACAGGGATGAATAATCCTCAAAAACGCAATGAAATTGAGAGTTATTTAAGGCAAGCTATCCAATTGCACAAAGAAAATCAAAATGATATTGGACTTGCCGCAACATATAGTGTCATTGTGCCGTGGTTTGGACTAATTTCGAACTTCGATAGTGCTTATAGCTATGCTGAACAAAGTATAGAACTGAGTCAATCGTTAATGATTCCTGGGAGAACAGCGTTTGCACAGATTAATTATGCTCGTGTATTGGTATGGGACGGCAAACCAGAACGAGCCATAGCTCGGCTTGATTCGGCAATAGCCTTTTATGATTCTGTTAAAAATCTAGAACAACTAGCACATGGATTAAGAATAAAATCATGGGCTTACGATTCGCTAGGTGAATATAAAAAAGCATTCGAAGCTGTTCGCAAAGTAAATGAAATATTACGCGAAGAATGGCCTGAAAAGCTCCGTGAAAAAGTAGCGCAGAACAAAGCTAAAAATGACTATTTCAAGGTTGAAAGTCAAAATGCTCAACTTGAACTATCGAATGCGAAATCAAGACTTGTAAATCAGCGATTAAAGTTTGCTCTAATTCTAATTTCCATTGCTGTTATTCTAATCTATCTATTTTATAGAAATCGCATAAAGTCAAGAGAATTACAGCTTAAACTGGAGCGGCTGAAGCATAAAGACCAAATTATTAAGACCACCTTAGAAGCTGAAGAAAGCGAGCGAAACAGAATAGCTATGGAGCTTCACGACGGAGTTGGTCAACAACTTTCTAGTCTTATGATGAGGATTGAGGATAGTACATTTACCGACGTCGAACGTAAAGAGAACCTCAAAAAGTTAATTTCGTCTGCCTCTTTTTCAATCCGTTCTATGAGTCACAAGATGATGCCATTTGCACTAAAACAATTTGGATTGATACAAGCACTCAAAGGTTTGACCGAGAATTTAAACGAGCAATATGAAGTTCAATTCTCATTCGAACATTTCAATATTGAAAATGTCAATCTGCCTGAATTTACTCAAAGTAATTTGTACCGAATTGCACAGGAGGCAACAAACAATATTCTTAAACACGCTCAGGCTACTGAAGCCAGTATACAGCTATACAAACAAGCCGAAAATTTGATTCTTGCAATATCAGACAACGGAAGTGGTTTTGATACATCTCAAAACTCAAAAGGCATGGGGCTGTTTAGTATGATGAATCGAGCTGAAGCCTTGGATGGTTCTTTTCATATAGAGTCAAATGCCGCTGGAACGAATATCATTGTTAAAATCCCCCATCACTAGGAATGCATCATTTTGTAGATGCTGGTGATTATTTCTTATTTGGTAAAGCTTTAAAGAATGTCTAAATTTGGTTCATGAAACTCTATATACCTATCCTTATCCTTCTTTTAATAGCTGCTTGTAGTAAGACTAAAAAAGAAGCCCCAGAATTAAGTCATTACAAAGTGATTTTGAACGTTGATAGCTCATCAGCAGTATCATCATATAATCTTTATCGTAACGATAAGCTGATTTCGCAGAATGCTGCTCTCAGCTCAAGTTCAACACGTTTTAGTTTTATAGATGATGTAGAAAACACACAGCATGTTAGTTATCAAATTGAACCAATTTACTACGACTCAACTGGCACTGTATTTTCGTTTACTGCAGAGCTAAAAGACAACAACAATAAACTCTATGATACACAGGAGGGTACAATTAACTTTGGACAAGTAGTTACGCTAAACAGCAAATAAAAAAAATAGTCCCCAATGCCTTGGGGACTATTTTTTTATAGTTTCAGTTTTTGATTTCTAGTTTATAATACCTCGATCATTTTCTTGCCGAGATGAGCAGGAGAGTCTACAACGTGAATACCGCATTCTCTCATGATTGCTTTTTTAGCTGAAGCTGTATCTTCAGCACCACCAACAATTGCTCCGGCATGACCCATTGTTCTTCCTGCAGGTGCAGTTTCACCAGCAATAAACCCAACTACTGGTTTAGTTCCATTTTCTTTTATCCAACGAGCTGCTTCTGCCTCCATGCTTCCACCAATCTCACCAATCATAACGATACCTTCAGTTTCGTCATCTGCCATTAGTAACTCAATTGCATCTTTCATAGAAGTTCCGATAATTGGATCACCACCAATTCCGATTGCAGTGGTTTGACCTAATCCTGCTTTTGTAATTTGATCAACAGCTTCGTAGGTTAAAGTCCCTGATTTAGAAACGATTCCGATTTTACCTTTTTGAAAGATAAAGCCTGGCATAATTCCCACTTTTGCTTCTTCAGCTGTAATTATTCCAGGGCAGTTTGGACCGATAAGTCTGCTATCTCTATCGGCAAGGTAAGATTTTACCTTTACCATGTCTGCAACAGGGATTCCTTCAGTAATACAAACAATCACTTTAATTCCTGCTTCTGCAGCTTCCATAATCGCATCTGCAGCGAATGGAGGTGGAACAAAAATGATTGAAACGTCTGCACCTGTGGTCGAAACCGCTTCTGCAACAGTGTTAAATACAGGTTTATCAAGATGTGTTTGACCTCCTTTTCCTGGAGTTACACCACCTACTACATTCGTTCCATATTCAATCATCTGGCCAGCGTGAAATGTTCCTTCGCTACCAGTAAATCCTTGTACGATAATTTTTGAATCCTTGTTTACTAAAACTGACATTTATTAATTCGTTTTTTCGGGTGGCAAATGTATGTTTTTTAACGAGAAGTTCTATGCAAACATTTGGTTAGTATTTATAAGTTAAGAACACGCTAATACATAGCCTATTTATTGGCCAACCAAACCAATGAAAACCAACGAATTACTTTAGTTCAAGTAGGCACTATACATCCATACCAACTTTTCTCCTTCACGGATATAATCGCTCATTAGAGCATTTGTTCCTTCATCATCAGCTTTGTCTGATACGTCCAAAATTACTCGTTGTTTGATTAGAAGAATTTTATACGCTTCGAGTATTGATGCTATGGCTTCTTTACCGTCGGTAACATCAGATGTTTCTTTAATCTCTGATTCATTAAGGTAAGAAGTAAATTGATGAACCGGTGAGTGCCCTAAAGTCAAAATTCGCTCAGCAACCTCATCAATCTTAATAAATAGGTCGTTATACAACTCTTCAAACTTAGTATGTAATTCAAAGAACTTATCTCCGCGGATTTTCCAATGAAACCCTCTAGCATTTTGGTAGAAGATTGAATAATTAGCCAATAAATCGTTTAAAAGGGCAGATAATGTGTCAACTTTTTTTGCGTCTAATCCTATGTGATTTGTCATGCTTCAAAGGTACAAAGAGACCCATGCAAGATGCCATTCTAAATGCTTATAAGCCTAGAGGAAATGCGTATATTTACAGCCATGAAAATCCTTCTTGAGGTTAAAGGATTTGTGCTAATAGGATTTTTGATGAGCCTGTTTAATTATTCGTCAGGTCAAACCTATTACGCAAACGGAGATGCCAAAAGTGTGGGTGGTGATTGTTATCAATTAACCAACAGCACCAACTGGCAAAACGGATCGGTATGGTATGCCTCAAAAATTGACCTTCAGTCGGATTTTGATCTCGAGTTCTATCTCAATTTTGGGAGTTCAGACTATGGTGCCGATGGAATAATGTTTGTGCTTCAAGACCGCGGCAATCAAGCAATTGGCCAAAGTGGAGGTGGTTTAGGCTACGAAGGATTCTCTCCCAGCTTAGGCGTTGAATTTGATAACTTTCAAAACACCGCAATTGGAGATCCGAGCTACGACCATATAGCTGTATTTCAAGATGGAAACATCTCACACTCCAATGGTCAAGCGTTGCATGCTCCGGTGCCCAGCAGAACCAATAGCGGAAATGTTGAAGACGGTCAAGATCATTTAATTAGAGTTAAGTGGACATCTAGTACTCAGGCGTTGGAAGTTTACTTTGACTGTGTAAAACGAATTTCATTGCAGTATGACATTCAAAAGCTCATATTTAATGACGAACGTTATGTTTACTGGGGTTTTACCGCCGCTACCGGTTCATTAAATAATAAACAAACGGCATGCTTAAGGAAAGACATCCTTGTTAAGGATACTGTTCCAATTTGTAAAGGAGATGCCGTACCAATAAATTCTAGAAAAAGTGAAGATGATGTATATAAATGGTGGCCAAATGTAGATCTGAGTGATGCTACCATTAAAAATCCTATATGCTCATCGATCGTTCAAAGAACCTACTACGTAGAATACACAGATTTATGCGGAGATAAGCTTATCGATACCGTTGAGGTTGTAATCCACCAACCGTTTACGATGGATGAGGCTCAAGATTCTTTCTTGTGTGACTTGAGAAGTTACGAACTTGATCTTCGTGTTAAATATGATTCGATATTGTGGAATGATGGCTTGAAGCTACAACGGCGATTCCTAACTCAACCCGGATACTACAAATTTAGAGCTTGGCAAGGTGTATGCTGGGATGATGATTCACTCACTATAACCACCGATATTACCCCGCAACTCAGTATTGAAGGCGATTCTTTTTTCTGTGAGGGAGATACAAGTATTTTACAGCTTCTAATAGAACCTTCCTCAGCAGTGTTTCAATGGCAAAATGGAAGCACCGATAGCTTTTATACCAGCACAGAGACTGAAACCGTATTTGTGGAAGCCAGCAATCGCTGTGGGGACAATCAAGCAAGTTATAGTACGAGAGAAATAATAATTCCGGAAATTGAGATTATTGGTGATTCTATTTTTTGTCCTGATGACAGTGCTGTTTTGTTCGCTTCAAACTATGAACCTTATTTACCAAAATGGAGCAACGGCTTCTCCGGTATTATGCAATCTGTTGGTCCTGGATCGTACCAAGTTCGAATTGAAGATCAACATTGTTTTGATGAAGACAATTTCGAAGTTGAGTTTCGACCCCTCCCTCAAATTGCTGTAGATCCCTTCATAAAACATTGCGAATTTGAAGCTTTAACCTTACAAACCGACTCCCAAGACTTAGTTAGCTACTTGTGGTCAAATAGTTCTAAAAAACACTGGGCAGATTATTCCGACTACAGTGGCAATCATTGGGCCAAGGCTTATAATGCATGTGGAACAGATTCGGTAAACTTTTTTCTCGAACGGCCATATTGCACGTGTGATATATGGACACCCAACGCATTTACCCCCAACTTTGATGACCGTAACGAAGTTTTCCGCTTTATACCCAATTGCAATAAGATGCTTTCATTTAGTTATGTAATCTATAATCGATGGGGAGAGCAAATATTTGATGCTAATAGTATTGATCAAGCTTGGGATGGGACCTTCAACGAACAACCTTGTCCTACAGGAGTCTATTTTTGGATTGTAAACTACAGCGGAATTGAAGGCCGTTCAGCTGTTCGAAAGACGCAAGACGGAATTATTCATTTGATTAGATAGAGTAATTCTCATTCCACACTTTTCTTAAATCATTTACTTTCAAATTGCAATTTCATGCCTAAAACATGGCCGTTCATCTAAAAATATAGTACTTTGTTTTGCATAGTACCTTTTTTAAGATATATATTTGCATTACAATTTAGAAGATGAATGTAGAAAACACACAATCACAAATGCGTAAAGGTATTCTCGAATACTGCATCCTTTCTTCCATAAGCAAAGGAGAAGTTTACGCGTCAGATATTATTACAGAGCTCAAAGAAGCCAAGTTAATTGTTGTTGAAGGCACCCTTTACCCGCTGCTAACTCGACTCAAGAATGCCGGTTTATTGAAATATGAATGGAAAGAAAGCGACCAAGGTCCTCCTAGAAAATACTATTCACTTACCGAACTTGGACAAAAGTTTAAAGAAGAACTTTATAAAACCTGGAACGAACTAACTACATCAGTCAACAAGATCACACAAACAAAATGAACAAAATAATACAAATCAACCTTGCCGGACAGGCTATTTCAATTGATGAAAGTGCTTATGAGATACTCAAAAAGTACCTCAAAACCCTCGAAAAACACTTTAAAAATACCGAAAGTGGAGATGAGATTCTCAGCGATATAGAAGCTAGAATGTCTGAACTATTTCACACAAAACTGAAAGGAAATCACACCTTTATCAGCGAAAAAGATGTTGAGGAAGCGACTGAATTAATGGGCAGCTTATCCGACATGGGCATTGATGATGAAGAAGAAGAAAAAGCAAAGTCTCAAGGAAGTCAGCAACAACAGTACTCTTCTACTTATCAAGCTCGCAGTAAAAAACTTTTCAGAGACCCAGACGATAAAATTTTAGGAGGTGTTTGCTCAGGTATAGCAGCTTACCTCGGTATTGACACCAGTTTAATGCGTTTAATTACCTTACTTTTTGTGTTGTTTGGTGGATTGTCATTAATCCCTTATATAATCCTCTGGATGGTTATTCCAGAGGCTAAAACGGCTCAAGACAAGTACCGTATGCATGGGCAAACTCCTGATTTGAACGAGATTGTTGACAATGTTAGAAAAGAGGCCAACAACGTTGCAGACAACTTAAAAAAAAACTCTAAACTGAACTCAGGCCTAAATGGAATAAGCCAAGTTGTCGAAAACATCGTTCGATTTTTCTCCAAAGTGCTAGGTGCTGGAGCCCTTGCTGTGCTTGTGGTGGTGGTCGTCTCGCTTACAATAGCCCTGCTTGCCAATGCAACTGGAAATGCCGATGTTACTATAAATGGTGAAACATTTATTGCACCACAAATTTTCAACTCGGTGGCCCTCAACTGGGTTTTTAGCGTCTCATTGCTAGCCGTAATTCTAATTCCCGTAGGTACTTTGATCTATGCATTGGTTCAGTTTATTTTCAACTTAGGGAACATCATCAACCTAAAAGCTATTTTCCTGGCATGGTTGTTAAGTTTAGCCGTATTTATTGGTGTATCAATCTATGCCAGTGGTGAGATTAACTTTGATGAAATGCGAGATTTCCATTACAAAATTGAAGAGACAACTACCGTTTAATTCAAAGTGTATACATTTGTTTTATGAACGGGTTCAAACCTTACATTCAACACAATAAAGTTACATCTGACCAAGATATTATTCAACGAATTGCAGAACACAATTCTGACATGCAGCACCGCAGATCGGTTCGTGAATTTTCAGATAAACCTATCCCCTATGAGGTTATCGAAAATTTAGTACGCATAGCATCAAGTGCTCCAAGTGGAGCACACAAACAACCATGGACTTTTTGTGTGGTTTCAAGTGCTGATTTTAAGAAAAAAATACGGGAAGCCGCAGAAAAGGAAGAATATGAAAACTACCATGGTCGAATGACAGCTGAGTGGCTTAAAGACCTAGAACCCTTTGGAACAGATTGGAACAAAGAATTCTTAGAAATCGCACCCTATTTGATTGTAGTGTTTAAGAAATCTTACGACATAAACCCCGATGGCACAACTTCAAAAAACTATTACGTTAATGAAAGTGTTGGCATTGCTTGCGGATTTCTCTTGCAAGCCATTCATGAAGCGGGCTTGGTTAGTCTAACGCATACACCCAGCCCGATGAATTTCTTGGCCCAACTTTTAGAGCGGCCTAAGAATGAAAAGGCTTTTCTTTTAATTCCTGTTGGTTATGCTGCAGATGATGCTGAAGTTCCGGTGTTGAGACGCAAATCTTTGGATGAAGTATTGGTAAAATATTAGTAACATTGCACTGCAAATGGCTAAAATCGAAGTAAACCATAATTCATTTTCTGTTAGTAGGGAAAACGACCAACTTACCCTCGATAACATCCCTGTAGAATACGACATTATTCAACTTCCTGATGGCAGGTACAGTCTTGTGATGGATAACAACTCGTACATGGTTGAGATTGTCAATAAAGAAACTGCTTCTGGAAAACTTACACTTCGAATAGACAATCGCTTAGTTGAAACAACCTTGCATAACAAGCTGGCAGAATTACTTAAGTCTATGGGTATGGAATCTGGCAAGAAAAAGTTAAAAGACCTTAAAGCTCCAATGCCAGGACTAGTTCTTGATGTTCTTGTTGGAAGCGGTGAACAAGTTTCTGAAGGTCAAGACCTACTTGTTCTTGAAGCCATGAAAATGGAAAATGCAATAAAATCTCCTCAAGACGGAGTAATTGATACTATTTCTGTACAAAAACAAGACAAAGTTGATAAAAACCAAGTCTTAGTTTCTTTTCAATAAGCGTTCAATTCTTTCCTTTGTGGTCACTTAAATTAAGCTGACCCTCCATTAAATTTTTATAAAAAATGAAGAATACAATTCTTGCTGCATTTCTTGTGGCTCTATCTGTGGCAAGCTTTGCCCAAGACAATTCTCTAGAAGAAAAACAAAAAGAACTTGCTGCGGCTGAAGAAAAATTAAAGCAGGCACAGCAACAAGTAGATTTGTTGAAATCTGAGGTCGACGCTTTAAAACCAAAAGAGTATTGGAAAAAAGGTGGCTTTACTGCACTTAATTTCAACTCACTGGGATTAACAAATTGGGCAGCTGGGGGTGTACAATCCAACTCTGTAACTGCGTTAGGAAATCTTTATCTCAATTACAATAAGGACAAAATTGACTGGACAAATAATCTTGACCTTGCCTATGGATTAATTCAGAATCAAGGTGAAGACATCCGTAAAAATGAAGATAAGATTGACTACTTAACTAAGTTTGGGCGACAGGCTACAAAGAAGTTAAACTACGCCGCTTTATTCAATTTTAAATCACAATTTGCTCCTGGTTTTGACTTTAGTGATCCGGACGAGAACCGTCCTGCCATTTCAAAATTTCTTGCACCAGCATTCGTGATTACTTCTTTAGGAGTTGATTACAAGGTAACAGATTATTTCTCGGTCTTCGTTTCTCCAGCTACGGGTAAATTTACCATTGTAAATGATGATAGTATTGCTGCAATGAATGCTTATATCCCAGCAACAGTAGACGACGATGGAATTCAGTTCTATAACGACAACTTCAGAGCTGAGTTTGGTGCTTTGATTAATGCAATAGTTTCGAAGGACCTTACCAAAAAAATAAACTTAAAATCGACACTAAACCTGTTTAACAACTACACGGATAAAAACATCGCAAACCGAAAAAATATTGATGTGAACTGGGAAACCATGATTAACATGAAACTCACCGATTATATCGGCGTTTCAGTCTTCACGTACCTCATTTACGATGACGATGTTGACATCTCAATCTTTGACGACAATGGCATTGAAATTGGGATGGGACCAAGAACTCAGTTTAAGCGCGTTTTAGGTGTAGGATTTTCTTACAAATTTTAGGGTTTAATCATCTCACTGTATTGTAAAAATTAGAAGAGCCTTAGTTATGTTCTAAGAAAACTTTTAATTTTGTCACTTCTGAAAAACAGGTCTGAACATATTAAGTCATTGATAGCTGGTGCCTTTGCATTAGTTGTTTTGTTCAGTAGTTTTGGAATGAGCTTTGGTTTTCATTTATGTAAGAATGAAATCAAAGACTTTAGTTTCTTAGGAAACGTTGAAGAATGTTCAAGCGACGGAATTTCATGTCAGGAAGAACCTATTCCTCTAAACTCAATTACTAGGACCCCATGTTGTCAAAATCAAAATATATACAGTCAATCTGTATTTTTTGATGATGCTCCTGTACTTCTCGTTTCAAATTCTGACTTTGAAATGAAGCCAGCATTTAGTTTGCTTGAATTGAATCCATCAATTAATGCAGCTTCAAAGTATGATTTCGACCTCAGACCTCCTCCCGACATTTATGCTCCTGAGCTAAATATTCTTATTCAATCATTTCTAATTTAGGATTACTAGTGACCTAGTTTAATGACCATGCTATGTTTGGTCAAGTTATTATATAATCCAAATTGAAATGAAAAAAAACATATTAATCTTAGTAATAATCGCATTTGCAGGAATATCGTATACAGCCTGCAGTTCAAATCAAGAAAAAGAAGTTGACCGTACAGGCGTAGAATACACCTCGTCTTACATCTGCCCCATGCACTGTGAGGGTAGCGGAAGTGAGCACCCTGGCAACTGTCCTGATTGTGGAATGAAATATGTTGAAAATCCCGATAGCACTTCACATTGAAATGTAGGACACACATATCGATTCTAATTACATGCATAATACTGCTCTCTGCATGCGAACATGATCCTGCTTTGGATATAAACAGCAAGCTTTTTGATACTCCTGACCACTTTGCTCCTATGAAGTTTCCTGAAGATAACGCGTATACTTCAGACCGTTGGGAGCTAGGGAAAATGCTATTTTTTGACAATCGATTGTCAAAAGACTCAACTTTGAACTGCGGGAGCTGTCATAAACCGGAATTATCATTCAGCGATGATGTGGCTTTTAGCCCGGGTGTTGAAAACAGGCCTGGTGTTCGTAACTCTCCGAGTCTTGCAAACATTGGATACCACCCATATTTTACCCGCGAGGGTGGTGTAGCAACACTCGAAATGCAAGTACTAGTACCCGTGCAAGAGCACAACGAATTTGACTTCAACATAGTTGAGATAGAAAAACGACTTTCGTCTGATTCTGCCTATCAACAAAAAAGTAGAAAAGCGTATAACCGTAATTTAGATTACTATGTAATTACGCGAGCCATATCAAATTTTGAACGTAGCTTAATCAGTGCATCAAGTACTTACGACCAATTCTTAACAGACGACCTGACATTAACTGGTGAAGAAATCGCTGGCATGGACTTATTTTTTAGCTCCAAAACCAACTGTTCATCATGTCACAGTGGATTTAATTTTACAAACTACAACTTCACGAATAATGGCCTTTATAATGACTATAACGATGAAGGCAGAAAACGTCTTACCGGATTAGACAAAGATGACGCAGTCTTTAAAGTGCCAAGCTTACGCAACGTTGAGCTAACCGCTCCTTACATGCACGATGGGTCACTACCTTCACTTGAAGCGGTAATTAATCATTATAATTCTGGAGGGATGAGTCATGCAAACAAACATGAATTGATAAAACCTCTTCACTTAACACAAAAAGAACAAGAACAGCTGATCGCATTCTTAAAAACATTAACAGATCATAAATTTATTAATAATCCAATATTTAAACCATGAAAAAAATCACAACAAAAATGCTTTTTGCGCTCGCATTAAGCCTAATTCTGGGAGCTCCTACTCAAGCTCAAACCAATATAAAATTAAAAGTGAATCACTTACTGGGATCCGAAGACTTTGGCTTCCAAAAAATAGCAAAAAATGATATAGGCAATGAATTCGTAGCCCTACGACTTGAATATTACATTTCTGGCATCACTTTGATTCATGATGGAGGACAAGAAACAACCTTGAACACTTATATACTTCAAGATGCAGCCGATGACGACACTGTATCAATAGGTTCAGCAAATATTTCTTCTTTAGAATCTCTTAGCTTTTTCATCGGAGTTGATAAAACAAACAATCATGCAGACCCATCAAAGTGGCCATCAAGCCATGCTTTGGCTCCAAAATCTCCATCAATGCACTGGGGTTGGGCTTCGGGCTACCGTTTTGTTGCTCTTGAAGGTGCTACAGGTGCCAACATGAACAACAAATTTGCAATTCACGCTTTAGGTGATAAAAACTATTTCGAAATGAACATTCCTACCACAGGTGAAATGATAAATAACAATTTAGTCATTGTATTGAATGCAGATTACACCAAATTGCTTTCTCAAATTAATTTGTCAACTGGCGTATTTAATCATGGAGAAGATGATGAAGCGGCTGAATTACTTAGAAACTTCCAAACTAAGGTATTTACAAATATGTCAGGAGAAGGAAACACACTAAGTGTTGAACCTGTCAAAATCACTAATGCTTTTAGCATCAATCCAAATCCTAGCCATGGAAACTTCAATATTCAAGTTTTAGATTCTCGCTTGCTTAACGCAGAAGTTGAAATCAGAGATCTAACTGGCAGAATAGTTTCTGAAAACACCTATTTAAACAATCTTCCTACACTTTCTGCAGGGGTGTATCTTGTAGCTGTTAAGAGTGAAAATATTATTAGCACCCAAAAATTAATTGTGAACTAATATGAAAGTAAGAATATTATCAATTATCCTAGCACTTATTGCTATCGGAATTTGGAGTTGCAAAGACGACGAACCTGCTGAAGCTATCGTTCACGATACAACCCCATACGAGTTAGATTATGGAAGCTTTCTTCCACCATCCATTGCTGAAGACAACCCACTAACGATACAAGGGGTTAAACTAGGTCGAATGCTATTTCACGAGAAGATGTTATCGAAAGATGAGTCGCAATCCTGTGCAACATGTCACATTCAAGAATTTGCGTTTAGTGACACTGCAACGCTGTCTATTGGAGTTCAAGGTCTTCCTGGTAAGCGACAGGCTATGGCTGTCTTTAATATGGCATGGAATATCAATGAATTCTTTTGGGATGGCAGAGCTCACCTTCTGCGTGACCAATCATTACTCCCCATACAAGACGAACTTGAGATGGATGAAACATTAGATGGGGTAATCGCAAAACTGAATGGTAGCCAGATGTATAAAGACCAATTTATGCGTGCTTTTGGAAGTGAGGAAATTACTTCAGAGAAAATGTCACTTGCCATGGAGCAGTTTATGAATTCTATCGTATCAACTAATTCAAGGTACGACGAGTTCTTAGAAGATTCTGCGGTCTTTACTGCAAGCGAGAAGAGAGGTCATGATTTATTTTTCCAAGAATACAATGAATTTTTTCCTGATGAAAGTGGTGCAGATTGTGCTCATTGTCATTCTGGTTTAAATTTTGAGAACGACGAATACATGAATAATGGTCTAGATGCAGGAGCTGATCAAACTGATATTGGCAGAGAAAGCGTAACTTCCAATGCTCTCGATAAGGCTAAGTTTAAAGTTACCTCACTTAGAAATATTGAAGTAACAGCACCTTATATGCACGATGGTCGATTTAAAACTTTAGAAGAAGTTGTAGAACACTACAATTCTGGTCTTAAAGGTTCTGCATCATTAGATCCAGCACTTGAAGCAACACGGGCAACTGGACTCATGCTAACTGAGCAAGACAAGGCCGATTTAGTGGCGTTTCTTAAAACTTTGACAGACCAATCATTGTTAAATAATAATAATTACACTGATCCGTTTTAAATTTGCAGTTCAATGAGCAAGGTTTTATCCATATTGTTAAGCTTTTTATTCTTGATCACATCTACTGGTGTTCATCTTGATTTCGCTTATTGCGGAGATGAGCTGATGCATATTGAATTCTCGCACAGCGATGATATGCAAGAGTCTTGCTGTTTGGCAGATACGCAATATGACTGCTGTGAAACACAAGAGATTGTTCAAGACCCTCAATTGTTGGACTATATCCCGGTTTCTTCATTTGAGTTTGGATCTGTTCCTTTTGCTATTCTTGATTACCAAGACGTCAGTGTTAATGTCTTATCAGCTCAAGAGATTTCTCTTGATCATCTACCTAGACCACCTGACTTAGTTCAGGAACACTCCGCTCCTTTCTTGCAACGTTTTATTTGTTAGTACCTGATTACTGCATTGGCTTTAATCATACATTAACAAATAAAAAAACACTTGAAAAAAATATTAATATTCATGGTTGTTACGCTCGTAAGCGTAGTAACCGTTGCACAAGACCAACATAAATATGTAAACGGTGTTGTGTTATCGATTGATGGAGATCAAAAAACTCCTATTCCAGGTGCGTTCGTACGCTGGATAGACAAGAAAGCAGGAGTATTTACCAACGACCAAGGTAAATTCTCAATTATGCACATGGGTGAAAGCCCTTCTTTAGTTGTATCGTATGTATCATTTAAATCTGATACTATTGCGATTGATGACATTTCAAAACAATACACTGTTATCCTTCAGGATGAAACTGAAATTGGTCCAGCAATTGTGCTTGGAAGAAGAATTAGTTACGGACTTTCTCGGTTAAGCCCACGAACAACTGTTCTTTTAGGTGAAAGAGAATTTCAAAAGGCAGCATGTTGTAACCTTTCTGAAAGCTTTGAAAATGCCCCTGCAATTGATGTAAGCTTTTCGGATGCTGTAACTGGTACTAAGCAGATTAAGATGCTTGGGTTAGATGGTTTTTATACCTTAATCGGAAGAGAATACATGCCCGCAGTTAGAACGTTAAACTCCTATTACGGCTTAAGTCTGATTCCTGCAGCGTGGGTTGAAGGTATTCAAATCACAAAAGGAGCAGGAAGTGTTGTAAACGGACATGAAAGCATGGCTGGACAAATCAATATTGAAATGAAAAAGCCATTCGGAAACACCAATTTCTTGCTCGACCAATTTGTTTCGCAGGGAGGAAGAGCCGAAACAGACTTTGTGTACCGAAAAGACCTAAATAAGCATTTAGCTACTTCAATTCTTGCTCGATACTCTTTTCAGCAAATTGAAAACGACAGAAACAACGATGGTTTCTTAGATATGCCAAAAGGAAATCAGTTTCAAATCATGAACAGATGGCAATTCGCAACTGACAACGGATTTGAAGGTATTGCAACTGTTTCATACAATCAAGATGAGAAACTAGCCGGCCAGAAAGAGTTTTACCACGAAAACGACAGTTCATATGGCGTAGAACTCAACACTAAACAATTTGATGCAATTGCTAAGATTGGTAAGACCTTTAAAAACAAACCACTTACAAGTCTAGGTAGCCAGTTTTCATTTAATAAAACCTTGTTTGATGGAAATTATGGTAGTCGATTTAATCCTAACGAGTATCGTGGAGAGTCCTCAACCTTTTACATGAACTTGTTGTATCAGTCGATCATCAAAAACAGCTTTCATCAGTTTCAAACAGGTATATCGTTAACTTCAGATCAAATTGAAGAATCTTACCAAGATTTTCGTTTTTCAAGAACAGAAACAGTTCCAGGGGCATTTTTTGAATATACCTACAAACCAAAAGAAACGTTTAGCTTGGTTGGAGGAATTCGGACCGATTACAACTTATTATATGGTTGGTCTGTAACACCTCGTATTCATTCAAAATACAGATTTAACAAGGAGAAAACTGTGATTCGGGTATCAACAGGAATGGGACGAAGAACTTCAAATCCATTGGCTCAAAGTCAACAGATTTTCACCAGTAGCAGAAACATCAATTTCTCTATATCTGATATAAATCTACCCTACGGACTTGAACAAGAAGTTTCGCTAAACTCTGGATTAAGCTTCGAACACGATTTCCATCTGACCTATATGCCCGCTACCATAGGCCTTGATTACTTCAATACTACATTCTTTAATGAAGTAGTGGTTGACCGTGAAGTGCCAGGCGAGGCCAGCTTCTACAACATGAAGAATGGAACGCGTGCAAATAGTTTTCAAACTCAACTCGATTTAAAACCTGCACGAAGAACTGAAGTTCGACTAGCTTATAGAATGTTTGATGTTCAAACAAAATATAACAACCTGGGTTATCTAGCTAAACCTTTTATTTCAAAGCATCGTTCTTTCATTAATGTAACACAAAGAACGCGTTCTGGGTGGCAGTTTAGCAGCACAGGAACTTGGTACGGTCCTCAACGAATAGCTGGCAGCTATGAGCAAGCAGGAGACAATAAAATTGTTCAGAACGAATCTCCAAGCTTTGTTCTGGTAAATGCTCAAGTGAGTAAGACCATTAAAAAACAATTTGAAATCTATACCGGAGTTGAGAATATGTTAGACTACAGACAAGACGATCCTATACAGGATGCTGTTGATCCATTTGGATCAAATTTCGATGCAGGGTTAGTCTGGGGACCTGTCTTTGGCCGAATGATTTATGGTGGCTTTAGATGGAGAATTCATGGAGAATAAAAATGGAAAAGATTCAATTTAATATATCAGGAATTTCGTGCATGTCTTGTGTAAGCAAGCTTGAAAAAGCCTTTTATGGCAATGCCAACATTAAGCAAGTTGCGATTGACCAAGAATCTGGAAACACAAACTTACAATTTGAGGGTGAGCTAAATACTGATGAAATAGAATCGATAATAAAAAGTGCTGGCGACTACGCATATCATGCAACAGAAGTTGAAGAGAAACGGTCTAGTAAATGGGTAACATACCGGCCGTTAATTTTAATCGTTGGCTACCTATTATTGGTTACGTTAACATTAGAATTTAGCTCGGGAATGTTCTTAATGGAAACCTGGATGGCAAACTTTATGGCAGGTTTCTTTATTGTTTTTTCGTTCTTTAAATTTTTAGATTTAGGTGGATTTGCAAAAGCCTACAGAAGCTATGACATCATAGCTAAAAAAGTAAAATTTTATGGTTATGCATTTCCATTTGTTGAGTTAGCATTGGGTATCTCATACCTTTTGTTTTCTGACTTAGCTATAACACATCTCATTACAGCAATTATTATGTTTGTAAGTCTCGTAGGTGTGGTTAATTCAGTGCTCAACAAATCTGAAATTCAGTGTGCTTGTTTAGGCACGGTCTTCAACTTGCCCATGAGTTATGTAACCATAATCGAAGACACCGTAATGCTTGTTATGGCACTATTTATGTACTTTAGAATATAGACACGTGAAAAAAATATTAATAATAACAACAGTACTTGCATTCTTTGCATCATCGTGCGGGCCAGAAACTGTAGATCCTCCAGTTGAACCGCAGGAAGTTCAAGAAATGACGCTAAACTTCGCTCCAAAATTTGATGGAGGAAGTTTTGAGCTGCTTTCTAGCACTTACACTTTAGCCAGTGGCGAAGAGGTAGAATTCAAACGATTTGCGGCATTGTTTAGCAACTTTTATCTGATTAATGAAGATGGGTCGAAACTGATGCTTGACGACCAATACGCTTTTCTAAACCTTAATAAAAATCAGATGTCAGTAACACTGACTGAGATTCCAAAAGGAAATTATAAAGGTGTTGGATTTATGTACGGATTGGATTCAGCAATCAATCATGGTCCGACTAACCAATATCCTATCGACCATCCATTAAACACATTCAACAATTCGTTGTATTGGGATTGGGCAGGCGGATACATATTCTCAGCCATCGAAGGAGGAGTAGCAAATTCTAATGAAAAATTTGTGTTTCACTTGGCAGGAAGCATGAATACAATCAATTATGAGCTTCCTATGGTCTTTACTAAAGACAATAAAGCACTTCAAGCAGAGATTGATTTGCATATGGATGAAATCTTCAAGAACCCTGAGGTTTATAGCCTTGAGAATGACGGAACGAGTGTGCACAATGCCCTTGATGCCGTGACCACAAAGTTAATTGGCAACATGGGTGATATATTTAGTTTAATGAGTGTTTCAGAATGAAGCTAGGAAAGTATTCCATATTACTCTTAATAGTTCTGGGAATCTGGGCTTGTAAGGATGTTGTAAACGAACTTCCAGATACACCGTTCGAAACAACGCCCTATAGCATTGAAATTCCTGGAGGACTATTTAAAGCAAGTTTTCCCCCTGATAATAGACCTACTGAGGAAGGTGTTTATCTCGGGAGGATGCTGTTCTACGATCCAATTTTGAGTGCTGATAGCACCCAGAGCTGTGCGTCTTGTCACAATCAAGAATTTGCATTTACAGACAATGAGAAGCAGTTTAGCGAAGGAATTAGAGGACTCGAAGGCAAACGAAACTCAATGCCTATTTTTAATCTAATGTGGCATATGGATGGTTTCTTTTGGGATGGACGGGCTGAGTTGTTAAGACATCAATCTTTGCTTCCAATTCAAGATCCTTTGGAAATGGATGAAACTTTGGGCAACATGCTGGTTAAGCTTAACGCTTCCGATATGTACAAAGAGCACTTTAAGAAAGCTTTTAACATCGACGAAATTGATGAAGAACATGTGAGCATGGCCTTAGAGCAATTCATGATGATTATCATTAGCGGTGATTCTAAGTTTGATCGCGTAAACGCTGGTCTCGAAACATTAACTGGTCAAGAAGAGGTAGGGAGAATTGTTTTTGGAGAAGAAGCTATTCCTCTAAAACTAGAGCCAGATCCAGATAATCCACAAAACTTTGGGGCTGATTGCTTCCATTGCCATGGCAACCCGTTGTTCATGCGCCGCGAGTTTGGAAATAATGGACTCGATTCTGTGCTTACAGACAAAGGTTTAGGAGATGTAACCGGCTTGGCTACCGACGATGGCAAATTCAAGACTCCTAGCTTAAGAAATATCGAAAAAACAGCTCCATATATGCATGATGGACGATTTAATACGTTAGAAGAAGTAGTGGAGTTTTATTTGAATGGAGCACACGCTAACTCTCCAAACATAGACCCCAACATGCATGCTCTTCAAGATTCCGTATATTTGAGCCCTGAACATAAAGCGGCTTTAATTGCGTTCTTAAAGACATTAACAGACGACAATTATTTAACAAACCCTGAATATTCAAACCCTTTTAAATAAAAGAAATTATGAAAAAAATACTTTTAGCACTATTAATGGTAAGTACAGTAGCTGTATTTGCTAAATCCGTGACCAAAAAAATAGAGGTTAAAGGAGAATGCGACATGTGCAAAGAAAAAATTGAAGCAGCTTTAGACATTCCTGGTGTATCATTTGCCGAATGGGATATTGAATCTAAAATGCTAACTGTTCGCTATAACGACAAAAAAGTAACTGAAGATCAAATTCATACTGTAATGTCGGAACTTGGTTATGCTACCAGTAAAATGGCGGCAAATAAAGAGGCACAAAACAAGTTAGATGACTGCTGTAAACCACAAGAGAAAAAAGGCTGTTGTTCGAGTAAGAGCAGCTGTAAAAAATAAACTTTAAAGACCGGCTAAGCCGGTCTTTTTTTTGATTATCGAAAAATGCGTTACTCGACAATTTTATTATTATCCGTTTTTGCTATCACCTTTAGTGGTTTCACACATAAGGAGATTAAGCCAAAGGCTGTGGTATACACATCCGAGATGAATGTAATCTACCACGACATGCCAAACCCATTAATTGTTCATCTTTATGGAGTCAGCTATGACGATATTTCTGTCTCTGCCAGCGGTGCAACTGTAGAAGCTTCCAAAAAGAAAAGAGGATACTACACCATTAGGCCAACAACCGGATCTAGAGAAGTAAGAGTATTGGTCGCTGGTAAAAATAGTAAAGGCAAAATGGTGGTCTTGAGCAAGCCTATGTTTAAGGCTAGGAGAATCCCAACCTTTCCTGCTAGAATTGGAGCTTTAGCAAATAACGGCAAACCAGTTTCTCACCAAGCCATTCATGCACAACGAAGAATGACAATTGATGTATCTGGATTCCCATATTATTTAGAAACAGAAATTGCTTCGTTTAAAGTTACCGTGTATGACCACAATGGGAAAACTGAATATTTTCATGATAAGAACAATTTCACTAAAGAATTCAGAAATCATTTAAAATTCTTAAGAACAGGCAACGCCGTTGCCGTTTCAGAAATTAAATACACAATTAAGGGTAGTGATTCAAAAATGGTTTACAATGCACCTTCGGTCTATGTACCGATAAGATAATACTCGTTTGGAATATGACAATTCAAATTCGATATTTGAATCATGGCATATTTCAACCAACAATTTATTGATTTCTTTAAAGGATTAGCAGCGAATAACAGCAAAGACTACTTCGATGAAAACCGTAAGATTTATCAGAAAGAAGTTAAGGATCCATTCTATCAACTTGTTGCTGATTGCATCGCAGAAACCGGTAAGATCGATTCCAATATCAAATCGCTGGAGGTTAAAAATGCCGTTTTTAGAATTAACCGAGACATTCGTTTTTCTAAAGACAAAACACCATACAATTTGCATGTGAGTGCTGCCATTGGTCCACAAGGCCGCAAAAACATGGAGTATCCAGGCTTATATCTTCAACTCAATATTGATCAATGTCACTTCGGAGGAGGGTGTTATATGCCAAGTAAAGAGAACCTTTCTCGCATCCGTCAATACATTATTGACCAGCCTAAAGCAGTTGAAAAAGCGTTGGCTAACAAAGACTTTAAAAGGGTTTATGGAAACCTAAGCGAAGGAGATAAAAACAAGATTCTACCTAAAGAATTTAAAGCCTTTGGAGACCAGTATCCTTTACTCTACAACAAACAGTTTTTTTATATGGCCCAGCACGACAATGGGGAAAACATTATTTTGAAAGATGATCTGTTAGATTTTATAATTGATCATTATAAAGCAGGTCAATCCTGGAATAATGTTCTCAAAGCTGCCATGTTATGAAAAAATTAGCACTACTATTAACCGTATCACTAGCCTCCTGTTCAGTACTTAATCTCAATCTTTCAAAAGACCTATACAAGCCTACACAATTTGTATCTGTTGAAGCATTAGACTTAAGCGAAGATGCCACTGAATTATCGACTAAAAACGATGAAGTTATGGTCTCTGTTTACTTCTGCCACAAGGACGCACCAGAGTACGTCACCAGTCAATGGCATTCAGAAATTAAAGTGTTTGAAGTAAACACTTCGCACGACTACAACCGTACACTTATGATACCGGATAGTGGTATTGTTTACATCTGCCTAAGTGAAATTGACGACGAAGAGATCTTAGATCGAACAAAGGTTCAATTGACTGAATATCTGAAGTATCGAAAAGATATGGCCTTTGACTCAAAAGCGACCATCGATGCTATGATCAAAGACAATGACTTTTTAGGGTTTGTTAAACTTCATCACCAAGCAAATAATGCAGATACTTCATTAAGCATTATAGGAGTTGACTTGTTAGACAAATTCCGTTACGAGGTAAAAGTGAAGAAAGAGATGATTCCACAAGCATAATTAGAAATCTGCTTTCGCGTTATTAGACTATGAAACCCTTACTGATCGCTGTAATTGTATTGCAAAGTTTTTGGCTTTCGGCCCAGAATGTAGCTTTTGAGTTGAGCGAAATGAATTTGGCCTACATCGGACTAGAAAATCCCCTCAATGTTGCCATAAGCGGTGTAGACCAAGAAGATGTAATTGTAAAAACCTCAGAAGGATGCAGCTATGCAAATGGCAAGCTTAAAGTTACACGTAAAGCTCGATTGTGTAAGGTGCATGCCGGCTACCTCGATCAGGGTGATACGGTTTGGGTAGATTCTACTATTTTTCGTGTAAGACGGCTGCCGATGCCTAGAGCACAACTGGGGGCAATACCAAATGACGGCCAACCAAAAGGGAAAGCGGCAATCATGACACAACAAAAACTGTTAATTTCAATGGGAGCTGGATTTGCTTATAATTTCAGTTACTCCGTTACTGCCTATAATCTCATCGTGGTCTATAAGGATGCACCACCAGAGATGCATAGTGCTAGCAGTTCAAGATTAACCGGAGCAATGAGAACTTCAATCCAAAAAATTAAGCCAGGCGACAAGTTAATTTTTGAGGGAATTAAGGTGGTTCAGGATAACTTTGGAACCCGTCATAATCTTTCTCCTATCATTATTGAGGTAGCAGGAAGTTCATTAATTAATCAGTCGCATTTCGACCAATATGCCATTTTTTACAATGGTCATCAAATTGACACCCTGACGATTGGAACATTTGGTATAAATAAACGACTTCGAGAGTTTAAAACGGGAGAAGTACATTTTTTCACGTCCGATGAGTTTGGGTATCACAGAATAGAGAAAAAGTATAAAAAGGGCATTGAAATTAGTAATGAAAGGTTTGATCACTACGGTAGAAAAGTTTCAAGTTTGATCCGAATTGACAGCAATACTTGGAATTACAGGAATTACTATCCCAATGGAAACATAAAAATTGAAACCCTTCACAAAGAAGGTATAGTACTGAGGGCTTCAGACTCCTTATTTCACTGCAAATTTTCAGGTCATTTGGCTTATTACGAAGAAAGTTGTGAGTTCTTCGAGCAATTCAGAGAATTGGGTTTGCTTCACTTCAAACACTCAATTAACCCATCCAATTTTTTTAAGCTATATCATGAGAATGGTGTTTTGGCTCAGGAAGGAGAACTCGCCATTATTGAAGGCGAAGATTTGCCCGATGGAATAATATGTGGGACTGGTATGACTTACTATACCTACACCGACCACACTGTCTGTGATGGAAAATGGAAATTCTATGCCCAAGATGGTAGCTTGATCGAAGTCAAGAAATACCGCCTGGGCACAGAACTCTAATTCTAATCTCGCAGTAAGACCACTTTACCACTTACCCACTTCTGTCCTACGGGATATCGAATCAAGTAGATTCCACTTGCATACCCGCTCAAGTCAGCTCTCACTGGCTCTTCGGGTTGAATGTCTTTGATTATCTGCAATACCTTCCCACTCAAATCGGTAATGTACAGTTCTTTAATATTTGTGCTTGCCTTGATGTTCACTATTCCTCTTGTTGGATTTGGATAAAAACTCCAGCTGATTGTCTCTGGTTCTACCTTGCCACTATCCTTTGGTGCGGTTAGCGTAGTATCTACTTTCGGTGTGAAGCTTACTGATGAATCAGAATAAGATAAGCCTAAATCTGGTACGGTTTGATCACAATCTGGCAAGTAGGTATAACTCTTCACAATACGAACGAGCATTTCATTCAGCGTCTCAACTTTGTACGCATCTGTACTTGGTTCTAAATGGTCTCCTCCTATCCCACTGTGATTGGTCAAGAAGGCATATGTCCCGTTGGTAGTGAGCGCCATGCTTCTCAACAAGTATTCTGCACTTTTGTTAATTCCACTTGATACAAGAGGTACAATTCTTATTCCTTTTTCGGCGGCTTGCTCGCCTAGAACTCTTAGTTTTTCTCGAATTGCTGGATTGTTATGCGGTGGTGCATCAAGTACCAAGAAAATGATTCTCGAGCGTGCATATTCACTCCATTCCAACCCATTAATTGCTGAATCTAATGCAACTTCAACAGCCTCTTCGTAGTCTCCTCCTCCGCCAGCACTTTGTTTCGAAATAAATGAAACAGATTCTGACAATACACGTGTGAAGTTTTGAATTCGGGTCACATATTCATCACCATGATCTCTATAGAAAACATTAGCAAAACTGAAATTCAATTCAGTGCTAATCTCTTTTGATTTGTAAATGATATCGTTTAACTCCGCCAATAAATAACGCATTTCATCAGACATACTTCCAGTAGCATCTACTACAAAAGCAATATCTACTTTCTGCGATTGATCGCATTTTGAATCTAACTTCAATTTATTGCTTCCTTTTCCAAAAGGTTTCGCATTCTTAATCGTGCGAATCTTTCCGTTATAGAAAACATTGATTCTTAGGTTTTTTACTTGAAGGCTGTCTGCATGTTTTAACGATTGCCATAATTCAGCCTTTCCTGTATTATCTGTTCTTGAAGTAAAAAGCACCTGATTAGAAGCATCAACCAGTTGTACGGTTAGATCAATTAGTGGCAAACCATTATCCCCCATAACTTGGACCATATACCGATTTCGAGGTGCGAGTTGCCATCCTGTTTGATATTGGTTAAGTTCTCCTTCACTTAGATCAGTCCACAGGTCCCATTTACTAAAATCGTTGATTTCGCCAGAAGTCAATCTTCCCGCTGAAACATCACCGTCAGGAGCAACAATACTTTTCTCTTCCATAGAATAGGAATCAGCAGCAATACTAAAGTAAGCCGCTTTCGTACGGACACGACTATCAGCAGCTCCATAACCGGCCATATCATAGCTTACGGCATCTTCTTCGAGATCATCGAGGTCGACCGCTTCATACTTGCTTTCTTTATCTTTTTTAAGGCTAAAATCTTCTTTTTCATCTGTTTTTATATGAACCTCCTTGGTAATCTTCTTATGACCTGCATAGTTAATTTCACAGGTATAAACCCCGGTATCTAAGCTCACATTAAAATTTCCATCTCGGTCGGCAATTACTGAAGCTATCAAATCATCGCCTTTGTAAATATCAACGTTAGCAAACCCAAGGTCTCCTGAAGTTCCAAATGAATTCACATTGCCGCTAAGTGACTGAGCATTTGTGTTTAACGAAGTAAATAAGCTAGCTAAAAGTAAAATAAAGAATAGTGTTAAATTGTTTTTCATAATAAATCGGTATTGGATAAAACTATTGCTTAATACCACTTGTATCAAATAGGTAAACGGTAATTAACTATGATTCGGGTAATTGCTTATTTTTGCTCCCCGAAAATTGGACACAAAGCATGGCAAGACAACTGCAAATACGTGAAGCTCTTCGTGAAGCAATGAACGAGGAAATGAGAAAAGATCCTAGCATCCTATTAATTGGTGAAGAGGTAGCTGAATACAACGGTGCTTATAAAGTGAGTCAAGGTATGCTTGACGAGTTTGGTGAGAAACGTGTAATCGATACACCAATTGCCGAGTTAGGTTTTGCGGGTATTGCAACAGGTGCTGCCATGAACGGACTTAAACCAATTGTAGAGTTCATGACGTTCAACTTTAGTTTGGTTGCAATTGATCAAGTTATCAATGCTGCAGCTAAAATGAATAGTATGAGTGGTGGTGAATTTACTTGCCCAATGGTATTTAGAGGTCCAACCGGTAGTGCAGGTCAATTGGGTGCACAGCATAGCCAGGCTTTTGAAAACTGGTATGCAAACACTCCAGGATTAAAAGTAGCGGTTTTATCTAATGCATATAACGCTAAAGGTCTTTTAAAATCTGCGATTTTAGATCCTAATCCTGTAATCTTTATGGAGAGTGAGCAGATGTACGGTCTGAAGCACGAAGTACCAGAAGAAGAATACTACATTCCATTAGGTCAAGCAAACATTCAAAAAGCAGGTTCTGATGTAACTATTGTTTCTTTTGGTAAAATGATGCGTGTTTGTGAACAAGCTGTTACAGCCTTAGAAGAAAAAGGTATTGATGCTGAGCTCATTGACCTTCAATCTGTTCGTCCGATTGATTATGAAACTGTTGCAAACAGTATCAAGAAAACAAACAGATGTATTGTAGTAGAAGAAGCATGGCCACTAGCTTCAATCTCTTCAGAAATCAGCTATATGATGAGCCAAATGGTATTTGACTACCTTGATGCTCCTATCAAGAGAGTTACTACAGCAGATACTCCTCTTCCGTATGCAGTAACATTGGTTGAAGCATTTCTTCCAAATGTAAAACGGGTAGTAGAGGCTGTCGAGTCAGTAATGTACAAGTAACTACTGTTTGATTAATCGCCTTTCGATTACTTCATTTTCTGTAATTATCTTAAGCGTATAAACCCCTGCGTTTAACGTTTTAGGCACTTTGACTATCTGATCTTGGTCTGTGATTGCCTCATTCAGCACCCGTCTTCCAAGCAAGTCGTAAAGCTCGATGCTATAAACGCTAAACTCTTCGCTATTTACTCTAATTTCTGTTGTAAATGGATTCGGTGACACTGCAATTCTGTTCTTATCTTGCAAAACTACCACCTGAGAATATGAAGATTGGCCGTCGAAGTCAACTTGTCGAATTCGATAGAACGTTTTACCGCTAATTTGTTCGGCATCGATGAATTGATAATTCGATTGAGAAGACACCGTTCCATTTCCATGTATGCGACCTATTGATTGAAAATCTTTACCAAGATAGCCCTTCTCAATTTCATAATACGCACAATTAAGCTCACTAGCTGTCGCCCACTTCAAATGTGCTAAACCGTTAACAACAGCTCCTTCAAAATAGAGCCAATTAACCGGCACAGGGACATTATTATTTGATGGATTAAATACCGGAATAAAATTTGAGAACGAGGAAACCGTAAATTCTGCTATTACAATTGAATCTCTAACCAAGGTAACCGTTGGCACGAGCTGAACGGGGTCAGCTCCATCAAATTGATTAAGATCTGCTCCACCAATCTTCGATATTCGGATACTGTCTTGATAAAATTCTTCTAAACTACTTCCTACTGAAACTCCTCGAGCGGCAATTGAATCTCTCCAAATAGACAATTCTCGTTCAGTAAAATATAATCTTATCGAAGATCCTATACCACTTCCCTGGGGATCAATAAAAAAGTTTCTTGGACCCACAAACGCCATGTTACCCAATGTATCCAAGGCCGTTCTGATGTTAGCCGAAGAGTCCTGAATATTTATTCCAAAACAAGTTTGACCTAAGAAGCTACTATTAGGATCGATGCTCATTACCAACTTACCCGTAGAGTCAACAATGTCAAACCAACCATCACCATATATGCTTTGGCAGCTAGTTGTTCTTTCGTATTGGCCTACTTCAGTTCGCAGAGGTGGTAAGACCGTATCTTTAACACATAAACCAAAACTATCTCCGTCCGTACTAGTAAACTCACGATATACATGTAACCAAACTGTATCTCCAGCGAGTCCTAAATTTCTTAAGCTAAGGTCCGGATAATTTCCTGAGGAACTACAATCTTCTTCTACAAGACTTGCACAAGAACCACTAAAAGCTGTAATTCTAAATGCTTTATTATTCAAGCCACCTTGTGTCATTTCAACTTGTGCATCATCGGATGAAGGCATCACAAAACTGAACCATGCGTCTGCACCAAAAAAGCCACCACATGTTCCAGAAGGCACTACTGAATATGTGGTATTTTGATTATGGAACGTATCCGTTATGCAACTGCCTTGATTTACATTCAAGTTTTGGGCATTAGTACAATCATCATTTTCAGGCAGATCATTATCAAGAATTGATCGAACACCTATAGAAAAATCACCTGCATAACCGTCAAACTGCTGTTTAACTTTCAGATATACCGTATCTCCGGCCAGCGATGTATCTCTTACCAAAAGTTGATTACCGCATGTATTTGAAGCATTGTAAAAATTGCAATTGCTTGAACAATTGTATGTCGTTAAGCTTCCACAAATACCCGTATAAAGCTGCATGTAAACACTATGCTGATTATCAATCTTAAACGTTTGAACTTCAAATGCTCCATTAGCCGGAACTTCAAACTTAAACCAGACGTCTTCGTCATCTCCGCAGCTAGATGATTCTTCAACTAGTGCATTTGCCAATGAAAAAGTATCGTAGTCAACAGTTAAGTTGGTAGTCAAACCAATAGCCGTGGCACATTTATCATTTGTAATAATATCATCGGCAAGAATTTCTGTCAGTTCAAGCTCAAAACTATCGCGCAAGTCCGTATTAAATCGATTTGAAATACGCATCCAAAGCGTGTCTCCTGCCGTACTCGTATCAACGAAAGTAATTCCACTTCCACAATTGGTTGAGCTTAGGTAATTGCAATTTCCAAGGTTACAACCATACACCGAAAGTGCATCACAGCCCCCAGTATAAATTCTGAAATAAGGATTAAAACCACCATTCATATCATAGGTCTGAGCACTGAATGCTCCGCTTGTAGGCACCTCAAATTTTACCCAGATATCTTCATCATTACCACAACCACTGAGATTTGCATCATTTGTTGCATTTTCAAGAGTAAGCGTATCACGCATGCCATACAAATTGGCCGAAATTTCTTTAGCACTTTCACAAGAATCGTGAACGCTAAAAGCACTTGTTGCAATTTCTGTAATGTTTATTCTGAAACTGTCTCTTAAGTCGGTACTGAATCGATTAGAAATTCGGACCCAAACTGTATCTCCAGCAATAGCAGGATTAATTACTTGCAAATAGGGTCCACAATTTGAGGAACTGTAATAATCACACGTACCCGAACAATCATAAATACTCAAAGCTCCACATCCTCCTTCATACATTCTAAAATAAGGTGCAAACCCGCCATTAAGATCGTACGTTTGAATCTTAAACCCGCCGCTTGACGGCACTTCAAACTTGGCCCAAACATCTTCATCAATACCGCACGATGCAAGAGAAATATCCGCAAGTGCGTGTTCTAGAGTTAAGGTGTCTCCATCATCTGCAAATGAAGTGGTTATATCTCGAGCGGCAGCACAAGAATCATGAGCATTGAAGTCGGCTGTTGGTATTTCAGCAAGGTCGATGCTGAAGCTATCTCGAAGGTCTGTTCCAAACCGATTCGTGATTTTAACCCATACCGTATCTGAGGCGAGGTCTGGATCTATAACTTTCAAACTTGCTCCGCAATTTGATCCAAGATAGTAATCACAATTTCCCTGGCATGAATACTCAGTAAGGGTAGCACATCCTCCAGTGAAAATTTTAAAATAAGGACTGAACCCTCCATTTAAATCGTATGTTCTTACATCAAATCCTCCGCTTGTAGGCACCTCAAATTTGACCCAAACGTCTTCATCATTTCCGCAAGACGGAAGTGAGGCTTCAACTAATGAATTTTCTAATGTAAAAGTATCTCTTGCAGAAGTAAGATTCGCGGTTACATCAGTGGCGGCACCACATGAATCATTCAACGGGAAATCGGCATCAGGAATTGATTGAACTGAAACTGCTGCATTAGAACCTGTATGACTGAACCGCATACTAACTCTTAGGTAGAGTGTGTCTCCAATCAATCCTGTATCTTTTAACAATCGACTGTCTCCACAATTCGAACCAGAATAGTAGTCACATGTACCTAAGCATGCATACTGGGTTAGACTTCCGCACGAACCTGTATAAATACTAACATAGGGTGCAAAGTTCAGATCCACTTTCTGGGTCCTGATTCTAATCCCCCCAGAATTGGGATAGGCAAATTTGAACCATACGTCGTTACTTATACCACATCCTGTCTTATCAGATGTTGCATTAAGAATTTGGAAAGTATCATACTGAGCAGTCGCATTAACTGTAAGAAGTTGAGCTGCATTGCATGAATCATTTGAGGGAGCTTGGGCAAACGCAAATACGCTAAACGCAAGCAAAAGACAGAGAGAAATTTGTCGCTTCATAAGAAATAAGGTTAGATTTCCCAAATTTAGCGTACAAATGCTCCAAATGAAAGAAGCTTTAGGCTTTTTTGTTACTTTTTAAATCTTCCTTTGCTGAAAATACGTACTCCTGTATCTTTTCCTTTTCGCAATTCGCGCTGTTCTTCTTCTGGAAGTGCTGCAATGGTCTGACATTCTTCAGAGCAACATCCTGAATATTTCTCTGCACATTTAGGACACTGAATAAATAACAAATTACATGCTTTGTTCTTGCAATTTACATGATCATCAAACGGTTCTCCGCATTGATGGCAATTTGCAATAATGTCGTCTGTAATACGCTCATTTATTCGCTCATCAAACACAAAGTTTTTACCAATAAATTTGTTCGGCAAGCCTTGAGCCTCAGCGTCTCTACTGTATTTGATTATACCACCTTCGAGGTGATATACATCTTCAAAACCTTTATGCTTTAAAAACGCACTGGCTTTTTCGCATCTAATTCCTCCAGTACAGTACATAATTACAGGCTTATCTTTCTGATCTTTCAATTCATCAACCACCATTGGAAGCTGTTCTCTGAACGTATCTACATCTGGGCACCATGCTCCTTCAAAATGACCCACTTCGCTTTCGTAGTGGTTTCTCATATCAATAATGATGGTATCTGGATTCTCAGAAAGTTTGTTGAATTCTTTCACGTTGAGGTATTCAGCTGGACCCGTTATATCGAAGATATCTTCTTCAAGTCCGTCGGCAACAATCTTGTTCTTGACTTTGATTGCTAATTTGAAAAACGACTTTCCATCATCTTCAACTGCATAGTTTAGTCTAATTCCATCCAGAAAATCGATTTCAGACATTGATGCTTTAAGCTTTTCAAGATTTGAAGTTGGAACGCTAATTTGAGCATTAATTCCTTCAGTTGCTACGTAGATTCTTCCTAGAACTCCTAGTTCGTTCCAGTTGAGGTAAATGTGGTCTCTAAACAGTTGGGGATTGCCAATTTTGGCATATTTGTAGAAAGAAATAGTCGTACGCTTAACACGGCTATTTTGAATCTTCTTTTTTAACTCTTCCCCATTAATAGTATTATGCAATTTCATGTTACACCCTTTTTAATGGTGCGGCAAAGATAACATCCTGTTCTAACTACTACAATTTATCTATTTTTACATCCGAAATGAAAAGGGTATTGGCGATTACCGCACTGGCAATAATTGTGCTGTTAACTGGATTTCTTGCTTATGTAAAATACATCAAGCAAAATGTAACAACAGAAGCCTTTAGCCTAATTCCGAGCGATGCTATTTACATTCTTGAAGCAGACGACCCCATAGAAAACTGGAATGAATTTAGTTCCAGTCCATTTTGGAATTACCTCGCCCAACATGCCTATTTCAAAGAGTTAAGTGGCGATGCAGATTACCTAGATAGTTTAGTGAATGCCAATCAATTTCTGTTAGACCACTTGGGCAAACGAAATCTCTTTATGTCTGCTCACATGATCTCCAATTCAGACTACGATTTTTTCTTTCTAGTCGACCTTAAAGACGCTGGTAAATTTCAATTTACAACAAAATTGATCGAAGCAATTATGGAAGGAGATGACTACACCGTTTTCACTGAAAAGTACTTTGGAATAGCCATTTCAAGCATTAAAGATAAAGTCTCTGGCGAAGTTCTACACCTTGCTCAAATAGATAATTTCTTAGCATTGAGCTACACTAAAGACATCATTACAAACTGCATTGACGAAAAAGAAAGTCCGTCATTTTCCAAGTCAGCCAAATTTACTGAGGTGAAAGACAATGTCTCGCAAAACGGTTTAGCAAGAATCTATTTTCAATACGATTTGCTGGAAGAATACATGAGTCTCTACTACAGTGATACTCAAGGTTTGTTAAAAGAACTTGAAACTTCATTTTCGTTTTCTGGTTTAGCGATGAGCCTTTCAGATAACACCTTGTTAATGAATGGATTCACTTCTATACCAGACAGCATAACATCCTATACATCATTGCTCGCTAAACATGGAAATTCGTCCGTTAATTTCGATAAAATTCTGAGTAGCAGAATTGCTTACGCTCAGTTTGTGGGTTTGGCAGACTTTAATTCTTTCTACAATGAGTTAATACAGCTTAGAAGTGAAACTGATGTGAAACACTACAACCGAATGGTTAATAAGGTTGAGAAAGTTTTAGGTCTGTCTCTCGAAGAGGATTTTTTAAGTTGGATTGGCAGTGAAGTAGTAATTGCTCAGAATTTACCTAGCAAACTGCACAACAATCAAGACGATTTGATCATAGCCATTAAGGCAAATGATATTGAACTTGCAACTGAAAAACTGGCGAACATTCAAAAGATGATAAAGCGCCGAACACCCGCACAATTCAGAAAATACGAGTACAAGAATTTTCCGATTTACTATCTCGATGTAAATAACATGTTTGAGTTGTTTTTTGGCAAAGCATTTGCCAAACTAACAAAACCGTACTACACCATAATTGAAGACTATGTTGTTTTTAGCAACAACCCAAAAACTATAGTTTCAACGCTTGAAGACTATGAAAACGGTTATACCCTTTCAAATTCAGAAACCTTCAAATCAGTGAAAGATGAAATGGATAATAAGTCTGCATTGTTTACTTATATCAACGGAGAATTAGCCTATGAGGTTTATCAAAAAAATGTCTCTCCAAAATCTCGATCGGCTTATCACAAGAACAAAAAATACATCGCCTATTTCAAGGGAATTGGCATAGCCTATACAGCAGACCATGGAGGTTTTTCGAATGATATTTATCTGGCTTTTTCAGAAGAAAATATTTTAGAAGTTAACCCCGTACAAAATATGGATAGCCTCTTCAACTTGTACTACACCGACTTTTCAAAAGACCTTGCAAATCTTAGTGAATCTGAATCATTTGTTCTGAGCAATTTACAGAACAATACTTTTATCAAGTACTACAAGGGCACTAGTGTCATACAATTCAAATGCCCCACTAAAAATGGACTTCTGCATGGAAAAGCAAACGAATATTACCTCAATGGTAATTTAAAAGCGGAAGGACGCTACAGAAAAGGAAAAAAGAGCGGGGTTTGGAAATATTATGATACACAAGGCAAGGTTGAAAAGAAAAAATGGAATGGTCTTTAATCATATTTTAATTCAACGAAGCAATCTAAAAAAGGAATTGGATTGTTGTTCGTTATATAGAATATGAGGTCATTATATTATTTGTGCTGTTTGTTAATTTTGGGTGCTTGTAGTGCTCAAACTGACAGCTCAAGCGACTTAAAATCAATGAAATACAACACATTAACAGAAGAAGAGCAAAGGATTATTCTGAACAAAGGAACAGAGTATCCTAACACTGGAGAGTACACCGATTACAAGTTAGATGGAACTTACATCTGTCGACAATGTAACAGTCCGCTTTATGAATCAAAAGACAAGTTTGATAGTCATTGCGGTTGGCCAAGCTTCGACGACGAAATTGATGGTGCCGTAAAACGAGTGCCTGATGCAGATGGAAGGAGAACAGAAATCATTTGTAACAATTGTCAGGGGCATCTTGGACACGTATTTCTTGGAGAAGGATTTACAGATAAAGACACACGTCATTGTGTAAATAGTCTTTCGATGCAATTTATAAAGTCTGGCGAAGAACTGCCTGAGCCAATCGTAATAAAAAAAGATCCTAGTACCTTAGACACAGCTACATTAGGAGCAGGTTGTTTTTGGTGTGTTGAAGCTATTTTTCAGCAGTTAAAAGGTGTTGAATTAGTTGAAAGCGGTTATGCTGGAGGTAAGATAAAAAATCCAACCTATAAAATGGTTTGTGCGGGGGGTACTGGAGCCGTGGAAGTTGCTAAAATTGTATTTGACCCGAGCATTATATCTTACGAGAATCTGCTCGATATTTTCTTTCATACACACAATCCAACAACCTTAAACAAGCAAGGAAACGATGTCGGTGATCAATATCGCTCAGTGATTTTTTATCATAATGAAGAGCAAAAGATTATTGCCGAAAGAGTACTTAAAGATGTAGATGAGTCTGATTTATGGGACGATCCAATTGTAACAGCAGTTGAAGAAATTTATAATTACTCGGTTGCTGAAGACTACCATCAGAACTACTTTAACGATAATCGAAACTCTAACAATTACTGCAGTTTTGTTATTGCTCCTAAGGTTACAAAGTTCAGGTTAAAATATCCTGAATTATTAAAAGATTAATATTGGAAAATCTCCAATAACATTCATATCTTTTTCGTTATTATTGAAGGTATATGATGAGAGTATGGGGATTAATCTTCTTGTTTATTGGTTGCGGAGTACTTTATTTCTTCAACAGTTCTTGGAACATAAACAATTCACCGGTTCCTCCGTTGGGTAAACTGCTCAATCCGTTTACGGGTATTTGGCAAAACGCAGAAGATTCTACTGATTTTCAAGACATTAATTTAGAATCTCCTTTCGTAAATGACGAGATCAAAATTGTTTTTGATGATCGGATGGTACCGCACATTTACGCGAATTCTTTAGAAGATGCCTTATTTGCTCAAGGCTATGTAGAAGCTTATCACCGTCTATTTCAGATGGATCTTTCGGCACGAGCTACCGATGGCAAACTTTCAGAAATTCTTGGAGAAGATGTTTTAGCCTACGATCAGAAACAATTAAGGCTAGGTCTAGGCTATGCTGCTGACAATGCAATCGAAGGATGGAATAAGCATACAGAAGAATTGAAATACATGACTAGCTATGTTCAAGGTATTAATCACTACATCTCGTCATTGAACACAGCAGATTACCCAATGGAGTATAAGCTTCTCGATTTCGAACCTGAAGAATGGACAATGCGTCATAGTGCTCTAATTTTAAAAGCCATGTCTTTAACTCTTGCGGGTTACGAAGAAGATGTTGAGTTGAGTAACGCGTTGAAATTGCTCGGCAATGAAGATTTTAAATTGATATTTCCCGAATACAATCCGAAAGATATCCCAGTGATACAATCGCAATACGTTCCGACCAGCACAGACGAAGTTTCTCCATTGTTAAGTTGGCAGTATAACCCATCGATTGATAGACAACGTTCACCAGAAGGTGTTGGCAGCAACAACTGGGCGATATCGGCGGAAAGAACTAAAAATGGCTATCCCATCTTAGCCAATGACCCTCACTTGGGACTAAGTTTACCTTCTGTATGGTACGAGATTGCAATTTACACTCCTGAATTTTCGGCCCGCGGGGCAACGTTGTTAGGGATGCCTGGAATAATGATTGGCTTTAATGAGCACATTGCTTGGGGAGAAACAAACGTAGGTCATGACGTGATGGACTACCACCTTATCGATTGGGCAAATGATGAAAAAACAAAATATTACATCGACAACCAAGTGCACATGGTTGAGTATCGAGAAGAAAAATTTAACGTAAAAGGTGCAGAGCCAGTTGTTGACTCCGTTAAATATACCATTTGGGGACCTGTAGTCGATAACGATAAAGACCTTGCGCTAAGATGGCTTGCACATGACGAGGCCCCAGGGTTAGAACACCTCGTTTTTGTTCTTGGTATGACGTGCAAGAACTACGACGAGTACCTTGAAGCTACGGGTAATTTTTACTGCCCTGCTCAAAACTTCGTATATGCCGACAAACACGGTGAAATTGGATTAAGAGTTAATGGAAATATTCCCATAAAGAAAAAAGGTCAAGGAAGAATGGTTTCAAGCGGCTCCAAATCAACAGACGGCTGGAATGGATTCGTACCACGTGAAGAGAATCCCCATGAACGAAATCCCGAGAGAGGATATGTTTCAAGTGCAAATCAATGGAGTACATCACCAGACTATCCCTATTACTACAACGGTGGCTTCGAACCATACCGAGGAAGAATAGCAAACGAATATTTAGCTCAGCTTGACAGTGCAACAGTACAAGATGCCATTAAGATGCAACAAAGCACTATAAGCATTGAAGCGAGAGAAGCACTTCCAATAATGCTCGACAATATCGATTCTAACTTTTTGAGACTACCTGAAATCATAGAACTTCAGAACTGGGACTATGGTTATCGAGCTAATTCTATATCTGCCAGTTTGTACAATGAATGGTTTGCCAAACTGCATCGACTGATGTGGGATGAAGTCTATGATCATTCTGACACACTTTCGTTGCCCTCTCCTGATACTTGGGTGACCATTCAATTCATGGAGCGTTATACATCGCATCGCTTGTATGATATAAAAAGAACTAAAAAAACAGAAGCTCTTGAGGATCTTATCATGCTTAGTTTAGAGCAAACTTTAAGTGATACAAGCAAATTGAAGGCTTGGGGCAAGGTTAAGCCAGTTTACATTCCTCACCTAACTCGATTACCTGTGTTTTCTTCTGATTCAATTAACATGAATGGCCACAAATACAGCTTAAATGCTATGCAAGTTAGCTTTGGTCCTAGTTGGAGAATGGTGGTAGAACTTGCGGACGAACCAAGAGCTTTGGGAATATACCCTGGTGGTCAAAGCGGCAACCCTGGATCCTATTTTTATAAGAACACAATCAACGATTGGGCAGTTGGCAATTATGTTAACTTACAACTTGCTCAGTCCGACTCATCCATTAACAATCCATTATTTCAGATTACCATAAAACATGAAGAATAGCCTTTACATACTAAGCATGGTTGCATTCACTTATGGGTTGGCATTTGCTGCACCATGGTGGGTTATTGCCGTTATCAGTTTTGGGCTAGCATATATCATGCGGGTTAAGCCCATAATTTCTTTTATCGTGTCATTAGTTGGAGTTTATGCCGTATGGGTATTTGCAATATGGTACTATGACAATACCATTGTTTCGAATCTCGCGGCAGAACTTCTGGATGTATCCCCCGCTGCAGTTGCACATCTATCTGCACTTATTGGAGGAATTTGTGCCAGTTTCTTTGGAGTTTCTGGTTCTCTACTTGGAACACGAAATAAATCAGAATCCTAAAAATGTTTGAGGGCCTCACGCTCACTTAAGCCTTGCAGTTTGTGGGATCGAACAAAGTCTAAAACCCAATCCGCATTCGTTTTGGCATACTCTCTTAGTGCCCATCCAATTGCTTTCTTAATAAAGAACTCTTTATTAGTTATATGAGGAAGAATTAACGCCTTGAGCAGGTCTGCATCTGTGTCTTTCTTGTACTTCAATTGAAATAAGATACTCGTTCTAATAAGCCAAATGTCCTCACTCGCGTTCCACTTTTCGAGGAATTCCATTTTTTGCTCGGGAAATTTCTTAAAAAATGGTCCTGCCAGATTGGAAGCGATAAAATCGACCGTATCCCACCAAGATTTAGTAACTACCAACCATTCAATATCGTTAATGGTGTTGGCAGTCCAGTTTCTTTTATTCTTTTGAACCATTTCTTGAGCAACGTAGTGAAGTTCGCGATAAGGTTGATTGAAAAGTTCTCGAATTACAATCGATACCTCTGATGGCACTCCTAACTCTTTAAATAACTGCCTTGTCAATTCTCTTCGCGGGGTGGCCATTATCCCCAAGTACTCGAATTGCCCCTTCATGTATTGCTTCATCTTAGCGGCACGTTCAACGTCGATGTAATTCTCAAATATGCTTAAGGCCTTCTCGGACCAAGTATAGTCATTCATTACAATTCAAATTTAATTCGAATCAATTACAAGTTGCGAAAATTTAAATAGATTCGTATTATGGAAGACTCATCAAAGTACGCCCTTGTTTCCGACCGCTATAAGGCAGTTTTTGTAGATGGAATGGTTATGATACTGTTAGCATTTATTTTTTCTGTAATTCTTGATCAATTTACCAATGTACCTGAAGAAGTGGATATGGTATTGTATGTGCTTGCTTTCTTCTTATATGAGCCTATTTGTGTTTCAACATTTGGTGCGAGTGTAGGACACTATTCCGGAAACATGAAAGTTGTAAGAGAAAGTGATGAATCGCGAAAATTAAACTTCTTTATGGCCGTAATTCGCTATGCATTAAAAGTGGTTTTAGGAATAATCTCTCTATTTACAGTCACTAAACAAAATAAGGGCCAAGCAATTCATGACATGGCAGCTCAGAGTGTTGTAATTTTTAATGAAGAAGCGAAATAAGTTTTGCCTATCTCGTTGGATTAATTGCTGCTTTGATGCTAAAAACGTGTGAGTATAAAGCAGCACTTTGATCACCTATATCAGACAAAGCATAATCTATTGTGATCTTTTTTAAGTCCATACCGATCCCAATATTGGGCTGGAAGGTCCAAATTGATTCGTTGCTTAAATTGAGCTCTTCCTGAAAGTTTCCAATTCCTGCTCGTAGGTAAATGATGTCTTTGTACGAACCTTCAAGACCTAAAACTGGGTCTAAGCTCACAAAGTCAGATTGCAAAACAGTATTTCTTCTACCATCTGTGTTCACCACGGTGTTTAACTCTGCTAATAGGCTAAAATCATTATTAAACTCAAACTTTCTTGCCGCTCCAAGAATCAGTTTTGGCAGCGTAATTTCCAGTGAATTTACCGGAATGTCATTATCTGTTTGGGCAAACACCGCTTTTTCTTCATCAGTGAAGTTATAATTCCACGCGTTGAATGTTGAGGTTACATCACGAGCTACGGCTGCGAAAGTCCAATTCTCAGTTTCGTACCGCGAGCTAATATCAAGGCCAAATCCCCATGCAGTAGTAAACTCTCCTGCTCTTCTGTGGATTATCTTAGCACTTCCCCCAAAACTAAGCCCATCCGTTATTGCCTTTTGAGCATAACTAACAAAAAAACCGTAGTCGATAGCACTAAACTCCGTAACTCGATTGTAGTTAATTTGGCCGTTTTGAATCAAATCAAGTGTATTGGGTATACCATCAACACCAAATCTAACCATTGAGAAAGCTAGTGCTCCTTTATCTTTTACCTGAGTGCTTAATCCGAGGTAATCGTAATTAGCAATGCCCGCTAAGTAAGCAGAATGCATAAATGAAAGCTGAAGTTTATCTTTTTGCTTAACCATGCCTGAAGGATTCCAATACCCTCCAGTTACATCATCTGTTGAAGCTATAACTGCATTCGACATACCAAATGCCCTTGCTCCAACACCAATTGATAAAAACTCGTTGCTGTATTTGGCCGTTGACTGACCGTAAACCACATGACTTCCGCAGATGATTGCGGCAAGCATCATAAGTGATTTAAGTTTATTTCGTTTCATATAAGTTTAGAGAAGCTGTATTTCTAAAGCATCAATAGAACGTTCGAGTTCGGGTTCTATTGTCTCACAAATTTCAATTAATAAATCTCGTTGATCCTGATTCAGCTCAACAAGACCGGTCTTTATTGCAACTTGTTCTACAGCATTCACTACATTTTCTATGCTCGTATAGTTCCGCATAAATGCTGCTTTCATGAACCGTCTATGCATTCCTTTCCACAATTCGTCGTCTTGCAGACCTGCATAGCGCATGTATTTCAACACCCACTCTTGTTCTACGCTTTCAATCATAGCGTAAAAATCGTCAGGAAGCGAAGGGTTTTTATCAACTAAAACCTTGTCAAGAAGTACTTCCACAAGAATGTGTGTAATAAAGTAGTCTCTATTTATGTCTTTATCTCCATTTTCACGGATCATGTCTGTAGCTCGTGTAGTTAGATCTACAAACACCATCCAATTATGGAACTTTCGATCGCTGGCAAAGTGTTTATTACACCCGTTGTTGATTGAAGCAATCTCGTGTGTTGTAAACTCAATATTTCTATAAGGATTGATTCGAAGTTTGGAAATATAACTTCTCGCCAAATCAGGTAATATTAAACCAATGTTATAATATTTATTCTCCTCGTCCCTATCAAAATAAAAATGACTTAAATAATTCACTACTGCAAAGAAAATAAATTGTTAACAATAAAAATAATCAAGCTTTGCTAACGTTGTAATTTGCGACACTTATTTTAGACTATCACAATTATGAGAATTAAATACACCATACTCCTTTTAGCATTCGGAATTGTATCGTTTGCACAAGATAATGTAATACCCACAAATGAAAAAACTGGCAATGCTGAGTACGCTGATGTAGTTAACGTTTCAGGTGCTTCTTCTGGCGACTTGTATGAGCGAACTATGCTTTGGATTAACGACTTTTATCCAAACCCAACAGGAACAGTCAAATCAAAAGATTCAGCTAGTCAGGTAACCTGTAAAGGTCGATTTAAAATTAAATTAGTTGACAAGAAAGGAAACACTATAGGTCAGGGATTTGTATCTTATAACTTAAAGTTTGAGTTTAAGGAAGGAAAATACCGTTATGTTGTTTCTAAAATTGCTTGGCAGCGTTCTTCATACTACGATGTAAGCAAGTGGGAAGATAAAGACGACCCTCGCTATGAGCCTAAAGTATATCCTGGTTATGTCACTCAAACACATGAGTATATAGAAGACATGATATCTAAATTTGAAGAAGCAATTGCTACTCCTATTGAAGAAGAGTCTTCTGATTGGTAGATTATACCCTTTCTTAATAACGCTATTGAATTAAAGAATCTAGTTGCGGGTAGATTTAAAATACCTTTGCTAGCGAAATATTGAATTGGCCTATTCATGGCTTGTTCGGTTACTTTCGCAGCTTTTAAATGTCGTCCTCAAGAAATACATCAGGAAAATTAGGAACCGAACCGATCGGCAAATTGCTTTTAAAGCAAAGTGTTCCGGCTGCAATGGGTTTCTTAGTGATGTCATTCTACCAAATGGTTGACACCTTCTTCGTGAGCAAGTTTATAGGCGAAACTGCAATCGGAGCTATAACTGTTGTGCTTCCCATCACATTCCTAATTTCATCTTTTGGGATGGCAATCGGCGTAGGTGGATCAAGCATTATATCTAGGGCTTTAGGTAACGACGACAAAGAACGAGCAGAACAAACCTTTGGAAATCAACTCCTGCTTACTTTTAGCTTGGTTGTTCTCTTTGTGATTATCGGCTTTGTCTTTAATGAGCAAATTCTGAAACTGTTTGGAGCAAATAAATTCATCCTTCCAGAAGCAAAGACCTACTTCAATATTCTGTTGCTTGGAATTCCATTTTTAGGATGGGCAATGATGAGTAACAATGTAATTCGAGCCGAAGGAAAGCCCAAGGTTGCCATGTTGACGTTAGTAATTCCAGCGGTGGTAAATATCGTGCTCGATCCCATATTGATCTACTATCTCGATATGGGTATCGCAGGTGCTGCATGGGCTACAACATTGGGGTATTTGTTTAGTGGAGCTTACACTGCATGGTTCTTTTTAACAGGCAAAAGCGAGTTAAACTTTAAGACCAAGTATCTGCGATTGAAGAATAACATCGTTCGTGAAATGAGTTCAATTGGATCGGTAACACTTGTTAGACAAGGAAGCTTTAGCATTTTGGCTATTGTTTTAAACAACTCATTAAACAAATACGGACTTATTGAGTACACCGACACGCTTGGTGAAGAAGGCGGTGCGCATGCCATTGCTGTATATGGACTTATTCGAACCTTCACGCTCTTTGTAGCGTTCCCAAATATTGGAATTATGCAAGGCCTTATGCCTATTGTTGGATTCAATTACGGTGCAAAACTTTGGAAGAGGCTAAAAGATAGCATACGCTTGTCGATACAATGGACAACCATATCTTCAACTGTAATGTTCGTATTGATATTAGTTTTTGCTCAGCAGTTAATTAATTTCTTTACCGAAGACCCTGAGCTTCAGGCTTCAACACCGCGAGCACTTATAATCGTCTTTCTTTCTCTCCCGTTGATGGGGCTGGGTTTTATTGGAAGTGCTTATTTCCAAGCAATAGGAAAAACCCGACCGGCAATGTTTTTAACGCTAGCCAGACAAGGATTATTCATGGTTCCTCTTGTTCTAATTCTACCCATTTTCTTTAGCTTGGATGGAATTTGGTACGCAATACCAATTGGTGAATTCTTAGCCACCATTGTAAGTGCAATTTGGCTTTGGAAGGAAGTTTTTCGAAAAGACTTTGAAGCTTAGATTTCAAAAGCCTTTGCCACAATAGCTTCTTGCTCATTCTTGTGCACAGTTGCGTAACCTGTAGCAGGACTTGCACTGCTTCTACGCGTAATGCACGTAAAGTTGTGTGCCCAATCATAACGCAATAGATGCATCCATGCTCCCATGTTCTTTGGCTCTTCTTGAACCCAAGTAAATTGAGCATTTTTGTATTTCTTGAACAACGCTTCGATCTGCTTTTCTGGCATTGGATAAAGTTGCTCCAGTCGTACTATAGCAACATCTTTTCTATTATCGTTTTGCTGCTTCTCAAACAAATCGTAATACACCTTGCCAGAACATATGTTTACTTTCTTGACTTTTTTAACATCTACAAAAGAATCATCAATTACTTCTTGAAACTCGTTCTTTGTGAAGTCGTCAGTTGTACTCACACATTTAGGATGACGCAACAAGCTCTTAGGACTCATAATAACCAATGGCTTTCTAAAGTCTCTATTAATTTGACGTCTAAAAGCATGAAACAAGTTTGCAGGTGTAGATATGTTCATTACTTGCATATTGGCAGAAGCACATAGCTGCAAATAGCGCTCTAAACGAGCCGAACTGTGTTCTGGTCCTTGACCCTCATATCCGTGAGGCAATAGCATTACAAGTCCACTATATCTTCCCCATTTTGTTTCTCCACTGGCTACAAACTGATCAATCATAACCTGTGCACCGTTTGAGAAATCGCCAAACTGAGCTTCCCAAATAGTAAGTCCGTATGGTCGAGCAGTTGAATAACCGTACTCGAATCCAAGAACAGCAAACTCTGAAAGCAATGAATTGTAAATCGAAAATTCAGCTTGCTTCTCACTAATATGGTTTAAAGGAATGTGCTCTTTAGCTCCAGCTTCAGTTTTAATTACGGCATGGCGATGAGAGAAGGTTCCTCTTTCTACATCTTGTCCAGTAATTCTAACTGGAATTTCTTCTTCAAGTAAAGAACCATAAGCCATTAACTCGCCCATAGCCCAGTCATATACCCCATTTTCTACCATTTGCTTACGATCGTTATACAACTTCGTAATCTTTCGAATGGGCAAATGATTCTCAGGTATTTCAGTAACAGCTTGTGCAATTTTCTTAAGTGCTCGAGCAGAAATTGAGGTTTTTGATTTTTTATCAAAATCTTCCTTTGTTCCACTTTTAAACTTGCTCCAGGTGGTTTTTGGTAGGTTGTTGTCTTCCGGAATTTTATTGTTTCGAACATCTTCAAGATTCTTTTGAAGCATTGCTTTAAACTCTTTTTCTAAGTTCTTGGCAAGATTGGCCTCAATACTTCCTTGGCTAGTTAACTTTTGAGAATAGATTTCTCTTGGATTGGGATGTTTAGAAATAGCCTTATACAATACCGGCTGAGTAAACTTAGGTTCATCACCTTCGTTATGACCATATTTTCTATAGCCTAAGATATCTACAAAAACATCTGTTTTGAAGGTATGGCGGTACTCTAGGGCTAATTTGATTGTATAAACCAAAGCTTCAACATCGTCTCCATTTACATGGAATACTGGGCATTTAGTTGTCTTAGCAACATCAGTACAATAAATAGAAGTACGTCCATCAATATAATTAGTCGTAAAGCCAATTTGATTGTTGGTAATCAAATGCAAGGTTCCTCCAACATTGTAGCCGTCTAATCCTGCCATTTGGATTACTTCATATACAATTCCCTGGCCGGCTACAGCTGCATCTCCATGAATCAATATCGGTGTAACTTTTGAAGTATCACTGTTGTAGTCGCGGTCTAATTTAGCTCTGGTTATACCTTGAACTACTGGATTAACCGCCTCCAAGTGAGATGGGTTTGGACTCAAATTCAGTTTAACATCCTTACCCAAGCTGGTCTTAACCATGCTGGTATAACCCAAATGATATTTTACATCGCCTTCAAAAATTGCTTCTTCGTATGCTTTACCTTCAAACTCGCTAAAAATCTCGGCGTAGCTCTTTTTCATGATGTTGGCCAAGACGTTTAATCTTCCACGATGTGCCATTCCTATCACAAATTCCTGCACTCCATGAGATGCTCCTAATTCAATTGCAGAATCAAGAGCAGGAATTAAGCTTTCTAAACCTTCGAGCGAAAACCTTTTTTGTCCAACATATTTCGTATGCAAGAAATTTTCAAATGCAACAGCCTGATTTAACTTTTCTAAAGTCAATCGCTTTTGTTCCATCGTAAAATCTGGAGTATTCTTACGTTGCTCCATCCTTTTCTGCAACCATTCTTTACGTTCTGGATAAGGAATGTACATGTATTCAACCCCAATGCTTCCGCAGTAGGTTTGCTCACAATGTGCAATTATATCTTTCAATTTTGCTGGGCCAATACCCAACTCTACACCCGCATTGAATGTTTTGTCGAGGTCGGCTTTTGTCAATCCAAAATTCTCAATTGATAAATCTGGAGTGTATGTTCGACGCTCTCTAACTGGGTTCGTTTTAGTGAATAAGTGACCTCTTGTTCTGTACCCATTGTTAATGAGATTAAGAACATTGATCTCCTTCATCATGTCTTCTGAGACAACGCCTCCTTCTCCACCTAAACCTAAATCTCCATAGGCTAGATCGAAGCCTTCGAAGAATCTTTGCCAGCTTTCGTCAACTGAATTTTTGTCGTTTTTATATTGGTCGTAGAGATGTTCTATTGAATCAACATCTGCATTGCTTAAATACGAATGATTTAACATTTTTTGAAATAGAAAGGCAAAGATAGAAGACTCTAAGTCAAAGCATATAGGAAAAAGCATGTTTTATCAATTCTTTTCCCAAAGTTTTCCAAAATATTAAGCAATTGTAAGTATGTACTCACTCATTATTTACATCTATTGAAGATTGTAGTACGTCTAAAATTGAAGCATTCGGTATGAGTCAATATAAAATTATTGGTATATTACGACAAAATCAAATCACAACAATATGGAAGAAACTAACGAAACCGAACAAACAAATCAATTTAACCAATTTGACACTCCTCCTAAAGTGAGACCCACCTTTTTAACCATTCTCTGCATTCTTACTTTTATTGGAAGTGGCTATGGCATTATTGATGCAATAACCAACTACACTGCGGCAGATACAGCCGGCGAAATGGTTGAACTTGTTGACGAACAGATCGACGAAGAAATGGACAATGATAACATGTCTGATTCTGAGAAAAGAATGGTCGAAAACCTCATGGGAGGCTTTTCAGAATCACTAACTGCAGATAACATCAGAATGATGTCTATACTAAAAATAATTTCTTGTATCATGACATTAGCAGGTGCCATACTTATGTGGAACCTTCGAAAACCTGGATATTACTTGTATATCGCTGGAATCGCGACCCTCGTTATTGGCTACATTGCCATTTTTGGTGGGCTTGTTGGAGCTATCGCAGCTGGTGCATCTGGATTTTTTGGCGTTCTCTTTATTATCCTTTACGGACTTAATGTTAAACACATGAATTAAAACAACATTATCTTATAATAAAAGGGATGCGGAATTATATTCGCATCCCTTTTTTAGTTGTTGAGCGCAACATTGAATGAACAGTAGAGAATTTGTACAGCTCTTTAATGAATATCCGATTTTTTCTGAATTGGAGCAGGAGCTTATTGCCGGAAAAACCAGGATTGGCATTTCTGGAAGCATTGGATCACATAAAGCACTTCTTTTTAACCACCTCTTTTCGCGATTGAATAAAAGCATCATCGTCGTTTGCGATGATGAAGAAAAGGCAGAATACTTGTACGCCGACATTTGTGTTTTTACTGACCACAACTATGTATTTCTTTGGAGAGACTCTTTTAGAAAAAGTTTTAACCTTACATCTTCAGACGCCTCCAAATTGCAAGCAAATGCCAGCGTACTGGATCACCTGGCCGACCTTGACAAACCTAAGATTGTAGTAACTTACCCTGAGGCTATTGCTGAAAAAATCATCAAACAAGAAGATTTTGAGCGAAGCAAGCTAGTGTTTAAAGTAGGAGAAGAAGTCGATCTAGATTTTTTAATCGAAGTACTAAACGAATATGGTTTTTATCGCGAAGACTTTGTTTATGAGCCGGGTCAATTCTCAATTCGTGGGGGCATTATTGACTTATTTTCTTATGCGAGCGACTTCCCCTTTAGACTTGAACTCGACGGGCGGTCGATTGAATCTATACGTGAGTTCGACCCCATCAGTCAGCTTTCAACAAAAAAACTTATTCGCGCAACGGTCGTTCCTAATGTTCAAGAAAGCATCCAAAGCACCTCGCAAACTTCAATTTTTAGCTATCTAGGTAAAAAACCAATACTTGTAGGCATCAACCTACCACTTGTTTTTGACAAGATTAACAAAGGTTTGCTAAAGGCTGCTGATACCGAAACTGAAGAATTAACATTAGAGAAAGTATACTTTGAAGAAGAACAGATTGCCAATTTAATTCATAAGCTTCAGGTTGTTGAATTTAGCAGCCAAACGTTCTTTCGGCCATCAGTAAAGTTACAGTTTAACCAAGTTCCGCAACCCCCAGTCAATAAGAACTTTAATCTACTAATTGACACCCTTAAATCTCAGAAAGAAAAGGGATATGAAACCTTAATATTTTCAGAAAGCAGCAAACAAATTGAACGTCTCGAAAGCATATTTGATGACCTGAATGCGGGATACAATATAAATCCCATTTACAAGAATCTGAGCGAAGGATTCATTGATCACGATTTAAAAGTTGCGGCCTACACCGAACACCAGATATTTAACAGATATTACCTAGCTAAGTCCGGAAAACGTGTCTCAACCTCAGGCGCTTTATCTTTAAAAGAAATTAAAGACCTCAACCCAGGTGACTATGTCGTTCATATTGATCACGGAATCGGGCAATTCAAAGGTCTACAACGAATGGAGATGGGTGGAAAGATGCAAGAAGCAGTTCGTTTAGAATATAAAAATGGAGATCTACTCTATTTGAACATCGGATCACTCTATAAGATTTCAAAGTTTAAAGGCAAAGATGGCCAGGAACCTAAAATCAACAAACTGGGTAGCGATGCATGGACCAACCTCAAACGTAAAACTAAAAAACAGGTTAAAGACATTGCTCGTGACTTGATAAAGCTTTATGCAAAAAGAAAAGCTGAAAAAGGATTTCAATATTCTCCTGACTCCTATTTGCAGACAGAACTAGAAGCCAGCTTCATGTACGAAGATACTCCCGACCAGGCAACAGCAACTGAAGATGTTAAGAGAGACATGGAGGGCGAAAACCCAATGGATCGCTTAGTCTGTGGCGATGTAGGTTTTGGTAAAACAGAGGTCGCTATTAGAGCAGCCTTTAAAGCAGTCTGCGACAGCAAGCAGGTAGCCATTCTAGTACCCACAACCATCTTGGCCCAACAGCATTATCACACATTCAGAGATCGATTACGTGACTTTCCTTGTACTGTTGACTACATCAACAGATTCCGCTCGGCTAAACAACAAACCGAAACTTTAAAGAAACTTAAAGAAGGAAAAGTTGATATCATAATTGGAACGCACAAACTGCTCAATAAGAAAACGGAGTTTAATGATCTTGGACTGCTTATTATTGACGAAGAACAGAAATTTGGGGTAAGTGCAAAAGAGAGATTGAAGGAATTTAGAGCCAATGTAGACAGCTTAACACTAACCGCAACACCAATTCCACGGACGCTCCATTTCTCATTGATGGGTGCTCGAGATTTGAGCATCATTCAAACACCACCAGCAAATAGAAGGCCCGTACAAACCGAAGTACAAGTTTGGAATAATGACATCATTGAGGAAGCTGTGAGCAATGAACTTGCTCGAGGAGGGCAAGCTTTTGTTATTCATAATCGTGTTAAAGACATCAACGAAGTTGCTCATAAAATTAGAGAGCTCGTACCCCATGCTCGTGTAATAGTTGGTCACGGCCAAATGAAAGGTCACGAGCTTGAAGAAGTAATGGTTCAATTCATAGAAGGTGAATACGATGTATTAGTGGCTACTACAATTATTGAAAGTGGACTCGACATTCCAAATGCAAATACCATTATCATCAATAACGCCCACATGTTTGGCTTGAGCGATCTTCATCAAATGAGAGGACGAGTTGGGCGTAGCAATGTGAAAGCCTATTGCTACCTGCTGGCTCCTCCTGTTTATACCTTACCTGAAGATGGGCGAAGAAGGTTGCAAGCCATTGAAGAATTTTCTGACCTTGGAAGTGGATTCAATGTAGCAATGCGCGACTTGGATATTCGTGGTGCAGGAAATCTCCTTGGAGCTGAGCAAAGCGGATTTATTTCTGAAATTGGATTTCAGATGTACCACAAAATTCTCGACGAAGCCATTGCCGAACTTAGAGAAACTGAATTCAAAGGAGTACTCGATGATGAGCCAGAGCCAGAATTATTTATTGAATGTACGGTTGAACCTGATTTTGTTGCTCTTTTACCTGACAGCTACGTTAATAATGTTGCTGAACGTATTAATCTTTATACCCGACTATCAGAAATAAACGACCTTGATAGACTATACACCTTTAGAAAGCAGCTTGAAGATCGCTTCGGAGAAATGCCCAAACAGGTGCAAGATTTAATGTTTACCGTTGAACTAAAAATCTATGCTCAACGACTTTTTGCTGAAAAAGTGAAGACTAAAGAAAGTGAGATTTACTTATTCTTTAACAACGATCTTGGTGAAAAATTCTATCAAGCTCCAATTTTTAATACCATTTTGCAGAAAGTGAACACCGAGCCTCGAAATTTCAGCTTTAAACAAGGAAAACAGCACTTAATCCTTGCTATCAAAGGGTTTAACAGCATCAAAGAAAGCCTAAACAACCTCAAACAAATCAGAGAATAGTCCCATTTTGGGAATATTTTTATTCATTTTGAGACTTTTTACAATAAAAATTTGGTTTTATCGTATTAGTCGTTTTTACTTTGTAGTAAGAATTTAACGGTACATATATTGTACTAAACTACTACTACTTAAAACTACTGCCGATGAAAGCACTTCGAAAAATACTACTTGTCCAGCTATTTTTTATGACAGTGTTATTTACCGCAAACATTCTGATCTCAATGAAGATGAAATCAGAATCTCAATTAATCGTAAAGACTGAGAAAATTTTTACAAACCCTGATTACTAAGTCAGGGTTTTTTTATGAAAAGGATTTTAGCAGTTGGCCAAATTCCCAAACATCCATAAAAGAATTGTATAATGGAACGGGAGCTAAGCGTATAACATTCGGTTCTCTCCAATCGGCTATCACGTCGTTTTCAGTTAGATAATCAAACAACGCTTTGCCATTATCAGCAACCAACATTGATAGTTGGCATCCTCGCTCTTCTGGAGTGATGATTTCAAACTCTAATTTAGGATTAGACTCTTGAGCATCACGAACAACAAATTCAAGGAAACTATTAAGCTTCTTACCTTTTTCGACAAGAGCATCCATTCCTACTTCATCAAATATTTCTAACGAAGCTTTATGTGCTGCCATCGGAAGCACTGGTGCATTACTTAGTTGCCAACCCGCAGCCCCTGGCTCAGGAATATAGCCACGCTTCATTTGAAAACGTTCTGACTCCTTGTGTCCCCACCAACCTGCAAATCGAGGTGTGTCAGGATTGTTTCCATGTTTCTCGTGAACAAATACCCCGGATACGCCTCCTGGGCCTGAATTCATGTATTTATACGTACACCATGCTGCAAAATCAACACCCCAATTGTGGAGCTCCATCTTAATGTTACCTGCTGCATGTGCACAATCAAACCCTGCAATCGCTCCAACTTTATGCGCGGCTTCCGTTAGGGCTGGTATGTTAAAAGCTTGACCTGTATAGTATTGAACTCCACTAAAGAACAATAACGCTAACTCATCTCCTACCTCATCAATTTTTGCTAAAATATCCTCGGTACGCAATGCATGCTCCCCTTCACGTGGTGTCATTTCAATAACCGCATCGTCGTAATCAAAACCATGATGCTTAACTTGACTTTCGATAACATACATATCACTTGGGAAGGCTCCGGCTTCCATGATAATCTTGTATCGCTTTTCTGTGGGTCTGTAGAAACTAACCAAAAGTAGATGAAGATTTACAGTAAGGTTATTCATCACTACCACTTCCTCAGGCTTGGCTCCAACAACATTTGCTTCTTGTTTGAAAAAATGATGGTATGAGAACCATGGATTCTTACCATGAAAATGACCTTCGACACCAAATTTTCGCCAATCTTCCAATTCCTGATTCAAAAAATCGCTTACTGATTTCGGCTGTAATCCCAAAGAATTCCCAGTGAAATACAACTGCTCAGAACGCGTTTTTCCTGGAGGCATATAAAACTTACTTCGGTAAGCTTTTAATGGATCCTGATGATCTAAATTTTCAGCGAATTCTCTTTGATTGGTCATTTGCATATGCAAATAAAGCGACACCTCCTTCAATTCAAAAATATTATTGAAATAGCCTTAGATATTTTCCGCTTCGGTAGGCAAGACCGTCTGAAGTTATGTATTGATACGAGCAATTGAACACAACTTCATGGCAATCGTTGATCACTCCATATTGATCATTTTTTCGAACAATAATTCGTTCTAAACTTAAGATTCTTGGTGGCAAGTCATAAATACATGGCACACGTTGATCACCAAACGTATCGTATATACCCCAAAGACCTTCATGCGATTGAACAAGGATGAGGCCCAATTTTGGTAACCGAACTTGAAAGAAAGCTAGTGGAACAACCAATTGCATTTTGGCATTTATTATACTCCGATGCGTGCTATCTCCAACCAGAGCATACCCATCTTTAAAGTTTCCTGCCTCAACAAACACGTAAGGACTTAAGTCATTTCCATTTTCATCGATATATGCGTACAAATCACCCTTAGCAACAAAGGCTTTGCCTTCAGAAAGTTCACTAATCTCAGAGTAGACAAAATCTGTAATGACTGCAGAATCTTTGACAATAGCCATTTTGCCATTGTTGGGATGTTTCTTCATATCCCAAACTTGACTATATCCATAAATGGCAAGAAAACATGCTATGAAACTAATAATTCTCAATCTACTCGCTCAAATTCAAGTTTATCACCAATAAACCACTTGTCTATTAAGACTATGGCTATATACCTCATCTCGTACTCCTTTTTCCGCTTTTTCAGGTGCATGGTCACATAACAAAAACGATTGCCCTCTTCATCTTCACCAAAGTCATACTCGGTAGACTCGAGGTTTAAATGCCGGAACTTGACCTTCGCTTTTTCGTTCTTTTTTAGAATTTTACGGTAGTCTTTTTGAAGTCCACGAAGTAACATCTGCTGCCGAACCAAAACCTTATTGTCAGTATACTCAACATCGAGCGTATCGAATGTTGCTTTTAGATACCTCATAGTCGGCACAAACTTTTTCATAGATGAAATGTCTTGTAATTTTATCTCGCTGTAAAAAGAATCAACAAGTACCGGAAGTGAATCATATAACAATGGCTGACCCACATTGCTATCCGGTCGATGATCTTGCAAAACATAAAGCTGTGCGAAAGATAAATTGGAGACTAACAACAACGCTATGTAAAGAAATCGTTTCACTGTTCTAATAACGCAAATTTAAAACCATTTGTACCTCGAAACACAATATTCGACCAAACAAGAGCTTCGTGCATCTTTTTTACAAATTCATGAGTCCATTATATGTACTGTTTTTTAGTATTTAAATTGGGGAGTGAGTGAAACAACTCACCCCCTTTTTAGGCTCTACATAACTAACCCCCGAATTAATCCCCACAATCTGCCTTTTGTTGTCTCTATGATGATTTAAGTAATAGTTCGCTAAGTTTGCCATATGAGAAAATTCGCATTAATTCTTCTCGCCGTTGTATTTAGCTTTGTTTCATGTCAGAAAACTGAGGACGACGGTCGAATTACGATTGTAACCACAACAGGAATAATTGGAGATTGCGTAGAACAAATAGTTGGGGACAAAGCCGAAGTCGTTTCGCTAATGGGAGCAGGCGTCGACCCGCATTTATACAAAGCATCACAAGGAGATATCGTAAAATTATCATCAGCAGATGTTATAATCTACAATGGGCTACATCTTGAGGGCAAAATGGCTCAGATGTTAGAAAATTACAGCGAATCAAAACCAACCTTCGCAATTGGGAATTATGTGCACCAAGATCAACTTAAAAAAGTAGATAATACATCAGATTTAGTTGACCCTCACATTTGGTTTAATCCACAATTATGGCTCCAAGGTCTTGGAGGCATCGCTAAAGAACTTGACAAAATTGAAGGTCTAGATAGCATTTATGAAAACTACATGGTCTACGCCCAGCAAATTCTAGAAATAGAGCAAGGACTAAAAGAGCAACTCAATACGACACTGCGTGAAGAAAGCAGAATATTAATTACTTCACATGATGCTTTTGCTTACTTTGGTGACGCATTTTCGTTTAAAGTGAGAGGACTACAAGGAATCAGCACCGCTGCAGAATATGGAGCCAAAGATGTAAAAGACCTCATTGATTTCATTGTTGAGAATAACATAAAATCTGTATTTGTGGAGACCAGCGTATCAAATAAAAATCTTGAAGCCGTGCTGGAAGGAGCGAATGCAAGAGGGTATTCGCTTCAAATTGGTGGAACGTTATTCAGTGATGCTTTAGGCGAACAAGGCAAGCCGGCAGGAACCTACAAAGGCATGCTTGAACAGAATATAAAAACTATAATAAACGGACTCAAATGACAAAGCGATCTCCTATAGTTGAAGCCCATAACCTTACCGTTTTGTATGGTAGAAAGCCTGCATTGTGGAATGTAGATTTCAGCCTCCCGCACCAGCAAGTAATAGGTATTATGGGACCTAACGGAAGTGGCAAAAGCACATTACTTAAATCGATTATGGGTGTTGTTGAACCAACATCAGGATTCACTAAGGTCTACGACCAAGAATTAGATCAAGTTCGAGAAAAAGTAAGCTATGTTCCTCAGCGGCAAGACATCGATTGGGATTTTCCTGCTAGCGTTTGGGAAATTGTCGCCATGGGCCGATATCAAAAAAGAGGATTGCTCAATAAACTTACCTCTGAAGACAAAGACATTGTAGCCCAGAGTCTTGAAAAAGTAAACATGTTAGGCTATAGCAAACGTCAAATATCACAGCTTTCGGGTGGACAACAACAACGTGTATTTTTAGCCAGGGCACTCGCTCAACAAGGCGATTTATTCTTAATGGATGAACCATTTGCAGGAGTAGATATTGCAACAGAAGAAATGATAGTAGACTTGCTAAAAGAAATGAAAACAGCAGGTAAAACATTGATCATTGTTCACCACGATTTACATACCGCTCAATCTTATTTCGATTGGCTGGTCTTATTGAATACGCGATTGGTTGCGTGCGGACCGATTCAAGATGTTTTCACTGATAAAATCCTCACAGACACATACGGCGGTAAGCTAACTACCATTGCAAAAATCAGTCAAGAATTAGAAAACAAAGACTTTCCAATTCGCCATAAATGAGCATTTGGACCGACATATCAACCTTCTTTTCTTCAGAAAATTACAACCTCTTTGTAATCAGCATCGGTTCAGGGATTTTGTGTTTTGCAGCTGGGGTCGTTGGCACCTATACGTACTTGAGAAAAAGAGCTCTTATTGGAGACGTAATTTCACATTCGGTTTTACCCGGCGTCGCGGTTGCCTTTATGTTAAGTGGGGTTAAAAACCCAGTATACTTTTTAATTGGAGCTATCATTTCGGGCTTACTATCAATAGGCATTGTAGATTATGTTCAAGCACGTTCGAAACTCAAGCCTGACACTATTTTAGCTTTGACGCTAAGCGTGTTTTTTGGTGTCGGAATTGTCTTATTAACTAAAATTCAGCATTCGGGCAATGCTGCACAAAGTGGCTTAGATAGTTTTCTCTTTGGGAAAGCTGCTTCCATGAGCTTACTTGACGTGAAGGTATTTAGCGTTATTGCAATTCTGAACATTGCGTGCATAGCCATTTTGAAAAGAGGGTTTAACTTAATAAGCTTTGACGAATACTACGCCAAAAGCCTAGGGTTTAAAGTCCCATGGCTAAAGTCATTACTAGCATTGCTCACAGTAGTAACGGTAGCAATTGGGGTGCAGGCAGTAGGTGTTGTGCTCATGGCTGCACTGCTAATAACGCCTGCCGCTGGAGCTAGATACTTGACAAATTCTATAACCAAAATGCTGGCTTATTCTGGCATTTTTGGATTTGCGAGCGGCTGGATTGGCGTTTTCATTAGCTACACTGGCTCTGGTATGCCAACCGGACCGTGGATTGTTGTAGTTCTATCAGCATTTACCCTCGTGGCCTTACTTTTTGGAAAACGCAGAGGAGTGTTTGCACGTATGCGATTACGCCAAGCCAACAATATAAAAATCAACAACGAAAATGTGCTAAAAGACATCTATAAACTGTCTGAAAATGGCACAAAGACCATCACATTTCAAGAGTTGATGGAAAAGGAAAAATACCCCAACAATATGTTGAAAGTGGTACTTAAGCGGCTTGAAAAGCAAGATTTCGTAGACCTTATTCGAGGTATGGTTGTGCTTAACGCAAAAGGAAATTTAGCCGCCAGAGAAGTGGTTAGAAAACACCGATTGTGGGAGATTTATTTATCAAAATACTTTCAACTTGAGTCCGACCATTTGCATGATGATGCGGAAGGAATAGAACACATTATTACTCCAGAAATAGAGAAAGAACTTATACAATTATTAGAACATCCTGACAAGGATCCACACGAAAGCGAGATTCCATACTAAGAAAATGAATGATTTTTACATCATATTAACAGCGAGTTTAGTGGCAATCAATTGTGCATTGATGGGTAGCTTTTTAGTAATGCGTAGAATGGTAATGCTTGGAGATGCAATCTCTCATGCCGTATTGCCAGGAATATTTGTGGCTTACCTACTTGCAGGAAGTACCGGCAGCTTACCGATGCTAATTGGAGCAGCATTTAGCGGAATATTAGCAACGTTACTTATCGAATGGTTTACCAAAAAAGCAAGAATGCAAAGTGATGCAGCCATTGGCGTGTCTTATACATTTTTGTTTGCAGTTGGAATAATTCTAATATCCAAGTTTGGCCAAAACGCAGACCTTGACCAGCAATGTGTTCTGTATGGCGAAATTGAATACGTTTCACTTTGGCTCAAACCTATTTTTGGACTATTCTACCTTCCCAAACAATCGATAATACTTTTGACTGTTTGTGTGGTTTTAATCGCAGTTGTTATCTGGGGGTTTAAAGGTCTGTTTATAACGACTTTCGACCCGAGTTATGCCATCTCCACAGGGGTTGCAGTAACTTTCTGGCACTACTTATTGATGAGCGGGGTCTCGCTTACAACTGTTGTATCTTTTGAGTCAGTTGGTGCTATTCTAGTTATTGCATTTCTCTCAGGACCTCCTGCAATTGCCTACTTGCTTACTGAAGATTTTAAGAAAATGCTGGTACTGGCTTGTCTCATTGGAATTTTCTGCTCAGCTGGAGGCTATTATCTCGCAAAATGGCTCGATGTTTCGGTTGCTGGAGCGATCTCAACATTTATTGGAATAGTTTTCGTTGTTGCATTTCTATTTACTCAACTGAAAAAACGTAAAGTAGATGTAATTTCTGCCTAAAATTATTGTCACGAATCTCCAATTGTTCAAAGAAAATCGGCTTATCAACGTATCATTGTATTGAGTAATTCTCCCTCTTGTTTCGCCTAAAAACCATATTAACAGCAATTGGACTTTTCTTGTGTCAACTTTCATCAGCACAAGATAGTAGTGCATTTTTTAGTTTTGACCGTCTAGACTTAGATGCGATTAACGCACAAAACTTAAACGATGTGCTCAAGACCATCCCTATGTTAAACACTGTATTTGTTGATGGATGGGATGCCAACTCTGGCGGAATAGCCATTCAATCAATTAGCCTATATCGTGATGGATTTCCATTAGCGATGGATCAGAACATCTCATTCGATTACACTACAATTGGACTTTGGGACATTGAAAGGATTGAAGTTAGTATAACCAAAATCAATACTATAGAAAAAAACAACAATGGTGTAATTATCGAGCTGTACTCGCAAGAACAAGGCACCGAACCCCTACGTGTTTCGGCCGTGTCTTCAATGACGTCGCTGGTTGACAATTACACCAACGCATCAGTATCTGTAAGCAATGCTCGACACAATTTAATGATTGGCGGAAATCGTGCATTCACATCGGCATTGGAAAATGAATCATCGCGCGAAGACATCATGGGTGCGAAACTGAGGCAAGAGCTCAACCTCAGATACAGTTACAACATACTTTCAACTGTAAAACTGAATATACACTCAACCAATGCGTGGCAAACCAATGAAAACAGAGGTGAACAAATTGAAGGTACAACTCGGGTCATTGACCAAAGTACTAATTTTAGAATGAACACACTATACGGTTCGGTAGTTAGTGCTCTTTCAAAAAACCACAACTTTGAATTAAAGGGCAAGTTCAATCACTACAGCAACAGTCGAGCTACAATTGACCGCGATCTTCATTCGCAAAGAGAAGAAGTCAGGTCAGGTTTTGCCCCTTTAGACACTTTAGCGTACAATCAGGTTTTTATGCAACTTGCACTTAAAGGCCAATTGTCGAATTATGGCTATAATGTTGGAATTGACATAAGCAATTTAAGAGATAGACGCTATCCGAGTATAAATGCAATTCAAACCTCATATTCTGATTATTCTGTTTTTGGACTTTTTAACTACCAATACAAAAAATCATTTCAAGTTGAGGCTGGAGCTAAATTATTAAGCAATAGTTTAACGGGAAATTTCTTTCTTCCTCAAGCGAAGTTAATTATCGCTCCAAATAATATAATTCAATTAAAGAGTGCATTCTTGACATCGATTTCTTATCCATTCTTTAACTACACCTTCTATCCTCAGAACATTGCCGGTTTACACGGCAACAACATTTTGCTTGAACCCATCAAACTGTCATCGTTCAATCTTCAAATTGATATCAAAAAGAATGACTTTTATTTCAAATCTGGATTCTTAGCCAGCCAACAAAACAACATCCCTAAAATTAACAATTTCAATGTGCCTATTAATGTGGCTAAAAGCACTAGCAACATGGCGTATTTTGGATTTGAATTTTTACGAAATGAAAGCAAGTATAGACCGAGTTTTGTATTGCATAGTATCAATCCTTCAAGAGATACCATTAACCAATCCTTCTTCTATCCTGAATTCAATTTACATGTAAGTCATGAATTTAAGAAACTGGGTGTTAATGCAATCCTGAATTCGAGATGGTTAGGGAAATATAGCAGCTTGCAAGTAAGCAATATTGCAATTCTACATGAATTAGAGACTCAACCTATCGTGAATTTTGCTGTAGCTAAACAGTTGTTTAAAAACAGGGTGAACTTGATGGCAGGTATTAACGACTTATTGGATGTGAATGTTTTAGAGAGAGCAACATTTGCCCTAGATGAATTTAATAAAACACTAATTAGAAATTCAAGCGTTTATAATGGTAGAGGCCGCTATTATTTTGTTAGAATTAAAATAGATATTCGATGAGGTACTGGATAGTTATATTAATCACAATATTGATTGCTGGGTGTTTTAAGGAAGACAATCGAATTCCGCCATCACCTACAAATAACATCAGCTTGCACAACGATTTTGAGCATAATCAATTTGTATACCTGAGCCTTAACAACAATCTGCAGATTAAAGATAACGCTGACAACAAATGGCACCTACGCTTTCAAAACGAAGAACGTGGCTGGAATATCTATGTTAACCCACTCGAGCGCACCACAGTTTCTAAGACTTCAATCACAGACTTTGAATCAATTGACCTTTCGTTTAATGTTGCGAATTTGGAATGGCAAACTGATGCTCCTACCCACTTGGGCATAAATCCTGCAATTGGAGAATGGGGTGACTTTTCTTATAACACCCCAAAATCTTTTAAAAATGTATACATACTTAGGGTTAAAAACGACATCAGTGCTCGATTCTATAAACTTCAAATTCTTGACGCAGGGCTTAATCAATATACCTTAAGATATGGAACCCTTAATGGCGACATTGACACGGTAATTAACGTAATTAAAGATCCAATTTTTAAGCACTCATTCTTAGAAATAGATAGCATCCCGTTTCAGAAATTTATTGAACCAGCTATTGACCAATGGAATCTATGCCTAACCTATATTACCGATTCAATTGCTAGAAATGGAGACCATCCGCACATACCGACGATAAATGAGTACTATGGTGTGTATAGTACATTCTTGTTGAATCATAGCTACAATGAAATTACAATAGATAGCTCTCATGAGTACAACGACATTGATTTTTTCTTAGCTCGAAAATTGGAATATCAGAAAATAGAGCAATTGAACAACTATCTCATTTCATGGGATGAAGAAGAAAATAAACCAACGATTAATGACAAGGTAACTCTGATCATTAAAAACAATGACTCCTACTATGCAATCAAAGCCACCCAAATTGTCGGGAATTATCCATTCCAATTTGATTTGGGTTTTAAAATCAAAAAGCTTTAGCCGATAAACGAGAAATCTGCTCCGTCAAACTTTCCAGAGCTCATGAGTAGGATATTGTCACCTTGGTCAAACGCTTGTTTGACAAGTTGCTCAATAGTCTTGACCTTGGTAACCACCTTTACATTTCCGAAGCAAGAACGCACGTAATCTTCTGAAAGTGGTTCCATTTTTTTATGCTCAAACACAGCAGCATTATAAAATACAATTGCTTCGTTTGCACCATTCATTGCATCTTTATACAGAGGAAGAAAATCCTTGTTTAAACTGCTAAACGTATGCAATTCAAAAAGTGCAAACAGGTTATTCTCGTATGTTTCTTGAACAGCATTTACCGTAGCTTTTAGTTTAGAAGGAGAATGTGCAAAATCTCGGTAAGCAACTTGACCGTCTGCATCAAAAATTTTCTCCATTCGTCGACCTGCACCATCAAAAGAAGCAATTGCCGTAAAGAAATCGTGTCTCGTTATTCCTAGCTGTTCACATACCAAAGAAGCGGCTTCGAGGTTTTGGAGATTGTGCTTGCCTACCACATTCAACTCATATTCTTTGCCTTCGCTTTCAAGTGTGACCTGACCGTCATTAACTTCATGTGATGGTGTAACATAAGCTTGGTTATTCACAGAAGTAGATTTCGCAATTTTTTCTAAATATTCGTCGCCCTCAAACCAAAAATACACTCCTTCTGGTTCGTGGGTTTCTACAAATATCTTGAACGTATCTACATAAGAATCGAACGTTGGAAAGACGTTTATATGATCATATGCAATTCCTGTGATGATGGAAACATGAGGGTGATACCAAACAAATTTTGAGCGAAGATCCATTGGTGAAGATAAATATTCATCGCCTTCTATAATGATCAAGGGAGCATCGGATAACTGAACAGATAAATCCAAACCTTCAATTGAAGAACCCACTAAATAATCAAATTCAAAATTTAATTTTTTAAGAACATGAATAATCATTGCTGTGGTGGTAGTTTTTCCGTGACTTCCTGCCACAACAACCCGCTTTTTATCCTTACACTCGTTTGCAACAAACTCTGGAAAAGACATGATTTTTAAGTTAAGTTCTTTGGCCTTAGCTAGCTCTGGATTATCAGCACGAGCATGCATTCCTAGAATAACAACATCTATATCAGCGGTGATATTATCAGCGTTCCACCCTACTTCCGGCAATAACCCTTCTCGGTCAAGATTTGATCGTGCAGGATCGTAAATAGCATCGTCGCTTCCAGTTACTTGATAGCCTTTTCTGTGTAACGCAAGTGCCATATTGTGCATTATAGCACCTCCAATTGCAATTAAATGTACTTTCTTCAATACTTAAATATTACTTTTATCGTTATACGAAAATAAATTCTAACCGTATGCAAAAAATAGTATTTGTAGGCATCATCCTTATCATTGGCTTATTTAGTTTACAATATGTAGTTTCAGGCTACTATACGGCCAAGTTTGAGTCGGAGTCACTTCCTGCAAATAATTTTGCAACCCAAACCAATGACAGACCCATAAAACAAGTTGTATATCTTACAGCTCAAGACTCTGTTATTTTTATCATTCCAGAAGAGGAATTCAAGAAACTCTAAAATCGACTGCAACAAAGTGAGATAAAACTTACTTTTGTTCCAATGATTTCCATTATCCTTCCTGTTTACAACGAAGAATCGGGATTAGCTGATTTTATACAAGATCTAGAACAAGAGTTAGGAATGCTCGATCGGTCTTACGAAATTATCATGGTAAACGATGGGAGTTCTGACCAATCTCTTGAAATTATAAAACAAATTTGCTCGAAAAACGAAGCTTATAAGTATATAGACCTTAGTCGAAATTTTGGTCACCAGATTGCAGTTTCTGCTGGTATTGATTATGCAAAAGGAGATTTGGTTGTGCTTATGGACAGCGACGGGCAAGATCCACCTGCAGTAATTGGCCAAATGCTCAATAAAATTGAAGAAGGCCACGACGTTGTTTACGCCAAAAGAGTAAAGCGCGAGGATGAATCTTTTGTAAAAAAGGCAACCGCCAGTATGTTTTACAAGCTACTTAACAAGATTACATCAATAGAAATTCCTGTAGACACCGGTGATTTTAGAGTGATGAACAGAAAAGTGGTAAACGCCCTCAAACAAATGCCCGAAAAGCAACGTTATTTAAGAGGTCAAATCGCATGGTTAGGTTACAGACAGAGCTATGTTGAATATGAGCGGTTAGGGCGAAATGCTGGAGACACGAAATACACCTATCGGAAGATGTTCAGATTGGCACTGGATGCCATCACTTCATTCTCTAACTGGCCATTAAGACTTGCGACTATATCAGGATTTGTTTGTGCCTTTATCGGATTGATACTAATCTTATATACGCTATATGCTCGATTTGTACTTAAGCAATATGAGCCTGGATGGCCATCACTAATGATTACCATTGTATTCCTTGGAGGGATTCAATTGTTAGGGATTGGGATGATTGGAGAATACATCAGTCGGATTAACGACAATGTGAAGAATAGACCACTTTACCTCATTGGGGAAACAAATATTGAGTAATGCATTTAATTGAACCATTTTATCTGTGGCGTGACATTTATAATTCGGAGCAAGATCCGCACGCCCTAAATTATGGTACAGAATACTCTGAATTTCATTTCACAAACAAAATTTACAACTACTTGATTCACCCGCAATGGGATAGTTTTGGTAGTGAGACCTTGTTCTATAAGCAACTCTTTGTTGACTACGACAAATCATTTTGTGTTATAGAGTTAATTGGAGAATGGAACGATTGCATTTACAACGACATTATGACCATGAAGTTTGAGCTCATAAATCCATTAATTGATCTTGGAATCACTGATTTCGTGTTGATCATGGAGAATGTGTTGAACTTTCACGGTGACATAGATGACTACTATGAAGAGTGGAAATCAGATATAGATGGCAACATTTACATGATTAACGCTCTCCCTCATGTTTTGGAAGAAATGAATGCTATTCGCATACACCAATATGTGAATTTTGGAGGAATCTTAAACGAGATTGATTGGCGTTTGCAAAAGCCCCACAACTTACTCGAACACATCGAAGGAAAGTTTTTAGCAGAATATTTATAGGCAGTGAATAATATCGGCGTATATTTCGAGGTTTTAACGCTTTGAAGGTAGATAAATACGCACGGTACAAGTTAATATTTAGCATCTCAAATCACCCGCAACTTGGTGTTTTAATAAATCCATATGTTGTAGAGTTTACACCCATTGGAACGCTATCATTAACCTTTCAGAAAGTGTTTTCTGGCAATGCTTCCTATTACACAAGACTTTCGCCAAAAGAGCTAGATCTTATTGCTGTTCTTGATGACATCATGATTGAGAATATCGTTAGAACTTATTCTCCAGTTCAAAAAATAAGGCCGAAAGAATATTTCAAAAAGCACTTTGATGAGGATCTATTTAAATCAAAGATTCGTCCTCAAATAGAAGCAACAATTGTGAAGCTTCTTCGAAGGCTTGATGCCGATTTTGATGCACTCTATGTTGCCGATGACATTAATCCTGCAGCCAAGCAGGTATTGATTCAGAAGGATTTTACTAAAGTACTTTTTCACTTTAGGCGAAATGAAAATGGCACATCCTACTTCGTAACGTTGAAACACGACGATGAGAAAGTATTGTTCATGAAACAACGTGGATTATTACTCTCAAAAAAACCTGCAAATCTGGTAGTAAATCAGCGGTTGTATAAATTTTACGACTTTGTCGACGGAGGCAAATTGGCGATATTTTTAAACCGCAAGTTCATCCACATAAAGCCAGAAAGCGAAGAGAACTATTATGCGAAGTTTATTCGCCCGCTAATGGAAACTGCACCGGTTTTTGCACAAGGGTTTGATATTCAAACTGAAAAAGTAAATGCAAGTCCAACCTTGTCACTAAAACAGGTTTCCAACCAAGTATTGTTTGAATTGAGGTTTAAATATGGAGAATCGTACTTTTCATATAACCCGAAAAAGTTGTTTCATGTCGCCTTTGAATGGAATGATGCCAACCCTTTATTTACAAGATATAAAACATCAAAAACGTGGGAAACTAATCGCTTTCAAGCCTTATTATCGCTATCGCTTTCTGAAGTAGACAATCATTTATTATGCTACCAAGACGGATCAAAAGCTTCAGCAATGGATTGGCTTAGAGAACAAGCGGAAGTTTTACAATCTGCAGGATTTGAAGTTGATGCTAGTCTTGAAGTAAACTACAGTTTTGAAAAGCCCCAAATTCATTACACTATTTCAGACAATATCGATTGGTTCGATCTCGATATTAAAGTCACTGTAGGTGAATATGAAATTCCTTTCAAAAAGGTGGTTAATGAAATGAAGAAAGGCCGAACCGAAATGGAATTGCCAAATGGTGATTTTTTCGTATTCCCAAAAGAATGGTTTGGCTTGGGTGAAGCACTAGCTCTTGCTAAATCTAACAAAGATCGCTTTGAAATAAAGAAATATCAGCTAGACATTCTAAGTCTAATTCAGTCTGATAAAATCAAGAAGCACCTTTCGAAGGTCGTTAAAATCAAGAAAGAAAAACCTTCCTCACTATTCGATGGCAAACTTCGAAACTACCAACAAGACGGATTGAGCTGGTTAATGTTCTTATACAACAATCGATTTGGGGGCATCTTAGCTGACGACATGGGGCTGGGTAAAACGGTTCAAACCTTGGCATTTATTCAGCTGATAAATGAAAAGAAGAAGAAAGATCCAGACGTTACAATTCCATTTCTGCTTGTTGCTCCTACCTCTCTTCTTTACAATTGGCAAGCTGAAGCAAAACAGTTTACACGAGACCTCAAAGTAGCTATACATTCTGGGAACAGAAGAGCAAAGTCTATAGACGCTCTTCCAAATTGTGATATTCTAATTACCAGTTATGGTTTAGTGCGAAATGATTTTGAGCTACTATCTCAATTGCAATTTGAAGTTATCATTTTAGACGAAAGTCAAAACATCAAGAATAATCGCTCTAAAACAACTCAGTTTGCGAACAAGCTTATAGCAAAATGCAGACTTGCTTTAACAGGAACGCCCATAGAAAACTCGATTAAAGACTTGTGGAGTCAAATGAATTTTCTAAATAAAGGATTACTCGGATCCTTAAATCACTTCACCGAAAAGTACGTTAAGCCTATTGAGAAAAAACAAAACAAAGAGGTTGCACAAGAATTACAAAAGTTGATTAAGCCGTTCTTATTGCGACGAACCAAAGAAGAAGTGGCCAAAGAGTTACCTCCACTGACCGAAAAAGTGATTTACTGCGAAATGTCTGAAGACCAATCGAGTGTTTATGAGGAGGTGAAATCGGAGTATAGAAACGCTTTATTGAATGTAAACGAGAACCAGTTCAAGAAAAACAAGCTCTCTATTCTTCAAGGGCTTTCGAAACTACGGCAAATTGCAAATCATCCAAAACTGGCTGATCCTGAATACTTGTCAGATAGTGGCAAGCATCGCATGTTGGTCGAGCACATTGTAACCGCCATTCAAGAGCATCACAAGGTTCTTGTATTTTCACAATTTGTAACCTACCTCGAATTAATTGAAGCTGAAGTCAAGAAATTAAAAATCCCTTATTTCAAACTAACAGGTGCTACTCCAAAAGAACAACGAGCTGACCAGGTTAAACAGTTTCAAGAAACAGAAAACACACCTCTATTCTTAATTTCCTTAAAAGCTGGCGGCACGGGTCTAAACCTTACTTCAGCTGATTACGTATTTATAGTAGACCCGTGGTGGAACCCTGCGGCAGAGGCACAAGCCCGAGACAGAACTCATCGAATCGGCCAGGTGAAAAACGTGTTCAGTTACAAGTTCATTTCTAAAGATACCATTGAAGAAAAGATTGTTCAGCTTCAGCGCAAAAAGGAGAACTACTCAAAGGAAATAATAATTGCTGAAAATAACATAATACAGAATCTTGACATTAAAGACGTGCAAATGTTGCTAGCTTAACTTGAAAATAGCCTACATTTGGAACATTAACAATACTGCAACATGAAAAAAACACTTACTCTCTTATTGGTATTGTCTTTGGCAATAACAACTCAAGCACAAAAAACTGTAGACATTTCGTTAGACGAAATTGTAGCCCCTACAGAGCTAGTATCAACCCAGCAAGGTACCACAATTACTGCTTATTTCTCTTGTAAAAATAACGGAACTGAAACGATGCAAGTTGGCGACTCCCTTCTTTTTGGATTTGCAATTTGGAACCTAGCTGACAACCAGCTATTGTTTGGTGGGCCAAATGGAATTTTAGATCAATCTAACGGTTACATCATGCGATTACAAAAAACCCTTGCTCCGCAAGACACTGTTGGACTTAGGTTTACAATTAACTCTCAATATTTTGTGAGAAATTCTCTAGACATTCGATTAGGTGGATGGTGCATGGTAGATATCAATTCTGATGTTACAACCTTTGACGATCCAGATACCGATAACAATGGTAACTTTAGAGATATTACTTGGTGGAATGAATATAGAAATGGCGTTTCTGTTGATGAGATTCAGTACAATAACAACATGGCTGTTTACCCTAACCCAGCTTCTTCAATGTTGAACATCGAACTTCTTTTAACCCAATTTGATGATGTTAAAGTTGAATTAATCGATTTAAACGGTTCAGTTGTTTTATCTGAGAATGTAAATTCAGCAATTAGCGAAAGAGCTTTTTCAGTTGATATTTCAGACATCGCAAACGGACTTTACATTGTTAAAGTTACCAACGGTGATCAAGTAAGTACTAGCAAAGTAACAATTACTCACTAAGAGTTTAGAACATATTAAAAAGTCCTCGGTTCAAGCCGGGGATTTTTTTTTTGCATTCAACTTTCTGAATATAATCTAATTCTTGCGTTATTTACAGGAACAAAAAAATCCTCTCAAATGATTGAGAGGATTTTTTCTAAAGCTTAACGCCCATGGCATTAAGCTAACGTGTTAATTGGTTAGTCTAAGCTTAATAGCTAGTCTATCTGTATCATTATTGTTCTTGAAGAGAAACTACCGACTACTCGTACAGTGTATAATCCTGCACTTAAGCCTGTTGTTTCTGCATCACATTGTCCAATTCCGTCCCAAGAACCAATTACAGATCCTTGCAGATCTAATAATTCTACGTGAAGAACTTCTTCTGCATCTGCAGCTTTAATTGTAAAGTTACCTTTGGTTGGGTTTGGATATACCGAAACGTCAATTACTGATTCAAGATCTACCCGTACTACATCCGAATAGTCGAATTGACCATCATAATCAATTTGCTTAATTCGGTAGTAAACGGTAGCTCCAGACTGAACATTGCGATCTACAAAGCTGTAATCGATTAACTCATTTGAGTTTCCAGCACCAAATATTTCACCCACTTTAACAAAGTCATCTTCTCCTTTAAACATTCTTTCAACTTCGAATGACTCATTGTTTAATTCAGAAGCGGTTGACCATTCAACAAGAATATCTGTTCCATTTATCGGCTTAGCTTTAACTCCAATAAATTCAACAGGAACTGCACCTAACCAAGTGTACCTGTACAGTGCAGAAGACTGATCTTCTAAGCAAGATCCATCGACTACAGAATACATAATTTGAGCTTCCTGACAGCAGTAAATTTTAAAAGTAAGTAAGCTGTTGTCGAAACTTGTAATGGTATAAGGATTTGATTGCGATGGAGGATTTGTATTGTCGTCGCCCAAAGTAATTTGAGTTCCGTTGTACCATACTTCATTGCTATCGTTTAACGGAAGGCCAGTAATCCATACTTCATCTAATGTAAATGGTGTTCCATCTTCGTTATCTTCTCCTCTTAAGTCGAAGAATGAATTTTGACCTGGGTCGTTTCCAACACCAAACTCAATTCCTATTGTTATCTCCTCACCGAAATAAGGTTTATTAATTTGCTGTGTATATGAGATTGCATCAGGACGCTCGTTAATTCCAAAGTTTGCATCGGTAACATGAGCTCCACTAACAGATATTCCAGAAAGCTCACCATCTGTTGATCCATCGGTTCCTGTTCCTGTTCCTAATTTTTCTCCAGTAAATGCCCAAGTTCCAGGTAAATCAGAAGTATTTCCTGTTGAACCTACTGTAGGTGCACTGGTTTTGATTAAAACATCAAATGTTCCATTTGGTCCACACGAAAATTCATATGATCCATCACCAGCAACGGCCACGCTTTCAACTACTTCTCCAGATCCGTTTACAAGAACAGCATAAAGTTGCGAACCGTCAGGGTTATTAATTCCTGAGCCGTCAACTTCGTTATCTACACAAACTCCATCAACATCGTGAAATACATTTCCAGAGATGCGGTGTTCAATGTCAATAACAGCGGTATCGTATTGCGTACAACCTGTTCTTGGAGAATAGGTATAAACAATTGAATAACTACCACTAGCAGTAGGACCAACAGTTATGTCTCCAGTTGTTCCATTAATTGCTACTCCAGAAGCAGCAGGAGAAATCGTAAAGCTTCCTCCGTCAGTACTTGCAGGACCCGAGTTGGTTGGAGAATATACTCCACCATCTTTACAAATAGTTGGATAACTGATATCTGCAACTCCAACATTCAATACCAATTGAATTGGTGCAATCATGTCTTTCAAGTCTGCATTTGACGAGCTAGAAGATTTAGTTTTAACAAATACGGTTTCAAAAAGTAAACCTGTACAAGGGTCTGTGTTAATTGAACCATCTACCATGTTTGTAACATTGATAGCTGCTTCCACAAACTGAATTGAAGTATATGCACTTAATCCAAAAGCGGAATATGGAGCATTAATTGAGGCTGTGTTCGAATAGCCAAAAGCATCTGCAGATGATATGGTAAAAGCTTCCCAGTCGTATCCGCATGTTGCTGACACGCTAGCCGCCCAGCGATAGAAGTAAATACTGTCTACAGAACCTCCATTGGTATACTCTACTGTAACCAATAGATCTCCTATAGTACGACCGCAATCTGTACCTGATGTCGTAAATGAACCGCTACTTCCTCCTGAAGGAGCAACAGCTGTAATTCCATTCTGGTAAAATTCAAAATCTATATAGCTCGTACCTGTTATAGTATACCGGTCTCCAGCCATAATAGCCCACAAGTCACCAGTTGCCTTGTCATTCGAAATATGAATGTTTGCATTGTTCATTTCGTCTTTGTTTGGAACACTACCGTATTTCCATCCCCAGGTGGTAGGATTGGCGTTAGATTTGTTTCCACCATTAAAGACGTCGTCTGTACCACTGCCTGGCGTGTTGTACAAATCGCTGATATGATAAGTGAGAGGCATGTCGCGGGTATTTCCATTATCGAATAATACTGATCCGCTATCGGTGCCATTAGTTTGTGACCCTTTGGTCCAATCACCATACAATGAGCTTTGTCTTTCGATAAAGCCATCAATGTTAAAAGGAAGGTCAATTGATTCTAAAGTTGGAGTTTGACTCGAACTTTGAGCATTAGATAAGTTAGGGATTAAAATGAAAGATAGGAGCATTCCTATGCTAGCTAATCCAAGTAATAATTTCTTCATTATAAATTAATTAAGGTTACTATTGAACTAAGGTTAAATACGTTCGATACCCGTAGGCATCTCGAACAAAAATACAGTTTTCCACACACTATGCACAAAAAATCAGTGTTAAATTTCTTAAAAATACTCCCTGGCGATGGGTATAAGGGGCTGAATACTTGCTATTTGATAGTTTGTATATCCCTTTATAGTTAGAAACAAGGTTCAAACCAGTGAACGTCATAAACCCATATCATTCTTAAATCGGAACTTCCAAATTCGTCCATCCAAAACATTACTAGAGGCCTAATAAATTAGCCGGATTTGTGACGCTATAAACTGAAATAATTGATACATTTGTCCGGAGCTAAAAAATCAACAAAAGACTTTATGGCAGGACATAGTAAATGGGCAAATATTAAGCATCGTAAAGCCGCCCAAGACAAAAAGAGAGCAAAAGTTTGGACCAGAATAATAAAGGAGATAACCATCGCCGCTCGTGATGGCGGACCTGACCCTGACAGCAACCCTGCTCTCCGACTCGCTATTCAAAACGCTAAAGGTGCGAACATGAATAAGGACACCATGGAGCGCGCGATTAAAAAGGGCTCTGGCGATGAAGCTGCAAACTTGCAAACTGTTACCTATGAAGGATATGGACCGCATGGTATAGCTATGTTCATTGAAGCGACTACTGACAACATCAATAGAACTGTAGCCAGTGTTCGATCAATTTTCACAAAGAACAATGGAAGCTTAGGAACTAATGGCTCGCTAAGTTTCATTTTTGATGCCAAAGGAGTTTTTACTATTGACAACGCTGCCTTAGAAGGTAAAGATATGGATGAGATGGAGCTTGAGTTTATTGATGGTGGTGCAGAAGATATGGAACGAGACGATGAACTGACTACCATTTACACTTCATTCGATGATTATGGAAACATGCAAAAGAAACTTCAAGAGCTGAGCATTGAAGTTAAGGCCACTGAAATCCAGCAAATTCCTAAAACAACAACCGCACTAGAACTTGAAGCTGCTCAACAAGTACTGGCCATCGTCGACAAATTTGAAGAAGACGATGATGTGCAAGCCGTATTTCACAACTTAGAACTTACAGAAGAATTGCTAGCTAATCTAGATTAGTCATGAATAAAAGAGACACGTTACACGAGAAAATTGCTGCCTCAAAATTAGGTGGTGGGGAGAAAAGAATAGATTCACAACATGCTAAAGGTAAGCTTACTGCCCGCGAACGCATCGATCTTCTAATGGACAAAAATTCATTTGAAGAAATAGGAGCACTAATTAAGCACCGAAGCACTGATTTTGGTATGGAGAAAATGCACTATCCGGGTGATGGAGTAGTTACCGGATATGGAACTATAAATGGTCGATTGGTTTATGTTTTTTCTCAAGACTTTACTGTTTTTGGTGGTTCATTATCGGAAACGCATGCGGAAAAAATTTGCAAGATCATGGATATGGCCATGAAAAATGGTGCACCTGTAATTGGGCTAAACGATAGTGGTGGTGCACGTATTCAAGAAGGGGTCGTTTCTTTGGGTGGATACGCTGACATTTTTTACCGAAATACATTAGCGAGTGGAGTAATACCCCAGATTTCTGCAATTATGGGTCCATGTGCGGGTGGTGCGGTGTACTCTCCTGCTATAACAGATTTCATTCTAATGGTCGAAGACACGAGCTACATGTTTGTAACTGGGCCTAATGTTGTTAAGACCGTAACAAACGAAGAAGTTTCTGCTGAAGATTTAGGTGGCGCTTCTGTACACTCAGACAAATCTGGTGTTGCTCATATAACTTCAGGAAATGACGTTGAAGCAATTGACGATATTAAGAAGCTGCTATCTTATATGCCACAAAACTGCGAAGAGAAAGTACCAAGCTTAAACTATGAGTTGCAGGAAGAGTTGAGGATGGAGCTTAAAGATATCGTGCCAGAAAATGCGAATCAGCCTTATGACATCCGCGAGGTGATTAATGGCGTGATCGACGAGGAGAGTTTTTATGAAATTCATGAAGATTTCGCACCCAATATTGTGGTTGGTTTTGCTCGATTAGCCGGACGAAGTATTGGAATTGTTGCAAATCAACCTGCCTATCTAGCCGGAGTGCTAGATGTTAAATCTTCACAAAAAGGAGCTCGATTTGTACGTTTTTGTGATTGTTTTAATATTCCTCTTTTGGTCTTTGAAGATGTACCCGGATTTTTACCAGGAACCGATCAAGAATGGAATGCAATTATTACAAACGGAGCTAAATTACTTTATGCATTTAGTGAGGCAACCGTTCCACGTATTACGGTAATCACTCGAAAAGCCTATGGAGGTGCTTACGATGTGATGAACAGTAAACATATTGGTGCTGACATGAACTTCGCGTGGCCAACAGCCGAAATTGCGGTTATGGGTGCAAAAGGGGCTGCTGAAATTATATTCAAACGCGAAATTTCAAGTGCTGAAGATCAAAACCAAGCTTGGTTAGAAAAAGAGAAGGAGTATGCCGACATTTTTGCTAATCCTTATCGTGCAGCTGAGCGTGGATTTGTTGACGAAGTTATTCTTCCAGAAAATACGCGAATCAAGCTGATTAAAGCTTTTGCGATGTTGGAGAATAAGGTAGATCATTTACCTAAAAAGAAACACGGAAATATTCCGTTATAATCTAAATCTAAGATTATTGTCATCTAATTATTTAGAGTGCTTGTTTTTACATCAGACTAAATATATTTGAAAATTATATGTATATACAAGGATTTCCGCTAAAGCCAATCTTTCTGACCCTATTAAGCGTATTATTCTTGCATAGCTGCACATACTTTGTAGAGGAAGAACTCTACGAACAAAAGAAATGTGAACGTGCAGATCTTTCCTATTCTGAGGATGTAATCCCTATCCTTACCAATCGAGGTTGTTTGGCTTGTCATGGTGACCTTGCTTCGTTAGACCTGAATGGATATGACGATTTGAAAGTATACATTGATAATGGGGCCTTTTTAGGCAGCATACGTCATGAAGACGGCTTTCAACCCATGCCTCAAAACAGTCCAAAGTTGAGCGATTGTGAAATCAATATAATTAAAGCTTGGATTGCTCAAGGAGCACTAAACAACTAACAATCTGATGAAAAGAATAACCATACTAATCATACTTTTTTGTGCATTGGGAGGCGGGTTTTATGCCTACAAAATGTACAATAAAAAGCACATTGATGTGCAAGAAACTAAAGCGAGTCTGCGTATTTCAGCTCAAGCACTTTTTGAAGAATTTGAACAGAACAACGATAAGGCACGTGAGGCATATGAAGACCAAGTTATTGAGGTTGAAGGGAGCATTTATACCTTAGATTTAAGTAATTCTGCAGAACCTCAAGTAGTACTAGAAGCCAACGGTATAGACGGTTACGTGCGTTGTGGATTTAAACAAACCGAACTAGATCGTGTTAAACAACTTAGTGATACATCAACCATTATTCTTAAAGGAGAATGTAAAGGTTATAACGGATCTGAAGAACTTGATCTACTTGCTGACAAGGAAGTAGTTCTTTCAAATTGCATAATAATTGAATAAATAAACGTGATGAAAAAATTGATAATTATTTTAATTGCTGCTTGCAGCTTTTTGGCTTTCACAAACCACGGGGGTGGTATTTACAAATCGAACACCGGAAACATTGATTTCTACAGTCATACGGTTGCTGAAGATATTTCTGCAGTTAATCATAAGGTTAAAACAGCTTTTGATTCTGAATCAGGCAAGATTCAATACAGCGTATTGATTAAAGATTTCGAATTTGAAAAAGCTTTAATGCAAGAACACTTTAATGAGAATTATTTGGAAAGTGACAAATATCCAAAGTCTACATTTAATGGTATGATTGATCAGGTAGAAAGCATAAACTTTCAAAAAGATGGCACTTACAAATCAACTGTTACGGGTAATCTAACTATAAAAGACGTTACGAAAAAGGTAAGCACCGAGGGAACCTTTGTGGTTAGCGGAGGAAAAGTACAGCTTAAAGGGAGCTTCATAGTAAACCCTGAAGAATACAACATAGAAATTCCAAAGCTTGTAAGCAAGAATATTTCACGAGACATTAAAATTTCTGTTGACGTGATGTATTCCCACACGCATTAAAATCACAACATTTTTATAACTTGCTACCGTGAAATCCTTATCGTTTATCCTTTTTCTTCTATTCGCCTGGAGTAATGTTACCCATGGCCAAACTTTAGATCTTTTAGATGATGATAGCGACGATGAGGAAATTCTCTTTACAAAAGCCACTTTTAAGACCAATAGAATTATTAATGGCCACAGTATCGAGACCGTTGCAAAACGGGAATTAGATGTTAAAATCTCCCACAGATTTGGTTTCATAAATACCGGCGTGTATGACCTATTTGGATTAGACCAAGCTACCATGCGTTTTGGCGGAGACTATGGTATTACAGATAACCTGAATATTGGGATTGGAAGAAGTAATAGAGACAAAACCTACGACGGCTTTGTAAAGTATAAATTTCTTCAGCAAAGCACCGGTGCGAAAAATATGCCCGTGACTGCTACTGCGGTTAGTACCATAGGTGTAACTACGTTAAGATGGCCTATTCCAGACCGAAAAAACTATTTTACAAACAGATTACATTATACTCATCAACTGCTTGTTGCTCGTAAGTTTTCGGATGGATTTAGTGCTCAAATAACACCCACACTGGTGCATAAAAACTTAATTGATTCTTCAAAATTCAGCAATGATATATTTGCTATAGGAGCAGGCTTTAGACAAAAGTTAACTACCAGAACAACAGTAAATTTCGAGTACTTTTACGTACTTCCTAATCAAATTAGTGATGAAAATACAAACGCCTTATCCATCGGTTTCGACATCGAAACAGGAGGCCATGTATTTCAATTGTTTTTTACAAATGCTGCTGCTCCATTTGAAAAAGGATTTATAACCGATACTAAAGCAAAATGGGCCGATGGTGACATCCGATTCGGCTTTAATGTGGCCAGAGTCTTTAATTTTTAGTAAATTTGGTAGGGTTATACCTACTAAATCTATTAATTAGAACGATTATCAAGCCACTGAAACTCATACTCAGCATTTTACTTATAACCTTAAGTACAGGTGTATTCGCTACGCATATAGTAGGCGGAGAAATGACGTATGATCTAATCAACCCGGCTACTAATACCTACCGTATCACCTTAAAACTTTTTGTAGACTGCGAAAACGGAAACCCGCAGGCCATCGCGTCTGACGCTACCGCCTTAATAGGGATGTACGACGGCGTAACCAATGCTTACAAAGGGCAATTTACCATGATGCGGTCAGGACCATCTCGTGTAGATAAGGTCAATTATAACTGTGTTGTTAAACCGACAGGTGTATGTGTCGATGCATACACATTTACACTTTTGAAGACGATTGACCCAGGAACAAATGGTATGGTTCTAGCTTACCAACGGTGCTGCAGAAACAATACGATTTATAATATTTTGGCACCACATGCCACAGGGATTACCATTTGGACCAAAATCCCTAGAAGAGTAATTGCAAATTCAAGTGCAAAGTTCAACGAACTTCCACCAAACTATGTCTGTGTAAATGCTCCTCTAAGTGTTGATCATTCAGCAACCGATGAAGATGGTGATTCTTTGGTTTATGCTTTGTTCTCTCCATATTCTGGAGGAACACAAGACGATCCTCGTCCATCTCCTTCTGCAGCTAATCGCCCTCCGTTTAATCAAATTCTTTGGAAGGCTCCATTTCAAAACTTGAATCAAATGGGAGGAAGTCCTGGTCTATCTATAAACTCAAAAACTGGTGAACTCACAGTTACGCCCACCATTAAAGGTCAATTTGTAATTGGTATTATGGTTATGGAGTACCGAAATGGTGAGGTTATTAGCCGAACCCGAAGAGACTATCAATTTAATGTTATTGATTGCGAGTTCGACATTGTAGCCAACTATACTGTTGAAGGCGGAACTGCTGTAAATGGTGCCTATACTTTTGAGTGTAGAGACACAGTTTTCTTTAAAAATACGAGCACGAGCAAGAGCACACCTTCCTACTTTTGGAACTTTGGTGACCCAACAACAGATGCCGACACCTCGGTAGAAAAAGACCCTTATTGGGTGTACCCAGGTAATGGCGATTACACCGTAACGCTTCGTGTAAAATCTTCAATATGTGAAGACGAGTATAAGTACAGCGTTCGAATTCGCTCAACTAAACCATTCGAATTAGGACCTGACCACATTTACTGCGATGACTTTGAGCATATATTGGATACACGTACTCCTGATGCGGTTAGTGTTACTTGGAGTAATGGGGAAACCGGACATAAAATTATAGCTGAAGATACGGGCATGTACGTCGCCGAAGTATCTTACGGTAACTGTGTCTACTCAGATTCCATAAGTCTGTTCCTCTACCCGGTACCCGAAATATCGCTGCCCGAAGATTCATTGTTTTGTGATGATGTTGACGTGGTTCTTGACGCCGGTCACAAAGGACTAAGTTACACCTGGGGCAATAACTTAGGCAACAAGCAGACACTGCATGTTACAGAAAGTGGTGTGTATACCTTGACCACCCGAAACCTGTATTGCACACGACACGATACCGTTCGGATATGGCAGGCTACCCAACCTAGGATCGATGACACCCTATTTTGTGGGGAGTTCAACTACCTTGTAAGTGCTGGCGATATTGAAGAGGCTGTATATAGTTGGTCAAACGGAGCAACAACCCCTGCTACCACATATACCCAACCCGGCAATCACTGGATTAGGGTGACTCAACGCCATTGTGTGAAGTCAGATTCGTTTAAGATATCTAATCCTGCTATTGGACTCAATTTAGGAAACGATGAACACTTTTGTGATGTAGTTAGCCGAACATTAGACGCAGGTACGGATGGTATTAAATACATGTGGAGTACTGGAGATACAACAGCAATTATTCATGTAAATCAAGAAGGAACTTATTCTGTTTATGTGGAGGACAAGTACGGTTGTTCAAGTGAAGACTCGGTTGATATTACCATGACCTACTCTCCTATTTTCTCAATAGGATCGGATACTACAATTTGTGTGAATTCACCTATAGAGATTAGTGCACCAAGTGGATTTGTAAGTTACGCTTGGAACACCGGTCATAGCGACGCTACAATTGAAGTTAAAGACGAAGGTGGCTATGGAGTACACGTTGTTGATGCCTATGGATGCAAAGGTTCAGACAGTGTGAATGTTTATGTTGATCCAGAAGCACTGCCTAATATACTCTATGTTCCGAATGCATTTACGCCAAACGACGATGGCATGAATGACTTATTCCCTTATAAAGAGGAAGTAGTGCAGCCCGGCTATTACATTGTGATATTTACCCGTTGGGGTGAGAAGGTATTCGACTCAAGAACTTCTGAGACCACAAATTGGGATGGTTATTATCAAGGAACCATAGTAAATCAACAAGCTTTTATGTACTACATGTTCTATAAAGGATGTGACGGTCGACAAAGAAATAACAAGGGAACAGTCCGCCCTATCTATTAAGCAATTTCTGAATTGCCTCCTTATCCATTTCAAAGGTAAAATCCTCAAGAAGTCGCTGGTTTAAAGTTCGCCATTCAAATTTTATAGCATTTTTTCGACCTGAATTTGTTGGTTGAATAATTTCTAATTTTTGGGGTTGATCTATGGATTCTACTTCATAGTGTACAGCAATAACCTGTTCGTTTTTTTTAAATACACTTTGGATAAACTGTTCGGTGACGTGCAGCAATCTTCGAGCGTTTATGGTGACACCTAATTCCTCAAAGAACTCCCGTTTAACACAGTCTGCTGGTGTTTCGCCAAACTCTAAACCTCCTCCTGGGAGCTTTAACATCTGGAATCCATCTATATTTTCATGGCTAATCAATATTTTATTGTCTTTTAGCCAGATACCATAAACCCTTATGTTAAATTTGTCGATCATAAACAAGGCATGGCTTCAATTTTAATAAAAAACGGACGAGTTATAAATGAAAACAACCAATTCATTGGAAACATCTTGGTTGAAGACGGTAGAATTACCAAAATTTCAGAGCAGGAAATAGCTGTTCAAGCAGATACAGTTATTGATGCAACCGGCAAGTGGGTGATGCCTGGAGTGATTGATGACCAAGTTCATTTTAGAGAACCAGGTCTTACGCACAAAGCTGAGATTTATACTGAGGCAAAAGCAGCTGTGGCGGGAGGAACAACAAGTTTTATGGAAATGCCCAATACCATCCCACAGAGCACAACCCAAGAAGAACTTGAAAAGAAATACGTACGAGCAAGTGAGTGCTCACTCGCTAATTACTCATTCTTTATGGGTGGCACCAATGACAACATTGAAGAAATACTTAAAACCGACCCTAAAACAGTATGTGGAATCAAACTCTTTATGGGAAGCAGTACAGGAAATATGTTGGTAGACAATGAAACTACCTTGAGAAACATTTTCTCACAAACACCGATGCTCATAGCTACCCACTGTGAAGACGAAGAATCAATCCGAAGAAATACTGCTAAATATGTAGAGAAATACGGTGACGACATCCCTATGTCAGCTCACCCTGAAATAAGAGACGCTGAAACTTGTTACATTTCAAGCAAGCTCGCTACAGATCTTGCGAAAGAATACAATTCAAGACTTCATATTTTACATATCTCAACAGCCAAAGAAGTCGAACTATTCGACAACAGTATTCCACTAAAAGATAAGCGAATCACCGCCGAAGTTTGCGTACACCACCTAAGTTTAAATGACACTTTTTATGATAGCAGAGGTAGCCAAATCAAGTGTAACCCTGCTATAAAATCTGAGACAGATCAAAAAGCATTGTGGTATGCTTTAAACAATGACTACTTTGACATTGTGGCTACCGATCACGCTCCTCATACTTGGGAAGAGAAACAAAATAAATACTTGAAGGCTCCAAGCGGATTACCATTGGTTCAACACAGTTTGCAACTTATGCTTGAGCACTATAAGGCAGGTAGAATAACCCTCAACAAAATGATTCAGAAAATGTGTCATGCACCTGCAGACCTTTTCAGAATAGAGGAAAGAGGGTATTTACGTGAAGGCTATTGGGCCGATATCGTAATTGTTAATCCGGATACTGAAGAAGAAGTAACAAAAGACAATCTGCATTATAAATGCGGATGGAGTCCGTTTGAAGGAGAAGTATTTACCACTTCTATTGAAGCAACAATTGTGTCGGGACACGTCGCTTATGCCGATGGCAAATTCAATGAAGATGTAAAAGGGCAGCGATTGACATTTAATGCTTAAATTTGAGGAATGAGAACCCCAGTTGCATTCTTGACTTTCTTGTTCTGCTTGGTAAGCTATGCTCAAACCGACACAACCGCTACTTCTGATACGGTCAAAAGAACCTTACCTCCGACTTTCGATGTCGAACGACGTGCTGAATTTCCTGGTGGAAATAATGCATTTCAACAATACATTATTGACAACCTAGAGTATCCTGAAGAAGCTATTGAGAATGGAGTAGAAGGCAAAGTGTTTATCCAGTTTGAAATCGACAAAGAAGGCAACGTAACAAATGTTCAAATAGTTAAAACAGACCTTTATCAAGAAGTTGAGATTCCGGTTGGTAAGAAAAAAAGAAAAACCAAAACCATACGCACCAAAATCGAAGGAGGCACAGATTATTGCTTAGGAACCTGTGCCAGTAATCTCATTTCAAATTCCCCTAAATGGAAGCCTGCTATACAACGAAATAAGCCCGTTAGAATGAGGTTTATGATTCCAATTAGTTACGAGCAATATTGAAACAAAAATTACTTTTCCTCCTCCTCGGTTGCCTAGCGGCCTTACATTCTTTAGCCCAATATCCAACTAATCCAGTTCAACCCAGTACAACTCAAGACCGACTTGAGGCTGCTTCTGTTTATCAAAAGCTTGTAGATTCATCCCCTTTTCGCGGAATTGAAACCCAGAATATTGGCCCAACCATAATGAGTGGGCGTGTTGTGGATGCTGCCGTAGACCCAAATGACCCCACACATTTTTTTGTCGCGTATGCAACTGGTGGCGTCTGGGAGACTATCAATAACGGTCAAAGCTTCACCCCCATTTTCGACAATAATGGTTATACCATTCATTGTGGAGCATTAGCTGTTAATTGGGAGACTAAAACTATTTATGTCGGAACTGGCGAAGCCAATTCAAGTCGTTCATCGTATCCTGGCTTTGGAATATTTAAGGGGCATTTTGAACAAGCTTCAATTGAATGGACGAACCTCGGACTACACGCGTCACACCATATCAGCAGAATAGTTATTCATCCTTTAGATTCAAATCTGTTGTACGTTGCCGTAATGGGTAATCTCTTCACTGAAAGCAAAGACCGAGGGGTATATCGTTCAACCGATGGAGGGCAACATTGGGAAAAAGCACTCTTTGTAAATGAAAACACTGGTGCTGTAGACCTTGAAATCAACCCTCAGAACCCTGACCAAATAATGGTAGCCATGTGGGAGAAAGCTCGAAGATCTTGGAATTTTTGGGAAAGTGGTGAAGGTTCAGGAGTATATGTATCATCCGACAAAGGTGAAACATGGCAGATTTCGTCAAGCCTGCCACATGGAAAGTTAATCGGTCGAATAGGTTTGAGCATTGCAGACAACGGCACTTGTTATGCTTTATTAGACAACCAAGGAAAAACGGACAAGAAGCGACAAGACAATGGCGAAATAACAAAGCATTCATTTGTGGAAATGAGCAAAGATTCATTGCAAAATCTATCAGATTCAACACTTAATAAATTCTTACGCGACAACCGTTTTCCTAAGAAGTACACTTCCAAAGTGATTAAAAAAATGGTTAGAAAAGATGAGCTCACACCTCGAGATCTATTTGATTTTCTGACCGACTCCAATGCTGCATTGTTTGACAATCCCGTAACCGGTGCGGAGCTCTATCGCTCAATTGATTTCGGACTTACCTGGACTAAAACTCATCAGGAAGTTTATGACAAGGTTAACTATACCTACGGTTACTATTTTGGAACGGTTCATGTTAATCCCAAAAATGATAATGAAGTATACATCGCAGGAGTGCCACTTTTGAAATCAGTTGATGGAGGTAGTTCATTTGAATTCATAGGAAATAGTAATGTTCATTCTGATCATCATCTGATATGGACTAATCCGAATCGGCCAGGACACATTATAAATGGGAATGATGGAGGAATTAACATTAGCTACGACGGTGGGAAAAATTGGACCAAGTGCAATTCTCCAGCTGTAGGACAATTTTACACCGTTGCGGTCGATGAAAACAAACGATACAATGTTTATGGAGGCTTGCAAGACAATGGCGTTTGGAAAGGACCAAACAGTTACACCCCATCTACGCGATGGCATGGAGAAGGGATATATCCTTACTCTAGATTGTTAGGAGGAGATGGAATGCAAATTCAAATTGATGAAGAAAACGACTACGTATTTACGGGCTATCAATTTGGCCATTACTATAGAATTCCTAAATCAGGAAAAAGGCTTTACATCCATCCAACACAAGATTTGAAAGAACCGAATTTGAGATGGAATTGGCAGACACCAATATTACTCTCTTCTCATAACCCAGAAATACTCTATATGGGTAGTAACAAGCTTCATCGAAGTATGAATAGCGGAGAAACTTTTGATGAAATAAGCGGCGACTTAACAAACGGTCTACGTGAAGGAGACGTAAGCTATGGTACAACAACGACCATTAGCGAAAGTGTGTTTAAGTTTGGTAAGCTTTACGTCGGGACCGATGATGGCAGAGCACATTACAGTAGCGATGGTGGCAACAATTGGATAGATATAAGTAAAAAACTCCCTGACCATTTTTGGGTTAAAGAGGTTTTGGCAAGCGTTCACCTTGAAGACCAAGTTTACATTGTTTTGAATGGTCATACGTTGGACAATTTCGAATCGCATGTTTACTGCTCTAAAGACAATGGTTTAAGTTGGGAACGAATCGGGAAGAACTTACCTAACTCGCCGGCCAATACCATAATTGAGGACCCTAATCACGACAATATTATATATCTGGGTAACGACATGGGCCTCTTTATTTCGATTGATTATGGGCAAACTTTTGAAGTTTTAGGTAACATTCCCCCTGTAGCTGTGCACGATCTTGCAATTCAGAAAAAGCATCGCGATTTAGTTGTCGGAACTCACGGAAGAAGTATTTATAAGCTTCAGTTGGAGTCTGTTTATCAGTACATCGATTACCAAGATTCTAGCTTCGTACTTCTCGATATTGCTCCAATAACTTTTAGAAATTTTTGGGGCACCATGCAGTATAACTGGAAGATTTCAAAACCTTCAGCAACTATCAAATATTTCTTAGAAGCAGACTCAGAGGTTGATTTAAAGGTGTTAGATGAGGAAGGAAATGTACTTCTTGAAAGAAGAATTGCAGGTAAAAAAGGTTATAATGTAGAAGAGCTCGAATTGAGTTTTAAAACAAATCCTGCTGAGCAATTCAAGTTAGGTGATGATGGTTGGTATTATCCAAATGAATCCTCTTTAAAAATTCGAATTTCGCAGGGTGAAGAAACCAGGACCAAAATCGTTGAAATTAAGAGCAAGTAAGCAGTTGAGTTTTTGGTCAATACCGCTTTAGAATAATAGAACTTCATATATCTTTGCCCACTTATGCAAATAGCTGAGGCCATATCAACATTTGAATCAACTGTTAAGAAACATTTAAACCTCTCTCCGGACCAAATCCGTTGTGAAAATGAGGGTGAGTATATTATTAAGCGAGATAATACTGAAATGTACATTGATTTATGGCAACCCCAAGAACAAAGTCAATGGCAGTATTTCGATCGCGAGAATATTGCTGGAGTATTTCAAATAGTAGCTCCAATTTGTCACTACCCACCTGATGAACATCTGCCTATATTTTTAGAAGAGCTTGCTCATTTAAACTTTCACTTATTCTTCGGAAAATTTATTGCGAATGCAGACCAACGTGTAATCAGTATTCAATACAAGAGAGTTCTTCATGGATTAAACGAAACCGAAATAATTGAACCTCTCGAAGCAGTGGGATATTATGCAGAAAACCTGAAGGAATATCTCATGGAAAAATACCACGTTAAAAAAATTCAATAACGAGGCAACCATTCCGCAAAACGTCTCATCTTAAAAGCGTCTCCTGGAAATGAAATCAAGCGATAACAAGGATGAAATATCATTAATAGAAGCTTGCATTAAGGGAGAAACTAAAGCATTTAAAAGGCTTTACGACATACACGCCGATACGATGTATACGATTTGTTTAAGATATATGACCAACGAAGATGAAGCAAAAGATGCTTTGCAAGAAGGCTTCATTAAGGTGTATAAAAACTTAAGCAAGTTTAAATTTAAAGGAAGTTTTGAAGGTTGGTTGAAGCGAATTTTCGTCAATACGAGCATTGAACAAATTAGAAAAAGAAAACTTCATTTAGATGTAAGCGATGTGGTATCGGACTCACGGTTAACCCAAAGTCCTCAAACTGGACAAATGGACGCTTCGAAAATGATGGAGCTTGTTCAAAAACTTCCAGCTGGGTACCGAACCGTTTTTAACATGTATGTGGTAGACGGCTTTAGTCACAAAGAAATTAGTGAAGAACTGGGAATAACAGAAAGTACATCCAAGAGTCAGTTGTTCAAAGCAAGAAAGCAAATGCAACAATGGTTAACCGGATGGTTTGAATAATGAAGAAGTTTAAAAACATAGAAGAATTTGAAGACCTGCTGAAAGATCAGCTTTCAGGGCATCAAGTTTCTGCTCCTGCAGATGCTTGGGCAGGAATTGCTTCATCTACCGGAGCCAGCACGGGTGTTGCGTCTCAGGTAATTAGCTATTTCTCTTCATTCTCGAATATTCTTAAAGTGGCCTTGTTTGCTGGAGGTATTTCAGCCGCTGGCATTGTACTTTATCTCGATAACGCAGAAACAACTTCTCCAGCTGTTGAAGATCAACCCAAGCAAGAACAAGTTGACAAGAACGACTTAGCCATTGAAGAAAATGCCGAAACGGTATTGACTGATGAGCCTACTTCAATCTCGTCATCTGATCGTATTGATGCTGAAAATTCAACTGGTAGCACTTCACCAAACTCGACTACTCCTAATACAGACTATGTTTCAACTCCACAATCGCCTCTTAACAATGAGCAATCTGTCGTTGTTGAAGAAGGACAAATCGAAACACCTGAAGGTAGTGGCATAGTAAATCAAATTACGGTTTCTAATCCACGTCCTTGTAAAGGAGATGCTGTAAAATTTACCAGCACCTTGCGAAACTCTGGAGAATGGAGCATCGATGGTAAAATGACCAAATTGAATAGCTCTTCATTCACTCATGCATTTGATAAAGAAGGTTCATATGCAATTACATTCTCTGAAGGAACAACTGTGTTAACTTATAATCTCCTTGTAACCTCACTTGATGCTCAAATAGTTGAAAGTAAAAAAGGAGATGATGCATACGGTTTCAGCCTGAATAACAAGGCAATTATTGCAAACTGGTATATCGATAATAAGCTGGTATCTACCAATGCAAGATCAATAGAATTTAACCAGGCTGCTGTTGGTCGACATGACATCAAAGCAGTACCTGTAAACCATTCGTGTAATGCTGCAATCAACCATCAACTTGAAGTAAATGCGATGGGCAGCATTCAATGGTTTGATATATTTACCCCCGATGGCGATGGTAAGAACGATGAGTATCGCATCATCATCAGCAATTACGAAAATTTCTCAATTCAGATATTTAACAGCTCAAATGTGAAGGTTTTTGCATCGCAAGATCCAAATGTAAACTGGAACGGAAGAGAGTTTAATTCTGGCAGAGAATGTGCTGAGGGTGAGTACGTTGCAAAGGTTAGCTACCAATTAAAAGGAGAAAGCCCGCAACAGAAAAATGTAAGATTAATCCTAAGACGTGAATAGATTTGACAAATAGGATGAAGCAGATTAAATTTACAAACTTTTTAAAATTGAGTAAACACACCAATACCGATATGAAAAAATCACTTTTTAAAGGACTACTTATGTTTGGTTCCTTGTTGCTATTAAGTGCAATGAGTTATCAGGCATCAGCCCAGTGTTCAGCCGTTGTGGTTGACAAATCTGGGAATGAAGTAACATCGGCTACGTTTTGTGAAAACGAGCCCATTCAGTTTCTTGCAAAATCACCAGGTTATACCACTACTATTTTGTGGGAGTATGATGTTGTAGGTGGTGGAGATCAGAACGCAACTCAAAAAGACAATCAGTATGCCTACAGCACAGCTGGAACGTATACTGCAAGATTCTCAGGTACAGGACCTGCTGGTAATTGTTCGAACGACATCGAAATAATTATCGAGCCTAGTCCTGTGATCAACTTACTTCTTACCACTCCAGATGTGCAGTGTTTTGAAGGAAATGAGTTCTGTTTTGTAGATAGTTGTATAGCAACAACTGGAAGTACCATTGATAGTGTGATCACCATTTTTAGTGATGGTCATAAGGAAGTTACCTTCGCTGAAGGAGATAGCTTCTGCTATTCTATCATCGACCCTTCGGGGGGATTCTTCGACGCTGTTGTTCAAGCTGAAGATGCGAATGGATGTATCACAAAAGAAACGCTTAAAGATTTCTTCTATGTAAATCCTAAATTAGGTGTTCAGTTCAATAACATCAGCCCAGGACCTAACCCAGGTTGTGATTCTACTTTAGGTAGATTCTTAAACACCTCGCTGATTCCTTTTAGCGATGTAAAACGATTTTGTTGGGTTTGGGGAGATGGTACTGAAATCTGTGGAGACCAGACAACCAATTCAGATTGGTGGATGGGTCCAGATGGCGACGGTATAGTTGAGCACATGTATAGGCTACATGGAACGTTTGACGGTAAATTGGTGGTTGAGTCGACTTACGATTGTATCGACTCGTTTGTGTGGACTTCTGCAGTAACTAACTTTGTTATTGACCCTGTTATCCTTTCAGATAAAGATTCTAGTTGTACTCCTGATAACCCAGTAACCTTCTGGTTAAAAGATGGGTTCCCTTCAGGTACCAGTTCTTTCTTATGGAACTTTGGAGATCCTCCAAGTGGGCCAGCTAATATTGACTTTAGAAACACTGCACCTTCACACTCTTATGGTTCTGGACAGTGGATGATTACATTGAATATTGTTGCTGGACCTTGTGATGTGACCGTTTATGATACTATTTTCAAAATCGGTCCTGGTTCTACAATTGAGGTTATGTTTGATCGTGTACCTCAATGGGAAACCTATCAGTGTTTAATTACGGATTCTGTTCACTTCCCGAACAACTCTTCTTTCTACCATAACGACCCAACCTCGGTTGATGAAGATTCGATCGTTTATTACGGTGATTATTCATTTGGTTTATGGTTTGATGGTAGTGTAGGAAAAGATTCAATTCAGTTTAGAGAATGGGAAGAAGATAAGCTAGGAAACCATGTTCAATCAACTGAGAACTTCGCTGCAACGGATACGTTGTACAGATTAGGGTTCAAAGTGTATCTAGATACAGGAAAAGACTCTTTAGCAGTTGTTTCTTCAAGCGGAGACACAACCTACAGTGGAAGAGTTCCTGATGATATCCATTGGGTAAACCCAAGAAGACGCTATGTATTCAATTGGCAAGTCACAGATAAATCTGGAGCTGGTGCTGGTGACCAAACTGCTATTCCTCCTGCTGTAAGCTTAAGAGGTTACGATCCACATGTTTGGAGAGTTTGGGATATGGGTGACCGTTTTGCACCTCAGTGTACTACAGACAGTAGACCTTGGGTTAACAAAAATGTTGGAATCAACTGTAATTGGAGAATTGACAGTGTTCCTGTTCACTGGTATACCCCTTGGGATGAAGTTTATAGAGAGTTTAACGACGGAAGAAACTATACACGTCCGTTCGCTCAGACAAGATTATTTAAACGTACTTCATCTAATCCAGACACATTCTGTTACCAGGTGAATGTTTACCCTGCAAACGAAATGATTGTTGCGGAGAAACGCATATATACTATTCCTGTTGACTCAACCTACTTCGAATATATTTACGATGACAATTCAAATATTGTCGATTCGATAGTAGCAAATCCAGGCGGAAAAGAACATTCATTCTACGCTAACGATATTAAATACATAATCCGTAGACCACCTTCATGCTTCGTGGGTACAATTGTTGAACACTTCCCTGATTCTGGATGGTACCGAGCAATTAATGTAGGAAACGATACGACATACCATAACGATTACAGACTTGGTTTAAATCCAGTGCCCTTAATCGGAAATGGTACTACTCAATGGACTGTTTCATACTACGATATGGAATTCCAATTGCCAGCCGGTGTAAGTATGGATATTATGAAATTAAATGCTCCAGGCGGTGGTGGTGCAGGTGCCGGAACTACGCGAACAGTTACGGGACCATCTACACTTACTGTTGAAGCGGATGAGCAATTCATCCTTTATGCAGGAGATACCTTGAAAACTAACTTCACTATTGAAATTGTTGATGCCGATACAACTTACGCTCAGCCTTCGTTCTACTATGAAACTGATGTTATCTTCGGTATTCCTACTACAGTTCAGAAGTCTGCAGTATTTGTTGACTCAGCTGCTCACCGTGAAGATTACTTCTTAGAAAATGCAAACTGTTACACGGTTACTTTATGGCACCAAGATACAGTTCACCCATTAATGTGTGAGTCTGAAGGTACCAAATCACTAGCCCTTACTCCTCCAAGTGCAAAAGGAATGGAGTGGAGCGATGGTACTCCTTGTCCATTAGACGGTGACAACTTAGAATATTACTTAGAGTTTGACTTTGGTGATGCAAAACCAGGTTGTACTCAGTCTTGGTTTGCAGTAAACTTTGACTCTATTGCAGATCCAACAAACTTTATAGCATCTAATTCTGGTGGTATCTTCCCTCCTCCTGCTCCTCCATTGATTCCAATTCACGCTATGCCATACGACATGGTAGGTAACTGGCCAAATAGAATCATTAAAGGATATACAGCAGGGGAAATTGGAAACGATCCTACGCTTAGAAACCCAGTTGGTTCATTTACTATCGGATTAATCATGGGGAATGGTGAACCTTATTCTGAAATCATATATGACATTGACCCAGTTACTGGAGATACTGCATTAAATCCAGATGGAAGCTATGTTGCTCTTGATACAATCGATTATCCTGCTCAATGTTTAGACACATTCTGGTACAATGACCTATTTAGAATTCTTTACTTAAATGCAGACTTTACAATCTTAAGACCTGACCATATTCCAACTGCAACCAATGACCCTCATACGATGTGTGCTGGAGATACTGCTTGGTTCAGAATCAACGACCCAATTCAAGACAGTATTTCTGTACTGAGATGGGCTTGGGGTTACCAAGGTGCAGGTAGAGGACCTAACTTGGATATCTATATCGAACGATTCCATTACTACAAGAAATATGAAGGACCATCTCCTCAACGTAATGATAAAGATGTGGTCTGGAATGGAGAAGATTGGCTGTACAACTATGTTGTTAGAGAAAGCCTAACTGACTTCTTCGGACTTGTTGAGATAGATACCATTGTAACTTCGATTATTAAAGACTGGAGAGTAGTTGTAAATACAACGACTCTAGCCGCTAAACGTGAGGTTGAAGACCGATTTGAAACTGCAGGATTGATTTACGCTGAGATTCCACCAGAAGAAAGAATCTTCTACCTAGGTACACCAGGTTGTGTGGATACCACAGGATTAAGTCAGTTCTTTACTTTCGGAATTAAGCCATACTCTTCACGTGCAGAGGCACCAACGGTATACATGAATGGTGACAGAAGATACAGAACAGATACTACTGTATTCCCAGCTCAAGAAATTGAAGTAGCACATATCCTTCACTTTAGAGATTCTTCTATCCAAGGTTTTGATACCGTGATGTTAGATACGAACTTCGATGGAACACTAGATGAAATCGCAGGTGTTTGGACTAAAGCTTACAAATACCCTGAGCTTTATGCTCCAGATCCATGCTTCCCTAACGTGAAAGATACCATTTGGAGAAACTCAAACGGACCTATGGTTCCAACACTTTACTTGAACAACACTGTTGGTTGTGAGAAGAGAGGTGCAGGACTACTTAACGTAGGTTTCTTGAATGACTTCTGGGTTGATAACGAGAACATCTGTAAAGGATTGACTATACGATTGTCGGATTCAATACGTTACTGGCAATATGGAGAAATGGATCCTCCAACCTATCCAATCTGGCAAGTGGACTACTGGCATGATCCAGTAAGGTACTTGGCTAACAAAGAAATCTTTGAAGCTGACTGGGATTCTACCGATGGTGTTTGGGATGGTGAACGATCATTAACTCTTAACCACTTCTACCCTGAATCTGGCGAATACACAATTACTGTTGTGCCTACAGATAGTATGGGTTGTACGGATACTGTTTACTTAAAAGTTAACATTACTGATGTAATTCCTAACTTTACTTTAAGTAGTGGATTCTTGAACTGTGTAACTTTCGTTGACTTCCTTGATTCAACTATGCTCGATGATCCTTGTCACGATAGAGGTTGCGGTAACGATAACGACTCTTGTGACCAAATTGTCGCTTGGGAATGGGATTTCGGTGACGGAACTAGAAAGTCATTACTCCAAAACCCATCACATAACTATACACAAGGTGGTTGGTTTGATGTTAGACTTACCGTTTGGACTCAATTGGGTTGTGTTGATTCAATCACAAAACGAATCTTCATCCCTGGTCCTCAACCAGAATTTGAATTCGACCACGATATATGGAATCTCCAAGATTCTGCAGTAATCTGTGTTGGTGATTCAATTTTACTCATTAATAGAAGTGGTGGTGAGAAAATTGCTCCTACTTACCAAATGATATGGGGTGATGGAAACATTACCAGTTTCAGTACGGATACTTCGCACTTCGGACATATTTATGATTCTGTTGGAACATTTGAATTGTACTTGATTCAGTTCGACGAAATTCCAGGAACCAATGAAAGATGTAGCAGAATATTCCCTGATACAAACCCAGACCTTGTAAATCAACGCAAGATTAAGGTTGTGGTTCTACCACGGGCCCCAGCAGACATGACTATCTCAGATACCGTTGTTTGTCCAAACGAGCTTGTAACGTTCACCGCTAATGTTGATACTTTATATACTCGATACATTTGGGATTTCGGAGATCAAGATACGATTACTAAGTTCAAACCAGACAGCGTTGTAACGCATGCATATGCTACAAGTGGAAGATACCAAGTGAAGCTAATCCCTGATTACACTCCACCTGAATTTATTCCTACTTGTCCTGACACTGCTTACGGGTTCGTAAATGTTGTTGATGTAACGGCTGCGTTTGACATCGATTCTTCTAAACGACCAGAGTTCTGCTTCATCAATACCTCTGAAGGTGGTACTACCTTCGACTGGACGTTCGATGATGAGCCAGGATTTGAAGACGAGCAATTAGGTTTAGCTTTTGAAGACAGACCATGTCATAACTACAGCAACAGAAAAGGTACTTACGAAGTATGTTTAATCGCTACAAGTGCAGAAGGATGTAAAGACACATTCTGTGACCTAGTAACTAACTCATACATTAAAGTAATTATACCTTACAACGTGTTCACTCCAAATACTGCAGGTAAAGACGATAAAGCAGATAACCTGAATGCAGAGTTTATTGTTGAAGGAGAAGGATTCGAAGAATACAACATCAAGATCTTTAACAGATGGGGTGAGCGTGTATTCGAGTCTAACGACGTGAACATCTCATGGAATGGTAAAGTAAATAACGATGGGGCTGAATGTCCTGGAGGAACTTACTTCTACATAATCAACTACAAATTCTTATTCGAAGAGGTTAATCAAGGCCTTGGACCAATAGAAGGTCAAGTTGAACTGATAAGATAATAATTATCGAAAGCCTAAAAAAACCCTCGCAATGCGAGGGTTTTTTTTTGTCAATAAAGAATACATTTGTAGTGCTTATTAAGAAAGATGGAGGGAATAGGCCCTAAGAAATCTTGGCAACCTGTTAAACAACAAGGTGCCACATCCTAGTCATTCAATGATACAGATAAGACTCTTGCCTAAACTCCTACGATAACATGTCAACATCGATTAAAAATTATCTCAGATTAAGTGGGCTAGAACCGATGGTTCAAACCGATGAATCTAACTTTATCAATATTGGGGAGAGAACCAATGTTACGGGGTCCAAACGCTTTGCTCGACTCATTTTAAATGATCAATACGATGAAGCTCTCGCTGTTGCGCGACAACAGGTTGAAAACGGTGCACAAATTATTGACGTTAACATGGATGAAGGTATGCTCGACGGCAAAAAAGCCATGACACACTTTCTTAATTTGATTGCTTCTGAACCGGATATTTCAAAAGTCCCGGTAATGATTGATTCTAGTAAATGGGAAATCATCGAAGCAGGTTTAAAAGTGCTGCAAGGAAAAGGCATTGTAAATTCGATTAGCCTTAAAGATGGTGAAGCCAAGTTTATCGAACGCGCAAAAACGATCAAACGCTTTGGGGCCGCCACCGTGGTAATGGCTTTTGATGAAGCTGGACAAGCGGATAACTTGCAAAAACGTATTGACATTTGTGCAAGAAGCTACAAGATTCTTACCGAGGTTGTGAATTTCCCGGCTCAAGACATCATCTTCGATCCCAACATTTTAACCGTTGCTACAGGAATTGAAGAACATAACAATTATGCGGTTGATTTTATAGAAGCAACAAGGTGGATCAAAGCCAACCTTCCGCAAGCCAAGGTTAGTGGTGGTGTGAGCAATATTTCATTTAGCTTTAGAGGTAATAATGTTGTACGTGAAGCCATGCACTCTGCTTTTCTTTATCATGCCATTCGAGCTGGCTTAGACATGGGAATCGTAAACGCTGGAATGATTGAAGTTTACGAAGAAATTCCAAAAGACTTGCTCGAGCGTATTGAAGATGTTCTTCTGAATAGAAGACCCGACGCAACCGAAAGGCTGGTAGATTTTGCTGAATCGGTAAAAGGCGATGGCAAAAAAATAGTTCAAGATCTATCCTGGAGAGAACAACCGGTTGACGAAAGATTGAAACATGCTCTTGTTAAAGGCATCACTGAGTATATTGATGAAGACACCGAAGAAGCTCGGCAACAATTCAACAAACCTTTAGAAGTAATTGAAGGCCCCTTAATGTCAGGAATGAATGTGGTAGGTGACTTGTTTGGAAGCGGTAAGATGTTTTTACCTCAGGTTGTAAAAAGTGCACGGGTGATGAAAAAATCAGTGGCTTATTTACAACCGTACTTAGAAGCAGAGAAAACTGAAGGAGCTTCGCAGGGAAAAATATTGCTAGCGACTGTAAAAGGTGATGTTCATGATATCGGGAAAAACATTGTAGGCGTTGTGCTGGCCTGTAATAATTATGAAATTATTGATTTGGGTGTGATGGTTCCAACCCAAAATATCTTAGATCAGGCCTTAAAACATAAGGCAGATATTATCGGCTTAAGCGGACTAATTACCCCGAGCTTAGATGAGATGGTTGATGTAGCTACCGAAATGGAGAGACAAGGTTATTCTCTGCCAGTTCTAATTGGAGGAGCGACTACATCTCGAATTCACACTGCGGTAAAGATTGCTCCTAAGTACAGCGGTCCTGTGGTTCATGTTTTAGATGCATCTCGCTCAGTACCAGTTGCAGGTCAACTTCTCGGACAAAACAGAAATGAGTTTGCAGCTGCTATAAAGAAAGAATATCTGGAAGCACAGGAACAACACGCTGCGAGACAGCAAACAAAGCAGATCCTTCCATTTTCTGAAGCTATTAAGAATAGGACTACCCTAGATTGGGAAAATTATGTTCCTCCTACCCCATCAAAACCTGGAATTCATCTTTTTGAAGATATCGACTTAAACAAAATAATTCCTTTTATCGATTGGACCCCATTCTTTCAAACTTGGGAATTAAAAGGCCGATACCCCAACATACTTAAAGATCCTGTAGTTGGCAATGAAGCGACAAAACTCTTTAACGATGCCCAAGCAATGCTCCAAAACATTGCAGCGAATGAATTGCTAAAAGCAAAAGCCGTTGTTGGAATATTTGAAGCACATGAGAAAGATGGAGATGTAGTTCTTCCTCAAGAAAATGTAACTTTCAACTTCTTGCGTCAGCAACGAAAAATGGGAAATAACATTCCTAATCTTTCTTTAGCTGATTATATTCAGCCAATTGACCATAACAAGAAAGACTACATTGGTGCCTTTGCAGTTACGGCTGGTTTAGGTATCGAAACGTTGATTGAGCAATACGAAAAAGACCACGATGATTATAACATTATTATGGTTAAAGCTTTAGCTGATAGACTTGCAGAAGCTCTGGCTGAAAAAATGCATGCAAAAGTGCGAACTGAGTTGTGGGGTTATAACAAAGATGAGCTAAGCAATGACGAATTAATTAGAGAAAAATATCAAGGAATTCGTCCTGCAGCTGGATATCCCGCTTGCCCAGACCATACGGAGAAAGATAAAATTTGGAAACTTTTAGACGTTGAAACTTCAACCGGAATTTCACTGACTGAAAGCTACGCCATGTACCCAACCGCCTCGGTTTCTGGATTATACTTTAGTCATCCTGAAAGTAAATACTTCGCAGTTGGAAAGATTGAAGAAGATCAATTGAAAGTTTATTCAGAACGAAAAGGAGACTCATTAGAGGCCACTAAAAAGTGGTTATCTCCGAACCTTTTTTAATTTTTTAAAAAATTGATGCAACCCTTTTGATTTTAGTCAGACTAATGACTAAAGATAAAAATTATGAGAGGATTGAAATCAATTAAACTAGTAGTTCTTGGGCTAATTATAGCCTTAGGTATGACCAGTATGAGTTCAGGAAGCTGGAGTCATTTAGGATCAAGAAAAGTAAATTATGGATTAGACCATGACCGAATTATGGTAACAGCCAAGGATGGCTATTTCACTAAACTAAAACTCAATGTTAATGGAAGTCTTACCCTTCACAAAGCTCGTGTTAACTTTCGAAATGGCACATCGCAATCATTAAATGTTGCTCATAATTTTAATAAGGGAAGAGACAGCAGAGTACTTGACCTTAATGGAGGTAAAAGAATTATTCAATCTGTAGATTTTTGGTACGACACTAAAAATAGAGCAAGACACAAAGCTACAATACACTTATATGGAAGGCATTAGCCAATTGATGAAAATTACTGGCTATTAATTAAACCCAACATCCATTGTTCTACTTGCAATGGATGTTTTTTTATAAGGATGAGTTATATCTATATCTACAAATCATTTATGATTAAACCATTTAGGAATGCATCTTTGCCTCAACGTAACTCATGAATATTGGAATTATTTGTTATCCCACTTTTGGGGGAAGTGGTGTAATCGCAACAGAACTAGGCAAAGCTCTTGCCGATAAAGGTCATCAAGTTCATTTTATCTCATACGAGCAACCTGTTCGCCTTGATGCATTTACCGAAAATCTGTTCTACCACGAAGTGCGATTCAACGATTATCCATTATTCAAATATCCTCCTTACGAAACAGCCTTAACAAGCAAAATTGTTGACATCGTTAAATCTTGTAATTTGGATGTTCTTCATGTTCATTACGCCATCCCACATGCTGCGGCAGCAGTAATGGCCAAGTATATTCTAAAGAGAGAGGGTATTGACATTAAAATTGTTACTACACTGCATGGAACTGACATAACGTTAGTTGGCCGAGACAGTTCATATGAACCAGTTGTAAGTTATTCGCTTCATGAAAGTGATGTGGTAACAGCAGTATCGGAGAGCTTAAAGCAAGATACGTATAAGCACTTCAGTTACAACGAAGAGATTCAAGTTGTTCCTAACTTCATCGACTTTAATCGTTTCAATAAGATGCCTAAAGACCACTTCAAACAAGTGATAGCACCGAACGGCGAAAAGATTCTTGTACATACGAGCAACTTCAGAAAAGTGAAGCGTGTTCCCGATGTTGTTGAAGTCTATAAAAAGATCAAAGCTGAAAAAGATGTTAAGCTCATTTTAATTGGTGACGGCCCTGAGCGTATGCATGTTGAAGAGCAATGTAGAAACTGTGACGTTTGTCAGGATGTAACATTCCTAGGTAAACAAGAAGCCGTCGAAGAGATTCTATCAATTGCAGATCTTTTTATTATTCCTTCAGAAACTGAAAGTTTTGGTTTAGCCGCACTTGAAGCTATGGCCTGTGAGGTTCCGGTAATCTCTACAAACACTGGAGGACTTCCTGAAGTAAATATTGATGGGGTCACTGGTTTTACCAGCGATGTTGGAGACATCGATAAAATGACACAAGATGCCATGCATATCCTGAAAGACGAAAATCTTGACCAGTTTAAAAAAACAGGCTAAAGAACATTCGTTGAAATACAAATTGAAGAATATTCTTCCTTTGTACGAGGCATTATACTAATGAGGCTTCATTAGTAGTTTATAATTAGGTGAGGTTTTTTATTCTTGGATATCTATGTTTACTTGGAGCTCTTTCTTGGGCTCAAGTTGATACAATTTCATCTACCTCTAGGATAAAAGACAAGAAAACTGCAAAACTCTGCGAAAACCTTAAACTACCCTACTACCACGAGGCAAACCACGATCTTCTTCGCTTTATCAAAGAGTGGCAAGGAGTAAAATATTGCTATGGAGGAAGCACGAAAAAATGTACCGATTGTTCCGGATTTACTGATAATGTATACCTCGATGTATACAAAAAAACTTTGCCCAGAGTATCTCGAGACATCTACTCCAAGTGCATCCCAATAAGAAAGTATGCTTTATACGAAGGAGACTTGGTCTTCTTTGCTACCTCCGGTGATAATACTATAAGCCATGTTGGAATTTATTTATGGGATGGTTATTTTGTACACGCCTCAACAAGCAAAGGTGTTACAATTAGCAACCTAAGAAACTCCTATTACATGAAGACTTTTGTGAGCGGTGGTGCTTGGATTGATTGAGCTATTTTTCAATCGTAAAGGTAGCATCGGCATTTGCATCGAGTGCAAAACCCAGCTGCTCAAAATTGAGTTTTTCTGTAAAATTACCCGAAAAAACAATCTTTGAATCACTGCTCGAAATGATTGTAACGTTATTCCCGTTGTCATCTTTCAAAGAAATTTGACCATTTGATTCTGTCCAAGTACCAGTCGATGTACGCTTTTCGACAGGCATATCCTGTTGTTGAGTTTGAAAGCCTAAATCAATATCAACTGCTGCTGTGAATTGTAACTCTGTAGAGTATACATTGGGGTTTTCAGAAATTACTACCTCTCCGACAATGTTTTTACCGTTACCTGTAAATGAACCAACCTCTTGTCCTTGAAGCGTAAGTTTTCCATCACTCAAGTCAATTTTGGTATAATCCCATGTTCCAACAAATGCACTTGGCTTCTCCTCGTTTCCGTCTCCAACTTCTGTTTTATCTTTTTTAGTTGGAACCAAAGGCTTCTTGCAACTAAGGGTTCCAATTATCAAAAGGCTTAATGAGATGTAGACCAGTTTTTTCATGATGTATAGACTTGCAAGATACTATTTTTTATGCATTCCATATGTTCCAGCTTCGATCAGCTTGAATTTGAAGCATTTTTAACCCATTTATGACTTTTGCACCTCTTTCTTTGGCCCTTTTCATAAATACAGTCTCTTCTGGATTGTAGATTAGATCAAAGCAAAAATGATTGTCAGTTATTCCTGAAAAAGGGATGTCAACACAACCATCAATATTAGGGTGCATACCTAAAGGTGTAGTATTGATCAAAAGCTGATGATCTTCTATTAATTCTTTCGTAAGTTCACTGTAGGTCAGTCCTTTTTTTGAATCTCTTGATACTAGCTCATACCTAATTCCAATCTTATTCAGACCAAATTTCACAGCGCGACTACTTCCTCCAGTACCAAATATTAGAGCTTTTGTACTTCTAGTTATGTGCTGTGATATACAGGCTATAAAACCCATAACATCGGTATTATATCCCAAGAGCTTGTCACCGACTACCTTCACCACATTAACTGCATTCATTTGAACTGCAGTTTGATTTATACCATCTAGATGCTTAATAATCTCTTGTTTATGTGGTATAGTGACATTAAATCCGCTTAGGTTATTCGATTGTACTACTTCTCTAATTTTAGAAAGATCTTTAACTTCTATTGCATCATAATTAGCATCGGCAATATCATCATTTCTAAATTTTTCACTGTAATAAGAGGGTGAAAATGAATGTTGAATTGGACTACCAATTACTGCAAAATTTCTCATGATTGTTTTGGGCTGAAACGATCCATGAGATAAACCAATGTTCCTGCAACAACCATAATTACAATGGCTTGCACCAAATAAGGTTCATTACCGTACAACAGGTTATTTTGAAGTTCTGAAAAAGTATCTGGCATTACGCTTTGAGAAAACTTGATCACTTCTTCGCCCTTACTATTTGTTCTTGTTTCTAATACTTCTTGCCAAGGCCAAACCTTATTTAGTGAACCTATTAAAAATCCTGTGAGCAAGGCTAAAGTTTGATTAGGAAAGCGTTTAAATGTATAACTCAGCACACGGGCAAAACTGAAAAGGCCTACAACCAATCCAAGTCCAAAGACAGCAAGCAAAGTAAATTCTGGGCCAAATGGATGGTCTAGAAATGCATCAATTGCTGGCATAATGATCGTATACATACCCATAAGAAGCAGAATAAAGCTACCAGACAATCCAGGCAACATCAATGCTGATACACCAACGACCCCTGCTACAAATACCATTATGAGATTCTCACTTCCTTGAGATGATCCTGCCACTGTAATCCAGTAAACCAGACCAGTGCCTATTATCAATAATAAAATCTCGGTAAAACTCCATTTCTTTACTTGTTTGCCTACAACTGGAATTGAAATCAGGATCAACCCAAAGAAAAAGCTCCAAATGTGAATAGGATGCGTTTCAAGCAACCGCACAACAACTTTCAAACCCACTACAAAACCAAGAACCATCCCTCCAAATAGTTTTACTAAAAAGGCACCATCAACTGCCTTGAAAACAGCCTTCACTCCTCCTTCTTTAAAGGTAGAGTACAAGCTTGGATTAAAAGACTTAATTGAATTAAGAAGTCGCTCGTAGATTCCTGTAATAAAAGCTATTGTTCCTCCTGAAACACCAGGAATAACTTCTGCTACTCCCATGGCTGCTCCTTTGAGTACGGTAAGAATACTGTTCTTCATAAAAATTTGAACAAATGTACTAACTCAAGCCAAGTATCGTTTTACCTTTGTCTAGAAATGAAGAAATTCTTTGCCATAATATTATTAGGTGCCGCAATGGTTATGCTATTCGATAGCTGCAAAACAAAGCGATACCGCTATAAAGGCCCTTCTAAAAACTGCGACTGCCCAAACGGTCAATTTAATTAAGCGAAACTTTTTTTGGCTTTGAAGACGTGAAATGCCATCTGAGGTAATTTCCCATTACAACATCTGCACGGTTGTGGTCAATATTATATTGAACGCCTAATCTGTTTAAGAAAACAAGATTCTTTGCGATCTCAGCCTCATAGGCAATTCTAAACCCTGCAACCTTTCGATAGTTAAACGGATTTTGAGCATTTCTGTTTCCTTTAGAAAAATAAAGTTGCTCTCCTCTTGGTGCCTGAAACTGATGACCATCAAAGTACGTCAACGCAAACTGGTAGTCGTCATGTGTTAAACGAAGCACACCAAATTGGCCAAGCCCATCTTTAAATCCTGTAGCTAATATCCCACTTTGATCTTCATAGTAACATGCATGTCCTGAAATAAAAATATCCGTCTTATCATTAATGTAACGGGTATATTCTATGCCATAAGCAAAATTATACTCCATGGCATTCGGGAATATCGACTTGTCAATTTCTCCTGCTTGATGAACTGTAATCGCCTCTCCATTAATGCTTAGCTTATTCTTGTCATTGTTAATCGGATGAAGAGAACCATTAATTCCTGCGAAAAACACCTCATTAAAAGGGTCATTCTCATAAATCATAGTATGCCAATCAATCCAGGCATCATACTCTATGACCTTTCCTGGTTTTCTAATTTGAAGTCCTTGCTCAAAACGATCTGTCACGGCTAGTTCGTAGTCGTAAAGTGGCTCAATTAATTTGTGCTGAACGGTCCCATTAATACTTCCAAAAATGATATCGTGATCCCACAACTCATAAGTAAACTTGAAATAGGGTTCAATTTTTTTAATCTCTGGGTTACCAAAATCGTAGCGAACATTTAATCCCGCATATAATTGTGCTATTTCGTTAAATGAATATTGCACATAAGGGGTCAGGTTGAAACCAATATAGGTCGACCCTTTATCAACCAAAGAAGTATACTCCGTATTTCTAAAATAATTGAGGTTGTCGAAGTGAAATAGAATATGTGAAGAGTCTATTTTTTCTTCGTATTTGTCTAAATCAAAGAATGAATTATCTAGCTGACTGTACACATTTGTACACAAAAACAGAGCAAATACAAAAACGACTTTCTGCTTAAAAAACATAGTGAATCCGTAGAATTAGCTGCAAATAAGCAACTTTGTATTGATATTAGCACTACTTTGGTTCTATTGGCATACGATTTGGACATTATACAGAAAGCATCATGAAGACAGTAAAATACCTTGTCATATTATTAATCTTTTTTGGAGGGTCTGCATATACTCCAAAAACAGATGAGCATGCCCAACTTCGAACTTCTCCTAATAAGGCGTTTACTTATGGTGAAGAATTGAAGTACCGGGTTCACTATGGATGGATTAACGCGGCTAGCATAAAAATTAAAGTAGCAGACGAGCCTGTTTATATTAAAGGTCGTCCAACTTATAATATTACCGCATACGGTCGAACTTATCGATCCTTTGATTGGGCTTATAAAGTTCGAGATCATTTCGAAACATATCTGGACAGTCAGAGTGTGGCTCCATTAAAATATTACAAGAATGTTCAAGAAGATAGCTACAAAGACATCGATATGGTTTTCTACGATCACGAAAAGAAATGGATGACCGGAAAAAAGAAAAGCATGGAGATTCCTGCTTACCTCCAAGACATTGTCAGTGGTGTATTTTATGCCCGAACAATAGATTTTAATAAGGCTTACAAAGGACAGTCATTTCCTATTAGTATTTACCTTGACCAGGAAATCTACGATCTCAAATTTAAATACATTGGTAAAGAGACCATAAAGACAGATTTAGGAAAAGTAAAATGTATAAAACTGCGGCCTCAACTCGTTGTTGATAGAGTTTTTAAAGACGAAGACGACATGACGATTTGGGTAAGCGATGATGAAAACAAAATTCCAATACGCGTAAAAGCAGATATTTATGTTGGCTCAGTGAAAGTTGACATCGTGTCTCACAAAGGATTGAAAAATAAGTTCACGTCAAAATTGTAAAATGTTGTAATAGGGTAATTGGGAAAAGTATAAGGCGAGGTCAAACTCGCCTTTTTTATTGGCATCGTTTAAATATGATGTTACTTTGCCGTCCAATGAACTACTTGAGCGGAGAAGAATTATCCAAAGATCTGGGCGAGAGAATCCTTTTTAAGGATCTTTCTATCAGCATAAATCGTGGAGATAAAATAGCTTTGGTTGCCAATAATGGAACAGGTAAATCTTCTTTGCTTAAAATCTTAGCACAAGTAGAAGAACCTGACCATGGAATTGTGAGACTCCGTAAAGGTATTCGCATGGCTTATCTGAGCCAGGATCCACAATTCCCAAAAGCACATAATATTCAGGAACTTATTGACTTCAGTTCAACCCACACTTTAGCTATTGTAAGAGCCTATGAAGAGGCCTTGGAGCAGCAAAGCTTAGACTTCAACACAGAAACTCAACGCAAGCTCGAACAGGCCTCAGAAGCTATGGATGAAGCAGGTGCTTGGGATTTTGAACGCAAGCTTAAAGAGCTGCTTCAGCGGTTTAATATTACTGAATACAGTCAGCCAATTGAATCACTGAGTGGAGGTCAAAAGAAAAGATTGGCCATTGCTTTGTCGCTCATACAAAACCCCGATATCTTATTGTTAGATGAGCCCACCAATCATCTAGATCTTGAAATGATTGAATGGCTTGAAGGGTATTTAAGCAAGGCTAACATGAGCATTCTAATGGTTTCTCATGATCGATACTTCCTCGATTCAGTTTGCAATACCATTGTCGAACTTCACAATGGGAACCTGCAGACTTATAATGGAAACTACGCTTATTTTCTTGAAAAGAAAGCCAAGCTCGAACTGGCTCAGAGTGTAGAAATAAATAAAGCTCAGCAGCTAATGAAGTCTGAGCTTGAATGGATGAGAAGAAGTCCAAAAGCTCGTACCACCAAATCGAAAAGCAGGATTCAGGCATTCTACGATACAGAAAAGAAAGCCAAGAGCGGAAAACACGAACAAGAATTGAGCTTATCGGTTAAAATGACCCGAATCGGCGGTAAGATTCTGGAGCTAAAAAAGCTATATAAGAGCTTTGGTGACAAAGCAATTTTAAAAGGATTTGACTACACGTTTAAAAAAGGAGAACGCATTGGAATTGTAGGTAAAAATGGTTGCGGAAAGTCAACCTTTCTCAACCTCATCATGAATAAAGAACAGGTTGACAGCGGCAAAATAAATCGAGGAGACACCATCGTTTTTGGCTATTATTCACAGGATGGCATGCAATTTAAAGAGGGGAAGCGTGTGATTGAGGTATTAAAAGATGTTGCCGACGTAATAGAACTGGCGAACGGATCAAAAGTTACTGCCAGTCAATTGCTCAATCAGTTTCTGTTTCCACCAGCTATGCAGCACCAGTTTGTAAGCAAACTAAGCGGAGGAGAAAAAAGGAGATTGTTCTTATTAACGGTGCTAATGAAGAATCCTAATTTCCTGATTCTAGATGAGCCCACTAACGATCTTGACATTTTAACTTTGAATAAGCTTGAATCCTTTCTACAAGACTTCGCCGGATGTATACTCTTAGTCTCTCATGATCGATACTTCCTCGATCGATTGGTAGACCATCTTTTTGTATTTGAAGGAGAAGGGAAAATTAAAGATTTCAATGGCACCTATTCTGAATTTCGCAGCCTACAAGAAACCACAGAAAAAGAGATTAAGAAGCAGAATTCACCAAAACCAGCTAGTCGACCAAAAGCAGAAAAGGAAAAAACAAAGCTTAGCTTCAAGGAGAAATTTGAGTTTGAACAACTCGAAAAGGAAATTGCAGAATTGGAAGAAGAAAAACAAAAGCTTGAAGAAGTACTTTCAAGTGGTTCTACCGATTACGAAGCACTTAGTGAAACCACCACTCGATTGGGCCAAGTAATGCAATCGATTAATGAAAAAACAGACCGCTGGCTCGAACTGAGTGAATTTGTTTAGTTAGAGTTTTGGTTTTGGCTTAGTAACGTACACCGACTTTATGTAATTCGGCTCATAATAGGCTACATCAACAAACGATTGAGATTCGAACAAATTCAAAGCCTCAAAAAGCATGTGCCTTGCAAGCAACTTTGTTTCAACGAACTCGATGTCAAGGTCAGGATTTTCTTCTAACCATTTTGCTGCTCCGCTTCCTGATGCAACTAGGCTTCGATTTTGATAGCGAGCTTTAAATTCATCATCAAGCGTCGTAAAAAACTCCTCTCCTTCTAACTCCAAATTGGAGTTAAAAACCCCAACATAAGCATCCATACGTCGGGCATCTACCAAACTAATAATTTGAGAAGAAGTAGCTGTTTGTTCTATTGCTGCTGCAGCTATTCCTTTCAGTGTTGAACATGCAATCAGTGGAATTCCAGCTCCAAAGCAGATTCCTTTAGCTAAGCTACATCCTATGCGCAGCCCAGTATATGAACCTGGACCACCGGCAATTGCTACCGCTTGCAAGTCATCATAATTGATTTTGGCCTCATCCATTAGCTCTTTCACCATTCCGGCTAAGTAGTTTGAGTGTGAATTTGCCTCATAGACTGCTTTTTCAGCAACAATCTCTTGGCCTCTGGCAAGAGCTATCGAGCATACTTCTCCAGAAGTTTCAATTAACAGAATTTGCGGACTATCAGACAATGATTCGAGCTTTAATACGGGCAAAGATAAAAACGACTAGACCTATTGCACAAAGAATCGCATAATTGAATTTTATTAACGGTATTACTCCACCCAAAATGCTCAAAGGCAGGCTTAAAACCAGTAAGAATAGAAGCAATACTGCACCCTCACTTTTAATCTTGTTATAGTTGAATAAACACAATGGAATAACAAACAACAATGCATCGTAAGTCAAGTGATAAGTGAACACAAATGACACCAGAAGTAAACCTAGTAATAAGTGATTGAGGCGAAACCAACGCTTGCGGTATCCAACTACCATCATGGTAAACCCAATTAGTTGACCCACCATATTTATAATCTTCCAATTCGAAACATCTTGAGGGAAATAGTGATGCAGTAGCATACTTAACTCGCTATCACTAAATGTATAAATATTCTGCTCGTCTGGGGTGTACATGAACTCATAATACCAACTGGTTTTGTGCAACCACTGTGAGATGACATCAAAATTCTGAACAACTAACGGAACAAACATCAACAAAGAAGTAACTGCTCCTATCGCCAATAGCCTATATTGTTTTTGAGCTAAGAACCACAACGCGAATGGAATGGCAATAGAAAACTTCATCATTGCAATTCCGAGCAGTAAACCTGCCATTTTGGGGTGCTGTTTGTATATAAACACTGTTGTAAAAAGCAGTGCCATTACCGGCAACATGGGTTGACCTAAAGACCACGCAAAATAAGTAGGGCTTAAAGCTAAAATTATTGCCCAAATGGTGTTGTCTCTTTTGTATTTGTACGCCAGCCATCCAATCCAGAATAACGACAAGGTACAAATGAACCACCACACCACACGTGCCATCTTCCATGGTAGGAAGCTTAAAGGCAAGAAAGGAATAAATGCCTGAGGCGGATAAAGAGATACGGATGCGTAAAGATTTCCAAAGTCTGTGGTTGATTCAAACCCTTCTTTTTCTTTGATTGACCTCCACAAATCTCCACCGATGGAGTCGGTGTACAACACCTCATTTTCCATAAACAGTTTTCCGCCAATATATAGTCCTCGATAGTCTAAAGGATCAGCATAATTCCAATTTTTCTGAGAAGCTCGGTAAAGATTAAAAACAAAGAGCACTGAGCATATTGCCCACAGTAATATTTTATGCGTTTTGGACAACCTTCTTCACTTTTCGATAAGCCCAAGAGTTATTAAATGAAACATTCCAGCGATTTCTGAAATCTGAAAGATTACTAATGGTATTATCTAAGAACTCAGATTCATCAGCGATTACACCGCTATGATAAGCCTGATTAATTTCAGAGAGTTTGACCAAACGAACAGACTCCTCTTTTACAAAAGCCAAGTTCAATCGATTAAACAAGTCGATGTTGTATTTACTATCTAATTGTTTAAAAATGGCCGTTGCTCGGTCAATAGAACATCCCGAAGCTGCCTCAAAGTCTTCGTCAACTCCAAGAATTAAAATTTGGTCATAAGCTATGTGAAACTCAGCCTTCAGTTGACTTCCATGTGCATCCCACTGCATGCAAAATGCATTAAGCTGCTGCTGAACATCGGCCATTTCATCGGCACTCAGTTTTCTGTTTGCAGTATAGATCCAAATTCTACCATTTCCTGTAAGTTCCTGAAACATTATACGAAGATACGGCATTCAATTTTCATCGACAAAAACCTATACGTTCGTCTGAAACCTAAAAATTTCATTGCAATCGTAACATTCATTTTTAACTTTGTATCTCAAAGTACTTTTTATGACCAACGAAAAACACATTGATGACCTGAAAGAAATCCGCTCGCTAATGGAACGTTCTTCACGTTTCATTTCACTAAGTGGTTTGTCCGGTGTAATGGCTGGAATATACGCGTTAATAGGTGCTTATTTTGCCAATAAGCATTTTGTGGAAACCACCACTAATGCTGATTACATCCCCTATTTCTTCGACATGCCGTATTACTACACTTATTACTTTGTTGTAGCAGGATTGGTCTTATTCTTTTCGCTAGGTACGGGTATTATTCTGACGGCTAGAAGAGCGAAAATGAAAGGACAAACAATTTGGGACAAAGTCGCTTTACGTATGTTAGCCAATGTCGGTTTTCCTTTGGTTGTAGGAGGAATATTTTGCATTGCCATGCTCTACCACAAAGAAGAAGCAATGATCGCATCAACCATGCTAATTTTTTATGGACTAGGACTTATTAATGCCAGCAAATACACTTTGAAAGACATTAGAATGCTTGGAGTAATTGAAGTTATTCTAGGAATTCTTGCAGCATTTTTTATCAAGAACGGAATCATATTCTGGGCTATAGGCTTCGGAATTATGCATATCTGCTATGGCATATACATGTACATTAAATACGAACGCAATTAAACTTTAAATCGATATGGAACCAAGACCATCATTTTATCAACGTTATGCAGCCATAATCAAAATGGCTACGCTAGGAGTTTTAGTCCTACTGCTACTCATCCCTCAGGTGATGATTCAAGAAGTAATTCGTGAGAGAAAGAACACTCAGGCTGAAGTTAAACGAGAAATCAGTTCAAAATGGGGCCAAGGCCAGACCATCAGTGGTCCAGTAATTTCTGTTCCTTACAAGGGTTATGTTAAAAACAGTCACAACAATCGTGAAGAGGTTTCTAAACGTATACATCTACTCCCTGAAAAGCTTTCAATTGAAGGACATTTAGATACCACCTTGAAAAAAAGAAGCATATACGAGGTAATTGCATATATGACCGACCTTAATATTAAAGGGAAGTTTGTTACGAATGAAATAAATGATTTAGGAATTAACCCTAACAATATCATGTGGGATAAAGCGACGATAAGCATGGGCATATCTGATCTTACAGGAATTCAAGATGAGATTACGATGAAATGGGATGCTACGGAGATAGACTTTAATCCTGGGTTAGATAATCACGACAATTACAGATCAGGTGTGAGTTCTCCGGTTAAAGTATCGCGTAACGATACAATTGATTTTGATCTAACTTTATCGATAAAAGGTAGCGACCATATTCGGTTTATTCCTGCTGGTAAAGTTACTGAAGTGAAAATTACATCGAACTGTCCAAACCCCAGTTTCGATGGTAGCTTTTTGCCTACTCCTACCGATGAAGCTTCTGTAACTGATGATGGATTTAAAGGAGAATGGAAAGTGCTTCATTTAAACAGAAACTTCCCTCAAGCATGGGTTAACAATTCGCAAGACATGGATTACTGGTGGTTTGGGGTAACACTTAAACTCGATGTTAATCACTACTTAAAAACGATGCGTTCAGCTAAATATGCAGTACTGTTCATCGCTATGACGTTCTTAAGTTTCTTCTTTATTGAAATTTTAAATAAGAAAAAAATACACCCTATTCAATACATTCTAATCGGACTTGTTTTGGTTGTATTTTATGTGTTATTGCTTTCGTTAGCAGAACAAATGGGCTTTGATTCAGCTTACCTCATAGCTAGTTTAGCCGTAATCTTGCTTATTACAATCTACTCAGCTTCGGTACTAGAATCAAAGGCAAAAACAGGAATAATATTTACGGTGCTTGCGGTGTTGTACGCATTCATTTACGTAATAATACAAATGGCAGAACAAAGTTTATTGTTCGGAAGTATCGGGCTGTTCTTATTTTTGGCGGCTGTAATGTTAATCTCAAGAAAGGTCGACTGGTACTCAATTGGAATAAAAGAAAAATAAAGCATATGTCTCCATACATACCATTGCGTATGTGTGGAGGCTTTACTAATGATTGATAACTTAAATAAAGCATTTGAAAACAGGATTAGGCTAGGCTTCATGAGTCTGCTGATGGTAAACGACACCATAGACTTTAATACGGCTAAGACCTTATTAAAAGTCACTGACGGAAACTTAGCTAGTCACAGTAATGCGTTAGAAAAATTAAACTACATCAAAGTGAAAAAAGGATTTGTGGGCAAGAAAACTAAGACTACTTATAGTGTAACTGCTAAAGGACGAAAAGCTTTCAAAGCCCACCTTGATGCCTTGGAACAATTGCTGAACCCATAATTTTTTTGACTTTTTACTTTGTTTTTCAAAGTGCTTTGCTAATTACATTACAATGAATATAGAATACTTTTTTAACTACATGCTTCAGAATAAAACTGAAGTCATTAAACAGGCACTTAACGCCGAACTTCCTAAACCCATAGTTCGAGCTTTGCTATTCATTTCAATGCTGTGTTTTGCAGTCTTTGGATTTATGATTGGTAGCTCACATAGTGTGGTACAAGGTGCAGTTTCTTTTGTAAAACTCCCCTTCTTGTTTTACATAACTGGAACGATCTGCTTTCCCACTCTCTATATTTTTCTTGCACTTTTTGGGATGAAAATATCGTTCAAAGGCATTGCCCAGTTTAGCATGATAGCTATCAGCATCATGTCGCTGATCCTCATTGCATTTACTCCGGTGTCTTTGTTCTTTTTAGTTGTAGGAACCCCTTATGAAACCTACAAATTGCTCAATGTTGGAATAATGGGAATAGCTGGATTTTCGGGTGTATATATTTTCAGCAAATACATTATGATAAATACTGCGGTTGACTTTGAAAACCGTGTTAAGGTAACCGTGTTCATTCGGTTGTGGTTGGTTATGTTCGCTTTAATTGGGTCTAACCTTGGATTCGCCATAAGTCCAATCTTTGGTGACCCAACTAAGGCGTTCATGCTAATAACTACTGCTAACCAGAACTTCTTCACTCATATCATTTCAATTCTTTAACGCTATGATTGCAATTCCTGTGGTTCTTCTCTTGTTATTCGTTTTTGGCATCGCGATAATCGATGGTTGTTCTTACCTGCTGTCTCAGAAGCGTGTGGTAAACATCAAACTGCGTGCTGCGATTGATTTCCTTATACTGGCAGGGCTTCCTTTGCTATTTTTCGGAATTGCTAAAGATTTATTCGGGGGCGGAATTCTACACCCTATCCCACCCCAATACGAATACGTGCTACACATCTTAGTGGCCATTGTAGTTGTAGGCTATTTCTGTTGCTACTTCAACTTTATTTATGAACTCCCAGAACTAGTAGGTCTCATAACTTTAATACTCTTATTGGGAATTTTAGTCAATATAATGATCGCATTAAACTCGTTTCATGACCTCAGTCTATTTGCCTTGTTCAACGGTCTAATCATCTTACTACTTGTAAATAAACTCATCGAAATTCACATTAATAAAGTTGAATATGAAAAAAGTAATTAATCTAAATACATTCTTTGTCGCATTATTCGGTATTGCTTTTGGCTTGGTTGAATGTGCCGTTGTGGTGTACATAAGAGCTCAATACTATCCCGACGGCTTTTCCTTCCCGCTGCATGCTATCTCACACGACATCATCATTACTGAGCTGTGGCGAGAGGCGGCAACCATCCTAATGCTTATTGCCGTTGGTTATTTGGCAGGGAAAACCCGACCACAACGCTTCGCTTATTTCTTGATCAGCTTTGCTGTCTGGGATATCTTTTACTATATATTTCTTAAACTCTTTATCAATTGGCCAGAGAGTTTAATGACCTGGGATATCCTCTTTCTTCTACCTGTAGTTTGGATTGGTCCGGTAATAGCTCCTGTACTTTTATCTCTATTGATGATTGCATTGGCTTCTCTGCTTCTCTACTATAATAAAAAGCTAAAACCCCTCGAATTAATTTTACTCATTAGCGGGTCGATTATTAGCATAGTTTCTTTTATGATCGACTACTTGAGCTATGTTTCTAAACATTCACACTTAGAATCAGCTCGAGAGATAGCCAACTTGTCGTTAACTTATGTTCCTGAATCCTACAATTGGGTCTTATTTGCTATCGCCGTAAAACTCATTCTTGGTGCCATGGTAATCTACTTTATTCGCAACAAGAACCGAAAAATAGAATTGGCTAATATGCAGATGTTTTAATGGATTCTTATACGAACTCCAAACTGTAAATTGGGATAAAACTTCACATTTGTACCGTGATAGGGATTGTATCCATACCCGCCATTTAAGAATACCGAATTATCAAAAGATTGACTATACTTAGAATATTCAAATTCAAGATAAACATTGTTATTCACTTTTATGGGCTCTTCAGACGACTCAACAATTCCATTCCATCCAATATTAGCCGCAATCCACCCTTTGGGTCTTGGAGGAGTATTTACAGGCATCCACGAGTTAAGACCTGCATTTATAAATAATGGAACTTCGGCCATTGTTTGAGATACTCTTAAATTGGCAAACACATTTGCTGTATCCGTAATCCCCATGAATAGTTGGCTTCTCAATGAATAAGATTGATCGAACTTCCACCCTATATCAATTCCAAGTGCAGCGTATTGTTCGTTTGTCTCACCGTTATTTCGATTACCGAGCTCTGCAAATAGGTATCTTGAAGCTTTTGGGCTAAAAGCACAATTCATTATTCCTCCACCACCAAGACCTCCCCATCCATAGCACTTATCACATTCCGAAGGTTCTGAACCGAAAATACAACAATCCATCTCCCTAACAATCTGATTTAAACACAGATATCGAGTATAGGTTAGCTCTGTGTAATAATAATGACTTCTTCCTTCAAGCTTTGCACGACGCTTTTTAAAGATTTTGGCCAAAAAATTCTGCCAGCGTGTGTTCTTATGTCTTCGTTTCCATTTCCTGCCATTTCTAATCCCTCTCCACTCTAATGGGGTGAACGTATCGCAAGCTTCAAAATAGGTTGCAGATTTATCTATATATGACCTTTCAGCTCTTACCGTTACTTTATTCGACCGAAAAAATCGATGTTTCATATCCAAATGATCCATTAAAAAACGGTCGACTTGATGACACTTGATCGATTCTTTCTTCATGAACGCACTATAATCTGCTAAAAGATTCTCACACCCATCACACGGAGTAGAATCAATCGTGAATATGGCATAATTATCATAGTCATTTTTAGGAATGCGAACGTAGTAATCAGGATAGTTTCTACGCTTTGTCTTTAATTTGGATTTTCTCCAACGCAATCTGTAGATTGACATTGAATCTCGCCAATCTTTGGTCTTAGTTGTTTTACCAGCGTAATAAATTAAGGTCCTAGAATCTGCAAAATTTGTCTCAACAGAAACGTAATCTTTTCGTCTATGCTGAACTGTATGTACAAAGGAGCGATGTAGTAAAGTGTCTGCTCTTTTGTAGCAAAATTCAATGGGCGGAGAAAAAGTGTCTTCGACCACAATTACTTCCTCAGGTTTTGAGAAAAAGATAACATCCACTCGCCTATTTCCTGCCATGTTTCGACCGCGTAATTCCCCTCTGCTACTCACTACAATTTTGGGCGATGTAGGAAACATTTTCTTGCACACCTTTGAAACAGTTTTTGCTCTTTTATAGCCTAAGGAAAGATTTGCCTTTATGCTTCCAACCGAATCTGCCATACCCACAAAATGAACTGAATCTAAGTTGTTTACATAGATGTTGTGAGGAATAGCCCGAATTCTCCTCATTTGTTTAGGAAGAATATTAGACTTGCCAAACTCAAAGTACACCGACATGGTGTCAGTGGTTTGTGCATTTAGTGAACAAGCACCAATCAAAAAGAAGATCAATATGGAGATTCGAGTTTTCACTTAGCTTTCAAGTATAACGAATCTCAAGAAATCTTATTTCACAAAAAAGCCGTCCCCAAGTGAGTTGGGGACGGCCTTTATAAGTTCTATTCGATTAAAGGTGAATTACCTCGTCGTAAGCTGCAGCACATGCTTCCATTACCGCTTCACTCATCGTTGGGTGAGGATGTACTGTTTTAATCATTTCATGTCCTGTTGTTTCTAACTTTCTAGCAGCAACAACCTCTGCAATCATTTCAGTAACATTTGCTCCAATCATGTGTGCTCCTAAGAACTCACCATATTTTGCATCAAAGATTACTTTAACAAATCCTTCTTTGGCTCCGGCAGCACTTGCTTTACCACTTGCAGAGAATGGGAACTTGCCCACTTTGATATCATATCCTGCTTCTTTCGCCTTCGCTTCAGTGTAACCTACAGACGCAATTTCAGGCCATGTGTAGGTACATCCTGGGATGTTTCCGTAATCTAATCCTTCTACATCCATTCCTGCAATTTTCTCAACACAGATAATTCCTTCTGCACTCGCAACGTGAGCTAATGCTGGACCGGGAACGATGTCTCCAATAGCATAAACTCCAGGAACATTAGTTTGGTAGTAATCATCTACTAATACCTTTCCGTTCTCAGTTTTGATGCCTAAAGACTCAAGACCAATATTCTCTAAGTTTGTTTGAATTCCAACCGCTGAAAGAACCACATCACACTCAATAATTTCTTCGCCTTTCGCAGTTTTTACTTTCACTTTACATCCAGCACCTTTGGTATCAACGCTTTCAACAGAACTGTTGGTCATTACTTTGATACCTTTCTTTTTGTAAATCTTAGCTAGCTCTTTAGAAACATCAGCATCTTCATTAGGAACGATGCTCGGCATAAACTCAACAACCGTTACTTCTGTTCCCATTGCACTGTAGAAATAGGCAAACTCAACTCCGATAGCTCCACTGCCCACAACAACCATTTTCTTTGGTTGCTTTGGAAGCACTAATGCTTCGTGATATCCAATAATTTTCTCTCCGTCGATAGGCAAGCTTGGCAATTGACGCTCTCGAGCTCCAGTAGCAAGAATAACGTGCTTTGCAGAATGCGTTTCTTTCTTCCCGTCGTTATCTACACTTACTTGACCTTTTGCAATTAATTTTCCAAATCCTGTAAGAACCTCAATTTTGTTTTTCTTCATTAAAAACTGGATTCCTTTACTCATGCCATTAGCAACATCTCTACTTCTTTTTATTACCGCATCAAAATCGTGCTTTGCACCCGATACGCTAATTCCGTAGTCACTTGCATGATTGATATATTCAAATACTTGGGCTGATTTAAGCAGTGCTTTGGTTGGGATACAACCCCAATTTAAACATACTCCACCAAGTTCCGCTTTCTCTACAACAGCAGTTTTTAAACCAAGCTGAGCTGCACGAATTGCTGCAACATAACCACCTGGACCACTACCAATTACTATAACATCGAAATTCATAATTTTTGATTTTTAGGGCTGCAAAGAAAGCGAAATTTGAGGTTTCTTTATGAAATCAAAGACTTAAATTTGCATCCTTAAACGCATTATGCTACAAATACAGGAAATACGAGCAAACAAAGGAGCCATAATTGAAAGGCTGGCAAAACGTGGTGTTGACTTTACCGACCTTGTTGAACAAGCACTTGAATTAGACAACCGACGCAAATCTACTCAATCAGAATTGGACCAAGTTTTAGCAGAAAGCAACAGTATTTCAAAGCAAATAGGTCAACTATTTGCTCAAGGCAAGCGTGAAGAAGCCGAAGAAAAAAAGGCTCTAACCGGAGAACTTAAAACGAAGAGTAAAGCTCTTGAAGAAGAATCAAGAACCATAGATTCTGAACTAAAAGAAGTGCTTTACCAAATCCCAAACGCTCCAGGAGCAGATGTACCTGCCGGAAAGAGTGAAGAAGATAACCAAACTGTTTTAACCGTTGGTGAACGACCTGAATTGACTCAAAAACTTCCACATTGGGAGTTAGCAGAGAAGTACAATCTTATTGACTTCGAGCTTGGTGTTAAAATTACAGGTGCTGGGTTTCCGGTTTATCGTGGAAAAGGTGCTCGCTTCCAAAGGGCATTGATTAACTATTTCTTAGATAAAGCAAGAGACGAAGGGTTTGAAGAGGTTCTTCCTCCAATCTTGGTAAATGAAGCAAGTGGTTATGGCACAGGCCAACTTCCTGATAAAGAAGGTCAGATGTACCACATGCAAGTCGATAATTTATACTGCATTCCTACGGCCGAAGTTCCTATCACAAACATCTACCGCGATGTAATCTTGAAAGAAGAAGACTTTCCAATTAAAAATTGTGGATACACCCCTTGCTTTAGAAGAGAAGCAGGCAGTTATGGTAAAGACGTTCGTGGATTAAACAGATTGCACCAATTCGATAAAGTAGAAATTGTTCAATTGGCTCATCCTGAAAAATCATATGAGATCTTGGAGGAAATGAGCAACTATGTTCAAAGCCTACTAAAAGAATTAGGACTGCATTACCGCGTTCTACTTCTTTGTGGTGGAGATACGGGTTTTGCTAGTGCAATGACCTACGATATGGAAGTTTGGAGCGGAGCTCAAGAAAGATGGCTTGAAGTAAGCTCTGTATCTAACTTTGAATCTTTCCAAGCTAATCGATTGAAGCTTAGATTTAAGAACAAAGAAGGCAAAAATCAACTAGCACACACCCTAAACGGAAGTGCACTGGCCCTGCCTAGAATTGTTGCTGCTTTATTGGAAAACAATCAGACTCCAGAGGGGATTATTGTGCCAGAAGTGTTGCGTCCGTATTGCGGATTCGACATTATTAATTAACATTAATTCTAATTTAAGTCTTTGATTACCAGAGACTAATTTTTTAAATCAACATTTTGATGGTGATTTTTAGTTTGCCGTTTCTAAAATCTGCTATACCCTTGTGCCAATTATTTTAATACCATGAAACTAAAAGAAACCATCTTTATTTCAACTGCTCTATTCTTTGGAATGGGAGCAGTCGCTCAGCAAAACATAGACTCGGTCTACGTTTCTGCTAGTCGACTTCCAATGAAAAAATTTGAGGCTGGAAAAAGTATTACCGTAATCACTGCCGAAGAAATCAAAGCCATTCCTGCAACTACTGTAGATGAGCTGCTTCGAAACATTGAAGGCATCAACTTGAACAACCGTGGGGGATTCGGAGTTCAGTCTGATATCGGAATGCGAGGAAGCACTTTTTCTCAGGTACTTATTCTAGTTGACAACCAGCGAATTAACGATCCATTAACAGCACACTTTAATAGCAACATTCCTATCCCTTTATCCGAGATTCATCATATTGAGGTAATAAGAGGATCGGCTGCAGTATCATACGGAGCAGATGCTGTTGGAGGTGTAATTCACATCAAAACCAAAGCTTTTGAAGGGCTTTCAGGCACAAACTCGTTTAACTTGAGCGGCAGTACTGCAATGGGTGAACACAACCTAAAACTTACCGATGTTGGATTTCACCAACAAGGCAAAAATTTTGGAGCTTCATTAGCTCTTAAGTCGTCATCTGCAGACGGAGAGCAATTTGTTAACCCAAATTACATCAACTCCGGATTAGGAGATAGCTTGTACAACAATCATTTTGACCTAAAGACCTATACCGGTGCGTTAACTTACAGAAAGAACAGAATCAAATCGTATGTTCGATTAGGGGCAGACGCACGAGATTTTGCAGCTAAATATTTCTACACAGCAAGTGCCTACGACGAGTCTTATGAAGAGGTAAATGCTTATTGGTCACAGGCCTATGTTCAGTACACAGGAGATAAAAGCAAAACTGATTTCAATGTTGGATACAGAATGAACCAAGACAGCTTTGTCTTCAATCCACTTTTCTCAGCTAACGTGCATACAACCAATAGAATGAATGCCTCTATCAACCATTACCGATTTATTAAAGGAGTTAGAATGGTGTTTGGAGCTCAAATCGACGACCAAAAAATTGAAAGTACCGACCGTGGTGATCACGAACTGCAAACACAAGCGGTTTATGTATTAGCCAACAAGCGTTTAAACGACCTAAACTTGAATGGAGGTTTACGTTTTGAGAACAACGAATTATTAGGACTTCAAATCATCCCGCAATTGAATATTGCGTATAACCTAGAAAATATGGTGGTAAGATCTTCAATCGGACGTGCTGTAAGACAAGGAGATTTCACCGAGCGATATATTTCTTACCTCATTCCTAGCCTTTCACCAGGACGAAATGCTGGGAACCCAGATTTAGACGTCGAAAATTCTTGGAATTTTGATCTCGGAGTAGACGGGTACGTCAATAAAAATTTAAGATGGGGAGCAACCGCATTTGCACGTAAGTCAAACAATCTAATAGACTACGTAAGCACCCCCTCTAGCGAAATTACCAACCTAAACAACTTAGCTGATAGTGCTTTCTATTTGTATGCTACAAACATTAGTGAGAGCTTCACCTCTGGTTTAGAGGCATTTGTCAAATACACCATTTTTGAAGGTGCCATTGTAAAACTTAAGTCTCACCTGAACTATACATACATTAACACAAACACCCCGGATAGTGTGGTTTCTAAATACATTGCAAACCATCCTATTCACAATATCAATATTGGTCTAAACTTAGATGTCAATCGATTTAGTTTTATAGTTACCGGAAATCTTGTAACACGTAACGAAGAAATTATTGAATCAATTGATGCATCAATTCCTGCGAATTATAGCTTGATCAACACAAGAGTAAGCTATTCATCTGCAATTATTCCAGTTCGTTTCTTCGCTGAAGTAAGAAACTTAGGAAACACACAGTACCAAGAAATATTAGGTGCGAGAATGCCAGGACGGTGGTTCTATGGCGGACTAACCTGGAATCTTTAAGATCTAAAAATATGAAAGCCTGTCCCGCTGGCGCGGAGACAGGCTTTATGTAGCTTATTAGTAGTTACCTCAAAGGTCTTCTCTGTAGTAATGATATACAAATAAGAGTATTTGCAGCATCAATACGTTGCACCACTCAATAATACAGACTAAAATATGACATTCTCACGTTTAGAGAATTGTCGTACTTTTGATTCTACATACATGCGATTCATTGTAGGTTTATGTTTATTGGTTCTTACCAGCTTGGCTCACGGCCAATGGGTAAATGAATGCATAGATACCAATAGAATTAATCCCTGGTACGCTTGCGGACCCGTGTTTTCTCCAGTTTGTGGATGCGATGGCATTACCTATCGCAATGAGTGCTTAAGTTTTAATGCCGCAGGGGTAAATACGGTTGAACATTCTGGCGTATGTGCCCATGAATTTTACTTTTTCGATTTTTGGCCTAACCTCGTAACCGATCGCATTGATTTCTATATGCAACTCGCACCAAACCAAACTGCGAATGCGAGCATCCAAATCGTTAACAGCTTTGGAAATTTGGTTTACAATAAGCTGCTAAACAATGTTAGGGCCGATTTCCCTTATCAAGAAACCATTTATTTAGGCGATCTAAAAACAGGGGTTTACTTCGTAATCGTTCAAGCGAATGGTATTTATAAGCGACAGAAATTCGTAAAACATTCGTTGTTTTAACAAACGAACTGTACCGTTCAGTACAGTTCGCAATTTCAATATTACAAATCTTTTATGAGGTCTTTTAGCTCTTCTTCTGAAATAGGAGTTAATGACGTAAGTTCTTCATAATGAGGATCAGATATTGTAGAACTGACCAATCCATATTCCATTCCATTATCTGTTTTTGCCACCGCCAAGAGATGAATATCCCAGCCTAAAGGCAGGTTGAAGTTACCAGAGTTAAACTCCTTTTTATCCACGTCGGCCATCAAGTAAACAACTGAGTTCTCTTCAAAGATCATGTAGACAACAGTATTTGATGAAGCATAACCTTCAGGCAATTTTAATCGAACTTGAGTTCCTGTAGCAGCATTATAATACTTGTCTAAATTGCACCAGCTTAAGAAGTTTAGTGTCAGGTAATAGCGAGAAGTATCGCCTCCTCCTACAGTGGAGTCTGATCTTACCCAAGACGAATCAGCTTGAACCCAATTTACGGTTTGTCCGTTTGAAGGATTCTCTTCTCCCCTAAATACCTGCATTTGAGGATCGATTCCTTCTGTTGTTGGAATACTTACTGTATACATTCCAGCCAGATCTAAATCCTCTCCATCTTGGCTAATTTCTATGTTGAACATTCCTCCTGACTGCAACAATGAATTTCCTGAAGCTGTTGTTACACCAGAAAATATCATGTCTGCTTTGGTTAAATATTCGGTAATTTCTACATCAACATTACCTGTAACAGCTTGACCATCCTTGGTAAGTACCCCATTTGGGAAGAAGTACGAGAATCCATTGGCCGAATTAATCGTAAATGAAGATGTTGCATCTTTTGTGAATGTTTGTTCTGGAGGCCCATATTTAGCTAACACTTCAGACAGGTCTCGATCGTCATCGTTACCGGGATTTGTAGGTACAATTTCATTGCAAAACGAAAAGAACACAGCTACCAATCCGAGTAACCATGCCGCGTGTAATTTTTTAAATTTTATCATAGTTCTTTTAGATGATATACGGCACATGGGCTAAAATGGTTGGGTATTGCAAAAAAGTTCGGCCATCATCTACACGAAATCATATATTTGATTTTAGATAGTACAACAAGAATTACATGCGATTACAAACCATTCATACCGGAAACTTTATGCTAGACGGAGGTGCCATGTTTGGCACCGTTCCAAAATCGATTTGGAAAAAGATTAATCCAGCCGACGAAAACAACATGTGCAATTGGGCCATGCGATGCTTATTAATTGAAGACGGCAACCGTTTAATTCTTATTGACAATGGAATGGGCGAAAAGCAGTCTGAAAAATTCTTTGGGTATTATTACCTTAATGGCGAGAATTCACTTCAAAAGTCGCTGCATAATGCCGGTGTTGATTTTAAGGACATTACCGACGTTGTACTTACGCATCTTCATTTTGATCATTGTGGTGGAAGTGTAAAATGGAATTCAATGCGTGACAACTACGAACTAAGCTTTCCGAATGCTCAATACTGGGTACATGAAGATCACTGGAACCATGCCATCAATCCAAACCCCAGAGAAAAAGCATCATTCTTAAAAGAAAATATGCTCCCTATTCAAGAGCTTGGAAATCTCAATTTCTTAGGCTCAGATCTCGTTTTAACCGAGAACATTTCTGGAATATTGGCACAGGGTCATACTGAATCGATGTTCTGCCCAAAGATTCAGGTTAACAATCAAACCCTAGTTTTTATGGCAGATATGATTCCTTCTTCAGGACACATTCGCCCTAATTATGTTATGGGGTATGACATTCGTCCACTTGAAACCATGAAAGAGAGAGAAGCCTTTCTTCAAGAAGCAGTAGCCAACAACTACCTCCTCTATTTTGAGCATGACCTTAACATTGAATGCGGAACTGTTGAACTAGGAGAACGTGGCTATAAGCTAAAAGATTCAGGTAAGCTAACAGACTTTATACGCTAATATTACTGAAATAACGTATTCTTCGCGAACAAGAATACCTTTGCTCATCATAAAGCTAAGCAATTTATGGAAAATCAATTTGATAATGCCCTTGACTATCACTCCGAAGGGAGGCCAGGGAAAATAGAAGTTATTCCAACCAAACCAACACGAACCAAACGCGATTTAAGTTTGGCCTACTCTCCTGGAGTTGCCGACCCTTGCGAAGAAATCGCAAAAGATCCGCAAGATGCTTATAAGTACACTGCAAAAGGAAACTTAGTAGGTGTAATTAGCAATGGAACCGCTGTATTGGGATTGGGAGACCTTGGAGCTCTTGCCTCTAAGCCAGTGATGGAAGGTAAAGGCGTATTATTCAAAATATTCGCCGATATCGATGTATTTGACATTGAGATAAATGAAACAGACCCTGAGAAATTTATTGAAGTAGTAAAGGCATTAGAACCCACTTTTGGAGGAATAAATCTAGAAGATATAAAGGCCCCTGAAAGTTTTATCATTGAAGAAAGGCTCAAAGCAGAAACGAATATTCCACTCATGCACGACGACCAACATGGTACAGCCATTATTAGTGGTGCTGCCTTGTTGAACGCCTTGGATATTGCTGGTAAGAAGATTGAAGACGTTCTTATGGTCATAAACGGTGCTGGAGCAAGTGCTATCGCCTGCGGAAAGTTGTTCGTTGCTTTAGGAATTAAGCGAGAAAATATTCTAATGCTTGACAGTAAAGGAGTTATTAGAAAAGACCGTGAAGGACTCGACGACAACAAGAAGTTTTTTGCCACCGAACTTGACTTTCACGACATCGATGATGCGTGCAACAAAGCCGACATTTTTGTTGGACTATCGCGTGCCGATGTATTATCGGTCGAAAATGTGAAATCGATGGCTAAGAATCCAATTGTGTTTGCACTGGCCAACCCAAATCCCGAGATTGCCTATGAAAAAGCAATTAATTCTCGTGGAGATATCATTATGGCTACTGGCCGTTCAGATTATCCAAATCAAGTGAATAATGTACTCGGTTTCCCTTTTATTTTTAGAGGAGCACTTGACGTACGTGCAACCGCTATCAACGAAGAAATGAAGTTGGCTGCGGTTCGTGCTTTGGCAGATTTAGCAAAAGAACCTGTTCCTGATGGTGTTCTTTTAGCATACAACGAGCCCGATATCACATACGGTAAAGAATATATCATTCCTAAACCGCTTGACCCAAGATTAATTACCGCAGTTGCTCCAGCTGTTGCAAAAGCAGCAATGGATAGTGGAGTAGCCCAACACAACATTGAGGATTGGGAAAAATATAAAATCAGACTTAGAAAGCGGCTAGGTTTAGATAATCGATTCTTACGTGGTCTTTCGAACCGTGCTCGTAAAAATCCACAGCGTGTTGTGTTTGGAGAGGCAGATAAAATCAAAGTTCTAAAAGCGGCAAATATTGCAAAAGAAGAAGGTGGATGTTTCCCAATTCTTCTAGGGCACCGCGATAAGATTATGGCATTAATTGAAGAGCATCAATTGAGCTTAGATGAATGTCCAATTATAGACCCTACAAAAAGCAATGAAACCACTGAAAAATATGGCAAATTGTACTACGAGAAAAGAGCTCGCAAGGGCTTGACCGAATTTGAAGCCATTAAAGCCATGAGGCAACGAACTCATTTTGGTGCAATGATGGTTGAACTGGGTGAAGCTGATGCCTTTATTTCGGGTCTAAGCAGAAACTATCCAAATACAATTCGTCCAGCACTAGAAATAATTGGAACTGAAGAAGGAATTAATAAGGTTGCCGGCATGTATGTTATCACCAGTAAGCAAGGACCTTTGTTCTTTGCTGATACTACGGTTAACATCAATCCTAGCACACAAGATTTGGTCGACATCGTTAAACTTACACATCGAATGGTTAGTAAGTTGAATATCAAACCAAGAATTGCGATGTTAAGCTACAGCAACTTTGGCTCAGCAAAAGGTGAAACAGTAAGCAAAATTCAAGAAGCAGTGAAACACCTGCACAAAAACCATCCTGAAATAATTGTAGATGGAGAAATGCAGGCCAATGTTGCCATGGATGCAGAATTGCGTCAGGAAGTATTTCCTTTTTGCAAGCTAGGTGCGGAAAATGCAAATGTGTTTATTTTCCCTGGACTTGATTCAGGAAACATCGCTTATAAAATGGTTCAAGGATTGGGTGTTGCCGAAGCCATAGGACCTATTCTTTTGGGAGTACGTAAATCAGTGCATGTGTTACAACTAGGCAGTTCAGTTCGTGAGATTGTGAACATGATTAACCTTGCCGTAGTAGACGCTCAAAGCAAGAAAGGACTGTTTTAATTAGTATATTTGGAAGGATATGAAAAAACTCCTTCTTGGTATGGCTCTATTCTTGAGCATCAGCTCCTTAGCACAATCAGATTCAAGTTCTTCTGCACCTAATTTTCGCTTTAGTGCTAGTATTGGAAGTATGACCGGGTTAAACTATTTAAAGAACGAACCCGATGCGGCATTTGTATTTAACCCAAGTATAGAATCTGGCAAGATTGTCTCTATTCATGCTGGAGCATTGGTACTATCAAGAGATATGATTCTAGTCGACTCTACACACTCAAAACGAACTACATTTATTGAGGTTGGTCTGAGTGCCAGACAGACCTTTGCTGACGATAAATTGTATGCTGGAGGGGGATATTATTTCTTAAGAAATAGTGGCGGTGAAGGCCATCGTGTTGTAGGACAACTGGGTGTCAGAGTCTCCAAGTTTTCTTCATTCTATATTGAACATAGTAAAATCTACGCCAAGGATGAAGATTTCACAGGCAGTCTTTTAAATTTCGGGATTTCTCTGCAGTTTTAGACAAGATTGCGTTATTCAATATCGCTAATACTTATCTAATCGACAATTCAATTAGGTCTGCATTAATTCGTATATTTGGAAAACATGAAAAAACTCCTTCTTGGTATAGCTCTATTATTGAGCATCAGCTCCTTAGCACAATCTGATTCAAGTTCTTCTCCACCATACATTAGACTTAATATGGGTTTAGGATCTATGACTGGATCCAATTTTACTAAGACATTTCCTGACGCTGCACTTGTTATTAATCCAAGTCTGGAATTCGGCAATAATATCTCTTTGCACGCTGGGGGTTTGGTATTAGTCAGAGATTCGTTAACCTTAGATTCTACCCGAACACGAGGGGTAGAGTTTTTTGAGATCGGCTTTTGTGCTAAACAAACATTTGCAAATGAAAAAATGTACGCTCGAGGAGGATACTTTATTTTGTCGAACAGCAACGGCGAAGGACATCGTGTATTGGGTCAACTAGGCCTTTCAGTCTCCGAGTATACCAATTTCTATCTTGAGTATAGCAGGCTCTATGCGAAACAAGAAGATTTACTCGGCAATCTCTTTACATTTGGATTTTCATTTCAATTTTGATTATTGAACAAATAAAAATTCCAAGTGAACAATACACCCAATCTTTAGGTTTGAGGCAAGATGTACTTCGAACACCTTTAGGGCTTGATATTAAAGATGAAGATCTTTCTGACGACATACATCAAATCCACTTTGGAGCATTTCAACAAGGAACAATTGTTGGCATTGTAATTTTAGTTCCACACTATCAACCAGGAGTTGGTAAGTTAAGACAAATGGCAACGTCTCCAGAAGTTCGAGGTAAAGGCATTGGCATCAAACTGGTTGAAGCACTTGAAACATATGCTAATGCCAATGATATGCCAACCGTCTTATTGCACGCCAGGGAGGTAGCCATGGGTTTTTACGAAAAGCTTGGTTACACTATCTGTTCCGAACCGTTTGAAGAAGTTGGAATTAAGCATTTCAAAATGAAGAAAATGTTAAGTGAATAATTCATCTTTGCATCCTGCGTTTACTTGATTCCATAAACAACCCAGAAGACCTTAAAAAACTATCTGTAGATCAGCTTCCGAGCTTGTGCACTGAGATACGCGAGTTTTTCATTGAAAAGATTTTGAAGAATGGTGGTCACTTCAGTGCCAATTTAGGGGTTGTTGAATTAACCGTAGCCTTGCATTATGTCTTCGATTTTAAATCAGATAAATTGGTATGGGACGTTGGTCATCAAGCCTACATTCATAAGCTGCTAACCGGACGTAAAAGCGAATTTGAAACCATCCGAAAAATGGATGGATTGAGCGGATTCCCGAAGATTGACGAAAGCGTTTACGACCATTTCGGCACTGGGCATTCTTCGACTTCGATCTCAGCAATTTTGGGAATGGCTGAAGCTTCTTTTCTTAACAAAGAAAACAAGAAACATGTGGCTGTTATTGGCGATGGTTCTTTAAGTGGAGGGATGGCTTTTGAGGCTTTGAATAACTTGGGAATGTCAAAAGCCAATGTTTTAGTTATTGTAAACGACAACGAGATGGGAATTGACCCTAATCTCGGAGCTATAAACCAACATTTGGCTAAGATTGATTCATCTTCTACAAACGTCTTTCAGAATTTAAATTTAGATTATTCTGGTCCGATTGATGGTCACGATATAACGCAACTCATTGCCTATCTAAGGGAAAATAAATCTGCACAAACTCCAAAGGTTCTGCATATAAAGACCACCAAGGGAAAAGGTCATGAAGCTGCAGAACGGGAACAAACCCAATGGCACAGCGTAAGCTATGTTAAGATTGACCCGCTAAAGCCAGAAACACTTGAAGTAAAACCTCCAAAATTTCAAGATGTATTTGGTCACACCTTAGTAGAGCTTGCTGAAAAAGATGAACGCGTTGTCGGAATCACGCCAGCCATGCCAAGTGGGTCATCTATGAAATATTTGATGGAGGCCATGCCGGAACGAGTTTTTGATGTTGGGATTGCAGAACAGCATGCAGTTACCTTTTCAGCCGGACTTGCATTGGAAGGTAAAAGACCTTTTTGCAATATTTACTCTTCTTTCACACAACGTGCATATGACCAAATCATTCATGATGTTGCCCTGCAAAACATCCCTGTAATTTTCTGTCTCGATCGAGCTGGATTAGTCGGTGAAGATGGACCAACCCACCACGGAGCATTCGATTTAGCTTTTCTAAAGCTGATCCCGAATCTCACCATCATTGCTCCCATGGATGAAGTTGAATTGCGAAATGCTATGCATTGGGCGGTAGGCTACACCAAAGGGCCGGTGGTAATCCGATATCCCAGAGGAAGAGGCAAATCAATAGACTACAAGCAAGAATTGGAACAGTATAAAGCTGGCCAAAGTAGGCTAATGCAAGACGGAAACGATTTAGCCATAGTTTCAATTGGGGCTATTGGAATCGAGGTGGAAAAAGCTCTTCAGACTAAAGAAAATAGCCTATTGCATTTAGATGCTCGATTTGCAAAGCCTATTGACCTTAATGCAATTGGTGATATTTTTCGACGTTTTACAAAAATTATAACGGTTGAAGATGGCAGTATTTCGGGTGGATTTGGTGAGCAAATAAAAGCACTTGCATTAGACAGCCAATACCAAGGCACTATCACATCGTTAGGACTTCCAGACGAGTTTATTGCTCATGCATCTGTGCAAGAACTACGTTCAAAATATGGTTTAGATGCCGAAGGCATTTCGAAGGTGATTGACACCTTAGTTAAACCCTAATCACCTGCTCTAACCTGCTTCAATTTGCTCAGTTGATAAAGAATCGGTAATCTTGTTAGACCAGAAACCAACTCATGAAATCAATTTTTACCCTTATCCTGCTTTTATCTATATGCTTCATGTTTGCACAAACAGACACTGTCTCAAATGATGTTCCTTCGGTCGTGGTGAAAAATATTGACGGTGAATCAATCGATGTTGCCTCGTATGCAACTAACGGACACATTACCATTCTTTGCTTTTTTGCAACTTGGTGTAAACCTTGTTATAGTGAGTTTAAAAACTTCAGCGAATTACTTGTCGATTGGGAAGAACAATACGATGTAGAATTGGTTGGAATCAGCACAGATGATGCTCGAAATATGGCAAAAGTCAAGTCTACAGTAGCTGGTATGGGCTGGGATTTTGATATTCTTTTAGACCCGAATGGAGATATTCAACGAGCTATGAATGTAGTAAGTCCACCGATGACCATGGTTGTTGACCGAAATGGAAATGTAGTTTACCGTCACCTGGGATATTTAGAGGGCGACGAATATGAAGTAGAAGATAAATTGAAAGAGCTAACTGACTAGTTAACTGTAAGTTTTGCTACAACACGGAATCCAACTTTTGCATTAGGAACGCTTGCATCCTGTTCACTTTCTACGCGAATATCGTAGCCGGTATCACTCCAACTTCCACCCATAGCAACATCTTCATCAAGAATCATTTCTGCTACGTTGCCGCAGGTGTTGTACACTCCAAATTCGTTCGGAAAATAAGATGTAGTTGGCGTGGTAATGAACCCACCGTCTAGGGCTAGACTGCCACTCACAACCTCATACTTTTTGGTATCTTCATTCCAATGTATGCTTTCGCCACCAGTAGTTTTGTGATTGTATAGGAAACATCCTTTCGAGTTTCTCAGAAATGGTCCACCATGAGAATAAGTACTCATTCTATCACCACGTGCCGCCCTGATCCATTGCTTTTTAGTAGGCAGACTAAAGGTTACGCTTACATTCTTATCCTTCAAAATAATTCTTTCAGAGAGCCAAGAACAATAAGCTATAGCTTGTTCTTTGCTCACTCCTACAACGGGATAATCTTTGTACGCGGGATGCTGAAAGTAATGATGCATATACGGTTCACCGTACATCATTTTTTCTTTATTTACCCAAATAGACGTATCAGGATAATACTTATGATAATCATCCATCTTGCCATTCTGTTTCAAATCATACAGAAACTCTTTGTAAGCTATGTTCGTTACCTCTTGAGATGACACATAGAATCCTTCTAGGGAATCTTGCACCGCATTGGGCTCATCTACATTGGTAAACACCTTACCTGAAGGCACATAAACATACATTTTGGGGAGGTGCTTGCTAGTAATTGGCTTCTTTTTACCTATAAAACCAAAGCTAAAAGCAAGGAGCAACAGAACACTTAGTTTTTTCATAAATATTAAACGTGAGTCGGTACGACTTATTATAGATCCTTCGCTTGAGCAACCAATTCAGCAAGGTCGAGCACTTCAACTTCGCTTTCTTTATTGGCATTCTTGATTCCATCACCAATCATGGTTGTGCAGAAAGGGCAGTTAGCCGAAACGATACTCGCACCTGTAGCGATGGCTTCATCGGTTCTTTCAATATTCACATCTTTATCTCCAGCTTCCGATTCTTTGAACATTTGAGCTCCACCAGCACCACAGCATAAGCCATTGGTTCTGCATCTTTTCATTTCAACGAGCTCAGCGTCTAATGCTTCCAAAATTCGGCGAGGTGCGTCGTATACCCCATTCGCTCGTCCAAGATAGCAGCTGTCGTGATAGGTGATTTTTTTGCCTTTAAATCCACCCTCCCCAAAGGTTAGCTTACCATCGTCGATTAACTCTTGTAACAATTGGGTGTGATGTATTACTTCATATTCACCACCCAAGCTAGGATACTCATTTTTGATGGTATTGAAGCAGTGCGGACATGTAGTTACTATTTTGGTGATTTCGTAGGCATTCAATGTGGCAATATTGGCCATGGCCTGCATTTGAAACAAGAATTCGTTTCCTGCTCTTTTTGCCGGATCACCTGTACAGGTTTCTTCGGTTCCAAGAATGGCATATTTAACTCCTACATTGTGTAAAATCTTAACAAAGGCTTTGGTAATTTTCTGTGCACGCTCATCAAAGCTTCCTGCACATCCGACCCAAAATAAAATATCGGGTTTTTCTCCTTTCGCGGTTAATTCTGCTACTGTAGGTACTTGAATTGGATCACTCATTGGGCTGGCAAGTTAATACAAAATCGCTGTATTTCTATCGCCTTTTGTCTACAGGACCACCAACATCTTTTTTAGGCGTTGGTTTCTTGATTTTATAGGTCACCGTTCCCATTACATAGCGCGTAATGGTGTTAGTTCGATTCTCTACAAATCGGTTTGCACTCCACCATCGCCAAACATTCTGATTCTTATCTAAAATGTCATAGGCTCTAACTCCTAAGCTCCATTTCTGCTCTTTATCAATAAACACAGAGAACGACGAACTCCAGATTGGAATACTTAACTGCCCAACGGTTGAGTTGCTACCAAATAACTCCCAATATAATTCACTTGACCACTCAACACGATCGATTGGCGTCCAAATAAACTCAGCATCCACTTCGTGATAACCGAATGGATTATTCTCTACTCCACCAATGCTCCCTTGTTTCCAAGTGTATAGGTAACGCAGGTCTAAACTCACCTTATCAAACTCATTCAATTGAATACGCGGCCCTATAGAATAACCGCTATTTAAGCTTAGCACATCTTCCTTGTTTTGGATGAAGTAAGAACGATTGAAATCATATTCAATCTCAAGTCCTAATGTTGCTTTCAGCTTAGCTACAGGCCAGTTGAATGAAAAGTCGTGGTTTGAATATACGTGGTCTTTATAATTCAAGTACTCAGCTACAGAATAATTGTCTTCTGTAATTGTATTGCTGTTCACAATTGGTTTGAGTGAAAAAGATGTCCAGCCACCAATTGAAACAGATTTGCCCAAACCGAAAAATCTTCGGTAGTGCCAACCGTTGTTGTAGTTAATATAATTCTGTAAGTCTATTGCTCCAACCTTGGTTACGTATGGGTTGCTATTATCGCGAACAGGAATAATCTGAGCTACTTGAGGCTTTCTTACACTCGCTCTAAAATTGAATCTGAAATCGTATTTATGAGCCTTCTGAGAGCGAATCCACATAAACGGAATAAAGAACTTCTGATTGAAACTGTACGATGCAGTTGTATCGGTCGTAAACGTTCTTTCTTCAATAGTTTGATTGATTTCTGGAACAAAGTAAATGTTCGTAAAAGAATCCAACTGATAGCGAATATGCATGAAGTACTCCATATTTTGAGCGGTTACTTGCCCTACAGGACTTTGTTCTGGAATTTCTTCCGCACCAGCTGGAATCCATCTAAAATCGTGCTCATAGGTGCTGCGCATCCAATTGAAACCGGGTCTGATGGTCCATTTTTTTGATAGCACTATTTGGTATGCCGAAGTGGTTGCCACAGTTTGTTGAGCAGTAGTTAATTTTTGATCTAACAACGAAGCTTCTTCGTTTGGTATCGGCAATAAAAATGAGTCAACCGTATTGAAATAAGAACTGTAGGCATTGCTTAGTTCTGATTGATCGTAATACACTGAACCTAAAAAGTGATTCTCCTTTTTCAGTTTCATTTTGCGGGTCCAATGCAGTTTCGTCACAACTTTATAGTCGCCGCTTTCAACATTGTCACGGTCTACACCACTGTTCAAAATCGACTCGGTATCTATAAAATTAAATGTTCGCGACATGTTTGTAGCTGCGTCAGCACTGGTATTAAATTGCCCTCTGAACACAAATCGATTGAGTGTATCGGGTTCAAACTCTACCTTAGAATTTATTTGATGCTGATTACGTGTTCCGTTTGCTTGTTCACGCGAGTCTGAAAAAAGAGTATTGTCGGTCAGGTAAACTTCTGAATTTGACTCAGCAATCTTTGTAGATTCTTCGTTGGTCAGAACATATGCCACATCGGTCTTCATTCCCTCGATTGGCTCAAAATGTAAATTTGCTCCAACTCCGTTATACGATTTAATCCCTCCGCTCCACCACATGGTACGGTTATTACTGTTAAATGGGTTTATCTCGAACGATTGAAGGGTTTGCATGGCACGCCATCCGTAAAGTCGGCGGTTTAAATTATTTGCACCACCTATAATAGAAAGTTGAGTTTCATCTTTAAAGAAATTAATATTTCCGTGGCCGTCGTAATAATTCTGATCGCCTAGTCCTCCTCTTAGTGTTCCAAAATATCCTTGTGTATGCTCCTCTTTAAGCACTAGGTTGATTACTTTTTCGCGTTGACTATCATCTTGGCCGGTAAATTCATCTTCATCTGTTTTCTTATCAATTACTTCAACCTTGTCAACCAATGAAGCATCCAAATTTTTTGTAGCCGCTTCAACATTCCCGCCAAAAAATTCTTTTCCATTAATCATTACTTTGGTAACGGTTTGTCCTTCAACATTTACGCTTCCATCTTTATTTACTTGAATACCTGGCATTTTTCGAATGAGGTCTTCAACTGTGGCATTCGATTGCGTTTTAAAGCTTGATGCATTGTACATTACCGTATCGCCATTTAGCAGGATAGGAATCTTTTTGGCCACAACCATTACTTCTTCGATGCTCATTGTAGATGCTGCTAATGAAATATCTACGTTTTTCTGGTCACGGTTAATGTCTATTTCATGATATTTTACCTCATAACCCACGCTAGCAATCACCAAATAATAGGTTCCTTGCTCCACTCCGCGGATGGCATATTTTCCATTTTCATCAGAAACAGCGAATTGAACTACAGAAGAATCTGCAATTTCCGACAAAGCAATGCTAGCAAAAGGCACAGCTTTCCCCTCAGTATCAGTAATTTGACCTGCTATGTTAAATCGGGCTGCCGACGCCGAAATGCTAAATAGTAGGAAAGCACAAATCGTAAATAGAGCTTTTGGCATGATTAAGAAACGAATATGGAGGCTAAAAAGTTGCTTAGTTTATATCTTTCGACCAATTAGCACGATCGCTAGGTGAAAATTGCCATGGTGCTTGATTGTTCTCGATGTTGCTATTCATCATATTCCATTCGCTTGGCATATCTGCTTTCTCCATGGCGAGGTATTGACGCATTCCGAAAATAATCTCAACCGGGTTAATGTTCACTGGACAAGCTTCAACACAGGCATTGCACGTAGTGCAAGCCCAAAGTTCTTCTTTTGAAATATAATCGTGAAGAGATTTACCGTCGTGGTGATCTGCTCCTTCAGCTGCTTTGGCCTTGCCAAGTTCTTCCATACGATCTCGGGTATCCATCATCACCTTACGTGGACTTAGTTTTTTACCGGTAAGATTTGCTGGGCAGTTGCTTGTACAACGACCACACTCTGTACACGTATATGCATCTAGCAGACTCTTCCAACTTAAATCAGTCACATCGTTCACTCCAAATTTCTCAGGAGGTGCCATATTTGGATCTGCTTTCGACGGATCGAGCATCATATTCACCTCGTTGGTAATTTCAGGCATATTATCAAGTTGTCCAACTGGCTTTAAGCGAGAATACCAAGTATTTGGGAAGGCTAAAATGATATGCAGATGCTTGCTGTAAGGCACATAGTTAAGGAAGAAAAGAATTCCAATGATATGGAACCACCAGAAAACACGTTCGAAAATAATGAGGGTACTGGTAGAAAATCCTTCGAACCAAGGCACTAGAAATTGTGAGATTGGAAAAGATCCAGCAGCGATATAGTGTTCATCTCCTCGAGCTTGAAGCACTTGATCAGCAGCATTCATTTTGAGCAGTGCTGCCATCAAAACAATTTCCATTACGAGGATATAAGTGGCATCTTGTGTGGCCCATCCTTTCATTTCAGGCTTATGGAAACGAGGAATTTTAGCAATAAATCTTCTCGTTAAGAAAATAGCACAAGCTATTAAAACGAGGATGGCTAATACTTCAAAGAAACCAATTGCTGCGTTATATACAGGGCCTAAAACCGAGAGAACACGGTGGGTTCCGAAGAGGCCATCGATTACAATTTCGAGAACTTCAATATTGATGAGGATGAATCCGACGTATACAATAATGTGCAGGAAACCAGCAACAGGACGAACAACCATCTTACTTTGACCAAGCGCTACTTTCGCCATGGTTTTCCAACGAAGGGCTTTGTTATCGTTAATTACTTCATCTTTCCCGAGGTTAATATTCTTGCGAATTCGGGTAATAGATTTGGTGAAGAAGTAAATGGCGGTGCCCAGTACCAGGAGGAAGATTATTTGTTCTAAATACTGCATGGAAATGAGGTCCAAAAATAGAATAATTTGGTTGATGGAAATATTTTAAATATCTACATCACATTTTGTTTTATAATTTCAACATTCCGTTTATTTTTGCACCCGCATTCGCAGGAATGATGTTGGTGCGGTAGCTCAGTTGGTAGAGCAAAGGACTGAAAATCCTTGTGTCGGCGGTTCGATCCCGCCCCACACCACGCAAAAGACCCCTGGTAACTCAGGGGTTTTTTTATGTCTTATTTTGTCTATATCCTACAATCTGAAAGCAATTATTCTTTTTACAAGGGAATATCTGATAATCTTTCTAGACGCTTATCCCAACACAACAACAAAGAATCGAAATATACTCGAAATTTTACACCATGGAGATTGGTTATCTGATGTATCAAGTAACCACAATTGATTACCTTTGGGTTTCAATGTTTTGCTCTAAATGAGTTGGTTCAATAAAAGAAGTAAGAAATTCAAAATCACAATAGATGATAAGAATTGGGTAGATGAAACTTTATTATGGTTAGTCAAATGTAACAGCATTCCATCATCTACCGAGTTGGTAGACTTTTCGGAAAAGTACTTTCCAAACACATTTGGATCATCTAAGATTTCTGTTGCCGATATAGTGAAGGATTCACTTAGATATTTAGGGCTACATGATATAGACTACTCTATTCAATATCATGAAGATTTAAGAGATACTTCTGGGATTGCTTATGAGTCTGGAAAGGAAATTTTTGAATCTGACTTGGCCAAAATTGGTAATCATTATCAAATACATATTGCTACAAGCTTGGAAAGAAATCCTCCTAGACTTGCTTATAGAGTTATACTAGAAACTGTCAAGATTAAGATGCTCACGATTGATGAGTCGTTTTATGATTCTGAGAATTTTAATTTGACTGCTCACATAGCTGCTATATACTTTGGATTAGGGCTAATTGTAGTTAATTATTCTCGTGATATTGGAAATTTAAATGATGGTGTGTGGGAAAGCAGCTGGTCATTATTTTCAGAAGTGCCAGATGAAGTTCTTGTATATGCATTGGTCTCTTACTGTAATCTTTGCAAGTTAGACCCAAATCTACTGAGTGATAACTTAAATAGTCATTTTAGACAAATTTTTGAAAATGCAAGACTTTATCTAGAACAAAATCCAAGTCAGGTGTTGAATGAAACTAATTTATTGGTAGCAAAACTTTTTTTTGAATCCAATGAATTGTATTTAAAAAACCAGTTTGACAAGGCAATTGAAGTACTTCGTAAGATATTATTTATTCACTCAGGGCATGGCAGTCTAAATAATTGGGAGCTTGCTGAAGTTTATAATAACATTGGGTATTATCAACTTCGAAATGGCGAGTATTTTAAGAGCATTGACAATTTCCAGAAAGCAATAAACCATGATGAAGACTTTGGGTATGCTCGAAGTAACCTAGGATATAGTCTTTTAGAACTCAACAAACTTGAAGAGGGCAAAGAGAATATACTTGAAGCTAAACAATGTCCTATTCATGATTTAGGGTACATCCACAGAGGACTAGCACTGTACTATCAGAAAAAGAATGAGTTTCAAGAAGCTGAGAAACAATACAAGAAAGCGTTTGAATTGAAAACTAACGAAGTAGACTTATTGGAGTTAAACTACTGTAAACTTCTATTCGTGCTAGGGGATAAAGACAACGGGCTTAAATATCTTAAAATTGCTGTCGAAAAAAACGAACCAGAAGCAATAGCATACAGAGCTTCTCTATCATTTTAGCAGATATCCAGACCAATCGAAGAATCTCTATCTTTGAGTCCCATGTTGAAGAGTAAAACAGGAACTAAGACTGCCATTATTGTGTTTGGATCATTGACCTTGATTCAATGGATTTTGGTGAATTACGACTTGCATGTGCTGTCAGCCAAAGAGCCAAGGGAACTCGGTTTATATACCTCTTTGATAGTGGTAGTCGTTTTAAACGGGCTGATGGCTGTCGCTAGACAATCAGCATCAATTGGTCTAGCTCTACTAACAGTAACGTGTGCTTTCATAATGGTATTCTGGGGTTCTTGGTTACTGCATGAGTCATTGGCATCAAATGAAACGAGTCAGTATGGAGGTGGAGCGGCAGCAGCAGTTGTTGTGTTCTTTCCGACTGCTTTAGTCGCAGTGATTCTGCAAGGCTATATCTATGACAGATTTTACAACTTCAAAGAGTAGCCGGACTCCTATAATGTATATATAGCTGGAGGGAAATCCTTGACCAAAACCCCCTCAAAAACCCTAGGATATGGGTAGGGGTCTCTTCTCGTTCCTCTCATTTCAATTTTACCCAAACTCAAATATTATTCCTTTGCCAGTCTGACTGATAGTATGAGGTGGTGTCTTCTGCAATCCATGTCACCAGCACAAGCAACCAGAATTCCTCAAATTTCATCAACAACTTCATACTTCAAATTGTGTTGATCAGCATATGCTGTCAATATTTGAGAAAGCTCCTTTAGGTTTAACATTTATAAGCTGAATGTCACAAAGTTAGGTGTTATCCTTTATGACCAAAATCCGACTTCATTATTGAAACATCGGGCTACATTTGATTCAATGAAAATCCTTTTCTCGACAGCTCTTCTTTTTCTAGGACTCACCACTCTAGCTCAATCACCAAAAGGCTACTCTATCATTTTTGAAAATACGGTAAATACCGGGTATCTTGAGAATAATAATTTATCGAGCATGCTTAACGGTTACGACAATCTACCAAACTACTTCAATAATTTCCCAAGCCTCGATGCACAAATAACAGAGACTAAAGAATTCGATAGCACTACATCATTCTTCAATAGACCTTATCACATTGCTGGCGGAGATAAAATCTACTTTAGAAATACCACCATCGGAATTCAAAAAGACATTCTTCGTTCAAACGGCACAGACATTAGCCACAGTTTTGGAATAAACATTGGTTTGGCAGATTTTAACTTGGGCACAATCCAAAGCTATAGTAGCACGAACTACTTGGGCAAAGATTCAACACCTGAAGATGGCGTGTATCACATACAAGAATCAAGTCGTCGTTCGATATCAGCTTACAAAAAAGTAAGACGAGTAGGGTTATACTACGAAAACAGCATCAGACTAAAACCGGCTAAATGGTTCAACCTTTCTATTTCACTGAGACACTTTGTTGATCTAAAATATAAAGATCAACTGCTTACACGATATTCAGAACGATTGGCCGACACGTTCTTTACCTATGAGAAATACGATGATTATTCAATCTACTGGATGGACTGCATTGTTCTTGGGCCAAGACTAAATCTTTATGACAAGGAAGAACCTCGTTCAATTCATGATGTTTCCGAGCGAGATGTTCAACTGAACTATAGAAATTCCATTCTGTTTAGACCTGAATTTTTATTCGGAAAGCAAAAGAAGGTTTCATTGTATTTCAACGTTGGATTCTCTCCACTTCAGCTTCAAGGGGATGATTTTGTCACTAACTCAAACTGGACGTATGGATACGGATTGAGGTATCGACTCTAACTATTTTCGAGCTATAAGATAATCGGCGAAGCCATACCAATCCCAGTACACGCCGCCTTTTACATAGCCTAATTGAATCTTTTGAACCACAATCTTGATGGGCATAAGAAGAATATTTATCAATCTTCTGTTTTTGCCCGATTGCAACACTTTCATCCCACCTTTATTGAAAATCCCAGCGATTTCCTCAATGCTATAGATGCGAACATGGGTATCATCGTCGTAGAAGTTCAAGGTGCCTTTTTTCGATGGGAAATCCTTGCTCGCTTCACATGGAAACTCTACATAAAATACCCCGCCTTCTTTGAGCTTTGGCATTAAGCCTTTTACCACATCATCACCATTGTGTAAATGCTCAATGATGTGACTCATAACTATAATGTCGTAATGGTTATCTGGTATTGCATCAAACTTCAACTCAGTTAAATCCAATTGAATGAACTCATCCATATTGGCCAAGTCTTCTGCATCATTGTCATAATTTTGATCGCGATCTACTCCTGTATAGTGACAGAGTGGAAAGTGCTTTTTGGTTATCGTAGCCGAGTGACTTCCAGAACCAATATCCAGCACCTTACACGACAAAGTAGGTGAATATTTCTTTAGGATGTTTATCCGAAAAGGAGGTATAAAATTGGCCATTTACTTAACTGCAATAACGCTAATTTCTACATTAACTCGCTTAGGCAAGGTTTTTACCGCAACTGCCTCTCTAGCAGGAGGATTGTCAATAAAATACTGAGCATAAACCTCATTTATACTGGTATAGTAATCCATGTCGCTCATAAAAATGCTGGCCTTTACAACGTTTGAAAAATCCATTTCAGCTGCTTTTAAAACAGCTTCAATATTCTTCATTACTTGAATTGTTTCGCTGATTATACCATCATCCACCAATTCTCCAGTTGCAGGATCAATGGCTATCTGACCGCTACAATACAAGGTATCGTTTACAAGAACCGCTTGACTGTAAGGGCCTATGGCAGCAGGAGCATCTGGTGTACTTATTATTTTTTTACTCATTTTTATGCTTTAGTATTTGGTTTCAAGTTTAGCCTTTTAACTTTGCTCACTTCATGAATATTGCAGCTAAAGGCCATCCCAATCAAATTCAAGAACTCGCTGAATTGCTTTCAGACCATTCTATTTTGGAGTTCAAAATTAATGAAATTGACAGCTATGATGTCATCTTTGATTTGGATTTTGATGAAAACCCAGAACAATTCACAAATTACCTCGAAGTTGACGAATGTTTAGTCGTAGCTGGATGCATCAGACTTCAACTTGAAGAAATTGTAGCAGAAGCTGGAATCAAACCAAACTGTGCTTTTATTGGCATGAATACCCTGCCAACTTTTATCAACCGAAGCTTGGTAGAATGCTGTGCCTTAAACGAAGAAGATCAAGAAATGGCAAAAGCTATTTTCACCTCTCTTGGACTTGAAAGCAGATTTGTGGAAAGCAGAGTAGGGTTGGTAACTCCTCGTATCGTTTGTATGATTATCAATGAAGCCTATTTTACGGTACAAGAAGGTACAGCTAGCCGTGAAGATATCGATCTTGGTATGAAACTCGGAACCGCGTATCCAAAGGGACCATTTGAATGGTGTGATGAAATTGGAATCGACAATGTTTATGAGACTTTAGAAGCACTATACCAAGACACTAAAGATGAACGCTACAAAATCTGCCCGCTGCTTAAAAAAGAGTACCTGCAGAGCTTTGTCTCTTAATTCGCATCATACGCCTAATACTTTAAACTCAACTCTTCTATTCAGCAATTGACCTTGTTTGGTTGAATTATCGGCTATAGGATAATCAGGACCAAAGCCTTTAATCTCAATTCGTGATTCGTCAATTCCATTTAAGGTTAAAAAGCTCCTTACAGCCTTTGCCCTCCGTAAACTCAAATCCATATTGTGATCATAATCTCCAACGTCGCTAGTATGACCTGATAGTTCAATTCTCATGGCATTATTGCCTAATAGAGCTTCGAGCAATTCTCCCAGTGTTTGAAAAGATTCAGGCAGTAACTCTGCTTCATCGTTCTCAAAATGTATATCATCAAGTATCAATTGGTCACCAACCTTGAGGTCAGTAAACAATCCTCCTTCTTTAGCAGGTTCCTCATCTTCTGACACCCCCTCAAAGTTGCACCCACAATCAGAACTTCCCGCAGGTACCAAACTCACATCGTCCATAAAATAATAACTCTCTTGTGCCTCACCATCTACACTAATCAAGTTAAGATCATGATGATTTTGAAAGCTCCCGATAACCAAATAACGTTCTCCACCTATTGCCTTGTACGAGCATTGTACCTTCATCCAACGTGTCTTGTAATTTAGTACTTGATCATTTAAACCCTTGCTCGGTTCTATAGTTAACAGTTCATCTGTGTTGATGCTCACTTTGTCCTGCGACAGTTTAAACCCAAACGCATTGGTTGCATATCTACTTGCAGGAGAAAGTTTTAGAAATGCTGAAAAGCAATAAACAGAATCTTTCTCTAAGGGCTGCTTCAATTCGTTCTGGAGATATTCAATGTGCTTTTGCATGCTAAATACTCGAAAACCAACAAACGAAGAACCCGAATGTGAAACTCGAGGTGCTATATAAAAGTCTGGAGATTCAGACGCAATTTCCCAGCCCGGAACCTGGTTCGTAAACGACATAATCGTAAATGGCGCTTTAGGATGTATTTCAAACTCTGGGTTGCTTATATAATTATAAGGATGTTTGGTATTTGTGTTTTGATCATTTACCAACTCACTATTTCCAACGCTATCTTCAAAACTCCGATATGCGCTATCGGTCATTGTTCCATTTGGATTTTGATATGTCGAACTCCATTGTGACATCAAGTCCATTGGAATATGATTCTTTAACTTCTTTTTGTACTCCCATACTGTAAAGCTCTCAAAATCTTTGAACACGTGAATAATCCTGCCTCCATTATCAATAATTCCATTCTTAAATCCCAATTGATTGGTAATTGTGCCTTTATGATAATTGCGAATTAGGATAGTATCACCCGTCTCCGGTTCGTAATAAATCTCTAAGCCATGTTTACGGGTGAGTTTGGCTGACTTATTAGCCTTGTAGTTTACTTCAATCAAAGTATTTCCAAGCGAATCAATGGCCAACCAACGACCATTTTTCAAATGTGCCGTAGTTTTCTGCCCAGTGACTACCGATCGGTATTTGATGCTTACATTTTCACCAACTGTTTCGGCAAGTAGACTTTTATACCGAATGGTATCTTGCCCGAAGGCAGCAACATTAATAAGTACAAGAAGAAGAGCTCCAGCCAGTTTCATTTGTTTACTATCAAACGAAAATTGTGCCAGAAAAATATGAATCGCAATTAATTTAAACCAATTCTTAGAACTGTTGACCAATAAAGAAGTGGAATTGTCCTGCAGGTTCACCAGCACTTTGATCCATCGCCCATGCATAATCAATTCCTAGAAGTCCAAACATAGGTAAGAACAGACGCACACCAACTCCACCTGCTCGTCTAACTTCAAATGGATTGAAATCTCTGAAACTGCTCCAAGCATTTCCTGCCTCTAAGAAGGTTTGAGCATAGATAGTAGAAGACTGGCCTACAGTTAATGGATAACGAAGTTCTAACGTGTACTTAGTATAGATTGGTTGTCCGCTCTGTCCAAATGCAGGGTCACTGATTCGACCTTCATCATAACCTCTTTGTGAAACAATATCAGTACCGTAAAGTACAAAGTTGGTCAAACCGCTACCCCCTACTTTGAACATTTCAAAAGGAGAATATCCAATATCTTGATTGTAAATTCCAATTGCTCCAAAACGGTAAGCTGGTGCAATAACCACCTTTCTCTTTGCTTTCTGAGGGAAGCCTAAGAACCATTGCCCTGAGAACTTATACTTATGCAACTCAATCCACTTAAAGCGTTCTTGTGCAGTTAATGAAGTATAGTCTTTGTCTTTATCAAACAATGAATATGGAGGTGTTGCTTGAATAGAAGCTGCGAACGAAGATCCTTCTGTTGGATAGATTGGATGATCGGTACTGTTTCTTTTCAGATCTAAGATCAAACTAACGTTGTTTGCAAATCCTGTTGTAAATCCAAGCTCGGATGCACCTGAGAAACTCCAATTGTTTAAAACATAGCGCTGGTAAGTTGCAGAAGCAGTGAACGAGAAGTAGTCATCAGGAAACTTCAATTGCTTTCCAAACATTACTGTTGCACCCGAAGTTTTAAACTTTGGTCGATCCGCTTCGGTAGACCAAGTTGACTGCACACTGTGAAACACACTCGCCGAGAACATATTGGGCTTCTTACCACCTAACCATGGCTCTGTAAAGCTAAAGTTGTATCCTTGATATTGTGGCCCATTACTTTGAGCTCTGATTGACAATTTTTGGCCGTCACCCGCTGGAATTGGAGACCACCCACCAGGCTGAAACATCTTTCGTGTACTGAAGTTGTTTAAGGTAAGCCCTAGAGTTCCTACAAATCCTCCGATACCACCCCATCCTCCTGAGGCTTCAATCTGATCACTCGGTTTTTCAACCACTTTGTATTGAATATCTACCGTTCCATTTTGCGGATTTGGAATTGGATTTACGTCTAATCCTTCAGGATCGAAGAAACCAAGTTGTGCCAACTCACGCATACTTCTCTGAATGTCAGAACGACTAAATTTATCTCCTGGTCGCGTTCTTATCACACGCAAGGCAACAAAATCACTTGTTTTAGTGTTTCCTATCACGGTAACACGGTTTACTGTTGCTTGCTTTCCTTCATATATTCTAAGCTCAAGATCAATACTATCATTTTCCACAAGAACCTCAACCGGGTTAATGTTGAAGAAGAGATAACCATCATCCATGTACAAAGCGGAAACATCAAATCCTGTTGGACTCGCAAATAGTTTGGTTTCCAAACGTGATTGATCATACACATCACCTCGTCTAATTCCCAAAACCGTATCCAATAAACCTGAGCTGTATTTTGTATTTCCAACCCATGTGATATTTCTGAAATAGTACTTGTTTCCTTCCTCAATATTCATTCGGATAACCACTCGATCTTCTTCGGTGCGGTCTACAGAATAATCAAGCAATTTTGCATCTCGATAACCTTTCGAATTATACAGCTTCATTACCTCCGGACGTGTTTCATCAAACACATCTTGAACAAACTTAGAAGAGGCAAAAATGTTAATCTTACGGTACTTTCTTTTAGGCTTAATAAGCTTTCTAAGCTGCTTATCTTCAATGCTGGCGTTTCCAGTGAACACAACATCTTGCACCTTTATTTTTTTCCCGCGTTGAATGTCAATTCGCAGCACCTCATAGTTTGGTTTCTCTGCATCAGGCTCTTTTTTGAAGTCAATTTCTACCCCATAATATCCCTTTTCAAAGAAGTAAGCTTCAATTTCTCTACGGGTAGAATTCACCAAATCTTCGGTAATAATTTGATTTCTTTTGAGGCTAATCTCATCACGAATATTATTCGTTTGAGATTTGTTTAGACCTTTAATCGAGTACTTCGATAAACGAGGTCTTTCAGTTAAGTGAATAGCTAAATAGACTTTTTTACCATCTATTTTCAATGCGTGAATTTCGATGTCACTAAACAGCTTTTGTTTCCATAGCCGTTCAATAGCGATTCGTGTCTCATCACCAGGGATTGTTATCTTCTGGCCAACCGATAATCCAGACATCAAAATAACGATGTTCCGATCGGTAAAGCTTGTCCCTTTAAATTTGACATCAATTCCTCCTAATTCATACTGTTTTGGGTTCTCATAGTCGATTTCGATCCCTGCTCCTATTCCTAGTTGAGCGAATGAAAATGTTGCTTTTAGTATTAGTACGAGTGCTAATAATTTTTTCATTTATGCTTCTATGTGCTTATTTGTTCGCTGGTTTTCCCAAACCTTCTTTCTCTACTTTGATAATCTAAAATGGCTTCTTTCAGATGTTCTTTTCTGAAATCGGGCCAAAGAACTGTAGTAAAATACAATTCGCTATAAGCCATTTCCCATAAAAGGAAATTGCTAATTCTTAACTCTCCACTTGTTCTGATCATTAACTCAGGGTGTGGATATTTATGTGTCGTTAAGGTGTTGTCAATTAATTCTTCGTTTATTTCATCAATCTCAATTTCTCCCGAAGCCGCCATTCGAGCGATACGTTTTGTAGCATTGACGATGTCCCATTTTGCACTGTAACTTAATGCAAGAATTAAGGTCATTCGGGTATTCCCTTTAGTTATCTCAATGGCTTCTTCAAGTTCTTTAACACACTCTTTCGGCAACATGCTTCTATCGCCAATAGCGTCAAGCTTGATTCCATTCTCCATCAAAGTCTTCGTTTCATTTCTGATTGTTTTAACCAGAAGTGTCATCAAGGCATTTACTTCAATCTTTGGACGATTCCAGTTTTCGGTACTGAAAGCATACAGTGTAAGATATTTAACACCGAGTTCAGCACAACCTTCAGATACTTCACGTACCGCTTTTACACCATTTTGGTGGCCAAATATTCTAAACCGACCTTTTTCTTTTGCCCAACGGCCATTACCATCCATGATGATGGCGATGTGATTCGGTAAGCGTGCTATGTCAATATTCTCGTTAGTCAAAGAAATGAATTCTGTTATAAGGACATTGAATTGGAGTGAATCGATACGAAATGGTAAATGCAGTTTGGAAATACCAGTCTTTTAAGTTTGGATCGCCACGCATATCACCTTGTTGAGACAAGATGCCTCCTGATTCTGAAACTTCCCAAGATCGATCAGTAAGTTGTCGTCCAGTTAGACTTATCGGATTATCAGGGTCTCGCAAATCAGGATAAACAGTACTCACATCATCAAGATAGTCTGTAAAGGTTCTTCTCCATCCTGCTTCAAAACCAACAACCAAATTTTTGGTAACTGCGTGCTTTATTCCTACTCCAAAAGGAACACTTATTTGAAAGAGTTTATAACGGTCATCGGCACTTAGTTGCTCTGTATTTTGAGCATGGAGATCATACCATACGCCATTTAATTCTGCTTCTGGCTTATGTAAAAACCCAGCTAGTCCCATCATTGCATAGAACGATGTTGATTCGTGAATGGTACTTGCACTAAACGGTTTGAAGTTAAATTCAAAGATGGTACCCACCTCGTAAATGTTATTTCTGAAGCTTAAGTTTCTTAAATGGTACTCTTCAAAGTTTTGATCAGAGCCCGAAATTTGCATGTACGATAAAGTTGGACGTAATGACCAAAACTCATTGAAATTGTATTTGAAAAATCCTCCACCTGAGAAATTAGTTTCCCTCGGAACGATGTTATACGCCAAATCACCATGATAGTTAGACCCGCCAGCCATCAATCCCAACTCCCAAGACTGGGCATAGCTTGTAAGTACTGAAACTAAAAGCAGGATATTGAATGTGATTCTCTTCATAAGATCGACTTATTTAATACGTAAAAACTAGTGAGATGTTACTCGACGTGTTAAATATGTAATTTTTATGACTGGTTTAGAATCCTGGGCACTTAGGACGGTTACCCCAAATTCTATAGGTTAAACTAAATCCAAGAATTCCGTAAGAATCATTCTTTTCTGGATTACCACGTTGGTTGTTGTTCAACTCATCGTGCAACACTGTGCTTCTGTCAGCCATTGCTGCAGACATAGAACCATAAGCCGACTGCAAACGTGTTGGGTCAACATAGGTCGTACTCACATCATCAATATAATCTGTAAACGTGAATCGAGCACCATACTCGATTCCAAAAGACCATCTATTGCTGAACTTAAACTTAACTCCCGCTCCTAACGGTACTGCCAGTTGCGTCAGATGATAGCGCTCTCTTTCGTTAAACTCAGTAGTTCCTTGCCCTTCAGTTCCTAATGGTTGTAAATCTATCCATTCACCATCTCGGTCAATTAAATCAGTATATGTAGAACCCGGACGAGATACGTGCGGACTGCTTGGATCATAAATAAATTGTGCTTGAGGATTAAATTTAAAAACTGATATACCTGTAAACACATAAGGAATAACTCCAGTTTTCTCACGAAGATCAGTTCTTCTTAAGTTAATTTCAACCGCTCCGGTAAAATCCCAAAGTGTAGATTGAAAACTCAAATTTCTGCTTGCTGGATCCTCAGGATCTTCATACCAGTTATCGTCTCCTGCTAGCCCTCCATACTGTGCACTTAATCTAAACGTTGCAAGCTCACCAGGAGTGTAACGTGTTATTAGTCCAACGGCTGGTTTTAATCCTCTTGCTTCAAAATAAGATTGAGTAAGATCACCGCTGTAGTGACTTGCTCCTCCTATAATGCCGAATTCAAGCGAACTCGTTCTAAACCAACGTTGTGCATTCGAAGTGTTACTCACTCCGAGCAGTAGAAGTAAACCAATTAATCCAATTCCTTTATTTATCTTTTTCATGATGTTTTCGCATTTAAGGGCCAATGCTCAGTACAATTAGCAAAAGTACCATTTTAAAACGAATTTATGTAGTGATTATTTTATGAAGAACTTGATCAAGCCAAGGTAAAGAACTCGGTCTTCTCATGTGTATGGTTCAGAATTACCCCTGCATGAATTAAATTGACCACAATTTTAGAGGCTCTCCACTTCGAAATATTGACCATTTTTTTGAATTCTTTGAGGGTTATTCTTTCATGAGATTCTAGGTATTTCAGCAATGCCTCTTCGTTCTTTCCATACTTAATTAAGCTGCCTTTTTCTGAGCTTTGCCTGTGAAGTACATCTACCACTATCTTGCTGGCTAACAAGCTTTTATCTTTGTTTCTAATATAGACCCACCACTTACCATCATCGCCTTTGGCGTAACAAGGTTTTTCTTCAATTTCGGGAACAATGCACTCTAAAATAACCTTGTTTCCTATCTCATGCTCAATTATTTCAATTGGAATTTCAGGTTTACAATAGAAAGATGCCGCCAAATCAAGCATATAGGCCTCATCTTCACTCTTTATACCCGCAATTGACCGATTGTCGCGAACACCAACCAACAACACTCCTCCTTTGTGATTCGCAAAACTCACCATGGTTTTGGCAATTTTAACGGCGGAGCTTATTTCTTGTTTGTAGTCTAAACGATCACTCTCCCCATCAATTAGATATTGTTTTATTCGATCTTCCACTTAACATTCAACAATCTAAAGTCTAGCTTGATTCATTCGATCATGTGTTTTTTTGAATTCTTCGATTATTTCTGCAACGATATCTTTGGCAGGCATTACCTTGTTAATCAAACCACTGATTTGACCTATTTCAAGTTCTCCTTCATCCATATCGCCTTCAAACATTCCTTTTTTGGCTCGTGCCCTTCCCAAAATTTCGGCTAATTCTTCTGCACTTGCACCGCGCATTTCTGCTGTTACCACATTTTCCCAAAATTTATTCTTCAATAAACGCACAGGTGTCAATTTTTTCAAGCTGAGTTGTGTGCTTCCATCTTTTGCATCTACCACAGCCTGTTTGAAATTTGCGTGAGCAGAAGACTCATTGCTAGCTACAAATCTGCTTCCTACTTGAACAGCTTCTGCACCTAATGCCATAGCCGCATACATCGACCTTCCACTGCCTACTCCACCAGCTGCAATAACCGGAACACGCACAGCATCAACGATTTGCGGAATTAACACCATGGTGGTTGTCTCTTCACGACCGTTATGTCCTCCAGCTTCAAAACCTTCGGCAACCAATGCATCAACACCACATGCTTCCGCTTTCAAAGCAAATTTTAAATTGCTGATTACATGCACAACTGTTATCCCGTTATCTTTCAACTTTTGGGTCCATATAGCAGGATTTCCTGCGGATGTAAAAACAATGGGTACTTTTTCTTCAATGATAATTTCGATGTGTTTTTCTACATCGGGATACAACAGGGGAACATTCACACCAAAAGGATTGGTGGTGGCAGTCTTACACTTCTGAATTTGCTCTCTTAATATATCAGGATACATGCTCCCTGAACCAATTATTCCTAGTCCGCCAGCATTACTCACTGCCGATGCCAATTCCCATCCACTACACCAAATCATGCCAGCTTGAATTAGGGGATACTGAATTCCGAAAAGTTCGGTGATTCTATTTTGCATTTGACGAAGGTATTGAACTTGATGAATTTAAAGCAAACGAATAACCAACAAAAAACGGACAGCAAACCATTGAAATAAATTACGAAATCCTATTAACTTCGTTCAGTGAATTTTTCGTATTGGGAAACAACTTACTTTCTCGGTCAAATCGATTACCTCATCGTAGGAGCTGGACTTACTGGTTTACAATCTGCAACCTTGATCAAAGAGAAAAACCCCAAAGCTAAAGTTGTTGTCGTTGATCGATTTGGGTGGAGTTTAGGTGCAAGTACACGCAATGCAGGTTTTGCCTGTTTCGCCAATGTATCTGAAATTCTTGATGATTTAAAACACGATTCACCTGAAGCGGTATATCAATTAGCCGCAAAAAGGTATCGTGGACTTCAAAAATTAAGAGAAAAGTATGGAGACATAAACATAGACTACCAAGAAAAAGGAAGTGTCGAAGTATTTACCTCAAAAAACAAGAACGATCTTTATAAATGCATAGACAGCATCCAATCCATTAATTCAATTCTGTATAATGAAACTGGGCTTGATCGTGTATTTACCTATTCGAGTAAAAGTCAATTATCAAACAGTATTGGAACTATTCACAACCAATATGAGGGTCAATTAAACACCGGAAAGCTATATGCCACGATTTACCGCTACGCTGAACTTATAGGAGTTCGAATTTTGGGCGGAATTGAAGTTGAGTCTTGGGAAAAAGGAAATACAATAACTGTTAGTACCAAGCAAGGTATTGAAATTAACGCAAATACCTTGGTCTTATGTACCAATGCATTTTCTCAAAAACTTAGCGTCGAAGATGTTGTTCCTGCACGTGGACAAGTTATTCTTACGGAACAACTTGATCAGCTTCCTTGTGAAGGTCTGCACATTTTTGACAGTGGATTTTACTATTGGAGAGACATAGACAATAGAATTCTCCTTGGAGGTGCTAGAAACTCGAATATTGAAGCAGAAACCACAGACAAAGTCGAATTGAACCCTGAAATTATTGAAGAATTGAAAGACTTTATGTTCAATCAAATTTTTGGAAATGAAGTTACAATTGACACGCAATGGAGTGGTATCATGGGAATGGGTAAAGAAAAGAATAAAACCCCAATAATTAAAGAACTGGAACCCAATGTAATTCTTGCGGCTCGGTTAGGAGGAATGGGCGTTGCCTTAAGTGCGTTGGTTGCTCAAGAAGTGGTAGATTTAATCGAACAAAAAAGGGCAGACCTAAGCCTACCCTCTTAATATATTTGTTTTATTGATTAGTCTTTCAATACGCTTCTAGCGATAACAATTCTTTGAACCTCGCTAGTTCCTTCATAAATCTGAGTGATTTTAGCATCACGCATTAATCGCTCTACGTGGTATTCTTTCACATATCCATATCCACCGTGAATTTGAACCGCTTCTGTAGTAACCCACATTGCTGTTTCTGATGCATATAATTTTGCCATTGAACTAGCTTGAGCATAGTCAAGACCGTTGTCTTTTAACCAAGCTGCTTTCAAACAGAATAAGCGTGCCGCTTCAATTCTTGTTGCCATATCAGCAAGTTTAAATTGAATAGCTTGGTGATTCATAATCTCAGTACCAAATGCTTTTCTTTCTTTAGAATATTGTAATGCAAGCTCGTATGCACCACTTGCGATTCCTAATGCTTGAGAGGCGATACCAATTCTACCTCCGCTTAATACTTTCATAGCGAATTTAAATCCAAATCCTTCTTCTCCAATTCTATTCGCTTTAGGTACTTTCACATCTTGGAACATTAAAGAGTGTGTATCTGAACCTCTAATTCCTAGCTTATCTTCTTTTTTACCAACTGTAAACCCTTCCATGTCTGAGGTCACAATTAAGCAGTTGATACCTCTATGCCCTTTTTCTACATCTGTTTGAGCCATAACTAAGAAAGTACTTCCTGTTTTACCATTGGTAATCCAGTTTTTTGTTCCATTTAGAAGGTAATGATCACCCATATCGATAGCCGTTGTTCTTTGGCTTGTAGCATCACTACCAGCTTCAGGCTCACTTAAACAAAATCCACCGTGAATTTGTCCGCTGGCTAAGGGTTTTAAGAACTTTTCTCTTTGCTCATCTGTACCAAACTCTTCTATTCCCCAGCACACCAATGAGTTGTTTACACTCATCACAACACTTGCACTCGCATCAACCTTTGAGATTTCTTCCATTGCAAGCACGTAGCTTACTGCGTCCATTCCGCTTCCACCCCACTTAGGGTCAACCATCATTCCTAGAAATCCTAATTCTCCAAGTTTTTTAACTTGCTCAGTTGGAAATCTTTGTTCATTATCTCTTTCGATAACTCCAGGCAAAAGCTCAGTTCTTGCAAAGTCTCTAGCTGCCTGCTGTATCATTAAGTGTTCTTCTGAAAGCTCGAAATTCATATGTTCTGTTTGTGTAAATTGAGGTGCAAAGGTACAACAAAATACATCTTGTTCCAATCTGTATACTTGTTATGGAATAATCCTAAATAGACTAAATTCGCCCTCATGTTTCTGAAACCTGGTGACACTATCGGAATTGCTTCTCCTGCTCGAGCAATTGAAGCACAACTTGTTCAACCTGCAATTAGTCTTTTAGCGTCTCACGGGTTTCAAGTTGTTGTAGGCAAAAACGTCTACAATCGCTCCAATCAAATGGCCGGAACAGATTCAGAAAAAGTTGCAGACTTTCAAGCCCTTATTAACAATCCTGATGTTAAAGCAATTCTTTGTACGCGAGGTGGATATGGTTCGGTACGCATACTAGATGCTCTTGATTTTAAACCTTTGGTTAACCAACAAAAGTGGCTAATCGGCTATAGCGACGTAACTGCTTTCCATTCGCATATTCATCAGCAATTTAACCTTCCAACCTTGCACGCCACTATGCCTGTAAATATTTCTGATTCGCCAGATGCTAACGAATCAATTAGTAATAGTACTCTCATTGATGCCTTGCTTGGAAAGACACTAACCTATAACTTCTCGAATCACAATCTTACCCAGCCTGGAAATGCCAACGGGGTTTTGGTTGGAGGAAATTTAAGTATGCTTTACAGCCTTTGTGGATCATCATCGGATATTGATACCCGAGGAAAAATTTTATTCTTAGAAGATCTTGACGAATATCTTTATCATGTTGACCGTATGATGATGAATCTAAAACGAACAGGTAAACTAGACCAATTAGCTGGATTAGTGATTGGAGGCATGAGCGATATGAACGACAACGCTATTCCATTTGGTAAAACGGCCGAAGAAATTATTCTTGAACATACCCAAGAGTTTAACTACCCGATTTACTTTGGACTTGAAGCAGGACATATTCAACCAAATCGTGCTTTACGTTTAGGAATGGAAGCTATTATTCAAGACAATCAACTAATTTTGCCAGCTTAATGGCTATCTACCAAGCAAGTAAAGAACTCACCAAGTTTATCATCTCCGGTCTAGCAGCAGTTGCGGTCGATTTTATCGTATATTTTGCCTTATCTCAGTTCTTAGATATTAATCTAAGTAAGGGCTTAAGCTTTTGTTCTGGAATGCTTGTTACTTACAACTTGAATAAGTACTGGACCTGGAGACAAACAGATAAAAACAATAAAAGGTTGCTTCTTTTTACGGGACTATATTTGGTTGCCATGGTCATTAACATCGCTGTTAACCATTATGCTTTTGAATTGCTTCCTGATGGGGAGTTTGTAAGTTTATTACGTTCAGAGTCTGGCATTAAAGATTTAATTACTATCAAAATTGACAAGGTCGCTGCCTTTATAATTGCCACTGGAATAAGTGCCAGCTTTACTTTTGTTGGCCAGAAGTTTTGGTTGTTCAGAGAAAAATCCTAATCGTATGGTCGATTTAGAATTGCATCGTAAATGATCGCCTGTTCGATATCCACTTCAATCTCTTTTGGTTGAGTTGCTATACCTTTCTCCTCCTGAATTTCAGCTCTAATCTCAGCCATATTCATGCCTGTATCTGCATTGTGATCATACTCAACACGTTTGTCGTATTGATGATCTTCAATAAGAATTTTCTTTCGCTTTTTCTTCTTCTTAACAGGTTTGGCAACAGGGGTCTTATATTCTTGCTTGGGTTGCGGAGCTGGTTCACCTGACAGTTCACGTAAGATTTCTTCCAAGCTCGGAGATTGAGGGTTTGGTTTTTTTCGCTGCACCGGTCGCTGTTTTGGCTTTTGTTGCTTTTTTTTGCTGGGTGCAAAAATTCGGTACAGGAGGTAAGCCGCAATCGGTAGAAATTTTAATAAATCTTCCATGAACAAAGCGAAAGTAATGAAAAAAAATCTGGTATTGGGGTTAGGGTCTAATTTGGGAAATCGATATGCTTACTTGCAAATAGCCATCAAGTTAATTGAGCAACAATTTGAAACTGCATCAATCAAAGCCAAGGTGTACAGTACCCCTCCATGGGGAAACACCAATCAGGCTGCTTTTTTAAATACTGCTGTACTTGTTCAAACAGACTTCGAAGCTGAAAAATGTTTTAAAATCATCAAACAAATTGAACAGGAAGTAGGCCGCGTTAGATCAGAACATTGGGGACCACGCTGTATCGACATCGACATCCTATTCTACGACAGCTTAGTCGTTGAAAATGAACAACTTTCAATTCCTCATCCTCAAATTCAAAATCGGTCTTTTGTACTTGTTCCCTTGAATGACATTGTACCTGAGCTGACTCACCCTGTTCTTCAAAAATCGGTAAGCAAACTTTGCAAATTAGTACCTAACGATTGTGTAATTTTTAACTAAGTTTGAAAGTGTTTTTAACCTGTGTAGGCAACATATCATATTGGAAAGAGTTGGTTCAAAATCAAGAGGTGACGTTCTTTTTGAATCACACTTTTCAAAAGCAAACAGAGCTTTCTCAGTTTGAGATTGTTGGACCAAATGGTCGGCTAAAATTAAGCCTGCCCTTGATTAAAGCAACTCGAAAAGGACCTTATGATGCAGTGCACTTAGACTACCACTCAAATTGGCAAGTTGAACACTGGCGTAGCATCGAAAATGCATACAAAAAGGCTCCTTTCTTTTTATACTATGGCTATAAAATTCAGCCCGTTTTTCAAAAAAGACATGAAACCCTTGTAGACTTTAACAAGGCTATGCTTGAAGCAATTCTAAACTGCATTAAGCATGATAGTGACATTCTGTTCTCTGAGGAATCAGTAGCATATAGTGCCACTAAATTATCATCCACCGTAGCATATCCTCAAGTTTTTGATGCCAAATTGAACTTCGAATCCAATTTGTCTATTCTAGATGTGATTTTTAATCTAGGGCCAGAAACGCTAGATTATCTTATGCACTAACGCTTTCGTAAGAACCCATCGAGCTAAACTTGTCAATTCGCTGTTGAACCAGCTCTTCAGTATCAAGTTCGTTAAGCTCTTTGATACGTCGTTTAATCTCGGTCTTTAGCGTTTTGTACATTACTTCTGGGTTGTTATGAGCTCCGCCTAAAGGTTCGCGAATCACCCCATCAATAAGTCCATTTTTAAGCATCACGTTTGCTGTAAGCTTCAATGCGTCCGCGGCTTTTTCTTTGAAATCCCAGCTTCTCCAAAGGATAGAAGAACAACTCTCAGGAGATATTACAGAATACCAAGTATTTTCAAGCATCAATACACGATCTCCAACACCAATTCCTAACGCTCCACCACTTGCACCTTCACCGATAACGATACAAATGATTGGCACTTTAAGAACAGCCATTTCCATGAGGTTTTTTGCGATAGCTTCACCTTGACCACGCTCTTCGGCTTCTAAACCTGGTGATGCTCCTGGGGTATCAATTAAGCATACTACTGGAAGATTAAACTTCTCAGCCATCTTCATCATTCTTAATGCTTTTCTATACCCTTCTGGATTAGGCATCCCAAAGTTTCTGTATTGTCTTTGCTTCGTGTTTCGTCCTTTTTGATGACCAATGATCATAACATTGTGTCCGTCAATTTGAGCAAGTCCTCCTACCATAGCTTTGTCGTCTCCAACGTTTCTATCACCGTGAAGCTCAACAAAGTTTTTGCTAATTGCGTTGATGTAATCTAAGGTATATGGTCTTTCTGGATGTCTCGAGATTTGAACACGCTGCCAGCCAGAAAGATCTTTGTACATTTCTTTTCGTACACTAAGGATCTTTTTCTCCAATTGTTCAACCGTGTCGCTCATATCTACCTTGCCTTTGGCGTGGGTAGCTTGAGCCTTTTCAAGTTGTTCGTATAACTCCTCTAACGGCTTTTCAAAATCTAATAATGCAGTCATTTGCGTTCTATTTGAAGAGGGCAAAGTTAGAAATCAAAATGATTTACGGTAGTTTTATGCTTAAAAATGGTTCTCTTGAGAATAAAATACTTGCTTAAATTTGACCCATGTCAAAGTTGTTTTATCTGTTTATTTCGCTGAGTTTATGGGCCTGTAACAGCGGTGCAAATTCAAAATCGAATAGAACTACATGTGGATATGACGGAACTTGGGTTTCCCATTTTGATTTCTCAAAAGTAGATTCAACAAATGCTAACATAAATCACTTCAGAACCATGATTTCTATCACAGAGATTAAGTTTATGTTACACGATTCAGGAAATGGGTATTCTACAGTTAAGGCAGGCAGAGAAAGAGCTGACGAAAGCGAGCCATTTAAATGGTTATGTTCAAACGACACCTTAATCATTGATCGCGATGGGCAAATTCAAAAATTTGAACCAATATCTGCTGACAGTCTAAAAGATCTTACCTACATCGAAGAAAATGACCCCAACTATGCACAACACTACTTGGTACGGGAATCGAAATAGATAACAATTTACTCAAATTTTTATGACACAAATGGCTCTTGATTAGCTGTTTATAGTTCTATATTTGGCGCCGATGAAAAACTTTTTGTTTCTAACCGCCATCCTGCTTTCTGCACATTTCAGCTCTGCTAAACTAATTTCTGGCCCAACCACTCCCGTTCCTTCCTCAGGAACCACCAACGTTGAAACTGGAGTGCAGCTTAGAGTCAAGCCTTCATTTTCGAGCAAGCGTGTAGTCTTTCAGGTTTCTAAGAATTCAAATATGAGTGATGCCATTCGTATGGATCACGACAGGCATTATTCATCGTTTGCCTATGTTAGAGCCAAAGCTTTGGACTTAAATACAACCTACTATTGGCGAGCGAAATGTTTTTCAAGCAACAATGCCGACTCTTCAAACTGGAGTGACACGTGGAGTTTCACAACCAACGACTCACTAACAATTTATAGTCCAAGCATAAATAACTTTAATAGCTTATCTCGTCCGTGGATTTCATTTCATCGCGTGGGAGATTATGACAGTTTTGAAGTTCAATTGGATACGGTTAGCGACTTCAGCTCAAGCTTTATTCAGAAAGTATTTGCTAAAGATACTTTTTCAACTTGGTACACCGAATTTCGTTTCAACCATGTTGGTTACAACACTCCAATTTATATGAGAGGAAGAGGATTATCCGCTACCAATACATCCGATTGGTCCGAAACGAGAAATGGTAAAACCATCGACCGACCAAATTTTACTCGCGTTAATAACGATGCAACCATGTACACCGATTCTGCTGAGTTTTATTGGAGTTATTACAACTCCGAAGGTTACCAATTTCAGTTTGATACCACTCGATTATTCAACTCTCCTTCACTATACGACTCGAGCGATTTTAATGGAATTCAAGATTTCAATAATTTTTTCACCTTCTATTTGCTCGATTTTGATCAAGAATACCATTGGAGAATTCGTTTTGTTTCGCCCATCGACACCGGGGTTTGGGTACACGATAGTTTTACTCCAAGAGGAATTGCAGGTAACTGGATGAGCTTTCAGTGGCCATACACTACAGATTACACTTTTAATGCTGTTCGAACCCTCCGCGGTGAGAATGGATATACCATTCAATTGGATACGAGTTTAGATTTCAATTCGCCGGAATTGATTGAAATTCAAGATTCAAATTTCACCATGCCTGTAACTGAGTTACTTTATGGTGCTGAGTATTGGGTTCGTTCTAATATGTATCACGAAAAAGACACTTCAGATTGGTGCAGAGAACGAAAGTTCACTACGAATGGATATGCTCGTTTAAGCTACCCGGGCTACCGAATGGATGGTGCCGGCGTTAGAGATAGCATCTTGTGGTGGAGTAGGCACGACGGAACAACGCATTACGAGCTTCATATATCCGAAAACCCAGATTTTTTGGACCCAATTTTGGATACCCTCGTACCTTTTGAAGGAGGTACATTGACACGTATCGATGGTACCAAATTTAAGTTTGGAACTAGATATTACGTTAAAATGCGGATGATGCATGCTTCTGATACTTGCGAATGGGACCATATTCAGTTCGATACCATGTGGTTTACGACTGAAGCAAGGCCAACTCTTAAATACCCAACTTCACACCTAGGATTTGGCCGCTACGCAGAAATGGAGTTTTCTTGGGATACCATGAAGCATGTAAGTAACTATCAATTTTGGATTGACACCACAAGCAACTTTGATTCACCCTTCTTGTTAGACACTGCAGCTGTAGGAAAAGAAATAACCATTAACGAAATGCTTTTTGGCCAACAATACCATTGGAAGCTAAGGGGTATTTTAGAAGGCGACACCAGCGACTGGTCTGAAACTAGAACTTTTTATGTTCGTGAAAAGCCAAACTTAGATCGTCCAAGTAACAATTCACTGGTTCATTACAGTAGAAGCAGCTTAGATTGGCATTCCATCACAGGTACTACAGGTTACATTTTGGAATTAGATACCAATGCAAACTTTACCAATCCAAAAGTTTATACTAAAGATGAAGAGAACCCATTCTTCTTATGGTTTTTTGACGACCCTGGATTCAAGTTTGAGGAAACGTATTACTGGAGAGTTAAGGTTTATCATGCAAAAGATACTTCGCTTTGGAGTGACACTTGGAAGTTTACCATCAAACCACAACAATCTTCTGAATTGGTAGCACCTGTAGATGGAGCTGAAGATATTCACTACTATGTTCCATTCAAATGGACCAAATATCCGCTTGCGACGTTCTACAAGCTTCAGTATGCAACGAAACCAGACTTTTCGAATGCTGACGAGTACATTACTGCTGATACATTTGCAACACGCATGCTTCGTCACAATAACCACTATTATTGGAGAGTGCGGTCATTAAATTCTGACCAAAACGAATTTCACGATTGGTCTGAGGTGTGGGAGTTTAGCACCAAATCGGATATTGACGATGTAGTTCTAACAGCACCTGCAAATGGTAGTCGTACGGATAAGAGCAATGTTTTGCTTCAATGGGAGAACTTGAAAGGACATACCTACTTCATTGAATTCAGTACCAATTCAAGTTTTGTTGGATCACAAAAGAAAACTTCAAATACCAACACAGTTCAATTTACCAATTTGGGGACAAATAAAGATTACTATTGGAAGGTAAGAGCAAAAACTCCTTATGGAGATGGAGCTTGGAGTGAAGTTTGGCATTTTGACACCAAAGATGGAGCTTCTATTATAGAAGCGGAAGGACAAAAACCTGCCATTGCTCCAAACCCAACTTCAGGTATAATGAAAATCACCAATTTAAGTCTCGATCAGATTGATGCGATTAAGGTTTACGATCAATTGGGAAGAGAAACGGCTATTACACATGAAGGTGATGTAATCGACGCAACACAACTTAGTGAAGGCATGTACTATGTGGTTATTGACTACAAAAATGGAACATCGTATCGCTTGAAGTTTGAGAAGTTGTAGACTCTTGCTTTATATTTGAGTTCTTCTAAAATGCTTAAAACGACTCAATTTCTTTCGATTCTATTTTTAGTGGTTTTGGTCATTTCCTGTAAGGAAGAGCCACACATAATCAATACTACAAACGAAGTAGAAACGGATCAACCTTACCATCTATTTGAGCATTTAGCTCTTAGTAAATAAAATAAATCACAATTTGATGTTGTGATTTAATAACTATTAGTACGAGTTTTGATATAGTATTGTCGGATAAATTCATAGATATTTGAGTACATTAACTAGCCAATTTACCTTCTATGAATCATCCATATACTTTTAAAAACAAATCACTTAAGCCCACTACATATGTAATTTTGATGTTTGCGATGCTGCAATTTGCCAATAATGTGAATGCACAATGTCCTGATGTCAATGACCTGGACCTAAAACCATTTTATGACTCAATCACTAAAATAAATAGCCCTTGTTTCGCAAAATGGTATTCTAATGAGGAGCAACATAAATTGGCAATAGAAAAAATTGATTACTATCTACTAGAGCTAAAAGATGTAGAGCTTACTAAAAATTACACAAGAGCAGGAAAACTAAGCGAAAATATAAATTATGATATTCTGGATTCACTTGAGAAGTGGAAAGATACATCGACAAATAGAGCGGACAAAAAGCACTACGACCAACTTGCGAAGGATGAGAAAGAACGCTTATTATCCAAAAGCTACAATATGCGATTTGGCCTGATGGAAAGTCTAGTGTTTTTAACTGGCATGCACAACAACTCTCCAATTTATGAAGTGAAAGGTTATCTTTCTTATATAAAGAATAGAGAAACTTTACGCGATCTTTATGCTGAATACACCTACTTGCAAAAGTTTAATAAACTCGACCTTCCTCTGAACGAGCACCTAATTCTCCGAAACTTGAACGCAACTTCAGAAAGGCTTGAGTATATTGATGACAATAATTTGGCAATGTACAAAAGTTACTACTCAAAAAAAGATAGGTACAAGGGTGTATTGCTTGAACATGGAAATGACATATTTATCGATGGAGGAAAACTGGGCATTAATCAAGACAGAGAAATGACAGGATCGTTTCGGCTAAGTGTTAATACTGATTATTTTCAAGCCCGTTTTTTAAACTACCATTGGCTACTTCAAAAGCTTACAAATAGAAAGGAAGAATATATCAATATTCTTCAAAGACCAGTTAATGAAGTATTAAGTTATCAATCTATATCTTTTGGGGGTGCTGGATACACACCTTACATAAGATATCAAGATAATTTTGAACTTGCAGACTCGTTTCATTTTCGTGATCGTCCTTTTGCTTCAAATATGTACATATCGCGTTCAAAATATAGATTGTGGCAACGTGGACTTTTAAGACATCATGGAGAATTTCAAATTGGATTAATTGGGAAAGAGTCTCCAGATGCCATTCAAGCGGTCTTACATCGCGATGTTGTTACTAGTTCTCAACGTGTTTATGGATGGCACAAACAAGTAGGCAACGGGGGCAGACTTTTCTATCAGATAAACCACGAATTCAATTGGTTACTATTCTCAAATACGAATAAGTATCCTGCACTTATCAATAAACTATTAAACGATAGTTTTAAGGTTGGTCCAACCCGTAGATACAAAAAGTGGGAAAAATATGAGCGTGGAATTGGTAAAAAACCAAGGATTAAAAAGTCTGCAAATGAAATTGCAAATGGGCTACTTTTCACTAAATACAATGGAGTAAATCTAACTGGTGACTTAAAAATTCAATATGGTGGTTTATTAACTGCGGCTACAGCAGGGTTTCGCTTTTCTACATTAGATCTAACTCACCAGTCAGGACAAAAAATGGTTATCTCACGCCGAGACAATATTTACAAATACGGATGGCATTTTGAGGCTGGGGCAGCTCTTCAATATGTTCAGCATAATACGATGTTGGAAGGATTGGGCGTTTGGAATACCTATGAGAACGATTTATTTGACATTGACGAGGTAGACTTTCACACCTTTGGTGATATTGAAATGAATAGATTGCTTTGGATAGTTGATTGGAAATTAGTGCTGAGATGGAGAAAAATGAGTTTTCATTTTGAACAATTATATCATAAAATGGAATATTCCATTGAACCATATGATTTAAACTCCCCTTTTGTCACAAGCTTTGTCAATACGCTTGATGAAAAAAGAACTACTCATTATAACAATAAAATAAAAAAGGAATATGGCTCACTTCAAGAATTGGGTTTTTATGGTTATGGCACTATAGGAATGACATGGATTATTGATTAATAGAACACCAGAAATTTAGATTTCATCATAACCATCTTTGTAGGTAAAATAGCCTTTCCAGCGTTCAATAGATTCAGGTTTTTTCATTTCAATACTCAAAGTTATTCAATCTGCGTTTACTTTTATGCCCCATCTAATGAAGAATTCAGCATCCATAACCACAATAATTTTTGGGCTTATGTTCATTGTGGCTTGTGGCAATTTGCAATTCGCGAATCGCGAATCGGATTACTGGTTTCTATATTACGACGAGGAGTATGATGTTAGCGGATATCTTGACACAGATAAACAAATTCAAATTGATTTTGGTGAGTATACAACCTGCTACACAGATACATTTAAACAGTACGCTATTGTATTGCATCATGACTATGGATTTATAGGCATTAATCGTAAACAGAAAATTTTATTTCGGGTTTATCCATTCGACAACGGGCCAGATTATCCGCAAGAAGGCATGTTTAGAATTGTAGAAGATGGTAAAATAGGATATGTCAGAGCATCTGATGGCAAAATTGTAATTGCTCCAAAATATGCATGTGCCTACCCTTTTGAAGATGGGAAAGCAAAAGTTACTGATGAGTGTGAGGTCATTAAAGAAGGAGAACATTCTGTACCACAAAGCGATAGCTGGTATTACATTGACCACAGGGGCAAAGCGGTAGAATAGCCAGCTTATTGGTAAAAAAGTTAGTTATTCTTTGAAGATTTTAGAGGGAAGAAAATCACCCAAAGGGCCAAGATTAAAATTGTCGTTAACAGCCCAATCCCAACTCTCAAACCAGTAATATCTAGTTGACCCGGTTCAGGCGTCCCAAGGTTTATTATCCACCAAAACCACTCGGCCAAAATAGCTAAAAATACCATCACCTTCTTGGGGCGAGGCCAACTTCTTATGGTTTTTATGGGTTTCAAAGTTTTACTATTCTTGATTGATAGCTTTTGCCATCTTCCACAAAACTAATTAGATAAACCCCTTCAGGTAAGTCTTTTATGTTGTATTTATTGGTTTCGTTTGGAACCAAGTTTTTAACAACTCTCCCTTGTAAGTCGGTGACTGTTATTGTTGAAATACTTGCGAAATTTTTCTTTATAGCAAACGATGATGTCGTAGGGTTAGGGTAAAGCATTCCTGCACCTGAAGTCAATTCTTGAACACTAACCAAATCCTTTACTTCAACATTTAATGTGAAGGTATTCGACAAGTTCCCTGCGCTGTCTTTTGTTTGAAATACGGTTGAATATGAACCCTTTGCATTTACATTCACGTCATTTTGAATGATGTTTAAACTATCCCACAAGAATTCCTGTGAACAATGGTTATCTGACAGTACAATGTGGTCACTATAGGTGTAAACAGAGTCTTTTTCTAGAACAATACTTGAGCCATCCAGTGCACTTATCACTGGGTGAATTGTATCGATTACGTATACCGTTCTTATCAAAGTAACTGAATTGTTAGTACTACACTTGTTTGGTGGTGTTTCTACATAGTAAGTAACTTGATATTCTCCTAATACCGATGTGTTTACAGCATTTGTAACTTGAACACGATTTGTTAGGTCGCCATAGGTCTCGTCTAGGGCAGTAAACGAAGAAGGGGTAAATGATGAATCTACCTGAACATAGGCTGTATCACGGTTAGACAACGTAATAATAGGTGGAGTATTGTCGCTCACTACATAAATCACACGAGTTACTGTATCAGAAATATTTCCATCCGAATCCGCAGCAACGTATTTCAGGTAATGGGTCCCTAAATACCGAGTGTCAATATTCGCTCCGAACACCAATAGACTTGAAGTTACATCTCCATCACAACTATCATATGCCGTAGCTCCAGGGTCAACAAAAGTTAGAGTCACTTCAATACACATTGTATCACTTCCATTCAATGTAATTACAGGTGGAATGGTGTCATTCGCACAATAGGTCTTAGTCGTTTTGTGAGTTTCTGGATTAATGGCCGAGACAATTGGGCTCAACGAAACGAGAATCAATAGCAGAAGCCAATTCTGAGATAGAGTGATTCGATTCATTATTGAATTAGACCCCTCAATGTGAAATGGTTGCAAGAATAATTACAATGCCTTCAATATCTTTTGTGCGTCTTCCTGCTTATCCGACTCAACAAACAATTCGACACTGTTTTGCGGTACTGCGAATCCAGCCATTAAGGCTGAGTCGACATTGTTTTTTAAGAATACTGAAATTCCATCTTCTTCTAAAATGGAAGCAAGACGTTGAGCTTCTATCAGCTCTCCTACAAATATTTTGATAAGGTTGTTCATGGCTGACTATAAAGTTAACACTTATTCTTCGAATGTGGCTAGCCTATAGTCTAATTGAATCGTTTCGACGATGAATTTACACTTCGTTCGCTACATCTTTTAATAGATTACTACCAGGTGGTATGCTTTTCTGCGTGTTTATTCAGAACCTGCATAAATTAGGACTTCCATTTTTTGAGAATCTAACGTTTTGGAATAATTCTTGTCAATATTGTAATCGATGCAACACAAATTATCCATCATACTCGCAAAACCAAAAGCCCGTATTCCTTTTCTCACAATCGCGGTGTTTATATTTCTATTCGGACATGCTCAAAATCCAGGTAAAATTGGATCTACTAAAAACTATATCGGAATTCAACCTTCCTTTTTGATGGAACCCTACGACACCATCGATGCTCTTGAAGTCAATATTCTACCTTTGGTATTTGAACATCGCTTCGATTCAACTTCAGGAATTCAATTCAGAACGATTGTGAACTACCGCTTTTTAGAAGGTGGTTCTGGAATAAGCCAAACTGGAATGTTTGTTGGCTTCAACAAATACACCAACTTAATCTGGGGAACTGACTGGCTGGATTTTCGCTATGCACCTTTTACTACTTATGCGTACAATCAACTTGACAAAATCCACACTGTAACTTTGGGAATAGAACCGGGATTCAGGATGAGAACCAAAAGCAGATTTAGCTTAGACGTTGCAGTACAACCGGGCATCAATTACTATCCGGATAAATTTTCAAGAGATTTTGTAGAGACAGAATCAGGATTCAAATCCCACTTTGGAATTATGTTTCATGCAGGGGTCAATTTTTAGTGTATCTATTCGACGTTCAGTGGTAAAACAAATTGACATCTAACGGACTTACCATAATGCTGAGCAGGTGTAAAATTTGGCAGTGTTCGAATAGCTTCAAGTATGGTCTCATTTGCATCTTTGTTTGAACTTTTGTGCATCTCAACATTTGAAACAGAACCATCCACCTCCACCACAAATGATACTTGATATTCTCCCACATTAGACTTCTGAGTTGACAACGACTCATCTAAAGAGGCTTTTAGCTGGTCATCTCCTCCAATAAAACTTGGCATCGAATCGACAATTTGAAAAACAAATCCGGAATCAATTTTTTCCTGAAGATTGGCCATAAATTGTTTTTCAGCTTCCCCCTGGGCCCGTGCCATTACATCGGCACCAAATTTCTGCTCGACAAGTTCATTCATTTTCTTTGCATAGCACTTCGTTCCTTCACTTGTTTCGCAGCCAGCATTGGTAACATCTATGGAATAGGTCTGGAGCATGTAGTCTTCATAAAACTTTTGAAACTCCCAGTCGAGGCGGATCATCAATCCATAAGAATGCAATTTATAGACACCATTGCTAGCGTCTTTTATTGCTTGATTCTGAGCCTCTTCGCAGGTTGAATCAAGAATAGTTTTCTCTACTTCTGATGAGGAATTGCAGGAGAACAGAACTAGACAAAAGAGTACAAGATTGAGTTTCATTTATACAAAAAACGATAGAAATGCCAAAATAGTTCGACGTTTGAGACTATGAATGCAAAATTGTAAGGTTAAGCTTAGCAGACAACATAAATATTTTACTGGCGTTATATTGTAGATAAGTTGAGTTATGAAAGCCTACGGATATGTCTTGATCTAGATCGTATCACTATTGCAATCCAAATAGCTGTTAGTAAATTCGGAAGACAAAAAAAATTGAACTATGAAACGAAGATTGATCTTTAAAACATTCTTGTTTTTAGCTTTATTTCCTGCTTTGGATACCTATGCCACGGCCCAATTCGGAGATCTGTTGGTTGATGGCAAAGACACTTTCTTGCTTTATTGCAATCCACTAGAGTCGTACCTAGATACCAAATATGAGCGTGCGATAGGTGGTGTAGAATTAACTCCATCAAGCACGGCCTGCAATCGAGGATATCAGGCAACCTGGGAGCTGAGAAACGATAGTTTGTTCCTCGTTGAATTGATGCAGGGTTGCTATACTTCTAAAACAGATACTCCGCATTTCATTAACCTCGCGGAGGAGTTTGGAAGCAACATTGTTTTTGCAAAATGGTTTAGTGGAAGCTTATACAGTCCGCGAGGCGGTATCTTGCGTTATATTCACGCAGGCTATGCATCCATTTATGAAAGGGAAAAATATTATCACCTGAAAAATGGAAGCGTTGACTTATCGTACTTACATCACAATATCATTTACGAAGAAGGAAAAATTAGACCCTCGCAATTTGCCTTGTCTGACACATTAGAGCTGTTGATAATCAACAATTTAGACACTTCACTATTTTCTCAATTCGAGGACAAAGAACTCTGTAATTTAACCATCTTTTTTACCGCAAAAGGAGAACTTGACACCGTCTTGCAGACTTACGCTTTTGACGGGACTACCAACTTTGAAACAATCATGTATAAAGCGACACATGCAGTACTTGCTAATTTCCCGCCGCTTATGAGAATTAAGCACGAAAGCATCGATCGAATTATTACGACCCTATCATTTAGTTCGCATTGCATTATGTATCCCGAAGATTATGAATATGGCTGCGGTAGGTGAAGTGCTCGGACAAATTCTTTGGTATGCGGCAAATCTGAAATGTCGTAGGGATTATACCAAAAACTCATTCCAGAAAATTTTTGAAATATATTAGTCGCTTGGAACCTTTTGTCTACAATTTTGTCGCTCCATATTTTAAACATCATTGGAGCAGTTATTTTTATATAGATCGCCAACAGTTCTACTATAAATTAACTCTACATTCAGATTATCTTGAGGTAAAATCGTACCTAATAGTTTTGCGATTTTTTTGGCCGATTCGTAAAAAAGAGGCGACAATTAATTATAACGATATTGTAGACGTTGACATCAAGAAAAAAGAGGTGAAGATCAGGTTTCGATATAATGGCAAGATCTTAACTTACGTAATCTACCACTACGATGGCCAGAAGATTTATGAGTTCTTGCAGAAGGCATGTCAACCGTAGACGTGAGCGTTTAACCATGTTAGAAGTGAAATATTCATCTGCTTTAATACGTTTTTCATTTACAATGAAACTCTTCATCATAAGCTACCTTTTAATGCTTGGACTAACAGTAGAGGCTCAAAACTTTGCGAAACTACAAGCCGAAATTAACGATGTAAAAGACAGTGTTGATGCCAGTCGCAATTATACTCGAGTTGATTCAAATAGGCGAATCATTTTCGAAGTGGAATTTGACCGATTGATGGCTCCGACTTACTATTCCAAGTCTTTTGGTGACGAACAACATGTGATCCGTATTTACTTCCACAACAATGAGATTACAAACTTTTGGATCACAAAAACACCTTATCAGTCTGACGGCAGATATTTGGAAAGACCATCTGTGCTCTACTCATGCTTAAGGTATAAAAACACCTTTAAAACAACAACTTCGTTCCGTAATAATAAGCAATTTATCCAACTCCAATCTGAATTCAAAGAAGGCCTTTTTGGTCGGGTAGTAGCAAAAACATCGATGTATCAGAATCACGAAAAGGTAAAGCGAATTGCTCGCTCTCGAGAAAAACACAGCCTCAGTTTTGAGTACTTTTTGAATGAGCTGGAATATGACATCTGGTGACAAAGCATTCTTTTTCGATTTATTTTTGACAAGCTAGAAAGATTAAGAAAACAATTGTCATAAACGGAACAAAGATTCATGATGAAGCCTCTTTTTATGATGAAATTGAACGCGTACTGACACAAAATCTGAAGTTTACCACTGCTCATAACTTGAATGCATTCAATGATTTATTGTGGGGAGGACATGGAGTACATGAATACGAAGAAGCCATAGTATTAATCTGGAAAGACTTCGAACATTCTCGATCAAAGTTGGAAAAAGACTTTGTTGAAGCTGCGGTGCAAATTATTGAATCACATAAGCATATCTCATTTCGAACCGTTGACTAGAGGTATAAATATTGAGAGATCGCCACAGTAATTCGAAATAAAATCTTGGCGCAATTTTACTTAATGTTATTTTTACACAAAATAAGAGAATGACCGACAGGCAAAGAATAGATCTCACTGTGGATGCCGTAGTTTTTGGCTACGATCCAAGTGATGGTATATCCGTATTACTTATCAAGCGAAAATATGAGCCTTTTAAAGGAGAATGGGCTATTCCAGGTGGATTTGTTGCGAACGATGAATCGTTAGAACTAGCGGTTGAACGTGAGCTAAAAGAAGAAACCGGAATTCAAGTCAACTATTTGGAACAGCTTTACACCTTTGGCGAACCTTTCCGCGACCCAAGGAAAAGAGTTGTGACTGTAGCTTACTATGGATTGGTAAAGTCATCCGCTTTTACGATACATGCCTCATCCGACGCTGAAGATGCTCAATGGTTCAATATTGCTAGCCTTCCTAAACTAGCATTTGATCACGTAGAGATTCTAAACATGGCTTTTGCTCGACTAAGAAGTAAAATATCTTACGAACCGATTGGCTTTGAATTATTGGACGAAAAGTTTCCGTTCTCTGAATTGCACAAGCTCTACGAAACCCTATACGGCACTGCAATTGACCGAAGAAACTTCAAGAAGAAATTTCTAAAACTCGGCATACTAAAAGAGCATAGCGAAAAGAATTCTGTTGGCCGAGGTAGACCAGGAATTATCTACAGCTTTGATCAAAAACAATATTTTAAACTTAAAAAGCAGGGAATCGTTTTTGCTATATAGCAAATTTTTCTTCCTGTAAATCAGGACACTACATTCTTTTTGTGTATTTTTTACACATATTATTTGTTTGTTCAAATCGTGTGCTTTTATATTTGTGTACACTTTACACATATTAAGTGTAATAAAAAATAAAAGTCATGTTAGGATTTAATTATATCAAATTCGATTCAATGGATTACGTAATCCAATATCGAAACGGAAAAGTCAGAAGAAAAGGAAATGGACTGTCTTTTTTCTATTTCACTGCAAACAGTAGTTTAGTCAGCATTCCAGTTAAGAATATTGACCTCCCATTCATATTCGAAGAAATCACTTCCGATTTTCAAGACGTAACCGTACAGGGTCAACTTACCTTCAAAATCACCGATCCAGACCTTTTAAGTACACAAATGGATTTCACCGTTGACCATTACCGCAGACGCGTAACTGATGACATGGAAAAGCTTAGACAGCGATTGGTGAATGAAGCCCAAGCCTCAATTGCGGGTTTCGTTAACTCAATTAAAGTGACCGAGGTGTTAAGTAAACAGGCCGAAATTGGGCTAGAGCTGTCTAAAGAACTTACATCAAATCAACAAATTAAAGATCTTGGAATTAGTATTCTTGGCGTAAACATTATTCGTGTTAAAGCCACACCTGAAACTGCTCGTGCTTTAGAGGCTAAAACACGAGAAGCTATTCAACAAGAGGCAGACGAAGCCATCTATGGTCGTAGAAACTTTGCTGTTGAGCAAGAGCGCAAGATCAAAGAGAGTGAGCTAAACACCGAAATAGCGGTTGAAGAGAAGAACAAACAAATCGTTGAAAAGAAGATGCAAACCGATCTTGTTAAACATGAAAATGATCGCAAGCTCAAAGAGATGGAAGTCGAGGCTGCAATTTCTGTAGAGGAAAAGAATAAAGATTTGGTTGACATGAAGACAGCAAACGACAAAAAAGAAGCAGATGCCCAAGCCTACCTTCTTGATGCAGTGATGAAGGTCTACAAAAATGTGGACTGGAAGATTCTTTCTGCCTTGCAAGGCCAAGATAACAGTGCTGCATCGAATATCGCTTTGGCATTTCGTGAGTTGGCTGCCAACTCAGATAAAATCGGTACATTGAATATTACCCCTGATCTATTGGATAGTTTATTGATTAAAACTGAGGAGAAATGAAATTCGACAAGGCAATCATAGTGAGATCAAAAACACGATTGGAACAGCTCATCGAGCGTTTTAATACGAAGGCTCAGGCCGAATTCTACATCGAACGTTCAGGTGGTGAATTCCGCATCTATGAGCAAGAACACTTGAAATTCTATGCTGTTCTTAACCAACTCATCAAATTGGTTTCGGTCTTTGACTCCTATAAAATTCTGGATCGAAAGTTTGTTCACTCCTATGTTTTTGCCGACAACGATTTAATCATTGTATTAGGTCAGGATGGCTTGGTGGCCAATACGGCCAAGTATGTTCTTGGAAGACCAATAGTTGCCATCAACCCTGACCCTAATACCTACGATGGGATTCTTCTCCCATATACTATCGACCGGTTTGAAAAATCATTAAACCGCATTAAAAAAGGGAAGCATCAAACTAAAAAAATTACGATGGCCAAGGCCGAATTTAGCGATGGACAAAGCTTATTGGCATTCAATGACTTTTTCATTGGTCCTAGAACTCACGTTTCTGCCCGATATAGATTAAAAGTAAATGGCAGAGAAGAATTGCAAAGTTCGAGTGGAATACTGATTTCAACGGGAGCGGGAAGTACTGGATGGATGAGTTCCGTATTCAACATGGTTAACGGAATAAACCGCTATCACTCCCATTCGTTTGATGAAGTTGAAAATAGAATTCAATGGGAAACCAATAAGCTTTTGTTTGCCGTTCGAGAGCCCTTTTTAAGCAAGACTTCTTCCATTTCACTCTGTTTTGGAGAAATCAAATCAGGCGAGCATTTAGAAATTGAAAGTCAAATGCCCGAAAATGGCATTGTATTTAGTGACGGCATTGAAGCCGATGCCATACGATTTACAACAGGAACGTCGGTAAAAATTGGTGTGGCACAAGAGACCGCAAATTTAGTAACCTAAAAAATTGGCTTGTCATGCTTAAAAAACTAATTAACTTTTTCGATCTCGACAACCAAAAGTATAACGCTAAGGTTTTTAAAAAAATACCGCTTATTGAAAAAGATCTATTGAAAGTAGTGAGCACAATATGCACAGAAGACTTCTGGATTCATCGATTTGGTGGAATTGAGGTTTCACCAGAAATTTTGAGTTTCTGCATATGCGTCCAAACCGACCGCATGAAGCTTCAGTTGAAAAACAATGATAAACTATGGACCGCCTGCAGACAGCTTCTGGTACTACATGACTACCCTTCATATTCCCGAGATAAAGTTTGGTTTGACGTGGAATCGCAAGAAACTGTTGATCGGGAAAACGATGGGGTGTGGTTTCCAAGATGATTAATTATTAGAACCTCATATTTTGCCCTTCCTTTTCTCCATTTCGTTAGCAATTTCTAAACCAGCTTCGTCCTGCTCGTTGAGTTTGTCTATTATATTTTGATAGCTTTCTTCGTCTCGGTCTTGGCTTAGTTTAAAAACCGTATCCACCTTGGTAATCTCGAATTCAAAACCTGCTATTAGCTCCAGTGCCCCTTGCTTGAATCCAGCGGGTAAATTGTTATATACCGTTGGAGATTCTGGGTTGTTCTCTTCAAAGTGCAAAGACAGAGATTGCAAAATTTCTTGTAATTCATCCTTCCCAACAAATCTTAGTTTACCATGGAGGTGAACGCTCATGTAGTTCCAGGTTGATGGAGTATTGGGATTTTTATACCACGTTCCGCTCACATAGGTATGCTTACCTGTGAACACAGCAAGAACATTTGGGTTGTTCAAGAAAGCTCTATAATGATCGGTATCTTTCATAATATGTCCACGCATCACCTTTTTACCATTTATCATTTCAATGAACAATGGAATCTGCGTGGCAATTGGTTTATTCTGAGCATCACATCCAGTTACAAACGCAAACGGATATTTGGCTATGAGCTCATCGATTAAGATTTCATCATTTTCTTTATGATAGGGAAGATTATACATCAGTCTGAGTTTTGATAAGCGTTAAGATTTTCAATACAATTATAAGAATCAAATTGATATTCGAATTTGAATCAAAATGTCGCTGGTAAATGATGCTCGGATTTTGTGTTTTCGGACTTTGGACAGATATTGGCTTCGAAAATGTCAATTATAGACCATGGAAGATTCAGAGAAATACGACAACAACCCACAAATTAGAAAGTACAAAGAACCAGATAAAAAGGTACTTGTTCCTGCATCTGGACAATCATCTATTAATCAAATTAGTGATCACATTGAAAAATATATCGGACACATACACAGTGTATTTCATGAAATTGTGTCATATCATGTGCACATCGATGTGTATTGGGTAAAGCCTACCCGACAACGACCATTTCACACTTTAATCACATCAGGAATGAGTGATAAACCGATGAACACTTCAGATGGGTTGGAAGGAAGTCAATATGCAGAACTGAGCATTTGTTTGCCTGAACATTGGAAACTGTCAGATGATGACATAAAAGACGATCTAAATTACTGGCCAATCGGATGGCTAAAATATTTAGCTCGATTTCCCCACGAAAATGACACTTGTTTGGGCTATGGGTATACAATACCCAACGGAAACCCCGCAGCACCCTTGACTGAGGGAACTCAACTAAACACTATGTTGTTGCTACCTACTATTGTATTCAATGATGAGTTTCATGAGTTAGTACTTCCTAATAAAACCATTCAATTTTACTCGCTAATCCCTCTGTATGCAGAAGAGATTGAATTAAAACTTAGTCAAGGGGTAGAAGCTCTTTTTGATGGTTTCGACAAGTTTGGTGTTTCTGATGTTTTGCAACTCAATAGACCGAATACAGTGAAGAGAAGGAAGCGGTTTGGGTTGTTTTAGAAAAGGTATAATTTTATCACATTAGAAGGCAAAAATGAATAGATCAAAGAACGGCTTAATTACTCTTTCATTAATCATCACTTGTTGTTCAGGTTTAACTGCTCATGGGAAAAAGTTTGATGCCGAAAGAAAAAATGGGACCCTGGTACCTAAAATTCATAAAAACTTTGAATTTGAAGAATCCAAAAGCTACGATCATCATATATCTGATCATAGAGGTTGCTTCTACCTTACCTATGATAGCATGGAAGTGCAGATTAACCAAATGCTAAAAGAGAGTGCCCTGTTCGACAGTAAAAATGACATGCACAAAATGGCATCTGGCGTTATGATTAAGGTTCGAAAAAATGGAAAGATTAAGAAGATTGTCTGGATTGAAAACCCTAAACCAAACAGACCAATTGAAAAAACTCATCAACAACTAATTTCAGAATACTTAATGACCTTACGTTGGACTAGAAATGCGTATGTAAACAAGGATGGAAAGAAAGTTATTCTTAGAGAAATACCATTCCAATTCATGATTGATGATTGTGGATACATAAAGCTTTTCGATTCAAATTCATTTAAAGATCAAGACATCAACTTATTGGATTGTCCCTTTGTTCTCTAATCATACTACCACAATCTCTAATTAATAGTGTCTTTTCTGAAAAATATAGTTCTATTTGATGTTCACCACATCAACAAAGTACATGTCAACCTCTCCTTTTCCTTTTGCCTGTATCTTGCCGCGATGCTCAAATTTCAAGTCTTCATCATCTTTTAATAATTCATAGGTGTAGTGAGAAATATTAATCCTTCCAACTTCTCCATGGGACTCCATTCTTGAAGCCGTGTTTACAGCATCTCCCCATATGTCGTACTGAAATTTCTTAACCCCAACAATTCCAGCAACAACTGGACCCGTATTAATGCCAATTCTCATCTGAAATGGAGTTTTGCCTAGCCTTTTTCGTTTATCATGATCGTTCATTATAAACTGCTTCATTTCAAAGGCCGCAAGTATGGTATTTTTCACAGAATTGGCATCCGGAACAGGAATTCCCCCAGCAGCCATATAAGAATCTCCTATGGTCTTAATTTTCTCAATATTGTATTTGTCACAAATAGCATCAAATGCCTTGAAGCAATAATTAATATCAGCTACCAATTCTTCTGGACTTAGCTCCTGAGACATCCGTGTAAATTCCTTAAAATCAGTAAACAAAATTGATACAGAGTCAAATTTTCTTGCGACTGCCTCCCCATTTTCCTTTAACTCATCTGCAATTTCTGAAGGCAAAATATTAAGCAACAACTTGTCCGATTTGTGCTTCTCTTGCTCGAGTGTTGATTTACTCTCATCCAAAAGTTCATAGATTTTTACATTGTCTAAAGCAACGGCCAAATACGAAACCAAGGTTCTTAGAAAGTCTAAATGATAACTGTTATAAACTTCTGCAATCTTACTTTCAACAGAAAGAGCACCCAATTTACTATCGTGAAGTGAAAAAGGGATACACATGATTGCTGCAGGATTGTAGGACCCGTCTAAGGAAGCAATGGGGTCAAATACATATTGACTGTAGTCCTCAACTGCGTTGTTTAAAAAAGCTTCTTTTCCGTTATCAAGACACCATTCTAGAATAGAGCTATTCTCTTTAGAATGAGGAGGTCTATCAAGCTTTCCGTCTTTATTGACCCTTATGGTATGTGCAGTAGAATCGGTATAATACAGCAAGTTAAGATTCTCAACTTCCATACTTGAAGAAACATACGTAAAGAGGATTTGAAGGATGTGCTCTACATCTAAACTTCCCGTAATCTCTTTACCTATTTCGGTAAGCAAGGTAATTTGTGAAAGTGAACTTTCAACGCCTTTAAGTTTCTGATCTAAATTTTTCTTCTCTTTTGTTTCAGAATGTAAACTTAGATTATCCTTCTTGGTTTTAGTATACCGACTTGCTAGCTTATTAAAATCAGAGGCTATTTGACCCAATTCACCGTTACTTTCAAACGTCACTTTTACAAGTTCCTCTTCTTTCACCGCAAAACTAGTTTTGCTGTTAAGCTCCTTGATTTTTCGTCTGAGCATCAAGTATCTACTAGTTATAATAACAGCAAACAACAACGCAACTGAAGCAACGATTAGGGGTAAACTCATTCGTTAGTATTTCTAATAAAAACACTAAATTAGCAAAATCTAACCAACTAATGTGAAGTCAATTTGAAAATGATTAACCCCTTTCCTGGTCTTCGGCCTTTCGATTCTTCAGAATCTGAATTGTTTTTTGGGCGAGAAAGGCACATTGGTGAAATCCTAAGAAAACTAGATACCTACCGCTTTGTCTCCATTGTGGGCAACTCAGGAAGCGGGAAGTCATCGCTGGTTCGAGCAGGCTTACTTCCTTATATAAAAAAGAATCGGAACGATTGGACAATATGCAGCATGAGGCCGGGATCTGATCCCATTGCTGAATTATACGCAACTTTAACCGAATCTAAAGTTATAGATGATGAAAAAGGACTATCAATCCTGGGAAAGCATGCTCTTGGTTTGGTTCAACTTTTAAGGCATTCACTTCAATCTAAAAGTATTCTGATTCTCGTAGACCAGTTTGAGGAACTATTTCGATTTAACGCAAGTAATGACGACGAAGAACAAGAAAATGTAGCCAGCAAGTTTGTTGATCTTCTTCTAGCTTCAGCAGGCCAAACTGATGTAAACATCTATATTGTATTAACGATTCGATCTGATTTTCTTGGAGACTGCGAACAATTTCAAGGCCTCCCAGAAGCGATTAATGATGGTCAGTTCTTAGTGCCAAGAATGAATCGCGAAGAAATGAGAAGTAGTTTGATCAATCCCGTGAAAATTGCTAAAGGAAAGATCTCGCCGCAATTAGTTCAGAATCTCCTAAATCAAGTCGGAAACAGACCGGACCAACTTCCAGTGCTACAGCATGTTTTAATGCGTAGTTACAATGTGTGGTTAAACTCAAATGAGCTTGAACAACCATTAGGCATGGAGCACTATGAGGCTACTGGAGGAATGAATGAAGCTCTATCAAGACATGTAGATGAAGCGTTTTCGGAGCTAAACAAGAAACAAAAGAAACTGGCCGAAATCATTTTTAAAACGGTTACCGTTAAGGGGTCAGATAATCGGGGTATTAGAAGACCAACAAGCGTTGCTAATTTGGCAAAGATTGCCTCGTGTTCTGAAACCGATATTATTTCCACAACTGAATTTTTCAGAAAAAGTGACCGTGGATTTTTAATGCCATCTCAAGACGTTGAACTAGCAAGCTCCAGTATCATTGACATCTCCCACGAAAGTTTGATGAGAAAGTGGATTACGCTAAAAAACTGGGTGGATGAAGAGGCTCAATCAGCAGAGTTATTTAAGCGAATAAGTGAGAGTGCCCTATTGTATGAAGAGGATAAAGCAGGTTTATGGAGAGACCCTGATTTGCAAATTGCAAAAGATTGGATGGTTTCAAATCAGCCGAATGAGTACTGGGCAGCACAGTATAATCCACATTTTAAGTCTGCCGTACGGTTTTTAGAAGCCAGTGACCAACAGAAAAAGTTTTTGCTTGCAGATAAACAACGTAAACGAAAAATTAGAAACATCACCGTAGTTCTCGTATTAATTGCTTTATCTGCCATTAGTCTGTGGGCTTTTAACGAACGAAACAATGCAGAAAGTAATGCTGCAGAGGCCTTAGAACAAAAGAAACAGGCAGACGAGCAAAGACAGAAAGCTGAGACCAACTTCTCTTTAGCTAAAGAACAAGAAGAAATTGCAAATCGAGAGAAGCAGGAGGCTGAAAATCAACGTCAGCAGGCAAACCGAAGCGCTGCTGAAGCTCAAGCTTTATCAATAGTTGCTCAAAATGAAGCAGCAAAATCAAAACTAGCAGAGAAACAAGCAGAACTTGAGCGAGAAGTAGCCCTACATCAAACTCATATTTCGGATAGTCTTCGCATACAAGCAGAACTTGCCACAGAACAAGCTCAACAATTAAGACTTCTTGGAGTGTCAAAAAACTTGGCAATTCGTTCTAAAATTATGGATGATCGTCAATCCGCCGAACTGAAAACTCTACTGTCGTTACATGCCTTCAAATTAAATCATGAGAACAAAGGAAATGCTTTCGATAAAGACATCTTTGAGGCTATTCATCAGGCTTATAACGCTACAGAACTTAAGGGCAATCCACCTTTAAGAATTCATGCAGATGAAGTACCATCAATTGCGATAAGTAGCTCAGGTATGTGGGCTAGTGCAGGGAATGATGGTAAAGTGTACCTAACCAAGAATAATGGAACACCGCAGCTGATTTTAGAAAATGAGCATGTGCTCGACAATGCCACCTTTTCACCAAACTCAACCCATCTTGTAGTTTCGGATGAACAGCATAGTCTTCATATTTTAAGTCTTGATGCAAGTGATAATGTACAGGATTATGAAACAGGACAAACCAATAAAATCACCCGATTACTGTGGATCGACCAGTACATTTACAGCTTTTCGATAGACAAGTCTATCGTGGTTTTCGATGCTCAAACAAATAGCATGAGTAGAAAAATTCAACTTTCTGTAGAACCTCATTCTGCGATTGCCTTATCAGCTGAAACTATTATCATTGGTTCTGCCAATGGAGGCATATATCAGCTTGATCTAAACACTGATCAACTCAGTAAGATTACCAATGTAGCAGGCGGTGCAATTGTTACAGCTGTTGATGTATCTAGCGATAATAATATTGCATACGGTACTAGTAAAGGACAATGTGGGATTGTTTCTCCATCAGGCAATCTCTTACGAACATTTAATGGTCATGGGGCTAGAATATCAGCAATACGTTACCACCCAACCGATAAACTCATAGCTACAGCTTGTTACGACGGAAAAGTTAGGCTATTTAACACGATAGAAGTCAGCCAGCCAGCCATAGAATTTGATGATCACAGCTCATGGGTTTTAGATCTTAATTTTACAGCAGATGGACGATTCCTCATTAGCACAGGTAAAGATAAGAATGTAGTAAAGAACCCAATATCCTTGGCTCACATGGAACAAAATTTGCGTCAAGCAATTACACGAGATCTTACGATGGATGAATGGAAATTTTTTGCTGGCGAAGGATTGCCTTTTGTTCCTTTGAAAAAATAAGCACATAGTAGTCTTATTTTAACCCAGAATATCAGCTCTACAGGCCTGATTAATGCTGAGTATGGGAAATAAATCGCTATATTGGCACTGCATATTGTGACGCGTTCTCCTCTATATCTTTTTTTATTCTCTATCCTTCTTTCCTGCACAAAGGTGAGTGTACCCACTCAAGAGCAGAATGCGATTCGTTTCTATGCTAAGCCAGAAATAAGTAAAATAACGAAGGTGATTACCAGCAGAGATGGCGATTATCTAATGGTTGGCAAATCTATTAAAGGGCCCATTCTTTTGGTACTTGACCATGAGTTAAAGGAAAAATCGTACACCGTGTATGAAGATTATTGGCCAGGTCAGTTTAATGATGTTATTCAACGTAAAGATGGAACAATTGTAATGGTCGGTCATACTATGTCAGAAGAATATGGAGCAGGAGAAGATGACCCTAATTTTCTTGCGGTATCAACAGATATTAACGGTAAGTTGATCTGGCAACACCACAAAGATTGGTATAATTTCAATACATGGAATCGGGTTAAGGAAGATGAGGATGGTACGCTCTACTTAGCGGGAGAAGCGCTTGTCACCACATTGGCAGGCTATAGTGGGATTTTAAAAACAAATGCCGATAGTGTAGACTCCTTTATTGGGGCGATGTGGCTCACAAACATGTATAATCCGTTCAATGAAGCATTAATAAGGGCGAATGACGTGGTGTTTTTTGGCTACGAATATGCCAACAACAACACAGGACCTATTAATGGGTTGGCACTCGTTCGATCAAAAACCACATTAGACAATTATAGTAAAGTGTTGTATGACCAAGTTCCAAGTAATGCTTTTTTTAAAGTTCGAACAAATCAAAAGGGTGATGTACTTCCGGTTGCGGGTGGGTATTTAATGGCTCATAATTTCTATAATGGATATATCACACCGTACTTGCGCTTAGTTAAACTTGATCAAAGCTTGAATGTAGATTGGGCTAAAGATATTGACATAAACGATGCCTTCATCCTTTCTTCAATCCAGGAATTCGATGGGAATATTCTAATCTCAGGAGCGACAAATAGAGCGAATACCGAAACATTGATAAATTCTAAAGCGTATGTTGGATTGTATACTCAAGATGGAAATTTAATATGGGAGCATGAGTATGGGAGCAATGAACTCAACAACAAAGCAGACTATGTAACGTTCGAAAACGATAAACTTAGCGTATTAGCTGTAAATAAAAATAGCGAAAGTGACTTTCAATTTTTCACTTACACTTTAAACCTGAACGGAGAACTTCAAGTACCATGAACCATTCGATAAAATATATAGTTGTGATCCTGCTCATGGTGTTGGTTTCTGCCTGCGAGAAGCAGATACAATTGAATCGCGAAACAGATTCGTATATCCATGTTTTCAACGAGCTTAATGGTTCTATTACGGGTATTCATTTACTTGATGATCAAACCATTCTTTACACGGTCATGGAAACAGCCTCAAATGGAGCCGACTACAACAATATTTTTTTGGGAAGATATGATGAAAAAAGTGATAATTCTTGGCACCAATTCATTGGCAAAAACGAGGGTTTTAATGGTAGAATAACAAGTCTTCGTGATTCTACGTACCTGGTATCTTCTAACTTAGGACCAAAAATCACGCGGTTTAAAGCCGATGGATCAATACTATACTCACGTAATTTTAGCGAATTCATAAGTAATGGAACGTGGGTCTCAAAACCTGTTCTAGACGAAAACAATGACGTCTATATTTCCGCTCGTAATGGTGCAAAGGCTGGTGTTATTTACAAACTGAACCATCAAGGGGAAGGTCAATTGATAGCTTCGGTAGGTTCAACCGTTCCTTTACCCAGTTCAAATATTGTGTTGCGAAGTCTTGTAGACTTTGAAGTCATTCACGTTCAAAATGGAATCGCCGCAGTGCGATGTACGTGCAGACCGTATCTAAGTGGTGTTGATTTTTATACCAATCAAGTGTATTTATCTATTAACTTGACAACTGCAGAAATTCTGAATTGGAATTGGATGACTAATCGGCCACACAAACCACCCATTCAATACTTTGAAGACGAAAAAACAATGGGTTTTTCGGTGCGGTCTATTTCGTTAAATAATCACATTTATGGTGTGGTCGGAGGTCCAACATTTCAATTAGATCCTAAGTACGGTTCAGGTTATCGAAGTTTTAGGCTTCAAAAGCTTAGCTTGGATATGGATAGCATTTGGATTAAAGAGTTTGAGTTTGAAACGGACCAACTCTTTTTATACGACGTCATGGCTATGTCTAATAATTCTATTCTAGTAACGGGTTCTAATATCTTGAACGGAATAGAAAAGGGCTTCTTCATGATATTAAATGAAGATGGCGAAATTGTCTTTGAACAGTATGCTGTACCAAAATCAACTGGGTTTATAAGTGCAGCAGAGAGTTCAAATGGTTCGCTACATTTCGGCGGCAGCGTGCTTGCGTGGGGCCAGGGTACCAGCCAGTATCAGTTTAAGCCCATGCTTATTAAAACAAACAGGCAAAGGGAATTTGCCTCAGAACAGTAGTTATTTACTAATTCTATAAGATATGGGGAAGTTAAAATTTATCTGAAAACTTAAATTCCTCAGCATTAATTCGTCTCCAATGTACAGTGACGTTAATTCAAAGTCCAAATCATCTAAATGAGTTTCAGGATTGGCCATAGTATTGGTAAAATGATCGTACTGCACACGAAAACCAAGCTGACCAAAAATCAGATCTTTTGAAACACCAGCATGAGCACCGACAAAGAGCTGATTTTTGTTTCTACTCGGCATTCCATCAGAGCTATACTGAATTTTATCGTTGCTTTGCAAAGATTCATGCGTAACCAATCGATGGTCTGAAAGCAGGTAGCCATAGCCTAAGTGCGGACCGCAACTCCAATTTAATTTATTATCTAAGCTTCCTCTATAATCAAGTGCTACACTTCCTGCGATTAAGCTGTAGCGCTCTTTGTACAAGATGTCGATATTGTCTATGCCTCTTAAGTCATGCTGTATGCTTCCTCCTTGATTAGACACTCGTATATCAAGATCAAATTTGTCATTTATTCTTTGGGTATAGTTGAATCCAAACATGTATCCCCCTGTGGTTCGATACTTATGCTCACCTTGGTTGTAAGGATTCAAGCTGCGCTTCACTTGGACACTATTCGCTCCCAAACCTGCAAAAAAGCCAAGTTTAGAAGAGGGAACAACGGTGTAAGAAAGAATCAATTGGCTTAAGGCCCGAGGATCTTGTCCTTGAGTGTAGTTTGCATAGTTAGGACGCTCTTTAAAAAGTGCTTCAATAGCTTCTTCGGCTTTGTCTTGATTGTTTAATGCAATATAGGTTAGAGCCAGAAGACGCTGGGCTTCAAAACGTTCGTCCGAATTTTCAAAACTTGACATACAATTTTCTATACGTTTGACGGCCTCATTTAGCTCTCCATTCTTGTATAGTTCATTGGCATCAACCAAGGCATTGTTACAGTCTAGGGCAACCGCTGAAAATACCAAGCAAAGTGCTAATAGAGTATGGGAAATTCTTTTTTTCATTGCGTAATTACTTGATAGTTAAAAATAATAGAGTATCCGACGTTAAAAGACAAAACGTGAATCAAGAAATCGTCATCTAAATGATAATACCCCTGCGAAACGGCGGGATAATCATATCGTGCATCACCATTGTTGATTTGACGTAATGAATGCTTGTAGTTTACCTCAAGACTTACTAACCCTGGACCAACCTGTTTAACAGCTCCCAATCCAACATTCCCACCATAAACCAATCGGTTTCGTTGTGATATCATACTTACCTGTTCTAGCGAAAAGGACTCATTCAATGTATTGTCGTCATAGTAAAAACTAGAATTGCTTCCTAAGAGTAATTCTCCATAAGCTCCGGCATATACATATGGCTTAAACCAATTTGACACCTCTGGAGAAAAGCGAACACCTAGCGGAAGCACCCCGTAGGTCAATCTTTCATCCATAGATAGACTTAGATTGGAAGAAGAATAGTCAATACCGTAGTTCTGAATTGATGCCTGCAAGGCACCATAGATGCCCCATTTCGTGTTAATCTGATAAACCGAAGAGAAGCCCAATGAATACCCTTGTTTTCCGGAATAGGTCTTTTGGTCATTTTCTATAACCGAATAAACCTTCTGTACTTCGGGAAGAGTGAGATTTGTACCGGCGGAAATGGATAGTCCAACGCTTAGCTTCGGGATAACCGTTATTCCTTCAATTAATCGGATAAAATCTTTAGGATCGTTTAGCAAACTGGGTTCAAACAGGGGGTCGATGTTGAGTAATGCAATCGCTTCGCTACGAGCCTGAGGTAGTTGATTTAAGCCCAAATAAGCCATGGCCCTAAGTCTGTGTACATTTACATTGTCATCGCACGTTTTTAGGGTGTCGAGCATTTCTTGCAGTTCGCCGTAATCGTACATAACACGAGCACCTTCAATGCGATCTGCGCAATTCTGAGCAGAAATACCGGCGGATACGCAAAGCAACAAGACCACGCCAAATATCTTTGTTAAAAATTGCTGTTTAGTCGGGTTAGTCATATTCATATTTTTACTTCCAGTTTTCAAGTTTTCCTTCTTTAGTGAGTTTAACAACCACCGCTTTAGGTCGATATTTATTTAAGCCTAAGCCCATATCTCCAGTCGTTCCAGCTATAAGATAACTTCCGTCATCAAGTTTAATAATATCGTTAAATTCTACTCTATCCGGGAAATCATTGGATGTAATGACAATGTTTCCTGCTTCATCAAGTTCCGTTATGAAAGGAGTGCTAGACTGAGCGTTGTCACCACATATAACGGCACCTCCCTGAGGCAAGCCATTTATATTAGCTGGGGAACCATCTAATTTTTTAGACCACAGCTTATTCATCACAAAGTCCGTTTGATGAACCGTATAATTTCTCATATAAGAACGATAAAGATTGTGGTCTATCGATAAACGATCTATATCAAGTCCAAGACTGTAAACCATACCATTCGTGATAACCGGATTTTTTGGATGAGCAGTAGGATACTCATGTTTTACAGAAACAGTATCAGTTAGCACCTTTGTTCGAAGAATTTCACCTGTATTCAAGTTAACCGCATATAACATCCGGTACACTGTCGGGTAAAATTCAAAAGAGGTAGCATCCAAATACGCCGTGTCTTCTTCAATTCGATATAAAGACTCTATTTCTCGCTCTGAACTTCCATCAGAAAAAGTCGTAACAATTTCTACATTTCCATCTAGGGTAAATGCTATAATATAGTTTTGTTTCAAGTTTTTATGGCTAGAACATAAATAGAATTTGCCATCAGGACCAATTATCGGTTCCGAAAACTGACTAAATTCTGGAGCATTAAAATCTAAGTTTTGTATGGTATTAAGAATTTCGCCTTCTGGGCTAAAATGAATTATTCGCCCTGTGCTCTGCCTTTGGCTTACTAAAATGCTTCCATCTGGCAACAACATGCAATTCATTTGAGTATAAAACAATCTTGATTCCGACTTAAGCTTTTTTTCCCAGAGAACGTTTCCATATACATCGGTCATCATCGCAAAAATGGTATCGTTGTCGTTTGAAGCATTATCCGTATTTCTTCCTAAAAAGAAGTATTGATCGTCTGATACTTTTAAAACTGAGGTGAAGAATCCATTAAACTGGTTATAGGTTTTTATGTATGACGAATGAGCATCTTTTAACCCAACTTCTTTTTGACAAGAAATCTGCAGCATCACAAATACCACCAAACTAAAAATGAGCTTTATGTTTTTCGTAATCATCATTTAACAGGCATTTTTACTTGACCTTTACTATCTAAAACATATCGAGTTAATGAGCTCTGTTTTGTCTCGTCGATAGTTTGAACGAGTACCACTAAATCCTCCCCCTCGGTTGTTGAACCCATAGCTAGCTGAAACAACTCAGTAGATCCTAAAGGGGCATTCCATTGTTCTAATCCTTCTCGGTTTATGAACTGCACTATCGCCTCTTTGGGAGAATAAATACTAACAGAAAAATCATGTGACTTAGTCGCTCCCAAAATCACATAACCTTCCCTATAGGAATTCATTTCTTGAAACCTAAAATAACCTTTTGATATATACCCATTTCGGTCTTTTTCTTTTGTCATTTGAGCAGTCATATGATTTAATACAACAGACCTACGGTACGGTGAAGTGGTTTGAAGTTGGTGAGCAAACATATAGCGTTGGTTTGGTAAGAGAATGGTCTTGCTTCTTAGATTTACATGCCGTTCTAAAGGACCATTTCCAAGCTGATTTACTCCCATTCGATCTCCAATTCCTATCAGGCTTAAGTCGGTACTTGAAACCTTTTGAGAATACATTTGCACCACATAATGAACTCCTAATTGAGCTGCTACCTGGCACAAAATTTCATCGTTGTTTATCTGTATAATATCTACAATATGAGATTGAAAATTAGGGTCTGGGTGGTCCGATACTGTTATGATAGTATCTGAAGGGCTATATTTAGCCAAGAGCTGTCGTGTTTCTCCGACTCCGGTTCTACCTGCAACAATGAGGGAACCGTCTGAAGCTTCAATAACACTTAGCCACTGTTCCAAGGCACCAGAGTCAGTTAGCACCTCATTAAGTATAACTCCTTCTTGATTGATTGTGCACAGCAACGCTTTTGAATCTCCAAAGTCTGCTCCTTTTTCCAGAGCAAGTGTGTAGCCCACGGCCACATAATCTCCATTTGCTTTTTGAATAACATCGGTAAAATTTCCGTTATGGTATTCCGGATATGTTTGGTGAAATTTGGGTTTAAGATCAGCATCCAACACAAGAATAGTTGGAACATCATTAGAAGAACCAACAACTACAAATTCGTTGTCTTTGTTCACAATGGTTTTTTCCATTCGATCAAAGTCTGCACATCGGTAAATTTTGAGCTGATTTGAATCAAGCACTTGCTCCTGACGTGTACAAGAGAAGAGGTTAGCAACAAGGATTATTATGATAAATCTATTGATCAAGTTTGAGGTTATACCGTTAACAGTCTTTGCAATATAACGATTTAAAAAACAACCGATAACTCAATGCAAAAATGAGAGTTGCATATTATTTACTATCTTCCACCAATGAAGTATGGTTTCTGGGTTCTGATTTGCGTGTCTTTATTGTTTGGTTGTGCAACCGAGCAAAAAGTAGAGCCCATGGAAGCAGAAGACCTTTTAACCTTAGATGGTTGGTGGCCTGTTTATGCATTTCAAAATGGCATTGAAACACCGTTAGCCTCATGCAGTAAGGAGATAGAAATCTTTTATCGTCTAGATGGAACAGGAAGCCGTCATAGATATACCCCATGCGACACATTGGATCCAGCACAACAAGACTTTGAGTGGGAACTGATTAACAACAACCACCAAATTGTTATCATAAATAATGGCGTAAGAGACACGAACACCATTGTAAAATTAACCAAAGACGTATTCAAGGTTAAGTGGGAGCTTGACCAGTTTGGCGGTATTGTTGAAGTTTTAGAGCTTGAACTTCGTCATTGAAGGGCAACGAAATTTGCATTTTTTTCAAGGTCTGAAAGAAAACTTGCCTGATTCTATTCAAAAAGTAGTTGTATTTATTTCACCTATATTTGTTAGATGCAGGTTACCCCTAAAATTTTGAAATTGCTATTAGTTTCATTGCTCTGGGTATCGTGCAAGCCTGACAAAATTCCTGCTGAAAACCAAACAATTCGTTTACATAACCAACATGAATTCGATGACGTGCGTAAGGCTATACACATGTCAGATGGTAGTTCTGTATACATCGGAGTGAGCGGTGGTCAACCCTCAGTTCTAGCATTGAACAGTGATTTTAGTCTGAAGTATTTTAAACGATTTTCTGACTATGGACCAGGAGGTTTTAATAACGTATGTGAAATGACTAATGGTGATATTGCAATAGTGGGCTACACCAATTCTTCGACTCTTGGTGCTTCTGCAGCAAATAGAAATGCTTTGATGATCCGCATAAATCAAGAAGGCGATTTCATCTCATATTTCACGGATACAACAAACAATGCTAACGATCAATTTACCGCAGTTAAAAGTTTGCAAAATGAAGAGCTACTTTTATCTAGCTATTCAGGAACCCGGGTAACCACATTCCAGCTCAATGCAAATTCAAAGTTAGTGAATAGCCGCAAGGAATGGTTTAACGGCAATGAGGTAAGAGAAGGCTATTGCAATTCGTTATTTACAGCACCGAATGGCAAATATGTTGAAATAGGAAATCATACAGTCAGTCAGTTGTCTACCGCGATGACTTTATATGCTATCGAAATTTATGCCGATCAGCTTACAAAACCTAACAATTTGAACACCTACCGTGCCTATAATCCGAGGTCTTGGAACAATGTTGCTAAGTTTGCACCAATTCGAGGAGAAGCATGTCCATCAGAAAACAACGGAGGCTTATTTTATGGAACTACTAATTTTTCAGACAATAAATATTCTATATTACTTTTAGGAATGCATAACGCGGGGGGCATCTATCTTGAACGCCAGTTCTATGGAAATGGTCAAGCCGTTTTTCAGAATATGGTACCTTTTAGCAAGGGGTATCTTTTATTAGGTTCTACCGTAGACTCAACCAAAAGTTTTCAAGCGAACACCTACGACACCTACATCGCTGCCATAGATGAACAAGGCAACTTATTATGGGAACAAACCATCCATTCTGAGTCAAGAGGTGAATCGGCACTTTCGGCACACGAAGAAGATGGAATTATCAGAGTCTCTGGCTTTACACAAACCAAAAATTCGAATTTTAGCTTTTTACAAGTATATCACGACATCAATGGCAACTTAATTCATTAGAATCATGAAATACGTCTCTTTTAAAATATTCACTTTAATCCTATTAACCGTTGCAGCAAGTTCATGCAAGAAAGATGACGTAGCGGATCGAAGCAGTGGTCTGTTTGCCGGAATTTACGAGCACAATGGAAGCAATGCAACTAACGAATTAATTCCGTTTAATTTGAGTTGCGCAATTGAAAGCAGTACAGGGCACCTGTATACCACATCAACAGAAAATATCTCCCCAGATATATTCTTAGTCGTTATGAAAACAGATGCCGAAGGCAACAAAGAATGGATTAAAAGCTATCCTGTGCTTAGACGATTGGATACCAATATTTGGAACATCATAGAGTTGGAAGATGGTACACTTTTTATAAACTCAAGAAGAACAGATGAAATTTTGAGAATTAATTCAGAAGGAGACATCATCTATCATAAAACGTTTATCGATGATTGGGATAACGAACTGCAAACCGAAGCCATCTCAGAACCATTGGTTCAGGAAGACGGCACGCTGTATCTTTCTGCACGTTATAGTGGATCCAGATTCAACCCTCCCACTAAAGTAAAAACGGTTTCAATAGACGAAAATGGTGATGCAATTGTCCTTCAGCAGTGGACTGATGAGAATTTTGCGACTATACTATATCACAATGTGGTATATGTTGATGTTGCCAACGATTCTGTATGGTATATCAGTAGTGCACCGGTTAAACAAGGTATAAATTCAACAGTACTGTTAAATTTTCATCAACAAAATCTTGGAGAAATTCCGACGGGTTGGTCTGATATGCTTTCGCCTCCAGAAGATACCGCAAACAATTTGGGAATTGTGCCCAATCATAGTTTAAGCGGTCCGCAACGCCACGGAACGGAGTTGCTTGTGTTATCTTCTCCTGATTTAGCTTTTGGAGTACCAATTCCAAATGGAAATCCAATTCGGTTTTGCAGATCTACAATTGATTGGGCAGCTGATGTTTATAAGGAGCGGAAATTAATTCATCATCCCACTTATTCTTATAGTGCTCGTTCGTTTACACGGACCGAAGAAGGCGAGTATTATATCTGTGGTGTAGTTGATCAAGGACTTCCTTCAGAAAAAGCATTTTTGGTAAAGCTGAATAACGATTTAGAAGTAGTTTTAGAAAAATACGACTATGATGAAACATATCGGTTTAACCATATCAGCATGTGTGAAGATGGTAACTTACTAATTTGTGGCTACACCATTGGTTCGGGGCAAGGAAATGACACCAAAACTAAATGGAACTTACTTTGTCGTTTGGATGCTGATGGGTCATTATAGATGTATTAACATCATTATTTGTCTTCGAATCAACCTCCATCCTCTCACGCTCCATGCTCCCAAACCCAATCAAGCTTCCCATCATATTTCCTTACACCAAAAAATGCACATTCATGTAGGTAGTTTTCTACTTCGTATCAGAGTTTCACTCCTTAACCCACCTTCCTCTATACACCCCATTATCGTTACGTATTTCCACTATGTATATACCTGAATCAAGTCCTTGAACATTTATGGAATTTGAAAAGAGCTGTTTAGTCATAACCAAAGCTCCTTGTAAGTTATAAATGCGTAATTCTCCCTGATGGATATCGCCTACTTTGATAAAGTCAATACCAGGATTAGGATATAGTTTAAGATTTTGGGGTGTTTGCTCAATTCCAGCACCACTTATCACCGTGATGGTTATTTCTGCACTAGAGGAACATCCAAATTTATCTAATACGGTTACCGAGTATGTATAATCTCCATGTGTAAAGTCTTGTCCAACAATGTTCAAGGTATCAAAGCTATCTTGTGTATTCCAAGCATAGTTTACAAATCCTTCTCCTGGGGAGAGTTTGGCTGAGCTGTCTCTAGGAAGTTTGAAATCCCCGCCTAAACTTATGTCTTGAGGTGTATGCACATGAATGGTTGCGGTATCCGAATAGAAAGCATCCCCACATTGATTATACCAATAAACACGATACCTGTCTCCACTATCAGAATCCTGCAAACTTGAGAAAGGAAATTTTGAAGTGTTATTCGAAGCACTTAAAAAGGCTGAACCGTTGTCACTCTTTTCCCAAAGACTTGTTAGATTTACCCCTCTAGCAATACCGGTTAATGTATCACTCAATGCTTCGCATAATTCAATATCCGCTGGCATCTCTTCAACGTCTATTCGATCAGCCAAAGCTTGTACTTCAAAAGGCCCTATATCAGATGTATCATCCCATATTCTTTCGTATCCGTTAAGATCACTTAGCTTACTAAGAATGTCTGCATGAACACTTCCTTTGTAGTATATTGGAATAGGCTGTGCGTAACCTTTATTAAAACCGTATGGCCGTCTTGAGCATGTTTGAGTAAGCGTGAAATCACCATTTGCCGTATCTTTAAATTTTGGATAATCTTCTAAGCAGTCTTGGTATACCCCGGAAAATGTAAAAGTAGAATCAAATCGGTCTTGGATGGTGCTTGTTCCTCCGCCGAGTATACAATTGTAAAATTCACTTGGCACTTTATTTCCTTCATCAATAGATAAATTAACAACATCCCCGTAATAGTTTCTATTGTTCCAAAATATGCAGTTGTAAAACTTAAAATGGGCGTTATCTACATATTCTGCAGCGCTTGAGTTTCTTGGGTAGGTAGTATTATCTGTAGGACTTTTCCACTTTCTGTAATTGTTTACAAAGGCACAGTTTATCATCGTTACATCTTCAGTCGTCGTAATCCCTATTGAATTTCTTGTAAACAGACAATTAATTATTCTTGCATGACTTACATCGCGAATAAGCCCTATTGCTCTTCTATTATTTATGAATTTACAATTGTATATCATTGATGCCGATGCCTCCTTCCCCCCAATACACCCTGCAGTAGTCGTACTGTTCTTAAATGTACAATTCTGAATCACGCCTTTAGTGCAATTCCTAGTAAACGACACATCACCAGCAAATATTGATTCTCCAAAGGTTCCGTCGAATGTACAGTTATCAACCACTCCTGTAAAATCAAACAAGCGAAGAGTGGTGAACTCATTATTTTTGAAATAACAAGATGTAATATTCGCAAGTTTTGATAAACCTATGGCATCGGAATAAATGTCTTGAAAAAAACAATTTTCGATGTTGAATTCTTCTCCATTAGTAACTTCACCAACAGATATGCCTGAATAGCAATTTATAAATGTGCAATCAGAAACTTTGAAATTTCCTCGTAGTAAAATTCCAGATGTCAAGTTTTTTGAAATGGAATAGGACCCAAACGGTTGATTGTCAAAAAACTTACAATCTGACATCCAGCAATCACCGTCTCTGACATCCACTCCACTATTCACTCTTCTAAACGTACTGTTCTTAATTCTAAGTGGTGAAGAAGCCATGCTTTGTATTCCAACAGAGCGAATAGAAGAGTTAAAACCCGGTTGTTTTAGCCAGGTGAATTGTCTATTTGATGAATGGGTATACTCAACTAGGCAATAATCGAAAGAATTAGTATCGCTATCTGGATTGTTAACAATAACAACTCCACCCCAACCAACTAATGAGTCAGAACATGTAAGCATAATTTTGTCGCTTGAAGTCCCAATACATTTGATGTTTCCTCTTACTATCAGTTTTACCGTATCTGCGAAGTCCATAGTCACACCAGCTTCAACTATTAATAAACTGTCTGCTGGCACAGTTACATTGTCAGAAACATAATATGGGCTACTGGCCTTGGACAGTGTTCCTGAGAGTGTACCTCCAGAAATTGTAGTCTGTGCAAAGTTTAAAAGTGGTGTTAAGAGTAAAAATAGTAAATAGAAGTTTTTCATACGTCGAATATAATTATTTAACAATGTTAGAATTAAGTTCGAAGAAAAAATCATCTTAATGTCTAGGTTGTGAGTTAGGAGAATGACCAGAAAAATTTTTAGAAATAATCCCCACAAACTTTAGCTCCATCAACGTCTTCTTTGGAGTGGCTAGTGCGTGGCAAGGGACGTTGATGACAATCTAAAAAATGATCTGTAGTTTGTGATAAGATGATTTGCCTTTTTTCGTTGATAGAAAGAGGCACTAGAATGTTAGTATGTTGTGTAGTCATCATGAGCGGGTTAAAGTGACAATGATGTACCTCTATTTATCTTCATAAAACTTGTGGGTACCAAATGTCAAAATTAATCCTCAACGTACTCTACGAGAGACGTTGTGGCAGAGTAAACATTGTTCTAACTCACGAATACTTAATCGTGTTGCTCGTAAAACTCTAATACAGTATTTTCTCTTTCTAATTTCTCAGCCAGTACCCTTGCCTCTTGCTCATCTTTGTAATTGCATAAAATAGCTAGTACAGATTTACTTAAATCTTTTTTGTCCAAATAGCTTACTTCATTAACTTCAAATCTTACGTTATCTAAATGAAAAATTTGGCCAACCATAATCTCACCATCTAAAATGTCTAGGCCAATAACTAGTTTTTGTCTAGACGGCAGGTAAAATGAATCAACTACTTTGGCTTCAGCTGTTCTGACCATATATCAAATATATACTTTAGCTCCATCAACGTCTCCTTTGGAGTGGATAGTGCGTGGCACATGCCAAAATTAGAACTTTATCCTCAACACCCTCTCCGAGAGACGTTGAGGGAGTATTATTTTATCTGTCTAATGTATAAAATTTAAGTGTTGAGGTCATCCTACTGTTTGATTGTATTTCAGTTTTACGCTTTCATAAACCAAATTATGTCTTGCAGTTTGGAGCTTTTACCTAAATTTGGAAATGACAAACTTTTTATGATTATTGGCCAACTAATAGTACAAATTTTAAATTTTTCCATAATTGCTTTGCCGATTATCCTAGTTACTATATTTGTTAGAAAACCTAAGCAGAAGTTAGGTTTTTATGTTACTTATTCTATACTAACATTAATTGCAATGTGGGTGATGTACTATTTTAGTATCGCTCTTGAATTTGCTGACGGAATGGGACCTTAGTAATTTCAACTTCATCAACTTCTCCTTTTGCTTGTCCGGTGTGTAGCCAAGTGTCAATATTAGAAATTAATCCTCAACGTCCTATTCGAGAGACGTTGAGGGGAGTAATGTAAAATCAACCCACAAAAAAGGCCCCTCCAAACAGAGGGGCCTTATGAAAATCTGCGGTCTGGACGGGACTCGAACCCGTCCCCAAAGCCTTGGGGATGACAGGCAGGTATCTCCAAAATCAACCCACAAAAAAAGCCACTTCAAACGAAGAGGCCTTTATGAAAATCTGCGGTCTGGACGGGACTCGAACCCGCGACCCCCTGCGTGACAGGCAGGTATTCTAACCAACTGAACTACCAGACCTTGGTTTTTCAGGAGTGCAAATATAAACTCTCCTCAATTATTACAAATTAATTTTTTATTTTTTTACGATTTCTTCGTAACTAGCTCAACCTCACCTTCTCGCAACGCATATCGCTCCCCACTAGCACCGCATTTAGCCATCCCATCTTCATCAAACTCCAATCGCTCTCCGTGTCTGCTCATCCACCCCATCTGTCTGCTCGGATTTCCTACCATCAACCCATACGCCGGAACATCCTTCGTTACCACACATCCAGCTCCAATAAAACTGTATTCTCCCAACGTAATTCCACATACTATCGTTGCGTTTGCACCTATCGTAGCTCCCTTTTTAACCAAGGTATCCCTAAACTCATCCTTCCGCGACACTGCACTCCGTGGATTTATCACATTCGTAAACACTGCACTTGGACCAATAAACACATCATCCTCACAAACAACCCCAGTATATATGCTCACATTGTTCTGAACCTTAACACCTTTGCCTAAGGTAACACCCGGACTCACAACAACATTCTGGCCAATATTGCAATCTTCACCGATCACAGCCGACTTCATGATATGACTGAAATGCCAAATCTTGGTGCCTTTTCCAATAACACACCCTTCATCAATTTCTGCGGTATGGTGAGCAAAGTAATCCATTAAAATTCGCGTGGATATGCGTACTTATACAAATCCTCTTCAGGTAAATTCTTGAAATAATTGTAAGTAATCTTCAAGCCTTCTGCTCGATCAACCTGTGGCTCCCAATCTAAAATTGCTTTGGCACGTGAGATATCCGGTTGACGTTGTTTCGGATCATCTTTTGGTAAATCTTTAAACACAATCTGCTGATCCGTACCTGTTAATTCAACAATCTCCTTTGCAAAATCCAAAATACTTACTTCATCTGGATTCCCAATATTAACTGGCTCGTTGTAATCACTCATTAATAAGCGAAAGATGCCTTCAATCTGGTCATCTACAAAGCAGAAGCTTCGCGTCTGACTTCCATCACCAAAAACAGTAATGTTCTCACCACGTAACGCCTGTCCGATAAATGCAGGCAACGCACGTCCGTCATTCAATCGCATTCTCGGTCCGTACGTATTAAATATCCTCACTATCCGCGTATCAACGCCATGATAAGTATGATAGGCCATGGTCATCGCTTCTTGAAAACGCTTGGCTTCATCATACACTCCTCTTGGACCAACAGGGTTTACATTCCCCCAATAATCTTCATTCTGTGGATGAACCAAAGGATCTCCATAAACCTCAGAAGTTGAAGCAATCAACATTCTTGCTCCTTTCGCCAACGCTAATCCCAGACAATTGTGCGTTCCTAAACTTCCAACCTTTAATGTTGGAATTGGAATTTTTAAATAATCAATCGGACTTGCTGGAGATGCAAAGTGTAAAATGTAATCTAATTGACCGGGAATGTGAATGAACTTTGATACATCGTGATGGTAAAACTGAAAATTTTCTAAAGGCATCAGGTGTTCAATGTTTTTCATGTCGCCAGTGATCAAATTATCCATAGCAATCACCTTGAAGCCTTCCTTAATGAAGCGATCGCATAAGTGCGAGCCTAAAAAGCCAGCACCACCCGTTATAAGAACCGTTTTTTTCGCCATTACACGCCTATGCAGTAATACTCAAATCCCATATCAAGCATTTCTTGCTTGTCGTACACATTTCTACCATCAAAAATGCGTTTTGTTTTCATTTTATCGCCAATTACATCAAAATCAGGCAGCTTAAATTCAGACCATTCCGTAACCAATAACATCGCATCGGCATCTTCAAGTGCAGCATATGGTTCTTCTACATAGTTAATCTTGTCGCCTAAAATGCGTTTGGTTTCTTCCATGCTCACAGGGTCGTATGCTGTAACCGTTCCTCCTGCTTCAATAATCTTGTCGATAATAATCAATGAAGGAGCATCACGCATATCATCCGTATTCGGTTTGAACGATAATCCCCACATCGCAAATTTCTTACCGGTTAAATCATCACCCAAAACCTTGGTTACTTTGTGAAAAAGAATCTCTTTTTGATCGTCGTTTACATCTTCAACAGACTCCAACAAACGCATATCGTATCCATTTTCTTTCGCAGTCTTAATCAATGCCTTTACATCCTTAGGAAAACAGCTTCCGCCGTAACCAATACCCGCATAAATAAATCGGCTTCCAATACGTGGATCGCTACCAATACCTCTTCGCACCTTATTCACATCAGCACCAACAATCTCACATAAATTAGCGATATCATTCATAAAACTGATTCGCGTAGCCAACATCGCGTTGGCTGCATATTTAGTCATTTCAGCAGATGGAATATCCATAAAAATCAATGGATGGCCATTCATGATATAGGGCTTGTACAATCTGCTCATAATATCGCGAGCTTTCTCACTATCTACACCCACCACAATTCGATCTGGCTTCATGAAATCGTCGATGGCTGCACCCTCTTTCAAGAACTCTGGATTGCTTGCAATGTCAAAGGGAATATCAACTCCGCGCCTATCCAACTCTTCTTGAACAGCAACTCTTACTTTTTCAGATGTTCCAACCGGAACGGTACTTTTGGTAACAATTACCCCGTAATCGTCCATGTTCTTTCCAATCTCACGAGCAACGCTTAAAACGTACTGTAAATCAGCACTTCCATCTTCATCTGGAGGTGTTCCAACAGCTATAAATGCAACTTGAGCTCCTTTAATACTTTCTCCTAAAGATGTACTAAAGTGAAGTCTTCCTTTTTTATAGTTGCGCTTAACCATCGATTCAAGACCAGGCTCATAAATAGGCATTATACCTTGCTTCAAGCCTTCAACCTTGGCATCATTTATATCGATACAAACTACATCTGTACCAACTTCAGAGAGACAAGTTCCTGTAACTAATCCAACATAACCCGTCCCTACAACTGCTATTTTCATTTAAAATCTGTGTTTTTTAAGTAGGCGACAAAGATATTCAATGTTTTAAATCTAAAATGCTTTTTACAAAGCGATTCGGCACCATGCTCAATTTTGTGATTTTTAATAAAGTTTATGTTATTAATTTGCATTAAAATGAGGAAGTTACTAATTCTACTTTTTATTGGAACCTGCTTTCAATCTATGGCTCAAACTGAGGAGATGACGAACCAAGGATTCATGTTCACTCCACAGTATGCGTATCAAATTCCTCGTGGCGATATGTATGACCGCTTCCTTAACTTTTCATCTATAGGCCTTAACATTTATTACAAGCATAAGAATAACCTAACCTTAGGAGTTGATTACGATTGGTATTTTGGTAACAGCCTTAACGAGGGCGGAAACTTTAGTAACATAACCGCCGAAGCCCAGCAAATTATTGATGCGGATGGACGGTTTTCTGTAGTTCGACTCAATATTCAGGGTAACTACATCACCGGAAATATCGGCTACCTCTTCAACATTGTAAAAGACGAACCAAACAGTGGAATTCTAGTGATGGCAGGAGCTGGATTTATGCAACATAAAATCGACATTAAAGCCACCGAATTAAAAATTCCGCAGATCAACGGAGAATACGAAAAAGGCTACGATAAACTCACCTACGGCCTTGCTACTAAACAGTTTATTGGTTACCAGTACTTGGTTACCAAAAACCATTATCACTTTAGAGCAGGCGTTGAATTCAACCAAGGATTCACCCAAGGAAGAAGAACTTGGGATTTTAATGCTAACCAATCTGGGTTAGATAAGCGTTTTGATGGTACTATTGCACTAAAATTTGGTGTCATCGTTCCGGTTTATACCAAAAGCGCTGACGACGAAGAGTTTTTCATAGACTAAAGTGTACAATTTCCTTTATAACATATTCGCCTCGATGAGCAGATACTTCGTAATTATAATCGGAGAATTTAGCCCCAAAATTGAGCGATTCAATGTGCAACGAAAACATGCTAACAAACCCAAACCCGGGCCAAGAAAGTATTGGATTCATTGTGCTTCCTTTGGAGAATATGAAATGGCTGTTCCGCTTATTAAAAACTTAAGCGAAACCCATAACATGGATGAAATTTTAATTACCACATTCAGCCCAAGTGGTTACAAACAAGCAGCGAAAGGTCCTTACAAAGACATGGTGTGCTACTTACCACTTGACACCCCTAAGTGTGTTAAAAAGTTCTACAAAGAATACGCTCCTCAAAATGCCATTTTTGTCCGTTACGACTTCTGGTACAATTTTATGAAACTTGGACTTCAACGCGGAACCAAATTCTATTTGGTAAATGGTCGTTTCACACCCAATCATTTCATATTCAAATGGTTTGGGAAACCCTATAAAGCTTTACTTGAAAAGTTTGAAAAGATATTTCTTTCAGATCAATCGAGTGCTGTAACGCTAAGCACCTATGGAATAAACAACATCGAAACCACTGGTGATACCCGTTACGACCGAGTGGCTCAAATTCTGAATAAAGACCAGCACTTTCCCGACATTGAAAGATTCAAGGGTGACCGTAAGCTGCTTATTGTTGGTTCTTCATGGCAGCATGAAGAGGATTTAATTAGCACCTTGCTCGAGAAAAACTTCGAACACCTGGCTATCTTAATTGCACCTCACGACATCTTTAGAAGTGAAGCCATTTTAAATCTCTACGAAGAATATAATCCAAAACTCTATTCCGATGGCGATTTTACTGCGGATGATAGAGTCGTTATACTAGATACGGTTGGAATGTTAGCCGCAATGTATCGCTACGCGGATGTAGCAGTTATTGGCGGCGGATTTAAAGGCAAACTTCATAATATCTTAGAACCTGCGGTTTACGGTTGCCACATCTCATTTGGACCCATGATTTCTAAATTTCCGGAAGCTCAAGATTTTGTTGACGCTGGATTTGCAACCATAATTCAAGGAAAACAAGATTGGATTCGATTGATTAAGAATATCATTTCTTCATCTGAACTTCTCGAACGACTCAAAGAAAAATCGAGAACGTTCACCAAGCGTCACATTGGAGCGACCGAAAAGGTAATGAAAGGACTATAAGCCTGCTTTTCTTTTCATGCTCAAATAATGGTGATCAGTGTGCACAACTGTAAAGAATAACATTTCCCGTACCATTAATTTCCCTAGTAATGGATGAGGTAACAAGGTTTTATCTAATGACTTTTCCCTCCACCCTTCAACTCGATCTGAAAATTTGATTTGCGTTGCTTTCCAGAAGTCTAACATGGCTTGCTTATCAAATTCTTGACCGTCTTCACTTAAAAATCGAGCCGGTGCCTTAGCCCCAGGAAAGGCTTCCAACTTTTCATAATATCGGTTCTTTAGTTCATCAAAATTGCGAAGCGGTCTATTGGGTTTCCCAAACTTGTAACGAAGAGCCAACGGGTTTCTCTTTAAGGCTGAACAGATAGAAACATTTGACTTTAGAATATGATCAAATTCTTCAGCAATACTCCACTTTTCAGGTATAGGTTTAGCTATAAATTGTTCATAATCAGTAGCTTCAATAAAGCGCACACACTTATCCATAGCCTCAATTATAGCTTGACTAATTTCTTGTTTGGAGTGAATCATCCCTCCAAAAATAAGTAAAATGAATTCCTATTTCTCAGGACGCATTTGCGGGAAGAATAACACTTCCTGAATGCTTTCGTTGTTGGTCAACAACATAACCAATCGGTCAATTCCGATTCCAATACCTGCTGTTGGTGGCATACCGTATTCTAATGCTCTAAGGAAATCTTGATCAATGAACATTGCCTCATCGTCTCCTCGTTCCATAAGCTTCACCTGATCTTCGAAACGCTCGCGTTGATCAATTGGGTCGTTCAACTCGCTATAGCAGTTTGCAATTTCTTTACCGTTAACTACCAATTCAAATCGTTCTGTTAACTCTGGATTGTCTCGGTGTTTTTTAGTCAACGGGCTCATGCTAACCGGATAGTCCATAACAAAGGTTGGTTGTATCAGATGGTGCTCAACTTTTTCACCAAAAATTTCATCGATAAGCTTGCCTTTACCCATGCTTTCATCAACCTCCACATTCATACTTTTTGCGGTTGCTCTAAGCTCATCTTCGTTCATTTGGCTGACATCAATGCCGGTGTATTTTTCAATACCACCGAAAATGGTCATTCGCTCAAATGGCTTTCCGAAGTCGATTACTCGATCACCGAAAACAACTTCGGTTGTACCGTTAACATCCATTGCAATTTGCTTGAACATTTCTTCGGTTTTATCCATCATCCATTTGTAGTCTTTGTAAGCCACATAAAGCTCCATCTGACTAAACTCAGGATTATGGGTTCTATCCATTCCTTCATTTCTGAAATCTTTTGCAAATTCATATACCCCTTCAAAACCACCAACGATTAAACGCTTTAAATACAACTCATTAGCAATTCTTAAATACAATGGAATGTCTAAAGCATTGTGATGAGTTATAAATGGTCGAGCAGCTGCACCTCCTGGAATCGCTTGAAGAATTGGAGTTTCAACCTCCATATATCCTTGAGCATTCAAGAAGTTTCGCATCGAAGCTATGGCCTTTGTTCTTTTTACAAAGGTTTCTCTAACCTCAGGATTAACGATCAAATCAACATAACGCTTTCTGTAACGTTGTTCGGGATCTGTAAAAGCGTCAAATACCTTTCCGTCAACTTCTTTTGGCATTGGAAGTGGGTTTAACGACTTTGAAAGTACAGTTAATTGACTCACGTGAATTGAAGTTTCACCTGTTTTAGTCTTAAAAACATATCCTTTTACACCAATAATGTCTCCAATGTCTAACAACTTTTTGAAAACATCATTGTACATGGTTTTGTCTTCTCCTGGACAAATTTCGTCACGAGAAACATAAACCTGAATTCCGCCAACTTCATCACTCAAATAGGCAAAACTTGCCTTACCCATAATTCTTCGACGCATTAACCGTCCAGCAAATGATACTTCTTTCCACTTATCATTTTCAGGATCTGCTTCAAATTGCTCTTTGATTTCAACACTGCTAAAATCTTTGTCAAAAACATCTGCAGGATAAGGGTTTATCCCAAGTTCTCTTAGCTTATCTAATGCTTGTCGTCTCTGGATTTGTTGCTCGTTTAGCTCCATTTGGTAAAAATTGGCTGCAAATATAAATTTTCAAATTGTCTGTTCCGTGTTATTTACCTTAAAAGGAGCAACTTATTAACATCACCAATAGTCTATTATGTAACAGTACGCGTATTTTTGTTTATTAATGCATAGGCAAGGTTTCTTTCTACTATATTTCTTGATGATTGGTCTTTTGGGCCACACTCAGGAACCTGTAGTACCTGCTAACCTGCCGAAGTACGAATTCATAGAAAATCAAGGGCAGTTTCACCCGCTGGTATCTTACCAAGCCCGAATACCCTATGGATCAGTATATTTAGAAGGAGCTGGATTGGTCTACGACATGATCGACCCGCTTGACTACGACAGTATCCAACAATGGAGACACGATCACCCTGCACAATCGCCTAAAATGGCACCTAAGCGCCACTCGATTCGTTTTCGATTTGCAAATGTGATCTACGCTCCAACAACCTATCAAAAAGGAATTCAGCAGCATTATTACAACTATTACCGAAGTGCTGACCAAAAGAAATGGGCCTCTAAGGTACATCCTTCTAGCAATGTAGTTTATAAAGATGTTTATCCCGATATCGACTTTGAAATTAGCGGTCAGAAAGGAATTAAGTATGAATGGATAATTCATAATCCTAGCCCTGACAAGATAAATAAGATTCAAACGGTAATCGAAGGAGCAAATAGCATAGTCGTTGAAAATGAACGACTTATAATCGAAACGACCGTTGGACAATTGACCGACGAAGCACCTGTTGCCTATCAAAGAATCAACGGTCAAATTGTGATTATACCCTGTAAATTTGAGCTGCACGATTCGATTTTATCTTACAAACTTTTGGCAGATGTAAATCCTGATTTTGACCTGATCATCGATCCTGAACTAATCTTTTCGACCTACTCTGGGTCGGTTGGTGACAATTTTGGATTTACAGCAACATACGATTCGAGAGGCAATCTTTACGCTGGGGGAATTGTTGCGGTGAGCCCTGGAAAAGTGTACCCCGTTACAGCCGGAGCATACGATGAGTCTTGGAACGGAGGTAGAGGGCGTAATCCTGCCAATCTTAATTGTGACATTGCAATTAGTAAATACGATAGTGCTGGAAACAACTTGTTGTGGGCAACCTACTTAGGAGGGGCCGATGACGAATATCCGCACAGCTTGGTAGTTGACCGTAACGACGACCTCGTAATGCTGGGCACAAGTTATTCATTTGATTTTCCGCGTCTCGACCACAGCTTCGACTCCACGAAAGGTCCAGGAGAAAATACCGACATTGTGGTTGCCAAACTATCCGAAGATGGCTCCGAATTGATGGGAAGCACCTATATCGGAGGCCGACGAAATGATGGTTTAAACCTTAACTCTTCGTTAAAGAAGTTCTATGCCGATGATTATCGAGGTGATGTTATTACCGATGATGATGGCCACATATTTGTTGCATCGGTAACCCAATCGGATACCATGCCGCTTAAAGATGAAGTTCAAGCTGTTAAAAAAGGCAACTTCGATGGCTACCTTTTTGAGCTTAATGAGGATTGTAGTGAACTTATCTGGGGAACTTACTTAGGTGGAGATGCTAATGACGCTTTTTACAGTATCAAACTCGACCAAAACAATAATATCTTTATTGGTGGAGGTTCAAACAGTTCTAATCTCCCAACTACGGATACTGTTATTTCCAAATCAAAGGCTGGAGGCATCGATGGTGTGATTGGGAAATTTAACAAAACCACAAAACAAATTGAAGCCTTAACTTACTGGGGTACATCCTCTTACGATCAAATATATTTCATAGAAATAGATGCTCGAAACCGGGTATATGCAACAGGCCAAACCGAGGGTTCGATCAGTCAAACACCAGGTACATACGGCTCCAGCAATAAAGGTCAGTTTATCTTTAGAATTGATAGCTCTTTACGCTCGATGGACTTTAGAACCACATTCGGTAACGATGATGGAGTACCCAATTTAGCCCCCAGTGCTTTTTTGGTAGATGTATGCGACCACATTTACTTTTCGGGATGGGGTGCTTATGATTACGGTCTTACCTCAGGTTCTACTCGAGACATGGAGGTAACCGGTGATGCACATCAACCCACAACCGATTCGAACGACTTTTATATTCTGGTATTGGATAAAGATGCAAGCAGCTTGTTGTATGCTACTTATTTTGGAGGAAATGTAACAGGAGACCACGTTGACGGGGGAACAAGTCGATTCGATAAGAAAGGCGTTATCTATCAGAGCGTTTGCAGTAGTTGCCCACCATCTCGAGACGGCACGCAAACAACACAAATCAGCGACTTCCCTACATCCGCGAATGCGGCTTTTAAAACCAATCCGAGTGAAAGATGTAGCAACGCTTCATTTAAAATTGACTTGCAAATCAAATCGGCAGTAATTGCTGATTTCACCGCTAATCCAACCCTCGGATGCTCACCACTTAACGTAAATTTCTTTAACAAAAGCATTCTTGGTGATTCTATGTTATGGGAATTTGGAGATGGCGACACCTCAACATCACTAAATCCAACCCACATCTACGATGAACCAGGCACCTATATCGCTCGATTGACTGTAATTGATTCAAATACCTGCAACATATCTTCCGTTTATGAGCGTGAAATTCATGTGGTAGCCGAAGCTATAGTTGATTTCAACGTAGAATACGACTTATGTAAAGGGGAACTAAAAATTGAAAATAATTCGCAATATGGTAACACCTACCGCTGGGACTTTGGCGATGGTGAGCAATCGAATTTGAAAGATCCAGAACACGAATACCTATCCCCGGGTTCCTATCGTATCAAGCTCTATGTAAACGAAGGTCAGCATTGCGAAGGCGTTGATTCTATGGATATTGAGATAGCAGACGTACTCGATTCACAGATAAAACTATACAATGTTTTCACTCCTGGAGTGGATGGATTGAATGACTGTTTCAAGATGGATGGCATTAATTTTTACTGTCAAGAGTACCGTTTACAAATCTTTAATCGATGGGGTGAAAAGATGTTCGAATCTGAAGATCCTGACGAATGTTGGAACGGAAAAGTCTACAACACGGACCAAGTTCTTCCGGCCGGAACCTACTTTTATATTCTCACAATTGGCAAAAATTCATTAAATTTGGAGACTTATTCAGGGAGCGTAGCTCTCATAAGAGAATAAATTTTATGATAAAAAACAACTACTTACTTGCTGTAGCAGCGGCTGTTGCTGTCTGTAATCTTTTTATTTTTAGCAACTTAGAAAAAACTGATCAGGTGTCGGATGTGGTTAAAGAAACCAAGCTCGACAAACGAACTCGTGCTGATCTTGCTATTCAACAAAACTTTCAAATGACTGTTGACCCTGCAACGGGTACTATTCCACGGTCTCGACTGTGGAAGGCAACAGAATATTTGAAACAACAGAATCAACTTAAAGAAAAAGCTGCAATTTCTAACATTCACTGGACTGAAAGAGGACCAGATAATGTAGGTGGAAGAACACGTGCACTTTTGTTTGACCCCAATGACCCAACCAATCAAAGAGTATTTGCTGCCAGTGTCGGTGGTGGACTTTGGATTACGGAAAACATTCATGGTTCGCCAGTAGAATGGAGTGCTGTTGACGACTATTTTGATAATCTAGCGATTACTACAATCGCTCACAATCCAATAAATCCAGATACTATATACTTTGGAACAGGCGAAGGGTTCTTTAATGCAGATGCAATCGCAGGAGATGGTATTTGGAGAAGTACCGACGGAGGTGTAACTTGGACTCAGCTATCATCTACAACCAGTTCAACCTATTCATATATTCAAAAAATCGTTGTCGATAGCAACGGATATGTCTATGCGGCAACAAGAAATGGAGGAGTTCGTAAATCAACTGACCATGGATCAACATGGAGCAAAGTGCTTGGAACTAGCTATAGTGCTACTACGAATAGAGCTGCCGATATCGAAATCGCTTCGAATGGAGATTTATATGCAGCGATGGGTATATTCTCGACAGATGGTATTTATAAAAGTACCGACGAGGGAAGTAACTGGACCCAAGTATATACATCTTCTGGAGAGCACCGTATAGAACTTGCTTGTGCTCCTTCAGACAGCGATTATGTTTATATGATATCGCAAAGCAGTTCAAATTACGAAGCGAATGCGGTAAGAAGAACTACAAATGGAGGATCTTCTTGGACTACTTTGACCAATCCAGATGACGTTTTTAGTGATAACTTCTGCAAATCGCAGGCTTGGTACAACATCAGCATGGCGGTTGACCCATACGATCGGGATAATGTTGTAATTGGAGGTATAGACTTGTACAAAACAACGAACGGCGGTACCACTTGGACCGAGATTTCACATTGGTACGGGGCCACTGGTTTACCAGAAGTGCATTCAGATCAACATATTGCTTTGTACGCACCAAATAGTTCTGATACCATTCTTTTTGGTAACGATGGAGGGATTTACCTATCTACCGATATATCTGCTGGTTCACCTTCATTTTCGCACCAGGTTGCAACTTACAATGTAACGCAGTTTTACGGATGTGCACTGAATCCTACAGCCTTATCAGGCCAAGCATTGGCAGGGTCTCAAGATAATGGTAGTCATCGATTTGACAACCAAGGAATGAATTCAACGACCGAAGTAACAGGTGGAGATGGAGCATATGTTCATATCGATCAAGGCGACCCTTCTTATCAGTTTACTTCATACGTTTACAATAATTACTACAGATCAACAAACTCGGGTACGAGTTTTAGCGGATCTGGGCTTGGATTCAGTAATTCGGCAGGTAAATTTATTAATCCTACCGACTACGACAACAATGCACAGATTATGTATTGCTCTTGGAATACGGGGCAGTACATGCGTTGGACTAATCCAAGGTCAGGAAACACGGCCTCAGCGGTTTCATTTGGTGGTTCAGGGGAACCATCCGCTCTTAAAGCTGATCCTAACATCGCAAATAGACTCTATATTGGTACAGATGACGGTGAAGTTTGGAAGATTGATAATGCGAACGGAACTATTACAGCCACAGATATTTCTCCTTCGGGCATGGGATCAAATCACTATGTGAGTTGTATTGCTGTGGAAGACGGAGATTCTAATCACCTAATTGCTACCGTATCAAACTATGGGGTTACTTCAATTTATGAGTCAACCAACCAAGGAAGTACGTGGACCAGTATTGAAGGAAACTTACCAGACATGCCGGTTCGTTGGGCTATTTTTAGTCCTATAGGTGGAGACAGTGCCCTTATTGCAACAGAATTAGGTGTTTGGTCAACTGACGACATTAATGGAACGTCTACTTCATGGGCAGCCACAAATGATGGTTTAGCTAATGTAAGAACAGATATGCTTCAATACCGAAGCTCAGATTCTACTGTAATTGCTGCAACCCATGGTAGAGGTCTTTACTCTTACAGTTTCTCTGAAATTTTAGATGCTGATTTTGAATCGAATAAACAATTGGTTTATCCTGGTGAAGAAGTACAATTTACAGATTTGTCGGTTGCTGCTACTTCATGGGCATGGGACTTTGATAACGATGGTAATACAGACGCAACTACTAAAAATCCATCTTGGACATACTACGAAGGAGGATATAAAACTGTAGCCCTAACAATTAATGGATCTACAACGGTAACTAAAACCAGTTACATTACTGTTCTTCCGAAGCTTGGTATTCCATATACCGTTTCAGATGGAGGTAACTTCGAAACCAATCCATGGCACTTTGGAAGCAAGGCTATCACAGGTACTAATCTTTGGGAAAGAGGTACCCCGAGCAACCATTTAACGACCTTAAATTCAAGCTCAAACGGATGGAAGACTGACCTTGATGCTGATTGCCCAGATGAAACTATCGAATGTCATCTCTACACGCCAAGTTTCAATATGTCTGAAACAGGTACTTACACATTATCATTCAGAAAAAGCATGGAGCAACATTATTCCAACGCTCCTTATGTTGTGATTGTTGAATATTCAACCAATGAAGGTGATAACTGGTATAAGCTAGGTACAAGTCCTGATGCAAATGGAACCAACTGGTATGCAAACACTGGTGTTAGCACCGCTTTGCAATCCGATGGTATTGGATTTCTTGAAAATGCATCAAACGAAAACACGTCATACAATATCAGTTCATTAGCTGGTAATCACGACGTGCGTTTTAGGTTCACATTCATCTCTAATTCTGGTTTCTCAACCATTGGGTTTAAAGATGGGTTTATGCTCGACGACTTCGCTATATCTGGACCTGTAAACGAATCAAACGCTTGGGAAATTGAAACCGATTTGAATGCTTCTGCTACCCGATATTTAGGTCCAAACGATACCGTAAACTTTATTTCTGCTAACAATAAGATTATTGCAACAGTGTACAACTTAAGTGCACATGACTACGGTTTAACTACGGCTACAATCGACAATGCAGGTAGTGGTACGATGGACTTTGATACCAACACACTTGTATCAGAGCAAATCATGGAAAAAACCATGATGATTACGCCAACTACCAATAATGTTTCAGGGGCCATAAAAGTTTCGAGTTACTATACTAGTACAGAGGCAAGTAATTGGAAATCAACCACTGGCTGGAATTATACCGACCTCAACCAATTGAAATCTTCTGTGGCTATAACATCTGCAACAGCAGCAAACACTTCAAGTGGTGCGAGTACTGTTCTCGACAGTACATATACCGGAACAAATGTGTCACTTACTAGCTCGTACACGAACGGATTCTCAGGTTTTGGAGCTGGACCGATGGGCCCAGTTTTACCTGTTGACCTTTTAAGTTTTGCTGGAGAAAGACACTTAAGTTATACTTCACTTTCATGGCTTACGGCATCAGAGATTAACAGTAGCCACTTTGAAGTTGAAAGATTAGTGAATGGTGAATTTGTTAAAATTGGCGAGGTTAAAGCTGGAGGTACAACCTATTCTGCTACTGCCTATCATTTTGATGACACTGAATTTACTGTACAAAATGAGCGAAATCTTTTCTACAGACTACGAATTGTAGACAATGATTTCTCTTATGACTACAGTGAGGTAATCGTTCTCAAGAAAGAAAGTTCAAGTCAGATTGCAATTACTCCAAACCCTGCAACGAACTTCATTAATATTGATCTAGGAAAGTCGCAATACAGTTTGGATCTAGAAATCGTGAACTCAGCAGGCCAAACTATGATGAGTCTGCAGTCTATTAAAGACTCTAGACGAATATCAACGGCAAATCTGCCGAGTGGTCTATATTTTGTTATTCTATCCAATAAAAATGGAATAATGGAATCCAAAAAAATTACAATAATCCACTAGTAAAAAGGCGTCTCATGCAGACGCCTTTTATATTTTTGCTCGGTGAAAATCTTTTACCTCATCGGTTTTGTTGTTCTGACGCATTTGAGCTTTGGGCAAATGATACATATGTCTATCAACGCCAGCGACAATCAGCCGAATGAGCCAACGATTGCCATTGATCCAACGGATCCATATCACATCGTAGCGGGCAGTAACCTTAAGAATAAATACGAGTCGTTTGACGGTGGCGAAACTTGGTACGAAACTCAATTTTCTTCTGAATATGGATTTTATGGAGACCCTGTTCTGCACTTCACCAAAAGCGGAGAGTTATTTATCGCCCATCTCCCAAAAACACCTGGAAAAACTTATGGAGAGTGGTTTGACCGAATTGTGGTTGACAAACTCGAGCCCGGCATAAAATCTTATTCAGTAGGATTTAACGAACCTAAAATGCAAGACAAACCTTGGTTATCGTCTGATGATTATTCAGAAGAGCACAAAGGAAATCTATACGTCACTTGGTCTCAATTTGATCAATACGATAGTGACGACCCTGCACATCGCAGTCGAATTATGTTCTCAAAACTCACACCATCGAGCCAAGAATTCAGCGAAACACTTGTTATTTCTGACATTACTGGAGATTGTAAAGATGGTGATAGCACCTTGGAAGGAGCAACATCTGCTGTAGGCACCAATGGTGAAATTTATGTAGCATGGGCAGGACTAAACAAAATTTATTTTGACGCTTCACACGATGGAGGAAAAACATTCGGAACGGATCGCGTTGTAACAGAGCAGGTAGAAGGCTGGGAAATGGATATGCCCAACATCTTTAGAGCTAACGGAATGCCTTTCATAGCATGTTCAAAGGAAACAAATAACATCTTTATTACTTGGGCAGATGAGCACGATGGTAATGCCGACATTTGGTTAGCATACAGCCGAGACCGTGGAAATACATGGTCGGATCGAATAAAACTGAACAAAGACAATTCATTCAGTCATCAGTACTTTCCGAATATTGCTATCGACGACAAGACTGGAAAAGTGTACGTTGCATTTTACGACCAAAGGCACTCCAATAAAAACCTTTTCTACGATATTTATCTAGCCGAATTTGATATTACGAATCCTGAGAATATTAAAAACTTCAGATTGAGTCCTCAGAGCATTGCCTTGCCAGGAGAGAAGTTTTTTTATGGTGATTATTTAGACATCGACATCGTTGAAGGTCAATTGGCTGTCGCATATTCTTCATTTGAGTTTCCGAGTAGTAGTTCTATTGATATAGCGTTAGGTCCTTTATCAGAATTGGGTAAAGCATCACATGTGGTTCCAACTTCAATCACTTTGCACGACAACAAAGATTCAACTCAGTTGTACATAAACGTGCAAACTCCGGTTGAAGTAATCGCAAAGGTTAAAGGCAAAAAAAGAGTCAATTCTCTTACTAAAAAAATGAGTGCGACGGGTAAAAATTGGCATTCAAACTATGACTATTTACTCGCTGAATTTGATCGAAAAGAGGTAAAAAAGATTCGCGTTGTAGCGAAGAATAAAAACCAAAAATTCAAGTACAAGAAAACGATTAAGCTAAAATAGTAAGTCAAAAAGCTGTAAGCACTTTAAACGCTTGATATTTCCTTTGATTTTTAGACTCAAAAAAACTTAATTTGCAGACTATTTTTTAAAACGACTAGAGATGTCAGATAAATACAATAAAGAAGAACAAAGCGTACTGCAGAAAATACAGAATCAAACAGGATGTCTGTTGTTGATCATTGGTATAGCCATGTTAGCGTTCGTACTTACCGACTTAGTAGGTTCAGGAGCAAGCATTTTTGGGTCCAACAAAAACGTAGTTGGAAAAATTGCTGGCCAAGACGTGACTTACGAAGAGTTCACCGAACAATACGAAACTTTCAAAGCAGCGGTTCTTCAAAACAACCCTGGAATTGCCTTCAATGAAGTTGTCGCTAAACAATACAGACAACAAGCTTGGGATTTCTTAGTAGACGAAAAAGTTCAAAACAAAGAATACGAAGAGTTAGGAATCGATGTTAGTCCAGCCGAAATGGAAGACATTACCATCGGAGACAACACACACCAACAAATCAAGCAATCATTTCAAGATCCTGAGACAGGAGAGTTTGATAAAACAAGACTTGAGCGTTTCTTAAAAGATGACATCAACAACAACTCTGATGCAAGAGCAAGTTGGGTTGAATTCCAAAAGCAGTTCACCAAGCAAATTATTGCTTCAAAATATACGGCTTTAACGCAAAGTTCTCTTTACGTAACAGACCTTGAAGCTCGTAATAAAATTAAGGCTGATCAACTAACAATCAATGCGACTGTGGTAAATGTACCTTACAACAGTATTGCTGACTCAACGATTTCTGTTAGCGATAGCGAAATTGAAGCTTACATTAAAGAGCACAAATCTGACTTCGAGCAAGAAGAGAGCAGAGATATTGAATTCATCGCACTAAGAGTTATTCCTTCTGCAGACGATTCAATGAACATGCTAAACTGGGCTCAGCAAAGCATTGAGAGACTTCAAAATGCTTCTAACGATTCAGTATTTGTTGCTAACTCAAACAGTGAAAGTCCATATGACCCAACCTATAGAGCGAGAGGAACTTTTTCTCCTGAAGTTGAAGAAAGACTATTTGAAGCAGAAGTAGGAACTGTAATTGGACCATTTGAAAAGAACGGTGTTTATAGTGTATTTAAAGTTTCAGGAATTGGCGAAGATTCTCTAAGATCTGTAAGAGGAAGTCATATTGTATTCAGAGTAAACGGAACTACTGATGAAGATACAGCTAACGCGATGACTGAAGCTCGCGAGGTTCTTTCTAAAATCAGAAGTGGACAAACAACTTTCGAGGCTGAAGCAAGCAATAGAAACTTTGATGCTACAAGAACTCAAGGTGGTGACATGGGCTGGGTACGTGAAGGCAACTACACCTATCCTAAAAAGGTTATCGATCGTTTAATGACTTCAGGCAAAGACAATCTGGTTATCATTAAATCAAACAGAGGTATCCATATCGCTAAAGCAACTAGCAATGTGAGCAGAAAAACTGTACAGGTTGCATTATTAGATCAAACTATTTATGCAAGCACTGAAACAGACGCTGCTTATAACAGAACAGCAGGTGAATTCCTTGTTAAGCTAGACGGAGATCAATCATTCCAAGAGGTTGCAGAAAGCATGGGACTTGTTCCAAGAATTGCTCCAGACATTAGCGAAGAACAACGAAATGTAGCAGGTGTTAGCAACGGAAATGTAATTGCACGTTGGTTATATGCAGACGATACAGAAGAAGGAGACATTTCTCCAATTATGTCAATCGACGATACATATATCGTAGCTAAAGTGACTAAAATTAAAGAAGCAGGAACTCCATCTGTTGAAGACGCAAGAAAAGAAGTTGAGCCTTTGGTTCGAAATGCGAAGAAGGCAGAAATTATTACCAAGAAGTTTGAAGAAGCTCTTACTGAAGAAAAAGATGCTGAAACATTAGCGAAAGAACTTGAAACAGTAGCTTCAATTGTTCCAGCAGCTTCGTTTAATTCAGGAAACCTCCCTTACATCGGCCAAGACCTAAAAGTAATGGGAACCATCTTTGGAACACCAGTTGGTAAAAGATCTCAAATCATTGAAGGTAAAAATGGTGTTGTTGTTGTTTATGTTAACAACGAAAACGAATACGAAAAACAAGACGTAACTATTAAGAAATCAGAAATTGACCAATTCAACTTACAAGCAGTTGGTCAAATGATTAGTGATGCCTTAATGGACAAAGCTGAAGTTAAAGAACAGCTTTATAAATTCTTTGATTAATTCCATTGAATTTAGTACATCATAATATTGCATATTCAAAGGTGGGGAATGGTCCCCACCTTTGTTTTTTACATGGATTTTGTGAGAACAAATCTGTTTGGGAACCGGTAATTACAGACCTTCAAAAAGATTTTACATGCATATCTATTGACCTCCCAGGCTTTGGTGACACCCAAGAAGAAATAAAAAGCATAAGCCAAATGGCTGAGGCTGTTATGTCTGTGCTGTCATTGGAGGATGTTAATCAGGTTGTTGTCTTCGGGCATTCAATGGGTGGCTATGTTGCACTTGAATTGTTAAGCCAATCTCCTTCTATCTTTAGTGGTATTGGATTGGTTCATTCGACAGCAAAAGCAGACACCGACGAGAAGAAGTCTAACCGTATGAAAACCATTGATTTTGTCTCTCAGCATGGCACAAAGGAGTTTTTTGACCTCTTTGCTAAGAACCTAGTCTCTCCTGCTCATTTCAGCCGCTTACATGACGAAATTGAAGTTATGATAAAGGGAACTTCTACAAACAGCATTGTTGCCGCCTTACTGGCCATGATAGACCGCAAAGACCACGTAGAAACCCTAGCCAATGCAAACATTCCAGCGCTGTTTACCATGGGTGATAAAGATCAGCACTTAAACTTACACGACATCTTTAATCAAGCTTCTCAATGCAGGCTAAGTCAGGTTGATGTGATTGAAAATTGTGGGCACCTGTCCATGCTTGAAGACAAAAAAAATTGCCTTAAATCAATAAGGCAATTTTTAAAATTTATTTCTGAAGTCTAATTCTTAATGCTTGATCTCAAACCCGTTAAAGTTTTGAGTAAGCTTTGATTTAACCTCAATCTCTTTTACGCGAGCGAGAGCAGGACCTTGTTTGCACCAATTAACCATATTGTTAACGGCTTCATCCTCCCCTTCTATCGTTAAAGATACGCTGCCGTCAGGTTCATTACGCACATAGCCACAAATTCCCAAATTCATCGCTTTCTGCTTTGCTGAGACTCTAAAATAGACTCCCTGTACCTTTCCTGTTACACGCACCTCGTGTGTTTTCATTTCATTTTATTTTATACGTTCCCATTCGGAGGTTCTACCCAGCCAAGTCATCCCCATAACATAACCTCTAAGGAATAATTTACTCTTATCGTCACCCTCAAAACGCATGTAGCCGTCGTACACCTTTCCATTGTTTGGATCGTAAATCGTTCCATCTTCCCAAATTTTCTCAGAAGCATTCCATTCAAAAGACTTCATGATAACCATGCCCAATCTGTCGCGAGAGCGAAGTTCTTCTTTAGGATTGTTTGGATCTTTCTTTGGATTGCCATTTTCGTCGTTTGGCTCAACCAAATGTTCTATTTTACCGTAGTACTTTCCATTCTTAGCACGATAAATTCGAATATGTGCTGTTTTCTCCCCGTTCCAGTACGTTCCTCTTACATCATCAGCGACTATTGCACTGGTGTTTAATGCCTCAGATCCTAAAAAAAGGACCAATGCGGCTAAAATCATTGAAAATTTCCTCATAACATAAACCGTTGTTCTTTTCAATATTACAAAAACAGCTCCAATTCTAGAAGCAATAATTTGCGTGTTCTTGCGTTTGTGAATTAATTTGGTACATAAATTGTACCTTTGCAACCTAGATGAGAATACTGAAAATTGTACTAACACTACTAATCGCTTTTACTTCTTTCACCATTCAAGCCCAAACAGGGACTGAATTATTGATTAAAGCTAATAGAGCCACGCTTGAGCGTCGCTACCCAGAAGCTATTAATCTGTATAACCAATACATCAAGCTTAATCCGCAAGATTTTAGAGGTTATTTCAACCGAGGAACTACGCAATACAATGCGGGCCAATACCAAAGTGCAATTCAAAGTTTTGACAAAACCTTGTCACTAAACCCAATTTACAAAGAGGCATATTACTACCGTGGTCAGTGTAACGCACGCTTAAACAACCACAATTTGGCTATTAAAGACTACAGCCATGTACTTCAAAATGACTCATTTAGTGTTCCTTTTTTAAAGCTTAGAGCGGAAGCTTACTCCATGAGTAACAAAAATCTTTTGGCGTTAAACGACTTGAATGTTGCTATTTCTGTAGACAAACTTTCAGGAGATTTATACAAAAGAAGAGCAGAGCTTAAAATTAAAATGAACGATCTAGAAGGTGCAATTCGTGATTACAATGCAGTTGAAAAGTTACTTCCAAAATATAAAATGGTTCACTTCCTAAAAGGAAATCTATACCTTGAAATTGAAGAAACTGAGTTTGCTTGCGAAGAGTATGAGCAAGCTCTGGATAACGAAGTTGTAGTCGCTGAGCGAAAGTTCAAAGAGAACTGCAGCAACTAAACGTTCTTCAATCATTTGTTCTAGCCAAAGTTGGAACATTAGCGTCATTCTCTTCTCCGTTCGTTAACCCAACTGGAACGAGATATCAATCTGACTTTTTTATGCGTTTAACTTATATCGTTACCCTACAAATAAGATTTTAATAAATTTGTAAAGAATATGTTCGGTTTAAAGTTTTCAAAACTGCCCAATCACAGAAAGTTTTCCTACACCCCGTTGTATTACAACAAGGAAAAGGAAGACCTAAAATCTCGCGTTGAGACCATCAAACGTGAAATGGGAGAAGCTGAACCTTCTAAGGAATCAACACAAGAAAACATTCGTAGTGCATTTGCTGCTCGAAAAACGGTAGATCGGTTTGGATCACACCCGTCTCAGCGTTTCTACGGATTAAAAATATTGGTAATCGCAAGTATACTCGGCTTAGTTTTCTACAAAGTCTTGAATTCTAATTTAATCGAAATTATCTTCGGACACTTAAATAAGTGATGTCCGGAATAATTCAACTCCTTCCAGAAAGTACAGCTAATCAGATTGCCGCCGGAGAGGTGGTTCAACGTCCTGCTTCTGTAGTAAAAGAACTGCTTGAAAATGCTGTTGACGCTGGAGCTACATCCATCAAACTTATCATTAAAAATGGGGGTAGTACGCATATTCAAGTTGACGATAATGGCTGCGGAATGAATGCCTTTGATGCTCGCATGTGCTGGGAGCGCCACGCAACATCAAAAATTAAAAAAGCTGATGACCTCTACAATCTCCATACATTAGGTTTTCGAGGAGAAGCGTTGGCCAGTATCGCATCAGTGTCTGATGTTGAAATGAAGACTAAATCTGCTGACGAACGTGTTGGTAGTAAAATTGAAATTCACACCGGAACGGTTGTAAACCAAGAAAGTGTTGCTGCAAACCAAGGTACTTCTATCACCATCAAAAATCTGTTTTACAACATTCCGGCTCGTAAAAACTTCTTAAAAAGTATTTCAGTAGAGACCAAGCACATCTTCGAAGAGTTTCAAAGAATTGCCCTAGCTTATCCTGGAATCGCCTTTGAATACTTCAATCAAGAAAAATCAGTTGTAAAACTGGTCGCAGGAAATCTCAAACAACGCATTTCTGCCCTCTTTAATGTTAAACAAGAAGATTTAATTGATGCTTCGGAACAAACCGAAATTGTAGGTATTACAGGATTCATAGGTTCTCCTAAAATGGCCAAAAGAACAAGAGGTTCGCAATACTTATTTGCCAATGGAAGATTTATTAAAGATGCATACCTCAATCATGCTATCTCTTCAGCTTACGGGAGCTTAATAGAAGATAAACAACATCCCTTTTACATCCTGTTTTTGGAAGTAGAGCCTGCTAAAATTGATGTAAACATACATCCAACAAAGCACGAGGTTAAATTTGAAGACGGCCGCCATGTTTACACCTTGCTTCAATCGGTAATTAAAAAAAGCCTAGGGGCGTACTACGTTATGCCTACTGATACCCAGTTATCCAATACACTTTCAAGCACACAGAGCTCAAACTTTGTACCCAGTCAATTGAAGACTACCCAGCCTGATGCTCGATTCAATCCATTTGAAAAAAGCAAACCACGCACCCCAACCAATTGGGAAAAACTGGATGAACTGTTGAACACGCCAGTAGAGCAACCTATACGACAAACTCCTGAACTTATTGAAAGCCCATCACCGGGAATTGAAGTCGATAATCTATTTCAAGTTGAAAATGCCTACATCGTAACGAAATTAGAAGGAGAATTGTGTTTGATCAATCAACATAGGGCTCATGCTCAAGTACTCTATGAGCGCTATAAAACCAACAATGTAATTGCTTCTCAGCAATTATTGTTTCCTAGAACAATTGAGCTTTCTACTGCGGATTACAGCTTGTACCATGAAATGCAAGAAGACATCAACGCTCTAGGATTTGATACCAGCGAATTTGGGAAGAATACAATTATCATTAACGGACTTCCGAGTGAATTATCGAAAGATGACGGAGCTCAAGTACTTTCACAAATACTAGACGACTTTAAAACCAATTTTCAAGAACTCAGCATTTCGAAAAAAGATGCCTTAAAACAAGCCACGGCAAAGAATTCTGCCATTAAGGCAGGCAAGGTTTTATCTCAAGTTGAAATGCAAAAACTGGTTTCTGATTTGTTGCACTGCAAGCAACACAGCCATACGGCGTCTGGTAAGCAAATAATTGTTAAACTAACAAAAAGCAATTTGGAACGTTTTTTTCAGTAAGAGAGTAAATGCAATTCAGAAGCAATCAATTTGGAATTCCTGAGGTAACAAAGAACCTTATAATTATAAATGTTCTATTCTTCATCGGTACTCACTTTTTAGGTTTTAAAGACTTCTTCCTGCGAAATTTTGCACTGTTTCATTATAGCAGTCCTTTTTTTCAACCTTGGCAAATAATAACGCACATGTTTATGCATGGAAGCTTTATGCACATCTTCTTTAATATGTTTGGAGTGTGGATGTTTGGGTCGAGACTGGAACAGATTTGGGGAGCAAAACGATACATCAATTTTTACCTCATTACCGGTGTTGGAGCGGCATTATTACATACCGCTGTTCAAACCTATGAGATTTCTCAAGGCCTACAATTAGCTCACATCCCTACGGTAGGGGCTTCTGGAGCTCTATTCGGAATATTGGTGGCCTTTGCTATGTATTGGCCCAATACAGAATTGTACCTCATGTTCATCCCAATTCCAATAAAAGCTAAGTACTTTGTTCTTGGATATGCTGCATTTGAACTTTTCTCTGGAATAGGAGGAATTCAACCAGGGATTGCCCACTTTGCCCATCTTGGAGGAGCTTTATTTGGCTTTCTTTTGGTTCGATATTGGAATAAAAACAACCGAAATACGTTTTATTAAATCATGGGGGTTTGGGATAACATAAAGAGAGAGTTTGCACCTAGCAACTCAGCAATTCGGCAAATCTTAATTATCAATCTTGCCGTATTTATCTTTATTATTTTGGTAAGATTCGTTGCTGCTTTAGGTGAATTTGATCCCAATTCATTACTGCAATACTTCTATTTACCTAGTAACCTATCTACCCTCGTAACGCGCCCTTGGACCATAGTAACTAACATATTCTTTCACCAAGGTTTTGGCCACATATTTTGGAATATGCTCTTGCTTTATTTTTTAGGCAGGATATTGGAAGACTTTCTTACTTCAAGCCAAGTCTGGAAGATTTTTATGTTTGGAGGTATTGTTGGGGGACTTTTGTACGTTGCAGCCTTTAATATATTCCCAGCATTCGAGGAAGTGGTTTCGTTTAAAGAATTATTAGGAGCTTCTGGTGGAGTAACCGCCATAATAGTAGCACTAGGAGTTCACCTTCCGTTTTACAACATTAGGCCCTTTGGTCTCTTCAGCATTCAAATGCGATGGGTTGCCCTATTCTTTGTATTTAGAGATTTATATACCTTCCCCATGAATCCAAACACGGGCGGATTGCTTGCCCACTTAGGAGGGGCATTGTTTGGATTGTTCTTCATCTTAAATTTGCAGGGCAGAATAACCCTCCCTAAATTCAACTTTAGTTTAAAACCTAAACACAAAATGAAGGTAGATGAGCGTTCATTTAGCAAACCCAAAAGAAGCAGCGACAAGAAGCCAAATCAGGATGAGATTGATGCTATTTTGGACAAGATCTCTCACAGCGGCTACAATAGCCTAACCGAAAAAGAAAAAGAGATCCTTTTTAAAGCAAGTGAATAGGTGAAGTCCTTCTTCAAAAAAATAACTGATATAATTAATGCTCTAGCCATATTTGGCTTATTGCTATGCTATATCTCACCTTTAATTGACCCCGTTGACTTCTGGCCAATCTCATTCTTTGGTTTGACTTATAAGTTCTGGTTTGCCCTTAACCTATTCTTACTCATTCTTTGGATCGTTTCAAAACGTAAGCGATGGATTTACAATTTCATTGTCTTGATATTAGGCTATCAGTTTGTTGCTCGAAATGTACAAATTAACGATGTAGTAAAAACCGATCAAGACATTAAAGTAATGTGCTTCAATAGCAATGTTCAACAGGTCTACAACAACGGTAATACGACAGATCAAATCAACGCGAAAATTGCAGAGGAGAACTACGATGTGGTTATTCTCATCGAATGGTTGAATAAGAAAGGTAAAGTTGACAAGAAACTATATCCGCATCAACAATTTGTAAGGCTTAATGCCAAACACAATCCACATGATTATGGCATCTTGGTTGCATCTAAGTACAAGATTGTAAACTGGGAAAAAATCAAATACAATCACCTCTCAAATAACTTATCTGCCTTTTTTGATATAGACATCAATGGTGAAATAGTTCGATTTGTAGGAACCCATCTGCAATCCAACTACCTTTCTTCGAAAGACTACCACACCATGATGAACGTTGAAACTGACGAAGAATATCGAAAATATGCGTGGGATGTTGTTTCAAAAATCCGAAAGGCAACACATCTAAGGTCAAGTCAAACCAAGAATGTAGTTGAAGTGGTTGATAACAGTCCCTACCCCGTAATTATTGCGGGAGATTTTAATGATACTCCGCAAAGTTACACCTACCAATCGCTGAAAGAAGGCCGTAAAGATGCCTTTATTGAGCGTGGAAATGGATGGGGAGCTACCTACCTCAAACCCATTCAACTTCTTCGTATTGACTACATACTTTACGATAAAGAGTTAACTTGCACTTCTTACAAAGCTTCTAAAGAGATCAAGTCAGATCATAAAATGCTTGAAGCTAGTTTTAAATTTTAATATGGAATTTTTAGACAAAGAGCTTTCGGCCTATGCCGAAAATCATACATCACCAGAGTCTGCTCTGCTGGCCAATTTGAACCGCGACACCTATGCAAATGTGCTAATACCACGTATGCTAAGTGGCCATTTGCAAGGACGTGTTCTTAGCATGTTCTCCAAATTTATTCAGCCACGAAACATTCTTGAAATTGGTACCTACACCGGATATTCAGCTTTGTGCCTTGTAGAGGGATTAAAACCTGAAGGTAAACTGCACACCATAGATATTAATGAAGAATTAGAAACCCGAATTAGACGATTCTTCGATCAATCAGCATACAAAGATCAAATTGAACTGCACATCGGTAACGCTCTTGAAATCGTACCGACTATTTCAGACCCTATTGATTTAGTATTTATAGATGCCGACAAAGAGAACTACAGCAATTATTATAACCTCATTATAGATAGAATGGACTCTGGAGGAGTGATTATTGCCGATAACGTATTGTGGAGCGGAAAGGTGATCGACCCTAAGCAATTGGAAAAAGACCTAGAAACTAAAGAGCTAGACCAATTCAATAAAATGATTCAAAATGATGCTCGGGTGGAGAATATATTAATGCCAATCCGTGACGGTTTGATGGTTGTACGCAAGAAGTAATGCGAAAACGGCTGAAACAATATCTCTACAAAGTCTTTAGCTCACGCATAAAAACCTTAACATGGTCGCATTTTTATCATGCAGACCGAGATGCACTTGCAGGTTTCAAACAACTTCATCCTGAAATTAATATTGCTAAGATCACTCCCCTCTGTACCCTAATGAATAAAAATGGGTCAGACAAAGGAATAGGCTGGCATAACTACTCACGGTTTTATCATCATGCTTTTCAAAACCTCAAAATTGAAAACCTTTTTGAGCTAGGAATTGGAAGTACCAATTCAAAATATGGCAACAACATGGGGGCAAAGGGTAAGCCAGGAGCCTCGCTAAAGGCATGGAAGTCTTATCTGCCTTCGGCAAAAATATTTGGTGCCGATATTGACCCTGATACCGTCTTTTCAGAAGACCGAATTGAGACTTTTGTGTGCGATCAAACAAATATCGAGTCAATTGCTGCCATGTGGAGCCAACCAAGTGTTCCAAAAAGCTTTGAAGTGATTATCGATGATGGGCTTCATCAGTTTGATGCAAATAAAACATTCTTTGAAGCCAGTATTCAGAAGCTTTCTCCTGGAGGAATTTACGTTGTTGAAGACATTCAAAATGTCGAACTAGGACTCTGGAAACAGCTCATTGAAAACGACTATGTAAGCCGCTATCCAAACTTAATTTTTAGACTTTGCAGCCTTCCAAACCTATTTAATGCTCTAGATAATAACCTGCTGGTTATTTATTCAAATCGTTGATTTTCAACAATTTTGGTTGATTCTTTAAAACTTTAAGCATGTGTTCGTACTGCGGACCAAAAGAAAAGTGGCCTACTAAAACTTCTTCTGAAACTACAATTTGTTTGCACTCTCTGGCACAGTATTCAGCCACCTGAATTTCTTCTAGACCCAAATAGCCAGAAGGAGCGTCTCTGAAGTAGTCTATATCTTCCCAAAACCTTCTAGTAAACATCATCGCACCAATGCTAAATCGGTGAGGGCAAATGGTATAAGTCTCTCCATTTTTATAAAGTTTTTGAGCAGTTTCATCAATTGGGGTAATAATATTCCAAAGAAATTCCGCTGCTTCGCCATCTTCCCATGCAGGTAGGTCAACACACCGCGAAACAGCCTTCCCAAATTTTGCTTCATACTCATCGGTTTGACTAAGAAGATGAAGAACACGGTGATAACTGTAGCCGTTAATGTTGATTAGTGGAGCGTAAAATCCTGCTTCATAAATTGAGTTCTTTTCAAAGCTATTTTTCATGTTGAGCATCCCTTCTACAAAATGCTCCGTGATTATAATATCTTCATCCAACTTAAAAATCAACTCCGCATTTGCGTGAGCTTGAATAGCGATGTTTTGGGCAATAGACAGTTTATTTTGATTGCAGAGGAGAATACTATAGTCCTTATTCCTTGCAATCTCTTCTAATTCAGCATGCTCATCAAAACCAGGACAAACAATACAAATGTCAATCGAGTTAAGGATGAACGATTCAATACGTTCAAAGAAAGCAGGCCATAAGATTTGTTTGTAACCGCATACTAAGATTAGCATCTGATTCGATCCAGATTGTCGATTTTCAAATCGAAATTTCGACCTCACCCTTCTTCTTCGAGCAATTCTTTTAGGTTGCAAGAAGGGTAAATATTTGTGTTTCAGATGAATTATCCTTTTACGCATGAAAGATTGCAAACATACAATTAGAAATATAGAAGCATTAGCCTAAATTTGCCCCATGAAATTTGGTGTTGTAATTTTTCCAGGAAGCAACTGCGATCACGACTTAATCAATGTTTTAGAAAATGTAAGCGGTAACAAGGTTGAAGAACTTTGGCACAAAGACACAGACCTTAAAGGCTGTACGCATATTTTCCTTCCAGGTGGATTCTCTTATGGTGATTACCTAAGAAGCGGAGCAATTGCAAAGCTTTCTCCAATTATTGACTCTGTTGTAGAGCACGCTAATAACGGTGGATTTGTAATGGGGATTTGTAATGGTTTCCAAATTCTTTGTGAAAGCGGATTGTTACCAGGTGCTTTGTTACACAATGAAAATCACGCATTCATTTGCAAAAATGTTCACCTAAAAGTGGAGAACACCAATACAGCAATTACGTCTGAGCTTACTGATAAAGCCGCGTACAAAATTCCTATTGCTCACGCAGAAGGAAGATACTATGCTGACGATGAAACTATCGCAAGACTAAAGGCGAACAATCAAATCCTTTTCAGATACGCAGACGAAAATGGTAATGTTTCAAGTGAGTTCAATCCAAATGGAGCGACAGATAATATCGCCGGTATTTGCAACGAAGGTTTCAATGTTTATGGAATGATGCCTCACCCAGAGCGTGCTGCAAGCGAAGATCTATTCAATACCGACGGCAGAGCATTCTTTACCGCCTTACTACAAGAAGAAGCTGTAAGTTAAGACGCTTCGGTCTTAATTAAACGGATCTGAATACTTAGGATGCGTTAGCAACTCATTATCCGTTAACGTATTTAGAAATGCGATTAGCGCTTTTTTCTCATGTGCGGTGATATTGAGGTCAAGGTTTTCATCAGCCATTCCTCTCAGTCTCCAATCCAAGTTTGGTGTTTCTTGAATTCCATGTGAGTAATGATCTAAAACATCATCAAGTGTTTCAAATCTACCATCGTGCATATACGGTCCGGTAACTGCTATGTTTCTCAAGGTTGGCACTTTTGAGAATCCTCCTTCAAGACCGGTTTTTGAATCATCTGCTTCAAGGCCAATGTTAGCAGCATCTCCACCAAAACCCCAGCTTTGGTTAAAGTTCATACCGCCATGGCAAGAAGCACATTGGTACTTTTGATGGAATAGTTCCAAACCTTCTGTTTCTAATGCAGTCAACTTAGCGTTGCCGTTATTGTAATCATCAAACTTAGTCTTATAAGAAACAAGCGATCCAACAAAGCTTGCTAAAGCTTCACCTGTGTTTTCTACTGTTACTTCGTCAGAACCAAAAGCATTGATGAATAACTGTTTGTAGTAAGGTTGCCCCATAATCTTTCCAAGTAAAAACTCCTCATCATCAATTCCCATTTCAATATGGTTAGCAATCGGCATCATAACTTGTTCACTTAACACATGAGCTCTCCCGTCCCAGAAGTACGGATGCTGACCCATTTCATTGGCTAACGCCATACTATGTCGGTCTGTAAGCTCCCCTAAAAAACCTTCGCTTAAGGCCACTCCATCTGCAAACCCTTTAGACTGCATGTGGCAAGAACCACAAGAAGTATTGTTATTTATCGATAAGTTTCGGTCATAAAACAAGACTCTACCCAACTCTGCCTTAGCATTCGTTACATCTAAAAGATGCCCCTGCATTTGATATACAAAGTGGGGAACGTCATCATCAAATTCATATTCATAATTGCCTAAATTTATGGCTGTTCCTGTTCCGTTTTTAAGATTTTCCTTGCTGCATGCGAAAATCAATGTGGCGAGTAATCCAAAAAGAATAAGTTTTGTTTTCATGTGTTTAAAAGTTAAATGTTAAGTATATATCAACGGGTAAAGTAACCATCAAGTCTTTGTTAAAACTGTCAAAGACTCTATTGTCAAATGCATTTGGAAATCGTAACCTAAGTTCATCGGAAACACCTTCCCACTTCACTCCTTGTTGCATTTCTTGATAGCGAGCGTATAAGCTTCCTTCAGTATATAAAGCAATTTTATCATTGATTTGGAATTGAATTCCACCAATAACTCCTGCACCATATGTCTGCATGTTGTTCACCGAAACATTATGAAACTTGTTCATTTTAGTTCCATCCCAAATTTGCTGAACATTTCTTTGATGCATTAATTCATCACCGTAAATAAGGTCAGCACCATAAATAAAATCAAAACGCTTGCTGATTTTTTTACTCCAGGCATATCCTAATCTCAAATCAACATTTGAAGACTCTCGATCTATCGGACTGCCTTGAAATCGGTTATCATCTTCTCGAGTAATTTGAATATTCATCCCAAAACGAATACTTCCGGGACCAATTCTTCTGTTGTAGGTAATCCAATAAGGATTAGTAGAAACTACAGATCCTCCAAAACTGAGGTAGTTGCCTACAAAGCCTGTTGCGTTAATTCCTATAGAGTTGGATGAATTTTCAAGAAGCTGTGCTTTAGAATCTATGCTTGCACCAGCAAACATTAAAATCAGTAAGGTGTAAAGAGTTGTTTTCATTTAAGTTTCACCAAATATAGAAAGACTTATCTTAGAAAACCCTCCTCAAATTGTCATAATATACTAACGAGAATGTCGGTTTTGATCAAACTCCGGTTTAAAGCTTAATCATTTTCGCATTGCTTAGCGAGAAAAGTCCAAGGCCGTTTTCAATGTTATTCGGAAGTGGAGATGGCTCAGAAAATGGATTATTTGGTACGTAATCAATTAAACGTTTGCCATAATCGTAATGCGATTTATTAATTTGACTGATGATTATAAAAACGTCTTGATTTGAGTTTTTATCCCACAAAAATGCATCTACACTGTGCTTCAACTTTCCATCCTTAGCATTCGAGTCGTCAAAGTATTCACCTTCTACGAACGACTTGATCATTTCTTGTTGACTGCTAATAAAAAATACTTCAAAGCGATAGAAGTTGTCTTGATTAGGATCATCGTCAAACTCCATTTTTACATTCATGCCATCTACAAACTCACCGGTTAAGTGTTCAACCTGATAAGTAAAGTTCGAAACGCTATCTGGCATGTATTCCATAGCACTAATTTTTTCGCCTGTTTGTGTTGACACTTCAAGTCGGTAAGCCTCTCCAGGAACAAAATCATAACTGGTGTGTTGATAGCCTTCATCATCAATGAAATTATAAATGTGGTGTAATGTGTCTTGGCTTCCAAGCACATAAATCGTCGCATTGCGTTCGGGTTCATACTCTGAACTCGGGGTAGATTCAAATACAGGCTTACTGTAGGTTAAACTAACTGTGTTTCCCATATCTAAATTGCTATATCCACCATAAAACACAAGTTTCTTATCAATTTTAGGCACTTCTACATCAGTTATTACGGTTTCACATCCCACCGAAAAAAGAAGCATTATCCAAATGAGTTTTTTCATCTTAGTTAAATTTAAAGTTATATGAAACTGAAGGTAAAACTGGGAACAAGCTTATTTGCTTTAGTACCTGTGGAGACTCTGAATCCCATCGATCCTCATTGCCGATAAAATAGTAAAACGGATTCTTTCTATTGTACAAATTGTACGCACTAACCTCCCACGTTCGAATTCCCCTTTCTTTTTCTTTGCTAAACTGAACGCCTATATCAGCTCTGTGATAGGCCCTCATTCTAAAATCATTTCGGTCTGTATATTCGGACCCCGCAGGTGCCCAAATACCCATTGAAGGAATGGTGTTGTTGTGATTTGTTTGATAGCTGCTGAGCGGAAGTGTAATCGCATTTCCTGTACCGTACACCCATGTTGCCGAAGCTTTTATATGGTCATTTATCTTATATTGTAAAACTACGCTAGCGTCGTGGCGTCGATCGTATCGAGCATAAAACGGCTTTCCATTATTAAGTTCATCAAATTGCAGCTCTGTCCAACTGAGCGTATATCCAACCCAGCCTGTAAGTTGACCTTCTTTCTTTTGAAGCAATACTTCGGCTCCATAACTTGTACCTTTTCCAGTAGTAATGTTGTCTTCCCAAGAAATGGTCTCTGCACCTTCAGACGAGCTTTGTATACCTATAAATGAAGCACCTTCTTTGTACTGGATGATGTTATCCATTTTCTTATAATAACCTTCTACAGTAAGAGCTAGATTGTGCTTGGTAAAGTCTTTAGCAACTCCCCCTGCAATTTGTTGAGAGGCCTGTGGCTTAACAGTACTTGTAGCGGGCACCCATAAATCTGTTGGTAAGCCTACCCCACTGTTGCTCAATAAATGCACATATTGATTCATGTTGGCGTAAGATGCCTTAATGGCCAAATCACTTCTTATGTTATAAGCTAAAGCTATACGAGGCTCGGGTTTAATATAGGTTAAACTGTCGGCTGTAAATGTGCTCAGACGAACACCTAACAAAGACTTAAATCGTTTGCCAATCTTCCATTCATCTTCAATATACAATCCGCCTTCAACCGACTTATACAAAGTCTCTCTGTTTATATCCGAGTCGATAAAGGCATCCTGTAAAACCAATGCATCAGGAGTGAATCGATGATAAGTAAGCAACCCTCCAAATTTCACAGAATGTTTATTGCTAAAAAACCAATCAAAGTCCTGCTTCAAGGACCAATCTTTTATTCCTGACCCATACCGCAAACTAAACTGGGGCTGACCATTTTCTTCTTCTACAGCGTTTATTTCTAATCCATATTGACTGTAAATCAGTGCCGTATTCGAAAACAATTTAGGTCCATATAGGTGATTCCATCTCACCGTTCCTGTGGCATTTCCCCAACCAAACTTATTTGAAAATTTATACTCTTCTTCTTCGTATTTATATTCCTCATTTAGGTAGAACTTATCGCGGCCAAAGTACCCACTTACAAATATTTTGTTCTTATCATCAATCTCGTAATTGGCCTTGGCATTTAAATCGTAGAAGTAATAACCGAACGAGTTTCCATTATTAAAGGCTAGAATTAATGGCTGGGCAAGTGCGTCGATATAAGTTCTTCTTCCTGAAACGATAAAAGACCCCTTCCCTTTAGCAATTGGACCTTCAATCAAACCACGAGATGAGATTATTCCTACACCCAATTCTCCGGTATACTTCTCTTTGTTTCCATCTTTCATGTTCATATCAATCACCGAAGAAAGACGACCACCATATCGAGCAGGGAAACCCCCTTTTATCAACTCTACACTGCGCAAAGCATCTCCATTAAAAAGTGAAAAGAATCCAAATAAATGCTGAGCGTTATAAACCGTTGCTCCATCCAAAATAATCAAATTCTGATCAGGACCTCCACCTCTTACATATAACCCCGATTGGCCTTCACTTCCACTCTGCACACCAGGCATCAATTGCAATACTTTTAGTACGTCCTTTTCCCCTAGTAAAGCTGGAATTTCTTTGATGGTCTTAATTGGAACCTCTACAGTACTCATCTGCACTTCATCAGAATTGTGCTTTATGCGACTTCCTTTGACCACCACTTCACCAATAGCATTGTCAGAAGACGACAAAAGCACATTCAACTTAGTATCTCCGCTAATCGTTACTTTTTTAGTGACTGTTTGATAGCCCACAAAGTTGTACTCTATATTGTATTCGCCTTCAGCAAGCTGCAAAGCGTAGTATCCATAATTATTGCTTACTGTACCTATTGAAGTTCCTTCAACAAAAACAACTACCCCGATTAGCAATTCTTGGCTTCCCGCCTCCTTCACATAACCGGATAAAGTGTATTGATTTTGTGCCCATGCCGAAAGGCAAAAAAGGAACATTAAAATTGAAGTTTTGATTCTCATTCGTTACTGAGTTCGCACGTTAATTTGTAAAACTCTTAAACGCAATGGTATAAGAAATGTTACAGCTTGTTTGCAGTAAAAACAAAGATGAACAAAAGATGACAGATCTCAATTATTTGCCATCCACAAAATCTTGCAAGTACGAATAAGGTTTATTCAGCTTGCCTTCAGAAGTTGTAATTGAGGCACTGTGCAAGATGTCGTCTTGGTCACCATTTATCAGTAACGGAACAATGTGATCAAGCAACAACGACCCAAACTCATGGCTCGCATTCTTTGGCATTTCAGTAGGTAAGTTGGTTACGGCCATTACGTCGATAGTGTTGTCGCCATATGCTTCAACTTGTTTCTGTTCTGTCTTGCTCCAGCCAAAAGTGGGATTGTAGATATCGGTTGCTTCCATGGTGATTGGAACGCTTCCTTCAACATCGCATGTTATATCGGCAATTACTTTGATTCTGAAGTTATCACGTTTGGTGTCTTCTTTTGTAAAGAGTACGGGCATATCATCTTCCCAATACATTCCATTTATCAAGATGTCGGCAGCATCTCCAAACTGGTCAAATTCACAGCAATAAGCACTGTGGTTATTATAAAAATGCTCGGAAGTCCACTCGCCACCATCTCTTCTGTGGTATAGGTCCCAATTGGTTAGTTGCGTAAACACAGGAGCCACATCTTGCTGCATAATAAAATTAGTTGGAGTAAGTTCTTCTACACGCATATGTTCTAGCACTTCTCTTATGCCTTTTGCAACTCTACCGTTGCCTGTAAATACGATGCGTGGATTGCCAATATCCAAACCTTTCAATAGCTCCATCGATTTTTCATAATCATCAATTTCATAGGCTGGAGGCAAATCGTATAATCCATTTTTCTTACCCCATGTCAAGAATGCATTATAGGCTCCAACAATACCAGCCCACTTTCCGAATCCCAGAATTCGAACGTCTTTCTCAGGCCAAACCAAAGTTTCATAATCAATCATCCGCACCTTTTTGTTGAGCATTTCGAGCAACAGGTCACGGTTATAATCTTGTGCTTTGATCGTATGCGAAAAGAACAAATAAGTCTTGCCTGGTATAAGCTTTTCTTTAGGCACCTCTTTAACTCCAAGTAATACGTCGCAATCCGATATATCTTGAACAACCTTTACCCCAAGACGTTCATAATCAACATCTTTAAATGTTCGAACGGGCGATGATTCAACAACCAATTCGACATCTGGATGCCTTTCCATAAAGGTTTTACATAGCTCAGGAGTGAGAGCAACTCGTTTGTCTTCAGGTTTTTTCCACTCTCGAATTATTCCAATTTTCATTCTTCTAGATTTCCAAAGTTTTGGGTGTATTTACGATAAAAGGATACAAGGTTTTGCGGAGCTGTGTCCATATTGTTCCATACTACTTTCGTTACTTTTTTCTTCTCTTGAAATTTGATGTAGTAGGTCATGTTGCCTGGTGGCGTCGATTCATAATCAAAAAACTCCATGGCATACAATTCGGCAATCATAATTTCAAACTGGTCATCAAATGCCGATTCAAGTGCGGTAACTTTTGATGTTGAGTCACCCATAAAACCTGTTGTGAAAAAGCGCTGGCCATTGGGAAAGAAGTAGTATACCTGCTCTTGTCCTGAAAATCCACCGTAAGAACCAATTTCGATGTACGACTTCGGTTTATCCTCAAGTGAATACATCTTGTTATTGCACTGAGAGAGTGCTACAATGATTACGCCTGCGAGAAGCAAATTTTTCATTGCGGTCAAATATAAGAAATGGTGCCTACTTCCGATTGTAAATATTGAATAATGGTATATCAATCAACACCGAAAAATTAATTCTACTCACGCTGGTATGCGTTTCGGTGATAATGGCATTACCCGACTCGTAAGTAATCGTTCGCAAATTTGGAATGTAATTGTACACCCCACCAATGGTAATTGGGCTCGATTTGAAGTTATAAAACAATCCTGCTCCCGGAGTAAAAAACTGCTCAAACTTTAATCCTGAATAAGAAACCGTATCGTTATTAAGTCGTTGATTTACAATAGATCCCAGGTCTAAAATGCTGGCAAAAACGGTTACATGTCCGTTACCGAAAGTGGTTGAAATACCAATGGGAGCTGTCAAACCAACATTTGGTTTAAACTGACTGGCCTGTTCGCCATAAGCAAGTTCGTAGCCGCCTGTTAAACCACCATATGCGTTAAGAGCTACGTTGAATTTACTGTTTCTTTTTATTGAAGAACTTCCAATGGGCAAGGCATACGATTCAATCAAATTGCGCATATCTGTTGCATTATCAATCTTATAAAACTCAAGCAAGAATGTAACCGAGTGTAGGTTCTTTAAATGACCACCAAGATATTCTACAAAATACAATGCCATAATATTGATGGCCTCTGGGTACCGCTTGCTTCTAAATGCATTGGTCAATTCGATGGTGTGACTGGCTACTTCAAACATTTTCGGGTGAACATTATACGACTCTTGCACTACGGGATGAGCACATAATCTTCGCAAGAAATTAAAACAAGAATTGGCTGCTTCAAGTGTTTTTTCAAGAGAATTTGAATCGGATTTCCCATACGAAAAGTTCAGATCAGTATTCTTAAAGGGTTGAATGAGCTGATACATTTCTCTAGCCATGCCTTCGTTACTAAAATATTGACTCAGATGAGATTGCCATGTTGGATAGTTGCCTAATTCATCATAATACAATCCGTAGAAATACCTCACCTTACGTTGGTCAAATTTTTCAGGACTAACCAAATCTTCAACATCGATATAACCGGCTAAACTTACCTCATCATAATCGAGTAAGTGAGTGACATCGTGTTTTTCAACAACCCGCGATAACATCTTACTAAAACTCAACCACGAATTGAAGTTATGGCCATCCAACGAATCGGGAAGATAAATATTAAAAAGCATCTCTTGAGCCGTATGTGACTCGTTGATTTGCAATAACTTATTGGTCAAACTAAAGATCTCGCTCGCTACTGGATATTCTTGAAACGCCGGAAAAATATGCTCTTTATTTTCCTCAAAAGCTTGATCGAGATTGGTGACATCCATATTGATGATTTGCCTAAGTTGAACCAAGTCTGCAGCATAATATGTTCCATCATTTAACAGCGTATTGATGTATAAAAACGTTTTAGGGAATAGGTTCGAAACGATGAGCGAATCTTCTCGCGTCATAGTTTTAAAGATGCTGTTCAATGCCAAATTCAACGATTCTTGTTTGAGTCTATCTGCTATGAAAGACGACAAGGCATTGATCATGGTGCCCTGAAAATTGTCGAAGTTTTGAATTACACTATTCGCAAAATCAGCTTCTAGGTCAAAATAGTCAGCAACACCATCTGCATCAACATCTTCTATATAGGGATAGTATTGACCCGATCGAGAAGGAGCAAAGTGATGATCCCAAGTCATAATGGAATCTAAAAATTGAGTGGAAACTGAATCTCGATAATGTGATCGGATATTGCTGCTGTTTAAAAACGGATTTTGATTGATTTGAATATTGCTTGTCCAAGCAAAAAGTCTGTTTCTAAATTGCTCTTCATAGTTGCGATAATAGATGCGTTGCAATTCATACTTCTCTTTGGCCTTCATAAACATTGCTGTATCATCTTCTAAAGCAAGATCGATGCATTCTTGAAATAGCAATTGACAATCTTTAAAGTAGGCTTCAGCAGTGTCATATTTCAGTGCTAAAACTTCGGCTTTTGAGTACACATCGAGGTTGTTCTCAAAATCATCATCCATAACAATATGAATGAGCTGGGCCTGTGAAACATTAACTAAAAGAGCGAGAATACATGCAGATAAAAAAGTTCTCATGTTGAGGTTTTTGGTTAGGTTGGTTCAGAACGAATATAACCAAAGAACGCTCAAGGTTTTACCTAGCCTGTTAGTAAGCTAGCATATTCTTCAAATCGATGCTCGCGAATGGGCCTAATTTTTGGTTCAGTGGTGAAGTGCAAAAGCAAGCACGGAGCAATGTCTTTATACCGGTCTACAAACTCAAAATGCAACAATTCTCCATTGTTGATTCGTTGTTTTATTCTATTGTGATATGAGTAACGCATAACAAAAAATGGGTCGAGCTTGTACCCGACCCATCGCACCTAAATTACGGTATAAGAACCTGATCTATGGCGTGAATTACGCCGTTAGAACTTTGCACATCTGCCTGAACCACTGCAGATACTCTTGACTGGCCATCCGTTACGGTTACCCCGTCAGTAGTGTTTAGTGTAATACTAGTACCTTGGTAAGTCATTGGTGTAGCACCATCTGTAATTTCTGAAGAAGTTACATTACTTCCTGCAATTACATGATAGCTTAAAACCGCTTCCAAAGTAGCAGTAGGAATATCATCGAGGGTGTTCCAATCCATATTGCTATTTAATAATGCAGTAAAGGCATCATTCGTAGGAGCAAAAATGGTAAATGGACCATCACCTGAAAGTATCGACACAAAGTCGGCACTTAAATTTTCGTTGGTTAACGCAGCTACAAGCGTGCTGAAATTTGGATTACTCAACGCAACATCAACTACAGATGGAATAGTAATCACTTTGTCTACTACATGAACAACGCCGTTGTCTGCTGCAACATCTGGAGCTGTCACCTTCGCTCTGTTGTTGATCATAATGCCATCTGTCAAGTCAATAAACATAGAAACGTTAGTCGCTTCAGGACCTGATGCCAGCGTGTTTACATAACCCGTACTTAAATCAGTACTCATAACTTTACCACTTACAACGTGGTTCATTAAAATTTCTTTGAGAACAGGAACAGGTACGTCATCTAAACTGTTAAAATTTAGTTCAGCAAGTAAACTTGTGAAAGCATCGTCTGTAGGTGCAAAAACTGTAAAAGGACCTTCCCCTTCTAAGGTCATGGTTAAATCGGCACGGTCAAGTGCATCAATTAAGATTGTAAAGTTGTTTGCATTGGCCACGTCAACAATATTGTTGGTGGTAGGTTCCGGAGTTGGAGTTGATTCCGCATCATCGGAACAAGATGTAATTGTAAAAGCCATTAGCATAAAAGCTGAAAGCAAGGCTAGATTGAATTTTTTCATTTTGATTGTTGTTTACTCTTACCAACAATAAATTTTGTTTAATGTTTTGGATAAAAAGTTAAACAATGTAAGTTGAATGTCATTTCACTAACTTGCGAAATCAAACAACCAAACACCAATTCTGTTATTAAATTATGCTAACCAACTTAAAACGATCTGCAACTGCTGTGTGGAAAGGAACCGGCCTCGAAGGGTCAGGTGTAGTATCTACTCCAAGCAAGGCTTTAACTGATTTACCTTACTCTCACAAATCTCGATTTCAAAATGAAGATGGTCTCAACGGCACAAACCCTGAAGAGATGATTGCGGCTGCACACGCAGGCTGCTTTAATATGGCACTTAGCTTTCAATTAAATGGGGCTGGTTATACTGCCAATTCATTAGAAACTGAAGCAAAAGTATTTATGGGCAAAGAAGGATTCGACTATCATATTGCTCGCATCGATTTGATTTTAAAAGGAAGCGTTGAAGGTATTTCTGAAGATGAATTTCAGCGTTTAGCTACAGCAGCTAAAGAAGGATGCCCAATATCAATGGCTCTTTCAGCTGTGGAGATCACACTTGATGCTAGCTTAGTCTAAGCAAATTGTGAAGCTATTGCTTTGAGTACAGGAATAGAGGCACTGTTCCCAAATTGTTTGTATGCCTGATTTTTGGATGGATGAATCTTAAAATCCTCTGGGAATCCATGTAAACGAGCGCACTCACGTGGACTTAGTTTCCTAAGCTTGCCATCTATCCAATACAAACCGGTTTTGCTTCCTACCCCACCTCCATGTGCCGATAAGGTAATGGCATGCCCAACAGGATGATAGATTCGTTCACCCTGACCACCCTTGTTCACGATACCAATTTGCACCGGGCGATTTGGGACGTTGGAGACTTCTTGAACACTTTCGGGTTGTTTGGTAAAAACCATATCGCTTCGAACAATGCTTGGCATTTCCGATTGATCTTCTAAGATTTGATGCAGAGCTATTTCCGAATTAATAGGTTCGGGAAACTTGAAATCGACGCTACACTTATCTTGATGTGTTGCTACGATGTAAACTCTTTCACGGTTCTGCGGAAGCCCAAAGTGGCTTGTATTAAGCACCTTGTAATGTACTTCATAATTCAATGCTTTAAGCACTTCAATAATTCTTGCAAGTGTTTTTCCCTGATCATGACCAACTAAATTCTTTACATTTTCTAGGAACAAAATGCTAGGTTGGTGATGTTTTGCAATTCGTGCTATATCAAAGAATAATGTACCTCGTGTGTCTTCAAACCCCAATCTTTTACCGGACACTGAAAAGGCCTGACATGGAAATCCAGCACACAAAATATCATGACTCGGAATATCATTAGCAGCAATTTGCGTAATATCACCTGCTGGTTTAATATGATGGTTTTGAGTGTAAGTGAGTGATGCCGGCTGGTCAATTTCTGATGCGAATACACAAGTCGCTCCTAAATCGGAAAGGGCATAATGAAATGCTCCTATCCCAGCAAAGAGGTCTATAAAATTGAATTGATTTAAGGGTTTATCTTCTGGCACCTTAGCACGAAGATATTCCATTGCGATAAAATTGGAATTCTAAAACTTAGGACAGCCAATGTTTCGGAACTTACGGCTTGGTTGACGGGCACACCATTCTATAGAAGCCGATATTTCATGCGAGCCTGGTGCCGCAGTACGAGCATCAGAAACCGTAAAATCGTAGCTATATCCAAACTTGAATCGATCTTTCGTGAAGCCAACAAGAGCCATCATGGCATCTGGGTTGCGGTATTCGCCAAGTGTTTGTCTGAACCACAATCCGGTAACCAAAGGACCTTTATTATAGTAGAAACCTACGTTTAATTGTGAAAACTTGTTTTGTCTCATGAATAACACGTTTGGCGACAACGTAGATTCAGGTCTAACACGACCATCCAACGGAATAACCATTCCTGCGTGTGCGGTGTACCTTCTGGGAATTACTGCTTGATTGTCGTAAAACGACTCATTGGGTTCAATCAGATTGTGTACGGCAAATCCACCATAAAACTTCTCGGTATAGGCTACCATTCCCGTCGCAAAATTGGCGTAAGTAACAGGGTCGGTAATGGGCACTTCACCAGTTGGAAGCACAAATCCTTGAACTGGGTCAATTTGATCTTCAAAGCGGAGCTTGTACCAATCGATGCTTCGTTGGCCAACCGAACCTTGCATTCCAAAGCGAATGGTAAATCGTTGCGTAACATCAAGTTGGTATGAGTAAACCGCTGATGCAACCGTTGATCTCAACAGGCCTTCACCGGCTCTATCGTCTAACAGTAGAAATCCTATTCCACCACCGATATCATCAAAATGTTGATCGTAGCTTGCTGTAGTGGTCACAAATGTTCCGGGTAAGCTCGGCCATTGATTTCGATAATTAAGGGCTACCCTTCCACCTCCATCACATGATCCTGTACCCGCTAGAGCCGGATTAAGATACAAGGGTGAGGCATAAAATTGGGTTAATTCAGGGTCTTGGGCAATTGAGTCAAATGAGAAGGAAATTAGTACAGCGAGGAATAAGGTTGCAACTGTTTTCATGAAAGTAAGACCAATAGTGCAGGTGAGATGTTGCACGTGATTGAACGACCACTAAAACAAGAACTATTAACATTTGATTCTCAGTTATACATTTTGCTTGACAATGAACCTAAACTTATGCAAATTGCAGTTTCAAACTTCTAATAAGAAAGCACATTTATGATTATAGGAATTACGGGAACACTCGCGGCAGGAAAAGGAACAATTGTTGAATATCTTCAAAAGAAAGGATTCAAACATTTTTCGGTTAGGGCATATTTGACCAAGAAGGTGAAAGATCAAGGACTGCCTGTAAACCGCGACTCTTTTGTTCAAGTAGCAAATGCCTTACGAGAAGACAATTCGCCAAGCTTTATTGTAGAAGAATTGTATCGCGAAGCTAAAGAAGCAGGAGGCGATGTGATTATAGAAAGTGTTAGAACAGAGGGTGAAGTTCAAGCCTTAAAGTCAAAAGGAAATTTCTACCTTTTTGCTATTGATGCCGATGCTGAGATTCGCTATCCAAGAGCGGTTGCTCGAGCTAGCGAAACCGATTCCGTGAGCTTCGAAACCTTTGTTGCAAATGAAGAACGTGAATGGGCAAATACCGACCCGACCAAGGGTAACTTGAAAAGATGTATTGAACTTTCTGACTATAAATTTACCAACAACGGAGAACTAGAAGAGTTGTTTGAACAAATCGACACGGTATTGCAAGACATCAACAACAAGTCTAAAAATGTTACCAAACGCCAAGATTATATTTCTTGGGATGAATATTTCATGGGAGTTTCTATTCTCTCGGGAAGAAGAAGCAAGGATCCTTCAACGCAAGTAGGTGCATGCATCATAGACCAAGATAAAAAGATTATTGCCACCGGCTATAATGGGGCCCCTCGTGGAATTGATGATGAAGATTTCCCTTGGTCTAGGGAAGGAGATTTCTTAGACACGAAGTACGCCTATGTTTGTCATGCTGAGTTAAACGCAATTTTAAATGCCACCACCCAGAATTTAAAAGGCTGCACCATTTATGTAGCGCTCTTCCCTTGCAATGAATGTGCAAAATCGATTATTCAATCTGGCATAAAGAAGGTGGTATATTTATCAGATAAGTATATGGATGTCCCTGCATTTATTGCATCCAGAAAAATATTAGGCATGGCAGATATTGAATTGGTGCAAATGAAGCCATCCATTGCATCATTGAGCTTAGATTTTAGCAAAGTGTGATATGATTTCTTTCTCTCTTGAACAAACGATTTCATTTCTGGAACGCACTCCAGATTTACTTGAAATTTGTTTAAAAGAGAACGAGCTAGATTGGCTGCACAACAACGAAGGAGGCGAATCGTGGAGCCCCTTTGAGGTCTTGGGTCATTTAATTTTCGGTGAACAGACCGACTGGATTCCTAGGTTGAATATCATACTCAATCAACAAGCCGACAAAACATTTATTCCATTTGATCGCTTAGGACACCAAGAACACATCTTAGACAAAACGATTGTTCAACTTTTAGATGAGTTCAGAGCAATTCGGCTAAAAAATTTGGAAGAACTGAAGCAGCTCAATTTAACTGAAGAACAACTGAATTTGACTGGCATACACCCCGAATTTGGGGAAGTGACCGCAAGACAATTGCTCTCAACGTGGTTGGTGCATGATTTTGCACATATCGTTCAAATTTATCGGGTAATGGGCAAGCAGTACAAAGATGCTGTAGGACCTTGGGCAGCCTATATCGGAATATTGAAATAAGCTCACTATCTTTGGTTGATTTGTTTCGACTACGATTCTTTAAATATGTTACGCCGTTGCGGTTGTTCGCTTTGTTTATTGTTTTGTCATCACTTCAATTGGCCATTGTTAACTATCAAATTGTGCAACGCGGTGAGGGCCCAATTTTGTGGGGACTGAAGCCTTGGTTCGTTGCGTTGCTCGCCTTACTTCCTTTACTCGTAGATCTCGTTTTAAGTAGGGCATTCAAAACCAAAAACGGAATCAATTGGCTGGTACAATCTTTTCTTCTCCTCAGCTTTTTTGTGTGGATATGGTATACCTAAAATCGAATACACTACGTTTTAAAACCATGAAGAACTGGCTAATCATATTAATCTTAACCCTATGCATTCATTCAAACGCCACGACCCTCACTCATGCCCATTCCCTCCTCCACACCCAAACTCAAACTCAAACTGCCCCATCATTAACCCCATCATTAACCCCATCCTTAACCCCCTGGGATACTGCACTCTACATCGATGCTCTTAACGATACCTTTCATATAAAAGTGCATTTGCCGGCAGGTTATGATGCAAGTAAATCGTATCCGTTGCTTTGTTATGTCGATGGAAATTTAAATTTGGGTAAAGCAGTAGTTAATCTCTACAAATCAGATGTTAATCGTTCATTTTCAACGACTTGCATCTTGTTAAGCATAGAACATCACGGCAATATTCCTGTGCAACGGAGAAGGGATTTTTTATTTGATGGAGCTCCTATTTTCACCGATTTGATGAAGTTGTTGTTTCTTCCTTTAACAAAAGAGAAGTTTAGCGTTGACGAAAATAATATCTGCTTCTTGGGACATTCATTCGGAGGACTAATCGGCACTTATATGATGCTGAATGACACTTTGTTTAGTCACCATATTTTATTGAGTCCTTCATTTTGGGTTAAAGACAAAGCGATATTTCAATATTTAGAAGAATCACCTGTTAGTTCTTACTTTATTTCGTGTGGTGGCATGGAACGCTTCAACGGAATTCATGACAATGTTCTTGATTTTGTAGAATCTGCTGAGCAGTATCATGGCACGGAAAACATTCAATTAATTGTTTACCCATTCGCAAGACATAGCTCTTATCTGGATCGTGGGGTGAGGGATGGGGTCACGTGGTGGTTGGGGAAGGCTGAAAGTAAATCTGACGGAACGCCGTAAGATCCACACTCTAACTCAAACTCAAACTCCAACCAAACCTCTAGACTCGCACTCACACTCCAACTCTAACTCACACTGCCATTAACCCCAAAATACTCCTTATACCATTCCGTTTCGTGATGGTCAATTTTGGTCTCATCTACTTTGTGATTAACGTCTAGCTTTGCATAAAGAATTTCAAGCGAAGCAAAATCGCGTTGACTGATAACTTGAATGTTGTTTCTCAACAATAGAGCGGCACATACACCGACACCTATTTGATAAACCTTGTTCTCTGCAAATCGATTTCCATCGTAGATAACTTGGCTGCCGCATGCAGCACTGATATCCATCATCACAGCTAACTCTATGTTCTGATCTTTTGCTATTTCTAACATTTTGTGGGCGGCTGCAATCATACCTTTTGTCCAATCGAGACCAGATTCTGTTAAAACTTTGGCTTTGCCATCAAGTACATCATCGCCATTTCCACCGTGGATATCACACATTTCTCTTGGGGTACCAAACGAGAATTCTTCAGGACAAAATCGCGTGACTTTTGCATTGTCGTACTTTAATAACTGCAATGCACTGGGATACCTTCCGTTTGCTGTTCCATCGTAACCACATTCTACTCCAGCCAAGCATGCACTCATTAAAATGCGAAGTGGATTGTCTGCAGTTGGGCGACGAAGTGATTGTAGTTTTTGACGGTCAGTCATGCTCAAATTAAGGAATAAGCATTTTAAGTATTTCTGCAAGCTTTTTGAGGTCAACTTGATCCTTGAATAACTGAATCTTCAAACTTCTTTCTGGATTTGGTGATAAGCATGCGTCAATGATGCTCTGCAAGTAACGCTTAAATTCAAGCTCATCATCATCCGGAAACTTCGTAAATACAAAACCATTTTCTTTTTGTCCGATGTAAACTAAGACACAAGGATCAGGTAATTTTATATTGAACTGGTTGTTAATATTGATGATTAACTGAGAATATTCTTCAATCTGATTTGAATAAAAGTACAAAAGATGAACTTTTGAACCGGCATAGGCAGATAAATGCTGATTTCGAGAGTCGTCTGTAAGTAGTTTTCCTGCCTTTGAAGAAGGATGAACAAATGGAATAATTAACGCTTCATCTTCAGCCATATCCTCTAAATGGCTAATTTTATCTGCAATATCTTCAACAGATTCTTGTGAAATATAGTTAAAAGTAAACATGTCAAACTTGTAAATAATATGCCCCCATAGCTCTTGTAAAACCAGTATTACCCAGCCATTGAGGATGTTCTCGATTCCACTTATTGTAAATATGTTTTGCAAGTAGCCTCAATTTTCTAGAACTCAGATTTTTGTTACGTTTCATGCTTACTTTAACTTTATCAATTATTGTGTTATCAAATTTAGATAAAAGCATGATATCGAGTAGGTTCTCTTCTTTTCCGGTTCCATCCAACCACTCTTGGACAAATCTACGGTATAATTGGTAGTACTTCTCAATATCGAACTTACCGTTTGTAAGCACCATTATTTGGTAAACTTCAGCTACACGACAGAGTATTGCCCAGTAAAAATCTGTTAGACGTTTTTGCTCAAGTGGCAGCCTAACTTCCTGGCTGTTAGAATATTTACGATCTGCTAGAAATCCTACTGGATCAATAGTTTCCCTGCCTATTTCTAATGCTGGAAGTGTAAATGTTTGTCTCTGAAACTTCTTACTTGATGAACTTGACAACGCCTTTTTTAGTACATGACCTACTATTTTACCCCACTTTTGTTGACGTAAAATGTAAAACAACCTTGGATAGAGTTGGATATTCAACAGTATTGGAACAACTTGTCGTCTATATGTTTTTAATATCATCCGTGATTTCCAAAATGTTTTGGTCTGATTAAAACTATGATAGCAGAGGTCTAAAAGTTGAGGTACTTCTTTTAAGGTGTATTGACCAGACTTAAACCTACTCAGAGCCTCTTTGATTCTTTGTGCGTCTCCATAGTTCTTCTTCTCATCTTCGGTCATTTGAGACTTGTGCATATATGCTGCTTCTAATATTGGTGATGAGGAATAGTAAAACTTTGTATAATTCAAATAATATTTGACAATTTGTCTATCAACTAAGCGAATTCGATAGTTAGAACGTCCAAGATTTTTGTTTATCGAGCTAAAAGATAGTCGAAGAAAAATGTTTCCAATATAAAACGAATTGGAAACAACAGATTTGCTCAAGTGATCGTAATGATCCCATTCCTCTTTTAGGTAGTCGGCACTTTTGTGAATGTTAAGCACATCCTCGATGTGTTCACTAATCTTCTCTTGATTCTCTAAATCGATGTCAAGAATCTTCAATATCTCATCAGCATCTTCATCACGTATAACAATTGACTTTGTACCTGTAAGAGCTTTGATTTGGTTCTTTGTACCGGAACAAAAGTAAAAACTCATTACCCAAATATACCTAATTAAGATAAATTGTATTATGTAATTTCCTTTTGCAATATGTCTCAAACCTTGTTCTTCTGATGTAAATGTTTTGAAGCGTTTTGCCTAAGTGGAATTCGTGAAATTCTACATAGCGTGATAGTGTATGTTGTTCTTACCCCTAATTTTTTCTAAATTTGGAAGAGCTCATTCCTAAACGACTAAGCCGTAAACCTAACCTTATCAATTATGTTCAATTTTCGTTCAGTACTAACCTTACTCTTTCTGACTTCTTGTGCTACTGCATTTTCGCAACAAACTATCATCGTTGACCACTTAGGGTCAGGCGATTACACCACAATTCAGGATGCCCTAAATTCAATTAACGGGACCACCATCACCCAAGAAACCCGCATCCAAATCAAAGCAGGGACATACGATGAGCACCTGCAAATTGACAGCATTCAAGGTACAAGCTCAATTAACAGAGTAATTCTCGAATCATTTTCTGGCGACACCGCTGATGTTTTAATCTTTCACGATTCAGTAGATATTTTTCCTGCCCGATCGAGTGTTGACATCAGAAAAACAAAGCATCTGCTCTTTCAAAACCTCAGTTTTAGATGTCCAGAAGATGAAGGTTATATCGTTGGTTTAGACGAAGGTGTTGGCGAACTTGAATTTAACGGTTGTCATTTTTTTAAGGGCTCAGGCATTGACGACAAACCCGCAATCAGTTTGAACTATAGCTTTAGTGCTTCCGATTACGATTTAGGTAGCTTGTATCTAAGAAACAATCAGTGTACAGATGTTCGACTGTTTTCGCGCGATATCTCCTTGTTTAATATTGAAACGCTTGAAATAACGAACAATACTATTTCTTACGTCAACTCTACCAGTAATGATGTGCCCATATTGCAAGCCAAAGTGGTTGAAGTTCAAAATAACACGTTCAACAACTCTTCAGTCGGTATCGTTACTGGAGCAGATAAGATCACGATTACCGGCAATTTTTGTTCTACACGAAGTACAGCCATTTCGATCAATACAAGAACCAAAGGAGATACTTCAGCACTTGTTGCCAATAACATGATTAGTACCAAAAGAACGGTTGGAGTTCATGTTGCAACTGGAAAAGTTGACGTGCTCAACAACAACATCCATAACTACGATACCATTTCACAATCCATGGCCGTTTATCTCGGTAGTCTTGATTCTGTTAGGGTGATAAATAACATTATGAGCAGTTTGGGAACCAAAGCAATTGGCTTCTTTTTATTCGATACGCTAATCCCTTCTAGCTTTTATTGCGACTACAACAACTATCATTTCCCAGAAGGTAATTACACCTTGAACAACTTCACATTCCCTGCTACAACAACAAGCTCTATTGCCGAAAATATGAGCAAATACAATATTGATTCGAACAGTGTGGCCTTTGACCCGCTCTTCGTCTCCGATTTTGACTTGCACACACGCAATGGAATTCTCAAAGGCAAAGGGATTCATTTACCCGAAGTACTCTTTGATATAGATGGCGATGCACGTGATCCTGATGAGCCCATAATTGGTGCAGATGTGATAACCGAAAGCGTAGATCTTGTGCCGAGCAGCTTTAAAAACTTTGTTGGACAATTCTATCCCGGTAAAACCATGGAAATTGAATACGAAGTTTCAAACAGTGGTGGCCTCGACCTTAGTTCTTTAACCTGGTACGATGACATTTATTTGAGTTCAGATCAAACTCTAGACGAAGGCGACATCCGACTCGAAACCATTACCAACAACTTTACGGTAGATGCTTCGGACCTCTATTCGAGACGTCCCTCTGTATCTATTCCCTATATTGCTGGAGGAACTTATTACTTCATTCTTCAAACCAACTCAACCAAGATTGCATTTGAAGACACCACCAACAATACGCTAGTTTCTTCAGCTAGAGTTTTGCCTGTGCCCCAATTGCCGAATTTAGAAGTAACAAGTGTTACCGTTCCTCCTTCAATCTTCAGCGGGAAGCAATTCACCCTCAGCTGGACAGTCGAAAACACAGGAAACGCAAGTACAACAGGCAGCTGGAGTGACTATGTGTATTTCGCTACCAATGAAAATATTCTCAAACTGAACAATCAAGGCATTAAAGATTCCTTGCTACGCATAAAGGTTTCTGCTCCCACAGGATTGAAAGCAGGCGAATCATACACTTCTTCTACCACGCTAGGTTTTACCTATCAAATTTTCCGGAAATGTGTACTACCGCGTGCAAACAAATGGCAATCTCAACATATTTGAACAAGACACAACGTTTGTTGACAATGGAAAAATAAGTGCAGCACTCAATGTTATTCAATCGCCGCTTCCAGACCTTACAATCACTGGATTGAACATACAGTCTTCTGCCTTTTCTGGAGATACTGTATTAGCGAATTGGACGGTAAAAAATGTAGGCCAACAAAAGACCTACAGAACAGACCGATTCTATAAACCTACTCCACTGGAAGACAACCCAAGAATGTGGTACGATCGCTTGATTATTTCGAAGAATCCAGTATTTGATCCGAACGATAAAAACAACATTCAAAAAGCTTTCTATAGCCGTGCCGCTAATGATGAACTCGATGTTGATTCATCGTATACCGTTAATGCAAAAGTTGCCTTTAGTCGTTGTGAATATGGCAAGTATTATGTTTTTGCCGTAACCAATTACACGGCATCTACCTTCGAGCTTCGATACGATAACAACGTGGTATTGATGGATAGCATTGAGCTGATACTTCAGCCCAACCCTGACCTCAAACCAACGTCAATCAGTGTAACCAATGAGCCTGCTTCAGGTAAAACCATCGACATCGATTACACCATCGAAAATGACGGTTTTGATGATTGGCGTGGATTCAGTTTTAAGAACAGATTCTACATCCACCCTAACCCAACATTCAATGCTCAAGAAGCTCAATTTTTAGGCAGAACCTATGTTTATGATTCATTGTTGAAAGGCGATGATTTCTCAGAATCGGTAACCTTTGATGTGCCTTACCGCGTATACGGAGATCAATACGTTACAGTATTTACCGACGAAGATCAAAAGATTTGCGAGGCTCCAAACGACGACAACAACATCCTCACTACCAGTTTAGTAGATGTCGAACTTTCGAAACAACCTGATTTGGTTCTGGAGGTAAATGAGATTCCAGACACCTTAATTCCAGGTCAAAATTTACAGCTTATTATCTCTACAAAAAATCAAGGAGAAGAAGCGGCTCGCGAAGGATACTGGTACAACACCGTTCATCTGATTAGCAACATAAATTATGAGCTAAGAAAGTATAGAATATCGGATGAGTTAGGTGCCGGACTAACACGTAACGACACCTTGAACATTACCATTCCATTAGACCTAAAAGAAGGCTTTTATATTGTTCGTCTTACTACGGATTTTACCGACCGAATTTTTGAATTTGGAGGTGAGCAAAACAACATTTTGAGCAGTGATGTGGTTCAAGTGGTGCGTGATGACAACCGAGTTCCTGACCTTGATGTTATGAGTTTGAAGGTGCTTGAGACTGATCCTCGAGCCGGCGATGAAGTTTCGTTAGAAGTTAAAATTCTAAACCGTAGTTTAACTACATCCCAAACAGGCTGGAAAGGAAAAATTGAACTGGAAGATGCCGATGGAAACTTATATGCATTCTTCTACCCAAATCACCTTGGCCGGATAGCCAAAGATCAAACGGTGACCGACACCGTTAAAATTAGACTGCCTTTTAGCAAAAGCGGTCAAATCACTTTCCATTATACGACCAACCACGAGAATAAGCCTATTGAGTATGTGCGAGCGAACAATACTCGGTCGATTACCCGTTCAGTGCTGGCCTATATCCCACCCGACTTAGAGCCTTCGAAGATTACTTCGCAAGTGTGTTGTAATGTATATTCATTTCAGCATGACACGCTATCAATAGAAGTTGATAATAACGGCCCTGGAGATGTTTTAGGCAGAGGATACTTTGCGAAAGTGTACTTGTCGGATGATGAAATTCTGGACAAGCACGATTATCATTTAGCCACACATCAACACTTTAGCGGTGTTCGTTCGGGTTCAACCGAAACCTTAGATATTCCTGTTAAATATCCTTACACCCGAGCTGGAACATTGTTTTATATCGTTGAAATAGATACAGACAATGATATTTATGAAGGTGGAAATGAAGACAACAACAAGTACACTTCGGGTTATTCGATTAACCTTTCCAATGAGATAACCGACCTCTCATTGGACTCAATTTCAATCACCAATTATACAGGACCCGATGACCGGTATGTGTTTGTAAATTACACCTTCTCAAAACCAGCAGGCGACTCGATATATCGAAACTGGAACAACTATATCTTGCTCTCCCAAGATAAGCGTTCATTGCCGCATGCAGTGGGGACGACTCCTCATGAATATACGGCCAATCTACCGGGAAATGTAGACACCTTTATGGAAACCAAATTGGCTACCATGCCTCGAAACTTACAACCGGGTTACTATTTTATCGGGATGTTGCTAGACCGGAATAATGAGGTGTACGAAACCACGGAAGATAACAATGTACTGTTCTCTTCTGACAGTTTTTACTTCGATTTTTCGGTTCCATTAGAGTTAGACAGCATAAAAGACACTTTCTGGATAGAAGGCCAGTTTGCGAGCAGTTTGTATTACAATGTTGAACGTCCACAAGACAAAGGAATGATCGTCAACTTAGATGTTTCTGACAAAAATGCATCTACCGAAATGTATCACCGAGCAGGCTTTATTCCTTCGGCCACGGTATACGACAACAAGTACAACAATCCATTTCTTGCCGATCAAGAAATCTTGGTTCCGGTAACTGATACCGCTGTTAAGGATTACTTGTACGTAGTGCCCAAGTATGTACCTCCGGTATATGACATCCACGATCGATTGGATCCCGTTCCCTATTCGATAGTTGCCAACTCTGCAGAATTTAGCATTCATTCCGTAGCACCTAATACAGGAAGCGTTTACGGCAATACTACAGTGCAAGTGAAAGGCTTCGATTTTGACAGCGAGACTAACTTCATATTGTTAAATGCATCGAACGATACCATCACCCCATTTGCTGAAAAAATCTTGAATTCAAGTGAGGCGGTACTCACCTTCGACCTCCGAGAAAAAGAGCTAGGTTTCTACGACTTGTTGGCTCTAAAACCTGCGTCAAAGGCTACGCTAGATCAAGGATTTGAAGTTGACACCTTGGGATTTGAAGACCCATGGGTGAATGTTGATATACCGCACCTACACTTGACCCGCAAGCCTGCGGTGATGAACATCAATTTTGGAAATCATGCCAACACGAACGGCTACGATTATTGGCTGGTTGTGGCGATTACCAACGCCAAGCAAAATGTAGATCACTTAGAAACCAGTTTTGTAGGTTCCTCTGAAGAGGAATTGAATGAATTGTATGATTTTACTGGTAATCCAACAGGAGATTCGACCCATGTTGATATTGATGGTATTCGCTACTTTGTGTATTGGATTCCACAGTTATCGGCCAAAGCACAAACTACATTTACGTATACCATAAAGCATTCAGAAGAGGATACAACTATGGTATACAGTCTGTTGTTCCGTCAACCGTTGAGTGCATTTTCAATGTCTGGACGATTTGGGGATCTGTGGGAAAGTCAGACTGTGTACGAATGGTATGAAGCCTATTCAGACAATGTTGGTTTGAAAGAAAAAGCTGGATTTGACTGCAACCGAATCGATATAAAAAATGTACAACAGGAGTTGGCGAACCAAACCATAGAGCATGCCAAGAATGTGCATGGTGGTGTAGGAACATTTGGTGCTGCACGAGGCGGACGCGATGTGGCTAAAATTGCCTTTGAAGAATGGAAAAAAGATGTGCGAAGCATCGGTGATTCGAAAACGCAGCAAGACATGTTGAAAGACATGGTTTTCAAGAAGAAATCGATTACAGAAACGGCTACAGACTACTTGAAAAAAATCGACCCTAGAACCAACGCAACCGAGCGATTCTACAAAAAAGATCCTCCTTTTGGCAATTTGGTGAAGGATGTATTTAGCTGTTTGGATAACGATCCTGAGTTTAAGAAAAACATCAACCGTTGTATCCATGTAAGTTCACACCCGAGGTACGGAAAGACGTATCACAACCTCTGTAAAAAGAAGAAAAAGGATAACGAAGACAACTTCATTACGCGTTGGGTAAATTCAATTGACCCGAATGAGATTGAAGGCCCTCAAGGTGTTACTGATTTGCGTTATGTTGATCAAGGTGAAGACATGAATTACATCATCCGATTTGAGAATAAGCCAGAAGCATCTGCTCCAGCGGTAACGGCGTCGATTAACAATCCACTCGATTCTGCGTTCAGATTGCAGTCTTTTGCATTGAAGGAAATTGGTTTTGGAGACACCGTAATCATTTTGAACGATGAAAATAGCTTGAACCAAGTATATGACTTAGGTCCAAAATACAATGATCAGCAGTTGCATGTTGTTGCTGGTTTAGATGTGTTAAACCATCAAGCCGTATGGAGAATGACGACCATCAACCCTGCTACTGGAAATCCGGTGGATGACCCATTTGGCGGCTTCTTACCACCAAATGATAGCACAGGAATTGGGGAAGGCTATGTGAAATATGTGATTAAAATGGTTGATGATGTTGAGGTTGGAAATGAAGTATTAAATGCTGCAGATATTATCTTCGATCAGAACGAGATCATTCCTACCAATACCTGGTCGAATATAGTAACTGGAAGTGCTCCGAGCAGTCATGTTAAAGCCCTACCTAGCAATTCAGCTAAAGAATTTACAGTGAATTGGACAGGTACAGATGGCGAATTGGGACCGGGAATACACTCCTACTCGATTTATGTATCGAAGGATGACGAAGCCTATTATGAATGGATTGCAAATTCATCGGATACCAGTGCACAATTCATTGGCGAACCGGGAAGTGTTTATCGTTTTTACAGCATCGTTAATTTAATGAATGGGGCAAGTGAAGGAATTCCGGCCACTTATGATGCAATAACGGAAATAGACCCTGCACGTATTGAACGTATTATTGAAGAAAACAGGCTGGTGATTTATCCTAATCCAGGAAGTGGAGTGATTAACATCCGTCAAGAGCATGCTAAGCAATTGCACATCACCTTACGCTCGATTCACGGACAAGTATTGGGAGAATATGATCTATCAGAATTAGAAAACGAGATTGAAGTTTATCATCTTCCTGCAGGCTTGTACATTATTGAAATGAACCAAGATGGAGTAAGAAGAAATGTAAGATGGTTGAAAGGGGAGGGTTAATTGGGTGATTAATCTTCGATTCACGAAAATCGTCATTTAATTCCTATCTAAACTATTAGATTTGAGTCGTTAAACTTCGTCAAATCCTGATATAGAAATTAATTAATTTACAGTAACTTAAGTTTTAATGACGAAAAAGCAAAATTAATGAAGTATTGATATCACTCTTCAGTAGATATTCAAGTATTATATTTACAAACTACAAAATGGCTTAATTAAGTTTTAAAATCAATAAAAAGATGAAGTTTTTCTACATATTTTCTTTATTTCTAGTTTCATGTACTCATTCAATTGAGAGTGGAAATTCGCAGTGGTATACCGAAAGAGGATCCATTGGTGCATTTGGTCATTCTAAAGAAGAATGCAATTTACCACTATTGGAATCGTGGAGATTGGATTTTCCTGATGGACCTCTTCCTCTTAATGTTACCACTAATGCTGAGCCAATTTCTGGTGATGGGAAAGTATTTTATTCAAGAAGTGATTTAATACACGCACTAGATGCCAGGAACGGCAATGAGATTTGGACGTTTTCTGCTCCGGAAAATGGATGTTTCAAGACGTGCACATATATGGAATTTGACAAAGGAGAGGCTAAAAGGATTTTTGTTACATCAGGATCGCAGTCTTCAATAAAATTGTTTTGTCTTGAGGCTGAAACAGGTTCACCCATTTGGGTAAAATCTTATTCTAATATAGGTCCTTCAATTAGTCCTTGTTGTTTTGTTTCTCCTCCGACAATTAGTGGCAACAATATATATTTTACTATGAAGGGTGCACAAAATAATGCAGCAAATGACACAAGTAACATTCAAGTGGTTTCTAGATTAATATGCGTGGATGTCAATGGGACAGAAGTGTTCAATAATGAATTTATAAACACATCCTTGAACACCAATTCTCCACCTTTAACTGGAGCAGGACAAATTTACATATCAGACATTTATAATAACGTAATCAAGGTCTTTAACATGATTGGGGACATTAAGTTCAATATTACAGAGATTTCTAGTGCTCCTTTGATAGATAATGGCATAATCGATTATACTGGGGGATCTATTAAGTATATTGTTGCTGATGCCACATATCCCTCGTCAACTATATGCATTTACCTACCATGGTTTAGGCGTAACAATTATTCAACAATACCTCAACCTGAACGAGGTTTTTTTATAACGGCATTTAACCAGTCTGGAGCTAAGTTGTGGAGAACAGAAATGCTATCAAACGATCAAAATAGTACCTATTTTGGGGTTGCGTTAAGCCAAGATCTGCTACCCAAAGATTACTTGATATACGCAGGAAGAGATAGACAGGCAACAGATACGGGCACTATAGGACAAAATGCAATCAAAGTTTACAAAATTGACAAATCAAATGGCTCAATAGTTTGGTCGACACACTTAAATGAGACGTTTTATAGGTGTAGTGCTCCTGTTATTTGGGGCTCTAATGTTTTTTTTATGTTTGGAGCAGAGCACTTGACATTAGAGGCATTAAACTTTCATAACGGGTCTTCAGTTTGGTATGAAGAGTACCAAATTCCTCTTACCACAATGGTAAACCAAGATCGTTTAAGTGTAATTGGGAATAAATTAGTATTCTATCAGCGAAATGGAGCGATTAGAGCTTTGGAAAGTAACTAATTTAATCAGACAAGATAATTTGCCCTAATTTCCAGATTCAATCAAAATAGGCATTATAGTAATGATGCAAGGTGGTATAAGAAGTAATGTAAAAAGGTTAAAAGGAAGATGGCCTTAATTAAGAGTTAATTTTATAATACTCCTTAATCCTCTTGGTGCTGAGCCCTTTTGATAGAATCGCGTTGTTGCCAGTACGCTTCTAAGTTTTTGCGGTATTCTTCATTTTGTGGATCTTCTTCGGTAAGGAGGATGAGTTTAATCAATTCAGGTTCACCTTTGAATTGAACATTGAGTATCACTGCGGAAGGAATGAGATAGAATGTAGATAAGAGTACGACTAATACGCCGGTTCTAATCATCATTCTTTTGTAATAGGTCTTGAGCTTATCTTGACGTTGATACATGAAGATAGACAGACCTAATATGATTGCTGTAGCAATGAAACCAATGCCGTACATAAAATTTCCACCTGGCCAGTGTAGCAATTCAAAAAGGAATCCAACCAAACCAATAGAAATGGCTCCTCCAGCAACAGCGGACAGCATTAGCACCGGATCTCGATCTGCTTTGGGAGTTAAAAAATGAATTCCTCCCATAAAGTAAAACATGGAGAGTAGTGACAATAAGACAACAAGGATAACAGACACACCGGTTACATCTAAGAAGAAAAGTGTGATTGCAATTGCTAGGGTTATTCCAAAACCAATTTCAGTTTTCATGTAACAAAGAAAAGGAATTTAGGGAAAGTGAAGATGAATTTAGAAAGCAACTAATCATGCCCTTAAACACTCCTATATTTGTTAGACTATGAAAATCAAGCTCGCTGCACTTTTCGGAAAACTGGTGTTAGGTTTTGTGTTGCTGACTATTGTTGGAACGGTTTCACACGAATTGGGCCATTACATTCCCGCATGGTATTTTGATCTTGACCCGGAGTTACATTATGCTAGCGTATCGCATAGTGTTTACCCTCCAGTTGGAACTGCTGAATACGACCATTATGTTAAGCAAAATAGACTGGTAAAGATCGGAGGTCCATTGCAGACCATGCTCACAGGCACTTTGGGAATAGTTATTTTATTCTATCGAAGGAAGTCCATCAGTACTTTTGGTTTGAAAACGGTCGATTGGCTAGCTATATTCTTGGCTTTGTTCTGGGCACGTGAGGTATTCAATCCGATGGTATCAATAGCCATTGAACTCTTTAACCCCAACGGTTTTTGGTTCGGCGGCGACGAAGCAAGAATATCCAGATCATTTGGTTGGCATTATGCTATTGTTCCAGTTGTTACTGGAATTCTTGGACTTTTTGCTTGCCTTTACATTTTGTCCATAATCCCAAAACGAATTCTACCTACTTTCATCCTAGGCGGACTTGTTGGATGTGCTTTGGGTTGGTTGGTTTGGATGAAGTGGTTGGGGGTGGTGGTGATGCCGTGATTATGATGCATTTATTAGTCAAAGATACGATTTCATACTTTGTAGTTTTACTGCAATTCTATGTCTGTTCTTGGGATTGCAGTGAAAATAATGATGTTCGAAGGAAAATGAACAACTTGTCTTAATCCTCTCGATGCCTCTTACTGTATTGCAACAGTAAGTAGGCTTGATAAAGTATAAGTCTATTTTCATCGAAATTCATTGGTCTGGTAAATTAATGACAATAAAAAACAGTAAATTTATTTTATGAAACCTATATCTTATAATATACCTCGCAATAAAGACTGCGTACCGTTTTATACAGATGCAGAAGGCATCACAAAGTTAAAAATTGAATTTCTTCAAGGTGCTAAAAGCTATCTGTACCTACGAAAGGGAGAGGCATTTGGAGAGATTGCCCTTATGTTACAAGAGGCTATTAATCAGGGTCCAGACCAGCTGATGCTTTTGCTCAACTCGGTTGAATCTAGTGTAAATCATACAATAAGCAGCTTGGAAGCCCTTGATCCAAAAGAGCTATACATTTGGTACAAATTACTTAGTAAGGGTGCTGAGTTGTCTGCCAAAGCATTTTCCAATATTTTAAAAGTTTTTAAACCAAAGAAATCAATGGCAATGAATATCGACATTAAAATTCTATGTAATCCACAAATAGAAAAAGGAGAATCCGTTGAGTGGTGGGAGAACTTAGGCCATAATAAGAAGTATTACAATGAAAGTCTTCTTGCCTCGGATTACCGAATTTTTCTTAACGACGAGCGTTATGCAACTTTTTTTAGACGTCCGAATTCAATGTTTGTAGGTCACATTGGTAAAGATAAAAAAACTAAACACGAGCTAGAGCAAATGTTTTTGGAGCAATGGAATAACCCAGAATTTTCCAATTTCCCGAAAGAATAGAAACTCAAGCCCTTACAAGTAATAACTTAAGGCATATGAGAGCAATCTAACAAGTTAGATTGCTCTCATATGCCTTGCTATTCCCAGATTATTAGTTCCCTACAAAACCTAATTATAGTGCTAGAAGATATCTTCATCACGAGGTTATTCACTATTTCTAAGTCGGTTTTACTTTTTGAACCTAAATAGATTCGTAAATAGAAAATATGACCTTAGTAGTTGAGCGATTTTTGATTCGAAACCATCAATATCTTCACAAACCTATTTTTACTATCACCCCCCCTTGCAATTCCACCCCACCACCCCTACCTTAGACCCACATGAAACTCCTCCTCCGCTTTCTAAAAATATTAGCTCTTCTATATATCCTCATTTGTACCCTGCTCTACTTCTTCCAAGAAAAGCTGATTTTCTTTCCGCAGAAACTTGAACAAGACTACCAGTTTAGTTTTGAGCAAGAGCGAGAATTTGAGGAACTGTTTTTTGAAGCAGAAGATGGAACTAAACTGCACGGCATATTCTTTAAGGGGGTTAATGCGGTTAATGGGGTTAATGGGGTTAATGGGGTTAATGGGAAAGATAGCTCCAAAGGACTTATCTTCTACCTCCACGGTAACGGAAGCTCACTCAGCTCGTGGGGAAACGTAGCTAACACCTACACCAAACTCAATTACGATGTCTTCATCCTCGACTATCGAGGCTACGGAAAAAGTGGTGGAAGCATAACCAGTCAAGAACAACTGTATGCCGATAACCAGTTGATATACAACGACTTTAATAAAAGATACGACGAAAACAAGATTACCCTTCTCGGCTATTCTATCGGATCTGGAATGGCAGCTCATCTTGCATCCACCAACACTCCAAAACAACTTATCCTTCAAGCTCCGTATTATAGCTTAACAGACCTCATGAAGAAGAAGTATGCCATCATCCCTCCCTTCATTCTGAGGTATAAATTCGAAACCAATGAATACCTCAAAGACTGCAACATGCCCATCACCGTTTTTCACGGCACCAACGATAAAGTGATATACTACAGCTCATCCATCAAACTCAAAAAGGACTTTAATCAAATCAAACTCTTCCCGCTTGAGGGTCGAGGACACAACGGCATGACAGACAATCCTATCTACCAACAAGAAATTGAACAAATCTTAATGGAGTAAGAACCAACTTTACCCGGTTATGACACCTGCAGAACATTCCAAACCTACATTTGAGCAATGAACTCTATACCTCGTATTCTTCTCGTTCTAATGTTCATCTGTCCAATTTTCTTTGTGCACTGTGGCTCCGATTGTATTGGTTTAACTACTTACCAATTCTCAGGATTAAATGCGGAGCTATCTGTTTCAACAGACCAAACAAATTTTAGTCAAATGTTCGTTGAACTACGCTTAGTAGACAGCTTCATACGTTCAGAAATGATTAGCTCTACAACAATTGGAGTAAACGAGATTTTAGCTACAGACCCGTGTCAACCACTTAATGACTATACCAACCCTGCTGATTCATTCAAAGTGATTTGTTCGAAAATCTATAATGACTCAGTTCAGACCAACATAGGTGACATTCTTTCTGAACGTCGAAAAGGGCCAATAAACAAGTTAGTGCAACAACCAGTTCGTGATGGGTACTATAGCAATGAAAATAGATATTGGCTTAACTTCACATCACCTCCTTCTCGACTCGACACCTTCGACCTCTTATTTACCAGCTACCACTCCGATGGGCAAATTTTTAGAGACACGATCTACGATGTTATCATTTCTCCTTAGGCCTCATTTAGCAAATCAAAACTTACCTTTGACCCAGAATACCAACATGACCATCCAACAATCACTCTCCTTCTTACGTCCAGACCTGGCTGAAAAAATCATTCAAGAATCGACGGTAATGGACTTCCCAAAAGGGACCGAAATCCTTCGAGAAGCACAATACGTTAAAGTATTGCCCATTGTTATTTCTGGCTTGGTTAAGGTCTATTCGCGGTTCGACATTCGAGAGTTGCTATTGTACTACATTGAGCCATCACAAAGCTGTGTGATGTCGTTTTATGCTGCTCTTAAAAATACGCCGAGCAAGGTGTTTGCAGTAACAGAAGAAGATTCTCAAATTCTATTGCTGCCCGTCGAATCGCTACCGAAATGGCTAAAAGAATATCCAGACCTAAACGAGTTGTTTTATACCCAATACAACCTAAGGTATACCGAACTGCTCGACACTATTGGACATTTGCTTATTCACAGAATGGACAAGCGCGTGTACGACCACCTCAAGAAAAAAATTGACCTTTCAGACAAAGACTCAATTAAAATGAGCCATGGTCAAATCGCTAACGAGTTGGGAACCGCAAGAGAGGTAATTACACGTGTGCTCAAAAAGCTCGAAATAGATGAAAAAATCACCCAAGAAGCTGGTGTCATTAGAATAATCAGTTGAAAGTGACTACAGTCACTGCACAGCCTTTCTCCCTATTCTACCTTTGAACTGTAATTAAAAAATAGTTTCAATTATGAGAAAAAATATGGGTTCAGCAGACCGACTAATTAGAGTAATTATCGCTGCAATTATTGGTGTTCTATATTTCACAAACGTCATTACAGGCACATTAGGAATTGTTCTCCTTGTTCTTGCTGGAGTATTCCTTTTAACCAGCTTTATCAGCTTCTGCCCACTGTATGCTCCTTTCGGATTGAGTACTTGTAAGACCAAGTAAATTACTTAGCCTAAAGTAAAACCCCAGGATTAATAAGTTTTAGCGACTCGGAGGAACAAAGAGGAAAAGAGGGGTTTATCCTCACTTTCGGGTCGCTATTTTTATCCAAGCTCAATTCCCTCCGACCATTCCAATCCACTCGCAAGTTTTGCAGAAGAAAACTCCAAATGAAGCACCCTCCTTTTTTTGGGGTTGCTAGACTTCGAACTTTTGTGAAGCAATAAAGGCTTCATGAGCATGATCCCTCCGGCTTCTATTTCTATCGGGATAGGATCAGTATTCTCGGTGATAAGCTTCCGTTCTGCATCACTGTGTATCTTTTTGTGTGAACCAGGAATTACCTGCAAGCCGCCACCATTCTTTGGACTAACATCATCCAAATAAATACGCAAGGTGAATGTATTTTGATTAATCTCAATCGGTGGATTCACACTTACGATTCCTTCCTTGCTTGTCCAACCGGTGTATCCCTTCACCAACTTCTTCTTCACGACATTTATAGCTCGATCTTGATGCCAGGTAACATACCAATTAGCCTTTTCGGTCTTGTTAAAAAAAATTGATTTACACAGCTGAGCATCCTTATCGATTGATTTAATAACCTTAAGAACTCCTTTGGTAATCACCAGATCCAGTAAGTTCGGATGTTTATTCAATAAAGCCCTTTCAGAAAATTTATCAGGATTCGCTTGAAGTTGTAAGGCTTTATCCAGAGCCCTGCTTAACCTTTTTATTTCACGCAAGCTGAGAACATGGTTTAGGATGGCATATCCCTTATGTTCTAACTGTTTGCCTGCTGCCTTAATATTCTTATCGGTTAACTCGGTAGTATAGTTGCTTACACTTTGTTTTAGTCTATCCTCAATTCTTCGTTGCAAATCAGCAGGTTGCAAAACCTTCACCGATTCACCATACGAAAGAATCTCTTTCTCCAGCTCAAAATTGTGCTGCACCTTCAGTGCTATAACTACACCAAAATTATCTCTTTTGATTACGGTTTGCGAATGGTGCAGCGGCTTGGTAATAATGTAAGGTGCATGAGCATGATCAATAAATATTTCTACATCCATAAGTGGAGCATTGGGAGAAACCGATACCCCAATCGCATTTCTAAAATAGGCTGCAGTATCAAAACTGTCATCCATTCTATAAGCAGATTTTCCAGCAGAAAGATTAACGATACGATCCAAGGCCAGGTTCAATATCCCTTCGGCCTTATGCTTACAACCAATCACAAACCATCTATTTCTAAACTCTTTGAGTAAGTACGGATGAAAATCAAATGAATTGGCCTTTCGAGCCTTAAATGATTTATAAGTGAGGTTGATTGTTCGTTTCTTGATAATGGCATTGTAGATCGTGTCGAGGTATTCCAATCCCTTTAAGTTCTCATTCTTCTCGAAATCAATCACCGGTTTAGTAGCTGTTTTCTGCGAATAAATGTGATCTTCCAACTTCTGAACCATGCCATCCAATTCTCTAAAGTGAGAGAATCCCTGAAACTGCTTCATAAACTCAACTGCTTCGGTGAGCTTCCCTAAATCTTGTTCAGTAAGTGGAATATTGGTAATCGAATAATCTGCATCTTCATAGGTGTAGTACTTCTTATCCAATACAATTATCGGAGCAAAGTAACCCAGCTTATCGCTTCGCATAATTTGGATATCGGCTTGTACCGTCCGTTTACTTACCCCTTTGTCGATCCCCTCGTATTCATATAGTGCATCTGAGCATGCTTCAATCAAGTCTTCCAACGTCCATTTTCTGTATCTGTTCTGCAGACATTGATCAATGGTTTTGTAGCGTATGAGTGCATTCTTATTTACCGACATAAATTTTTATTGCTGATTATCAGCGTTTTACAATAATTTTTTCAAAGATAAAACTTCTACGCAAAAACACTGCGTAGTTCGATTAAAATCTTTGTATAACAAAACGGAGGAAACTCTAAAATTACGTTCATTTATATAAACTCCCTCGAGCAATCGGGCTCGAGGGATTGATAAACAATACTTTGCCCTTATGGCGGAATGGCATACGCAGCAGTCTTAGAAACTGTGGCCGCAAGGCATGTAGGTTCAACTCCTACTAGGGGCACTTTGGGATGGTCTAACGGAAGGACGGGTGGTTTTGAGCCACTAAGTGGAGGTTCGACCCCTTCTCCCAAAACCAAGTATATATCTAGATGTAGGGGAGTCAGGCTTTTCCCGCTCGCTTTGGACGCGAGAGCACGTTGGTTCGAATCCAGCCATCTAGACTGTGACTGTAGTATAACGGCAAATACACCAGGTTGTGACCTTGGTTATGAGAGTTCGATTCTCTCCAGTCACCAAAATGCTCCTATAGCATAATGGTTAGTGCAGCAGGTTTTCAACCTGAAGATTAGGGTTCAATTCCCTGTAGGAGTACAAATACAGATGTGGCCGAACGGATAGGCACTCCGCTTCTAACGGAGCACATAAGGGTTCGAATCCTTTCATCTGTACATGGGCAAGCAAGCAGGATAGAATGAGTCTTCGAAACTCTAGTCGGTAGGTTCGAATCCTACCTTGCTCACAAATGGGGTAGATACACAAGTGGCTCGCACCTTGCACTTGCAATGCGAGGGTTGTCGGTTCAAGACCGACCTACTCCACAAAATTGAGATGTAGCTCAGAGGCAGAGCAGTCGGCTGTTAACCGTCAGGACGAGATTTCGAAACTCTCCATCTCAGCAAATCGGTTTAGTGTGCTCTACTGGTGTAGGGATTTAGCTTGTCACGCTTCAAAAACGAGGGTTCGAAACCCTCCTAGACCGCAAATATTCCTCTATAGCTCAGATGGTGGTAGCACTCGGCTTTTAACCGAGGGGTCCTAGGTTCAAGTCCTAGTGGGGGAACATTTTATTGAGTAGTAACCGCCCAGTCTGATATGCTGGAGTTAGGTAATGGTTGTAAATGTTGGTTCGAATCCGACCTACTCAACTTAAATATTGTGGAGTGATTACGATTGGTAAGTAGGCGGTCTCATAAGCCGAGGTATGTGGATTCGATTTCCACCTCCGCAACCATGCGAGTGAAGCATTTCGGTAATGCACCTGCCTTCCAAGTAGGAGAGCTAGGTTCGACTCCTAGTACTCGCACTTATTGGCCTTTAGCTTATGCGGTAGAAGCCCCTCACTCATAATGAGGAGATAGATGGTTCGAATCCATCAAGGCCAACATTTAGTTCACTAGCCCAAATGGAAGAGGCAACGGGTTTAAGCCCCGTACAGGTCTGAGTTCGAATCTCAGGTGAACTACAAACATACTTCTGGCGATGGCAGCCGTTTGGTCTCCAAAACCAAAAGAACAAGGTTCGATTCCTTGGGAGTATGCATAAGATAGGATGGCTGAGTGGTTTAAAGCGGCAGACTGCAAATCTGTTATTCAGGAGTTCGAATCTCCTTCCTATCTCACTTGCGACTTAAGCTAACCTGGTGGAAGCATTGGTCTGAAAAACCAAAGGGCGAGGATCGTAACCTCGAAGTCGCACAATATGGGTTATGGTAGTGGCATCCAGCCGAGACTGTAAATCTCTAGCCTTGTAGGGTTCGAATCCCTGCTAACCCACACAAGCTATCTAAGCATTAATGGTGATGCACTGGCCTTGTAAACCAGATAAATAGGTTCGATTCCTATAGGTAGCTCATTTGGAAAATAAACCACAAAGGTTGTGGACTCTCCTGCTAAGAGATGTGTTCTGCAAAGATTGAGTTTCGAGTACTCTGTTTTCCGCTAGTCGCAGCAACGACAAAGAATGTAATAAAGGGAAAAAGTGGCCCTGTTGCGTGTATTTCTTGTAAAAGATGCACCATAGTATGCCCCAGTAGGATGGTATATGCTGCCAGCTTCAAACTTTTTTACAACCAACGCATAGGTCTCGGGTTCGAATCCCGATGCGTCAGATGACGTATAGTTCAGATTGGCTAGAACGATGCTCATAGGTAGAGGCTTAAAACCTCACTTACGCTCCACGTAAGTAACTCTTTGATAGAGTATATGATTACGCAGGTTCGAATCCTGCCTCATTGATGAATGAGTGGCGAAGTGGTAAACGCAGCAGACTTTTAATCTGTTAAACATCCGGAGTTTTTGATTGATTCTCCAAAAAAACTGATCCAACAAAGGCAAGAACACCTGGCCGTTTTAAGTGAAAGAGTAATTCGCTTAGTTCTCTTGCAGAACGAAGCAAATCACACCGCAACTCTAAAACAATCCGAGTCAGCCTTGATTGAAGAGGATACCGTTTTCGATGTTTTCTCACTTGATAGCGACAAGCTTTGTTTCGATCAACTGAAAAAATTAAAGATCACTTAATCTGAAATCCGCACTGCTTGGATGCTCGGTGTACTTGGCCTTTTTTAAATAAATGAAATAAAAATTGAATAAAATGAAAAATGTAAGAATCAACACAGGTTATGTAGGCCTTGTTTACAGAAGACAAGAACTTACAGAAGTATTAACTGCTGGTAGACACTTTGTCAATACATTTATTGACACGGTTGCCATACACCCTGCAAAGGGCCAGTTAATATCTACAACTGAGATCAGCTTGTTAGTGCAAAATCCAGTGTTAAAGTCAATCACAACATTGGTTGAAGTTGCTGACGGAGAAATCAGCGTCGTGCACAAAAACAAACTGTTCGATAGCATCTTACCAGCGGGTAGATACATCTACTTCAACAATTTGAATGAGTATGAGTTTACCGTGTTAGATTATACATCTACTCACAGAATATTGGATCCTAACGTCTTAAAGTACGCCAACTCAAACCTGAGCAGCTACATCAGAAAACTTGAAGTTGCCATGCACGAAGAAGCTGTACTATTAGTTGACGGAGAATTCAATGCTGTGCTATCTGCCGGTACATATTACTACTTTAGAAACAGCACAAGCCTGGCTATAAAGCATGTAGACTTAAGAATGCAAGCCATGGAAATAGCGGGCCAAGAAATGCTAACTAAGGATAAAGCAAATCTTCGGATAAACTTTAACTTACAATACAAAGTAGTTGATACAGTTAAAGCTGTACTAAAGAACAAAGAATTCAAAAAGCAATTGTATCTCGTTGCGCAACTATTACTGCGTGAAATAGTAGGAACAGTACAGCTCGACGAATTGCTGGAAAACAAAGAAATCATCACTAAATATGTGATGAGTAAAATTGGCGAAACAGCAAGTGTTCTTGGTATAGCAGTAATGTATGCAGGAGTAAAAGACATCATACTTCCAGGTGAGATGAAAGCAATCATGAACCAAGTATTGCTAGCTCAAAAGAAAGCTCAAGCAAACGTTATCACACGCAGAGAGGAAACAGCCTCTGTACGTAGCATGCTGAACACAGCAAAGCTGCTTCAAGAAAACGAGATGCTTTTCAAGCTGAAAGAAATGGAGTACTTAGAAAAAATCGCAGACAAAATCGGCGAGATAACCGTAAACGGTGGATCAGATGTACTCAAGCAGCTGAAGCAAATGTTTTAAGTGAAGTCTAACAAAAGCGATTCCGTATGGGATCGCTTTTTTGATCTAAAGCACATTTTTAAAATATTTTTTAACTACGCAGAAATACTGCGTAGACACTTCTGAATCTTTGTAGTACATTAACAAAACGAAAAAATGATTAAAGTAATTTCAACAGAAAAAAGACCAATTAAACTATGGTTAGACGATATTGAAGATGGAGCTTTAGATCAAGCTAGAAACTTGGCGAACCTTCCATTCACATTTAAGCATGTGCCTATCATGCCTGATAGCCATCAAGGATATGGGATGCCAATCGGATCGATTTTAGCGACACAAGAAGTAGTCGTACCCAACGCAGTTGGCGTGGATATTGGTTGCGGGATGTGTGCTTTAAGAACTGAGCTTAAGTCACTGTCTATCAAAGAATTAAAAGACACGTTGAAGCTAGCTAGAAAAGCCATCCCACTAGGAATGAACTGGCACGAAGATGATCAAGACGAAGCTTGGATGCCTAAAGGATGGGAAGACTTAGAACAAGTGAGCAAAGAATATGCTAAAGCGAGAAAGCAAGTCGGAACATTAGGAGGGGGAAACCACTTCATCGAAATACAAAAAGGAGATGATGGTTTCATCTGGATTATGATTCATTCAGGATCAAGAAACTTGGGATACAAGGTTGCAGGTTTCTACAACAAGAAAGCTCAAATGGTAAATGAACAATACTTCTCTCAAGTAACGAGAAAGCAAGAATTGGCGTTCCTTCCAATTGCAACACCAGAAGCTCAAGACTATATCCGAGAAATGGAATACTGCGTCGAGTTTGCCTTGGCGAACAGAAAGTTGATGATGCATAGAATGGTTGAAGCTTTGACAGCAGTTGTTGGCGATTTTGAAACCGATGAAATCATTAACAAGTCGCACAACTTCGCTGCATGGGAAAACCATTTCGGAGAAAATGTTCTAGTGCATAGAAAAGGTGCAACCCGAGCTCGAAAAGATGAATTGGGTATGATTCCAGGATCTCAAGGAACTTGTTCTTACATCGTAAGAGGCCTAGGTAACCCAGAGTCTTTTGAATCTTGCTCTCATGGAGCCGGAAGAAAAATGGGAAGAAAGCAAGCTCAACGTGCACTTGATTTAGAAGCTGAAAAAGCAGCTTTAGATGCTAAAGGCGTGGTTCACGCCATTCGAAATATTCAAGATCTAGACGAAGCACCAGGAGCTTATAAAGACATCGATATCGTAATGGAAAACCAAACCGATCTAGCTGAGATCGTAGTTAAACTACAGCCATTGGCTGTATTAAAAGGGTAAACAACCCAGAGGCTTCGCTCTGGACTTTGTACAACCACTAAAGAAAGTTTAAAATGAAAGAATTAATAATAGATAAACTGAAACAGCTTGAAAAAGACGAACAAATAAAAATACTTCTTGCTGTTGAAACGGGGTCGAGAGCTTGGGGATTCCCATCTCCAGACAGCGATTATGATATACGCTTGATCTATAAAAAAGAGCAAGATTGGTATATCCAATTATCTGAAGGCCAAGACCATGTCTCTTATATGTCAGATGACGAAGAATTAGACCTTACTGGATGGGAACTTCGTAAAGCATTAAGGCTTATAACAAAGTCAAATGCGTCGTTGGCAGAACGGCTTCAAAGCCCCATAGTTTATATGGCAAAAGAAGGCTTCGCGAAAGAAATGCTAAATCTGGCTCAAGATTTCTTTTCACCCATAGCGGTGTTGCATCACTACCGGAGCATGGCCATAAAAAGAATGGAGTCCATCACCGAAAATTCTTCGTATCGATTGAAATCGCTTTTTTATGCCCTACGTGCTTCGTGTGCATGTAGATGGGTGCTTGAAAACGACACCTATCCTCCTATAGTTTATCAAGAACTGTTAAAAGGGATATCAGTAAGCACAGATATAAAGCAACGCATAGCGGAACTTGTAGATCTAAAGAGCATGAAAAACGAAGCTTATCTGCATGAAGGTGAGGCGATGCTCATCCAGTTTGTTAAAGACAATCTTGAAGAGGCTGAAATCGTAAATGAAATGCTAAAAATGAGCGATGGAGATATCTCAAAACTCGATGCATTTTTAAGAAAAGAGATAAATGACTAAAGGCCGCGGCAATAGCCGCGGCCTTTTTAATTTCAATTTCCTGTCCCTGAATACCGACTTAGTCGATAGCACTATTTCACCCGCCCGTGCATAGGTCGCATTTCACAACGTACCCTCAGAAATTGCTAGGTATTTTGGAATAAAAAAAAACCCGAACTCAACGAAGAGATCGGGCCTTTAATAGCACATATTGCTTTATTCTAACGCGTTTTCATACGTTCATAATGCAAATTATCTCTTCGTTCTATTTCGCTAAAAGGACTGCCTTTAACCATCGTAATCTCCTCAAAACCATTCTGTTCAGTTATGAGGGAATCACAGGTTTTTACACTCCCGCGATTTTTTGAGCCATAATCTCCCTGCAACGATTTAGACGCCGGGTCTAAATCGCCCCAAATGGTGTGATTCGCTCTATCATCTATAGGTTCTACAAAATAAACCTTGCCTGTTTTTGTGGATGTCACAATAAATCTTCCTGTTTCGTCTGTGTTGGTTAAAAACCGTTTTCTAATTGTTGTCATATTCAAAGTATTAAAAATGGATAAAAAAAAGCTCGACTAAATTGATTAGCCGAGCTTTTAAAATATGGTATACTGCAAAGTTTACATACTCCTACCCGGCATGCTGAGGTCACAAGCCTCCAGCATTGGTAATTGATATATAAAGTAAATGCGTTTCATTTCTAATTAAAGTAGTGCAATGTTTGTTCCTAAACTTCTAAATTCAAAATGATTGTCTTGGTTATGACGGAAAGATGAGTTTTGAATGTACTTCTTTTTGTCGAACAATTTGAACTTCAACTAGAATGCAATTTGCCGCCTGGGTTTTTATATATAGTTTCGAATCATAACCAAAATCAATTTGAAAGACTATTACGTAATACTCAAAGTTCCGCGAAAGGCAACCACATCAGAAATTAAAAAGTCGTACTACAAGCTAGCTCGTGAAAACCACCCTGATGTAAGCAAAGACCCTCGAGCACATGAAATATTTGTAGAAATTAATGAAGCATACGAAGTACTAGGGAATATCAAAAGTAGAAAAAACTACAACTTTCTCTACGATTCCAAAATAGCAAACGCACAATATAAATCGCGTCAGAGTGCCAATCGACGAGAATCCAAAGTAAACTCAAGGGCTTATAAAGGTCAAACCAAAGGCCGCGAGTATGCCAGTCAAAGCAAAGACCAGTTTGACAAAAGCGCTAAACAAAATTCAAGATTTACCATCTGGGAATTCTTTTTTGATATCCTCGCAGGAATCTTGGGTAGCTAAATTCAGACAATCTACGCAGTATAAATGTCTATGGGGTCAATTGCATGCTCGTCCAGACAACCGACGAAGGAGATTCGTCTGGGGGAGATTCGTCTGGACGTCTGGGCCATTGGTCAACCCAAGTTCCTTAATTGTAAATTATTACTTTAGCTGCTGTAAATAATTCCGTACTTGTATTGTAATGACCCGAATGATTCCTTTATGCGTAGTGCTAGTGATGTCTAGCTTTGTTCATGCACAATTGATATCCATTTCAAAGAATTATCTACATGTTCGAAGAAGTGCTCCAAGCTTCAACGACAGATATCAAACTTATCGGGATTATAGCATTAAACTAAAAGATACCGCCTTCTTTTATGAAAAAGGAATTAAACGAATCAATGTATTAGATCGCACAGGTACAGTATACCGTTATTTTGAGTTGGACTCCAATGGGCGTGCATTTAAAGTAGGAATGAAAGGAAGAAATTACTATTTAGAAATCACAGAAAATCACCCAAATGATTCTACAAAACAGATAATTCATCAGTACAGAAATATCAAAACAAATGATGTTGAACGAATAGACTCCTTCGTCTATATAGCTCGATCTAGGGTTATTAATGACAGCTTAATTCAATACACAGATCATTACCACCAAACAACGAAGTCTGGCCATTTAATCAACCTACAGAATAAGCACTATAACGCTAAGATTAAATACAAGCGGACACCAAAATTCTTAAAATCAAACTATAAGATGTACAAGCTATCTCGAGCTTATCAAAAGGCTTGGCCAAGCAAGTTCAAAACCAACTACGATTCATTAACCCTATATCGTTGTTCCGTTACAGAAAGTGTTTATGGACCGCACTTTGTCGAACCCCAGATCCAATATCTAAGCTCAGATCATCCGACCTACAAAAAACTTGTAACTAGCAATACAAGTTACAGCTTAAAGAGTGAAAAATACAAAGAGCCATACAAGCGAATCGACCCTATGACTTGTGGCACGGGTGAGAGCAATTACAGAAACAGCATTCGTGAAGTAAACGGAACATCTAAAATGAACTATAACCGAGAAGGATTTTGCACTAAATTTACCTATACTCAAGCTGCATTTGAAGATTACTCGGAATATGAAATTGTTCTCTTTACGTTTGATTATGAGTATTTTGATTATTTAAATAAATAATCCCTTTCAAGATTTAGATTTTATTAATCATCTCATCAAGACAATCTCCCAGGAGATTTGTATGGTGGTGATTGAACCTCCATTATGTTTGTTACTAACTGATTTAATCGCTTTACGACCATCCAGATCCGCTAGATGTACAGTATGATAACTACACCTCAAACTTAAGTACCTTAATTATAAGTTTAAAGATTCAACAATTAATTTCTCAAGCCTACTTAGTTTATGCTTCTTAACAATTCTAATAAACGCAGCTGTCACGACCTTGATTTCCATGTCTTCCATTTGGAAAATAAGCTCATTTTTATCACTTGTGTCAAAAATCTTGCAGGTATGATATCTGTCGAAGTTTTCATCAAGCATCTCTAAGCCCTTGTGAAATCTCTTTTCTATAAGTTCACTTGGGACATCATGCCCTCCTTCACTGACTCTTTTTGCAACCCTAGCAATACATAGCTCTACATCACGGAGGTAAAAAAAATATAAATGAGTCCTATATCCCTTTGCGTCAAATTCTTCTCTTAATTCCTCAGAATAGATTTTGTCGAAATTTGTTTGAAACGAAAAATGTGAACATGAATTTAGTGCTCCTTGATAACTTTCCATAAACATGTTCTTGACGTGCTCCCCAATACCACTCTCGACCTGAGAAGTCATACCGTAACCTTTAAATCGTTGATAGATTATATTGACCTCAAGATCATAATCAAAGCTTGAAATGCCAAGATCATTCAACAAATCAATGTCTCCAGATGAGGAATATGTCGATTTACCAGCTCCATTTGGGCCGGCAATTATTAGAAGAGAAGGAGGGGGCACCTCCAAACTAAATATTTGATGTAATGGTTATAGAATCTTTTTTTCTATTCTCTGAAGGTTTAGGATGCTTCTGAACGCGCTTTTTAGTCGCATTCATGCGTCTAGTCATGTTCAATGATCCTTGAGTAGGAACCCAAACCCCTCTGTTATTGAGGGATTCAATTGTACGAATTAAATCTTGTTCACTCATAATATATCCTAATTAGTTAGCATTTTAAGTCTTTTCTCAAAGGCTTAAAAGCCTGCAAATAATGATTATTTAAGCTAAATATCAAAATAAAAACCATCATTTTTTGCCCAGATATCGACAAAAAGACTAATATAACGGTCAATAACTCAGTTGCTTACCTCATTATTTCAAGTTAATAACTCTGTCGGAGTTCATCACTTCTGCACAAAGAACGAATATGTTTAACTTTTCTTCTTTCAATTTCACCTTAGCAACAGGTACACTATAAAACAGCTCTAGGTCATGAATGTTTTTACTTCTAAAACCATATATTATACAACTAGCTGAATTATAATGCTTTCTAAACAAATCGAAAAAAATTGTGGAGCTGCAGGGACCACAACTCGTAATTAAGGCATTGATTTTCAGCAACTAACATTCTTGTGTTTTTTGGATTTAGTGAAACATTCAGATTTTTCAAGCGAAAGGCGAGTGTGGAAAAGTAGGAGTCGAACCTTGGTCCTAAATAATTGGATTTTACTCTTAAATTATCTCCTTCTAGTATAAGCTGTTGATTGTTGTTTATATGAAAGTGAAATTTTAACCGAAAATGTGATAAGTATCCACTTATTTGCTATTAGGATATTTTTTCTATACAAAAAAGTATCAATTTAGATATTGTGCATTTTGATTGATTGGGTTAAATTCGACCAAAATATTTGAAGACTATTATTTCTCTAAATTTACGCTCTGTGTATTGCCAAGTCATTAGTAGTCTGCTAGATACACTAGTTATAAGTTTGAGGATATAAGAGATAAACCGTGAAAAAAAAATTTAGTGAATATTATAGTATCAGTAAAGATCGATTAGAAGAACACTGGGAAAAGGATACCTTTAGTTTTGACGCTAATGTTCTTTTGAATCTATATAGATATACTCCTAAGACTAGAGATGCTTTTTTCGCTTTATTTGAAAAGATTAAAGAACGAATTTGGATCTCTTACCAAGCCGCATTTGAATATCAAAAAAATAGACTTGTTGTTATCAACGCCCAAAAAGAAGCTTATAAGGAAATAAGGGATACTTTAAAAAAGAAGAAAGGTGAGATTGAAGCCAAACTTAATGGTTTTAAAAAACATCCATACCTACAGACTAGTGAATTAAAAACTCAAATAGAGTCGGCATTTCAATCTATCAGTAAAGATTTAGACAAATTAGAGAAAAATCACCCTGACTACTTGGTAAAAGACCCTATATGGGAGCGATTAACGGAGTTACTGGATTCGAATGTTGGAGACGATTTTAACAAAGAGGAATTAGAAAAAATATATAGAGAAGGTAAGAAACGATATGATGAAAAAGTTCCTCCAGGATATATGGATTTAAAAGATAAAAAAAACGAAGGAAATAGATCTTTATACGGAGATATAATTGTTTGGAAACAAGTTATTGCCAAAGGCAAAGAAATCGACAATTCAATAATTCTAATAACGGACGATTTAAAGGAAGATTGGTGGTATAAGTTTAAAGGAAAAACAATTAGCCCCAGACCAGAACTAATCAAAGAATTCAAAGAGGAGGCCAACAAGCAAATTAACATCTATCAAGCCGATCGATTTTTAGAATTGGCTAATAAAAATTTAGAACAACGTACAACGTTGGAAGCAATTGAGGAAGTTCGAAAGGTAAGGTTGGCAGATGAAAAAGATATAGAAAAAGAAATAAGAGCATTCGAAATGCTCTTAGAGGATAATGGAGATGAGAATTTTAGAGAAAATGCTAGAATATTAGCAAACGTTGAAAAAAGCTCCTTTGAAAATGCAATCGAAAATAGTATCGCGGATAATAAAAAAAATAAATGAGTAACGACTTTGAAAATTCAATTGACGGATTTCATCAAGATCAGCCCCAAAGAGACGCAAAAGCTATCTTTTCAAGGTTAATTCAAGAAGATCAATATTTAGGAGACATATTCTCAATTAATTATGAACTGTCTAAAGTTTTGGTTCATGATTTCCATAGACAAAAAGTAGGAGGAATTCCGAGTCTTTGTTTTCTTATTGCAACTAGAATAAATGTAAATGAAAATATTGATTTCAAAGATGAAGATGCCTCAATTATTCTATTAAGAGTTATGGATGCTGCATCCATTCCGCAAGATCGAGAAGCAGAAAAAATAAGAGTTGAAACAGCTCAGCTGTATGACGTCAACCAAATCTGAACTTTTTAGTTAAAAAATTAAGATAGAGTTGGTACTAATTTAAGTTAATTTTCTGATACTGTTTTTTTCTTGCTTTAAGCGTTCTTGTTTTCGTTTTACTTCTCTGCATCAATTTCTGTTCTGCTTTGCCATAATATACCTCAGCTGGTGTAAGGTTGTCTAAGGATTCATGGTAGCGTTTGTAGTTGTAATACTCCACGAACTCTTTCAACTTTCTTTCTAATTGTTCTGGACTAAAATAGTTATCTAACTTCACTACGTTTTTCATAGATCGGTGATACCGTTCTATTTTTCCTTGTGTTTGAGGGTGTAATGGTCTTCCTCTTACATGTTTCATATTTTGAACTTGAAGATAATCAGCAAGTTCGCCTGATATGTAACAAGAGCCGTTGTCTGATAGTAGCTTTGGTCTGCTATTATCGGAGACTCCAGAAGCCAATAAAGCCTCATCTAAGGTGTCTTTTACATCCTCTGCCTTCATGGTAGAACATAACTTCCAGTTAACAATAAACCTGGAGTAATCATCCAATACAGTGGAGAGGTAATACCATCCCCAACCAAAGACTTTAAAGTAGGTGAAGTCTGTCTGCCACATCTGATTTACATGAGTGGTTTTATCGTAAAAACTATCTGATGCACTCATAATCCTAAAGGCTGGAGTGGAGATTAATCCATTAGCTTTAAGAATACGATATACACTAGACTCACTAATGAAATAGCTGTAGGTGTCTGTAATATGCCAGGCTACTTCTCTTGCTGAAAGCTCTGGTTTTTCTAATGCTATTTCAAGGACCTTGTCTCGGTCTTGCTCATTAATCCTGTTCCATGAGCCTTTTCTTCTACTAGGTTTACGAGCAAGGCCTTCAAAGCCTAGTTCATTATAAGCTCTATACCAGTTGTAGAAAGTAGTCTTATTAATCTTAAGCTCCCTTAGCGTGCGTATAACGCCCAGATCTGATTGTTCTACAAGCCTTATTAGCTCGTACTTCTCTTGTTGACTGTAATGCATATACTTCTTCCTTTCTACTCTTCGCCACTTAAGTTTTTTTTCAATTCTCGATTCTTCAAGGATAACTCTGCTACAAGCTCCTTTAAAGACTGATTCTCCCTCTTTAGGTCTTTCACCTCTGAGGTGTTGGCTTCTCGCATGGTATCGCCTGTTAATCGACGCTTACCTGCTTCCATGAAGTCTTTACTCCACTTGTAATAGTTCGCCTGGCTGATGCCTTCTTTTCTGCATAATTCAGCAACGGAGGTCTCTCCACGTATGCCTTCAATAATGATGTGAATCTTTTCTTCTGATGAATACTTCTTTCTTGTCTTTCTTTTTAAGTCACTAATTAGTGAACTCGCACTTTTCTTGTTTGCCATTAAGGTTTCTTTAAAAGGTTATAAATTTATTAAAACCTCTATCTTATTAATTTAACCTAAATAGTTCACTTTTTGCTGACTTTAAACATGGAAGATTTGATATTTGATAAACTTAAATGTACCATTGAAATAAATCCTAAATCACTAAAACACCAAAAAGTATATAATTTAGAAATTCAAAACGTTTCTCTTGAAAATCTTGATATTCTAAATAAACTTATCAGCACATTTGAAAATTTTAAATTTAAAACGATCTATTGGAAGGCTGAATCTCAATACCTTATTTCACAACCAATTAATATTCAGCAATTTGCAGCTGACCCAACAAAATCAATACCTCTACAAAATTGTTTTAGTTTAGCAGGATATTCTGATTTATCCACTCTCACAACCGACCTGTCTGAGTCTACCGAACGGGAACGAATTAGAGATCTATTGGGCTCTGCAGTTACAAAACATATTAAAAGTGTTTGGAAAGATCATAAGATTAAAATCACTTTCGATATTTCTGATGGTTTAATTAATTTTCATATTAAAGATAGCAACTCAAAAGAACGTGCTAAAACTTCTGATCAAAGAAGTGACGGATTTAGACAATTCATTTCTTTTTTATTGACTCTTTCTGCTCAATATCAGAACAAGGAACTTCAGAACACACTAATTCTTTTAGATGAACCTGAAACCCACTTGCATCCTACGGCTCAATTGAATTTGCTGAGGGAAATTATTGAAATATCAAAAGGTCAGTCAAATAATGTTCTCTTTTTTGCAACCCATTCAAATTATTTAGTGGACAAAGAATGTCTAGAAAGAAACTACAAAGTGATTAAGGATAAAGATAGAACTAAAATTCATCGGTTTGAACAACATTACTCATCTTATGCTAGCGTGAATTACGAAGTTTTTGAAATTCCAACTTCAGACTATCATAATGAGCTTTATGGAAAATTATATTCTCTTTCAGAGATTGAAAATCTAACAAAATTTGATGAATATATTCAAGAAAAAGTTGAAGGATCAACAGTTAAAAAAGGTTACAAACATACAAATGGTAAAGAGTTTGATTGTTCCTTAAGTACTTACATTCGCCATCAAATTCATCACCCTGAAAATGACAAGAACAAACGTTATACTTATGATGAGCTCTCAACTTCGATCAAAATAATGCTGGAACACATAAACTTGCTTTTGCAAAACAAAGCTTAGCATCAGTTTTTTATATAAATATTTAAGAAGAAAAATATGATTATGACATTAAGATACCTTGGCTCAAGTGACGAATATTTCGAAACAGATGAAAACTATGAAGTTAAAATTGAATGGACTGGCAATTTAGAGCCGCTTACCATAGTGCGAACTGACGATCATCTGAAAAGCAAATTCTATCGTATGGCAAAACAAGCACATAGAGATTGGGATCTAAATGATTGTCCATATTTCATAAATACAAATAAATAAATATGCCTATCGCCAGCGAACTCTCTAACTTAATCGTACCCAAACAGGTCCTTGAATCAAAGTATCAAGGTGGCATCTCTCAATTTAAAAAGGACTTCAATTTTGAAAGCTCTAAACATAATGCTGAGGATCATGAAGTAATCAGAATTGGGGCTATGAATAGTGATGAGTTTGATCTAGATCTACTTATTACTAGAGGACTTGAATACAACTCCAATACAAACTCAACCGAAGACTTCGTAATAGTTAGCCGATACGGAGGTGCTCTTTGGAAAACAGAATGGCTTCATGAGAATGGAGTTTTTCTGTGGCACTTCTATGCTGATCCTAGATCACATAGAGAAGCTAAGGATAGAGGACTATGTCCGATGAATGAAATAGAAAAGAGATATGGCAGCTATGAAAATTTCTACTCTCCAATAATGCATGATGAAATTGAAGATACATTAAGCTATGAAGAACTTAAAAGAATAGCAATTGAAGTAGTGGATATTATGTCTGATGATGATAATAAAAAATCAAGTAAGAATATTACTTAACATTCTAATTTCGCAGTTTAGCTATGGATTCTGAAATGCTTTTTAAGGATTCCAAGATTGGTCCTTTGTCATTATGAGAATTACTATCAAGTGTATCACTTGGGTTTTCACCTACCACTTTTAATATGGTCTCTATCAGCTCTAACTTAAGATCTTTTCCTATTCTGGAATCACCTAAGTCTTCTAATTCTTGCTTTAGTCCATAATATATTTTGGCAACATCTTCTTTGTAGGCATACTCCTGTTGTAATCTCTTATTTTGGCTTCTTTGCTTGCTTGCAAAAACAGCTAACCAAATTGCACCTCCCAAAAATGGCAAGTTGCCTAAAGTGTATTTCCAAACTTCGGATAGCTCATAATTAACATTCTTGAATGTTATTATTGAGAAAGTCATCAAGGCACCTATTGATATAAAGAATAACAAAATCCACAACCTGTTGGAAATCACAAATGACTGCTTATGATCATTAAATGCCTTGGCTAATGCTACTGTGCTTGCTCCCTTCAATAAACTTTCAATTCTCTTAAATAGCTCACTTTGCTTTTTGGAATTATTTTGATATAACTCACTTGTACTTGACAAAAATCCTTCGATGCGAGACTTAATTCCTTCTATATGAATTCCTTCATCATTTCTGTATCCATTCAGCTCAGATTCATACTCTGAAATGTCCTCAAGCGTTTTTTGAATTTCAATCTTATATTGTTCAAATTCAGAAGCAAAACCTTCAATATCCTCTCCTATCACATAGCCAGATTCATTTTCTTCGAAAACCTTGTCATGAATTTTCGATATGTCTTTAGAAACAATTTCCGTCTGGTCTTTAATCTCATTTGTTTGATTGATTAAATCATTCATCACTGCTAAGCTCTTTTCAGCAGATTCTCTCAATTCGTCAATCTCTTTAATCTTTAGTTCAGCCTTTTTCTTAAATTCGTTGATATTCCTTGTAATCCAAGCCTTATGACCAGATGAGAAATCTTCCTCCTTTTTCATAGTTATTATTATTTAGACCTTTTCTTATAGGCCGCTAGCTTCGATACGAATTTAAGGATTATTAAATGATTTATAGCATAACCAAATGCTCAGAATGCCATTGCTCTATATCCCATCCATTTTATCCAGTCCAAGATTTTTAACATACTGTTGCTTTAATCTATACCTAATAAAAGAGCTTAAAACACAATTGTCTTTTGTTTTGTCAAATGGGCTGTCATAATTGTATTTTGGTTCATATGATCCGATTGTAAATACATAACCATCCTCTTCTGTGTTAAAGTAAGCTCCAGATCTAAACCCTAAACACAGTTCAATAACATAAGCTTTAGTTTCCCATCTTAAAACTGTTGTTTGAATTAACTCAGAGTTCTCATCCTCGATACCAGAATTTGTAAATATTTGTCCATCCTTAAACGTGTACAGAGTATGGTAGTCTGTAGTGTATTCTCGAGGCTCGCCATATTTAGCAGTATATTTAGTAACCACAACATCAACGATATCTTGTCTTACAGTGCTAGAAATTGTTTTAACTGGAAAACTCATCCCGGTCACAGTTGACTGAATAGACAGAGGATTAAACCACTCTTGAGAATAGGTTGTGTTGTTGGATGAAACTAGAATAACATCAACGGCCCTTATTTTATCATTCTGCATTGTAGGATAGATAATACCATAATGCGAAATATCAACCTGACCATTTTTAAAGTTGTAGTTGTCGAAATTAAGAACATTTGAAGTCCAGAGGTTTATTCCATTCTTTTGTTCTTTAATGTAGTCTCCTCGCCAAAAATTATTTGTGTAAAACGTAGAAAGTCCTAACTCTAATGAATCAAAGGTGCTAACTTTAGAACCTAGCATTATTTGGTCTATTATAGTTACTTCTTCTTGACTTAGACTGCTACATCCCGTAAAAAATAAAACAACTATTACCGATGCGAAGTAGTTAAATGATGTCTTCATATTGCTTATAATTAAATCAAAAATATAGGCATTCATGCTTATAGGCAAGCGTGCCTTGAAATGGAATTTTACAGCGTGAATAATTTGCGAGATGACGAGTTCCTAAATAAGCTTGGAAAGAGGTTAAAAGAGCTAAGAACAGCTCAGGGTTTGACTCAGGAAAAACTTGCATTTGCTATCGGAGTTGAAATCTCACAGATAAGTCGAATTGAACGAGGAATAATCAATCCAACAATTTCAACTCTCCTGGTTATCTCTAAACATCTGAACATTAATTTGAGTGAATTCTTAGAATTCTAATTCACTAAACCCGAGTGCAGAATAGTTATCTTTGGAAGTGTGAAACTCGAGTTCATCTCTTTAGCACTTTGTTCTTATTGTTATGTATAACCCTTATGCGTTATATATAAACTGTGATGGAGCTATGGATTACGATTCCAGAAGTTCTGGAGGAATAGGTTATGTCATTACCTTTCCAGACAATATTGATATGGAACAAATTTTAATCTCCAAAGGTACGTATGTTGGAGGTAATCCAGAAACAATGGAAATGGAAGCGTTAATCCAAGGAATTAAAGAAACCATCTCATTATTCCAACAACACAGTGCTATACTAAAAAGTATTTCCCAAATAATATTTATTTCTGATAGGTACAATCTTCAAGACTCAGAACGAACATCTCCGTTCAGAATTGCAAGACTCAGACGAAACAAATGGAAAACTTATGAAGGGAAGCCAATCAAGAATCACAAACTGCTCGATGAATTGGATAAAGAAAGACAAAAGTTAGGCCATGTTTCTAAAGCAAGAATAAATATTGAGTTTAGGCCAAGGAAAAAGAATAAAATTGCAGACAAACTTTCAAAGAAAGGAAAGGCAAATAACCTTATAAACCAAAAGCTTTGGAAAAAGGGGGAAAAAATTGGTCGAAGACGATTTGACGGTCCAGAAGTAAACTATCGTAATTTTAAATCAGGAGTTAAAATCCACATTTCAGTCTTCAGGAAGGACCCAGTGCAGGATGAGTGGGAAGTATGGGGTGAAATCTGTAACGGACCAGAGCATTCTAAAAAAGTAAAAATATACGCAGAGAATGAACTCGCATCAAATCTTTCAAGGGGCAATGAATATATCGTGACTATTTTTGCTAAGTACTCTAACTTCTTAAGGATATATGGTTCAATAAATGAAGTAAAAAGAATGACCCTAAAAGAATTTAAGAATAAATATTACCTCAAAAGGGATTATAAACGTTCAGATGAAAATAACTATAGTTGCGATTTGCACATTTGCTCTAAACATGATAACAAAGTTGTAATGACTAATTCCAGTACTATCAAGATTGATCCCTGTGCCGAAATTGACCAAGATTTGTCATCTTATCCTATTAGCACAACTTCTTTGTTAAATGAAACACTTGTAACCCTCTTTAATCTTACTCTCTTGCGTTTTGGAATAACTGAAACAGTTAAGGGCAACAGCAAAAAAGAGATTGCTACGTTCTTCAAAGGTGTTTCATTTAAGCTTGACTAGATTTCTAAAAATGGCATCTCAATAATCCCAACCGTACAATAAACCTACTCATCTCTAATCGAATAATACCCCTCATTACTAATAATAAGGTGATCCAACAAAGCAATATCTAGCAAATTCGCACCACTCTTAATCTTCTCCGTCAAATAAATATCTGCTCTACTTGGTTTTAAATTTCCGCTAGGATGATTATGCATAAGAATAATACTTGAAGCTCCTACTTTAAGTGCAATAGCGAAGATGACCTTAGGGTCGCAATAAGTTCCGCTTACCCCTCCCTTACTTACCGAATAATATCCAAGCAACCGATTATTCCTATTTAAGCAAACCAAAATCATTTCCTCAACCCAATTAAACGTATCCTGGTCAAATATCTGCCTTGATAGCTCAAACGCATCGTCAGCATTTCTAATCTGGTATAAATCATCCTTATTTACTGGAGGATCATATACAACAGACATTTTGATTTTAGGTATAAGTAGCATGGTTTGTATAATTTTGTTGAGGGAAGGACTAAGCTAATCACAAATTGTCATGGATAAATACGGAATTGCTGCTGTTGTTGTACTTGTAATCTTTGCAATTTTGGAGTTGAATTCAAAACAGACTTTCAAGACTAAAGAACCTAGCGAGCTAGAGAAAGCCAAGAACGGTTCTTTTAAGATAAGAAAGGAATTTGCTGAAATTTTGAAGATGAAAGGTGACCAACAGGAGCTATCAAGAGAAGAGAAGGACTTTTTATCAGATTTCTATGAAGAAGAGAACAATAGAGATTAAATTCATCAATGTGACGCTGTGAGCATTGATTAAATAATTAAAAAGAAGATTGCAAACCTGCAAATTTTAAATCATGGATAAACCTTATCATCAAAATGGAGTTTCCAGTCAAAATATGAAGGCTCACCACCAACGTATTCTATATTGTCTTCGGGCCAAAGTTGAGTATAGTGCTTGAGCCATACCCCCTCATAAATATTAGTAAAGTCGTTTACAACCTGCTTGACCAGTTCTAAATCATGTTTTCTATAGATAGAATTGTCAGTATACTCTGACAATATTACGCCATCATAGAAGTCATCACCTGCGTTTGCCATAAAATCCGCCATCAGATATTCATAGTACTGCCCATCACTTGGATCTTTCTTAACTGAATAATATCTTTTCAACTGAGTGTCAAACCTTATCCAACCAGACTTTGCATTACGAATATAACTTGTATCCGTTTCTAAATTAGACCAATTGTGTTTTATTCTTTTACTATTAGCTCTTAGTACTTTGTATTCTTTAATCTGCTCACTCATAGTGTCGGCTAAATCTCTAGAGCTAGTATAGTTAAAAACAATCTCCTTAGTGGTCAAATCTTCTGTTCCATCGAAGTAGAATGTGTCAAAAAATGCTAACGTATACTCGATAACCCCTGAAGGAGGGTTAGTATAGTTTCTTGGACTATCAATATATGTCCAATAAGCGTCTTCCATTGGATAAAAATCGAATGGTGGATCTAAGTCAACATTATCTTTATCTTTACATGCTTCAAATGCAAGAATGATAGTTGTCGCAACCACTATCTTAACAAATAAACAATTTCGTTTAAGTATTCCCATTTATCACTATTGGTTTTTGCACGTATTAAAACAGAATAAGTTCCCTGAGTTGCCTCTTCTCCATCTATAGTTCCGTCCCAGTACGAGTTTTCCTCATCAAATACTTTTTCACCCCAAAAATTGTAGATCGTTAATCTATAATTTTTGACTCCAAGTACAATGGGCTTAAAATAATCATTAATTCCATCACCATTTGGGGTAAAAGAGTTCGGTACGAAGATAGTGGGATTATATGGCACAAATATCACGTTACTGTAACTTTGCTCTCCCGTATTTAGGTTGTTAGCTTCAATTCTATAATTTAGCCCCAACTTCTCATCGGGAATAATAAAATCAGTAAAGGAACGGTCTCCAAATCCGCACATTCTCCACAATAAATCAGCGTCACTTCTACCAACCTTATGGTCTACTAAATCAGTAGACCAATTTGAATCTATGTTCCATAATAATTCCACCCTTGAATTATCATTACCCATTTGTCCGTTTAAGACTATGTTATTACTAGCTTCACTTCTATTACTATAAGCACCACACAAGTTTTCAGCAACTACAACATAAGTATTCTTATCTGTGACTTCAGCCCGCTCATCTATGTATTCCAAATCTAATGTGGAATCAATCATTTCATCGTTCCTATAAATGAGATACTTGCGTGTATAATCTAGCTTGTCCCATTTCACTTTTATCCTATTGTCTTCTACCGTCACCTTTTTAATCACAACAAGATCGGACGAGTTAAAACTCTGCCTAACATGGATAAAGCTCGAATCTATAGATACGCACCCTGTTGACCCATAAAGCAATTGATAAATTTTAACTTGGTCTGAGCCCGTGGTGTTTTCATTAAATGTATGTTCATCTTCACCTGAAAAGCTTAATGATCTATCTGAATTACCCCATATATATACCGCACTATCAACGTCAGACAAGTACTTCATTTTAACAGAGATTTGTAAAGGAGTGCACCCTCCTGTATCACTTAGAATCATTCCAGGTCTAGGTGCTGGAATAACTTTGATTTGGCTTGTTGAATCTAAGATGTCAGTACAATACCCATCATTAACTTCAAGCAAAATTGGGAACGATCCTATAGTGTTAAAAATTTTGTGTGTTTCACTCGGGATATCTTCAATTGAGGAGTAACTAAACATGCTATCAGTGCCATCTCCATAGATAAACCTATAAGTTATAGGTCTTCCTTTAAACTCCACTCTTGATAAATCCCTAATTGTGGTGAAACTCCATTGACATGTTTGAGAGTCTCTTAAAGAAATCTGAGCATGCGGTTTAAAATGTTTAAAGGAAATTGAAACAGTATCTAAAAACCATCTTGAATATCCCTTTTCTGTATAAGCAATAAGTTTTACAGATTTGGTTCTTGTCTCAGTTAATTTTAATCTTACGGCATCTCCAACTAAAGTGTCGGTCTTATTAATTACCCAAACATAATGCCTAAAGAAGGTTGTATCGGCATTTTGACGAAGTAAAAGTATACTGTCGCAGGTTTGTTCGCTTGTGAATCCAAGATTTGCGTATCGATGTAGACCCTGTTGCGTGTGGCCATACACTCTTATGTTCCTTGTAAGATAACCTCCTTTAATAGTTCCGTTTTCAATGTCTCCTTCTATGGTGTAGGTCTCAATATTTATAATATCTCCTGAAACATAGTCTTTGTCAAGATAACCATGTAAATAGTCATTTCCTTCAGTATGCGAGCTCCATGCACTAAACATTAATTTACCATTAGGAGAAAAATGAAAATTTGAAAGCTCATAGAAAGACTCTAATCTTCTAGATGGGGTCATTTTGATGTTACGTGCCTTGTCAGAATCTAAGTCGTATAAAAGCAATGAATTTATATGATCTTTTGACCCTGAAGTCAAATTCGAATTAACCGCACCAAGGACTAGTTTATCTTCAAAATTATTGAGGAAAGTGAAATCTTGAATTGCATAATATCTAATTCCATCAACAATTTGACTCAAGTTGTTATACTTGAAGGTGTTTCCTGTTCTAATAAACTCTCCGGTTTCTTGATTAAAAGTAAAAAAATCAATGAAATTATCCTGATTTGATGACAAATTGTGACTTTTAACATACCTCAAAGCAAAAGTTTTTCCAGATTTTGAAAAACGTGAAGTGATAGCTGTGTTAACATATTGATTGAATCCATCTATGCTTGTTGCAATTGGTGAATTGATTCCTTCAGAATCAATTAGGTAAGCATACAATGAGTCAAGACGTTGAGTTACGAGCCATACATCCTTTTTGTTTCGATGCCATGTAAAGGATAGTGTATTGTCATCGGTATAATTAAGCTCAACTTCATCAGAGACATTCTCTGCATTCTTAGTTGCATCTATTATGAAATAGGAAAGTCCTTTTTCATATTGTAAATCTCCATGTTGACCCTTATATCCTCCACTTACAAAAAGATAGAACAAATTATCACCTTTGTGAAGCAAGTAAATTGAATTACTCGAATAATCTGATGGATGCAAATCACGAACTTCTATAACATCAATTAAACTCATTTCAGAGTTGTAGATTCTAAGTTTAACAAAATCATTCTCGAACAACAAGGGTATAACGTATAAAGCTATAGACCCATCGGCATTTCCTACAATATGTCCTTCAAGATTAGGGGTCTCATACCCTTGCAAATTAAGATTCGCATTTGGGATGATAGAATCTCCAACCCATTTGCAAGGTCGATTTTCTAGAAAATAATCATACCGCTGTGCTTTGCACCCAAGTGCATAAAAAAGAATAAGAGATATGATAAAATGTAACCGCATATTTTAACGAATTACCATCGCCTTCATTGACTTTAGTCGAACTCCAAATGAGTCCATAACGTTCACATAGTACAATCCTGAAGATAGCCCAGTGAAATCTAGAACTATGCTTCCTGTACCAACAAAGTTATTACTTGTAGTGATAACATTCCCAATTTGATCGACAATTTCATACTTGCACTGTTGATTTTTAGAGGCAAACTTAAGCACCATCAAACCAGTTGTTGGATTTGGATAAAGACGGAAATCATAATTGTCCACAGCCTTATGATTTAAACCGGTTGAAGAGCTATTTGAACTGGAACCGGTGTACTTAAACGTACCTATATTGCTGTAATTCCCAGCCAACAACGCATCAAGCAAGTCACAAGCAATTCTTTTGTCATCTGAATCTCCGTTCTCCGAGCTACATGAAGCAATCAAATTTACAGTATCACGAGCATAGAATGACTCAATATATTGGTCAAGTAGAGTATTCCCCAATTCCTTTTCTTCTGAACTTCGTGAACCCTCACCTCCGCCACTTCCTTCAGGGCAAAATACGTCCTGATATGTTACCCCAGCTGGGTCACAAGTATACGTTGTAGTAGTTGGAGTCACAAAATCATCGTATGGTGCGTGAAATAACAACCCTGCTGGATCAAATATCTGATTAACATGATATTTATCCTTATGGTTAATATTGGTTGGATCAAATACAAAAGTTGGAAAGATATTAAACAAATTTCCAGGATCTTTAAGATCATGCAGCTGATTACCGATTATCGTGCTTGAACCATTATCATACTCCCAGACTACAGGATTAAAATCATAAATATTACAAAGTATCTGAGTTTGAGAGTTATCATCTATTAAATAATTTGCGACCGACTCATATTCTGGATTTGCTGACCCACTAGGTATTGAACTAGTTATATGATTGTAAATGACTTTTGAAGTTTCTACTCCAAATGTATTATTTGTATGAATGCCTTCTAGCCGCAGTAGCGAAGAGTATTCTCCAGTGGGGGTAAGTTGCTCAAGGTCACTAAAGTCTATTCTGTTTCCAATGATATTAAGCTCATCTGTTCCAGTTGTATGGATGGCCCTAACAGTATTGATTGTTGGGTTTAGTTTGAAATCTTGATCACAAGTTACATCAATGTCATAAATAGTAGGATTTGAGTAATCCGAAATTTGAATTGCTGTCGCATTGTTATGAAAATCAGCGTCGTAAATTGTTACAATATCACTCGTGTTCTTGCTCCCTGCAGTAAAGGCTTGGACACCGATGTCATAACCCTCAAAATAACAAGGATTAGGAATTGAAGGAGCACCACAAGGTTCTACTATAGGAGGATTGGGATCCAATTCTCCAGGATAAACTGACACCGGAGCATCTAGTGCGGAAATGGCTACGCCTCTTCCAGTAAATGTTGTTCCTTGATACAACAATTTGTTTTTTGTTGTGTTAATAAACTTGCATCCAACTATCGGAATTGTTGTCACTCCCCATAGTTTGACATCAACTATCACGCCTGATCCGGCCCTATTTGAATAATTAAGATCTGAATTACTTCTAAATTCACAATTTTCGATGCTACTTATGTTAACATAAGAATACGGATAGAAACTAACACTGTGCCTGTTGTTTGTAAATTTTGAATCTTTAAGCAAACAAATACCCCCAGAAGTATTAAACGGATTGCCATAAAGATCACCCATGGTTATTGCATCTAGTGCATACAATATTTCAGATCCATTACGTATTTCGAGTTGACCATGATTTAAACTTCCGAGTACATGCTGTGAATTTGCATCTCCGAGCACTATTATTCCCTTCCATAACTCTTCGCATTTCTTTGTCAGAATTGAATTGTCTATTATGAGCTTACCACCGCTTTCAACAATAATCTTTACATCAGGTGCCATTCGCACAAATGAATTGGTGATTTCTAGCACATATCCAGGTAATATCCTAATATCCTGATTTACGGTATGTTGTGAATTTGACCAAGTAACATAATTCTCAATTTTATATTCTTCTACATTTTTGGGACAACAAGGAAGTCCGCTAGACCATATTCCATTTCCAAAAACAGAGCAATACACTTTCCCATTTTTATAATCAACTTCAATATCTTGAATTTTACCACGTGGCAAGCTAGGCTTTTGCTTACCTGAAGGACCATCATTTATTGATTTGTCATATCTCACCCAATTGCCGGCTCCTCTTCTAAACCATAGGCCATTCATTGTTGCTACAAATAATTCATCTGGGTCATCAATATTGTCAAGAGATTTACTGTTATATTTAACCTTTTTAATTTTATAGGCTGAAAAAGGAAACATTCCGTTCCAGTTGGGTCCTGTACCTGAATACCAACCTGATGAGAAGTCGTTGAATTCAACTGACCCTATTGCTGCTTTGGCATTTATACTTCTAAGCACAATGCTACGGTCTGTTCCCACTCGATCTTTAATTGCCAAGGTTAAGTAAACAATATTGCCATCATTCTCATCCAATTCAATATCTGTTATGGCTTGATGCCAGTTTACACCAAGATTTGAACCAACACCTCCTTTTATGTTTGATACATTTACTGCTTCCCAAACAGGTGAAGTTGCTGTTATATCTAAGCACCTAAACAGTCTACTCCCCCCACTTGGATCTTGACTTAGATAGACATCCCTTAATGCAAGCCACATAACTTCGGGAGATTCTTCTGAAATAGCAATAGTTTCAACAAGCTTGTTGGTATAGCTAGGGTCTATCATCGTAAAGTCAAATATCGTTACTGGGGTTGTGCCATCTTTTATTACTTTCGATCCAGCATCGCTAATGTAAAACAACTCGTCCGAACTGTTAAGGTGAAAGAGTTCCTTGGTTGTTGGCAAAGTTTGTTTTTGAAATGTTGTTAAACCTTTGTAAGAACCATTATTTTCTATTAGTCTCGCACTACTTCCTGCTGCATAAGCATATTGAAAGTTTTGTTTACCATAAATCGCATCCCAACCATCACCTGTGGATTCATCACTCCAATAATCTGATTCCGTATGCCTTGTAAATATACCAAAGTCTAAATGCCCAAATTTTATATCATTTTCACCATTTATGTCGAAATTAAATCCGTTAGAACAATGGAGGCCGAAACCATTGATAAATTTAGCAGGTGTTCCTGGGTCTATAGCTGTGACCCCTCCGTCGGAAGCATAAAATGCATCTCCTCCTCGTGTATAAATATCTCTAATATCAACATGAATATCAGATCTGTTTATTTCTTCATATTTAACAACACCATTATCTGTATATACAAATCCTGAATGCAAGGCCCCACAATAGATATAAGGGTCTTGACCTTGAATTGAAATTCCCTGAATTTTGAACAAACTTGCTTGTGCTCCCGTATTAAAACCAAAAGTTTTACCTAAATGTTGACTAAACGTTTGGCCTCCATTTGAGCTCTTAGACACATAAAAAGATGGACCAGCATCGGAACAATGAACTATATAGTAGTTTCCAGTCAATTGATCGACATAGGTGCTGGAACGCCGCAACTCAGGTTGTTTCTTCATTTCTATATCTTTTAATACTATGGGATCAACGCCTGCATATTGGTTATTTGCTACTGCCTCAAGGACCAAATAGTCGTACTTATTGTTCGCTGGGATTACAAGGGCTATAGTTTCCCCATTTGTGCTCAACAAACTACTGAAATTTGATTTGGTAATGGTTTGAATTAGTTGAGTAGAGCTAAAATCAGAATTTGCAAACTTTATTGCAAGTTCACAGTCGTCAGGGAAAGGAAAGTCATCGGGTTGGAAGTGCAATTTTATTTCATATGAAAGATCTTTTCTAATTTTCATTGAACTAGCCAGTTGATTTCCTTTTCTTTGAGAAGTGTATGTCGAAGACGGTGTTGTTGTCGGAATTATTTCCAGCACTCTTTGAGGAAATACAGAGCCTGGCCTTGGCTTATTAGAATTCATATGCCATTCTCCAGCAGAGGGGTTTGACAAAACCACATTTTTCCAAATCTTTTCCAGTATCTCTGCTCTATCATTTCCAAACTTGTTAAACAATTGAACATGAATTGAGGTTGGATAAACAGGCTTTACTTTATCCGTAATATCAGTCCAAGAAGTACCAGCTGTTGCAGTTCTAAATACCCTATGCGAGGAAATGATCCAGGTATTGTCAGGATCAGACACATCATAATCAAAATCATAAATTAATGATTCAGGATCAAAACCTTGAATTATATTCCAGTTAATTCCACCATCAACTGAGTAAAACAAATCCTTCGACGTGATACACCAAAGTTTTAATTGATCAGACGGATGAGTTATTATTTTTCGCACAAAACCTTTACCTCCTGTTGCAGGACTTCTTATTGTATTTAGGAAGTTTGATAAATATGTCCAAGTAACCCCTCCATCATCAGAACGGAATATCCCTAAACTAAAGGGATTTGATTGCAAAATCCCAAATGGCTCACCTACTGAAATGAAAATATAACTTCCATCATAGCTTTCTTCAATATCAAGCACAGCTAGTTCTGGCGGAAATATATCTATTGAGTTTATTGGAGGAGCAAACGGCAGTTCAACTCTAAACGCTAACTTCTCCCAGCTCTCCCCTCCATTTTCGCTTTTGAAAATACCAGTATTAGATCCAGCATACAAATCTCCAGAACTACTCTTCATTACACAGTTTATTCGTCCTATACCATACTGAAGCGATGCAACCTCAACTGATTCCATGGGACCCTCAGCTCTCCAGTTGCTAAAAAAAGCAGGGTTGTCACATTCCTCGGTCGAAATTGCAGTAGTGCTCATGGTATATGAAGAAAGCTGGTTAAAATCAGTTTCATTTAACATTTCAAATGAAGCGGCATCTATTAAGTGTTCCAATGTTCCATTACTATCAAGTATGAACTTATTGTGGCTATACCATCTCTCAAAGTATTTATAACCATATGAACTATCATTTGCTAGACTGTCATAATAAACAAAAAAAGAATCAATCTCAGCAAACTTTTGACTATTCGAACTAGTATCTCCTTCATCAGACAAATAACTTTCATACCAATATTGTGCATTGGCAATAGAGCTTATTGAGATAAAAAATAGGAATAAATAGAATTTCAGATAATAACGTTTTTTCATAGTACAATAAAGTTGATATTCACGGACAGAAATACTGGCCAGTAATTTTTTTAGTTGTCCAAATCTTACATTATTAAACCACTTTGACTCTATCAAAAAGCACTTAAAATTTGTATGCAAATAGATACATGCAACTATAGGAAAGCATATTGCTCTTCATCTGATAAGTTGAGAATACCAACCAAGAATAATGAACTAACTAACTATGCAATCTCAAAAAATAAATAAGAATACAATTTACTATTGATATCATACAAGATGATGTGCTCCTTATCCATAAACACTTCATCAACAGCATAGCTCCCTCCTTCCTTAATACAAGAAAGCGTTGTGTTGCTTCTAACATAAAAAGGACAGACTTTACGTGAAAGCTGCCCTTTTTCGTTTATAACCAGTATGCTCTTGCTATTGAGCCAATATAGGCTCTTTTTAAACGGTTTGCTCATTAATTTAAATACCAACTGTTGGTTTTGTTAGCTATGGCTTCAGATAAGCTCTGAATACCTTCAAATATGGAAACATTACGATCCAGAATCGTATCGATGTAGCTTGATTTATTTGCTCCTGTAAAGAGGTTGTATACTCGCCATAAATCGATTGATCCATCATCTGTTCGAGCATGACTTTTATCTTTATAATAGTCTTCAGCTACAACAGATAACTGTGAGTCAGTTACACCTAAGTTTGGGATGCCAGATTTTAGGTTTCTAGGCATAGCATTGAACATTTTACCTCTTCCTAAAAGATGTGCAAACTCAGTTTCGGATAAGACCAACTTGTTCATTTGTTTGTAAGTTGAAAGACTTCGTTCTAGACTAAAAGCTTGAAATAACTGTCTTGCACTTTGAACCAACATTTCAGTTGTATTAGCCCTAATTGAAGACATATACCCATCGGTTGAAATACACAGATTAGTACAAACCTGATTCTTGAACCCCACAAACACCTTGAATTGCTCTAAGTTATCTTTAGTGGAGTACAAATTATCTAAGCTGTAGGATTTAACTCCTCCAATAGATAACTCAAGCACATCATCACCTACTTTAAAGGTATGTTCTGGAAATGATGCTACCCAAGCCATTCGTTCGTAATACAAAGTTGTCTCATCAGGAAGTAGCTCTTTGGCAGGTTTATGTTTTGCTGAAGCTATTCTACCTTTTATTGGATGACTAACTCTAACTAAAGGTTCAGAACTAGATCCAAATAAACCTTTTGCTCCATCTAAAACACCATCAATAAACTGATGATGAGCAATACAAGGCTCGTTGTCCTTGATGTGTACTGGAATGAGGTGTTCTTGTTCTATCTCAGCTAGATCCATTTCAATGGTATTGGCTGTTATAAACTGATTGTACTTATTAGACATGATTCACCCCCCTTTCATCTTCAAAGCTTTGAACTGGTGTATTGTTTATTGCTGAGTTTGTATGCTCAAGCTCTCTTCTTCTTGAAGTAAATGCATCTTTAAACTGTTTTTGCTTTCCTGGATTGTCTTTGTAAAGCAGCATAAGTTCCTTCATCGTTTTAGATGCAGTTATCTGCTCTTTAAATGAAGGCTCTTTTTCTCCTGAATTACACCAAGCCAGTATCTGCTCTCCAGTTGCATTATCGATCACAAAAGGTGGCTTATCTACAAACAAACCCGTTCGGTCTTTAGAAGCCGTTATATAATGCTTAATGTCGATATCAAATACAATGGTGAACTCATAATCGACCCCATCTCGTTGAACGACCTTTAATCCTACCTTTTCAGGGACGTATTTGCCATTCTTTTGATTGAGCACATAATCTTGTTTAGTTCTGAGCGTAGCTACAATATGCAGATCAGCACTTAAGATCTTTTGAATCAAAGCATTTTGTCTTGGAGTTATTTTACTCCAATTAGTAAAGGAGTTACCAGCCATTGCACTGTGTTGTTCAAGCAAGTATTCCCAGCAGTGAGACAGTGAATCAATGATCAGTACTTTGATGCCTTTGCTTTCAGCTAGTTCAATTGCTTGGATATATCGTTCTGGAGAATAAGGGGGAGTAAGCGTTATTACGTTGTAAGCTCCTAAATGAGCATATAAATCACTTGAACCGTTTTCTGTATCAATAACAGCTATTTGGTTCCAGTCTTCTGTCATTCCTTTAGCTAAAAGAAGAGAAGAATATGTCTTACCAGAGCCACTAGGCCCTGCTATACCAAGCTTAATCTTGGCTTGTTTTCTATTGGATTTTCTAAATTGTAAATTCATAATTTTAATTATTATTAATAATTCTAATTATTAAAAAAGGAGCAGCCAATACGACCACTCCTTTAATTAATGCATGAAAGTATGGAAACTATAGTGCAAGCTCTTGTGCACTTTCAAATACAGCTTCTTCCATACTTTGAACAACTGGGTTATACTCATAACGATGAGATAACTCAACTTCTTCACCTGTCTCTTCAATAACATAAGAGTAAGGATCAACTTTGACCCTTTCAACAGCACCAGGAATTTTGGTACCGATTAAACTTTTGCAAGTCTGTTCATCAAACGTAGATGAAACGGTTGCTTTCTTTGCAGTTAAATAAAATCGTCCAGTCTCCTTGGATTGAACTGATTCAACACCACCTTGAACAATGAGCATGTAAAACTCATCACCCTCTGCATTAATGGCTGGTTTGTAATTTGTAATTGTTACCATAAAAAATTGATTATTGAGAGTTGTACCCTATAGAAAATCCCATCTAATTATTAGAGGGGGGGGGGTACCATTTCTCTCCCCATCGGGAGGGGGTGGTTTTGTGAGTGAGTCTTGGCCTTTCATCTATCAGATTGGTGTTTTTCAATTGGTTATTTAAGTAGTAAGTCGTACATTAACCACCAAAATATGTATATGTTCTTAGTTATAGAACATAGGTTAGAATTATGACTATGAATAAAATTGTTCCCATTGAGGAAATTAGAAGTGTTCTTCAAATAGACTTTGAGGTTGATGAGTATGGAATCGACGACATCGACAAGATAATTGAGTTGTGCAGTTTAGATGTTTTCGGTATTGGAGGATATGTCTGGTCACACCTTGTTGAGGAGTTTGATGTAGATCCTCAAAAATTTGAGCTGGCATTCACGTTCAATGACCCAAAATTATATCAGTTAATATCTGATGAAGTAGGTATAGAAGTGCTAAATAATATCGGTGTGTCCATCTACACCTTAGGGGACGATGCTCATATTCAAAACACTTTTTGTAAGGTGGTTGTTAGTCAAGTATATGGTAACAAGTTATTGATTTCAGATGTTCTATTTACAGATCCATCGCGACCTGTAGAAGCAGAGGATAAAAAGTACGACCTGCATGAGTACAGAGGCTTAGGTGTATTTAATTCCTTCTTAGAAAGAACAAAGAAATATTGTCGACTAAATGCGATAGACAGTATCGCTTTATTAGCAGCAACAGAAGAGCAAGTTGGGTTTTTTGAAAATTATGGTTTTGAAGTAGAGACTACTGAATATGCAAGAATTGCAGTTGCAAATGGATTTAGTATTCCAATGGTTATTGAATTGTCAAATTAGTACCTATAAATATTATGCCTAGAGACGATTTCACTGCAAAAACGAAAGAGATATTGGGGAAACGAGTAGGGTTATTCTGCTCTAACCCTGACTGTCGTCGACCAACAACTGGACCGCACACGAATCCTGAAAAATCCATTATTATTGGTGTTGCCGCACATATAACAGCAGCTTCACCAGGAGGACCAAGATACGATGGTTCACTTAGCGCAAAGGAGAGAGCACATATCAGCAATGGTATTTGGCTTTGTGAAATATGTGCGGCCTTAATCGATAAGGACCCATTGAAATACCCCTTAGATGACATTTATGCATGGAAGGACAATGCAGAGGCCCATCAAGAAGAACTTCTTAAAAAGAATATTGTGGTTATGGAAATCGAGAAACGTCCAAAAGTGGAAGTTGATTTGATATGGAGTAGTGCAGAAAGAAGTCCAAATGGTTATAGCCCGACAAGAAACCCAAGAAGCCCAGAAGGTGCGATAATTGTAGGACGTCACCCTGTTATATTTTGGAAGATTCGCTGGAGGTTTGCCTTGGTCATCTACAATAACTCTGATCAAAATGTCTATAATGTAAAAATAACCGAAGCTAGTGACAAAAAACTCAGGTCAATTGAAAAACTGAGTAAAAAAAACAACATCCCTGCCTTAGGCAATTTAGAGCTAGAAGCCAAACATGATCAGTTTGAGGAATGCACTGGGATTGAAGCAGATTTAATAATGAGAGCTAAAGTGCCAAATATTCTTAATGGCATAGTGCTTAAACTTGAATATCAAGATGAAGGAAGAGAATCCTACAAAACGATTGTCAGCATAAAAGACGGTGAAGTTTTTAATGAGTTCGGTTAACTCCTCCTTCACATTCTCCAAAACAAGCATGAAGTCAAGGAATTTTGATCAAATGCTATTATACGCAACAATTTCTATCGTTCTTAAATAGAGGACTCATTTCTCTATCTATCCGAATAGGGTAGTTTTGTGATAGTTTAACAAGTTAAGGTAAATATAAATTCTATTATTAATTCTTGACGCCAATTAGAAAACCTACCGCTGGTGAATTGAAACATGTTTTCTTATACTACATTTGAATTTATGACGACTAATAAATACCCCGAAGCAGTACTGGTAAGTTTTACACTACAAAACGGCAATCCAATTGCTATTAATGCACATGCAATTGATACAATAATCATGTATCAAGATATACATCATAGTGCCATATCAACATATGGGTCACAAAGTATGGAAGGAAAGTACTATGTCGTCCGCGGAAGTGTAGAGGCATTGAAAAGTAGAGTAAACCAGGCAATTGAGGAGAGTAAAGGCTAAGAGGAGTTTCATTCTAAAGTAAGATCTAATGAAGAATATTGCTTTCTGGACTTCCACCCTAAGCAACACCCGCATTCCCGTTTATCTTATCAAGTATACTGATTACTTTATGTGCATCAGCATCATCAAAAACACCAAGAAGCCCTTGATCATTGATGTCAGTAAAAGGAGATTCAAATAGCATTCCTTTGTCAATTGTGCCATTCTTTTCTAAGAAGGATATGATATTCTTAATGAAAGTCATCTGATCCGCTCTTAGATTTCCACTTTGTATAAACTCTGAGAAGGCTTCATTTGCAGCCAAAATATCTAGACCCACAATGGATCTTATGAATACTCCTAATGGTTGTTCTCCGTATTCCTCAACAAATTGTTCTTTAGTTCCTCTTTCGTCACCATCAAATAACATCTTTTCTAATAAAACTAATTCATCCTGGGTAATTACTTGGTTAGTTTTAAGCTTATGAATAACAAGGTGATTTTGGTTCTTTCTTATATAAGATTCAACTCTATCCTTATAAGATTGCAGCTTGGTTGACCATTCAACAATTGGCACATCTTCAACAATAGATAAGTCAATATCATCTTTTAAATTGGTGTAAATCGTCTCTTTTTTGTTAGTCTCCAAGTATTTCATTAACTCACGGATAGCAACACGAACTTCCTCTAGTCTTTTTACATGAGCCTTTTTCCAGAAAGTCTCGGTTTGAAGCTCTCTTAAAATCACCTCATTATTCTTTACATCAGGTACATTCACTTTGCTTAATTGACTGGCTATAGAAGCAACTCGATTGATAAACTTAGATCCATCTTTAGAAATAAGCTTTGCAAGCTTTAAGTTGAGCATGATAATATCAAAGCGTCTAGCCAATTCGTGATCGTCCTTTTCAGGTAGAATAAGTTTGGCAATGTTATTTTTAAGATCCAAAATATCACTGTGACCTAATCTAGACCAACTTGCTGTATGAGAAAAATGTTTCACATGACGTAAAGCCATTTTAACCATAAACCTGTTATGATCAAGACTCTTTACTAAATTTAATAGTTGTTCAGAATAATGTTCTTCTAGCTCCTTTTCTTCATGAGTGGCATTATCCTTTTCTCTGGTCACGACTACGATGTCAAGCTTCAACTCAAAAATCCTTTGAGTAAGGCTAATAAGAGCATTTCCGCTTATTCCATCAGGGTTCTCTTCAAAGAATTCAAAGTTTTGGCAATAATCAAAAATGATAAAGTATTCCTTATCCATGTTTGGACCAAATAAATCTGGACACAATCTTGTACCTCTACCTATCATCTGCCAGAACTTAGAGTACGATCTCACCATCTTGAAGAACACTAAGTTAACAACTCTAGGTGCATCAACTCCTGTATCCATCATGTCAACCGAAACAGCAATTTGTGGATCTACCTCATTATTAGCATCAGTAAACCGCTCGAGTAAGTCTTGAGCCTTAGATTCATAGTTGTCTATCACTCTAAGAAACTTGCCTGCATATTCAGGATAGTTTTTATTGAAACGTTCCTCAATGAAAACTGCATGATCATGGTTCTTGGCAAAAATGATAGTCTTACCTAATTCATCGCCACCTTTCACTTTAATACCATTGGTCATCAAGTGATTTAATACCTGATCAACAGTATCTGTGTTGAACAACCAACTATTCAATGCAGAGCTAGAAATCTCCTCAGGAGCTTCTCCTGTTGTTGGATCTCCAAACTTCTCCTCATATTCTTCCTTTTCTCTGTTTGACAGCTCATGATATTTAATACCTTCCCTAATGAATTTTACAGGCACTGAAATAGCCTTTGGTGGAACCAAAAACCCATCATTAACTGCCTGATCAAGTTCATAAGCATGAGTTGGATTGTCGTCTTCAATTTCAAAAAGAGAATAGGTATTTCTATCAATCTCCTTTTTAGGCGTAGCAGTTAATCCAAGAAGAACTGAATCAAAGTAGTCAAAGATTGCACCATACTTTTGGTATACAGACCGATGTGCCTCATCTATAATGATGGCATCAAAATGACCAACTCCATAGAATCTGTTATCATTGCTTCTAACGGAATCTATCTTGTTCATGATCGTTGGATAGGTGCTAAACACTAACCTAGTTCCAGCATCCTCCTTCTCTTTGGTTAAGTCAATAGAGCTCAGGTGTGGTAAATGCTCATTAAAAGCATTCTTTGCTTGAGTAACTAACGCATTCCTATCTGCAAGAAACAAAATCCGCTTAGCCCAATTGGACTTGGTTAGCATATCTACGATTGCTGCTGATGTTCTAGTTTTTCCAGAACCAGTGGCCATTACGAGTAACGCCTTTCTTGACCCTGCTCGCAGTAAACCTTTCTCATCCTGTTTTACAAACGACTCTGCAACACGCTGAATAGCCTCCTTCTGATAGTATCTACCTGCAATGTCCTCATTTACCTTAAATGATCTAAGGTCTTTTCTAGTCTTTCTCCTATCAATAGTTAATTGAAGCTCATCCTTCGAATAAAACCCTTGCACTTGTCTTTCAGGGTAAAATGTGTCATCCCATAAATAAGTCTCAAAACCATTGGTATAGAATATAATAGGTCTCTGACCATGCATTTGCTCCAAACAGTCTGCGTACAACGTAGCCTGATGTTTTCCTTTTCTAGCATCCACCATAGTCTTCTTGGCTTCAACCACCGCAAGAGGTTTACCATCATCTCCCCACAGCGCATAGTCAACGTATCCTTTACCAGATGGATTGGTTGTTTTAGGCATACCCGAAACTTCATGCTCTAGTTCAAACCCATCTCTTAGATTATTCCAACCTGCTTCCTTTAGAGATTGATCTATATATAGCTTTCGAGTAAGACTTTCAGGGATAAGTTGAGGAACTACCTTTTCGACCTCAACAACTCTTTCACGCTTTTCCTTTCTCTCCTTAACAGCAGATTGTTGCTCCTTCAGCTTCTGTTGTAAAGCTTCAATTTGTGCAGCTTGTTCTTTTAGTTTCCTTCTTTCTTCAACTGCTTGTTTTGTTTTAAGATGAAGCTGCTGCTCAAGTATTTTTAGTTCATCTTGCCTTTCCTTTTTTTGATCACCCTTCGGTATGATCGACTCATTAAATGAAGGGATAACTGGTTCTTCTTTAGAGTAAAAAACTGCAACAAAACTTAAAAAACGAAATAAGTTCTTAAGAGCTGTTAGAGATTCCACTTTCCGAATGGCATTTCCATGGGCCGCATTGTTACCAAACTTTCTAATCAGGTTAATCTCCAGGAACATAGATGGTCTCAGAATGTCCTTAAAGCATTGTTCATGCATTAAAGCAGAGAGTCTTGTATCATAAGGTTCATGGAGATCTGGGTCGTTGGAATAAAGCCAATGAACAGTTTTCTCTAGAGCACTACGGCAGATAATAGCACACGCCTTAGGTGATATAAATGTTAAGTCTTCAGCTTCCTGTGCTTCAACATATATGGATTTCCATTCTGCTTGCAGAAATTTAAAGTTGCTCATTTCAATTAATATAAAATGTCTTTCGATTCATCTGAGGTTTCTTGAATACTCTTAACTCATTTTCTTGTTTACTCTGGTATTAATGCTTTCTTAAATTTTAGTTTCCCAGCCAATTCATCATTGTCTTCCTCGTACATCAAGTCAAGAACTTTGTCGTATTGTTCAATAAAAATATCTATGAACTGGTTGCCACTGATTAAGTTGATTGGCACTCTGGAAGGATCATTGGCACTTTCATATGCCTTTTTCTGGAAAGAGGAGAGAGTTATGAACGTTCCCTGATAGTCACGTTTTAATGCTCCTCTAAAATTACGTATCTCTTTCTCTGTTATTTTATTCTTCTCATAACGCTTTACTTGAACCTGGAGTTGAGTACTAGCAACACCTAACATGTCCAAAGTTCCTTCAAAGTCTATCCCACCATCACCAACTTTTCCGGTCTTCTGAGTTGCTTCAAACCCAATAGATTGCAAGACATAAGCTACCAACATTTCAAATTCATCTGCATCCAGTGCTAAAAACTTATCCTTGACTACCTTGTATACCCCTTCTCTGTCAAAACTTAATTTTTTAACTGCAGCCTTTGGTGCCATAAATCCTGCAGCCACAGCAATTTCATCAACTTGAGATACATTATATACAGTCAGTGAGCTTTTCAAGGTATTCTGTAGTGGAATTGATAGTGAATACCTACTAACTACTTCGTCATTCCATTTCACTGGAATCCTGTAATTATATGGAGATGTTGCATCATTTTCAAAGAATGGGGCACCAGCGGCTTTTCCTACAAGTAAATTCCCATTGTTGTAAGGAGTGATGACAATATCACCCACATTAATCTTTGTAAGGAACCTAAATATCTGACCACAGTTTTGATTCAATGTGCCATCAGAATGATCTGAAAACTTTTTTCTGTAAGCCTCTTTAATTGTATCCTTATCATAATTCTCTAGTTCTTCTCGAAACCAACCAATCCCCACATATCCATTCTCTCTAAAGGAATCTGTGTACCTTCCATATTCTGCTCTTACTACTATTACTTTCATGTTAATTCTCCTCTAAACGCCTTCTGTAAAAGACTGTTAAACAATTCTTCTGCTTTAATTAAGCTTTCTTGTGCTTGTGCTTTTTGTGCTACAATAGCTTGAACTCTTTCTGCAAATTGGTTTTGAAGTTTCAATTCAGGATAAAAGACTTTCATATTCTTTAATGCAACAATTTTTAATTCTGCAAAAGTTGTCCCTGAAGCAAAATTGTTATAGTTGGCAAAAAATGAACCTTTTAAATGATACCTGAGGTAGGTACTATTCATTGTTGTAGAGTCAACCTCAACCCATAAAACTCTTCCATCTTTAAAATAAAATTCATTCTCATCATCAACAACCCAAATTCTTCCATCCGGACAAATAGATGGCATTAGTAAGTCTCCAATCTTTGGCACCCCTCTGGCTTCTTTAAGATTGTTATAGTGATCTTGAGTAATAAATAAGGAAGGTTCTATTGACTTTCCTTCTCCCAATTTTCCAACCTCTGTCCCTCTATAAAAGGGAATACCTTCTTCAACAAGTTCATCGACAAAAACTCTTTTGCTTGAACCTATACTACAAATATCTCCTAACCTAACTTCATTCCATCCCTTAGGGTTAGTTACAGGATCCCCAAACATATCCAGAAACAAACTCTGAGTAAGCTCATCATACTTTGCGATAAGAGCTTTTGTTTTTTGTTTGTACTTATCTGCTATATCCAATATGGCCGCTATCTTTTTTTGTTGGTCTAGTGGGGGGAGATTAACAGGGAATGCATCAAATTTTTTCTTTGTTATATGCTTCATGGTAGCACCATGAACTTGTGATTCCAGTTTTTTCAGAGATGTACTAATTAGGTGCTTGAAAAATGATTTATCAATATCCTCTTTATTAAATACAACTTTGAACAAATGTTGATTAAGCCACGCATCATCACTTTCCCACTCATAGACACCAAGTGAGCCAGACCATGAAATAAGAATATCTCCTTTTCTTACTTTATACTTATCAGCAAGCTCACCTTCAAAGTAGTTTATTTGAGCTGAACCTTTAGTTAAATTTTGAATTCTAATAATTTCACTACCCTCTGTGCTCCAATCAGAAGGTTTAAAAGCATATCCATTGTGAAATGTAGCCGTATCACCTAAACCTATTTGCTTCCATTCACTCATGATAGAATCTCTTTTAAAGCAGTTAATGCTTCAGTTCTTTCCTTATCAAGAGTTTCAATCTCACTAATAATATCAGATGGAGCCGCATATTCAATCTCTTCATACACAATTTCCTTGTACCGATTAATAGAAAGATCCCAGTCATTAGCCTCTATCTCATCAAAGGGAACTAAGAAACTCTTATCCGTTCTTGCTCTGTCAGCTTCATCGGATAGGTTTTGATACCTTTCTAAGATGTCTGGTATATCATTCTCTTTAACTTCACTTCTCTTATCATCCAAGCTAAATCCATCAGCGTGCATATCATAGAACCAAACGTTGTCCGTGCCTCCTGATCCTGTTTTCGTAAAGATCAACACAGCAGTACTTACCCCTGCATAAGGTTTAAATACTCCACTAGGCATTGAGATGACCGCATCTAATTTATGATTGGCTACTAATTCCTCTCTTATTTGTTTGTGTGCCTTCGAACTACCAAAAAGGACCCCGTCTGGAATGATAACAGCTGCACGGCCCCCTGTCTTTAGCATCCGCAAAACCAAACCTAAAAATAGAAGCTCAGTTTTTTTAGTCTTGACGGTCTTAAGAATGGAACTGTCCACCGAATCGTAATCCAAACTTCCTTTAAATGGAGGATTTGCTAAGATTAATGAAAATTGATTTCTTAAATCTGCGTTACTTTCACTCAATGCGTCTTTGCCAATTAAGCTAGGGTTTTCTATTCCATGTAATTGAAGGTTCATGGCTCCTATCCTTAACATGGTAGGATCAAACTCAATCCCAGTAAACATGTCATTTTTGTAATGCTCTCTAAACCCTTTTTCATGGAACCAATCTGGATGCTTTTCATGTAAATATTCCCCAGCAGACACCAAAAAACCCGCTGTACCTGAAGATGGATCACAAATGGTATCATCCTTAGCAGGTTGCACCATTTCTACCATCATCTTAATGATGTGACGCGGTGTTCTAAACTGTCCGTTTGTCCCTGCTGTAGCAATCTTTGATAAGAGGTATTCATAAAGATCTCCCTTCGTGTCTCTATCATCCATCTTAATCTTGTCAATCATCTGAATAACTTGATCCAATAACCTAGGAGTAGGAATCATAAATGTTGCACCTTTCATATACTGTGCAAATACCCCAGCACTTGTTCCTACTTGCTTCATGTGATCAAAGACCGTCAAGTCATCTACCTGAGGTTTAATGAACAAATCAAACATAACCTCAGGATCTTCATTTTTAAACACATGCCAACGCAATCCGTTCTGTGCTTCTGAATACAATGAAATTGCAATAGGATTTCCAGTCATGTTGGCTTTCTTCTCTTCCAAAAGCTGTCTCTCATCCAACCTTCTAATGAAAAGTAGATAAGTGAACTGTTCAATCACCGTAAGTGGATTACTAATTCCACCAGTCCAAAATGCTTCCCAGATCTTGTCAACCTGACTCTTAATTTCTCCAGTTATCATTAAATTCTAATTGTTCTTTTTTAGTTACATAGCTAGAGCACAAATGCAGGTACTTAAGCCTAACCAGTGCCACATCTACTTCCTCCACAAGCTTTCCTAGATTAGATTTCCCTGATTTAGTCAAACATAGCAAATTTAACCTGATACCAATTAACATGCTAAGAAATACACGATTGTTTTATTTCAAACTGTTCTGGTCCAACACTTCAACTCTGAGACGTTAACTTTGTCTGAAGATTTGTTATTGGAAAAGGACGATTGAATTTCCTGAGAATATTTACAGCCTCGAGTTCGTATTAGAGCAAAATAGGGTTCTAGCCCCTCTGAAGCTAAGAAGTTTAAATGCTGTACCATTGTTGTACCTACAAAAAATTAAGCCTTGCAACTCGATGATTTACAAGGCTTTAAGATAAGTATCTGTGGAGCTGCCGGGAGTCGAACCCGGGTCCGAATCGGAATAGAATTGCGCTTTCTACACGTTTATTGTTTCTTGATTTTCGAAGCAGGCCAGGTGAAACAATTACCCAATCTGCCCTTATCCTACATTATAAGTCCTAGCTTGGTAGAAATGGACCAGAACTATCTAAGCAGTGTCGACCGCTTGTAACCCCTCGTCGCTTAGACAAAACTCGGGCAAGCGGATGGAAATTGTTTAATCACCTAGGATTAAGCAGCCATAGCGAAGTTGTTATCGCCTTCTATGTGTTGAAGGTTCAGATTTAAGAGCAACACCAACAACGCTCTACGTGCTTACACATCTATCGGCCAACCCGTCAAAAGCCAGAACAGCCCCATGTATAATTGTAAAAGAACGAATTACAAAAGTAAATGCAAAAACCAATCCGCGATTCTGCAATTCCTCTTTTTACATGAAAATTTTTAGTTATTCAGCACAATCAAACCAACTTTGGAAGGTATGCTGGAAGTTTACCTGACTCTTCGTCACTTTAAACTTGTCGCCTTTCTTGATGTCATAGCGCACCAATTTGCCCATCTCCCTAGGCTGTTTATTTACAAAAATTGTGCACTGAGCAGCGTTCGAAGACGCCCAAATTATCCCGTCATGACCGGCAACATATTCTGTATCTTGCTCAATATCGTACCGCACACAATCGCTCTGATCGTTACAAGCAAAGCATATCAATACTATAAAGAGCAGGTATTTCATTGCACCTTAATTGTGCAACCAATAGCTTTTGTCGTAGATGGATTTGGAGCTTCTCCAGATTTCAAAGCTTCAATAGCATTAGCCAAGTAACGTTGCTCTACTTTTTCTGGCTTGTAAACATTGTCATCAATCGCCCCAATGTATTTCACAACACGATTTTTGTCCAACAAGAAAGCATGAGGTGTTCTTGTAGCTCCATATTGCGGGAAAATCTTTTGTCCATCGTCAAATAAATAAGGGAAATTAAACCCTTTTTCAGCTGCTCTCACCTTCATCTTTTCAAAGCTATCCTCACCATTTACTGCAGGATCATTTGGATTAATTGCAATTACTGGATATCCCTGTGGACCATATTCGTTCTGCAATTCGATGATACGATCTTCATATGCCTTAGAATAAGGACAGTGATTGCATGTGAAAATTACTATATATCCATTGGCTTCTTCAAATTCTGATAGAGAATGCATGGCATCATCAGTACCTTTCAATTCAAAATCCGTAGCCACATCACCGATGTGATAACCGTGGTCACCGTGATTGGGAGCCATAAAGGCCATTAAAGCTAAACTTGTTAAGCCAAGAAATGTGTAAATCAATTTTTTCATTGTATTGCGTTTATATCGTTTTGTAATTCTGTTATGCTATGGTACATTTTTTCGTGCTTGCCATAAACTTCACCCTTCCAAATTAACGTGTAAGGAATCGCTCCTGACCAGTTCGAATCGATTTCATTGATCCATTTGTTGCTATCAGGATCCATTAAAACCACCATCTCAACATCATAACCTCGCTTTTTCATGAATGCTTCAGCGTTCTCAGCCTTAAAATCCAAGCTCACCAAAACCATCTTAAATCGTTCATTTTCAACGATTTTGTTTAAGCTATCGAACAATGGAAGCTCTTGAACACATGGCCTACACCAGGTGGCCCAGAAATTCACAACATAAGTCGTATCATTGTCTTTATTGAGGTAGTCGTTTGAGAAATTTTCAAAACTTTCATAGGTCTTTACTTGAGCATTGGACATAAATCCAAGGCTAACGATTAAGAGAAATAATCCAGTTCTGATCATTGCGTGCACAATATAAACATAAGCCTACAAGCTTTGTTCATCGATTCGATAGAATCTCGATTTCAAACCATAATTTGACATAACTTGAACCAGTTCAACTTTTTTCTTGAATCAGTTCATTTTTCCCGAATAACAGGTCCGACACCTTTGTACTGGAAATTAAAAATTATGGCAACAAATAAGCAAAACGAACCTATTCCCTCTTCATTAACCCCTATTATCAACTTTGATGATCACATTCAAGGCAACTGGACCCAAGAGGAAACCAACAACGTAAAAACGGTAGTTGACTTCTTCCAACACCTCATGAACGAGCACGATTACGACTACACGCTCAAGAATCATGACAAAGGACCTTACATCCAGCACAACCGAGCAATACCTACAGGAATTAAGGGGCTAATCTCATATGTTAAACAAATGGTGAAACGCTATCCCGATTACTCATTTGATGTTAAACACATTATAGCCAGCGGTGATATGGTAGTACTTCACAGTCATACCACCCTCCAAGCCAAACACCGAGGAAACGAAAAGAAAGGCTTCATCATTACAGACACCTTCCGATTAAATCAAGGAAAACTAGTAGAACATTGGGATGCCATCCAACCTATAGATGGAATGTCGCGTTTCATTTTCTTGCTCATTGGCGGACAGGTAAAAAACAACCATTCCACTTTTTAAGGTGAATTGAACATGTCTTTGTATTTTTGATTCGGAAGAGTCGAAAAGAAGACATGAACGAATTCAAACAGCAAATCAGGAATAAGCTAAACACTAAGTTTAGAGAACTGCAATTGCCTGTTGATGAACAACTTATATCTGACTACATCAACATTCTTGAATTTCGTAAAGTCAAAAAGAAACAGTTTATTGGTCAACCTGGATTCCCGCGTTTGCACGAAACTTACGTTGTTCAAGGTGCCTTTCGAGCCTTCTTTCTCGACGATGCTGGCAACGAGCAAACCATTCAATTCGCCATCGACGATTGGTACATCAACGACCTGCGGAGCTATCTTTCGGGAGAATCCGCAACGTTATACATTGAAGCCTTAGAAGATTCCATCATCGCGGACATTCCCAAATCAAAAATGGAAGAACTATGTGATCAATATCCGGCTCTCCAAAAATTGTATCGCATAACTGCCCAACGTGCTTTCGCTTATGCTCAAAAACGTATGGTATCGAACCTTCAAAAATCTGCTGAAGAACGATACTCCGATTTCGAAGCGAACTACCCAGGTATGGTATTGCGTGTACCTCAACACGCCCTTGCCTCCTACCTAAATATGAGTCACGAATACCTGAGCAAGATTAGAAGCAAGCGAGTAAAAAGCTAGTTTTATCCAAGTTCATGCCAACCATTCTAAGAAGTGCCTAACTTAGCTACATGAAGAGGTTCAATAGTATATTTCTGACTTTACAGCTAATCTGTTGGATTGCCATGACCGTCGTTCAAGCCGATTCTTTCTTCATCAATCAATCACCTCGATGGTTTGAACTTTTAGGAATTGCATTGATCGTACAGGCGGTTGCAATCTCGATTTATACGTTTAATAAAAAACTAAAACTTAATCCCCTCTGGAGAAACCTATTCTTGGGTTCTGCTCTAATCTATGGAGCCTTGTTTTTAAGCAGCACAGATATCATTCACTCAAGGCTGTTAGACTCTATTCAAGGAGGAATGATGTCAATTCTTCTAACAAACCTCTTCTACTTCCTAACTGTTTTTCCAATTGTTCAGGAACTCAAAAAGAGTCTGAAGCAATAGCATACCAAAATCTTATTAATTTTACCGCGGAGTTTACAAAAAACCATCTCACCAGATCTTCATTGAGCCCTGCTTATAAAGATAAACTATGCTAATCAAAACCTATGGAAGTGCCGTGTACGGAATTGCTGCTCAACTGATTACGGTTGAAGTAGATGTTGGACAAGGGGCAAAAACACAGATTATTGGACTCCCAGACAATGCCGTTAAAGAAAGTCAACCTCGCGTAAATGCCGCAATGAAAAACTGCGGATATACTTATCCGCGAAAAGGAGTTGTTGTGAACATGGCACCTGCTGACATTAAAAAAGAAGGATCGGCGTATGACCTGACCATCGCTATCGGGGTGATGGCTGCAGGAGAATTGTTGTCAACCGACATGCTCGACTCTACCCTTATAATGGGCGAACTTTCTTTGGATGGAAGTCTTCTTCCCGTTAAAGGAGCATTACCTATTGCTATCCAAGCACAAAAAGATGGTTTTCAACGACTTATATTGCCAAAAGACAATGCTCGAGAAGCCGCTATTGTAAAAGACATTGCAGTTTTTGGCCTTGAAAATTTGAAAGAAGTGGTTCAGTTTCTGGAAGGTGAATCTACGGTCAAACCAACCACTGTCGATCCCCGAAGTGAATTTGCCCAAAATATCAAACAAATGACCAATGACTTTAGCGATGTAAAAGGCCAAACCAATATCAAAAGAGCAATGGAAATCGCTGCTGCGGGTGGACATAACATCATCCTCATCGGACCTCCGGGAGCAGGAAAGACCATGTTGGCCAAAAGACTAAATACCATTCTTCCACCCATGAATTTACATGAGGCATTAGAGACCACCAAAATACACTCTGTGGCCGGACGATTAGGGTCTAATGCCAGCCTGATGGCTCAACGACCGTTTCGAAGCCCGCATCACACCATTAGTGATGTTGCCTTGGTTGGTGGTGGAAATCATCCGCAACCGGGTGAAATCAGTTTGGCACATAATGGAGTACTATTTTTGGACGAGTTACCAGAATTCAAACGAACCGTACTCGAAGTGCTGCGTCAGCCGCTCGAAGAACGCAAGGTTACCATCAGCAGAGCAAAGTTCTCGGTTGACTATCCGAGCAGCATGATGTTAGTGGCCAGTATGAATCCATGTCCATGTGGCTACTTCAACCATCCCGAAAAAGAATGTGTATGTGCTCCTGGAGTAGTACAGAAATACTTAAGCAAGATATCTGGTCCTTTACTCGACCGCATCGATATTCATATTGAGGTAACCCCAGTTAACTTTGAGCAAATTCACGAATCAGGAAAGAAAGAAGAATCAAGCTCGACCATTCGTGAACGAGTTGTGAAGGCTAGAGCTGTTCAAAATCAACGCTTTACAGACTTGCCTATATACAACAATGCTCAAATGGAAAGCAGCCTGATTCGCAAGCATTGCACCATCGACCAGCAAGGACCTATCTTACTAAAAGGAGCTATGAACAAGCTCAATCTATCTGCCCGTGCCTATGATCGCATACTAAAAGTGAGTCGCACAATTGCTGACCTGGCAGGCAGTGAATCGATTCAAATGGAACACCTTGCAGAAGCCATCCATTTCAGAAGTCTTGATCGTGAAAATTGGGGAGCTTAGGCCAACAACCTAAATCCAATCTCAGGAAATTTACTTTACCAAACTTGCATTTGTAACTTTTTTGTTACATATATTTGTAACCATATTGTTACATTAATGAGACGAGATGTATTTCAAGCCATAGCAGACCCCATTCGAAGAGACATTATCGAAATGTTATCAGAGCAGTCACTTACTGTAAATGAGGTGGCTAGCCGATTTGATATTAGTCGTCCTGCCATTTCTAAGCACTTGAAACTATTGCACGAATGCGACATTATAGACTATGATCAAGTAGGAAGAACACGCTACTGCGTAATCAAACCCAAACAGCTTCTACCTGCTTTTTTATGGATCAAACAATACAATCAGCTATGGGAAGATCGCCTCGACTCATTTGAGAACTATTTAAACGAATTGCAATCTAATCCGAACAAAAATGAATAATCTAGACAATCGAACATTGACCATCGAGAAAACCTTTAATGCTCCTATTCAACTTGTATGGAACGCTTGGACCAAATCAGAGCACATTGCAAAATGGTGGGCTCCTCCTGGAGCTTCGTTGGAAATAATCGAGCATAATTTTACTGAAGGTGGCGTTTGGAAATATGCCATGCCAATGCCCAACGGTAGCCAATTTATTTCCGAAGGCAAATACATCAAAATCGTTGAATTAGAGGAGATTATCTCCACAGCAGACTTCAAGCCGATGACCGAAAACGTAGAACTGCACATTCATTTTGAAGCAAGAGGAGAACAAACCCAGCTGACTTTTAGCGTTGTTCATGAAACAGAAGAGTACTGTCGTCAACAAGAAAAAATGGGCTTTTATAACGGATGGGGATCGACATTGGATAGGCTGGAATCACTAGTCGAAAACTAGAACACTTCTGTATTCATATCATAGTACTATAGCCTAATAGAAAATTCGAATCAGTTTATCGCTTCAATTAAACCTCCATTGACCACAACTCACTTACCTTTGCGCCAATGCGTTTAATTCAAACCCGTATATGCATGGCTAAGGACCTAGGTGTTCATGGCAATCTCTTCGGAGGAATCATGATGGCATGGATTGATGAAGCGGCTAGTGCAATGGCCGTTAGTTTATGCCACACCCCAAACATGGTAACTGTTAAGGTGGATGAGCTCGTATTTAAGAAAAAGGTGAAAGAAGGCTTCCTAATTAGAATTTATGGTGATGTAGCTAAAATGGGAAATACTTCTGTTACATTTAACATAGAAGCACGAAAGGTCAGCGTTTATACCGACGAAGAAGATGTGGTGGTAAGCACTCAAATTACTTTCGTACGTATAGATGAAGAAGGTAGACCGACTCCAATTCCTTCTACCGTAAAGGCACGTTTCGCAGACAAAGGCTAACCGTTAGTCAATTCAAATTGATCGATTGTGCATCAGCCGCAATCTTTTAGAAACCTTATGGTTATTAGGAAAAGCTCACATTATGAAATTCCTAAAAACCAAATCCCCAGATCGTGTAATCCTATTTGAAATAGGTATTATCTTAGCCCTTCTTGCTGTAAACTATGTTTTTGGCTTAAGCTATAACGCCACCTTTGTAATTGGTGACCCCATTGAAGAGCCGCCATTTGATACCCTCTTTATTTACAATCCTCCAGCAGATCCAATCATACCCGAAGTGGAGCCTGAGCAAAAACAAGAGCCCGCTCAAATATTTGATATCACATCTATAATCAAGCAGGTGCCTGATGTTTTCAAAGTTGAAGAGAAGAAACTTCCAAAAATTCTCCCACCAAACACCGGACTAATTGCTCCAATAAAGCTTGCACCTAGACACGATTCGTCTAGAATAATTGACATATATGAAGCAGAAATTATGCCTGAATTTCCAGGTGGGCCAGATGAGCTGCAAAAATATATTTCCGACAATTATGAAATTCCATATCACGTAATGAACATGGTAGATGAAATAAAAATGAACATTGAATTTATTATCGACGAAAAAGGGCAAGTTGTTGATGTTAAGATACTTACATGCTCAAAGCCTGGACTTGGTGCCGAAAGAGAAGCGATTCGCGTATACAGAAATATGCCGAAATGGACACCAGCCGAATTCAATGGTCATCCCGTAAAAATAAGACTCAGACAACCGTTTAACATTCGCGTTGACTCGTATTAATTAATGTTGGCATAATTATGGAAATATATCTTACATATTCGGTAAGGTAGTTTTCGTAAACTTAGCTTTTAGTAAACAAAGGGGGCAATCGCCCCCTTTTTCTTTAAACATATTGGAGCCAAATCATTCGCTTCATCCAGAACTAGCCGTTTGTCAAAATCTGTGTAAATGCCTAATAATCCATTGTTAATGACTCATTGGAGTGTAAAATTTGCCCGCTTTTCAACTGAAATTTCCCGTTTATCAATTCTGCGCTTTTACAAGCGGATATTTGGCGTTATCTTTACGATATGAATCATTTAAGAAGTTTACTAAAGTTCGCATTCCTAACCCTAATCATGGTAGGATTTGCAAATGCTAGTATGGCAGGTGATGATAAAGACAAAAAGAAAAACAGCAACCAGCCTTCTAAAACCTCTAAATGCGACTCTACATTGTTAGATGTTGATATCGATGCTCCTGATACTGAAGACACACTTGTTTTTGAAGATTGGGACAACCCAGACGGTGGTGGTACTATTGGAACCGACCCAAGTCATGTAGCGAGCGGTTTCAACCTTGATGCGAAGCATTCTGGCATGCACGACAGTCGAAATTTCAACAACGCAATGCTCGATAAACTAAAAGACTTTAAAAAAGACTATGAAGTATCGTTCACTGTGTATCCGAATCCGACCGTTTCGCGATTAAACATTCGCACCGACAATATTCCAAACGATATTCGAGTTTCTGATATAATGGGACGAGTTCATTTAATCTCGTCTTACACTACAGAAATTTCTGTTGGGGATCTTCCTACAGGCACATATGTAATTCAATTGGTTTACAATGATCACATTGAGTCTCGGAAGTTTGTGAAGAATTGATTTTGTATAACCCTTAAATTTTATCGCTATGTTGAGAGCAGTAATTATCGATGACGAGAGAAAAAGCAGAGAAAACCTTGAACTTCTTTTACAATCTTTTGTAGAGAATGTAGAAATAGTTGGCAAAGCCAATGGAGTAATGACGGGTATTCGAGCTATCAACGATGAAGAGCCTGACCTCGTTTTTCTAGACATTCATTTGGCTAGTGGCGATGGATTTCAAATCTTAGAGGGTATCAAAAACAAAAATCAGAACGTCATCTTTGTTACTGGTCATGAAGAACATGCAGTTAAAGCTTTTCGTTCCGATGCAATTGACTATTTGCTTAAACCCGTTTGCATAGAACACCTTCAAAATGCAGTTGAACGTGTTAGAACGCGTCAAGGATCTTCAAAAAGCGAGAAAACTGGTCAAATTTCACTATCAACTTCTAAAGGTCTTCAATTTTTGAAAACTGAAGATATTGTCTATTGCAAGGGTGACGGTGCATATACTTATTTCTTCCTAAAAAATGGAGAACGTATTACCACTTCTAAAAATTTAAAAGCCTACGAAGAGCGTCTAAAAGACTACAACTTTTTTAGATCGCACAAATCATATCTAGTTAATTTGTCTGAAATTAAAACGTACATTCGTGGGGAAGGCAGCTATGCAGTTATGACCAACGGAGATAGCGTTGGTGTTTCAAAACGTCGTAAAGACCATTTCTTGGCTGCATTAGGCAGTGCATAAGAACCAATTAAGACATATACTCCTACTCTTTTGCTGGTTAGCAGCAAGTCTTTCATGGGCTCAACAACCTATTCGTTTTCAAAATCTTACGGTTAATGATGGCCTTTCTATGGGCTCGGTTACCGATTTTGAAAAAGACAAAGCAGGATACATATGGATTGCCACCGCTGAAGGCTTACACCGCTACGACGGCAAGTATTTTAAGATTTTTAAACACGTCGAAGGCAAGACCAACTCGTTGAGTGACAGCTACATAACATCACTCGCCTCAACCGAAACTGAGCTCTTTGTAGGAAACAACATTGGCAACATCGATGTCATGAATCTGAGTGATTACAGCATCACCTCAATCATGTTCAAGTCGATTGATCCGAGCTTTGATTTTCCCATTACCTCACTTCACACCTTCAAAAACCATCTGGTCATCGGAACATTGGAAGGCGGCCTATGGTTCTATGATCTTGAAGCCCGAACTCTGCGTTTAGCTGGCTTTGAAAGCCAAGAAATTACAGATATAACTATAGATCAAGATGTATTTTACGTCTCAAATGGAAAATCCATTTTTCAATTGGATTTAAATAACACCAAAGAAATCTATACTCACGATAGAGGTTCAATTAATGCCTTAGGTGTTTTAAATAACCAAATCATTTTTGGAACCGAAATCGGACTCTTCCAACTGAATACAATTTTTAATGAAGTAACTTCCATTAAGGTTCCCGAAAGAAAAAGATTGGTACACCATATAACATCTATTTTGGTAAAGCAAGATCAAGTTTGGGTGGGAACGAAGGGTGGACTTCTCAAGATTGACGAGCAATCTACAACCTTGTACAAAACCAACACTCTACGACCATTTTACCTGGTGAACGATGACATTACAACTCTATTCCAAGACGAAAAAGGTATCTTATGGGTGGGCACCATCGCAGGTGTAAGTAAATATGCACCACAACTTGGGAAATTTGGCTTGCTACAATACTTCGACTTTGAAGGCCAGAACTATAACAACAATGTTTATTACACCTACGAAGATCGTGATCAACACATTTGGCTAGGTACATTAACCGGTGGTCTTGTTCGTCTGAATAGCAATCATGAAATCGATAAAGTCTTTCCTACAATCAAAAGTGGCAAATATGAAACACATGCCATTCGCTGCATTTTTCAAGATTCAAAAGGAACTTTTTGGATTGGAACCCGAGACGAAGGCCTCTTTCAACTCGATCCAGAAACCGGAAATGCCAAACTCATAGCAAATCGCGACAATGGAAAACTAAAAAGCAATGTGATTCGTGCCATTTATGAAGATGAAAATGGAACTATTTGGATTGGAACAGAAATAGGATTGTATTCCATTGACAGCGACTTCAATTTTGTGCTTTGCAAAGGTGAGGACAACAAAAGAAACAATAGAATTTATCAAATTGAAAAACATCCTAAAACAGGAGAACTAATTGCAGCTAGTTTTAGAGGTGGACTTCAACTATACAACCCCACAGAGCATAGCTTCAGGTTCTTGAAACACAATGAGCTCGACTCTACCACACTGAGCAACAACAACATTATGTCGCTTGCTTGGGTTAACGACGACACACTATTGATTGGAACTTATGGTGGAGGTTTAAACATCTTAGACCTCAATACTGAGAAGTTCACACACATAACAGAAAAGAACGGCTTAGTTAATAACGCCGTATATGGAATTATCTACGAAGGAGATGGAATTTGTTGGTTATCAACGAATAACGGTATTGTTCGTTACTCCATATACGACCATTCATTTGTGAACTTTAAGCCTGAACACTACCTACAAAGCACTGAGTATAATGAAGGAGCCTTCCTAAAAAGTTCTAAAGGAATCTATTATATGGGAGGCGTAAATGGACTAAACTATTTCAAACCTTCTGAGATCAATTACGACAATCAACCGCCACCTTTATACTTCACCGATATCCGCGGACAATTTACTTCAAATAAGAACGACGCACTCAATTTGAGTTTCTTAAGCTCGCGATTAGAAATAGACTTTATGGCACTGTACTACCCTAATCCACAAGGTGTTAAGTACAAGTACAAGATGACCGGATACGACAATAACTGGATAGAGAGCACCATCAGCAATACGGCAGTATACCCAAGACTAAGTCCTGGAGATTATACTTTTTCGGTGGTAGCAGAAGACGAATTTGGAAACTGGCAGTCGTATTCCAAAGACTTAAAAATAAATGTTGAACCTCCATTCTGGCAAAAGTGGTGGTTTATCATCACAGCAATTGCCATAGTACTCGGTTTATTGTATGCCATTTTCAAATACAGAACACGCGAAATAGAACGTCTATACAAACTGCAACTCGTTGATTCTGAACTAGCTGCATTACGTAGCCAGATGAACCCTCATTTCATTTTCAATTCGCTAAACAGTATACAATACTTCATTCTTAAGAAAGAGCCTAAAGAAGCTTATACCTACTTAAGCAAATTCGCCAGCCTGATGAGAAAGATTCTTCAAAACAGTAGGCTTAAATACATATCCGTAAAAGATGAAGTCGAATGGCTAAACCTTTACCTCGAAATGGAAAAAATGAGGATGGATAACAACCTTGAGTATTCAATCAGCAGTAAAAATATAGATAACGAGGAACAAACCTTTATCCCGACTATGCTGATACAACCCTTTGTAGAAAATAGCATCATTCATGGACTGCTACCCAAAGACGATGACCGGCAATTAAATGTAGTTATCACACGCGAAGATGATCATCTGCTTTGTACAATTTTCGACAACGGAATTGGACGAGATGCCTCCAGAATTATGAACGCTAAACGGAGTAGCAAACACGCTTCAGCTGGAATGGACTTAACACGCAAACGACTTGCTATTCTGAGTGAAGGCAAAGGAAACTTCGATGTTCAGTTCAAGGATTTAGAAGAGAATGGAGAAGCAACTGGAACCATTGCTAAAATTATCGTTCCGATAATCAACCAAACAGATTAAACACAACAAAACTGGCCACATAAGCCAGCCCGGTCATATAAAAAAACTGTATGATCGGCCATTTTAGGGATTTGGTTTCCTTGTATACAACTGCTAAAGTTGACATACATTGCATGGCAAAGGCATAAAAGACCATCAACGACAAAATAACGGCCAAAGAATAAACCGGTTCTCCCGTAGGACCCCGATCTCGCTGCATCTTAGCTCGAATTTGAGAAAAATCTTCTTCATTGTCGATACTATAAATCGTACTCATGGTACCCACAAACACCTCCCTTGCTGCAAAAGAAGTAATTAGTGCAATTCCTATCTTCCAATTAAAACCAAGCGGTTTAATTGTTGGTTCTATAAACTTTCCAAAATGCCCTGCATAACTCTGTTCTAATGTTGGTGCCTCCTGAAGCGAAACTGTTTTTTCGGGTTTAGGACCATAACTCGCCAAGAACCACAACACCATGGAAATTATTAAAATCACCTTTCCTGCCTCTTTTACAAAGCTCAATGATTTCTGCCAGCAGATCATCCAAATATTTCTCCATCTTGGAGCATGATAATTGGGTAGTTCCATAATAAAGTATGATGGGATATCGTGCTTTATTATCCATTTAAAAACCACAGCAGCGACTAAAGCAGCAACCGTTCCCAATACATACATTGCTAAAAGAACCAAAGCTTGTAAATTGATGAAGCCAAGCACCATTTTACTCGGAATGGCCATTGATATGAGCAATGTATAAACAGGTAATCTTGCCGAACAACTCATTAAAGGCGTAACCATTATGGTGATTAACCGGTCTTTCCAGTTCTCGATGTTTCTTGTGCTCATGATCGCAGGAATTGCACATGCAGCCCCACTCAATAATGGCACTACAGACTTTCCGCTTAATCCAAGCCCTTTAAGTAGCTTGTCCATGATAAAACTTACCCTCGCCATATACCCTGTATCCTCTAGCAAACTCATAAAGAAAAAGAGTATGGCTATTTGAGGGACAAAGACCACAACCCCGGCTACTCCGGCTATCAAGCCGTTGATTATCAACTTCTTGATCCATCCGTCAGGCATTACATTATTTAAGCCCTCACTAACCAAAGAAAAGCCTTCTTCAATCCAAATCATAGGAAATTCGGCAAGCATGAACACACTTTGAAAGATTAGAAAGAGTACACCTAAAAAGAACAAGTAACCCAACATTGGATGAAGTGCATAACGATCAATCTTATTGGTCACTAACTCACTCCTCGACTTCATTGTGGTAGTACGATGAAGCAAATGGCTAATTCGCTTGTAATGGGCCTCGGTCGAATCATCATCTCCTTCAGCAAAATTGTAATGCGTGGTAAACTGTTTTTCAACCAATTCAGTACGTAGATATGCAACGCCTTTACCTTCTCTTGCATTAATTGTATGGATGCGAATTCCTAGCTCTTGCTCTAATCGTACAACATCAATTTCAACACCTTTGTTTTGTGCTACATCAAGCATGTTAAGTACTAAAATCATTGGTATACCCCTGCTTGATAACTGGCTGAAATAGAACAAGTTTCGTTTTAGATTTGAAGCATCAGCTATATACAGAATGGTGTCAGGCTTCGTTTCTTCAAAAAACAGGCGAACCGCCTCTTCTTCGTCTAAAGACTTGGGATTTAAACTGTAAGTTCCTGGTGTATCAATAAGACGCACCTTTTTGTCTCCAACCGAAAACACCCCTTCTCGATTCTCTATTGTGGTACCTGGAACATTCGTGATTTTTTGCTTTAAACCAGTCAACCGATTAAACAGCGATGACTTACCACAATTGGGATTCCCAGCTAAAACAATTTTAAGTTCTTCGCTATTTGCCATTCTCAAAAAGTGGATCTAACGGTTTTACTACGACATTTTTGGCTTCTGACTTGCGAATACTTAAGGTATATTCTTCAACATCATAGGCAATGGGATCACCAAATGGGGCTTTATACATTGCACGAATAATTACACCCGGAATACACCCCATTTCTTGAAGTTTTTCTTTGAAAGGGCCATCCAAAACTTGTTGAATACGAGCGACTTGTCCAATATTTAACTCTGCCAGTGTCAAAATCGAGGGCAAAGATGACTTTTTTATTTGGAATAATTCAAGATAAGAACAAATTTACCAGTCTAAGAGCTCTCTGGCTTTTTCTCTTAATCGTTGTTGACCCAAAAAGCTTTTCTCAAGCTCTGCATTAAACGGTATAGGAGTTTCGAGACTTCCAACACGCATTACGGGTGCATCTAAAAGTTCAAAGCAATGTTCGCCTATCCACGCAGCAATTTCACCACCTATTCCTCCTTGCAACGTGTCTTCATGAACAACAATTACCTTGCCGGTGCTTTCAACAGCCTCTCGAACAGCATCTTTATCCCATGGACTTAAACTCCTTAAATCCAACAAGGTAGCATCAAGATTCATTTCATCAATAACTTCTTTACACCAATGTACTGACCATCCGTAACTAATGAAAGTTATGTCCTCACCGGTTCTTATTCGATTTGCTTTCCCAATTGGAATAGTGTACTCACCAGAAGGAACTTCTTCTTTTATACTTCGATACAAATTTTTGTGTTCGAAGAACATGACCGGATTAGGGTCTGCAAATGCTGAAAGCAACAAGCCTTTAGCATCTGTAGGTGTGCTTGGGTATACAATTTTCACCCCAGGAATATGGAAAAACCACGCTTCATTGCTTTGACTGTGAAATGGACCAGCTGCTGCACCTCCTCCAGTAGGCATACGAATCACAACATCACTGTTTTGTCCCCAGCGATAATGTGTTTTGGCTAGATTATTTGCAATCTGATTAAAACCACAGCTTACAAAATCAGCAAATTGCATCTCAACCATCGATTTCTTTCCTCCAATAGATAGTCCAAGAGCTGCACCCAAAGGAGCTGCTTCAGAAATGGGTGTATTTCGCACTCTTTCCTTTCCGAACTCATCTACAAATCCATCTGTAATCTTAAAAACACCACCATATTCGGCAATATCTTGGCCCATTAAGATCAGGTTGTCATACTTTCTCATCGCCAGTTTTAGTCCGTCTTGAATGGCATCAATAAATCGCATTTCTGACGTTTCGCTTCCAGCACTTATGTCGTTGATTTCGTACGACTTATATACATCTACCGATTCCATTTCAGGAGTTGAATCAATAGTCAATTCCTCTCCTAAAATTTTAACCCCCTCGCTAATTTCGGCGGTGATTTCATCTCGAATATCATTCATCTCCGATTGATCTATCAATTGACCATCTAGCAGAAATTTCTCAAAATTTGAAATAGGATCTTTCTTAGCCCACTCATCCATAAGTTCTTGAGGAACATATTTCGTTCCGCTTGCCTCCTCATGTCCTCTCGTTCTAAAAGTTTTGCATTCTAGAATAAAGGGTTTGGGGCGTTTCCTCATTTGATTAGCAATCTTTTTAACCTCTGAGTAAACTTCTAAAACATTGTTACCGTCTATAGTTTTACTTTCAACACCGTACCCAACGCCTTTGTCTGCTAGATGCTTAGCTTTAAACTGATCAGCGCTTGGAGTAGAAAGACCATATCCGTTGTTTTCTATGATAAACAGAACTGGCAAATCCCAAACAGCGGCCAAATTAACTGCTTCATGAAATTCTCCTTCGCTGGTGCCGCCATCTCCCGAAAATGCCACAGTGATTTTAGCCTCTTCATCTAGCTTATTGGCCAATGCAACTCCGTCTGCAACACTGAGCATGGCTCCGAGGTGTGAAATCATTCCTGCAATATGATATTCTTTTGTTCCGAAATGAAATGAGCGATCTCTACCATTCGTAAATCCTTCTTTATTCCCCTGCCATTGATGCAATAATTTCTTAAATGGAATGCCACGGGTTGTGAATACACCTAGATTTCGGTGTAATGGCATAATGTATTCGTCAGGCTTCAACGCCAAAGTTGATCCAACAGCAATAGCTTCTTGGCCAATACCACTAAACCACTTGCTCACTTGTCCTTGCCGAAGAAGCTTGAGCATCTTCTCTTCAATCATTCTTGGCTTAACTAAAGCCTTGTATATTTCAGCGAGCTTGTTTGCTGTGTACTGATTATACGGATCAAAATTCATATCCCTTACGAAATAAATATAATTATTGATAGTCTTCAGCTATTCACTCACCTATTTTTGTTCCGTGATATTGCTGTTAGACAATTACGATTCATTTACCTACAATTTGTACGATTATTTTGTGCAATGCGGAGCTGATGTCGATGTTGTTCGAAACGATGAAATTGATGTAGATGCAATAGGTCACAAATACGATGCAATTATTATCTCTCCGGGCCCCGGGAATCCAAATGACGCAGGTAAAACGCTTGAGATTATTGATCGGTATCACCAATCGCTACCGTTTTTTGGTGTCTGCCTTGGAATGCAAGCTATTGCCCAATATTTTGGCGGCGAGGTAATCAAAGCTGAATATCCGATGCACGGCAAGGTGTCTTCCATCGATTTTGAGGCGTCACATCCATTATTTAACGATATAAGCTCCCCCCTCAATGTTTGCAGATACCATTCGTTAGTAGTTAAATCGTTGAATTCTACACCTTTAACATGCTTAGCTCAAACAAAAGACAAGGAAATCATGGCACTTGCTCACAATGAACTTCCGATTTGGGCGGTGCAATTTCACCCTGAAGCTATTTTGACACCCCAAGGACTCAAGTTGATTGAAAATTGGTTATCTTGCTTTAATTTGCAACGAACTACACTTATCACGAAAAAATAATGATTGCAGCAGACTACATACAAGAGATACCGCAACTAACATCGGAAAGTGCACCCAAAGAGTGCATCGAAATCATGTACGACAATATGTGCTTCGAACTTCCTGTGTTTAGAGATGGTCAATTGATAGGAACGGTAGAACTTGACGAGTGCATTCACACCGAAGACTTAACAATCGAACATTTAATAGTCGATCGAATTTCTAGTGTTTATACCAACACGCATTTATTTGATGTTCTTCATATTTTTAATGAAACCAAAGCAAATACTGCAGCGGTTCTGGATGAAACGAGAACCTTTCACGGCATTCTAACTAAAACTGACGTATTAGAAGCATTTGCCCATTCTTTATCGGTTGATCAAGATGGTGCAATTGTGGTATTAGAAATGGCTTCTCATCAATATTCAAGCAGTGAAATAACTCGAATAATTGAGGGTGAAGGTTCTCAAGTTTTAGGTCTATGGCTACACAATATTCCTGAGAGTGGTCGAATTCGTGCGAGCATTAAGCTAAATATTAAAAATGCAGAACGCATAATAGGAAGTTTACGAAGATTCAACTACGAAGTAATTGCTTCGTTTGGAGATGAAGATCACAAAGAAAATGTAGAACGTCGTTTTCAATCATTAATGAAATATCTTGACATTTAGGCTCGGAATAACACTTACACTTCTTATAATTCTTCAAACAGCTAACGCTCAAGTTGTAGATATCCATTCTGTTGAAATTAACGGAAATAAAGCGACAAAGCCTGCTGTAATTCTTAGAGAGTTACTTATTAAGCCAAGTCACCAATACGACAAGAACGATCTTGAGTATTTAACCGACCAAAGCAAAAACCGATTGCTAAATCTCAATCTATTTAATGCGGTCGATGTGCACATAAAACACTCTGATTCAACGATTTTAGTTGTTGACGTGGTTGAGAAATGGTATATATGGCCGATTCCCTTTATTGAATTTAGTGATCGAAATTTTAATGTCTGGAGCGATTTAGACTTTGACCCAAACCGGACCAATTTTGGGTTATATCTCTTTACTTACAATCTCTGGGGGATGAATCATACGCTTAAAACATCTTTTGTACAAGGCTACAATGAAACATACGGAATAGAATATAGAATTCCATTTATATTCCCAGATAAGAACTGGGGGTTGGCCCTCGATGTTCATCATAGGTCTCAGGCTGAAATGTGGCTAAGAACGGAAGACGATAAACTGCAGTTCTATCACATTGAAGACAATGAAAATAACACGGCATTAATTAACCAAACCAATGCTTACTTGTTGATATCCAACCGGTTTAGAGATTTTGACCACTTGAACTTTGGACTAAAATATCAAAACACCTCTTTGGATACCGCAATCTTATCTGAGGATTCAGATTACCTTTTAGGCCTTCAAGATCTTTCCGTCTTTTCAGCATCTGTAGGTCTAACCCATGATAAAAGAAATAATAAGTTCTTTCCTACTCAAGGAGTATACTTGGCCCCAGAAATCACATTACAACAATTTGCTTTTGACAAGGCAACATACAATGGCAAGCTGAGCATCCATGCTCAACATTTTGGAGAGCTAAAAAAAGATTGGTTTAGTTCTTTTTCGATACTAGCAGAATACAATACATCCGACACTTTGCCATACGAGTACACCAGACGTTTGGGATATAGTAACAGCATGAGAGGATTTGAAAAAAGAGTTATCGATGGAAACAGTACTAGGCTTGCACAAGCTTCAATTAGAAGAAGAATTGTGAACAAGCCGAATTTGCCCCTAAAGTTTATTCCCTTTAAAAACTATAATTTTTTACCACTGAATGTATACCTTGGAGCCTTTGCAGAAGGCGGTTACATCGGAAATCGCAATGTTAAAGTATCCAATGAGCTTCCTAACACCTTTCTTTATTCAGGAGGTATCAGCTTACAAACCTTGTTTTATAACGATCGTGTGTTAAGATTAGAATATAGTTTGAACAGTTTAAAAGAGAGTGGTTTCTTTGTACACTTTAAGAAGGCCATATGAAGCTAGCTATTTACGGTAGACCCATCAAGACTAAAGATTTCAAAGTATACTTTGACTCTGTAATGCGTTGCTTTGAACGCAACGATATTGCTTTCGAAGCCGTTGCAAGCTATCAGTCATTCTTAAAAGAAGAGTACAATATTGATTGCCCGATCTGTGACCCAGCAAGTCTAAATCCAGACAACTATGCCTGCTTAATTAGCTTTGGAGGTGATGGAACTATACTAGACACTCTTGCACTTGTAAAAGATTCTGGATTACCTGTTATGGGAATCAACCTAGGTCGACTTGGTTTCTTGGCTAACATCAAGATGGATGAGTTTGAAATTGCGATTAAGGCGTTGAAATCCAACGACTTTGATATAGATTCTAGGGCAGTTCTGGAAGTTCAGTCAGATCATGAAGCTTTGCAAGATTTCCCCTATGCATTAAACGATTTTGTTGTTCAAAAAAGAGACACCTCTGCTATGATCACCGTAAAAGCTGATCTCAATGGAGATTTCTTGAACAACTATTGGGCAGATGGATTAATAGTAGCAACTCCAACCGGATCATCAGGGTATAGCATGAGTTGTGGAGGCCCGTTAGTGTTTCCAGGTTCACAAGCATTTGTAATCACTCCAATCGCTGCTCACAATCTGACGGTTCGTCCTGCGGTTGTGCCAGACGAAAACACTTTGAATCTACAAATATCAGGTAGAGGTAAACATGTTTTAATTTCACTTGATTCAAGATCCTTCCGAGTTCCAAACAACACTAAAATAAGTATTCAAAGAGGTCGATTTGAGTTTAAAATGATTAAACTGAAAGATACGACCTACATGGATACTATACGCAACAAACTACTGTGGGGTGCCGATAGAAGAGACAACAGCTAGAATCTTTTGTAAAAATTAGCGGTATATACACCATTTTATCCACTTCTTTTTTTTCAATCAATTATTATTAATATTTTCGATTGAACCTCAACTAATCATTATATGACCACTACCCCATTACAGAAGACCCTACAGGGTGCTTCTTTCTACCGAAGAATTTTAAATTTTGTTTTACTTGTTTTACTTGCATCAGGTTTTACTAATGCACAAACAACCCTTTTAAGTACCGGTTCTAGCTGGAGTTATTTAGATAATAACACCCGACCATCAAACTGGGAAACATCTGGATTTAACGATGCCTCGTGGAGCACTGGCAACCTTCCAGCTGGTTATGGCACCATAACAGGAGCATCAATTGCAACAACCATAAGTTATGGACCAAGTTCAACTTCCAAGTACATCACTACCTATTTCAGAAAATCATTCAACAACACCGGAACATTTAGCAGCTTAGATCTTAGCTTATTATGTGATGATGGTGTGGTGATTTATTTAAACGGAACAGAAGTTTTGCGATATAATATGCCAAGCGGAACGCCAGGGCAAAATACACTCGCATCAAGCACGGTGAGCAGCAGTGATGAAGGTGACTACACTACATACAATGTGAGCAGTGCAGCTTTAGTGTCTGGTACAAATGTTATTGCGGTAGAATTGCACCAGGCAACTGTAGGAAGCTCAGACCTCGGGTTTGACTTGGGCATTACCGGAAATGTTTCTTCCGGATCTAATACGTTGATTTCATCAGGAGAAAACTGGAAATACCTCGACAACAATACTCGTCCTACAAATTGGGAGACAAGCTCTTTTAATGATGGTTCTTGGTCGAGTGGAGACCTTACTGCTGGATACGGCACTATTACAGGAGGAACTGTGACTACTACAGTTAGTTATGGACCAAGCTCAACTTCTAAATACATCACAACCTACTTTAGAAAGACCTTTAACAATACCGGAACGTATACCAGTCTTGACTTAGACCTGTTATGCGACGATGGTGCAGTTGTTTACCTAAACGGTACTGAGGTGATGCGGTACAACATGCCTACAGGCACGGTTGGCCACAGTACCTTAGCAAACAGTGCGGTCGGAGGCAGCGATGAAGGAGACTTTACAACATATAGCATTAGCAGCTCGGCTTTAGTCTCTGGCACCAATGTGCTTGCCGTAGAGATTCATCAGGCAACGGTTTCAAGCACAGATCTTGGATTCGACCTTGAGTTAACAGGCGTCACCTCTGGAGGAGGCGGAGGAGGAAATATGCTTTTAAATGCCGGTGCATCTTGGAACTACCTTGACAACAACACAAGACCAACTAATTGGGAAACGACCTCATTTAATGATGGATCTTGGAGTTCAGGAAACACTCCTGCTGGCTATGGAACCATTGACGGAGCATCGCTAGCTACAACAGTAAGCTATGGTCCTAGCAGTTCTTCAAAGTATACAACTACATATTTCAGAACGACATTCAATGCAACTACCACAACTTATGCTGGCGGACTAGATTTTGATCTATTGCATGATGATGGAGTAGTCATCTACCTCAATGGAACAGAAGTAGTTCGAACCAATATGCCGAGTGGCACCATTGGGCACAATACCTACGCATCAAGTGCTATTGGAGGCACAGCTGAAGGGGATTACACTACGTACAATGTGAGCAGTTCGCTATTAAACGTGGGAACCAACACGGTGGCTGTTGAAGTTCACCAAGCCAATGCATCAAGTTCAGATCTTGGTTTTGATTTATCTATTGAAGGACAGACGACCTTAAACCTAAGCTTAAGAAATGGTCCCTATTTACAAGTTGCGACTCCAACTTCTATCAATGTAAGATGGAGAACAGCTCAAAGTACAGATGCTAAAGTGTTCTACGGCACCTCACAAGGAAGTTTAACAAGTTCAGCAACCGATGCCTCATTTGGCACTGAACATGAGGTTTCGCTTTCTGGATTAAGTCCCGACACGAAGTACTTTTATGCAATAGGAACTACAAATGATGATACGATTCAATCAGGTCCTACTAATTATTTTATTACTCCTCCTACGGTAGGAACAGAAAAAGAAACTAGAATTTGGGTTCTTGGAGATTGCGGAATTGCCTTAAATTCTCAAGAGCAATCCAAGAATCAATATTATGCGTACGATGGGAAATACACGGACGCTGTTTTATTGCTAGGCGACAATGCCTATAGCAATGGAACGGATAGTGAGTATGAGACCAAGTTCTTTGAGTATTATGACGACAAGATTTTAAGACAAAGTCCTTTATGGCCTTCACCAGGAAACCACGACTATGCACAAAGCTCTGCGCGTCAAGATGATAAGAACGTTCCTTACTATGATTTGTTTACGCTTCCGACCAACGGTGAAGCTGGTGGTGTTGCGTCAGGAACAGAAGCCTTCTATTCCTTTGACCTTGCAAATATTCACTTCCTTTCTTTAGACTCTTATGGTGAAGAAAGCGACAAAAGAATGTCTGACACTACAGGTGCCCAGGCACAATGGGTTAAACAAGATTTAGCAGCAACCAACCAAACCTGGAAGATTGCTTATTGGCACCACCCTCCATACACAATGGGGTCTCACAACTCTGATAATGAAGGAGAATTGGTTGACATCAGAAATGAATTTATTCGAATGATTGAGCAATATGATGTTGACTTAATTTTAACTGGCCATAGCCATAACTATGAAAGAACTAAACTGATGCACGGTCACTATGGGTCAGAGTCAACGTACTCTTCAAGCAGCCATGATGTTAGTACATCAAGCGGTGAGTATGACGGATCTGCAAACAGCTGCCCATATACTAAAGATAGTGACAATCCTGTAGGGACTGTTTACGTAGTTTCTGGTTCTGCAGGAAGAGCTACACATACACAAGGTGCTTGGCCGCATGATGCCATGTACACAGCTTACAACATCGCTGGAACATTTGTAATTGATGTTGAAGGCGGTAGACTAAGTGCTAAATTCTTAGGATATGATGGTGTAGTTCGTGATAGCTTCACCATGTTTAAAGACGTGAATCAAAAGAGCGAATACGACGTTGATGCTGGCGACAGCATTGACTTAACTTCTTCTTGGATAGGCGATTACTCTTGGAATTCTTCTTCTGAAACAACACAAACAATTCGAGTTGATTCTGACTCTGCAACATATATCGTCACTGACAGTAAAGGATGCCTTGCTGATACTTTCATCGTGAGTACTACAGGTACAGGTGGAGGTCCAACGTGCTCAGATGGAATCCAAAATGGAAATGAAACAGGCGTTGATTGTGGTGGTCCTGATTGCTCACCATGTCCTACTTGCAACGATGGCATACAAAACGGTAACGAGACAGGTGTTGACTGTGGTGGCCCTGACTGCCCTGCTTGCCCTACTTGTTCAGACGGAATCCAGAATGGAAATGAAACTGGAGTAGATTGTGGTGGCCCTGATTGTTCTCCTTGTCCGACCTGTAACGATGGAGTACAAAACGGTAACGAAACAGGTGTTGACTGTGGAGGGCCTGACTGTCCTGCATGTCCTACCTGTTCAGACGGAATTCAAAATGGTAGTGAGACAGGTGTTGATTGCGGCGGGCCAGATTGTGCCCCATGTATAACTTGTAACGATGGCATACAAAACGGAAACGAGACAGGTGTTGACTGCGGTGGACCGGATTGCCCTGCATGTCCAACTTGCTCAGATGGAATCCAGAATGGAAATGAAACAGGAGTTGATTGTGGTGGACCTGATTGTGCACCATGTGTGACGTGTAACGACGGCATCCAAAACGGAAACGAAACGGGAGTTGACTGCGGTGGCCCTGACTGCCCAGCTTGTCCTACTTGTTCAGACGGAATCCAAAATGGAAATGAAACAGGAGTTGATTGTGGTGGACCGGATTGTTCTCCATGTCCAACGTGCAACGATGGAATTCAAAACGGTAACGAAACAGGTGTTGACTGCGGAGGTCCTGATTGTCCTGCCTGCCCTACGTGTTCTGATGGAATTCAAAATGGCAATGAAACTGGAGTGGATTGCGGTGGACCGGATTGTGCGGCGTGTCCTACTTGCTCTGATGGTGTTCAAAACGGAAATGAAACAGGTGTTGACTGCGGTGGTCCTGACTGTAGCCCATGTGCCTCTGGATGTACTCATACCTTAATCGACTTCGAAGACTTTGAGTCAGGATGGGGAATCTGGAACGATGGAGGTTCAGATGCAAGACGAAGCAGCAATGACGACAATTATGCAATTGGAACCTATTGTATTAGAATAAGGGATAATACCTCGACTTCAGTTATGACTACCGATAATCTGAATTTAAGCAGCTACGACGATGTAGAAGTTAAATTCACTTACTACCCTAGAAGCATGGACAATTCAAATGAAGACTTCTGGCTGCAGGTATCAACGGACGGAGGAAGTACCTACACTACAGTTGAGGAATGGAACAGAGGCGATGAGTTTGAAAATAATATTCGTGAATACGATAGTGTTACCATCAATGGACCATTTACAACAAACACAAGATTTAGATTTAGATGTGATGCTTCAGGAAACAACGACCATATTTACATTGATGAGGTAGAAATTGAAGGATGCCAAAACTCAAGTTCATTTGTTGAGCACAATCCTCCTGCTCCATTGCATAACTCTAATCTAAGTGGTTATGACAACCAGCTTAATTCAATCAAGTTCTATCCTAACCCATTTGGCGACTTGTTATCGATGGAATTTGAGAATACTTTAGACAGAGATTATCACTATACGGTGTATGATGTTCAAGGTAAACAAGTTTTAACCGGTGATTTGATTTCCGGAAACAAAAACTTCAAACTTGACATGAAAGATCTACCAATAGGTGTGTATCTGATACGAGTGAACAACGGATCTGATTGGTCGAAAGCCAGTCGAATCATAAAACGATAAACTAAAAAAGGCCGGTAGAACACCGGCCTTTTTTATTTCTTATTGATCTTAATTTAATAGATAACTGTAACTACTCCAGACTTGGTAATTTTTTGTCTGGTTCTAAAGTATACAGTGATGATATAGAAGTAAGATTCTTGCTCAACTAAAAGAGAATCATATAATCCATCCCAATGAACTTCTTGTCCGTTTTCTTCATAAATTACTTGACCAAAACGATTGAATATCTGCATGTTAACGCTTGTTATATCACAATTATAGACCGGCACAAAAACATCGTTTCTGTTGTCATTATTTGGAGTAAAAGCCGAAGGTACGAAGTAATTGCAATTGCAATCCGAAACTTCAACTAAGGCCGTGTCTGCACTAAACCCACATTGATTCTGAAGATGCACCCAGTAAAGTCCAGAATCTGAAAAACGATTGATAAATTCATTGCTTCCATCGTTCCAAAGAACATTTAAGTCATCGCCTTCTACCTTAAAATAACTATCCGCTCCCTCACAGAGTAATACATCCTCTCCAAGATTAGCTTCTGGTGCTCGAATCTGGCGAAGATTTACCTCTTCTCGCACGGTACATCCCTCTTTGCTTAAATCGACCCACTTATTGCCTCCTTCGATGAACCTTCCAATGCTATCATTCGATCCATTGAACCAATTGTATTGCATTCCTGAATAGCTCATTTTACGAACAACGGTATCTCCTAAACAAAATGTAGTATCATTCCCTAGGGGATTGAATGGAAAATCTACCTTTCCTATAACAACCGTATCGCGATCATAAAAACACGGTGTTTCTATGCGAACAAAATACACACCAGGTTGATCGACTTGAAGAACGCTATCTTCACTTCCGTCTGACCACTCATAGGTAGCATCAAGCGTTGAGGCGTTTAATGTAATAGGCTCATCAGGACACAACTTTTGATCCGGTCCTAAATTCACCGTTGGGGTGTCGCAAGGAAACGGCTCCAATATGAATCGCAGTTTTCCATAGTCATCAGAATTCTCAGCGCTCTTTTGCCTTACTCCTATACGACTACTTCCTGCACCGGTTATTTCGTAGTTATAAACGTGATTTGCCTGAAAGCTCTCTTTATTTACCGGATGAAACCAGGTCTTTCCTTCGTCAAGGCTAATTTCAAATCGAGTAGTTCGTTCAGGTAAAGTTTTGCCGCTGCAATACGAACTATTTGGAAGGGCAAAGGTGTATTCAAAATCGTAGCCTACAGTACCTGTTTGAGCTCCATTCTTTGAATGATATCGAGCATCGGTTTCGGGTTTACCACAAGGGTCAGTCCAAAAAGAAGGTGCCCATATACTGTAGGTTCCTTCAACTATGAGGTTGTATTTCTTGCCTTTGTTGGCAACAAAACCGTACCAATATTCTTGAATCTGGGTATCGTCGGCGTTCTGAGTGTCAAAGTAAAATTCTGTTTGTGCCGTACTTGCAAGTACCGCCAAAACAGCAATTAAAGACCCCAAAATTCGCTTCATCGAAAAACAAAGTTACTTCTTCATATCCAAAGCAACATCAACGATCATATCCTCTTGACCTCCCACCATGTTTCTTCGGCCCAGTTCATTCAAGATATCTCGTGTATCAAGGCCATATTTCTGAGCAGCTCTTTCACTGTGCAATAGGAAGCTAGAATAAACACCAGCGTAGCCTAAACTTAGTGTTTCTCGATCTACTCGTACCGGTCTTTCTTGCAATGGACGAATTACGTCATCCGCCAAATCCATCAACTTGAAAAGATCAGAACGATGTTCAGCATTCATTTTATTTAAGGTAGCGATTAGCACTTCTAGAGGACAGTTTCCTGCACCGGCACCCATACCCGCCAACGATGCATCTAAACGAGTTGCCCCATGCTGCATAGCAACAATGGTATTTGCAACACCAAGTCCTAAGTTATGATGACAATGGATACCTAGCTCGGTTTTATCATCCAGAACATCCTTAAATGCTTTTATTCTGTCTGCCACATCATCCATTAGTAGAGCTCCGGCACTATCTGTAACATAAACACAATCAGCACCATAGCTTTCCATTAGTTTGGCTTGTTCAGCAAGCTTAGTTGGTTCATTCATATGAGCCATCATCAAGAAACCTCCTACATCCATTCCTAGGTTTTTAGCGGCTTCAATATGTTGCTGTGAGATATCGGCTTCGGTACAATGTGTTGCCACTCGAACACTTCTAACCCCAAGTTCGTAAGCTTTTTTGAGGTCTTCAATTGTACCAATACCCGGAATTAAAAGTGTGGTTAGAACGGCATGGTTCAAACGTTCCGCAACACCTTCCAACCAGTCCCAATCTGTATGAGCTCCAAAACCGTAGTTGAAAGAACCTCCTGAAAGTCCATCGCCGTGTGCGACCTCAATGGCATCAACACCAGCGTCGTCTAAAGCTATTGCAAGATCTTTTAATTGTTGTTTTCCATATTGATGACGGATGGCATGCATTCCGTCTCGAAGCGTTACATCTTGTATATACAATTTCATGGCGTTCTTTTAATTTCTCATCATTTTTTCTCCAACTGCAAGTGCGGCACTTGTCATAATATCTAAGTTTCCTGCATACTCAGGAAGGTAATGTCCGGCTCCAACCACTTTCAATAAAACTGTGGTTTTAAGCCCTGATTTATATCCAATCCCTTCAATAAATACTGGTTCATCTTCTGGAATATCGTCGAATTGAACTTCTTGGTGCAGCTCGTAACCCGGAACATACTTTTGAACCTCCGCAACCATATCATGAACACTTTTACGAATGGCTTCTCTATCAGCTTGCTCGCTTAGTGTAAAAACCGTGTCGCGCATAACCAATGGTGGTTCTGCAGGGTTCAAAATAATTATTGCTTTACCACGTGTAGCTCCACCGACCTTCTCAATTGCTTCAGAAGTGGTTTCGGTAAACTCATCGATGTTTGCTCGGGTACCTGGTCCTGCAGACTTGCTTGCAATTGACGCAACAATCTCACCATAATGTACTTTAGCAACCCGGCTAACAGCTGCCACCATAGGAATTGTAGCTTGACCACCGCAGGTAACCATATTTACATTTTGCTCATTCAAATTGAACTCCATATTAACGGCAGGAACTACATAAGGCCCAATTGCTGCAGGAGTTAGGTCAACCATTTTCTTCTCTGGAAATGCTTCTAACTTACCAAAGTTATAGTGATGAGCCTTTGCCGATGTTGCATCAAAAATTACATCAATCTCATTCCAGATTGGCATATTTATTAATCCATCGATTCCTTCATGCGTAACTTCAACACCCATGCGTTTTGCACGAGCTAATCCGTCTGAATTAGGGTCGATACCAACCATGCACCCTATTTCAATAGTATCGGAAGTTCGCATGATTTTAATCATCAAGTCTGTTCCAATATTACCGCTTCCTATTATTGCTGCTTTTTTCATTTCTAGTTTATCGTTACTGATACTTTTCCAAGACCTTCGATATCTGCCTCAAAATGGTCTCCTTTTTCAATAGGCACCATTGGACCGAGTGCTCCAGATAGTAAAACTTCACCTGCCTTTAGCGGCGTTCCGTTCTTAGCCATTATTTGAGCTAACCATAAGGCTGCATTTAGTGGATTATCCATACAAGCCTTTCCTGTTCCTTGCGATGCAATTTCTCCATTTTTAGTCATGCTCATGGCACAGTTCACTAAGTCTAAATCGTTGATTTTCAACCTTTTTTCACCTAATACAAAATGACTTGCACTTGCATTATCAGCAATGGTATCTGTGATACGAATATCCCAGTTCTCCACTCTGCTTCCCACCAATTCGATAGACGCCATTGCGTAATCAATTGCATCGACTAAAGAATCCATTGTAATGTTTTCAGACAAGTCTTTCTTCATTACAAAAGCAATTTCTGCCTCGGCTTTGGGTTGCATCATATTTTCGAAAGCCAGGCTTCCTCCGTTAGCCACTTCGGTCGAGTCGAACAGCATTCCATAATCCGGCTGATCTACACCCAATTGCTCTTGAACGGCAAATGAGGTTAAACCAATTTTCTTGCCTACTATCTTTTCGCCTCGCTGGACGCGCTTCTCTACATTTATCTGTTGCACTTTATACGCAGAATCAATATCCGTTGCACCAATAAATGTTCTTACTGGAGCTACGGTCTGTTTAGATTCTGCCGAGTTCCAAAGTGAGTCAGCTGCTTGTTCTATTTGGTTTTGCATAATAAAAAATGGTTGCGAATTTGAATATCGAGACTCAAACCCACAACCATTTGAATTGATTAGTTTATAAGGCTATAAGGTGCCTCTTAGTTCTTGTTCTCTTTCTATGGCTTCAAATAAAGCTTTAAAGTTACCTTTTCCAAAAGAGGTTGCTCCTTTTCTTTGGATAATTTCAAAGAATAAAGTTGGTCTTGGCTCGATCGGTTTGGTAAAGATTTGAAGTAAATATCCCTCATCATCACGGTCAATTAAAATACCCAATTCACGAAGTGGTTCTAAGTCTTCTTCAATTTCACCTACTCTATCTAAAACTACATCGTAGTACGTGTCTGGCACTCTTAAGAACTCAACACCTCTGTTGCGTAATTCGGTAACGGTGTGAATGATATTATCAGTTGCAACGGCTACGTGTTGGACACCTGGCCCCTCGTAGAAGTCTAAATATTCTTCAATCTGAGATTTCTTCTTTCCGTCGGCAGGTTCGTTGATTGGGAACTTAATTCTACCGTTTCCGTTGCTCATTACCTTACTCATAAGCGCAGTGTAATCGGTTGAGATATCTTTATCATCAAACGAAATAATTTGAGCAAATCCAAGAACTTCTTTGTAGTAGTTTACCCACTCGTTCATTTTGCCTAGCTCAACATTTCCTACCATGTGATCAATGTATTTTAGGCCAATTTCTGTTGGATGATATGCTGATTCCCAAGCCTTAAACCCAGGAAGGAAGGTACCATTGTAATCGTTTCTTTCGATGAACATATGAATGGTTTCACCGTAAGTATAAATTCCTGCTTTAACAATTTTACCATCTTTATCTTCTTCAACAGTAGGAGCTAAAAAGTGTTTTCCTCCTCGTGCAACAGCTTCATTGTATGCTTTAGTTGCGTCGGGAACCCAAAGTGCAACAACCTTTACACCATCTCCATGTTTTTCAATGTGTTGACCCATTTCGGTGCCGCTCTTTAAAGGAGAAGTAAGCACAAGTCTTATTTTATCTTGAACAACAACGTAACTTTCGTAGTCTTGAACTCCAGTTTCTAATCCTGCATAGGCTAAATCTTGAAATCCGAAAGCGGTTTTATAAAAATGTGCTGCTTGCTTAGCGTTGCCAACATATAACTCGACATAGTCAGTGCCGAGAATTGGCATAAAGTCTTTTGCTTCGTCGTATAATTTTGGAAGCTCAATTGTATTTGGATTCATGGTTGGTTTCTTTGCGGACAAAGGTAGTTTTTTTGCCTAAAAATGGCCACTATTCTCGGCTTTTAGAGTCTATGAATATGGTTACTGGCCCATCATTCACAAGATGAATCTGCATATGTGCACCGAAAACTCCAGTTTGTACATTGCAATGTTGTTGGGCTAGCTTTATAAACTGCTCATACAACGGAATAGCGGTTTCAGGTCTAGCCGAGCGTATAAACGACGGGCGATTCCCTTTTTTCGTACTGGCATGCAAGGTAAATTGACTAACGGCCATCAGACTTCCGTTTACATCTTTCAAACTGAGATTCATTTTTCCTTCCTGGTCAGAAAAAATGCGCATTTGCACTATTTTGTTGACCATGTATTGCACATCATCATTTTGATCGTCATGTTCAATACCTAGCAGCACTACCAATCCATGCTCAATTGATGAATACTCTTTGCCTTCAATATCTAGGCTTGCTGAAGATACTCGTTGAATAATAGCTCGCACCGTGGCAAGGTATTGTTATCGAAGAATTTATACAAAAAAATCCGCCCCAAATGGGACGGACTTATGAAGTTAACAGAACGTACAGGGGAGTCAACTTATGCTGAGTAGTAGAGTAGCATGCATCACTCATGTTTTGTTGTCAGCAAACTTCGATGCAACAAGTTGATGAATTTGTAGTAAAATTTCTACATCATTAAGTTTGGATGTAACACGTTGATTTTCAACGATTTTAAATCGCCAATTAGAAAAACTTTTTGTGTGAAGATCTACTCTTCTGTCTTCTCTCGATAGTCAAGAAAAATGATAATGCATGCAAGCTGATTATCAGAAAGGTCTTCTAAACGACCGTGGGTATCAGAGTTGTTCATGTGCCAGCGCAAGTTATAATCACGCAGCTCATTCTTACTAAAGTTAGGGATTGAAGATTTACCTTTATGTGTAATACCATGACAGGTTCCGCAATACTTTTTGTACTCGCGCAAACCAACTTCAGCCATTTCTGCATACTCTTCAATTTGAGCTTCCGACGCTCCTTCAGGCCAATTGTATTGTGGCACGTAAGTCTTTGTTTTGCAATTTTGAGCAAGAATTGCAATTAGAGTAATGGCTGAAATGATGATTCCCTTTTTCATTTAATATTCGGTTTTGCGTTTTTTAAGTTTCCATCGTCCTCGAGGTAACTTCATATCTTTTGTTTCTAATTCGTAGCCTTCATCCAATGCCTTTAAAAAAGTAACGACTTTAGCAATTTCATCTTTCGTAAGGTTCAACTTTTCGCTGTTAAGTGTCTGATTATCTACAACTAACCCCTTGCCAGCCCCTCCTCCTTCGTTGTAAAAATCAACAACTTCTTCGAGCGTTTCAAAAACCCCATTGTGCATGTAAGGCTGAGTGCAAGATAAGTTTCTTAATGTAGGTGTACGAAAAGCATTGGTCATTTCTGCTACGTTATGTACATCGCCCCTGCCCAAATCTTCGCTCAAAGCTGAAAATAAAGTATCTTTAGGAGTCCCAATAACTTCAAATTCTGACCCTACATAAGGAGGTTTAACACCATTAAATTCGGGTAAGAAATGACAGGTGCCGCATTCTGCTTTGCTCATAAATAAATTGTAACCCTGCTGAACCTCGTTAGGTAACTCAATTTCATTGTTTATCACTTGATCAAATGGAGCTTTACGTTCATCAAAGCTGCTGTAATAGTAAATTAATGCTGAATAAATATGGTCTACAGATAGCTCATCATTCAACACCTTGCTGCTTAAGTATTTGAACTCTTTGCGGTAATGCTTAATCTTCATTACCTCTTTAAAAACCTCACCTTTTGTACTTCCCATCTCCTTTTGGTTGTGGATTACATCATTCGCCTGACGCAAGGGGTGAATGTGGCGACCATCGAGCATGAGTAAGTGATTATTTAGAACACCCAAAAGTGAAGGAGTATTTCGTTCAAGTCGATTTACACCGTCATAACTCATTGATGTTTTAACCTCATTTTCGGTAAAACAGTCAGAAGGTTTGTGGCAAGAAATGCAGCTTCGTTGATTATTTCCAGACAGCACCGGATCGTAAAATAACAATTCTCCTAAATCCCAAAGTCGTTGTTTATCAGCGTCTTGGTCTAAGCCTTTAAATAAGCCCATGGTCTCTTGTGCTCGATACACATTCTGACCGAAAATTGATGTCGCTTGAGGATTCAATGAAAAGTCATTTACATTGCTTGTCTTTAAACCAAGGTCTTGTATCCGCCTTTGCACCGCTCCATAAAGTGGATTGATATAATGTCTCAAAAAGATGAAATGGTCGAAGAGCTCAAAGTCTTTCGGTTGACGCTTCACGAATTGAATTGCTGACTCTAATCCCTCCATGTAAACTTCAGAAAAGCTGTAGGATGGATAATTGTCATTGTATAAACTCAGTACTTCATGTGTACTCTCCATCATTGCTTGTAATTCAACTATTACACTGTCCGTATTTGGACATTCGAAACCTGTCGTGTAAATGGAGGCAAGGTTAAGGAGCCAGAGCCTATTCGCATAATGCATTTGCTGCGGATCATGCTTTATGTAGAAATCTGAAGTATCTGCTATCTGCTTCAATGCCAATAAAGATTGTTTAAGCAGATTAGCTGCTGAGTCTTTATCGTAGTCTTCTTCAAGATACAATTCGAACAAGGTAAGTCCTGCACCTTTTCGTTCATAGGGGCTTTCCCATTTTTCTAACACCTCAACTTCCCACTCTACCGGTAAAGGTGCATTGAGCTTCTTGTAGGCAATAGGATGAAAATAACGTAGCCAGATATCAGCTGCTTTTAATGATGTGCGAGCATTGTGAAGTTGATCACGTATTTCTTGCTCAGGTCGTTCATTTTCAACGACTTGCTGTAATTTATAAATGTCAGCAACAACCCGCTCAAGTGAATTGTAGTACTTTTCAGAGTAGCTGTTTTCCGCCTGTCGTTCATACCGAGCAGAGAGAAAAACAAATCCCAAAAGCGTGATAAGAATGATTGACTTTTTCACGAACTATACAAAGAAATCAGAATTATTGAAGCAAGTACTGCAATTCTCACTTAGGTTTCTAAACAAGATTTGGACAACCAACTATGCGGACAGCTCCTTAGGCAAGCTAAGATTTATGCTATGCCCCATCTCCTCATACTTTTCAATGTGCAATTCGCCCCCAAGTTTATCCAATAGCTCTTTGATCAAAATTGTTCCAAGCCCCCCAGTCATGCGAACCATTCTGCTTTCGTCACTTCTCGATTTAAAATACTGATTTACTTCTTCCATTCCTTCAAAAGGTGAAGCAGCATTAATGATTTTCAACTCAATGAAATGATCTTCTTCATCAGCTAGTAAGCTAATATTTGACGCCTGGCTGTGCTTAAGCTCGTTCTCCAATAAATTCTGCAAGATGGATCGAAGCATGTGTTCATCCGATTCGATTGAAAGCGTGGGATCAACTTCATTGGTGAAGCTTCCATTTTTCATTTTAGAATTAAAACGAAGTAAGTGTAAGACATCATCAAGCAGTTTTTTAATTCTAATTTTTTGCGGTTGTAGTCTTAAATCATTTCGCTGAGTCTTGGCCCAATCTAACGTGTTTTGTAACGAAAGTTCAATATTGTCACTTGCATCGATCATGTGAGCAATGCTGGATTCTTGTTGTTCTGGATTGCCAACTGCGTTCCGTCCCACAATCGAAAGTGAGCGAATTGAGCCCATAATATCATGCGAAATCAGTCCAATAATCTTTTCACGAAACACCATCTGTTTTACAACTTGTTCTTGACTTGCTTCCAAACGTCCTGCATAATCCTGCAGTGAATCGAATTGGTCTTGTAAATCTCCTTTTTGACGATCTACTTCTTCTTGAAGAGAAATTGCGCGTTTTCTGAGTTGAGCAAGACGCAATCTTACAAATAAGATGACAAGACCGATACCGCTTAGCCACATCCCTAATTTGGCCCAATTCGTCTGATACCAAAGCGGAAGCACATTCAACCCTACAATCAATTCATCCGCAACACCCTCATATGTAATCAGCTGTATACTAAGCTTGTAAGAGCCATGATGAAGACTACGAAAAACCAAGTTTTCATTCTCTTCGAGATAAACCCAAGGAGATGATTTGCCTAATCGGTATCTTATTTGGGCATTGTTATAATGATTAAAATAGAGGCCTCTATTTTCGAATCGAATAGGTTCTTCATCCTGATCAAAATTTAATTGAGATTTATTTGCAACAACATCGTTCTTATGAGTAAAATGCAAGATCTGATTTGTATAGCGATGAACCTTGTTGGGATTAAAATAGGTTAACCCTTTTATAGTCGGCAAGATGATTAAATCTGAATTGACTAGTGTACCACAATCATTAGCTCCTCCATTAAATTCATTGGTTACTAACCCACTTGATCGGTCAAAATAGGCTGCTCCAATATAGTCGGATTTATTTCGAATAAACTCATAAATCTGACTCATTTTAATGTTGAACAATCCATTGTTTGTGGTTACCCATAGGGTGTTTTGATAATCTTTTAAAAGTCTATGTGCATCGTTTATCTCTTTAAATTGGCTAACTGGAAGCTTAGTTATTTCACCTTTTGCTAACACTAAAAGACCATTGTTTGCGGTAGCCAATAACAAGGTGTCTTCTCCCAGAATTAAAAGGTCGCGAATGGCATACTCAAAAGTCTTCAGGTAAGGTTCAATTTTCTCCCCTTTACAAAAATAAAGACCTCGATTTCCGGCTATCAATATTCCTCCATTCATAGTCCATAACCCTTTTATGTAATTCTTAAATCGCTCTTCGAGCACATAACTGGAATCTTCAAAAGGATTGGTCATTTTGCCCAGATAACCAATCCATAAATGGTTTTCCTCATCGACGATCATATTGCTTTTTGGGTGCCAGTTGTAATGAGGACGAATCAGCTTCCAAGACCAACCTTTCTTTTTATAAAGTCCACTGTCATTAACCATGTATAGCTCATCGTTGTATTTGATTTTTGCATACCCATTTAGATGATAGGTTGAGTCGAGCAGCTTTAATTCTCCATCAACGATTAGATGTGTTCGATGACTAAAAACTGTATCGTTATGAACAATTACTGAGTAGTTTGACTGGGCTCTAAATTCTGGAGAATAAGTCGTTCTAAATGGTTGATAGTCTACAATTTGTATCCCTAAATTTTTATCGATTAAAACCAATTTCCCAATGTTTTTTGCCAGCTGAATCGATCTAATGTTTTCAAATGGTACATCGGCTACAACCTGAGTTAGCTTCCAGCTGTTGCCGCTTTTTTGAAGCTGGTAAATGGTTCGATCATGAAACATTAGCGTTGGGGAGCTTGCGTTTATTTTAGGAAGAAAAAACAGCTTAGTTGAATCGTCAGTTTGAAAACTCTTTATGTGCTTCTTTTGATTGTTTAGTTTATAGAAAATATTAGCACCTTCAATAAAACAGGTTAAACCGTTGTGGCTTACTGTTTTTGGTGTGCTGACTGGCTGAGGAGGAAGCGAATCTATTACCCCGTCTTGTAACTTGTAAAATTCGCCACGGTAAATGTTCCCAAATACATGATAGTTACCGTCGGCTTTTTCTATAATGTATTCTCTATCATCTCGATCAACTATGTAAAAGTGACCCGTTCGATTAAGACCATTGACTGAATAAACCTTTTTGTTCTTGCCATCGTACCGAATGAGTTCATTCTGTTGGGTAAAAATCCATAAAAATCCATGTTTTCCGACATAGACATGTAAGGCAGATTGCGTATAAACTTCGAGTTGATCGATAGCCCGCCATTGGGCAGAAGAAGCGATGGAGGTTACAACTAGCCAGCAACACAACAATCCCTTTTTCAAGAAAGTTGAAATGCACATAGTAGTGCCTCAAATTTAAGTTCAAAATTTGGATTACCAATTTACTTTAAACCCAACTTTAACCCAAGAAAGATTGATCGTGGTTGTGCTGGTCCAAAAACAAAGTTGCTGTCTCTATTCTTGCCAATATCAAAGCTTGATTGATAAGCATTCAAGATGTTCTTCGCCCCTCCATAAATGTGAATAGCCGTTTTATTTGTGCTGCGATTAAGCCGATAGTTTAGCTTAAAACTGAGCTCTGAAAAGGAACGTGTAGTGACAATTTCATCGATTTGTTGATTCGGTGCTCCTGCAAAATGAGGAACTTTCATTTTACCTGTAAATACATAGCTTACAGTAGATCGCAGGCGATCATTTTTTAAGCTATTGATCGTTAGGCTGGCATAGCCATACTGATTTGGCGTTCGAATAAAGTCTGTAATTCCGGGTACATTATCAATATATTGAACTGGATTATCAAAACGGCTTGTTTGCAGCGTAAATCCAGATTCGAGTTGAGCTTTTTTGTTGTAGTTGGCCCGAGCTTCTAATGTTAAGCCTTGAACAGTTGCTCCTTGGCCATTTCGCTTTTCAAACCGCTCGCCGAACGCATCTTCTCCAATAGGCTGTAAAAAGAAAGCATCGTTTAGTCGGGTATAAAATCCATCCAAAGTAAAGCCAAATATGTACTTCTCGCTAGGCTTGTCGTAGCTGATCGAAGTGCTCCAACTTGAAGAAGTTTCGGGTCTTAAATCAGGCGAAAGTTGCACTCGCGATATGCCTCCCCCCGCAAAAGCGATATGCAAATCGGTGTCGAATGCTTGAGGAGCCCTGAACCCTGTGCCATAGTTTAATCGAAAACGCAAATCACTTGTTGGTTTAAAAAGGATGGATGCTCGAGGGTTAGCTAATGTTCCATCTACAAAATTGTGTGCGTCGAATCGAATACCCGACAACAGGGTTATTTTAGGGAATACCTTCCATTTACTTTGAATAAAACTTCCCGGATTTTTAGTGGTCTGATCTACAAGGTAGAGGTAGGCTGGAATTTCATCAAAGACATCATCGAGCAAGTATTCTACTCCTATGGTCAATATATTTTCTCCTGTAATAAATTTTTGGATGCGGTAATTAAGCTGCATTCCAACATTGTACGTTGATACGTTCGAGGTTCCATAGGGCGGATTCGCTAGATGTTGTTGAAGTCCTTCGTTACTATCGGGTAAAATTCCGGTGTAATGATCTCTTTTGGTATGCTGCCAAGCTAAATAACTGATAAACGAAAGTTTCTGATCTTTCGAATTGATTTGATAATCTGCATTGGCCATCCACACCTGGTGATTTCTCTCTTCAGATTGTTGAGTGAGATGGGCTGGTTTATCAACCATCTCACCTCCAAAACGGTACTCATTGAGGTTACTGATACTGAACTCCAATTTTTGATTCTCCTTAGGAAGAACAAACGCTGTTAAGCCTGCAGAGGTATTTTCAATTTTTGGAATTTCGGAGAAGTTATCGCTGTTGTGATCGTAAAAGTCTCGTTGACGATGAGTAAGAAATAGCGTTACACCCATTCGGTCGTTTTTGGATACCAAAGAGGCATTTCCGAGCAACTGATTATCATTCGTTACTGCTCCAATTTGCTGGTAAGAGTAGTCAACATTATAGCCATTCTTAGTCGGGAGTTTAGTAATAACGTTCACCGTTCCTCCAATTGCACTAGACCCATAAAGCGAAGAACCACCACCGCGAACCACTTCAATTCTTTCAATCATATTGGTTGGAAGTTGTTCCATTCCATAGAGCCCGGTGAGTGGACTAAATACCGGTCTTCCGTTTACTAGAATCTGGGAGTAGCCTCCAGCTAAGCCGTTCATTCTCAACTGCGTATAGTTACAAGTTTGGCAATTATTTTCAACTCTTAATCCAGGTTGAAATTTGAGTCCCTCAGACAAATTACATGCCTGAACGTTTTCTAGATTTTGTGCTGTTACTGTGCTTACTAATATTGGAGAGTTATTACGGTGCTCCATCATTTTGGTTCCAGTAACAACAATTTGGTCGAGGTCTAGAATCTCCTGATCAATTGAAAAATCGAGTTGAGTATTCTGATTTTGATGAACCAGAACTTTGAGCGTTAGAGGTTTAAAACCAACATAAGATGCTGTGATATGATAAGCTCCAGCTTCGAGCTTATTGAGCTCATAGTTTCCTTGTTCATTTGAAAATGTGCCTATCGTTGTTGAATCAATGGTGATTGTAACATAGGCAGTTGCCTCTCCTTTAACCTTCACGTTACCGGAAATGGAACCTGACTGAGCCCAAGCTGTTGAGGCTAAGACCAATGCGAGGAATATGGTAAGCGTTCTGAACATACAATCAATCACTTTAGTATTGCAAAATTAAATTGTTAGGCTAATCTAACAAATATTTTTTGTTGTCTTGTAATTTCATTGCAATTTTGCTCGACCATGCCATCGGTAACTAAGGAGAATTATCTGAAAGCGTTATACAATTTGCATCAGCGAAATGCAGAGATCTCGGTATCTGATTTAGGCCAAGAGTTGGAAGTTAGTAAGCCGACAGTACACGACATGGTTAAACGCTTAGAATCTCAGGGATGGGTTGATTATCAACGATATAAGCCCTTAAAGTTGACCAAAGAAGGAGAAAAGATGGCGGCTTTGGTGATACGCAAGCATCGTCTGGCTGAAATGTTTTTGGTTCAAGTAATGGGATTTGGCTGGGAGGAAGTGCACAACATGGCCGAAGAAATTGAGCATTTAAAATCTGAAAAATTATTTGACCGCATGGATGAGATCATGGGATTTCCGTCGATTGATCCACATGGTTCGCCCATTCCAGATAAGGATGGAAATTTGACTTCACCAGACTACGTTTTGTTAAACAGCATTAAGCCTGGGGAACGCGTAGTTTTTCGAGCTTTGAAGGACAGCTCGGTTGATTTCTTAGTGTACTTGAACAAAAAGGAATTACAATTGGGCACCACGATTCATGTACAAAGTATTGAGCCTTTTGATGGTAGCATGGTAGTGGACTATGGAGAGTACGAAGGTCAGGTATTGACCGAGCGTGTAACGAAGAAGTTGCTCGTTGAGGGTTAATCTCTAAGATTAACATACATAAAAGCCAAAGTCAGGACAAAAAAAATCCATGAGTCATTCAACTCATGGATTCAGATTAAACACTAAAGCCAATCTTACTCTTTAAGACCATCGGTCACCCACGCTTCGAGTGTCGCGATGTCAGCGTCTGAAAGCTTGTTGCCATTTTTAGGCATAGGAGAAACTCCTGCTTCATGTTTTACTGCTTTAATCATCTTACCCCATTCAGCAAATGCTTTTGCATCGGCGTAGCCTTCAAGGCTTCCCACTTGCGAGCCTGCATTGTGGCATCCGCTAAAAGCACAGCTTCCGTTTAGGATTGCTGCTGCATCATCAGTGTAAGTAGTAAAAGTTTCAACTGGATCCGGTTCTGGTTCTGGATCATCATCTTTACATGCGTTAAATAATAATAGTCCTGAAGCCAATAGGAGTACGGAGTAAAGTTTGATATTTTTCATATTAGATTGAATTTAGACGAATATATGTATATACACTTAAAAATGTATGTATATACCTGTATTTTTTGAATAGGTGGAGGAAAAATGACATAACATGCCACTCCTTAAAGTATCGACCCCTAAGCAAGAACCAGTGTTTCTGCCGATTCTAAGTAAAAATGAAGATTAGGGCAAGGATAATTTAGCATATATGAATCTTTTAATACCTTAGCAGAATATGAAGAGCTTATTTTTACTTGCAGTACTATTATTTACGCTACCAAATTTTTTCGAAAGCACAAACGGTAAATGATATTCCTATCTCAGAAATTGATGTTGAATATGTTCAAATCGTAGGAACCGCTAAACTTCTCAGTAATAAGGTTACCATTCAAATAGATTTTGGACAAGAAAACAAAGTGTTTAAAACTAAAGACACACAAGTTAGGGACAAAGATGGCCGATTAATGGTCTTTTATTCTATGATCGATGCCTTAAACTTCATGAGTAAGAATGGCTATGATTTTGTTGAAGCTTATGCCGTGACGATTGGAAATCAAAACGTCTATCACTATTTGCTGAAAAAGAGAGAATGATCTTCTAGTCCAACATCTGGAGCGGGGAGGTTAAAGGTTTCGTAACATGCTAAGCCGACAGCACTGCGTACTGGGTCTTTTTTTGTGCCTTTTGCCTTTCAAGGCTGCACCTTCTAGTGTAATCCAAGAAGGATTGGCTCCCTTCGGTCGCCCATCCCTGGGGGCCACTAAATTTTGATGATTTACAGTTAGTATGCAACTACTTTACAGAACAGGAATGTTCCCTCAGCAAGTTCAATTCTGAGAATGTATAACTCACTTGCAGCATTTATTTGAAATGAATACCTGACAACCCCATCCAAACGATGATCCAAGATTTGTTTACCATCAGTTGAAAATAAAGAAATACCCACCATTTCGTGGCCATCTCCGAGATTGATATTGACCAAGCCGTCTGTTGGATTGGGATAGACAAATTCACATACATTGGTCTGGTCCACTTTAATAAAATTAATGGGAACACATGCAGAGGTGTCAACACAGCCCTCCGACTTTAATTCGACCGCATAGGTGCCATTAGTTTTTGGTGAAAATGTACTGTTGATCTGGTCAAAAATACCTGCAGAGTCACAATAGATCCACTGGAAACTATCAGCCTTCGCAAGTGAGGTAATTACCCCAGCATCTATGGAGACAGCTGTGTCAATATGAATTATTTGCAAATCAATCACTACAATACTGTCGCAGCCAGTATGGCCTGTCAAGGTATCTTGGTAGACCCCTGATTCTGTATATATTTTTCCAGTGGGACTAAAATACTCAGCACAATGTTTCTCTTGTACGTTTGAAACAGTACTATGATACAAGGTTAAATCCAGTGTAACTAGACTGTCACACCCTTTCGTATTAGATAAGGTGTAAATAGCAGTTTGGTTGGAAGAATAGTAGGTGGCCTGATCAATCCAAACAAATGAGTCACAAGCTGTTTGTATGTCTATCCCAGTTGTGGAGCTGTTTAATACCAGATCAAGAGTATGTACAGAATCACACCCATTTGAGTTAACAAAAGTTTTATTATAAGTTCCGCTGGAGGTGTATGTTGTACCGTCCCATATAAATTGGTCACATGCGGTTAGATTGGTTGTGTCTACAGTGGGGGAATTGAGGGTCAAGTTTAACGTGTGAACACTGTCACAACCCAATACATTGACCAGTGTTTTGGAATAGGGTCCAGAGGCGTAATAGGTGGTTCCTAGCCAGGTGAAACTGTCACATGACTCCACAGAACTTGAACCAAAGCTGGATGGATTGATAGTTAGGTTCAGTGTATGCAAGCTATCACAACCAGCCATATTCTTATATACTTTTGAATATGAACCGTTCACCTTATAGGTGCTCCCATCCCAAGAAAAACTGTCACACGATGTCACATTGTGGGTTCCAAAATTGGAATGGTCAATGGTAAGGTCAAGGGTATGAACACTGTCACAACCCACAGCATTAATATATGTATTCTGATAAAACCCACTGGACGAATAAACGGTGCTATCCCAAATGAAACTGTCACATGCCCATGCCTGGCTCGTATCTGTTGAGCTGTATAGAATGGTTAATTCCAAGGTGTGTACACTGTCACAGCCACTGGAACTGGTAAAGGTCCTGTCAAATGACCCGCTGGTTGAATATGTATGATTATCCCATACAAAGCTGTCACAAGCAACAATGCTATCTGAACCTGAGATCCCTATAGTCAAATCCAACCTTATCACACTGTCACAGCCATGGACGTCTGGGAGTGTGAAGGTAGCGGAATCAATGCTGGAGTAATACATCACTCCATCAATCCACAGAAATGAATCGCAAGTCTGTATCTCATCCGTCCAATAGCTCGGTTCACACAAATACATGGACTGAATATAAACCCCGCTGCTCGCCCATTGCAATGATGCACTCCCTAAGCCTGGATCAAAATCTGGATTCTTTCCATAACCTCCAGTGGTATATAATCTGTGGTCTTCCCTATACCTGATGTTAAATCCATGGGATTCATTTATTCCAAAACCCATTCCATTAAGTAAATTTCCGGCTGTATCAAACCTAGCAACGAAGGTAGCCCCTCCAGCACCTGAAATGGTCAGGGTCTTAGAAGTGTCTGGATTAATATCAAAAGCGTTTTGATAATAACCTATGACAATGGGTTGCCCTAAAGAATCCAATGCCAAATCTTCTCCTCGCAAGGTGCCACAGTTACCACAAGTTTTTTGCAGCAGGTGTGCCCAGCCAAACTCCCCATTCCCATTTAGTTTCATCAATAAAGCTCCACCATGGCAAGGTGAATCACAGGATAGAAAAAATGAATCTTGACCAGGATCATAGTCAAATCCACCTAAACCGGTGCCTGATAAGTAAATATCGCCATAGCTATTGGAGGCCACCGCATGAAGTTTGCCTCCTCCTTCAATACTGGTGACCCAGATGATATTGCCGGCTGAATCAAGTTTGAAGACAAGGTGATTGGTGGCTTGGAAAAGATCGGTCCCAGAAGAAGGATCAAAGTCCCAAGTTCCGTAGAATGATGCTATTCCTATAATTTGCCCAGAATCATTTAACCACGCATCGTTGATTGCTACTTCATATGAATGAGAACTCGATGAAACATTAGAACCAATGACTTTGGCAAAATTAAAATCTCCATTTCGACTAAGCTTAACTAGCACGAATCCCCCAGTTGTTCCAAAAGACATATTTGAGGTGGATGCATTGGGATTGAGATTTGTGTTATCGGTAACTTTTATTGGAAGGTATAGGTTTGCAGAATCATCGAGGATAATATTGTTAATACGTTGTTTTCGACCTGCACTGGATGTGAACTGTTTTACCCAAACGAATCCCCCCGCAGAATCAAGCTTTAGAACAAAAATTTTGTCATTTGGAACCCCAGGGGTAAGGTAGTGACTGTTCGGACCGGGATCAAAATCCACAGAATCCCATGAATAAAAAGTTCCAACAACATAGACATACCCTGAGTCGTCAATCGTGATATCAGTCCCAATATCCTCCTGTCCATCACCAAATGAATATCCCCAAAGTAGATTTTCATTTGAATCATATTTCGCAACGAATATGTCTGAATAAACACTTGGATATGCACCGGAGGCCGTAACAATATGCGTTCCGGGACCTGGGTCGAGGTCTAAATCGCCTACAAAATACCCCGTGACATATATATTTCTATTTGAATCTGTTACCAGGCTAGTTCCAGCGGTTCCTTTTACATTACCTTTTAGGCCAAAGGCTTGTTCAAATATTTGGCCATTGCTGGTCCATGACATGCAAATTATTGCAATACAAAATATGAATCTGAATAGTGTCACATGGAGAGGTTAGGGCCTTAAATATAACAATATTCTATCAAATTGTGCTTCATTATGTATATCGACAAAACAAAGTGAGCGACCTACAGTAAATTTAATAGAGAAATTTCATTAATCTACAATGAAAAATGCCAATCATTGTCGAGAGAACAACTTGATGCTGAAACACTGATAGTGGTGGAATGACAATTCGGGACGTTGGCGAAGCCAGGGCTTGAATTATGCCAACTCAAGGTCTCCTGCTAGGGGTCCCAACATATAAAGCTGAAAGCACTGCGTGCTATGTCTTTTTTTGTGCCCTTGGCCTTTCAAGGCTACGCTTTGGGTGTCAGATCAGGAAGGATTGGCTCCCTACGGTCGCCCATCCGGGGGTTAATGGGGGTCCTAACATCTAAAGCCGCACTGCGTGCTGGGTCTTTTTTTGTACCCATGGCCCTTCAAAGCGAAGCTTTGGGGGTTGTTCAGGATGGATTGGCTCCCTACGGTCGCCCATCCGGGGGGGGGTGCTTCATATTCAAAGCCGAGCACGTTGTGCTTTGCCTTTTTTTGTGCCCTTGGCCCTTCAAAGCGAAGCTTTGGGGGTTGTTCAGGATGGATTGGCTCCCTACGGTCGCCCATCCGGGGGGGGGGGGTGCTTCATATTCAAAGCCGAGCACGTTGTGCTTTGCCTTTTTTTGTGCCCTTGGCCCTTCAAAGCGAAGCTTTGGGGGTTGTTCAGGATGGATTGGCTCCCTACGGTCGCCCATCCGGGGGGGGGTGCTTCATATTCAAAGCCGAGCACGTTGTGCTTTGCCTTTTTTTGTGCCCTTGGCCCTTCAAAGCGAAGCTTTGGGGCCGGGGCACAAAAAAAGCCGGTCATTCCTGACCGGCTTTGATGTGGGCGATACTGGATTCGAACCAGTGACCCCCTGCTTGTAAGGCAGGTGCTCTAAACCAACTGAGCTAATCGCCCTCTTTTGCTCATTTTTAAGAACGTATCTCGTTTTGAGGGCTGCAAATATAATAAGCCATTTTATTCTGCAAAATAAAAAATACACAATTAGACACCTTAATGTGTATTGTTAATTCGTTTACCTATTAAGCCGCACTTAAAATCGCTTTTTTTGTCTGCCTAACTTGAAAAAATTCATAAAAATATCGCTGGTTATCCTAACCATCGTTGCCCTCGCAATAGGAGGAATAGGTTTCTATTTCTATAAAAATATTAAACCCATCCTCGTTCAAGAAATAAATAAAACACTAGCCGTTGAAGTTAATGTTGCCGATATCTCCATTTCCGGCATTAAAGACTTTCCTAAACTTGGTGTTAAATTCTCTGACGTAAAAATCAACGAGAGCACCGCTTTTTACAACACCAACTTGCTCGAAGCTAAAGAACTTAACCTTTTTGTTGACGTGCTCAAACTGTACAAAGGAGTTTATGTTATCGACGCCGTTACACTTCGTGATGGATATATCAGCTTGTCCGATATGAAAAACTCGAGCAACTATGACATCTTTAAACCTTCTGAAAGCACAGACTCTTCGGCAGTTAGTTTCGAAATTAAAGATCTTTCACTCGTAAACTGCAAACTGACTTACTCACATACCCCGTCAAATTTCGATTGTAAAGCTTATGCCCCTAAAGCCAGTATTAAACTCAAATACCTTGACAACGCTACCGATCTAAAAATAAAAACAGGCTTAGATAACATGCATCTCAACCTCGATGGGGAAGCCTTCATCAATAATCAAAATCTTAAGATCAACACAGGCATTGTTGTTAAGACCGATAAAGAACAAGTGCTCATAGCACAAAGTGATCTGATAATAGAAGATGTTCCCCTCCGCACCAAAGGAAGTGTAAGCTATGGCGAGGCATCACTTATTGATTTCACATTCGAGGGTGTTAAAACCAATGTGCAATCACTGATCAGTGTACTTCCAGAAAGTATTGCTTCTTCTTTCGAACACATTAACCTCGATGGGGAAACGGCAATTAACGGCTTTTTCAAAGGAAGAATGACCGATAATTATAATCCCTCTTTCGGATTTGATTACGCCCTTAGCAATACCAACTTGTCCATTCCAAGCCAGAACATTTCATTAAAAGGAATACAAGCAAAAGGACTACTCGAAATTCCAGATATCAGCAACCTCAACAGTGCTAAAGCAACCTGTAATCTGAGTAGAGCTCATAGCGACAATAACTCCATTCGAGGGAGCTTAGACGTTAAGAACTTTAATCGTCCAACCATATCGTGGGAAGGAAGCTCAAGCCTTGATGCAAAGTTCATCTTCGCATTAGCTGATAGCTCAAACTTTAACGCGAAAAGTGGACGCATCGAAACTGAAGGAATGCTTCGTTTTACCTATGATGTAGAAGCAGAAACCATGGTTCCCAATTCCCTTCAATTTAAAGGTCGGGTGATGGGACAGAATATTTCAGGACAATTAGTTGAGCCAAGCCTTGATGTAAAAGCAGTCAATTTTGATATCAGTGCAAGCAATGAAAGAATGGTTATTAACTCAGCTACTGTTGATTACAACAATACCAAAGCGAAGTTAATTGGCTATATAGAAAACTACCCTTCTTTATTTGAATCAAAGCCGAACGCAAAACTTATAGGCGACCTCGATATTAACAATCTCGTTGTAAATGAACTATTTACAACTTCGGAGTCAACAGAATCAGCATCATCTTCATCGCAATATATTTCGCCAATTGCTCTCGAATTAAAAGCCAATCTTACGGAGTTTAAATACAACGAATTTGTTGCACAATCGATGACCGGAATGCTGCTCTCGAACCGAACGAGTATCAGAATGCCTAACTGTGAAATTGAAGCACTTGATGGGCACACAACCGCATCAATAACACTAAAAAACTGGGGTGAGAACTACTTATTAGATATCAATTCTGACCTGGACCAAATCGACATCACTCAGTTGTTTAAACAGTTTAACAATTTTGAACAAAACGAGATTACCCACGAGCATATCAGCGGTAGACTTACGGGTAAGATTTTAACCAAGGTGATTCTTGATCCACAATACGAGCCAATCCTTCCGAAACTATACGCCAAAGCAAATATCACTATAGAAAATGGCCAACTTAAAGGTTACGACCCGCTTAAAGAATTATCTTCTTTTGTAAATATCGCAGACCTAGAAGACGTTCGTTTTAAGACACTCAGCAACACCATCGAAATTTTCGACGAGACTATTTTCATTCCTAAAATGCGGATAGAAAATAATGCCCTCAACCTCGGAATAGAAGGCACCCACACCTTCGAAAATTACATGACTTACAGTATGGAACTGAGTGTAGCTGAACTCCTAGCATCTAAAGCCAACTGGATTGCCAAGAAAAAAGAACGCCGAATTGAAAAGAATATTGATGGAGGTTTAACCGCATATATCCTCATGGAAGGAACTCCTGACGATCTGAAAATTAAATACGACCGAGCCACGGTGAAAGAAAAAGTGCAAGACGAAATCAAAAAGGAGAAGACCAATTTCATAAAAGCTCTTAAAGGTGAAGCAACCTTAGACGATGATGAGGTTGAATCGAAAGACTACGATAACGTCTGGGACGAATAGCTAGTCGACAAACAGTTCGCTGCTGATATAATCAGCAAACAAAAAGCCTTCTTCCGTTAAGCCTATATGGTCAGCATTTCGCTTCATCCACCCTTTCTCAACCCATTGCTTAATGTAGCCAGCAACATTATGTAAGTTGTTGATTTTGTACAGCTTATCTACCTTGTTCAGATCAACTCCCCACTTGGTTCTTAAACCAGTTAGTATAGCCTCATTGTACTTATCCTTCGCTGACAACACCTCTTCTTCGACAGTAGAAATGCCCTTATCGATACGCGATATATATTCTTTGTTATTGGCAATGTTCCAAAACCTGGAGTTTCCATTGAAACTATGAGCGCCAGGACCAACACCTAAGTAAGGTATTCCTTGCCAATAGGCCATATTGTGTTTGGAGTAGTTTTCTGTTTTACAAAAATTAGATACTTCGTAATGCTCCCATCCTCGAGCTTGTATCTCCTCTATCAAAATGGCATAGTGCTCAGAAGCCAAATCCTCATCTGGCATTTTGTACTTCTTCTGATTTACAAGGCGTTGATAGGGAGTATTCGGCTCAAGCGTTAAGCTATACGCTGACAGGTGGTTGACAGGCAACTGCAAAGCATGATTAATCGTTGATTTCCAGTTGCTTGCACTTAATTGGGGCACACCATAAATTAAATCGATGGTGATATCTTTAAACCCAATTTTTGACGCATGTTCAATAGCTGAGTGTGTTTGCTCATTGCTGTGACTGCGGTTCATCCACTTTAATATTTCATCATCAAAACTCTGAACGCCAATGCTCAATCGATTTACACCCAAAGTCCATAGCCCTTTTAAATATTCAGCTGTAAGATCATCCGGGTTACATTCAAACGTCACTTCAGGGTTGTCAATGATGTCGAACTGATCATAAATTGTAGTCATAATCTGCTCAACCTCACCTAGAGTTAACACACTTGGTGTTCCTCCACCGAAGTAAATGGTACGCACATAATCTGATATAAATTGTTGACGTTCAACGATTTCCTTACAAATAGCTTCCACCATTTCGCTACGATTCTTCTGGTTTACTGAGAAATGAAAATCACAATAGAAACAGGCCTTTTTACAAAATGGGATATGAAGGTAAATTCCAGACAATATGCTATTCTAGCTTGGTAATTCGTTTAATTTTGAAATCGTGCACAAAGTTAGAGCAATTTGGGGGTTAAATGGTCGGGGCTTACTGGGCTTAATAGCAATCCTCTTGATATCAATCAATTCTCAGGCACAAATCAACACACTTTGCATCAAGACTGGAGACCAAGTGGCCTGCCAATCTGTTAGAGATAGTGCTGCTTCAGTTATTGTGCTTAAGAATTTGCTTACAGAAAATCGAATTGAAAATTATTTGGCCGCTTCCATAGATTCATTAGCTACTAAAAATGACACCCTCTTTGCCTACCATTATCTCGGTGAAACATACACAACTATTGTTCTCAGAAAGCACAATTTTGGAAAAGGATACTTAAGCGATAGCACCAATGTTTCATTAAGCACATCACAATTTGTAAGTCTACAAGATCAGATAATTACCGCGTACGAGAACAATGGATATCCATTTGCCAACATTCAACTTGACCATATTGAAGTTGTTGAAAATCAACTGGTTTGCAACGCTCAGTTATTTACATACACGCCAATAGCTTACGACAGTTTGCAGATTATCGGGGAAAGTGAAATGTCGAAGCAATACTTACAACGCTATCTTGATATCATCGAAGGAGAAGCATATAAAGAGCTAGATGTACGTGCCATTGACAAAAAATTGAGAAACCTCCCACTTATTAAATTGAATAGTGCTACGCGTGTGGTTTTCTATCAGGGCTTAGCTAGAGTAATTTTAGATATTGATGATATAATCACTGATCGGGTAGATGGTGTAGTAGGATTTGCTCCAAACAGTTCAAATTCTGAAGAGAACACCTTGCTACTCACCGGTGAAGTGCATATTGAATTGAACAATCTTTTTAAGAGTGCTAAACAGCTGAACCTCCATTGGAGAAACTATCTGCAACGCTCACAATTACTTGATGTTGGTTTTACCTACCCCTATCTCTTTAATACCAAGCTTGGAATTAATGGAGAGCTAAACATCAACAAGTACGACACCTTGTTTGTAAACCTCAAAAGCAAACTGTCTTTTCGTTACCAGCAACGCGGAAATAACTACATAGAATTCTACTACCAGAATATTAATAGCAATCTAATAACAGCGGATACTGTAGCTGTACGAAACACAAAAAGCATACCTACCAACAACCCCTATAACATTGACAACTACGGAGTTGCATTGTACCAAAGAGACTTTGACTACCTGCCAAATCCCCGGAAAGGATATATGGTATTAATAGACGCTGCTTTAGGACAAAAGACTATTTTAAGAAACACCCAAATTGACCTGGTTGAATTTCTGAACACAGAAACGGGCCAAATGATATCGGTATATGACACTATAGACAAAAAAAGTTTGAGGGGAAACATCAGCCTTCAAACCGAATTGTTTATACCTATTCGAAAGAGTAGCACCATACGACAAAGTCTTCAAGTTATGGGATTGTTCAGCGACCAAGTTTTTTTCAATGAGCTTTACAATTTTGGCGGATTTTCTTCGCTTCGAGGATTTGATGAAAACGAGCTCTTTGCCAGCAAAGCTGCCATCTATACTATAGAATACCGCTATCTATTGGATGAAAACAGCAATATCGGATTGTTTTTTAACACAGCTCTAATCGAAAACAAGCTCGAAAGCGATGACTTGATTTACAATAACCCTATTGGATTTGGAGCTATTGCCAACATCAAAGTTGGTGGTGGAATTTTAAATATAGCTTATGCTCTGGGTCAGCAGCTAGACAACCCAATTCAGTTGAATACCGCAAAATTTCACTTTGGTATCGTAAATTATTTCTAAATGCTCACCTTTGTAGGCCATTGATGATACTATCAGATCTTGTACTTCGAAATGAACTTCCAGCAGCATTAAAATTTGCACTGCTTGGGCTTATTTTCTTGGTTGGAGTGCTCTATGTTTTGGTTCCAAATTGGTTGGTATCGATTCGTTTATTGGCTTATTTGCCCATTCAGAGGTTTTCATGGCAAAGTGAAAAATATACCATTAACAACCTGTTTCGTATAAGCTCCATGCTTAGTATCAGCATGGTTTACGCCATTTTTGTTTACGCTTATATTTCTTCAGAAAAACTTTTTTTGGTGGAAGACGGCACTTTAAACTTCTTAATTATCTGGTTGGGAGTGGTTATTCTTACCGTGACTAAATACTTCCTAAATGCTTATTATTTTGGTCTGCATCAGCACAGCGAACTTGGTAATCTAGTTGTTGATTATCAATACAGTATAAACCAATTCTTTGCTCTAATTTTAGGGGTACTGCTTTTGGTAGATGTCTTCTATTTCAAGCTAGATAGTAACTTATTCATTGCAGAGGTAATCTTAGTAATCACGCTGTTTCTCGTTAAATTGTTCGGAGTGATTTTAATGCTTCAAAACAATTTTAACTATCCAATTCTTAGTCTTTTTGTTTATCTTTGCACCTTCGAAATCGTACCTATACTAATTTTAGCAAAGGTGCTTTTCGTAAACAGCTAAGGAGTTACATTGAGCGTAAAAAACATTCTCATCTCGCAACCCGATCCGGGTGACAAAAAATCTGTTTATCATAGATTGACAGATAAGTATGGTATAAAAGTAGATTTCAGACCTTTTATTGAGGTTAAAGGTGTACCTGCAAAAGATATGCGAAAGCAACAGCTTCGTATTTTGGATCACACTGCCGTAATTCTTACTTCTAGAAATGCAATTGATCATTTCTTCAGAATTGTTGAAGAAATGAAGGTAGAACTTCCAACTACCATGAAATATTTCTGTGTTAACGAAGGGGTTTCTCTTTACATTCAGAAATATACTCAACTCCGTAAACGTAAAATGTTTGTTGGAAAAGGTACAGAAGCTTCATTCCTTGAGTTGCTTAAAAAGCATAAAACTTTGAATTACTTGTTCCCTTGTTCAAATATCAGAAAGGATTCTATTCCTAACTTTATGGACGAGAACAACATCCAATATACTGAAGCCATTATGTACAACACTGTAAATGCAGATCTTTCAGACCTTGCAAGTGTGTATTATGACATCTTGGTATTTTTTAGTCCACAGGATATTTCATCGTTGTTTGCCAACTTCCCTGATTTTACACAAGATGATCGTGCCATTGCTGGGTGGGGTAAAACAACCAATGTTGCTTTGTCAGAAGCTGGATTAAATAATACCATTCCTGCTCCATCACCAGAATCTCCGAGCATGGTTGCAGCAATCGAAAAGTTCGTGTTAGCTAAGAAGTAATACGCTTACACAAGTAACTTTCTTTTTCTTTCCCTTTTAACAAATACAAGAAATAATCGCCACCGTCTTTGGTGTTTAGTTTTTTATGCCACTGTTCTGGTTTATCCGAAAGGCCTTTTATCGCAATATTCAGGTTTGTGACTCTTAGATTTTTTAAGCTTTTCTTTATCTCTTTTGGAGAAATGCCTCCTCGATTCAAAACTTCAAGACATCGTCCTCCTTCAATTACTTCTTGATCTGAGAAATACAATTCAAAATCAGGATGCTTTGCCATTTGACTATCCTTCAAATAATATTTTGCCAAACCAGCCTTAAGCAACAAAGCATTGGGATGGATTAAGAAGTTGTATTGCTGCACCTTTTCTACGCTTACATAGTCAACATTTTTCCATTCCGATTCAAAATGAAAACCGCTAGAAACGTCATGCATTACAACCATTTGAGTTGAAGAACCCGTCTTATAATCGAGCACAACTCCCAACTCTTTAACTTCATTCTTTTGTGCTATGATATGAACTTCAGTTGCCGCATCGAACTTTCTCCAGACTTCATGAATGTCGAACATAGGTGACAATTTGATGTACACTTTGGCAGTGCATTCTTCTAATTGAGCTTGCAATCTTGTAACATCTGGGGACAGGTCTTCTAGTTTAATTCCACGTTTGTCCGTTACTCGGCGGTCTGGGTCAATATAAACCCAGTCGTAATTGCCCTGTAAAGAAGCTACACCGTCGCCCAAAACTCTTTCAACGTTTACAATACCCAATTCTTTTAGGTTATAAGAAGCCAATTCATGCAAATGTTTATTGTGATCAACTGCGATAACTTTATCAAAGTTTTTGGCCAGAAATATCGAATCAATTCCCAAACCCGCAGTGATATCCAACAAGGACTTTCCATTTATAAAAGTTTGTTTGTATTCGGCAACGTTTTGAGACGTCGCCTGCTCATATGATCGTTTATCGACAGCAAGTAATTGGTTGTAAACTAGAGGTATTTTGTGCTGAGCCTTCTTATAAATGCCCATCAATTGTAAGCAGACTGCAATATTAAAGGATGTTTTACCTGAGTATTTTAGCGACAGTTCAGCATATTGGTCATTTAAATGTCTAAGTATAAAGCTTTTGGCTTCATCATTTTTCAATACGTCTATAATGTCTTTACTTTGCAACAATTTACCGATTACACTCGTTTTAAGAGGGTAACAAATTTAGAAGCAAACATGAACGTAAAAAAAATATTATCTCTACTTACTATCGCTCTGTTCATCTCTGTATTAGCAACTTCGTGTGCTTCACGCGACCAATGTCCTGGTGTTGGATCAGTTGATCAAGACACCGTTGAACACATCGGTTAACCCTTATGTGGAAATACTCAAAAGAGATTGACATTCCATTAGTCCTTAATCAAGAAAGGCCTAGTATTATCTTCAAACACAGCAACCGCTGCTCGTTGAGTGACATTGCCTTACAACGTATGTTATCGGCTGAGCATGAAATCAACAAACATTTTGATTTTCACTTGATCGATGTGATTGTAGATCGATCGTTGTCGCAGCATATTGCGAATGAATTAGAGGTTCATCACGAGTCTCCACAAGCCATCGTCATTCATAATGGAGAAGTGGTGCTTGCAGAATCTCATTTGGCTATTCGGCCAGATGAAGTTATTGAGTCGCTTAACTATAAATAAAGCGAATATCCTGTATTACATCTGGGCCTAAACTTCGAGCAACGGGACAAGTATGTGCCGTTTTTTCTAGAATCTTCTTTTCACGATCAGACCATTCATCCTTTATATTAAAAATCACGCTTATTTGAGCAATTCTTCTGGGATTTGAAGCCATAATTTTCTCAACATCGGCCTCAATGTTTTGAAAAGGGATATTGGAAGCGTTTGCTTTTATTCCCATTACCGTAATCATGCAAGCTGCAAGTGAAGTCGCCACCAAATCAGTTGGTGAAAACAGTGCTCCTTTTCCCATGTTGTCGGTTGGAGCGTCGGTTGAAATATGCGTTCCTGATTTAATGTGAACGCATTCGGTTCTTAAGTCACCGAGGTATAATACTTTGGATGTAGTGCCCATATTTTGAACAAAAATTGAGAATATTCGTTATTTTTACAAAATGCAAATTAAGGTAGGGTTTGATAATAATTGCGAAATGGGTTCACACCATTTTCGTTTCCCTGTTTTAATACTTCTTACTTTTTGCACACTTTTTTCTTTCGCTCAGGTACCAAAAGAGGCCTGGACTATCGGTCCAGAAATTTCATCAAATGGTATAGGCCTCAGCTTTGTTTCGAACTTAGAGCCTGTAAATCAAAGAACGGATTATTGGTCGATCAGCATGAGTACACTCAAACATGACAAGGAGCTTAAGGTGCAAAATCCCAATTTTATCAATCCAAAACCGTACATCTATGGCAAGCAGAATGCCGCAGCAGTGGTACGTGCTAACTTAGGAAGTTCTATTTCTTTAGCAGGACGAGGTGAGCAAAATGTTTCTCACTTAATTGGTTTTGAAGTGGGACCAAGCATTGCCATCATAAAACCGTACTATGTTTACACGCAAGAGTTAGATAATCAGCGTTTCAACCCTACTCTTGACATCCAAGATCCATCAAACAAAGCCACACAAGAAAATGTGTTAAGTGCAGCGGGGTGGACCGAAGGATTGTCTGAGCTAACTGCTAATTTGGGCATCCACCTCGATGTAAATTTAAAATCTGAATGGAATCAAACCTACAGAAAACAGCGTACAAAAACAGGCATTCGTTTGGACTATTTCTTTAACGACATTGGCATCCTTTACGGACAGGAAAATCAACTCTTTTTATCCTACTATTTGAGCTATCAAATTGGCGGGAATGGGCTTTAATTTCAACGCTTATTAACCAAATAAGTATCTTGATTAAGTAAAACTTGGTTATGATAAATCTAAAACTAAATTTGTATGCTTTATTTTTATAAAACAGTTTACACATGAATAGAAAGATTACCTTATCAATTATCGCATCTGCATTTGTTGTTGGAGCGGTCCTTATAAACTTGAATACGGAGTCTAAAAAATACTCTCCTCGAGTAGCCACTGAAGAATCTGTTGACGGTTATTTAGAATACCTAAATTCAATTCGAGCTAATCAACATACTGGTGTTGTTAGTCAGGAAGACGTCAATGCCGTTAGAGCAGAGATCGTAAGAGAAAACAGAAAATTAAACAAGGTAGATTGGCCAATGAAATGGGAATTTGCCGGTCCAGATAATATTGGTGGACGTACAAAGAGTTTGGTTATCGATAATACTAATCCAAACATCTTATATACCGGCGGTGTTTCTGGAGGCATCTTCAAATCTACCAACAGAGGTGGTTCATGGGTTCCCGTAGGATTAGACAGTGATTTCTTTGGTATTTCATGCATGGCTCAAACATCAGGGGGAACTGTGTTTGCAGGTACTGGTGAAAGAGGTATTCAAATAAACAACCCAAGTGGGCAAGAAACCTTTACTCCAACATTTAATGGTAGTGGAATTTATGCTTCTACGGATGGAGAGACTTTTAATTTACTTAATAACACAACTGGATTTGGGAACATAAATGTATTGGTTTCTCACCCAACACAGAACGTTATTCTTGCAGGTACTACTGGAGCGTTGAGATATTCTGATGACGATGGTCAATCTTGGACTACCATTCGTGGAGGTTCTTGCAAAGACATCGCAATCAATGAAAATGGTGTAGCCTTAGTTTATATCGGAAGCGTTGTATACCGTGTTGATGATGTATTTGATCAGGACCAATATGTATCCGCAAACATTATTACTCAGATTGGAGCCAATCAAAGATGTGCTTCAGCTTGGGCACACGATGATCCTAACTACTGTTATATAGTTTCTGTTGGAACAATCTCGACATCTTTAGCACCTGCTGGGGCAAATCTCAGAGGCTTAACAGGATTGTTTAGATCGACTGATGCGGGTAAGACTTGGACTGAAGAAGTAAATGAAGCTAGTCAATACTTCGCACCTTTCACCAATATTGGAACCAACACACAAGGAGTATGGGATATGTGTATTGCAGTTGACCCTAACGATAAAGACCGTGTGTTTATTGGAGGTGTAGATTTTGCTGAATGGACGCTTGAAGAAGGTCCACAGATTGTAGGATCTAAATTTGGAGGAAGAAACAATCCTTTTGTAATTCACTCAGATAAGCACTTAATCACATTTGACAAGACTGGAGACTTCCCAATTATGTACATCTGTACGGATGGAGGAATTTATAAAACAACCAATGAAGAGTTGAACAACTACGCCGAGATTAATACCGGATTTACTACAACTCAATTCTATGGAATTGCTGCTTCTAGAGAAGGTAGAGTTTTAGGTGGAACTCAAGATCAAAACACTATTTTAATTACCAATGAGTCATTCCCTCGTAAGAAAGGAATTGATGTACTCGCTGGTGACGGTTTCCAAGCTGAAATATCAGAATATGACCCTAACATCATGTTTGGAGAGTCGTACAATGGTACTGTAAGACGCTCGATTGTTGGAGGAACTGAAATGGCTACCTTCTGGGATAACAGAATTAGAAACGCTTTTGATGGAGCTTCATCTCCAAATAGTATCTTTAACACTCCTTTAGAATTATGGGAAGAGCAGCTGTACGTTGACAGTGCAAAAATCTACGGTCCAAACGACGATTGGAATAACATCATGAAGTCTCGATTCTTCATGCCGTTTAGATCTGGAATCTTTATGTGTAACAACGTTTTAAGAGATGCTCACAATCCTGAAGATCCTTCAGATGAAAGAATTCGTTGGTTTAAGGTTTCAGACATTCCAACTCCTAGTCAACAAAGTGAGGTGTCACAAATTGAATCTTCAGCCGATGGAAACCACCTATTCGTAGCTAAAAACAATGGTGAGATTTTCAGAGTTGACAATTTAAATGCTGTATCTTTTGATACAACTTCTTTACCAAAATGGAATGATATCGCTGACACTTTAGTAACGACTAAGATTAATGGAAATATGAATATTAGCGGTCGAGACTTTACAAGTATTGCAGTTGACAAGAATAATGCAAATCACGTTGTGGTTACACTTGGGAACTATGGAAACAGTACCTATGTGTTTGCAACGGAAAATGCGCTAGATCCATCTCCAACATGGACGTCTATTCAAAATAACCTTCCAAGATTCCCAGTGTATCACGCTGTTATTAGCAACGATGATCCTGATGTAATCGTTCTTGGAACTGAATTCGGCATGTGGGGTACCACCAACGGAACGAGCTCTTCACCAAATTGGGTTCAAGTAATGGACGGACAAGATGCTGATGTTCCTTTCCCAACTGTACCTGTTCTTTCAGTTGTTCAAGTACAAGACAAGCCTTGGTCTGGACCAGTAATCTACGCCGGAACACACGGAATGGGTATCTGGAAAAGTGGTTCGCTTCTTACGAACGTAGAAGAGGACGAAGAAGAAACTGTTGTTAAACCAAAAATTTCTGCATTCCCTAACCCGGCAAACAATGTTGTTCACCTTAGCACATCAGTTAAGGGATCATATGTACTTAAAGTATACAACATGAGCGGTCAAGAAGTAATTATTACTGAAGGCACAAGCAACGGAAGAATCACGGTTAAAACCGATAGACTTGTATCTGGTAACTACTTTGTAGAAATCGTAGGAAGAAACGATAAAGCTGTTTCAAAAATTATTGTACAGCATTAAGATTTAAAACTTACTTTTAAACCCAAGGCTCACACCTTGGGTTTTTTTATGCCACTATACTTAATCAAGATACTCTCTTATATCTGGGATATTCCTATTGTTCGAACTGGATCCCCTTTAAATCCTTATTTAGAAGTAGTTTGGAGCCAAGGTAAGAAAATGCTTAACACCAAAGAGGCAAACTTTTCTTTTGGCAATGGTTATACAGTCTTTGACAAAGCAACAAAGGAAATTACCGAAGAGATTAAGCGAGCACAAGACATTTTGATACTAGGCTTTGGTTGTGGAAGTATTCTTCACCTGCTTGAAAAGAATTTCGAATACAAGAATGCCCTTGTTGGAGTGGAATATGATAGCAAAATCATAGAACTATTTAAAGCCCATTTCGCAGAAGACTACTCCTTGAACCCAAGCTTAATTGTAGCCGATGCCCAGAAATATGTTAACGCATGTCAAACTAATTTTGACATAGTTTTCATCGACCTGTTTCAAGAGCTGAACAATGTAGAATTCGTATTCGAAGAAGGTTTTATTAACCAGCTCGTCAAATGTGCGTCATCCGGATCATTAGTTTTTAATATCACTTCTCGCAACGAGCAAGATGAAAAGCGCATTTCTGCTTTGATTTTGCAGTTAAGCAAACACTACAAAAACGTTTACACTGTCAAATTTCAAGAATTTAATTGCATCCTAATCGCGAAATAAGACATTTTGTCTTGTTAATTCTTTGATTTTCACCGTATTGTGTCATTTTGTCTTATTTTTCCTGTTGGTACACAGATTGAACTAACAAGAGCAAAATGAAAGTTATGAATATCAAAACCAGACCATCTCTAATTTCCGATATGTTAGTAGGAAATTTCGGAGAACTAGTAAACGAGTTTTTACATGAAGATACAGTTAAAAGAGACATTTCTTTTAGACCAGCAATTGAATTGCGTGAGGAAGGAGATGTATTTGCTCTAGACATTGCATTACCGGGTGTAAAAAAAGAAGACATTAACATCGAAGTAGAAAATGACTACTTAACGATTTCTGGGGAGCGTAATTCCTTTAGTTCATCTGATCAAAACAAGACTCATGTAAGTGAGTTCAGATATGGTAAGTTTGAACGTAAGATAATGCTTCCAAAAAACGCCGAATCAAACAAGATTGAAGCGAAATTTGAGAATGGCTTATTACGCGTAGCTGTTCCAAAAAGAGAAGAAGCGAAAGCAAAATCAATTGAAATAAAGTAAGGTTTTTTCATATTAGTTAGTTGGTTTAAGAAAAGAGGTTTGCTGGTCAAACCTCTTTTTTATTGAACCAAAACTAAGGTTCCTGTTCCGCGTTGAACGTTAATTTCTTTATAGTCTGTAGGCTCAGCATAGTGCAGAATATTGCCTGAATTGAAAATTTTAACGAACAGTCCTTTGGTTGGATTGACTTTACAATCTAAAGGGGTATGCGTATCTAACAAAACTTCTTCTACAACCAATTCGCTTGCATCAAGATCTGAAATTTCTTCAATACTCCCCTTAAGCACTCTTGAACTTCCTTTGAGTTGCATATGTGCAGAATTAAGCGACTTAACTTGAACTATGTTTGAACAATTCAGCGTTAAAGTCATATCCGATAAGGCCGAATGATAGATTGCAATGCTATCCACATGTAATGTGTCTGTATTGAATACCGTAGCTATGGATTCAAGCTTTATTTCATTTAGCTGATGTACGTATGCCGTAATAATCAATTCATAATTGAAACTTCTTACAAAATTGCATGTATTGGTATTGACAATTCGCAATTGACCATCGACCACATCCGTTTTGATTTGCCCTAAGAGATTCTCCGGACCATATACTTCCAATTCTCCATTCTTTGCACTGTCTTGCACTAGGATAACTTGCATTCGATCTTCTACATAAAGTCTTGTGAATGGTTCAACAGACCGAACCTCGGTATTGTCATCTCCTAGCGAGGTAATGCAATCATCACGCTGCTCTTTCGAGCATGCAGCTATGAAAAATACTATGACAATCCAATACTTCATTTTTTTACTAAATAGGTTAAACCCATCTCAAAGTAGTCAGCCACACCTCTATGAAACTTCAATGCGCCTTGCAGTTTAAATCGTTCTGACATGTTATAAATAACGCCCATGCGCTGATAAAAAGGGTCTTTTAATGTGCTTGGTTTATACACGTATGCTCCAAGTTCGCCATAGGCTCCTACCTTACCGAAATTCCACTCGTAGCCTGCTGCTAAGCCAAGCTCAAGTTGGTCACCAAAACTTACTGAATCAAGTGGAAATATTGGATTCTCTGTGTACTTATAGGTTTTATCTAATGTTGCATCTAAACCACCTCGAATAGCACTAACAGCTGAAACAGCCCTCAGTGCCTTTACTTGAACTCCTTTGTGATAAAAATCAACTGGATTTGCAAAGTTTCGCTGCTTCTTACCGTAAATAGCTGTTGCTGCTATTCTCCATTGTTGAAGAGCCATTTCAGAGGATTCAGACTTAAACTGCTCACCATTTCCTTCTAAACCATAACGTAAAAAAAGTGCAGGCATGTTGTAGCCAAGATTAGGCATTTTATACGCCGCGTTAGAATAGTGCGATATCCCAATTCCATATTCAATATAACTGTTCCATTTTTCGATTGGCCTATTAAGAAGAAGTGAGAATTGCATACTTCCGTTAAGACCACTTCCTATTGCCTGATTTCGTCTGTTCTCATATGGATCAAAATATTCGGTTAAATACCCTAACCCGGCACCCATTCTGAAATAACCAGAAGTCTTTGCAACGTTAAATACATTGAACTTGGCATGCATAAATGCCCCATATCCACTGCCTGTGATTTCATTTCCAATGTTGTAGTACAAAAAGCTATAGCCAATAATCGGTTTGCGGTAATGTTGACCCCATGAGGTGCTTGACGCATCGCGTTCATAGGCTAACTCTAAACCAAAATTATGAGCAGCTAAATGTTTGATATCGGCACGATGTGCCAGCAGAAATCCAGGGGTATATCCAACAGCAAAATAGTTAGCCCTGTTTTGGGCAAATGACCAGCAAAAGCACATGGTCAAGCATAATAATGCTGTTAGTCGATTCATTTTTTGTAATTATTGCCATCGTCTCCTTCTGTACAATGCGTTCAGAAGTCCAAATAGAATTACAGCTAATATAGGAAGAACCATATTAATCGTTTGCCACTTAATTCTTTCCCGTTTGATTCGGTTTTTGTCGAGCAGTCGTAAAATAACTTCTCTATTTCTTACTTCGATTAAGTTGCTTTCATCACATAGAAAATCTACGCAGTTTAAAAAGAATTTCTTGTTTGCAAACTCAACTGGGGCACCAAAATTTTGAGTGGCATAGCGATCATAACCTAAAGGATAGATTCTGCTTCCATCACTTGAAATCTGGTTACGAATCAAATCACCATCACCAATAACAATCATGCTGTTATTGTCAATTTGGCTTTTATAATCGAGGTCAAAAGCTCGCTTTACCCCTTCTCGATGTCTAAAAGGACTTGCGAAACTTCCTTCAACCAAAACGGCTGAAATCTGTCCTCCTTTATTAAAGTTTCGCGGATCAGGTCGAACCTTGAGTAAATCAAGTGAGATCATAACAGGATTATGAGCAACTCTTGAGTTTGCAGATGATTTAAGCAAAACAGTCTTTTTAAGTGTCTGTCTGGCCGTAGTGTCCATCGTGCTACAATACTGGCCCCAAACATTTTCAAGGTTTCTTGTTATTGGATTATCATCAGCTGGGTTATATAGTGGATAGAAAACCCATGGCCAAAACCCAGTTCTATTGGTTTGTTGGTTTATTGCTGGGATACCATGGCATTGTAAGTCTTGAACTAGGGTAGGTTGAACTTTTACTCCATAGTGAAAAAGCAAGTCGTCCAAGTTATGTTCGTGATTGGCCGTCATAACCCGACCGTATTTGGCCACGGAATCCATCTCCGCTACCAGGCTCTCAACCAAGAAAATAACCTTTCCACCATTCATTACATATTGGTCGATTACAAACTTCTCAGGTTCAGTAAACTTGGTAATCGGTTTGGCAATGATTAGCCCAGAATAGTCTTTCAGTCTTCTGATAAGCGATTCAACAAATACGCTTACCACAGGTCTATCTGGATTGGCAGCTACCTCTTTAGTGAACATCTTGTAACAGTTAGAATCGGTTAGATTAATGTTAATCCGTTCAACTTCGTAAAACTCACTTAAGGCATTGGCAATATCTGCAGTTTCCTCTATGCCCAACTCGCCATGACCATCGGTAAAGGCCAATTTTAAACTTCTTCCGGCAACTCCTTTTCTTAACACATTACCAATTTCGTATTCGAGCAGTTCGATAGACCCATTGATTTCTTGTTCCAATGGGCTTCCAAATTCCCTTTTAAGCAAGTTTAGAGGATATTCTACGCCTTTGTAAAACACAACCCCAGCAGGGATAATATACTTGCCTGTTGGAGCTTCATCAGGCTTTAAATCTGGCTGCTCAATTTTAAGTCCTTTTTGATAGAGCTCTTGAAGGATTTTTTCTTTCTCTTTCGTCTCCTTGTCGCCTAATAGGTCTTCAAACTCAAAGTTGATTAGCCCATCTGACTCCAGACTGAACTCATTAAGCATATCACGCGTTGATGACTTCAAGCGTTTATAGTCGAGAGGCAGGTCTCCATCAAGGTAAATTGTAAAGTATACTTCTTCATCGATTTTACCAATCAGATTCTTAGTGGATTCAGAGAGCGTATATCTCCCCTCTTTCGTAAGGTCGAATCGCTTATAGAACGAGTCTGAAATAATATTAACCAAAACAATGGCTGCAAAAGCAATAATTGCTTTTCCTATAATCTGAGATCGTTTTTTGTTATTCTTGGTCTTGCTCATTTTCTTCCTTCAAGCTTTAAATGAGTTAAACCTAAAAAAACTGTATTCACCGATACGAAGTAGATAATGTCTCGTGTATCAAGCACTCCTCTACTGATAGAATCGTAGTGGTATTGAATTCCTATCCATTGCACTAAATGGTCGAAGCTTCCAAAGAGTGACAAATTGCTAAGTTGTTGAAAACCAACATAAAAGAAGAAGCAGAGGAACATTCCTAAGATAAAAGCTACAATCTGATTTGGTGTTGCAGCTGAAGCAAACAATCCAATGGAAGCGTAACAGCTTCCCAATAAAATCAAACCGATATAGCTTCCCCAGGTGGCACCGATATCGATGTTACCTTTAGGCAGACCTAGCTGATAAATTGAATAGAAATAAATCAACGTTGGGACCACAGCAAATAAGACCAAACAAACAGCGGCTAAGTACTTTCCAAGAATTATCTGAAATGGACTTATGGGTTTGGTTGAAAGTATTTCGAACGTACCTTGCTTAATTTCTTCTGAAAAAGAACGCATAGTAATCGCGGATATTAAGAATATAAATATCCAGGGAGCCATTCCAAACAGTGTATCGAGGTTAGCATAGCCCAGAGTCAATACATTTCCGTCGGCAAACACCCATGTAAATAATCCAATAAAAAGCAGGAACACCATGATTACAACATAGGCAATCAATGAACTCAAAAAGCTCCGTATTTCCTTTAAAAATATGCTATACATTCTTTGTTAACTGCTGGAAAATTGATTCTAAACTTTCCAATTGTTCTTTTTGTTCTACAATGATTGTTTTGTTTTCAATCGCAAATTGAAATAATGCGGCTGGAAGATCGATTTCTGCATTTGCGGTTACTCTGAAATGAATATCGCTAAGCTCATTAACGGAGCTAACTCCACTAATAGCTTTCAATTTATTTGCATCGATATTGTCGCGGAATTTAACTTCAACTGTTTTGCCTTCCTTGTGCATTTTCTGCTTAATCGTTTCAACTTGATCATCGGCAACAATTTTTCCGTGGTTAATGATGATAACCCGATTGCACATCGCCTCAACTTCCTGCATAATATGCGAAGACAATAAGATGGTCTTATCCTTCCCGAGATCAATAATCAGCTGCCTGATCTCTTGCATTTGATTTGGGTCTAAACCGGATGTAGGTTCATCTAAAATCAATACCTCTGGATTATTCAGCAACGCTTGAGCTAGCCCAACACGTTGCTTATATCCTTTAGACAACTGGCCTATTTTCTTTTTGCGTTCAAGTGTTAAGCCTGTAGTTTCAATTACCCGATTAACAGCAGCCTTACGGTCTTTTATGTTGTAAATCCTGGCATTAAAATCGAGATATTCCGTAACATACATATCGGTATATAACGGGTTAAGTTCTGGAAGATATCCAATTCTTTTTTTGATTGACAAGCCTTCAGCCTCAACATCCATATTAAGCACTTTGGCCTTACCGGAAGAAGCTTGAATGTAGCCACTCAATATTTTCATAGTAGTACTCTTACCCGCTCCATTTGGGCCTAAAAATCCAACAATCTCTCCGGGCTCAATACTAAAAGAAATAGCATCGATAGCCTTTTGTTCGCCGTATATTTTGGTAAGATTATCTACTAAGATCGACATCTAGTCTATCATAACTTTGAAGTTCAACGAATTATTGTCGGCAGTTAAGGTTAAATAATATAGCCCTTCTGGCAATTCTGAAACGTTGATTTCTATATGGTTGCTTTTGGCGATGGTTGAGTACACCATTTTACCTTCTACATTGAACAATTCAACACGGCTATTAACAATGTTACCTTCGGTTGAAATGTTTAAGAAATCTGTAGCTGGATTTGGATATAGTGTATAGCTCACGCCATTCAAATAAACAATGCTATTTGGTTTCAATCTTACCATAACGGTATCAGAATCTGTACAACCATTATCGTCAGTAACCGTTACATGGTATGAACCTGAATCGGTAACTGTGATGCTAGATGTAGTTGCACCTGTACTCCAGTCATAATCGGCATAGCCAGTTCCTGGGGTAAGTTCAATACTTTTACCATCGATCACTGCAGTATCAGGACCTAAGGTTATTGATGGAGAAGTAAACTCGTCAATGTGAATTGTATCGGTGTATGAACAGTCATCACTGTTAGTAACCGTTAAATAGTAAGTACCTGGACCTGTTGCATTAAACGTTTCGTTTGAAGAGCCATTGTGCCATAAATAATCATCCATATTGGCTGGACCTTGCAATTGAACATTAACTTCATCGCAGTAACCCGTATCGTTTCCTAAACTGAACTCTGGCGCAGCAATTTGGGTAACGGTTATGGTATCAAAAGCTGGACAATCGAAACTGTTGTAAGCCTCTAACCAATAAGTACCTCCTTCGCTAACTGTTAAGCTAGCACTTGAAGATGCTGTATCGTTCCATTTGTAGTCGCTTAATGAGGTAGGACCAAAAATAGTAATGTCTGTTCCTTCGCAGAATGAGGTATCGTTTCCAAGATCTATAGTAGATGCTGGATTCGTCAAAATCTGAATTTGATCTGAGTATTTACAACCGAATGCGTCTGTAACCTCTAGTGTATGAATTCTAGATTCGCTCGTAATCAAGAATCGGTCACCGCTATCTACCCCATTCCATTTGTAGTTAACTCCACCAAATGGGCCAAAGAGTGTGATGCTCAAGTTTTCACAAATGGTAGTGTCTTCTCCTAAATCAAACGTCGGAAGCTCTCTTATTTCAACACCAATAGTATCCGTATACAGACATGAATTAGCATCAATCATGCTTAGAACTAACGTATCTGCAATTCTCAACTTAATGGACTGCGTGTTGTACAATGTTTTTCCCTGCCATGTATATGAGTTCATTCCACTTACGGCTGTAAGAATAACACTGTCTTTTTCACAAAAGAATGTATCTGCAAGAGGTGCAATAGTTTGTCGAGCATTTACTTTAACATACACCTCAGCTGAATCTGTAGTACAAGCACCGTCAGAAGAACTTACAAATAATTTGTAAGTCGTCGAAGAAGTTGGAGAAACCGTTGGGTTTGCGCTTGAAGATGTCCAAGATGATCCTTCTGCGGACCATGTATACGTATATCCGCTAATGGCAGATCTACCAATTCTTAATTCGTCGTTAGTACAAATCACAAATGAATCACCTGCAACACGTGCTTCTAGTTTACAACAGAAAGTTGTGTCGTCGTTTGTATTTGAACTTCTGGTGAAAATTGCATTCCCTGTGCCTCCAACACTTCCTGAATTCATGTAAGCGTTACTAGACAAGTTTAATACTCCATTTAAAATATTGTCTTGAAGTCCAATACAAGTATTACTTAGATTATCATCCACCTTAGTCAAGAATAAGTCTTCGTTGTTGTTGCTCATCGGTGACTCACCTGAACCGAAGACAGATAATCCAATCGAGTTCACATAGCTAACTGCAGCTTGGCTTCGTCCATCGGCTCCAAAACCACCATAGGTATTAGATGCAGTGATTCCTCCACCAGAAAATGTCTGAACCAAAATTACATCCCGAACTGAGATTGCAGCTTGTCCAGTAAAAATCAGCGACATTGTTCCATCGCTTTGGTAGTCAACATCATAAACGCTATCTGCACCAAAAGTTCCGAACCATTCTGCGTTGTCAATAGCTAACGTTGTGTCGAGAACTGCAAGAAATGCATCGTAGCCTGTACCGGTTCCACCTTCTGTATTACCTGCGATAAGGTAATCGCCATCATTTGTGAAATCGATCGCCCTGGCTAAATCATTGCTTGTAGTTCCAAAGTTTTTATGCTTAAGTACTGCACCTCCTGTGTTGGTTACAATAACTTGTGCATCCATATCGCCAGTAGAGCCAATATTTACAGAATCGTAATCGGTGCTACCAACAATTACGATATTTCCTTTTTTATCTTCGCCAAGTGCGTATCCTTGTTCGTTACCTGCACCTCCATAGGTCTTAACCCATGAAAAACTTCCTGTCGAGCTTAATCGAGCTAAGAAAATATTGTTGTTGAAACTATCAAGGTCAATAGTTCCTACCATATAAATATCTCCATTACGTGCTTCAATTGCGTCATAAGCGCATTCTGTACTATCGGAGCGAATTGATTTCGTCCATTGCACGGTTCCAGAACCGTTAATTTTCATTAGAAAAGCATCAACGCCTGTGTTTCCAAAGCCTGCTGACTTTCCCGCTACAAGTGCTCCTCCATCGAATGTTGGATTGATCTTGTAGGCAATATCGTCAACACCGGTACCATAGGTGTATGACCAAGTCACATCTCCAAGACCATTGGTTCTTGTAATTTGAACATCCAATCCACCTTGGCCAAAACTATTGGTGGTAGAAAGTAAAAAATAGTCTCCGTTTGAGGCTTGAAACATTGACCTAGCTTGGTCGGTTGAATCATCCTTCATTACTCGTGTGAACTCAGTTTGAGCAAATGACGAAATAGCAAAAAGCAAAAGAAAAGAAAGCGATAGTTTTTTCATGTAGTAACTGATTTAAAATCGTCGCAAAATAGCCCTTTTTACGAACTTTGATGCCATCTTTTGGCAACTTTAACCGAATAGGCTAAAAAATCTTTGAAGCCTGAATTAAATGCTTCGTTTGATAATAGGTTTCCATCGTGGTCGATGCACTGTGAAATCTCTTGTACTTCAAAGGTCTTTGGGCTCGTAATACTATCGAGATTGAAGTAGTTAAATATCTTATTAAAAACATAGCCAAGCTGTACCGCTGGCATTCTTCCACCTCTTCCAGAACTCACCCCAATATTTGCAACAACTAAGTTGTTAAAAATGGATGAATATCTGTCGTTGGCCAATTGATGAACCATGTTTATAACCTCTGAAGTTGGAAACCAATTGTATTCTGGAGTAAGCACAAAAAGCAAGTCGCAATTATCAATTGCATCAACCAATTGTTTCTGAAATGAGGTTTCTTCGCCTCTAACCAATGACCCTTCTGCAAATGAAGGAAGATCGTAGTTTTGAAAATCGACTAGCACCGAATTCTCAACCAACTTATTGATGGCCTTTGCCGCTTTCACGGTATTGTTATTCTTTCGTGCTGAACCCGATATTATCGCTACTTTCATTGTTGCTTAATCATTTTTGCAATTTCTGTTACGGTCCTAAAATTTCTTCCAAAATCAATAAACCATAATGTTGTAAATGGTTGACTTTCTACAACATACACATCTCCATCATGGCTTATTGTGATGTCGTCAGGCTTCATTAAATGAACCAATTTTTTGGCTCCAATAGAGCGACTACCAACCACAATTTCTTTATATCTTTTGTTTTGTTGGAGTTTCGCTCCCAGATCTTCTAAGGAAATATCTCCTTTTATAAATACCTTTTGCTTCGACTTCATGTAATTTTCGTTCGGTGCTTTTCCTGCAAGTTCAAAACTTACAGCGTGATACATCGAAACCAAAAAACCAATCGCAAACGAGACAAATAGGGCTACGTCAATATTGTTTTGTATAAATGTAAAACCATACTTCCATCCATCTTCTTTAGAAATCACAATTACAAGTGCTACAGGAAGCACCAAAAGCGACACCCTTAAGATGTATGTTAAAATCACTAGAAGCTTGAATAAAAATTGCTGAATATTCATAATTTATTTCATGATCTTAGCTAAAACCGCATAGGCTGCTTCGAGGTTGTAATCCGCAAGCAGCGTTTTAGCTTTATCTAAAGTTAATTCTACATTTCCTAACTTATCTATCTCTTTATCTACCATTTCCGAAGATGGTAATTCGAGCATGTTTCCTAATTTACCGAGATCATTGCCCGTAAGTTGGTCACTTAATCGTATAAACTCAGGAAGACGGTCAACACCAATTCCTTGCGTGGTTATTGGCTTATCGATTTCGAACATAGATGCACCATTTGCACGGCTGTACCAGTTTCCTCCCATACGAGCAACCAGGTCAATTTTGGTTTGATCTATTCGGCCGTTCTCATCCAGAAGGGCTTCTCTCACATGAATGCGTTGTACTTCACAGATAACTAAATTTCCTGCGGCTCCGCCATCTCCAAGTGATTTTACCTCAAGCACCTTGCATTCAAACTGCACTGGAGATTCTTTAACTCTTAATGGCTTTATGGTTTCGGAGGCAATGCCGGTAAATCCAGCCTTTTCAAACTCATTTACTCCCTTAGGATATGGTGAACTGGCTAAGCTCATTTGGTGTACCATATCGTAGGTAACTACATTAATCACCACCTCTGGTACTTCGAGCACATTGTCTAAGGTATTTTTGGTTTCGAGTGTTCTTCCACTTCTAGCCGGTGAAAATATCATTACCGGAGGGTTTGAGCTAAACACATTAAAGAAGCTAAAAGGAGCCAAGTTGGGATTCCCATCTTTATCTATCGTACTAGCAAAAGCAATTGGACGCGGACCGACTCCACCAAGCATATAATGATGGCGAACCGGAATGGTCAATTCTTTTGGATCAATGGATAACATTATTTCTTTACAACTATAAATTTATTCTTCTTCCCTTTTTGAAGTAAGATGTATTTGTCATTAATAAGATCATCAGACGATATAGTATATTCTTCTGTAACCTTTTCACTATTAACAGCAATCGCATTGCCTTTTAGTTCACGCTTAGCCTCACTTTTACTGCTTAAAAATCCTGAGTCAGCCAAGAGGTCCACAATATTTTGGCCTTCAACAGCCTCTACCTCAGCTTGATTTACCCCATTAAACACTGATAAGAAATCTTTCTCCGATAGTTTTCTCAACGATTCTGATGTTCCCTTTCCGAACAAAATCTGAGTTGCTTCGAATGCTGTGTTAAAACCTTCTTCACCATGCACCCAAGTTGTAATATACTTCGCTAGTTCTTTCTGAAGTGACTTTCTATACTCTTGTCCTTTGTGCTCTGCAATTAACTCATTGATTTTAGCTTCATCGTATAACGTGAAAATCTTAATCAGTCTTTCTGCGTCTTCATCAGAAGTATTAATCCAATACTGATAAAATTCGTATGGACTTGTTTTTTCAGCATCAAGCCACACATTTCCACCCTCACTTTTACCAAACTTACTTCCGTCTGCTTTGGTCAATAATGGAGCCGTCATGGCGTAACCTTTTCCTTCGCCTTTTCTTCTAATCAGCTCAGTTCCTGTAACGATATTTCCCCATTGGTCGCTACCTCCCATTTGGAGTTTTACGTTTCGCTTATCCCACAGGTGAAAGAAATCATAGCCCTGTACTAATTGGTAGCTAAACTCTGTGAAGCTCATGCCGTCTTCCAATCGATTTTTCACAGAATCTTTGGCCATCATGTAGTTCACAGATATGTGCTTTCCAACATCACGAATGAATTCAAGAAAATTAAAATCTTTAAACCAGTCGTGATTATTTACTACTTCAGCACTATTGTCTCCGCAATCAAAATCAAGGAACTTTTCGAGTTGTTTCTTTTGACAAGCCAAATTGTGATTGATAACATCGATGTCAAGCAAGCTTCGTTCAGCTTTCTTGCCAGAAGGGTCTCCAACCATTCCTGTTGCTCCACCAACAAGTGCAAATGGCTTGTGGCCAGAGCGTTGCAAATGAACGAGCAGAATTATAGGAACCATATTCCCGATGTGTAATGAATCGGCAGTGGGGTCGAACCCGATATATCCGCTTACCATTTCTTCCATCAATAATTCTTCGGTTCCGGGCATGTCTTGGTGAAACAATCCCCTCCACTTTAACTCTTCAACTAAATTGTATTTAGGTTTAAAAGACATTTCTGTTTGATAATAAGCGGCAAATGTAGCAAATGGGTGATGGAAAGTTCTAATTAGTTATTTGAAATTCGATTACATTTGACCTCACACAATATGTCATCTGAAAAAAAGCTTTTTCTACTCGATGCCTATGCACTAATTTTTAGAGCATACTACGCATTCATTAAAAATCCGAGAATTACTTCTTACGGTTTAAATACCAATGCAATTTTTGGGTTTACTACCACGTTGCTTGAGGTCTTGGAGAAATACAAACCCACGCACATTGCAGTTTGCTTCGACCACAAATCTGAGAATATTCGAAAACAAGAATTCGAGTTTTATAAAGCCAATCGAGATGAAACCCCAGAAGACATAAAGCGCTCTGAACCTTTTATACGAAAGATTATCGATGCATTCAATATTCCTATAATTGAGAAAGAAGGCTATGAGGCTGACGACGTAATTGTAACGCTAGCAAAACACGCAGAAAATGCGGGATTTACCACGTATATGATGACGCCGGATAAGGATTTTGGACAGGCTGTAACGGAGAAAACACTCATGTTTAGACCTGCCAGAGGAGGTAATGCTCCTGAAGTTTGGGGGCCTGCAGAAATTTGTGCAAAGTTTGGAATAAACCGAACCGAGCAGGTTATTGATGTTCTTGGACTCATGGGTGACGCCGTCGATAACATCCCTGGAGTTCCGGGAGTAGGAGCGAAAACAGCAGCCAAGCTTTTACAAGAATTTGATTCTATTGAAAACCTGTACGAGAACACTGATAAGCTCAAAGGAAAGCTCAAAGAGAAAATAGAAGAGAACAAAGAGTCTGCCTTTATATCTAAAAAACTAGCAACAATAATTACCGATGTTCCCGTTGAATTTAATGAACAAGATCTTATTGTAGAAGAAGCAAATAAAGAAACGCTTAATCAACTTTTCACCGAACTAGAATTTAGGACCCTAGGCAAACGAATCTTTGGTGATCAAATGGCTGCAGGAATGGCCGTTCAAGGAGATCTTTTTGCATCTGGGCCATCAGCAGCAGCACCTTCTGCTACACCTGAAACCACAGCCTCTGGCTTGGTTCGTTTACAAACTATTGACTCTGTTGATCACAATTATAAACTCGTTGATAATCAACAACTAAGAACGGAGTTGATTGGCAATATCATGAGTCAAAAATCGGTATGTTTCGATACAGAAACCACTTCATTAAATGAAATGGATGCCGAAATTTTAGGGCTCGCAATTGCTTATGAATCTGGTGAGGCATTTTATGTGAACATGCCTGCTGATTTTGAAGAAACCAAATCGATTTTAAGCGAATTCAAACCCTTTTTTGAGAGCCTAAAAATTGAAAAAATAGCACAAAATCTGAAGTACGACTTGAAGGTTCTCGTCAAATATGGAATCGAAATTAAAGGACCTCAATTCGACACCATGCTGGCCCATTACTTGAACAATCCAGACGGTAGACACGGTATGGATATTTTATCTGAGAAGTATTTGAACTACAAGCCGGTTTCTATCACCGAATTGATTGGAAAAAAAGGCAAGAACCAACTGTCATTTTCTGAAGTTCCGCTAGATAAAGCTACAGAATATGCTGCTGAAGATGCAGATATTACCTTCCAACTAAAAGCTCCATTGCAAAAGGAGATGATCGACAAGCAAGTAGCACATTTGATGCAACGCATGGAAGTGCCTTTGGTATCTGTACTTGCCAAAATGGAATTGGAAGGGGTTAATGTAGATGCCGACTTCTTAAACAACTATTCGGAGGAACTTAAAATTGAATCCGATAAACTAGAACAGTCTATCTATGATTTATCAGGTTGTGATTTCAACATTGCAAGTCCAAAACAACTTGGAGAAGTGCTCTTTGACGTGATGAAACTCGATAGCAAAGCCAAAAAAACGCGAACCGGTCAGTACAAGACCGATGAAGAAACACTACGTAAACTGGCTGAAGATCATGAGATTGTAGGTAACATATTGGAGTTTCGTCAAATTAATAAGCTAAAATCGACTTATGTAGATGCTTTACCCAAATTGATACATCCGAGCACTGGACGCGTACACACCAGCTTCGCTCAGGCCGTTGCTGCAACAGGAAGATTGAGCAGCAACAACCCCAACCTGCAAAACATTCCGATTAGAACGGATAAAGGGAAAGAGATTCGAAAAGCATTTGTTCCTAGAGATGAAAATCACATACTTTTAGCTGCGGACTATTCTCAGATTGAATTGAGAATTGTTGCTTCTGTTGCTGAAGATCCTGGACTGATGGAAGCTTTTCATGCCGGATTAGATATTCATACCGCAACTGCAGCCAAAGTGTTTGGAATTCCAACCGAAGAAGTTACCAAAGAGCAACGCTATCGAGCTAAGAGTGTAAACTTTGGCTTAATTTATGGACAAGGAGCATTTGGACTTTCTAAAAATATTGGGGTGTCGAGAAGTGAAGCACAAGATCTTATTGAAGCTTATTTTGAACAATTTGCTGGAGTTAAGAAATACATGGATGACTCCATTGCATTTTGTCGAGACAATGGATATGTAAAAACCATGATGGGTAGGAGAAGATATATTCCAGACATCAACTCAGCGAACAAAACGGTGGTTGGATTTGCTGAGCGAAATGCTATTAATGCACCGATTCAAGGATCTGCTGCTGACATGATTAAGATGGCCATGATAAACATTGATGCCCGCTTGAGTAAAATGAATATTGGCACCAAAATGATTCTACAGGTGCATGATGAATTACTTTTTGACGTTCCTAAATCTGAACTTGACGAAATTACACCCATTATTAAACAAGAAATGGAAAGAGCAATGCCGCTCAAAGTACCTGTTTTGGTTGAAGCTGGCACCGGGAATAATTGGCTTGAAGCTCACTAATTAATAATATTGCCCCAAAATATGTCTAAAACCTATTTTGCTTCAGATTTTCATTTAGGAATACCTAATTATGAGGAGTCGCTCAAGCGAGAGAAAAAAGTTGTTGCTTGGCTCGATGAAATCAGTGAGGATTGTGAAAAATTGTTTTTGCTTGGAGACATATTTGATTTCTGGTACGAGTACCGTAAAGCTGTGCCTCGCTACTATACGCGATTGTTAGGGAAGCTTGCTCAAATGTCTGACAGCGGAATAGAAATCTACTTTTTTAAAGGAAACCACGATATGTGGACGTTCGATTACCTTGAGAAAGAAATTGGTGTTACCGTGGTTAATGAAGAATGGATGGGAGAAATTAACGACAAGAATTTTTACTTGCATCATGGAGACGCCTTGTGGAAAGGTGAACGTTCTTACAAGATGATTCGCAAGTTGTTTAGAAGCCGTTGGGCGATCTGGTTATTCCATCGTTTACACCCCAATTTTGGTATTGGACTCGCTAATTTCTTATCGCGGAAAAGCAGAAGTAAAAATGTAGCAAAAGACACGAAGGAGATTCCTTTAGAAAGCGAATATCAATACCAGTTTGCCAAACATCATGTAAAAGATCATTCCTTCGATTTCTATATCTTTGGTCATCGACATAAGCCCATGGATGTACTTCTAAACGAAAAATCTCGTTTAATTAACCTAGGTGATTGGGTGAATTTTTACACCTACGCAGAGTTTGACGGTAATGATTTGCAACTTAAGACATATAGCAATTAGCATCTTTGCACTTCTAATTTGTGGAGTGGGATTTGCACAAGATTCACTTGTTGTAAAGTCTGTCGATCAAATCGAAGCATTGGCTTTAGATGCTAATGGGTTTTTTTACGCCGCGGATAATAATAATACGCTTCATAAACTGGACGAAAATGGCAAAGAAATCACCAATGTAAATGTGAAAATCTACGGTAAGATTTCAAAAATTGATTGCTCTAATCCATTTGAAATTTACACTTATCATCAAGATCAAAACGTTGTGGTTTACTATGATAACATGTTGAATATTAGAGGAGTAACTCGTTTTAACGACTTGTACCTTAGCGGTGTTTCGGCCATTGCTCGAACCTACGACAATGGGGTTTGGGCGTTTGACAATTCGAATAATACCATTAAAAAAATATCGAAAGCAGGTGATATTGAGTTTGAAACCAATAACGTGAATATAATGCTTGGAAAAGAGCTTCATGTATTCAACATTTTGGAGTTTAATAACAATGTTTATTTGTGTGATAGTCTGATTGGATTGATTCAGTTTGATATGTACGGGACTTACGTTTCTACCCACTTTATTTCAGACGTAATTGATGCTCTTATTGATGATCAAAATTGTCTGATCAACAAAGACAATCAGATCATGACATACCATTTTTTAAGTCGTGATTTGAGACCGATAGAACCCAAAATTACATTGACCAATTTTATGGCAGGAAGCAATACCAAACTGGTATCATTCGAGAATAATGTGATTTTGGTCTTTACTGCCAATTAAAACAATATTTTTGCAGCTAATTTTTACCGATGTTAGACAAGCTCGAGGCCATACATGCCCGGTATAAAGAGGTTGAATTGCTGCTAAGCAGTCCTGAAATTGCTTCGGATATGAAGAAGTTCACTAAACTTAACAAGGAGTATAGTGATTTGAAGCAAATTGATGAGAAGTATTTTGAATACAAAAACCTGCTCTCTAATTTGGCTGAAGCCAAGGAGATGCTTGAAATGAGCGATGATCCTGAAATGAAGGAGCTTGCAAAGGAAGAATTCGAGAGCTTATCAGAAAAACAAGCACCCCTAGAAGAGGAAATCAAAATTCTATTGATTCCCAAAGATCCTGAAGATGATAAAAACGCTATTCTAGAAATTCGTGCCGGTACTGGTGGAGACGAAGCAAGTTTGTTTGCTGGAGATCTTTACCGAATGTATGCCAAATACTTCGACCAGAAAGGGTGGAGATATGAGGTAATGGACACTACCGAAGGGACTGTCGGAGGATACAAGGAAATAATCTTGAAAATCGAAGGAACCGAAATCTTCGGTAACTTAAAGTATGAAGCCGGCGTTCATCGTGTTCAGCGTGTACCAGACACTGAAACTCAAGGAAGAGTTCATACATCAGCGGCAACAGTTGCTGTGCTTCCTGAAGTTGAAGAGGTAGATGTTCAAATCAATCCTGCTGATATTGAAATGCAAACTTCAAGATCAGGAGGTGCTGGAGGTCAAAATGTAAACAAGGTTGAAACCAAGGTTCAGCTTACGCACAAACCGACCGGTATTGTTGTAGTATGTCAAATTGAGCGTTCTCAACTTGGCAATAGAGAAAGAGCTATGGAGATGTTGCGGGCTAAGCTTTACGACATTGAATTGGTGAAACGAAATGGAGACATTGCTGCTAAAAGAAAGACTATGGTTTCTACCGGAGACCGGTCGGCAAAAATCAGAACTTACAACTACCCTCAAGGAAGGGTAACAGATCACCGTATCAATCTGACACTCTACAATTTACCTGGAGTAATGAACGGCGATATCGACGAAATAATCAGCCAATTAAAAATGGCAGAAAATGCAGAAAAACTTAAGGTCGGAGGCTTATAAACAACTACTGTTGGTATTTTGTTGGCACTAGAATTTACGTCCAGACCTTTTATGCATTATGTTAATTTACTTTTGACCATACTATATCATTAAACAATGAGATTTGACGCTATAAAATCAGCCCAAAACAGAAAAGTCTTCAAAAACAAAACTGCAAAAACACCAATTCCTGAATTGTACGGAAGCAATGTTTTTGGCGACGAGGCAATGAAAAATGTCTTGAGTAAGGAAGCTTACAAATCTGTAAATTCTTCTATCAAAGAAGGAAAGGCAATTAATCGTGAAATGGCTGCACATGTTGCAGCTGGTTTAAAGAGATGGGCTCTTTCAAAAGGAGCGACACATTACACTCACTGGTTTCAACCCTTAACAGGAGCAACAGCTGAGAAGCACGACTCTTTTTACGACCCAGACAACGGAGCTGCCATTGAAAAGTTCTCCGCTGAGAATTTAGTGCAGCAAGAGCCTGACGCATCAAGCTTACCGAATGGTGGATTGAGAAACACTTTTGAGGCTAGAGGTTATACGGCCTGGGATCCATCGTCTCCAGCCTTCATTTATGAAAACTCTACAGGGAAAACATTGTGTATCCCAACTGTTTTTGTTTCATACAATGGCGAAGCTCTAGATTACAAAGCACCACTTTTGAAATCATTGAATTTGGTAGACAAAGCAGCAACCGCGGTTTGTAAATACTTCGATACTAAAGTAACTAATTGTAAAGCGTCACTTGGTATTGAGCAAGAATATTTCTTAGTAGACGAAGCATTGTTTAATGCTCGACCTGACCTTGTACTATGCGAACGCACGTTGGTAGGTCATGCCCCTGCTAAAGGCCAGCAAATGGATGACCATTACTTTGGTTCTATTCCTGATCGTGTATTCAATTACATGTACGATTTTGAACTAGAAGCATTGAAGCTTGGAATTCCTTTGAAAACTCGTCACAATGAGGTTGCCCCAGGGCAGTTTGAATGTGCACCGATGTTCGAAGATGTAAATCTAGCCATCGACCACAATCAATTGTTAATGGACTTGATGGATGAGGTAGCGAGAAGACATGGGTTTAGAGTGTTATTCCACGAAAAGCCGTTTGCAGGAGTTAATGGCTCAGGAAAACACAACAATTGGTCTTTGATCACAAACACTGGAGTAAATCTTCTTTCTCCTGGAGACAATCCTGATTCAAATCTTCTGTTCTTAACTGCTTTCATTAATACAATCAAAGCGGTACATGACAACTCAGATATTATCAGAGCTAGTATCGCGTCATCGTCAAATGACCATAGATTGGGTGCAAACGAAGCACCTCCGGCTATCATTTCGGTATTTATCGGGTCTACCCTAACCAAAGTACTTGAAGCTTTTGAAAAAGATACCAAATCAAGCAATGAATCAGGCAGAACAATTTTAATTGATAAGATTCCAGAAATTATTGCTGATAATACGGACAGAAATAGAACTTCACCTTTCGCCTTTACTGGAAATAAATTTGAGTTAAGAGCAGTTGGGTCAAACACCAACTCTGCTCAACCAATGACAGTTCTAAATTCTGCCGTAGGTAACCAACTTATTGATTTTAAGAAGAAGGTTGATGCTCGAATCGAAAAAGGAACAAGCAAGAAGCAAGCTATCATTGCTGAGTTAAAAGCAACGCTAAAAGCTTCTAAGAAAATTCTTTTTGAAGGAAACAACTACAGCGATGAGTGGGCTGCTGAAGCCAAGAAAAGAGGTTTAAGCAACATCAAGAACACTCCAGAATCGTTGAAAGCGTATGTTAGTAAGCAAGCAATCAAAACCTTTGTAGACAATAACATTTTTACCAAAGAAGAACTTCATGCTCGTCTTGAAATCATGTACGAAGAGTATACGAAGAAAATTCAAATCGAGGGAAGAGTGCTGGGTGAAATGGTTTACACTTACATACTTCCTCCTTCAATTGAGTATCTAACTACGTTGGCAAATAATGTTAAAGCTTTAAAAGATGCAGGATTAAAATCAGGCAAATCTCAAACTGACTTGATTAAAGCGATTGCAGATCATATCGATCAGGCTAAAGCAAAGACTGATAAAATGACCGAAGAGCGTAAAAAAGCCAACAGAATGAAAGACATCGAGAAAATGGCTATTGCCTACAACAAAAAGGTGAAAGAATCATTTGATGACATTCGTAAGCATATCGACAAATTAGAGCTTCTTGTAGACGATCAACTTTGGCAATTGCCAAAATACAGAGAGTTGCTATTTATCAAGTAATTACGATTATTTAATATACAGATTACCCCTTCAGTACATAATTATTGGAGGGGTTTTTCGTTTAATACTAACTTTTATTTGTTTTTAGGTACAGAATTTTTGATTTTTGACGTTTCTAAATTCGTAATGCATTTGAAACTAAGATACTATACAAAAGCTCTTTCTCTCTTTCTTTTAGTCGGCTTGATCTCTGCGTGTGGAGGCCCAACCATGAAAAAGGCCAATGAGGCAATGGAGAAGAAGGAATATGCCAAAGCTGCTGACATGTATGATAAGCTTGCTGGTAATCCTGATACTGAGAAGGAAGATAAGCAAACAGCATCGTTCAGGGGTGCAGAATGCTACCGCTTGGTACACAAGCCTAAATCAGCATTAAAATTATACAATAAAGCACTTAAGTATGGTGTTCAGGATCCTGTTGTATTATATCGTATTGGAGACATGCACAAGCAACATGGCGAATACGAATTGGCGATAGAAGCCTTCAAAAAGTATCAAAAAGAAGTTCCAGAAGACGAGCGCGTAGAAGCAATGATTCAAGGATGTGAAGATGCATTAACTTGGAAAGAAGAGCCAACACGTTATACGGTTAACGAATTTAAACCCGCAAATCATAAAAGTGCCGACGACTTTTCACCCATGTGGGCAGATCGTAAGCAAAAATCAATCATGTTTACTTCTGACCGCCCAGAAGGGGTAAGTAAGGAAGATTATACAATGACCATGAGAATGCATACCGATGTTTGGGTTGTGAAAAAAGAAGGAAGCAGAGGGAAAGTTAAGTGGGGAAATGCAGAAGTTGTTGAAGGATTAAACACCAAATACAACGACGGTGTTATTGCCTTTAACAAAAGAATGTCGAAAATGTACGTTACCCAATGTAACGGTGAAGACGGAAAAGAGCTTAACTGTAAAATATATGAAGCTCGTAAAGTTGGTAAAGGATGGGAAATGAATCCTGAACCACTTGATTTTTGTAAAGGACCAGGAAATGAAAAATGGAACTACGGTCATCCTGTTTTAGCAAATGGTGACAAAACCATGTATTTCGCTTCGGATAGACCGGGTGGATATGGAGATACATTAGGTTTAGAGAAAACTAAGGATATCTGGATGGTAACCTATGTGAGAAGAGGTAGAACGTGGAGTGAACCAGTTAACTTGGGTCCAATGATTAATACGGAAGGAAATGAAATGTTCCCTTATGTACATACCGATGGAACACTTTACTTCTCATCTGACGGTCATCCTGGTTTAGGTGCACTTGACATTTTTGAAACGAGAAAATCTGGTGATGGTCCTACCGATTGGGACGTTCCGAAAAATATGAAGAACCCAATTAACTCTAAAGGTGACGACTTTGGTATTATCATGGACGCAACCAAAGAGCATGGATTCTTTACCTCGAATAGAAAGAAAAATCAAGACGACATTTATGAGTTCTTTATGGAGCCTATCGAGTGTACACTTAAAGGACAAGTAACCGATTGCGACAGTGGAACTGCTATTGCAGATGCCTTAGTTTTAATCAGCAATAATGTTGATTCTTCTAAAATCAGACTGAGAACAGATAGCAAAGGTTATTACGAAACTTCATTAGGTATTAATAAAGAATATACCATCGAAGTTTCTAAGCGTTCTGATTACTATTATGATGCTAAACCGCAATACGTTTCGACCATGGGAGTTCAAACCTCTCTTGATTGCCAGCACGTTAAAGACTTCTGCTTGAAAAACACTTGTAACGATGTTTTCGTTCTTCCAATCTATTACGATTTGGATAAGGCATTCATCCGTGAAGATGCTAAACCGATTCTTGACGACTTAATTAAAACCTTGAAAAAGTACCCAAGAATGGCTGTTGAGCTTGGATCTCATACAGACTGTAGAGCGGATTATGAATACAACAGAGCACTTTCACAAAGAAGAGCTGATTCAGCAATCGCATACTTAATCGATAATGGAGGTTTGAATCCGTTCAGACTAGAAGCTCACGGTTACGGCGAATCTCAATTGGTAAACCATTGTGAGTGTGAAGGAACAAATGTTACTCCATGTTCTGATGAAGAACACCAAGAAAACAGACGTACGACTGTGAAAGTTGTGAACTGTAACTTTGATGTGCTATCAATTGGCGTTGACTACAAAGAAAGAAATGATGAAGCTCTAGCAGGCAAAGGATCTATCTACAGCCCTTACTTGCTTGAAAAACAAAGAGAATACCTAACTAAAACAAAGGGTAATATCGATAGTTTCTTGAATGCACGTGCAGTTGAAGATAGCTTGAAACTTGTTAAGCAAGAAGAAGAAGAGTTAATGGCTAAATATGATTTCATTAACTTAACGAAGTCTCGTGATAAACTCACTTTATATGGATACATAGGAAGAAAGAAAGTGAAGTTTGTTTTCAACGGTGAAGAGAGAAGAACGTTAATTCCTCAAACTATGGTTGAGCAGTTGTTAGACAACAAAACCATTACTGTTGATGATTTCAGAAACTCAAACGACAAGATCAAATTGTCCAATGGAATGAAGGTGTTTGGTACATCATTTACCATCCCTGAATTGAAAATTGGAGATAAGGTATATACCAAAGTAAAATGTAAAATGGTTACTACCATCAAACAACCGGTTCTTGGTTTCAATGTATTTGACAAAGAATATGTTGACTTCGAAATCAAAGACAACAAGATCTGGCTGCTTAAAGATTTAGAATAAAGTTATCGTCAAAATTGAGTAGATACGAAAAAAGAGGAGTTTCCTCTCAAAAAGAAGATGTCCATAAGGCTATCTCAAATGTAGATAAGGGACTGTTTCCAAATGCTTTTTGTAAGATAGTTGAAGATGTTATTGGAGGTGATGACGCATTCTGTAACATTGTTCACGCTGATGGGGCCGGAACTAAATCGTCTCTTGCCTATCTCTATTGGAAGGAAACCGGAGATCTTTCAGTTTGGAAAGGTATAGCACAAGATGCGTTGGTAATGAATACCGACGACATCATTTGCACAGGAGCAACCGGACCATTTTTACTTTCGAATACGATAGGAAGAAACAAACACTTGGTGCCAGGGGAGGTAATCAAAGCTATTATTGACGGATTTGAAGAATGCATCGACAATCTCAATGATTTTGGTGTTAGCATTAAGTTTACTGGGGGTGAAACTGCAGACGTTGGGGACTTGGTTAAAACGTTAATCGTAGATAGCACAGTAGCATGTCGACCAAAACGCTCCGAAATAATGGAAGTTGATATTCAAGATGGTGATGTTATTGTTGGATTCTCGTCTTCGGGTCAAGCATCGTATGAGCATCAATACAATTCAGGAATTGGTTCGAATGGACTCACTTCTGGTCGACACGATTTGATTGACCACTCCTATTATGCTAAATATCCGGAAACTTTTGATATCAATACTGACGAAGAGTATATCTACTCTGGCCAGTTTAAGCTAACCGACAAGTTAGAAGGTACACCGTTGGATATTGGCAAAGCATTATTGTCTCCTACTCGTACCTACGCACCTATTATAAAAAAGATGCTTTCTAGTGCTGAAATGAAGAATGAAATTCACGGAATGATTCATTGTACAGGAGGTGCACAAACCAAGGTTATGAAGTTTCTTGACAAGCCTTTGCACATTAATAAGTCATCTTTACTTGAAATTCCACCATTATTCAAGACCATACACGAAACCACAGGTACTCCTCTGAAAGAAATGTATGAAGTATTCAATATGGGGCATCGATTAGAAGTATATTGTTCTAAATCTATTGCTAATGAACTAGTTAGCCTTGCGTCTGACTTCAATATAGACGCGAAAGTAATTGGAGAATGCAGCCAAAGCGATAAGCCACAATTGACAATTAATGGTATAGATTACTAGGAATTATAAGCCCTATGTCATTTTTTAAATACTGGATTTTTAATCCATGATATTGACTATATTTGACGACCTTAAATTATATTAAATAATAGAAATGAAAAAATTACTTTTACTAGCATTTATCTCTGCATTCGTATTTGTAGGATGTGGTGACAAGACTGATGATCCTTCAGGAGGTGGTGATAAAGCACCAACAACTTATACTTCTAAGGCATTATTAGAGTATTTCAGTGGAACTTGGTGTCCATACTGCCCAGACGGGAAAAAATTATCACTAGAAGTTAAAGATAGAGTTCCTGCGGGATCTTATACTTCAGTTGTATACCACAACAACGACCAAATGGATAACATCTACGACGATGCTATTGACAGTAAGTTTGCTGCTGGTTACCCAACTGGTATGATTAACAGAATTGGTGGTGAAGCAGGTAGCAGATACACTCCTGAAATCAACCAAATTCAATCTTGGGCTCAATACGATCCAGATTTACATAACAAATGGTTAAAGCAAGCTAAAGCGGTTCAAGCTGAAGCAGCTAAATGTGGTCTTGCTATTGACGCTTCTGATAAAGTTGGAAGTACTGTAAACATCGAAGTAAAATTAGGTGTTGGTGCTGAAGCTCTTCCAGAAGGAAACTACTTCCTAACTGTTCTTGTTGTTGAAGATGCAATGACTGGATCAGGTCAAGGATGGGATCAAAGAAACGGATATAACAACGCTCAAGGTCACGCTTACCAAGGTAAAGGTGATCCATGGACTGGATATGTACACGACAATGTTGTAAGAAACGTATTAACTGCTCCTTTAGGAGATGAAATTCCTACTGAAAATGTAGCAGCTGGTGCAATTTCTACTTACAACTTCACTACTGACATCCAAGGATTAGGTGATGACCTAACAATAGTAGCATTCATCAGTGAGTACACTGAAACTCTTACTGCTGGAACTACTTCTTTTGTTTACAACATGCAAACTGCTGCTGTTGGAAGCAACCAAGCTTGGGACTAATTTATATACTATATTAAAATGCCTCGCCTTCGGGCGGGGCTTTTTTTTGACCTCATGCAAGATATTCGACAATTATCAAAAGAAGAACTTCAAGAAGTTTGCATAGCTCTAGGAGAAAAAAAGTTTAGAGCAAAACAACTCTGGGAGTGGCTATGGCAAAAGGGTGTAACTTCTTTTGACGACATGAGTAATCTTTCGAAATCTTTTCGTGAGAGTCTTAAGGCTGAGTATACCATTAATGGCGTTCAAATTGCCAATTCTCAGCAAAGCAACGATGGTACCATCAAGTATGCATTCAAGCTCAATGACGGCTTCTTAGTTGAAGGAGTACTAATACCATCAAAAGATAGAGTTACAGCCTGCATATCTTCTCAGGTAGGATGCAGTTTAAGCTGCACATTCTGTGCAACTGGCTTCCTAAAGCGTGAACGCAACTTACGATCAGATGAAATATTTGATCAAGTTGTTTTACTTAAAAGAGAAGCTGAAAAAGCTTATAATCTTAACCTAAGCAACATTGTACTTATGGGCATGGGTGAACCTTTACTCAACTACGCAAACGTAAATTCGGGTATTGAAAAAATCACTTCACCAGATGGCTTAGGAATGTCACCTCAACGAATTACCCTATCAACCGCAGGCATCGCTAAGATGATTAAAAAGCTCGGGGACGACGGAGTTCGATACAACCTGGCTCTCTCATTGCATGCCGCAAATAATGAAAAGAGAAGTTCTATTATGCCAATCAATGACAGCAATTCACTTGAAGATTTAATTGAAGCTTTGAACTACTTCTACGATAAAACTGGTACTCGGGTGACCTTAGAGTACTGTGTAATTAATGACATTAATGACGACAACCAAGAAGCTCAAGAACTTGTAGATTTTGCTCGTCAAATAAGATGTAAGATTAATTTAATCGAGTATAACCCAATAGATTTGGCTGAATTCGAGGCCAGTTCAATTGAAAAGGTAGAACGATTCGCTGCCTACCTCGAAAAAAATAAATTGATTGTAAACGTGCGCAGAAGCCGTGGTAAAGATATTGATGCAGCATGCGGACAACTGGCTAATAAACTAGCTTAAAAAACGCGAACGTTCTTCTTCTGAAGGCAATCTACATACCGCTCTCTTTCCAAACCACTTGTATCGATTTCGAGCAACCCAACGATAAAACCAATTGCGAATGGGTCTAGGAAAAATCCAGAATATTCTTAAAAATTGAAATGGCCACTTTAAGAATGCCACCAGTTTTAAAGCTGCATCTGATTCAACCCATGCATTTCTCCCATCGAAGTAAACTATACTGTCTTTCTCGGCCAGAAAAGGGAACTCTGATATCAACTTTGCTCCATGATCCGATTGAAGTGATGAAAATTTAAGCCTGCTTCCATTCTCGTACTTCATCAAAAAATTCACCGAGGAGTTACATAAATTGCAAACACCATCAAAATATACCACACGATCGCTCATTACACTGATTACCAAACAAATTTAAGTTTCAATCCTTAATTGAACACATAGAATAAATACCTTTGCGCAATGGCTAAAATTTCGATTGATCTCAGCACCGGAACTGTAGAATCATCCAAAGCAGTAATTGGAATAGACCTAGGTACCACAAATAGTCTAATCGCTTCAATTAATTCAAATGATGGCCATCCCTATTGTCTTTCAAAAGATGAGCACAATATTGTACCCAGCGCGATTTATTTTGGGTCTGATGGCGAGGGGGTGAAAGTAGGACGCTCAGCTATTGATATGCTGGTTAAAGAACCCGAAAACACCATTTACTCTGTAAAACGACTCATGGGGAAAAGTTATGCCGATATTGTAGCGAACGAACACGGTTATAATTTTGAAATCATTGATGAGGAAGATCGACTCGTTAAGGTAAAAATTAATGATAAACTCTACACCCCTATTGAGTTATCATCATACATTTTAAAAGAACTTAAGCAAGTTGCTGAATTACAACTAAATCAGAAAATAAACAAGGTTGTAATTACCGTTCCGGCCTATTTTAATGATGCACAAAGACAGGCCACTCGTGATGCTGGAAAACTTGCAGGCTTGGATGTTCTCCGAATTATTAATGAGCCCACTGCAGCAAGTCTTGCCTATGGAATAGGAACTAATCAAGAAGAGCCTAAAACAGTTGCAGTTTATGATTTAGGAGGAGGTACTTTTGATATTTCAATCCTTAACATCCACAATGGAATTTTTGAGGTACTTTCAACTAATGGAGACACCTATTTAGGCGGAGATGATATTGACAATGGAATTGTACAATTTTGGTCTAAATCGTTGAATTTGAACGATTTGTCTAAAACCGATAGGCAATCAATTCGATTGCTTGCAGAGCGAGCTAAAAAAGCTCTAAGTACTTCAGAAAACTTTAGTGAATCTTGTTCAATTGGAGGGAACACGCATCAATTCATTCTTGACCGAAAGCAACTTTTAGATATAATTCAGCCTCTTATTAATAAGACCATGGAGTGCTGTTCAAACGCATTACAAGACGCAGAGTTGAGCCAATCAGATATTGATGAAGTTGTGCTGGTTGGAGGCAGTACTAGAACTTTAGCAATTAAGGAAGCTGTATCAACATACTTTAGCTCATCGAAGATAAATGACCAACTTAACCCTGATGAAGTGGTTGCTCTCGGAGCTGCAATTGAAGCAGACATTCTTGCTGGAAACAGAAAAGACATGTTACTTTTAGATGTAACACCTCTGTCTTTAGGAATAGAAACTTTGGGTGGTTTAATGGATGTGTTAATTCCAAGAAATAACAAAATTCCTGCTAAACTTAAAAAGCAATACACAACTTCTGTAGATGGTCAAGTTAATCTCTTGATTAATGTTTTTCAAGGTGAACGAGAGATGGTCGCCGACAACCGTAAGCTCGGTGAGTTTATTCTAGAAGGCATTCCTGCCATGCCTGCAGGACTGCCAAAAGTTGAAGTTAGTTTTATGTTGAATGCCGACGGAATTCTTCAAGTCAGCGCAGAAGAATTAAGATCTGGAGTTAAGCAAAATGTTCAGATGAAACCTCAATATGGCATTACCGATGCCGAGATTCAGACTATGCTAACAGATAGCATTAAATTCGCTCAAGAAGATATGGATCGTAGATCATGGGCAGAAACTGAAACAGAGGCTAACCAGCTTATTTATGCGACCAATAAGTTTCTAACCGAAAATAAATCGCTGATTGAAAAAGATGATGAAGCCCGAATCTTAGACCACATATCAAGTTTAAAATCTGCAATTGATGCTAAAAACCAAGATTTGGTCGTTAAAGAGACGGATGCCTTAAACAACACCACTAGGAAATATGCCGAAATGGTGATGGATGCTTCGATTGCTAAGGCATTGCAAGGCAAGAAAATAGAATGAAGAAAACTGCATTATTCATATTACTCGTACTAAGTGGATTGGTTCAAGCGCAAAATGAATCGGATGTACATAAAATTGGCATAAAGACAAGCATCAATCTATCGCAGCTTAGAGGTAGTGAATTGCAGAACCCTTCGATTAAATTTGGTTATACCGCAGGAGCATATTACCAATTTACGATTAACGAGAACTTGTTTCTTCATTCTGAATTCCTGGGTAATTTTCAAGGCTCGAATTTTGATAATGCAGACGACGAATATTCTCGAATTTCATTATTCTATCTAGATTTTCCGGTTTTATTGGGTTTTAATCTCGATGAAGATAAGAAGCATCAAGTCTATCTTGGACCTTACGGCTCGTACCTAGGTCTATCTTCTATGTTTATTGGCGGAAAGCGCAAGGCAGAGCAGAACGACCTTGATCTCTTGCCATTTGATTACGGAGGGGCACTGTACTATCAATTGAACGGAAAGTTCATGGCTTTTCAAATTGGTGTAAAAGCTGGCATGCTTGACATCAATAACGGGATTAACTTTGCAAATATTAATCCTCCAACAGGCAATAACGGCTCGATTCAAAATATTAGTCTAGAGCTCGGGATGCTTTTCTAATTTGAAAAAAGTTTTTCTATATCTCGTGGCAGCAATACCTCTGATTATTGTTGCAGGTAGCTACACTGAGTTTAGCCAACAAGAAGAAAAGCTTAACAAGTCTTATCAGGTTCATCCAGTACCCATTCCAGAACAACTGGCATTCGCTGGAGAAGAAGTTCCCATAGAAAAATTTGAGGTTAAAGAACGCTTAGATCGTGAGTTATTAGTAAACACCTATTGGCAAAGCAATACCATGCTCATTTTAAAGCGTACCCGAAAATACTTCACCATAATTGAGCCCATACTAAAAGAAAACAACATTCCAGACGACTTTAAGTACTTAGCCGTAGTTGAAAGTGGATTGCAGCATCTAACCTCACCAGCTGGGGCAAAAGGAATTTGGCAATTCATGCCGGCAACGGGAAAATCATATGGTTTAGAGATAAACCAAGATGTAGACGAACGTTATCATCTTGAAAAAAGCACAGAAGCGGCGTGTAAATACTTCAAAAAGGCATACAATCAATTTGGGAATTGGACCCTTGTTGCAGCTTCTTTCAATAGAGGAATGAATGGCATTAATTATGATTTATCAAAGCAATCAGTTAACAACTACTACGACCTTCATTTAAACTCAGAGACTTCTCGATACATGCTTCGAATTCTGGCGTTTAAAACGATCGTTGAGCACCCTGAGTCATACGGCTTCCATTTAGAGGAGAAAGACTATTACAGAAGCCCGAAAACGGTTTTAACAACAATTGAGAAGGATGTGCCCAACATCTCAAACTATGCCAAGTCAATTGGCTCAAATTACCATGTGATTAAAAGTTTGAATCCATGGATTAAAGGCAACCGTTTGCTGGTTCGTTCAAAAACGTATCAAATAAAAACCCCGCTAAGAAATTAGCAGGGCTCTATAAAAGTATCTTGATAAAGATTACAGTTCGTCTTGATTGAAAAAGTAATCGTCTGTTGATGGGTATTCAGACCATATCTCTTCGATAGTCTCGAATGGCTCTCCATCATCTTCTAACTCCTGAAGGTTTTCAACAACTTCAAGTGGTGCTCCAGTTCTAATGGCGAAATCTATTAATTCGTCTTTTGTAGCTGGCCAAGGTGCGTCATCTAAGTAAGATGCTAATTCTAATGTCCAATACATATTATCGCTGTTTAATTTTGTTTTATCCGGTTAGTAACTTCCCAACAATTCAAACCCCGCTTAGTTAGCGCGAAAATAGAATTTTAAATCATTTATGCAACTTCCTTGACTAAATAAATTTACATGGCTCTAAAAAGCTGATTACCTGCTAGATAGGGCATATAGTAGCACTCCAGCTGCCACCGAAACGTTCAGCGAATCGATGTTTGAGCTCATTGGTATCCTCACAGTTTGATCCATAAGAGCCAATCTCTCTCTCGATAAGCCTTTATCTTCATTGCCCATCCACAGTACCCAAGAGTCCTGGTCGGCAAATGAAGCTTTATTCAAATCGAGCTCTGATTTTTCGGTTGCTGCTATTTGAGTAAGTCCCCAACTCTTCAAATAATTGAGGGTATTAGCTAAGCTACTAACACGTGCAACGGGCAGTTTTAGCAGAGCTCCTGCTGATGACTTTACAGCACCCTCTCCTATTTCCGCATTGGCTTTCACACCAACTATAAGCAAGTCGACATCGAATGCTAAACAGCTCCTAGAAATCGCACCAATATTGCGAACATCTTGAATTCCATCAGCAACCACAATTTTAGGAGGTTTGCCTTCTTCATAAAAACGAGTTATGGTCTCTTCAAGAGGAACAAACTCAATGGGAGACTTTATTGCAATTACTCCTTGATGATTAGCTCGCGTGATACGGTTGAGCTTTTCAACCGGAACCATTTGAAATGGAGTTTCCTTCTTTTTAGCTAGCTGTCTAAGTATTCCAACTTTCTGCTTGTCTGCAGACTTGTTGATATAAACTTTGGCCACGGTTATATCACTTTCAAGCAGTTCTTCAACTGCATGAAATCCTATAACCAATCCTGACTTTCCCACTTAGATTTAAATTCCGGTACTCAGTTGATTGAAGAGTGCTTCGTACTCTTTCGCAATATCTTCACGTTTGTACTGTCTTGCGAGCGGTGCAACGTTTCTAAGAATCTCTAAGTTTTCTCTCAGTTCCGCATCAACAACAGAACCAGGAATACCACTTCTCTTGAAACGCTTGAAGTAACGAATCAAATCCGCTGCTTCATCCGCAACTTCAGTAATCATCTGATCACCTTTTTCAGTTTGTTCCGCTTTATAGTAAACATCCGCACTTGCTGCTTTTAGTCTCAAGTTCATTGGAAGAATTGATTCAGGCATCGCTCTGAAACATTCGTCAACTAAAGCAACTGCTGTATCAGACTCTCCATTTCTTGAGTAGAAGTCAGCAATCTGAACAAACAATGATCTTAGATTTTGAGGAACCAATTTGGCTTTGTCATCTAAGAACAACTCCCCTTTCTCCATTCCTCCCCACTCATAATCTTCCATTAAACGCTTGTAAAGCAATTCCATATCATCCATTCCACGGAATCTTCTGTTTGCTTCTATTGGAAGTAATTGGTAGGTTAATCCGTTATTTCTTAAGTACTTGTCAAGATTTAGGTACACTGACGAACCGGTTGTGGTAGTCCAATAAATAGGTCTTTTCCAACCTTGCTTAGCATTGGTAGCAATAATATCTAAAACAACAATGTCTCCTTTGCTTAGTCCATTCTTTCCGATGTTCCATTCTAATCTATCAACAATTTTACCGGTATCTTTTGCAGGAACAAATCCAGAGGCAATTACCGCTTCTTTGTCTACATTTACTCTGAAGTTTTTAACTGGGAAGTAGTTGCTAGGGCCATTTCTTCCAGCTACCATTTTAGACGGCTCATCTGAAGTCATGTAATCTAAAACTTCATCTAAATTATAGTGTCTCGACAAATCGAACTTCTTGGTATCGTAATACCTGATGTAGTCACGCTTACCTGCAACCAGCTTTTCAGCAGGAATGCTCATTGGAAGTGGTTCTGATTCGAACACCTGCTTACGCAACGCACTTGAATACCACTCGGTAGGCAATAGACTTAAGTTAATAATTCTAACATCTGACCTATAGCCTTCTACGTTTTGAGCATACCACAACGGATAAGTATCATTATCACCATTGGTAAAGAGAATGGCATTTTCTTCACAGCTATTTAAATAGTTCTTGGCAAATGAAATTGCCAATTGTCTATCTGAACGATCGTGATCGTCCCAGTTTTGAGAACCCATCAACACAGGTGCTGCAAGTAGGGCCAAGATGGTGGCACCAACTGCTGCGGTTGATTTGTTAATATACCTTTTCACCATGTCAACGATGGCAAGTACACTCAATCCAATCCAAATACAGAATGTCTGGAAAGATCCCGCAAACGTGTAATCACGTTCTCTTGGTTCCATAGGAGGCTGATTTAAATAAACAATAACCAACAGACCAGTAAAGATGAACATTACCAATACGCTGTAGAAATCCATTTTTCCTTTTTTATACTGGATAAATATTCCTAAGAGGCCTAAAATAAATGGCAAGAAATAATATGTGTTTCTAGCTTTATTGTGCATCAATGATGCAGGTATATTATCTTGAGGTCCAAGTCGGGATTGATCTATAAATGAAATTCCACTTAACCAGTTGCCCTCAAGTGGGTTTCCGTTAACATTTTGCAGGTCATTTTGTCTTCCCACAAAATTCCACATGAAGTAACGCATATACATCCACCCTATTTGGTAATTCCAGAAGAACTTCATGTTGTTTTTGAACGACGGTTTGGTCATCCGAGCTTGTGCCAATTGTCGTTGTAACTCTTGGTCACCAGGGTTAGCTTTGGTTTGTTGTTCCAACACATTAATTCTTCGGTACATGTCTTCCATTCCACTCCAAATTGGATAGAATTGGGCTTTCTCTGTCATATCTCCCATACGCGGGAATACGGTTGAGTATTTTTCATCCCATTTGTAAGACAATTTATTTCCTATTTCTTCATATCCATCTTCGCCTCTTCTATATTGCATTCTACCCTCATCTATGGTAAGACCTTGACCCGTAAAATTGTAGTAATCTTGAACGGTCCAATATGGACCATAGAACAATGGTCTTTCTCCATATTGCTCACGATTGATATAGCTCATTAAGCTTTGAGCATCTTGAGGATCGTTCATGTTAATTGCAGGTTCTGCAGATGAACGAATTACTACCATAGAATAAGAAGAGAAACCTAGCATAATAAATGCAAAGCATAATAATGTAAGGTTTAAGATTGGCTTATGCATCTTCTTAGTGTAATACAATCCGAAGGCAATTAAACCTCCTAAGAGTACCATAAAGAACAATACTCCGGAGTTGTAAGGTAGGCCAAGACCATTTACAAATATCTTGTCGAAAAATGCAGCTACTGCTGGTGTCTTTGGTATAACAATAAACTGCAATAATCCAATAGATCCAAGTCCAATGGCAGCAGCTTTGATAACATTCATTCGGTTAACCTCATACTTGTTTAAGAAGTAGTATAAGAAGACTGCTGGAACCACAAGTAAGTTCAATAAGTGAAGTCCAATACCTAATCCGACAACGTATGCCACAAAAACAATCCAACGATCTGAAGTTGGTTCATCTTTAACACACTCCCATTTCAAAATAGCCCAAAATGCAAGTGCCATGAAACAAGATGAAGCGGCATAAACCTCTGCCTCAACAGCACTAAACCAGAATGTATCCATGAAAGTTACAGATAATGCTGCAACTAAACCAGAACCGATAATCGCAATTGAATTTCCAAAATCAACACTAGTAGCATTTAAGTCAATGTTTAAAATCTTCTTAGCGAAGTGAGTGGTAATCCAAAACGTAAACATCACCGTAGCAGCACTTGCCACTACAGAAACCATATTCACTGCAATTGCAACTTCGTTCGTTCCTGCTTCAGCAAAAATCGCAAAAAATCGCCCGATCATCAAGAAAAGTGGAGCCCCGGGAGGGTGTACAATTTGAAGCTTATCGGATGCCGAGATAAACTCTCCACAATCCCATAAACTAACAGACTCTTCAATAGTAAAGATATATACAACTAATGCGATCAGAAATGAAATCCAACCGAAGATGATATTAGTTCTCTTGAAATTATTCATTCGTAAGTTAAAATTTAGGTGGCGAAAATAAATATTTAGTTCATAATCTCCCTATTCTAGGGATATGAATGTAGACGAATTCAACAGAGAAAAAGTTCGTTGATTCGACGACGATAAATTAAATTCGACCAGCAAATGGTTTAGAAATTCTTTATTTGCACTGAATATTTACTGTAATTGACTACTTCATTTAACATTAAAGCTTGTCCTGTTTGTGATAACACATCGTTTAACAAACACCTCGATGTTCCTGATTGGCTTGTTTCTAAAAAAAGCTTCAAACTCAATGCCTGTGGGGCTTGCGGCTTTGTTTTTACCGCAGATGCTCCTAGTCCTGAAGAAATAGGACCATATTACAACAGTGAAGAATATGTAGAGCATAGTGACACTAAAAAAGGCTTGATTTATGGCATCTACCATTATGCTAGAAAGTTAATGTTGAACTACAAGCTTCGAATAATACGTAAGCTTGGAACAGGAAATAAAATTCTTGATGTGGGCTCAGGATCCGGATACTTCTTAAACCACATGAAGAAAAACGGCTATGATGTAACAGGAGTGGAGATCAGCGACAAAGCAATTCAGCTTTGTTCAGCTAATTTTGGAATTCAGGCCTTTAAACCAGAATATATGCTCGAAGGCAAGCTTGATAATGACTATGACCTAATCACACTATGGCATGTATTTGAGCACGTATACAGCTACAACGAATATTTCGATATTTTCAATAATTCACTTAGTAAAAATGGTAAATTGGTAATTGCTATGCCTAACCATGACAGCTTTGATAGCCAATTTTACAGAACCCATTGGGCGGCATATGATACCCCACGACATATTTGGCATTTCACACCTAAAACCTTTGAGCAATTTGCGTCAAAGAGAGGCTTTAAAATGATTCAGAAATATCGACTGCCACTTGATCCATTCTTCAATTCAATGGTAAGTGCTTCTTACAAAGAGAAGTTCACTTTTCTTCCATTTACAGTATTGGTAGGATTTTGGTCTTATCTCAAATCGCTTGTTAATAAAAACAAGTCGAGCTCATTAATTTACATCCTCGAGAAAAAGTAATTACAGTTTCACAAAAACTGTTGAAGACTGAGTGTGATGATCGTCTATTACAACGTGATACATTCCCGAAGGTAATTCTGCAATATTCACAACCGGACTGAAGGCTTGGTTGAGTACGATTTTACCAAATGGGTCGATGAACTTAATATGGGCTCGTTCTGAGAACTTTCCAGCGATAAACAGTTGATTTTCAGACGGATTTGGAAACACCTTAACCGATACTCTTTCAAACTTAGGTGTGCTTGCTGTAAGATTTTCTACAATATCGAGTGTATCTACAAGAACAATATCTCCACCCGTTGTTTGGTTGTTGTTGGCAGCCAAAACAGCAATGTAGAGTTTCAGGGTGCCTGTACCTGCGGCTGGGGCTGTCCAATCGGTTTCCCAAGTTATTCCATCGCTTCCGAAACTGCTCGCAAATTTGTGAGTAGCTCTTACCCCATGGGCAGTAACGGCAGTATCTCCAACAAAGTTTCCTACTCCGGTACCACTCGAATCTTCTGCCATCATTTCAAAGCCAAAAACATCACGAGCACCTTGGGAGGCATTAATAGTTATACGATACGTTGAATCAGGGCTATAGCCTTTAGTAGGCACATTAATTGACAGCATTTCTTTTGATGTAGGGGGATTACCATTGTTATGACAACCTCCATTCGTTCCACATGTGCTGGCATCTGTTGAAGACCCCGACCTTCCTAATGGTGAGCCTCCTCGGTTACTCATTAAAACAACTGATAAAATCATTAAGCCAAGAGTGGATAGTAGTTTAAATTTCTTTTGCATGGTAGTGTAAGAGTTTCAAATTTAAGGTCTCTTTCCATATTCCTGAAGTTTCTTTTGCGAGATATCAACAATTAGCTTAGATTTGCACTGAAATATAGAAGTGAGAAAGGGGTTAAAAGCCCCTTTTTTCTTACCTAAAAATTTGGATTTAAAAGCGTTCATAACAGAAATTATCGAATCGGAACTAACCGGCTCTGATCACTTTTTGGTAAGTGTTGTAAGCAACGAGGCTGAAACCAGCTTTAAATTTTTCATTGATGGAAAAAATGGAGTCGACATTCAGCTTTGTGGCCGACTAAGCAGAAAGGTGTCGAGGTTGTTAGACGAAGAGGAGTACGACGATACTCCAATTCGATTTGAGATTTCTTCACCAGGTGCTGATCGACCTCTGATTGACAATCGTCAGTATAATCAGCATATAGGTCGCGACTTGGCCGTTGTGATGAACGATGAAAGTGAATTGGAAGGTGAACTTCTAGAAGTAAATGAAGAAGGTATAGTATTAGAGACTATGGCTTCAAAACATAAAAAAGAAACAAATAATATTTTGTTTAACGACATTAATAATAGTACCGTAAAAATATCCTTTAAACGTAAAAAGAAATGAGCTTACAACTAGTAGAATCTTTCTCGGAATTCAAAGAATTTAAGAACATCGATAGAGCAACTATGATGCGTGTTCTTGAAGACGTATTCAGAACCATGATTAGAAGAAAATATGGGTCTGATGACAACTTTGATGTAATTGTTAACACTGATAACGGAGACCTTGAGATTTATCGCAACAGAGAAATCGTTGACGAAGGTGAAGTTGAAGATCCAAACAAAGAAATTTCATTATCTGAAGCAAGAAAATTGGAAGACGATTATGAAATTGGTGAAGAGGCTATTGAAGAAATCAATATGGCTGACTTCGGAAGAAGAACGATTCTTACAGCTCGTCAAACCTTATTATCTAAGGTTCTTGAGCTTGAAAAAGACGAATTCTACAAAAAATACAAAGACCGTGTTGGAGAAATTGTTGTTGGAGAGGTTTATCAGATTTGGAAAAACGAGATCATGATTCTTGACGACGAAGGAAATGAATTGATTCTTCCAAAACGAGAAATGATCCCGCGTGACTTTTTCAAAAAAGGTGATGCAGTTCGAGCGGTTGTTTTAAGAGTTGAAATGTACAACTCAAACCCTAAGATTATTCTTTCAAGAACCGCTCCAGAATTCTTAGAGCGCTTGTTCGAATTGGAAGTTCCAGAAATCTTAGACGGATTAATTACGGTTAAGAAAATTGTTCGTGAACCCGGAGAAAGAGCTAAGGTTGCGGTAGAAAGCTACGACGATCGAATTGATCCTGTCGGAGCTTGTGTGGGAATGAAAGGAAGTCGTATTCACGGTATTGTTCGTGAATTGAAAAATGAGAATATTGATGTGATTAACTTCACTGCCAATACACAATTATTGATTCAAAGAAGTTTGAGTCCTGCTAAAATCTCTTCTATCACATTGGATGATGAGAATGGAAAAGCGGATGTATTCCTTCCGGCGGATCAAGTATCACTTGCTATTGGTAAAGGAGGGCACAATATTAAACTTGCTGGTAAATTGGTTGGATACAGCATTGATGTTTATCGTGAGTCAAATGAGGACGAAGAAATGGATGTTGATTTGGACGAGTTTGCAGATGAAATTGATGAGTGGATCTTGGACGAATTGAAAGGTATCGGTCTAGATACAGCAAAAAGTGTATTAGACATGACTGACGATGATTTAGTTTCAAGAACCGAATTAGAGCAAGAAACTATAGAAGAAATTAAAAAAATATTAGAAGCGGAGTTTGAATAGTAAATACAATATGGATTAATGTATTATTTTCGAACGCTGTGTAGCATAGATGGCTGACAAGGGAAAGACATATAGAATTAATAAGGTAGCAACTGAGTTTAATGTTAGTTGGAAAACAATCGTTGAACATTTGCAAGAAAAGGGCTTTGAAGTAGAGTCTAAAATCACTGCAAAGATCAATGATGAGATGTACCAAGACTTAGTAGGTTTTTATCAAAAAGATAAGCAAGCTAAGGAAGAAGCGGAGCAGCTCGAAATTAACATTAGAAAAGATGCTCGTACTCAAGAAATTAAAGAGGTTAAGAAATCAACTCCTGTAACTGAAGAATTTCCTAAGGTTGAAACTATTTTAGTTAAAGACACCACACTTTCTACCAAAAAGGAAGATGAGGAAGAGAAACCAGAAGAAGTTGTAGCTGAGAAACCAGAAGTTGTTGAAGAGGAGAAGCCTGAAGAACCCAAAGAGGAAGAAAAACCGGAAACTGAAGAGGGGAAACTCAGTGGACCAAAAGTTCTTGGTACTATCGATATTAAACCTTCGAAGCCAGCTAAAAAAGAAGAAAAACCAGTTGAAGAAAAGCCTGAAGTAAAGGAAGAAAAACCGGTTGAAGCCAAAAAAGAAGATAGCCCAGAACCAAGTGAAGAGGATAAGTTCAAACAAACTGAATACACCAAGCTTCAAGGTACTAAGGTTCTAGGAAATATAAAAATCACTAAGCCTGTTAAGAAGGAACGTCCAAAAGACCGAGCTTCTGACGAACCTAAAAAGAAAAGAAAGCGTATTCGAGGCGAAAAGGTAACTGCCGAAAAGCTACGAAATGAGCGCATGAAGGATCGTAAAAAAGGCGAAGAAAAGTCTGAAGTTTCTGAGAAAGAAATTCAAGACAAAATCAAAAAGACGCTTGCAAAAATGTCTTCATCAAACAAAGCACCATCGCATGGTGGTAAAGTTAGAAAGAAGGCTAGAAAGTTCAGAAGACAAGAGCACAAGAAGAAGTGGGAAGAACAACAACTGCAAGAGCAAATTGAAAGCAAAATCTTAGATGTAACCGAGTTTGTTACGGCAAACGAGCTTGCAAATATGATGGACGTTAGTGTTAATGAAATTATCAGTGCTTGTTTTACACTTGGAATGATGGTTTCGATCAACCAACGTCTGGATGCTGAAACTATTCAAATTGTAGCTGAAGAATTTGGATATGAAATCAACTTCGTAGATGCCGGTGAAACCATCGAAATTGAGGAAGAAGAAGACGATCCAGAAAACCTATTGCCTCGTCACCCAATTGTTACCGTAATGGGACACGTTGACCACGGTAAAACTTCATTGCTAGATTATATCAGAAATGCGAATGTAATTGCTGGTGAGGCCGGTGGTATTACCCAGCACGTTGCTGCGTATGAGGTGGAGCTAAAAGATGGAAATCACATGACTTTCATTGATACTCCAGGTCACGAAGCCTTTACAGCAATGAGAGCAAGGGGTGCACAGGTTACTGATATCGCGATTATTGTGATTGCTGCTGACGACGCCGTGATGCCTCAAACAAAAGAAGCAATTAGTCACGCTCAAGCGGCAGAAGTACCTATTGTATTTGCATTCAACAAAATTGATAAGGAAGGAGCTAACCCAGATAAAGTAAAAGAACAACTTTCAACCATGAATATTTTGGTTGAAGATTGGGGAGGTAAATATCAAAGCCAAGCAATCTCGGCAAAAACTGGATTGAACATTGAAGAATTGCTTGAAAAAGTTCTTCTTGAGGCTGAATTACTAGAATTAAAAGCGAACCCAAATAGAAATGCCAAAGGAGCTGTTCTCGAATCTAAGCTTGAAAAAGGACGAGGTGTTGTAACCTCTATGCTTGTTCAAGAAGGTACACTTCGAATTGGTGACGCCATAGTTGCAGGTCAACATTTTGCAAGAGTAAAAGCGATGTTCAACGAGCGTGGTGTTGCGGTTCAAGAAGCAGGACCAGCATCTCCAGTATCTATACTTGGATTCTCAGGAACTCCAGCTGCAGGTGAAACCTTCCAGGTAATGACCGATGAGGCAACTGCTAAAGATATTGCCAATAAACGTGAGCAACTTCAAAGGGAGCAAGGTATTAGAGCGACTAAGCACCTAACGTTGAAAGAAATCGGAAGACGTTTAGCTGTAGGAAACTTTAAAGAGCTTAACCTGATTATTAAGGCTGATGTGGATGGCTCTGCTGAAGCGCTTTCAGATTCATTGATTAAACTTTCTACCGAAGAAATTCAAATCAATGTAATTCATAAATCTGTTGGTCCAATTACAGATAATGACATCCTACTGGCAACAGCATCAGATGCCATTGTAATTGGTTTCCAAGTTAGACCGATGCCAAGTGCTAAGAAATTGGCAGAATCTGAAGAAATCGAAATTCGCTTGTACAGTGTAATCTATCAAGCCATTGAAGAAATTAAATCGGCAATGGAAGGACTTCTTGATCCTGATCTTGAAGAACAAATCACGGGTACTGCTGAAATTAGAGAAACATTTAAAATCACTAAAGTGGGTACAATCGCTGGTTGTATGCAGATTGAAGGTAAGATGTACCGCGATAACAAGGTACGCTTAATTCGTGAAGGTGTAGTTGTATATACTGGAGAACTTGAGTCTCTTAAACGTTTCAAAGACGACGTTAAAGAAGTGAACAAAGGTTACGAATGTGGTATGCAGATTAAAAACTACAACGATATTCAAATTGGTGATTTGATTGAAGGATTTAGAGAAGTTGAGGTTAAACGAAAACTGAAATAAGTTTGACCGACAACCTTAACTAATTTTCCTCTTCCCCATTTTTTTCCTGTAAATTGCACGATATGAATAAGGCAATTATCAAAGGCTTAGGATTTTATGTGCCAGATCACGTGGTGACTAACAATGATCTATCTAAAATGATGGATACCAATGATGCGTGGATTCAAGAAAGAACAGGCATTAAAGAAAGACGTTGGATCAAAGACAATAGTGATTCAACTACTTCAATGGGGGTTAAAGCTGCAATCAACGCAATTAACGACGCTCAAATCGATAAGACCGACATCGACTTTATCATTTTTGCCACACTGAGCCCTGATTATTATTTCCCTGGGCCTGGTGTTTCAGTACAAAAAGAGTTAGGTCTCGACACTGTCGGAGCATTAGATGTCAGAAACCAATGCAGTGGTTTTGTGTACGGCCTTTCAGTTGCTGACCAATACATCAAGTCTGGAATGTATAAGAACATCTTAGTCATCGGTTCAGAATTTCATAGCGGCGGTTTAGACAAAACAACTCGAGGTAGAGGTGTGACTGTAATTTTTGGTGATGGAGCTGGTGCTGCAGTAGTGTCAGCCACTTCTGATGAAAATAGAGGCGTACTTTCGACTCATCTACACTCAGACGGACAGCATGCTGAGGAATTAGCTTTGCTTGGTCCGAGCACGGCCCGCTGGGTTCCCGAAATTATTAAAAAAGCGGATGATGAAGACACCAGTTACTATCCTTATATGAATGGTAATTTTGTTTTTAAACATGCAGTTACCCGATTCCCTCAGGTAATTAACGAAGCTCTTGAACTTAATGGCTATAAAGCTGAAGATATTGACCTGCTCGTTCCACATCAGGCCAATTTGCGAATCGCTCAATTTATTCAGCGGTCGATGAAGCTAACCAATGATCAGGTGTATAACAACATTCAACGCTACGGTAATACCACAGCAGCCTCTATACCTATAGCTTTAGCAGAAGCCAAGCAAGAAGGTAGAATCAAAGAGGGTGATTTGGTGTGTTTAGCTGCCTTTGGAAGCGGTTTTACATGGGCGAGTGCACTAATTCGTTGGTAATGGCAAAAAAGACTCTAGCGAAAAAACAAACAATAGGACTTAGTGACCAGCTAGATATTCCTAGTGCCAAGCTCATTAATGTTCCATGTAAAATAGATACAGGGGCATACAATTGTTCCATCGATTGTTCTAAATTTAGATTGGTTAAGATTCACGGGGTACCTACCCTTTTCTTTACACTTCTCGGAAAAGAATACAAGCAATTTTCAGGAGTCGAACTACAAACCACCCAGTTTGTCCAAAAAAAGGTAAAAAGCTCATCAGGACATAGCCAGTACCGTTATCAAATCATGTTAGAAATTGAGTTATTTGGAGAAATACACGAAGCTGCCTTTAATTTAAGTCGAAGACACAATATGAAATACCCGATTCTGCTGGGTCGAAAATTTCTGTCTAAAAGATTTGTCGTAGATGTTTCAAAGAAAAACCTAAGTCTAAAACTCAAATCGAAGTAGAGCTTCTATCATTAATTCAGGTTTTGAAAATGGAATAAAGTGGTCTTCTTCTGGATACCTGAATACTTCTACACTCTTTGCATTTACTAGCATTTTTTCAGCATAATCTTCGTTTCCAGCCGGAACCAAATTGTCTTTCATTCCTTGAATGATTTTAACATCTTGAGTTATTCCTGACCAAAGAGGAGTCATCTTGTCAAGCTCTTCTTTAGCCGGCATAATCTCCTGATTACTAACAACAAAGCTTCTTGGCATGAGCCATCTTATCGGTCTGCGATTCAAGAACTTTCTCCATTTTTCTTGCGGCTCCAACTCAGGAGAAACAGAGCCCGCGACAATAAGTAGCGATTGAGCAATCGTAGAATCATTCATTACCATTCTACAGATTAACGGACCACCTAATGAATGTCCAACCAATACTATTTGCTTAAAGTTGAATTGACGCACAACTGCATTCATGAGATCGGCCTGTTTTTCCATACTGGGTTCAGAATTTCCAAAATCTGAGTAGCCGAACCCTGGACGATCAATTAACAAAACATTGTAACGCGAAAGAAGCAACGAGTCCTTTGCAAACTGTAAAAAGTTACTTGAAGAGCCTGGAGATCCATGAATAAACACTGCAAGTGGCTTAGTTGTATCGTGACCCACCAAGGTATAATGAAGTTGTCGTTCGCCACCATTCTTAAGACCCAATTCAACCGGATATTGTAAGCTAATTTCTTTGAGTTCTTCGAGTTGCTTTTTGTCAGATTGCCTAAATTGGAAGCAACTTCCTACCAACATCCATAATCCAATAATTATAAAGGAGAATTTAAATCTTTTCCGTTTCCACCAGTTTTTCATTTGCTAATGCATATACTTTATTGCACATCTTGAGCTCGTCATTTTTATGGGTAATAAAAACTGCAGTTTTACCTGCTTCTTTTAGCTTATTGATGGCTTCCAGTGTTTGTTGAACTGATTTAGTGTCCAAATTGTTTGTTGCCTCATCGAAAATAAACAGCTCTGCATCTTTATACAATGCCCGAGCTAAGGCAATTCGCTGACGTTGTCCGCCCGATATTTGGTTGCCCAATTCACCAACCGAAGTATCCAATCCTGATTCTAAGCCATCAACCCAATCCCAAAGATTTACTTGTTTCAAACACTCTTTAATTTTTTCGTGATCGATTTTATTTGGGTCTTGTAAAAAGGCAACATTTTCTAATATTGACCGATTAAGCATAAAAACATCTTGCTTAACATACGAAAACAAATATCTATAGCCCTCAATATTCTCGTCAATAAGCTGACCGTCAATCTTAATCTCTCCTTTGTCTGGTTTAATCAGCGAAGCAATAACATTGACTAAGGTTGACTTTCCAGAACCACTCGGGCCAACAATACCGATAAAATCTCCTTTATTAATATCTACGCTGACCTCGTTCAGAATGGGTTCTTCTTCATGGTACGAAAAGCTCACATTTCTTAAGCTTATTTTCTCCTTAAATGGAATGTTGGTTATTGACTCACTGCTCGAATCATAAGAGCTATTGTCGCTTGGTGTAAAGTAATCGAGAGCATAAGAGTTGGTTGCTAAGTTGTTTGATGACCCTAAAATTCGATTTACACTTGGAAGAAGTCGAAATGCCACACCAGCATATATTGAAATATACGTGATTAGGTTGTCGTTTCCTTTATTATAAATCAATGCAAAAAGCACTACGCATAAAATACCAGAAATCGCCACCACCTCATAGATTCTCATCGGTATAAACTGCGAGCTAACATAAATAGACTGCTTCAAGTTAAATGACTCTTTCTTATTCTTATCGTACTCGTTAATGAAATATTGAGTGCCATTCCATAGCTTGATATTAGCTATTCCATTGGTAAGTTGACTGATGTTTTCATAAATAACCGGATTGATTAAGTGCACCTTTTTGCCCTTCTTACCTAATCTACTTTTATTAAAATAAATCAATATCCCCGCTGTTGGTAAAATAGTAATGAAGGTAAAGAGAAATAAGAACGGTTTGTAAATCAAAATTGCCCCTAGCATAAGCACTACGATTGCCAGTTCTGAAAGCAAAAGAATGCTCGGGATGATAACCATCTCCGGTAAAAATAGTGCAGCTCCAAACAGCTCATTTATGATCTCCGAAGACTTTCTCTTTTTAAAATACAACAAGTCATTATGAGCAATCTCATGGTATCGTTTCGCCGAAATTTTATCGGTGGTTTCATAAGCAAACTTTACTTGAGCCTTATTAATTTGAACGATGATTATGTTCTTGAATACATATACTAAAAAGAGTAAACCTGTTATAATAGCCACAAATTGAATCTGGCTTTCTACTCCAAAAAGATTGGAAAGGTAGGCTGTAAATATGTTGTGTTGAATGAAGTTTGGTCGCAGAATAGAAAGTACCGTATGAAGTAAAACTGAAATTCCGACAATCTCAAACAGGGCATTAAATACTCCCCAAAGCACCATAGTATAATAGCGGCGGCGTTGTTTAGGAGTGAATATGGCTAATAGATTAACCCATATTTCGTTGATGCCTTTAAATCTGCTCATTCAATAATTTTTAGCATTTTTAGTTCGACAAGAATAGGTGTATATCCAGCAACTTTACTATTGCCTTCAGGACCAAAGGCTTGGCTTGAAGGTACAACGGCTCTTATGCTCTCCCCTTCAGTTAACTGACTGACTAAAAATCGAATACCCGGTAGAATTGATTGGTCATCAACATCAAATATTAAGGGGTCCCCCTCTTTGCTAAACGCTATTAAATCTCTATTGATAGAAGTAATAGAGTATTCTATTTCAGCTTTCTGATAATCTGTTTCTGTATCCTTAAAATCGTTTAGATACTCATAATAGATTCCAGTTGTAGAGTCTAAGCTACCATTCCATCTGTTTTGCTCAATAAACCTTTTAATAGCTCCATCTTCATACGCTCGCTTATGTGCTAAATATTCGAAGGGATTCAATACATCTCTAACCCAAATTTTGACGGTTATTAATTCTTCTTTTTCCAATGTCAATGGCACCACTCCTCCTAATGAGGTATAAAATTCATTCGCTGAAAGTTTAAGTTCAACAAAATCTTCGATACACGTTTGGCTAATAAGTTTAAAAACATTGGATGCAGTATCTATTAAGCTTTTACTTAATTCTACCTTACGATTTAAGTCGTTGGTGTTGAGATAAACAGAGTCATTGGCATCTGTTGAGGTAATATCAATCAACCAATATTTCTTGTTCACATAATTGCAGGTATCGCCGCCTCGGTTGTATGATATTTCTCCTAGCTTCTGATCACCTTGCTCTTTACACGAAGCAATGGTCAATGCACAACAAAGTATAAACAGTAGTTTTTTCATTTTAAATATCTATCGTAGGATTTGATTGCATTTCTAAATTTATCAAGAGTCTTATCAAGACTTTCAGTGCTAGCTCCTCCAGCTGCATTCTTGTGCCCTCCACCATTAAAATATTCAGCAGAAAACTCATTGCATGGAAACACGTCTCTACTTCTAAAACTCATTTTCACCAGTGGTCCTCTATCAATTATCAAAGCACTCATTTGTACTCCTTTTATACCAAGGCCGTAATTAACGAATCCTTCTGTGTCACCAGTTTTTACATGAAACCTTTCCAATTCTTCTAAAGTCATGTGTGCAAGTGCCACTTTACCATCTTCAATAACTTCAATTTTATTACCCAAGAAATATCCAAGCAATTGCAATCTTTCTAATCGATTTTGATCAAACAAGCTTTCATAGATGTGCGATGGTTGAACTCCCAAATCCATCAGATCTGCAGCAGTTCTTATGGTTTCACTGGTGGTGCTCCCATAACGAAATGAACCGGTATCGGTAATCAAACCTGTATAAATGCATTCACCAGCTTCCTTGGTTAGCAATTCTTTGTTTAAATGAGTAGTTATGTATCGATAAATTAGCTCACAAGTTGAACTCGCACCAATGTCTACCATTCGTTCGTTATCAAAATCTTGAGGATCTCGATGGTGATCAATTAATACAACATTTGCTTGGCACTCTGCAATTTTCTCACCCATCTCATTAATTCGGCTGAGCGCATTAAAGTCGAGGCAATAAACAACCCCCGCCTCAGCAATTAATTGATTTGCTTCATCTTCGTTTCCATGGTAGATGAGCACCTCGTTGTTGCCTGGTAGCCACCACAAAAAATCTGCATAATCTGTAGGAGTTATTACCTTCGATTCGATGCCTGCAGCTCGCAAATAGTTCATCAAGCCTAAACTCGAACCCATGGCATCACCATCGGGTTTATGATGAGTAGTTATAACTATGTTGCCTGAATGTTTTCTTAAGTCTTCTAAGTTATGGTTTATCGTATTTTGCACCTATAAAATTTGAAGCAAAACTCGTAAAAAGAAAGAGATAATTCTATTTTTGCCGCCTTAATTCGAAAAAACAATGTCAAACATCACATTTACAATGATTAAGCCGGATGCAGTGTCAAAAGGCTACACAGGAAAAATCATCAACGATATTATTGAAGGAGGTTTTTCTATCAAAGCGATGAAGTATCTTCACCTTTCAAAAGATAAGGCTGAAGCGTTTTATGGTATCCACAGAGAAAGACCATTTTTCAATGACCTTGTTGAATACATGACATCTGGACCAATCGTTGCAGCTGTTCTTGGAAAAGATAATGCAGTTGCTGATTACAGAACTTTAATTGGAGCTACAAACCCAGCTGAAGCAGCTGAAGGAACAATCAGAAACAAGTACGCTGAGTCAATTGAAGCAAATGCGGTTCACGGTTCTGACAGCGATGAGAACGCTAAAGGAGAAGCATCTTTCTTCTTCTCGGAATTTGAAATGTACTAAGAGATTTTTTAACTAAATATGAATGGGCTATTGACGTTTGTCGTTTTTAGCCCATTTTTTATGGTTATTTATGTAGGCTCAACACAATTTTTCGTAATTTGAACCTTTATATATATGATGATGTTCAGAAACAAACTATTTATACTATTACCTTTCGTTTTTATTGCTTTTGGATTTTACCTCAAGGCTCAAGACGAAGGCGAAGATATTTTACTCCGGGCGGTTAATGTTAGCCTTCAAAATGCACACTACGATCCCGTAAAAATAGATGACAATTTCTCTGAAAAAGGTTTCGACTTATATCTCGATAACGTTGACCCTAATAAACGATTGTTTTTGAAATCAGATATTGAGGAGATGACCAAACACAAGTACCTTCTCGATGAACAAACGCGAAATGGCACCTATGAGTTTTTTGATCTTTCGTTAAACATCATCAATCAAAGAACTGCACAAACTGAAAAATTCTTCAATGAAATTTTAGCTCAGCCATTTGATTTTACACAAAATGAATCGGTTGATTTCAACGATAGTATGCCCTACGCTGCTTCAGAAGACGAATTGTTCAATAGATGGCACAAATATTTGAAATACAATGTGCTAACTCGTTTGCATTCTGACATCCTCGCACAAGAAAAAGCAGTTGAAAATAACGACTCTGGTTTTGTAGCTCAATCATTCGATTCACTTGAACGCAAGGCACGTAAAGGAGTGCTTAAAACTCATGTAGATTGGTACAAGCGTCTAAATCGTTTGGAGCGTAAAGATAGACTTGCCGTGTACATCAACAGTTTAACCACTGTTTACGATCCACATACGAACTACTTCCCTCCTGCAGATAAAGATAATTTCGATATTCAAATGTCAGGAAGGCTGGAAGGAATTGGAGCTCAACTTCAAGATAAAGATGGCTATATTAGAATTACACGAATTATTCCTGGTGGACCTTCATCATTGCAAGGAGATCTTAAAGCCAATGATTTAATATTGGCTGTTGCACAAGAAGACGAAGATCCTGTTGATATAGTAGATTGGCGAATTGATGATGCCGTTAAATTGATTCGAGGGAAAAAAGGAACTAAGGTTACACTAACCGTACGTAAGCCTGACGGGGCAGAACAAGATGTCACTATTACCAGAGACATTGTTGTACTTGAAGAAACCTACGCAAAATCGTTGATTATCAACGATGTAGATAATTTAAAGTCTGGATATATCTTCCTTCCTAGCTTCTATGCAGACTTTAGAAATCCTGCAGGAAGATTTAGTTGGAAAGATGTTAAAGCAGAGGTTGAAAAACTAAAAGCTGCTGGAGTACAAGGCATTATTCTAGACTTAAGAAACAATGGGGGCGGTTCACTCGATGATGTAGTGAAAATGGCCGGATTGTTTATCGACGAAGGACCAATTGTACAAGTAAAAGAAAAAGGTAGAAAAGCTCATGTGCTCGAAGATCGTAGATCTGGAGCTGAATGGGAAGGAGCACTGGTAATCATGGTTAATGAATTTAGTGCTTCTGCTTCTGAGATTATGGCTGCTGCAATGCAAGACTATAATCGAGCAGTAATCATTGGATCGTCTTCTACACATGGTAAAGGCACCGTTCAACGCTTTTTACCTCTTAATCAGACGCTGAGAAGTAAAAACATCCCAGATTTAGGAAGTGTAAAATTAACTATCCAAAAGTTCTATAGAATTAATGGCGATGCCACCCAACTTAAAGGTGTAAGCTCAGATGTTCTGTTGCCTGACAACTACATGTACTTGGAAACAGGTGAAAAAGAGCACGATTACCCCATGGAGTGGGATCAAATCTCAAGCTCAAGCTACGATAGTAGAGGCTATAGCGTACCAAACAGAGTAATTAAAAAGAGTAAGGCAAGAGTTTCTGCAAATGAAACATTCAAGCTCATAGAAGAAAATGCTCAACGTTGGGAAGCTCAAAGAGAATCAACTTCTTACTCACTTAACTTCGAAGAGTATAAGTCTAATGAAGCAAAAGAAAAGGAAGAAGGAGAAAAATATAAGGCCATAGGAAAAGAACCTATTCCTGATTTCACTGTGGTTAATGTTCCTAGTGATGAAGAAGAGATCAACAAAGAAGAATCTCGTAAAAAAAGAAATGAAGAATGGATTAAAGGAGTACAAAAAGATCCTTACATCTATGAGGCTCTTCAAATCATTGAAGACTGGAATTAATTCTCAACTAAAATATTGAAGCCCCCCCAAAGCTTTGGGGATGGGAGGACCTTTTTGTATCTGGTCATTTCAGTTATAACGATTATAAATTCACTTTTCTCGTTTGCATCACGTGAATTTTCAAGGGTTTGATTAAATTTGGGCAACTAATATTTTAAAACAAACTATGTCAGATTCCTTTGATTTACTTGACCAACTAGGGGACCAAGAAAAAGTAGAAGCTCTAAAAGCAAAAATTGAAAAAAAGACCAGCACAGATATCTCGTCTAAGCTGGACAAAATTGAACAAGAAATAGAAAAAGCAGTTGAAGAAAATCGCTCAACTGAAGATATCGTTTCGGGCATTATCAATGCCAATTTTGAAACATTAAATGGAGATGTAAATGCTACTGAAGCTGATCTTCAAGAATTGATGCTCCACCTGAGATCGATGCTCGATAGTTGTGGGGGTGAATTTGCCAACTTACAAGAGTTGAATGATTCAGAATTAAAACTTATTGATAAGGCGACTAAAGCTCGTGAAGTTGCTGAAAAAGAAGCTAGCGATGCAGAGTCGATGTCAAATGCATGGAATATCCTGTTTGGGTACAAGAACCGCAAGGTAAAAGCCACAAAAACCGATCTTACTAAAAAAATTGAGTTGTTAAAAGCTGCTGAAGCAGAGGCCCAAAGAAGATATCGTGAGCGTTTAAAAAATGCGGATATTGGTGAAAGTTTAAATCGAATCATTAGCCAAGTTCAAGGCATGGTTGGCATCGTAGAAAACATGATTGTTGATGTTGATGGCCAAATCGGTGCGTTGAAAAATCGTAAAGAGCTTGCATTCGATACCAAAGAGAAAGCAGCTCGAATAATGGAAGAGCGTAAAACAGACCTGGATGATGTTGAAGTTAAACTCAAAAGTGCTGAAGCCGAGTTAACAGAGTTAGCCAATAACAGCCCTGAGTACACCGAGCAAGAAAAGAAGATTGCAGATCTTAAAGAGATGCGTGCGAACCTTAAAGGTAAATTCAATATTGCTTTGGGTATTTTCCAGTCTAAAGAAAGATTCGTTGATCAAATTGTGGTTCACTTAGAAGCACAAACTACAACTAAGAATAACCTGAAACAATTAATTGGACAACTGAAGAGTGACACCGAAGAAAGGGTTACAACTTACGAATCAGGCTTACAGCTTATCCAATCAGCAACTGCACAAGAAGCCGCTTCAATGTATGAAGAAGCAGGGGTTAAAACCGATCAGAAGATTACTGAAATTGCGGCTAAAGTTCTTGTTGGTTCTGAAAAAGATAGAATTGAGCGTGTGAAGAAACATCCTCAAAGAATGACTGAATTGCATAAGGTTCTTGTTGCCATGGCTGAAGCTACCGCAAAATATAAGGAAGAGGATGCAAAGCTAATGGAGGAACACAGCAAAAAATTTGGAATTAATGTAACTGAAACATTCTCTTCAAGCTACGAAGGCAAGGCAGATACGCCAACTGAAGAGTCAAAAGGAAATGACAACTCTGTAGATAATTTAATGGATTAACGCAGAGCATATAGGTGAAACCAATTGACATAAATAATCATTTTACGTCCTTAGACCGAAGTGTCTTGGACGGAGAAAATGCCTATACTGCCTATTTCGGATATGTAAAAAATGCCTTAGATATTCTCTTAAGCTCATTTAACAGAATTCCAAGTCATAATCCTTTAGAGGTGGTTATGCTTAAGAAGTTTGCTCAAAAATTCTTGCATACCATTGAAGCCTTTCGGTTGAAGTATAACTTCGACGAGAATCAATCGATGTTGGTTGATTTAACGGAAAGTAGTTTTCCTAATTTCTTAGAATTTAAACGGTTACAAGATGACTTGCACAAACGTGAGGCTCAGCTGAAGTCACTTCCGAACAAGGACACATTAAAGCAGAATATTTTAGATGCACTAATTCGAAATCATAAAGATCCGAATCGACTGCTTCAGCAGCTGAGTAAACGCAACTATTATTCGAGTTTAGAAATACATAAACTGTTTTTTGAGTTTACTCCTGGTAAAATTGAGTTAATCAAACAGCACGATGATAAAGAAGAAACAAGAACCTACTTTTATTCTTGGGCTTCTTTTGACAGTGTTACCAACAAACCTTATGTATACACAATGGTGTTTGACAATCCAACCAACACCAAGCATAGCGGTGGCGACATCAAGCGAGACCATGACTTTATCGAGGTCATAAAACGATGTACACACAACAGCGCACCGCTAAAAGTGGTTGCATCAGATATTGATAATTCATACGAGAATATCTACCCAAAAGTGCTTAAACGAATTGAGTTGGGTCCAATTTATGGGAAGTATAGCCAAGACAAACATCCCTTTACGCTTATGCTTCGAAATCATTTTTCGGAAGAAGATTTCATTTTAACCTATCAAACCGAAATTGTTTTCTCGGTAGGTCAAAAGCGAACTTCCTCATTTCTATCGAAGGGTGAATTGAGACAAGTATTTCATGTTGACGAGTCAAATAAAGACTGCATGGAAAAAATGATATCTCAACTCGACAAATATATGATTACCTCGCATCGCGTACTGCAATACATTAACGATACTCAGCCAGAGGCATTAAAAGAACTTACTGTTCCTGCCTACGTATATAATTGATATGGAAAAACAAGAATCATCATTACTCAAAATAAAAGAAGAAGACTTATTAGAATATAAGGATGAAGTAACGGGATACCTCAAAACGGTAAGCTGGAAACCCGATCATAAAAACTCGAATCAAAGTATTGATTTGAATTTTTTAAGTGATGTAACAAAGGCTCTCGATATTCAGAAAGAAGATGAGATTTCGATTATGAAAGCCGCAATTCGCATTAGCAATGACCGGGTAATCCTTTCAAACCAATCGAACCACGTACTTAATGCCATTCGAACGGGGTTTTGTATTGGTAAATATGTTGCCTCGCTCTATTCTGATACCAGCGGATTAGAATTGCTGCATCAAAAGAATGTAAGTGGTTCGCTCCACCAATCTGAATTGCCTGAATTTCATGATAAGAGTCAAACACAGTCGGCTATTTTACTGTATAGTGCTGCCTCTTATATCAAATTTACATTGCAGGACTATCTGGCAGATGAAGTGTCGTCTATTCAAATCGACTTCGGGGGAATTCCTCAAGTAAGTTTAACACGACCAACAAAGGCCATCAAGTGTGCTTTGTATTACTATGCGGCATACCTTGAAAAGTCAGGAATTGTAAAAACTGATCTACACTTCATAAAAATGACCTTGCTCTATTTCGAGCGGTTAATGGAAGAGATTCAGCTTCGTAAGAATGCGTTAAAATACACGACCGTATTTTCTGATAATCACTACAAACTTGAGAATTCTGAGTTTGTAATTCAAGGGTTTGAACAAGCCTCTTTAGCAAGTGTTAAAGGAATGCAATTCAATCCAATCAGAATGGAGCAAATTGTATCGAACAAACAAGCTAAGCACATGTTTAAGCGCTATGCGGATCGATTAATGTGCTTTGACTTTGAGGCGAAGAAAAATCCGATGAATGAATTGGGAGGACTTCCTTCAATCACTATGGCAGATGGTAAGCCAGGTACAGGAAAAAGTATGCTTATCGCGGCAACAGCAACCTTACTGCAGGAACGATGCGATCAGCTTGGTCACAACTTTTTATTTTGGCCTCTTCCTGAAAATATTGTTTCTACTTTTCAAGGTGGAACTGCAGAAAGAGCCATGGAATGGTTTAAACCCATGCAGGACACCAACAAAATTGTATTTGCACCTATCGACGACGCCGAAAACAATCTTGAAGAAAGAACCAGACAAGGAGTTTCGGCTGGTGTTAGGGAATTTATCGGAGTGTTTTTAAGGAATACAGAAGGGGCTTACGCAGTAAACAATGGAAACCGATTAATCAGCTTGTTCACTAACATCCCAGACCAAATTGATAAAGCTGTACTCTCCAGAATCCAAATGAGAATCTCGATGGAAGGTGCATCAGATAAGTACGACTTTATTGACCAAGACTACCTCTGGTGGAATAAATATGCTCAACTCGATCAGAATTTCATTGACAATACCGATCCTTCGAGTTATACCTACATGGAAGCTCAAAAATCTGTTAATTCAATTAACGATTTACTCAGCGACAAGTACAAATTCACCAATGATAAGGTAAAAGACATTTACAAGGATTGCTTAGATGATGTAGATATCAATTCGCATGAATTTTTTGGTGTTTTTTACAGTGAGATTTTAAAGCAATATCCATTTTTCTCTTCTCGTGACCTTCGAAACATTCAGAAGGCTGTTGATGCTCGATTGATCGATTTTGATTTGCCAGAAGTGTGGTGGGAGAATCACGATGATTTCTTTAACAAAAATTATGACGACAAGTTGGTCATTCTTAAAGAACTGATGAAGGAAAACATGAAAGGAGCATCGTTTAGTCAAGTTCGCGTATTTGAAGCATTGAACTACATCGAAAATGCCATACGAATTAATGAAACTGGCATAAATAGAGACATCAAAGAGCGTGCGAAACAGATGTATATTCAAGAACAAGCAAGTAAAAAGTTAAGAAGCGGAGAGATACATGATTAAGCTTGTACAAAACGGACTTTTTGGTAACAACCTGTATTCGGTTGATAGTCCTCCTATGGTTAAACGATACAATGAATGCTTGGAGGATATTGGTTTACAAAAAACGAAGCTTAAAAAGTTTCATATTGATGGCTGGGGATGGAGCCCAGAAATAGCTGAAGAGCAAAAAAATCGATTCTATTTGTCACATGGCTTAGCCAATCCATTTGGGGTCATAATTTCACCTAAGCAGCAAAACGCTCCAATCTACATGCCGTTTCATAGCTTCGACCGAGAAATTCATAAATACATTTTTAAAACATATAGTCAACAGATTGAAGATATCACAGCCACTTGTGGATTGTGGTTCGAATTGGATCAAGAAATCTCAGCCTACCGTTCACCTCAAGATTTGTTAATGGTAGATTATATCAATGTCAATTTCTATTCGGTAGATCGAATCATGACTGCGGCAAGAGAACAAAGAGCATTGATTAGAGAGTTTCATGATGTGCCTCAAGCTTGGTCAAACGATGAATTGAGATTGAAGATTATAGAAAGCAGTCAAAAATATGGGGATCTTAGGTTCCGAAAATTTGAAATCCCAAAGGTTCCGTTTAGTGCGGTAGAAAATTATTATACCCTAGGATTTAACGGGTTATACATTCTCAAAGGAAAGGGAAATGAGAAACCACTTTTAATCTTTAAAGATAACAGCTCAAAAGTTTCAGGTCAATTGGATAATTCGCACATTGAATTTAACATAGACGACCCTGGACTTTTAAGTTATTTATACAATAAATCGTTGATTTCCAACGATATTGACTTGTTTACAGATCACCCTAGCTTGATTGAAATCATGAAAGATTTCTTTCTCGTTAAGGCGGCTGTTGAACATAACGAAAAGGTTGAATTTAAAGACTTAAATACAGTACAAAAGAAGGGTTTGGTTAACAGAATGTTACAAGAAGAACTACTGTCTGATGTTTACTTCGAATTGGAACGCTTGCTAAGTGCGTTGCAAAAGCAAGAGCAATTGGACCGATACATAACAAGCGAAACATTGCAACCTTATTTGTTGCATCCTCACCCTAGTTTATCAACCCAAGAAAGCGGGTAATTTGGCACTTGTTGTGTAACATCAATGCACATTCACCAATGCTTACGTACTTGTTCGACAAACCTTCTTTCTACACCGCATATACTTCATGGCCGAAACAAGTACAGGTTTGGATCATTGAAAATATACTTCGACACAAAGAAATTTATAACGACTTAATGAACTAATCATGGATATTTTAATTTCACTCTTAATTGGATTTGCACTTGGTATTGTTTTCTTCATCTGGGATAACAAGAAAGGTAAAAAATGGCATCGTAGGTGGTATGACCTAAGTCACAAAACACCTTTGGCTGAAGATTCAGAGGATAGCTTTATTGTTAATCAGCCCTTCTCTAAGAAATTGATTCCGGCAGTGATTATTACCATTCTGTTTAGTTACGTGACATGGTCATTTGGTGACATCAATCCAATTCTGGCGATAATTTCTTCCTTAATTATGCTGGTAGCTGTACTGATTGGGTTTTATGTTGGTCCATTCATGAGCAGAACTGTACCTAAAGGTTTAAATGAAGCAAACAAAACATTAAAAAAAGCTGGATGCGTTGGAGCAAGATATACTTCAAGACCAACCTGAAAAAGAGGTCATTGAAATTAAGCCTAAGGACGAAAATGAGCCCAAAAAAGATGATGATTGGAGAAAAGGAGTTAAAGACTTTTTAGATAAGTAAACTATGGAACAAGCAGAAGAGTCAAGAAGCAGGATTTATTGGGTCCTTCATAACCTCCGCAAACGACTTGGGGGATTTATAAAACGTGCATTTAAGAATAGACCAATACTTAGCATCATTATATCCTTGGTTTTAGTTTATATGGTGTTTGTAAGCAGGGGCAGTTTTCAACCAGGCTTTCTATTCCTAAGAAAATATTACTTGCTTGTTTTAGTCATTCTTTTGATCTTTTATTGGTTTGTTAAAACATGGGAAAGGCGAGAAACTAGAGGTAAAATCATAACAACGGTTCTCATGCTGTTGGTAGCAACTGGCAGCTATTTTTATGGTGCTGGAGTATATCGTTATGTTAGCTTGTACTTTCATTACTCTCAAATTAATAAGGTCGAGCTAGATGAATTTCCCGAGACAGCTTTTGAGCGCATTCAGCCCATTAACTCTGTTCGAACATTAATCAATCAGGAAGGTCTTTCGGAAACAGAAGATGCTACTTTGCCTCGATTTGTGAGAGGTAGCGACAATGAATATTATTTCACCTGCGCGGTTGGACCTTCTCAGGAATACAAAGTACAACAGATGACCAAAAACATGTATGAGGTCATTCATATTCCAGCTGATTTGCCCGCTCCGGTGTTTTCAAAAAAATATCGAGAAGAAGTCAATTTTGATGTTGGAGAACTCTTACTTTTCAGCAAGAAAACTAAGTATGCAGTGGTAAAGAAATTTAACCTTCTGCAGTACTTTAATTATGAGATTGGATCTCCTATTTATGTGCCCAGCCAAGACAAAGGATGGTTGCAAGTTGTTCCACTTATTCGATGGAAGGGAGTTCTATTTCCTCGTCCTGTGTTTGGCGGGGTGATGGTAATCGATGAAACGACATCAGAAGACAACTTTATGATGCGTATTCTATTTGGTGAAGGTCAATACTATACTCCTACTGAAATTCATAACATAGATGGCCTGCATGGGCAAAATTTGATCCCTGAAAAAGTGGCCAAGTTCACAGCGGAGAGCTTCCGCTTTACAAATGGTTTTTTTGCTCCTTTACCTATGTATCACGAAGGTGATATACGTATTCCATCGCTGCCTAATGACGTTGATCCTCAACCATTTACAGCATTTTTTAATATTAAAAATGATGAGAAGCTGTATAACTTCTTTGGACTAGAACCCTATCAAGAAAACAAGAAAGGATTGAGTTTAAGTCTCTTTATTCCTGGAGATGATGACAGCAAAGTATATTTTATAGACCACCGAAAATCGAACTTGTCTTACATCGGAAGCAGTGCAATTTCTGCTAAGATTATTGAAAGTAAAAAGAACTACGACTGGACTAAAAACTACCCAGCTGAAAGCAGACCATTTATTCGAAATGTGGAAGGAAAATCACGGTTATTCTGGTTAAGCACAATTGTTACCAAGGCAGGTGAAAATACTGGTGATTACATTGGAGGTAGTATCCCAGAAATTACCTTAACCGATGCCGTGCACGGTAAAGTTGTCTGGATCAACTCTGATTCGCTAATTCAAAATGATTCATGGATCAGACAAGCCCAAAGTGAATTACACAATTATTGGGAAAATGAATAATTAGGCAGGTTCGCAGCATTCCATCTGCTCTTTTTCTGCATTGAAATCTGGGCTGATATAAGGAATACCTAAGCCTGCTGATCTTACTACTAGCATCAACCCTACAAAAAGTAGAAGTTTGGGTGTATGCTTGTTAAGCTTTTGCATTATGCCTGCTTTACCAAATTGCGGCAAGTACGATATGGCCAACAAAATAGGTAAGGTTCCCAAACCAAAAAGAATCATGTACAGTGACACATTGAGTGCACTTCCTGCATTGACTGAAAGAATTGCAGCACCAAAGGATAAGCCACATGGTAAAAGGCCGTTCAGTACCCCTAAAAATAAACTTCCCGTTCTGCCAGGATTGGTTTTTAGCATTCTGTTTGAAACCACTTTAGTTATCTTTTCAATTAGGCGATTAACCGGTTTGATGTAACCTTTTAAGGCATAGAGAATCAGCAATACTCCACTGGCTAAGCCGACATATTGTTGCATTTCAAAAACTTGAAGCGGAGATACTAAAAAATAGAAGAATATGGCCAAGGCTATGTATCCAATCCATCTACCAAGATGGTGAACCAGCAATGAAAACAGTGAATATTGTCGTGCCCCTAATCCTAACATAAATGGACCACACATCGCAGCGCAATGCAAGCTTCCTAATAGACCAAGTATGAAGGCTGACCACATCATAATGCTAATTGTTGCTTTTTAAAGAATGGTTTTCCGTTTACCTCACCTTGCACTTCCATAATCCAATTTCCTTCTTCCAATTCTCCAAGTGCTATTTTAACATTTGAACTAGGACTTGTATCGGTGAAAATAAGATCTCGATCCTGACTTTTATCTGCCAGATGTACCAGCTTAAAACTTGAAATCAGACCGATTGAATCAAACTGAAATAAAAACTGATTATGATTTCTAATCAACTCGTAGCTCACATATTTCGCTTGAACTTCCATGTTCATTCGAGAGGCGTGTTCTTCACCTAATTCATAATAGTCTTCTTCATACAACTCTTGAGAAGATGTAGCCATTTTAATGCCCATTCCTACTATTAATAGAATGAAGCACACCATTGTGACTATCAATATTTTGGACCAATCAAATTTCATTTTCGTACTGGAGCTAAGAATGTAGTTTCAAAACTACGTAGAAGCTCACCATCTACAAACAGGTCGAGGTGCATTTTATGCTCGTTTTGCGAAATATCTTTCGCTTGCATCTCAATGATAAAGACTTTTTTCTCTTCACTATTTGCTTCTAGCACTGAGTCTTGCTCGGCACGAGTCATTGTAGCATTATCATCTTTCAACACAATTTTAAACTCAACATCATCGAAAGTTTTGTTCACCATCGAAAGGTTATATACGTTGGTAATTGTTCCGTCATCAGCTTCAGCATAGGTCATTCCAACTGCTCTAAGCACCTTTGCTTCTACACTTTTTCTATTGGCTAAAATGCCTACAGAAGCACCTAGAAGCAATACCATAACCAAGCTATAGGCAATAATTCTTGGCGTAAACTTGAAACCAACTTTGTTCTCGATGTTATTGGTTGAATCAATACGAATTAGTCCTCTCGGCTTTTTGATCTTGTCCATTACCGAATCACACGCATCCATGCATGCTGTACAGTTTACACATTCGAGTTGAGTGCCATTTCGGATATCAATTCCTGTAGGACAAACATCTACACAAATACCGCAGTCAACACAATCGCCCTTGTCTGCTTGACTTTCATTTTTTCTGATTTTGCCTCGTGGCTCCCCCCGAACATGATCGTAATTCACTACCATGCTATTGGGATCAAGCATTACACCTTGTAAGCGACCGTAAGGGCAAATCATAATACACACCAACTCTCGAAGGCGTGCAAAAACGAGATAAAAGACAATTGTGAAAATAACCAAGCCAATTAAGGTGACATAGTTTTCAGAGAATGGCCCAGTAATTTTAGCCCATAATTCTTCATAACCAATGAGGTACACTAAGAATGTATGAGCGATTACAAATGATATTAAAAAGAAGATGCTATGCTTTGCTCCTTTCTTCAGGATTTTTTCCCGATTCCAAGGCATAGCATCTAATTTTCGTTGTTTGTTTGCGTTACCTTCAATCCAGTTTTCGACCTTTCTAAACACCATTTCCATGAATATGGTTTGTGGACAAGCCCATCCACACCATACTCTACCGAAAATTACGGTGAATAGAATAATGAAAACCAGAAGGGTGAGAGCGAGAAACACAAAAACGTGAAAGTCTTGTGGCCAAAATGGCTGTCCGAAAACTACAAACTTTCTTTCGAAAACATTGAGCAGTAAAAGTGGATATCCCCCAATTTTAACAAAAGGTGCTAGGAAAAAGAATGCTAAAAGAAACCAACTTAAATATGTTCTATACCTATAAAATGCTCCTTTTATTATCTTGGGATATATCCATATCCTTTTACCGCTCTCGGTCACATTAGCTAAATGCTCCCTAAAGTTCTCTGTATTTTTATGATCGCTCATTGAGTAGGCTCAAATTTAGCCTTCTACTTCTTCAGTTTCTGTAACTTCAGTTGCTTCTTCAGCAGCTTCCGTTTCAGGTTCTTCTTCAGGTGTCCAAATTTGACCTTCAGGTTCTTTCGCACCATCTGGGTTTGAACCTTCCAAGCTAATAATATAGCTTGTTACCTCTTGAATTTTCTGCGGACTTAGTTGATCTTGCCAAGCAGTCATCCCTTTATCGATTATACCATACTTTATCGATTTAAAGATGTTCTTAGCTCCACCACCGTGTTTCCAGTATTCATCTGTAAGGTTAGGCCCAACATTTCCTTTACCTCCTTTATCGTGACATACTTTACAGTTTTGAATGTAGATCTTTCTTCCGGCATCAATAGCTGCTGCATCGGTTAATGCTACAACAGTATTCTCGTCTACAAAAGATGCTTCTTCTTCAAGATTCTCTGTTTTCTTTTCTGTTGCTGCTTCAATCTCAGCCGCGTATTCTTGTTCTTGGGTCATTCCAGAATCTGTAACACTGTATCTTACAAAATAGATAACAGCAAAAAGGATTGTACCGTAGAATAAGAACATAAACCAAGGTGGAGGAGGGTTATCTAACTCATAAATTCCATCGTGTGGTTCATTGATACGCGTATCTTGATCTGTTCCAACCGGCTTAAGCTGAAATAGCTTCTCCCAGGTTGTACGTTGATCGTACATTTTTTGTTCTTCTGATTCGTATTCACCGCGTACGTACTTTTTCAAGCTAATCGTAACTCTATACAGTAAATAGGTTACCAAAAGTAGAAGACCAACAATTATATATATGATCCATAACAAAGGCTCAGATAAGCCGCCTTGTGCCTCCCCTGACTGTGCAAACAGATTAAAGGAAGTTAAACTCGCTATTAGTGTTAGGGCAATTTTATTCTTCATGATTTTCAATTTTTGATGGTTTTAAGGGTAAATTAGATAACTCTGTTACTTGTTCTTTATTGAGTGAAAACATGTACACCGCAGCAAGAACAAATACCATTATAAAAATTAGAAGAGCGATAATCAAATAGACATCTGCACCTTCAACGTATCCTATCATTTTTCCCATAATTCTAATTATTTAGTTGCTTCCTCCTTATTATTAATATCTCGTCCTAATTTATGCAGATAAGCTATCAAAGCAATAATTTCTTTGTTCTTATCTACCTGGATTCCTTTCTCGTTTGATAAGAAATCAGCAATTTTTTGTGCTTGCTTATCAAGATCTTGCTGAGCGATTTGCTCGTAACCTTCAGGATAAGGTACTCCGAGTTTACGCATCGCAGAAATCTTTCCTGCCAAATCTGAATAATCGCCATCTTCATCAATTAACCAAGGATAAGCTGGCATAATTGAACCATCTGAAGTTGATCGAGGATCTTTCATATGGCGATAATGCCAATCTGCAGTCTTGTAAACTTTAGAAGAGGTATTACCTGTTCTTGCCAAATCCGGACCGGTACGCTTACTACCCCATAAGAATGGATGGTCGTAAACATTCTCTCCAGATTTTGAATATTCACCATAACGAACAGTTTCAGATCTAAATGGTCTTACCTGTTGAGAGTGACAGTTGTTACATCCTTCTCTGATGTAAATATCACGTCCTTCTAACTCAAGTGGAGTATAAGGCTGAACATTCGGAATGGTCTGAACATTCGACTCAACTAAGAACGAAGGAACAAACTCTACTATAGTTCCAATACCAACAGCAAATAATGAGAAAACGAGCAGTTGAACTGGACGTTTTTCAATCCATCTGTGCCAGTAAGCATGTTCTACCTTGCCCGGCTCGTCTTTAACCAATGGGTAAGCTTCTGCTGGCTCATCAGCAACAAGACTACCTTGGCCAATTGTTTTAGCTAAGTTCCAAACCATAATAATGGCTCCAGATAAGTAAAGTAAACCACCAAAAGCTCTAATCATGTGCATTGGAAGAATCTCTAAAGTTGTATCTAAGAAGTTACCATATTTCAAGTATCCGTCAGCAGTAAATTGGTTCCACATTTGACCTTGAGTAAATCCAGCAAAGTACATAGGAATTGCATAGAACAAGATTCCTAAAGTAGCGATCCAGAAGTGAGATGAAATCGCCTTCTTCGAGTAGATCTTAGTATTGTAGATTTTAGGGATGATGTAGTAAAGGATAGCAAAAGTTAGCAATCCATTCCATCCTAATGCTCCAACGTGAACGTGGGCTACAATCCAGTCTGTAAAGTGGGCAATGGCATTTACATTTTTAAGTGAAAGCATAGGTCCTTCAAAGGTTGCCATACCGTAAGCAGTAATACCAACAACCATAAATTTAAGAACCGCATCATCACGTACTTTATCCCATGCACCTCTTAAGGTCAACAGACCGTTTAACATACCTCCCCATGATGGAGCGATAAGCATAATACTAAAGATTACACCTAATGTTTGTGCCCAACCTGGTAATGAAGTATACAACAAATGGTGAGGACCAGCCCAGATATACAAGAATATCAATGACCAGAAGTGAAGAATAGACAACTTGTAGGAGTAAATTGGTCTATTCGCCATCTTAGGCATGAAGTAGTACATCAATCCCAGGAATGGTGTTGTAAGGAAGAATGCTACTGCATTGTGACCATACCACCATTGCACCAAGGCATCTTGCACCCCTGCATACCAAGAGTAAGACTTAAGGAAGGTTACTGGCATCTCAAAGCTATTTACGATGTGTAATAGTGCTACCGTAACAAACGTTGCGATGTAGAACCAAATAGCCACATAAAGATGCTTTTCTCTTCTTTTGATAATGGTACCTAACATATTCCAACCAAACACTACCCATATAACTGCAATGGCAATATCAATTGGCCATTCAAGCTCGGCATACTCCTTTGAAGTAGTAATACCAAATGGAAGGGTAAGTGCGGCTGCAACAATGATCAGTTGCCACCCCCAAAAGTGAATTTTACTTAAGGTGTCGCTAAACATTCTCGTTTTCAACAAACGTTGCAATGAATAGTAAACACCCATAAACACAGCGTTACCCACAAAGGCAAAAATGATTGCGTTGGTGTGCAGTGGTCTCAAACGACCAAAGGTGATGTACCGTGTGTTAAAATTAAAATAGGGGTCAAACAATTGCGTTGCAATTATTACCCCAACTAGCATACCAACCAGGCCCCAGACCATGGTGGCGATTGCAAAATTTTTGACAATCCGATTGTCGTAATTAAAGGTCTCTTTTTGCATATTAGTTTTGATTTAATTGATTTGAATTTTTTTTATCTAGTACCCTCATTGAAGGTGATTCTAAGTCGTCGAATTGGCCTTTCTTCACGGCCAGATAGAAAGCATATAAAAAGCCGATGGCTAGCATCAAACTTACAGATATGAGTATGGCTATTACTTTCATATTAGATTTAATTTTTTAGCTTTTCTTCTTATTAATAGGGTATCCAATAGCACAACCGAAACTGAGCTAATTGGCATTAAAATCGCAGCAATTATTGGCGTTAACAGTCCCATTACAGCAAATGCAACTCCAGTGATATTATACATCAAAGAGAACACTAAACTGATTTGCAACACTATTTTTGAGTAGCGTGTTAAATCCATGAAACTTGGTAGACTGGTAAAGCTTTCTGAAAGAATTACGGCATCTGCACCTGGATAAAATCCATTTAGATTGTCAGTAACTGCAATACCAATATCCCCTTCTTGTATTGCTGAACTGTCGTTAAGTCCATCGCCAATCATCATAACAGGTTGATCCGAACTGATAGCTTTAATTTCTTTTGCTTTTTGATTCGGTTTCAATCCAAAAATCATGCGTTCAAATCCACTAAACATGGCTTGCAATCTGCCTTTTTCAGAAGCGTTGTCTCCGCTCAGAACAGATATTGAATATTTTTGACCCAGCTGTTCTAGAACTCGTGCCAAGCCTGAACGATATGCTGCAGTTATCAAATAGTGCCCAATTACCTCATCGTTGATTGAAATGTAAACAGCAGAACCCTTCTGCGATTTTTCAAAGTTGCTTACCCATTCTGATGAGCCAATTTTAATGAAATATTTTCCGGCAAATCCAGATATTCCCTTTCCGGTTTCTTCCTCAAAATCATCAATTTCAATGGTTTTCTCATTAGCTAAGTGTTTAGCAAGAATCTGGCTCAACGGATGTGAACTTTGCGAAGCAAGAGATGCTATGGCTTGTTTGAAGTATTCTGATAGTTCATTTCCGTTGTAGGTAATGTTCAATGCCTCTTTTTCAGTCAAGGTTCCTGTTTTGTCAAAAACAATATGCTGAATTCTATTTAAAGTAGAAACAGCATTCGACGATTTCAAGAAGAAGTTATTGCTTGAAAAAACACGTAAAATATTTCCGTAAGTAAATGGAGCACTCAATGCAAGTGCACATGGGCACGCCACAATAAGCACAGAGCTGAATACAAATGCAGCTGTACTTGGATCTATAAATAACCAGTAAAGCCCTGAAATAAGGGCTATTGAGATTACGCTAATTGTAAAGTACTTACTGATATGGTCCGTCCAATGGGTTTCAAATTCTTTCTGTTCAGATTTAGAATTCCAAGTTTCCCAAAGTTTGTCGATACTTGGTTTTTCATTGAGTTTAATCACCAAATCTCCTAGCTGCTGACATCCTCCAGCAAAAACCTTTTGGCCTTTGCTTGCCTTTTCTGGTATCGTTTCGCCAGTGATAAAAGCATAGTCGATTAAACCCTTGCCTCGAACGAGACTGCCATTAACTGGAATAATTTCTCCGTGTTTAACTAAAACTTGATCACCTGCATTTAGGCTATCTATACGTTGCCAGTTGATTTCATTTTCACCATTTACTTGACGAACAACAAGTGGAATGAAGTCTTGAATATTTCTGTGATAGGAAACCTGGTCGTACACTTTGTGTTGAAACCACTTTCCAATCAAAAGGAAAAAGATGAGTCCTGCTAACGAATCAAGATAGCCAACGCCAACTCCGCTAAAAATTTCATACAAACTCCAACCGAATAAACTTAATATTCCAATACTGATTGGAATATTCAAGTGTGATTTACCTGCGGCCAATGCTCGATAAGCTGAAGTAAGGTAATCTTTCCCAGAATAAAGAAGAACCGGTAAACTCAAAACGATAGAAAGTCCACTAAATAAAGTAGAGAAGAACTGATCTTCGGCCACGTGCAAGCCAAAGTAATGTGGCATGCTAAATAGCATAATGTTCCCAAAACAGAATCCAGCGACAGCTAGTTTTAGCAAATTAGACTTTGAGGTTTTCTTGTCGAGTTCTTTTGCCTTTTGGCTGATGCTAATTTGTGGTGGATAGCCAATATCGTCAAGTAACTGAGCTACAAACGAAAGCGGCGTGCTTTTTTGCGCGGTAACTGTACATCTTCGTTGTTCAAAATTTACACGAGCTGAAAGAATACCCTCTTGAAATGAAGGAAGGTCTTCTAGAAGTTCTATACACGAAGAACAGTGAATTGCTGGCAATGAGATACTGATTCTATAAACATCACTATTCTCATAATCAACAAGTTGGCTAAAATTTTCTTCAAGGTCAAACTGCTTATACTTTAGGCTTACATCTGTTGTTCGATTCTGAATCTTAGCAACAACATCATCTAAGGTTGCACACCCATAGCAGCAATACACCTGATTGTTAATCTTAATCAGATCATTGTCGCATTCCGTTCCACAATAGGAGCAAGATAAATCTATGGATGCGTGGTTTGTCAAAAGTTTAAATTAAAGTTCAAATTTCTTGGTGTTTGGGGCTATTCATTTTGAGCAATATCAGGACTACCTATGATATTTAACCTTTTGCAGGAATCACCAGTAAAGGTTGCTTGCATTTACCACAAATTGTGCGGGTTATGCTTCGATTAAACAGATAATCGAGACGCGAATTATGTGAGTGGTATAAACCGAGAATATCGATCTCATTTTCATTTAAAAAATCGTTAATTCCATCAACTACTGAATCATTTTCTCGCAGCTCAACACCAAATTGATATCCCTTCAATGGAATGCTTTTCGGAAAGCCTCCTTCATGATTTTTTCGGATAATCGTCAAAACATCAATATGTGGATTAGACAATTTTAGGCTGTCGATAAACTGCTCTACAAAGTCTTGATTTTCAAGCACTTTTTTGTCAGTAGCTAGCACAAATCGATGAATGGGTCGGTCAACTTTGAGTTCAGGAATTGCCAAAATTGGAACCTTTGAAGTTCGAATAAGCGATTCGGTTACTGAGCCCATAATCTTTGACGAGACGTTGGTTGCTCCTTTCGTTCCCATAACAATAAGATCTATATCCATGCTTTCTGCATAGTTCTCGACCCAATTTTTGAGATGACCATATTTCAGTAAGTAATCCAACCGATTTCCATAAACTTCTTCAATCTTGTCGACCAATTGGAGCATCTCCTTTTGGGCGTCTTTCATCATTAATTGATCAAGACGAATGAGCACACCTGAAGTACTATGTGGCTCTTTTATGGTGTGTATTAACTTGATATTCAACTTGCTTACATCAAAATGCTTGTGCACATAATTGATAGCATGTTTAGAATATTCAGAAAAATCGGTTGGAATTAATATGTTCATATACTAGTGTCTTTTCAGGCTCTCCTCAGACATTTTCATTTGTTCTTTTAACGAATAGTGATCTGTTCGGGTTGTCTCTATCCAGATATGACCCATTTTTCGAAACACCTGAACATGCAAGCCCAGTTGATCTTCAAATGCAGATTCCAATTCTGAAACTTTCATGCCCGGAGTTATATGAAGTTCGTCGTTATGAATATCGGGATTTAACTTGGATAAAACAATTTCATCCATTACCATATCCTTTTTGGGAGACCCTTCGTTCTCTTCATGAGCTTTATAAAAAAACTCAAGTTTGAGTCCTTTGTATTTGGTCGCAAATGCGGCCTTTACATCCGTTGTTGTATTCTCTTTTAATACTTTTAAGTCCATGATTATTGGGTTTATAATACTTCACTGAGGTAGGTAGTAAACTCCTGCTTCAGCTCCGCATAAATTTTATCAAACATTTTCATTCTATCAACTAAGGCTGGATTCTCATCTGCCTTACGATGGTCTGTTGCCACATTATTTTCTTTGGCATTCACAACAATTTTATGCTCCTCAGCATTCACATCGTGGCGAAGTTCATCGATTACTTCATTGTGCCGGATAAACTGATTTTGGAAGTGCTCAGCCATGGCTAGAACTTCTGTTTTAGAATTTTTAGATACTACTTCTGCTAGTCTATTCTTAAATGTCTTAATCTCGTCTTTTACAAAGTCTAGATCTTTTAACCACTCTAAATGCTCTTGGTGTAACTCGCTTAAATACTTCTTTTCCATGATTATTTTTCTTTTAGTTTTTTAATTAAATATTAATACCGGTATTGCTGATTTATTCAATACCTCTTTTGTCGTACTGTGGTGGAATAGATTTTCAAAGAAGGTTCTGTGATGTCTCTTTACAGCCAAAACTTCAATTTGATGCCGTTTAACATACTCTTCAATTCCATTTTCTACTTCGTCTGACCATACGCATACCTCTTTCACTCCTCCTTCATCACACACGCATTCTTCTTCATACTGGTTGTGTTCTCTGCCGGCTTCAACTGATATAATGTCAATTTTTGTTGAACCTTGTTCAGTGATATTGTATATGAAATCTAGTTGGGTAGAAATATTCTCTTGATGATCATTTGCAAAGGCAATATGGTTGAGTCCTTTAAACTCACTTCCATTTGGCACTACTAAAACAGGCACCGCACTTCGTTTCACAACTCCGTAGCTTACCGTACCTAATAATTCATCAATCATATTAGAAGCACCATTGGTTCCCATAATAATCATGTTTGCACCTAATTTTTCGGCGGTGTTGCCAATTACATCAACGGCCAACCCGAAATCAGAATCAAATGTTGCTTCTAGTCCTGTGGTTTCTAGAATTGTTTCACACGCAGCTTCGAGCTTGTTTCGTGACGCTATGCGTTGTGTTTCCATCAAGGTGTCTAGCACATTTGCTGCACTGTTCACATCAATCGCAGGAACATGCATCACATGAAGTAACATGAGCTTTGCATCAATCTCTTTTGCGATACGAGCTGCATAGATATTTGCATTTAGAGCTGTTTCAGAAAAATCGGTTGGGCTAATTATTAAACTCATGACTGATCTATTTTATACTCCAAAGATGAAAGAAGAACACGCTCTGATTGCTGCCGAATCTCATTGCCCAGTATGATTTGTAGCAGACGAAGAACTGATATAGATTTTAGGATGCCCTAAAGGGTTTGTTTGAAGAGGTAGTAATTTTCTTCAAAGAATTTTTTACAATCCTCACACTCAAGTTTTTTGTAGTAGTCCCACAAAGAAATTTTGTTCAACCGTTCATTGCAATGGCCACAATTTGTTGCGTGCGTACACCATTCAAAGAAATGTGCGTCACAGGTATAAATGCTATCCTGAACAAGTGATAAAGAGTCAAAAGAGCTGGGATTAACCTGTGCACTTACTTCTTGGCTTAAAACTAAAGTCAAGCAAACTGTAATCGATTTAATCAATGTCTTTAGTAAACTACCGAATCCCATGTTGCAATTCCTCTGTCGATCATGAAAAGATTGTTAAATTCCAATTCCTTGAGCAATCGAACAGCAATTTTGCTTCGTGTTCCATCCTCGCAGTAAATTAGAATGGGAATGTTCTTATTCAGTTCAGAGAAGTATTCAATGAAATTATCTGCCATAAGGTCTAGTTGAATAGCCTTTGGCAAACTTCCATTCGACCGAGAGGTTTGATTTCGAATATCGATAATTAAGCCAGTTTCATGATCGAAACTGTTCAATAATTCTTCCTCATTATGAATAATTACAAAACTTTCCACACCAATGTATAGGTGCAAGTTTCAGGCTTAATTCACTCAACACGGGTGATTTAAATTATGTTCAAATATGATTTTGTTCAGAAAGGAGAGTTTTTCAACTTTTCGTAGTCTAGAATGACAATTTCACTCGAATTGATGGAAATTAATTTGTCGTTTTTAAACTCCGATAACATACGTATGGCCGTTTCTACGGAAGTTCCGGCCATTGAGGCAATTAGCTCTCTGGGAATCTTCATTTTCAGCTGATTCTCTTTGCCATAGGTATTGCACATTTCAATGAGTGCATTTGCAATTCGCTTGCGAACAGATTCGTAGGCCATTTCCAAGATTTTATGCTCTTTAATAAGCAAGTTTTTCGAGAGGAGTTTTAGAAACGTTGTCGCAACCTCAGAATTATCTTCTACTTGCTTCCTGAAATCGTCGATTGGTATTAGCCACATTTCAGTATCTTCAATGGTTTCGGCTGTGTCACTTTGGTTTCCAGTTTCGAGCACACTCCAATAACCGAAGAAATCACCGGTATTGCATAGTTCAAAAATGACTTCTTTGCCATCACGGTTCATTTTCTGAATTTTCACCTTACCAGAATGGATATAATATACATAAGAAGGTGTATCTCCTTCGCGATACACAATACTCTTTGCTCCATAATTTCGAACGAGTTTGTTCTCAAACATTGAATTGAAATCTCCTTTTTTGATGGCAGGCACCATCTGGTTCTGCGATTTCTTAAGGCGATTCTCAATAGCCGTTAGCAAGTCTGACTCGTCGTACGGTTTTGTGATATAGTCATCCGCCCCGAGTGTCATTCCCTTTCTTACATCCAGCTTATCCGTTTTAGCAGTGAGGTAAATAAATGGAATGCGCAACGTCTCATCATGGCGACTCAGAATATGAAGAACGCCATAACCATCCAGCTTAGGCATCATAATATCACAAAGAATTAAGTCGGGCAAATGTTCTAACGCCAGTTTAACTCCTTCGTTTCCATCCTCTGCTTCGATGGTCTCATAGCCAGAGAGATTTAGCAGTTCTGCTATATTCTCGCGGATGTCTTGGTTGTCTTCAATTACTAGTATTGTGCTCACGGTAAATTAAATTTTATTGAAAAGCTACTTCCTTCACCTAATTGGCTGTCAAAAATAACCTCTGCATTCATTATTTTGGCATATCGCCTTACTATATTCAGGCCTAGACCTGTTCCTGGAATATTCCCTGCATTCGAAGCCCTAAAAAATCGATTAAATAAATTGGCTTGATCTTCTTCAGATATTCCTATTCCGCTGTCTTTCACAGTGATAAGCAGCGAATTGTTCTCTTCCTTGGTAAGCACCTCTACATCTTTTTTGCTGTATTTTGTTGCATTCGACAACAAGTTGTTCAGCGTGTTTCTGAGCAAAAATGGGTCAAGCAAGTAGGATTCTTTACGGTGTAAGTAAGTGCTCACTATTTTTTGGTTCTCCTTTAGTAGTGCAGAAGATTCCTCGTTCAACTCGTCTAAGAATTGGCTTAGCTTTACTTCTTCTGGATTGTTTTTGATTAAACCTACTTCCATCTTTTCTAACGAGAGAAAATCGTTTAGAATCATGTTTAAGTTCTGTACATTCTTCTTAATTTTTTGAACGTGCTTTAGCCTATTTGTCTGTTGCTCTTCTTTTGTATACTTTTCAATCAATCCAGCTGAACTGAGAATTCCACTTAATGGAGTTCTAAATTCATGCGAAGCCATTGAAACAAATCGCGTCTTTAGCTCATTGAGGTGTTTTTCCTTTTGCAAGGCATTGTAGATTTCATCTTCAGCTTGCTTCTCTTTGGTGATATTGGTCTCAACGAGCAACACTTGATCTATCTCCCCGTTGTGGTTGTACAAGGGAACACATCGAGCGCCGTACTTTCTGTTTTCTTGAGTAAAATCAAATGTTTGATCTACTCCGTTGAACACCTCTTCTACCTTCTCCTTAACCAAGTCTTGCACATCATTAGGAAGAATAGAAATGTAGTTTTCACCCAACAACTGGTCTGTACCATAACCTAACTTCTTCAGCTCACTACCTTCAATAAATACAATGTTAAGATTTCGGTCTAATACACTGATAGTTCCATTTGGGAAGTTGATTGCTATTGCTTCATAAAGCTTTTGACTTTCAATTAAGGCACTTTGCGCATTCTCCTTTAACTCGATTTCCTGCTCAAGCAATTTTGTACGTTCGGCAACAGTCTGTTCGAGTTTCTCGGAATACTCTTTCACATACCGTTCGTGCTCCTTTTGTTTGGTTAAGTCGTGAACAATTCCGGTATAAAACCGATTTCCATTAAGCTCATACTGACTCACAGCCAGTCTAAAAGGGAACATTTCACCGTCCTTACGCTTTCCTTCGACCTCTCTTCCGATTCCGATAATCTTTGCCTTCTTGGTTTCTTCGTATCTTTTGATATAACCGTCGTGATTAGTACGATCTGGTTCTTTCATCAGCACACTCACATTCTGCCCGACTAGTTCTTCTTTCTGATATCCAAATAACTTCAGTGCTGATGTATTAATTTCTTCAATTATCCCCCTTGATGAGATTACAATAATTCCATCGATAGTGGTCTCAAAAACAGATTGGTAACGAGTAAGCAACGTTCTTTAATTAGGTTGGTTCGAATATAATTGGTTGCTAACGATATGACTTAAAATTTGAGAATTTTGTTCAGTCAATTTTTCTTGTCGAGAGATTTATTAGACCATTTCAATGAAGCTTACGTTATTTGTAGGGTATGATGAAAAAAACGATTTGGAGCCTTAGTATTCTTCTATTTATTGGAGCCTGTCAACTATCTCAAAAATCTACAAAATCAAAAGAAGTGGTAAGTTATAATGGCAACATTGAGCCACTTGTAACGTCGTATTGCACAACTTGTCACTCAGGCGATGCTCCTGCAGGCAAAATCGATTTAACCACTTATAAGTCTGTACGAAAGCAGGTAGAAGATGGCAAGCTACTTCATCGGATAAACAACAGTTTAGACCCTATGCCTCCACAAGGTATTTTGTCCAAAGAACAACGACAACTCTTCGATCAATGGGTAGAACAAGACTATGTTATGGGATATGCTCCGTCGCCATATGATTCTATTTCATATCGATTTACTCCACCAAACATCGAACCTGTGCTTGTCACAAACGGAGGAATGAAATTGCTAGAACTGATTGAAGGACACTGGATAGGAAAGATGAATATTATGGGTGAGAAATACCCTTGGTTCGCGTTCGATTATCGAGCAATCTCAGCCTCGCATGTCCATGGAATTTTTGAAGGCGGGACCATGGGCAATCTTTTTACTTCATTTTTCATTGCTGATTTTAAAGGCGAACGCACCATAATGGCTCGAAATGGCGGCTTACTCAATGGAATTTACAGAACAAGCTATTTTATTCTCGACAAAGTTGAACTGTCTTCAACACGAAGCTATTTCAGATTGGTCGATGCCTATGGAGGAAAAGATATTATGTGGATGGAGTTAGAATTTAGTGGTGAACGTTTGAAATTTAACTCCTACACCAGTCGATTTGGTTTGGAGGGTAAGCCCAAAATTCACATGCAATTTGATGCAAAAAGACATGGTATTGTTGGACCTGTAGATGCTTCATCCAAGCTCGGTTATCCATCAAATATTGCCTTCCATACTTTCTCTGAAGGCATGCCTAAGCCTGAATGGAGAACGAAGTACACAACCATTACATCTGCCAGTTATATTGCTCAAGATTCAAATTTAAGCTTGCATCAACTGGGTCTAAAAGCTCAGGACCCAATCACCATAAAAGACATACCGCATCTTAGCAAACTCACCGTAAATATGAAACTGCCTGAAAAGGTGAGAGACCATAAAGTCATGTTGTATTTATCAACTCAACCCCTTGTCTCCAATCAAGGAATGATTAAAAAGTACGATCATGTAGATGCAGAGCGATTCAATAGCATATGCTCTTTCCCTGAGCTCGTTCCAGGACAATCTTCTTTCACGTTCACTTACCTCCACCCAGGAAAATATTATGTTACGGCAGCTGCAGATCTCAATAACGATGGATTTCTTACTGAAGGCGATCTGGCCTTCCCGAGCAAGTTGATTACAGTTAATCCCGAATCGCAGCTCACTATTTCTTTGCAAAAAGACTTTATAGAATATTGAAAGCCTCCTATCGTTCGAACTGATTTCAAATTGTCTCAAATGCTACTTTCGGAAGATGAAACGGGCAATTATAGTTGGAGCAAGTTCAGGAATTGGAAAAGTGTTAGCCGAACATTTGGTTAAGGAAGGATATCAAGTCGGAATTACCGGAAGGCGTCAAGAAAAACTGCTTGAGCTTAAGACCTTATACCCCGACCAGATTGAAGTTTCTGCATTTGATTGCACCTCTGGCGATAATAGGTCAAAACTTCAAGCTTTGCTAGACCAACTTGGCGGTCTAGATTTGTTTATAGTCTCTTCAGGTACTGGAGATCTCAACCCTGAGCTGACCTATTCCGTTGAACACAATACCAACCTACTTAATGTGAACGCTTTTACTGAACTGGTTACTTGGGCTTTCCGCTTTTTTGAAGTACAGGGCCATGGACATTTGGTTGGAATCACTTCAGTTGGAGGATTGCGCGGTAACAAGATTGCTCCAGCATACAACGCATCTAAATCGTTCCAAATCAACTATTTAGAAGGACTACGCCAAAAGGCAAATGAATATAAAAACATTCATGTGCTTGATTTTCGGCCGGGTTTTGTTGATACCGCAATGGCAAAGGGAGATGGAATTTTTTGGGTTGATAAAAAAGATGATGTTGCCAAGAAAATCTATCGCTCAATTCAAACCAAGAAAGGCGTTGGCTTTGGTAGTTTACGCTGGCGTGTATTGAGCAATGTGCTCAAAATCATTCCAAGAGGAATTTACCAACGGATGTAAAATTTATTTGAACTTTGCTTAACTAAAATTGTATTTAATCTATGGGACAACGACTTGAAAATGCAAAGGCACTTTACCTTGAAGGAATTCGTGATGGTAATTATGAAGATGCTATCAATAAGTACACTGGAGACTTTTATAAACAACACAGCACTGGTGTAAAAGACGGCAAAGACGGTTTTATAGAATTCTTCAGTGACTTTGTAAAGCGTAATCCAAAGAGAGACATCAAAATTGTGCGTGCTCTTGAAGACGACCGCTATGTTTTCGTACAAGCTTTTCAGGACATAAACGACGGTGAATGGCAATGGGTTACCACCGACTTTTTTGACTACGACAATCAAGATAAAATAATTGAGCACTGGGATGTGATTTCTGCATTTGAGGGGGTTAATGAAGTTAACGGGGTTAGTGGGGTTAATGAATCTGGCCGATCCACCATCGATGGACCTACAGAAGTCGAGGACCTTGATAAAACATCAGCGAACAAAGCATTGGTGAGAAACTTTATTCAAGACGCTTTAATGAAAGGCGGTAATTCATCAGACTTAGGCCGATACATTTCTTCTGAGCAATACATTCAGCACAATAAAGATGTACCTGATGGTCTTGAAGCTTTTCAAAAGCTTGCTTCAGCTCCAAATCGTCCTTTAAATTATCAAGAGATCGTTTTATTGGTAGGCCAGGGAAACTTTGTTGCAACACTCTGTAAAGCCAACTGGAATGACGGCAAGACTAATCAGGATTATGCTCAGGTTGACCTCTTTCGCATTGAGAATGGTAAAATCGTTGAGCACTGGGATAATGTTGAGCCTGTTCCTGAAAATTCAGTAAACAGCGGTAAGTTTTAGCGGCTCTCGCTAGATTTACTATATTTGTTAAAGGGGAACATTTATAGGTATTAACCTACATCCTTTCTCCAAAATTGGCTTCTGACTATAGACGTTTTAGAAAAACATTAATGATTGAAAACTTAAAATCTCTAATTTTTAAATTGGGGATGGTGCTAGCACTGTCCTTAATATGTACTTTTTCCTTTGCTCAATTATCTGGAACTTACACAATTAACAAGGGAGAGCCGCATACTTCGAGTAATTATACTTCCTTTCAACAGGCGTTTGATAGCTTGCATAAATACGGTGTCAGTGGTCCAGTTGTGTTTGAAGTAGTTGATACTTCAGGAACCTATGTTGGGTCAACGTGGCTTCATCGCATTCCAGGTACAAGTTCTGTTAACACTGTACTCTTCAAAAATTCAAGTATTAATAACGGCCCAGCGACGATGGGTACAAGTAATTTCTGCTCTAGTGCTGTTTTAGCTATGGATAGTTGCAGCTATGTAACTTTCGATGGCTTGAGAATAAACAACTTTGTTTCTTGTCAACCTATTTGGCTCTATGATCTAAATCATCATATTACTTTTAAGAATATGAAGTTTTTTGGACATGCAAATGGTACTTCAAGAGCAATTTATAAGCGAAGTACTGGAAAACCTCAACACGATATTCTAATAGACAGTTGTGAATTCTCACGATTTGGGATTGCAATCTACTTCGACTCTTGGCTTGCATCGGTGGGTGGTGATTTAGACTCGAACAACACCGTAACAAATTGTTCATTTGATGGTACAGGATTTAATTGTATCTATGAGAAAAATGGAAATTTCTCAAACAATAATATTTATATCAGCGATAGCTTCACATCATTTTCGGGTAATCCAACTTCAATGGGATTTCGCATTGAAGACATGGCTGGAGGAGTGATTGAAAAAAATAGGGTACATATACAAAGCAATGCTGGAGTCCGTGGAATACGTGTTCAACGTAGTGGTGGATACTATTCTAATATTCCCGTCCTCATTAAAAACAACGTGGTTACTATAGACAATCGAGGTACTTTTCTTCCAGCTTATGGTCTCTATATGTATCATCCAGACAGTGCAACAATTTACCAAAACACCTTCGTCGTTAATAGTGATGCAGCCAACACTTCTGCTATTTGGATGTATTCTTTAGATACAACAAACTATTGCAGAATTAAAAACAATATTTTTCATTTAGAAAAGGCAGGATCTAGTTTTTCAGGACCGAGTACTACAACATACCCAAACCATTGTGATTATAACAATTGGTATTTTGGAAGCTTCGACACAAGCTTGCTAAACATCGACACGGTTAAAAGCTTCCTTCGGTCACAGGGTATGGATTCAAATTCTACCTTTATTAATCCTTACTTTGATTCTGCTCATTTCAGACCATTCCATGCAGGTTTGAATGCTGCTGGTGTTTCTGGTCTAGGTATTACAGATGATTTTGATGATGATTTGAGAGGAAGCCCCCCAGATATAGGAGCGGACGAATTTAATCCAGATCCAAATTCCGCGGCTTTGTTTGCTTTAGAAAATACAGTTTATTGTTCAGGCGTTGACTCTGTTTATGTGGAAGTTGAAAATGTTGGATCCAACATGTTAACTAGCTTAGAAATACTTTGGGAAAAAAGCATTAACGGGGGAAGCTGGAGTAGCCATGAAACGGTTAATTGGTCGGGTTCAGTTGCAAACAACAATCGAGCTATATTAAATCTTGGAGATTATTCTTTTAGTTGGTCCGACAAGGTCAAATTTCGGTACCTTATTAAGAAGGTGAATGGGTTGAATGTGAGCCAAAATCATATTAATTCCGATAGCACACCTGAATTGCATGTTGGTCTATCAGGAACCTATTCTGTTGGTCAACCAACTGATGATTTTCCAACTCTAGACTCTGCCATTAATGTTTTGAATGACCGGGGAATTTGCTCTTCTATAATATTTGAATTATCGGACGGATATCATTATGGGCACCATAAAGTAAATCGATTTATTACTAGGAATGATTACGATTCTGTTTTGTTCATTAGTAAAAATGAACACAAAGCTATACTCCATGATAGTACAACTTCTAGCCCTTTATCTGCCAAACTGCTTATAAACGGAGCAAAGAGTTTAACATTTCAGGATTTAAAATTTGAGCATATAGAACCTGTAAGTTATACCTATGTTGTTTTTGACTCCGCGTGTAGCAACATTCGATTTGACAACATCATTTTTGGAAAGAATAACTACGCTATTTCCAACAACATGAGTGCTCAAATTTCTAATCTTACTATTACCAACTGCGTAGCCGATAGCTTCAATCACTTTGTGAGCTTATATGCAAACGATAGTGGTGAAAGGCATCGCAATATCTTGTTAGCTGGAAATTCTACTCGAGTTACCAATTTGTTCTTCTTCATTGAACAGGCTTCTAATGTAACTTTAGAACAAAATTCATTTGACAATCTATCTTTTGTAGGTCAGGGCAGAGAGTTTGGTGGTTTTAGAAACTGTGACAATATTATTTTATCACGCAACCTCATTAAGGTAAAAAGTTCGACAGCTCTATATGTAGATAATTATTACGCAGATAATCCTTCAGTGGTTCTTATAAACAATGATATTCAGCAACTTGAAAATACATCATATACCTATGACCATTCTGTGGTGTTTAGGTACTGCGACCTTCAACTGCTGCACAACTCTTTCACTTGCTACAAGAGCAAAATGGACGAATCCCTTGTTGATGCCTTTGGGTACACGAGTACATCTGTAATTCATGGCAATTCATTCGTTAATTATGGAGATGGAATGAGTCTAAGTGTAGTCGATTATGACTCCTTGTCTTTAAGCTCTAATAACTTTTATTCAAATGGAAAGAGGCTCGTACAACTCCGTGAATATGGTGAGCAATTTGTTGAATGGGTAACTCCAGATTCATTAAATATTAATGTAGATCCACTTTTCAGACCAGGTGAATCTTCTGTATCAAACCACCCTAATTTTGTTGATGCGTTGGAGGCAACAATTCAGCTAGATCTGCACGGATCACCTAGGGATTCATTAACGGACATTGGCCCATATAACCTTGATTCAACTTTTGGAAATTTAGAATTATCTGGAATCCAGAAAGGATTTTGTGAAGGAGTAAATCCTATTCAATTTGAAGTTACGAACTTTGGCCTAGACACTGTCTCAAATTTTCAAGTACAAGCATACCAAAGATCAATCGATTCTATTACATGGAATCCCACTGGGAGTCAAATTTTAAGTTCAAGTATCCCTCCTGGAGAAAAACAGGAATTTAGTATTGATAGCTTCTCTATTGGTATTATGGATCAAAGAGAAATCAAGCTCGAGATTAAACAAGTAAATAGTTCTATCGACAGCATTGGCTTATTCAATGAGCTAATCTCTGATACGATAGTATCAGGCATAAGTGGAGATTTTATCGTGGGTGGAACTGTTCATGATTTTGTTAACCTATTTGATGCTCTCGACACCTTGTACAAGCGAGGTCTATGCGGACCGGTTAGACTGCTTGTAAGAGATACTATTTACAAAGAACAATTGAAGATATCTGCAATAAATGGCTCAAGTAATATCAACACGCTAACCATAAAATCACATCCAGCTAATTCAGGCAAAGTTCGTTTTGAAGTTAAAGGAATTGATGAGGAAGAAAAATGTATAATTCATATTGACAATGCTGCCAATATAGTTTTTGACAGTCTTCATATAGAGAGTAAAGATGCAGGAATCGCCTCTGACCTAGTTTTCGCCTCATTAATTAAAATGACCAACGTTGTAAAGAACATTGAGATATATAATACAACGCTTCAGGATATAAATACGACTGCATATAGAGCACACATTTGCTTAGGAGATTTCATCAGTGGATCCTTGTTTCATTGTAACAGACTAATAGTTAGTAATTGCGATTTTTCGAAAGGAACAAGTCCATTTAGATTTGGCCATTTTAGCCAATCATGGTCAAACGATTATGTTAAAGTAACAGGTTCATCATTTTCTGACCACAAATCTTATGGTGGTGTTATACGCTGTGATAGTCTCTATTTTAATAATAATAGATTTATAGACAACGGCTCTGGAACTTGCGGATTTAATCTTAGAGCACAGTATGGAGAAGTAGATGGCAACATATGGAATGCCAATAAGGGGCCAGTAGGAGGCAGTGTATTTACATTATTCCAAGACCGTGATATCGATTCAAATGGAGCTATTTGGGTGAAGAACAATATGATTAATCAGGTTGAAAACTCTACTGGTGTTCTTCGATCAAAAATGATTTATGCTCAATCGGGTAACGTGAATATTGTACACAATTCCATTCAATACAAGTCAAATTCAATTTTCGCTTCAAGTAATGCATTGTTTCCAATGTACCACGAAGATGCAAACATCATGTTCATGAATAACAATGTGGTAGTTGATGCAATGAGACCTCTATTTGACTTTAACTTCAGGGACTCAATTCAAATTATTGATCACAACAACTACCAGGTAGGTTTCAGTGGATCCAGCCCATATGACCTCAGATTTTGTCTAAGGCCAAATATTGAAAGCTTAAAAGAGTATAAAGATTCTTTAAGATTTGATTCCAATTCCATAAGTAAAGATCCTAAATTTCTATCCAATACCAACCTTAGGGCCTCAAGTCCTTATATCTGGGCCTCTGGAAAATTCATTGCTCATGCACATTTAGATATTGATAGTGCTGATCGCCAACAGGGATCTACCGACATTGGAGTTAATCAGGTTACAAGATACGATAGAAATGCGTCTCTATATTGGCATGACCCTCTCTTCTGTTCAGATACACAGGATATTGCAGTTGGAGTTATAAATGAAGGAGTTGACACAATTACATCCATCAATCTACACTGGGATTATCTTGATCACAATAATCAATGGCAATTAGGAGGATCAAAAATAATCACAACCAATCTAGCCACATTCGATTCAGCAGAACTGGTAATTAGCCGTTTCTTTATGCATGAAGATAGTTTCTATCAATTTAAGTTTGTTATAGACTCCATTAATCACGACACTGATCAGTTTAATGCCGAAGATTCTTTCGAGACTGAAGAATTTCAAATTGCACTTCATGGTATATATACCGTTGGTAATAACAATTCTGATTATTCGACAATAATTAAAGCTGTTGAAGCACTTGAAACAAGAGGAATTTGTGGTCCTACCTGGATGAATTTAGAGCCACGAGACTTCACCAAATTTCTTACCATCGGCTCTGTTCGGGGAACAAGTCAAGACAACCATTTAGTGTTCCAATCAGACCCAAATCTAGGTGGAAGAGCTCGATTTGTAACTAAGTTCAATTCAAGCTTTGATCCACCACTCGATGCAAGTGGACTTAGTTTTGCAGAATTTCGAAATCTATCTTTTGTAGGATTTGACAATAGAAATAGAACCCTGTGTTTTATAGAAGATTGTAAGAATGTGTCACTTCGCAATGACTCTATTTATTATGCTGATCCAGTCGTTGCTGGACCTTCAATTATTGTGGTTAATGGAGAGTGTCAATATATAACAATAGACTCTTGTATTATACGTGAAAAGAGACTTGGAATTGAACTAAGACAAGACATACGCAAACCAGTAGACAATAATTTTGAAATAACTAACAACAGAATTGAACAGATTGGACAGGCCATTATTGCCTATTCAACAAAAAACCTGCTTGTAAGAGAAAACGACATTTCAGTAACAGCAACTCCAGGTATTGGAATTGGCCAAGGACGGGGGATTCGAGTAGAAAAGAATTCAATTTATGCCTCATACAATGGGCCTGTTAATGCACTAGACATTACATCATCTGCATTATTCCCCCATGATACAACTTATGTAATTAACAACATGATTTCGGTTGCTGGAAATAGTACAGGAGGCTCCAAGGCACTAAATCTAGAACTTGAGGATGCCGTAGTGGCAAATAACAGTGCTTACCTTGGCTCGACAACCCAAAATTCTGCCGTAGCGGCATATTTCCACTTAGACCGAGACAGTGCAACAATTTTACACTACAATAACTCGTATCAAACCAATCAATTTGGAGATGTTTTACATATCGACCTCGAAACTGGTGTGCAATCAAATTTCATTTCAGACAATAACAATTATCACTCCGGAAGAAGTAATCCATTTAAACACGATGGATCTCGCTATACTTTAGCCAATTTTCGAAATACAACAACCTGGGATAGCAATAGCATTGAAGTAGATCCTATGTACTATAGCACCCGAGATCTTCACATTAACAGTAAAGACCTTAACGCAAAAGGTAAACCGCTTAGCTCAGTAACAGACGACTATGATAAACAGCTACGTGAGCCAACACCTGATATAGGTGCCGATGAAATTGAGGTGCATAACTTTGACTTAAGAGCCTTAGGCGTTGACTTAAGTACTTTAAAAGCATGTGGATGGAATGACCAAAGCATTGATGTAATAGTAGACAATTTCGGCAACTCGCAGATTGACACTTTCGATGTTATCTGCATGGTTAAGGGACCGATTTCTGATACCATAACACAGACATTTAATGTGTCTGTAATTCCTGATCAAAGAGATACCTTCTCGGTTGATAGTTTTGATTTTAGTCAACCAGGTGAATATTCTATACAATTTGTCGTTCGTGATAATCTCGATAGCGCGTTCTTTAACGACACATTTACTACTTCTTACACCTCAACACGAAACACGGGACCAATTGTATCAGGATATGAAGGCTGCGAAAACAAATCGTATATTGTTACTTTCTATGGCCCTTTAGGTTACAACTCATATAACTGGTATAATAATCCTTTCGGAGGTTCTAGTATTTCATCATCAAGAATTTTTTCAAATGTTGGTGTAAAAACTAAATCCGACTCATTCTATCTTGAGTTGGGGTCAAGTAATTTAGACTCTTTAGGCCCAATTAATGATGGTACAGGAAGCAAATACAACTCAACCGAACTTTCAAAAGGGTTGAAATTTGACGTACTCGAGGCTTCCATTCTGAATAGTCTAAATGTAAAATTGGCTAGCCTGAATGAAGTTGTACAAATCAATATCGTTAACGACGACGGAATTCTGGCATATCAAAAAACGTTTAATGCAACTCAAGTTGGATGGAACACATTAAACCTACAAGCGTATCTCCCAAAAGGACAAAACTATGTTATTACAGCTACTGGAACTAAAGCAGGAACGATGATGGTTAACACATCTGGATTATCCTATCCATATCACAACCAAGATTCTAGCTTTGTATTAAAATCGGATGCGGATGGAACACTAACCGAATATCCTTTCTTCTACAATTGGAAGGTGTCTAAAGCATCTTGTTTTGACCGTGTTCCTGTGATAATGTCAATCCTCAAAAAACCGGAAACCCCACTAATTTTTGTGGATTCAATTTGCGCAGGAGATGACTTGGTTGCTTATACCAACGATACAGCAAATACACACAACTGGTATACATCATCAACACAGACTACACCTTTCACTACGAATGATACAGCAACGTTGCTTAGCAGAACCAGCTCAGGAAAAATTTATGTTCAAGTTGACAGTTCAAATACATGTCAATCTGATCGTGCGGAGGCTACTTATATAGTAAACTTGAAGCCCGACAGTCCTTTAACAATTGATAGCTCAAACTGTTCTGGTGATTCTATTGTTCTAAACTACCAGTCTGACAGTTTAACCTGGCTGTGGCATGCTGACAGCTTAAGACAACAGTTAATTCTAACGGGTAATTACCTTGTAATACATACTGCAAATGATACCGTTTTATGGGCTAGCCGAAGTTCAAATAACTGTTTAAGCGAGCCAAGTAAAATTAGCATACAAAGCACTTCGTTGCCCTCACCTCCAATTATTAATGGAGATACTACATATTGTTTCAACGATTCATTGAAATTTAATAGTGTCGATGGTAGGTCCTACCTGTGGAATTATGATAGCGATTACACACTAGATTCAAATAGTACATTCAAATCAACTCATCAAAACACCGGATTTCATCAACTTAATATCTCAATTGCAATTGGTAACTGCATCAGCTCAATTACAAAAACAATCGAAGTTAAAGCCAATCCAATAGCACCACCAGCAATTGATGACAGTTTATGTGTTGGCTCGGATATTGTGTTGAGTGGTAATTCCAACTACACCAATTTCTGGTACATAAGTAATTCTTCTTCAAGCTTCGATTCGAGCTTAAATTTACAACTCCAGAATTTATCCGGTGATACCACTTTGTACTTAGAACATGATAGTCTTGGATGCCGAAGTGATCGCGTTGCTCAAACGCTTATAGTTCGCGATACCTTTGCTCCAAAAGTAAATGATATCTATAGCGACAGTGCTTGTATCGGTGATTCTATCACCCTAAACTTAGACCCATCTTCTGGAAGTGGACATTGGTATAAGGAATCATTTAGCTCAGATTCACTATCCACAGGAAGTTCAAAGGTGTTTTATCAAACATCTCAATCTGGGAAGTACTTGGTCTTTGCATCTAACCAATACTGTTCAAGCGATACGCAAGAAATAAACATGGCTATTCATCCTATTCCCAATGCAAGTTTCAACTATTCAATTAGTGGCAATACCTTACACCTTAGGTCTGATTCTACTCATCCAAACTTTAGCCATACTTGGGAAATTGAAGGTCAAGATGAAGGCAGTGAAGACTCCCTAGAATATATCGCTTCAACAAATGGAACGTATCAAGTTATTCATACAATCATAGATCAAATTACAGGATGTGAGATTAGTGATACTCAATCCGTCCAAATGGATCGAGTTGGCGTTCATGGTGTTCAAACGAACATCACAACGTTGTATCCAAACCCAGCGAATGAATGGTTTTCAATCAAGTTTACAAAACTTCCAAAGACGCTTTATCTGTATGATCAATATGGAAAATTGGTTAAAGAATACAATTTAGAAGATGGTAATCGATTTGACATTAAGGGGTTAGCGTCAGGTATTTATGTTATAACCTATGAAATTGATAATAGGATTTACCAGGCCAAATTGGTTAAAAGGCAGTAGTTAATTTCTGAAATACCCGTATAGTTTTATAACTACAAAACCAAGACCAAGAATATTTAAAATCACCCATACTCCATAGCAGAAGTAAGCAACCCTCTCCGATGCAGTCATGCTCTCTAGGCTGTAAAAAGTTCCTTCAGAAGGCTCATAAAAATCTTCATAATTGAGCAGCAACAATCCAAGGAAAATATAAATCCCGAGGTCAACTAGGACCACAAGAATTATAATTAACACCCGCTTTAAAATTCCTTGCTGCATCTACTGCAAGTTCCTTGAACAAAAAGCTTAGAACAACTATTTTCGATTATTGAAAGCAAATAGAGTACGAAACGTAATCTATATTTGTGCAAACCGACTTATGCAGCTACCCATCAACATTAATTTCCTTATCGGATCAACACAAGCGAGGTTAAAGATGATTGGTTACATCCTTCTGGCACAAACCATGTTTTACGTGATTGTAAGGCCCTTTTACATGGTGCACTATGAGCTAAAGGACTATGTCATTGTGAATGCCGCTTATTTTGCAATTAGTGCATTGGTGCTATCTTTTGCTTTCTTGGTTATCCCAAGTTTATTTGAATCATGGTACAATAAACAATTACAGCATTCAAAACGTAGGATGTGGTTCATTGGTTCTGCAATAGGCTTAATTGGCATACTTATATTTACATTTAAAATTGGCTTTGGCTATTATGAGTTTACCGCCGAAAGAGTGGTAACTGGTGCGCTGAGTTTAGCATTTTTAGGTGCTATTCCGTTAATCATTCTTCACCTTGCAAATAAGCATCCAAACGCCATCAATAATCAGCACATCGATCGTAAAATAGAAATAGGAAACGAATTAATTCCTGTTTCAAAGATCATCTATTTCTCGACCGACCGGAATAATCTGCATTTTCAAATTCTGGAAGATCAAATTCGCGAGATTAGACTTAGGTCAACGTTAAAATCATTCTTATCTAAACTGAATCAAGAAGATTGTTTTGTGCAAGTTCACCGAGCATTTGTCGTCAATAAATCAATGATTAAATCTATGCACTTAAAGGGTAAGAACAAACATGTGGTGCTTGATGGAATAGATGGCAAAATCCCCGTAGGAGATTCCTTCGTTTCAAATTTGAAATAACAATTTTCCATCTTTATCCCTCAAAATGCGTATTCATCCCACCGGTTAGAATTACTGCTTTCGTGCATATAAATTAGCTCAACAAAATGCTTTTATGATGCACAGATTTAAGCCACTTCTTGCACTGCTCTTATTCTCCCAAACGCTTTTTGCTCAACCAGATAGTTCTGGTCTGCTCAAGAATTTTCTAACGCGAAACTTTAATGTTGGAATTAGTGCCGGTATCGGTTCAGGCCATGCCGGATATGTACTGCCTAGCCCAGTAATAAAGCTCGGCAGACTTGAGCTTCAAGGGAGTCAAATCCAATCCAGATTAACTGATATTTCTGGGTTTCAGGCTGAATTGAATGCAATTCCTATCGAAACTAAATCGCAAACCGAACAATACTTCTGTTTGGCCTTTGGCTCTATGTTGAATAGAAACTTTCCCATTCGTGATAGGCAAATTTGGAGCAATGAGGTGCTGGTCGGTTACAATCGTTTCAAGCTGAATAAACGAACTAAATTCTCCGCAAAAATTGGAATTGGTTTCACAAGAATTGACAATCTACAAGACAGATACAAAGGGGACCACATTCATCCCACAATGGAGCTTTCTTATACATGGAGTGCACTGAAGTATATTCCAAAAGATAACGCTATACTTAGCAAACATGTTTACCAATGGAGGATGCAAAAATTAAGACCTTGGTTAGCCCATTACTTCAATCCATATATCTCTCTTGGAGTTGGTGCTGATCGATTTATAGCCATGCCCGCAATTGGCATCAGATCAGGACGAGTGGGCACGAAACTAAGTCTCTTTAACGATGGTACTGCCGGAGCTGGTGGTGGAATTGGAATTGATGTAGATCTAAAACCGCTAAAACCGAGATCAAACTATAGTCAAAACTTGAGTATAATGCTCTCTTCGATGTCGTATGGTATTGCAGATGGAGGTCAAGATGGCTACTTCTATGTTCATGGTCTGTCAATCGGAAAATCAATGATTAAAAAGGAAGGTAGACACCGTTTAGCATTTCACGTTGGAATTGGAAGATACGATCACGATATTTATACTGCAGAACCTTTCTTTACTAAAAAACTTCCAAGTATTACCCCTTTGGCTGACTTTTCGTATGACGTTTATCTATTCAACCCCTAAAGGCAGCGCTTATCTAGACAATATTTTCAACCCTTATTTGGATCTAAAGAAATAGAAAAATTCTAGTTACATGAACGCTTGAATAAGCCTATCCTTTGATAGTTACCACTTAAACATCTTCTAACATGACGCCTATACCTGTTCCATGAATTGAAAACTCAGGATAATCAAACGAATCAGATTCAACAATGTGCCTTGGATAGTGTTCTTTATCAATGAGATGAAATTTCTCAATACTGTACCGCTGCGTTTTCTTGTTTATCGGGTTTAACAGCTTATTGAGGTCTTTATCTAGAGTGGAGTTTAAGAGAAAAGTGTCTAATTGGTCATAATCAATTCTGTTCCTTCCAAACTGACTTTCATATTGTTCTGAAAGTTCTCTCGCCAAATCGACATATCTCAGAGGAGATTGTAAGTAAATTCTTCTAAGTCTACTTAAATCAAAATCCTCTTTTATAACACTGAAGCAGCCTTGAAGACTATTCAACTCAAATTCTAGGTAAGTGGGCTCTCCTTCTATAGTTCTCGTTGAAACCGTTAGCGAACTATCAGCTCGTATATCTGAAACAGAAACTATTAGATCCAATGTATCTTGACCAGAAACCAAATAATAAAGGCAAACTTGAGAATAAAAATCCTTCTCAAAAGAGCTTCTAAGTTCCTTTTCTACTTTTACAACGGTGGTATCATTTTCGACTGATTCACCATTTGCCTTGGCACTATTGTCCATATTTGAGCATGACTGCAAGCCAAAAATAATTACGACGGCACTATAGATGAGATAATTTTGATAGAGTTTCATTATGGTGCAAGTTAACAAAAACCAAAGTAGTCTGCATTATAGCATTTAATAATCTACTTATTATCAATATATTGCAACCACAATCAATCTATGAAAAACATTATTCTCAGCTTATGCACTCTCCTAATCGGATTTAATAGTCTAGCTCAAACTGTGGTTTCCTCTGATGCAACCGCACAGAAATATTCTAATTCTGGAATGGTCAACCTCGGCAATGACGCCTTCGTAACTTGGTACCAAGGTTATGGCACTTCTACTAAGCAACAAACAAGTGCTGTTCAGCTTATTAGGGGTGGTGAGCAGGCCTGGATGCTAGAGCTTGATTTTGATGATAATTTCTACTTTGATGGAATTTGCACAGGGTCTCCAGGAGGAAAATACACCTACTTAATTCTACAAAATCGCAAAGAAGAAGGATTGATAGTTCAAGTAGATAACGCGGGCGATTTAGTTGAAAGTGTTGTTGAAGTTCCTAGTCATTTTAACAATATTAAAGCAGCTGTTTGTGATGAAAACAATCTCTATCTAATCTGTGATACTTATGACAAAACGCCAAGTGTAAAGGAGTCATTTAGCAAGTTTGACCCAAAGCTAATTACTTATAGTCACGAAGATGGTCTTCAAGAAACATCGTCAATTGAACTCGAATACGTAGAATATAACAACAGCAATTCTCAATGGCAATTTCGAGATTTCGATGATGGCTTGTTCTATTTCTCAAAAACCGAGGTTTATAAAGACCAAATAAAATGGACATTAGCTGCAGTGAATACTGATGGCACCAAAGAATCCTCAATCACAAAAGCAATTAACATTGAAAATCTTCAGATTAGAGGCTTAAGCATTGAAGGCTCAAAAGCCAACAATATAAAATGCATGTACATTAAGCCTAATGAAACTGTTACATCAAGTGGAATTTTAAGACCAGGTAGCTTCGAGCATATTGAAGTCGATGCAGAGAACAATCGAATTTTTGTTATGTGGCAGGAGGGAAAGAAATCTAAACCAACTCTCGCAATTCATTCTTATGATCTTTCAGGGGAACCAATAAAACGTATCGGCGATATAAAAATTAAGCTAAACGCCGCAGGAGGAACATCAGCTTTCAATATTGTTCAGGTCGATTTGAAACATGATGGAGGGATTATAGTCGACTCAAAACTTGGAGAAGCACTCATAATCGAATCAGAAGGCAGCACTAAGACTATAGAACTTGATGCAGAGAAAATTGCCAAAATAGTCATGCCATTGCAGATTGAACTTTATGAAAGCAACTGCAAAGCATTTGTTCTAGGAAAAGGTTCAAAACTTATTAAGTGGCCTTTGAGTCGAGCCCTTTTTGAGCCGCATATAATTATCACTGAAGATTACGAATATCTGTTCTTTATGAACGAATCGTCTAAAAGTGCAGAGGTCCTGCAGTTTAAGCGAAGCTAATAGTTTCAAGCAATCAACTATTGCGCTAAGTCCCTTTTTTTCCTTACTTTGTAGATGCCGGTAAGATTCTGAACTTAGTACCCATTAAATTTCAAAGAATTACTACGCGCATGAATTATTAGCTTCAGTATCTAACCGCCACTCAAAATCGCGCGTTATGAAAAGATTATTGTTTGGCCTTGCCTTGGCCTTATTTTCGCTTGCATCCTTTGCACAGGTTGGAATTTCTGAATCGACAATCACTCCAGATGCCAGCTCTATATTGGAGTTGAACACCAATTCAAAAGGTATTCTAATACCACGTATGACGGCCAGTCAGAAGTTAAGCATAAGCTCTCCAGCTCAGGGTTTAATGATTTACCAAACTGACGTAGACACCGGATTTTGGTATTATAAAGGCAGTCAATGGGTAGCTCTTCTGAGCGACTTCGACGACGATTGGGTAAAGACCTCTTCAACCGTATATAATGCCAATGATTCTGTGGCGATTGGACGAACTACGCCCTATACAGATTTCCATATTGCATCAGCTAAAAATGTTCTATATGGAGATTCATTGTCGGGTTCAGGATTTAAACAGATTTACTATGCACAAAAAGGAGCTTTTCGCGTGGGCTATTTAAACAATCCTTTCGGCGGATATAACTATGATCGATTTTGGGACTACGACTCTGTTGGCTATTATTCGTTCGCTGCTGGACAGAATTCCCGTGCAAAAGGCTTCGGTGCTTTCGCATTTGGTTCGTTTGGATGGGCAGATGGAAGCGGATCTGTTGCCTTTTTTGGAAACGCAAAAGGAAACAATAGCTTTACGTTTGGAGGCTCTTCAAAAGGAAGAGGTTCAATAACCTTTGAGGGTGTTGCGGATGAAGAAGGAGGTATAGCCATGTACGGTTATACCGGAGGACGTTATGGTGTTTCAATTGGTGGAGGATCAACCGGTTTAGGAGCATCTTCTTCTCGTGAAGATTATGCTATAGCAATTGGTTGGAATTCTGACGCACGTGGACAAGCTTCCATTGCTCTTGGACCAAGTGACGCCTACGGATACAACTCATTTTCAACAGGTTGGGTTACAGAAGCACGTGGAAACTACTCCTCAACTTTTGGCTATCAAACCAATTCATACCCCTATGCATCAATGGCCCTAGGACGATTTAATGTTGTAACAGGTGATAGTGCTGCATGGGTTTCAACAGATCCTATATTCATGGTTGGTGATGGAACGAATAACTCTAGCCGATCCAATTCATTTACAATTCTGAAAAATGGACAGACTGCTGTTGGATACAATACCCCTACAGGAATGTTAAACGTAAGTACGGCATTAGGAAGCGTTAGCACCCCAGTAGATGCTACAAATGCTGCTATTCTAATTGGAACTTCCTCAACCGGAATGGCATTCGACGCCAATCAGATTGAGACGATTGGCGATGAACTTCATCTCAACTACGGCTCTACCCAAGATATAAGAATGGTTGAAGGAGGTGGAGATGTAGGAATTGGGGGTGTTCCTACCACAAAGTTGGATGTTATAGGAACAGGCTGGCAATTTAGGTTAAATAACACAGGTACAGGAGGCGGAGATTTCTATGTTGGTTCTAGCCAAACTTCATGGGCTTCCGGTGGAGGGCGGTTTTTAATCAGTTCAACTTCGACATCAAGTAATGCTGAATTTGTTATTGATGGAGCAGATGGACAAATAGGAATGGGAACTATGAGTCCTTCAGATAAACTGCATATCAACTCAGGTTCAGGTGAGCCTGCTTTACGCGTGCAGGTTAACAGCACAACTCGGTTTCGCGTACACACAAATGGCGGGGTAAGCATTGGAGCAAACGTAACGCCTCCTGCTGAAGGAATGTATGTAGATGGTGAAAGCGAGTTTAATGGAGACATCTTGCCAGATGATAATAACACTTACAGCATTGGCGATGGTACATTTCGTTGGACCACGGTTTATGCTACCAATGGTGTAATCAACACCAGCGATAAACGAGATAAAGAGCAAATTAAAGACTTAGGCTATGGGCTTGAAGAAGTACTTCAGTTCAGACCCGTAAGCTTTACTTGGAAAGGTGGATCACAGCAAAACAATAAAATAGGATTACTTGCTCAAGATCTTCAGCAAGTTGTTCCAGAAGTGGTGCAAGACGGAGAACGACTTGGAGTATACTATAGCGATCTAATTCCTGTTCTTATAAATGCAATTCAAGAACAGCAAGCGATTATTGATGATTTAGAAAAAAGAATCGAGAAGTTGGAGGATTAGAATGGATGCTATTTAATTCACGGTAATTAATTTCCTACCTGTTCCTTTTTCAGAAACTAATCGAATGTAATAGTTTCCTGAAACGTGTAAATTGAAATCCGTTTTATTGATCTGCTTGAGGATTAGCTTTCCTCGCATATCATAAATCTCTATTGAAAAGTTAATGGCATCTACTTCAACCTCAAAATTGCCAGAACTCGGATTTGGATAAACATTGAAATTAATCTTAGGCCCCGTCATTTGAGGAACTTGTGCAAAATCAACCAAAAAACTGTCACTTTTCTCACTTTCACAGCCATGTTCACTAAGAAGTTGAACTTGGTAATATCCATTTCTTAAAGGATCTAGAGCTTTTCCTGTTGTATCCAAATACAAAGTATCACTGATAAACCAGCGGTACTTGTGAGATTCAACTGTGCTGGCAACATTTCCCGAGTTTTTACTGATACTTGGCTTAACTGGTCGCACATCTTCATAAATTGTTATGGTGTCCCAAGCTTGGCAGAATGTTTTGTTCGTAAGTTTGATGCTATAAACTCCTGCTGTATCGGCTACTAAGCTATCAACATGAAAATGGTCGTAATCAATTATTTTACCTCTTATTGAGTCTAAGTTTGGTTCTTCACCATCCCAGTGCACACAATGCATATCTTTTGGTGACCTCAGCACAACTCTAAATGAATCCCCTTTACAATAGAATGTGTCTCTGCCCAAAACATCTTGCCTAAACCTTTGGCGAATAGTTAAGACTTTGGTTACCGTATCTGATCTACTTCCATTTTTTGCGATGTGGCTAACAGTCCATCTCCCTGTATCTGGGAAAACATAATTGCAGTGTTTTGTTAGGACACTGTCCTTTACGCTTCCTTTTTGAAAGTACCATTTCCAACTGTTCGCATTTATAGTATCTCTACCTTCAAATTGATAGTTGTGGTTCCAGCAATCCTCAGTGTATGCAAAATCAATGCTTGGGGTATAGAAATAACTTTGGTTGAAATTAGGTAACCCATTTTGTACCACTCCGTGATTTAAAGTAATTGCATTGGAATCATAACCGCAATTAATTCCTTCACGATTTGGGTAAGTTATTACGTCAAGATGATTTGTTCTCCATTTAGAAACATAAATCTTGCCATCAGGGCCTAATTGTATTGGACCAATGCTATCGTTCCAATCCATGTTCAATGCAGTTCTAGATGATAAAATAGATCCAACACTAATCTGGTTTAAATCATATTGAAAAACTCTATTTTGTGAAATATACAGCTTACTCCCATCAGGCGAGAATTCAGCAGACCAAGGAGCTCCAAATTTATTACTAAACCAGTGTTCCAATTGTCCAATTTCATTGTCAAATCGAAATAATTGAAATTTTCCAGCAGTTGACATCTGGCTGCACAGGTATTCACCTGCCGGACTAAATTTTAAAGTAGAACCTACCGTATAAATTACAGAATTGGAATGATATGAATCACCAGCTTCTATAATCCTAGGGCAACAAAGCATTCCTTGTTTCTTTACGAGGAAAACGTAAAAAGAATCTGTAATAGAGTGATGGGATGCGATCCAAACATCTCTGTTATTTCTATGACTTGAAGCATTGAGCTGTTCAGTGGCCAGATTTAGAACTATTTTATTCTCGGTTCTAAACGAGTCCAAGTCTATAAAATGGTTGTAGTAAAGCGATATGGCCTGACTCCCCAGCACGTCATCTGTTGACAGAAAATGGTACATTGAATCATCTATATGTTTCAATAACAACGAACCTTGTGCCGAGGATGAATGCCCTTTAACCGTGACAACATTCCCGCTAAGGTCAAACAACTGCTCTGGGTTACTATAAAACAAAAGATTACCGTCCAGATCTGAGATGGACGAAGAAGCTTCGGGTGCTAAAAAATCTAAGGTGTCTGTGATTACAGAATCACCTTTAAAAGTTAGTAAAACACCTTCCCCTAAAACCCAATTTGACGCTGTATTGCAATTTGGATTTGTTCCTGGGCATTGAGCTTGGCTGAACAAGCTCATTGTGATGAACACTAGACTGAAAATAGCCTTCATATGTTTACATAATTGGAACACGTATTTTTAAGACCACTGTTAACCAATTGTTGTTGCTTAGTGGACAAGCTGGTGGTCGACAATAATAGCAGTTTTTAAATGATAAGAATGCTACAAAATCAGGACATTTATGTATAGAGTACCGAAAGTTTAGCAGAGCATAGTGAGGAGTTGAAGGGTTCGGTTAGAGAGAATCAATCTGAAAGGTTCCCTTATCTTGTGTTTCGAATACTAAAAGCCCCTGCAGGTTTATCTGCAGGGGCTTATTTATTGGCCAACCAGCCAGGGTGTAATCGAGACAAGACAAAGACCATTTATTGCTAAAAAAGCACCTCTCTTACTTCTTCTTAGTATTCAACACAAGATTCACGGTCACGTTATCCCCTAAAGTCCAGCTTGAAGAACCAACATTATAGTCAAGACGATTCAACTTGAATTTGCCTTTGAACTTTCCGGTAGAACCCGATGAAGTGAATGTAAATGGGATGTTAACCGTCTTTGTCACATCCTTCATAGTCAGTTGAAATTTACCGTTATAACTGTTTGCACCTGTCTTGGTAAATGACACCGACTTCATAGAAATTCTTGGGTACTTCTCTACATCAAAATAGTCTTTAGACCTCAAATGCCTGTCTCGCATGGCAATTCCGGTTTTAATTGTATTCGCTGCAACTGAAGCAGAAATACTCGCCTTTGCCAGATTCGCTGGATCAAAGGTTGCTGATGCTCTAACACCGCTCAGCGAACCGTCAACATCAACCCCCGCATTTGTGATAGTAAAGCCGACTGTTGCCGTTGTTGGTGCCCAGTCTTGCGCTGCCACCCATGTTAAACTTAATAAGCCAATAACCAATCCTGTAAATAATAATTTCCTCATTCTAAAAATTTCCTCATTTTTTAAATGGTTTGTAACTAACTGCGACCATGCCCATCAACGATTTGTATCTAAAGCGGTCATTATCAAAATTGAAAGCAATCTCTTGATTTGTAGTGTATTCTGTAAACTCAAACGTAAAACCTAACCTGAAGCCTAATTGATCGTTCATATTATACTTTGCATAAAGTTCGCTGTTCAGCATTCCGATGTCATTGTCGCTGATAAGCAAAACATTTGGCGAAGTTGGTGATGCTTTGATCTCCATGTCTTCAAAACCAGCTGGAGCATCTGAAGAAATGATGTTTCCACTAATCTCCGGCCCAAAGCTTATGCCAACCGCGTCAATATTAAAACCAACGCCCCAAGTCTCATTGAATTCGTATTCCAAATAGATGGCTGCATTGATCGAGTGATGCGATGCATTTCCTACCCTGAAGGTATCAATATTTTCGGGGAAAGTTTCTGAAAAGAAGACCCCAGGGCCGGTCATTTTAGAAGTCAATTCTGCAGGTGCTGTAGTGTAATCTTTATCCGTACCCCCGTAAAGATTGTATCTAACTCCATAACCTAGCTTGAATTTCTTATTCTTGAATACGCCATGCGTTTGATTCCAAGATAAGGCAACATTGTACTCTTGGGACCCTGCCGACAAGGCAAGTCCAAAATTGTGGTTTTCATTGAATGGAACTTGGGCTTTTGCTGCAAAGCCTAGTGCTCCAATTGCGATGAGTGTAAGTATATATTTCATATTGTTAAAATGCTTCTCCATAAACAATGTACAAGCCTTGGCTGTCCATTGTTCTTCCATAGTCAATTCTTATGTTTGCTTGTGAGGCTTCGTCTATCTTAAAGCGAAGACCTGCCCCGTAGTTGTAGTGAAATCTATCTGTTCCAAAGTCATTTAGACTTGAATACACCTGGCCAACGCCAGAAAAACAGGCCAGTGAAACACGCCAGAATATGGGTTTTCTTACTTCAAGTTGTCCCAGTAGTAAATTCTTATCTCTAAATCGTCCGTAATAATATCCCCTCAGAAAGCGAGGTCCACCAATTACCGGCATCATCCGAAAAGGGATGTCGCCAAAGGTCTCTACACCTACCACGTTGGTGTTTATCACCCAATCCTCTCCCAGTGTTTTATAGTATCGCAAATCTTGAACCAATTGAAGATAATTACGGTTGTCCGTATGAGAAAAATAGGGAGTTAACCCCAACTCAATGTACTTGCCATTTTGCGGATTGAGTAAATAATCGCGCTGATCGATCAAGGCTTCAATGCCTATACCACTAAAACTGTAATCCATTAACGCTCCATGAGTAAGCCCAGAATTTGGTTTATGCACATTGTGGATGGTTTGGTGATGTAGTTGAACACCTAGGTAGTGGCTATCCTTAAGCATTTTAAACACTTTGAGATTAGCATTGTAAAGATTCAAGTCAATGGCACATGCGTCATCAAGCACACTTTCATTTCCAATGCCGTAAAAGATTTCTGGGAAACGAGAAATGTCATGCGACCATTTGATGTATAATTTATTGCTCTTTGTAAACCAATTCAAATCGCTCTGAAATTGAAATTGTCTGTTTAACGTGACATCAAGAAAAACCTGAGCATTCGAGCTATTGGTCAAAGAATCAGGAGCACGTCTATATAAGAGTCCTATCAGTCCTACCCCGATGTTCGTTTCAGGTGTAAAGAACCCGCTTGGCAACACTTGAAACCGATAAGCCTTTTGATCTGGTTCTTGTGCAAAGCTTGGATTGATTGCAAGTACCAAGCATAGCATAAGCACGAAATGAAGGCCAAATCGGGTAAACATACTTTTGGAAACGAACTGAGTATATGGTCCTTACATTAATAATCGTTTCCTTGCATTTTTCTGACAATTCGCTGCTTCAAGCCAGGCAATCGATTTAAGGTTCGAAGTACCATGTGGTGCGATGAAGGGTTCAACATTACAGCATTAAGCATACGTGCTCCGGCAATACGAGAGCCAAAAGCAGAACGCCAATTGGTAGAGTAATGCTTTCTTACAGCATTAGGTTGTTGCAATATGGCTTCTGCCAAGATCTTAGATCCGTGCAGTGCCATGCTCATACCATTACCAGATAGCGGACTTATAGCTCCTGCTGCGTCTCCGACAAAAAGGAAATTATGATCAAAAAGGGCTTTTCTGCTAAACTGTATGTTACTAATAGTCAACGGCTTGTTGAAAATAAATTCTGCTCCTTTCCAAATTTTCTTAAGCTGATTATTCTTCCAAAGTACAGCTTCTTCAACAGCTGCAATCCCTCCTTCCGCCCTGATCAAACTAGAATCTATCAGGTAGCACAAACAAGAAACATCTTCTTCAATTTTGCTCATACCACAATATCCACCTTGAAAAGAATGCAAGGCTATTTCATCACTGGGATGATCATATTTGATGTGATACTTGACCCCGACAAAATTTCGTGTTTTTTTCGGGACACCACCGGCATAGCTTGGCGGATACTTGCCGTAACTAGCCACAACCAAGTCACAATTATATTGTTGACCGTTGATGTGCATTGAATTGACACTGGCGTCTTCCACTTTGCTTTGATCTAGGTAAGTGATGTCTTCTTGCTTGACCAAATCACAGAGAAGATCATCTAACATGAATCTACTGATTCCAATCCCGCCGACATCTAAATTAGCCCGGGTTTCAGCCCCTTTTTCGGAACTTAGAACAAGTTTATTAATCTGAGGCAGGTTCATTTGCGAAAGCGGAATACCCAGCCGCTCAAGAAATCCAAGAGATTCCATACTTAGAAACTCACCACAAACCTTATGTCTGGGATACGTTCCTTGTTCCGCAAGCAAGACTTTCTTTCCTGCTCGAGAAAGCTGTAAAGCAAGACTCATACCCGCTAAACCTGCACCAATTATGCCTACATCATAGCGTTCCATTGACAATGATTCGATGTCTAAAAGCCCATTTATTCTCGATGGTATAATTCTCGATACCTGCTTGCTTCATCATACTTTGCCATTCCTTCTTTTTAAATCCTCGACGGACCGACAAGGGTGCATCATTCTTAACCAAATACGACTTTGAGAACAGGCTGCTTAGAATTTTGATTCCATAATACGCCAATCGATTCCTTTCCAAATCGTTGATTATCAACAATTTTCCTTTAGCATTTACCTCTTGAAGAAAAGCAACAATATCCTCCTCTTCGAAATGATGAAAAAAGAGGCAAGCATGTATCACATTCACTTGGGGCAATTCAAGAACCACTTTGAAGTCATCCTGAATCAAAGTCACCTGATCATTCGCACAGACCTCATTGGCATAGGCCACACATTCTGTTTTGATATCTATTCCAACCAATTTTGCTTCTGGCAATGCCTTCCTAAATTCGGAGAGGAAGTGACCTCCTCCACAACCAATGTCAGCAAGACCAGTGATCTTTTGTTCAATTTTGGGTAGTGCTTTTATAGATAATGCATAACCTCCCAACAATCGATTGATGGTATGCAACTCATCCAGATTCACTTTGAGATCTTCAAAGGGAACATCCCCGTCTATCAGCTCTTTTTGGTATGATCTCTCCTTAAATTTCATGCAGAAGTAAGCTTTCAAAGGTGAGGCCAGGACCAAATGCACAAGCAATAATCTCTTTCCGTTGGCTTCCTTGTTTAAAGAATCGATCCAATACAAATAGTATGGTTGCTGAAGACATATTACCGAATTGCCGAAGTACTTCTCTCGAATGACTTAATCGATTATTCTCAAGATCCATCCCTGTTTCTATGCTATCTAGTATTTGCCTTCCGCCAGGATGCACCACCCAATCAAGGTTATGAAGCTCTCGATCATACAGCTGCTCTTTGACGATGAGATCACGAATAAAACTCGGTATCTCATTACTCAGGGTCATCAGAAATCCGTTTTGATTTATACGCCAACTCATGTCCTCCGCCGAATGCGGAATTATCCTTGAAGCAGACTCGTCAATTCTTAGTCCTTTCACTGCTTCTGAGCTAATTACCACTGCAGCTGCACCATCCGCAAACAAGCTATTGGAAATCAAATAATCTGGATGATACTCAGTTCTGAAATGCAGGGTACATAGCTCAGCACTTACTAGAAGTACCTTTCTACCAGCAGTTCTGCATATTTCTTGAGCCAAACGTAAACCCGTTATCGCCGCATAGCAACCCATAAAGTTGATGTTATATCTTCGGATATTCCTTGGCAAGTTAAATCGATCGATAAGCTCAAATTCCAAGCCTGGAGCTTGCATACCCGTACAACTGATGGTAATGACATCCGTAAATTCTTCAAGTTCTTCTTGGCTTAGCTTTAGACCTTCGACTGCTTCAATCACCAATTTGCTCGCTTCGTGATGATAAAATGCCATCTTCTCTTCCACCTTCATTGAAGGGATACGTTCAAGGTCTTTTACTACCGTATGCCGGGTGTCAATACCGCTTCGACGGCAAATCATCTGAATCTGTCGTTTGATCGTTTCGTCTGCTGCTGTTGAGCTGAAAAAATCAGCAAACTCCTGCTGAGTTATTACTCTAGAAGGAACAACTGTATTGATGTGTGAAATGGTACTCAAAAAATCAGGATTAATAATAGGTAAAACAGATTAAACGTAATAGCTGCTAAAACATTAAACCTCATTGTGTCCTTAAAGTTTGCTTGTGCCTGATTTTTAATCACCTTTGAGAACCAAAGGCTGAATGCTATTATCACAGGTAACTGGATGATTAACAACAGATTAAACTCCTGACTTTGCCAACCAAAATAAAAGAAATAACACAGGTTTGCTAGGGCAAAACACAACGCAGAAAAAATAAATGTACCGCGATATCCAAGCAGATAGCTAATGGTTCTGACCCCATCAGCAAGATCTTCTTCGTGCTGATAAATCTGTGATATGGGGTAAACTGCTCCAATCTGTAAACTGGCTGCAATTGCAGCTAGATACATGTTGGGTTCTACCTCCGCTCCCAATCCAAACAAGCAAGCAATAAATGTGAATCCTCCTTGAAAAAAGATTACCCATAGAAAGCCGAGGATAGGATATCGTTTAAGCCGAATCTTCCTGTGGCTGTATGCCCGTGATGCAATAATGTATAAAGACACAAGTCCTCCAAACTCCCAACCGACTAGAAGACTTGATAGTAATACAGCTGAGACATCCATTGCATTTGAAAAATACAAGATGAATCGATTGATGGGAGGAGGAGATTCCAATCCGCCAATGCTTCCTTGGTCATTGTCGTGGTAACTGTTGAACGCATTGCTTGATGGATAAACCAAGAGATGAAGTACGATAAAGATGGTTATCCCTTCTTGCCAACCTGGTGATTCTGATTGGGAAAGTGCAAATAAAAATACAGGCAAAAGCAAGACCGAGAATGGAATTCTCAGGTGAATCAGTGCATCTTTAATTTCCTTACTCAACTTACAGATTAACTCTTCTAGACAGTCTTAATTGCCACAAAGTGATCCAGCCTTGACCAACATCCTCGCCTTCGCTCATCACATTGATCTCAAAACCGTTGACGAAGGCTGTACCTACATCCCAGTTATCACCAAGATGGAAAAGGTAGCCCAATTCAAAGGTGGGTTGAAAGACCGTTATATCTGTGCTCCCCTTTTTTACGATTTCAGAATCGTCAATCCAATTGATCTTCATTCTCCACAGATCAGTGCGCAATCCCAAGTAGATTCCAGAACATTCCTTCATGGGGTAATAACGATAGCCAAATGAAACACCAGGACCACCTCCTTCTTCGTAGTCATTGAGTCCACTAAAATCTTTTCGATCCGAGAAATTATACGCCACCCGGGCATTCCAGCTATGAACAGTGGTCTTGAAAGGACTTTCGACTTGAACACCTACAATATAGCCTGCAGGATAGAAGTTGTACTCCGGTCCTAGGAGGATAGATTGAGGCTTGGCTTCATTGAGTGAAAAGCAAAAAATTATAAAAAGGATGATACGCCATCTCATTAATCAAATATAATCAGAAATTGGGGGGTTAGAGAAAGTTAAAAGTAATAATTGAGAAAGATTGACAATTGGTCTGATAGCACCTAAGGATGTAGGAGCATAAATGTTATTTTGATCTACAATAGATTCTCATCTTACAATCTAGAATAAATTGGTATATTGCGTAGACTAATCGATTGTAATATGCCAGGATCAGAAGAACAGAAAAAAGATGAGGCGCTATCCACATTAAAAAAATGTATAACGATACCCGAGATTTACGCGGTCATGCCAGCCATTTCAAATGTAGGGGCACTGGCCCTCGAAGGGCGGTTTGTGAGGTAACAAAATTTCTTTTATCGTTAAGCAGTAAACACAAAATAGAAAAATAGATATGGACAATAATAGTGATCAAAAGACAATTGAAAAGGAACTAGCACGAATTATAAACATAACAAGATTGCTCGATAATAAGATTAAGAAATCAGGCAGCTCTGTTTCTGATGAACTACTTAGAGATCTGAAAAAAGCACAAGAACTAATTAAGAAATTCAAACCATTGTTGTTAGAGTGATGTACAGTATGTGCTGCGATTCACTGTAATTAGTACAATACCTTTTTCTATTAAGGCCTAGAAGGCTAAATAACGTGTTCATTTTACTCTTAGAACTGACTATTCAATAAATCGATGTAATAAGGATGTGCTAGAAAGATGCTTACCACTCTGAAATCAGATAAACCTGAGTTCATCCATATTGGCTTCATTGAGTGAAAAGCAAAAAATCATAAAAAGGATGATACGCCATCTCATTACTCAAATATAATCAGAAATTGGGGGGTTAGAGAAGGTTAAAAGTAATAATTGAATCAGGATGTAAGATTAGAGGCCTTCCAGGCGATAAAGCGAACTAGTTTCTCAGTAATAAGGTATAAAGAAATGAACCAAATTTATCAGTTCATTGTATTACTTACTGAAGAACTTCTCAAAAGGATTCGTCCTGTCGAATAAAAGCGCATATTTGACCCCTCCTTGAGCTTAACTTGAAAGAGCTGCGTTTCTAAGATATAAATCATGAACAAAAAAATCGGAATTGACGACATTGCCTTCCAGGCACCAAAGCTTTACCTTCCAATCGCTGAACTTGCAGAAGCGAGAGGAATTGAAAACTCAAAACTAAAGTTTGGCCTGGGGCTAGAGCAGATGTCTGTTTGCGACGCTGATGAAGACATCGTAACACTATCTGCGGCAGCAGCCTTGAAATTGATTAAGCAACAATCATTAAATCCCAAAGATATTGGACGTATCTACATGGGCACAGAAAGTACTGTTGATGGCTCAAAACCGATTAGCAGTTATGTGCATGGTCTCTTGAACAAGGAATTTGAAAACAAGGGTTACGGCCCTAATGCTTTACTGCATGCGGATGTAGTAGACATGACATTTGCTTGTATTGGGGCTGTAGATGCCATGCAAAACTCATTGTACTATGTTGCTGCTAATCCCGGAAAGGTTGCTATAGTTATTGCTGGTGATATCGCCAATTACGACCTTGGTTCGAGTGGAGAATACACCCAGGGTGCTGGGGCGATTGCTCTTCTGATCAAAGAAGATCCTCAATTGATGGAGATCGATCCACAATGGGGCGTTGCTACGCAAAATGAGCATGACTTTTTCAAGCCCATACGTTTAGAAATGCGTGATGGTGAGTTGCAAGAATTACATGATGAAAAACCAATTTTCGATGGTCAATTTTCAAATCAAACCTACCAAGATCGTATTACCGAGGCATGGGCACATTACGATGGTGAATCTGCTATCACTTCGTTTGGCACCTTAGTTTTTCATTTGCCTTATGCCTTTCACGGACGGAGGATTATTGCTCCTCTTTACCTTAACGAATTAAGACAACAGGGAAAATTAAATGCTTTAGCAGCCGAGAATGGTTTAGATCCAGATAGTCCTGATTTTACAAAGCTTTTCACTAAAACAGATCACTATAAAAACTGGGTTGGAAAGACTATCGCAAAAGGAGAACAATTCTCATCAGCGATGGGGAATCTATATACAGCAAGCATATTCTTGAGTTTGATGAGCAGTTTGGAGAATGGAGATCATCAACCAGGCGAAAGCATCTTATTTTTTGCTTATGGTTCAGGGTCAAAATCAAAAGTTTTCAGTGCAAAGCTTGGTGATCAGTTTAATGAAAGAGTGATGAAATGGAAGACCGCTGAACAACTTGAACAACGTAAAGCCATCAGCTTTGACGACTATATTGCCCTACGAACAACGCTAATGAACAAAGCTATTGAGCAAAGATCAGGCTTTATGCAAATTTCTAGTGGTTCCGGTGAATTGAACAGATTTTCAAGAGAATATGCTTATCGTGAGGTGGTCTTAGAGGCTTCGGGTGAACTTTCAAAGTATTGAGCAGGAGTAAGGAGCAAATTAACTCTTGCTCCAGAATTTTACCTCTTGCACATATGCAGCCCACCAAACGTGACAACTATCCAAGCAAATCTAGGATCTTTTTAGTACTGGGTCTCAGATTACTGGATTACATAAATGTTGTAACTTTGGGGATGCTATCAAAGCTCCTATGTTGCTCCTTGCTCATTCTAGGTTACTTCAAAGTTACTGCACAGAATCAATTACGATTTGGGTATGGGTCATATGAAGGTATCAACATGAGCATGGTTCATGGTATATTCCAAGACTCAGAATTATCTGTAGGTGTAGGTGCTTTTGATCGCTTTACTAAAGACAGACTATACGTATCCGCATTTTTAGAATACAACCTTCCTTTTCCATACATAAAAAGTGAAAATTGGAGAGTGTCCACATCTCTCATATTTTGGAGGTTGGAGGACCAAAGTTATATCTGGCATATGGGATCAGCTGTTCCAGCACTTCAATACAGCTATAGAAGCAAGATGGGCGAGTGGAGAATTGGCACAGGACCAGCCTTTAACCTAGTTCTAAACAATCAAAGGAAAACCTATTATGATGTAGGTTGGCCTTATCAAGTTGGACTTAATTATTCTGTAAGCCTAACACTATGAAGTCAATATGGTTATTCCTTCTGTTTTGTGTTCTATTAGGTTGCGAGAAGATCAAGTGGTACCCTGATTTACAAGATGACTTCAATGTTGAAACTCAGATTTTAGGTCATAGAGGTGCTGGGGCAGTCAATGCAGTGCACAAAGAGAACAGTTTATCTGCTGCTCATGAAGGTCTTTCCGTTTTAGATGGAATAGAGGTTGACGTTCAAATAAGCAAGGATAGAACATTGTGGTTATCCCATGATATTATGGTTCCTACATGTTCGGGTATATCGCAATTATGCTTTCCTGAAACCAGGGACTCTGTTATAGCACGGGTTTCAAAATGCTCAGGAAGTGAATCTCTTACTTGCAAATTGGAAGATGTTTTTTTATTGATGAGGGATTCATTTGCTAAAGCGAACATCTCTATCGACGTGAAGGCCTGGACGCCATGTGACGTCAAAAGTTCTGATATTCTTGGAATGATGAATCTCATTGCTGAGCAAATAATCTTTCTCGCTGAAACGTATAATTTGGATGGTCGTGTTCTAGTAGAAAGCGAAACTACAAACACACTTCATTTCATCAAGAAAAGAACAGATGCAATTGAATGCTACGTTACCAGTTTTGGAGATTTTGAAAGAGCGATGCAAATCTGTCTTGAAGGAGGGTTCAATGGAATATCTTTCGAGTACAAGGCCTTAGAAGAAATTGGCCGAAATGAAGTTGGACTGATTCGCAGAAAGGGGTTGAAAATTCAGCTTTGGACCGTCAATAATGAAGAGACAATTATCGAGGCAATGAGCATTAACCCCGACTATATTCAAACCGACAATTTGGATTACTTTAAGTAATAAAGCTTGGCGATTGAGACCTAACATGCTTTTCTGTGCTTATTTGTTTGACCAACTTTGAAATAGAGGAATTGTAGGCTTTTGCCTTTTGGTAAACCATAAGTTTTTCGAAATCGAACATAGATAGTGAATTGTGTTTAGCAAGAGTGAGAGCAAGAGTATAGAGCAATAATCTCTTGCTCCATACTCATATCTCTTGCTTATTTGTGGGCCCACCTGGGCTCGAACCAGGGACCACCTGATTATGAGGGTGCGCGATCGGTTCCGTAAATCATTTATTGTCTGATAGTTAGTGATTTAAGAAATTTCTTGTTGCACATTTTCGTGTCCATTTGTGACATTTTGGGACAATCATACCGGTCAGGCTTGCAAGAAAGCTTGCAAGATCATTCAGGTGGTGATTAAATCATGTTGTAGTTAAAATTGAGATTGACTTCCTTCAATATAGGAGGAACTGGCAATCAACTTCAATTTTGGTATATGTATAGTTTGAACATGATAATAGTTAAAGAATGCGAAACTAAAGAATTGCTAACTTGCAGAAGTTAATCTGACAAGCCCTAAAAAATGAATAACGAAGTCAAATCATATAAACCGTCAGGCAAGAATGATTTCAGAGATGAAAGGTATAGCCATATGTCAAATCTAAACAAACTGAACAAATCTTTGAAATATGGCAAGACAAAGAACGGCAGTCGCTACTATCATGTAATAGAGTTTGATGAATCAAATCCATACAATCTACTTGGGGAAGAAGTGATATTACGACAGGTAAATGAAAGATTCAAATCAAAAGCAGGAGATAAGAAAAGAGTCTTAACAAATATGCTTGCATCACAAGCTTGTTGTTTCAATTTATTTGCACCCCTTAAGCTCGATGTAAATAAAAACCTCGCCAATTCATTATTCTCAAATCTGCTTCAAAAGAAAGTAACAGTATCCAGAATAGAAATTGAGTTCACTCCTTCAAAAGAAGAAAGTATCGGAGATCAATCAACAAATGGTGGAACTGATTCTGATCTAGCTGTTTTCTATGAAATTGAAACCGGTGGGAAAGGAGTCATTTTACTAGAAATTAAGTACATAGAAGAAAAGTTTTCAGTTTGTTCATCTTATAGAACTAAAAATGGAAGTTTTAAGGATGGAAACGCAAAACCAAACATTAGGCCTATTTGTGATAACCCCAATTTTATAAATGAGCACAACTCACAGAATATAGCTACACCTAGTTGCGGGTATATGAGATATGAAAATTGGGGATTGACAATGAACAGTTCCGTTTTTAACTATGAAGCCATAAAAAAAGCTCCTTTCTGTCCATTTAGATTTTCATTAAATCAATTATGGAGAAACATGCTTTTAGCTGAGAAAGTGTCTCATCAAAACAATCTTGAAGAATTTCATTTTTGGGTATTAAGCCCTAAACAGAACATTAAATTGTGGAATAACTACTCTGAAGATGTAGCCAAGGAATTTAGTCAGATATTAACTAACAAAGGAAAAAAATCCTTTAGAAAATTAGATTTAGAAGAAGACTTTGTAACGTACATTGAATTAAACTCAAAATCTGAATGGAATATGAACTGGATGAAAAAATTTAGAGAAAAATACATCGACTGAATGCAACTCATCAACATAAATTAACTTAATGTATCACTTTGTTACAAATTTAGAATTTGAAATTATCGAATTTAATTTCATTAAATTGACCCATTTATGGACCTAATAACCACTGAAAATCAGCTAAATAAAAATCTCCGCACAATTGATCACTATCTTTCTGGTAGTAAGCAGAGCTTTCATGATTATGCAATAGCAAGAATAAAAAGAGGGACATGTTTTGTGGTTGAAAAGGTAGGAAATGAATATCGCTTCTATCCAAGCCGATTCATAGGATATAAAAACAACAGCATTCGGAATCATAGCATTAATGACTCAAAAGATGGGCGAGAAACAAATAAGGCAATATCCGATCTATTAGGGTCTAGACCACAACCGAATAATGTTCTAAATGACCTTTACATTACTTATTGCAGCAGACTGGGGTTTACTTCACCAATAAGTGGTTCGTTTGGTGCAAGGAGGAAATTCTGGTTAATAAGTACATTAGATTTTGATATTGAAGATGCAGAAAGTGATGATGACGAGTTCCCAGAAGGTGGGTTTATAAAAAAGACTCACTTAGCACGGGAACGCGATCCAAAAGTAGTAGCTGCAGCTAAAAAGAAGTTCAAAGCAAAGAACGGTAAACTATATTGTGAAGTATGTGAGTTTGATTTTGAGAAGAATTACGGATCAATCGGAAAAGACTTTATTGAAGCACATCATACTATTCCTGTTTCAATGATGTCTCGTAATCACAAGACAAAAGCATCAGACCTTGCAATGGTATGTTCTAATTGTCATAGAATGCTTCATAGAAAACGACCATGGTTGTCTATCAATGAATTAAAGTTGATTCTGCGAGACTGAATAATCAAATCTACTTAACCTTTATTTATCATAGTCTTTGTACTTTTTCAGTAAACAGTCTAGATAAGGCTATATATATACAGTCTATTGGCAAAATCCTTCTAAATTGAAGGATTCGACATTCACAAAATTATAATAGGCCTTTAATAGTTTGGATACTATAAGTTTTGAATCAAATAAGACCTTATTAAATCAATTCTATCCTCTTGGTCTGTATTACTTAATTGTGGAATTGATATACTTATTTCTATATCACCTTCAGAATTAGTAATTGTCCATCTGTCATTCTTCATAGCTAGTTTTTGATTTCCTTCAATTAGATCCAATTCATCACCATACTCCTCCAAATTAATCTTTCCTTGCAATTCTGGGGTCTTTGAAATTTCATAGAGAAAAGGATTCCAATGTCGACCATTCAAAGCATGAGGTGTATTCATCATATAAACTTCATATTGGTTGTCCTTGATTTTTTCAAGATCATTATACCAATAGTATATTCCACTTTTCCCTGATCTCATTGTTGGGTATTTTATCATGTAATATCGCCAATCTTTGATTGTATCTACATGTTCAAGGTGCATCGAGATTAAGGTGTGGATATATTCTCTCATATTGGTTTCATTCTTGCTTAATAGTTGGAGTAAAACACTTCTTGTCCGATCAAAATGCTTCCTCTTTTTAGATTGTGTAAAGAGCTCCCTCCATGTTGAATCATTATCATTACCAAATAAGAATCTCCATGAAGCAAGTTGAGAATAATCACCAATAGTTAATAGAGCACGACTTATAGTGAGGAGAGAGTTGGACCGTCTGAATAAATCAATAAAATTCTCAACTAACAATTCAAACTTGCCAGGGTCATCAATGCCAATAATGGCAACATTCCCTTGGAGAAGTCTGTGATCTTCAAGTTTATTTAATGTCTCGACTAGATCAGGGTAATCCCCGCGCCACTTAATTTTATCAAGCTCCTGCTGCTTTTGAATTTCACTGTACCCTTGAGTTTTAAAGCTAATGAATCCATCAACAATAATTTCCCTTGTATCTGAAAGCAAACCGTTTAATCGAGTTTCACGAATCTCATCCGGCGAGTTAAATATTAGATTTCTTACTACTCTTAGTCGTTCTTTAAACTGAGCCTCGCTTATTTTATCTTTTAATATTAAATACTGCTGTACAGCGAAAAGCAGCAAGGTATTATTCAGCGAAAACTTCCTTGCCTTTCCGGTAATAATCCCATAATTATGGCAGCAAAGCGAGAATAGATTCGTTTGTTCTGAAAACAATGCTACTTGACCTACCGTATATCTATCATATGAAAATTGACTATCGAAGAACTCACTTATATTCTGAATCTCATGCCAAACATCAAATGACTTAAACAGGGTTTTGAGGTTATCATATGCAGAACTATTATTTGAACCATAGACCAAACTAGCTAATTCAAAATCATTTTCAAGCACCTCCAATTCCTGCTGATAACAAATCATTTCAGTTACAAAACGGTAGAACTTCATAAATTCATCATCAATGACATCATCAGCATCCCTAAAATGCCACAGTGTATCAACCCAGTCGTTATCTACCTTATAGATAAATTCAGAGTGGAGCTCTGTGGATACCTCTTTTATAGTTTTTTCAAAATCTGCTTTAAAATGCTCAAAAGGAGTTAGGGGCTTCCCACGGGAGTTCATTTTGATGTATAATGAGTCGGAAACTCCCATTCCCTCTAATGGCAGAAAATAAAAGCTAATGGCTGCATTTTCAGGGTTAATTAACTTTTGCCACAAATTAGTCTTACCATAAAATGTTTCATGAAGCTTGTCTATCATGACTAACATGGATTTTATAGTTGGGTCCCTCTCCCATGTATACAAGAACCAATTCTGGTCTTTAATCCAATCAGACAAAATATTAACTGACAGATCTGGTGAACAATCCACTATCTCATCACAGAAGTGCATAGAGCTGAATCTTGTGCGATATGTAAAATTATGAAGAAAGACACATTCTTCAAGAGGAACATTCTCTTGTTTTGCAATGTACCAATGCAACAGAAAAAGGGTAGTAAGTCTTTGTTGACCATCTAACGGAATCAACTTGCCGGATTCGATATTTCCATATATAAAATCCAACATTATTGGCTCATCTCCGAGTAGTGCATTTTCAATCGCTCGCACAAATTGATCGCGAATCCTATTTACCTCTTTAGTTTTTCTACCTTGGGCATAGTCTCTTTGCACCATTGGAATTTCGATAGAATCAATCAACCCACTAGATAAACTGGTTCCAAAGACTTTATAAAATGTGGTTGGGGTTGAATTCATATAGTTACGAGATCTTGGTTTAAATAGTTTAATAAAAGTCCATCTTCTCCAACCATACTGTTGATGTAAGCTTGTCGATCTTGCTCTCCCCAAAACTGAATCTGGTGGTCTTGGGATTCAGTATAATACTTTAAGAATACCCTTTTAGTACAAATGGGGATATAATCTCCGTTCTTATCCATTTCAATTATCTTATTTCTTTTTACATCGAATGTTGAGTTGCTCAAAGCAGCGTTGTTAGCAGTACTAAGTAGAGCCATATTGGAGATTGAGTCGATATAGCTCCGATCATCGTTCTCTGAAAGCAACTCAAAAACATCATTAAAGATCATGTCAAACTGCTCTTTGGTTACGTTCTCAATGATTTCGTCTATTCTTTTAACTAGTGCTTGTACCTTCTCAGAATCCAGCGTTGAATTAACAAGTTGTGTTAATGATTGTCTATGCAGATGTAACCACTCTTGCTGATCAACCTGTTTGTTAAGTCCTTCAGACTGCTGTGCATGAATATGCTCCAAACTCCATTTGTTTTTTTTATGCTTGCTAAATGAGTATCTAGTCGTAGAATCATGCAGCCTTCTCACTGTTTCGACATTATGTAACAGCAAGATCTTTTCAATCTTCCTTTTGTCTTTGGAGCGATCATAGCTTAATGCCAGCAAGTCCTCCTTTGAAAGGTTTAAGCTTACTCTTATCGATTCATCAAGACTTTGCTGAAACTGTGTTTTGGTGAGGGACTTTGAATCTTCTATGATAGACCTCATAGACTTTCCTATTGCCACTAAATAGCCCACTTTATGATATATATCTCTTTTTTCAAACCATCCTTTTAAAATTAGAAAATAAGCTTGAATTTCTCTCCAGATATCAACCTTGGGTTTTGAATTTGTCTCATCTGAAAAATAGAAAAATGTAAAGAATTCTTCTCTCTCATGTTCATCCTTATTTGCCATAAGGTTAAAGATTAATTCTATTCTGGTAGCAAATAGTTGTGGTGACTGATTGGTAAGAAAATACCAAAGTTGATCATCTTGGAGGTCTTGTTCTATTTGTTTAAAGTCAGCAAAAAGTGAACTATTTAGGTTAAATTAATAAGATAGAGGTTTTAATAAATTTATAACCTTTTAAAGAAACCTTAATGGCAAACAAGAAAAGTGCGAGTTCACTAATTAGTGACTTAAAAAGAAAGACAAGAAAGAAGTATTCATCAGAAGAAAAGATTCACATCATTATTGAAGGCATACGTGGAGAGACCTCCGTTGCTGAATTATGCAGAAAAGAAGGCATCAGCCAGGCGAACTATTACAAGTGGAGTAAAGACTTCATGGAAGCAGGTAAGCGTCGATTAACAGGCGATACCATGCGAGAAGCCAACACCTCAGAGGTGAAAGACCTAAAGAGGGAGAATCAGTCTTTAAAGGAGCTTGTAGCAGAGTTATCCTTGAAGAATCGAGAATTGAAAAAAAACTTAAGTGGCGAAGAGTAGAAAGGGAAGAAGTATATGCATTACAGTCAACAAGAGAAGTACGAGCTAATAAGGCTTGTAGAACAATCAGATCTGGGCGTTATACGCACGCTAAGGGAGCTTAAGATTAATAAGACTACTTTCTACAACTGGTATAGAGCTTATAATGAACTAGGCTTTGAAGGCCTTGCTCGTAAACCTAGTAGAAGAAAAGGCTCATGGAACAGGATTAATGAGCAAGACCGAGACAAGGTCCTTGAAATAGCATTAGAAAAACCAGAGCTTTCAGCAAGAGAAGTAGCCTGGCATATTACAGACACCTACAGCTATTTCATTAGTGAGTCTAGTGTATATCGTATTCTTAAAGCTAATGGATTAATCTCCACTCCAGCCTTTAGGATTATGAGTGCATCAGATAGTTTTTACGATAAAACCACTCATGTAAATCAGATGTGGCAGACAGACTTCACCTACTTTAAAGTCTTTGGTTGGGGATGGTATTACCTCTCCACTGTATTGGATGATTACTCCAGGTTTATTGTTAACTGGAAGTTATGTTCTACCATGAAGGCAGAGGATGTAAAAGACACCTTAGATGAGGCTTTATTGGCTTCTGGAGTCTCCGATAATAGCAGACCAAAGCTACTATCAGACAACGGCTCTTGTTACATATCAGGCGAACTTGCTGATTATCTTCAAGTTCAAAATATGAAACATGTAAGAGGAAGACCATTACACCCTCAAACACAAGGAAAAATAGAACGGTATCACCGATCTATGAAAAACGTAGTGAAGTTAGATAACTATTTTAGTCCAGAACAATTAGAAAGAAAGTTGAAAGAGTTCGTGGAGTATTACAACTACAAACGCTACCATGAATCCTTAGACAACCTTACACCAGCTGAGGTATATTATGGCAAAGCAGAACAGAAATTGATGCAGAGAAGTAAAACGAAAACAAGAACGCTTAAAGCAAGAAAAAAACAGTATCAGAAAATTAACTTAAATTAGTACCAACTCTATCTTAATTTTTTAACTAAAAAGTTCAGATTTGGTTGACGTCATACACATCATTTTTAGACGAACAGGAGGCAATTGGCTCCCCTTTCCCTTTAAAGGAAAACGACAATAAAAGTTTTCAAGGAAGCATAATTCTAGGGATGGGATTTGTCCTTGAAAAAGATGAAGCAAGCAAACTCCTAGAAGTCGATGAAAATCTACAGGTTATAAAGGAATACCTCAACGGGAGTGATCTCAATAGCAATCCGGATCAATCTGCGTCTAGATATGTTATTAATTTCTATGACTGGTCTGAAGAAAAGGCTGCGAATTATTCGCAAGTGTATTCAATAGTTTTAGATAAAGTAAAGCCAGAACGTCAGAGATGGAAAAAGGATAAGCAAGGAAATGATTTGGTTGGAGTATATGCCTTGCGTAAACCTCTCCCAGAAAAATGGTGGCAACATGCAGAGAGGCGTCCTGCTTTATATAAAGCTTTAGAGACTAAAAACCGTGTGCTTGTTTCCTGTCGAGTGTCGAAATATGTAAATCAATCTTTTGTTGAAGTTGGACCAATTTTTGACGTTGCAACCACAGTTGTTATCCGAGATACATGGTATGAGTATGCAGCCCTGCAGAGTTCGTTACACGATCATTGGGCATGGAAATATGCCTCGACACTTGAGTCTAGGATACGATATGTCAATGTTGATTGTATTGACACATTCCCATTACCTGAAGGTTTAATTGATGTATTAAAAAAGTCAGGTGAAGATTATCACGAGCTTAGATCCAAAATAATGCTGACATGTAAGCTAGGATTGACCAAAATCTATAATCAGTTCCATAATCCCAAACTTATCGTTCAAGTGTTAGACTTATCGAGTCAAGACTTTCAAAAGAGATACGGAAAGGAAACTTGGAACCTTTATAACCATTTAGAAATCAAAAGAGAAGGTGATATTTCATATGAAGAAGCTGTTCCTCTGATTTCAAAATTGCGTGATCTTCATAAAGAGATGGACGAAGCCGTGCTGACTGCCTATGGCTGGCACGAAACCTCTGAAAAATGGGGCAAAGCGATTCAACTCCGCCATGATTTCTATGAAGTAGATTACCTGCCCGAGAATGATCGAGTGCGCTATACTATACACCCGGATGCGAGAAAAGAAGTTCTCAAACGTCTATTACTTCTCAACCATGAACGGTTTGAGGAAGAGATTGCTAAAGGTCTACATAAAAAGAAAGATGTTATGGCCTATTACGAGCAAAAAGGAAAACCTATCCCAAATGGGACAACGTATAGTGATAGCAAAGGTGCAACCAAAAAACGTGTACCAAGAAAATCTAAAACGGCTAATGAGCCTAAAACCCAATATGGTCTGTTTGGAGAAGATAATCAAGTCATTAACAATGATTCCAAGGTCACTCTTGAAAACAATGATGGCAATTCCTTTAAATACCACATTCTGAAAAATGCCGTGAAAGGACAGTTTACAGGAGATTATAAACAGATCAGTTTGGATTCTGGCTTTGCCATCGCTATGCAAGGAAAGAAAGTGGGAGATGAACTGGAGTTTGGAGGTGTGACCTATTCAGTAAAGGAGGTAATATCATGAGCAACTCAGTCATTGTCTTAGGTTGGGGATCGCTTATTTGGGATCCTAAAGAGTTGAAACTAAAAGCACAATCGGAATGGCAAGAAGATGGGCCACGTTTACCAATCGAGTTTGCTCGGATCTCAAGTCGAGATAGACTTACTCTTGTTCGCAAAATGGACGCTGAACCCGTTCAAGTTCTATGGCATGAAATGGATCCAGAATTGACGTTAGATGAAGCTGTTGAGGACCTTAGAATCCGCGAAGGATGTCCGAGTCAAGAACGTATCGGTTTTATCGACTTAGGTGCTAATACACAGAGAAGTTGGGACCCGGAATTTGCAGTTACTATCACCAATTGGGCCAAAGAAAAAGGGATTGATAAAGTTATTTGGACAGATCTTGGAGTGAAATTCAAAGGGGTAACAGGAGAAGACTTTTCACCGGATAGCGCAATTGCTTACCTCAGCGGATTAAAAGACAGTTCAAATGCAAAAGAATATGTAGAGAAAGCACCTCCTCAAATACAAACGGTAGTGAGAAATAAAATTAGAGAAGAACTAAAGTGGGGCTATGAGCCTACCACTTAAACAAAGTCAAAATAATCTAGTACACATGATAAACAAGAAGTAAACCTTATCCTATATGCACATTTCCAATCTTCACATTTTTGATAGAGATACAGATGCCAATGAACAACTTCTGGGTTACAAGTTTCAGGAACTAAAAACGCTCGAAACATGGTTGCGCAACAAAGTCAATGGAATCGATGAGGAAATCTATTGTGAAGTTGAAGAAGATATTCTGCAAAGAGATTTTGAGGGACAATCGGCAACCTTTCGTCAGGTTAAGTTATACTCCAGTAAAGCATTCTCATTCACATCTGTTGAAATTAAAAAGGCCCTCTTTAACTTTCTAATGCACTTTGCGAACAAGGATTTCCTCTTCGATGAAGTAGTATTTTCGTTTGAAACAAATACTTCCTTAGCAAGGGAATATGCAGAAAATTCCGCAAAGCTCTTAGGTGAATGGATCGAAAACCAAGGAACTTTGAGCGATGATCTTATGAATCGTTGCATAGAGAAGGTCAAAGAAATTACAGGAGATTACATAAGTAAGAGATATGAAGCACTAATCTTAAAAGATGAGACCAAAGAAGAAGCTGAAACTGCCAAAAGAACTTTTGACGAATTACCACAAGAGATATGGAGGAACTTTGTAAAAGCAATTCGATGGGAATTCACTGAAGAAACATCTGAAAATTCAGTTATTCAAGTTAAAGAGAACATCGAACGACTAATCGGCGAGCTGGCCTTCCCAATTTCACAAGAACAAAGCGACAACATATTTGCTAGACTTCAGCAGGAAGTGGGCAATCGCTCTGTTGGTGCAGATCCAAAAGAACGATGTCTTACAAATAGATTAATGGATGGTATTCTCCTTAGCATGGGCGGTAAAGAAGATAATTGGTATCTAGAGACGTTAGAACGCTGGGAGTCTATTGACACGAAGATAAAATTCACTGTTGGTCTATTCTATCAAGTCAAACATGCTGCTCGTCACTGCCGACAAAGTGGTTATCTCGAGGAACACGGTGATATTTGGTTGAAACAGCTGTCCGGATTTATCAATTCTGACGATATTTTACCTAAGTGCCGACGAGAAGGAATCTATGAATTCATATGGGTCACCCTCATGCCAAGAATTGAAATCGAGACTACTTCGGCGTCTTTAAATAATGTCAATGGGCTCGAAGATCTTCTACGGGAGTACTTCGTAGACCTTGAATTATATACTGATCATCTTGCAATTGAAGATTGTCTGAATTTGCTCACCCTTATTGCATCTCACCAGCAAATGGGCTTTAATGAACTAAAAAAGTGAAGAGATCATTGATTGGTCAAATCGACTTCAGAAACTAATTCAGAGTCAACTGGATACGGAAAAAAACCCAAACATCCTGTGCCATCTAACTGAACTATTTGCATTCTTATTGCTGCAGAAGAAAATTCTAAATATTGAATCAATTGATATTGATCGAATAATTACAGAATTGGGAAAAATCCCTTCAATGGTTGATTCAGCTCCGTTGTACCCAGTTTCGCACTTAGCAACTAGAATTGAAGAAGTAGCGAAAATGTATTTAAGCATGGATGCTGAGTCTGAAGAAGGTAAAGCATTAGATAGTTTTCTAGAAGAAATTGTCGATATAGCTGAAATTAGGGAGGAAGGCTTTGATAGAGCAAAAAGATATATTCGAAAAGGGGCTAAATTAATCAGGCCAGATGGATCTGTTTCTTCATACAAAGCTTTGGATTACTTTCACCAGGCAACCAGTCTATATCTACACGATGAATCAATTGAGGGGTACGTTTTAGGGCTAATCAATATTGCTCAACTATATAGCACTAGAACTATGAACCTTGCTGCTAAACAACAATGTCTTTCAGGCATGATTACTTGCCTCCAGCATGGTGAAAACAAGCTATTGAAAAGGATTGCAGACTCTGCTGCTACAATGCTGCATATTGACTTCCAACAAGGAGCTTGGATTACTGCTTTCCATGATTTTCTGTTATTCTCTCAATGGAGAACTGAACTTGACTCTAGCCCACTTGATATGGAGAAGGATGACCTATTGAGAAAGTCAATTGGAAAAATTGCAATTGCACTCCACTTAGCACTACAAATAAGTCCGCAGTTATCAGCTTTCATTTCATATATGACTGGTAAGGTATCAGATCATTTTCGACCATCATTAGATGCAGCGCTTTCTACTTTATCGGAGGGTTTTGAACCAACCTCAATACCTGCATTTCTGCGAAGTAACCTGTCGGATATCGTTCTTGGAGATATAGGACCAAGGAGAACAATCTGCTGGAAAAATTGTAATGTGGAATGGAAACTTATGTTCGATAATGACTATATGACTAACTCGTGCGCGGAAGAGTTTTGCGCAGCCATTCAAATCCTTCTTACAGAAATAGAATTAAGGAATCCAGACATACCATTTACTGCAAACCATCTTGAGATTGAACTAATTGCTGGTACTTCTTCAACTTCACCAGAAGAAATAGTCTCGGGCGAATCATCTAAGTGGACGATTACTGCACCGATCATTGAGAAACCTACCGATGAAGAAGCTCTATTACATCAGAATTTCCTATTCGACAGCATTCGAATTATTCTTAGTTCAGTATGCAAATTGCCTTCTTCAGAGTTTGATGAAATCTATCAAACTGTCATCAAAAAGAGGGATCTCATATTCCCTTCTCCTAAGAACGCATACCAGGTTATGTTTCGGCTAATCTATTCAGAGGACAGTTTCAATCAATACATGCGATCCCAGTTTAATCCTATCAGTTGAGAGATCAGTACGTAACCAGTTACAAGGAGAGTTTGGGTGCAACTCTAGACTATACTAGTTGCTTAAAACCTCCTCCAACCTTACTGAAACATTGTCAAAATGGTCACATAACGAACACATTAATTAAAGTATTTATCCCTGAAAAAAATTAATTCCATGGAAACAGAAAAGCTTTTTAACGAAATGAAACAACTACGCCTGTTACTAGCTAAAGTTGTTGGCACACAAGATTTGCCAAAGAGAGAACAATTCTCAAAAGAGGCCATTAAAAAAGCCTCTTTAGAATTTCGTAAACTCCAGACGGAAAGGGGTGAATGGATTGAAGACTATGAAATCTCCAAAGTCATACGGTCAGCAGGTTTCAGATCCGGAAGATTTATCATTGAGAAGTTCGGATTCAAAAACTACTTCAAACGGGGACACCAATACTTTTTTAACCGAAAGGATCTAATGGCCCTAAACAAAGAACTAAAGGCACGAAAAATCCATTTGGGTACTTACATGAAGTTGGAAGAGGACAAAGAGAAGTTTCACAAATTTCTTAGCGAATTAAAACAAGGAAAGAAAAGACGTCCAAAGTATAAAATTCCAGAGCAACTAGAAAATATATGCACTCAACCTTACAATCATCCTCCTAAAGAAAAGGTCTTGAAGCATCTAGATGATTTGATGCAGGAGTTTGAGAAGGACAAATTGGTAGAATTTATTGACATATTCCAGGAGTCATACGCTATGGTAAAGCACATCTATCACTTTGATCGTTACATCGACCCTTCAATAAGAAGAAAATGTAACAAATGGTGTTTTGAATACAACTATGCTCAGAATGCTCTTGCAGAAATCAAGAAAATTCGCAGTGAGATTATTTATTAGTTGATTTTGAACCTATATTGGATATATAGTCATCCTAAGTTTTTAAGTGGTTTAATGAATATCTAAAGGATATCTGATACTTCCAATTATTTACTTGTCTGGTTATATTAAATGATTGGCTCACAATACTTATCCTAACTACCATACACCTCCTCAAATACAAACGGTAGAGAGAAATAAAACTAGGACTGAACTAAATTGGGACAATTGATGAACCCCTATCTGATGAAAGATAGATGATGCCCCAATGTACACTTCCACGAACACAATGGCATCAATGTGGTTGAATATACATCTCAACATGATTAAACACTTTAAATTTGTACCATGTTCTATAGGCGAAAAGTAATTCTTGCATTGATTGAGTTAATGGGAGGAGAAATTGAAAAACTCCGCTTTCAAAAACTCCTCTTTTTGTATAGTCAAAAAAAGTCCATGCCTGAATATGATTTTGTGCCATATAAGTTTGGGTGTTACTCATATTCGGCAAAGGCTGATTTGAACACAATGGTCAAAAAAGGAATCTTGTATGAAACAGAAAAAGGTTACAATAGAACTGACCAGGCTAAATACTTTAAACAATTGAAAGTTAAGGATCAAGAAGTGTTGAAAGATGTTGTGGCCGATTATGGCAGTATGAGCAGTAACACTTTAATCAAACACACATACATTAACTTTCCATTCTATGCTATTCATAGCACTATTGCTCAAGAAGTGCTACCAGATAGCTTGTACGAACGAGTTGAAAAGGCCCGTCCAGCAAGCGATAAAAAAGCCTTATTCACCATCGGTTATGAAGGAATTTCTCTGGAGAAATATTTCCAAAAATTGATTCTAAATGATGTGAAAGTTCTAGTAGATGTTCGCAGAAATCCGTTAAGTATGAAATTTGGCTTTAGCAAGAAAAGGCTAAAGAGTTATTGTAACAGTCTCGGAATAGAATACATACATATTCCAGAAGTTGGGATTCCCTCAGACATGCGTCAGCAATTGAGTTCTCAAGAGGATTATGATAAGCTCTTTGCCCTTTACAAAAAAACCACGCTCGATGAGACGGAGAAATCTCAAAAAGATATTCTGGCATTGCTTGAAAAGTATGAACGAATAGCATTAACCTGCTTTGAAGCAAACCACTGTCAATGCCATAGATCGCACTTAGCCAATTCTATTGAAAAGCTACCGCATTTTGAATCTGAAGTAAGACATATTTAATAATGCCTCTGACCAAAGTCCTGATCACTGTAAAAACTTATCCAACATTATCAGCTAAGTATGATGAACTGGTTTGCACTGCAGGGTTTCGTGAAGATGGCACTTGGATAAGGATATACCCAATTCCTTTCCGAAAAAGGCCTTATGATCAGCAATACAAGAAGTATGATTGGATCGAGCTCGATTTGGTTAAGAACACAAGCGACTTCCGACCAGAAAGTTATCGGCCAAGATCAATCGACACAGAAATAAAAGTTGTTGGTCACCTTGACACTTCAAAGAACTGGTCAGAAAGGAAACAGTGTTGCCTTGGAAAGGTGTATTACAATTTATCTGAATTAATTCAAGAAGCGAAAACACGAGAAACCTGTACTTCACTAGCGGTATTTAAGCCCACCGAGATCCTCGACTTCTACGTGGAATCGGTAGACAAAGAGTGGGACTCCAAAAAGCTAGATGCTTTGCGGCAAATGAACTTGTTTGAGACGAATAAGGATGGGCAATTTGAGGTGGTTAAAAAGTTACCATACAAGTTCAAATTTAAATTCAAAGACAATCAGGGAAAAGTTAGTAATACCATGATAGAGGATTGGGAGACTGGTCAGCTATTTTGGAACTGTTTAGCAAGACATGAAGGTAACGAAGCTAAAGCAATAGCAGATGTGCGCAAAAAGTACTTTGATGATTTTTCACTAACAAAAGATTTGCACTTCTTTCTCGGTACAACTCAGAAACACCATCATGTTTCTCTAAATCCTTTTGTAATTATCGGAACATTCCACCCGAAAATAGAGAGGCAAATGAAGCTTTTCTGAAAATCTTAAATCTAAAAGCACACTTTAGAGAAACCTCCTCCAATTTTAAAGGAACCCAGTGTCAAAACGTGACATCAAATGACAACAGGTATACCTCTGGCTTGCAAGAACCTTGCAACAAAAAAAGGGTTACAACTGTTGAAAGTCATAACCCCTTGATTTTCAGTGGGCCCACCTGGGCTCGAACCAGGGACCACCTGATTATGAGTCAGGTGCTCTAACCAACTGAGCTATAGGCCCGCGGAAGTATCCTTCCAAAAGGGCTGCAAAAATAGCGTCCATTTTGGATTCAACAAATTAAAATGTGACCGCAAAATCTATGATTTTGGAGCTTCCCAGCCCAAGATTTCGTCTATCGTATTGTAGCTCACCGAATGATATCCAGGTCTCGCTTTTTCGTATACACCCAAAGCCCATGCTTTATTACTCTCCGACTGCGCCAATCGCTCATACAACGGTTGCAAGAATTTACGTCTACCAACTCGAATTAAAAAGTCTTCTAAAGCAGGATAAGCATCCTCGTAATTGTGCTCAATACAATGCTTAAACCAGTCACAAGCAATTTCCGAATTCCCTGTTTGGGTTAAGTTGTAATGCTCATCCAAATCTTTCAACTTGTCAGCATTCATGTTTTTCAATCCTCTTAAGAAGTACAACCAATGATGTGTAGTATATCCTGCCGTATCTAATTCTTCAGCTGTCATTCTTCCGTTGCTAAACTTAGCTATAGCCAGTTCAACACGATCCAATTCGGTAGAAAATGGAACAGGTGCATTGCTAGGTAATCCTGGACCATAAATCCAGTCGTCAACCAACACCTTATCATACTCTTCTTGATCTGTTAATAAATGCGCCTTTAGATAATCAATAAACTTCTCAGTTGTCATGGGTTTAAATGCATTTTCAGTGAAGTATTGCTTCAAAAATGCATCAAAACGCTCTCTGCCCACCGTAGCTTCCACTGTTTGTAGGAAGAATCTTCCTTTTTCGTAAGCTACATCTGTTAGACCATCATCTGGGTCTCTTCCTTCCAAATTGAGGTACAAACGGGTATCGTCAGCAGCACCATCTGCAGTTAATCTTTCTATGGTATGCTCAAGATCACCCATACCCAGCTTAGTCAACATTTTCTCGTAATCAGACCCGAAGATCTTCTCCATGATTCGTTGTTCAAAGTATACCGTAAACCCTTCGTTCAACCAGAAATCATTCCACGTTTCATTGGTAACTAAGTTTCCGCTCCAGCTGTGTGCTAACTCATGTGCAATTAGGGCAACCAAGCTTCTGTCACCTGCAATAATGGTTGGTGTTGCAAAGGTTAATCGTGGATTCTCCATCCCTCCAAAAGGGAAACTGCTCGGTAAAACGACCACATCATAGCGATCCCAGATATAAGCACCATACAATGCTTCGGCGCTGTCAATCATACTTTGCATGCTTTCAAACTCCCAAACGCATTTTTCAATCATGCTCGGTTCAGCATATACTCCAGAATTTCTTCCTGTAGATCTAAACTCAAGGTCACCAACGGTAAGTGCCATGAGATATGAACTCACTGGTTGATCCATTTTGAAGGTATAAACGCCATCTTCCGTTTTTGTAGTTCCGTTCTCTGCACTCATCAAAGCCATCAATTCTGGATCCGTTTTAATGGTTGCGTCGTACGTGAACTTAACTCCTGGGCCATCTTGACAAGGAATCCAAGTACGAGCTAATATAGCCTGCGACTGGCTAAACAAGTATGGATGAACTTTTCCGAAAGTCTGCTCCGGTGATAACCACTGAAGTGCATCTGCAGTTGAATCAGTCGTGTACTGAATGGTAACACTCTTGGTCGAGGGCTTAATATCTATTTCTAAGGCTTGACCGAAATGTCCTTTTTCTTCACCTAGTGTATATTTTGCCTCATCTCCATTGTCTAAAGTAACCTTTTCAATAGACAGTTTTCTAGCGTCTAAAACCAGCTTTTTGGTCTTTTTAAAGTTATCCAGATCAAGGCGAGCAGTTCCGCTTAAAACGTGTTTGTCAAAATCTACGTTTAAATCTAGACTCAAATGGGTCATTTTTATCTCATCAATGTTGGCATACGAGTGCGGATCCGGACCCAATGCTCCATTTGATGAGTTATCATCGTTACTCGTTGTATTACAGCCACTTATGATTAAAATAGTTGCAATTAGAGTGTAAAATAAATGCTTCATATTATAGTTCTAGCGACAAAAAGATGGATTTATTATTAAACCACAAAATCCTGTCTGTAATTATTTAATTACCGCAAGTTTATCTTGTTTAACCCGAAAAAATGTGTATTTTCGTTGACCTTTTGAAAAAAGCTGTGCCTCTTTTGGCAGGCTTTTTGAATTTTGTTCAATATGAAAAAGATACTTCTTACACTGCTTACACTTGGCTTTTTTGGTTTCTATTCTAATGCTCAAACTTGGGACGATGCAGGTGACTCTTGGGATTCAGGAGATACTTGGGACGATTCAGGCGATAGCTGGGATGATGCCGGAGGAGACTACGACTATGACCCTGGTGCTGGTGCTGGAACCATGAGTGATTCTGCATCTAGTGATGATGGCTGGGGCGATGATGATTCATGGGATGACAGCAGCTTTGATTTTGGAGGAGGAACAGATGAATATGTTCGTTCTGCAAGACCTAAAGCTGAAGCAAGACCTTATGAAAGATTTACAGGTATGCCTTACGATTCCGCTACGGAATTGGTAACCTTTGTTGAAATTGTTGAAGTAATTGTTCCCGACAGATTTCTTGATCTAGGAGGAGACGATTACTCGCTTTCTGATTCACTGTACGAAAGAGCCCGCGTTTGGATGGCCAAACAGTTCGGTGAAAAAGAAGCAAAGAAAATGATTGAAGAAGCTGGCGACGATGAGACCGGAAGAGAGGGTAAAACCATCAACGCCGTTGTTGTTATGCCTTTAGTTATTCAGCACAACAAATACGCAAAATCAAACGCCGGAATTATCCAGTTTGATATGGAATTGCGCTTTAAAGACGAAAGATATCGTTACAAGTTTAACAACTTTGTTCATGTTACTCCGAGCACCACAAGTGGTAAAGATGATGTAAGAACCTATATGGAGTACTACATGACTGCTAGAGATAATGTTCGAGGCAACGACGAAATATTAATGGCAACCAACGATCAAATGAATCGTTTAATAGACGGCCTGAAAAGCTCATGCGCTGCCGTTCCGTTTATCGACGACGACGATTGGTAGTCAGCTTAGAGATTTTATTAAAAACCTGCTTTCGAGCAGGTTTTTTTGTTTATAAGAAATTCTACCAAGGGGATTACCCTCGGTCAATTGAAGTCAACAAATTAATCCCGCTAATTACTGCTTAAAGATTTCTACATGCTTTAAGACAAATTCCATGTCGGTGAATTTGCCCTTGAATTTAGTAGCCTTTACAATGCTGTTGTCAATCCAATGGTAGTTACCTCCTCTTGGTTTGCCATAAAGTACTCCATGATGCTTGAAACCATGCTTGTCAAGCCATTTTTCAGTAACTTCCTTGTGTTCGGCTGTTCTACTAGTGAAGAAGGTAATTATATGTCCTTCCTCGTACCACTTGTTTAAAGTCTCCAAAGCATCTGGATAAGGCTCACACGTCGCCATTCGTTCAGGATGCTCGTTGGGTACATCTTCGGTAATGGTCCCGTCGATGTCGACTAAGTAGTTTTTAACGTCAGATGCCAATTCTGGGCTTATGAGATTTCCATTTTCATCATAAAGCTTGTTTAATTTATGTTTGCTAGACATACCTCTACAAAATTACCTCAACTTCTTGATATTCCGCCTCAAGTTTAAAACGTTCGAGCTCATTTTTGATGATTTCGGCTATTTTACTGAGCACTATGGCATCATCGAGAAAACCAAAAGCCAAAATGAAATCCGGTATCAAGTCAAACGGATTGACAAAATATAGCAATCCAGCAACTAAGTAGATCACGGTTTTAGTTGTTGGCTTAAATGAGCCGGTAAAATAAGCCTTCATCATTTTCATAAAGGTTCTCAAGTTTTCAAGAAGTCCTGAAGGCAGCTTGCTCTTCTTGGCACTCGCCTTGGCTTCTGAATCATTAAACACCTTGGTAATTGCTTCTTTGTTTTTATAGATACTCGAAGCAACCTTTACAGCCTTCTTTAAAGTTTTTATTTTTGTCTTCATATAAATAAATCCGTGTTAAGCACACCCAATACTAAACAAAAAGCGTACCTACAATTACATATCGCCGTAATTCTATTCGGCATAACCGCAATTTTGGGCAAGTTAATAACTTTAGATGAAATAGCTTTAGTATGGAACCGGCTATGGATTGCCGTTTTAGGCCTGCTTTTCATCCCCGGAGCTTATCGCGGCATTCGAAACATAGGGAAAAAACAGCTATTAAGGTTCATTGGGATAGGAGTTATCGTTGCTTTGCACTGGATTACCTTTTATGGAAGCATTAAACTTGGGAATAATGCATCCATAACCCTGGCATGCCTAGCGACCACATCACTTTTTACTTCAGTGCTCGAGCCGTTAATTACCAAATCCAAGTTTCAAATGCTTGAGTTGTTTCTTGGTTTGTTGGTTATTGTCGGTATTCTATTCTTGACCGGTGTTGGTGAAGCCTATTACATGGCCATCGTAGTTGGCTTAACTTCAGCAGTTTTGGCTTCGATATTCTCTACGTTTAACAAGAAGTACATTGAAAATCAAAATTCGATTTCGGTATCGATTGTAGAGCTCTCTTCTGGTTTTATATTTATTAGTTTGATGTTTCCTCTTATTCAAGAGTTCATCCCGCAAAACGCCTGGATTCCGAGCTCAAAAGACTGGATTTACCTTATTGCCCTTGGCATATTTTGTACGAGTGTTGCCTATGTACTAGCCCTGAATGCACTCAAACAGTTATCAGCCTTCATCTCAACCTTAAGTGTAAACCTCGAACCGGTATATGGCATTTTATTGGCCATTTGGTTGCTAAATGAGGACCAAGATCTGAATACCGAATTCTACTTAGGAACCGGAATCATCCTTTTCTCTGTACTTCTTCATCCTATCTTGACCAAAATGCTCAAAAAGAAGCAGAGCTGATATCATTTTTGAATTTGCTTACGGCTTAAACACCAACTTATTTACCTTTGCACACTTATGGCAAAAAGACACCTCATTACCTGTGCACTTCCATATGCTAATGGACCAGTTCATATTGGACACATCGCAGGATGCTTTCTTCCTTCAGATATCTACAATCGGTATCTACGGATGCAAGGAAAGGATGTTCTTTTTGTTTGTGGGACTGATGAACATGGCGTTCCCATCACGCTCAAAGCAAAAAAAGAAGGTAAAACACCTCAACAAGTAGTCGATGAAAACCACGAAATCATTTCAAAAGCCTTAAAAGACTTTGGAATTAATTTCGATAACTTCAGCAGAACAACGAACAAACTTCACCACGATACGTCACAAGAATTCTTTAAGAATTTATACGATAAAGATGTGTTTGTAGAAGAAGTTACACAACAGTTTTACGATGAGGAAGCCAATCAGTTTTTAGCCGATCGCTATATTGTAGGAACCTGCCCAAATTGCAGCTACGATAATGCTTATGGCGATCAATGCGAAAACTGCGGACGATCAAGCAGTCCACAAGAATTAATTAACCCACGGTCTGCATTAACAGGAAATATCCCTATTCTTAAAGATACAAAAAACTGGTACCTGCCTTTAGATAAAATTCAAGATGAATTTTTAAACGATTGGGTTCAGGCTAAAAAAGCAGATTGGAAACCAAGCGTTTGGGGCCAGTGCAACAGTTGGTTAAGTGAAGGATTAAAACCGAGAGCCATGACCCGCGATTTAGATTGGGGAGTTCCTGTTCCAGTGGAAGGAGCCGAAGGCAAGGTAATGTATGTGTGGTTTGATGCTCCAATTGGATACATCACATCAACTAAGGAAGCTGTTGGAAATGAATGGGTTAAGTGGTGGCAGGATGAAGATACTGAGATGACTCACTTCTTAGGCAAAGACAACATTGTATTTCATACCATCATCTTCCCTGCAATGCTAAAGGCACATGGAGACTACATTCTACCTACCCATGTTCCAGCTAATGAGTTCTTGAATCTTGAAGGCGACAAACTTTCTACGAGTAGGAATCACGCTATCTGGTTGCACGAATATTTAGAAGAGTTTCCAGACAAGACAGATGAAATGCGCTATGTCTTGACCTCTATTCTTCCTGAAACCAAAGATTCAGACTTTACCTGGAAAGATTATCAAGCCAAGGTAAATAACGAATTGGTGGCGATATTGGGCAACTTTGTTAATCGGGTTATTGTTTTGACCAACAAGTATTACGATGGTCAGATTCCAAATGGCACGCTTCAATTGGATACATCAGAAACTCGCTCGAATATCGAAAAGGCCTTAGATCATTTCAATCACCGTCAAGCGTTGGAAGCCTATATGGAGTTAGCCCGTAGCGGAAACAAATATTTACAAGACACCGAGCCTTGGAAGTTGATTAAAGACGATGCAAACAAGCAACAAGTAGCCGACTGCCTATTTACTTGCTTAGAAATAGTACATCAACTCGGAAAATATGCTGAAATCTTCTTGCCAGCTACATCATGTAAGATACTCAAATTGTTGAATATTAATTCTTACAGCGATTTAATTAAAGTTTCACACGAGATAAACAAGCCTGAGTTACTTTTTGAAAAAATAGATGATGCACTAATCGAAAAGCAGGTTGAAAAGCTTAAAAAAGAACCCGAAAACACATCATCAGTACCTAAACTAGAAAAAGATATGATTCAATACGACGATTTCACGAAGCTCGATATTCGAGTAGCCACCATAACTGAAGCAGAAAAGGTAAAAAAAGCAGATCGCTTGCTGAAAATAACCTTAGATGTTGGAGCTGAAACCAGAACAGTAGTTAGTGGAATTGCAGAACACTTTAGTCCAGAAGAGATTGTAGGCAAACAAGTGACCTATCTTGCAAATCTAGCTCCTCGCAAGCTACGCGGAATTGAAAGTGCTGGAATGATCTTAATGGCAGAAGATGCTGATGGCTCATTGAAGTTCGTTAGTCCGGGTGAGGCTATTGCTCCTGGGAGTGTGATCGCGTAGCTTCTCTTTACTGTTTTAAAGAGGATTATCTCCATTATCAAAATTTTCCATATTATTGATAGCGAACTAATCCTTAAACCAATGAGCAAATGAGGTATACCTCAGCATTTCTTGTCCTTACTATCCTCCTTTCTAGCTGCAGCGTTGTCAAGAAAAATGGATACTACCAATCCAAAAAATACAAACCAAATTACAAAGAGCTTATTTCCAAATCCAAAAAGAGACGAACAGAAACAAATCGCAAAACGTCTTCAAAATTGGATGCTATAAGTAATCCAAATATCAAAAGCAAGGAGATCGATTCACTCTTTCTTAAAACTTTTGCTAACATCGCTGTTGTGAACCTACCGACTGTAAATGAACAACTTAAATCACAAAAAGAGGTACAAACACAAGCTTCGGCATTTTCCGATATTGAACCCATAAATGATGTAGAACTGCATACTCCTTTAAGAAACAAAAGCAATCATGCTGGAAGTGTAGATTGGAAGACCATTGGTCTATATGTGCTGCTACTCATCGCCGCAGGGCTAGTTTTCTTTGTAATCCATATTGCTGGTTTCCATACACTAAAATTTGTTTTTGCGGGAGTTGCGTTGTTAGCCATTTTACTTCATCTAATATTCTCTTCAAAGTCAGATAAGCAAAAAGATACCTCAAAAGAAGCATCAACTAAGAATCAAAAACTAGGTAAAACGCTAATGACATTTGCCTTCTTTTTTATACTTCCAGCTTTTGTATTCACAGCACTAGACATAGCCGGTCTAGGGGCAATTATTGCACTAGGAAGTGTGTTATTTGCCTTGGTCGGAGCGATTTTAACATTTAATGCGAATAAAGAAGAGTGGGTCAAGCAAGCTCTCTTGGTGTTTTTGAACATCGTGCTGAATTTAATAGCACTTTTAGCTGGACTAATTGCCGCAGGTTACTAATTGCTTATAACTAACTGATAATCTACAACTTTACTTGACTATCACCAGCTTGCGAACGGCTCTTTGCTGGCCTATTACGATCACCAGCATATAATTTCCTGCACCATAATTTGTTAAGTTTAAAGCCATCTGGTTAGCTCCAATTTCTTCTTCAAAAACGAATTGGCCAAATGAATTGTAAATTGAAATTCGATCAATTATTCTGTCCGAATAAACCACAATTTTATTCTTAGCTGGATTTGGATATAGACTAATTCCGTGCGCTAATTCTTTAACGTTATTTATAACCGCACTTGTGTCACTAATAAAGATGGTGTCTGATACAGTTCCACAAACGTTTGTGGCCTCCACCCAATACATTCCAGTATCGCTCACAACGATCTTATGACTGGTTTCTCCGGTATTCCATACATAAGCATAAGACGAATCTACGCTCAACTCAATCTGATCTGGAAGATCGACAATGATATCATTTCCCAAATCAATAATTGGAATATCATTTTCTTCAATTATAACTGTATCAGTTGTGGACCCACATTGATTAGTGTAAGCTAAAATATATTCTCCGCCTTCAACAACTTCCAACTCATTTGCTGTTGTTGTTCCATTCCATCGTGCAGTTGCGTCTGCCTGAGCTTGTAAGGGCCGCAGCGTAATTGTATCTCCCAAACAAAGTGTGGTGTCATCAACCAACATAGCAACTGGAATAGTTTTTAATTCAATATTCACACTATCACGTGTTAAACCACATTCATTGAAATACGTCAAAACAAATTCCCCTCCTGTCTTAACTACTTGTTGACTATCAGGCAAAGCATCCTTCCACCAAGCTGTTGCATCAATTTGAGGGAGTAAGGGTTTAAGTACAATACTGTCTCCATCGCATAGCGTTGTATCTCCCCTAAGTTTAGCCGTTGGAACCGTTCTCCAATCGATTGAAATGGTATCATATGCTGACCCACATGAGTTGCTCGCCATCACTGTTATCTGATTCACCGAGTGGTAACGGGTCGAAATGGCTGAATCACCATTTGACCACTTTAGATCTGCTAAAAAATTACCATTTGCTGTAACGCTGACTGTATCACCTTCACAAACATAGTCTGGCAACGAATCGATGCTGACCCAAGGTGATGGAATTGGTTTTAGTATCTCAAAAACAGAATCGGCTCCACACTGATTGTACGCAATCAAGGTTACTGGAAGTTCAGTTAATGCAATAAAAAATGAATCGTAATAGGCGGTTTTGTTTATGTACCATACGAATTGCTGTTCAATAGTATCATACTGCTGATAGTTGCAATAAATCCAATCACAAATACTACTATCAAGAATCATTTTCGCCAGCGGTTCTGGTAAAAAGTCGATGCTAAAACTGTCGGTAATCGCTCCACATGAATTGCTGACCGTCATGAAATAGCTTCCAGAATCGGTAAATGATGAACTGTAGGTAGTGTCTCCATTAGACCAATTGTAAGCATATTCTGACAAGTTTGAATACGCTAACTTAAGCGTATCATCTTCACAAATTTTGTATTCATCATCGAAGATGTCGATTGGAGTTTGTCTCAAAACAATCTCTGCTGAATAAGAATATTTGTTCAAGCATGAATCCGTTAATTCAACCTGATAAGTTCCAGATTGAGTGACATCGATTTGGGCAACGGTGTCTCCAGTACTCCATACAATTGATTCCCAATTTCCAGGAACAGTTAGCCGTGCAAAGTTCACGTTGCAATACACGGAGTCTGGTAAAAATGAAGGTTGTAGAGGTGTGGCAACATCAATGGATATTGTATCGTAAAACACTGATGGACAGTTATATGGGCTGTTGTTTATTGTTGATTTTATCACAAATAATCCTGTCGTATCCCCAAACAAACTGTCGTTTGAATGTGCACTCAAGAAGCTGCCTGTGCTATTGAAGTAAAGTCTATCGGAAACCATTAAGTTCCCAGATGTATCAAGCAACTCCATGCGATAAGATGGAGTTCCTACCACATTAGAGTCGGCCACCAAACTCAACTCCAGTCCAACTTGTTTAGAGGAACCACAATACAACGGTGCATTAGTAAGTGAACCTGAAGCCTTTGGCTTCACAAATGACCTAAATACTTGTTTTGAAATCACGTTTACTGGACCGTGTTGATCGTTTGCTACCAAGGTGATAAAGTGATCTCTTTTATCGTAGTTGGGAAATGTATCAGGCCATTCAATTTTAGCCGTTTTTAAACGAGCTGAAGAATCTGTGATGGTAAATTTAACCCCATTGCTCTCTTGAAATCCATCCCAAGATACATTTAAGGTGTCGTAGACGGCAGAAGGCCCCCCGGGAGGATAAATAAATGCTTGGTCTGATGTTGTAACATTATAACTAAGTGTACTTTGCTCACAAAAAGCGTAGCCAAACGGACCATTCAATCTAGGTGGATAATTGTCGCCAAAGTCACCGATGATGTGAAATTGCTCGGTTCTAACTTTACCAGCATTTACACGTGTGCCGGTGCTATCCATTGTCCATATGGTTGACTCAACAACAAAATTATCATAGGTAGAATCTTCTAATGGGGTGTAAATCAGCATTCCCCATTCAGGGTCAAAGTGAACACCAATTGGTGGATTAGCATTTGGATTATTGCAAGAACCAGGATTAGACCCCGGACATAAATACGCATCCGGAAAAATTGGATCTCCATTCCAAGCGCAAGACACTTGACTTGTTGAAGAAGTATGTGGGTGCATCAAGCCAAATGATACAGAATCGTTGTTTGACGACACCATAAAATTGGTATAGATTCCAGTGTTCTTGTAATAGAGAAATACGGCCTCAGTGTTGAAGAACCCTCCTTCCGGATTTAACCACGGCTTGACTTCTGCCCAATTGTAAGTATTACGATTAACACTTAAAGAACCGCAATTGGTGCTTCCTTGCATTCTTCCTGTAGCTTGAAACTGAAAACGCACTGTTTGATTCATTAAACCAGAATAGGCAGCGTTGAAATCAACTGTATCCAAATAGGTATACTGCAGTATCCCCAATATTGAATCTCCAGAACCACATGAGCTGATTGAATCGTGATAGTTTGAAATATTCTTTACTCCTTGCAACTTAGAATGAAGTGTGTCTACTGCACTTGAGTTTCCTTTGATAGAAAAGACGGCATGACTGTCCAACTGAAAGCTAGCATATCTGCAATCAGCATAGACAAGCAACCTTACTTCATATTTGTGAGCAGTATCGAGTCGATGATAATCTACTTGTGAACCAAGAAGCCGTTGAGCATAGCTACCAAAAGAAAATAAAAGCAATGTAAGGAGGATTGCAGTCTTAGCTTTCATATCTTATTGACGTTTAGATGAATCGATACGTTGCATTGCTCCAAAGAAAATACTAATCCATATACCAGTATAAGACATCTCCAGGGTCTATAAATATTTGTACCAAAATCGTCGTCACTCCAAGCAGGAAAATTGCAACATGTTTTGTTGATACAGCTTTAATCACAAGTGAAACAATTAAAGTAATCATACCCACCAAGACGCTAATCAGCATGGGTATAAATCCATACCAAACCACTAAGTATAAGAACTGCGATCCAATATGTTTTGGGTCATTTATACTGGGTTTAGGAAAGTGTCCAAGGTCAACTATAGCCGAGAATAAGAAAAGATAAACTGTTGTAATCCAAATTAATGGGATGTACGAACACAGCTTGAATATCGATCGAACAAGATATGGGTTCTGGAACAACAGTTGCTTCATACAAACACCTAACGAAATTTTGGTAAAGATAATGTTGTCGTTCCTATTTAATCTTTGCAGAAGAATTATTTACTTTACCGCTTTAAAGTGTATCAATCTTAAACATGCGAACTTGCTGGTTATCAATAATTCTCCTTTTAGTCTGTGCCACTTCTGCACAAACGGTAAAAGAAACTTGGGATGACGCTTATAAACAAAGTGAATCCCTCGAAAAGGAAGGTAAGCACCAAGAAGCATTTGACTTGTTTAGCAATGCGCATCTCAATGCGTTAAATGAATTAAGTGAGTATGATCAAGAGTTTAGTCACTACCGCATGGCTAAACTTGCTTTTAACATTAAAAGCTACGAAAAGTCTATTGACCATTTCAATCAATCGGCAGAATTGTTAATTAAACTCGAGGGGCAAGAATATTCTCAGTTACAATACAACTATCTCAGTATCATCAACGCGCTTAAAGAATTGGGTAAAAAAGATGAATGTGTGGCATATTATCAAAAGGTTTTGGCTCTCAACATTCTAGATCGTGAAAAGGTCCTACAACGCAACGAGCTTGCCGTACTTCTTTTTCAGCTTGGAGATACAACAAAAGCGTCTGAACAAATAGAATTATGTGCTAAAGCTTACTATGATTTGTCAGCATATTCAAAGTCAAAGTTGGGCTATGTTCGGATCTTAAGTAATCTAGGATACATCCATCTAGTTCAGGGTAAAGTTGTTGACGCTCAACGACTTTACATGCAAAGCATAGAGCATTGGGCCTCAATGGGATTTGGACAAACACCAGAGTTTGTTGCTGATGTGAAAGCTTATCAAGATGTTTTGGACCAGAATGAAGGTCATGATGCCAGAGTCGAGCTCGAAAGCTTTTTGATTCGTCAAATGGAAGCTCGGAATGCTAAAAAGACACCTGAATATTTGATTGCTCATTATAATCGTTCGCTATCTGCAAGTCTAGCATCTCATGATAGTGCAAACAGTTATGTGAAACAAGCAAAAAATGCTATTTACACGTCAGCGCCAACAAAACATAAATGGCCTATTTATCTCGTAGATGGATATCAGGAATTTCTGAATGGTAACTACGACTCTTGCCGAACAAAGCTCTATCGACTTGCTCATGATATGGAATCAAATGGTTATTCTGACACTACCGTGTTTCGTTCAGCTGTTTATATTCTTTATCAGTCTCAAAGGTTATTAGGACTAAATGAGGATGCTGCACATAACATTATGTATTACTACAACTTGCTTAAGGCGTCAGGACTAACTTCTGCACTGGATAAAACTTCTAGCGACTTGCGATCTTACTACCTCGAAATAGGCAAAACAGATGACTTGGTTTACTTTGACCAGGATGAACTAGAACGTATTGAAGACCACTACGGAAAAACAACAGTTCAATACTATACGAAGCTGAATAACCTAATTGAATCCTCTTACTATGGAGGCTACTGTGGAGATGTAAAACCGCACGTTATTGAAGCAAAGAAGTTATTGCCAAAACTGCAAGAAGAAGGCCGGCAATGGCTGTTTGACCAATACTCGTATTTGGCAACAGTTTCAAGTTCTTGCTACCATTATAAAACAGCGCTTGCACTCATAGAACTTGCTTCTAATCATGCTAGTAATTCTTTTGACAAGGTTGAACTTCATATGCTTAAAGCTGAGGTCTACGAAGAAGAAGAAAAGCACGAAAAATCCATATCCGAACTCGAAACCAGTATTGCGATTCTTGAACTAACATCACCACAAGATTCGTCGCTATTACCCGAGAGTTATATTCAGCTTTCTGAGCAATATGCAGCACAAGAAGACTATCTTGAAGCAAGCAAATGGACTCAAAAAGCTGTTGATTGCTACACAACACTATCCTCCAAGCATCAAAGGACAGAAAAGTACTTTCATCTGGTTTCAAACCACTTGTACAACCGTTCGATGAGCGACCAGCACGATGGAAACATGCAAAACGGAAGAGTAAATCTTCAACTTGCCGCTGACCTGTTTGGAAAACATAGCAGTGATTATGGAGATGAGCTTCGGCAAATGATTAGTCTAAGTTACAATGCTGGGGCTTATGATTCTGCTGCTTACTACTTACAACTCGCATACAAAACGGCAGAGGCCATTAACCGTTCGACCGATGATGCTAATTTAGGTGCCGTACTATATAGTAGTACACTTCTACACTTAGAAATATGGAAGGGGTTGATTGAAGATAAATTAGATGAACCAATCAATTGGCGAAATAATCAATCCGAAGCTCCCAATTTCGAAAAAGAATTGGCCTCTGAATTTAAAGCGAACAATGCCTCTAACAACTTAAGTGATAATCAGCTCAATTGGTTCTTTAAATCCAGCAACACTGCATATCAACAACTCTCTGCAGGCAACCTCTCGGCTGCATTAAATCTTTACCTAGAACTTCATTCAAAGGCGTCAAAGTTGCTTGACGAGAACAATGCTGAACGCTCTACTATAAATAAAGTCTTAGGCAAGCTGTATATGGAATTGGAAGACTATCCAAAAGCAGAAGCCCACCTATATAGTGCCCTGAAACAAAGTGCTGAGAATCGCACAAAGGCTATTCAAATACGCATGGATATAATGGAGCTGTACTTGAATATGGGAAGGGACAAAGAAGTTCTTTCTGAATTGCAATTCATTATCGAAGATTTAGAAGACTCCGATTTAGAACTCATTAACAGGACATATGTTCTTTTTGCCAAATATTATCAGAACCAACGTAAATACCAGTTGGCAGTTAACATGTACGAGAAGATTAATGCTGCTTCCGACATTGATGATGTATTAAAAATGAGGGCATATCACGAGCAAGGATTAATGTATCGTGAAATGGGTGTAAGAAACATAAGCTTTAGTTACTTCAAAAAAGCCAAGTCTTTGTACGAAAAATACCTATCGAACAGTCACCCCGACTACAGCTTGTTGATGTGCGAATTGGCGAATGAATATGCCATAAGATCAAATCATGATTCTGCACGATTGCTTTACAATGAGCACATTCCGAAGTTACGCAACAGTCTTGGAAGTGATCACCCAAAATTGAATAGAGTACTGCTTGATCTCGCTGTAATCAACCTTGTTCACTTTGACGATAAACAACTAGCCCTAAATCAGCTCAAAGAGGTGCAACAAAATCTAGTCAAACAACTAGATAAGGGGTTTTTAATCTCAACTGAACATCAGCGTGATGCTTTGATAAATACTGTTGAAGATCAAATCGATATCATCTTTCAAATGAGTTCTGATTTAAAGGATGACCATCCCGAAGTCAATGAAATTTGCTTGAACCTCAATTTAACTTTGAAGTCGTTGCTTCTCAAGAATAAAACCGAGATGTTAAGACAGCTTGAAAAGTCTAAAGACGTTGATATTCTACAGCTTGTATCTGAATACAAAAATGCTAAGACCAAAATGGTATACCTCCAAACTAAGCCATTAAACGATCGAGAAAATGTGTTTGATCTTTACAGAAAAGTTGACTCTCTTGAGCAACAACTCGTTTCCAACTATTCTAAGAATCGAACAAGCTCAGTTTCTCAAATCAACTGGCAAGAAATTCAGAAAAAGCTTACACCAGATGAGGTTGCTATTGAATTTGCTCAGTACAACTTTCTGTCTCGAATTCACATGCCCGATAGCCTAGCCTATGTAGCCTATATAATTGGTAAAGAAGACCAATATCCTCAGCAAGTATATTTAGGAAGAAGTCAAGCTTTGAAGGAGCTTCTAAATTCTGCTCACACCGACGAAATTTATGCTCTCAGAGGTGCAGGTGTTGAAGAGAACTATACCTATGACCTGAATGGACTTGCCAATCTATGGTCAAAAATTGATGACCAACTGGGCAATCCTAAAACAGTGCATTACGCCCCTGTAGGATCCTTGAACAACGTTCCATTTGCGGCTATAAATGTAAACGGACAAGCACTTTGTCAAGAATATACACTCGTGCGATATACCAGTCTTATTGATTTAAAAAGAAAATCTAAATCGTTCACTACTAAACAGATACATGCGGTTGGAGGTGTTAATTTTGGCTCAGTTACTGTGAATGACAGCATCCAAAAAATCAGGTCAGGAACTTGGAGCGAACTCCCCGGAACACTGGATGAAGTAAAGGGCATCCAATCAACTTATGGGGATGAAATTGTTACCGTTTGGAGTGGACATAATGCTACTGAATCGATGTTTAAAGAGTCAATCTCATCTGCAGATGTTATTCATCTAGCAACACACGGGTTCTATGAAAAGGAAGAGCCAAAAGGCTATATTGAAGAAGTTCAATACCGGTCGCATGCAACCAGTTCTATGAATAAGAGCGGGGTGCTGTTTGCAGGGGCCAATGCGGGCTGGCAATACGGCTATCAACCAAATGAGCAAGAAGACGGAATTCTATACTCCGCTGAATTGGCCGAATTGGATTTATCTCACGTTCAGCTAGTTGTGATGAGCGCTTGTGAAACTGGACTGGGAAAAGTAGATGGATTAGAAGGTGTTTTTGGATTGCAAAGAGCTTTAAAACTCGCTGGAGCAAAAAACATAATCGTTTCACTTTGGCAGGTGCCAGATAAAGAGTCCTCAGAATTTATGCAACTCTTCTACACTCAATTGAACGAGGTTAAAAATATCAGAACTGCATTTGTTGAAACGCAAAGAATTATGCAGCATCGCTATGCAGAGGAACCCTATAAATGGGCTGCATTTGTATTGTTGGAGTAGTTCGTGTTACATCGGAATTTTAAATCGCTCTAACTTGTCAGAATTAACCTTGCTATTCCCAAACGATTTGCTAATCTCTTCTGTAATTGGTGTAGCTGCCGATACCACCAAAATACTCGACTCTTCTTGAACATACTGAGTATTTATCGACTTGACAGGTAACTGTTCAACCGGAATATATACTTCTTTAATCACCTCTTTTACAACAGTTTGTGGAACATAGACCGTATCTCTAACTACCTGGGTCACTACTTCATTCTGAGGTACTACAACATCATTTGTTTGTGACGAAAAGAAAACCGCTGCAATTATAAATATCGATGCACATGCAGATAAAACCCCGTACATCGGAATAGGCCTTTTCCAAAATACTGGTTTTACTTTTTGTGCAACTTTTTCCCTTAGATCTACCTGAATATGAGCATCTGGAGTAAGGGTTTTATCTCCTGAAAATAAGTTCTCAAACGAAGCGTTTAACTCATGCATCTCCTCATACTCATCAAGCGTCATTTCAGCCAGTACCACTTCTTGCTGGTCTGCTGTTAATGCCGAAAACTTCAATTCTTTTGCCCATTCGTGTATTTGCTCTATTCTTTTCATATATCTGTTTTATATAATTTTAACTTCTGTGCGAGTTGCTTTCTACAGCTGAATAATCTTGATTTTACGGTTCCTTCTGCACATTGAACAATTTGTGCAATTTCCTTTATGCTTAACCCCTGTTGATGGTGCAATACAAAAACCTCTTTATGCTCTATGCTCAATGCATTTAATGCTGACTCCATTGCCGATTTTATTCCACTATTGGTTAGTTGTTCGATGGCCGATCTACCCCCTGCTTCTACATGTGTAAGTTGTTGAATATCTACAACTTTGGGCCCTCTGAACGATTTTCGGCATGCATTAAGTGCGACAGTATAAATCCAGGACTTAAAATTTTTGGTGGTATCAAATTTTTGTGGATTTTCAATAACCAATAAAAAAACGTCGTGAAGCAAGTCTTGAGCTCTAGCTTTATCGCCGACCATTCGGTACATGGTTGCCAAAAGTTTTTGACTGTATCGTAGATACAATTCATCAAAAGCACCAACAGACCCCTTTTGAATGAGGTCCATCAGTGCTTCATCTGAATATTTACGTAATCTCGTCATGAACTTATAGAAGCTCAGTTACATCTTCAAGTTGACCAGTTCGCCTGGCAATTTCAATGATCAATTCCTTTATTCCTTCTGCTCGATAATCTTCGCTTTCTACATAGTGGTGATATAGTGTAACGAAGGTCATAAGATAGTTGGAGTTCGATCCATCAACTACGCCCTGACTGATATCATTGCTAAGGTCTAATTTGATGTAATCGAGTAAAAATTTCTTTTCATAATTCTTCTTCATCACAGCAATGTTGTCAAATTTCACAGAACAGTATTTATAAGCCATTCCCACATTATACATGCTATCTTTATAGGGCTCATACAAGGCCTTGTTTGATGAGATGGCGTAGTATAGCGGTCTGTTACAATGCGTTTTGATATGATCAATAACGGCAAGCTGCATTTCGTGATAATTTTTGCCGTTTAACGTATCTTTAACAAAGGCCGGAATTCCTAACTCTTTAAAATATCTGTCGCGATAATCCTTGAACATAATCAGTGAGGCATTAACAACTTCTACCTTCGGTTTAACCCCTTGCACCTGTTGCAAAATCCATGTTGGGTAGGTGTCATTATCACCAACAGTAATCAAGATGGCATCGTCATCAACACTTTGCAACATATTGTAGCACCATGCATAAATACCAGGAGAAATATCATTGGATTCAAACCAACGGTGAGCTTGATTTTTAATGTTTTCATGATCACGCGTGATAACATAGTAGGTCATGAGGTCATCCATCAATTCAACTCGATCGGGCCCAAGTTCTTGTGCTTTTTTGAGGTGCTCCACATCTTTTTCTAAATCGCGTAATCCGGAGTTGTAATAAGCTATATAATGCCATTCGAATGTGCCAGGAATTGCCTCGCCAATGGTTTCTACTAGGCTATCTAACTCATGAGGAGACACCCCTGCATTATAGATTTTAAGCATTCGGTTGGCCATGTAGAAATTTAACCAAGCTTCTGTATCTTTATTGTTGGTTTCCAGATATTTACCCCATAAATCAGCTTGTGATTTATACCACTCTATTGTTCTTTTTTGCTTGACTAAAGAATATACGGTCTCACGTTTGTCTTGAGCATTTGCTCCAAGAAAGGTGATCAAAATAATCGTTATCAATAATTGTCTCATACTTATACTATCCAAAACTGAGTTCAAGGTTCAAATATTTTTTAAACTTTTTCGTTCTTTCTCCATAAAAGCTTAAGTTTATCATTTCAAAGCAGACTATGAAATCGACATTATTTATTTCACTCTTAGTGCTTTTAGTCTCTGCAGCCAGTGGACAAACCAGTTCTTGGTCATTTGGAGCTATGGTCAGTCCTACAATTGAGTATAGGATGTTATACTCTGATGGTCAAGCTATCGCTGATCGAGTTGTAGCATCGCGAGATAAAAATGAGAAAATGAAAGCTTCTTATCGAGCCGGAGTCTTAACCCAAAGAACATTCAGCAATAATTTCGAATTTCAAACTGGTGTAATGTATTCAAACAGAGGGTTCCGATTTCCTCTTCCAGATCTAGTTTTTGAAGACCAGATTAATGCTTCTTCAGGATTCACAAGTCAAACTGCTGAACAAGCAGAGCCTCTTCCAAAAAATGTCTGGCACAGTTTTCATTATTTAGAAATTCCAGTTCAAGTAATAAAGAGTTTTGAGCGTGACAAGCTAAACATCAATGTTGGTTTGGGTACATCAGTTGACTTTCTAATTCATTCTTCTGAGCCTTATGACTTAAACAAGCTCAATATTACACCCACGGCAATTGCAGGTGTTGGTTTTCCTCTTGGACCAAGCAATCTTAATATTTATGGCTTCTATAGATTAGGTGTTCTAAAATTATCAGAAACACCTGTCGCCGCTAAACTCTGGAGTGCCGGCGTCCAATTCTCCTACTTTCTCCCCAAAAAGTAGTCTATCTGATTTTATGATGTAAGCTCAGCTGAATCTGATTTTTGCTGATACTGTTGGTCGTTTGGTTCATTACTCCCAATTGAATTTTAGGGAAATTTTCAGGTTGATATCCAATTGCGGCATAAGCACGATTTCGATCAAAGAATTGAACCGATTGTCCGTTTCCTATCTGTCTTTCGGCATTGATAAACAGCTCATTATATAATGCCAAGTAGACCGTTCCGGCTTCAATCTTTCTAGTATTAAGTGGAACATTTACGAATAGATTGTAACGATATCTCGTTCTAAAGTTCTGATTTTCAACGAATCGCTGTTCATAACGTAAGCGGTGAGTGGTATAAAGTCTTCCTCCTAAATAAGCTGGAAACAAAGCTTCCTGATAAATACGGCTTTCGTTTACCGTACTTGCACTTTTGCCATATTCTCCGGTTGTGATGTTAGCATAGCCCAGTGTCAATTTAACTTTTGAGCTATCATGTTTGTAGGTTAGCCCACTCCTGAGCATAAGTTGCTCCATGTCACCACCCAAATTCCAGTTTCTGTGTTGAACATCTCCTTGAACACCCCAAGGGCCTGATTTGAATGTTGTATTGTAAAAATACATGTACCACGCTCCGAGCTTGTCTTCATTCACTTGAGCACTGCTAATCGTTGATAATGTACAAGTTATAATAGCAACTGCGATAAATTTTTTAATCATTGGTTTCTTTATATCCTATTTAGGCGTCGTCAAATAAACAATAAAAATCGAATCTAGTTTAGAAAAAGTAGCTGCTGCTTACTACAAATAACAATCCAAAAGGTCGGTTGCCATATGTAACAGCAATCCAATCCCAACAATTCGAGTCTTTTTAAAGAAGACTAATCCGAAATATACTCCAATAGCATAGTAAGAGTGTAGTGGATGAAAACCAATACTGCATCTATCAGGGTCAAATATTGGATCCGCCAGTAAATGGTCAAGATCAACTAGCATTGTACAGACCATAAGCAGCCACGCCTTCTTCCATTTTGACCTAAAAAACACCTTGCCTATCAAGCCAGGAAACAGGAAATGTAAGCTGTAATGTATAATTGGGTTGAGAATTCCCACGGGTTCAAATTACGTACAAATTGCAGTGCAAATACTGAAATATCTGTATCTTTGAATAACTATGACCTTTTTGCGATCAACCATTATTATAGGCTTGGTAGTTCTTATGATTGCTTCATGCGATAAGAATCAGTTACCAACCACGCAGACAAATCCAATTGTTGAATTCCGTTTAACCGATGGCCCATGTGATTATGACCATCTTTATATTGATGTTAAAGGAATTGAAATTCACTCAGACTCAACAGGTTGGCAAGATTTACAGCCCTTCAACGCCGGAATTTATGATATTCTAGAGCTTACGAATGGATTGGATACCTTGCTTTGCAGAACCACACTTCCAGTAGGTACAATATCTCAAATTCGATTGATCTTGGGAGATAACAATACCTTGGAAACAGATGGCAGTACTTACGACCTAGCTGTTCCATCAGGAAGCACAAGCGGATTAAAAATTAACCTGCATCAGCAATTATTAGCCAATACTTCATACAGTATTTGGTTGGATTTTGATGCATGCAAGTCAATTGTTAGAAGAGGAAATGGAACATTCGGTTTAAAACCAGTGATTCGTGCTTTCTCTGACTCAACGAATGGAAAACTAACAGGATATGTGCTTCCAGATAGCTTAAACAGCGAAGTACATGTTATCGATAACGGAGATACAATTACAGCCTTGCCAGAAGCTAATGGATATTTCATGGTTTGTGGCTTAGACGGCGTTTATGATGTACATATTGCATCCAACGATTCAACCGTTCAAGACTCACTTATTCCAAATGTGAGTGTTGATTTTGGCGAAATTGTATCGCTCGACACCATTAATTTAAACTAAACCAAAAACACCATGAACCTAACAAAACTAACAACCTGCCTGGCAATCGTTTTTGTATTTGCCAGCTGTCAAAAAAATGAAGTAATTGAAAACTTTTCAGACTCTGAGGCGATTACTTTCGAAAACGCTGAGCACGGAACGATAATCCCGGGTCATTACATTGTGACCTTAAAGGAAGACTTTGTTCCTACTTACAAAATGAAAACGGTAAATACGTATAGTGAGAAACTTACTTTAGTTAAAAATGCTGTAATCGATTTTGAAATTGATATTACTGGAAAGCAAATGCCAGTAACGCATACCTATTGCAGTGCTCTTGTAGGTTTTTCTGGAGCTCTGACAGACGATATGGTAGCTAAGCTTCAAAATGACGATAGAGTTTTAAGCATAGAACCGGATAGAATTGTATCACTAGGCAAGCCTGACCGTCCTGGGAAACCTGGAAACGGTGGAGGCGGTGGTGACGATACCGACCCAACCCAAGACACTCCTTGGGGAATTACCCGAGTAGGTGGTGGTACTACCGCTGCTGATGGAATCGCTTGGATTATTGATTCAGGTATTGATTTAGACCACGATGATTTAAACGTTGATGTTGCGAAAAGTGAAACTTTTCTAGGAGGAAAGAGTACACCTGATGACCAACACGGTCACGGAACACATGTTGCAGGAACTGTTGCAGCAAAAAATAACTCAATTGGAGTTGTTGGTGTTGCTCCAGGAACTACCGTCGTTTCTGTACGTGTTCTTGACAGACGAGGAAGTGGCTCAACCAGTGGCGTTATTGCAGGTGTAGATTATGTAAAAGCCAACGCAGATGGATCTAATGGAGATGTAGCAAATATGAGCTTAGGTGGAGGCATTTCTACTGCACTTGATAATGCAGTACTTAGTGCATCTGGAACATGTCCTTTTGTACTTGCTGCTGGAAATGATTACGATAATGCGAATTACCATTCACCTGCACGTGTAAATGGCCCTAATGTTTATACCGTTAGTGCCATGGCTAAAGGTGATGTTTGGGCAAGCTTCAGCAACTATGGATCTGCAGTAGACTATATTGAACCAGGAGTAAACGTTAATTCATGCTGGAAGAACAATGGCTACAAAGCAATTAACGGAACTTCAATGGCCGCACCTCACTTAACTGGCATTTTATTGCTAGGACCTGTAAGTGTGGGTGGTTACGTGAGTGTAACTCCAGATTTGCCTGATACTGACCCGATTGGCGTTCTTTAAACCGAAGCCAACTCTTTTATTAAATTGATTTTTTCTTGTTGGAGCCTATCCAACAACTCTCTTCTTCCTAATTTTAATCTCGTCCACTTGAGATTAGCAATCCATTGCACCAATTCTGCAAGGTAACCGTAGGTGAATAAGCCAAGTGTTGGCCATATGATGACGAAAGCTATTGTTACAATCCAGTTGCCCACAAAGTAGTGTAACAATGCTGCTTCAGAAAGACCAAACACCGTAAATAGAAGTATACCCAATGCTAGAAGAACAGAGCCCATAAAATCTACTCGCTTCACTATCGTTGATGCAAGCGTGACTGTCAAAAAGAAAGGAACAAAGTGCAATGCAAAGCCTAATATAAAGATGGGCAAACCTAGTGCAAGTAGAAAAGTTCTCAGAACCCAATATCTTTTCAAGTGTATTCCAGCTTTCATCCAAGTGGTACGGCGTATCCCCAGTCGGTCTATCGCTCCAAAGTAAGAGCTTAAACGATTTTTAAAGATCTTGAAATCGGCATTATTTTCGGTCTTGTAGCGTTGAACCTTTTCGTTAATTTCTTTACGTTGATGGTACCAATCTTGAGCAGCTAAAACGCTTGTATCGTCTTGGAGCAAATTTTCAATCTGTCCGATCATTTCTATTTCTGATTGATCTTCTAAAATTAGAATTTGAGCTTTTAACCGTTCTTCGAGATCTTGGGTTAGCTTCTCAACTCCTTTCCAGTTATCGGCCTCATAATCTTGCTGATAGTCTTTTGCCCTAAGAGGCTCTCCAACACTTAAGGTAACTTTTCCTCTAAATCGATGCGGGTTTGTATAATTAATTCCAATTGGAACGAGATGAACGTCCAAATCGAAGTTATTCTTTTGTTCTGCTTCTAACGCAATTCGTGCACTCCCTACTTTGAGGGGAGAAAGCAAAAATTTAGTTTGACATATTCCTTCTGGGAAAATCATCAACTGGCCGTTTTTCTCCATCAGTGCATGACAATATCGAAATATGTCTTCGTTTTGATGAGCCTTATCGGGGCTATGCTCTCTTCGAAAAATTGGAATCATATTCAACCAGCCAAAAATTTTCACGACAAGCTTGTTGTTAAATGATTCTCCTCTGGTTATAAAATGGGATTGTCCTTTTAATTGGCTTGCTACCACAACAGGATCCATAAAGGCACTCCTATGATTAGGAAGCAAGAGTATCGGTTTGCCTTCTGGAATGCGTTCTTCGTGAAGTACATTAATCTCCACAAAATACTTGCTCAACGCATAAGACATGATAATTTTAACTAATCGGTAGAGCATCAATTATTCGCTATCCAAAAATAGCATTAAAAGTGATTAGCCAACGACTATCAAACTTCAGCTCAAATAAACTACTTTAATTAAGTACTGATTAATTGTTGATAAACAGCGTGTTACCGCTTCTGTTTACTCGATATGTTTTTAAGTTACATCGGGCTGGTCCTTCCACCACACGACTGTCAAATAGAAATTTTGAAGTACAGCATTCTACAAAGCCTGTGTCAACCGTTGTACCACATCGAAGTTGCAGATTGGTGCTATCGACTTCAATTGTTGAGCAATCTGATTCAGATTGATAGGTGCAAGTTTGCTCTATTGCATAGTAGTAATCGTCGTAATTATGAACCAGAAAAATGCCTCGATTTCCTGCATTTTCAAGAAACATGAACTCCCCAATATTGCTTAAATGAAAATATTCCGGAAGGTCCATATTGATTGTTTGATTCACCACAACTTCAGGAATAAAACAATCTCCTGCATATGGATCATCTGGTTTACAGGAGTGAATTGTAGCCAAACCTGCCAAGATTATTACTAGTGCGATATACCTCATTACTCGTAGTTGTAAAAGCCTTTTCCAGACTTTCTACCATAATAACCCGCTTGTGCCTTCTTTTGTTGTATGCGATTCGGTCTAAATTTTTGATCGTAATTAAACAACTCGTACATTGACTCCGTTACTGAGAGATTTGTTTCGACACCAATGAGGTCCATCAATTGGAATGGACCCATTTTAAATCCTGATGCTCTTATCAAATCATCAATCACTGCATGATCCGCAACATTTTCTTCAAGAACCTTTAATCCCTCAACATAAAAGTGCCGAGCTACTCGATTCACAATAAAGCCAGGGGCGTCTTTCGCTACGATACACTTCTTACCAACGCTATTAACATACTCAATCGCTGCATCTAGCACTTCGTTCGAAGTCTGCTCTGCACTAATCACTTCAACCAGCTTCATAATGTGTGCTGGGTTAAAGTAGTGAATTCCAACGACTTGACTAGGATACTTAAAGCTTGCAGCAAGTTTTGTAAGCGGAATCGAAGAGGTGTTAGAAGCATAGATTGTATCTGCGCCGTTTATCTCGGCAAGTTGTTCAAGAACCTTTGATTTAACCTCTAGTTTTTCAACTATTGCCTCAATTACAAGTTCTACTTGAACGTCAGCTATGCTGTTTGAGAAACTTAAATTTGCCCAAGCGGATGACTTGCCTTGATCGTCTAATTTGCCCAGCTCAATTGCCTTATTCAAGTTCTTTTCTATATTGGTTTGAGCTACAGCAAGTACTTCATTGTTAATATCAAAAAGTACAACTTCGTGTCCTGCCATTGCTGAAACCTGAGCAATTCCTCTGCCCATTACGCCTGCTCCTATAACGCCTATTTTCATCGCCGCTAATATCTTGCTTTTAGATTGAAATTACTACTTATTACAATGAAGCTTTGAAGTGATCGAATGGGTCGATAGCCATATTATCTAGCCACAACTCGAAATGAAGTAAATGCTGGCCTTTCGCATTTTGGTGTATTGAACCCAACGTTGCGGAAGGATAGACAAAGTCTCCAATATTGACTTCGATGTCTTCGAGCCCAGCATAAACAGCTAAGTACTCATTATGAGCTACAATCATGGTTTTGCCATACTTAGGTAGGTGAGTAATTGACTTTACAACACCCATTGAGATAGCCCTCACATTCTCAGATGCGTGACATAAAATGTCTATTCCTTTGCTCTCTATCATCACCCCATGTTCGAGATTGTGATGATGCTTACCAAACTTTGTTGTAACCAAACCTTGAGAAACAGGCCAAACAAAATCAGCATGTGAAGTTCTTTTAGCTTGTCGACTACTACCTTTTAACTCCTGTAAATTGAGTTTAAGATTGTTGGCCTCTTGATCGAGTGTAAGTAGTTGTTGCTTCACAGACTTTATCTTATTCGTTGCTCGAGAAACTTCTTCTAGTTTTTCCTCTAACAATCGATCAATATCGTCATCTTTACCGTTGTATATCAACAACTTATCGCTAATTATAGCTTCTTGATTTTCTATACTCTCAAGCTGCTGCTTGCGAAGTTTTTTAAGTTTTTTGAGGTGCTTTGAGCGCGTGAATAAATCTTTTAAGTTCTCACTTGATGCCAGATAAAACAACTTCTGTTCGTAATCTCGATGCTTGTATTCTGTCAGTAATATGCTGCGGTATTGTTTTATGGCCTCCTCTTTCTGAATCCTAAGCTTACTAACTTCCTGCTGGAGTTGAAGCACTTCATCTTCTCCTTGGGCGTGTCGTTGATTTATCATTGCAATGATCTCTGAAGCCTTTCGATACTTCTGAAGTTCTTCATTTAGCACCTCATTGAGCTGGAGTTTTGAATTTGACAGCGCAACCCACCCTTGTTGTAGGATGTTTTCTTCTAACTTCTGAACTTCTGTTTCAGATTTAACCTGAACCGAAGAGCTCAAAAAAAAGGGAATAGAAAAAAGAAGAAATGCTACTAAGCGATATAAATTACTGCCTTTTGAACCCATGCGGTATATAAAACGGGAATTTAGCTATAGGATCAGTATTTATGACTTGGTAATTAAGAACAACTTGAAGTAATGTGCTGGCATTTTGGATGTCAATGTTCACATTTTTAGGCATCAAGTCATTGTTCACTTCTTCATAGGTATCGTATTGAATATCTGCACGTTGCGTGCTGTCCGGAGTCGTTATCTCTGACGTAAGTGTTCGCATTTGGTCATTGAGCATCAGATTGTTAGTGGCTATACCCTGAACCGCATACAAGTTCATCTTTTCTGTATTTAAGTGATATCTATTTGAGTCAAGTAGTGCATTACCTAAAACGAGGTTTTGAAGTTGACCGACTTCAGGTTGAAACCCAATAAATGCATTCAGGTAACTGTTATCATACGCCATATATGTACTCATCATGTAATTAACCATGAAAAAGCTATCTTCTGTTATCAGAATTTTAGCAATATCAAACCCTAACAAGCTTAGTCTGCCCCAGATAAGGCTGTCTTTCTTCATTTTTAGATGCAAGGAAACATTATTGGTTTTCTCATCAATAGTAGTTTGTGCTTTGCCGCGCAGTTCTATGTAATCGAAATCGAACTGACTGGACCAATATTGTTCAAGAATTTGATCGTTTAGATCGATAGCTTGTGTAGCTTTCTTTGAACGGCAAGAAGCCATGCTAATCACAATGAGTATGAATATTCCTAGTTTAATCTTCACGTTTCAATAAATCTATTTTGGATTGTATTTCGTTCACCATCGACTGGTTTCCTAGTTTGAGGTATACCGATTTTGCATGCTCTAAGGTTTCTATATCCTTGGGATTCAACAACATAGCCTTATTTAACCATTCTATTGCACCTTCATAATCTCCTTTTTTATAGAGAATCCACGCTTTAGTATCCATAAAATAGGGGTTGGTTGCATCAAGTTTCAATGCCTTATCGCAGAGTGAGTCGGCAAACTCAATTCGTTCACCTCGTTCTGCCAAGCTATAAGCAAAGTTGTTGATTGCCACAGCATTAGATGGTGAAAGCTCTATTACTTCCTCAAAAACCTTATCGGCTTCCCGAAACCTTTTCAGCTCATTAAGTGCAGAAGCTTTGCAAAGCATCAATTCGAGTTTATCTTGTTTCTCAAAGGCAATATCCAGTCCTTCATTAACGGTTTCAATTGACTCTTCAAACTGTTTTACGTCTAGCTGAGCATATCCCTTTGCCGCGTATAGCCCAGGATTGTTTGGAAAGATCTCTATTGCCCTGCCTGCATCGATCACTTGAACTCTTGGATCTCCAATTTTAGCGTTAGCACTTAAAAGTTTAGTCCAAACCCTAAAGTCTGTTTCGTCAACCTCTAGGCCTTTAAGTAGGAATTCTCTTGCCTTATATATGTTATCTAATGTTCCATAGTAATCCGCTTTCAGAACATAGGGTTCAAGTGAGTTAGGATAGGTCTCAAGTAAAATATCGCTAAGTTCATTCAATTCTTGACGTGCACTTATACTAGACTTTAAAACCAAGAAGTATCTGCTTATCGATTGAAGTTTTTGTTGTATGGAGATATCGTCTTTAGAAAAAGCAATTTTTAAGTTTTCAAAGGATTCTTTCTTCTTTCCTTGCTTGCCGTACAACTCATGTAAGGCAAAATGAGCTAGTCCATTATTCGGATCTTGGAGTTTAATTTTCTCAAGAACTTGAATACCTTCATCTACTTTCCCGGCACGTATTAATGCATTCGCCAAATAACCTTGGAAAGCGATATTCTCAGGATATCGATTAACCAACTTTTCCATTTCAAGAATAGCTAATTCGTTCTTGCCCTGCTTGTTATAGATGTATTCAAGACGTGAAGACGATATTTCTTCAATGCCAAATTTGTCCTGCATATTCTTAAGCACACCAATCGATTCCTCGGTTTTGCCAGCATTAAAATGTTGATTAGCAGCCTCTATATAGTACTTTCTGACTTCGGGTTCTTGAGCTATCATTTGCTCAAAGATTTTCGCTGATTCAGTGTACTTACCGAAGCGGTTGTAGAACTGTGCAAGCTGGCCCATGTACCACTTGTTATAATCGGGATTATGCTTGACTGATTCTTCGGCCCATACCAATGCTTCGCTGTACTTATTCAACTGGTAATACAGTTTCGCCAATTGATACATTGTCGCATGGCTTTCGGGATAAATTTCGAGAGCTTTCTTGTAAGATTGAAGCGCTTTCTCGTTGTTATTCAACACCTTATGCTTTGCAGCATCGTAAAAGTGTTGCTCAAAAATTTTTCGTTTGTTGTGGTTTAAACCATCAGAAACACCTCGAGTTGATCTACATCCTACTGATGCTAGTAGTATGAAGACAAAGGCTATCTGTATTGGTTTAATCAAATTTTTGTGTTGAATAATCGCTAATACTCAACTGATTAGATGAACCGTCATATTCTACGAAGTTCCCAATCATTGAGTTGTTGATTTTAGCATTGCTAATTGAACTGTTGGTTTGAATAATTGTGTTCTCAATAACGCAATTCTCAACAACAGTATTGTCACCAATTGATACATATGGACCAACCTTTGAGTTTATTAGCTTAACGTTCTTACCAATATAGCATGGCTCAATTACTTGTGAGTTTTCGCTAGACATAGAAGAATCAACTAGAAGAGTTCCGTTTGCATTGGCTAGTACACGCTGGTTGGTGTATACCGTAGCGTTCTTATTTCCGCAATCCCACCATTCTATAACTTGGCCTGGAACCAGTTTAAGTCCATCGTTCTTCATATTGTCAAGAGCGTTAGTAAGCTGGTATTCACCTTTCTCACGAATGTCATTGTCTAAGATATGCTCAATTTCTGATTTGAGGCGAGCACCATCTTTAAAGTGGTAGATCCCAATAATTGCTAGGTTTGATTCCGGATTCTCTGGTTTCTCTTCGAAATCAATAATCATACCTTCGTCGTTCAGTTTAACAACACCAAATGCTCTTGGGTCTTCTACTTCTTGAACCCAGATTGTTCCATCTGCAGATTGATCTAAAGAAAAATCTGCTCTAAACAATGTATCAGCAAAGGCTACAATCACTTCCCCTTCTAATGCTTGCTTGGCACAGTAAACAGCATGAGCCGTTCCCAATGCTTCTGATTGGTAGTTGATGCTTCCTTTTGCGTTTAAGCTTTCGGCTATTTGAATAAGATCTGCTTCAACTTCTTTTCCAAAATTGTCTCCAATGATAAAGGCAATCTCTCCAATATCTCCTTTAACAACTTTAGCAATATCTTCAACCAATCGCTGAACAATTGGTTTTCCTGCAATTTTGATTAATGGTTTTGGCGTGGTTAGTGTGTGGGGTCTCATTCTTTTCCCCATACCTGCCATTGGTATGATAATATTCATTTATAAGTATATTCTATTTTAAACTCCTGTGTGACCGTAACCTCCACTGCCTCTTTCCGTTTCATTAAGGCTGTCTACAACTTTAAATTCTATTTGCTCAAATTGGTTAATAACCATTTGTGCGATTCTGTCTCCATTTCGCACTTCGAAGTCTTCATTTGAAAGATTGATAAGTACCACTTTAATTTCCCCTCTGTAATCAGCATCAATGGTGCCTGGTGTGTTAAGCACAGTAATACCATTTTTTAAAGCAAGTCCGCTCCTGGGTCTAATTTGTGCTTCATATCCTTCAGGCAAAGCGATATGTAATCCTGTTCCTATTAGTTTTCTTTCTAAAGGTTTAATTTGGATAACTTCTGCTTCATCTAAATGAGCCATAAGATCCAATCCCGCCGATTGACGTGTTTGGTACTTTGGTAAAGCATTGCGACTATTATTGATAACAGAAAGCTCGATCATAAAGGGGCAAATTTATACTTTTCTAGCTCTAATTATAAGGATGTAACCCACTAATGCGTAAACAAGCAATAATGCGAGTTTGAACACATATTGAATATAGCCCTGAACAGCAAAATATTCAGAGAAGATGTATAGCCCAATTGACAATAAAATCAGTGAAATAACTTTACCCAAGTTATAGGGCACGGGATAGTATATTCGACCTAAGAAGTAGCTGATTATCACCATCGTAAAGTAAACTATTAACGTGGTGATTGCTGCGGCTAAGAACCCATATTGGGGTACATATGTAAACAGTAATGCGATAGTAATACCCGCTCCAATTACTGAAATTAATGCTCCCAATTTTGTTTTATTGTTCAGCTTATACCAGATACTTAAATTAAAGAATATTCCTAAGAATAAATTCGCCAAGAGCAAGATTGGAACTATTGTTAGTGCATCTGGATGACTGTGATACTCTGCCTTTCGAATCAGTAGTTCTGCTATTTCTTGCTTCAACAATGCTGTTCCAAGAAATATAGCTCCACATACTAAAACAAAATAGTCCATCACCTTTGCGTAAGATTCTTTGGCATCTGACTGTTTAGACTCTGAAAAAAAGAATGGTTCAGCCGCATATCGAAACGCTTGAATGAAAATAGTCATAATCATACTCAAGCGATAAAATGTTCCATAAACACCAATTTCATACTCCGGGTTTTTGTCAACTAACAAATGCTTTAGAGCAACGCGGTCGAAGGTTTCATTTACGATTCCTGCAAATCCAAGAATAACTAACGGCCAAGAGTATTTAAACATCTTTTTCCATAAGGCCCCCTGGGGGCGAGTGTAATGCTTTATAGCATAGGGTAGAAGCATGAGAAATTCAACCGCACTGGCTATTACATTTGATATGAACACGTATTCGATGTTTTTCTCCGTTCCAGTCATATCGGGGTAGTACACAATGAAGAAAACATTAAGAACTACATTAATTACGATCCCCGTACTCTTTATAAATGCAAATTGTTTGGCCTTGTTGAGATAGCGCAGCAAGGCATATGGAATAGACTTAGTTGCATCTATAGCCATAACCAGTGTAAACCAAAGCACGTATGATAAGTTTTCTGGAAAGCCAACAAAATCAGCGATATTTTGCTGATTGAAAAGCATGGCAGCTACAAAAAAGGCAACCACAACAATTACCGAGAATATTCCAGTTGAAAAGACTTCTTTGTACTTAGATTCTTCTCGAGCAAAATTGAAAAATCCAGTTTCCATACCATGAGGGAGAATCACAAAGAAGAAAGCAGCATAGGCATAGAACTCAACTTGAGGAGATAGCAGTTCAGGAGTGAAATAGCCTGCAAAAAAGAATATTAGCAAGAAATTAATGAACCGCCCAACAATACTGGGGATTCCATAAATAGCGGTATCACTGGCTAACCTCTTTATTAAGCTCATTGCTATGCAAATCTAAGAGGACCAACGCTGCGGCTATACACAATAGCACATAACTTGTCTAATAATCACGATGATTGACCGAAGGTATACGAAATCTGGAATCTCACGCTTCGCGGAGGACCAAGATCTCCAGGTCTTATTACGTACTCTCTGTTGGCAATATTGGATGTTATTATGCTCATATTCAACGACTTTGAATACTTGTAACTCAACCTAACATTAGCGAGTAAATAAGTGGTTTGATTTAAATCAAGCGAAGTTTGAATGCCTGGAACGATAAAGCTAACTGGAAAGCTAACGAACGCCGTATCGATGTTATTGATAGCCGACTGATATGCAAGTCCGGCGCCTAATGACAATTTCTTATACTTCACCATTACGTCGGCATTGAATTGGTGTCTAGGTCTATATTTCAATTCTCTTGACTCTGGATTTGAACTGGTATTATTGAAACTCAGTTCAGTGTTCTGTATATCTGTGGCGATAATCTTATCCGGTTCCAAAGCCTCAGTATTCGATAACGTATATCCTATAAACCCTTGAATATCTACGACTTTACCCTCATTCTGGAAAGATAATGTTGCTTCATAACCATTGATCTTAGTTCTCCCCGTGTTTACGGTAATGAACCCGGCACCTGTATTTGAAAAATCAACAAATGGACCCCACTGGCCGAAGGTAAATTCCATCATATTGGTAAATGTCATTTCATAAGCTGCAGCATCAAGTAGGAACATCACCGATTTTACTTTGAAACCTTGCTTGATTCCAAACTCAACGTTAGTGCCTGTTTCGGATTTCAGCTCGGCATTAGGAAAGATGCTAACTGGACCTACATTGGTAGTTATAAACGATTCAGCAATGGATGGGAAACGATATCCCTCACCATAACTAAACCTCAAAAAGGTAAAATCATGTGCTTGATAATTGATTCCGCTTCGGAATACCGGTTTGCCTTCCGTTCTTCCATCCAAATTATAAAATTCATATCGTGCACCTCCACTCAAGAGTAGCCTCGTCCATTTTTTATCGAGCTGCACGTAGCCTGCAAGATTCGACGTTGAATGGGCCCCGTCAAACAATGGGGAATTAGTTTCGCTTGCAATCGTAACAATACCACCCGTAGCATTAAACTTCTTCTTAGGCAACTGATAACTGCTTCGATACTCTCCATAAACTAGATTCGATTTATTGGTTTGATCAACCGATGGATCATTGTTGTCGATGCTATTATCTACTCTTAAGTATCTTGTATTCACACTGTGATTGAAGTTTCCAGTTTTCCACTTGATATAAGGATCAAGATTAAAGCGAATGGCCCGGGTATCGGTTATATCACTGTCGAGTGCAGTATACCCCATTTGCCAAGACTCCCACAACAAGAAACTTCCCGATTTGCCATATTGAGCAGATGCATTCACGCCGACGATTACATCTTTATCATCTAGTTTTTTTCGTATTCCAAAGTTGCTACGAATCCTATTATCGTAGTCGCTCATTTTGTAGCCCTCATCAAGTAAGCCGTTGATTCCGAACGTGATACTTCTTCCATCGTGTATTCCACTATGGAAGTAAGAGAAGTTAGATATCGTGTTTTTATCACTTCCATTATAGTTGAGTGATGCCCGCTGCGGATTAGAATAGAGTCCACTCGAAATGGTGAATCGTGTAAAAGGTTCTTCCTTTGGAATTCGTGTTTTGATATTGATAACTCCGTTTAATGCCGATGATCCATAAATAACAGAACTCGCCCCTTTTATAATTTCAATTCCTTCAACTCCTTCGGTTGGCACAAATGTCCAAAGTGGTTGACCTGCATCACCCGACAATAAAGGCATACCATTTACAAGCACTTGAACGCGAGAACCGACTCCGTAGCTCCACCCACTACCTGATCTTATAGTAGGTTGATTATCTACAACTTGCACCCCATTTATCCGGCCAATACTTTGTTCTAAATTGGTGGGAGAAGTTGACTCTATCAGGTCTGGTTTAATGATTTCAAGCGATACTGTGCTGTTCTTTAACTGACTTTGTCTGCGGTTTTCACTAACTACGATCGTATTAAGAAGGTCGCTGTCTTCTTCCATACGAATAATCATGTTCATCTGTGGTTTAACCACTTGATCTCTAAATCCCAAATGTTTAACAGTAAGCACGTTAGCCGATGAGATGAAGTTGAAATCTCCGTTCTCATCTGATATAGCTACAATTCTATCTTGTTCATTATCAACGAAATGCACACCAATAAGCGGTTGTTCAGCTGATCCAATTGCAATAACTTTTCCTTGATAAGTGAAGGTATTTTGAGCAACTCCTGAGAAAGTCAAAAAGAGCAAAATCGCTTGTAAGTACAGGGCAGGTTTCATATTTTCGTTAAACACAAATGTACTTAATAGCTCGTTTATGAAAAGAATTCTACTTTTTTCCCTCGTTTTGGCTTTCGGTTTAAACATGTATTCTCAGAATTGTGTAGTTGATAATAACATAACTGACCCTGGAATCTATCCGGAGTATATCGATACTGCGAAGATTGATGAGCCCTATGAATTTACAATTCAAGTTCTTGCTATTAAAGACACCATGGTAGACTTTAATGGCACACCAATTAATGCCACTATTGACTCCATTAAACTTTGGGGTGTTGGTGGTTTGCCTGGAGATTTTGATTTTGCTTGTGAACCGACAAACTGTGTATATACCAATGCCGCTGTAGGCTGTGTTAAGCTTTTTGGCAATCCAACAAAACAAGATGTAGGTGTACATCAATTGGAGATTTATACAACCGCTTATGCTCGATTTAATTCGTTCAAACTTCCTCAAAATGATACAATCTTAGACTACAAATTGGTTGTACGAGATACAGGATCGGCTTCGATTCATCAAGTTACCAAGAGCAATGTAGAAATCTTTCCAAATCCAAGCGTTGATGGCAAGTTCACTATACTCACAAAGATGGAAATTTCAGATTTTAACATCTATGACCTGCAAGGTAGAAGCATAGAATATGAGCTTAAGGAACACACAAATTCTATTGAGGTTCGCATGCTTACATCAACACCAGGAGTATACTTTGTTCAATTGAGAAGCGGTGACCGAATTATAGAAAAACGCATAATGCGATAAGCATCGTAACCATGAGTTAAAGAATAGCCTTATCTTTGCACCACTTAAAATGGCATCACAAGTGGCGAACAAATCCTCTGAAGCAATTTCAAAACAGGAATTTACAGAACAAGTTATTTCAGATTACATCTTAGCCTACAAAAGCAGACAAACGTCGCTTATTGGAAGAAAAGAAGTTTTAACCGGTAAGGCAAAGTTTGGAATTTTTGGAGATGGTAAGGAAGTAGCTCAAGTGGTTATGGCTCGATTCATGAAGAATGGAGACTTTAGAGCAGGCTATTACCGTGATCAAACTTTAATGTTTGCACTAGGACTTAGCGATGTTCAGAAATTTTTTGCTCAGCTTTATGCTCATCCAAGTGTTGAGCATGAGCCAGCGAGTGCAGGTCGAAGCATGAACGGTCACTTCGGAACACGCATGCTGGATGACGAAGGCAACTGGCTGCCTCAAACAGATCGAGTTAATATATCTTCTGATATTTCTCCTACCGCCGGGCAAATGCCTCGTGTTTTAGGATTAGCATTCGCATCTAAGGTTTATCGTGAGAACAAAGACCTTCATTCAAATACCGATTTTTCAAATCAAGGGAATGAAATTGCATGGGGTACAATTGGTAATGCTAGTACTTCAGAAGGTCACTTTTGGGAAAGTATCAATGCCGCAGGCGTTATGCAAGTACCTATGTTAATGAGTATTTGGGATGATGAATATGGAATCTCAGTACACGCAGAACATCAGACTACTAAACAAAACTTAACTTCAATACTTTCTGGATTTAAAACGGATAAGTTTGGAACCGGAATTGAACTTTTCACTGTGAATGGTTGGGATTATGCAGATTTAATGAATACCTACAAAAAGGCTTCAGAAATCTGCCGAACCAAACATACTCCGGTTGTAATTCATGTTAAAGAATTGACTCAACCTCAAGGTCACTCCACTTCAGGTTCTCATGAACGTTACAAGTCAAAAGAACGTTTAGCTTGGGAGCAGGAACATGATTGTGTTGCAAAGATGCGTTCATGGATTCTTGACAATAAGCTAGGGACCGAAGAAGAGATTGTAGCACTTGAAAAAACTGCATTGAATGAGGTTAAAGAAGATAAGCGAGCAGCTTGGATGGCCTTCACAAAAGAGATTAAAGCCGAGCTAGCAGAAGCTGTTGAAGTAATTGCAACTGTTGATGTAGATGAAGCCAATGCATTAAAGGCCACTATGGATCCAGGAAGAAAGGATATCCTTAAAAGCCTTCACACTGTAATTAGAAATAACTTAGGTTCAAATTCGGCGGATGCCGTGAAAGCATATTACGATACTTATTTAGCTAAGTATCAAGATATTTATAGCTCTCACCTGCACAGTCAGTCGCCTCAAAATGCCTTGGGCGTTGAAGAGGTTAAACCGGAGATTACTGATGCATCTGAAGAATTAAATGGGTTTGAGATTTTACAAAGATGTTTCGACAATCTATTGACTAATCACCCTGAAGTAATTGCTTTTGGTGAGGATGTTGGTAAGATTGGTGACGTAAACCAGGGATTTTCTGGCTTACAGGAAAAGCACGGAGATACAAGAGTTATGGATATGGGTATTCGTGAGAATACCATTATTGGTCAAGCCATTGGAGCTTCGTTAAGAGGCTTGCGTCCAATTGCTGAAATTCAATATTTGGACTATTTGCTTTATGCTATTCAAATGATGAGTGATGATATTGCAACACTTCAATACAGAACTAAAGGAGGTCAGAAATATCCGCTTATTATTAGAACAAGAGGGCACCGTTTGGAAGGAATCTGGCACAGCGGATCGCCGATGGGGATGATCTTAAATGCTGTTCGCGGTATGAATGTATTGGTTCCTAGAGATATGACGCGTGCAGCTGGATTCTACAATACCATGATGAAGTCAGATGAACCCGCCCTTATTGTTGAGTGTCTGAATGGATACCGATTAAAAGAGAAGTTGCCGAATAATCTTAGTGATTTTACCGTTCCGGTTGGTGTACCGGAGGTGCTCCAAGAAGGAAATGATGTAACGCTTGTAACCTATGGTTCGTGCATAAGAATAGCTCAAGACGCACTTCCAAAACTGGCGGCAAAAGGTATTTCTGTTGAATTGATTGATGTTCAATCGTTGTTACCTTTTGATGTAAACCACATGATTGTTGAGTCTTTGAAAAAGACGAATAGAGTTGTGTTTATGGACGAGGATGTAAACGGTGGTGCAACTGCATTTATGATGCAAAAAGTGCTTGAAGAGCAAGAAGGGTATCGCTATTTAGATAGTGCACCTAAAACGCTAACATCTCAAGATCACCGTCCGGCATATGGAACTGATGGAGATTACTTCTCAAAATCAAATGCTGAAGAAGTGTTTGATGTTATTTACGGTTTGATGAATGAATCTAACCCAACCGAATTTCCTAAATAAAAAAGAGCGGCCGAAGCCGCTCTCGATTAATAGTTAGTTGTAATAGTTCGTTTATCTATTTCTTTAGTGAATCTCTAATCTCTGTAAGTAGATCAATTTCACTTGGCCCGCTTGGTGCAGGTGCTTCTTCTGGTTTTTTCGTCTTGTTGTAAGCTTTAACGACTAAAAACATTACAAAACCTACTGTGATAAGGTTAATGATAGCGTTAATCCAAGCTCCGTAACGAATTGCATTTTCTGGTTTTGCATCTACCCCTTCTGCTGCTTCAACTGCTGGATCTAATACTATTTTTAAATCCGCAAAGTCCATCCCCCCAGCAAAGTGACCCACTACAGGCATCACTATGTCTGAAACAAATCCATTAATAACTAAGCCCATGGCCCCCGCCATGATTACCGCAACCGCGAAGTCGATAACATTCCCGGTCATAATGAAGTTCTTAAATTCTTTGAGCATAATTGTTTGTTTTAATTGATTAGCAAAATCGCAAATCTTGAACACAAAGTACAATCATGTTCTTGAACCTCACGGTGTTAGGTTATTCACAATGAGCTACTGGAGCAGCCTTATTGATGGTATATTTTCTGTTATTTGAAAGATTAAGGCAAAGAACACGCGTTCTTCTATTCTCAATTTTTTGATAGGTATGGTTTCTAAATACGAAGTTGGAACCTAATGGAAGTTCGTCGAGTAAAACTAGATCGTTCTGCTCTGTTAAATTAAAAGCCTTTTCAAGACTTACATTCACGCCACTACACGCTTTAGGCGACTTCAATTCGAGCAGAACGGCTTTATAGAGCTGCTCATTTTTTGCAAAATCTTCGTGCATAGAAAAGAGATTGAACACCAGACGAAAGTTGTTTTTCCATTCTTTTCCATGAGGCTTAACAGCCTTGCCAAAATCAACCTGAGTTTTTAAATGTGCAATTTCGTGTACAAGTGTGAATAGGAAGCGAAAAGAGTTCTCATCGTGATTAACGCTAATCACATGATGGTTCCCTAAACTTCTGAAATCTCCACGTTTTGTTTTCCGCGGTTTAGTGATTCTAAGTCTACAATTATTGGCCTCAAGATATTCGAGAATTATTTCAGCCTTCCGCTCAGAAATGTGTTGTGAGAGATAGGTTAAAGGCTTCATTAGCACACTGCAAGAAGTGACTCTGCAGCAGTTACCTTTTGCTCTAGTTCTACCTTAATATCAGATCCTATAGGAAGAAATACATCAACTCTTGAACCAAATTTGATAAAGCCCATTTCGTTACCCATTGTTGCTTTATCAGCAGGCTTTACATACCATCTAATTCTTCGAGCTACCGCTCCAGCAATCTGTCTGAAAAGTATTTCTGTTCCGTCTTCTCTTTTGATTACCGTAGTTGTGCGTTCATTTTCCGTTGAAGACTTTGGGTGCCACGCAACAAGGTACTTGCCCGGGTGATATTTAAAGTAAGATACAATCCCAGATATTGGGTTTCTGTTAACATGAACATTCAGCGGCGACATAAAGATTGAAATTTGAATTCTTTTGTCGTTGAAATATTCTGTTTCTTCAACCTCTTCAATCACAACCACTTTTCCGTCACAAGGGCAAACAACGCCTCCTTCAGTTTTGTCAGAATACCTTGGTGGGTTTCTGAAAAACCGGATAACTAAAATGTATAGAACCAAAAGTGGCAATCCAATCAGTAGCATTAACCACTCTGGGGCCGAAAATTCAGCCAAAGCATAGACAACTGCAACGAAAATGAATGTTGCAATCAGAATGATTTTATACCCTTCTCTATGAATCTTCATTAAAATATACCTCTTAGATGCGAAGTACTTGCTACTTTTTCAATAGCGACAATATATGCTGCTGTTCTCAAGCTACACTTGTATTTTTTAGAAGCTTTGTACACATTATCAAATGCTTGCTTCATAATACGATCAGCTCTTCTGTTAACTCGCTCTTCTGTCCAGAAGTAACCTAGTCTATTTTGAACCCATTCGAAGTATGAAACAGATACACCTCCAGCATTCGCTAGGATATCAGGTACAACCATAATTCCATTCTCTTCAAGAATTTTATCAGCATTTGATGCTGTTGGACCATTGGCGCCTTCAACAATCAATTTAGCCTTTATGCGAGCGGCATTTTCAACCGTAATTTGATCTTCTAATGCTGCAGGAACCAAAATATCAACGTCTAATTCAAGAAGCTCCTCATTTGATATGATTTTACCTCCTTTATAGCCTTCTAAACTTTGGTTCTTATCTACATATTTTATGGCTTCTTCTATGTCTAATCCATCTGGGTTATGGTAAGCTCCAGATATATCAGAAATAGCTACGATTTTCACTCCTTGCATTTCAAGTAACTTGGCTGAAATGCTACCAACGTTTCCAAATCCTTGTACAGCACAAGTAGACTTTGACGGATTCATTTTGAGTTTCGCCATTGCACTACGAGCAGAAACCATAACGCCTCTACCCGTCGCTTCAACACGACCTAAAGAACCTCCTAAAACTAGAGGCTTACCGGTAACTACTGCTGGAGATGCTTTACCAGAAAGTTTCGAATACTCATCCATAATCCAGGCCATTGTTTGTGGGTTTGTACCCATGTCTGGAGCTGGAATATCCTTTTCTGGATTGAAAACATCGCGCATTGCAAGCGTAAAAGTTCTAGTCAATCGTTCAAGTTCGCCTTGAGACATGCTACGAGGATCACAAGTAATACCTCCTTTACCACCACCGTAAGGAATTCCTACAACAGCGCATTTCCATGTCATCCAAGCAGCTAATGCTTTTACTTCATCGAGGTTTACTCCCAAAGAGTAACGAATTCCTCCTTTACTAGGTCCTAGTTTTGAAGAATGAACTACACGGTATCCCTGAAATACTTTAACAGTACCGTCATCCATAGTTACTGGAAGACTAACTATAACTGCTTTTTCTGGTGATTTAAGTGCGTTGTAAGTTGATTCGTCTAGTCCTAAAATTTCGGCAGCCTCGTTGAATCGTTCCATCATCGACTCCAGTGGATTTAGCTCATCCGTAATAGGAGCTGGCTCTTTAAACTTTAATTTCATTTAGATTTGAAATGATTGGTAGGGGCAAATGTATTTATTCTTATTAATGCAAGGATATTTGAGGATAGAAATCTTTTCACAACAATAATAATATGACCAAATATGGCAATGCTGAAAGCAGTATTGAGTCGATTCTATCCAATATACCTCCATGTCCAGGAATGAGATTTCCGCTATCTTTTACTCCAACCTTCCGCTTCATATACGATTCTACAAAGTCTCCAAAAGTTGCAAAAAAGACGATGACAGCAGCTAGTAGTATGGCATTCTTTGGCAACTCAAGCCAATACTGATTCACAATGTGCATCACACCTAGGGTTACAACCGCACCTCCAATGGTACCTTCAATTGTTTTCTTAGGTGAAACCTTCGGAAATATAGGTCGTTTACCTATGCTTTTCCCAACAACATAAGCCATCGAATCATAAGTCCATATTGTGATCAGATAGAACAACATATAATAGGCGTTGTTCTCTGGATACTGAATATACCAAAAGGCAAGTGCCGCAAGTGGCAACCACAAGTATAAAGTTGCAAAAATGTAATTGACGGTATTCTTGTTCTTCAATTCCAAATACAAGGCAATAACCATCAAGACTTGCAAAATCCACGCGACTAAGAAGTGAGTATCAAAAAGCTCTCGCATTCCAAACACAATGCCGTAAGCAATTATTCCAGCAAAGAGCAGTGGGTTCACATAATTGTGCTGATTACTTTTCTTACCTGCGAGCGTGCTCATTTCGTTGATGCTTAAGAAAGCTAAGATGGCCATAAGTGAAGGAAAATATGGACTTCCTAACAGACAGGCACCAACCATAATGGCTACATAAATAGACCCAAAAATTAAGCGTAAACTCAGATTAGACATAGAAATTTTCAGTTTTAGGTGATGCGTTCTTTTGCATATAGTAAAACAATCCTGCTACGAGCAATCCAAATACCACAATTACTGCGGTTGGAATTGATTGTCCCTGCTCCAGGGCCTTTGTATAGTCACCATCCGTAATAAAATATATTTGAGAGACTGCAATTGCATTATTTATAAAGTGAGCAATAATTGAAGTCCAAAGTGATCTTGTCCAATAAACAGCATATCCAAACACAACTGCTAAAAAGAACATTGGAATTACCTTCATAAACTGCATATGAATAGCACTGAATATAAAAGCAGTTAGAAAGATTGCTACATGCATATTCTTGAACAATCCATTAAATGCATTCATCAAGAAACCGCGAAAGAAAAACTCTTCGGCAAGTGCAGGCATCAATGCCATAAAAATTAAACTGGTAACAAACGGAACAGTCCCGGTTTCACTCAACATTACCTCATACAAATTATTGTTTGATGCTTCTTGTTTCAACAACCAATCATTCAGATTAGGCCATTGGCTAAAATCAATTAATTTATTGAGTTCAAGCAATGGATTCATCAAGGGCACAGCAAAAAACACGAAGGTAATAGCAAGGATAAACCACTTTAAATTTTGCGGTCTATTTAGCAATAAGTAGTCTTTTGATGATGCACGAATCAGAATTGCAATGACCACGGCTGCAACAATTAATGGGAGTGAAGAGCTGAAAAAAGTAAACAGCTTTAATCCCAGAACGTTGCCCTCAAAGTGGCTAACTAAATCGAGCCCAGCAAGGTCAGAAAAACTGTTGCCCATTGCGAGCCATACCAGTACAGTGAATACACCGATACTGAGCAAAAATACCCCTCCACCGATGAGTAAATGAGCCAAGGCATCAAATCGAGTAGGCCTTTTTACTTGTTCAGCCGTATCTTTGCCGTGATTTTTTTCTTCCATCCGAAAACTATTCGGCAAATATGGTAAAAATAGGTAACATAACGCTAGAGGACTTCCCGTTGATTCTTGCACCCATGGAGGATGTTAGTGACCCCCCATTTCGTGCAGTTTGTAAAGATAACGGCGTAGACCTGATGTTTACAGAATTCATTTCTTCTGAAGGACTGATTCGTGATGCCGCTAAGAGTACACAAAAACTCGACATATTTGAATACGAAAGACCGATTGGAATTCAAATTTTTGGGAATGAAATCAGCTCTATGCGTGAAGCAACAGAAATTGCTACAGCTGCAAACCCAGACATCATTGACATCAATTATGGCTGTCCGGTTAAGAAAGTTGTAGGAAAAGGAGCCGGAGCTGGAATCTTGCAAGACATTCCAAAGATGGTTGAAATGACGTCTGAAATAGTTAAGAGTACGCATCTGCCCGTCACCGTTAAAACTCGTTTAGGCTGGGATGAAAAAACCATGTACATCAAAGAAGTAGCTGAACGTCTACAAGATGTTGGCATTCAAGCGCTTAGCATTCATGGTCGTACACGTAAACAGATGTATAAAGGTGAAGCAGATTGGACATTAATTGGCGAAATTAAAGACAACCCAAGAATCAATATCCCAATATTTGGTAACGGCGATATTGATAGCCCTCAAAAAGCTAAATTATATAAAGATCGATACGGCGTTGATGGGATAATGATAGGACGAGCATCAATTGGCTATCCTTGGATATTTAATGAAATCAAGCAGTACCTGAAATCAGGAATTGTTCCTCCTCCTCCGACAATTACTGAACGTGTTGAGGTTTGTAAAAAACACTTTGACTATTCATTAAAGTGGAAGGGAGATATTTTGGGAATTGTTGAAATGCGTAGGCACTACTCTAACTACTTTAAAGGCATTCCTCATTTTAAGGAATTTAGAAGTAAGCTGGTACAGTCTACCGATGCTGATGAGATATTTGGATTGCTTGAAGAGGTTAAGGTCTTATTCAAAGACCACGTTTTTGAGCATTTACAGACCGCCTAGCTGTTTAACCAAAAAAGCCCATACGATAGTGAGAAGCAAAAGCATGAATATAAAACTTCTCCAAAATCCAAAACCTTTGTTTTTTGAATTCCTACCGATCAGATAGGCAATCAAGATTGCCACTGCGAAATAAATAATGGTTAAACTCATGCACTTGCCGTTTCTAAAAACGCTCTCCAGTTTTTTAACATCTTTTTATTGAGTACCCGTGGGAATTTGTTTTGAGACCCCTCTTTCCCATTGTCTCTCATCCAAGTATAGAACCTTTCAGACGGAAGAAGGTTTACACGTATATCTTTTAATGCTGCTGAACGCTCAACACGATAGTCGTCATTCAACACTTTGAGTGTCATATCGAGCTTGTTTTTGATTTCTTCTTTCTTAGAGTACAGCGATTCTACATCACAAGAAATAAACCACTCATGGGCAAAGAAGCCTTCATGAGGAATGCCACATACGGTAAATTCATCAAAACTCACATCATACTCGTTTGCGACTATTTCAATTGCTCGGTTCATGTTGTCGACCGAAAGGTGTTCACCACAAAGTGACAAGAAATGCTTGGTTCTTCCTGTGATTTTAATTTCACATCGATCAAGGTTTGTAAACTTGATGGTGTCTCCAATTAAATAGCGCCACGCTCCCGCACAGGTAGAGATTAAGATAGCATACTCATCGGTGGTGTTTACTTCCGATAACTTCAATGCTTTTGCGTTGGGCAGTAACTCTCCATTTTCGGTAAAGTTTTTGCTATTAAATGGCACAAACTCAAAATACAGCCCATTGCGCAGCAGTAAACGCATACCTCCTTCACTATGCTCACGAGTTTGATACGCTATAAACCCTTCTGAAGCAAGATAGGTCTCAAAGTACTTAATAGGACGCCCCATTAATTCATCGAGTGACTTCTTGTAAGGTGTCAAGCTAACTCCCCCGTGTATATAAGCTGCAAAGTTTGGCCAGAGGTCATGAATATTGTCGACACCATATTGATCTATGATGCTCTCGAATAAAAGCTTGATCCACGCTGGAACTCCAGCAACCATTCCGACATCCCATTCTTGTGCTTCGCGGGTAATTCTTTCAATTTTTTCTTGCCAGTTTTTTTCTCTTCGGATGTGCAATCCCGGCTTCGAAATACGTTGAAATAGAATGGGTACTGAACCGGTTGTGATTCCACTCAAATCGCCTGAATAATACATTCCGTTGTATTCGAGTTCTGTGCTTCCTCCAATCATTAACCATTTTTTAGCAATGTGGTCTTTGGGAACATCAGTTTGAGCGATGGAAATAACTTGGCGAACACTCGCTCTTTTAATCGCTCTAAGCATTTGGTCGCTTACTGGAATGTACTTACTACTTCCATCAGAAGTACCTGAACTCACTGCAAAATTTTTGATTATTCCAGGCCAGGTAACATCAGGTTCCCCTAGTCTACTTCTGGTCCACCAAGGGAGCATGTCTAAGTAATCTCCTATTCTTGCCGCCTCTTGAAAATCATTGAGTAAATTGTCTGAATCGACCAGTTCGTTGAAGTGATGCATTTTGCCAAACGATGTAGATTCTGCTTTGGTAATCAGCTTCTTAAGCGTCTTTTTTTGAATCTGCTCACCTTGTTCAATATTAACTTTTAAAAAAACGCCTCGTTTTTTTACTTCGGTGAGTAATCTTTGCAGCAATGCCATCGAAGCAAAGTTACAATGAATCAGGAAAATGAAATAAGCTTAAAAGAGAAATGGTTTAAAATTAGAGAGCTTATTGAAAAAGTGTTTAGTAAGACTCCTGATTTGAGTGCCGTTCTCTATGTAATAGGAATGCGTGAACTCGGCAAACCTCAGACTAAATTCACCAAAGAAGAAAAGGTTAGGCTCATGCATATTGCCACATGTAGAGTATTGAGTACTTCGGGGCATTATAAGCTTTTAGGCTCAGACGAAAATGATTGGCCTGTATGGGAATTGGTCGAAAAACTGCCTCATCAAGACTTGCTTGAACAAGAAATGTACTTGCGACATCACATCGTTAATTACTTTGAAGAAGAAGAGTTAATTTAATAATCTTCTTTCACATTTTCCACATTACTTGCTAGACGAAAATAGAGGTTTAACTTTGCCCAATTTTTAATATAAATGCCAAAAGATTCTAGCATAAAACACGTACTAATTATCGGAAGTGGACCGATAATTATCGGTCAAGCATGTGAATTTGATTACTCTGGTAGTCAAGCAGCTCAAAGTTTAAAAGAAGAAGGAATTGAAGTATCACTGATCAACTCAAACCCTGCCACGATCATGACTGATCCGAGCATGGCTGATCATGTTTATCTTCTCCCATTAACCGTTCAAAGTTTAGAGCAAATTCTAAAGGAACAGAACATTACTCACGTTTTGCCTACCATGGGTGGACAAACAGCATTAAACCTTGCGATTGAAGCTGATGAAGTAGGTATTTGGGAAGACAATGATGTAACTATCATTGGTGTTGACATCGACGCTATCGAGAAAACAGAGAATAGAGATCTTTTCCGTTCTTTTATGATTGAACTTGATATTCCAATCGCTACTTCAAAAATTGCTAATTCTTACTTAGAAGCTAAAGAAGTTGCTCAAGAAATTGGTTTCCCGCTAGTAATTCGTCCTTCATTTACCTTAGGGGGCTACGGAGGAGGATTCGTGCATAAAAAAGAAGATTTTGATGTTGCTGTAAAACGAGGATTAGAAGCTTCACCTACGCACGAAGTTCTTGTTGAACAAGCTGTATTAGGTTGGAAAGAATACGAGTTAGAGTTGTTGAGAGATAGCAACGACAATATTGCTGTAATCTGTACTATTGAAAACTTAGACCCAATGGGAATTCATACCGGAGATTCGATTACCATCGCTCCAGCAATGACTTTAAGTGACACTTGTTTCCAAGAAATGAGAGACATGGCATTTAAGATGATGCGTGGAATGGGTGCATTTGCCGGCGGTTGTAATGTTCAGTTCTCTGTAAATCCAGAAGATGAAAGCATTATTGCTATTGAAATTAACCCAAGGGTATCTCGATCATCAGCTCTTGCATCAAAAGCCACTGGATATCCAATTGCAAAAATTGCAGCGAAATTAGCTTTAGGATATTACCTAGATGAATTGAAGAATCCAGTTACGCAAACCACATCAGCATTCTTCGAACCAGCAATTGATTACACCATCATTAAAATTCCACGTTGGGATTTCAATAAATTTAGGGGTTCAGAAACAACACTTGGTCTTCAAATGAAGTCGGTTGGAGAAGTGATGGCAATTGGTCGTTCTTTCCAAGAAGCACTTCAAAAGGCTTGTCAATCGCTTGAAATTAAGCGTTTAGGATTAGGTAGCGATGGGTACGAATTGAAGAAGCTAGATCCAATTATTCATAGTCTTGAGAATCCAAGCTGGGATCGTATATTTCACATAAAAGATGCTATGTCTTTAGGTGTACCTATTACATCTATACAAAAGATTACTAAGATTGACAGATGGTTCTTAGAGCAGATTTATGAGTTGGTAAAAACCGAACGTGAAATCAAGAAATACACTCTTGAGAATATTGACCAAGATATTCTTAGAACCGCAAAAGAAAAAGGATTTTCAGATGCTCAAATCGCTCATCTACTTGGTGGAGAGATAGAGGATATGGACGTTTACAATAAACGTAAATCGTTGGGTATCAACAGAGTTTATAAGATGGTTGACACTTGTGCAGCTGAATTTAGCTCTCCAACAAACTACCTATACTCAACATTCGACGGAGAGAATGAAAGTGTTGTAACAGACAAAAAGAAAATACTTGTAATCGGATCTGGACCAAATAGAATTGGTCAAGGAATTGAGTTTGATTACAGTTGTGTTCATGGAATTAAAGCTGCTCAAGAATGCGGTTACGAGACCATAATGATCAATTGTAATCCTGAAACCGTAAGTACTGACTTTAACACTGCTGATAAGCTTTACTTCGAGCCAATTTTCTGGGAACATCTTTTTGAAGTAATTGACTTAGAAAAGCCAGAAGGTGTAATCGTTCAGTTAGGAGGTCAAACCGCATTGAAACTTTCAGAACGTTTACGTGACCATGGCATCAAAATATTAGGTACATCATTTGAAAACATGGACCTCGCTGAAGACAGAGGTTCATTCTCTGATCTATTGAAAGAGTTAGATATTCCTTATCCAAAATATGGTGTAGCAGAAAATGCTTATGAAGCGATTCAAGTTGCAAATGAAGTTGGCTATCCAGTATTGGTGAGACCATCTTACGTATTAGGAGGACAAGGAATGAAGATTGTAATCAACGACGAAGATCTTCAACAAGCGGTAATCGATTTATTGGGTGACCTACCTGGAAACAGAGTACTAATCGACCACTTCCTAGATAGAGCAGAAGAAGCAGAAAGTGATAGTATTTGTGACGGTGAGGATGTCGAAATAATCGGAGTTATGGAGCACATTGAACCTGCTGGAATCCACTCAGGTGATTCATCTGCCGTTTTGCCACCATTTGACCTTTCAGATAATGTAATTGCTCAAATCGAAGAATATACTGCCAAAATTGCACGCGCAATGAATGTGGTTGGATTATTGAATATTCAATTTGCAATAAAGGATGAGAAAGTTTACGTAATTGAAGCCAATCCAAGAGCAAGTAGAACAGTACCATTCATCTGCAAGGCTTATCAGGTTCCTTACGTAAACATCGCAACCAAAGTTATGTTAGGAGAGAATAAGTTATCGGATTTTGATATCAAACCAGTAAAGAATGGTTACGCAATTAAACAACCGGTATTCTCGTTCAATAAGTTCCCTAATGTAAATAAAGAATTAGGTCCTGAGATGAAATCAACCGGAGAGGCAATCCTATTTGTTAAAAATACCAAAGATCAAGTTTTCAGAGACCTATACAGCCAGAAATCAATGTATTTAAGTAGGTAGGTATGAAATATATATTAGTAGGTATTATTGTCTATTTTATTCTTAAGCGCGTGCTTAATATTAAGACCGCTATAAGCAACGACGTTCCACGCAGTAACAGCACCTATAATGACGAGGAGCAGTTTACTGATTACGAGGAAGTTGAATAGATAATTTTTGTTAATACGGGCAAGTTATTTTGTCCATCAATCTCTTATTTTATTGCACTTTTGTGTAGTGGGTATTTGTTGCTATCGACGGAATACCCCTCTCAAATTAACTGTGGTTTCAGTATCTTTGTTATTATATAACAGCGTACTAACTACTACTACAGCTCACTGTTTATTTGTAAATGATTGCACATCAGCGATGTAGCAGTATTTGGTGCTTTTTATTGATACTACTTATGAAATCAGTATTTACAGTACTTACCCTCCTGTGTGCTATTTTCTCCAATGCACAGACTTACAATGCTGCATTCCAAGACATCGATTTTGGTGGCACAGGTGTTACGATAACCAATAAAGTTGGTACCGGACTTGCCGCCGGTGATGTTGTTCTCTATGAGGATGTTGTTACCATTAGCGGACAAGACATTGACGCCATCGTGCGGACTATAGCAGTCGATCCAACCATGACGAATCATGATAACCCATCAACTACTGGCTTTGGGATGACAAACAACGAGGAGCGATTCTTTTCACCTCAGTTTAATTTTTCAGCAGCAGGAGAAGCTGAATTTAGATTTGAATTTATTTTAGGAGGGAGTTACGATAATTCTACAGATTCAGGTACCATAGTAACACTTGAAAATGTTGCCATAAACACCTACGATATTGATGGAAATGGCCTTTCTGGGACCAACCAATACAATCAGTTTGGAGGATTTTACAATACCTACTTAGGTTCGGCTACAACTGTTTCGCCAACTTATGATGTTGGTTCCGGTCTTACCAATTTTAGATCAAGTATATCGTCAAATGTTTCGAACGTACTTGACGACAATACAAGGGTACAAGTAGCTTATTCTTCAGTGAGTTCATTTACAATTGTGGTTGGAGCTGAAGGAGGTGGGTACGCCTATTTCTTTATAGACTTTGGTACTGGTAGCACATGGACTAATCCCCCCGATACTTTAAGTCCACCACTTGTGGATTTAGATACTTCTACCCCAGGAGAAGAACGAACCGATACGTTTTGTGCTACTCCAAGTTACTTTACAGGTGGAGGAACAAACATTGTTACTACTAACCCAACCATTGATGAATTAATGATTACCTATGACTCATCTGCTGTTAGAGATGGGGCTTATGAGCAATTGTTAGTTCAAGGTGCGGTAAGCGGTGATACGCTTCCTCTCTATTTCTTGTCAGATACCAGCTATGCTGTTGTTGATTTGAATGGTGTACAATTCCAAGCGGAAGGAACCATTTCTGGTGAGCAACGAACTATAACATTCACTCGACTGGTTGGAACCATGTCGGTGGCTGAAACTGAAATGCTTTTAGACTCATTGGCTTATTACAATGCCATGCCATCAACCGCCCTGAGACAATTTGATGTTCTAATGCGAAGTGGAGCCTTTACAAGCTTGGCTACTCAATTTAACACATTAACCAGTTGTTCTTTCTTATCTATTGCCCAATTAGATTTTGAAATTAGTTCATCCAAAGACAATCATGCAGTTTTGAGGTGGTATGTAAAAAATGAAACTGACGTTTCGCACTACGAAATTGAAAGAAGTGTCAATCCGGAACACTGGGAATCAATAGGCTGGGTTTCTTCCTATGCACTTCAAAACGATTTTAACATATACACTTTTGTAGACCAAAACACACTTCCAAGTGAAATTTGCTACAGGTTAACTCCATATTCTACGAGCAATGCTCCGGCAGGATCGTATGTAGAATGTATTGACCTTACATCTAAGGACCCAATTGTAGATGTGTTTCCTAACCCATCGAAGGATAAAATTCAGGTAAATCTTGTAAACTGCAATGACCCAAGAATTACTTTTACCGATAGTAGAGGTTTAGACATTTCTGGCGAAATAAAGCCACTTCATGGAAGTAATTTGGAATTTGATTTAGGCAATTTACGTCAAGGGTTATACTTTATTCACGTTGAGACCAATTCAGGAATTGTAACCAAGCCACTTACCGTGGTAGATTAACCTAGCAGAACCACCAATAATCCTTAGCTTTTTTCAGTGAAGTTTGGTCTAAACGCTCTTGAATTTTAGCCTTATCTTCAGGCGAAGATACAGCCAGTATAAGCTGCTTATTGGCCCAGTTAATATCAGATGGGCTTGATAGCACTACATCATGAATCGTAACTCCTTGCTTTTTAGGATTGTCAGTTATCCAAATAAATTGCTGACCTGCTTCATTTAATAATGATGCAACGCGCTTACCTTTCTTTCCTGCTCCCCATAACACAAGTTCTTTGGTTCTATTAAAATCAATATCTAAAAACCTGCGTACTTTTAAAGGGTAGTAAGCCATAGGGAAGTAAATTGGTAACTTTCGGGAGGTTCTATTCTGGCTATCTCTCCAATGATGAATAACTTCCTGAACCCGAACAACGTCTGTGCCATGTTTGTATGCTCTGAAGCAAAAATCATAGTCCTCAGGAAGATAATCTGAGTTAAACCCTCCTATTCTATCAAAGTCATCACGGTCCATTAGCCAACCCGGTGAAGGAATTGGACATTCCATATAAACATCCTCCCAAAAATTGTCAGCAGACATGAGATTATTTATCCAATTTTCATAATTCTGGAAGCCTAATCCAACCATCCACTCATCTGAGAAGTACTTAACCTTACCTGTTACCACGCTGTTAGGTGTCCATGATTCTACTAGTAGTTTTAGTTTATTCAAAGGCATTATGTCGTCGGCATCCATACGATGAATGAACTGGCCGTTTACTTGTGCATAGGCAGTACGTAACGCATCTATTATTCCATTTCCTTGATTATCAAGCCATTGAATCTTGTCGTTTTGATGCGAATATTCCCATAAAATTTCAGAGGTTTGATCTGTACTCGAATCATTCACTACAACCAACTCCCAGTTTTGATAAGACTGAGCTAAGATTGAGTCTATACAAGGCCTTAAGTACGGTGCAGCGTTCTTTGCAGGCATTACTATACTTATCAACTTTTTCACCTTCACAATGCAAATTTTACTATATTTGACATAGGACTGGAGAAGATAATTGAAAAATTCAACAGTTTTTACTTTTCCGGCTTTAACCGAAACGTATAAGAACAGGCCTTGAAATCCAGACTTGTCGGTAATGAACTTACCTCGGTAAGTGAACATTGGAAGTTCGTGACGTGGAGAGAGCCAAATCCTATTTTTTAGGAATTTTTCAAGTAGTCCAGTCCTTTTTTTCTTTTATCGAATCACACCACTTCCTACCAAAACATCATCCTCGTACCAAGTTGCGAATTGACCTTTTGCCACCGCTTTTTGAGGTTTTTCAAATTCGATGATTAACCCTTTTTCTTTCTTTCTTAATTTAGCAGCAAACAAAGGTTGTCTATAGCGTATCCTTACTTGATAAGATCGCTCCTCTCCTGGTTTCATTTTTGCACTTGGTAGCAACCAGTGAATATCGTCTTCGTCAACAAACAATCCTTTTCTATTCAAGGCCTTATGCTGTTCACCTTCACCAACATAAACCGTGTTTGTGTCGGTATTTGTTTGTACAATGAAAAGTGGGTTTGCATAGCCTCCTATATTTAGTCCTTTTCTTTGGCCAATAGTATAGAAATGAGCTCCATTGTGCTCGCCAATAACCTTGCCATCTGACTCAGCAAATTCATATTCATCTTCGACTTGAAGATCGCTTTTAAAACCTGGCCATTCGTTTGAAATTTCAACAACGTTGCCTTTCTTTTCTTTGAGTTGTTGTTTCAGAAAATCAGGTAGCTTTACCTTTCCAATAAAGCACAGTCCCTGAGAATCACGCTTTTCTGCTGTAACGAGATCTTGTTCTTTAGCGATTCGACGCACTTCACTTTTCTCTAATTCTCCTATTGGAAAAAGAGCCTTTGCGAGTTGATCTTGATTCACCTGGCAGAGGAAATAACTTTGATCTTTGTTTCCATCTTTACCAGCAAGCAGTCGAAATTCGCCGTTTACCTCATCTTTTCTGCAATAATGCCCAGTGGCAACATAATCTGCCCCAAGGTTCATAGCGTGTTTTAAAAACGTGTCAAATTTGATTTCGCGATTGCATAGCACATCTGGATTTGGAGTTCTACCGCTTTTATACTCATCGAACATGTATGACACAATTCGATCATAGTACTCTTTGCTAAGGTCTATGGTGTGAAATGGTATTCCAAGCTTGTCGGCTACAAGCAATGCATCTTTACTATCCTCCTCCCACGGACATTCATCACTAATTGTGAATTCTGTATCATGCCAGTTTTTCATGAAGACACCAATGACTTCATGACCTTGTTCTTGAAGTAAATAAGCAGCTACAGAGGAATCCACTCCTCCCGATAATCCGACAACTACCTTTGCCATTTCATTCTTATTCTATAACGTTCAATTTAAAATGAAGCTGTTTGTTATCATCAATAAAGGTAATGATATAAACAGAGGAAGGTAAAACAGGTACGACTAAGGTATTGTTCACTAAACTCCCTCGATTCATTACTTTTCCTTCCAGATTAGTAATGATGTATTGCTTCATTGCATCACCTTTAAAGGTAATATGTTGCCCAACTTTAGCTGGATTAGGATAGAAGAACCTCAAGTTCTCCAACTCTTCAATAGAAGCTCTGAAATTTAAATTGTAATCTCGATCAACACTATCAATTCCGCAGAAATTTGACACAAATAATTCTGCAGTATAGCTTCCTTTATCGGGATACGCATGTGTTGGGTTTTCTTCTGTTGATGTGTTTCCATCACCAAAATCCCAATGAAATTCTATCCCATGATCTGATATGTTGGTGAAGTCTATTTCTAAGCCATCAATAACTTCTGTGAACTTAGGATCTACAAATGGAATAACTTCAACAGTATCTGTTTGTGGTTCACTCACGCCACAGGCATTTGCAGCAATAACTGCAACCGTGTGCACCCCTGCTTCTGTCCATTCAACTTGAACTAACTCGGTGGTTGTACTTCCATTAAAAGACCCTCCTCCAGACAAGGTCCAGAAGTAAGATTCTGCGGTTGGAACAGGGTTAATGCTATAATTACTGAATCCAAAACAGGCACTGTCGTTGGTAATAAAGCTACCCGGCGTGTCCAATGAATCTATTTCAACAAAAACAGTTTTTTCGACGGTATCAGAGCCAATAATGTTTGTGGTTATCAAAGTAATTGTTTTGGTTCCAGAAGTAGTATAAATTACGGTATGTGGCCCTTCTGTGCTGGCCGTGGCCGGACTCGCACCGTCACCAAAATCCCAAGAATACACTGTTACTGTACCCGTTGTATTGTCTGTTACGGTAAAGTCCTCTTCGGGGCATAAAACAGCAACACTCGTGTTAAAATCACCTTCTGGTGGAGTCAAGTTACAAGAGTTATTTGGGACAGCAACCATAGGAGTTGGACCACATGGGCTTGAAACAACTCCTCGACCTGTTACGTACTGACCTGCTGCAATATCCGTAGCTACTAAATTTGCTTTGCGCACTCCATTCGACAAAGAGTAGTGCATTACTTTAGCATTATCTCTAACATGACCCAGCTGGAGGCCATGTCCCAATTCGTGGGTAGCAACACTCTGAAAATCATATTGATTGCTGCCTGGATTACCCGTCCCATAATACCAGCTGTATGTGCTGTCAAACTGAATATCTAGTTCTCTAACGAACCAGTTTAGGTTAGTATTTGCACTGAACCAACATCCGGAATACCAGCTGTAACAAACGCCCAGTTTTCCATCACCAAAATTGGTAAATCGAACAACATTCACATCGTCTTGGCCATCAACAGTATCTACTGTAGTAGTTGCTCCAATTATCCAATTCATTTGCGTTTCGCATCTCCATTCTTCCAATGACCGTGTAAAAGAAGTCACGGCAGCAGCTTTATTAGCAAAGTTTGATGCAAATTGCCACGTATATCCGCCTAAACTATTGTCATTCACATGGTCTATTTGGAAAGCTGGAGTATCTCCCGAAGGCAATGGGTAAAATAAATTTGAGTGGGCCCAATCTATGGTCAAATTGCTTGAAGATTCACCCGATTCGTCATTGTCGTTCACTACTTCAACGGTTCCCGTTCCTGCTCGTGACGGAACAATAACCTTAATCTCTGTATTGCTCCAACTCTTATACGACCAGCCAACAGGTGGATAGTAATATCTGCCATCGCCAAAGTTCGCATCTTTAAACCCAACTTTACCATTACCTCTGGTCGCACCGAAATTTGACCCGTTAATGGTTAGCTCTGTTTCTGTTCCTGAATTAAGTGTATCTAAACTAAACGATGAAATTACTGGGTTAGCAAGTGCTCTAATCTGCTTTTTGCCCGCCTCTACATTGACATCTTTTACTGTGCTGTAATTCTCTTTGGTTATAGACTTAATGGTTTCGTATAAGTCAAAGCGAATCGAGTTGTATTTTGCACTGATATCAAATGCTTTATAGTTCACTAAATCATAGTGAATAAAAGACTGAATTGAAGCAGTTGGTTGATATAGGTCACCATATCCCGACAAAGGTTTAGTGCTCTTTTTAACCAATATGATTCCTGTTTCTTTAACTTCTAGCTCCAAAGACGGACTAGCAACAAGTCTATTTAACCCTACGGTTCCTCCTTCTGTAACAACATTTATAATGCTATTGGCATAGCTACCTTTAAATGATTTATAAACTTCAATCGTATTGATCGTATAAATCATCTTGTGATTGTCGTCCCAAACACTTTGTTTATCAATTATTTTACCTTCAATTACAAGATCACTTTTCTTGATTCTTTTCTCTAAAGACCAAGGCTCGATCATACATTGTGCAATTGCTAAAGAACTAAATAGGATAAGTGCTAATAAGCTACTGAGGTGTTTCATCGTAAATTTATTTTAGTTGTTGTAGTTGCATTTTACCCCTGTTTCCAACGGATATAGGAATAAATTGTAAAAACAAATTTAGGAAGATATCTAATGGTACTGCAATTTATTATTAACATTTGCACTGATTTGAAAAAGGATATAAACAAGACCATTGGAATATTAGGAGGAGGTCAATTGGGTAAGATGCTTTTTGAAGCAGGATCACCCATGAACTTGAATTATCAGTTTCTTGAAAAATCTTCTGATTGCCCAGCATCGTTAGTGTCTAACAATCAGGTTGTTGGCGGATTAAAGGACGAAGCAAAGATTAGAGAATTAGCTCAATTATCTGACGTGTTATCCTACGAAATTGAGCATGTGAATGTTGACGCTCTTGAAGCATTAGAGGGTGAAGGGAAATTGGTGATTCCTCAATCTAGCGTTCTAAGAATTATACAAGACAAAGGCTTACAAAAAGCATTTTATGCCAAGCATCAAACCCCAACTTTAGCTTTTGAATTGGCCGGCTCAAGTGATCTTGCAGAAAAGGTTGAGGCCTGGCCCGATGACCGTTTTGTGCTTAAACATCGAAAAGGTGGATATGATGGTAAGGGAGTTCAATTGCTGTCTAAATCGAAGTTTAATGAGCTTCACAATACAAATGACGAATCGCTGCAAAGCAATGATGGTTATGTGATAGAAAAACTAGCGGTTGACGCTACTGAAGTTTCTGTAATTGTGGCTATTGGTCAACAGGGAGATGTAGTAGAGTATGAGCCTTGTGAAATGGTTTTTGATCCTAAGTCAAATCTGATGGACTATTTAATAGCCCCAGCTGCAATTTCTGAAGACATAATAGCTCGATGCAAAGAGGTAGCTTCAATGGCCGTTAAGGCGTTTAACAGCCCGGGAATGTTTGCTGTTGAACTGTTCGCAACCGGTACTGGGGATGTATATGTTAATGAGATAGCTCCTCGTCCACACAATAGCGGACACCACACCATTGAATCATCGATTACCTCTCAGTACGAGCAACTTAATCGCATACTTTTAGGCATGCCGGTTGGAGACACCCAGTTACTTTGCCCAGCTGCAACGTGCAATATTGTTGGACCTGAGGACGTAAATGGAGAATACTACCTTCACAATATTGAGTCTGTTTTAGCCATTCCTGGAGTATACATTCATATGTATGGCAAGAAAACAACTTCGCCTTTCAGAAAACTAGGGCATTTCACTGTTTTAGGAAATACAAAAGAGGATGTAGTTGCCAAAATGAATAAGGTAAAACAAAGCTTAACCATAAAAAGCGTTTAATTTGAACAATATATGGCTGATGTACTAATAATAATGGGATCTGATTCTGACCTACCTGTAATGGCAGAATCAGCAAAAGTTTTAGATGCACTTAATGTTTCTTACCATTTAACTGTGGTTTCTGCACATAGAACACCTGACCGAATGTATGAATACACTAAAAAAGCACATACCGATGGATTTAAGGTGATTATTGCAGGTGCAGGAGGTGCTGCCCACTTGCCAGGAATGGTAGCATCGCTAACTCCTCTTCCAGTAATCGGGGTTCCAGTTAAATCAAGTAATATGAGCGGTATTGATTCCTTGTATTCAATTGTGCAAATGCCTCCAGGTATTCCAGTTGCTACTATGGCAATCAATGGAGCTAAAAATGCAGGAATTATGGCAGCCAAAATGATTGGGGCACATGATTCTGCAGTACAACAACGCGTTTTGGACTACAGTGCCGATATGGAAAACACGGTGTTAGGAAAAGCCGAAGCACTAGAAAACATGGGATACCGAGAATATCTCGACCAAAAGAAATGATCATTGTTGATGACTGCCTCGTTTCGGAGGATGTACTCGAAAAGAAGTTTGCTTGCGATGTTTCTGCGTGCAAGGGTGCATGCTGTATTGAAGGTGATGCTGGTGCTCCATTAGAACGAGATGAGGTTGAAAGCATTGAGAAAAATCTAGATCTAATCAAGTCTGAAATGGATGCTGAAGGTCTAGAACTATTAGAAAAAGACGGTTTTTACGAAAACGACCCGTTTGATAGCATGCTAGTTACTACTTGCAAATCGAATAAAGAGTGTGTTTTTGTAGTGAGAAAAGACGGAATTTTAAACTGTGCAATCGAAATAGCCAACAGTAAGCACAATTTTAACTATCCAAAACCTATAAGTTGTCACTTATATCCTGTGCGTGTAAGCAAATACAACGAATACTACGCACTAAATTATCATAAATGGAGTATTTGTGCCGATGCATGTACAAAAGGTCAAAAAGAAGACATCAAAGTGTTTGAATTTGCAAAAACTGCTTTAATAAGAAAATTTGGAGAAGATTGGTACGAAAACCTGGAAGGAGCTGTTACTGCATATTATGATAAGCCATAACCTTTCCTTTAATGGTAGCTAGCTTACCGTTGTAATAGGTTTTCATAGATACAAGAATCCCATTTTCATCCCACTCCTCGTAAACTCCATCCATTTCACCTTTAACGTAGTTAACATTCATCTTTTTCATGCCATTTGGCCAGTATTTTATCGCTCTACCGGATAAAACACCATTTTGATAAAGTCTAACGTCTTTAAGCTTTCCTGATGGGTAATACGCCTTATATAAGCCATGAACATGGCCATTAAGATAATTGCATTCGGAATACCCTTCTTCTTCCTGCTTTTTAAGAACTCCACTATAGGGCTCTCCAGCAAGGTATAAGAAACTGTCTTTTACGACTAAGTCTTCCTTTATTTCGGCGTAAGTAGCGGTCATTTTAGTAGCTGAACCTCTACAAAGTAACGAATTTTAGTCGAAAAATCAAAATTATCCACAATTGTGGATTACTCAAAACAAAAAAAAGTCCCGCATAACGGGACTTTTAATTTTCTATTTAAATGTGATTAACTACAGCCAGTAGTTGTACCACAGTTCGTACATAAATGACAAGTACCGTTTCTAATCAATGCTAAACTTCCGCAGTTTGTACAAGGAAGTGCATCAGAAGATGTACCTGTTGGTGGAGTCGCAACTTTTTGAACCATAGCAGCCTTTTGTACTTCTGGTTTCTTTGTTGTTTCTGCAACAGTTGGCAAGTCGTCTGAAACAGTCTCAATTACTTTAGGTTCTGCCTTTTCAGTTGGCTTGATATGAACAAGGTCAGTTCTATTCAAGTATTCAAATCCTAGCAATCTAAAGATGTAATCGATTATAGAAGTTGAGTTCTTGATATTTGGATGACCCTCAACCATTCCACTTGGCTCAAATCGAGTAAATGTAAACTTACTTACGTATTCTTCCAATGGAACACCGTATTGTAATCCAATTGATACTGCAATTGAGAAACAGTTCATTAATGATCTAAATGTAGCTCCTTCACGGTGCATATCGATAAAGATCTCTCCTAAAGTACCATCGTTATACTCACCGGTTCTAACAAAAAGAGTCTGTCCTCCTACTTTGGCTTTTTGCGTAAATCCTCTACGCTTCCAAGGCAATCGCTTACGCTCAACAATACTAGATAGCTGTCTCATAAACTCTGTACCTTTAGAATTATCTAGAATTTTTTGAGCTGCCTCAAGTACTTGATCTTGTGTAAGTTCATCGATACTTAGGTTCGCTGCATTGCCAATCGCGTTATCAACCGCATCGATTGTAGTTTCTTCCTCTTCTTCAGCCACATCAGATTTGTTGCTAAGTGGTTGAGATAGTTTACAACCGTCTCTATATAATGCATTCGCTTTAGTTCCTAGCTCCCAGCTTAATTGGTAGCAAGATTTGATATCGTCAACAGTTGCTTCATTTGGAAGGTTGATTGTTTTAGAAATTGCTCCAGACAAGAATGGTTGAGCAGCAGCCATCATTTTAATGTGACCGTGAGCGTGAATGTATCTTTCACCTTTCTCACCACACTTGTTCGCACAATCAAATACAGCATAGTGCTCATCTTTAAGATAAGGAGCTCCTTCGATAGTCATTGTACCACAAACGTAGTCGTTTGCTTCTGCAATTTCCTTTTTGCTGAAACCTAGCTCTCTAAGCAAGTTGAAGTTAGAAGAGTTGTATTTCTCAGCAGTAAATCCAAGGCGTTGCATTGCATCTTCTCCAAGAGTCCATTGGTTAAACGCGAAGCTGATTTCAAAAGCTGAAGCTAATGCACCTTCAATTTTCTCAATATCTTGTTCGTTGAATCCTTTCGATCTTAATGTATCGTGATTAATAGAAGGAGCACCGTTTAATGTTGCGTACCCTTTGGCATAATTTACAATAGCATCGATTTGATCTTCTGGGTAGTTTAAGTTTTTAAGCGCTAGAGGTACAGATTGGTTAACAATTTTGAAGTATCCTCCACCTGATAATTTTTTAAACTTAACAAGTGCAAAGTCTGGCTCAATACCAGTAGTATCACAATCCATAACAAGTCCAATTGTACCTGTAGGTGCAATTACAGTTGTTTGAGCATTGCGGTATCCGTGTTCTTCACCCCATTGAACAGCTTTATCCCAAGCACCTGTAGCAGATCCTAATAGGTAGTCTGGGCAGTGTTGTGGGTCAATTCCAACAGGTTTAACACTTAAACCATCATATTCATCAACATTGTAAGCAGCATAACGGTGATTTTTCATCACGCGAAGCATGTGCTTTTTGTTCTTTTTGTATTGCTTGAATGGTCCTAAGAAAGAAGCCATTTCAGCTGATGTAGCATATGCTGTTCCGGTTAATATCGCAGTAACAGCTCCGCCAATTGCAGTTGCTTCGTCACTATCGTATGGAATACCTGATACCATAAGTACAGATCCTAAGTTTGCATAACCAAGACCTAAAGTTCTGTATTCGTAAGATAATCTAGCAACTTCTTTACTTGGGAACTGAGCCATAAGAACAGAAATCTCAAGAACTACTGTCCAAAGTCTAGAGGCATATTCAATAGCTTCAACATCAAACTTGCACTCTTCCTCGTCGAAGTATTTTCTCAAGTTAAGCGATGCAAGGTTACAAGCTGTATTGTCTAAGAACATGTATTCAGAACATGGGTTAGATGCGTTAATCTGTCCACCTTCTGGGCAAGTATGCCATTCATTAATTGTTGTATCAAACTGAACACCTGGATCAGCACAAGCCCAAGCTGCAAATGAGATATCATCCCAAACTTTACTAGCAGGAACTGAATCAATAGCTTTACCTGAAGTTCTTGAAATTAATTCCCACTCTCCTTCGTTCTTTAATGCTTCAAAGAATTTGTTAGGAATACGTACTGAGTTATTTGAGTTTTGACCTGATACTGTTTGATAAGCTTCACCTTCGTAGTCGGAAGCATAGCCCGCATCGATCAAAGCCTTTACTTTCTTTTCTTCATCTTTCTTCCAGTTGATGAAAGACATTATTTCGGGGTGGTCTAAATCAAGACAAACCATTTTAGCAGCTCTACGAGTTGTTCCTCCAGATTTGATAGCACCAGCAGCTCTATCACCTATTTTAAGGAAGCTCATTAAACCACTAGAAAAACCACCACCGCTTAATTTTTCATTAGCTCCTCTAATTGAAGAGAAGTTAGTACCTACACCAGAACCGTATTTAAAGATTCTAGCTTCACGAACCCAAAGATCCATAATTCCACCTTCGTTAACTAGATCATCGTCTACAGACAAGATAAAGCACGCGTGTGGTTGAGGGCGTTCGTATGCTGAAGTTGATTTCTTTACAGCTCCAGTATCGTGATCTGAGTAGTAATGTCCTTGTGGCTTTCCTGTAATGCCATAAGAACTATGAAGACCAGTATTAAACCATTGTGGACTGTTAGGAGCAGCCATTTGACCCAAAATACTATAAACCAACTCGTCATAGAATACTTGAGCATCTTTTTTAGAAGCAAAGTATCCATACTCTTCACCCCAAGATTTCCAACAATTTGCTAGTCTGTGAGCAACTTGCTTTACAGATGACTCAGAGCCTGTAGATCCATCCTCTTGTGGAACCCCAGCTTTTCTAAAATATTTTTGAGCGAGGATGTCTGTTGCTACCTGAGACCAATCTTTAGGCACTTCAACATTCTCCATCTTAAACACCTCATCTCCAGCAGGATTCTTGATTACAGATGTTCTGTATTCATATTCATACTGGTCGGTAGGTGCTACTCCCTCTTTCGTGTTAAAGCGCTTAAATTTTAACGCTTCTTTGTTGTACTTTGGCTTCTTGCTCATTAAATTAAGTTTTTGGTTTATCGTATAATTAATTCGGTTTGTTTCATCTAACAAATATCGCTCATTCGAAAAAAAATATAGCGAGTTTTTCGTCAAAAATATGTTCTTAAACTATCATATAAAGGTTAGCTTTTTCCACACATAAACACATAAATTTTTCAATTGACTTATTTTTAAGAGATTTGCAATGTTGATAACAAAAAAATAGAGGTAAAATTGAGCAATTTCCGTGCTCAATTTAACTTTCCTGATAACTTTGCTTACAAATAACAGGCTATTAGCATTTTAGATAAAATAACGAAAAAGACGCTAGCTTCTACTAAGATGATTTCGGTTCTTATAGATCCAGACAAAGCGTCTGATAATCAGCTAAATGCTCTCGTAAACCATCCAGAATTTGAAAAAATTGACTTTCTGTTTGTAGGTGGAAGTTTGGTTACCGACGGAAGCATGAAATCGTGCATCCGAGCACTTAAAAATAAGACGAATAAACCCCTTGTTATTTTCCCTGGAAGTCCCAATCAAATTGATGAGCACGCAGACGCTATTTTGCTGCTTTCTTTAATCAGTGGAAGGAATCCAGACCTCTTAATTGGCCGCCATGTTGAGTCTGCTTATAAGTTAAAGGCTTCAGAGTTGGAAATCATCTCAACTGGCTATATTTTGATTGATGGTGGAAGAACCACAACTGTTTCATACATCAGTGGTACAACTCCTATTCCTCAAGACAAACCAGGAATAGCAGCAGCAACTGCATTAGCAGGATATCAACTAGGCAATAAACTAATTTATTTAGATTGTGGGTCAGGAGCAAATCAGCACGCATCGCCACAAATTATCAAAGCCGTAAAGGATGAAATTAATGTACCTCTAATTGTTGGTGGTGGAATTAAGTCTAAAGAAGAAGCTTTAGCTGTTTTTAAAGCAGGAGCAGATATTGTGGTAGTTGGGAATAAGTTAGAACAAGATCCTACCTTCCTTTCTGAGTTGGTTGAGGCTAAAGAGCAGTTTACACTGCCTCCAGTTCAAACACAGTAATCTCTGGGAAAAACCCGAGTCTTCCTGGGTATCCTAAATAACCAAACCCTCTGTTTACATAAAGATATCTCCCATCTTCTTCGTAAAGATCAGCCCATTCCTTGTATTGGTATTTAACAGGACTCCATCGATAGTATTTTGTGTCAATGCCAAACTGCATGCCATGCGTATGACCAGAAAATACTGCGTCAATATCTGGATAATCGGTTAACACCTCAGCTTTCCAGTGACTGGGATCGTGCGAAAGTAGCAGCTTGTTCTCTACATCTTCAGTTCCTTTATGTGCTTCACTTAAACTGCCATATTTAGGAAAGCGGGCGTGTGCACTCCAGTTTTCTATCCCTAAAACAGCAAGTTTTTCCCCGTCTTTTTCAATAATGTGGTTTTCGTTCATGAGCAGTTTCCAACCCATATCGGCATGGTGCTGTTTTAGGTTAGCAAGATTTTGCTCTTTAGTTAGCCCATCTTTGTTTGGCCACGAAACATAATCACCATAATCGTGGTTACCCAACACTGAATACACACCATGTTCTGCAGACAATGCATCAAACACGGGTTTGTATTCATTAAACTCATCAGCAGTATTGTTAACCAAATCTCCCGTAAAGAAAATCGCATCGGGTTTTTGATCCATAATCATTTGAATGCCTTTCTTCACAGATTCCTTACTCCAAAAGCTACCAGAATGCACATCTGAAATTTGAACGATTTTAAATCCATTAAATGCCGAAGGTAAATTCTTCAATTTAAGCTTTCGGTTAAACACTTTATAGTTGTGTGCTCCTTTCAAAATTCCATATGTGAGCCCTGAGAACAAACTTCCAGCCACTAGCGCTCCTGCAGACATAATAAACTGTGAACGTGAAATATCGCTTAGATTTGGTTTACGTTGAATGGCATTTGATGACAATCTGAAGAGTCTCACAACATCGTCAATCAACATAAAAATTAGCCAAGCAAATTTTGCAATGTAAATGCCAAACAACATTGAGCCAATCCACATAACCGCTTTACTCTTTCTAGGGTCAACTGCTTGATTCGATGCAACTAGAAGTGCAATTACCAATCCAATAGGGATAGCCCAATAAAGTACGCTCAAACTTGTTGTAAACGTGGGTGCCCATCTTTTTGCGAGCACTCTGAATCCTTGAAAAACATAGATATCGATGCCCAAAAGGATTAAAATAAATATATAGAAGCCAATAGATCGAGGCATAAACAAAGATAAAACAGCCACAAGTATTAAAAGTTTTTTAACTCGTTATGTATACTTTTGACATAATAACTCATATAATCGCTAAACAATTAGCACGTACCCCTGTTTATACATAGTTGTTAATGAGCATTGAAAAAGACATAAAACAAAAGTCGTTCAAGACTGAAATTGAGAAGGCCGTTGTAAATATTAATTTCACCCAAAGCTATTTCGCTGGGTTGTTTAACGCATCGCTTAAAGATCACAACATCTCTATTCAACAATTTAATGTGCTTCGCATTCTAAAAGGGTCTCATCCAAATGCTGTATCGGTAAACGATATAACAGACAGAATGGTTGACAAGATGTCAAATGCATCACGGCTTGTTGAAAAGCTTCGAATCAAAGGACTCGTTTGCAGAAACACTTGTAAGTTTGATAAACGACAAGTCGACGTCTCAATAACAGAACAAGGTGAAGAAGTTTTAGAAGTCTTAAACCAAAAAACACGAGGTGTATTGGCTCAACTAAATCACGTTAGCGACGAAGATCTCGCTCAACTTAACGATATTCTTGATCGTTTACGAACCAATCATTCCTGAACTACAATAGTTGCATCGGTATAATGTGCAACTGAGAAATAACCCAATCCATTGTTTGAAATATTCGTGATTGGATTGGTTGGTGGTGGATCAAAAGGTGAACCCGACCTGCTTAATTGTGCATTGAGATCAATAATGTATTGAAAATACTCCGGACTCAAATTAAACTGCTCTATTACGACTGAATCGCCTGCTTCAAGGATAAACGGAAATGGCCTAGGTAAAATACCATCTGCTAAACCCTTGAGTGGATCATCTGGATCAATGTTTGGATTTAGGAACGTTACATCTCCAAACTCGTCATTCTCTAAAATTTCTCCAAATTGATCTTGGATCGTGTCGTTCTTATAGAATCTCCATTGGTAGCTGTCTCCAGCATAGTCATTCTCTTTGCCTTGAATAAAGACATAATAGCCCTCTTGAATAAAGCCATTTCCTTCCGGAAGATAGTACGACTCTATTAAGTCTATTGGAAAGCCATTTGGCATTACTTCTGCAGCCGTATACTCTTCTCCTTTATAATTGATTTGAAGTGTATATGTTTTCCCTGGAACACATTGATGAGCTTGTTCGCTTACATAAATCCCCTTTGTTTGGTGATTTAACTGCACTTCAAATCCATCAGAATCCATAATTCGAACATTAGCATCTGCTACAGTTGTAACGGTGTCTTGGTCGAAGTATGGCTGAGATAGACTTAGCGTTACAATCCACGGTTGGTCTAAGTTCGTAATTTGGCCTCGTACAACCAGTTGAGGATCACCAGACGGAATCTCCAATTCAACAATCTTTTCGCAACCAGATAGAGCCAGTGCGGTTAGAAATAGATATAGTATAGTCTTCTTCATTTTAAAATTCAAAGTTCCAGGTTATTGCAGGGATTATTTTAAACAACGTTGTTTGAAAAGCAGCCGTCTCGCCAACATTTGCGTCAGGAAATTTCTCCAAATCAGTTTCAGCTACCTCTCTGAAGTAGATGGCGTATGGATTTTCTCTATTGTACAGATTATATACTGAGAAATTCCAATTGCTTTTAAATTTCTTATCGGGCTTTTCTTTCGATTTAATCGTTAAACCAAAATCCGCTCTATGGTATGCAGGAATTCTATAGTTGTTTCGCGTACCGCTATATAATGGAACCCAATCACCTTCGAAAGAATATTTTCCTGTTGGAGTAGTCAATGGCTGACCTGATGAGTACACAAAAGATGCAGTTGCCAATATTCTCTTGGTAAACTTTTGCGTGAATACTAATGATAAGTTGTGTCTCCTATCGAAGTTAGCCACATAAGGGTCCCCAAAGCTTATGCCATCAATTTGGCGCATTGTTTTTGCCCAGGTGTAAGATAAAAAGCCTGAAGATTTTCCTTCAGATCTTCCTAAATAAAATTCTGCTCCGTAAGCCCATCCTTTACCAAAGAGTAATTCTCCATCCAAATTCTCATTAAATGCAATCGCAGCATTGTCTCGATAATCAATCTGGTTTTGCATCCATTTGTAATACACTTCGACTGACGACTCAAAGCCATGTTCGAAGTTCTTGAACAATCCAACGGCTGTTTGATCAGCAATCTGTGGTTTAATATTTTGGTTCACACTAAACCATTGGTCAGTTGGGAACGATGATGCAGTATTGGTAGCTTGTTGAATATATTGAAAAGTTCTGTTGTAAGATGCTTTAATGGCCATGGTAGTCGACAAATTGTAGCTGACTGAAGCTCTTGGTTCTAATCCAGCATAAGTATTATAGAATTCATTTTGACCATAAACTGAAGTATCTGTCAAGTCAACTATTGGTTTGTTGTTTTCATCTTTTGTATAAGCAAACTCAGTACCACCAATATTAGAAAAAGTGGAAACACGAAGCCCGTATCGAACATTCAATCGTTCATTAAACTTATACTCATGGTCAATGTACCAGCCGCTTTCAAAAGCTCGTCTTTCTTCAAGTTGAAGTTCTTGGAAAAATGCTTCAGATTCTTCGTTCAAAGGCTTAAATAAACCCGGATTGAATTTGTGATGAATCAATTGGGTTCCAAAGTTTAGTTTGCTATTCTGGCTTATGAAGTTTGTCCAATCTGACTTCAAATACACATCTTTAATTGATTGGTCGAGACCAAATTCAGCGTTCTTGGCAAATTTCACCTCAAACCCATAGTTGAAATCGCTGTATACCAATGAGGTATTCACGAACATTTTGTCGTTTACTAAATGGTTCCATCTAATTGTAGAAGTTGCATTCCCCCAGTTCAGTCCAAACAATTCACTCAAGCCAAGTACATCTCTTCCGAAATATCCACTTACATAGAGTCGGTCTTTATCGCTTAATTGGTAGTTTGCTTTTAAGTTTAAATCGTAGAAATACAGGCGGCTTTCTTGTACAGTTTCATCAGGTGCTAATGGCAAGAATAAATCAGCGTAACTTCTTCTTCCGGCAACCATAAAACTTGATACATCTTTCTTAATTGGGCCTTCTAAGGTTAATCTACTTGAAATTGTTCCTATTCCACCAATACCTGCAAAACGTTTGCTGTTACCATCTCGCATTTTTATATCGACAATTGACGAAAGCCTGCCGCCATATTTGGCAGGAATTCCTCCTTTGTAAACTTCCAAATCTTTTACAGCATCTCCGTTGAACACGCTAAAAAAACCTAAGAGGTGTGAAGCGTTGTATACTGTAGCTTCATCAAGCAAGATGAGGTTTTGATCTTGCGACCCTCCCCGAACATTGAAGCCTGAATTTCCTTCACCTGCTGATTGTATTCCGGGTAGAAGCGTGATTGTTTTCAGAATATCTACTTCCCCAAAAATTACCGGAATCTCTTTGATCTTAGCTGTCTCCATTTTGACAACACTAATCTTTTTGTTCTCTACCCTTTTTTCTAAGCCTTTTGCTGATACAATCGCAGCATCAATTACACTTGCCGTCTCTTTAAGCTCAATGTTGATTGTTTTATTCTCGTTGAGATCAATGGTCTTAGTTACATTTCCATAACCGAGGTAACTGTATGTTATTTCATAAGTCCCTTTTTCTAAAGTAATGGAGTAAAATCCATATTCGTTGGTTAAAGCTCCTCCGCCTCCCTTCACGGCCGCAACAGCCCCAATCAGGGTTTCACCATTTGAAGCATCTTTAACCCTTCCAGAAATTGAATATTTTTGAGCATAGACTCCAAAGGTCAATACCAAACCAATAACAGCTGTAATTAGTCTCATCTTGTATGCAAACGTATGAGCGAAACAAAAAGTTTCAGCTATCTCTCGTTAATAATTGTGTAAAATAAGACGAACAGAAAAAGCTGACGGTTAGAAGATTATTTGATATTTGCCGAACACTATGGTCTACATCTTATTTGTAATAGGATTTGTAATCTTAATAAAAGGAGCAGATTTCTTGGTTGTGGGGTCCGCTTCAATAGCCAAAAAGTACAACATTTCAGATATTGTTATTGGGCTAACCATTGTTTCAATGGGAACTTCAATGCCTGAGTTGATAGTAAACATCATTGCCAGTAGTGTAGACTCTTCAGATATTGCTATTGGCAATGTGGTAGGGTCTAATATTTCAAACATTTTACTCATTCTAGGAGTGGCCGCTTTAATCTATCCTTTAACCATAAAGAATAGCACTGTTTATTCCGAAATACCCTATTCAATAATCGCTTTGCTCTTAGTTGCCGTCTCTGCGAACGTTGCATTCTTTGGTGAAGCTAAGATGTTTGAAATAAGCAGAATAGATGGGGTTTTGTTAATGCTATTCTTTGCTCTTTTCATGGGGTACATTATTAAACTTGCAAAAGAGGGAAGGACCGATTTGGTTGAAGAAGCCCCTTCTGAATTGTTATCCATGCAAAAGGCTATTGTATTTGTACTGCTTGGTATATTGGGTCTATTCTTTGGCGGGAAGTGGGTTGTTGATGGGGCAGTTCACATTGCTGCTCAATTCGGACTTTCTGAAAAGCTTATTGGTTTAACCGTCGTGGCCATTGGTACTTCACTACCCGAATTGGTAACATCGGCAGTAGCTGCCACTAAGAAAAATACAGATATAGCAATAGCAAATGTTGTAGGTTCAAATATTTTCAACTTGCTTTGGGTACTCGGAATCAGTGCCATGATTAGACCGCTTAGCTATGATCCTTCTATCAATGCGGATATGCTAATTCTTTTGGGAGCAACCTGCTTAATTATCTTCAGCTTGATAACCGGAAAGTCAAAAAATCAAATTGGCAAACCGACAGGAATTTTCTTCTTGGCTTCGTACATTGCTTACATGGTATTTCTAATTTGGAGAGGATAAGCGTGCTAAGTATTTGCATCACCTTTCCTGAACTCAAATAGTCCTCTGAGTAATTCCTTTTAAGTATTTTGTTTTCAGTTATTTAACTTAGCTGCATTATGAAACAACTTTACTCAATCTCCATTTTGCTAATGATTTCTTTCACCGCATTAGCACAAACACAATCTGCCGATTTAGACCATAACAATACGCGTGTTAAAATCCTAAATGGCGGTGATTTCTTTTGGGATCTGAACAGTGCACGATATGAAGTACCAAAAGTTGATGATGTGAATGCAAAAAGATCTCATACCATATTTTCAGGTGCGATTTGGATAGGAGCAGAAGACCCTAGTGGGAATGTACATTTAGCAGCCATGACCTACCGCCAACGGGGCCAAGATTTTTACCCAGGACCCGTGTCGAACGACCAAGAAGCGTCAAATGATAACTACGACTTAATTTGGAAAATAGACCGCCAAACGGTTGACGAGCATATTGACGATTTTAAATCAAATGGCTCGGTCTCTAATCCTGATCCTGCAATTAAAGAATGGCCAGCACATGGTGACACCACAATCGGTGAGCCATATTATCTAGCTCCATTTGTTGATCACAACCTGAATGGCACTTATGATCCTGAAAACGGAGACTATCCATGTTTTCCTGGAGAGGTGGCTTTGTATTGTGTTTATAATGCCAATGGTCTGCATACAGAAACAGGAGGTAACGCCATGAAAATTGATGTTCACCAAATGTTCTACCAAGAAACTCCTGGTGTTCATCAAGGGAAGTATAATGAGGTTAATCTGGCACAATTTAAAATTGTTAATCGTTCTGAAACCACCTATAGCAATGTAAAAGTTGGCTTATATATCGATTTTGACATCGGCAACTACGCTGACGACTTTATTGGTTGTGACAGTGCAACCAACATGATATTTGGCTACAACGGTGATGACAATGATGAAGGTGCAATAGGATATGGCTTCAACCCCCCTGCTCAAAACATGATGTTTTTGAACAAGCCGTTATATGCCGGTACATATTACAATAACAATGCTAATCCCATAAACGGTAATCCGGTAAGTGCATCAGATTATTACAACTATTTATGTGGTAGGTGGAAAAACGGTAATCCGTTCAATTATGGAGGAGATGGAATTACCAGTGGTACTTACCATACCCGTTATATGTTTAGCGGTGATGTTGATTCAGACAGTTCATGGAATGAAATCAACAGCCAAAACACTCCTGCAGATAGAAGGTTTCTAGGTACGGCATGGCCTTTTGATTTAGCACCTGGAGAATCTGAATGCGTGGATGTTGCATTTGTCTATGCACGAGAAGACTTTGGTGGACCTAAACAGGCTGTAAAATCTATGAAGCAGCTTGCTGAACAAGTTCAACAACGATACGATCAGAATACATATGGTTGGAAGGATTGCAACTGTGGCCAATCAAGTGCCAATGTTACCGACATTGAAATTGCAAAGATTTCTATATATCCCAACCCTGCCGATGAGTCCATTACTATAGAAGGAAACTTAGGCGATTTTGAATTGATTAACAGCCTAGGTAACGTTGTAAATCGTTATGAATCAACGATTAAGCATATTGACATGAGCAAATTGCCAAGCGGTGTTTATTACATCCGTTCTGCAATTGGAAGTAAGAAAATTATTAAACTATAAGTCAAATACGGCTTTTAAAAGCGTCTCTCCAACTGCATTCAAAGACTTCTTGTCAATTGACTCCATGTTGTCTTTGTGTGTATGCCAGAAATCACCAAAGCCAGTTTTGTCACTTGCATTATAATGAATAATATCAAGTGTAGGAATACCTATTATGGTATTAATAAAGTAGTGGTCATCTACAAGACTTCCTCCTTGATAATTTACAAAAGTACCACCGTGACCTAACGACGCTGCTTTTTGCCAAACATCTATAACATACGGCTTTGCAAACTGCCATGAGTGACCTTCAACAGCGAATACCGCATCTTTAGGTCCAACCATATCCAACAAAATTCCATAGCGAGCTACGTAATTTTCTTGGTGTGGATTTTTCGCCCAATATTGAGATCCCAAGCACCAGGTCTCAGCTCTTCCTTGGCGTTCTCCCATATCTTCGGCATCAAAGAAAACAATGTCAACACCTGCATCTGGACGTTGTGCCTGAAGCTGCCTTGCAATTTCAATCAATACACCTACACCACTTGCACCATCGTTTGCACCATCGGCTGGTTCTGTTGGATTGTCTGGGTCTTCATCGGCTTGCGGACGAGTATCCCAATGAGCACAAAGCAAAATGCGCTTGCTTTTCTCCGGGTTGAATACACCAATTACATTCTTGATTTCAATATTTAGGTTACGAAATCCTGCAATGTTTCCGTGCTGGGTGAAGGCTGTATCACAAAACTTAGCTAATTGATTTTGTAAGTAAATAGCACATTCTCCATGTGCCATCGTTCCAGGAACTCTTGGACCAAAATCTACCTGATCTTGAACATATTGATAAGCACTATCTTCATTAAAAACAATAGAATATGTTTCTTTTGGTGGCTGTGGATCAACAGGTTGTTCACCCCCTCCACCGTTATTCTCATTCGTTGTATTGCAAGCTGCCAGTACAAGCAGTACCAATAATTTTATTGAATTTCTCATTAATTTAGTTTGTAAGAACTTCCTTCTTTGCCGTCCATAATTTCAATTCCAGCTGCTTTCAAGTCGTCTCGAATTTTATCAGCAGTAGCCCAGTCTTTATTGGTTTTCGCTTCAGATCTGATATCTAAAACCAGTTGCATTACCGCATCAATTTTATCTGAATTGCCTGAATCTTCCATCTTCAACCCAAGAATTACAAAAACAAAGTCGTTGAAAGTTCTTTGTAACAACTCTAAATCTGTTGCATTTATTTTAAGCTTCCCTGCATCAATCTCGTTAATCCATTTTGAGGCATCAAACAATGCTGCAACAACCTGCGGGGTTGCCAGGTCTTCATTCATTAGATCGTACAGCTTGGTTCTCCACGCTTCAACATCAATGTCACTAGCATCAGAAGGTTTTAATCCATTCAATTTCCCAGCGGCACTCATTAGTCTTTTGTATCCTTTTTCAGCTGCAAGCAACGCTTCGTTTGAGAAGTCTAATGTACTTCTGTAATGAGCTTGCAATAAGAAGAAACGCAAGGTCATCGGACCATATGCCTGGTCTAACAAGTGATGGTTACCCGAAAACAACTCTTCAATCAAAATTCCATTGTTCAGGCTCTTGGCCATTTTTTGACCGTTAATGGTAATCATGTTGTTATGCAGCCAGTAGTTTACAGGTTGCTTATGATTACATGCTGTGCTTTGTGCAATTTCACTTTCGTGATGAGGGAATAATAAATCCATTCCACCTGCGTGAATATCAAATTGACCCCCTAGATATTTTCTTCCCATCGCAGAGCACTCCAAATGCCATCCTGGAAATCCAGCTCCCCAAGGGCTATTCCAACGCATGATGTGTTCTGGACTCGCCTTTTTCCAAAGTGCAAAGTCATTTGGGTTCTTTTTCTCATCCTGACCCTCAAGTGTTCTCCGCTCTTCTCCAGCACCCGCAATTAGGTCTTCTATCTTTCTTCCGCTTAACTTTCCATAGTCATTGGTTTCGGCATACTTTATCACATCAAAATAAACCGAGCCATTACTCTCATAGCCAAATCCCGCTGCAATGATTTCTTCGATCATTTCAATTTGCTCAATGATATGACCAGAAGCACGTGGCTCAATGCTAGGAGGAAGAATATTCATCTTATTTAATGCATTGTGATAGGCATTTGTATAGACTTGAACTACTTCCATTGGCTCAATTTGATTGAGCTTGGCGATTTTTCCAATTTTGTCTTCACCTTCGTCTGCATCGTTCACCAAATGGCCAACATCGGTAATGTTTCTCACATAGCGAACTTTAAAATCCTTATGAGTCAAATAACGGAAAAGCACATCCATTAACACAGCTCCACGACTGTGCCCTAAATGTGGGTCTCCATAAACTGTAGGACCACATAAATACATTCCTACAAACGGTGGGTTTATGGGTTTAAACTCTTCGATGCTCCTAGAAAGTGTATTGTATAATTTGAGTCCTTTTGACATGTGTGCAAAAATACACCTGCTTATCCTATTTCCGATAAACTACTTTTTCCTTCCAACCTGACCGTTGCCTATTAGGTAAATCATCGTAGTCTTTTATTGTTCCAACATAAAAAATACCTAGGCACCGTTCATCCGAATCAAGATTTAAAAAGTTATGAAATTGTGGCCCAAGGCTATAATTAGGTGTACTCCAATACCCTCCATACTTTTCAGTAGAAGAAAGATAGGTCCACATATTTTGAACAGCCATTGCCACAGCGGCAATCTCTTCAAACTCAGGAATTATTTCGTGACGTTTCATGCATATCGCTACAATATGACTCACTTGGTCTTTACGCTCATCAAACTGCTGAACTTTAGCGGGTTTAAATTTTGAGGCATCCGTTTCCTTTACATAACACGTTTTGCAAAGCTCGAGTAAGTCGTTTTTGGCTTGGCCTTCATATACATGAAATCGCCAGGGCTCCGTGTGCTTGTGAGTAGGAGCCCAATTTGCCATTTCAAGCATCTTGTCAATAATGTTATTCGGCACAATTTCTCCTGAAAACTGTTTAGGATAGATTGCTCTTCGGTTTACAATAGCTTCTTCTATGTTCATATCAACCAATTTTATTGTGCTATAAGCAAACAAATTTATTAATACGACGTACTATTAGTAGTTTTGTTCATCATTAATTAAAAAAAGAAATTATGTCATTTGAATTACCAAGTTTGCCTTATGCACATGACGCATTAGAGCCACACATTGATACACGTACCATGGAAATTCACCATGGAAAGCACCATGCTGGCTACACCAATAATTTAAACAACGCAATAGCAGGAACTGATTTAGAAGGAAAATCTATCGAAGATATCCTGACCAATCTTGATATGTCTAACAATGCAGTTCGTAACAACGGTGGAGGATTTTACAACCACTCATTGTTCTGGTCTGTTATGAGTCCAAACGGTGGAGGAACACCTTCAGGAGACTTAGGTGCTGCAATTGATCGCGACTTTGGAAGCTTCGATGCTTTTAAAGATGCCTTCTCAAAAGCAGCTGCAACACGATTCGGTTCAGGATGGGCTTGGCTTTGTGTTAAAGACGGAAAATTAGAAGTTTGTTCAAGTGCAAACCAAGACAATCCTTTAATGGATGGAATTGGTTGCGGAGGAACACCTATTCTTGGATTAGACGTTTGGGAGCATGCATACTACCTAAACTATCAAAACAGAAGACCAGATTACGTTTCAGCATTCTTTAACGTAATTAACTGGGATGAAGTTGCTCGCAGATTTGCTGCAGCATAATCATCTAACACATATTTATTGAGAACCCAGATGCTTTTGTATCTGGGTTTTTATTTTTGTAACATGAAATTCATTCAGTGGTTCGTATATCTTCTATTCTGTGCGGCACTGATTTGGTTTGCATTTATACGTATTCCAAATCAGGTTGACAACCTTGAACCACAAGAAGATGTGAATGAAGATGAGTTCGCAGAGTTCACACAAGAGGAGCTTATTCCTGAAGATGAAAATCTTGAAGAAGAAGCTGTCATAGATAGCTTTGTTGAAGACACCTTTGAGTACACCGACTTTGAATCATTTGAGGATGAGACCGTAAGTCCTGAACCCGAAATTCAATCGTATATTGTTGTGGCAGGAAGCTTCGGAACGCAATCTAACGCCGATAAAATGGTCAACCAGCTTTCTAACCAAGGCGTCAATGCCGAAGTTCAAGAAATTGGAGGAATGTTTCGCGTAATTGTAGGATCAGGAAACTCGATGGTAGAGGCTAATGCCATAGTAAATGACATGAGCTCTTCTGGAATTCAATCTTTCGTTATGAAGCGTTAAAACTGGGTAGCCACTGTAAATCGAAGACCACTAAACGCTGGCTCTAATCTACAAATACCCCCTGTACAGTTTACACCCTCTACTTGTTTAACATATGCAGCAGTAAACGAGGTCGTTTTTACATTGTATTTCACAAATACCGTTGGGTAGTGTAACACTTGATCGGCCAATGTTGGATTCACTTTTCGAACTGGTGCAGTGTTAATCATGTCGCTAAGTGCCACAGTGAAATGCGGAGAACTGTTCCATTCCAATATCCCATGGAAGAAGCTTCCAAGATCTTGCTCAGTATTCAAGTACTGGAATTCGAATCTAAAACTGTTCTTTCTGTTAAGCTTGTATGTCACCTCGCCAAAAGGAGTAAAGGTTTCAACGTTTGGGTAAGCTGTATCCTTTCCTTCATAAATAGGTTGGTTATAGATAACCCCTTGAAGTCCAATTTTTCCTTTCCATTTTCTGTTAATCTTATGCGAAACTTGGAAGAAACGCTCACTGAATAATTGCTCTCCGTCAAGTTTCTTGATGTCAGAGTAATTTGCTTGGAAACTTGTTTTCTTATTTGGCGAATAGATAATCTCTGCTTGGTATGCTTGTTCGCCCAAAAACTGAGCTGGTGCCTGGTACCTTGCTAACATTCTGTAACTTGCTTGACGGGTAAATGAAGGTTGGTAGGTTACAATTCCATTCAATAAAGTCACATAAGGAGAAACTGTTAACGGGAAGTTTTCAACCCTACGGTATTGTGCATTAATTCCTAAGCCTCCTTTTTTTTCTGCACCAAGCTTTCTTTTTGAATAACTGATTCCTCCTAAAATAATCGAACCGTCACTAAAGAATAGTTCACCAATATTATCACGAATTGCTTCACCAGTTTTGTAGTTATACTCTCCCATAAAGCCAAAGTCTTTCCAGTTTAAGTCGAAATATGCGTTTACACCATAAACATTATACTTCGGATAGAACTTTTGGCTGTCTGGCAATACATTAATCTCGGTAACCAATTGAGAGAGAGTAATTTCGTCAAGGGTTCTATTCAACCCTGAAGCTCCAATATTAAGTACCGTTCCGTTCTCAAAGCTGAAACCTTTTTCGGTGTTAATCCCTTTTATGATTTGAGGTGAAGTACCAAATCGATTGTCTTGAAAACCTTTTTGTTTTCCCGTAAATGCCTTAACGCTAAACGTAGGACTGATTTGATATTTAGCTCGAACACCTTCCATTGCATAATCAATACCAATTAGTCTATTCTCATAAGCTCTGAACAACATTCCAGACCCAAACTGATCATAAAATGACCCTGCTGTTATTTCTAAGTCTCCTATACTTTTCTTCACTTGCCAAAAGCCAAGTCCTTGTCCGGTGAATGAAGATGAAGGATTAAGCAGGTTACTGTTGTTAAAAAGGTCATAACGTGCCCCAATGTGGAAGCCTTTAATATCGTAGTTCAAAAACAACCATGCTTCAGCTGAACTTATTTGCTTGCCGTATTGAGGCGAAGCAGCATCAGTAGCTCCAATGAGCGAGTCTTTAAGAAATACTGAATAGTTTGATTGAAAATTTCCACTTAAAACGCCTTTATCTTGAGCTACAACTGAAGTCGAAATAAAGTACAAAACAGAGAGAATAAAGATGTTCTTCTTCATATTGAGGCTGTAAAAGTAAATATTTCTGCAATTACACACTATTTTACTTTTTTTTGAAGCGTGAATGTAAAAGAACTGGTACAGGAGATTAGAAAGAAGAAAAGTTTCTTATGTGTTGGATTAGACACCGACATCTCCAAACTTCCGAGCTCCATTTCGAAAGATGCAAGTGGAATTCTAGAATTTAACAAGCAAATTATTGAAGCCACAAAAGATTACGCTGTTGCGTACAAACTAAACACTGCTTTTTATGAGCAGCTAGGAAGTGAGGGCTGGAAGATTCTTGAGAAAACCAGAGAAATGTTACCTTCAAATGTATTGTCAATTGCTGATGCAAAGCGTGGAGACATTGGCAATACGAGTACAATGTATGCTAAAGCCTTTTTCGAGACCATGGATTTTGATGCTCTAACTGTTGCTCCATACATGGGATTTGATAGTGTAGAACCTTTCTTGAAGTTCGATAACAAGATTACGATTGTTTTAGGCCTAACCTCAAATAAAGGAAGCCTTGACTTTCAAACCAATGAACGATACAATCCACCATTGTACAAAACCGTACTTGAACGAGTTTCAAGCTGGGGAAGTACTGATAATCTCATGTTTGTTGTTGGTGCAACAAAAGCCACTGCGTTACAAGAGATTCGAAGCATTGTTCCGGACCATTTCCTTTTAATTCCAGGAGTTGGAGCTCAAGGCGGTAGTGCTGTTGAAGTTTGTGAGAATGGGACAAACAATCATGGCGGTTTATTAATCAATTCATCAAGAGGTATAATTTATGCATCCCCCAACGAGGATTTTGCTGAAGTTGCAAGAAGAGAAGCTGAAATGCTTGCCTTGCAAACAGCTCCTTTTGCAGGGGAATAATGAAGTTTAGATATAACGAAGACCTCCTACAATTTATATGGAAGTATCAATTATTTGATCATCAAAAACTAGAAACCACAGATGGAGAACCCCTTCTGGTGTTCAAACCTGGGATACTAAATTTTAACAGTGGACCAGATTTCGAGTTTGCCGAAATTAAAATTGGCAAAACCATTTTTCATGGCTCAATCGAAATTCATCTTAAAGACTCTCAATGGTATGCCCATAATCACCAAAACGACCCGCAATATGAAAACGTGATTTTGCATGTTTGTTTGAGCGCAAAAACCAAAGTACTGAGGTTCGATAAAACCCCAATTCCGACTTTAGTTCTCAAAAGTCGCATCAACCTTCAAGCCGTCTCCAGATATCAAAATATGATGGCTAACCAAACCTTTATTCCATGCGAAAATCAAATTAACAGCATAAAAGATTTTGACGTTCGCAACTATATGGATCGTCTTGTTGCTGAACGCCTTGAATCAAAATGTGCATTGTTTAGAGCTTATCTGAAAAGTGCCAAGGGCAACTGGAATGATGTAAAATATTTCGCCTTAGTTTCCGCGTTCGGAATGCCCATTAACACCTTAGCTTTTGAAGAATTGGCCATGAAACTTCCGTATCAAATTGTGCTACGTTGCAACTCCCAATTTCAAGTCGAAGCCCTTTTGTTTGGAATGTGTAATCTTCTAAAAAATAATGTAGATGAGTACCAAACCTCATTAAACCAAGAGTTTAGTTTCTTGAGCACAAAGTACAATATCAGATCGATAGATTCCGCAATTAAAATGGGCCGAATGAGACCCAATAACTTACCAACCATTCGCCTTGCTCAATTGGCAGCTTTACTTTATCAATTGCCTCAAGTAGTGTATGCAACAAACGAAGTGTTGACCACTCAATTAATTAAGCTACTTGGTTCTGTCACTCCTTCAACATACTGGTTAACCCATTATTCGCTTGGCAAAACCTCTAAAGCAAAACCTAAAAACCTATCTCCTCAATTTGTTAATCACTTAATCATAAACGTGTTTATTGCCTTCACTTTCTTTTATGATCAACATCATTCCGAAAATTCGGGTAATCGTGTTTATGCACAATTGGTTTCTATGCCTCCAGAAGATAATTCGATTGTACGCAAGTGGAAATCGATAGGAGTTTGCTGTGAAACTGCATTAGAATCTCAAGCTTTGCTACATTTGTACAAGACTAAGTGCAATAAAAAGCTTTGCTTGCAATGCAATATTGGTCACAAACTTCTGTTAAATAAAGAAGATGGATAGATTAAAGAATTTCATAGAACAGCGAGCTTTTGGTGTTTGCACCTATTTAGGCGAGAAATTTAGCATCAGTTCTAATCGAATTCGACTCTACTTCATCTATGCCTCATTCTTCACCTTGGGCAGTCCTATCATTATCTACTTTATTTTAGCTTTCTGGTTGAATATCAGGAGTTACATTGTTGAGCGTAACCGATCTGTTTGGGATTTATAGGCTGTACTCTTTTCTGTTCACTGCCATTATTTAACGTTAATAAACGTTAAACACTCTTGCTCTACATTTGAACTATGCAACAACAAATGGCGTTATTCAGAACCACAAAAGGGTTCCAACAAAATCACAAAACAACCGCATTAAAATGTCAAAACTGCGGATCAGATTTTTTAGCAAATAGAAGAACTGCAAAGTTCTGTAGCAGCTCATGCAGAAGTCAATTCTGGATGCTAAAGAACCAAAAGAAGGTTATCACTATTGCAGTACCTTTAGACATCGATGATGCTTATCTTGAAAAAATCAAAAACATGTTGGTTAACTACAAATCAACTACTGATGCTCAAGTAAGTACAACGTTACACACTTACCACGAGGAAGTATTTGCTACTGAGAAAGATTTAAGATTCTTTATGGCCCAAGCAGGATTCTCAGACTACAAGGTACCTAAGCATGATATGGGTATTTACTACGATGAAGGCCTAACCATCAAGAAACAAGAAGACGGATGGAAGGTTAAAATCGCGAGCTAATTATTCGTATACCAAATCGACATCGTCAGATAATGGGTGTGCTTGACAAGTAAGCACATATCCTAGGTCGATTTCGGCATCGCTTAATCCTTCGCGTTCATCCATGCTGGCTCTTCCTGTACGAAGTCTTGCTCTACAAGTAGTGCAAACTCCGACTGTACAACTATAAGGAGGATCTAGTCCTGCATCTTGAGCTGCAATTAAAATCGTTTCTTCAGGTTTAACTGTAACCTCTTTTTGGGTTCCAAATACCTCGACTTTAATGGTGCGCTCTTTTAACTCTTCATCTTCACCGCCTGCATCCTGATCACTTGTTGTTGTATCTTCAGATTTAATTGCTGCAGTGAAGTATTCTACTGATATATTTTCGTCACGAACGCCAGTGGCTTTAAGTCCATCTTCAACAACTTTCATCATGGCACTCGGACCACATGTAAAGTATTTTGCAGTTGGATAGCTTAAGCCTAATTCGTTTCTGATAATTTCTGAAACTCTACCTTCTGATAAAAAGCCTACATAGCCGTTCCAATCAGCTGGTGGGTTATCTAGACTATAGAATACCTTAAAGTTATCGTTAGCAGCTTCTAAAGCAGCTAATTCATCCTTAAAAATAATGCTATCAGCATCGGTATTGGCATAAAACAGGTAACACTTACTGTTTGGCTCAGTTATCAATGCCGTTTTGATGATACTGATAAGAGGCGTTATACCACTTCCTCCACCAAAAAGAAAATAATTGTTAGCAGCAGACGCATTGGGTTCAATTATAAATTTCCCCATTGGAGGCATTACATCGATAATGTCACCTTCCTTCAATTGAGTATTTAAGTAAGTACTCATTCTTCCATTCTCTACTTGCTTAACAGCAATTGTAGGGTTAGGATTTGTAACTGGAGATGAACAAACAGAATATGATCTTCTTACTTCTTCTCCGTTAATTACAATTGCAAAGGTGAGGTACTGACCTGCTTTGTATTGATACTGGGAACTTAAATGTGGAGGAATATCAAATGTGATACTTACCGCATCTTTAGTTTCTCGGTTAATCTTAGCAACTCTTAGTGAGTGAAATCCTGCTGGCATATTTATTTGATTAGTTTTTCTAGTATTTCAACGGCGTTTGTAGCAGCTCCTTTTCTTAAGTTATCGGCTACAATCCACATGTTTAATGTGTTTGCTTGTGACTCGTCACGACGAATTCTTCCAACCATTACTTCGTCTTTGTTCATGGCATGAATTGGCATTGGATATTGAAAGTTATCGATGTCATCTACAACTTTTACTCCTTCTATTTCAGAAAGCAATGTTCTTACCTCGTTTACATCAAAGTCATTGTCAAACTCGATATTCACCGATTCAGAGTGACCTCCTACAACTGGAACTCTTACTGCCGTTGCGGTAATCGCAATACTTGGAGCATTTAGAATTTTACGTGTCTCATGAACTAGCTTCATCTCTTCTTTGGTGTATCCATTGTCCATGAAAATATCGCAATGTGGAATACAGTTTTTATCGATCGGATACTCGTAAACCATATTGTCTGACTTGCCATATGAGCGTTCATTTTCCATTTGCTCTACAGCGGCTTTACCCGTTCCGCTAACTGATTGGTAGGTGGAAATCACCAATCGTTTGATGCCGTACTTAGCATGAAGAGGAGCCAATGCCATAACCATTTGTATGGTTGAGCAATTTGGATTTGCAATGATATTCTTTCCCTCTGTGATAGAGCTCTGGTTGATCTGTGGAACAACTAAAGGACAATCTTCATTCATTCTCCAAGCTGAAGAATTATCAATTACACGTACCCCATTCTTTGCAAATTTTGGGGCCCATTCGGTCGATACACCTCCCCCGGCTGAGAATAACGCGTAATCAAGAGGCAATTCAAGTACTTCTTCTAATGTTGTAGTTTTATACTCCTTGCCCATATAAAATATTGGGCTTCCCTTTGATGCCTTACTGGCTACAGGGTAAAGGTTTTCAACTTCGATGTTTCTTTCTTCCAATACTTGCAACATGGTTCTCCCCACCATTCCTGTTGCTCCCACTATGGCTAAATTCATATGGTTTCGGGTACTTTAGATTCTAAGTTAAGCGAACGATTGCTCAACTCGGCTTGTTTTTTAAGATCGGCTATTATTTCTTTTAATTGTTCAAGATAAATTGACTGAAAACCGTCAGATAATGCAGTTTCAGGCTGGTTGTGTACTTCGATCATCAATCCGTCGGCACCTGCAGCTATAGCCGCTAAAGACAATGGGCGAACCAAGCTTCTTTTTCCGGTTCCTTGGCTTGGATCGGCAATTACAGGCAAGTGGCTCAGCTCTTTTGCCAATGGAATTGCAGCAATATCCATGGTATTGCGAACAGAGGTGTCAAATGTTCGAATTCCTCTTTCGCAGAGAATAACATTCTCATTTCCGCCTAAAAGTACATATTCTGCGGCCAATAACCACTCATTTATAGTTGAAGACATGCCTCTTTTAAGCATAATTGGCTTGTCTATTTTTCCCAGTTCTTTGAGAAACTGGTAATTTTTCATATTTCGGGAGCCAACCTGAAGCACATCCGCATAAGGATAGACCTCCTCGATAAGTGAAGTATCTAAAACTTCTGTAACAATCTTTAGGTTGTATTTAACCGACACCTTCCTTAATATTTCAAGGCCTTGTTTCTTTAGCCCTTGAAATGCATACGGTGAGGTTCTTGGCTTATATGCTCCACCACGAATGAATTTGATACCCAAGCTAGAAATAACACGAGCAATCTCATCCATTTGTTCTTCTGATTCAACGGCACATGGACCTGCGATTAAAGCAAGCTCTTTACCCCCAATCAATTCCTCTCCTACTGAGATAATGGAATTCTCTTTTTTATGATGTCTAGAGACTAATTTAATATCAGACATTTGCTGCAAATTAAACAGATACTTCTTAATTCAGTTTGGTATAGGTCACAGAAACTTTAATTCCTTCGTTAGATGGGTCGGTATCAAGCACTGCTCTTGATGGCGTAATTGGGAAATCTGAAGGTATCGCCAGATAAAATCCATCGAAATGATTAACCCCTGTATTGATATATTCTTCAATTAAACCTTGGAGGTGTCGGTTGAAGTGAAAATCATACGATTTATCTTCAATATCATAGGTGCCTCCGTAGTTTGTATGTCCAAACCATCCTGAAGGAGGTAGAATGTCGTCGATGTAGTCAATAATAGCTGAATTCAATCCATCAGTACCTGGTTTAAATAATATTAAACGAGCAGGTGCAGGGTAGTTTTCTTCAACCGTAGCTTTATCAACGTTTACTTTTAATACCGCCTCGTTAATTACAATCTTTTCGCCACGCTCGATCAGTGTATCCAACGCAGGAATATCAATTCTAATTTTCGAAGCTCCCAACGATTGGATATAGGTCGTGTTGAAATGGCCACTTCCTTGTTTCTGTGCAGTTATATTAACACTTTGATCGTCGTAGTTGTAAAAGTTTATCCGCTCAGACGCAGGCCCCAAAGGTATCTCTCGAGACAATGTGTCTGCGTAGTGAATTATTAATCTTGATTGTGTGCTTGCAGCTTCAATCCCAACAAAAGCACCTTCACCCATGTTCAGCGCTGAAGCATTGGGTACAATCACTAAACCATTTAGATATTCTAACCATTGCTCTGCGGATGAAAATACAAGTCCTGATTTGTCAATAATGTCTTGGCCGAAATTATTGGTTAACTTGATTTCCAGATGAGGAGCTAGCATCGTGCTATCACCATCGGTAACTTGAAGCACACTATCAAAAAACTCAAACTTCCCAGAAAAAGTTCCTACTAATTCTCCTAGGCTAGGCTCGAAGTCAGAGTAATATTTGTCTTCTGGTGCGAGTTCATCGAGCAAGCGATAAACATTAAGTTCAATATCGGTATTCAAATCACCGTACTTAATAACATGCTCAACTCCACCAATTATTTGAGCTTTATCGTATTTCAGTCTTAAGATAACTGAGTCAACGATTTCTCCCGATAAGTCATCACCCGCCTCACTAAGTAAAGGTTGTACAATCAAACCAGCAGATGTGGTGCCGAAGATTGGATCGTTAATGGCTCCTAATATATTCGTGTTTAATGTATCGGTTCTAAGCGAATCTTCATGAATGCTTCGAACGCTGATATCGAGAAACGTTTCGGTAATTGAGTTTGAGTTCCCAGCGTTGGGAATAAAACCAATTCCGATGTTAGATGCTTCCTTTTTACAGGCCGAAAATGCAAGCAAAAAGAAAAGGGGTATTAACCCCTTGATTCTTGTATTGATTAAATTTTTGATCACTTTAATTTCCTGATAACAATGAATTGTAAAAATTCAAATAATTGTCAGCAAGTTCGTCGTTCGAGTGATTTAAAATTGGTTTTTCTACGTTGCTTAATTCCTGTTCAATATCAGGATTAATGTCTTCGCATTTTACCACAGCATCAGCGTGTGTAATTCCGCCCATATGAAGGCTTGTACAATCGGCTTTTGCAAATGGCTCCAACTCTTCATCTTCGATGTAGTTCAAACCTGCTTTTCTCATAAAGTCTGTTCCTAGATCTTCGTTGAAATCGTTCTCGTAAACCGAGTATACGATTTTAGCATTTGAAAATACCGGCTCATCTTTATATAAAGTTTTTAGGTAAAGTGGAATTAAACTGGTCATCCAACCTTGACAGTGAATGATGTCTGGGTACCAACCCAGTTTCTTCACAGTTTCTAATGCTCCTTTGCAGAAGAAGATTGTTCTTTCGTCATTGTCTTCAAAGAACTTGTCATCTTCATCGTTGTAAACAAATTTTCTGTGGAAGAAATCTTCGTTGTCTAGGAAGTAAACTTGCATCTTCGTGTTAGGAATAGATGCTACTTTTATGGTTAATGGGTTGTCGTTGTCGTCGATGGTAATGTTCATACCAGATAAACGAACAACTTCATGTAGTCGGTTTCGACGTTCGTTGATTACACCAAATCGTGGAACCAGGATTCGAACTTCGTTGTCTTTTTCTTGAATTTTTTGTGGTAGGTAACGGGCAATTTCAGCTAATGGAGTGTCTCCGTCTAAAAATGGTCTCATTTCTGAGGAGATAAAAAGGATTTTTTTTCTTTCTTGTGTATTATCCATAGAACGTTTAAAAATTATACAAGTGCAAAGATACTACCATATTACGTGATATTTGTACAACGTAACTATTGTATTTAAAGTATTTTTTTTGTATATGCATATAATCAAATCTGCCCAAAATTTATCAAAGTATTTATCTGGTTTACGAAATAACGGCGATGAAGTTACAGTTGGTTTTGTTCCGACGATGGGTGCCTTGCATGAAGGACACGCTTCTTTGGTAGCCGAAAGCGTTGATAATAACACCGTTACTGTATGCAGCATATTTGTTAACCCTACTCAGTTTGGAGAAAGTAAAGATCTCACGAGCTATCCTAAACCCATCGAAAACGACATCGAAATGCTAATAAATCTTGGCTGCGACATTCTTTTCTTGCCGGAGTATGAAGATGTTTATCCAAAATCTTACACGCATGTGAAGTTTAAATTGCAGGGATTAGACTTAAAAATAGAGGGTGCGAGCCGTCCAGGCCACTTTCAAGGTGTCTGTAATGTCTTAACACGTTTTTTCGAAATTATTGAACCTACGCGTGCTTATTTTGGCCAGAAAGACTTTCAGCAAAGCGTTGTAGTAAAGTATTTAGTCAAACTGCTTAATTCACCAATTGAAGTTGTAGTTGTTCCAATAAAAAGAGAACCGCATGGACTAGCAATGAGCTCCCGAAATGTTCGACTAAGTGACAAGGGGCGCCAAAATGCTGCTTTTATTTATCGATCTCTCACTCAGCTTAAGGCAGACGTAAATGAAATTGGACTCAAAAAGAGTCTTGAAAAGGCCGCTCAATTCATTGAAGCTCAAAAAGGAGCGAGATTGGATTATTTGGTTGCAGTTGATTCAAACACGCTTGAAGAAGTTGAGGACTTTGATTCAAAAATCGAAACAGCGGTTTTAACGGTTGTAGAATATGAGGGTGTTCGACTCTTAGACAACATAATCTTGTAAATCCCTAAGAATTAGTACAGATAAGTTTGTGCAATGGAATTATATGTCTTAACTTTGCACCTCAATATCGCGGGATGGAGCAGTGGTAGCTCGTCGGGCTCATAACCCGAAGGTCACAGGTTCGAGTCCTGTTCCCGCAACTAGGAAGTCTCGCTTAACGGCGGGACTTTTTTTATTGAAAATTTTAAAATCTAATTCTCTGATAGAAATTGAGCACCGAACTATTGAATTCGAATCATCAATTCAAAATCAACTGAAATCTCATCAGCAACTTTTATTAAGCCATTCAGTTCTCGTGGTGGCGTGATGCCAAAGTCAGACATGCACAATGGAACAGAGCTTTTCAGCAGGTATACGCCATTTTGCTTCTCTACCTTGCTTGCAATAAAACAAACTTCTTGTGCGACTCCTGCGATATTAACTGTGCTTTCTACCCAAACATTTTGAAGATCCTTTTCTTGGTTGCTTATCTTGAGATAGTTTATTCGAACATCAATTTCTGGATATGATTGGTACTTTAAGCTCGTTTTCATGCGCTTAGTCAACTGACGATTTCCGCAATCAAATTGATCTATTTCAAGTTGAAGAATGGTGTTGTCAGAGAAAATAGAAGATGCTGATTTCTCAAAAACAATGGGATTGTTTTGCAATTCTATGCCGTCTTTGCATGCACAAGAAAATGCTCCAACATTGCTTGTGCCTTTTACAAACACCTTGCTTGACTCAAGAACCTGAATCGATAGCTCGGCTTGTTTGTAATAGCTTGCTGCACAAAGAAGCAAGGCATATAGAGACAATATGAAAAGACGATTATACATAAAATTAAAGCGGCACCCCAGTAAAGAGATGCCGCTTGTGGGATTTTTATTTGTTAACTATGCTTCAGCCAATCTTTAGAAAGCTGCTACTGCTTCAATTGTGATTCCTTTAAACTCACCACCATAGTTGATGTTAGTCATTGGGAAGTCTGCATAAGTTTGTTGAACAAACGCTGCTTTTAGAAGTAGGTTTTTAGTTGCGAACCAACCTGCAGCAACTTCGATTCTTTGGATAGAAGACTCCATAAATTCTCCGTTCTCCATAAAACCTCCACTTAGGTTTCCAGAAAGCTTGTTGAATTTACCTCCAACATAAGCACTTTCGTTTTCAAGGAATCTATAGATTACCTCACCACCGATTTGCATTACGCTTCTGCTAGTAGTATCTTGGAATTCAAATTCTCCATCGCTATTCATAACGTGAGTGTTACCTGATGCACTTTCAACGATACCAAAGATCTCAAGTCCTTTGAACTTAACAAATGGGTTGATTTGTACAGAAGTAATTTGGTTGTTGAATCCAGGATTCCATCTACCTGATCTAAATGCACTACCTAAGTTTGCACCTTCTGCTTCCATTGCTCCATAATATCTAGAACCTGCACGGTCACCAGCATATAATGTGTTTCTGATAGTGTTTGCATTAGATACGAACGATGCTGATAAACGAACTCTTAAATCTTCGCTAAGTTCTCTGTCAAACGCACCTTTTAAGTAAATTGATGGAGCTCGTTTTTTGCCATCTGCAGGCATTGCAACGTCACCTTTAATTAATCCGTTAGTAAGACCTACCATACCTGTGATACCTTCAGCAGGGAATACATAAACCTCACCCCCAATTTCAGTAGTAAATCCATCTAAAATGTAGTTACCTACAAATGGGTTGTACATCGCATTACCATTATCGGTTCTACGGAATTGTTGGTCACCGAAGTTAGGTTGGAAGTGTCCAACTTTTACTCTTACCATATCAGTAAACCACTCAGGGTTATCAAACATAGGAAGTTTGTCAATTTGGATGTAACCACCTTTTACCCAGAAGTCTACGTGGTGTCTTGAAGACATGTAGCTTTCAAGAGCAAGTCGAATACCATCTTCAAGTTGAACATCAATATTCAAGTTTGCAGTTGCTAAATTAAATCCTGGAGCGATATCATAAAGAGCAGCGCCCGACATTGAAGTGTCGTTGCTGTGGCTTAGCGATTGCCATTGTTGCGTAAACGCTCCTCCGATTCTTACTTTAGTGCCGTTAAATACAGCATCATTGTCTTGTGGTGCTTCAAACACGTTGATTCCAGTTTGGTCATAAGCTCTCCAATTGTTAATCTGTGCGAAGCCATTTAATGTTAGCCCCATTAGTGCTAAGATTAAAAATGTCTTAAGTGTTGATTGTAATTTTGTCATTGGTTGAATTTTATAGGGTTAAATCTTTTTTTTGGCTCGTTTCCCTTATTGTATCTGGGCTTGTTGAACCGTAATGTTATACTTTATGGTAATGTCGTTACCTGTGGTCATGGTGCCGAAAAGAGCAGTAGGTGGATCAATTCCAAAATCGGTCATTTTTAATTTCTTAGAACCGCTAAATTTTACCTGATTTCCGGTTAACACTACACCTTTAACCGACATATTAATGTTTTTAGTTACTCCAGCTATAGTTAAGTTTCCGTTTGTTTTAAGTGTGTATGAATTCCCATTTTTTGTAATACTGTTTACCTTTTTAAGTTGGTAATAAATGTTGGGATGCTTCTTGTTTTTTAAAGCTGTCCAAGTTTTGTCGTCCATTATTGAACCCTTGGTGCTTTTAATTCCGCTAACAGGAATGGTCACCTTTAAACTGTTCACTCCTTTAATGGCGTTGTTTTCTACAACTACACTTCCTGTAGCTTTTGCATTTTTCGAAGTAGACACCCAATCATGAACATTCGATGTTCCTTCAATTTTGATGATACTTTTAACGAGAGAGAAGTTTGCTTGGCTCCAAACTACTATACTTGATAGGAGCACAAGACTGAAGGTTATGATGAGGTTTTTCATGCCTTGTTAGCTTTAATTTCTTACGCAAAGGTATCCGCCAAAAAAGCTGAGATGTACTAGCTGAAGTCACCTTTCAACGTGATTTTAATCATAAAACCTGCTGTTTATTTTCATTGCAGTGATAGCAAATTTTTCTGCCTGAAAATCAAGCAAAAACAAAAAACATGACGCAAAGCTTTCTTTTTCGCCAACCTTTTTGATTATATTTTAATCTGAATTTAAGATAATTATTTTGTCTAAAAACATTGTACATATGGACCTTGACACTTTCTATGTTTCTGTAGAAAGGCTTCAAGACTCAAGACTTGTCGGAAAACCTGTTCTTTTAGGAGGAACTGGAGACCGCGGTGTAGTTGCTTCGTGCAGTTATGAGGCCAGAAGGTTTGGGGTGCATTCGGGCATGTCGATGAAGGTTGCCCGTAGGCTTTGTCCTGAAGGAATAGTTGTTCGCGGCGAAGCCGGCGTGTATAGCAAGTATTCAAAAATGGTTACTGAAATTCTCAAAGCTGATGTTCCGCTGATAGAAAAATCAAGTATCGATGAGTTCTATATCGACCTTACTGGCATGGATCGTTTCTTTGGATGTTACAAGTTGGCCAGTGAGCTTCGTACTCGGGTAATCAAAGAAACAGGCCTGCCCATCTCTTTTGGGATGTCAATAAACAAAACCGTTTCGAAGATTGCCACAGGAGAAGCCAAGCCTAACAACCAAATAAAAATTGACTTTGGCGACGAAAAACCTTTTTTGGCACCGCTTTCTGTTGGGAAAATCCCCATGATTGGAAAGAAAACAGCCTTTCTTCTCAATCGAATGGGTGTACAAAAAATACATACCATTCAAGAAATGCCGCTTGAGCTCATGGAGAAAGCTTTTGGTAAAAACGGAAAGGTAATCTGGCAAAAAGCAAACGGCATAGATCATAGTGCCCTTGTTCCCTACCACGAAAAAAAATCAATCAGTACTGAGCGAACCTTTATGAAAGACACCATCGATGTACTTAAACTAAAAAATATGATTATCGCCATGGTTGAACAATTGGCCTTTGAACTAAGACGAGGCTCTCGGGTGTGTTCTTGCATTAGCATTAAAGTTCGCTATTCAGATTTTCAAACGGTAAGCAAGCAGAAACGTATTCCTTATACCGCTGCCGACCACACACTCATTCGCTACGCACTCGATATTTTCAATCAACTCTATAACCGCCGTATCCGAGTAAGGCTTATCGGAGTACGCATGAGCGACCTGGCTGGCGGAGGGCACCAAATTGACCTATTTAATGACGACGATAAGGTGCTAAACCTCTACCAAGCCATGGACAAGATTAAAAACAGATACGGACAAAATGCTGTAAGACGCAGCATTGCCATGGACATTAATGGTTTAGGCCGAGGAAACCCTTTTAATGGTGAACCCAATGTTGTTCCCGCTCACCGAAATGCTTAATCCATGTTTGTTAATACGCACACTTACTACAGTTTCAAGTATGGAACCATGTCGCCCAAAGAGCTTTTGGAAGAGGCAGAAACTCACGAAGTTCAGCAGCTCGCTCTCACCGATATTAATAGCACTTCTGGTTCGCTGTACTTTGCTATGGATGCTCAAAGCCGAGGCATTCAACTTGTTCTGGGCGTTGATTTTAGAATAGGTGCCGAGCAAAAGTTCATTGCCATCGCTAAAAACAATAAAGGGTTTGAGCGTATCAACTTTTTCCTATCGCAAGTATTGGCCAAGAAAAAAAGCTTGGAAAATTTGGCTCCTCCTCTACCCCATGCGTTCATTATTTATCCGTTATCCAATGCTCCCCAACAACTAAAAGCAAATGAGTTTATAGGCATCTCCCACCCCGAACTATTCAACTTCAATCGCAAAAACCAAAACACCTGGCCAGCTCATAAATGCATAGCCTTAAATACCGTCACCTTTCGAAACAAAAGAGATTACAACGCCCACCGATTGTTGCGAGCAATCGACAACAACACCCTCCTCAGCAAACTAGAAGCCAAAGAACAAGGGCAACCTCATCAAGGGTTTTATACCAAAAGCCAACTTCAAGAGCTTTTTAAAGCGAGTCCGCACCTTCTGGTTAATACAGAAAAACTCCTTAAGCAATGTTCGCTGTTTTTTGATTTCAACGACAAAACCAAGATTCAAAACAAACATACCTTCACCCAAAACAGCACACAAGACCTTAAACTTCTAAAATACCTGGTAAAGGAAGGCTTGATTTATCGCTATGGCAAAAGCATATCAGAAGAAATTAAGCAGCGGGTTAAAAAAGAACTTTCCGTTATCGTAAAGTGCAACTTCGTGCCGTACTTTTTGATTAACCATGCCATTGTTAAATATGCCCAAAGCAAAGGATATTTTTATGTCGGTCGAGGAAGTGGTGCAAACAGTCTCGTTGCCTACCTGCTGAAAATTACCAATGTAGATCCTATCGACCTCAATCTCTATTTTGAGCGGTTCATTAACCCCTCTCGAAAATCTCCTCCTGATTTTGACATCGATTTTTCGTGGAGAGACCGAAACGATGTCACCAAATTTATTTTCGACACCTTCCCTAACACTGCACTTATGGGGTCATTTGTAACCTTTCAACAACGTTCTGTGATTCGCGAAATTGGCAAGGTGCTTGGGCTTCCTTCTGAAGAAATAAAAAACATTCAACGCACCCGAGATTATAACACCTTAGATCATGTTGCTAAACTCTGTGTTTTGTACAGTCAATACATTCATGGATTTCCTAACCACTTAAGTGTGCACTCCAGCGGCATTGTTATTACCGAAAAACCCATCCAATATTTTGGAGCTACCAGCCTTCCGCCAAAAGGATTTCCCACCGCCCATTTCGACATGCACATCGCCGAAGATGCAGGTATTTACAAATACGATATTTTGGGTCAACGCGGCTTGGGAAAGATCAAAGATGCCATCACAGAAATAAAGCGAAATCAACCCGAAGCCCCTCCTTTCGACATCGACGATGTTGCACGATTCAAGAAAGATGAAAAGATTAAAAACTTGCTGCGAAACGGAGATGCCATTGGCTGCTTTTATGTTGAAAGTCCGGCCATGCGAGCACTGATGAAAAAATTAGAAGTAGACGACTATAAAGGCCTCGTTGCAGCAAGCTCTATTATTCGACCCGGTGTTTCTCACAGCGGTATGATGCAGGAATACATTAAACGCCATCGAAGCCCTGCGGCTCGAGCAGCCACTCATCCTGTTCTGGCCGAAATCTTAGATGATACTTATGGCGTTATGGTGTATCAAGAAGACGTGCTCAAAGTGGCGCACTATTTTGCTGGCCTTACTTTAGAGGAGTCAGATATTCTCCGACGAGGTATGAGCTGGAAGTTTCGCGAACGCACAGAGTTTGCCCAAGTAAGAGACCGGTTCTTTTCAAACTGCAATGCAAAAGGTTATGCCAAAGACTTAACTGCACAAATCTGGAAGCAAATAGAAAGTTTTGCGAACTATGCATTTGCCAAAGGACACTCAGCTAGTTATGCTATCGAAAGCTACCAAAGTCTTTTTTTAAAGGCTCACTTCCCGCTAGAATATATGGTAGCTACCATTAACAATTTTGGAGGATTCTATCATACCGAACAGTACATTCAAGAAGCTCGGTTAAAAGGGGCAACCATAGAAGCCCCTTGTATCAATCGAAGTCTCATGATTACCACCATTTTTGACAAGACCATCTACCTCGGGTTTCAACATGTAAAAGAACTAGAAACTTCTGCCATTAAAACCATTCTAGAAGAGCGAGATTACTTTGGTACTTTTTTAAGCTTAGATGATTTTATTTCACGGGTAAATGTGAGCCTAGAAATGGTCATTATTCTCATTCGGGTTAACACCTTTCGCTTTACCAAAAAAACAAAAGGTTTTTTGCTGTGGAAGGCACACTTTCTGCTAGCCGACAACAAGCAAAGTTTTGCTCACCCTAAACTGTTTCAGGATAAGAAGAACACAAAGAAAGTTCACATTCCAAGACTGGATGCAATCCCTTATGAAGACGCCTACGACGAAATTGAATACTTGGGTTTTCCGCTATGCTCTGCTTTTGACCTTGTAGATCCTGAAATGCTCAAAAGCAAAATCACCTACAAACAATTTCCTGAATTACTCAATAAAACCATTACCATCATCGGCTACCTCGTGCACACCAAAAGAACAAAAACCAAAGGCAAAATAGAACAAGAAATGGCCTTTGGAACCTTCATGGATTTAGACGGCCAATTCTTTGATAGTGTTCATTTTCCGAGACCCCTCAAACAGTACCCTTTTCGAGGCAAGGGCTGCTATTTGTTGAGAGGCAAAGTAACTGAAGATTTTGGCCACTATTCTCTCGAATCTATTTACATGGTAAAAGTGCCTTTTGATAAAATTGTGAAACAGCCGTAAGTCATTGAATACAATTGGATTTAAAGATGCATCTTTGCACCTTGTTTAAATCAGCCTTCATAACGATACTTGGATTGCCCAATGCTGGTAAATCAACATTTCTAAATGCTGTTTTGGAAGAGAATTTGGTCATCACAAATCCCAAAGCTCAAACTACACGACACCGCATCAAAGGAATATTGAATAACGATAACTATCAACTGGTTTTTTCCGACACCCCAGGAATAATTCAAGATGCAGCCTACAAGCTTCAAGATGCTATGATGGGTGCAGTAAACGAATCGCTAGAAGATGCTGATATTGTGCTCCTTGTATTAGACGGTCAGTATCCAAAAGCAGAGCAGTTTAAACCAATACTTGAGCAAGTAAGCTGCCCAATAGTTATTGCCTTAAACAAGATTGACTTGGTACAGGATCAGGAAAAAATTAACGATACAATCAACGAAGTAAAAAGCATTATAGCTACAGAGCATGTTTACGCAATGAGTGCCAAAGAAAAATTCAATGTAGATGCTCTAGTTGATGCGTTAGTTGGATTAGCCAGTGAACATCCACCTTACTACGACCCTGAAATTCTAACCGACGAAAACGTTCGGTTTTTGGTCAGCGAAATGGTACGTGAACAAATACTTTCTCAATACAAAAAAGAAGTTCCTTATTCTTCGGAGGTAACGGTAACTGACTATAAAGAAGACAAAGACATTGATCGTATCTATGCGACCATATATGTTGAACGCGATTCACAAAAATCAATTCTACTCGGTAAAGGAGGTGCTTCAATCAAGAAACTGGGAATAGCGGCTCGAAAAAGAATTGAAGCATTTATAGATAAAAAAGTTTTTCTATCCTTAACAGTTAAAGTGAGAAAGGATTGGAGAACGGATGACCAACAATTGAAAAACTTCGGATATTTAAGAAAATAAAATGGCAGGTATAGTAGCAATAGTAGGAAGACCAAACGTAGGCAAATCAACTTTGTTCAACCGTTTGATCGGTGAACGAAAAGCCATCGTTGATGACGTTAGTGGAGTAACCCGAGATAGGCATTACGGAAAAAGCGATTGGAACGGAAAAGAATTTACCGTTATTGATACCGGAGGTTATGTAGATAGCAGCACCGATATTTTTGAAACCCATATTCGTGAACAAGTTGAGCAAGCTATGGATGAAGCAGATGTGCTTCTTTTTATGGTGGATGCAACACTTGATCCCAACGACCTTGATTTTGCATTTGCCCAGATTATTCGCAAAAGCAAAAAACCTTACTTGATGGTGGCCAATAAAGCTGATAACGATGAGCGAATGTTTATGGCAAATTCTTATTATTCAATGGGAGTTGATACCATTTATCCGATCTCTTCTTTATCTGGAAGTGGTACGGGTGAATTACTAGATGATCTTGTTCCATTGTTACCAGAAGGTGATGTTGAACTAGAAGATAGCATACCAAAAATTGCTTTTGTTGGAAGACCAAATGCTGGAAAATCTACCTTATGCAATACCCTTTTAGGTGAAGAAAGAAACATCGTTACTGATATTCCGGGTACTACCCGCGACACCTTATTTGTGAGATATAAAGCATTCAACCACGATTTATATTTGGTGGATACTGCTGGAGTTAGAAAAAAGAGTAAGGTTAGTGAAGACATCGAGTTCTATTCTGTAATGCGAAGCTTACGGGCTATCGAAAATGTTGATGTCGTTGCTTTGGTTATTGATGCAACCAGAGGGTTAGAATCTCAAGACCTTAATCTTTTTGGACTGGCTCAAAGAAACGGAAAAGGGATTGTAATTATAGTGAACAAGTGGGATCTTGTTGAAAAAGATACGAAGACGGCTAAAGAGTATGAACAGTTCATCAAATCAAAAATTGCACCTTTTACAGATGTGCCAATATTGTTTGTATCAGCATTAACCAAAAAGAGAGTGCTCAAAGCCTTGGATGTAATTATGGATGTATACAAATCAATGACTACAAAAATTTCTACGTCTAAGCTTAACGACTTCTTTCAACCCATTATTGAAAAGACTCCTCCTCCTTCTATAAAAGGTAAATACATTAAGATTAAATATGTAACGCAATTGCCTACGGCTTGTCCGTCTTTTGCATTCTTCTGTAACTTGCCCCAATATGTCGCAGAAAACTATAAGCGATTCTTAGAAAATAAGCTTCGAGAAAGCTATAATTTTAGTGGAATTCCATTACGTATGTACTTCAGAAAGAAATAATTACGCTTTTTAAACACTTTTTTCTATATTCGCAGCCATTTTAAAATTAATTAACATTAAAAATACGCGTAACAAAATGAAAAAAATTATTGCTCTATTTGCTATCGTTTCAGTATTTGGATTTGTTGCTTGCAACAACGCTGCTGAAACTGAGGAAGCTGGATCTGCAGAAGCAACAGAAGTTGAAGCTGCTGAGGCAGAAGCTGAAGAAAGTTTATTAGAAGAAGCTGCTGAAGAAGCAACTGAGGTTATGGAAGAAGCTGCTGAAGAAGCAACTGAAGCTATCGAAGGTGCTGCTGAAGAAGCAACTGAGGCTGTTGAAGAAGCTGCTGAAGAAGCTGCTCACTAAGCACAATTCTAAAACGAATTAATAAAAAGGGTGACCAAAGTGGTCACCCTTTTTTTATTTTTGAAATAATGAAGTATCTCACCTACATCCTATTCTTACTCACTTTTGTTGCTTGCTCGTCAAACGAATCAAACGATGAACAAAGTTTGGAAAATCAAGAAGAAGAAATTCAAGAAGTTAATGATATGATAGAATCAGACCAGATGCGTCTTGACTCTATGAAAAAAGTTTTGGGAATAGACTCTACAGACTAAAGACCTGCGAACTGATCTAAAAATCTTTTATCGTTATTAAAAAAGGTTCTTAAATCTTTAACGCCATATTTTAGCATGGCAATTCTGTCAACTCCTAATCCGAATGCAAAACCACTATACTCCTTAGTATCAATTTTACAATTTTCTAAAACATTCGGGTCAACCATACCGCAACCTAAAATTTCTAACCAGCCTGTTCCTTTAGTTAACCGTTTATCAGATTCTGTTTCCGTACCTAGGAAAATATCCATTTCTGCACTTGGTTCCGTAAATGGGAAATAAGATGCTCTAAATCTGACCTTAGTATTGGGACCAAAAAATTCTTGGACAAAATTATATAGCGTTTGTTTTAGATCTGAGAAAGAAACTCCCTTATCTATATATAAACCCTCAACTTGATGGAAAAAACAGTTTGAGCGGGCTGAAATCGCCTCGTTTCTGTAAACACGCCCTGGCATGATGCTTCTGATAGGTAATTTTCCTTCTTCCATCAATCTAACCTGCACAGATGAGGTATGTGTACGTAAAGCAATTTCATCTTCAACAAAGAAGGTATCTTGCATATCTCGAGCTGGATGATTGGGTGGAAAATTTAAAGCAGAGAAATTATGCCAGTCATCTTCAACCTCAGGTCCAACAGAAACTGAAAATCCCAATCGCTCAAAAATTTGAGTCATTTCTTCAATTACAAAATTGATTGGATGACGAGATCCAAGTTCACTATAATATCCTGGTAAATCTGAATTTACTGAATCGCTATTTTCAGATCCTTCATTCATATCATTTTGAAAACCCTTGAACATCGCTTCGATTTTTCCCTTAGCAATATTCAAATCTTTACCGAATAGTTTTTTGTCATCAGAACTTAATGACTTGAACTCTTGAAACAATTCATTCACTAATCCTTTTTTGACTAGAAATTTTAACCTGAACTCTTCTAGCGTCTCTTTTGAGTTAACAGCAAATTGTTCAGCATCTTGAATTAATTGTTCTATTCTCTCTTTCATTTACACTGCAAAGAAACACAACCGAGATAAAAGATAAAGAGCTTATTCACCCTTTATTAAAAATAAAAAAGATTAAAAAAATATAATAGTAATTAATATAGTACTGCGTGGATATGGGGTAAATTAAATTAGGAAATATGAATGCCAACAATTGGTTAACATTAAAGTGTTATTTAAATAATTTAAAATCAGATTATTAACAATGCTTAGTTAATATGTTCATTCGTAATTTAACAGGATAATGTGGATAGATCTGATGTTAATTTCATAACCCATTATTGTGAATTAGGAGTTCATTATATCTCCATAAAGTGAGTAAATTCTAAAATTGGATTATTTAGGAAGTTTTATGCTAAAATTCACATACCATGTTATTAACGCTGTGAATAACGCTATAAGTCATTAATAGTTAATTCTTTATCCCAGTTTACACGCATTTCAAACTGTTCAGAATTAATAATGTGTTCAGCATTGTTATTTAGAAATGGATTTCCGGTGTCCCAGTTGTTATTGTTGTTATCGTCTTTTATTAAACTTACTCGGTAACTACCAGGTTGTACATCGTTATACTTTATAGTTTGAGACAGGGTTATAGCACGCTGACTGATTATGGTTTGACCTTGCTTTAATTGTACAATATAGCGCGTTGAATCTGGAATATTGACGGTAAGATTTAAACTGGGATTTTCATCTCCTACTGGTATGTAACTCACACTATCGAATCGTGTTGTATTGCCAAATGGGTCAATAATAAAGCCACTATCAACCGTATATAGAATTGGCTTGGTGAGGTCTACAGCCGTATTTAAGACGATGTTAAAGCTATCAAACGCTACAACTTTAAAATTGACTAAACTACTGTCTTGTTCTATTCTAAGTTTTGAAGAATCAACAATCCTAATCCAATTACCTGAAGTTATATAAGTAGTTTTTCCTTTTGTTTTTATTTTATAATCAACTGATTGTGAATATTTAGGTGTCAATTCAAAATCGTAAGAGGTACTATCTTGCTTAATTTCTAGTAACACACTATCTACCCTATTTGAGTTTAGAAGCGTGATGGTATCGAATTGAAATGATGTTGTATACTGCATTGCTTCATTATTAAAGAATACTTGAAGTTGAGCAGTATCGATGGGTTGTTCAAATGTAAACTGATAAACTCCCGGTGTAGATCCAATTACTAACTTCGGTTTGTTTTCTTTCTTTATACTATATGGAAATACAGTAAATGTGTCGCGATTACTTAATGTTGTCAATCGAGTGTTCGGCAGTGAAATTAGTTCCTGATCATCGAGTGTAAGATTTTTATTATCATCTTTTATCACATATACTTTAAAATCAGCATTTGGAAGGTTTGTGAAATAGAAGTTTCCAGTCTTGTCTGTTTTTGCAAGGTAGTCCGGCTTATCAAACATTACCACACTGTCATTGTGAGACTCGTATAAATGAACATTACAATCTTCGCAAATTTCACCAGACGGCAATTGAGTTACATAGCCAGAATATTTAAGAGAGTCGATATAATCACCTGTAGAAAATATGTATCTATAAGATTCTAGGGGATTTCCTTCGTTATTGTCGGCAATCGCACCATTAAATTGAATGGTATAGGTGGTGTTGGCTTTTAGCGTATCTTCTAGTTTTATAGTGAGTTGCTTGCCTTTAATCGATATATCAGGATTCTTTTTTTGAGCTGGTGAAATGAGCAGTAATTGACTAGCATTATTTGTCTTAATATACTCGTCAAAGGTGAAAACAATGCTTTGGCTTGATGCATTTAATGAAGCACTATCTGGCTTTACGCTTAGCACTTTCGGAGGAGTAACATCTTCATCTCCACCTTCCAGTGGTTTAATGGATGCACATCCAGAAATAATCAATAGAATTAAGATATACCTCATTAACGGCCGAAATGTATTAATAATACTGAAATATCGGCTGGACTTACACCGCTTATTCTGGACGCTTGTCCAATACTTTCCGGTTTTATTTCAGAAAGCTTGTCTCTAGACTCTGCAGAAAGTGAACTTACCTGGTTAAAATCAAAATCGTTAGGAATTTTAATATGTTCTAAACGAGTAAGTTTGGCTACGTTTTCTTGTTCGTTTTTAATATAGCCTTGGTATTTAATCTCTATTTCAGCTTGTTGTAATTCATCTTCAGCGTAATGACCAATTAGAGAATTTACAGACTCTATTTCTAGTAGTTGAGGATACTTTAGTTGTGGCCGAGCAAGTATTTTGTCAAGTAGATAATTCTGAGGAATTTCAGATGTATTGTACTTGTTCAATATAGGGTTTGCTTGTTTTGGAGTTACGGTAGATTTTCGAATTGTTTTAATGGCTTGATTGATATTGCTTCGTTTTGATTCAAGCTTATCAAATTCTTCAGTAGATATAGTTCCAAGTTCATGAGCCTTAGGCATTAAACGTAAGTCTGCATTATCTTGTCTTAACAGAATTCTGTACTCGGCTCTGCTCGTGAACATTCTGTACGGTTCTTTTGTACCCTTATTTACAAGATCGTCAATCAAAACCCCAATATATGCTTCACCTCTGCCTAACACAAAAGGATCTTTGTTGTTAATCGAAAGATGAGCGTTAATTCCAGCCATAAGTCCTTGACAGGCAGCTTCTTCGTACCCAGTGGTACCGTTAATTTGACCTGCGAAAAACAGATTTTTAATCCCTTTAGTTTCTAATGACAGCTTAAGTTGAGTTGGAAAGAAAAAGTCGTATTCAATGGCATAACCAGGTCGAAATATTTTAGCTTGCTCGAACCCAGGAATTTTGCGTAATGCTTCGTACTGTACATCTTGAGGAAGAGAAGAACTAAATCCATTAATATAGGTTTCGACCGTGTTCCATCCTTCAGGTTCAACAAAAATTTGATGACGATCACGTTCTGCAAAACGGTTTATTTTGTCTTCAATTGAAGGGCAGTATCGCGGACCTATTGATTGAATAGTACCGTTATATAATGGAGATTCAGCTAAGTTATCTCGTAGAATATCGTGAACTTCTGGATTGGTATACGTAATATGACAGCTGTGTTGACGCTTAATTTCTGTAGGTTCTCTGAATGAAAAACATCGTGGATTTTCGTCTCCCTTCTGTTCTTGCATTACATCATAATTAATGCTTCTGCCATCCACTCTAGGAGGTGTTCCTGTTTTCATTCTTCCGCTCTCAAAACCCAGAGAGTTAAGTTGCTCGGTAATACCGTATGAAGCCCTATCTCCCATTCTTCCTCCAGTCATTTGTTTCCGTCCGATGTGAATGATTCCATTCATAAAGGTTCCACTGGTTAAAACGACTGATTTGGCGTAGTATTTGTTTCCTGCTGTTGTTTCGACACCTTCTACCCTGTTTTGAGATATAATCATTTGATTAACAGAGTCTTGTACGAAATCAACGTTGATATTTTGTTCGAGAAGTTCTCTCCATTTCAATGAGAACATGGTACGATCATTTTGTGTACGTGGACTCCACATAGCAGGGCCTTTAGATGTGTTGAGCATCCTAAACTGCATCATACTGTAATCAGCAACGATTCCAGACAGTCCACCAAGAGAATCTATCTCTCTCACTATCTGACCTTTAGCCACACCTCCCATCGCTGGGTTGCACGACATCTTGGCTATGGTTTCCATGTTCATGGTAATGAGTAATACCTTAGAGCCCATGGTTGCGGCAATGTTGGCGGCCTCACATCCTGCATGACCAGCACCAACTACTATAACATCATATGTATTCACTGTTTTCACGTGGAACAGTGCAAAGCTAAATAGTGATTTTCAAGCTCTGACATTTTGTTTCTTTTCTCGGTTGTATCATCGGTGTGTCCTGCTAAGTGTAGCATTCCATGAATGCAGATGCGATGAAGTTCGGTATATAAGGTTGCCCCTACGTCTTCTGCATTTTCTTTTATTCGGTCTACACTTATTAGAACCTCACTAGCTTCCATGTCGGGATCATCGCTAAAGTCAAATGTTATTACGTCGGTGTAGTAATCGTGATTAAGCGATTGGATGTTGACTTGAAGAAGCTCTTCGTCTGACATAAACACAAAACATACTGCTTTGTTCAGATTAAGATCGGTGAAAATGTTTGCTAAAGCTTGTGTACTAATTAAGCTCTCTATTTCTGGGTAGGAAGATTGATAAAGCGTTTGAATATTATTTGAAGACATAGATATAGTCTTTGACCATTCTCTTTTCACCAAGCACACCATAAATATGTGCTACATACATGTACATTCCATTTGGCACGGGTTCTCCATTGTAATCGCCATACCAGGGTTCGTTGGTTTTCTGGTTAGCGAGCATTTCTCCCCATCGGTTGTAAATCATATAGAAAGATCGAGAGTGGTCTATTCCTTCACCGTAAATAATGAACCTGTTGTTCTCTGTTGTACGGTTAATTGCATTTGGCATGTAATAGGTTAAAGGTGCTAGAATACATTCTGTATTTGACAAAGATGTTTTGAAATAACCAAAAGTATTCATGTTTTCAGTGGCTAGTACTCGATAGCAGCCGGATGAATCTGAGAAGTCAATGTTGTTGAAAGGAGTATCTTGTGTTCGAATAGTGTTCCACGTGAAACTACTACGCAGTTGTTTTTGCAGTTCGTATTTCTGAACTCCGCCGTCGAAGCCTCTATAATGGTTGTGGTTTTTGGCATATTCATCTCCAAATGCCAACCTTATGGTAGTTGCTTCGTTTGACTCCATTATTGAATCTCCACAAACGTTCTCGACCGATATCTTGTAAACGTGGTGGTCTTCATGAACATTAACAGTAGGATTAAAACCAGTATACTGAATAATGTTTTCGTCTACTACCTTAACATTGAAACGAGAAACATAGATTGAATTGTTGTCTGATCGATGTCCGTAGAAAACTTTCATGTCTGTTGCATTATCCACTTCCCATTCCAAATGAACGTCGTGGTCGTTTACAACTGTTACTTGAGACAGATAGATATATGATGGCACTTCAAATGCTCTTGTTTCAACACAAGCAATGTTTGAACTACTAGTGATTGTTCCACCTGGAGCATATGCTCTTATGTACAGACAAATGGTGTCTCCTAAAGTAATGCCGCCAATTTCATAGCTTGTTGTAGCTCCTCCTATCGTTCTAAATCTGGTATATGGCCCATGGTTGACAGACATCATAATGTGTTGACTATCAACGGCTTGCCAACCTTGATAACGGCTCCAGTTTATTCTTATTCGCCTGTCACAGGTATCTAGGCGTTCTGTTAAGCGCATAGCTCGATGCGGTGTAGATAATACAGTAGAAAGATTACAGCTGTCAAGTGCAGCCATTACAACAGGAAATACATTCAAAGGGTCTGTTGTTACCGTAAAATTTGTTCCTGTAGTGAATCCTATGGAATCTCCGTTCCCTGAGCTGTAGTCGTAAATCTCGTAGCCCTTGGTATCTGTACTTGTGTTCGGAGACCAGCCTGCTATAATGTTTTGAGTTGCTAAATCATAACTGAGTGAGTCCAACTCCTGAGGGTCAGGATAAGTTACGTCAATGGCTATGGTTTGAGATGTTGCACTGTCGAGCATATCACAGAGTGTATGCACAGTGATGTAGTACGATCGAGTAGTGTTTAGATCTGGGAGCTTATGCGGATATTCTGTAATTGCAATATTTGGAATAACTGCAATCCTGCTAAATGTTCCTCCATTTACATTTTCGTATAGCGAATAATGAGTGAAAGATCCACATGCATCTGTGGGTGCTTGCCACGAAATGGTTACCACACTATCATTAAAATTGATGCAGCTACGTAACAAACGCGGTGCACTGTCTACTGCAAAAAGTGTAGTAGTCCAAAAAATGAATATAAAACTGAGATATCTCAATTGGGTAAGGATTGTCTGTTATAACGTATTTACTTTGCAAAAATTGCAATAATCATCGAAGAATGAAAGGAAAGAAGTTCGATATGTCAAGAGAAGATGCAGGAAGTGTACAAGATATCAGACTGAATAAGTACATTTCGAATGCCGGAATTTGCAGCCGGAGAGCCGCCGATAAGTTAATCGAGGAAGGCCGAGTAAAGGTGAATGGTAAGGTTGTTAAATCTCTTGGTGTACGGGTGAGCAGTTCCGATAAGGTGTTGGTAGACAACAACGTAATATCAAGCGGAGAGAAGGTTTATGTGTTGATGAATAAACCTCGTGGAACAATTTGTACACGAAAAGATGAGAATGATCGTAAGACCGTAATCGATATCTTGCCAGAGCGTTTAAAGCATCTATACCCGGTTGGTAGATTAGATAGAAATACCACCGGAGTGTTGCTACTTACAAATGACGGAACTTTGACCCAAAATCTCCTGCACCCCTCTAAAAAGGTAAAAAAGATATACAAAGCCAAGGTGTCTAAACGGTTGAGTCAAGAAGAGTTAGATCAACTTGCAAGTGGAATTCAGTTGGACGACGGAATTAGCAAATTCGACAAGGTGGTTGAGTTAATGGAAGATAATGAATTTAGATACGGAATAGAGATACATTCAGGCAAGAATAGGATTATTCGACGCACCTTCGAAGCGCTTGGAAACCAGGTTATTAAGCTGGATCGCGTACGCTTTCATAACTTCGACAAAAGGGGACTTAAAAAAGGGCAATGGAGAGAACTCAAAGAAAAGGAAGTAAAGACCTTAGAAGTCTATCTTAGAACTAAAAAATAAATAACATCGTATTTTTGAACCATGTTGAAAAAACTAGCACTCTTTGCATTTACACTCTTTACAATTGTTGGGTGTATTGAGACTCTTCCTCCTGTAAACTTTGGAGGGAACAGTGCAGCTATTCTTAAAGACACAGTTTATCAGCTTCCCGAAGCAAGTATTCCTAGTCCTGACCTAAAAAACATTTTAATAGAAGACCTTACAGGAGTGAGATGTTCAAACTGCCCAACAGCAGCCGCATCAGCTAAGCAAGTGAAAGATACCTTTGGTAACAGGGTAGTTGTTTTGGGGTTATATCCTACAGACCCAAACAACTTGACTTTCCCTTATTCAGGAGATGAAGACCTAAGAAAAAAAGACGCACAATTAATCGGTGCGAATATCTACGATTTTGCAAACCAACTACCAGCTGGAGGAGTAAATAGAAGACAGTTTTCAGGCCAACCGAACCTTAACTACAATTACAACCTCTGGTTAAACGGTGCTATTGAAATTTACAACGAAGCAGCATTAGTCAATATCGAACTCACATCTACCAAAGTAGACGATTCAACATACGATGTAGGGGCTAAATTCATTTTCACAAAAGAACCTGATTTTACTCCTTTTGTTACAATTGCTCTTCTAGAAGATCATATCACAGCCACGCAGAAACAGCCAGATAATAGTGAAGATGCTAACTACGTTCACGAACATGTCTTTCGTCAAATGTACACACCGTACAATGGAGAACCTTTAGTTCCTTCAACAGGTATGCAGCCTGATAGAGGTGTTGTAGTTGAGAAACTGTGGCAAGTGGTTGTACCAGATTATGTTAATCATGATGAAGCCAGCGTTGCAGTATTTTTGAACTATAATGATGCTGCTAGTAAAGAGGTTCTTCAATGTCTGGAAATAAAACTGAAGTAGCAAACAAGCACCTCGTCGAGGATTTTATAGCACATCTCAGTTTAGAGCGATCGCTTAGCGAAAACACGATTTCCGCATATCGTTCTGACCTTCAAAAACTTCAAAACTATATCGAGAATAAATCGCTATTAGCGGTTGATCATCAACAAGTTGTAGGATTTCTAGAATTTTTGGAGCAGGTGGGTTTGTCTACCCGGTCAATGGCTCGAATAATTTCAGGACTCAAGTCATTTTATAAGTACCTTCTTTCAGAAAACCAGGTAAATACTAGTCCGCTACAAACTATCGATACACCAAAGTTAGCGAAACATCTTCCCGAAGTTTTAAGCCATGAAGAAATCACGGCTATGCTTGAGCAAATAGATTTTTCAAAAAAAGCAGGGGAGAGGAGCAAGGCTATAATTATGCTAATGTATGGATCAGGTTTGCGGGTTTCTGAGTTAATTGAGCTGAAAATGAACGACTTATACCTAGAAGATGGATTCATTAAAGTTTTAGGAAAAGGAAACAAAGAACGACTTGTACCCATTGGGGCAAAAACTATTCGTCAGATCAATTACTACCTGAGAGGATACCGTGATGAATTTGACAAATTCAATTCGCCTTACCTCATACTCAATCAACAAGGTAAAAAACTAAGTAGAATATCCGTATTCAAGCTTATTAAAGACTTGGCTGCAAAAGCACAAATAACCAAAAACATAAGCCCACACACACTAAGGCATTCATTTGCCACTGTGCTAATTGAGGCGGGGGCGGACTTACGTGCTGTGCAACAAATGCTCGGCCACGAAAGCATAACAACAACCGAAATTTATACACATTTAGACCGAAGCTATCTTAAAACTGTAATAGAACAATTTCACCCAAGATCATGATCATATACAACGTCACATTAAGTATTCGCCCAGACCTCGAAAAAGAGGTAATTCAATGGTTAAAAGAAGAGCATATTCCTGAAGTGATGCAAACAAATCTGTTTGTTGATTACACCATGTTTAAAGTTCTAGAATCTCCTAATGCTCCAACGCATAACTCATTTGCCATTCAATACAGGCTGAATTCTTGGGAAGATTTTGAAACCTATCAAAACAACCATGCAGCTGCTTTAAAGGCTAAAACTCAAGAAAAATATGGTGAAAATGTGTTAGCCTTTCGAACTTTTTTGGAAAGTATTTAAAAGTCGACTCCAACCCTCAGCTGAGAGTATTGAGAACAGTATTAGGCAAGGTATAAAGAACCGTGCGGCACCAATAGGTCCTGTTATGCCTACAAAGTAGATGCATGTAGCTATTATTATCCAATGATTCTTGGTGATATTTTTAAAGATAAATAGTCCTCCTATAACCTTCAAGATGTTGATAATCAACAACAAAACAAATAGAATGCTTAACACTGGCTTCGACCACATGGCATTAGCAAGTTCATTCCACTGACGGGCATAGAGTAACTCAGTTAGACTACGTTCAGCTGTTGGAGCTCCGGAATAGGTATAGAGCTCATAACGACCAGGATCTAATATCATCTTTACCGACCCAATAATGTGAACTTTAAGGTAGGCACCGAGATTTTCTATTATGGCAGATTTGCCAGCTTCTTGTAAGTTGTTCTTGTACATTTTGTATTGCTGATCATCTCTTGGAATTTGATAAATATTTGAAGAGGTGAATGCCTGAGCTGAATCAAATCCATAAGCGTTGGCAATTGTAAGCTTAGCATTGTATTGAGCAATGTTTATTGTGCTTATACTGCTGTATTCTGAAACTCCAGAAAAATTCTTGTTAAGAAGTGACACCCCAATAACAACTACGATTGGTGCTAGCAAGGAGGGGATAAACCGTTTATGCCTAATCAGAACATATACAAACGCAATCACAAAAAACGCTAAAGCGGGCATCATCACAGGTTTGACTAAAACAGCGATTATCATCAGAAGCGAAAGCAAAAGGCAGCGTGTCCTTAAGTCAAGCTTTGATGTAATTAAAATACTGATCAATACGGTTACCGAAGTCATCAAAACCAAGTCGGCCAGAATAAGTTGACTATGAATAATTAGCACAGGCGATAATAGCATCAGCCAGGAATATATTTTATACGATAAGGTGTTGGATTTCAACGATTTAAGTACATCTAGTCCTGCAAAAAAACATAGTACAAGAAGAAGACTTTGGGCTAGGATGACAAGCCACGAAAGATTCCAATTGTAAATTTGAAAAATAGGATATCCAGGGGTGCGTTTACTATATAACCGATAATCGACTTCTTGCATTAAATCACCGCTATAGAGTACGTTATGCTCGTAGAAATTTTGAGCTGCAAACTGATACTCAATAGAGTCAAATATCAAAGGATAAGGTTGAGTTGAGCTATAAATGCTAGCCCCAACTATTAATAGCAAAAAAGCTATGAAGTGCTTCTTCAATCCTGATGACATTTAACAAAGCTGCAAGAAATCTATCTTAATTCAAATATTGAAGTCATTTTTTAAGGCGTTTTTCTTTCGATGTGAATCAATTTAGTGTTCTCATTTAGACTGTCAATGGTATGCAAATGGTAGTTCGTACTTAGGGTATCTTGAGTGGATTTGTAAGTGATGAGAAGCGTGTCTCCAGATTGAATGTTATAAATTCTCACACGCTCAAGATCAATACCGGTTTCTTTTTTCAATTTTCTAACATAAAAGATATGAGGCTCAAGGCCATAATCTAAGTCGAGTAAAATTTGCGTATTGTGGGTTATTTGATTTCTTAATCTGTCGTTTTTCAAAAAGTAGGATATTCCATTAGCCTCCCATTCATAGTATCTTTCTGTTGGGAGAACTGACCATTGATGGGCTTTTGAATAGGGGTAGTATGCTAACCCTAACACCGCTATCGCTTGAATCACTATGTTTTTAGTTACTTGGTTAAAAACTACAAAAAGAGATATGGAAAGGAGGCTTGCAAGAATTGGAAATATCGGTGCATCGTACCAAAAATTCTTAGTCCCTAGAGATATAATAACCATAAAAAACCCACCAATTAATAGCAAATTCAAGTACGTCTTGCGAATAGTTGTTTTGAAGACTAAAGGAAATATCAAAGCAGGCAATAAGTAAACCCAAAACCTAAACTGCTCAGTTCGAATTAGGTTGAAGTAATACCAAAATCCTTCATCTCTAAATTGAAGATTATCACTTTTATTAATGTATCGGGGGAACAGCTCGTCATTCCAAACTAAAGACAAATATCCAGGTTGTTGAACTTCTCTTAAACCGTAATATACCACCAATGGGAAAAGACCAGCGAGTAGGGCCAAGTAAAAATGCTTATTGGTGAGCGTAGTCTTCAAATGACCACTAAGTATCAAGCAAGCCAACAAACCAGGAAACAAGACCATAATGGCGATACTTTTAGTCAATATGCCCGCACAAGTGACCAGAGCTATTCCGTATAATCGCGTTGATTTGGGATCTTTTAAGTACTCGAGAAAAAGATATATGAGCCAAGTACAAAACAATACTAACAAAGCATCATGATCCCCAAACCGACCTACATGACGACCATAAAAACCGAAGCTGGTAACAGCAATTGCAGCACCCAATAAACCAAAGGCAAGATTTCTTGTTGATCGATAAACAATTAGAAATATAAAGAGCATCGAACCCAGTGATGCAAGTACTGATGGAAGTCGAATGGCTAGCTCGGTATAACCAAAGAAATGTATGCCAATTACTTGCAACCAAGTGAGTAGGGGAGGTTTAAGGTTATAAGTCTCAGGCTCATAGTCAAATGTTCGAATAAGGTAGTTGCCAGACTCGTACATTTCAACCGCGTTAACGGCATTTCGGGCCTCATCCCAAATTCTCAATGGAAGAGAGTCTACCTTAAGCCATAAGGGCACACTTAAAACTCCAAAAGAAACCAGAATGATTAAAAGTTTTGTTGTGTGTTGACGAGACATTAAGGCTATAAACCTTCAAAGAAAAGCTCTTCTTTTGATTTTCCTTCCTTAATTCCGTAATATAACTTACGTGATTCTACAGCATAAAGACTTGAGCTGTATTCCAACAAGATTCTCTCAAAAAGGTCAAGTGCTTCTTGAGGTTGGTCAAGTATATGTAGGTGAATATTAGCCGCACGATACAGTGCATTGTCAGCCAGAATATCATTCCCAAACTTGTCATATATCTTGCTATATAACTCGTTTGCAGCTAAGTAGTTACCTTGTTTTTCTTCAACTTTTGCTTTTAAGTAATAAATCTCATCATTGAGCGAATGGTTGGGGTATTTAAATGGCAGCATCGTTAAGATTTCGGTGCATTTGTCTATTCGATTTTGAACCAAATAAAATTCTGCCTGAGCATACTCTTCCATAGCTTCATAAGTAGAGTCTAACCCAATATTGTCTTGTATCAGAAGCGACAACTCAATTGCATTATTACTAATCAGCTGAGAGGTAGCAGTTTTTAAAACGTCAAGTTGATTATTTGCCCAATCGAAATCTCCGGTGTAATACGAAAGTTGCGCACTTTTAAACTTGGCTTCCTGGCCTAAAGCTTCTTCTTTAAAGTCTTTGTCTACCTGGCCATACATTAATTTTGCATCCCAAATTTCATTTTTAATGAGGTATGCATCGCCTAACAAAATTTTTGCTTGAGCAATAAAGCTATGATTCACGCGTCTAATTTGCACCAGCTCTTCAAGAATCTTAATTCCGTCCGAAACACGATCACCGTAGTAAATATAGAGCTCGGCTAATCGGTACATGCTGGGTGCCGTTTGGTAATTTGAACCATTTAACTCAATGAAATTCTCAACTGTACCAATTAGTTCAGTAACTTCGGTTTGCTCAGGTTTAAATGAGCTTGTAACCTTGAGATACAAGGCATTGATCATGCCTATTTCTGCTTCAAGCGGAGTTGCTAAACTCGATTCTAATTCTTTGACATATTTATAGCCTTTGGCAGCTGCGTCGTAAGCCTGATTTTGAATGCAGATTTCTGCAAGATTCATCACACGAACCCCTTGTTCCTTATTTCTTCTATCAATCGAAATTACTTGTCGCAGTGCAGCGTTATACTTTTTCTGTAGAAGAAATATTTCAAGTAATAACTCCTCAAACACAACCTTGCTTGGATTTTTTTGGATATAGAATAAGGTTCTCTCTTGTAAATAGGCCGCACTTTTTTTGTTTTCGTAAACAACATCCAGTTTACGCATTACTTCTTCAAACTTTCTTTCGTCTTTGTGCAAGACTTCTAGAGCTAAATCGGTAAGGTCTTTATTGTTTTTAGACATTCGATACAAACTCAACAACTGAGAAGAGAATGTCATGAAGCCATGCTTGCTTGCTCCTTGCTCAAACGTACGAACAGCATAATCGTTTAGGTTACGACGTATAAAAGCTTGTGCTAACAAATTGACCTGCGATTGATCACGCGTATGTTTATCTATTATCTTATCGAAATAGGTTTGTGCTTCTTCGTCTTTGCTGAACTGTTGATATACAAATCCGAGATCAACTGCGTAATACAACTTATGTGGAAAGCGTTTTATTTGCTTTTGAACGAGTTTTTCAGCATCACTTTCTTCGTTAAGTGCTATAAGACATTTTAGATAATTCTCATAGATGTACATGGATGAAGGCGATCGCTTATGAAGCTTTTTGTACAGTTCTCCCGCCTTTTCAAAATCGCCATCTTCATAAAACTGGGCAGCAAGTTTTTCGTCAGTGTTTTGACCTAATGAAGTCAGCGAAACGAAGACTAGTATTATGGAAATGAGATGTTTCAAATTTTATGTAGCGAATATACCTCCACTTTATGGAAGTACCATTTCTGCAGTACTTAACGCAAATAAAATGCCAAGCAGGTATGTTTTATTGTCTTTTTTCAATCAAATGATTAAAAAATTAGGTAAGCACTTGATATAGTCGTACCTTTGTGCGGCAAATAACTATATCTGTTTATTTGCAATGAGTCAAAACACAAATTCCAAAGTTTCTTATCTCGGTTTAACATTTGATGATGTCTTGGTATTGCCACGATATTCTGAGGTCTTACCACGTGAAACCACTACTAAAACCAAGTTAACCAAGAACCTTTCTATCAACATTCCTATCGTAAGTGCTGCTATGGACACCGTTACAGAAGCCAATCTTGCAATTGCAATTGCACGAGAAGGAGGAATCGGTATTGTTCATAAAAACATGAGCATTGAAGATCAAGCGATGCATGTTAAAAAAGTAAAGCGTTCTGAGAGCGGAATGATTAAAGATCCTATTACGTTAAAGAAGGATAACACCATTCAAGATGCACTCAATGTGATGAAAGAGAATAGAATTGGAGGAATTCCTATTACTGACGGAAATGAAACGTTAATAGGTATTATTACGAACAGAGATCTTCGTTTTCAGGTTGACATGAAAACTTCAATTGGAGAAGTAATGACTTCAACCAACCTCATTACGGCATCAGAAGGTACTGATCTTAAAGAAGCAGAAGCAATTTTACAGAAACATAAAATTGAGAAACTTCCTGTTGTTGATGATGACAATAAGCTTTTGGGCCTAATTACTTTTAAAGATATTCAAAAGGTTAGTCACCATCCAAATGCATGTAAAGATGAATTTGGAAGACTAATGGTTGGAGCAGCAGTTGGAGTTACAGCCGATACCCTTGAACGTGTTACTCGATTGGTTGAAGAAGATGTAGACGTTATTGCAATCGACACCGCTCATGGTCACTCGAAAGGTGTTGTTGACGAACTAAAGAAAGTAAAGGCAAAATTTCCAGACCTTCAAATCATAGTAGGAAATGTTGCAACTGGAGCAGCTGCAAAATACTTAGCTGACAATGGAGCAGATGCTGTTAAAGTAGGAGTAGGGCCAGGTTCAATTTGTACTACGCGAATTATTGCAGGAATTGGAGTACCTCAACTAAGTGCAATCGTTGAATGTGCAGAAGCACTAAAAGGAACAGGTGTTCCGGTTATTGCAGATGGAGGTATTCGTTACAGCGGTGATTTGGTTAAAGCTATTGTAGCTGGTGCCGATACAATTATGGCAGGTAGCCTATTTGCTGGAACTGAAGAAAGTCCTGGCGATGTTTCTTTCTACGAAGGAAGAAAGGTTAAATCTTATCGAGGTATGGGCTCAATTGAAGCCATGAAAAAAGGTTCTAAGGATCGTTATTTCCAAGATGCTGAAGAAGAAATAGGCAAATTGGTTCCAGAAGGTATTGTGGGTACGGTAGCTTATAAAGGAAGGCTTGCTGAAGTTGTTTACCAATACATTGGAGGTTTACGTGCAGGGATGGGATATACCGGTTCTTCGAGTATTGAACAGCTACAAACAGCTTCATTCACCCGAATTACTAACTCTGGTATGCGTGAAAGTCACCCTCACGATGTAACCATTACAAAAGAGGCTCCTAACTACTCTCGTTAATTAGTCTCTGCTTTCAACCAGAATCAGTACTCCATTCTCGTGGTTGATCACAGTATTGGACTCTGAACCTGTACTATTATTAGAGCCACTTCTTTCACCAAGTTTAAGGGATTCTTGATTGAGGTTGTACTTTAAGTTTTCGGTGTAAATGCCATCCACTTCTCCTATAGGGAATAGAGAAAGAGCAGTATTTTCTGGATATACCTTGGTGAAATGTTTGGGTAGCACAAAGGCCTTTGAATGGTCATCATATAGCACTACCTTAACATGCTTGTATTTGGCCAGAGTAGCAAAGTTGTTAACCGTATGATCGAGTCTTTTTCCAGTTGCCCATACCACATTTACGTTTTCAAATCCACGCTCGATTAAGTAGTTTAAACCCTTTTCTAAATCGGTGGTTTCTTGGTCATCAACTTTAATAAATTCAACATTTGGCAAGTCTGGTATTTCGGTTATTGAATCAAAATCTCCAATAACAACATCGGGCTTGATTTGTAATGATCGAACACGTTCAAAAGCTCCGTCGAGCACGACTATAATCGGACACCATTCAAGCAATTGAGTTAAAAGTGTGTACGAGCACATTTCTCCGTTTGCTATGATCAAAGGTGGCTCCTGGCCTTCTTTTACAAAGTGGTGTGATGACATTTTAGTGCAATATTCAAAACAAACTTAACAATTTGTAAATTCTCAAGGCTTAATTTGTATTAGGATGAAAAAGCAATTTGCGATCATACTACTACTGACTATTGTACTTATCGGATGTAAAAAAGAGAAGTTCAGAACCGACAGTCAGTGGCTTACCCCAGTGGTAAAGACCAATCTAAATCTCGGCAATCTTATACCCGATTCGAGCTTGCAGATCAATGCCGATAAAACGGCAAACTTCGTTTTGCAAGAAGAATATGGTATTAGTAGCTTAGAAGATGTACTTGTTGTTCCAGATAGAGTTGAAACCATTGAAGTAACCCTTAGCAGTCTAGTTCTTGAAGATCGAGAGTTTACCGACACACTTACGCTTGCAGAAATGTACCCTGCCAGTTTGTTGTTGAATGGACAAACCACAACCTTACCTGCCCAAGACATTAATTCAAGTAACGGAACTGTAATTGATGTTACTGAAGAGTTTTTTACTACGGCAACGTTTAACGAAGGATTCATTGATATTGAAGTTCATAATGACCTTCCAGTTGAAGCAGAAATCATCGAGTTTGAGTTACTTAATAACGACGATAAAAGTGTAATACTTAGCGGCGTAATTAACAATCTACCTGCATTTGGTAGCGATACCCAAACCCACTCACTTGCTGGCAAAACTGTAGATGGTGTAATGGAAATGAATGTTACGCGCATTAAAACTTTGGCCAGTCCAGGTCCGGTTTTGATAGAAGCACATAAGGGTTTAAGAACCAAGTTTTCTGTAAGAGGACTAAAGCCACAGGTAGCCACGGCTATCTTCCCTGCGCAAAACCTCATCACAAAAGAAGATGAAACGCTTTACAATTTCGGCGGTGCTGAATTGACTCGAATAATTGTAAAAGAAGGAGACATCCTTATGAAAGTAGAGTCGACCATTGAGGAAGCTATTATTCTTGATTATAGCGTTCCTAATAGCTCAAAACAAGGTGAACCTGGGTTTATCCAAAAAGAATGGACAATCCCGCCTGCACCTCCAGGAGATAAAGTTATTGTTGAAGAGCGATTCCCGATTGATGGATTTGACATCATTCTTAAAGGCGAAGACAACTACAGTCACCCACTCTTTAATCATATTTACAACGTACTTATTGCTCGAATTGAATATTCCGGTATAGAACGAACGCTTTCATTAGATGATAAGATTAAAATTGAGTTCGGATTAGTTGATATCAAACCGCATTTGGTTACCGGGGATCCCGGATTGCATCAATTTAACGTTGCAGATACAATTGGTCTTGATTTCTTTAAACGAGTTGGTGGTGAAGTGAGCCTTGAAGATGCAACCTTTGAAATTGACATTGAAAATTCTTTTGGCATTGAAGCGTTGATTAACATAAATTCAATCGTTGGTTCAAACAATAGAGCTCAGCGTAATGTGGGCTTGATAAGTCCTGAGATTTCAAACCCAATATTCTTGAATAAGGCAATAAACAATACAGAGTTTATTCCAGACACAGTAAGCATTGTACTTGACAAATCGAATTCTAATCTGAAGCAATTTTTGGAGAATTTACCGGATGAGATAAAACCCGATATGTCTGCTACTATTCGCCCAAATGGCACGGTAAACCAAAGTGATTTTGCTTTTGACCACAGTTCTGTCACGGCAAAATTCACCTTAAATATTCCAATCGCTATTGGCTTAGACAAGTTGACTCTCGTAACTAAAGAGCCGATTGATCTGTTCAAAAATGAAGAACTTGATCAAGTTAAAGAGGCGACAATTACAATTGATGCAAAAAATGGTTTTCCAATTAGTGCAACAGTTGAGCTCGAGTTCTTAGATGAGAATGAAAACCTTTTGTTGACGCTGTTTACAGCTGGAAGCAATCTAATTGAGGCTGCAGAAGAAGATCCACTGGCTGGTAAGGTCACTGAAAAGATGGAGAGTGAAATTAGCACTGTAATTGATCCAGCGAAAATGCAAATCCTTAGAGACGCTGCATATGTTCGAATTAAAACCATGTTCGACACTGAAGATGCTGCTCGATTTAGGATCTACGACGACTACGATATTGACCTAAAATTAATTACCGAAATCACCTATGAAAGTAAGTTATAAGACTTTACTTCTATTCTTTATTTTTTATTCTCAAGTTACCTTCGCCCAACAGGATTCGTTTGTGTTTCTAGGCAATAATTTTGATGATACTTGGACACCAAACTCTTTCGTCTTGAGTGCAAATGGTTCGATAGCTTCGAATAGCATTAATGCAACCATGTTAACCGACTATTTGGTGCGTTCTAGTTTTACACCCGAAGCAAAAGAGGCATTTCTTGCAAGAAATGATAAGTATGCAAACTTGTTGTCTCAATCAGGATTTAACTTTGAGTATAAGTTGAACAATGATTGGGGAATATACCTCAAGGGACAAACTCAATTGGCATTGAGAAGCGAACACAATTTCACTAAGATGGTACTGTTTGGCAATGCTCAATTCGCAGGAAAAGAAGTGAGTTCTGCCAACTTTAGCTATATCAATCAACAACATGTAGGAATTGGAGCAACCCATAGACTTTTAGACGAGGAAAGTTGGAAGATTAAGTTGAATTTTGGCTTTAACAGTATTTTAAACCTTAACCAAATAGACGCCAACAAATTGTCAGTTTTCACTGAGCAATCAGGAGAATATTTGGATATAGAAGCGAACAATGTAGTTTATGGTGAAATTTCTGATAACCAATTAGATGGTGTAGGATTAGATTTGGGGATAGACATCCGTTTTGTTGAATGTCAGAATGAATTTGGTATGTCTTTGAGTCAAATTTCGCCAGTGTATTTGTTTGATCGGTCTTATGTCAATATTGATACTAGCTTTCGCTTTGAAGGCTTCGAACTCGATCCATTAAACAACGATAGTTTCACATTAGTTGAAGATATTGATTCGACGTATACGGGGATAATCAATAGAGGAAGGCAAGATAGAAAGGTGAGCATGCTCCCTTCGAATTTAAGTCTGTACTGGATGCATTCGTTTAATCAAAAACATGGTCTTGAAGCTCGACTTTCAACTATCGATCTAGGAAATTATGGCGTTCAACTCGACTTAAGCCACCACTTAACATTTACATCTGGACTACGCTTGCGATCAACAATTTCTGCAGGAGACTTTATCGGAATCCAATGGAGTGAAGCTATTGAGTATTGCACTTCATCGTGGAATATATATGCAGATATTCGCGGTTTAAATGCCATAATTCTTCCAGAAGAGTTCACAGCATACGGTGCACGTCTTGGCATTGCCAAACGCTTATAAAAAGTTTAATCTCAGAAAATACTTCTAGCTGTAAAGCGGGAAACGAGCAGTAAGAGCGTGAACTTTTGCTTTCACCTCGTTTATCACTTGTTCGTTATCAGTGTTCATTAACACTTCATCGATCAAGTCTGCGATTATTTCCATTTCAGGCTCCTTCATTCCTCTTGTGGTTACTGCTGGTGTACCAATACGAATTCCAGAGGTTACGAATGGAGATCGTGTTTCACCAGGAACCGTATTCTTATTAATGGTAATATCAGCAGTTACTAAGGTGTTTTCTGCAAGCTTACCGGTAAGATTCTCGTCTTTTGGTCTCAGGTCAATAAGCATCAAATGGTTGTCTGTTCCTCCAGAAATAACCTTATAGCCTTTTGCAACCATTGCTTTAGCTAAAGCTTGTGCATTGCTCATTACCTGCTTGCAATAATCTTTGTATTCTGGACGTAGAGCTTCACCGAAAGCAACTGCTTTTGCTGCAATTACATGCTCTAGTGGTCCTCCTTGTGTACCAGGAAAAACGGCACCATCAAGAATAGAAGACATCATTCGTGTAGCTCCTTTTGGAGTTTTAATTCCCCATGGATTTTCGAAGTCTTGCCCCATCATAATCAAACCACCTCTAGGACCTCTCAGGGTTTTGTGTGTAGTTGTTGTTACCACATGGCAATGCTCCATTGGGTTGTTTAGTAAGCCCGAAGCAATCAGCCCAGATGGATGTGAAATATCAGCTAAAAGAATTGCTCCAACTTTATCCGCAATTTCTCTGAATCGTTTATAATCCCAATCTCTAGAGTAAGATGAAGCTCCGCAAATAATAACACGTGGTTTGTGTTCTAGTGCTTTGGCTTCAACTTCATCCATATCGACCAATCCTGAAGTTTGATCAACCCCGTAAGAAACTGCGTTGTAAATCTTTCCTGAGAAATTTACAGGTGAACCGTGTGTTAGGTGACCACCGTGTGATAGGTCAAAACCCAATAAAGTATCACCAGGGTTAAGTAGGCCTAAAAGTGCTGCGGCATTAGCTTGAGCACCACTATGCGGTTGAACATTTGCCCATGCAGCGCCAAATAATTCTTTGGCTCTATCGATTGCAAGCTGCTCAATTTGGTCTACAATTTCGCAACCACCATAGTATCTTTTTCTTGGAAGACCTTCGGCATATTTGTTGGTACAAACACTACCCATGGCTTTCATTACTTCTTCAGAAGTGAAGTTTTCAGAAGCAATTAGTTCAATACCTTCTTGTTGACGTTTTAACTCTTGTCCAATTAAGTCGAATACGATATCACCCATTATGCTAATTCTAAAACGGTTATATCGTAGCTCTCCATTACTGCATTTACAAGAACTTTTTTACATGCTTCGTCTGCAATTGATTTTGCATCATCTGCAGAATCTGCGGTTACGTGCATGATAATTTTCTTTCCAATTTTAACATCTTCAACTTGGTTAAGACCAATTTTGTTTAAACCTTGGTGAACCGCTTTTCCTTGTGGATCCAAAAGACCTTTGTGCGGCATGATGTTTACTGATACTTCAAAGTTCATATTATAATTGTTTTTGAGCTGTCAAAGAAAATACTAGATATATTAGCAAACAAAGAAACGCCCCAAAAAACTTTAGAGAGACGATTAATGCGGCACAACATACTAGCATTAAAACTCGAATAATATTCAATTTTCTATCCTTTGAACCAATCTTTAGAGAGAGTAACTTGATATTGCTTATCATCAATAAACCTCCACCCAAAACAAAAGCAATTACAAACCATGGTGAGTTAAGAATGGTGTTTGCCAATTCAAATTGTTCTGCAGCCAAGGGCAGAGTAAAGCAAGCAACAGCAAATGCTGGCGTTGGAAGTCCTTTAAAGTGGTCATGGCTCTGTTCTGTAATGTTAAATTTTGCTAAACGGTAAGCAGCAAATGCTCCTATTAATAGAGCTACATGGTAATGCTCAAATAAAGGAGACCCAAAACTATTTCCAAATACGCCTTCGTGATATTCATTATGCCAGTAATTGAAGAGTACAAGCGATGGAGCAACTCCAAAGCTTACTACATCGGCCAAAGAATCAAGTTCTTTACCCATGTTCGATGTTACTTTAAGCACTCTTGCAGCTGTTCCATCTAGAAAGTCAAGAAGTAAAGCGGCAACAGCAAACAAGGCAGCAGGTACAAAAGCCAATTCAAAAGAAGCCATTATTGCACCAACTCCACAAAGCAGGTTTGCTAGAGTAATAAAATTAGGTATTTGAGCTATTAATCGCACGGGTGCAAAGATGGATGATTATTTCTATTTTTGTTAAATGTCAAAATCATGGATTAAGGATGTCCCTCATTACTATCTACGCTATATGGATATTGTTCCTGAAGAAAACTTTCTAGAAGGCTTAAAAAACTCCATGCAAGAATGTCAAGAGCTAATTGGTTCTATCTCGGATAACCTGGGTAATTATGCTTATGAAACAGGGAAGTGGACGATAAAAGAAGTGCTTCAACACATTTGTGACGCCGAGCGAATCTTTCAATATAGGGCACTTTGTATTTCAAGGGGTGAAAAACGCAAATTGAATGGCTTTGATCAAGACGATTATGTTGCGAATTGTGCGGTAGACGATAGAAGTCTTTCTTCCATTTTAGATGATTATATGACCGTTCGCCTGTCAACCATTTCACTCTTCAAATCATTAAACGAAGAGCAACTTAAGTTAAAAGGAAATGCAAGTGGGTTTGATTCGCAACCTGTTTTTTATGGGTATTTAATTTCGGGTCATTTAAGGCATCACCTTAATGTAATAAAAGAGCGCTATCTGGTAAATGACTAAGGAGCCCAAAATTTCCTTATATCGTCTACACCTAAATCTTTTCTTAGGTTTTTGTATTCTTCAAACACGTCTGTAAAGCATTGATTTAAAAGTGTATCAGGAAGAAGATGGCTTATCAATACATATCTCTTAGTCAATATTTCTTCCATGTTTTCCGCGAAATAAGATTGCCAATAGGCATAAGTTCTTTCTTCTATTTCTGCGTTTCCAACACCCAAAAGGTTCAATTCGGAAATCGCTCTTTCCCGTTCCGTTGAATTCGTAGACGGAGATTCAATAAACGCAATTAGTTTATCGATGGCATCCATATCACGACAAGAAATCCATCAAGTTTTGACTCAGCAATCTAGCTTTCACATCATCAGAAAGGTCGTTCATTTCTTCAATGAATTTTCCATGTTCAAGATCACCTAAAGGGAATGGGTAGTCTGTTCCATAAGCAATTTTGTTGTCTCCTATCACTTGAATCAAATAGCGGAGAGCATCTTGATCGTGTGTAATTCCATCAACCCAAAACTTGCCTTTATACTCATAGGGGTCTTTCACATTATTCAAATTAACCAAGTCGGGTCTGCAATGCCATCCGTGGCTAATTCTTCCTAAAGTATGAGCAAATGATCCACCACCATGAGCAAACATCACTTTTAGTTTAGGGTATTTATCGAAAACTCCTCCAAACATCATCGAGCAGATAGCTCTTGAAGTTTCAGCAGGCATGCCTACCAACCATGGAAGCCAATACTTCTCCATTTCTTTTTGCCCCATCATTTCCCAAGGATGAACAAAAATGCTCATGTTCAAGTCTTGAGCCGCCGCCCAGAAGGGATAGAAATCAGGGTGGTCTAAGTTTTTATCGAGGATGTGTGATGCAATCTCAAGTCCAGGCATACCTAACGCCTTGCAACGTTCCATTTCTTTAATTGCCAAGTTAATATCTTGCATTGGCACAGTGCCCAATGAGATAAATCGATCAGGGAAACGGTCTTGAACCGATGCTAAATGGTCATTTACAAACTGACTCCATTCGTAACCGTGTTTTGGTTTTGCCCAGTAATAGAAAAGCACGGGAATTGTGCAAAGCACCATTTTTTCAACGTTGTAATCGTCCATTTCTGGAATGATGGCCGTTTCGTCATAGCAATTGCGTTCAACACGTCTAAAAAAAACACCGTCGTCTCGCATCATCCGTTTTGCTCCAGTTCCTGGTTCATCTTCTAAATATATGAATCCACCGTAGCCAAATTTTTTGTCTAAACGGTCCCAAGTTGGAGGCATGATATGTGCATGCGAGTCAATTTTCGTGATTTTTGTCATTGGTTTCCTGTTGGTTGCGAATGTAGGAATTCTACCGAATTCGTGGTCAATTTAATTGGGCAAAAAAAGAAGGTGCTATCAAAGCACAAAGTCAATCGATTTACACAAATCGAGGATCAGTTTCCATCACAGTTCCGCATTGGTCACAGGTTCTTAGTTCTTCTGAACCATAAAACTCCTTAAAACGAGGCAAGAAGTCTTTTTCGATATCGGTAAGCGGGAATTTGTATTCGTGCAGTTTGTTGTTGCAGTTATCACAGAACCACATTAAACCATCTTGTTCGTTGTTTGTTCGTTTGCATTCAACCACTAACCCAATGCTTCCTTCGCTTCGCATTGGGGAGTGCGGAACCAGTGCTGGAAGCAAGAACATTTCACCTTCTCTGATTGGAATATCAACTGCTTTTCCGTCTTCTTGAATTCTAACGTTAATATCGCCTTCAATTTGATAGAATAACTCTTCGGTTTCGTTGAAGTGGTAGTCTTTTCTTGCATTAGGGCCAGCCACCATCATTACGATGTAGTCTCCAGATTCTTTGTATAAGTTTCTGTTTCCTACCGGAGGCTTCAATTCAGCTCTGTTATCGTCTATCCATTTCTGAAGGTTAAAAGGTTTTCTTACTGGCATTTTGATTCTTTTGTTCGACGACGAAATTAATCATTCTTTCCAACTTATCCATCCAAACAAATGGCAAATTAGGCGTGGGTAATGTAAAAAGTGTCGATGGTTTATTGTACGTTTGTTGCTTAATATCAAATTATGTATTCTTCAATATTATTATTCGGATTAGGTGCACCAGAAATTGTAGTGATTGTGTTGGTAGTGTTGTTGCTTTTTGGTGGAAGAAAAATTCCTGAATTAATGAAAGGTTTGGGTTCTGGAATCAGAGAGTTTAACAAAGCTAAAAACGAAGTTTCTGACCAGATTAAAGAGGGCATGAGAGAAGAACAAAAACCAACAAATTCTGAAGATAAAAAGGCTGAATGATTTCTAAAAGATACGAGTCATTATCTCAAATCCAGTCGGATATTGCCGGAGGTAAGACTTCTTGTATACAATTAGCCCAGTACTATCTCGATCAAAATAAAAAGTACAAGCACCTCAATGCTGTTTTAGAAGTTTTTGAGGATGAGGTACTTGAAAAAGCTAAGCTTGTAGATGCCAAAATAAAAGAAGGCACAGCAGGCAAGCTAGCAGGAATGTTTTTGGCAATCAAAGACAATATTTGCTACACCGGACATAAAGTATCGGGCTCATCAAAAATCATCGAAAACTACGAGGCTGTATACACATCTACTGCCTTGCAACGTTTATTGGATGAAGATGTAATTGTGATCGGAAGATGCAATTGCGATGAGTTTGCTATGGGAGCAAGTAATGAGAATTCAGCTTATGGTGTGGTGAGAAATGCTGCAGACGAAACTAAGGTTCCAGGTGGATCTTCAGGAGGAAGTGCAGTTGCAGTTCAAGCCGATTTGTGTTTAGCCGCTCTTGGATCAGATACCGGAGGATCAATTCGTCAGCCGGCATCGTTTACAGGAACGATTGGTTTAAAACCAACATATGGAAGGGTATCAAGATGGGGTCTATTGGCTTATGCATCGAGCTTTGATCAAATTGGTCCAATTACAGCAAGTGCCAGCGATTCAGCTGCAATTCTTGAAGTGATGGCAGGTGTAGATGAAAACGACGCAACTTCTTCGCGTGCTGATGTTGCAGAATTTGAAGCTGATACAAATGCCAAATATAAAATTGCTTATTCAAAAGAAGCGATGGAAAGTGAAGGTCTTGATCCTGCCGTTAAAAAAGCGTTTCAAAACCTGATTGAAAACTTGCGTAACGATGGGCACACGGTCGAGGAGCAATCGTTTCCTTATTTGGATTACATGGTTCCTTGCTATTATGTACTTACAACAGCAGAAGCTTCATCTAATCTTTCGCGCTACAGCGGAATTTTATATGGCGAAAGAAGTGAACAATCGCACGATATCGAATCGACGTTTAAAAAATCGCGAACCGAAGGTTTTGGGGAAGAAGTAAAACGTAGAATTATGACCGGTACTTTTGTGTTAAGTGCTGATTTTTACGAAGCGTACTACTCAAAAGCACAAAAAGTTCGAAGAGTGATTCAGGATGAAAGTCGCGAAATCATGAAAAACTATGATTTCTTCCTTTGTCCAACTACACCTACTACGGCATTCGAAATTGGAGGTGAAAAATCAAAGGATCCAATACAAATGTACTTGGCCGATATTTTCACCGTACAAGCGGCCCTTGCAGGAATGCCAGCTATATCGGTTCCCGTCGACGAATCAAATGGATTGTCTATAGGAATGCAGTTTATGGCAAATGAATTTGAAGAAACAAAATTGTTTAACATTACAGAAATAATTAATCGATACTAGGATTTAAGATGAAAAAAGGATTTAGAAGAGTCACAGGAATACTATTGATTGCTTTTGCATTTGCTGCAAATGCTCAAGTCTCTGGTCCTTTAATCAGTCATCGTCTAGATTCTATTCAAGATCAAGTTGAATTAGACTACAACGGAGAAGTACGTTCTTTGGTTTTAGATTATATCCGCAATACAGGCAATTCAACAACAAAGACACTCGAAAATTTTTATGCTGTAGATGCAGAACTCAAGAAAATTTTTGCAAGCTACGACGTTCCGGAAGAACTAAGATATATGTGCATATCACTATCTGGGTGTAATAACTTCTTGAAAGATGAAGATGGAAAGTCAGGTTACTTTAAGATGCGATACAACGTGGCTAAAAGAAGAGGGCTACGTATTTCCAATTACATCGACGAACGAAGAGATATTCTGAAATCAGCACACGCATTTTGCCAAGAAATTTCTGCCATAGAAAAGAGCAACAACGACTGGAAGAAGTCAATTACCCAATACTCTTCTGGCAGCCTTGAATGGGCAAAAGCTGCTTCTCTAGCAGAAGATTCAACCGGAAATTATTGGACTATCGCCCGACAGCTTCCTCACTCGTACAAACTGGAGTATCCCAAATATGTTGCAGCAGCATACATTGCAAACTATTACCAACGGCATGGAATGAGCTTAAAAGTTCAACCTATAGATACTGCTAGTGTTCAAATTGTAAAGCTTACCACCTTGTATCAATTGTCTAGCAAGTTAGATGCAGACTACGAGTTGCTGAAGAAGCTAAATCCGATTTACAAGAAAGAAATTATCCCAAACTCAGGGAAGAAATACTATGTGGTTTTGCCTAAAGATAAGGTGCAAACCTTTATCGACCTAAGTGATGAGGTTTACAATTATGCTAAGGTAGACCACTATACAAACACCGAGGTTAAAGTCGTTGATAGTCAGCAGAAAGACACGGAAGTTGTAAAGGAAATTCCAGAGCCAAAACCGGTAGAGAATCAGTGGGTGACTATTACATATACCGTTCGATCTGGAGATATGTTAATCTTAATAGCTGATTATTACGATTGTTGGGTATCGGATGTTAAACGTTGGAATAACCTTACACGTGATCGAATCAATGTAAACCAGCGATTAAAGATTCAAGTTCCTGCTCATAAATTGGAATACTACAAAAAAATTAATGGCATGACCTCTGCACAGAAAAAGCGGATCGCAGCCAAAGATTAATTGTTGAGTTTTGAAACTCGATAGAACTAAATATCTAAAAAGCCGAAGCTTAAAACCAAGTTCTCTGCTTTGGGCACTAGTTGCCGTCAATATTCTTCTTGGTATCATTGTTTGGGCATTTCCAGAAGATGGCATTTCGCTTGGGCAATCTGGCAATCTGAAGTTTGTTTCTTACAAAGAACTAATGGGTGTTGATTCCACTTTGGAAGCAGTTAATATTGATGATGTTTTAGCAAATGTTGAACCTTTAGAAGAAGCTGAGGAAGATACAGTTGAACTACCCCCTGATAGTTTAATTACCAAGATCGATACAGAAATAAAGTCTTCGGTTAATTACGATACCGTCTCAATGAAGCTGGTAACACCCGAGCACAGAAGTATTCAACTTCCTCCCAATAATCCAGAGGTCTTGGATATGTTGGTCAAAGCTCTTCTTAAAGAGAGTAAAACAAAAGTGGTGCGTATTGTGCATTACGGAGACTCTCAACTTGAAGGAGATAGAATTTCAGACTACCTCAGAAATCGATTGCAGTTGTTGTTTGGCGGGCAAGGTCCTGGCATATTATTACCAAACGAACCTACCGCAGGATCCAGAAGATCAGCTTACGTTTCGCAAAGCGAGAACCTAAAGAAAAAGGCGATTTATATAAGCAACCAAAAGCCTCCAGAGAATCGATATGGAATAGGAGGTGCGACCTTCATTTTTAATGGAAATACAAGTCAATTTGTGGGGTGGGATACCCTAAGAACAAAAAAGATGAGAAAAGACTCGTCTATTGAGTTAGTGGTATCTACAGAGCCCAAATTTGATGAATCTGTTCAAACAAAATCGTATATCAAGATAAAAAATGGTTCGAGTGGTTATCGATTAGCGCGGCAGTATTCTTCCATCAAACTGCTTTACAGAAGTGAGAGTCCATTTCTGCTTGGCTTTAGCAGTGATACTTTTCAATCTGAACATTTTGTTTCGGCGACCCAAAGTTTGGGAATTAAGTCTTGGTATCGACCGACCTATAAATCGCTTCGCCTTGAGGTAAAAAAGGGAGGTTTCCCAGAAATATATGGGCTAGCTTTGGACGGAACATCTGGCGTTGCAGTCGATAATTTTCCAATGCGCGGTAGTTCCGCTATTGGCTTTAGTGGCATGGATCGCAGTTTGTATGGTGAGCAATTGAGATCGATGAATGTGCGATGCATTATTTTACAGTACGGTATAAACGTTGTACCGATGGTCAGATCAGATTACTCATACTACAAGAGCAGTTTAATCCGTCAGCTTAAGAGCATAAAGGCAGCCTATCCTGGAGTTAGTATTATAGTGGTTGGTCCTTCTGATATGAGTAAGAATAAAGGAGGCAATATGGTCTCTTATGAGAATATTCCATTAATCAGAGATGCAATGAAAGGAGCTGCTTTTGAAACCGGGTGTGCTTTTTGGGACTTATATGAAGCAATGGGAGGTCAAAACTCGATGGTTTCGTGGGTTAATAATGGATTAGCACAAAAAGACTATACTCACTTCAGTTTTAGGGGAGCAAAGTACGTTGGAGAAATGCTGTTTGAGGCAATCCTAGAACAAATTCAGAATGAGCAAGCTGTTCTTAACTAACAGGATTTAGTTGAATGCTATACTCGTAGTCTTCCTTATCTTTTTCGTGTAGAAATTTAGCCTCAGCTTCTGCTTCGCTGGTAGCTGAAAAATACGATTGATGTCTCTCTTCGTCACCAGCTTTATTCCATGTAATGGTATATGAGTTTTCTATGGAGTTACTTTTCGACTCAATGTAGTCGAGCATCTTTTGTAAACAATCTAACGAACTACTTCCATAAACGGTATGAAATAACATGTATTCATTGTGCTTTTCATTATAGGTTAAAACATTCAGTTTGATGGTTTCTGATGAAGACATCAAATTAACATGATAATCAAAGTGGCTAGATACACCGTTGTCAGAATGAAGTATTTTAAAAATGGCATGTTGCATTTTTAATTGTTCCAGTTTTTTATCGAAAGACTTCGTCATTGATTTACTTTTGAACCGGTAAAATTACACCATTGAATGGAATTGACACCTGAATATTTCATGAAACAAGCTATTAAATTAGCTGAAAATGCTTTTGCAGAAGATGAAGTACCCATTGGAGCTGTTATTGTAGCTAACAATCAGATTATAGGAAAAGGGTACAATCAGGTCGAGAAGTTAAATGACCCAACAGCTCATGCAGAGATGTTAGCGATTACAGCTGCATCATCATACCTGGCTTCAAAATATTTAGATGATTGCAGCATTTATGTTACGATAGAACCATGCGTGATGTGTTACGGTGCGATTAAAAATTCAAGAATAAAGAATGTGTACATCGGTGCCATGGAACCAAAGCACGGTTTCACCAATTTTGTTCAAAACACGCAGAAGTTGAATGTAGAGGGGGGTATTTTGGAAGAGGAGAGTAGGCATTTAATGCAAACATTCTTTGGTAAAAAGAGATAATCGTCTATTTTCGTCGAAACCTTATTCACTAACTAGAGACGATAAAACGTTAATTTATAAATAGTTAGTAATAGTAATGGAAAAAGAATACCAAACTCGAGCAGCCGTATCTCTGCCGTTTTCAATTGAAATTTTAGGAACAAACGGAAGCACCACTATTGTAGGTGATCAAGTTGTAGTAATGGCCAAGCTGACCACTTCGGAAGGACGTGTGATTTGGGCTACAATGCACAATAACTAGAACCTAAAAAGAGCAGTACCTTTAATTCCAAATGCACGGGTATTTGGATCATCGGTATCTAAGTAAGTAAGCCGATGGATAAAATCGATTCGGATAAATCGTAAAATGTTTTCAATTCCGTATCCCACTTCAATATAAGGCTTTGAACCAACAAAGAAATTAGGTGATGTGATGCCTGTGCTATCGTGAGGTATCAAGGCCTGATTCTGAGTACTCATAGAACCATACACCGCTTTCGTGTTTACAAAGCTTCTTAATTTAAGTTGCTTAGCCAGTGGTACTCTGTTCATAATCAATCCATTAAACTGATGTTCGTAATCTACAGACACGTATTGATCGGTTGCAAATTCGAAGTAATTCATCAGATTATATGAGATTTTATTGCTGAAGAACGATTGATTTCCACGCATAATAAAAAGACTAGGATAAGGAGCCTCTCCAAATGTTTTATATGCCTTTACGGTGTATTCGAATGTTCCGATGTTGCCCAGACTATTAAACTGCCATACTTCCACACCGAGTTTATGAAAATCAAAGTCTCCACCCATGATACCTTTAAAACTTTTGGTGTAATCAACAGAAAGTACTGGTGCCTTTAAATTTCCTAGACTATATCGCATGTTGCGACGGTAAATAAATTGCTCTTTGTGGGAGAGTCGTCCGCGGAGGTTTATTGATGCGATAGTGTAATCTGAGTTTATTGAGTTTGCCGGGTCATCTGTATTCAAATAGCCAAATCTGAATTCACCTACATCTTCAAAAATGAAATCTTTGTGGGTTATACTGATGTTCTGAGTATAGCCTTTAGCTAGCTCTTTTTCGTACCACAATCTCTTGATAAAACTTCTGTTGATTTGATCGGTTCCAAGCATAGCAAATGCTTCAAATATTGCGGTTGTACCCACATCTTCATCGGTTAAGCCTATAAGCTCAACATCCTTTTTTACAAAGCCCCCAATTTTTGCCCACTTCTTGCGATTAAGAACATGGTCTACGAAAACACCATATTTAAATTGCTCGTCTTTAAAGCCATATGCACCGTACGTCCTAAATTGAAAATCCTCATGAAATTCAGGACTCGTTCGAAACCCAATTCGCGACCGAACTCCTTCAATGTTGTTATAGCCCAATAAGTGGTAATAGGGACCAAGCTCAATCTTACCTGCGGGAATATGTCCTTCTACTATAACCTCTACAACATCGATGTAGGTTTTTATAAGCGGTTGATTTTTAAGCGAGTCAACCATATTGTATATCCGCTTATCTTCCTCTGTGATTTGCTCATGGCGTGCTGTATCCCAATACTGATCCGACTTTTTGAATGATTGATCTTCTACTTCAATCTTCTCTTCGTAAAAAGCTAAATCGTGAACTTTATTTACCTTAATATTCTTGGCAGAATTGTAGTAAAGACCGATTAGGCCAACAGTGTTGCCTGTTAACTCTGCAATGTCTATCAATACTCTCGTTTTACTAGGTAGCCAATAGGTAGGCTCGACCTCCATGAACTCTTGTTGGATTTTAAGTTTTTCAACAAAGTTGAGGTTGGCTTCTTTGGTGATTTCTAAACTCAAACGTTTTACGGCATACGATTCGGCAGATATCCATAGTTGCCCTCTAAAAACCAGGTCCTTTGGATTTTTAGGGTCCACTTGTATTTGATAACACGGCTTACCATCGATTAGCAAACTGTCTCTTAGCGAAAAGAAGTAATATGCATTGGCCTGAGACGACAGAGGCGAGATGAAGTCTTTATCAAGAATATAGAGGTTGTTTTCGTAGAAATTATATTGTTGAAATGTGGAACCTAAAACCTGTGAAACATAGCTTTCGTCACCAACACCAACTCCTTGTAATTTAGTCGCTCTAATAACCTCTTTGGTTCTTCGTGGAAATTTGCGGAAGTAATAATCACTAATGGTTTCAGACACAAAAACCGGGAGCACTTTTTGAGAATTGGTATCGCTAAAAGCAGAAACGGTATCGAAAAGAGGTTCCATCGCTCCGAATATTTTTCGTTTCTTGAACTTATCAGTAACATTGTCTACGGCAAGCTGAACCTTATTGTAGCCTTCATATTCGTAGTACTCAATTTTTTCAGGGTTGTATTGTTTTTTTTGTTTTTGAGCACGCCGCATTATGATCTCCGCGTGGTTTATTCCTCCAGGGCGAACTACAAACTCCTCCAACGAGCTGGCCGATTCGTAAAGAACGAAGTCTATTTGTTGCTCTTTTTCATCCGTCACGGGCATTGTAACAGAAGTATAGCCCATGTAAATGGCAACAATGCTATCTACTTTGAGATTCGTTTCAATACTATAATAGCCATCAAAGTCTGATACAGCACCAAGTTTAACATTGGCTCCTCGAATGGTTACGTATGGAAGAGGATCTCCAGAGACACCATCGGTCACTCTTCCAGAAATTTGAATCTGGCAATAAGTAGTATGCTGGATTAACAATCCAAATAAGATGTAGAGTAGCCTTTTCACTATTTGTGTAGGCAATAATAACTAATTATGATGTTATGTTATTGTAAGAATTCGGCACATGCATCGAAGAATTCAGTGGGTTTTTCAGCATGAACCCAATGTCCAGCATCAGCAATTCCCACAAACTCTGTATCGGTAAATACTTCTTCAATATTGTGAATATCTTCATCTTTAATATACCCCGAGGCTTCCCCATAAAGAAACAAGGTTGGAGCATTTATAAGCCATTGAAATTCAAGAACATCAATCATTTTAGGGTAAAAGGTCTCGATTGGTTTTAAATTGAATTTTAAACGGTATCCCATTTCAGCTTTCTCCAAGTTCTTAAGCAGAAACTGTCTTATTGAAATACTGCTCTCAACCTGTGCCAAAGCTTGATCTGCCTCTTTCCGACTTTCGAACGTTGAGAAGTCTAAATCATTAAACGCCTTAAAGTAAGTTGTGTGACCTGGCCTATATTTTTTTGGAGCAATATCAACTACAATCAACTTTTGAACCTTGTCGGGATGCAGGTCAGCGAACTTCATTACCGTTTTACCACCCATGGAGTGGCCCAAAATATGTGCAGATTCGATATTTAAATCGGCCATCAATTCGGCAAGATCTTCAGCCATATCTTCAAAGCTCATGGTATCAGTGTGTGGACTTTTACCATGGTTTCTTTGATCAACAGTTATCACATTGAAGTGAGCAGAAAACTTTCTGGCCATGTTATGCCAATTATCGAGCATACCAAAAAGGCCATGAAGAATGAATAGATATTCGTCTGAATCAGGGTTTGAATAAATCTTGTGAAACAGCTTGACAGCCATTATCCCAAAATTTCTTCAACTGGAGTATAGTCCAAGTTAAAGGCTTCAGCTACACCTTCGTAGCACACCTTTCCTTCAACAACATTAAGACCAAGTCTTAGTTCCTTACTGTCTTTACAAGCTTGCTTCCATCCTTTGTTTGCTAATTGGATAGCGTAAGGAAGAGTTGCGTTTGTTAAGGCAAGAGTAGAAGTATAAGGAACAGCACCTGGCATGTTCGCAACAGTATAGTGAATTACGTCGTCGATTACATAGATTGGATCTTCGTGAGTAGTTGGACGAGTAGTTTCGAAACATCCACCTTGGTCAACGGCAACGTCAACCATCACAGTACCTGGACGCATTTCTTTTAACATGTCTCTAGTAATCAAATGAGGAGCTTTAGCACCTGGAATAAGAACAGCACCGATGATTAGATCGGCAGTTTTAATTGCTTCGCGGATATTGTATTCGTTTGAGTAAACAGTATCAACATTTGCATCCATGATGTCGTCTAATTGACGTAAACGAGGCAAAGAAATATCCATCATAGTAACGTGAGCACCTAAGCCAGCTGCCATTTTAGCCGCTTGAGTACCTACGATACCACCACCAAGAACTAATACTTCTGCAGGCTTAACTCCTGGAACACCTCCTAAAAGAATTCCTCTTCCACCCATTGGCTTTTCAAGATATTTAGCTCCTTCTTGAGTACTCATTCTTCCTGCGACCTCACTCATTGGTACAAGCAAAGGAAGACTGCGGTCTGCTTTCTCAACAGTTTCGTAGGCTAAACATACAGAACCGTTGTCGATCATTGCGTGCGTTAATGGCTCATAACTTGCAAAGTGGAAGTAAGTAAATAATAACTGGTCTTTCTTAATCAGCTTGTATTCTGGCTCAATAGGTTCTTTTACCTTAATGATCATTTCAGCAATTGCATAAGTGTCTTCAATAGTTGGAAGCATTTCTGCTCCTGCTTGAACGTATTCATCGTCAGAAAACCCACTACCTAAACCTGCTGTAGATTGAACATAAACCGTATGGCCATGCTTCTTAAGTTCAGCAACACCTGCTGGAGTAAGAGCAACTCTATTTTCGTTGTTCTTAATTTCTTTTGGTACACCAATTATCATTTTTTCAGTTTTAAAAAGTGCGACAAAAATAGGTTTTTTGGCAATTGGAAGTATCAAAAAATTCTGTGATATCTTTGATGAACTATGACAAAACTTTTTTTGACAATTATTTTAGCTTCTCTCTTGTTTTCGTGCAAGGAAGATCCTACCTCTTTGGCCTGTTATCAAGAGCCTATTGAAATCTACGAAGACCCGCATGATGCCGACTCTCTTTTGCTTGCAGGGCAAATTGACCAAGTTACTAAAGATTGCTGTCCAGGCACCTTTGTCTTTTACCTTCCAACGGCATTTACACCCAATGGAGATAAACTGAATGATGTGTTTAAACCCTTTGGTCTTGGATATGAGGTTGAGTACATGAAATTTGAAAGAAATGGACAAGTAATCCTAGTTGAAGATTCTCAATGGGATGGTTCTGCAGCTGGGGGAAATGCACCACAAGGTTTGTACAATTATTCCATAGAGTTAACAACTTGGGCCAACGAAACAAGGACGATTACAGGACAAGTTGCCTTAATTGTAGACGACGAATTCGACAAATGCGATTGCTATTTTGAAGACATGCTTGATCCTACGCGAGGATTTATAAGTGGGTCACAAGAAGGATGCTAAACTATTTCAAGTAAACGATCTCTTTGCTAATCACCCCTCTATCAGTAGTTAACATCAACCACATTACACCGTTGCTTGCCTTCCATTCTACAGCTAAGTCTTTACCTGATTGAGCGACTAAAATGTCAATCTTTTCACCAACAGCATTGTAAAGAGCAATATCTCTTACCTCCAGTCCAGAAGGGAGGTTTACTGTCAGTTTTCCTGAAGATGGATTTGGATAAACACGAACCAAATTGCTCAGATCTTCAACTCCTGCAGTTTTAAATATAGCATTTGATGTATCGGATAAACAATTATTCGAATCGAGATGTGTTGCAGTATATCGACCAATTCCAGAAACCACATGGTAATTGTTCGTAGATGAAACCAGCGTATCATTTTTATACCAGTAGTGATCTCCAGTTTTGTTGGAGAAAATGGTGTCACCGATTCGGGTTAGGGTGGGGGCGGTTGCTGGGTACAGCTTAACAATAAAACTATCGCTTCCCACGCATCCAGTTGTATCCATCAAACTGTAAACATAAGTGCCTGAAGCATCAAAGTAAATTGTATCATTCGAGCGATTAATATTGGCCCACCAGGTTGGAGTTAAATTACTCGGAACGACCAGCTCATAGCCATATCGACTTCCACAGTCCTCAATACTGTCAACGTGTGACAAACTGGGAATAGGATGAAAAACTACGTCAATTGTGTCGTAGCCTAAACAGCCATTTGTATCAACAACCGAGTAGGCATATTGACCTTCCGAATCAAACCAAATAGTATCGTTTGATCGCTGAATATTGGTCCACCATGTCGGGGTGAGATGGCTTGGAACAGGAAGCACATAATTTGCACTGGTGCCACATCCTTCAACCAACGAATCTGCATTTAAACTGGGAATGTCATGAATGGTTACGTTTATACTATCACGCGTAACACAGCTTCTTGAATCTGTTCCTTCAACCCATGCTAAACCAGACGTCTCAAATAGTTTAGATCTATTGGTCGATGAATCGTGCCATCGAAAATTAGTAAACGAATCGGTGTCAACGGCTAAAGTGATAGGCAGGCATGATGCAGTATCTCCTAAATCAAACGAAATGGTATCTTTTGGTCCAATGGTAAAGAGTGCACTGGCAGTGTCAAAACAATTATTATTATAGCTAACGATAACTTTGTGCTCGCCTGATTCTGTTATTGTATTACTTGAACCTTGAGTACCATTACTCCACCAAATTGATGTAAAATCAGGAAACGACAAAGTAACTGGTTCGCAAGAAGTAGAGTCTTTTAGTTCGACAACAGGTGCCTGTCGAACATACACCTTGTATGTTTGAGTACTAAATCCAGGTCTGGGGCAATGATTGTCAGTGGCTCTAACTGAGAACATATATGGGGTGTTTCTCGTGTGGTTAGCATTAGGTGTCCAGCAAAATCTTCCTGTTTGAATCCTCGCCGTTGGATTGATTATCGTAAAACTACCATCAGGAATACCATTATTCCATTTAAGTTCAACACTATCTGGTGCTGGTGTAGGTGCTGGTGGCGGTGGAACATACACATCGTCATCAGCTGTAATGTTAAAGCATAGTTGAGTTCCTGCACAAACGTTATAGCTTGTAGGTCCATCTAATGTAGGCGGGTTATTACCCGGACAGGATCTTATTATGGTCTGTATTTCTCGTCGAGTTGTTCCAATATGTTGGTAGCTGCCCAAAGTGTCTTTTCTCCATTCTTTTACTTCTATTACGTAAGTGGTAACCTGATTGCATCCTGTAGGGGTAAAAATAAGTTCACCTGTTGTTGGACCCAGATAAATCCCGATTGGGGGAGTGGCACCAGGATTATTATATGGTGGACCTAAAGACCCAGGGTAGTACGCACTGAGTGGATAGTTGTATGAAAAAGAACCGGTATATGCAACATTATATGACCAAGAAGATAATGGATGAGCAAAAGAGTATGAAAGAGAGTCATAATCGATGGTATCAATAGCACCAAGACTTGTTCTTACTGGCTGATTGCAACAAATGTAACCTTCTGGCGGATTTGTAAATATAGGGCTTGAATTTTTGTTAGAGTTGTTTACTGATGGATTTAACTTTATCTCTGCGTAGGTGTAGAAATTGCTATTTTGAGGTCCAGTTGTTATGGATGTATTTCTGCAACACTGTCCTGTTTGAAAGATAATACTGCCTGAGCAGTTTGCCAGACCACTATAGGGTGTAGAATTAAAGTCAATTATAGTTGTGTAAGTGTGTTTCTCAATGCCATCACCTGTATTATAGGTATTTGAAGGGCTACATAACCGTTGTGCAGTATCACAAAGCGATGTAATTTCTTCAATGCCAACTAACGTTAAGCTTACAGTTGCAGAGCTTCCGGTTAGACATCTGACACTTGTAACACCACTAGGATTGGTGAATGCAACACCCTTGCAACTTCGGTAAAAAATGCAAGTAACCTTGTATTTAAGCGTGTCAAGGGCTTCATAGGTAACTTCGGCACCCATAACATGGGTTGCTCTTGCGTGTTGGCTTATGAAAAAAAAGGTAAAGAGGAGAAGTAAGGCTTTGTACTGTTTCATAGAGGAATATCAAATATAAGACAGAGTTAAAAATACATTTGTTGCCTGAAGGTAAAATTTACCTTAGGGTATAAATGTTACTCAGCCAAGTTTTCAGCCACACGTTCCGGTAATTCTCCTTGCTCCAATGACTTTAAAATTTCAGCCTCATAATTTCCAAGTTTGGCTAAGAGTAGTTCTTGCAAGGTTTTCTTGGCCCAGTAGGTCATTTGAAGTTTTCTGTTATTCGCTTTGTGTTGATTGTCAACAACATGCGACTCAAAATCGTTGATGTGTCTGCTTAGAAGATCCATTCCATTTTGTTGAAGTGCAGAAGCGGTCATCACCTTAGATATCCACCCACTTTCATTCTCTGGCATCAGGTGTAGTGCCATGCTGTATTCCTTCGCGGTTAACCTCGCTTGTTTCTCTGCATCGCCATCAGCCTTGTTCACAACGATGAGGTCGGCCATCTCCATAATTCCGCGCTTTATACCTTGAAGCTCATCTCCTCCTCCAGGGTTTAGCACCAAAACAAACATATCAGTTAGCTGAGCAATCTCAGTTTCACCTTGTCCTACGCCAACACTTTCTATAATTATAGTATTAAAACCAGCAGCTTCACAAAGCAACATGGCCAAACGTGTGTTTTTTGCTAATCCACCCAGCTGATTTCCACTAGCTGTTGGACGGATATAAGCTCGATCATGATTGCTCAATTGGCTCATTCTAGTTTTATCTCCGAGAATACTGCCCTTGGTTTTGCCACTACTAGGGTCTATGCTTAGAACGGCCACTTTCTTTGAATCGTCTTTAAGTAGTTCTATGCCCAAAGCTTCAATTAATGTACTTTTACCTGCTCCGGGAGTCCCAGTTATTCCTATTCTCAGTGTATTAGAATGGGCTCCAAAATGTTCAATAATTTCAAGGGCAAGATTACGTTGTTTAGCTAAAGTGCTTTCTGCTAATGTAATGGCCTTACTCAGCATCCGAATATCACCGTTCTTTATTCCTTCAATTATTTCTTCTTTACTTGTAGCCATTATTCTTGGTAAAACACACGATTCACACGCTCGCTTACATTGGTTAATATTTCATAAGGTATGGTTTCAATTTGAGTTGCCAGTTCCTCAACCCTTAGATTGTCACCAAATATAATTGCTGAATCACCAGCGTCACAATCAATATCTGTAACATCACACATGGTCATGTCCATGCAAACATTGCCCACTACTGGGGCTCTTTTGCCATTGATCTCAAAACTTCCAACACCTCTGCTAAATTTTCGGTTAAATCCATCGGCATATCCAACTGCAATAACAGCAATCTTACGGTTGTAGTCGGCTTTATCGTGTTGTCCATAGCCAATTCCATCTCCAGCAGGAACCTCCTTAATCTGGGTTATATACGATTTAAAGGTGCTCACAGGCAACAGACTGCCTCTTTCTCTTAACGACGAAACCCCATAAAGCCCAACCCCAAGTCTAACCATATCGAAATGAGCATTCGGAAAACGTTCGATCCCAGCAGTATTTGATATATGGCGAATGAAACTTCCGCTCGTCTTATCCCTCAAAACATCTGTTAGTCGTTGAAAATCAACAATTTGCTTTTCTGTAAACATGTTTTGAGATTCATCATCAGCTGAAGCTAAATGGCTAAACACCGAAACAACTTCAAGTTTTGAATTTTGGTTTAGGTATTCAATTAACTGATCTAGATCATTTGACGTAAACCCTAGTCGGTGCATGCCCGTATCAAATTCAATATGAATTTTGATGGAAGAATTACCCAAGCGATGTAAACTCTCAAATGAATAAATGACAGGTTGTATATTTTGAGACAAATAAGGGTCGAGGTTTGTTAAGTCAGGATTTAGAACTACCAAAGGCGTTGCAATTCCTGCATTTCTCAGTCCTGTTGCTTCGTCAGTGTATGCTACTCCTAGGAAGTCTATCTTGTTGAATTCCAACAACTTTGCTATTTGAAAACCTCCGCTTCCATAACTCAAAGCCTTAACCATTGCCATAAGCTTTGTAGAATTTCCAATTTTCGATTTAATGGTGTTGAGGTTGTGCTGAAGTCTGGTCAAATTAACTTCTAAAACGGTTTGATGGGTCTTTTGACGCATTCTTTCTGCAATTTCTTCAAATTGAAAGCTTCTCGCACCTTTCAGTAGGATGGTTTTGTTGTTCAGTTGATGAAGCGGATAAGCTTGAAGAAATTCTTGAGTGCTACTATAAAATTCTGAAGGAATTGCAAACTGATGGCTCTGCTTTAATAGGTTGTTTCCTACTCCAATGAACTGGGCAATATTATGACTTTCGAGCACTTGGTTTAGCCTAAAACACAATTCTTCATCTGTCAAATGACTTTGAAGTATGTCAGACAGGATGACAACCTTGCCGGTTTTATTGTCTTGCTGTTTCAAGAAATCTAATGCGATAACAATCGATTGAAAATCTGAATTGTAATAATCTAAGATCAGCTGATTGTTGTTGATGCCATCTACCTGTTGTAGCCGCATATCAATAGCGGGTAGTTGTTGAATTCTATTCTTCAACGCTGAAAGATTAGCACCTAATACGATGCAAACGGCAATCGACGAAACAGCATTCTCGACAGAGGCTAAGTCGTTGTAATTCAACGATAAACTATAACTGCTCTCCTGATAAGTTAAATCAAGCTCACCATTAGATTTCAAGGAATATTTGAGGTCGCAATCATCATCTTTACCCCATACAAAAAGCTTAGCATCAAGCATTGTTGCTTGGTCGAGTACCTCTTTGTTTTTCTTAGAAAGTACCAAATGGTTGCAATCCTTAAACAGTATAAATTTTTCTCTTAATTTCTCAGTACGGTTTGAAAAATTTATATCATGTGCATCACCAAGATGGGTAAAAACACCAACAGTGGGTCGGAGAATTTCTTGAAGTCTTGCCATTTCTCCAGGCTTAGATATTCCGGCCTCAAAAACCCCTAGAGAGTAAGCAGAACTTAATGGCCAAACAGATAGTGGCACCCCAACTTGAGAATTATAGCTTTTTGGGCTTTTACAAATGGAGTACTCTTCGTCTAGCAAGTAACTAATCCACTCTTTGACTATCGTTTTACCGTTACTTCCGGTCACAGCAATTACGTCATGCTGAAATTGAGCTCTTTGATATTCTGCTAGTTTTTGAAGAGCACCAAGGCTATTGTCAACCAATATGTAAGCACATTCTGTACTTGGAGCCTGATCAACAACAACTGCAGCAACACCTTGATTAATGGCATTCTCAATAAACAAGAAACCAGAACTTTTATCTGTTCTAAGGGCAAAGAATAGAGTAGACTGCGGATCTTGAATTTTACGGGTATCAATGCTCAAATGTTGGATTTCGGAATCAACATCTGCAAAGAGTTGACCATTCACAATTTGAGCTATTTCACTTAGCGTGTACAAGGATTACAAAAGTAGAGATATTGTACACTAATTTAGCAGCCTGATTCGAGAAGCTTGAAAAAGAAGTATACACCCGCAGAAGCTAAATTAAAGATAGCTAAATATTGTGCTTATCAAGAGCGTTGTCATCAAGAAGTTCGTGACAAGTTATTTGGTTTTGGATTGTTAGCCGACGATGTAGAATACATAATTTATGAACTTATTCAGCAAGATTTTTTAAATGAAGAGCGGTTTGCGATAGCATTTGTGCGTGGAAAGTTTAACTACAAAAAGTGGGGCCGCAATCGAATCCTAATGGAACTACGCCGCAGAAAGATTTCAGACTATTGCATTAAAAAGGCGATGAAAACCATTGATGCAGATAACTATGAAGAAGTACTTGTACAATTGTTGCAGAAGAAGGTAGATGGAATGAAAAACATCAAAGGCTATCAAAAGAATTACAAAGCGGCTCAATTTGCCATAGGTAAAGGGTATGAGTCAGATGTAGTTTGGGATGTTATAAAGAGAAACTTTAATGAATCTAACTGAGCAATTGAACATTCCTAGTCCGTTGCACCGAGTAAATGTCTCTTGGGCGGATGAAGCTAATGTTGCATTATGGATGAAGCGAGACGATTTAATTCATCCGATTATTTCAGGTAACAAGTGGCGCAAACTTTCTGGAGTTCTGAGTTCAGTTGACGATTCTTCTTTTGATGAGATTGCAACTTTCGGAGGTACGTATTCAAATCATTTGATTGCGACCGCATGTACAGCAGCGATAATGGGTAAGAAAAGTAGAGGCATAATTAGGGGTGAAAAACCGAAAGAGCTAAATAAAGTGTTGATATTGTGCGAGTTATACGGAATGAAACTTGAATTTGTCAGCCGTTCTTACTACAAAGAAATTAATAGAAAAGAGGGGCTTGATAAAGATACAATGTGGATTCCAGAAGGAGGTGCTGGGCCTAGGGGAATGATTGGTTGTAGAGAGATAATAACTGAACTGGAAGCTGAAAAATTTTCAAAACTATTTGTTTCATGCGGAACAGGAACAACGCTTGCTGGTCTGGTTCAGGCTAATGCCGATGCTAACATGGAATTGTTTGGAGTGCAGGTATTAAAAGGTGATGGCTACATTAGAGATGAAGTGATGAGGATGACAAATAGAGAGGATTTCCAGGTGCTAGATCATTATCATCACGGTGGGTATGCCAAGACATCCAAAGAACTGATAAACTTCATCAAAGATTTTACAAAACAAACAGGTGTTCTTTTAGACCCTATTTACACTGGGAAAATGATGCATGCCATCAAAGATCAAATCAAATTTGGAAAAATTGAGTCGGGAGAGAAGATCTTGGCTGTTCACACTGGGGGATTGACCGGTTGGTTTGGAAAGATGAATGAGCTTAGTAATTAGCACAAAAAAAGGCCGACCACCTGGCCGACCTTAAATGAATCTTTTTGTCATTAGCCTTCAGGGTTTGATACTGCTGGAGTAACCTTTGGTGCAGCCTTGTTTACTACCCCTCTAATTGTTAAGAACTCAGTTCCACCTTCACCATTGTGACTTACAGTGATGGTTTTAGTGAAGTTACCTGGTCTTCCCTTAGAATTGTAAACTGCAGTGATTGTTCCTTCTTCACCAGGAGCAACTGGTTCTTTGGTCCATTTTGGTGTTGTACAGTGGCACGAAGCCTTCACACTATTGAGTACCAAATCAGAATTCCCAGTATTTTTAAAGGTGAATGTGATAGTAGCTTGAACACCTTCTTCAACAATTCCAAAGTCATGAGACTTCTTCTCAAAGGTAATTTTTGATGTTTCTTCAGATGTAAGTGATAATTTGTTTCCGTCGTTCTGTGCAATACTCGTAGGAATAATACCTAAAGTAAATACTAGTAATGTAATGATGCTTTTCATAATTTAATTGTTTTAAGTAGTGCATTTAGGTCAAACAGAATGCCAAACTCTGAAAGAGAATAAGAAATCTTCTGATTCAAGGTCTCCTGAAAGGGACCTTGAAACTCTTGTTGCTTTGCACTTCTACCGTAAAAAAAGCATAAAAAAAGGTCGACCAACAGGCCGACCTTCAATGTATCTTTTAGTCTAATTATCCTTGAGGATTTGCAACCGCAGGAGTAACTTTAGGAGCAGCTTTATTTACTACACCTCTAATGGTTAAGAACTCAGTTCCACCTTCTCCGTTGTGAGTAACAGTAATGGTTTTAGTGAAGTTACCTGGTCTTCCTTTAGAATTATAAATTGCAGTGATTGTTCCTTCAGCTCCAGGAGCAATAGGTTCTTTGGTCCATTTTGGAGTAGTACATCCACAAGACGCTTTCACGCTGTTAAGTACTAAAGGAGCATTTCCTGTATTCTTAAATGTAAATGTTACAGTTGCCTGTACACCTTCTTCGATTGTACCAAAATCATGAGATTTCTTTTCAATCTCCATTTTTGGAGTAGCTTCAGTCGATAAAGTCAAGTTTCCATTGGTTTGAGCAGTGCTCAAAGTAGTAAAGCCAAAAACAAAAGCGATTAGTATGATTAAATTTTTCATTTTGTATAAATATTTTTCAAAATTAATGTTCGACACTTAATGAACAAATAGAATGCCAAAATATTCAGCACATCATATTGTCACATTTATCCGTAGTTAGGTTTCCTTTTCTCAATAAACGCTGAGGTTCCTTCTTTAAAGTCGTTGGTTTCAAAGCTTTTAGCAAAACTGTCTATTTCGTAGTTAAAACCGTCTTTATTTTGGTACAATGCGTTCGTACACTTGATCACCTCAGCAATGGCCATGGGGCTTTTAGCCGTTAATTTTTGAATATATTTTTCACATGTCGCCATAAGTTCTTCAACTGGAACTACTTGAGTAACTAGGCCATAATCTAGTGCTGTTTGTGCATCAATAGCATTGGCACTGATTAGCATGTTCAAAGCACGTCCTTTTCCAACTATTTGAGCTAAACGTTGAGTTCCGCCGTAGCCTGGAGGAACACCAAGGTTTACTTCTGGTTGACCGAATTTGGCATTTTCACTAGCTATTCGAACATGACAAGACATGGCAAGTTCGCATCCTCCGCCTAAGGTATATCCATTAACCGCAGCAATAACAGGAATTTCACTTGCCTCGATGGAGTCAAATACTCGATGACCACTTGCACTCATTTCTTTAGCCTCAGCTTCGCCAAAATGTGCAAATTCAGCGATATCGGCACCTGCAGCAAAGGCTTTGGAGCCCTTACCTGTTAAGATAATTCCGCGTACACTTTTCTCGTTGTTTAATCTTTCTATTTCTTTACCAATTTCTTGGATCAATTCGATGTTCAAGGCATTCATCTTATCTTCACGATTAATCGTGATAATCTGGATTGTTTCCTTGTTCTCTGAGAGGATGTTATTGTACATGGCGGCAAATTTATACCAATAGAAGTTCAAGCAGAACTTTAAGTTTAAATTTGCACCGATGCAACTCGAAAAAACGTTAGGTTTTGATGAATTTCCTGCTTCGGGATTAGAAGAGTGGAAAGCAAAAGCAATCAAAGATTTGAGAGGAAAACCTCTAGAAGATCTTGGCTTTACGACTTCAGATGGCATTCAGATGGAGTCCTTTTTAAATCAAGAGAATAATCATCAACTTGTAGAAATTCCAGACACGAATTGGGAAATCACTCTCTTATCAAATGAGGAACTAGAAGGAGTAGACCATACTGTTAGCGATTTATCTGAATTAGGAGTTAGTCTCGGCGAATTAAGTCTTGAAAGCTTAAAAGCAATTCAAAACCAAGATGAGGTTTATTTTGAGATTAACACGCAATTTTTAGAGAACATTGCGAAGCTTAGAGCTGCTCGAATTGCAAACCCTAATACGCGAATTAATGCGGTAATTATTCCGAAAGAGGATGAATTTGAATACAATAATTTAGTACGACAAACAATTGGAACCATTTCGGCAATTGTAGGAGCAGCACATCGAATTTGCATTTTACCTTTTAATGGTAAAGACAATTATCAGAGCAAGAGGCTGGCTCGAAACATTATGCTTTTGCTTCAAAAAGAGAGCTATTTAAATAGCATTACAGATGCGGCTCGAGGCAGTTTCTTTATTGAACAACTTACCGCTAAATACCTTGAAGCGTTAAACAATTCATCAGTTTCTAAACCTTCAAATGAGGTGAGGTTTGTAGCAGGTATACCTCCTTATTTAAGAGGACCGTATTCTACGATGTATGCCGTTCGCCCGTGGACTGTTCGTCAATACGCTGGATTTAGCACAGCAGAAAAAAGTAATGCTTTTTATAAGAGAAATTTAGCTGCAGGTCAAAAAGGATTATCCGTTGCTTTTGACTTGGCTACCCATAGAGGATATGACAGCGACCACCCACGTGTAACTGGAGATGTTGGAATGGCCGGAGTTGCAATCGACAGCATTGAAGACATGAAAGTGCTGTTCAATGAAATTCCACTTGGAGATATTTCTGTTAGTATGACCATGAACGGTGCAGTATTACCAATTATGGCATTTTATATAGCTGCAGCAAAGGAGCAAGGGGTTGATAAAGAACGACTTGCGGGCACAATTCAAAATGATATTCTGAAAGAGTTTATGGTGAGAAATACGTATATCTATCCACCAGAACCAAGCATGAGAATCATTTCGGATATCTTCAAATACACTTCGAAGAACATGCCTAAGTTTAACAGTATCTCAATTAGTGGTTACCACATGCAAGAGGCAGGTGCAACTCCTGAGTTAGAATTGGCTTACACCTTAGCTGATGGATTGGATTATGTTAGAACTGGAATTGCAGCTGGTTTGAAGATTGATGATTTTGCCCCTCGACTTTCATTCTTCTGGGGAATTGGAATGAATTTCTATCAAGAAATTGCAAAGCTAAGAGCAGGACGATTGCTTTGGGCTAAACTGATTAAGAAGTTTAATCCTGAGAATCCAAAGTCAATGGCACTAAGAACTCATTGTCAAACTAGCGGATGGAGTTTAACAGAGCAAGACCCGTATAATAATGTGGCTCGAACAACTATTGAGGCGTTGGCAGCTGTATTTGGAGGTACACAAAGTTTACATACAAATAGTTTTGATGAGGCTATTGCACTACCTACTGATTTTAGTGCAAAAATTGCACGGAATACACAGCTTATTATTCAGAATGAGACGGATATTACCAAGGTCATTGACCCATGGGGAGGTGCTGAAGTTATTGAAAACTATACGCACGAACTTGCAAACAAAGCTTGGGAATACATCTTAGAAATAGAAGAGCTTGGGGGAATGGCCAAGGCGATTGAGAGTGGAATTCCAAAGATGCGAATTGAAGAATGTGCTGCGGTTAAACAGGCCAAAATTGATAGTAACAAAGATATTATTGTTGGGGTAAATAAGTTTACAACAGACGAAAAGGCCGACTTTGAAATTTTAGAAGTAGACAATCAAGCGGTTAGAGAGAGTCAGATCGCAAGATTGAGTAAAATGAAGGCAGAGCGCAACAATGATTTAGTTGATGAAATATTAGCTAAACTCGAATCAGCGGCCTCTTCTTCTGAAAATCTTTTGGAATTATGCGTTGAAGCAGCAGAGGCGCGTGCAAGTTTGGGTGAGATTTCGCTTGCTCTTGAAAATGTGTTTGGTAGATTTCAAGCAAATAATTCCACGATTAGCGGTGTATATTTGAAAGAGGTGCAAAACGATGATTCGGTAAAATTGGCTCGGGCGAGAGCAGATGAGTTTGCAAAAACAGAGGGAAGACGTCCGCGAATCTTAGTGGCAAAAATGGGTCAGGATGGTCACGATAGGGGTGCGAAAATTATCGCAACTGCATTCGCTGATCTTGGTTTTGACGTAGATATCGGGCCGCTATTTCAAACACCTGAAGAAGTAGCAAAACAAGCCATGGAGAATGACGTGCATATTTTGGGTGTATCATCCTTAGCAGCAGGGCACAAGACGCTAATGCCTCAAGTTGTAAATGAGCTTAAAAAGCGCAACATGGATGAGGTAATTGTAGTCGCTGGAGGGGTAATTCCGGAGCAAGACTATGATTATTTGTACGATCACGGAGTTGACTTTGTATTCGGTCCGGGAACTGTGATAGCTGAAGCAGCGATTGATATTTTGGAAAGGTTGTAGCTCGATGTCCAAGGCCTTAAAGACCTAAAAATCTAGACCGCCACCGGTGCTGAAATTCGCGGATGCGGATTATATCCAACCAATTCAAAATCCTCATAATCAAAATCATAAACAGATTTAATCTCAGGATTCAGTTTAATCTTTGGATAAGGTCTTGGATCTCTACTTAATTGTTCCTTAACTTGATCAAAGTGGTTAGAATATATATGAGCATCTCCAAAGGTATGAACAAATTCGCCTGGCTCTAACCCACACTCTTGAGCAATCATTAATGTAAGCAATGCATAACTGGCAATATTAAAAGGAACTCCTAAAAAGAGGTCGGCACTACGTTGATATAACTGGCAGCTCAATTTCCCGTCAGCTACATAGAACTGAAATAAACAGTGGCATGGAGTAAGGGCCATATCGCTCAACTCACCAACATTCCAAGCATTAACAATCATTCTTCTACTATCGGGATTAGATTTTAGTGTATCGAGAACATTTTGAATTTGATCTACGGATTTGCCATCTGGGGTTTCCCAGTTTCTCCATTGCTTACCATAAACAGGTCCTAAATTGCCATTTTCATCGGCCCATTCGTTCCAGATTCGTACACCATGATCTTGAAGATACTTAACATTTGTATCTCCCATAAGGAACCAAAGCAGCTCATATACAACCGATTTAAAATGCACTTTTTTAGTCGTAATAAGAGGAAAGCTCTCACTTAAATCGAATCGCAATTGCCCACCTAAAACACTAATTGTTCCAGTTCCGGTACGGTCAGTTTTTTTTGTACCGTTTTCAAAAACATATCGTAAAAAATCTTCGTATTGCTGCATTGTTATGCAAAGCAAGCACTATTTAAACAAAATAATACTCCCTAAAAATTACCATTCTCAACAATATTTTAACTTGGTTGTTTAGTTTTGCGGAGCTTTACATAATTTATTTAAATGGCAGTAGCAATAAAATTACCACGAATGAGTGATACAATGGAAGAAGGAACCATTGTTAGCTGGTTTATTAAAGTAGGCGATACGGTTAAGTCGAGTCAAATGATTGCAGACGTAGAAACGGATAAGGCTACAATGGAATTGGAAAACTTTGAAAAGGGCGAAGTGTTGCACTTAAACGTTCAAGAAGGAGAAACTGTTCCTGTTGAAACCGTTATTGCCATTATTGGTGAAAAAGGTGAAGATTTTCAAGACCTTCTTGTTGCGGCTCCTGCTGCAACTGAAGCAGCTCCTGCTGAAGAGGTAACAGTTCAAGAAAGTGCACCTGCTGCAACTCCTGTAGCCGCACCAGCTCCTACGCCATCCACATCTTCTAATGGAAGAACATTTGTTTCTCCACTTGCAAAGAAAATGGCTGCTGAGAAAGGAATAAACCTAGACCAAGTTTCTGGGAGTGGCGACAATGGAAGAATTATTAAGCGCGATATAGAGAACTTTAAAGCAGCTCCTGCTGCAGCTTCAGGTCCTGTTGGAGTTGAAAGCTACGAAGAGGTTCCTGTAACTCAAATGCGTAAAACTATTGCTAAGCGTTTGTCAGAATCTAAGTTTACAGCTCCTCATTTCTATCTTACAATGGAAATCAAGATGGATAATGCTATGGCGGCTCGTAAACGAATGAATGAGTATAGCGAGCAAAAAATCTCAATGAACGACCTTGTTGTTAAGGCTACAGCAATGGCACTTAAGCAACATCCAAATGTAAATTCGGCGTGGTTGGGAGACAGAATTAGAAGAAACCATCATGTACACATTGGTGTTGCAGTAGCAGTCGAAGATGGCTTACTTGTTCCTGTAGTTCGTTTTGCTGACTCAAAATCACTTTCTCAAATCGGAACTGAGGTTAAAGATTTAGCAGGCAAGGCTAAGAATAAAGAATTACAGCCTCAAGATTGGGAAGGAAACACCTTTACAATTTCTAACCTAGGAATGTTCGGAATCGATGAGTTTACGGCTATTGTAAACCCACCAGATGCTTGTATTCTAGCTGTTGGTGGAGCTAAAGAGACAGTTATTGTCGAAAATGGCGAGATGAAACCGGGTCATATTATGAAAGTAACATTGAGCTGCGACCATAGAGTTGTTGATGGTGTTACTGGAGCAAAATTCCTTCAAACCTTCAAGGAATTGGTCGAAGAGCCAGTTAGACTATTGGTCTAATATCGCTTGCATTTCCCGATTTATTGGTTTACACTTGCATTGCCTTTCAGGCACTTCTACTAAGAATTCCTATTTTTTTGAGAACAAAAACTATTTATTAATATATGTACGATATTCTTTCATTGGGAGAAATGGTTCTTCCTGAATTAAGAAAAGTAGCCGATAAATTTGAAATCAAACATAAGGGGCTAAAAAAGCAAGATCTTATTTACAAAATACTTGATTATCAAGCGGTTAACCCAGAAAAGGTTAGGGCGTCTAACGCTGACTCTCCTGCACCTCAAGCAGAAAAATCTGAAAAACCTAAGCGTCAACCAAAGCCTCGTAAGAAAGAGGATGAACCAAAGGAAAAAAGAGCTGAAAAAGAGCAATCTTCAGACGAAGAGAAGCGTGAGAAACGTTCAAGAAAACCACGTGGTGAAAAAATCAGCAGAGAGTCAAGAATTGCCAAAGCACAGAACGGCGACAATGACAAAAAAGACGATAAATCGTCAAATAATGCTGACGGTAAAGACAAATCTGAGAATAAAAACGCTGATAGCGAGCGTAGAAATAAAGAAAAAGAGCAACGCGATAGAGAAAGAGAACAACGCGATGCTGATAGAAAAAGAGCTGAAGAAGAAAAGCGTAAAAAGAAAGAAGCTGAAGAGAAACTCATTAACTATCTTGAACTTGAAGGATTAGTAACAACACAAGGTGTGCTTGAAGTTATTTCTGACGGATATGGTTTCCTTCGATCAGCTGATTATAATTACCAGCCATCTCCAGATGATGTTTACATTTCTCCTAGTCAAGTAAGACAAAATGGACTTAAAACAGGCGATGTCGTTAACGGACACATCCGTCCACCGAAAGAAGGAGAGAAGTATTTTGCTTTGATTAACATTTTGAGTATTAACGGCAGATCGGTAGAATTTGTAAAAGATAGAGTAGCATTTCATCACTTAACTCCACTATTCCCAGATGAGAAGTTCAACTTAGAGTATAAACACAACAATTATTCAACCCGTATCATGGACTTTATTTCACCAATTGGTAAAGGACAAAGAGGATTAATAGTTGCTCAACCTAAAACAGGTAAGACTGAATTATTGAAAGATGTTGCAAATGCAATTTCTGCAAACCACCCTGAAGTTTACATGATTATCTTGCTAATTGATGAACGTCCTGAAGAGGTTACTGATATGGCTAGAAGTGTAAAAGCTGAAGTGGTAGCATCAACCTTTGATGAACCAGCAGATAAGCATGTTAAACTTGCCAATATTGTTTTAGAAAAAGCTAAAAGATTAACGGAGTGTGGTCATGATGTTGTGATTTTGCTTGATTCCATTACTCGTTTGGCCAGAGCGTATAACACTGTTCAGCCTGCTAGTGGTAAGATATTATCAGGGGGTGTTGACGCTAACGCACTTCAAAAGCCAAAAAGATTCTTTGGTGCTGCAAGAAACATTGAGAATGGCGGTTCTTTAACCATCATTGCAACAGCACTTACTGAAACAGGATCCAAAATGGATGAGGTAATTTTTGAAGAGTTCAAAGGAACTGGTAACATGGAGCTCCAATTGGATAGAAAACTGTCTAACAAGCGAATCTACCCAGCAATTGATATTGTTAATTCAAGTACAAGAAGAGAAGATCTTCTGCTTGATAAACCTGTACTTCAGAAAATGTGGGTGATGCGTAATCACCTCTCAGATATGAACTCTGAAGAAGCGATGAGCACTATGCTCAACTATATGAAGGGTACTAAGAATAACGAAGAATTCTTAGTAAGCATGAATGGATAATGAAGCAGCTGGTAACCATAGCGTTACTGTTTGTTTCTTTTCTAGTTCAAGCACAAGACTCAGTGACCATACAGGGTACTGATAGTCTCCGCGTTGATATAAATAGTCCTGTTCAGAAACCTATTGCTTTTCATTGGGCTGATTCTATAGCTAATTCATTGGCTGTCCCACCACATTTGGTTTACGAGATTGGTATGAATGAAAGTCGCTGGCAAAATCCTGATCAACCAAATTATTTAATTAAGGATGGAGACCTTCAAGTTATTGGAGCGACTTTTAATTATTGGTACAAAAGATTGAACCTTACTGGAGGAAAGACCCGATATAATTATTTGGTAGTAGGGATCAATTACCTGCACGAATGTTATAAAATTGGAGGTACGTGGCGGAAGGCGAGATATATCTATGGTAGAGGTAGGTGGAAGGAACCTCAATACTGGACAAAACTCGAACGAAGCTTCATGAACAAAATTGATTGGTCGCAATACGATAAGTAACATAACGTTACTTAACCATGCGACTTTTAAAATTCTTACTTGCTTTTTCTGTTTCAATTTCTGGATATTCTCAAATTTCCGATGCTGAAGTGCGAGATCTAAAAGGAGGGAATGTACAACCAGATACGACTCCAATTTATCAGTTGCCTTACGAAGTAGGAAAAAAGTACCTGCTCATTCAAGGATGGCAAAGCAGTTTGTCTCATAAGGGTGAGATAGCCCAAGACTTTAAGATGCGAAGAGGCACTAAGATATTTGCGGCAAGAAAAGGGGTCGTTGTGCAAGTTAAGTCCGATGGAACTCAAGCAGGTTTAAAATCGAAGTATTTAGGTGAAGGTAACAATGTGGTGATAATGCACGCTGATTCAACTTTTGCTGGATATTGGCACTTGAAGCATAATGGCCCAGCGGTTAATGTAGGAGATTCAGTCGATCAAGGAGAATTTATTGGATATAGTGGGCATACCGGATATTCGGCATTTCCTCATTTACACTTTATGGTATTTAAGTACGAAAAAGGTATAAGAAGAACTATACCTATTCGCTATTTAACAAAGAAAGGCCCAAGATATATTCGTCCTGGAAACAGGTATACTTGTGTTAGGGTGCAACAACCTGAATAATCTTAGGTTCTCGGTATTGAAAGTAACAAATTACTGGATCAATGAGTGCGGCCTATTCTCCTCCTTCTGCATAACAGAATCAAAACATTGACCCAACATCAAGACCTAGGTAAACAAAAGTCAACGCAACAGTATCATAGACTCCGTGAGCTAAAATACTAGAATAAAGGATTTTTCGAAACATCAGGTAGATCGTTCCAAATCCAAATGCAATAATCATAGCCAGAATCATTCCTGTTGGACCTTGATAGTAATGCCCAACTCCGCTAAATAGGCTAGTTACAATCAAAGAGATTCCCCAATGAATATTTTGAGACTCCTCATCCTTGACCATCAATTTGACAATTGAATTCATAATATATCCTCTAAACAATAGTTCTTCAAAAAGTGCCCCAAAAAGCCAAGCAATTACGATGCTGATTGCAAATAGCTTAAAATTACCTTCCAATACGTCAAATTCATCAAGATTTGGCTCCATTCCAACAAAATCAACAATGATCTCCTTCAAATAGTATGAAATCAAGAGCAATAGAATTGTAAATGGCACTACTGAAAAAATCAATGAATATGGATTTTTCGGCAAGACTAAGCCAACTCCCTTCCAATCATCATTAGTCCACGACAAACTTATCCAAGCTAATAATGTACTAAGCGTCAGACCTAACAATAAAAAATACCCTGCATTCAGTGTTAATACAGAAGGTAGCAATACCGCGATAATGTGCAGAACCCTTCTTTTAATTATGCGTTTAGGCTGAATCAATTTACAATCTTACTCCCCAAGAAAGACAACGGAAGATACAGTATAATTGAGACCAAATTGAACCAAAGTGGGTGTGGGATTATTAGCATATTGGCGATGTTAGCCAGCATCAAGATGGTCCCGGTAGTAAGGGCGACTCTTTGCCAATTTGTTTTAGTAATGACTCCAGACACCAATCCTCCAACAAATGCAGAAACTGCGAATACAATTAGCATGCTGAGCAATGCTAGAATTGGCAAACTGTCAATGAACATTTTCAATTCATCCTTCGCCTTGTAATCTAAATCTGCAGGCACAGGGAAAACTGATGCATTAATCAAATCACCTAGTCCGACGATTAACCAACCAACGAGTACGCCAACAATTACACTTAAAATCCTATTTTTCATTGGGCTTAAAATGTTGATGAACAAATCGTTTCCAACCTTTTTTATTCTTGGACTCTACCGCCCAATGAAAGCCCAGTTCATCATCTGGCCAAAACGCTTGTCTGGCTAATCCAGCCGGCATTTCAGCTTCGAATCCAAAAGCATTTGGATGAATGTCGCTTACGTCAGCAAGGACACCTGTTGAATTCTTACCGTCAGAGGTAAATGACCAAAAACAAATTCTTTTACGGTTGTCCATTCCTATAATGGTATGATCGGTATACAGCTTATCTCCAAGATGCCATGTGACATCCTGAATCAGATATTTATTGTCAAGGTCCAAACGGATTTCTCTGATGCACTGAGGGTTTGTCCGATCCTTGCTCCCAGGATTGCATACCCAATTTCCCAAAATAGGGTTAAAAAGTCCTAGCTTTCCTCTACCCTTTTTCCAGTTATTCATACTACAATGATTTCTTTATACAATTCTACAGAATGAACGCTATTTGATTGTTGGTATATACCAACTTACCAGAATCGGTGGCTGTCTTGCGCACATTTGTTGTACAACTTGCTAAAATTAGTTGGATCAACATTGATGTAAGACGCCAGATATTTATGCGGCACTCTACTAAATAACTCCGGCCTCGACTTAATAAGTTGATCAAACCGCTCTTGGATAGTTAATACATGTTGATTCAAGAGCCTTTTTATTGTTGCCGACAGTACAGTCTCTAGTATTTTTCTATATGCTCGTTCTATGTCATGAGAAGCATCAAAAAGTTCATTTAGATCCTTGAAACTAATCATTTCAATCTCAGTATTCTCAATGCAAATTATACTGAACATTGATTCCGTCTGATGGGCAAAAGAGTCTATGTCCACACACAAACGATTTAGATAGGCAAAATCAACAATTTCCCTAGCACCATCATTGTCTGAGAACATCATCACTGTACCTTTTTTGACCATTATTAGATTTAGTTGCACTTCCCCGTCGAGTAGCACATAGTCCCCTTTCTTAAATGACTCATTGACCAATTTTGCTTTAAACATAGCTCGGTCATCTGGCGAGATACTGGCATATAGAGCAAATAAATCAATCATCTTTCCTAGAAAGCAACTGGGTTATACTCGCTAAATGAGAAAACAAAACCAGAGGTACTACTACAGTAGGGAGCCAAACAAATGGAAAATACGTGACACCTATGTTAGGTTGTTCATGTGATAACGCTTGAAAGCTTGTAGGAGCAGATAGAACCGCTATAGTTAAAATATTAATCAACAGGGCAAGGCAAATAAAATTCCAAACCAAAAGTCCCTTTCTCCCAACTTTTTTCAGCCTAAACACCAAGAAATAAACTACAGGAGCTGACAAACCTGAAAGGATATCATAATTCCACTTCTCAAATGTCATGAGATCTGGAATCAAACCTGCAAGAAATATTGCGTACAATATTAATTCTACTGGAATCCGAACAGCGTGCAAAATTGTTAAATATCGAAGGTCCAGCTGGCTTGCAAATGCTCTTCCTTTTCTGATGCAGATTAAAGCAATTACTAAGATGACTCCAGGACCCAAGAGAAAAACAAAACGAGGAGGAATTGCAGTCGTATTACTATAAAACCCCATTAAGCCTAAGAATGAGGTTAATATCATCCAAATAACTATACCAATTGCTAATTTTCTATTGCTTTTGGTTGCCTTAAAGAATAACCAAACTGTTGCCATCGTAGTAACGATAAAACCGATTTGGACGAATGCTGATACCTGGTCCATATATTTTTAATTATTTACGATGACAAAAATGCCTTGTATATGGCAAAATTGAACTTGACAAATGACAATTAATAAAGTCAAACAATACTTCTTCTAATTCTGCTCAATGAACTGTCAGTTATTCCCAAGAAACTGGCAATGTGCTTTAGTGGAGTCGATTTAATGACTTCCGCCTGGGTGTCCAACAATCTTTGATACCGTTCGAGTGCTGTTTGTGTAATCATGGAATAAATCCTCTTTTTAGATCGAATAAACTCTTTGACCAAAATGGCGCGTCCAAAATCTCGAAAGGCCGGTTTGTCATGAAACAAGGTATTGAGCTCATGATACGAAATCCGAAACCCTAAACAATCGGTCACAGCTTCAAGATAGATATGAGAAGGTTCACGATTGAAGAAAGAGGTGATTTCAAACGCAATGTTGTTAGATGTGAAAAAATCGGTAGTTATTTGATCGCCTTCTAAATCATAGGCGAAGGTTCTTAAAACACCATACTGTAGAAAAATATAGTCATCTGAGACTTGCCCAGGTGCCAAAAGGAGATCTCCTTTTTTAGGATTAAATGGATGAAATTGGTTTGCGATATAAGCCGCCTCAACCGGTAGTATATCAACAGTATTCAAAATGAAATCTTTGAGTTTATTCATAGCTATGTATTATAGGATTAAATCTAATTGAGTGGCAGTAAATATACCAAAAAAGGATACAGACCTATTTAAGTATGAACTCCACCAACTTCAGCAAACTATACAACAGTATCAAAATAGGACTTTGGTCTAGACCAAGTTTTATGTTTTCAAAAACACAGATTTTTGTACTTGAAAAAGTTGGTATTGATTGTACGTCTTGCAACCAATACTTAACAGGCTTGATGCAATTACTAAGCTTAAAGAAAAATGGAAACAGTAAAAAACCAAAGGTTAGATAGATCAGAATATCCATTTGAATCAAACTACTTCACGGTAAATGGTCATCAACTGCACTACATCGATGAAGGAAGAGGGCAGCCCATTTTGTTTGTACATGGCACCCCTTCCTGGAGTTTTGAGTATAGGAACCAAATAAAGTCTTTGAGCTCCGAGTATCGCTGTATTGCCATGGACCACATAGGATTCGGTTTGTCAGACAAGCCAAGCACATATGACTATTCAAGCCTGAATCACGCGCAATCATTAGAACGACTGATTCTAGAACTAGATTTATATGATATAATTTTTATTGTCCATGACTTTGGTGGCCCAATTGGGATGAGTTTTGCCCTAAATTATCCGGATAGAATTGATAAGATTGTGGTCCTAAATTCTTGGCTTTGGAGCAGCGAACAAGAGCCAGAATTCAAAAAGTTAAGCAAAGTGATCCGCAGCCCATTGCTTCCATTTCTATACCGTAATTTCAATCTATCAGCAAAATATTTGTTGCCACGGTCTTTTGGAAAGAAAAAATTGCCAAGGAGCCTACTCAAGCAATACACACAGCCATTTCAAAATAGTAAACAAAGGAATGGGACTGTGGGATTTGCACAGTCCTTACTAAATAATCAAGCTTGGTTTGAGGAATTGTGGATTAAGAAGAAATCACTAAAAGAAGTTCCGTTCTTATTCATTTGGGGAATGAATGATCAGTTTGTTCCAGGAAAGTTTTTGGACAAGTTTATGTCTGGATTTGACAAGGTCCAAGCTGTCAAAATTGAGTCATGTGGACACTTCCCACAGGAAGAGGAATCGGAGATCGTTACTAAGTCCATATTTGACTTCATAAAAACGGATAGCAATGAAAATAACCCTCAGAAAAGCTAACTTATCAGATTTGCGACTGTTGCAATATTGGGATCAACAGCAACATGTAATTGACTCTAATCCAGGTGGTGGATGGGACTGGGAAACCGAACTAAATCAAAATTGCGACTGGTGTATCCCATACATTTCAGAAATGGATGGTCAGGCAATTGGATTTCTCCAAATTGTTGATCCAGCAGGGGACCCCAGCAACTATTGGGGTATTCGTTCCATCGGGTACAGAGCAATAGACATCTGGATTGGGGAAGCCAACAATCTGAATATAGGCATTGGAACGATAATGATGAACATAGCCATTGCAAGATGTTTTGAAGACAAAAAAGTTACTTCAATTTTGGTCGACCCCCTTTTTACTAATACCAAAGCGCAAAGATTTTACCAACGTCTTGGGTTTAAACACATTGAAACCAAAGTGTTAGGTGAAGATAAAAGTTGTGTTTATCGATTGGACAGACAGGACTGGAATGAACGCAGTGAAGAGATCCTATGACAGATCAAGTTTTCATAGAAGATCGAATTAAAAGGGGCTATCAAGCACTGGACAAGGTCAATCATGAACTGTCTAAATTGAATAGAAATCAGCTGAACTGGAAACCTAACACTGAGACATGGAGTATTGCTGAGTGTCTGAATCATCTAATCATTGCAGATGGCTTATATTTTGAGGACTTTTCTGCTATTGGTCGTAATGAATATGAAATGAGTTTATGGGAACTGCACAGTCCATTTACTCATCTGTTTGGCAAAACATTAATAAATCAGATGAAAGAGAAGGTAACAATACCATTAAAAACTCACAAAATCCTTAAACCACCTTTAACCAATTATGAAACAAAAATTGTAGAAAATTACACATCAAGCCTAAGACATTTAATTAATCTTGTCTCGGTCTGTAATCATATTGATTTAGGTAAAGTTATAATTAGCTCTCCAACAATCAAGTGGATAACATACAGTTTTAGGGACGCTTTGGAGTTCCTATTTGAACATGAACACAGACATATAAATCAAGCCATCCGACTAAAGTCTGAAGAAGGTTTTCCTACATAATGATTGAGGTTCGGCCGCATTTGATATTTGAAATAATAGTTCTACACTCTAGTTAACAATGCCCGTCATGCAGATGCTTTGATTAAATGATTTTCATGAACCTCCAATGGACATCAAGCAAAACCGAAACACTATAATACGCTGATATTCTGTATCTTTTAGGATTCTTTTAATTTCTGTATTGAAGAGAACCATCTTCGTCAATGTATTTAATCTTTTCAAACACCACATAATCCCCAGGTACCAGCTTTTTTAAAGCTGCAATAGCAGAATCCCGAATGTGTGTTCCTGATTGACTTATAAGCTGAGCATCACCTTTTTTCGGAACAAATATGAAAAGCAAAGATTGGATGGAAACTTTTGATGATACAATGCAACCCGCTTTGTTTTGTAGTAGTTGTTGAACAATATCATCAATAAGACTTAAGCTAATTGAATCGATTGTTTCAATGTCAATTTGAAGTCCACAGGGCAAATCTTCAACTATTTTAAATTCAACCCCTGAAGAGGTATAATATTCATTGTTTTTGAGGTAATGGAAATGGCTTAGACGCACAAGATCACCACTATTCAAGTTCTTTAGATTATCAATTAACTTTGACTTATCTGTCTGCGGATTAACAGATAGAGCTGCCTGAAATATGTTTAGTATTTGGTTGTTAATTGTTGTTCTTGACCCGATGATAACTTTAACTTGTGTTGAAGAATCGGCCCATTCTAGTTGCTTTGTACACGAATTGTAACCCAACGAATCGGAAACTAGTGCTATTAATTCCTCCTTTGTAATATTTCGCGTATAGTGATATTTTTTCGGAAACAAGCTCCAACATGGATCCGTTTTTGCGTAAACGAGTGAATCTATGACCAATGTGAATCCAGAGGTTTGATAAAGCACACCATCCAATTCGTATTGAATGTTTGAGAACAGAATTTTTTCGTACGATTTGGCGTTTTGAATGGATTCAACCAAACTGCTCAAGTATGGAGTTTGAAAGCTTCCATCTGTAATCGGAAAAGTTCCAGTTGGTTTATCGGAAATATCGAAGAAGGTGACAGTAAAATTCTTGGCATATATTGTATCATCAATGTGGTTATAACAAGAATTCTGAGTAAACCATATTCGATTCAAATTGAGTAGTTCTTCTGTGCTAATGATTTGCACCTTAGATGTGTCGTCGAATGGTAAATGACATTCATCAGCAATAGGAACTAAAGGGTACTCAATTTTTGCTTCAATTTGTGCATTAGATCCTAAAAATGAGACAAAAGGGAAAGCAAGTAGGAAGAATCTCTTCATCTACCTTACTAACGTAATTGTACCACTATAAGTGTATTCTTTATCGTTTAGTGCAATGACCTTCAATTGGTAAGCATACACATCTTGTTGAGCTGGTAGTCCTTTATAAGTACCATCCCACTTCTTGTCTTTTTCAGTGGTTTGGAACATGATCTCACCCCATCTGTTGAAGATGATAAGATCCATAGTTTTCTCACCGCTGATGATGGCGTGGAAGCCTTCATTTTGACCTGGTCCTGAATTGTCAGGAGTAAAGGCGTTCGGAATGTATACGATCAAGTCTGGACCAACAACTACTGGGTGGTAGAACGAGTCTTTACATCCGTAGTTTGTGGTTACAACTAACTTCACGTGGTAAGTAGCTGTATCTGCAGAATAGAAGTATGAAGGATCTTTTTCTGTAGACTTATCACCGCTTCTGTTGTTGAAGTCATCAAAATCCCAGAAGTGATCAGTAATTGTACTTCCTAACACATTAGGTACTGTACTTTGATCAGTGAAGTAGAATCGAGGCAGAGCCGCTGTAGTGTAGTTGTTCGGATTAGGAACAAAGTCTGCAGTTGGCAATGGATATACATCAATACTCGAGTTAAATACTGCTACACAACCTTTATCAGAGGTAAGGGTAAGTGTAACATTATTTGTACCGTCAGTGGTATAAGTTGCTGTAGGCGTAGGGCTGTTTGAAGTACTACCTTCACCCATGGTCCAAGCATAGTTTGCAGTATTAGGATTAACCTTGTTGTTGATTTGAACAGCAAAGTCAGAAGTTACTGGGTTACACCCGTTCGGGTTAGAAGGGATGATATCCGCCTCAGGAATAGGGTTAACCACGATGTCGAATGCGTCATCAACATCAGAACAAGAACCTAATCCAGTTGCAAGAACAATTACTCTGAATGTTTCAGCAGAATCGGTAATTAAATCGATGTCTACATCAACAGATTGATCATCGCCAGCTAAGGTATAACGGTCTTTGTTCCCAAACAGGTCGGTACTGTAGTAACCCACACCACCGTGGTTTGAAGCATTGATACCAAAGTTTAGGTCAAGGGCCATTTGTCCGTCAGGTCTACAGAAAACAGTATCGTTAGGAACACTCAAAATAGGTAGAGGTTCAACCACAGCACTAATCGAGTCAACATTTTGACAGCCAGTAGAAGGGCTAGTATAGTTGTAATAGAACCAGATGTCAGAACTGTGAACTGTAGCATTACCTGGGCTAAAGCTGTTTCCGCCAACAATAGCACTCGGGTCAGTACTGGTCCAAGTACCACCAGTAGGATTCACATTTAAAGGAACATCAGCCATATCCTCACAGTAACGAGGAGGTTGACGATCAAATGGATCAATGGTAATGGTCGGCAATGGATTGATTATCAAAATCGTATCGTTGATTACCGGACAACCCGTTGAAGTGTGCGTATATCTTAGGTAGTATTCACCACCGTTTGTATTACTGTTAAAGGTATTGATAGAGTCAGCAGACAAACCACCAAGGTTGGTGATGTTGCTGTAAGTGGTTCCACCAATAGTTGTATCGTTAACAACAGACCACACACCATCGGTAAGGTTTACACCTGATTGAAGGTTCAAAGAAACCTCTCCATCATTCCAGCAAAGTGGATCCATTTGAGAGAAGGTAATCGTTGGAACTCTCCAGATTTGCATAGAAACAGTGTCTTTACTTCTACAACCTCTTTCGTTCACGTAAGTAAACTCAAGAACAATCGTGTCTTTATCTGGATTTTCAAGCGTGTAGTAATCTTCACCAATTCTAAGACGATAATCTGTAATACCAGCAACAAGACCGCTATCAACTAACATATTACTGAAGTCGTTTCCGTTACAGTCTAAGCACTTCCAAGAAGGAGTACCCAAGTAAGTAGCAGGAGAAACAACCACTGCGTCTTTTAGAGTCACCTCTTCAGCATCCTGACAGAATACAGTTTCATTTAGATAGGTATTTGGCAATGCATCTACCTGAATTTGTAGTGAGTCAGAGTTATAACATCCTGTAGTAGGGTCAGTGTAACCGTAAGTTACATAAGTTCTTACATTGGTTGCAGGAGCATTGATTAAACCACAAGCACTATCAGTAAAGAAGGTGTTAGCGTTAACCAGGAATGGGAATTCCCAACAAGACCATGAACCACCTGTAGGACTGTTAATGTCGAAGTTCATTGAAATCGGACCGTAGTCACAACATACTTGTTTATCACCTTTGATATCTATTACAGGCAGAGGATTTACCGTTACCAGAATGGAATCGGCATCGTAACATTCTACTCCTCCTTCAGTCACATACAAGTCGAGTTGATACTCTGTTGTGGTTTGAGCTGGGAAGTCGTAATTCGAATTCGTGCCCAGCAGCAATCTCGGCAGCGAGGTTATATCGTACCATCGATAGAGTCCACTCTTACCATTGCCCATGGTATCTAGACCACCAGCAGCCAGTCGTACCGTGTCATCGAAACAATGAATTTGATCTGGGCCAGCATCGGCAGTTACAGTGTCGTTAACAAATAGGAATAAAGTATCAGTATCGAAACAGCCAAGGCTATCATAAACTTTCAATACATATTCACCACGTACATTGATAGTTACACTATCGTCATAGCTGAATGGAATCGCACCACCATTGAGGTACCATTCTTTCCAAAGTGTGTCACCTTGACGGATAGTATCCATCAAAATTCTATCAACCCAGTAGGCCGTATCGTATGAAGGAATAATCAATGTGCTGTCATACGTACACAGCCTGATATCAGGCCCTAAATGAGCTTGCGGATTTTCTTTCAAGAATACTTGAATGGTGTCTTCAGAAGTACATCCTGTTTGATCGGTAATAATGATGCTTACCGCTGTATCAACTTGATTTGCAGGCACTTGAATTTCAAAGAACTCTAAGGTGTCAGCAAAATTGGATGTTACATTAAACTGGAAATCACCATCATCTGTTACTCCCATGGTACTCCATTGGTAGTTTATTGGAGGTGTAGCATTGTAAACATAAGGCTCCAATCGAAGCGTTGTTCCAGCACAAATAAAGGTGTCAGGACCTAATGATAGGTTTGCTTCAAGCAAAGGAGGAACTACTAGGGTATCCAAATAAATTGAAGGACAGTTATTTGGTTGATTATTTATGGTATGTTTGATAATATAGGTACCTCCTCGTCTAAATAAGATGGTATCTTGTTTTTGAAAACTTAAGAATGTTGCCGTAGATCTGAATTTAGCGATCTTAGGATTGAACATAATGTTCGAGTTGCTATCTAAAATTTCCCATCTATAGGAAGGAGTTCCTCTAAAACCTGTGATTGGTAAACTTTCAAAAGCGTACTCACCACACGGTAAAGTATCAATATCTCTTTCTGCTTCGGCTCTATGCTTAACCTTTACTCTAAATGATCTCACCGTTACTGCATTTAGCGGACAGGCATTATCTCTTGCCGTGACCGTAAAGGTATAAGGCAGGTCTTTGGCGTGATTTAGACTTGGTGTCCAACAAAAACGCCCTGTCTGAAGTCTGGCTAGCGGATTAACTATCGTGAACGAGGCTCCTGGGATACCTTGATTCCAAGTAACTTTTACTGTATCAGGGGGAGGTGCTGTAGCAGGAGGAGGAGGAACATATACAATGTCGTTTGTCGTTACATTGAAGCATATCTGCGAACCGGCACATACGCTATACGAAAAAGGACCATTAATAATCGGGGGATTATTATCTGGGCAACTCATTACAATGAATTGCATGTCTCTTCGCGTTATTCCAATTTGTTTATATGTTCCGGTGCTGTCTTTCCTCCATTCAATCATCTGGACGACCACAACGGCCACTTCAGTACAGTTTACAGGAGTAAAAATTATATCTCCTGTTTCAGGATTAAGGTAAGTACCTATTGGCGGTGTAGCATTTGGATTAGTGTAAGGATAATTCAAAGACCCTGGATAATATGTCGCAATTGGATTAAGGTAGGTTCGTGTACCGTTATAGTTACAAATCAAGTTTTGACCTCTATAAGCCGGAGCAAACGAATAAGATATAGAGTCTAAATCAGCAGTATCAACGGCACCATTGTTGAACGAATAGGGTTGGTTACAACACAATATAGCAACCGGATCGTTAGAGAGGGTAGGAGACGAATTACATGGAGCCTGACAAGCATTTATTTCACAAGAAGTATAAAATGATTGTTGGCTTTGCCCTGTGGTAATCCCTACATTTCGAACATACAGTAAAACGCTTATTTCAAAATCACAACATCCTCCAGAAATAGAGCTTCTTAAATCTACTCTTCCGGTAAAAGTGTGTTTTTCAATACCATAAGGAAACGAACCATTGCATGGCTGTTGACATCTACTTTTATCCGTTCTACACGTAGGAGTTATATCAATGATGCTTTGCCTCGTCATTGATATGGTATTTACGTTGGTTGATTGTCCAGATGTAAGACATTTAACACTTAGCGAAGTAGGTGCAGTTAAGCTGCTGCCACAATTTTCTGTTGTTCCACATCGTGGAGATTGACCTAAAACATAGCATCCGTTACAATCTCGATAAAAGTTAAATGTAATGTCGTAAATACCAGCAGTATCCCCACAGGTATAAGAGATATCAGAACCAATAATGTGATCAGCATAGGTGTGCTTTCCAATAAAACTAGTTATTAAGAATAAGGTAAAAACTGATATTAGCCGAGAAAGCTTCATAACACCAAGACACACAAATATACTAATGTGTTGCTCAAAATGCTCAAAAAATAAGGGGTTTCAGCTGCCTTATTGCTCAATACTGACTTCAAAAACCATAGAATTAGGGATGACTTTATATTTTTCTGATATTCTATGACCAACAATCCAAATAACTTCTTGGCCTTTTGTAAGCAGTGGTGTATGGTGCCTGTCGAATCTATTTATCTTGTTATCAATGAAATAATCGCTAACTAATTTTCGACCCTTCATTCCTAAAGGATAAATAAAATCGCCTTCTTCCCAATACCGAAGAGTCAGCGGAAAGTCTTGCTCTGTTAAACTAAGAAACTCCTTTAAAGATGAATCCTTTTTTTGTCGTTTGCTGACATTTTTGATGTTGAATGTTTTATCCGCTAGGGTATAACTACCTTCTTGCTGAATAGTTAATGAGTCTGTTGGAGGGGCAATATTTTCACGCAACAACATGTGCTTAGCTTGAATCAACAATTTGTGCGTTTTGGAGTGAAATATTTTACCCGGTTGGCCTTTTGTTACTGCAATTGCTTGTTTGCTTTGGGCGTGATTAAATCCAAAGCTGTCTAAAAAGCGATACAGAATAGCAGCCGGTTGTGGAAAACTTAAAAGGCGTTCAGTGTCAATGAGATATTCGGACGTATCGCGCTGAAAATCAACAATTAATTCCAGTTCTTTTTGAATAAGATAATTGTAGAGGTCATCTTGTTCTTTAAGAATCTCCATGCTCTTGGAAACCGATTCTTCAAATTCAGGAAGTTCATTTTTTACAGACGGGAGAACCTTATTCCGAATGATGTTACGCAAATACTTATTCGATGAATTTGAACTGTCTTCTCGATAGCTAATCTCTTTTGAGTTCACATATTCTTGAATTTCAGCAGATCGTATATTGAGCATCGGACGTAGAACGAAATCTCTTTTATCAGGGATTCCTTTTAAACCGCTTATGCCTGAAACTCTAATGAGGTTAATGAAAAACGTTTCGATTGAATCATCTTGGTGATGAGCTGTAATCAAGTGACTAAACTTACCACTTTGATACAATTCGTCGAAGTATTGATAACGCAAATCTCTTGCGGCTTCCTGAACAGACAGCTGATGTTCATCTTGATAAGCGATCGTATCAAATGATTGCGTATAGACTTCTTTACAAGCACTCAATTTGAGACCAAGATTTTCTACAAAAATTTGATCGTCATTGCTCTCTTTACCTCTCAAATTAAAGTTACAGTGAACCATCACAAAAGGAATATTAAGCTCGTTTAGCATGTAGGCACAAGCCACAGAATCTCTTCCACCACTAATGGCTAGACCAACAAGCTGTTCATTACTGTTTTGTAGATACTCCTCACAATATTGTCGAAATCGATCAATCACTGGTCTAAATTCACCACAAACTTAAAGAATTAGCAAGCTAATCGACTTAGAGTCTTCGTTTGTGTATTCGAATACATAAAGAATAAGCTTCATGTTTTACTATTGCAGAATCAAAATGATTAGACGGGTCGTACATATGCTGGGTGGCATTATTTGCCTAATGAGCCTAGGGAGTGTAGAAGGTTATGCTCAAGATTCTCCGCCTAAGAAAACAAAAATTGAAATTATTGGGGCCGATGAACTAGTCTATAATCAGCAAGTTGGTCGATACCAAATTTGCAGAGGAAATGTACGGTTCAAGCAAGGAGAAGTCTACATGGATTGTGATAGTGCTCGATTTTATGAAGAAATCAATCGTATTGAAGCATTTGGAAGCATCTACATAAGGCAAAAAGATACCATGGACTTGTGGGGTGATTACTTAGATTATGATGGCGACTTACGTTTGGCGAATGTTTCTAAAAATGTTAGAATGACCGACGGCACAATGACCTTGAAAACCGATCAAATTTCATACGACCTTGATCAAAAAATTGGTTATTATACCACAGGTGGACACATTGATAATGGAGAAGATAAGCTATACAGCAAGAGAGGAACTTATTTCTCACGTAGCAAGGAATTCTTTTTTAAAGATAGTGTTATTCTAGAAAATAAGGACTACGTAATGACCTCAGATACACTGAGTTATCATACCGTATCTAAAGTAGCAAGGTTTTATGGCCCGACCTATATCACCAGCGAAGAAAATACCATTTTTTGCAACTACGGTTGGTACGATACGAAAAACGAAATTTCTCAGTTCAGCAAGGGAGCTTACATCGAAGGAAAGGAAAACAAACTGGAAGCCGACAGCATGATGTATTTTAGAAACACAGGGTTTGGAGAAGGTTTTGGAAATTTGAAGTTGACTGATACCGTTCAACAAGTGGTCATAACAGGCCAGTATGGGACCTATAATAGATTAGAAAAAATAACGACAATAACCGGAGATCCACAGGCGACTAAAGAAATTGATGGAGATTTTATGTTTCTGAAAGCAGATACACTGATTGACATCAATGACTCGCTCGAACATAGAAGTTTGCTTGCTTTTCATAATGTAAAAGTTTACAAATCAGACATGCAAGCAAAGTCTGATTCTCTCGCATACTCATTCTCAGACAGTACAATTCACTTGTATACAGATCCTATTTTGTGGACCGATAGTAATCAAATAACAGGCGATACCATTATTATATTCAGAGGCGATAATGGTTTAGAAAAACTTAAAGCCTTCAATAATGGATTTGTAGCGGAAAAAGACATAAACGGCTTCTTTAATCAAATTGCTGGAAAAACCATTGATGCCTATTTCAGTTCAGGAGATCTAAATAGGATAGACGTGAAAGGAAATGGGCAAAGCGTTTACTATGCGATGGAAGATAGTGTGACTTATTCTGGTGTTAATGACGTGCTTTGTGGCAAGATGACTATACGTATGGATTCTTCTAACCAAGTGAGAACCATAACCTTCTATAATCAGCCAAAATCTACCTTCTATCCATTGCAAAAATTTCCATCAAGTAAAAGTCAATTACCGGGCCTTGAGTGGAGAACTAAGTTGCGTCCAAGAAGCACCGATTTCGCAAAATGATTACCTTTGCACCTAATTAATTAAAATTATGGGAAATTTAGCTTTACCAAAATTTAAGTCTGCAGCCGGAAGTAATTTCAGTCGTGAGCTTAGAGCCAACGTTGAGAACTACTTCAGACAGAGCAACATATCTAAGTTTGCAGATGGTCGACTTAAAGCAAAAGCTGCTATTTTACTAATTACCTTCTTTGGTACGTATGTAGCAATTTTAACCCTTGGATTGCCAGTATGGGCAATGTTCCTAATGTGCATCGTGATGGGTGTGTCTAAAGCAGGAATTGGAATGGGAGTAATGCACGATGCGAATCATGGTTCATTCTCTAAAAATCCAAAAGTGAACAAATTCTTCGGTAAATCTGCCGATGTTCTTGGAGTTAGCTCAAATAACTGGATTAATCAACATAACAAACTACATCATACCTATACCAATATTCATGGTCATGATGAAGATGTTGATGGTAAAGGATTATTCCGTTTTACACCGGATGCTCCTCATAGAAAAATGCACAGATTTCAGCACTTTTACTGGACTATTTTTTATGGTTTCTTAACACTAGGATGGTTCTTCGCTGATATCAAAGCGTATAAAAAATATCGAGAAAGAGGTCTAAACAGAAGTACTGGAAGTAAGAAAGCTAGAGAAATTAGCGAGATTGTATTCTTTAAGTTGTTCTACGTTGCCTACATGATAGTTCTTCCAATGCTTGTCTTAAATGTGAGCTGGTGGGTTGTTTTGCTAGGTGTTTTAACTGTAGAGTTCACGGCAGGAATGATTCTTTCTGTAATTTTCCAGATGGCACACGTAGTTGACAAGTTTGACCTGTCAAATCATGACAAGTTTGATGGTGAAACAAAAGACGAGTGGACTGTACACCAAATCAAAAACACTTTCGACTTTGCTGTAAATAACAAATTGATTACTTGGTATTGTGGAGGTCTAAACTATCAAGTAGAACATCATTTGTTCCCGAATATTTCGCATGCTCACTACCCAAAATTGTATCAAATCGTTAAAGAAACTGCGAAGAAATACAATGTTGATTATCAAGAGTTCAAAACGTTCAGAGCAGCATTCAGATCGCACTTAACTTTTTTAAGAAAGTTAGGTAAGCCTGTTTTAGCTTAATCAGAAGCTACTATCCTGTACTATTTATAAAACACTTGCGTTTATAAGTATACGCCTTCTATTCCCTTAGTTACAAGCATTTACACGCTCTTTTGTAGAAAGGAATATTTATTGGTGTTTTATGGTTAGAATGTTTAAGCAGGTAGTTTTATTAATATTGGTTTTATGTACGTCAGCATTGTTTGCTCCGCCAAACGATGTACAAAATCATATTTCAAAAACATGGGCAGAAAACACCTTTGATTCGTTAACCGTTGATGAACGAATAGCTCAGCTATTTATGATCGAAGTTCGTCCTACCTACGGAGCTAAACACTTAGCAGAAGTCGAAAAAACCATTAAAAATCACCAAGTCGGAGGAGTAATCTTCTTTAAAGGAGACCCAACTCAACAAGTTAAACTTACTAATAAGTACCAAGATCTATCTAAGACAAAAATGCTTGTTGCCATAGATGGAGAATGGGGCTTGGCCATGCGTCTTTCTAATACAGTCTCTTATCCTTATCAATTAGGTTTAGGAAGTATTCAGAACAGTCAGGTTGTATATGAAATGGGTAAGGAGATAGGGAGACAATGCAATCGCATGGGTATACATGTAAACTTTGCTCCGGTAATTGATGTTAACAATAATCCAAATAATCCTGTAATCAACTACAGATCATTCGGTGAGAATCCAGAAAAGGTGGCTAAAATGGGATGGGCCTATGCTTCTGGAATGCAAGATGCAGGAGTGGTTGCTTGTGCAAAGCACTTCCCAGGTCATGGCGATACAGATGTCGATTCTCATAAAGATCTTCCCGTTATCAATCATTCAATGGAACGTCTACGAAAGGTAGAATTCGTACCGTTCCAGCATCTTACTAAAAAAGGTGTAATGTCGGTTATGACCGCCCACCTATTTATTCCTGCAATCGATAACAGGAACAACATCGCCATTAGTATATCAGATAAGGCGATTAACGGAATTCTAAGACGTGAAATGGGATTCACAGGTTTGTCGTTTACCGATGCTTTGAACATGCAGGGCGTTGCTAAATATCATCCAGATGGTGAACTAGAACTAAAAGCTTTAGCGGCAGGAAATGATATTCTGTTAGCTCCTGGAGATATTCCAAAGGCAACTAGGTTGATTAAAAAAGCCATGAGCGACGGAGTGATTAGTGAAGAATATGTTTGGGGTAAAGTGCTTAAGATTCTAAATTATAAGCATGCTTTAGGACTCAATAAATTTGAAAAGCTTGATGAAGAAAATGTAGAGGAAGATTTAAATAATGCCCGAGCAAAGCATATCAATTATAAGCTAATAGAACAAGAGTTATGCTTGGTTAAAGACGACAATAAGATTGTTCCTATTCAACCACATAGCAAGAAGAAATTAATCTCGATTTCAATCGGTGAAGGTACTAAAACAAATTTTCAGAGAGAACTTGCGAAGTTTGGGGTAACAAAATTTCTTACCATCAGTAAAAATGCTTCAACTTCCCAATTCAATGCTTTGAAAGCTCAACTAAAAAATTACGACTATGCAATTATTAGCTTGCACAATACAAGTAAATATCCACCAACATTTGGCATAACAAGTCAATCTAGCAAGTTTGTGAGAGAAGTAAATGCATCAAACAAAACATTGCTTGTAAACTTTGGAAATCCATATAACCTAAAGAATTTCAACGGTCAGAAATCAGTGTTAATGGCGTATGAAGATAAACCTGCAAATCATGTTAAAGCAGCTCAAGCATTGTTTGGAGTTATTGGGGTGAATGGAACTTTACCTATTACGGTAGGCGGTGATTTTCTGGTTGACATGGGTGTAACTACAAAGCCTGTAAGTGAACTCAATGCAGGAATTCCGGAAGAGGTAGGAATGTCAAGTGCAAAGCTGAGCAAAATTGACAAAATCGCTAAAAGAGCCGTTCAAATTGGAGCTACTCCAGGATGTCAAGTTTACGTGGTTAAAGATGGAAGAGTGGTGTACAATAAGAGCTTTGGACATCATTCAACTAACAGTTCTAAAGAAGTTGAGAATTCAGACCTCTATGATCTAGCATCTATTACAAAAGTGGCTGCCACTACCTTAAGCTTAATGAAGCTTGTTGATGATGGGGAAATTGCACTCGATGATAAAATGGCCAAGTACCTTCCAGAGTTATGGGAAACTAATAAAGCGTACATCACCATTCGAATGGTATTGGAGCATAAGGCTGGTCTCAAACCTTGGATCCCATTCTACTATGAGACCATTGACAATCCAACTATTTATGATTCTGTGTACTCAACCACGAAAACAGACCTACACACAATCGACGTAGGTAATGGTATTTATATGCTTGAATCGTACAAAGAGCATATTTTCAATCAAATTTACGAATCACCGTTAGGTCCTAAGGGCAGATACAAGTACAGTGATTTAGGTATGATTTTAATGAAAGAGCTTATTGAACGCGTTACAGGTACAAATTTCGAGAATTACGTAAATACCACATTCTATGCACCTCTAAACCTGCATAGGCTAACCTTTTTACCACTTGACAAGTATGAAAAACGCGAAATAGTTCCAACTTCATTAAGCCCAGATATGCGAAAAGGACTTGTACATGGTAATGTTCATGATCCGGGTGCAGCCATGTTAGGTGGAGTATCAGGACATGCAGGGTTGTTTGGAAATGCTGAATCACTAGCTATTCTTATGCAAATGATTATGAACGGAGGAACATACAATAATGTACGATATCTTAAACAAGAAACCGTAGATCAATTCACTAAAAGGCAAGCTTCAGATTCGCGTAGAGGATTAGGTTTTGACAAACCTGAATTTAATAAAAGAAGAATTAATCCTGCATCAGATTATGCTTCAAGAGATTGTTTTGGGCATACCGGATTCACAGGCACCATGACCTGGGCTGACCCTAAGTACGATTTGGTTTATGTTTTCTTATCAAACCGTGTATATCCCAACCAAGACAATAAAAAGTTAATTACAGAAGGCGTAAGAACCGAAATAATGGATGTTATTTACCAAAGTTTTCTGTTTCACTAGGATTTCGGCATTATTTTTGGATTTCTATTAACAAACAAATTTCAAATCATATGAAAAAGACACTTATTGCATTGATGATGATCTTCACACTTAGCTCGTGCAACGAACTGATAAAAGTTCTAGAAACGGCAAGTACGATTGAAGGGATAACAGAAGGAGAAGCAGTTTCAGGCTTGAAACAAGCTTTAGAATTTGGCGTTGACAACGGAACCTCTTTTCTAGGGGCTAAAGACGGCTTTCTAAAAAATGCGGCATACAAAGTTTTAATGCCTGAAGAAGTAAGAGAAGCTGAACAAAAAATTAGAAACAATATGGTTGCAAATGCTTTAGCTGGACCTTACCTCGATAAAGTGGTTACTGCAATGAACAGAGGTGCTGAGAATGCCATGGCTGAAGCAAAGCCGATTTTTGTTAATGCCATTAAGCAAATGACGATAAAAGATGCAATCCAAATTGTAAAAGGAGGAGATGGTGCAGCTACAGATTACCTCAAAAGAGTTACTTCAGCACAGCTTAAAGAAAAGTTCACTCCAGTCATTAAAAACTCATTGGATGGTGTGAACATTAACGATCCTTGGACTAAGGTTAGTTCTGCCTACAACATGGTAATGGGTAAACAAGTTGAGACAGATTTAAATGATTACGTAACGGATAGAGCTATGGATGCACTGTTCAAGCAAATAAGACAAGAAGAAGATAAAATCAGGGAAGACCCCTTGGCTAGAGTAACTCCTATTTTGAAAAAGGTGTTCGATTATGCCGATGAGTATAAATAATCCTGAAATACATACAAATTGGAAAAAGCAACTGCTCTTGGTGGTTGCTTTTTTGATTTTAGTGCTTCCCAGTGCAAAGTTCAGCATTGAGCTGGGTAAAGTAGACTTCACCTTGCAAACGCTGGCTCTCGGAGTGGCATACACGCAATTGCGAAGAGGTTATGGGCTTCTTCTAGTACTTCTTTATATTGGTATAGGAATAGCTGGGCTAGATGTTTTCAGCGGAGGACAAGGTTGGGATTATGTAAGTTCAGACGCTCTGGGCTTTTTCATTGGTTTTGTTATAACATCCTTGCATCCAAAACCAACAAAAAAAACAGGAAGCATTTTTCTATACTTCCTGTTAATTCAATCGATTATTTTAATCATAGGATTTTATGTAATGGGCAAGTACAACGGCTTTATTCAGCCTTGGTTTCAAATTGCTAAACCCTTACTGCCTGGCCTAGTCATTAAAAGTATAATAGGCACCTATTTGGTCAACATACTTGACAAATATCTTAAGCTTCGATAGCAGCAATACCTGGCAATTCTTTACCTTCAAAGTATTCTAGTAATGCTCCACCACCGGTCGATACATAGCTCACTTCTTGAGTATAACCAAACTTTTTAACCGCAGCACTACTATCGCCACCACCGATCAAAGAAAAGGCACCATTTTTTGTAGATTCAGCAACAGCTTCTGCCACCGATTTGGTACCATTTTCGAACGAGCTCATCTCAAACACTCCCATTGGGCCATTCCATAGAATTGTTTTAGAGTTAAGCAATACTACTTTGAATGAATCTACAGCATTTGGCCCAATATCAAGACCCATCCAACCGGCACCTATTTGGTCACTATCACAAATTGTATTGTTGGCATCGTTGCTAAAGTTATCAGCGATTACGCTGTCAACGGGAAGGTGAATTTGAACACCATTTGCCTCAGCTTGTTTAAGAATTTCGACACAGGTTTCAACTCTCTCTTCTTCAAAGAGTGAGTTACCAATATTTCCACCTTGTGCTTTTTTAAAGGTGTATGCCATCCCTCCACCAATAATAATGTGGTCAGCAATTTTCAGAAGATTTTCTATGATTAGAATCTTGTCACTAACCTTAGCACCACCTACAATTGCCGTAAAAGGACGAGCAGGATTCTTCATTAGCATCGATGCATTAGCTACCTCCTTAGCCATAAGTTCACCAAAACATTTCTCATTAAAAAATTGAGCGATGATTGATGTAGAAGCATGTGCACGGTGTGCGGTACCAAAAGCATCATTAACATATACGTCACCGTGAGCAGCTAGAGACTTAGCAAATTCAACATCACCCTTAGTTTCTTCTGTGTAGAAACGTAAGTTTTCCAACAAATGAACTTTACCCATTTCTAGGTTATTGCTCACTTCAACAGCTTCAGAACTAATACAATCAGAAGAGAATACAACTTCGGCACCCGTAATCGAAGAGAGGTGGTTGATTAGGTGTTTGAGCGAGAATTTCTCTTCCGGTCCTTGTTTAGGCCGCCCGAGGTGCGACATTAAAATCACAGCTCCTCCATCATTTAATACTTTTTTGATGGTTGGAAGTGCTGCCGTCATTCGAGAGTCGTCGGTAATCTCGAAATTATCATTCAACGGTACATTAAAGTCAACTCGTATAAGTGCTTTTTTACCGTTGAAGTTTAAAGAATTAACGGTATTCATTAGTTAAGCTCTTGGAAAGTTTTTGCTGCATCAAAATTCTCCGCTGCTTCACCTACACGAATAATTTCTACAGTTTGAATGAATACTGGTTCTGTTGGCATATCTCTTCCATCTCTATGTACTTGAGAAATTGCAACAGCTACTTCAAGTCCTTCTACCACATGTCCAAAAACGCTGTGTCGTCCATCTAAGTGAGGAGTTGGAGCAACGGTAATAAAAAATTGGCTTCCGTTTGTACCAGGTCCTGCATTTGCCATAGATAGAATTCCTGGGGCATTGTGTCTTAGTTCTTGATGAAATTCATCTTTAAAGCTATAACCAGGTCCGCCCATTCCCATTCCCATAGGGTCTCCACCTTGTATCATGAAATTAGGGATAACTCGGTGAAAAGTAAGACCGTCAAAGTAAGGGGTTCCTTCAGGTTTAGCATCGTTTTTAATTTTACCTTCTGCTAAACCTACAAAGCTAGCTACCGTTAAAGGAGTTTTCTCCATTTCAAGTTGAATAAGAATACTACCCTTGCTAGTATTCATTTTGGCATATAATCCGTTTTCCATTTGGTTATTTGTTGAGTCGATTTCGATTGATGGTTCTTTTTTGGTAACAGTTTCAGTTGCCATTTCCTCAGTTTGAGTGTCTATTGCTTGAGCTGCAGCTTCTTCTTGAGTATTGTTTGAACAAGCCAGAAGAAACAGTCCTAAAATAAGAATCAATGTTTTATCCATTATATATAAAATTAATGGGTGCAAAAGTAAAATTTTAAAGGGAAGATGAGAAAACTGTGCTTCTAATATCCATTTTAGAAGATGGCATTAGATACACAAAAAAAAAGTTTTCATAGTCAATTTAGTAGTTACTAAAATTTTAGAGGGGGTTTCAGATAATCAATGAATCAAATTTAACCTCATAAACCCTTTAGTGGTGCAGGTTTTGGGAGGAATTTTGCTGAGCGTGTAGAAAAACTTCCCAAACGTGTTATGAATTGCTTGAAATCGCAGCCATGAGGTCAGCTTTTCTTCTAACAGACACATTAATTTCATAGCCATTTGTCAATACACACGTTCCTCCCCTTCCGGCTTCAACCGTTTCAACTTTTGTAGTGTTTACTATAGATGACCTGTGACACCGCACAAAACTATCAGGAAGAATGTCTTCATAAAATGTAAGAGCCTTAGTACTGATCAATGAGTGATCTTTGAGCAAAATGCGCGTATAAGAGTTCTCGGATATGAAGGCAAAAATATCGCTGAATTTTATGTTGTTATACGTTCCATTTTGAGGAACCACAATTGTATCATCTCGATTTATAGTTCCAGATAGACGTGTGAAGTTGATATCATCAGTTTCTAAATGTTCTATCGCTCTATCAAGTGATGATAGAAGTTCAGGGATGTGAATTGGTTTTAACACATAGTCAATGGCTGATAATTTGATCGCTTTTATAGCATAATGATCGTAACTGGTTACAAAAATGCTTTGAAACTTTACGTCTTTAACTTGGTCAAATATCTTAAAGCTAAGGCCATCTTTAAGTTGGATATCTAAAAGCAGAATGTTGGGTTGTTTCTGGTTGATTAACTCTACGGCTTCAACAATTGACTGAGCCTCACCTACTATGTCTAGCTTGTCACTATAGCGCAAAACTATATTTCTAATAAATGCACGGGAATGCAATTCATCTTCAACAATCAGTACAGTATGCTTTTGGTTAGAAGTCATCTAAGTATCTCAGATACAATTTAATAACGCAAATTTTTACAAAATAATATTACGGTTGGCAATTCAACCTAAAAATAGTTACTTCGACACTGTTTTTGGTGTATCCATGAATCTCTTCAAAGGCATATTTTATTTCGTCATTCTCATTATTGGGGCTGTATTGCTTGCTGCACTTTTTGCACCTTCGAGCGAAACGGTAAAGCGATCTGTTATCATTGATAAAGACATCAAGCATGTGTTTAATGAAGTGGCGAGCGTTAAGCGTTGGAGTAATTGGGATCCATGGCATGATTTAGACACTGCACAGGTAAGAAATTTTACCGGAGATTTATCAGCTGGTTCGTACGGATTTGATTGGATCTCAAAAAAAACGGATCTGGGTAAAGGCTATATTGTATTTAATGAAGTAGTGCCCAATGAAAGTATTTCATTTGATATAAAACTGCTAAGATTTCAGGGAAGCGGACAAATAAAATTTAATACCATTAAGGAAGGAACCCATGTTGAGTGGTATTTAGATTCAGAACTTTCATATCCTAAAAAACTATTAAATTACTTTTTAAACTTTGAAGTAGGGCCTCAATTTGAGCAAGGTTTAGCGGGCCTCAAGACTTATCTAGAATCGGAGGAAATTGAAGAACCTACAGTATTTCTTCCTCGGGTAGAAATAGAAACGATTCATGGAATTAGTCATGCGCTTATTAAGGTCGACGACCTTCCTTGGGCCAATTTAGACCCTTATTTTAAGGAAGTTTACAAGGCAATATATGGTTTTGTTCAAACCAATGGATTAGCACCAAAAGGGCCTTCAAGAACGTTCTATTTTGACTGGGACACTACAAATCAGACTACAACAATTGCAGCAGCGGTTCCTGTTTCTGAACTTGCTGAACTGGATTCTGCTATAGCTATTGAACTAGCAATCGGAAATGCAGAATTAAGAAACAGAAGTATTTCTTACCTTATGAAAGGTAGCTATAACCAATCAGATAAGGTACACAACGCGTTGCGAGCCTGGTTGCAACAAGAAAATTATAGCATAAACTGGCCAATTCTGGAGGAGTATCTTCTTGGTCCAAATGAGACTGCCGATTCAACAGCCTACAAGACTAGAATAGTATATCGCTACAATTGAGCCTGAGCTTTTGACTTTTTTGTCCAACTGTATAATCCATAGATAGATAATGCAGTAAATATCGCCATTTGAATACTTAATAGATTTAACTCCTTAAGCTGATAGAGCCAAATGGTATAGATATTAATAATTATCCATAAGCTCCAGGCAATTAGGTATTTATACAGTTCAAGAAAGGTTGCTATTATAGAGAATATTGTACTAAATGCATCGTAATATGTTTTGTCTGCATTGGTTTTAGACATGGTGTATCCCAAACCTAAAGTTAAAAGAAGACCACCCGTTAACAGGAGTAGGGCATTACCCCAAGAAATGTGTTTTATATCAAATGATTGTTTAGCATTCTTGCTCCAATATGCAAATCCATAAAATCCAATTCCGGCATAAAACAGATAAAGCAGTGCTTCAGAATAGTAACCGCTTTCATATACCACAAAAGATTGCACAAATGAACCTACGATGCCAAATGGCCAACACCATTTGGTTTCACGAATCAGGAGAACAACAAAAGCTATATTTAAGAGAACGCCGACGAGCTCGGCGATCTGAACTGTGTTCATTTATTCTTCTTCGTTTTCAGACGATGTTTCAGCATCGCTACTTTCACCAGTATCTGTGCTTTCATCATTGTCACTCATCATTTCTTCAATTTTCACTTTTGCTTTATGATAAGTGTCACTTGCTGATTCAGCTACCTCTTCAGCGATGTCTTTGGCCTTATCAACAGCATCTTCGGCCATATCTTCTACCTTGTCCATGGCTTTCTCCACGGCATCTTTAACTTTTTCTGCAACCGGTTCTGCTTTTTCAGCGATGTTTTGTGCGGTTTCTTTTACCTTTTCAGAGGCAGTATCGGCTGCGTTTTCAGCCTTGCCAAATAAGTTCTTAAAAAAATTGCCAAGTCCCATATTATTGTTAATTTAGTTTCACAAATCTAATGATTAATAGGAAACGAATATACTTGGTTCTTGCCATGTTATCTGTGGTTATGTTCAGTCGTGCTCAGAACAGAGAATTAGCCGGACTTATCATAAATACATTATGCTCTGATGATTTTGCAGGTAGGGGCTACATTAACAACGGAGATCAAAAAGCGGCTGGTTATATAGCCGAGAGCTTTAAGGAAATTGGACTGCAACCGCTTGAACCTGATTATTTTCAGCGATTTAACTTGGATGTAAACACAATTCCAGTTGCAGAGATTGAAATCGATGGTAAGGCCTTGCGAGCAGGCTACGATTTTCTCGTAGAGCCATCTTCAGGGTCTGTAAAAGGAGAGTTTAATGTGTTCTTTGTATCGGAAAAGATGCTTGAATCACCAAAGGTTGAAAAGAAGATAAAACAAGCTATTAAGCGGGGAATGGTCCCAGTGATTTCAACATATGACCCCAAAAATGAAGTTATAAAAGCCAACTTAGCAAAGGTTAAAGAATGTACTAGAGATAAGGTGGTTGTTCATTTGCGAGAAAGCTTAACATGGAGTGTAGGTAGAGTTCAATTAAAGGGATGTGAGATTTGGATGATTGACTCTACGTTTGATCGCTTTGCTACTACGATTGCGTTTAATATAGAAGCGGAATATATTTCAGGATATCAATCTCAAAACGTTATGGGCTATGTAGAAGGTACAACTCATCCTGATTCATTTATCATCTTTTGCGGCCATTATGACCACTTAGGCAAGATGGGAGATGCGACCTTTTATGGTGCTAATGATAATGCTAGCGGAATAGCTATTTTAATAGATATGGCTTATTACTTCGTTCAAAATCCACAGAAATACAGTGTTGCCTTTATAGCCTTTGGTGGAGAAGAAGCAGGCTTAGTCGGTTCATATAATTATGTTAGAAAACCACCATACAAGGCACCCCTATCTAGGACAAAATTTGTATTCAACATGGATTTAATGGGCAGCGGGGAAGAAGGAGCAACAATTGTCAACGGTAAAATTTATACGCGTCAATTTGCTGCGTTTAAAGCTATAAACGACAGTTTGAATTATTTGCCAAAAATTAAGTCGCGTGGTAAAGCGGCAAATAGTGACCATTATTTCTTTTCAGAAGCAGGTGTACCTTCATTCTTTATCTATTTAATGGGAGAGTATAAGCATTACCACATCCCGCAAGACAATCCTACAAATCTGACTTTAGGCGAGTATTACGATAAGAGCTATCTTTTAATTAGAGATTTTATTTTGTATTTAAATCAGTAGTATGTTGTCGTTCATTAATTCATTTATGTCTTGGTATCTTAAGAAAAGAATACCGACAATTAAGCACATGTTCAACCATGGTGCTGAAGTACAAGACGAAATGTTTAAAACGCTCCTTTCTCAAGCTAAAAAGACTTCGTTTGGGCGTGATTATAAGTTGAACGAAATTAAAACTTTAGATGAGTATAGAAATAGAGTACCGCTTTTTCACTATGATGACATAAAACCGTATATCCAACGCGTTATGCACGGCGAGCAAAAAGTGCTTTGGCCAGGGGAGATTAATTGGTTTGCAAAGTCAAGCGGAACAACTTCTGATAAAAGTAAATTCATACCTGTGAGTTATGATGCATTGGAGGATTGTCAGTTTAGAGGCAGTAGAGACATCATTGCATGGTACTACAACTACAATCCAGATGCAAGTATTTTTCAGGGCAAGGGCTTAATTGTAGGGGGAAGTCATCAAGTAAATGAGCTTTCGCCTAATTCTTATTATGGCGATTTAAGTGCTGTGATGATGAACAATCTTCCATTTATTGCAAATTACCTCGCTACGCCAAGTATGGATATTGCGTTGATGTCTAACTGGGAAGAGAAACTGGGTAAAATGATTGACTCAACGTACAAGGAAAATGTGACCAACATATCAGGAGTTCCTTCTTGGACTTTATTGTTACTCAAAGGAATTCTTGAAAAAGCAAAGGCTTCCACAATAAAGGAGGTATGGCCTAATTTAGAGCTATACATACATGGCGGCGTTAGCTTTGACCCATACCGAAAGCAATTCAATGATATTATTGGCGACAGTTCAATGCAATATCGAGAAACATACAATGCTTCAGAAGGCTTCTTTGGCATCCAAGATTCACTCGGTAAAGACATGACTTTAATGTTGGATTATGGCATTTTTTATGAGTTCGTACTTCCGGAAGACCTTGATAAAAAGCATCCAAAAAGCTATTGGATTGATGAAGTGGAATTGAACACCAACTACGCTGTGATTCTTAACACCAATGCAGGATTGTGGCGCTATGTGGTTGGCGATACGATTAAATTTACAAGCAAGAATCCGTATCGCTTTGTAATAACTGGCCGCACAAAGAGCTTTATAAATGCATTTGGAGAGGAGCTAATGGTTGAGAATGCCGAGAAAGCGATAACTCAAGCACAATTGGAGTGCGATTGTATTGTAGCGGAATATACTGCTGCTCCAGTTTACATTTCAGATTCAAAGCAAGGCATGCATGAATGGGCCATTGAATTTACAAAAGAACCGCAGGATCTAAGTAAATTTGTAGCAGTCTTAGACCAGAATTTACAAAAATGTAATTCTGACTACGAGGCTAAAAGACAGGGCGACCTTATTCTGCTTCCGCCTAAAGTAAACATTTGCAGCCAAGGAACGTTTTATAAGTGGTTAGATGCATCTGATAAGCTTGGAGGACAGCACAAGGTACCTAAACTAAGTAACAGTAGAGAAATTCTAGAAGATATATTAAAGCACAATGTATAGATTAAGCATTATAGCAATTGTTTTGACGGCCTTGATTATCGGCTGTACAAAATCGAACAGCATTTCTGCGGAGGACTTTCAAATGGCAATTGGCTCAAATTCGGAAGCTGTAGTGATTGATGTTCGCTCACCTGAAGAGTTTGTAATGGGACACATTGAAGGAGCTCAAAATGTAAGTATTCATAGCAGAGAATTTGATGAAAAAGCCGTTGAACTTGCCGAAAACGGGGAAGTATATGTTTACTGCAAGTCGGGGAGTAGAAGCTCAGATGCGGTAAAGAGATTGGCTAAACTTGGGGTAAAAACAACAGAGTTAAATGGAGGACTGCGTGCATGGGAACAAGCCGGTTTTGGAATAGAAAGCACAATAGAAAAGGTGAAGACCAAATATAGCCTACAAGAGTACAATGACTTTATTGCGAATCACGAACTGATTTTGGTTGACTTTTATGCCGATTGGTGCGGTCCGTGTAAGGCTATGGCTCCACATATTGCGGCAGTGAAAGATGAACATCCTGAGAAATTGACGATACTTAAAGTTAATACCGACCACAGTCAGGCTATTTCACGTCATTTTAATATTATGGGAATTCCATTGGTGAAAGTTTATCATCAAGGCAAAGAGGTATACGATAAAACGGGATACCACTCGAAAGAAGAGCTGGAGGCAGTTCTACAATCCTACCTTTAATCTTTCTTTTCTTCTTGCCAACCTTGTGCTTCAATAGGCACTACATTTCCTGATTTGGTAATCAGTTCTTTGCCTTCATGAGCAGCGGTTATGTAACCTATGACCGAAATGTCGGGGTTGTTTTTTATCTTGTCGTATGCTGTTTGAGGAAGGGTGAATAGCAGTTCATAGTCTTCACCTCCGTTTAAGGCACACATGGTTGGATTAAGGTCAAACTCCAAAGCTGTATCATAAGTCTGCTGATCAATAGGCAGTTTTTCCTCGTAAAGTTTAACACCAACTTCTGAATGTTTACAGATATGAAATATCTCACTTGCCAAGCCATCAGAAATATCAATCATAGAAGAAGGAGTTTCACCTAAGTCAGCGAACATTTCTATAATGTCTTTTCGTGCTTCTGGACGCAGTTGTCGACCTATGATGTAGTCTTTGCCGCTCAGGTCGGGTTGCATATTACTTTGCTCTAGAAATACTTTTTTCTCTCGCTCAAGAAGCTGTAAACCCATATAGGCACCACCAAGATCGCCCGTGACACAAAGCAATTCTCCTTCTTTTGCACCGCTTCTTTTGACGATTTCTCCTTGTGCCTTTCCGATTACAGTTACAGAAATTACCAATCCAGTTACTGAGCTGGATGTGTCTCCTCCGATTAAATCCACCGCATATTTGTCACAAGCTGCCTTTATGCCTTTGTAGATCTCTTCAACAGCTTCTAACGAATATTTGCTAGATAGAGCTATTGACACCAACACTTGTTCTGCAGTACCATTCATAGCACACAGGTCCGAAATGCTTGATGAGATGGTCTTATAGCCTATGTGCATTAAAGGGCTGTATACCAAGTCAAAATCAACATTTTCGACATACATATCGGTACTAATTAACACTTGGCCATTGGATTCTATAGAAGCGGCATCGTCTCCAACTCCAATTTTCGTTGATGAATTAGAAATTGAGAAGTTCTGCGTGAGATGGTCAATCAAACCAAACTCTCCGAGCTTACTGATATCCGTTTTTTCTTTGTTTTCAAACATTGCAGCTGCAAAGGTCTCTTTTTTGATTTAAATTGTCCCGATTATGAGGAAAATATTCGCATCTGTTGGCCAGTTCATTTTCCCCCGACTATGTATTTGCTGCTTGGAACCATTGGTTTATACCAGCACATCTATTTGTGATTTTTGCCTAATCAGTCTCGATAAATTTGAGCCTTTTGATAAAGAAGCTTCTCAGCTGGATAAGATGTTTTGGGGGCGAGTAAACCTGGAAAGAACCGATGCATGGCTGACGTTTGGAAAAGACGATAATGTTCGCCGAATTCTTCATGAAGTCAAATATCGAGGAAATGCCAAATTGGGAATTGAAATGGGCAAGTACGCAAGTTTGGCCAAACCTCATCTTTTAGAAGGCATAGACGTTATAGTGCCTGTGCCTCTACATCCTAAGAAAGAGAAGATTCGTGGTTACAATCAAGCTGAGATTATCGCAAAGGGATTGGTTTCGAATGGTCAGGTAGAAATTAAAAAGCTGCTAAAGCGATCAAGCAATACCAAGAGTCAAACTAAACGCTCGAGGTTCGATCGTTATGAGAACATAACAAACCAATTTAGGGTTGAAAGCTCAAATGATATTGAAGGAAAGCACCTACTTCTCGTTGATGACGTGATAACCACAGGTGCAACAATTGAAGCTTGTGCTAGAAGCTTGTTGCAACTAAAAGATGTAAGAATTAGTGTGTTTGCTTTGGCTTGTACTAGTGTACGATGAACTTGTGTACAAAGATGCCATTGGCATAGATGAAGTAAACTCCAGCTTCAAACTCTTCAACGTTAAATCGAGTTTCAGAATTTGAATTGATGGTGAAGTTAGATATTTCTTGTCCGATTGCATTGTGAAGCACAACATCAAAATCATTGAATGTTGTATTGTTGAATAACAACACGTCCTGAACAGGGTTAGGTCCGATGTTAAGCCCTTCAACATAGCTTGGAATACGGTTATCTCCAGAACTAGCTCCTGTTTCATTTACTTCACTGCATACCGTTTGCGTAAAGATTGGCTCATCAAATGTTCCTTTTTTATAGCTGAAGTAAATCTTCGCCATATTGCAAACGGTCTCACCTTTTTCAATCATATTAGGTAAGATGTTTACATTTACATCTATAAAACCAGAAGACAAGTCAGGGTCAATTTCGTGTGAAGCAAGATTGATATCGGTGAAGCTCCAAATTAACTTGGTTTTGTAATTACCATTGTCCATTAACTCGTATTGAGACAATACCTCACAGTCGTGGCTTGTGTATGAGTGAATACCTCTATGGCTAATATAGATATCCGTATCTAACTCATCTGTTATTTTTAGGTCAAGTGCAGGCATCGATCCTTGATTTGAATAACCGATTTTGTACTGCAATAAATCTTCATTTTTAGCAATATACTTGCCATTTCCACAATGCTTATCATTAACCAATACTTCTCCTTCTTCGTAAGAAGTAGCATCTGAATTGTTATTGGCATCGGCATCAGTTTCACCCGATCTCAGATTGATTACTACATCTAACGTAGAATTTTCAACATTGTTAACGTTATACGTAATATAGAAGCATTGCTGGTCATTAGCATTTAAGTTAACCTTCCAAGTTGCCTTATTATTACTGTAGTTTTCGTAAGCAAATTGCGTTGTTAAATCAGAAATGCTTGTACCGTGCTTAAGAATGAGCTCTGCGTCATTAATAGGCTCACTTCCACTGTTCTCATAACAAATCATTGCTGTTTTACGATTTTCGTTTCCTATGTTGTAGCTTTTATTGTCTCCAATATGAACTGCAGCATCACGTACTCCAACTTTTTGATTTACTCCTAGGATAGAGCCATAGTAAGTTTTGTATTCGTCTACGTCTATTTCAACATCTGGGCAAGTAGGTTGCCAATAATCAACGGCAGCAGCATTTAAGCTGTGAGCTTCTTTAGATACCGGGAGGTACAGTTGACCAAATTGATCTGTATTCAGAAAATCGATAGATTGGTCAAGAGAAACTGGGAAATTAGGGAACCATTCTTCATCTTGATCTTTATAACAGTTGCCATTCTTGTCGTGATACACTCGAGTAGCAACTTGAGCTCTGTTCTTGAAAATTTCTCCAATAAATTTAATTCTTGCATTGTCTGAAAAATCACCAGAAACTACTACACTTTCTTCTGTGGAATAGAGTTGTTGAATGTCGCTTAAGAACAGGTTTGTTTTGGTCCATTTGTGACCGTTGTATTCCAAGATGTTAAATTGAGCTTGGCTGATGTGTTCTTCAAATTGACCAACTGCAAATAAGCTTCCATTTACTTCGGCAAAATGCGTTATATCTGTAACAGTGAATTCGTCCATGCCTTGCGACATGTCTTGCCACAATGCACCAGCACTTATTTTAACTGTTTCGTTTGAGAAATTAGACTTACCATAAACTACAATTTCTCCATTGTATTGTCCGGCGGTAATGTTTTCTCCTAAGAAAGGCGGAAATTCCGCAAGTGACCATTCTTTTCCATCCCAAACAGCAAGCGAGTTAAGACCTGAAGCGGGATCGGTAAATGCACCTGTTGCATATACTTTATCCTTTGCCACAGCCACGCTACTAAAGTCATCACTGCTTAAGTTTTTTGTTATCAGGTTACCAGCAAGTTCAAACTGGCCATTATCCAATGTTGCAATGTTGTAATTGCCATTTGCATTGACATATTTACCCACGCACTGCACAGTACCGTCTTGAATAACCAATTTATCCAAAGAAGTACTTGTAGCAATGTCAGTGGTAGTTAAATCTTCCCAATTGCCTCCGTTCCACTTTAATATAGAATTGGTAGCTGAAGGATTATTCTTGGTTGAATAGGCTGCACATAAATAGATTTCGTTGTTGTGTTCAACGATGTCAACAATTTCGTAGTCACCATTGCCATTACTTCCTAGTTTTGGAAGAGAAGGATTTTGAATCTTATACCAAAAGTCGCCGTTCCATACTTGAAGTTCTATGGCTTGGTTTTGGTTTTCATAGGCCACGATGATTCCACCATTGAAAGAAGTGATTTTTTGAGGTGCAGCAGGAAGACCGTGCCCCATAGGAGCAAGGATCTGTGCATTAACGCTCAAACCGAAGAACAAAGCCAATACGATATGTACGATTCTCTTTTTCACTTATTTCTTAATTAGCTTATAATTGGTTGTTATGTTAAAACCGTAATTATAAGGCTTCACTTGTATTGCTGCGTTGGTTTCAGAAAGTGAGTTTAGGTTGAGGCTAAACGTCGGTTCTGCTCCAATCACAAAGCGGTTTTTATTGAGGTATACACCCAGCTTAACATTTGAAGCAAGGTTGTGGTTATCCAAGTTTAAATCGTTAACATCATTAAGTTCTAGGTAGGTATAATCTGCCTTTTGACCAGATGCTTTAAACAGATTTAAATAGGATAGACCAAGTTGACCTCTAAGTTCAAAGTTAGGACTTATCGCTCGCTTATACCCAATGTTTACTGGAATTTCAATAAAATGATATGAATTTGACCCTGTAAGCTTAACTTCTTCTTGTAGATGAAAGGGAACAGGTATGTAATCCCCAATAACATTATTATTTAACCAAGGAGTTGAATCAATCCTATAGTTGTAATTAATCTGCTCTGATCTCTGAGTTATAAAGAAACCTGTAGCTATATAGAATCCAGAAGAAGTGTGATATTGTGCATTTAGCCCTGCGCTATTAGCAAAAGTTGCATTTTCGCTCGAGTTTACTTTATCATAATATTGCTTATGAATTAAGCCAGCAAATGCACTGTTTTCAGAAACCAGTTTGCTAGAAATACTCGGAGTAAACGAGAATCCAGTTTCCCAATAACCAGTGGTGTTATTTGAATTCTGATTTCCTGTTCCAGTCTGAGGCTTAATTGCTGGTTCTTGTGGTTTCTCAGGTTTGGTGTTGGCTATAATTGGTTCTTCAGTGGTAACCTCTTCTACGACAACTTCTTCCTCTTCTATAACTTCTTTAACAACAGGAATGTCAGCAATTACTTCTTCAACAGGTTCTTCAATTGCATAAGATGGTGCATCAACTACATCGCCTGAAGGGATTGGAGGTTCTTGTGTTGGTTGAGCCTCAACAAATGGTGTTGAGCTAGTTATAGGTGTCGAAGAGCTTATATCTCCATTTTGGAGTTCTTCAGACACGGAGTTATCATTTATTTCAGTATCAGCAGTGAAATCGTGTGTTTCTTCTGCCGATTTATTTTCAGTAATATCTTGAGTTGTATCTGTAGTCTCGGCAGCTTGTAGAGGGTCTTGAGAGCTGTTTTGGGCAACAAATATTGCGATTGAAGAACTTACAATTAAAGCTAGGAAGAACCACAAAGCGTAAATGCGATTCTTCCGACGCCCTAATTTTCTTTCGACGTAAAGCCAATCCTGGTCGCCTACGTCAGGAGTACTAACGCTAGCGGCTGATTTCTTTAGCAAATCATCGATATGTTGTAATTTATTCAATCTAAAATTCTTATTTCCTTTTCAGTTTGGCGTTAAGTAACACCCTAGCTCTTGAAAGTCGGCTTTTAGATGACCCAACCGAGATATTGAGTTGTTCTGCAATTTCTTTGTGAGAAAGCTCATCTATTGCGTACATATTCAGAACAATCCGGTATATCTCGGGGAGTTGGTTTAAGGCTTCTAGAACAACATCAGGTTTTACGTCGTAACGTTCTTGTCTTTCTGGTTCAAATACTTGTTCATGCTTGGCTTCAAATTCGTCATGATAGTATTTATTTCTTCCGTGTCTAAGTTTGTTGAGAGCGAGGTTAATGAAAACCCTGGTCATCCAAGTATCAATCCGGCTTCCGCCCTTGAATGAACCTATTTTAATAAACACCTTGTAGAATCCGTCGTGAAGTAAGTCACGGGCGTCTTCTTGGTTTTTGGTGTACCTCATACAAACTGCCATCATCTTGTCAGCGTATTTTTCAAAGAGCATTTTCTGAGCAGATCGATCTTTGTCCTTACAACCTTGTATTAGTTCTTCGTCACTGATCAATTTGCTCTTATATTACTATTAGACACCAAAAGTTTCAAAGGTTGCAAAAAAAATATAAAAAAAAGAGAGGCCTCGCTCAGCGAGGCCCCTCCGTAATATTAATATGAATGAATATTATCTATTCAAAACAACTTTCTTAGTGATAATAGAACCTTGAACATTCATTTGAACGTAGTAGATTCCATTCGCTTGGTTAGTGATATCAACAGCGTAAGTTCCTTTGTTGATTTCACCGTTTTCAACGTTAAGTATTTGCTGACCTACAGCGTTGAACACATTGATAGTGATTTCTTCATTTTCAGGAAGATTCACATTGATGTTGAACAATCCGCTAGTTGGGTTAGGGCTAACACTTAAGATGTTTTCTAATGAAAGATCAGTTACACTTCCAGTTAATGGGAAGTAATCGTGATCTACTTCAACATAAAGGATGAAGTCATTAGATACGTTTCCAGAGTTATCTTCAGTTCTGAAAGTAGCTGCGTACAGTCCTTCTTCCCAAACGTTGATGTCGTTGTGTACTAAAGTATGGTTATTAAATAGTACGTCTGGACCATCGTAGTTGTCAGAGAATAAGATGTAGTCAATTGCGTCAAACTGAGAACCAACTCCTACTCTTAATACACCACCAATTTTGCTGGTTACAACTGGAGCTTCATCATCTATAACATGAACAGTTCTAACTTTCACAGAAACGTTACCTGCAGCATCAGTTGCAGTGTAAGTATCTTGGTAAGTTCCCAAAACGAATGGATTAACATTCGAAGTTTGAGTTAAACTGATTTGAGTTGTGTTATACAAGTTATCGCTTGCAGAAGCAGCAACTGGAGTATAGATTGAGTTCACTGGGTGATAAACAACGTCAAGAGTATGTAGGTTAATTACAGGTGGGATAAAGTCTCTCACGATGTAGTTAATTTCTTGAACAGTTTGGTTACCACTTTCGTCAGTAGCTGTGTAAGTTACTGTAGTTGTACCTTGGTAACGAGTATCTACCGCAGCACCACCTTGAGGAGAAGCAGGGTTAGCAGTGAAGCTAAGATTGTCTCCTAGGCTGTTGTAGTTATCCGTTGCAGTGGTAATATCAACAAAGATACTTTGTAACTGAACTTGAACTTCCCAAGGATCACTATCGGTATCAGCAACAGCATTAGCAATAACAGGTAATTCAGTATCTACAACATGAATAGTTCTAGTAGCTGTAGTGCTGTTGTTTTGGTTATCCTGAACGAAGTAAGTAATGGTGTAAGAACCTAAAGTATTTACATCAACATTACCCGAAGTAACGATAGCATTGTCAAGGTTACCCTCTTTAGCATCGTTAGCCGTAGCCCCAAGGTCAACCCAAGGAGTACCTACTTCGATCGTAGTATCTGTAGAACCGTTAACAGTAAGAACAGGAGGAGTCTGGTCAACTACAACGTAAACTACACGAGTTACAGGAGCAGCAGTATTACCAGAAGCATCTGCTACATTATAAACTTCGTAGTAAACCCCAGTTAAAGTTTGGTCTACATCTGTAGTCATTTGGATGTTAGCAGAGATATCACCTTGAGAAGGATCTGTTGCAGTAGCTCCAGGAGTTACGTAAGTAGCAGGAGAAACTTGCTCAATAAAGATGGTATCGTTATCGTTCAGCGTGATTACAGGATCGTCGCCATCGTTGATTACACGGATAGCATAATCTTCGAATTCACCAATTCTGTTTGCCATTGGGTGGCTATTAGCACCACAAGGCATGTTAAGGTCAGTACCGTAACTAACACCAACTCTCATGATTGTATTAGCTTCGAAAGCTTGCGTGTAGTCAGGAACAGTAAAGCTACCCATCCAGCTAGTAGAAGTACCAGCAGCTTGGCTTGCAACTTCCTCACCAGCATCATCAAAATCACCATCAACGTTCCAGTCGATCCAGATTTTTCTGTTCATTGGGTTAACATTACTTGCACGATCAACTTGGAAGTTGTAAACACCACCAAAGTTTAATTCTAAAGTACCTAACTCAGTGAAGTCTTCGTATCCAACACCAGTCATACTTTGATTTTCAAAAGTTTCACCAGTTACGCCGTCTTCAAGACTTACATAGTTGATACCAATATCAGTACTTGTAGTAACACTCACAACAGGGTTACAGTGTTCAACCACAATTACATAGTTTGTTTTAACAAGAGTAGCTTCAGACACAGAAGAATCAGGTAGAGCGTTAAAGTTGTAAGCTTTAAGCTGTACAGCATAAACACCTGGTTGATCAAATCTGAAAGTTCTTTCGCTTAGTTGATCACTAGTAGGACCGGTAGCAGTAACACCTTGAGGAGGGAAGAATGACCACTCCCAACGGTTAGCTTTATCAGTCATAGCAGTAAACAATACCTCATCACCAACAGCAGGTCTTCTATTGTCAGCATAGAAATCAATTTCAGTAGGTGTATTCGGATTAGCAACCACGAAAGTTTGTGTAGAAGTACTTACTCTACCATCGCAAGAAGTTACCTTAAGTGTAAGTACATAAGTACCGTTAGTTAAGAATAACTGATCTAACCAGTGTCTGGTAGTAGCAACCGGAGTACCGTTCAAGCTCCACTCAAACTCAGTACTACCTTCAGCATTTTGTGAAGTATTCATGAAGCTTTCAGTAACGGCGTTATAAATAGTATCGCCAGGAAGGTCGAAGCTTGCAATCGGAGCAGCACCTGTACCAGCAACGCTAGTCCAAGTAGCTTTAAATCCAGAATCTACAGCACCAGGAGTAGAGTTAAATAATAAGTACATTGCACCAGAGCTAGCAGTGATAGGACCAGAAGGAGCATTACCTCCAGTAAATCCATTACCAGGGTGAAGCGGAGTACCTAGAGCGTTAACTCCGTCGTATATTTTAAGATTAGCATTCGCTAATAATTTGAACATTTCAAAGTTCAAGGTAACACTTTGAGCACCGCAAGGAGCGATAAGAGCTTCAAGGTTAGCCTCAGGAGCAGTATAGTCGTTAAACTCACCGCCTTTATCATAAATTGTACCTGCACCAGCAGTAATTACGTTCGATGGAAGAGAAGTCTCAGGTCCAATGCTAAAGCTTGTACGAGTTACTTCTATGTAGTCAACTTTACACGTAGTTGCTGAAGGCCCAACAACATTTGAAGACTTCAAGCAAACAGTCCATTTACCTTCACTCGGGAAGAAGTTTGAATTAGGACCTGTATACACTAAAGGTGAACTATGGATGTATGGGTTGTTACCTTGTAAATCAGGTTGAGCATTGTAGTCAATTGTATCAATACCATTGGTTAAGTACCAATCCCAGTTGGTAGGACCATTAGTAGATAAATCGATTAATTCAAATGCGTCATAAATCTCAACAACATTTTTGTTTGACACAAAGTCAGCAACAGGAGCAGAAGTAGGAGCAATTGCTACAACAGTTTTAGTTGTAGAATCTTTTCCTAAGCAGTTTTCACTTACAAGCTTAACGGTGTAAGTACCTGCAGTACTGAAAATATGATCGGCATTTGTTGTAGAATAAGTAGTACCATCACTGATTGTCCAATCGTGAGAAATATAACCTGATTGGTTAGAATTCACTAAAGAAGCGATAGTTCCGATAAATACCGTGTCAGGAACAAAGAAGTCACTGCTTAAACCTGCAGGAATTGAATAACTACAAGTGTAGTCTTCAGTTTCACCGTAAGCAAATGTACCGCCGTTTGTTGAATGGTTTCCAGCTGTGATGTTGTTTGAACCATAACGGGCTCTAACTCTCATTCGGATAGTACCAGTAGTACCTCCACATGGCACATTGATAACATAAGCAGAACTTAAGCTACCGGTACTAATATTTTTGGCACCGATAAATTCTCCTGGATCACCGAAATCTTCGTCTCCGTTGAAGTCGAACCATACACCAATAGCGTTAGTGCTATTAAAACCAGTTGGGTTTGAGTTACTAATTCTTAGGTAGTAAGTTGCTCCAGCAGATAAATTAAATGAAGGTGTAGAGGTAATTAAATTGTAGTGACAGTTGTCACAAGATTGGTTACAACCATCTCCAAGCTTAGAAAATAGTACATTTCCTGAAGCATCTTCTAATACGATTTGCTCAATGGCAGCGTAACGTAGACCCCCACCATTTCGGGTACATCCGAAAGTGTGAGTAGGCTGCGTGTACTGTGCAAAGGAGTCTGCTGCGAAAGCAAAAACCCCTAACATTACAAATAGCAAACCTTTCGATAATAGTTGAAAGCGTTTTGTTAAATAGGTAATTGTTTTTTCCATATATAATTAATTATTACGTTCTAAAAAATTTAGACAGATGCCAAATTTATGTTATTAGACACGTCCAGCCAAAAAAGGTTGCAAAAAAAGTAAAAAAAAGAGGGAGCCCGCTATGTGGGCCCCCTCCGAGTATTTTAGATATGAATGAATATTATCTATTCAAAACAACTTTCTTAGTGATAATAGAACCTTGAACATTCATTTGAACGTAGTAGATTCCATTCGCTTGGTTAGTGATATCAACAGCGTAAGTTCCTTTGTTGATTTCACCGTTTTCAACGTTAAGTATTTGCTGACCTACAGCGTTGAACACATTGATAGTGATTTCTTCATTTTCAGGAAGATTCACATTGATGTTGAACAATCCGCTAGTTGGGTTAGGGCTAACACTTAAGATGTTTTCTAATGAAAGATCAGTTACGCTTCCAGTTAATGGGAAGTAATCGTGACTAACTTCTACCAAGATAACATGTTCGTTTGACTCATTTCCTGAATTATCTTCAGTTTTAAATGTTGCAGAGTATAATCCTGGCTCCCAAACGTTGATGTCGTTGTGTACTAAAGTATGGTTATTAAATAGTACGTCTGGACCATCGTAGTTGTCAGAGAATAAGATGTAGTCAATTGCATCAAACTGAGAACCAACTCCAACTCTTAACATTCCACCAATTTTACTGGTTACAACTGGAGCTTCATCATCTACAACATGAACAGTTCTAACTTTCACAGAAACGTTACCTGCAGCATCAGTTGCAGTGTAAGTATCTTGGTAAGTTCCCAAAACGAATGGATTAACATTCGAAGTTTGAGTTAAACTGATTTGAGTTGTGTTATACAAGTTATCGCTTGCAGAAGCAGCAACTGGAGTATAGATTGAGTTCACTGGGTGATAAACAACGTCAAGAGTATGTAGGTCAATTACAGGTGGGATAAAGTCTCTCACGATGTAGTTAATTTCTTGAACAGTTTGGTTACCACTTTCGTCAGTAGCTGTGTAAGTTACTGTAGTTGTACCTTGGAAACGTGTATCTACCGCAGCACCACCTTGAGGAGAAGCAGGGTTAGCAGTGAAGCTAAGGTTGTCTCCTAGGCTGTTGTAGTTATCCGTTGCAGTGGTAATATCAACAAAGATACTTTGTAACTGAACTTGAACTTCCCAAGGATCAGTATCGGTATCAGCAACAGCATTAGCAATAACAGGTAATTCAGTATCTACAACATGAATAGTTCTAGTAGCTGTAGTGCTGTTGTTTTGGTTATCCTGAACGAAGTAAGTAATGGTGTAAGAACCTAAAGTATTTACATCCACATTACCCGAAGTAACGATAGCATTGTCAAGGTTACCCTCTTTAGCATCGTTAGCCGTAGCCCCAAGGTCAACCCAAGGAGTACCAACTTCGATCGTAGTGTCTGTAGAACCGTTAACAGTAAGAACAGGAGGAGTCTGGTCAACTACAACGTAAACTACACGAGTTACAGGAGCAGCAGTATTACCAGAAGCATCTGCTACATTATAAACTTCGTAGTAAACCCCAGTTAAAGTTTGGTCTACATCTGTAGTCATTTGGATGTTAGCAGAGATATCACCTTGAGAAGGATCTGTTGCAGTAGCTCCAGGAGTTACGTAAGTAGCAGGAGAAACTTGCTCAATAAAGATGGTATCGTTATCGTTCAGCGTGATTACAGGATCGTCGCCATCGTTGATTACACGGATAGCATAATCTTCGAATTCACCAATTCTGTTTGCCATTGGGTGGCTATTAGCACCACAAGGCATGTTAAGGTCAGTACCGTAACTAACACCAACTCTCATGATCGTATTAGCTTCGAAAGCTTGCGTGTAGTCAGGAACAGTAAAGCTACCCATCCAGCTAGTAGAAGTACCAGCAGCTTGGCTTGCAACTTCCTCACCAGCATCATCAAAATCACCATCAACGTTCCAGTCGATCCAGATTTTTCTGTTCATTGGGTTTGTGTTCGAAGCACGATCAACTTGGAAGTTGTAAACACCACCAAAGTTTAATTCTACAGTACCTAACTCAGTGAAGTCTTCGTATCCAACACCAGTCATACTTTGGTTCTCCCACATTTGACCAGTAGCATCTTCTTCAAGACTTACATAGTTGATACCAATATCAGTACTTGTGGTAACACTCACAACAGGGTTACAGTGTTCAACCACAATTACATAGTTTGTTTTAACAAGAGTAGCTTCAGACACAGAAGAATCAGGTAGAGCGTTAAAGTTGTAAGCTTTAAGCTGTACAGCATAAACACCTGGTTGATCGAATCTGAAAGTTCTTTCGCTTAGTTGATCACTAGTAGGACCGGTAGCAGTAACACCTTGAGGAGGGAAGAATGACCACTCCCAACGGTTAGCTTTATCAGTCATAGCAGTAAACAATACCTCATCACCAACAGCAGGTCTTCTATTGTCAGCATAGAAATCAATTTCAGTAGGTGTATTCGGATTAGCAACCACGAAAGTTTGTGTAGAAGTACTTACTCTACCATCGCAAGAAGTTACCTTAAGTGTAAGTACATAAGTACCGTTAGTTAAGAATAACTGATCTAACCAGTGTCTGGTAGTAGCAACCGGAGTACCGTTCAAGCTCCACTCAAACTCAGTACTACCTTCAGCATTTTGTGAAGTATTCATGAAGCTTTCAGTAACGGCGTTATAAATAGTATCGCCAGGAAGGTCAAAGCTTGCAATCGGAGCAGCACCTGTACCAGCAACGCTAGTCCAAGTAGCTTTAAATCCAGAATCTACAGCACCAGGAGTAGAGTTAAATAATAAGTACATCGCACCAGAGCTAGCAGTGATAGGACCAGAAGGAGCATTACCTCCAGTAAATCCATTACCAGGGTGAAGCGGAGTACCTAGAGCGTTAACTCCGTCGTATATTTTAAGATTAGCATTCGCTAATAATTTGAACATTTCAAAGTTCAAGGTAACACTTTGAGCACCGCAAGGAGCGATAAGAGCTTCAAGGTTAGCCTCAGGAGCAGTATAGTCGTTAAACTCACCGCCTTTATCATAAATTGTACCTGCACCAGCAGTAATTACGTTCGATGGAAGAGAAGTCTCAGGTCCAATGCTAAAGCTGGTACGAGTTACTTCTATGTAGTCAACTTTACACGTAGTTGCTGAAGGCCCAACAACATTTGAAGACTTCAAGCAAACAGTCCATTTACCTTCACTCGGGAAGAAGTTTGAATTAGGACCTGTATACACTAAAGGTGAACTATGGATGTATGGGTTGTTACCTTGTAAATCAGGTTGAGCATTGTAGTCAATTGTATCAATACCATTGGTTAAGTACCAATCCCAGTTGGTAGCACCATTGGTAGATAAATCGATTAACTCAAAATTATCATAGATTTCAACAATGTTTTTATTAGATACAAAATCAGCAACAGGAACAGCAGTAGGAGCAATAGCTACAACAGTTTTAGTTGTAGAATCTTTTCCTAAGCAGTTTTCACTTACAAGCTTAACGGTGTAAGTACCTGCAGTACTGAAAATATGCTCAGCGTTTGTTGCAGAATAAGTAGTTCCGTCACTAATTGTCCAGTCATGAGCTATGTAACCTGATTGGTTAGCATTAACCATATTGGTAATCGTACCAATGTATACCGTATCAGGAACAAAGAAGTTGCTGCTTAAACCTGCAGGAACAGAAAGTGAAACACTGTAATCTTCTCCTTCACCATAACCAAATGTTCCGCCTCCACATGGTAGAGGTGTACCATCTTCGTCAAGTGAAATTCTTAACCGTGTAGTGCCCGTTGTGATATTACATGGAACAGTGAAGTTAAAATAGTACGTGTAATTTCCGTTAGTCGTGTTAATTTGATAGCCAATCTCTTCGCTATTCTCGAAAATTTCATTTTGATTGTAATCAATCCACACCTTACATTGATCTTGATACATATTGAAACAATAAGAGGTGTAAACTTCTAAAGTGTAAGACCCACCAGCTGACAAATCAGCGGCAGTCAGTGAAGTGAAATCTTGATATCCATTGCAATTGGTTGAAGGATTGTCAATAGTATTGTTATTTCCTACTAACTTCACATTGTGAATTTTGGACCAATTTGCAACGGTATAATTCAGATTGCAATACTGTGCTAAAGAACTTGTGCTAAAGGCAAATAATCCTACCAAAAGCAGGACGAACCCTTTAGGTAATAGTTGAAAGCGGTTTTTTAAAAAGGTAAATGTTTTTTCCATATAGAATTTGGTTATAGCGCCCACAATTTTTCATGTGCGAACGCCAAATTTATATTATTAGAAACTTGTTCACAAGAAAGGTTGCAAAAAAGTTGAATAGTGTATGTAAGAATTCTCTTCGGAACAAAAAAAGTTCAAATAAATTTGTGCACTAAGCTCAATTAAATCAACTTGCACTTTAAGCCATGAACTTTGAAGACGTTTATCAATCACTTAACCCAAACCAGAAGTCAGCAGTAGACGCAATTGAAGGCTGTGTAATGGTTGTTGCGGGGCCTGGTACGGGCAAAACCCAGGTGCTCGGTGCACGTGTTGCAAGCATACTTTTAAAAACTGATACCAATCCCGAAAACATTCTTTGTTTAACCTTCACAGAAGCAGCAGCTACTTCATTGCGCAATAGACTATATCAGTTTATCGGTTCTGCTTCTCACCGGGTAAATATTTTAACTTATCACGGTTTTTGTAATCAGGTGATACAAGAGAACAAAGATTTGTTTGGGGTTCAGAATTTAAATCCGGTATCCGAGCTTGAAGTAATTGAATTGCTCAAAGAAATTATTGATGAACTTCCCAACTCAAGCGTCCTTAAAAGATTTAGAGGCGACGTTTATTATGACTCCAATAATCTTAAAAAATTATTCTCACTTCTAAAGAAAGACGACATCAGCCCGCAAGATATACAACAAAGAGTGGCCGAGTATCTAGAAGAATTAAAAAATGATGAAAGCTTCTATTACAAAAGAAAGTCGGGGAACTTTCAAAAGGGCGACTTTAAAATTGACCATTTTAACAAGGAGAAAGAAGCACTTGACAAACTCATTGAAGCAAGCAGATTGCTCCATGTATACGAGCAAAAACTAGCCCGTATTCAATGTTACGATTTTGATGATATGCTGAAATGGGTTTTGAACATGTTTAACAAAAACCCAGACCTTCTTTTAAATTATCAAGAGCAGTTTCACTATTTCTTAGTCGATGAGTACCAAGACACGAATGGAGTTCAAAACAAACTTTTATATGATCTAATATCATACTGGGACAATCCAAATGTATTTGTCGTTGGAGACGATGACCAATCAATTTATAAATTTCAGGGAGCGAATGTCGAGAATATATATCAGTTCTATAAACGTTATGAGCAGTATGCTCAACTCATAGTCTTGGATGAAAACTATCGCTCAAGTCAAAATATACTGGATGGGAGTAACAGCATTATTTCTAAAAACGAAGAACGGTTGGTAGGCAAAGTACCTGGCCTAACCAAAAACATCAAAGCATCAAATCCAGAAGTAAGCTCAATAACTCAAGCCGTAAAAGTCGTAGAATATCCAAATGCTTTTCAAGAAATTGTGAGTATTACTTCGAAGATTAAAAAACTGAAAACAGAAGGAGTCAGTTATAAAGATGTGGCTGTGCTGTATCGAAACCATGCCCAGAGCGATGAACTAATCCGTTTTTTGGAAGCAGAGCGAATCGACTTTAACGTTACACGAACACAAGATGTCCTCGAAGTGATAATTGTTAAACAGCTCAATGACTTTTTAAACTACCTCAAGCTAGAAGACAAGAAGTTAGACTCAGGTCAACACTTGTTATTTTCAATCCTGAATTTTAATCATTTCAAACATCTTTCAGCATTCGACATTGCCCGCATCAGTCGTTACTGCTACACTTATAAAAAAGAAGGAGGATGGAGAACGGTTCTGAACCAACTTCCAGGTGAGCTCAATATTTCAGACGCAGCAACCAAAGAGCTAAATCAATTTGTATCGGATACTGAGTATTGGTTAAAAGAAATGCACAATTTAACCTTACAAGTTCTGGTTGAAAAGGTAATGTCTAAGATGGGATTTGTTTCTCGCGCACTTGCAGGAAGCGATGCCACCTTTGAGATGCAGTGTCTTAAAACGTATTTCAATTTCTTGAAAGAAGAAACCTCACGTAATCCTTACCTAAGCTTGTCTGAGTTTTTGGTGAAGGTTGATTTATTGATGAACAACGGAATCGGGTTAAAATTAAATCGAGTTGTGCATGGATTGAATGGCGTTAATCTCATGACTGTACATGGATCTAAAGGATTGGAATTTGACCATGTGTTCTTATTGGGTTGCACAGAAAAGAAATGGGAAAAAGATCGAACCAGTCTTCCTTTCGGTTTAAATAAAATTTGGGCAGGTGAGCCAAAGTCGGCTACAGAAGAAGAAGCCCGTCGATTATTTTATGTTGCCTTAACCCGAGCTAGAAAAGGAATTGAAGTTAGCTATGCTTTGAAAAATGAGAAAGACAAAGACATGGCTAAAAGCGTTTATGTTGTTGAGCTCGAGGAAAGCAATGCTGCAGTAATTTCAAAGGAGATGGCCAAAGAAGATGATATGCTACACTTCTTCGATTTTATGCTAAGTTACAATGATGAATCTTATGTTGATTTGGTCAATCAAGATTTTGTTAAGGCAATTCTTGAAGACTTTAGATTGAATGCAACTAATCTGAACAATTACCTCAAGTGTCCGGTAACATTCTTTTATCAAAACATTATAAAGGTTCCATCTGCGAAAGGTGAAAACATGGCCTTTGGGTCTGCAGTTCATTATGCCTTAGAAGGATTATTTAAGCCAGATATAGAGCTTAACAATCCAACCGCTATGAAAGAAATGCTTACAACCCGTTTCAAAAACTATGTGCACAATAACAAAGAGTCATTTACAACTGAAGCCTTAGAAAGAAGATTGCATTATGGAGGAGAGATTTTAAGAGGATACTATGATCAGTATAGTGATGATTTGATAAGTAATAATCAAGTTGAAACGGAGGTGTATTTCAACACCAGCGAGGTTGATGGTGTACCTATAAGTGGGGTGATAGACAAAATGATAGTCAAAGACAAGGTAGTTCATGTTGTTGACTATAAAACGGGTAAGTATGAAACCGGAAGGAAGAAAGTAAGCCCTCCATCGGTCTTAGATTTAGAAAGCCAAGAGGAGAATTATGAGAAGAAGCATGGTGGAGACTACTGGAGACAAGTGTTGTTTTATAAAGCACTAATTGAAAGCGATAAGCGTCTAAACTATGACGTGTTATCTGGAGAAATAGACTTCATTGAACCTCACAAAGAGGAATATCAAAAAGCTAAGATTATAATTCAAGATAATGAATACCAGTTTGTTAGAGCTCAAATCAAACAAGTGTATCAACGTATTATGAATATGGAATTTACCGAAGGCTGCAACGAACACGACTGCCAATGGTGTAACTTCAACCGGTATTATCTAGGTAAAAAGCGTTACGAGCACGACGACCTTTTATCAACTCAATCCGTTGATATGGAAGAAAGATGACCAAGTAGGGCCAAATTTCTTCAAAACAATACGTACTTTTGCCTTGTTTTTTACAAACATGGAATTAGCAGACGTAATAACCGTATATTCTGAAAAGACGCCGAATCCGGAGTCTATGAAGTTTGTGGCAAACAAGATGATTTTGCCAAATGATAGTGTTGACTTCAGAACAAAAGAAAATCTTGACGAATGCCCAATGGCAAAAGAGTTGTTTGAATACGACTTTGTAAAAGGAGTGTTTATCATGAACAACTTTGTTTCGGTAACAAAAAAAGCTGACTACGAATGGTTCGACATTATTCCTCAGCTTAAGAAATTTGTTCAAGACTACCTTGAAGCCGAAAAGCCAATCATTGAGAAAAAAGAGGAGTTAACTGAAGAAGAAGAAAGTGAAGTAGTGATGAAAATCAAACAACTTTTGGAGGATCATGTTAAGCCAGCAGTTGAAATGGATGGTGGAGCGATTGATTTTAAAAGCTTCGATGAAGGAGTTGTAACAGTTACTATGAAAGGTTCTTGTAGCGGATGCCCTTCAAGTACCTTAACGCTTAAAGCTGGAATTGAAAACCTACTAAAAAGAATGATACCTGAGGTTGAAGCTGTTGAAGCTGAAGCCGGATAAACAATAAAATTATGATTAGAAAAATTACCTTACTTTTATCATTAGCTCTTTTTGCAAGCTTTGGATTTGCTCAAGTTGAATTTAGCAAAGACTCAGCAGAACTTATTTATGTTGATATGACCAACTTTGAGTATGCAGAAGAGGTTGAGATTACAAATAACAGTACAGATCCTGCAGATACTGTATTTACTTGGGAAAGAACTGTTGAAGCAATTCCTGATGAGTGGGGAACAGCGATATGTGACAAAGACCTTTGTTATCCAGAATCAACCAATACTGCTGGATTTATATTACCAATAGGTAAAACAATAAAGTTTAAGGTAAATTATTACCCATATAATGCGAGAGGTTGTGGTGATGTAACGATTACTATTTTCTCAGATTTGAATCCGACTACGAACAATGACACGTTCTATACCGAGGTTTGTGCATTTAATCCAGCATCTGTGAAGGAAGTGCATCAATCATTCAAAATTTATCCTAATCCTGCAAAAGATTATATTACCATTCAGACTCAAAATCAAGGTGCATTGAACTACGGTATTTATGACATCCTTGGAAACTTACACCAAAGCGATGTGGTTTTATCAGGAGGTCAGATTGACATTCACAACTTGAAAAAAGGAGTTTATGTTCTTAGACTAGAGGGAGATCACTCAAGGTCACAAGTATTCCATAAGCTATAAAAAAGAAATAACACGATACAAAAAATGGGGCCGAGAGCCCCATTTTTTTTGTTTAATTTTTAAGTTTATTATGCGTTGATGTCGAAGGTTTCCATAAACTTCGTAGTGAAGTTACCGTTTCTGAAATCTTCGTTCTGCATTAATTTGATATGCAAAGGAATGGTTGTTTTAACACCTTCAATCACGAACTCAGAAAGAGCTCTTTCCATTTTAACAATACACTCTTCTCTTGTTTGAGCTGAAACAATCAGTTTCGCAATCATCGAGTCATAAAATGGTGGTATAACATATCCAGCGTAGATGTGTGAATCAACTCTTATGCCGTGACCACCTGGTTTGTGCAGTACTTCAATTCTTCCTGGACTTGGTCTGAAATCGTGAAATACATCTTCAGCATTGATACGACATTCCATTGAGTGCTTTTCAGGAAGGTAGTTCTTTCCAGACATCGGAATACCTGCAGCGATCTTGATTTGTTCTTTAATCAAATCGTGGTTGATTACTTCCTCAGTAACTGGGTGCTCTACTTGAATACGTGTATTCATTTCCATGAAATAGAAATTCTTGTGTTTGTCAACCAAGAACTCTACAGTACCAACACCTTCATATTGAATAGCTTCACCTGCAGCAATTGCAGCTTCACCCATTTTTTGTCTAAGCTCTTCATCAGCAAACGGAGAAGGAGCCTCTTCAATTAGTTTTTGATGTCTTCTTTGAATCGAACAGTCACGCTCAGAAAGGTGACAAACTTTACCGTATTGGTCTCCAGCAATTTGAATCTCAATGTGGCGTGGTTCTTCAACGAATTTTTCAAGGTACATACCATCGTTTCCGAAGGCAGCCTTTGCTTCAGTTCGAGCACTTGCCCAAGCCTCAACAAACTCTTCATCATCCCAGATTACACGCATACCTTTACCACCACCACCGGCAGTAGCTTTTAGCATTACAGGATATCCCATTTCATTTGAAAGTGCAATACCCTCTTTTTCATCTTTCAACAGACCTTCTGATCCAGGTACACAAGGAACTCCTGCAGCAATCATGGTTGCCTTTGCGTTCGACTTGTCACCCATACCATTAATCATTTCAGGACTGGCACCAATGAATTTAATTCCATGGTCACGACACATTTCAGAAAATATGGCATTTTCAGAAAGGAATCCATAACCTGGGTGTATGGCATCTGCATTTGTGATTTCAGCAGCAGAAATAATCTTAGGCATGCTCAAGTACGATTCTGTACTTGAAGGAGGCCCAATACATACTGCTTCGTCAGCAAATTTTACATGTAAACTGTCTTTATCTGCCGTAGAGTAAACTGCAACAGTTGGGATATTCATTTCTTTACAAGTACGAATAACCCTTAATGCAATTTCTCCACGATTTGCAATTAAGATTTTCTTAAACATAAGAAAGTATATTAATTAGGTTCAACTAGGAATAACGGTTGGTCGTATTCAACAGGCTTAGAATCATCAACTAATACCTTAACCACCTTACCGCTAACTTCAGCTTCAATCTCATTGAAAAGCTTCATTGCTTCAATGATACAAATTACTTGGCCTTTCTCGATTACATCGCCAACCTCAACAAATGCTGGTTTGTCAGGAGATGATTTTCTGTAGAAAGTTCCGATCATTGGAGACTTAAGCTCAACCGTGTTTGTTGCTGCTGGCTCAGCTGCTGGTGCAGCTGGAGTTGCTGGTGCCGCCGTTGGAGCTGCAGGAGCTGGAGCTTCAACCACAACTTGTTGAGGAGCTGGCATTGCAATAGGAGCCGGAGCTGCAACTGGTTGATTTCTTTTTATATTGATTTTAAAATCTTTTTTCTCAATTGATACTTCATCGACTTTAGATGATGAAATAAATTTGATTAAGGTTTGAATTTCTTTTAATTCCATGATTTAATTTCTTTAACGAAAATAGTACAAATTGTTTATTTATTGGTCGTATGCCCACTTGACATAAACAGATCCCCAAGTGAAACCTCCGCCAAATGCAGCAAGAACTAAATTGTCTCCTTTTTTGAATTTCTTTTCAAAGTCTGTAAGCAACAACGGAATGGTTCCTGCTGTTGTGTTTCCGTATTTGTTAATATTAATTAACACCTTGTCTTTGCTTAAATCCATTCGATTTGCTGTCGCATCAATAATTCTCAAATTGGCTTGATGTGCAACAAGGTAATCTACTGAATCTCCCGTCAGATTGTTACGATCCATAATATCGCGGCTTACTTGTGCCATATTAGTCACCGCAAACTTGAACACCGTTTTACCTTCTTGGTAAACGTAATGCATGCGCTTATCGATAGTTTCGTGTGTTGGAGGCATTAAAGAACCACCTGCTTTTTGATGAAGGAATTCTTTTCCAACGCCATCAGATTTAAGGATACTGTCCATAACCCCTACATTCTCTTCTGTAGGTTCAAGAAGTACAGCACCACCACCGTCACCGAAAATCACACATGTGTTTCTATCTTGATAATCGACTATAGCCGACATTTTATCCGCACCACATACAATTACTTTTTTATGTTGCCCGGATTGGATGAATTTAGAACCCGTATCTAAAGCGTATAGGAAACCAGAGCAAGCTGCACTAATATCATAACCAAATGCATTAGTAGCACCAATTTTGTGTGATACAATATTTGCAGTCGCAGGGAAAACATGATCAGGAGTAACGGTTGCTACTATAATCATGTCAATTTCTTCAGCACTGATCTTTCTTTTTTCAAGAATCTGTTTAATTGCTTCAACGCACATATCAGAAGTTGCTTTTCCATCTTCTAATATTCGTCTTTCGCTAATTCCAGTTCTTGTTCTTATCCATTCGTCATTGGTGTCAACCAATTTTTCGAGGTCAAAATTGGTCAGTACTTTTTCTGGCACGTACCCCCCAACGGCTGTAATAGCTGCTCTCATATAATATTATATACTTGTTTGTTCAGAAAACGATAGTTCAATTTTAGAAATTAAGTTTGAATCTACCACATTTTTAGAGAGTTTTATCATATTGCTAAAAGTTTTCGCTTTCGAAATGCCATGACCAACGATAACCGGTTTTTTAACACCTAGGATAGGAGTTCCGCCATAGTTTTCGAAGTTGAAACGGCTTAAAAATTCATCTTTTACACCTCTTTTTACAAGGTTATAGAAGAATCCTTCGCAAGTTTTAACCACAATATTTCCTGTGAAACCATCACAGACCACAACATCGGCAACATCGTTAAAGATATCTCTTCCTTCAACATTACCAGTAAAGTGAATTCCTTTTTGATTTTCAAGAAGTGGAAAAGCTGCTTTGGTCAGCAGATTTCCTTTTTCTTTTTCTTCACCAATGCTTAGCAAAGCCACTCTTGGATCAGAAATGTTGTAAACCGCTTTTGCAAACTCACTTCCTAATACAGCAAATTTGGCAAGCGTTTCTGGCTTTACATCTGAATTCAAGCCAACGTCAAGTAATACTCCTGTTGTTCCGCTTCTCTGGGGAAGAACTGTTGATAGAGCTGGACGTTCAATGCCGTGAATTGTTTTTACGTTGTAAAGCGACGAAACCATCATGGCTCCGGTATTCCCAGCACTTAAGAAAGCATCGATTTTTCCTTCAGCTAAGCTGTGTAAACCAACATTTATACTGGAAGTTTTTTTAGACGCAACGGCTTTAGTGGCATGCTCGCTCATGCCAATACTTTCACCGGTGTGAACTATAGTAATGTTGGGGTGATCTAACTCTGAAGAATAGGGTGCCAAGGCTTCCGGTTCTCCAAAAATTACAAAATGAGAATCGCAATTCTCAGCTCGTGCTTCAAAAGAAACAGCCTTTACACATTCTTCGGGTGCAAAGTCACCACCCATGGCATCAATGCCTATCCTCATACTACTAATTATTCGCCTACTTTAGGTTCTAATACCTGAACACCGCGGTACATTCCGGTTTCAAGGTTTAGCCTATGGTAAAGGTGAACTTCTCCAGTAGATGGATCTCTGTGAAGCTGTCTGTTGCCTAATTTGTAATGAGTTCTTCTCTTGTCTCTTCTCGTTTTCGAGATTTTACGTTTAGGATGTGCCATTTTCTATTCTATTAGTTTTTTTAATACGTCCCACCGATCATCCGTTGGCTTCTCAACTTCAGGAGATTGATAGTTTAATTCACATTGGTCTTTGGTTTGTGAAACTTCACATAGTTTTCGTACGGGCATGTTCAAGCAAATGAGCTCGTAAATGCTATCATACGTAGAGTATACTTGATGATTTACTGCAAGGTAGTTTTCTTCTTGTAATAACTCTTCATTTCCGGTTAATTTAAGCACCACTTTGTTGGTTGCATCTATGTCGATTTTAATCGGTTTCAAGCAACGCTCGCAATTGGTGTTTATATATCCAACTATATGATAGTCAATACTAACCGTGGCATCTTTCTTTTCACACTGCAGTGTTACAGTGAGGTCACCAGATTGGTACAAACTATTTTCTTTTAAACCAAAGAACGCATCTTCTATTTTCAAAGATATACTATCCTTTTCGTTTTTGAATTTAATAAAATCAATATCAAAATCGGACAGCTTCACTTCAAAAAGGGTGCAAATTTAATAAATTTACACTTATTATTAACAAGAAATCAATTTAAATCAGGCACACCAATACTAAACTTCTCTCTTCTATGCTCTTTGTACCTAAGCGGGGTTACAGATTTGTCGTAGAAGCTTAGCCTGTTTCGGTGAATTTTATTGATTAGAAACAGTGCGTTTACAAATGAAGAAGGGTCAGCTAAACCTTTACCAGCAATGTCGTATGCCGTTCCGTGATCAGGCGATGTTCTTATGAATGGAAGTCCTGCAGTATAGTTTACTCCTGATGAGAAGGCTTGTTGTTTGAAAGGAATTAAAACCTGGTCGTGATACATGCCCAATACTCCATCAAAATTTTTAACATTATCAGATCCAAAAAATCCGTCAGGGGCATATGGGCCGATAGCCATTATTTCATTTTCTTGAGCTGTTTTGATCGCAGGTGCAATAAGATCAATTTCTTCAGTACCCATCAAACCGTTATCACCAGAGTGTGGATTTATTCCTAACACCGCAATTTTTGGTTTCGAAATGGCAAAATCTGATTTTAAATGTTCGTGAAGTTCGGTAATAGCATCTACTATTTTTTCAGAGCTCAAATTGGCGCTTACAGCATTCAAAGGAGTGTGTCCGGTAACCATGGCTACGCGCAAATCGTCATCGAGCAAAATCATTTGAACGTTTGATTCAAATTTCTCTGCAAAATATTGCGTATGCCCATTGAATGCTAAGCCCGCATCTACGGTGCTTTTTTTATCAATCGGAGCAGTAAGTATGTTATGAATAATGCCATCTTTTATATCTTCAACGGCTAATTCTAATGCGTCTAATGCAAATTTCCCGGCCTCAGTACTTGGTTCACCTGGGGTGATGTTTATTCGATCGCGGTTGCAAATTCGAATATTTACAGCATCCTCTTTAATATCACTCTTTTTACGAACAATATTGAAGTTTATCGGAGCGATATCCAGTAAGGAGGCATAGTGCTTAAACAGATAGGGCGTGCCATACACTACTGGCGTGCAGTAGTTGAGTACCAAGCTAGTGCTCAGAGTTCTCAAGATAAGCTCCGGACCTATACCATTAAAATCGCCAACGGTTATGCCTACGCTAAGTTTTTCGCTCATAGGTAGGCAAAGGTAGGTTTTCTTACCGATTAAGAAATAAGTTTTTGCCTGAGCATGAATTCAAGCTGTTGGTTGGTTTCAACCAGTCTTGATTTCATAAGGTGGTCTTGTTTCTTTTCTTGGTTTGCGTAAAAGGATGCTTCAATAGTTTGTGTTAAATCGTCTTTAACCCAAGGCTTGGTTAAAAATCTAAACACTTCACATCGATTTATAGCCTCAATCACAATATTAATGTCGTTACATCCTGTAATTAAGATCCTTCCAATATGTGGATGCTCAGTCTTTAATCGCTCTAAAAGATCGACTCCAGAAATGTCTGGCATCATGTGGTCGGTAATTACAACATCAATCTCATTAGCCTCAATAATTTCAAGGGCTTTAGCAGCACCATCGGCTAAGTGTACATTGAAAATTTTACGAAAATTTGCTCTGAAAGCTGTAAGATTTTGTGCTTCATCGTCAACGTAAAGCACGGAAATGATTTTGTTTAAATCCATGGTTATCAATAAATAGTAGTACTACAAATATACATTAAATGTTGATAACTGCAAAACTTGGATGTATTTATATAGATGTTTGTATGATTACAATGACATATAAACCGCATTTCTATAGATTAACTAATTATGATGAAAGCTCCGCTTTTGAGCAACTAATTCGCGATAAATCTCCAAGGAAAATTGACACAATTGCCTCACAGTTAAGGGAATTGGTGCTTTGTCAAAATCCGAGCATTGCTAAATCTGACCCTAAAGTCAACGAACTTATTAGCGAAAAATTGAATTCCGTTGATGGAAAATCTGACCATTATGGCGTGTGGGTTTACTATTCTTGGAGCAACACACTTATTCACATTCTTGATGAGAAAGAATTTATTGAAGTTCGAACGAATCGAAACAACTATAAAATTACACCTGAAGAACAAGAGAAGCTCAGATCTAAAGTTATAGGCATCGCTGGATTGTCAGTTGGCCGATCTGCTGCAGTCACTCTTGCTCTTGAACGTGTGGGCGGTGAAATACGTTTGGCTGACTTTGACGAATTAGAATTGTCGAATCTCAACAGAATTAAAGCACCCTTGGCATGCATAGGATTGAATAAAGCCATTTCTACGGCACGTGAGATTGCTGAAATGGACCCATTTATTAATGTTGTGTGCTTTGACCAAGGATTGAATGAAGCAAACCTCCACGAGTTTTTTACCCAGGGAAGTAAGCTTGATCTTTTTGTAGAAGAATGCGATGACATCAAAATCAAAATTCTATCGAGACAGAAAGCCAAAGAATTACAGGTTCCTGTAATTATGGAAACAAGTGATAATTGCATTATCGATATTGAGCGATTTGATCTAGAACCAGAACGTCCGATAATTCATGGTCAGCTAGAAGGCTTGAGTCTAGAACAAGTAAAAGAACTCAAAACTCAAGAAGAAAAGCTGCCTTTTATTACTCGATTTTCAGGAGTTGATACTTTATCGCCACGAATGAAAAGTTCAATGATCGAAATTGAACGCACTATTCGTACTTGGCCTCAACTCGCATCGGATGTAACTTATGGAGCAGGCTTAGTAACTTATATGAGTCGAGAAATTTTGCTTGGACATCTATCCGAATCAGGTAGATATTCAGGTGATATCAAAGATATTTTCAAACAGAAAATGAATGCTCCAAAGCAAAGCAGCGGAGCAATTTTATCAACTAATGAGCAAGTTGGAGCAGTTATTAAGCGATTAAAGCCCATTGGCACAAGGAGTGAAGTTGAAATTCCAAAATCAATTCTAGAGAAAATGGTTAAGGACTCGCTACGTGCTACTACTTTAGGTAACTTACAAATGCTGAATTATGCCTATATCAATAATGTACTTTACCTTCTTTACGATAAAGAAAGAGGATACTCCTTCTCAGATATGTATGGTATCGGCTCGAAAATTAGTCTTGGTGCAATTTTAGAAGGATTGAACGTGAGTGCGGCTTATCATGGATATGCATTGGACATCAATTACCACCCTCATGCAGAAATAGAAGAGGTGGCTGCAGAAATTGTATTTGAACCAAAAACCAAAAACGGTTATCCAACTGAATCGGAATACCTATCACTGCACGAACGCTATACGGACCGAAGCAGATCTAACAATGGCAAAGTTTTAGGCAGCAAAATTGATCAACTAAATGTGTCGTTAGCCGATACAAACACCAGACTTCAGTATATTGATGATAGCAACAAAGTAGAGGCACTTTCGTCTATACTGGCTGAAATTGATCGCATTCGAATTCAGTATAAAAACACACACGCAGACTTATTTAATGAGCTGAAATTCCCGAAAGAAGGACAAGAGCTTAAGGAGGGGATTAATATCGACGAAGTTGATTTGAAACCATCAGAAAAGGTGGGCTTCCAAATGACTAAGGACTATAGAGCTATTGAATTACTTAATGATTTAGATTTAGGATCTAGGTTAGGAGAATTAACGTCGCAATTCATATCAACTTCCAGCGGTGTAGGATTGCTTACAATTAATAAGCAGTTGGCGAATCAATTTTATGAGGGTGGAAGAGTTGTACAACGATTTTGGATGAAGTGTAGTGAATTGGGTGTGGCATTACATCCTTTTACGGCATTAATGTTCTTCCATGAGCATATTAAGCGAGGAAATATTGAAAGCCCTTACAAAGAGAGGCTAGAAAATAAAATCAACGAGTTTTATTCATATTTCGAGCTTGAAGATGAAATGTCTGAGCTGTTTATTTTCAGGTTGCTCAATCCTGATAAATCAAGTACGAAGAAAGTTACTACTAAAAGAAGAGATATAGATGAAATATTATTCACCGAATAAAGTGCTGACGGCGGCTCGAAAGATTAAAATCTTTGGTTTTTGGGCAAAAGACAACCCTGACTATTGCAATATTTTTGAATATGGTCATAGAAAGGTACTCACAGACCATGGGTTGAACCTGACCTCAAATAACAACGATTGGAAAACGCAAGAGAATGTGTTTGTATTCTTGGCATTTGAAGGAAACACACCGGTTGGAGGTATTCGGTTTGAAAAATATGACCCGCGTTACAAACTTTCAGTTGAACGAGCACTACACATGCATGACAAGAACATCATGGAATCAATCAAGGAGAATAACCTTGGTGAATTTGGAGAGGCCTGCGGCTTATGGAATGACAAAATCGTGTCTGGTGAAGGACTATCCGTAGTGCTATCTCATCTGTGCTTTATTTACGCACCCATGCTGGCTTGTGATCACATGATAGCCTTCAATGGAATCTATACTTACAAGATTTCACGAAGTATGGGAGGCCAAATTGTCGATAACATCGGTGATGAAGGCATTTTCAAATATCCAAACGAACGATTCAAGTCGGCGGTCTGGAAATTTGATCTACAGAACTTCCAAGGAACAACCAAAGAATTTGAACAGCGTGTGTTGCAATTGAGAAAGAATATAGAACCCGAGTTTATTGTAAATAATACCAAGAATGGACTACATATTAAGTTGTCAAACAAAATTTAAATCACTAATAAAGAAGGGGTTAATTGTTCTATTTGCCTTTCTTTCTTTACAATCTTTTTCACAAGAGGTAGTAACCATTCAGGCTGCTGATACTTCATTTCAAGTAGAAGGCGAGAAGGTATACCATGGTCTTTTAGCAAATGCTGACATGCTTAAAGACTCTATTGCAACGATGGAGTGGGTGACATTCAACGCAACCAAGACTTTCAACTTAACTGAGGCACATACTGACCACGTTCTCCGTGTAACATTAAACAACGAATCTGCTGAAGAAAATTGGCATATAACCATTCCTGCCCCTCATTTAGACTCTGTAACCTTGGTTTATAACCTCGAAACCGAAAGTCCAGTTAAGCTATTGTCAGGAGACATGGTCTGTAGATCTGAACGACAAATTGATGATGCAAGTCACTCATTCGCAGTGCAAATCCCAAAGGGTGAAACGAAAACATTTTATGTGATTGTAAGAAGCGACGGTGCCAAAGTAATGCCGATAGTGATTGAATCACAACAAGCATTTTACGCTGGAGTGTCTACTCGAAACATATTCTTCGGGATTTTCTCGGGTATCATGGTTATCATGTTTGTATACAACCTAATTGTATTCTCATATACACGTGATAAGAACTATTTGTACTACATTTTTTATGTACTATTTATTTTCTTGGCTCAGTCTAACCTACTTGGAATCAGTTATTACTTTGCTGGATATTCGCCAACCATTAATAACTTATTGATGTATGTTGGGAGTGCTGTGTCAGGGGTGTTTGGAGGACTATTTCTACGACACTTCTTAAAAACCTATATCACGGTTCCTAAGTTGAATTTTATGCTATCTGTGGTAATTGCAGTGTACATTGTTCAACTCTTGTTGGCCCTTCTCGGTTTCTTTGAATTTAGCTTTATCCTTATACAACTTGCTGGCTTCTTGGTCGTGATCACATTTGCGTCAATCTCAATTAAGCTTTCTATAGCAGGAGAGCGGTTTGCTAAGATATATCTTGTTGCGTGGACGCCAATTTTTGTAGGATTAGTATTCTTAATTCTCAGAGATAGCGGCGTGTTGCCTTTCACAGATTTGATCAATAATATGTTCCCTGTTGGTGTGATTTTAGAAACGGTAATGCTGTCTCTAGCATTGGCTAATCAGATTACTGTGCTTAAACGCGATAAGGAAACAGCAAATCAGCGAGTAATTGAAGAAGTGAAAAAGAATGAAGAGCTGGTTAGAAATCAAAACATTGTACTTGAAGAGAAAGTGGCACTTAGAACCCAAGAGTTAGAAAGTGCCCTTAATAATCTTAAATCGACTCAATCTCAACTGGTGCAATCTGAAAAGATGGCATCTCTGGGTGTGCTCACCGCTGGAATTGCACACGAGATTAATAATCCGATAAATTTTGTAACGGCAAATGTTATCCCGTTAAGAGAAAATATCGAGTCTTTGAGCGACCTCCTTTCAGAGTATAAAAATATTGATAGAAGCAATTTTGAAGACGAGCTTGCTCGAATCGAAAAGAAGGAAGAAGAAGTTGAGCTTGATTACATCTTAAAGGAGACTGACGAGTTAATTAATGGTATTGAAGAAGGAGCAAAACGTACCCATACCATTGTTGATGGACTAAAAACCTTCAGTAGGGGAGATGCTGGTTCAAATAGTCTTGCAGACCTTAATGTTGGTATTAACAGTACGCTATCGGTACTTAAAAGTCGTTTAAATGGAGTCAAAGTAACTAAACAGCTTGCTTCTGATCTTCCAAGAATTAATTGTCAAATTGGTAAAATAAACCAAGTATTTTTAAATCTGGTAAACAATGCACTCGACGCATTGGAAATTGTAAATGGTCCAAATTCTAATCAATCTAATATCGTAATTAAGTCTTATTCAAAAGAGGATAAGATATACGTTGAAATTCAAGATGATGGTAATGGAATCAGTGAAAATGACCAAAAGAAAATATTTGAGCCATTTTTTACCACCAAGCCAATTGGAAAAGGAACAGGTTTAGGGCTATCTATTTCGTACGGAATAATTGAAGAACATCATGGTGAAATGAAGCTGGAATCTGAAGTGGGCAAAGGCACCACATTTACCGTTATTATTCCTGTAACTGATGACGAGAGCGAGCCTCTTTAATAATTCCTCGAATCCAAATAGGAAATACAATAATTCCCAAGAATAAATACGGGAAGTAACTAATTAATCGCCACAAAACGGAGGTACTGTTTGCCAACTGTGGGTTGCTGAAGTATTCCCCCAAAAATGCAGGAAAAAGCAACTCCGCGAGACCACTTGCACCTGGAGTTACAGGCAACATTAAGGCTCCCCACATGATTAATTGACGAGCAAATATCTCAAGCACTTCTGTTCCGTGACCAAATGCTAAAATCAAGAAGTTTACTAAGGCAAAGCGAGCAGTCCAAGAAAATAGGGTCGCTCCAAATGCTTTAAACCAAAAAGGTCTTCTTTTTAGTCTAAATTCTTCTGACGCTACCAATAACTCATCACCCCAAACCTTAGCATTTTCTTTCCATCTTCTTAGTAATGGAAGTCTAAAAATCCCTTTTAGAATACCACTTACAACTTGGGGACGTATGAAAATCCCGACATAAACAACAACAGCCCAAACGATGAGAATAACGTAAGATGCGATGAAGTATCCTTTCATCAACGAGCCACTGAAAACCCCAATCTGACCCGGAATTTGACTATTAAGTCCAGTAAAAATTAGAAGAAGTGGAACAGCTAGAACATAGAACAATACGTCTAAATAAGATGTAGCGAGAACAATAGCTGTAGATTTTCCTGTTCCAAGTTTTTTCTCTTGTGCCAGTAAGATAAAGGCTGCAGCGGTGCCTCCAACTATTCCCGGTGAAATTGCCGAAGAGAATTCCCAGAGCACAACAAGGTGAAAGCACTTTCTCCAACTCAATTTTTCATCACTTAAAATCCGAAGGCGGTATACGTATCCCAAGAAACGGAATCCGACCATGATTAAAGCAAGGATAAACCAAAAAAGTACATTAACTCCCCAGTCTATGTCTTTGTAGGCATTTGGATCAAAATCTCGATAGAAAAAATAGAACACAACAGCGACCCCTATAACGATAGGAATTATGAGGTTACGTCCCTCAAAATATTTTCGCAGTTGTCGTACTGAACTCAAGTCAATGCGTTTACTTTTTGTCCTTGTGCTAATGAATATTTACGCTCACCGTTGATGGTAATCAACATTTCAATAGAGCCTATAGTAAGGAAGTCGTACATACGAATAGCTTGCTCCATGAAGCGTTTTTTCTTTACTTCCTTGGTTGTGTTCTTTTCAATTCTAACTACATATGTATTTACAAGGTCAGTGAACACAGACCCTTCAGGCCATACTTGTGTACCACGGTTTGTAATAGTTGTAACTTCCATGTCTTCATCCAAGTTGGCTTGAGCAATTGCAGCAATTCTTTCGGGTTGCTCTTCAGACTCAATAAATAAATCGATACCTACCGTTTCAATCACATCGTCACTGGCAACAAGCATTCTATTGCTGTCTAACATTTGTGGTTTGTGATGCTTTTCGGCATCGTGGTCGGTAATGTTTGAAATATCAAGTTCATTTATTACGGCTTGTGCAAATTCTTTGGTACCTAAAGCGTTTGCTCTATCGGCTCCAAAATCTCCAGTATGAATTCCTTTGTCAATGGCGTCTAAAAGTGCTTTACGAATTGCGTAGCCGTACTCTTCTAATCCCATTTGGTTAAGCATCATCGTTCCGCTAAGCAATAACGAAGTAGGATTAGCTAAATTTTTTCCTGCAATGTCAGGGGCGGTTCCGTGAACAGCCTCAAATATTTTAATATGGTCTCCAAGGTTTGCAGATGGCGCAAATCCTAAACCACCAACAAGCCCGGCACAAAGATCTGAAACAATGTCTCCTTGTAGGTTGGTTAAAACAACACACTGAAATTTATCAGGCTCGTAAACCAACTTCATGCAAAGTGCATCTACAATTACATCATCAGCTTCAATTTGAGGATAGTCTTTAGCAATCTCATAAAATGTATCGAGGAACATTCCATCTGTTAACTTCATGATGTTTGCTTTGTGCCCACAAGTTACACGTGTATATCCCTCTTTGATAGCAGTTTCAAAAGCAGAACGAATCACTTGCTGAGATCCAGGGCGTGATATAATTCTACGGCTAACAGCAACATCTTTTGTCATATAGTGCTCAATTCCTCCGTATGTATCTTCGATGTTTTCCCTAACAATTGTAATATCAATAGGAATTCCAGCCTTGCTAAATACCGTGTCAACGCCTTTAATCGATTTGAACTTTCTGATGTTCGAATGGGTATTCCAAGTTTTACGGGCGGTAACATTGATACTTTTTACCCCACCGCCTTTTGGTGTTTCCATCGGACCTTTGAATAAAACTCCAGTGTTCTCAACACTAACCTTTGCTTCATCTGTCATTCCCGTAGTGAAACCTTGGTCGTAAACACCTTTTCCCATAGCTACAAAATCGTAATCTAAAGGAACATTTGCGGCGTTGAAGATGTCGAGAACGGCGTCCATAATTTCAGGACCGATTCCGTCCCCTTTTGCTACTGATATTTTTACTTTATCCATATGTCTTTTTTGAAAGAGCTGCAAAGGTAGCAAAGTTATAGCCAAGTTCTAGCGATTTGGGCACACTTTTTGTGCGTTTGGAAATGCGTTAAAATGCTGATTTATATTAGTGTTTATGGTAGAATATGCTACTTTTGCAGGTTCTTAATATAAGCGAGAAAGATTTTATTAAATGAGACAACTTAAAATTTCAAAACAGTTTACCAATAGGGAAAACAAGTCATTAGACAAATACCTTAATGAAATTTCTAAAGTGCCGATGATCGATGCTCAAGAAGAAGTGGAATTAGCACGTCGTATTCGAGAGGGTGATCAAGCAGCTTTAGAGAAGTTGGTAAATGCCAATCTTCGTTTCGTTGTTTCCGTATCTAAACAGTACCAGAATCAAGGGTTAACCTTAGGAGATTTAATCAACGAGGGAAATCTTGGTTTGATAAAAGCGGCTAAACGTTTTGATGAAACAAGAGGTTTTAAGTTTATTTCTTATGCTGTTTGGTGGATTCGTCAATCTATTCTTCAGGCACTTGCAGATCAAAGTAGAATTGTTCGTCTTCCTTTGAACAAGGTTGGATCAATAGGGCGTATCAGTGCAGCAGCTGCTCGTTTAGAGCAATTGCAAGAGCGTGAGCCTACTGCTGAAGAAATTGCTAAAGAGCTTGAAATTAATGTGACTGAGGTTGAGAATGCATTCAAGTCTTCTGGTCGTCACTTGTCAATCGATGCTCCATTGATTGAAGGAGAGGATAACAGTTTATTAGGAGTTCTTGATAACAACGATGAGCCTAATCCTGATCAGCCTTTAATGGATGAGTCGCTTAGAAAAGAAATTAATCGTGTAATCTCGACTCTTTCAGAAAAGGAGCGCGACGTTTTGAAATATTACTACGGCTTAGATGGAGGTCCGGCACATACCTTAGAAGATATTAGCGATAAGGTTGGACTTACTCGAGAGCGCGTACGTCAGATTAAAGAAAAAGCGCTTAGACGACTAAGAAAGTCATCAAAAAGCAAAATCCTAAAATCATACTTAGGGTAAGATATTAAGGGCCGAAAGGCCCTTTTTTTATGGAACAAATTTGGCTTTAAACTTCAAGGCTTTCGAAAATTATTTTTTTATTCGATTGAAATAATACTACACTTGCAGTCGAATTAAGTTCTTTAACGAAATTTTCTTATCAAGAAAAGCCGAGGGAATTGGCCCGATGACGCTTTAGCAACCTACCTCCGGTAAGGTGCTAACTCCAATCTCACATATGTGGGAACAGATAAGTAGTGAATTGTAACAAATCGTGAGAACACGTTAAGATATACAAGGCTCTTCTGCTTATCAGGAGAGCCTTTTTTTTTGGCTCTTCCTGAGGCTCTTTTTGATAGTTTTTTAACCTAATAATTATTTAAAAATGAGCAGAATTACAGAAATTATTCATTCCGTACCAGTAGACGAATTAACAGGATCTATCAGCGTACCCGTTTATCAAACTTCAACATTCGTACAACGTGCACCTGGTGTAAACAAGGGGTACGACTATGCCCGTTCTGGGAATCCAACTCGTTCAGCCCTCGAAAGTGTGCTTTGCAAACTAGAAAATGGTGCAGGAGTAAGTGTGTTCTCCACCGGGCTAGCAGCTATTGATGCCGTAATCAAACTATTTAATGCTGGTGATGAGATTATCGCTGTCGATGACATTTATGGAGGTGCTTACCGCCTCTTTGAACATGTGTTTTCACGATTAGGAATCAAAGTGCACTATGTTGACACTACCGAGACAGCTAATCTAGTTAATTACATTAGTGACAGAACAAAATGCATTTGGCTAGAAACTCCAACCAATCCTACATTAAAAGTGAGTGACATTAATGCCGCAGCCAAGTTGGCCCAATCTATTGATGCATTATTGGTTGTAGACAACACATTTGCCAGTCCGATTGCTCAACAGCCGATTCAATTGGGAGCAGACGTTGTTATTCACAGTGCAACAAAGTATTTAGGAGGACATTCTGATTTGGTAGCTGGAGCAGTTATTTGTAAATCAGAAAAATTAGCTGAACGTATTCAGTTTATTCAAAACGCATCGGGGGCTATTCTGGGACCTTGGGATTGTTTTCTAGTGTTGAGAGGAATAGAAACCTTAGACCTAAGATTCAGAAGGCAATGTGAAACAGCATTGCAAATAGCTCAATATTTGGACTCGCATCCTGATATTGACCAAGTGCATTACCCCGGATTAGTCTCACATCAAAATCATCATATTGCCAAGAAACAACAACGTGGCTTGTACGGCGGAGTTGTATCGTTCTCACTAAAGGAAGATAAAACTTCTGTAGCGTCAAAGTTTGTTTCGAACACCAAATACTTTAAACTGGCAGAGAGTTTGGGTGGAGTAAAAAGTCTTATTTGTCAACCGGCCCTTATGACACATGCTTCGGTACCCAGAGAGAAACGCTTGGCATCAGGAGTTCAAGACTCGCTTATCAGATTGTCTTGCGGTATAGAAGACGTCGAGGATTTAATCATTGATTTAGAAACAACATTTGAATTGATCAAACGAAAGGAGGTGGAAGTATTATGAGTAAATTTAATATAGGGTTATTTGGTTTTGGAGTTGTTGGGGAAGGAATTTACAATGTTATTTCTCAGCAGAATCAGCTAGATGCTGAGATTGTTAAGATCGTGGTCAAGCAAGAATCAAAATCGAGAAATGCACCTTCAGAGCTATTTTCTCTTAATCAAGATGAAATTTTTAATAATTCAGAAATCAACTTAATTGTAGAGTTAATAGACGACGCCGATGCGGCCTATCAAATTGTAAAGCGAGCACTGCTATTGGGTAAATCGGTGGTGAGTGCAAACAAGAAAATGATAGCCAACCACCATCAAGAATTAATTGCATTGAGCAAAAAGCGAAAGGTGTCTTTTCTTTATGAAGCTGCGGTGTGTGGAAGTGTGCCTATTATTCGAAATCTTGAAGAATACTTTGATCATGATGAGTTGTCATCGGTACAAGGCATTGTGAACGGATCAACCAACTTCATATTAAGTCAAATGAGCAAAAATGGAGTCAGTTTTAACGAAGCATTAACCACTGCTCAAGAAAAAGGATTTGCAGAATCAGATCCCACTCTTGATGTTGAAGGGGTAGATGCAGCCTATAAACTTAGCCTTATTTGCTTGCATGGCTTTGGAAGCAGTGTACCAAGCAATCATGTTATACGAAAGGGAATCACGTCGGTCAATGCCTTCGATATTCAATTTGGCAAAAAACACAATCTTGCTATCAAGCTAATAGCTCAATGCCATACATCGAAAGGAAACGTTCAAGCACTATCTGTATTTCCAACATTTGTTCAAGAAGATTCAAATTTTGGGCGAACTGACAACGAGTATAATTCAGTAAAGTTGAATAGTGCGTTCGCAGATGAGCAATACTTTTATGGTAAAGGGGCAGGAAGATATCCAACTTCAGCAGCCGTTCTCAGTGATATTTCTGCCCTATCGTACGGCTATGCGTATGCTTACAAGAAAGGAGTAGAAAGATGCAAACCAAGTAATCAGTTACGGGCAAAGTTTTTTGTAAGCTTTGATGCCAAGTGTAGTCTCGACAGATCAATCTTTGATAAAATTGATGAAGAGTATAATGGGCATACACGGAGCTATGTAGTTGGAGCGATATCGTTGAAGAAACTGAATGCTAGTGGCATACTTAATGATGATACAATCTCAGTAGTTTGCTACAATTAGTTGGCGATAAATTGATCTGGAGCAGTTCAGATGGACCGTTTAGTATGTGACTTTGTTTTACCCACCAACACCTTTGCATCTTTCAGTTTACGTGCAAAGCGGTCCATTTCTCCTGAAGTGAGAAATGATTACTTGCTTAAGATTTTTTTAAGATCGTCAATACCAGATAAAAGCATAAGATTATTGCATTCTGGCATCGTACACTGACTATTTTGAACGCCGCCTCCACCAATAAGCAATTTTGTTTCCAGAAGCTTGTTTGAGATTTTATCAAGGTATGCAGAAAGTTTATTATCAGGCCTTGACGTTATAAATAGTGTCAAAATATGCGTTGGGTTGGTTAGCTCTGCACATTCCATTACTCCGTCAAAAGGCACACTTGAACCCAAGTAAATGCATTCATATCCAGCCTTGCGAATGAGGTAGTAGCCATAAAGAAGGCCAATTTCATGGTTTTCGTCGTCGGGTAAGTAAAGTAAAAACTTTTTGCTACCCTTTCTTTGAGGAAGACTGTTTATAGCACTGTACAACTTCTGTCTTAACAATTGACTTGCAAAATGTTCCTGAGCAGGATAAAGCTTATTAACTGACCATAGCATGCCTATCTTTCCTAAGAGAGGATATACGATTTCTTCAATGGTCTCTTCCAGTCCGAACATTTTTATACATTCAGCATAAGTGTCTTCAAACGCATAAATGTCACATTTTAGCGTAGCTACGATAAGCTTGTTCGTCAAGAAAGCGTTGTTGTGGTCTTCATCAAAAGAAATAAGCGATTCAATCTCAGAATGGAGCTGGTCGTTATTAAGCGAGCTTGCTCTGCTAATCTTCATACCACTATCTAACAATGTGGTTATGTTCAACAGTTTTTTCAGATCTTGATGGCTATACGTCCGAATATTGGTTGGTGTTCGATCGGGCTCAAAAATGCTATAGCGCTTCTCCCACATCCTAATGGTATGGGCCTTAATTCCGCTCAGATTCTCAAGATCTCGTATGCTAAGTCTGCTTATCACTTACTTTCTAAAAGGAATAACAGTGCAATAATGTTTGTTTTGGGGCATAAAAAAAAGGCTGCTACAGCAACCTTTTCTTCATTTTGTATACGCTATTACTTCGAAAGCAAGAAGCGATAGAGTCGTTTCTTTTCTGCTTTTTGTGATTTCTTATGCGTTTTTCGAGGTTTAACGTTTTGCTCAGATGCAATTTCTTGTCTTTGCTTTTCGGCTTCATCAAAAACAGGTTTTAGATCTACCATAATTGCATCTAATTCTGTTTGATGAGCTGAAATAATGGGGTCAAGCATTTGATTAATTTCCTGACGCTTTGCTTTGAGTTCTTCCCTTTCTTGCTCTGTAAGTGTCTTACGCTCGCCTTTCTTATGCTTTGGCTTTAAAGCTCTTGCTTCTTCTATGATCTGCTTTTCATCTTCGGTGAGCAACTTGTCAAATTCAACTCTTTTGGCTTGTACTTGAGGCTTAACATGCTCTTTGTGGTACTGTTTAATCTGCTGATGAGCTTCTTTTCTCTCCGTTTTCATTTGTTTATGAACTTCTTTCAGGGCTATTATTTGATCCTCATCAAGAACTTCATGAATGGCAGTTCGTTGGTCTTTTTTAATGGCTTTGAAGGCTTCTTTATTTTTCTCCCCACTTAATTTTAGGGCTTTAATTTCTTCAGCACTTTTCAGCATAATTTGGTACACATCAGTTTTTTGATCTTCACTTAATTGAACTTTTTGATCAAGTAGTTCTACGTGTTTTTTCGCTCTCTCTTCTGGAGATACTTTTTGAGCTATTACCGCCTGGCAGAATAACATCAGTACTAGTGTTAATTTAATTACCTTCATATCTTATCGTTTATTTCTTTGACATGAATAACACAAGTTTTATTCCATTTAGTGCCAGAGTCGGCCTATTTATGCTCAGAATGGCGAGATCTTTGGCGGTCATGACGTGGTCCGTGAGGAGGTCTCGAAGCCCTATGTTCCTTAATTCTTTCTAGTTTTTGAATCTGATTATCTTTCAGGTGTGGAGTTATTTTTTGAAACATTTCATTTCGCAGCGAATCCATCTCTGCACGATGTTTTTGCCGTACTTCTTTGTGTACAGGTAACATAGAATCTAGAATAGGTTTTATCTCTGATTCTTGTTCTTCAGTTAAATCAAGGCGTTTCATCCAATGTCTTCCTTCTGCTTTTGGATTGTGGGTCATTTCATGGATGTGCTTGATTCTTTTTTTGGCCATTCTCCCAGAAATGAAAAAACCAAGTACAAACCCCATCAGTAGGGTTAAGGTTAGTGTAAGTATCAATTTTTTACTCATGATTATAGATATTCAAAAATGTCTGTTGATGATGAAAAGCTAAGTTGATCAACGCCCAATAGCGTGTCGTAGTTTATTGAGCCATCTTGAAAGTAGATGAGCCCAAGACAAACGGCAATCGATGCGGCAATACCACTAACCAGCCATTTGTAGCTTGGTAAATGTATAACTTTGGCAGGTTCAATACTCTCCATAACAAGTTCTTCGAAGCTTGCATCAAAGCTGTATTGCATCTTTTTTAATTGTTCGTCTGTGTTATTCATGCTGATAGTTTAAATCTTTTTCGAGGATTAATTTTAATTTTTCCATTCCGCGTTTTAATCGAGAAAGGACGGTTCCTTTTGGAACTTCTAGAATATCTGCTGTTTCTTGCGTGCTAAAGCCTTGTATCATTCGAATAACAACAACACTGCGGTGCTTATCGTCGAGTCGCTTTAAAGCTTGAGCAATTATTTCTTTGCTTTCGAAATCATCTGAACCTGTTGTTATCCGGTGGCTTGCTTTGGATAAGTCTAAACTTCTCTTGGCAAAGTTTTGTCTCCTTTTAAGCACGTTAATGCTCAAATTCATTGTGATACGGGTTAAGTAAGTTGCAAGTTTTGCATCTTTTCTAAACTGGGGTAAAGAACGGTGAAGCCGAATGAATACCTCTTGACCAACTTCAGTGGCATCGTGGTAATCTCCAACCATATTCATTGCAACAGTTGCAACCATACTTTTATGTCTGGTTATAATCTCTTTGAACGCAGCCTGATTGCCCGATTTAGACAAATCGACAAGTTCAAAATCAGATAGTTTGGTTACAGATTGCAATTGCTTTTACCTTATTGACAATGTAAAGCATTAAAAGATTCCAAGAAAATTAGTGAATTTTACATCCAGCCCATTTCGACTTTGGTCTTATTTCTCGTGTTGCATTTATTTCTTGAGGCACAAGAACTCAACACGGTAGCGAGACCGAAAAGTGCTAGAAAAAAGATAGCTTTTTGCTTAGAAGACATATGCAAGTATAACGTTCTTGAAACAATATGTATTATTCAGATATGCCATTTTAGTGCAAGAGCTGTATAGCGTCTAGGTATCGGTCCGGCAAATCGCCACTTGTAGCCTGCTGATAATCAGAGTATAAGCAAGGAATAATCAAGTTTTTATCGCGGTTGTTTAGACTTCTGGGATGTGGAATCTCCATCCACCATCTATTCGTTCTTTTGCTTTTATGAAAGATGATGTCCTGGTGATTGTTTTCAAACCCACATCTATAACGTAAAAACTCGTCGTGCAAACTGGGGTGATCTTGTCTTCTATTAGCGTATCCATCAATGAAGTACCAAATAATTTGGGCTGCAAGTTGAGAAGTTAAGTTTCGGTTATCTAATCGAGGGTTTACTTCAAATAAGCCAAAGCATTGAGAAGTATCACTTACTCCAGCATACCATGCTAATTGACAAGCCATGTCACCTTCTAGTCCCAATTGGATTTCCATTTTCATTACCAGGAGCATCAGAACTCTTAATAGCACTGATATCCATCAAGGTAAGATGGTTGTTTCTCAAAAGCAGTTCGGCCTCCTCAACATTTTTCTTTAAAGCACCTAAGCGGAGATGTCCCAAAATTCAAATTCTGAAGTACATCGAGCATTTTGGGAGGCACTGTAGTGCCCTTGAAATGCTAAGGCATTTAAGCGTAGCAAGTGGTTTGGCTCGTTTCGAATTATACCATCGAGTAATTGTCCTTCCAATATTGGAATACGCGACGAGATGTACGAGATTTCAATGCTTTGATTGTGGTTGGCAAAACTTTCATAAAGGGCTTGACCAAGCTGATAGCTTCCTCCAATAACAATGCTGACAATGTTTTGCTCATGAAGTTGCTCAACAATATCTTTTAATCCAACAAGCGTATCATCGAAAGTTTCACCGCTTTTTAGGTTTCCAAGATCAACTACAGATTTTTCAATGTAGGTGTTAGAAACCAATTTATACAGTTCCTTTCTAATTTGGTTAGGAGCTTCAATGGTTCCTTCGTTTTGCAATTCGAGATTTTCGGGTACCCCAATTATTGCAAGATTAATTTGCTCTAGAGATGGGAATTTTTCATCGTACTTAGCAAGCGAAGCACCGAGCTCGAATGGCTGATATTCATTAGATATTTTTAATCGTTTCGAAGTATTCCTGAAACATTGAATATATTCGTGATTCAACAAAAGTAATCATAGAATAACGTGACTTTTGCCGTAACCGGAGCGAATGGATTTTTAGGTGTATATATTTTACATCACTTGGTTAAAAAAGGACATCATGTGAAAGCTTTAGTGCGGCCTTCCTCCTCTCTTAATTTGTTTAATCAGATCAGCGATTATTACCAACTAACAGATAATCAGAAAGAATTAATTGAATGGGTTCATGTTTCTTTATATGACACTTATGCACTCAATGAAGTTTTTGAAAATGTAGATTATGTAATCCATCTAGCAGGTAAAATTTCTTACTTAAAAAGAGAGCTTCCAGACTTAATTCATGTTAATCGAGATTTTACTGCCGCAGTTGTTGATGCATGCTTGTCAGCCAACGTAAAGCGATTGATTTATTGCAGTAGCACCTCGGCAATTTCTAAGAACAATACAAACGCGGTTGTAGTTGAGTCAAAAGAATGGGACGATAAGTTAGAGCATAGCAATTATGGTTATACGAAGCACCTTGGCGAAATGGAAGTGTGGCGAGGAATAGAAGAAGGCTTAGCAGCTAATATTATCAACCCAGGGGTTATTTTAGGTTATGCCAATTGGAATGACGGTTCGAATAAGCTTTTTCGAAATGCATTTCAATCTTTCCCTTTTTTCAGTGAGGGTATTACCGGTTTTGTTGGAGTTTCAGATGTAGCCGATATCGTATATAGATTATGCAACTCTGAAGTGGTAGGAGAGCAGTTTCTAGTTATCTCTGAGAATAAGTCGTACGGTGATATTGCTCGCATGATGGCCAAACACTTTGATAAAAAACCACCTCGATTTGAAGTTAAAGGATTGCTGTATCGTTTGATTTATGGCTTTATAAGCCTAAAAGAAAGATTAGGTTTAGGTGGTTTACTTTCAAAAGAGACCGTAAAGGCTAGTATTGCTAAAAATCAATTTTCAAACCAGAAGATTAAAGACGCTTTAAACTATGAGTTTGAATCGATGGAAGAAGTAATTTCAGCAGCAACGGAGGCATATAAAAAAAGCCCACCGAAGTGAGCTTTTTCATTGTATTTAAATTCTAGATTATTCTTCTGAATTTCCTTCTTCGCCTTCAGCTCCTTCTTCTCCTTCTTCTTCTTCATCAAGACCATCAGCAGCACTTTTAGCGGCTCTCGTCACAACACAAGAAACGATTGAATTTGAATCAGAATCAAGCAAATCAAGCTTATCAACTGAGATATCCTTAACTTTAACACTCTTACCAATTTCAAGATCGTTAATATCAACTTCTATAAATTCAGGTAAGTCAGAAACAAGTCCTGAAACTAATAACTTTTTGATCTTCAATTGTAGCTTACCACCGGCTCTTACACCTGGAGAGTTTCCTACGATTTTTACAGGAACGTGGATGCTAACTGGTTGAGCAGTATCGATTTCGTAAAAATCTGCGTGAATAATATCTTCAGAAACAGGGTGGAATTGAAGCTCTTGAATTTTAGCAAGCTTCATGTCGTTACCTACTTCAATTTTAACCAAGTATGTATTTGGTGTATATACCAAGTTTTTGAAGTCTGCTTGGTATACAGCAAAATGCTTGTTTTCTCCACTTCCGTAGATTACGCAAGGCACTTTACCTTCTTTTCTTAATTGTTTGGTGCTTGACTTTCCTAGTCCAGCTCTTTCAGCACCTTTTAATGCAATTACTTTCATTGTTAATTATTAAAAATCTTTGTTAATTAAATTAAGTTCTTCTGATACGAATCGTTGACGTTGAATAGCGAGCTGATTGACCCAAACTCACTTACATTTCTAATGGCGTTTGCAAACAAACTGTCTACGCTCAACATCTTAATTTTCTTATAGTTTCCTGCTTGAATAGGAATAGTATTACATAATGCTATTTCTTCAAGTACAGAATTTTCTAAATTTTCGTATGCTTTGCCGCTCAATACAGGGTGGGTACATACGGCTCTTACAGAATTTGCTCCTTCTTCTTTGATTAACGCAGCAGCTTTGCAAAGTGTATTAGCAGTGTCGCAGATATCATCAATTAAAACAACATCTTTACCTTTTACATCACCAATAACAGTCATTGAAGCAATTTCATTTGCTCTTTTTCTTGCTTTGTCGCATATTACCATTTCAGCACCTAAGTACTTAGCAAACTCTCTAACTCTTTTAGTCGCTCCAACGTCTGGGGCTGCAAGAAGAAGGTTGTCAAGTTTTAGACTCTTAATGTAAGGGATAAAAATTACAGTAGAATCAAGGTGGTCAACTGGGATGTCAAAGAATCCTTGAATTTGTGGAGCGTGTAAGTCCATAGTCATAACACGATCAGCACCAGCAGCAGTCAAAATATTAGCTACCATTTTTGAACTGATTGGTACACGAGGCTTGTCTTTTCTATCTTGTCTTGCTAATCCGAAGTAAGGAATTACGGCAACAACTTTATGAGCAGATGCACGCTTAGCAGCGTCAATTAGCATCAATAACTCCATTAAGTTGTCGGCAGGAGGGAAGGTAGATTGAACAATAAACACATCACAACCTCTAACAGATTCGTCTAATGACGGTTGGAACTCGCCATCACTAAATTTACTTAGTGTAACAGTTCCGCAAGCTTGTCCGTAAGAATTTGCAATTTTTTCTGCGAGATAGCTCGAAGCCGAGCCAGAAAAGATCTTTACTTTATTTATAAATGATGGCATATCGTTTTACTTTCACCCTACCAAGAGGATTATCATAAACTTTAATTGTTGACCGACCAGGGCTCGAACCTGGACTCTTCTGGACCAAAACCAGACGTGTTGCCAGTTACACCATCGGTCAATTTTGGCCTGCAAAAGTAATATTCATTTTTTAATTTGCAACATCACTCATGAATTGAATTTGAAAAACTTTCATTTCCTCATGAGAGAACTCGCCTCCAAACTCATTTACAGCCTCATCTATGTTGTTTGTTTCGGTAGATTTAAAGTAATCAAAAATCTCATCTCTACCTTCTTCGTCAATTATATCGTCTATGTAATAATGAAGATCTACTTGAGTTCCGGAGTATACAATTGCTTCGAGTTCGTCGACCAATTCATCGTATTCCATTCCTTGTCCTTTAGCAATATCTTCTAGGGGTACTTTCTTGTCAATGTTCTGAATGATATGAATTTTTTTCGCACTTCTGTTCACTATCGACTTAAGTACGAGATCATCTGGACGTTCGATGTTGTTTTCTTCAACATATTGCCCTATCAATTCAACAAATGGCTTGCCGAACTTTTTAGCTTTATTTTTTCCAACACCCTGAATGTTTTCCATTTCTGCAATAGTCATTGGAAACTTAAAAGCCATATCCTCTAATGAAGGTTCCTGGAAAATTACATAGGGTGGAAGTCCCATGCTTTTGGCTACCGTTTTTTGGAGCTCTTTTAGCTTACCAAATAACACTTTATCGTACACAGCTTCAAGCTGAATTTTTTCAAAATCTTCATCGCTAACTGCATCAAATTCTCGGTCTTGAGCCAATTCTACTGGAGTGGGTTGAGCAAGGTATGCACGACCTTCATCACTGATTGATAGTAAGCCATATTGTTCAATGTTTTTAATGATGAGGTTATTTACTTGGGCGAATCGAATAAGCGTTTTCCAAAAATTTGGTCCTTGATCTTTGCCTCGTCCATACAACTCATAGGTGTCGTGCTTATATGCTTTTACTTCAGGGGAAGATTTGCCGACGAGAATATCGACGACATGTTTAATATTCACCTTGCCGTCGGTAAATTGAATGGTTTTCAATGCATCAACCAACTCGCTTGTTACATCTTGCTTTTCTCGAGGGTTACGACAATTGTCACACATCTTGTTGCAGTCGTCGGCATCAAAATTCTCCCCAAAATAATGTAAGAGTGATTTTCTTCTGCACTGTGAAGATTCTGCGAAGTAGGCCATTTCGGAAATTAACTGGGTGCCAATCTCACGTTCAGCTACCGGCTTATCTTTCAAGAATTTTTCAAGCTTTTCAGTGTCTTTAGGATTGTAAAATAACAAGCAATCGCCGTCTAAACCGTCTCTACCTGATCTTCCTGTTTCTTGGTAGTAGCCTTCTAACGATTTGGGAACGTCATAATGCACCACAAAACGAACATCAGGCTTGTCGATTCCCATTCCGAATGCAATCGTTGCACAGATAACGTCAACATCTTCCATTAAGAACTTATCTTGATTTTGTGCTCGCGTTTTGGCGTCTAAACCTGCATGATAAGGAAGAGCATTTACGCCGTTAGCTATTAATATATCTGCAACTTCTTCAGTCTTTTTTCTACTTAAACAGTAAACGATTCCGCTTTTGCCTTTTCGTTTATTGATAAAAGAAATAAGGTCTTTCATGGTTTGAGCCTTACTTCCTTTGGGCATTACTTCGTAATAGAGGTTTGTTCTGTTAAACGACGATTTGAAAACTTGAGCATCAACCATATTCAAGCTCTTTTGAATGTCGAGTTGAACTTTAGGTGTAGCCGTAGCCGTTAGAGCTACCATTGGAACGTCGTCAATTTCTTTAACAATCTGTTTGATTCGGCGATATTCTGGACGAAAATCATGTCCCCACTCAGAAATGCAGTGTGCCTCATCTACTGCCACAAAGCTCACACGAACAGATCGAAGAAATTCAATAGTTTCATCCTTCTTTAACGTTTCGGGAGCTACATAAAGCATTTTGGTATTACCTTGAGCAACATCAGATTTAACTTTTTCTGATTGCGATTTGGTAAGTGAAGAATTGAGAAAATGAGCAATTGAATCACTTTCTCCAAACCCTCTAATAGAGTCCACTTGGTTTTTCATTAAAGCAATCAAAGGAGAAATGATTATTGCTGTACCATCGCTAATTAAAGCAGGTAACTGATAACACAGTGATTTACCAGCTCCGGTAGGCATAATCACAAAACAATCTTTCCCTTCTATTATGGTTCTAATAACCTCCTCTTGCATCCCTTTAAAGGAATCAAACCCAAAAAATTCCTTTAAACTAGCTTTTAAATCTAATGCGTCAGTCGCCATTTATCTGCCTCTCTAAATATTTTTAATAATTGCAGGTCTAATATACTACTTCTTTCCTGATATGCTAAAATAATTTTTTAATTTGCAGTCGATTATCTTGCTTACCGAAAAAGAAATACTTCAGATTGCTTCAGACACCATTCAACTTGAAAGCAAAAGCCTATCAGAACTGTGCAACAAATTGACCTCGAGCTTTGTTCAGGTCGTTAATTTAATTGACAAATCAAACGGTCGTGTTGTAGTTACTGGAATAGGAAAAAGTGCAATTGTGGGCCAAAAAATTGTGGCAACATTAAACAGCACTGGAACACCAGCTTTGTTCATGCACGCAGCAGATGCAATTCATGGTGATTTAGGCATGATTCAAAAAGACGATGTAGTTATTTGCATCTCAAAAAGTGGTGAAAGTCCTGAAATAAAAGCACTAGTACCATTATTAAAATCAGGAGGCAATAAGCTTGTTGGGATGGTAGGAAATCTAAATTCCTATTTAAGTACCAACAGCGATTATGTGTTAGATACAACTGTCGATAAAGAAGCTTGCCCTAACAATCTTGCTCCGACCACAAGTACCACTGCTCAAATGGCTATGGGAGATGCCTTGGCAGTAGTGCTTATCAGCTCTAAAAATTTTAAATCTGAAGATTTTGCACGTTATCATCCAGGAGGTGCATTAGGTAAAAAACTGTACTTAAAACTGGCTGATTTAGCTCGAGAAAATAGCAAACCAAGCGTTTCACTTACAGCTGAACTCTCTGATTGCATTTTAGCTATTAGCAAGTCGCGACTAGGTGTAACCGTTGTAGAAGATCAAAATGAAGTCGTTGGTATTATTACCGATGGTGATTTAAGAAGAATGCTTACCAATCAGAAAGATTGGGGCAATCTTGTAGCAAAAGACATTATGACCAAAAATCCAAAAACGTTGTCAGAAAATACGATGGCAGTCGATGGAGTGTCATTTATTAAAGAACATAAGATTAATCATATCATATTAACAGATGAAGGTGCGTTAAAAGGCATTGTTCACATTCAAGATTTGATTAGAGAGGGACTTATATGAAGAAAATGAAGCATACGTACGTACTGATTCTAGCGGGTGGAATTGGAAGCCGGTTTTGGCCTATTAGCCGAGAAAAAAAACCAAAACAATTTCTCGATATTCTGGGTACAGGACGAACACTAATTCAAGAAGCATTTACCCGATATAGCAAGCTGGCTGACAAGGAAAATATTTATGTAATTACTAATGAACGCTATGTTTCACTAGTGGCGGAGCAACTTCCAGAACTTGCAAAAGATCAAATACTGGGAGAGCCTTATGGGAAAAATACAGCGGCTTGCGTAGCCTACGCAGCTCATAAAATATCTGAACTATCCGATGAAGGAATTTTAATTGTTGCACCAAGTGACCATTTAATATTGGATGAAACCACCTTCATCAATCAAATGCACAGGGCTCAAAACTTTGCAAAAGAGAATGATGCCCTAATTACCTTAGGTATTAAACCGCATCGCCCTGACACTGGCTACGGTTACATTCAGTTTAAAGAGAAGGAGATTAAAGATGGGGTTAATAAGGTAGTTACCTTTACAGAAAAACCACCTTTAGACCTCGCAAAGAAGTTTTTGGAAAGCGGTGACTTCCTGTGGAACTCAGGAATGTTTATTTGGAGCATTTCAAGTATTATGAAAGCCTTAAATGAGCACTTGCCCGAAATGAGCTTGGTTTTTGCAGAAGGCAAAGGAGCATACAACACTTCAATAGAAGCCCAACACGTAGAGCGAATCTACAGCCAAATAAATAGCATCTCAATAGATAATGGGGTTCTTGAAAAGGCAGAAAACGTGTATGTACTCCCATCTGACTTTGGTTGGAGTGATTTAGGAACTTGGAAAAGCGTTAATGAACAAATAGAACCCAAAGAAAATAACTCATCACTAAATGCAATCTTGCATGCAACCAATGCTAAGGATAATTTGGTGGTAACTCAGCAAGAGAAATTAGTTGTACTTAAAGATTTAGATGGCTACTTTGTAATTGACACAGACGATGCTTTACTTATTTGTAAATCTGATCAAGAGCAAGAAATAAAGAAAATAGCGTCTGAGATTAAGAAAAAGTACAACAAACGCTTTGGTTAAAAAATCGAGATTAGCATACTTATGGGTTTTTCTTCTTGCACTCTTTTCGTTTAAAGAGTCAAATCTGAATATTGATTCTGATCAGAATCAATTGATCAACCATGAAATCTTGAACTCTTTTTACAATCAACTTGATTCGTTAGTTGAACACGCTGATCGTAAAGTTTCTATAGTTCATATTGGAGATTCGCACATTCAAGCAGATTATCTAACAGGTACAGCAAGAAAGAACTTCCAACAGCATTTTGGAAATGGGGGCCGTGGATTTGTGTTTCCATATCGAATTGCTCGTAGTGGAGGAGCCATAGATGTTAAATTTAGCCATACGGGATCTTGGGAATACTGTGAGGTCATGCGGAAGTATGCCTATTGCGATTTAGGAGTCTCTGGTTATGCTGTTTCTCCAATTGATAATTGCTCTGTGCACATAGATGTAATTTCTAAGGCAGTTTCGAATGCTTCATTCAATAAGATAACGGTTTTGGATAATGAAGACATTTATGTTCCAACAGCTGCAAATGGATCATATCAGATCGATACAACTGGTGAAAGTACAGTGATTGTATTCGATAAATTTCAAGATACTATAGACTTGGCTCCTTTACAATCGAACCAGCACGCACAACTAGAAGGGTTAATATTGGAGAATGGGCAACCAGGAGTGCTTTATCACGCTATGGGTGTTAATGGATCGAGCACATTGCAATATTTACGGAGCAAAACATTTGAGCATGACATAGCTGAGTTAAATGCCAATCTGGTTATTATCTCATTCGGAACGAATGATTGCTACCTGCCGAGATCTCGATTTTGTCAACATTGCATCAAAGACCGGTACAAGACCATGATTTCTCGAATCAGGTCTCAGAATCCCAATGTTGCAATTTTAATCACTACTCCCCCTGATCATTATTACTACCGACGATATCCGAATAAGAATATTAAACTTTTAAGAGATGCCTTAGTAGAAATGGCAAATGAAGAAAATGTTGCGGTTTGGGACCTTTATGGGGTAATGGGAGGAGAGAACTCAATTCGCAGTTGGTACAACGAAAGTTTGGCAAGAAGAGACCTCATTCATTTCACCAAAGAGGGATATTACAAGCAAGGGGATTTATTGTTTGAAGCTATAATGCACCATTATCAAGAACGCTAATGTTGAGTTTAGATCAAATATTCAACTATTCTGAAAAGCACCCGTTGCTGTTCAACCAATACCTCTTCCTTTTGCTATTTACAGTAATGTTCGCAGGCTATACTCTGGTTCATAAAAGGGTAAGGCTACGTAACTTCTATTTGCTCATTTTTAGCTTATTCTTTTACTATAAAAGCAGCGGCTTATACTTCTTCCTGTTGCTGTTCAGTACTGTTGTTGATTATGGATGTGGATATGGCATATTCTTATCAAAAAATCAGCTTGGTAAGCGGTTATATTTATTGCTCAGTGTGTTTGTAAACCTAGGAATGCTTGCCTTCTTTAAGTATTCTTACTTTTTCGTGGATATTATAAACTCCTCGTTCGATACAAGCTTTAAAGCCGTAAATTTCTTGGCGGTTTTTGCTAATGAATCACTCGGTGCTAGCTTCAATATAAATGAGATATTTTTACCCGTTGGTATATCGTTCTACACGTTTCAAACCCTAAGCTACAGCATTGATATTTATCGCGAGAAGATTAAACCGTGTGGCAACATATTTGACTTTGCCTTCTTCGTTTCTTTCTTTCCGCAACTTGTGGCAGGGCCAATTGTAAGAGCTTCCGAATTTTTACCCCAAATCAAAAGGCCCTATTACTTAAGTAAGAGTGGTTTTGGAATCGCTGTCTTTCTCATAATGACAGGTTTAATCAAGAAGGTTGTAATTAGTGATTACATCAGTGTAAATTTTGTTGATCGTGTATTTGATACTCCAGATTTATATAGTGGATTCATGAATCTGATGGCGGTGTATGGATACTCTATACAAATCTATTGTGACTTTTCAGGCTATTCTGATATGGCCATCGGACTGGCTGCATTACTAGGCTTTAAATTGCCCATAAACTTTAACAGTCCGTACAAAGCCAGAAACATTACAGACTTTTGGAGAAGATGGCACATTTCACTGTCTACATGGCTGCGAGATTATCTTTACATTTCGTTAGGAGGAAATCGAAAAGGAAAGATTAGAACATATTTTAACTTGTTCATTACCATGTTGCTGGGAGGACTTTGGCACGGGGCTGCCCTGAAGTTTATTATATGGGGCGGATTGCACGGTGTAGCATTGGCCATTCACAAACTTTGGATGCGTTTCTCAAACTTTTCGTTGGGTCGACCTGGCAGGGTTCTGAGCGTGATTTTTACATTCCATTTTGTGGCTTTTTGTTGGCTTTATTTTAGAGCCTCAGATGTTCCTACCGTTAAAGCTATGTTGAACAACATATTTTTTGATTTTGATTGGTTCGGGGTAACAGAGCGCGTAGTGGCCTACTGGAAAGTATTTGCTTTAATTGTACTAGGATTTGTTCTTCACCTCTTGCCTAACAATTTGAAAAACAGAGTTCAATGGTGGTTTACAGAGTCGCCAATGTATGTTAAGGTAATGGTGTTTGTTATTGTTGTGTTTGCAACATTTCAAGCAACTGTTGCTGGCATACAACCATTTATTTACTTCCAGTTTTAAGCTTTTTCCTGAGCCATACTTTCTGAAAAACGCGATTCCAACAAAGCTTCGATAAGTCTTCAAAATAGTTTGCAGTAGTACCTAGTTTCGACTCGTCAATATCGATGCGATAAATCAGGTTTGTTAGAAGCCCCATTTGATCAATGTTTTGCAATTCTCGTTTTAGTTCAGCAATTAATCCTAGAGCACTGTTTGATTGAAAGTCGTAAGATGTTCCTGCCATTAGAATGTCTTTTTGCATTTGGTCAACCACATCTTGTAAATCTAAGGGATTGATGGATTGAAATTCTATGTCGTTATTTGTCTCAAGCAAAACGTTATGGTAAAAGTAGTGTATAGCCCAAATGATGGCAAGAAAAGATGCGAATGGTGTTTAAAAGATGACCTCTATGTTCGGTACCACGATGAAGAATGGGGTGAAGTGTCTCATAACGATCATCATCTTTTCGAACACCTCATTCTAGAAACCTTTCAAGCAGGGTTGAGCTGGTATACTATTCTTAAGAAAAGAGAAAACTTTAGAGCAGCTTTTGATCAATTTGATGCTCAAAAAATGGCAGCCTACGGAGAAGACAAGATTCAAGAGCTACTCCAAAATGCAGGAATCATTCGAAGTAGGGCTAAAATTGAAGCAGCCATAAACAATGCAAAGGTTTACCTACAACTACAAGAAGAATTTGGAAGTTTCGACAAGTACATCTGGCAATTCACAAATTATAAAACCTTAAAATTTACCATAAAATCATGGGCCGATGTACGCACCACTACCCCCGAAAGCCATGCTATGAGCAAAGACATGAAGAAAAGGGGATTCAAATTTGTTGGAAGCACAACTTGCATGGCCTATATGGAGGCTGTTGGTATGGTTAGTGACCATTTTCACGACTGCTGGAAAGCTTAAAATCAGAAATCTTTATTCTCGGCATTTACCTTTTTTGGACATGAGGTATTGACTAGTAAGTGAACAAAAACTTAGTGTCAAATTTTTCAACAGAACTAAATGATCCGAGGTATTTCCAGATATTTTACCTCGGGTCGTTTTTATGCTATGGAATTCTCTTTCTTGATTGGAGTCTAGCCATAACTAACTATGCTACTATTTTTTTGGCCGCTACAGCTACGCAGCTCTTTTTCGCTCATTTCACCACGAAAAAATATTCGTCTATTAAAAGTGGATTGATAACCGCATTGGGTCTATGCCTTTTACTAAAAATGCAAAGCCCTTGGGTCGGAGGATTAGCCGCGGTTATTGCCATAGCAAGCAAGTTTCTAATTAGAAAGAAAAACAAACATATTTTCAATCCAGCTAACATTGGCATTGTTGCTGCTATTGTGCTTACAGGACAAGCCTGGGTTAGCCCAGGGCAATGGGGTAGCAATGTTGTATTGTGGTTTTTTATTGGTTCGGCTGGATTGATGATGATCTTAAAAGTTGGGAGATTGGATACTGCTATTTCGTTTCTCCTAACTTTTGGGACATTACTCTTCTTACGTCAAGTAGTTTATTTGGGATGGGAACCTTCTGTTTGGCTTCATAAAATGAGCAACGGAACATTGCTTTTGTTCGCATTTTTTATGATTACAGACCCCATGACAACACCAAATCACCCTAAAGCTCGAATCATTTGGGCAAGTATAATCGGTATTGCACTTTTCATTGTCTCGAACTTTTTGTATATGCAAAGTGCTGCAATCTGGATTCTCTTCATTATTAGTCCTTTTACAGTCTTATTCGACCGAATTTTTAAAGGGGTGAAATATGAATGGACTCAAAATCAATCGAAGCAAAGTTTACCCTCAAATTAAAAAATAGTATTATGAAAAAAACAACTTTAATCGTCTTTGCAATTCTGGCTACACTTGGAGCCAATGCATTTTGTGGCTTCTATGTCGCTAAGGCAGGATCAAACCTGTACAACAACAAATCTGAAGTTATTCTGGTCCGCGATGGAGACCGCACAACAATTACAATGAGTAACGATTTTCAAGGCAATGTGAAAGATTTTGCCATGGTCGTTCCTGTACCTAATGTTATATCAAGAAGAGATATTAAGGTGGCAGATAGAGGAATCTTTGAATTTTTAGATGCCTATTCAGCTCCAAGATTGGTAGAATACTTTGATCATAACCCCTGTGCAGTTCCACCACCTCCAGTCTTAGAAATTGTCGAAGATGACTTGGAAGTGGATGAAGTCGATGTATCATATTTTACGAAACGTGATGTTCGAACAGGAGTTAAAATTGAAGCCAAATACGATGTAGAAGAGTACGAGATCTTGATTTTAAGTGCGACAAAGTCTGAGGGTTTAGAAGAATGGCTAATTACCAACGGCTATAAAATACCTACAAAAGCAAAGAAGGTATTAGAGCCTTATATCAAGAATAAACTTAAATTTTTTGTGGTTAAGGTAAATTTGAATAAGTATAATCCTCAAGCACATGGAGGGTACCTAAGGCCTTTGCAAGTAAGTGTGACCTCAAATAAATTTATGCTTCCAATTCGATTAGGGATGGCCAATTCGAAAGGAGCTCAAGACATGATCGTTTATACCTTTTCAAAAAAGGGAAGAGTTGAGTGCACCAACTACAGAACAGTAGACGTGCCATCAAATCGAAACGTTCCAACTTTTGTTAAGGCTAAATTTGGGAACTTCTATAAAGACTTGTTCGAAACCTCATATCGTCGTCAAGGTAAAGATGCAGTTTTCTTGGAGTATGCTTGGAATGTTACTCCACGTTTTACCGGAATGAAATGCGATCCATGTGTTGGAAATCCTCCTTACGTAAATGAGTTGTCTAAAGCGGGAGTTCATTGGTCTGGAAGTGGCCAGAATGTTTTTTTTACAAGAATGCATGTACGGTACGCTCTCGACAAATTTCCTGAAGACTTGTTCTTTCAAGAAACACCAAACAACCAAAACTTTCAAGCGAGATATATTATTACACATCCGGCTGGGGGAGACTTAACCTGTGATGAAGGCCAGCAATATTTGGCCAAATTAAAAACCCGCAGGAAAAAGGAATTGTCTGAAATGTCGGCATTAACACAATGGGATGCATTGAAGTATCCGGATTATGTATCTACTGGATCTGCCCAAGAGCGGGTGGAAGTGAAGGAGGTGGATGAAATAGAGACCGACCCAATTAAAAATGATGTTTTTCCAATAGGCAATATGAACAACGACAAACCAAAGGGCCCGATGCTTTTTTTAGTCCTTTTTGTCACCATGTTTATAGCCTATATGGTCAACAATTTAGCGTTGCAGCGTCGCTTGCAACGATAAGACTATGTAAATTCGAAAAAAGGCCCCTAACCTAGGGGTCTTTTTCTTTTATTTGCATTTGAATTGAAGAACCAACTACCAACTTATCTTAAAGTTTTTTGTGTACTTAGCATTATTGGATTTAGCTACTTAACTGCTATGAATTATGTGATGTATTCAACGCCTGAACAGATATCCACAATGCGACAAGATATACTTGTTCAACTTGAACATAGTATAGAAGACATGGAGAACGACTCTAATACCGAAGAATTGGATGGCTTTTTTGATAAGGTTACTGAAGATGTAGAAACCCATTTAACCGAATCAAGATACAAACAACATAGCCTATACAGGATGTTGGGAAACTTCTTGACACTCATAGGAGCAATGTTCATGTTCAGAGCGAGAAAGCTTGGATTTCATCTTTACATAGGAGGCTCCATTCTATCAATCGTATTTGGTTTTGTAGCATTTGGATTCGGTATGATAGGTTGGGCGTTTAACATCCTCTACATTTTCGCGGCTCTCCTATTCGGCTTTATATATTTCAAATCCTTAAAGTACTTAAATTAAGTGTTTAGCAAGGCTCAAGTAATAGATGGAATTCAGTACGCAAAATCGTTGAATATCAACAGGTTGTTCAATGCGGCTAAGATTTATTTAAGCTACTTTGCGAGTAAGGCAACGAAGAAAAACTATCACTCCGGCAATCCAATTGCGATCTCAATAGAACCAACAACTTCATGTAATCTTCGATGTCCTGAATGTCCATCAGGATTGCGATCTTTTTCAAGACCTATTGGAATGTTAGATCCCGAATTGAACAAGACTATAATTGACCAATTAAAAGGGGAGTTAACCTATATCACGTACTACTTTCAAGGAGAGCCATACCTCAACACTAATTTTACGGATATGGTTCGGTATGCAAGCGACCACAAAATTTATACAGCCACCTCTACAAATGCACACTACCTAACCGACGACAATTGTAAGAAAACGATTGAAAGTGGATTGAGCCGTATGATTATTTCAATCGACGGAGTAACACAAGATAGCTATGGGAAATATAGAATTGGAGGAGACCTCAAAAAGGTGATAGAAGGAACCAAAAATATGGTTCGGTGGAAGAAGGAAATGAAGAGTAAGACTCCGTTTATTTTGTGGCAGTTTATTGTATTTGGTCATAACGAGCACGAAATAGATGAGATTCGATCGCTAGCTAAGGAAGTTGGTGTCGACCACTTAGCATTAAAAACAGCCCAGATTTATGACTTTGAAACAGGAAGTGATTTACTTCCAAAAAACCCCAAATATTCGAGGTATAAAAAGAAGAATGGCAGGTACCAAATTCAGCACAAATTACTGAACCATTGCTGGAGAATGTGGCATGCCTGTGTCGCTACCTGGGACGGCAAACTTGTTCCCTGCTGTTTTGATAAAGACGCCGAGTATCAGCTCGGAAGTCTAAACAATTTGACGTTCAAGCAAATATGGAAATCGGAAGAATACAATCGATTTAGAAGACTCATCTTGAAATCGAGAAGCAATATTGACATCTGCAAGAACTGTACTGAGGGCACTAGTGTCTGGAAGTAAAAAAGTGAAAATTATTTTTGTGATTACCCAAATTGCATTAATATTGCTTGAATCAAAAATAAAGGCTTTTGATATTATGAATAGACACTTACTAACTTTATTAGTTGCACTAATACTTTTTACCCCCACCTTAGAAGCACAGAATAACGGAAACAAATTTGGCTTTGAAATCAATGGTGGCTTGCGCGAATATCACGGTGATTTGGGTAGTGCACTATATCTACAAAGAAGACCTGATTATCAATTTGTAGGAGGAGCATTTGGAATGTCTCTTAATCCTTCATTTGATGTAAACATCTACGGTTCTTCTGGTGATTTAGGGTTTTATAAGAATACATACGACGTTCGTACTACAAGATCATACCGACAAGGTTTTAGATCTAGAATTACCAACGTAATGCTAGGGGTTACATACAAGTTTAATAATGGTTACATTATGGACGAAGACGCGACCTTTAAGCCGTATTTAAGAGGAGGTTGGGGTGTAAGCCAATCGATTACCCGTTTGTCACACAATAAAACAGGATACTCAGAAAGTAGAAACTGGTTAGCATCACACTGGAATGCAGGTGTTGGTGTTAAAATCAGATTAACTCCTTCTATCGATCTTGCTTTAAGCGAAATGTTTAACTACAGTTTCGATGATAACTACGACGGTGAGCCATTCACGCTGACAGGTGCGAAACTGAACGATGCAATGGAGGGCAATAAGCCACTTCACGATGCATTCTTAGCTCACTCTATTGGATTTGTATTTAACTTCGGTGGCGGAGGAAGCGGATACACGATCAAAGACTCTGACGAAGATGGTGTTGCTGATGCGTTTGATATCTGTCCTAATACTCCAGACGGATATGAAGTTGATAGCGTTGGTTGTGCATTAGACGATGATAAAGATGGTGTACCTAACGAAATTGATAAGTGCCCAACTGTTCCTGGTGAGAAAGACAGAGACGGTTGCCCAATTTTAGATAAGGATAGAGATGGTATCGAAGATGCTGATGATAAGTGCCCAGAAACTCCAGGTTTAAAAGAGTTCGATGGCTGCCCAGATTCAGATAAAGACGGTATTATCGATTCTGAAGATAAATGTCCACTACTTGCCGGTACAGCAGAAGGCGAAGGTTGTCCTGATTCTGACGGCGATGGTGTTTATGACCATAAAGATGTTTGTCCTACAACTCCAGGGGTTGTTGAGAACAAAGGTTGTCCAGAAATTAAAGAGGAAGTTAAGGAAGCTATTAGACTGGCTGCAAAAGGAATTTACTTCGAAAGTGGTAAAGACGTAATAAAAGCAGAGTCATTCGCTAACCTTGACAAACTAGTAGAGATACTAAACGAATATCCAGAAGCAAAGGTTGCTATTGATGGTCACACTGATAGCCAAGGTGAAGATGCCGACAATTTGCAGCTTTCGCAGGATAGAGCAAGTGCGGTTAAAAGATATTTAGCGTCTAAAGGCGTTGAAGAAACTAGAATGACTGCCACAGGATATGGAGAGACTCAGCCAGTTGCTGATAATGGTTCAGCCGCTGGGCGAGCACTAAATAGAAGAGTAGACTTTAAACTCTCTTATTAAATCTCAAACTAAAAGCTAAGATTAAAGGGGCACGCATTGCGTGCCCCTTTTTATTTAATACTTATCCTAGGTCGTGCTTGTTACCCGACCTAAAAATCCCGAAAATTCGTCTTATTTCTTTTCGTCTTGATCGCCCTCAATTTCTTCAATTTCTGCATCGGGCTTAGACTCTTCAACACTGCCTTCTTTGGCATGAAATTTCTGATAGTACGACTCATCATCCATTTTAATTAAATAAAGACAATCGTTGAGTTGAAGTTCGAGTGCTTTTAAAAATCCTCCGCCAGAAGTAGGGAAGTTTACAAATTCAGCGTCGTCTACTCCATTAGGAAATTCCTTCAACAAGAAATTCATAACATCCTTGTTGACGTTCTTCAGTGATGTGATAATCCGTTTCATTGCATACGTCTTGTGTAGTTCTACACAAATATCAAAAGCAATAAAAAGGAGATGTAAACATTGGTTTTAGGAGATGTTTGGTTTTGTGAGCAATTCTTCTTTCCCTATGCGTTGTGCAGCAAAGTACGCAACTACATGGCCAAGGTTCTTTAAATTCTTCTTCATCCACTGTGCTTGCTCAGGACAAGTAAGATCGCCAAGCTCCAATACCAGTTCGGCATCTTTAGTTATGGTATACTTAAAGTTGTAGTAATTGCTCAAATTTTTAGTGAAATTATCATCATGCCATTTGTACTTGAAGTAAGAGCTATAAAACTCCTTCCAAGCATCAGCAGCAGGCTTATCTGTCGGGTCGTCGTAACCTATTGAAGCCCCTGAACCGCACACCGTAGCACAACCATCGAAGTGAATCGATAATGCTAGATCAACTACGCTATATTTTCTTCTGTCAGCCTTGCTACGAATTACAGATATACCGGCTTCTCTTAGTATTCTGGTTGCTTCGTCAGCAACTATCGGAGTCCAATCTATTTCTCGACCATAAGAACTTGATGTGCCTGTTGCTCCTCGTGTTCTTCCTTCGTGACCAGCTTGTATATATATTTCTGCTTTGTCATATTTTAAAATACCTTTTCGCGACAACTTGTAATGAGAAGTAAAGTATTGATAGCCGAGTGTTGAAGCACTTAAAAAAGCTAAAATAAGAATGATTTTTAAACGAGTCATAGTTAGATTGAGGTTTCAGTTTATAACGAATGAAGAAAAACTATATTGTTTTTGAGGGGTTGACTAATAAGTGCATCTTTGCACCCCGCTATGCTAAAAATGTGGAACAGTCTTAAATTGAAGTGGAATGTTGATTCTGACTTAAGATTAGGGTGGATATTTATCATTTTCGCAATTACAGGTAGTTCGATTGTTTTTGTGCGACAGCCCATTCAGGTTTATCTTTATGATGAAGCAAATTTCTGGGATTTAATCTGGTATCAAAAGCTCGTAATAACACTCGTGGTTTATTTTGTATACCAAATACATCTTTTTGTAATAGGAAGCATACTTGGAGAACACAAGTTTGTAAAGTGGTTTATTCTCAAAATGAACAAAAGAATGTTTGGCCGACTTATTAAAAAGCAAGGTAATGAATAAAGAAGATATTTTAAAAGCATTGGGATATGTTGAAGATCCAGACCTAAAAAAGGATTTGGTAACCTTGAACATGATTCAAAATCTAGAAATTTCAGGGAGTAATGTGAAGTTTGATTTAGTGCTTACCACGCCAGCATGCCCGCTCAAAGAGACTATTGCAAATGCATGTAGAAATGCGATAATAACAATGGTCAATGCAGAGGCTGATATCGATATTAATATTACTTCGAATGTTGAGCGAAGCAGAACTGAAAACGAGGTGCTGAAAACGGTGAAGAATATTATTGCTATTGCATCTGGTAAAGGTGGAGTAGGGAAGAGCACGGTTGCCATCAACATAGCGAAAACTTTGCAGCAAGCTGGAGCAAAAGTTGGCCTGTTGGATGCAGATATACATGGCCCGTCTATCCCAGTATTGTTAAATACAGAAGAAGAGAAACCTGCACTAGAAGATAACCTTATGTTGCCAATTGAATCGGATGGTCTTAAAACTATGAGCATCGGATATTTGGTTGACAGACAACAGGCACTTGTTTGGAGGGGTCCGATGTTGGCGAAAGCAATTTCACAGTTTTGCACCGACGTGAAATGGGGAGAGCTTGATTATTTGATTATTGATTTGCCTCCAGGAACAGGGGATGCACATCTGAGCATCATTCAGCAAATTCCATTAAGCGGAGTCGTAATCGTAACAACTCCTGAAGATGTGGCAATATCTGACACAGTTAAGGCTGTAGATATGTTTACAAATCCACAGATTAAGCAAAATATTTTAGGTGTAGTTGAGAACATGAGCTACTTCCAACCTGAGGGCTCTGATAAAAAACACTACATCTTTGGGAAAGAAGGAGGAGCAGTATTGTGCAAAGAGAGCAACCTCGATTTATTGGGAGAACTTCCTATTTTAGAAGATAAGTCTTTTCCAAACCAAATTTCACACTACACGCCAGTAGTAGGAAGCATAGTTCAAAAACTATCAATTTTAGCAGCTAACGGATAAAAACAATATCTTTGAACCATCAAATGTCGGAATCACAAACTAAAATAGAAGAAGCACTTGATACCATTAGACCTTTTCTGAAGAAGGATGGTGGTGACGTGGAATTTGTTTCGTACGAAGACAACACCGTAAAAATAAAATTGCTGGGAGCGTGCAAAACGTGTAGCATTAGTCACATAACAATGAAGGCTGGCGTCGAAGAAAGCATTAAGAAGGTGTTACCTAACGTTTCGTCTGTAGTTGCAGTTAATTAATTTCGTTTCAATATGAAACGAAGCGATAACTTTCCCAACCTCTTTGATTTCATAAATACTTTTAGCATTTGGGTCGTTCTAGGCTCATTTACTACCTACAGCTATTTTGCCTTGGTGTATGGATTTCAGCCGGACTTTCAAGCAGGAGTAATCTTGGCACTCAGTATTTGGGTAATTTATACAGTAGACCATCTTTTAGATGGTTACAAGCTTAAAGGCAAAGCCATGGCAAAACGACATCAGCAACATTATCAGCTGAGAGGTTGGCTTATGGTATTGGTGGCCTTATCATCACTGGCCGCAATAATTTTGGTTTTTACCCACCTAGACCGTAACTATTTTACCTTTGGCTTTTTGTTATTAGGATTGACCGTCATGCATTTTTTGATTAATGCGACAATATCAAACAAGACAAAGAATCGCATTTTTTTGAAAGAAGTGTTTATTGCATTGGTGGTTACCTTAGGTTTTGCAGGATTACCTTTAGCTATTAATCCAAGCCAAATAGATTCGAGCCTAATTCCAATAATTGCTTCTTTCTTTTTTATCAATCTAGCAAATCTTTTGTTGTTTTCTTACTTTGATTATGAATCAGATGAGCGAAGCAATTTTTTATCGGCTGCACATATTTATGGCAAAGATGTTTCTCGAAATGTAGCAATGGTTCTTCTAATACTTTCTATTGGTATTCAGATTTATTTAGGAGCTATACAAGGGTTGTCGCTTGCGGTTTGGCTCACCCCAATCTCAATGGCCGGAACTTTGTTACTGTTGGTTTTTGTACCAAGCTTTTTTCAGGTGAATGATCGCTATCGTTTTTTTGGCGATCTGATTTACTTGTATCCAGCAGTCGTTATTCCATTGCTTTAAAATAGCAACTTCTACATCTGGCCTCGTAAAGATCCTTCTCACCCAATTCAATTTGAGCCGTGCTTTCTGATTTGCGATAGGTGTATTGAGCTAAAGACCCACATTGATTACAGATTGCATGAACCTTAGTTACATACTCTGCATCGGCCAGCAATCGAGGCATGGGGCCAAAAGGTTGTGCTTTAAAGTCTAGGTCTAAACCGGCAACAATTATTCGCTTACCGCTATTGGCAAGTTCACGACAAACGTAGGCAATTGAGTCGTCAAAGAATTGTGCTTCGTCTATACCTATAACCTCTGATTCTTTTGCAAGGGTTTTTAGTTGTGATGAATCAGAAACAGGAGTTGCTTCAATGCCGGTGTTATTATGTGACACCACATTTTTATGGTGGTAACGCGTTTCAATTTCAGGCTTAAAGACGGCATAACTTTGATTTGCTATAGCTACTCGTTTAAGTCTACGTATCAATTCTTCTGTTTTTCCACTGAACATAGATCCGCAGATTACTTCAATCCATCCTTTATTGTTTTTTGGCTCAATAAACATTTGAAATTAATAACACCAACCGAAAGTAATAATAATTAGCTTTATTCGTACCATAATTATGAGCAGAGATCAGATCCACGACAAAATTGATGAACTCCTAGGACTAATAAGTATTAATAACAATCGTCTAAGCTTACATTCAGAGAAACTTTCTCAGTTAGATATTGATGTACTCAGAAAACAATGCATTGAATTGTACGACGAGATTAATCGCTTAGCTTTAATGGGACGATCTGCTCAAACTCCAATAAAGAGCAAGCCGGTTAAGAAAGAGGTGGTTGAAGTACCTCCTGTAAAGGAAGAACCTGTTCAAGTGAAGCAAGTGGTTAAAGAACCGGTTGTAGAAGAAGCACCAGCTGAAGAAAAACCTAAACCAGCTCCTGTTCTAAAAGAAGAACCTAAAAAGTCAAAGCCAAAATCAAATAAGCAGGTCGAAGAAGAAATGCTATCGCTGTTTGAAAAGTTCAATAGTAAACCAATTGATAGTATTGCGAAAGCAATTTCAGTAGCCAAGCGATTCGAATTTCAAAGTAACTTTTTTGATGGTGAGGCAAAAGACTACAAAGATTTTATGGCCAAGCTTGAGGCTGCTGGTGATCGTGAATCAGCATTTGAAATTTACCACGATTACAAAGACCGTCTAAAGTGGGATAATGAAGAGCTGAAAGATGAGCTTAAAGCCTTAATGTACCGAAAATATCATTAGTAAGTAGATGTATGTGCTAAGCCACGTACCCCTACTCAAATTTCTTCCTTTTTTTATTCTAGGCATACTTGCTGGAAACGCCGTTTCTTGTCTATGGCTGTTTTTAATTGTATTGTTGATTGGGGTTGGTGTCCTCGTTATTAGTGATTATTATCTCAGGTCAAATCTTTCCAGAAAAGGGTTGGTAGCATCAACCGTTCTTGTACAATTTATTTTGATTGTAGCAGGGGCATTATTGGTGAATCTGCATAATCAAATTAATTCACCATACCACTTTTCAAAATATCAAAATCCTCAAGCATATGTTGGAGTGGTTTCAAGTGCAGCGAAATATGGTAAAACGGTGTCGTTTGAATTTCAAGTTGATTATGTTGTTTTAGGAAACAATTTACAAAAGAGTATTGGTAAGGTAAATGTGAATCTTAATATGGATTCTAATAGCGAATTGGTCATTTATGGAGATGAGTTGGTGTTGAACAAGCAAGTTCAGGAGATTGCGAGACCCAAAAATCCAGGGAGTTTCAATTTCAAAGCTTTCTATCAAATTAAGAATGTAAATCACTCTGTTTGGTTAAAAAGTTCTGAATGGAGAAAAACGGGAAGACAAAAGAGGAATAAAGTTAAGGCGTGGTCTTATTGCACTCGAAATAAGTTGATCGCTCATTTTGATAAACACCTCGATGAGGATGTTGTAGAATTTGCTAAGGCATTGGTGTTAGGATATAAACAGCACCTCCCAACAGAAGTTAAACAGGATTTTTCTCGTACAGGTACAATACATGTTCTTGCAGTTTCAGGACTGCATGTAGGATTAATTTATGGATTGCTTTCAATTATTCTTGCCATGAAGAAAGGCAAACTATGGGTCAGAGTAATTAAAGCTTTGATTTTGGTGGGAGGACTATTTGCCTATGAATTAATTACTGGGCTTTCAATTTCTGTTCTTCGTTCGGTAATAATGTTTAGTCTGTTTGTTATGGCTGAATTGAGTGGGAGAAAATCATCTTCTCCAAATACGGTGTTGTTAGCTGGTTTTGTTCTGCTTTGTTTGGACCCATTGGCGTTATACAATCTCGGTTTTCAGTTTTCATTTCTTGCGGTTCTTGGAATTGTGTTGTTTGCGAAGACGTTGTCAAAAAAATGGAAGCATCAATGGTGGATTACAGGTAAGTTAAAAGAGTTGATTGCCGTAAGTCTTTGTGCACAGATTTTTGTGCTGCCATTAAGCCTATATTATTTCCATGCTTTTCCTGTTTATTTTTTGGTAGCCAATCTACTCGTGGTGCCGTTAGTTACAGTGGGTTTGTATCTAGGAGTTGGGTTTGCAACGCTTGGACTTCTATCATCAGCAGTTTCCAAAATCTTGGCTGATTTAATGGAGGCCTATTTGAGGTTTTCAATTGGCTTAAATCATATGATTGGATCGTGGCCAAATGCAATAGTGTCTACTCCAGAAATTTCTGTTTTGTGCACATGGATGGTTTTAGGATTTATCGCTTCGCTAAGTTTTGGCCTGTTCTATCGTCAGAAGTTATCATTGAACTTGAGCGTTTGGTGCTTTGCGGCGATATTGTTTGTATATGAATTGGACCGTAAAACTATTCCAGACAGTGAGGTTATAGTGTTTCACCACAATCGTTCATCCCTGATTGGTTTTAGGTCAAATCAGAAGTTGGTAGTTCTTGCCAGCAAAGAGGCTTACACAGATGATAAGGTGTTTGAATATTTGGTTGAGCCATATAGTGAGATGCACAACGTGAAGTCGATAGTTTACCATCCAATTTCAAGAGTTGATGCAACAGGAAGAATTGGAGATTTGGTCTTTTTAGGAAATGGTTGTTTGGGGTTCAAAAATGAGCTGTTTTTTGTAGATCAGCTAGGGTTGAATTTGGATCTTAAAAACACTAAATTTCGAGGGGTATTTGTGGATGGAAAATGGAGTTCTAATCGGGCAAAATTAATTGATGAAAAACTGCATTTTGATACGGGCATTTTGATGGGCAGAAACGTAGATTTTGAAGGGAGGAAATGGAAGGCTAACAAACAGAGTTATGTCATAATACGGTAGCATTCTTTGTCATTTTTTCGAAGTAAAGTTTTGTTTTTGAAATAAATGTATAAATTTGATGCTTTACAATTTAAAAATAAACGTAATTTATCAATCAAGCGTATGAAAAAAATTTACAATTCGAATTGGCTTTTCAAATTAACAATGATGGCCGCAGCTTGCTTGCTTTTTGCAGGTACAGCAACGGCTCAGCTTAGTGGTAGTTATACCATCGACGCAGGTGGTACCGGTGATTTCTTGTCTTTCACCGAACTTGAAGACACCCTAAAAAGTGACGGGGTTTCTGGAGCAGTTACAGTTGATGTACTTGCAGGATCAGGACCTTACACTGAAGATTTCAAATTAACTGAAATTACTGGGGCTTCTTCATCTAACACAATTACTATCAACGGTAATGATGAAAAGATCACTTTTAACGGTCAAACGTTAGGCTTTAACGGAACTGACTACATTACTTTCAATGACCTTATCATTGAGTCAACATCTACTAGTGCAGCAAGAATTATTCGTGCTCATTCTGGTATTAACAACATGACTTTCGATGGATGTGAGGTTATTGCTAACGGTGCTAACTCTTATGGAGGATGGCCAGCTTACTACCAAAGTGCTTACTTCTGGTTCGGTAACTCTAACTACTATTACAACGATGCTAGTGACGAAGTTTATGACATCACTATCAACGATTGTAAATTATGGAAAGGGAGTTCCTCAGTAAATAACCAAGGTAAAACTTATGGTATCTACTTTGCAACTGCTTACACTTCTGAAGTTAACTTGACAATTACTAACAATGACATTCAGGACATTGGTCAGTTTGCAATGTACTTGAGAAAAGTAAACGGTGGTCTTGTTGAAAACAACCACATTCACAACGAAAACAATAGTGCAAATACTTACATTTACGCTATCTATGTTTACAACTACTTCCTTTCAGGATCTGAAGTTGTAACTATTTCTCACAACAACATTCACGACATTTTCACTTCTAACAGAAGCTATGCTTACGCAAGTGTTTATGGAATTTATGCATATGGATACTATGCGGGTACTAACTGGGAAATTCACAATAACGTAATTGCGTTATGGGGTCCTTACTACCAATATGGTATTTACAACTACGGTTATAACAGTTCTGGAGACATGAACGTATCTTATAACACGATTAGAATGGATGGTAATGTATCTTATGCATATACTAGACATTATGGTATGTATTTCTACTACATCTCAGGTGGAGACGTTGTAAACAATATTATTGTTGATGAAACTGCTAACTGGGGTGCTGGTAATGGTGGATCTTGGTTGATTTACATTTACCAAAGTGGACAAACATTTGATCACAACAGTTTAGATAATGAAAGCATGATGGGATCAGCTGTTCCAGGTAATGTATACTATGCATACAACGGAGGTAACAGAAAAGAATTTACTGATTGGACAAACGACCAAGGTGGTTCTAACTCTGTAAATCACAATCCAAACTTTACTGACGTAGCTGGTGCGGACTTTACTCCTCAGAGTATTGCAATGGCTAACGCTGGTACTCCTACTACAATTACTGAAGATTTAACGTATTCAACTAGAAGTGGAACTACTCCAGATGTTGGAGCTATTGAGTACTTCGTTGATATCGAAGTTGTAAGTGTTGATATGACTGGTGGTAACGAGTGTGCTCCATATACTGAAGATGTAGTTGTTACTCTTCAAAATAATGGACCAAACGATATCTCTGGTGTTCCAATGCAATACACTATTAATGGTGGAGCTCCAGTAATGGAAATTGTTACTACTTCAATTACTGCGGGTGGTACAATGCAGTTTACTTTTGCTCAACCTGCTAACCTTTACGGTTCTCAAACTCACGACATTGATGTTTCTGTTGTAGGTGCTGATGATGTTCCTGCTAACAGTGATGGATCTCATACAATTACGACAACTGCTTCTCCATGGGGTGGTGACCTTGCACAAGGTGCTACTTGGAATGGATACTTCAATAATGGTTCAATGGGCGATCCTGATGTAACTGTTAAAGATCACGTAATTGAGTACGACATTACTCGTCCAGATGCTTATATGGGTTCTGCTCCTGGTACTTCAACTAGTGGAGATTACTACTACACTATTCAAGCAACTACTATGAGTGGTGTTGATGTAACTGGTTTTGGATTTAGCTTAACTAACAACGATGAGACTTTAACTGTTGATCCAGATCAAGCTCTTGCAGATTCTACGATCTTCATGAACATCATTGTTATGGATAACAACACGGGTTGTGATACTTCTTTCGGAAGATACTTATATGTACCACATACTCCAGAAGTTGACTTTACTGAAATGGACATCTGCCTAGGCGATGTTGCTCAGTTCAAAAACACTTCTACTTTAGATGGTGACGATTATATGTTGAACACTTGGGATTTTGATGATCCAGATCCTGCTGTAACTGATGATAACTCTGATATCCTTGACGGATTCTGGAGCTACACTACTTACGGTTCTGCTGATGTAACTTTAACAGTAGTAAACGGACAGTACCCATTATTTGAGTACTCTATAACTAAATCAATTACTGTTACTCCTAAGCCAGAAGTTGATTACAAAGTATTGAACGCTTGTGAAGGTTCAGACATTGTTTTCGATAACAACACTGCATTACCTGCAGGTATTACAGGTACAATTACTTACGATTGGGACTTCAACGGTGAAGGTTCTTCTACTGATGAAGATCCAACATTCATGTTCTCAACTCCAGGTCAAAGAGTTGTAACTCTTACTGCATCTGCAAACGGATGTGACGCTACATTAAGTAAAAATGCATACCAATTCGAAAACCCAGTTGCTGACTGGAGCTCAGTTGGAGAGTGTAACTTCGTTGATGTTGAATTCGTTAACGAAACTGCAATTCCAAATGACGCTAACTACGGTTTAGCTTGGGACTTCGGTGACGGAGGAATCTCTAGATTAGAGAACCCATCTCACGCTTTCGCTACTCCAGGTACTAAGACTGTTACTTTAACAGCTACTTCTGAGTTTGGTTGTGTGAGCATGCATACTTCAACTGTTGAACTTAAAGAGTCTCCTGAGGCAGACTTCGATTGGGATGCAGCTTGTAACCTTACTCCAATTAACTTTACAAGAACTGGTTCTGTACCTAACGGTGGAACTGGAAGCTCTTACGCTTGGGATTTCAACGGTGAGTCAGTGTCTGGAATGGAAAATCCATCACACTTATTCTCTAATGTAGGTCCTAAAACTGTAAGCTTAACTATCTCTGACCTTAACGGATGTTCAAGCAGCATTACTAAAGAAGTAAACGTTGTATTACAAGCAGTTGCTGATTTCGAAGTTGCTGACGTTTGTGAAGGTGACGAGGCTGTATTTACTAACAAATCATCTGTTGCTGCTGGTGACCTTGAGTACATGTGGAGCTTCGGAGAAAACAACGCTACTTCTGAAGACCTTTCTCCAAGACACGCATACGATGTTACTGGTAACACTAGACTTGTTAGTGTAACTCTACAAGCTATCGTTCCTGGTGGATGTTCTGATGAGATTACTTTACCTCTTACTGTAAACGCTGCTCCAGATGCATCATTTACTGCTGAGACTCAAGGTAGAACTGTAATCTTTGATGGTCCTTCTGGAAACAGCATTTACCAATGGAGATTCGGTAACGGAGCTTCTGCAACTAGCGAAGATGTTAACTATACTTACACTAACGTAGACGAAGGTACTTTCGAAGTTTGCTTAGCAACTAAGAATGCAGAGTGCTGGAGTGAAGAGTGTAACCTAGTTACTATCAACCTTGCTGGTATCGAAGATCTTACTGAGAACAATGATATGATTAGCGTATACCCTAACCCAACTACTGGATCATTCAACTTAGAAGTTGAAAATGCATCTGATGACATGGTTGTTAAGGTTGCTGACATATTAGGAAACGAATTGAACGTTGAAGTAATCAACAACCTTAACGGTAAGTTCATCGTAAACATGTCTGCTGTAGCTGACGGAGTTTACTTTGTACAAGTTAAGAACGGTGATTTCTATGCAACGAAAAGAATTACAGTTTCTAAATAAATTGTAAAAAATAAAACTGAAAAGCCTTCTATCTTTCGATAGGAGGCTTTTTTTTTGTTCTTATGTTAACATCTAGAATTAACAACAGAATAGGCATCATTACGCTAGATAGGCCCGAAAAGAGAAATGCGTTTAATGCTGAGTTGGTTACACTACTGCACGAAACCATTGTTAAATTCAATAACGATGATAACGTACGTGCAATTCTTATTCAAGCCAACGGAAAAGCATTTAGTGCAGGTGCTGACTTGAAATACCTTCAACAACTTAGAGCAAATACACTCAATGAGAACGAAGAAGATAGTAAGCAGCTGGCAGAGATGTTCAAGGCCTTGTACAATTCTCCTAAGCTTACCATATCTGCAGTCAATGGACATGCTTTAGCAGGAGGATGTGGACTTGCGACAATTACAGATTTCTGCTGGGCAACTCCTAATTCTAACTTTGGCTATACTGAGGTGAAAATTGGTTTTATACCTGCAATTGTTCTTACCTTTCTTTTGAGAAAAGTAGATGGTCAAAACCTAAATGAATTATTGTTAACCGGAAAAATAGTTACTGCTCAAGAAGCAAAAGACTTGAGCCTAATTTCGGACGTAATAGACAGTGATTCTTTCGAACACACGGTAGAAGAGCGAATTCAGCAGTTAATTTCATCAACATCTGGACAAGCGATAGCTAAAACAAAAGAGCTAATTAGGGCTGTAGATGCAAAACAAATTAATGAGAGTTTAGATACCGCTTCGAAGTATAATGCTATTGCTCGCAGTTCTGACGATTGCATAAAAGGCGTCGATTCTTTTCTAAATAAGACTAAGATAAGCTGGTAATGATTGATACACACTCACACCTGTACGCATCTCAATTTGAAGAAGATATTCAAGAAGTTGTTGAAAGAGCTAAAGCTGCTGGATTAACTAAAATTCTACTTCCGAACATCAATATAGAAAGTATAGAGCAATTAAATAAGTTAGTAGAGCAAGAACCACAGTTCTTTTATAGAATGATCGGACTTCATCCTTGCTCTGTCGAAGACAACTATAAAGATGTTTTAGCCACGATAAAGGAAGAGTTAAATGCCAAACCTTGTATTGCGGTAGGTGAAATTGGAGTTGATCTTTACTGGGATAAGTCAACACAAAAGATTCAAGAAGAAGCCTTTTTAATACAATGCGAATGGGCAATCGAGAGCAATTTACCCATTGTAATACATTCTAGAGAGTCTATTGACCTCATCATTGATCTGATTAAGGAAAACCTACCAAATGGCATTAGAGGTGTGTTTCATTGCTTTACAGGCACCTTAGAGCAAGCTCAGACCATTATAGATATGGGAATGTATTTAGGAATTGGAGGTGTTGTTACTTTCAAGAATTCAAATCTAAGGGATGTGTTAAAAGATGTTTCACTGGATAGAATCATAATCGAGACCGATTCACCCTACCTTGCTCCTGTTCCTTATCGCGGGAAGCGAAACGAGTCGTCATATATCACCGAAGTGGTAAAAGAGCTCTCAAAAATTTACGATTTAAGTTCGGAGGAGATTGACAAGATAACCACCGAAAATGCTCAGAAGTTGTTCGATTTGTAATTACTTTTGCGGCCATTCGGAGAGATGCCAGAGCGGTCGATCGGGCTACCCTGGAAAGGTAGTGTACCCTTACGGGTACCGAGGGTTCGAATCCCTCTCTCTCCGCAAGTAAAGCCAATCCCTAAGAGGATTGGCTTTTTTATTGAGCCTGTGCTAAGCTCGCTTAAGCACAGGCTCATAAAAAAGACATTGAGCACGCAGTGCTATGGCTTTACTTGTTAGGCCACCCCTTAGGGAAAAAGCGACTGCAAGGAGCTTAATCCCCATAAGCACAGGCTCATAAAAAAGACATTGAGCACGCAGTGCTATGGCTTTACTTGTTAGGCCACCCCTTAGGGAAAAAGCGACTGCAAGGAGCTTAATCCCCTTAATCACAGGCTCATAAAAAAGACATTGAGCACGCAGTGCTATGGCTTTACTTGTTAGGCCCTCCTTACGGAAAAAGCAATGGGGGTTAATGAAGGAGGTTAATCCCATCTCGCTTCGAGTATGTGACTAATTAAAAGACAAAAGCACGTCCTGCTACACCTCCTAAATTACCCCCTTTCCCTTCATTTCAATATATTTGAAGTTGTGCTGCAAAAGCACCTATAACCATTATTTAATCGACACCATTATTAATATGCTTTCAAGAGTAATACTTGTGTGCTTCATCTTTGTCCTTTGGTCTATAGGCTCAGGATATTACTATGTCTGCCACGTCAAGCAGGCATGTGCTAATCCCTTGCAAACCGAGATCGTTTTACAAGAACCAATCCAATTCACTATTTCAGAAGAAAAGCCAACTTTAGGCACTGACTTCGAAACTTGGAAGAATGAAATTCTAGCAAAACAAAACAACGATAACCAACTCCAAATTGTAGGTCTGTATTCTTCTGCAGAAGTGAATAATTCAATACATCGAGATTTGGGTATCGCACGAGCTGTTCAAGTACAAGAAGCGTTAGGCATCAGCGTAGAAGAGGTAATTATAGAATCTCGACAAACTGAAATCGACTGGTCTAAAACTTATGCTGAAGCCATAGAGTTTGAATATGTAATTAAAAATAAGAACGTAATTGAAAACGATTTTGGAGCGGTTCTTATATTAAGTCCATATGCCGTTCCTGAAGAAGTGCCTGTAGATATTATGAACTATTTAAAAGAAATCTGTAAACATGCAGAAAACCAGGTGATTGATATTGTTGGATATAGCCCAGAATTAAACGATGTCGCAGAAAACTACAGTCAAGGGTATCACTCTGCAAACTTGATTCGTGATATCTTCGCTGAGCAGGGATATCCATCAGAATTGTTAAACGTAGCTTCCGAAGGTTCAAGAAGAGATAATTTGTCCATAGATTTTATGCCAGATTCCGTTAACCTTGTTGAAGTAATAATTAGATAAAAAATGGAGGAAAGAATTATAGAAGGAGCCAACGGCCAAATGTATTACATAGAAATAGCCATTATTTTATTAGGAGCATTTATTCTAGGTTATGTGCTGAGATGGTTGCTTAACGATAAGTACAAGAAACAAATTAAAAAGCTTGAACTCGATATTTCAATGTTGAAACTGAACTCAAAACCGGAGGAAAGTTTTAAAAAACTTGAAACCAATATTATTGCCCAACAAGCCGAAATCGATAAGCTAAAATCTTTACTCAAGTTTGCTAAAACAGACAAAGAAGATGCACTTAGAAGTGCCGACCTGCTAAAAAAGGAGATTGAAGCCTTGCAAAAATCAAAATCAGTAGAAGAAGCAACAGAAACACCCGCATTTGAGCCGGAACAGGTACAGGAGCAAGAAGAAATTGTATTGTCTACTTCACAAAAAGATGACTTAACAAAGATTGAAGGGGTAGGGCCTAAAATTGAACAAATATTAAACGAAGCAGGAATAGCAACTTTTCGCGATATACTTTCAAAACCGCCATCAGAAATTAAATCGGTGCTGGTAGCTCAAAGCCCAACATATGCAGTACATGACCCTGCGACATGGGCTGAACAAGCAAAATTAGCTGTTGCAAATAAGTGGGAAGAATTAGCTAGCCTTCAATTGAAACTTAAAGGAGGAAAGCGTAAGTAATTAGCCTTTTCTAATCTTTTCAATAATAGAAGTACTGCTGTGACCTTCTAAGAATGGAATCACTTCCACCTTACCACCATCTTTAATGACCTCTGTAGCTCCTACAATGGTTTCAAATGTATAGTCGCCACCTTTTACCAAGATATCTGGCTTAACTGTTGTAATCAGCTCTAATGGGGTTTCTTCTCCAAAATAAACCACAGCATCCACAAAAGCCATTGCTGCCAATTTAGTTGCTCGAGTTTGTTCTTGAATTACGGGTCTATTTTCTCCTTTCAGTTTTGAAACCGATTGATCGGTGTTGATTCCAATCACTAATCGGTCACCGAGATCCGCTGCCTTACTTAGGTAATCTATATGACCAAGGTGTAATAAGTCGAAACATCCATTGGTAAATACAATTCGATCATTGAACGATTTCCATACTTCAACTTGCTCAGCCAATTCGGTGTAGCTTGTATAGATTTTTTCTTCAATGAGTTGTTTCCACTCCATTCTTCTTAATTTTTTGCGATTGAACGATGAACGATATTACAGAGAATATTCCTACTCCAATGATAACAATAAATTGCACGGCATGCGTAATTAATGTATAAGAGCCTGCTATTAATGAATCAATTCCATAAAGTGCTAAAGCTGCTGGAACCAATATTTCAAAGGTACCAACACCGCCAGGAACAGGAACAATCATCGCAGCAGTTCCAAAAAGTAAAACGGTTAATCCAGCAGAAACGCCTAAATGTGCAGTTCCTTCCAGTGCAAATAGAGTAAAGTAAGGCATGCAGAAGTACATGGCCCATATAAAAAGACTATAAAAAATAAATAATCCCTTTTTCTCTAGTGCAAAAATGGTTTTGAAACCATCTAATATCCCCTCGATAAAGTCTTTAAACTTATTAATAATAGGCAAGGTGTAAATCCACTTTCTCTTTTTGTATAGAATGCCAATAATGAGCAATCCAAATAAACCTACTACAGCATAAATGATGAGCGAATTTGCGTTTATAGGGGAAAACAAGTCAGTTGCAAATTCATAGATGGTGTCAAACAAAAGAAAGAAGATCCCAATCGCAATCAACACCGTAATTATTAAATCAATAACTCTCTCAACAACCACAGTTCCTACCAGTTTGTTGAAAGGAATATTCTCCAACTTCGAAAGTACCGCAGGCCGTGTAATTTCACCAACTCTTGGAAGTGCAAAATTGACCAGGTATCCAAGTATTACAGCATGAAAACTGTTTGTTGGCCTGGCATTATACCCCATGGGTGTAAGCAACAGGTTCCATCGCAAAGCTCTAGCTAAATGGCTAAGCACGCCACAAAACATGGAAAGAGCAATCCACTTGTAATCGGCATTTCTGATTTCATGAACAAGGTCACCCAAGTCTTCCTTTCCCAAGGCCCAATAAAATAGTCCAACACCTAAGGTGAGGAATACAACTGTGTTGATGATGGTTTTAGTTTTCTTATTCAAGAATAGCTTTGTTTTGATGATCAGGGAATACGAGATGTGGAGTATAAGATTTGGCTTCGTTAAACTCCATGAGTGCAAATGATATGATGATTACAACATCGCCTTTGGCAGCCTTACGTGCCGCAGCACCATTCAGACAAATCATTCCGCTTCCTCGTTTTCCAGCAATTGCATAAGTTTCAAGTCGTTCACCATTGTTGTTATTTACAACCAATACTTTTTCGCCTTCAATTAAATTGGCTGCATCCATAAGATCCTCGTCTATGGTAATACTGCCCACATAATCAAGTTCAGTTTGAGTAACTTTAGCTCTGTGAATCTTTGATTTTAGTACTTCAATTAACATCTCTTTAATTGGGTCTGGCAAAAGTAATTGATAAACTGAAATACCTCTTATCAATTCTATTGACCATCTTATTAATCCGCTATAAGATAGTAACAAAGTTGTGCGTCAATTGATTATGCAACGAATATTTAAATCCACACCCGAGATCACAAGCGGTTCGATGGCAGACATTGCTTTCTTGCTGCTCATTTTTTTCCTGGTCACCACAACCATTGATGTTGATTACGGAATCTCTACTAACATTTCAAAACCCTTTGATGTGCCCGACAGCCTGAGTTTGGAGGTATCAACACTTGTTCTTAACCAACAAGGGGCAATGCTCTTAGACGATAAGGATGTTAAATTCAATGACTTAAGCCAAAAAATTGCTGAAGACTTTAACAATCAGGCCTCAGTAAAAAACGTATTGCTTGTAAAGTCAGAGCGAAATGTCGACTACGAATTATTTATCAGCGCCCTGAATGAAAGCAAAAAAGGGTTTAAGGTTTTCTACGACCGAATGGCACGAGAAAAATATAATTCAACATACGTTGAACTTTCAGACAGTAACAAAGTTCAGCTTAAGTTGCTTCATCCGGTATCATTGGCTGAAGATGTTATTGAGCTTTAAAACTTAATGAACTTCGCTCTGTATTGAAGATCGTCATCAGTTAAGTGCAAGTAGTACATTCCAGGAGTTAATTCACCAACAAACAGCTTTTGCTGATTGGTATTGCCGGCCATTACCTGTTTTCCTGAAGTATTAAGAATGCTATAATCGACACGCTGAACTCCATCCGGAAGTTCAAAGTGTATGTGATTCCAAGTTGGGTTAGGGTAGATGTCTACTTGGCTCTTTAAAGGAGATTGTGGTACAGAAACCAATTCATTGTCTACAATGGCATAAACCCAATTGGTCAATTCTGGATCGAAGTAATCAAATGTTACATTAGCTTGATTTGTAAGCACTATGCCTTCACTTATTTCATCTGTCAATCCAAGTTCGAAGGCCACATAGCCTCTGTTGTTAACAATTTCTGGGTTCTTGCTGGGGTTGGGTGGCAGATTGATGTTGTTAAAGGTGTATACGATTATTCCAATGTTTGTTCCTGGTTGTCCTGAATAAATTTGAATAGAGTAAGGATGACTCGCTCCCAATTCTCTAACATGCGTTAAACTGTGATTAAGTCCTATGGTGTCAACAACGTAAACATTTCGGATAGTGTCGGTGGTGTAATTCGCAAATGAAATTTGATATTGAATTTTGTCTGAAGTATCTGAAATGTAGGCCGTATCACCTCCAATACTAGGGAATACCTGTTTTTTAAATTCGAAATCACCTTCTTCCAGGTATTGAGTAAGTGATGATGAGTTATCAAAGATTTCTTCTTCATTTTCTTGCAGCTCAATCGATGCCTCAAGTTCAACGGTGTTAGATGTGTTATCAGTCAGTTCAAATTCGCAGGCTATTTGACGTGATTCACCTGAATAAAAATCTGCAATAGTCCAAACGGCACTGTCGCCTGCTATCAAGTCCGGAGCGGGTTTAGCAGCAAGACCATCCAACTTTTGGTCAAAGTGCAATACAACCTTGGTTTCGGCAACATCCGAAGAGCCTTTGTTTGTGATGTCAATTCGATAAGCATTATGTCTATTTTTCAAAGCTGCCAACCCTGATGTCGATGTTAAATTTACACTCAAGTCGTTCTTTCCTAAGTATTGCAGCATTGCAAAGCTTGCTGAATCGTGAACCTGACCTTTTCTAACGTTAACTTTAATTTCATCACCGTTACACTCACTGGCATACCAGTATTTGCGGGTTAATATTTTAAATGAGTGATTTCCTTCTTCAAGTATCGCAAAGAACCTTCCGTTATCATTTGGTCGGATAATTATGTTTTCGGGCAATACCTGAATCGCCATTATGTTGAGTTGTTCATCGCGATTGTTGAATATACAGTTCTTGTCTTTATCGAAAAACACACGGCCAGTTACTATTCCGGCGTTTGGAACATATTGGGCAATTCTCCTTAAATCAACAGATGAAAATCCAGTGAAATGACCCGTTGCAACAAGTGTGTTTTTATAATTTACAAGTCGTGTTAGTCCCAAAAGTGAACCATTTTTTAATGCGTGCCATTTACCTCCATCGAGTACAATCAATCTTGTTTCAGTTTGGTCATTATCGTCCATGGTAAATACGCCACTAGCATACAATACTCCATCAACTTGAATGAGGTCATAGATTTTTGAAATTTCAGCTATTCCGTGTTCAATGGTGTCTATACCAGATCCTGAAACTTTATAAATGCCAGATTGAGAAGAGTTGAGTTTATTTCCAAAAAAGTAAATTAAGCTGTTGTGCACCGCTATTTTTTGTGGAATGATTGGATTATTGGTTAAACGGGTCCAAAGACCATTCTTGAAATAAGCTAATTGTGCCGCGGCTTGACCACTTACCTTACTGAATCTACCTCCAATTACAAGCATGTCATCTTGTTCAGCATTAATATATCCAATATTCCCTAGCACACCTGTTCCAAAATTTACAGGCATAGCAACAAGCTCATTCCCATTGTAAACAATTAAATCATCTCCGTTTATCGAAGCAGTATTTTTAAGTGGACCATAAATGAGTAATCGATTGCTATACGTAGTCATTCCATCAACAAAAGTGAAACTGGTTAGCTTGCGTTGTATTACTGGAATAGAGGAGTACTTACGATCCTTCCAAACAACAAGATTTCTTGAAGAGTCTAGGTCATTTACTTGCTTAAACTTACCTCCAATGTAAAGCTCGCCTTTAAATAATGCGAGCGAAGTAATCAGCCCCAACGAGTCGGTCTTAATTTGTGGCAGCATTTGCCAATAAATTCCATTCCATACACTTATTTGGTGAGTTCTTGTGCTTCCATCAGTAGAAACAATATGAGCTGTCAGCAACAAATGATTAAAAGTTGCAGTAGCAGTTGGAGCATTGGTCAAACCTGAGCCCAAAGGTCTCCAAACTTGTGCCTGACTGCCTATAACGGCTATCAATAAGCTATAAACTATTATTAATCTTCTCATATTCTACTTGTTTAAATGGTAATACACACCAACTCCAAATCCATATCGAGTAAACTTTTGTTTGATCACTGTAGATGAAAGGGTATTGGTTAAATCCTGGCTAATGCTGGTGTTAAGTTGCAAGGTAAATTGCTGATTCATGCGATAATTAAGTCGAATAGATCCACCGGCATCTATTAATAGTTTGTTTAGGGGTAGGTCGTTTAATGAAGTTGGTTTAATTCCTGTAGAAAGTACATCTCCTTTGGCTCCAACTAACACACCAATGTTTGACTGCAGATTGGTTTCTACATTAAATCTTGTACTGATATAGAATGTTTTTCCAAGTAGCACAGGAACAGAAATGTAACTATACGTTGGGCTCGAGAACTGACTATTCAGTGTTGTGTCTCTATAGTTAAAATAGAAGTAATCTACCGTATCTTGGCCAATAATGTGAGGTATGCTATCAAACAGTTGGTACGTCAACGCTTGTGTTGATTGCCCTTTTTGTAGGAATGAAATACCAGTTCCTAAGTTCAAAGATTTCATATTCATCTTGTACATAAGGTCGTATGACATCAATACGCGACTGGTCTCGTTTTGTGCTCTGTAATTCTCATAATCTTGGTGCTCGGCTGCTCCAGCAATTGACTGTGAATTAATCATCGGATTGATGTTAAATCCGATTGTTGGATTTGTAAAGCGTGGTGGTTGTGGTAATGTACCTGCATTCACTTTGGTGTCTGGTTCCTTTGAAGCTTTAATGGCATTGCGGTCTAAAACGTAAGGTATTTCATCTAAACCAATGGATTTTATAGAGAAGCTATGAATCTCAGCTAATGTGTACTCTTTTCGTATAGTAAGATCTGCTATTGAGGGAGTTGGTTTAGGTTCCATTGGTTTTGTTAATGGAGTTTCATCCGCTGGTACTTCATCTTCCGAACTTGGAGTTGAATTATTTGCTGGCTGCTCAATAACCGGACTTGCATCAACAACTTCAACTTCCTCTGAACTACTCGCACTTACTTGTTCCGCTATTGGGTTACTTGGCTCTGAAACAGTCTCGCTTATCGTATTAGAAGTCTCAGAAATGGCTTCTTCAGCTGACAACTCTTCTTGAGATGTTCTCTCTTCAGTTGAAATTTCATTTAGCTCATCAAAGTTTGTCTCTGCAACAAGTTCCGTTTCGGCGTCATTGTTTTCAGTGGTACTATCTGACTTTGAAGCCACAACATACCAAACCCCAGCAGAAAGAAGGAGGGCAGGCAATAACCAAATCCACCATCCAAAGCGTTTCTTCTTAGGATGCAATTCATTGGCAATAGCATCCCACTCGTTACCGGTTAATGGTAACTCGCTGTCGTTCAAAAGGTCTTTGAACAAATCGTCGATATGCTTCTTTTGCTTAGCCAATGTTAAATCTTTCTTTTACAATTGTTTTTAGCAACTTCCGAGCTCTAGCTAATTGAGACTTAGAAGTTCCTTCGCTAATATTTAGTTTCTCTGCAATCTGCTTATGGGTAAACCCATCTATGGCATACAAGTTAAAAACCATTTTATATCCATCGGGTAATTCGTTGATCGCTTTGTATAAGTCAGCTACTTTGATTTGATCATCATCGTATTCAACTTCATCAACATAAGATTCGCCTGAAGCCTTGTAGATGTCTTCATCGCTATCGTAGTAGTTGAATTTAATACTCCCCTTAAAATGGTCTATCGCCGTGTATATCATAATTCGGGTCATCCAAGTTTGCAATTTACTCTTCCCGTTAAACTTATCAATCTGTCTAAAGATCTTAATAAATCCTTCGTGTAAAGCATCTTTTGCATCTTCTAAATTTGGACAATATCGTGCACATACACCCAGCATCTTGCCTGCGTACTCTTCAAACAATTGTTTTTGAGCTCTAGGGTCGTTGTTAATGCAGGCTGAAATAAGTTCCTGTTCATGTGCCAAATTATCCTTTTTACTCATTAGTCGGGCAAATGCCTAAAGGGTTGCATCGAATTTTAAATATTTTATAAAATAAATTATTCGCTTCGAAACTTTAGGAACCTAAATACCCACAACGAGTTGAATTTTAACGATTTAAAATAGTCGGTTTGTATACATATTTAGCCATTTTTTAGTTAAAAATAGCTTGAAACATTTGATAAATGCTTCCAACTTCGTGAATACGAATACTGTAGTCTTTCTTGTTGATATCCAGCTGGTTAGACAAGTAAAAGTCTTTAAAACCAAGCTTTTCAGCCTCTTTTAAGCGTTGATCAATTCGATTTACGCCACGAACTTCACCGCTTAAACCTATTTCACCTGCAAAAACCGTCTTTGGAGGAAGAGCAACATTTTCGAGCGACGATACTATTGACGCAGCAATGCCTAAATCTGTGGCAGGATCTGCTATTTTTAAACCTCCAGCAATATTTACAAATACATCCTGAGCCGCAAGTTTATACCCGCAGCGTTTCTCTAACACTGCGAGTAACATATTCAGTCGTTTGATGTCATATCCATTGGTATTTCGCTGGGGGTTGCCGTATACTGCTGCTCCCACAAGAGCCTGAGTTTCAATAAGCAAACTTCTGTTTCCCTCGAGAGATGCTACAACTCCTACTCCCGACAAGTTCTCACTTCGTTGATTGATGAGAATTTCAGATGGATTGTCTACTTCACGCATTCCTTCTGAGGTCATTTCGTAAATGCCTAGTTCTAAGCTACTTCCGAATCTATTTTTTAAAGTTCTTAAAATTCGATAAGAGTTTTGAGTCTCTCCTTCAAACTGAAGCACAGTATCAACCATATGTTCAAGCAGCTTAGGTCCGGCAAGCTGACCTTCTTTGGTGATGTGCCCTACAAGTATAATTGGCACCTCATGTTTTTTGGCATACTGAATAAGCAAAGCACTGCTTTCACGAATTTGGGATATAGTACCAGGCGTAGACTCTAAGTATTTCGAATACATGGTCTGAATGGAATCAATAATAACAAACGAAGGCTTTGCAGTTTTTATATGATGAATGATGTTCTCGACACAGGTTTCGTTCAAGAGGTGACATTCTTCATTGGTTATGCCAATGCGATCTGCCCTCATTTTTATTTGACTTAGGCTTTCCTCACCACTAACATAAAGCACTTGTTTATTCATACGAAGTGCCGATTGCAGCAGAAGGGTCGACTTTCCTATGCCTGGTTCTCCACCAAGTAAAACCACTGAACCCGGTACGATTCCACCACCTAAAACTCTATTCAGTTCTGTTCCAGGAGCTTTTAATCGCTGCAGTTGAATAGCGTCTACATCTTTAATGGCTGTAACAACTCCTTCAATTTCTGCAAGTTTGAATGCACCGGTCTTAGATTTTGCGACCACTTCTTCGTGAATGGTATTGTACTCTCCACAAGAGAAGCATTTCCCCATCATTTTAGCATAGTTGCTTCCACAATTTGAGCAGATATAGGTTGTTTTTGTTTTAGCCATGGTTTTCATATCCCAATTTGACCATTGGTAAAGCGAAAATGGTTGTTTTTATACTTTAATAAAAATTAAATACTGAGTTGCTGAATTTTGAGTTCAAATAATGTTAAATAAAACTTAATTTAAGCGTGAGAATGACCGTCGATACTCAAAATTTTCTATTTTTGTCCGCAATACGAAATAATAAGTCAAAAAATAAAATGAAAAAATTCACATCCTTATTAATGTTATTAGCTATAATGACATTTAGTGTTCAAACTGTATTTGCTCAAGACGAGCCTGTTGAAGAGGAAGCAACTGAGGTTGTAGATAGTTCAGCTGCTGAGGCTGGAGATTCTACAGAAGCTGACGATGAAGCAGAATCAGAAGAAATGGCTGCAGGTGCAGATGAAGCTGGGGAAGATGCTCCAAAAAAGAAAAAAGGAGGACATCAAGTACTTAAAAGCAAGTTTATTGAAGGGGGTCCAGCATTTATGGCTCTTCCTTTATTGTGTCTTATCCTAGGTTTAGCAATTGCCGTTGAAAGAATTATTTCTTTATTCTGGATGTCTATCAACACAGACAAATTTGTTGAAGAAGTTGCAGACAGAGTTGAAAGCGGAGATATTGAAGGAGCTAAAGAATTATGTAGAAATACAAGAGGTCCTGTTGCCAGTGTATTCTACCAAGGTTTAGATAGAGCTTCGCAAGGCTCAATTGAAGTTGTTGAAAAAGCAGTTATCGGTTACGGTTCTGTTCAAATGGGACAACTTGAAAAAGGTCTAGTATGGTTATCATTATTCATTGCTCTAGCACCAATGCTTGGGTTCATGGGTACAGTAATTGGTATGATTGAAGCCTTTGACGAAATTGAAAGAGTTGGAGATATCGCACCAGCGGTTGTAGCAAACGGTATCAAGATTGCACTTCTTACTACGGTAGCTGGTCTTATCGTAGCAATTATCCTTCAATTATTCTATAACTACGTTGTATCTAAAATCGATTCAATTGTAAATAGAATGGAAGAAGCATCTATCTCATTAGTTGATATATTAGTTAAGAACAAAGTAGTTAAAGCATAATGAATAACATAATTAAGATCATATTTTATGTTGTTGTAGTTGCTGCCTTACTTGTTGGTATAGTTGGGTACCTTTGGATTGGTGATGGAGTAGTTGCCGATTCAAAAGGAAGCTCAATTAGCCTTATTGTTTCGTACATATTACTTATCGTTGCTATTGGTTTTACACTGGTTGCTTCGATTGGAAATATGGTACAAAACCCAAAGTCTTCGGTTAAATTGTTAATCGGAATTGGTGCTGTAATCGTAATTGGAGCTATAGGATATTTAGCTTCTTCAGGTGTAGTACTAGACGAGTGGGAGTCAAAAGGAGTTACAACAGCTAGTCAATCGAAATGGATTGATGCCGGATGGTACCTAGTATATGGAATACTTGGTATTTCAATCATAGGAATTTTAGTTTCAGAGTTTTCGGGACTATTTAAAAAGTAAAAATACATGTCAAGAAAAAGTAGAGGAATACCAGAAATTAATGCAGGTTCGATGGCGGATATAGCCTTCCTATTGCTTGTATTTTTCCTGGTAACCACCACTATGGATATACCGACAGGTTTGCAAGTTGCCTTGCCACCTATTACTGATGAACCGCCACCAGAGTCGCAACAACGACAAAGAGAGGTTTTAGAAGTTTTGGTGAATGCATCGGATCAACTGTTGGTAGAAAAAGAGTTGATGAGCATTGATCAGTTGAGACAAAAGACTGTCGATCACTTGACCAATGAGGGTAGAAACCCTAACCTATCATCGACGTCTACAAAAGCAATTGTTTCTTTAAAGAATGACCGTGGTACATCATATGATATGTATGTGCAGGTTTATAATGAGCTTACCGCCGCTTACAATGAAGTAAGAGACGATTACGCGATGAAGAAGTTTGGCAAGCCTTACAAAAAGCTAACCAAAGAAGCTCAAGTAGATGAAGTTAAAGCAAAGTATCCGAAAAAGCTTTCGGAAGCAGAACCAGTAAGTTTAGGAGGAAGTTAATGTCAAAGTTTAAACAGAAAAAGAGTAAAGGATCTGCGGCGATTAACACGTCAGCACTTCCAGATATCGTATTCATGCTTTTATTCTTCTTTATGGTGGCAACCAAAATGAGGGATAGAGAAATGAAGGTTAAAACAACACTTCCTAAAGCGACGGAAGTTGAAAAGCTTGAGAAAAAATCTCGATTGCATTACATCTTTGTTGGTCCTCCAATGAAATCTGAGATCTACGGTACAACGCCTAGAATTCAGCTTGATGACAAGTTTGCAACGATTGATGATATTCAACAATATATTACCCTTAAAAACAGTGAAAAGGATGAAGCGGAGGTTAAATATATGACCACCTCGCTAAAAGCCGATAAATCTGTTAAAATGGGTATAGTAACGGATATCAAACAAGAGCTGAGACAAGTGAACGCCCTCAAACTCAGTTATACTGCATCGAAAGATGTAGACTAAATGAAGATTTATTATTGAAAAAAGAGAGCATTTGCTCTCTTTTTTTGTTTCTACACTAAATACTCTTGTAAATTGCGAACCGTTTCATGGCATCCAAACTGGCCTACATAAAATCTCCAATTGAAGCTGAACTTAAAATCTTTGAAGAAAGATTTAGAGACAGCGTAAGAAGTAAGGTTTCTCTGTTGGATACCATCATGAATTACATCGTGAAACGCAAAGGGAAACAAATGAGACCTTTGCTCGTTCTGCACTGTGCTAAACTGTTCGGTGAAGTAAATGAAGCTACCTACAGAGGAGCAGCACTGGTTGAATTGCTTCACACGGCTACCTTAGTTCATGACGATGTAGTTGATGAGTCTAATATGCGAAGAGGCTTTTTCTCAATCAATGCATTATGGAAGAATAAAATTGCCGTTTTGGTTGGAGATTATTTACTTTCTAAGGGATTACTACTCGCATTAAAGAATAAAGACTTTAAGGCCCTCGAAATACTGTCTACAGCTGTAGAACAAATGAGTGAAGGAGAGCTTCTTCAAATGGAGAAGGCACGTAAGCTTGATATAACTGAAGAAGTCTATTTTGATATCATCACCAAAAAAACAGCATCTCTTCTCGCTAGCTGTTGCGGAATTGGTGCTTACACCACGAATCAATCTGAAGAAACAATAAGAAAGATTATTGAAATGGGCGAGGCCGTTGGTATTGCCTTTCAAATAAAAGATGATCTTTTTGACTATGGTGACAACAAGGTTGGAAAGCCAACAGGAATCGACATTGTCGAAAAGAAAATGACACTTCCTTTGATTTATGCACTGAATCAATCATCCAAAAAAGAAAAACGCAAGATTATTGGCATCGTTAAAAAGTCGAAAAAGTCTAAAAAAGAGGTTAATGAAGTGATCGCCTTTGTGAAAGAAAAAGGGGGTATCGACTATGCCCAAAACAGAATGCTCGAGTACAAAGAAAAAGCCGATAACATTCTTAAAAACCTCGAAACATCTTCATCAACAGAATATATTCTAGCGCTAATTTCATACGTAATCGAACGTAAGAAATAAAAATTATATCAGTTTAAAACACTGTATATCAACGAAGTATAGCTTCGACATAAAAATATTTTAAAATTTTCGTGCAACCATCATGCATTTGGCGAGACCAATAGAAACAAAAAATGCTAAATGTTATGATACTTAAAAGAACACAGAAGATTTTTTTACAAGGTAAAAGACTTTTATTACTAATTCCAGCTGTACTTTTTATGATGAGTACTGCTTTTACTCAAACTACTACAAACTGTAAGTCTGACTTTGAATTTGATATTAACCACAATACCAAAACAGTTGAATTCAAAGCAAGATCAAATAAGCAGCCTGCGGTTTTTGCATTCAAACTTGGCGATGGTAACTTTAAAAGAGGCCAGCACATTAAGCACACTTATGCTAGTGCAGGATCTTATACTGTTACGCTTACTACCATCGCTTTTGATAGTGTTGCCAACCAGCGATGCACCACTCAGGTTAGAAAGAAAGTTGAAATCGTAGATTGTGATCGTCTGAAGGTTGCTTTTAAGTATGAAGTTGATGGTTTAACTGTAAAGCTAAAAGGTGAAGCTAATAGCAATGCAGTTCATACTGGATTCAAGTTCGGAGATGGACATGGATCAAGAAAAGATGAAGTAAAACACACATACGCAAAACCAGGTGTTTATGTGGTATGTTATGTTGCAGAAGACACGGTGCATGGTTGTCGACAAGAAGTATGCAAGCGCATTGTAATAACTGCTCCTTGTAAACTAGAAGCGAAGTTCGAATACAGACAAGAGCAAAACGACTTTAAGTTTATTGCAAAGGCTAATGATTCTCCAGCTCGTTTCCTTTGGAACTTTGGAGATGGTGAAAAAGGTCACGGTGACGAAATAAAGCACAGCTACGATAAACCAGGTATTTATGAAGTATGCTTAACTGTATATGCCCTAAACGCTACTAACGATAAAGTGTGCACAACACGAGTGTGTAAGAAAGTAATTGTGAAGCCAGATAACGATTGTGGATTACGTGCGAACTTCTTATACAGACAGCACAAAAATGACTTCAAATTTGAAGCAAAGGCAAACGATTCTAACGCTCGATTCTCTTGGACCTTTGGTGATGGAGAAACTGCAAAAGGAAAAGAAGTTAAACATTCATACGACGAGCCAGGAACCTATCTAGTATGCTTAACAGTATATGCTAAGTCAAATGATAGCTTGAATCAAATCTGTTCTACAAAAGTTTGTAAGCGTGTTGTTATCGAGAAGCCTGAATGTAAATTGGAAGGTGATTTTAGAATTACAACTTCAGGACTTCACCTTAAAGTTGAAGCTAAAGCAAATAATGATAACGTACATTACTTCTGGACATTTGGCGACGGATCAGATGCTACAGGTCAAAGAGCACGACATAAATACACCAAACCAGGAGTTTATGAAGTTTGTCTGATTATCTTCAACCCTAAAACTAAATGTAAAGTATGTATCTGCAAGAAGATTGTGGTAGAGAAGCCATGCAGATTAAAGGCTCAAATTGTAACTCGAATCGATCAAGATAAGGTTTATGTTAGAGCAAGAACAAATGCATCTCGTTTCAGCACTTATAAGTGGGATTTCGGTGACGGAACAACAGCCACAGGTCAAAGAGCTAGACATCAGTATACCAAGAAAGGTGTTTATGTAATTACCCTTTCAATCTATGATCGTAAAAAAGGATGCAAAATTGAAGTTCAAAAAAGAGTAATCATTGGACGCCAACAGCAAAGTGTTTTGCTTACGACAGAAGCTGAAGATAATGATCTAATCAACATTGAAGAGCCTATAAACACTCAGGATTTAAGACCAGAAGTTTGGGAAGCTAAAGTGTCTCCAAGTCCTGCAAGAAATTCAGTTAGAATCAGTTCTGACGATAAGGACCTCTCAAGTGTGGAAGTATACGCTTTAGATGGGTCGAAAGTAATCGACTCTAACGACAACCTCAGCAGTATTGATATCTCATTGTTACAAAAAGGGTTTTACTACGCCCATGTAACTGCAACAGATGGAACTACTACCATTGTGAAATTCCTAAAGGATTAGATCTGTCAGGGTTAAACAGATCTATATTAAGAGCCATCGTATTGATGGCTCTTTTTTTATGGGTTTATTCCAAGTTCGTCTAAACCTTGTTTGAATACTACATCAACAGGGATGTTTTCATTTTGCAAGCGATCGAGATCACTTTGCAAAACAGCTCCAATATCTCCATCTTTAGCCATTAATGCCTCAACACCGGCCTTGTCGCCATCGCCTTGAAGCTTCAAAATAATTTCAGATAGACCAGCAATTGCCTTTTTCATGTTGTCCATGTTCACAGCATACTCTCCATCATCATTGCGGGGTAAACGCCTCTTGCTGCTGGAAGTAGTTAAATCTCAACATGTTGGCCTTTCCATGTGCACTACTAGCACCGAAACGGACAGATCTAAATATACCAGCCATGAATGTTACATAATAATCTTCCAATTCACCTTCTTCAAGTACGCCTTGCTCTTTTAATTGAGTAACCATGTAAAGACCAAGTATATCAGCTTTTCCTTCTTCTAAAGCACTGTATTGATCTCCTAGAGCTTCTCTTACCAAACCATTACCATTGATAGTGGTTTTGATTCCCAAACCATGGGCTACTTCATGAAACATGGTATTGCTAAAAAACGCGTTAAAAGTGATGTGTTTTCGTTGCTCTTCAACAATAAGAATTTCTGAAATAGGAAGTAATATATGGTCAAATTTGGCCTTCATGGCGTTTTTTAATTGACTTCTTCTTGTTCCATATTCTACTTGAATTGCCTCATCGTTCGGCAGGTTAACAGCAATGGTCTTACTACCTGCATTGCAATCTCCAGCAGCATAGAAAATTACATCCGTACGCATTTAGTTGAGCAGCATCGCTATTTGGAGTTTTCTTGTTTGTATGCTTCATCGACAGGTAGGTTAGCTTGCAATTCTGGCAGGTAAGAAATATACTTTTCTAGCTTCTTACTCCATGCTTTATCTTTAACCAAAATATAAGCTTCATACGCCGTTCTGTAATTGTAAAGCTTGTCTTCATAATGTTCTATGGGACCAATAATGACATCAAGAGTATTATTTCTCATGTTGATCCAGGCAATGTCACTTTCATCAAATTGATCAGTTAAAAGGGCTTCTGCTCTTAGAACCAAATAATTTTTTAATTCTGGATCTTCACAAATATCTGCTGCAGCCTGCAGGTGATCTGCAGCTTTGGTTAACTCATCTTTGAAATACTCATGATAAGGAATGGTATGAATCTTTCCCATTTCATCTCTTCTAACCATAGAATAAAGACCTTTTTCATCAGGAAGACCGAGTTCTTCAAATTCTTCTTTGGTCATATCAGCAGGATAGATATTTGATCCTTTAGGCTTTTCTTCAACATTATCTAGAAACCGGTGCATCGCCGTTCAATCGGTCCCAAGGTCCGTAGTTAATTTCAGCAAAGTCTCGCAATTCTGGATTATGAATGGTTGCGAGCAACTCTTTTTTATCACCATATGCTTGCTTCCAAAAAAGCTCATTCATGATATCAGCTGCGGCAAACAGATGAAGGTAACATTTTGAATTTCACTTTCGCTTAATGCAGAAAGATCAGTGGTTAATTGTACTGGGATGTAAGAAGTTAGCGAGCTCATATCGGCATTGTAATATTCGTCGTCAGCAACTTGATTACAAGATGCAACTACTAGTAAAAGTAAAACTAAAAATGAAGAATACTTGGTCATAATACTGCGATATTAACGAATATTTATTGTTTTTACTCTTTGATAGTGAATTAGTTATGTAAAAAAATTAAATTCGCGCTCCCATAAACAAACCATTTTAAAATGTTTGGATTAAATAAGATTAAGGAAGCTAAACAAAAGGCAGAAGAGATGAAAATTAAACTGGCTGCCATGAATTTTAAAGGAGAATCACTGAACGGTTATGGTTACCATTCAATGCACCGGACGGAGAAAAACTTTCACTCGTTGGAAATTAACGATAGCATATTTAAAATTCGTCCAAGAGAAGATGTTCAACAAATGATTCTGGGAAGCTATAAAAGAGGCCCAAGAAAAAGCAGATCAGGCGATTAAGACTGAAATGGCTGAAATCATGCCGAATATTCCTGGATTATAGTTTTAGCTCTTCCGAGGGGTCCCAAAAGTGGTCAGAAAAGTTTACAACCTGATTATCTTTTACTTCGATTCCCTCTTGTTTTAACAAATCTTCCATCATGGTCGGTGTCGAAAACTGAGCCTTAGCTGTGAGTAGACCGTTGCGATTCACCACACGATGAGCAGGAAGAGGGAGGGTCAACGCGATAAGCATTGTTCATGGCCCATCCCACCATTCTTGCAGACTTAGCCGCACCGAGATACTTGCCAATAGCTCCATACGAGGTTACTCTGCCTTCAGGAATTTAATCGGGCAACTTGATAAACCATTTCGAAAAATGAATCGTTATTGTTTTTAGGCATAGTATTTGAGCGTTAACTGTTAATCTTGCAAGCAACGTATCTAAACAATGATGCATCTTTGCATATAATTATATTTGTACAAAATAAATAATCAAGATATAGATGATAAAACATTTGTTCCTTCTAATTGGCTTTTTTACTTTAAATTTTGCTTCCGCACAGACCTATGATATTGCCGTAAAAATTAACGGACTGTCATGCGAAAGTGAGCTCCTGCTTGCAAACCACTTTGCTGATAAGCAATACTTAAGAGATACTTCTGAATGTATTGACGGAGTATTTCATTTTAGAGGAAATAAAACTTTAGAGAGTGGGGTGTACCTTGTGGTACTCCCCGATAAAAACTACTTCGAATTTCTAGTATCTCGCGATGAAAACCAGAATAACTACTATTTCGAAGCAGATACATTCTTAAGTGTAAAAACGATGGTTACCAGGGGTTCAAGAGAAAATGAGCTTTTTCATAACTTTAACCTTTTTGCCGCCGATAAAGGACGAAGAGCTGGGGAAATTCAAACCAAGCTCAAAGACCCTGAGACTTCAGATGACGACAAGAAAAAGTTAGGTGAAGAGCTTCGTGGAATCGCAAGTGAAGTTGCGATTGAGCGAAATAAAATAGCTGAAGAAAACCCGAACATGTTCATTGGTCGATTGTACAAGTCAATGGAAGATGTTGCCCTCGCTGATGTTCCAGAAACAGTGAACGAAGAAGATGAGCAAACGTACAGATATTTATGGAATAGAAATCACTATTGGGACAACGTAAATTTGGGTGAAGATGGGTTAGTAAGATCCCCAGTGTTTCATAACAAGCTTAAGTATTTCGTCGACAATTTTATGCCTCCATTGCCTGATACTGCCATAATGATTACAGATTGGTTAATCAACAAAATTGAGGCTGCAGGCAGCGATGCACAGTATAAGTATACGGTGCAATATCTAACGAATTACTTCCAAGAATCAAAGTATATGTGTTTTGATAAGCCTTTGCACCACATGGCTAAGAATTACTATTGTGCAGGCAAGGCCACTTGGTCAGATACAGCACACATCAACAAAATGTGTAATGAAAGTGCTAAAATGGAACCTACACTTTGTGGTATTGTAGCCCCAGACATGAATATGCCTGACAGTACTTTTACCAAAAGAATACGCATGTCGCAAATTTCAACCCCAGTTACGGTGGTAATTCTTTGGGATATTGATTGTGGGCATTGTAAAAAAGAAATGCCTATTGTTAAGCAGTACTACGATAGTGCAAACAAAGAGCACGTTGAAATTTACGCTGTTTATACCCAAGGAAACTGGGAAGGATGGAAGAAACGAATTCGTGAAGACGACTTTAAGTTTATTAATGTAGCCAATGCATTCGGCGAAGACGATTTCAGAAAAGACTACAACTTGAGAAGTACTCCGCAGATTTATGTTCTTGATAAGGACAAAGTGATTAAGTTCAAAAAGATTGGAGCTAAAGACATCAAGAGTACCGTTCAATACCTTCTAGAGGAGCAAGGAATAGTTGAAAAGCAAGAGGAAGAAAGCACTCCGTAGATAGCATTTACTTGTCCGTTATATCACGATAAAGTTCACCAACGAGTACAGCCAATCCCAGGTTGTAATACGGTGAGCTAAGTTTAGAGACTTCACCATTTCCTAACGAAATCCGGTATCCTACTCCACCTTTTAGGCCAAGCCAATTTAAAATTTCAAAGTAGGCGTTGGTCCCAAATTCAACAGGAATAACTAGATTATTGGTTTGTTTTAGCAATCTGTTGTCTCCAACATAATCGAGATAAACTCCTCCAAAACCTGCTTGAACAGGAAGGCTTAAACTCAGTCGATTGCGATTAAAGTAAGTGTATTCCATTGCGAAGCTTAAGTTGTTTGTACTCAAACTTCGGTATACCGTGTCAATGTTAAATTCAGGATCATTGATTAGTACTGTTCTGTTTTGTCCTCCAAATCCATAGAGCCCGAGATAGATTTTAACTTTTCGATTATAATCTAATCCCCCAACAATTCCATATAATTTAGTTTGGTCTGAGCGTATAAAGGTATTTCGATTGTGAAAGCCTACAAACACACGTGGCTTACTCTGCATCGCAAGATTAATGGAGTCTTTAAGATTAAAATCTTGTGCCTTGGAGGCAAATGCTAAGCAGAACAATAAGAGTATAGAAAATCCTCTCACAACTCAGCAAAGGAATAGTAACAAAGTGAAGAGCAATAATTTAGTTATCCAACAAATAACAATTTGGCATTACTACTGAACAGTTTCACGGCAATGGCCAATAGAATAATTCCGAATACTTTCTTTAAAACGCGGTTTCCTACGGGCCCTAATATGCGTTCTATAAAGTTAAGCGAGCGTAGCACAGCATAGATAACAATCATGTTCAATACAATGGCAATTACAATGTTTAAAGAGTTGTATTCAGCTCGAATTGAAAGAATCGTTGTTAATGAACCAGCACCCGCCAATAATGGAAATGCTAAAGGAACTATTGATGCGGTTGCGGTGTCGGCATCATCGTCTTTGAAAATGGTGATACCAAGCAGCATTTCAAATGCAATAAAGGCCATTAAAATGCTACCCGCAACGGCAAATGCTTTGATGTCAACACCAATTACTCTTAGCATGCTTTCTCCTAGAAAGAGAAAAGAAATCATAATAACGCCAGTAACTACCGTTGCTAGAACTGGGCGAATATGGCCTACTTTTTCCTTGATAGAAATAATCAACGGTACAGCACCGATGATATCGATTACAGCGAATAATACCAAGAAGGCTGAAAATATTTGACTGAAGTCGAGCATCTTTTTTTGTGCAAAGGTGCTCTTAAATTTTGGTTTATGCTACTGGTTTAAATCCTTCGAAAGCTTGCTTACAATTGTTGCAGTAATGAAGACTCCTACAAAGCGTAGGTCCAAACGGACTTTTGAGCGTGGTATCTTCACTATCGCAATAGGGGCATTTTGTGCTTTCCAAAAGCTCCATAGTAATGCTGGAGCAATTGCGTTTTGGAGGAGCTAAACCGTGTTTCTTAATGGCCTCATGACCTTCTGGAGTAATTAAATCAGTAGTCCATGTAGTTTCGAAACTGGTCTCTACAGTTACTTCATCTATTTCAGTTACAGTATTAAGATGATTAACCACCATGTCTTCCATCAGTTTTAAGGCTGGGCAGCCTGCAAATGTTGGAGTAAGTGTTACATGAACTTTATTATTTTCTAATATATCAATGCCTGTAACGATACCTAAATCAACAATTGATATTGTCGGGATTTCCGGATCTTTTACGTTTTTTAATTCTGTTCTTACTTCTTCTGCGGTTAACATATTTAAAAAGGGTCTGACCACTTGGCGTTGGTGTACATATCGCTCCCACTTAGTGTGGTTATGAATTGTACTAACGCCGAAATTTCGTCTTGAGTTAAATTTAAATCTTGCGGAATATTATTTGGTCTTAAACGGGGATCAAGACCTTGTGAAATTCTTGGGATGTTATTATAGTGAGCAACTACTCCTCGTATAGCTCCAAAGCCACCGGTGTGCATCAATGGACCATTAAGCGAGCCATCGGCACGAACCACATCACGCAATGATGGTGATCGGGTTACATCGAAATCTGGACCTCCATTTATACTTCCAATTACACCATTATGTCCGGAGTTTGGATCAATATCAAATTCTGGTGGACGGTGACAACCTGCACAGCCAAGTCCACCTCCAGTTCGAACACCATCTTGATCAAACTGTGGACGACCAATGAACAACATTTTACCGGTATTCTCCGTCTGTGTAAAGTTCTGAAAAGGTGCAGCAATATTTGGAGCAGAGGCCATTCCAACATCAAATTTTGAATCAAATGATTGAATGCTTCTTATGAATTGAGATAAGGCTAATTGCATCTTACTTTCAGATATCTCTTCATTGCCAAAGGCAAGAGTAAATAATTCTTTGTAGTAGTCCAGGCCTGCAAGTTTATCAATGAGGTCTTCAATATCTGGATCGCCATTCTCTCCACTAAAACCCATTTCAGCGTGATCCTGAATAGGCATGGTGGTCTGTTCTTCAAGGGTGTTTGCACGTTCATCCCAAAAGAATCTAGTTTCTTCTGAAAAACGGGCATTTACCAAACGCATAGAGTGTCTGCCTGTCGTTCCATTAACTCCTACACTTGCTCGAGCAGTATCACTGAAGGCAAATTGTTGCTGATGACAGCTAGCGCATGCAATGGTATTGTCTACTGATAATGCTTTATCGTAGAAAAGTACTCTTCCTAGAATTGCACCTTCATTCGAGATAGAATTAAAGGTGACGTTGTCTCTGTTTATATAATTAGGTATGCTTTGATCAGCATAGTTAGGGAGGTTATCTACATCAAATGCAGAACCGAACATAGCTCGAATAGCAGGGTATGTTTCAGTATCTCCAACAGGAGGGTCAACCTCTTTACAAGAGAAAACTACGACCGAAATAACGGCCAAAATCGGAAGGAATACTTTTAATCGTGTCATAAGCGCTTTTCTAATTTGACATTCAAAAGCACCATTTTATTTCATTGGGTTTTGAATTTGACACTCAGCTTACCAATCCGCATTCGGATCGATGGCATATACTTCGGTCATTTCGCTCAACAATGGCTGTAAATGTTTGGTGTGTTCACCGTATCTGCCTCCACTGCAAGGGTCCCAGGTGGATTCATCAGGAACAACAAGACCTGATTTTTCCAAAAGAGGAATAACTGCATTTAGCCACTTCTCTTTCAAAGCTTTTTCACCTATAAATATTCCTTCTGAAATTAGAATATCTTCAGCAGGACCTTCTTCAAACATACCTAGAGCAATGTTCCAATATTTGTCTACAACGGCCTGCATTCTTGCTTTGCTTTCTTTGTTGCCTGTAGCCAACTGATATACCCATGTGTTAGCATGCATGGTGTGATATTTAATCTCTCCCTTAAACTTTTTAGCAACCATGGCCAAAGGTTCATATGAAGAACTTGCTAAAGCTTCGAAACGAAACAGTTCGGCAAAGTCGAAAAAGAAATGACGAATAAGACTAAAATCATACTCCCCAATAGGAAGTTCAACGAGGTGACAATTATGAAATTGAGGAGCGTTTCGGGTAAATGCAACCGTATCCGCATCTGCTTCTCCCAATTGATTTAAGAGATTATACAAATGTTCGCTTTGACCAATTTTATCTTGAGCCATGCTCGAAAAGGCAATGTCCTCTTCTAATACAGGTCCAATTCCAGTCCATTCACTATTTCTGTGACCAATTATAAGTTGATCATCAGCCATTTTATAGAGTAGTTCTTTTAATGCTTCTATACTATTCATTTTGTTCTATTTATTGATTTGAGAAAGCTTACTCATCGGTAGCTTTCATTCCTCTTTCTTTAAAATCTTTAATACGATCCATTACTTTATACGCGGCTGGATCTCTGTAGTCTTTAGTTGGTGCAGTGGTGAAAATATCGTCATCCATGTACTCAGTAGCGGCCACACAATTACTAGGAACTACCCATAAGTTAGCTGTAACCTCTCTTCTGGCATACTGCTCTTTTGCATACAATAATGCCATATCTGCATTTGGAGCATGTACAATTCCGACATGTACATGTTGTGCACCTCTTTTCTTTTGATGAAAAACTTCAAAGGTTTGAAATTGATCCATGGTTTGAAGTGGATCAATGTTTGAATAATCCAGTTTTGCTCGTGTAATTCTAGGGTCTAACGACTCTATTGTTTCATTACTTTGGTTGTCCATTGATTTGTTTTTGAAATAAATTTTAGATAATACATACCACTTGGATTGTGGCTTAAATCAATTGCGTTTTGTCCCGCAAAAATTTCTTTTGTTGTTATATGTTGTCCTAAACTATTACTGATATATAAAGTCGCGTTTTCTTGAATTAGCACATGCACTTTATCGGCAGCAGGATTAGGGTAAATATAGGTCTCAGCTAGCGGCTCTTCTACGTATACAGAATGAGGTTTTAGTACAAGTTCAAGTCCATCTAAATAAAGAGCAGTGTTTGCACCTTCAATTGAATCGGTAAATGAAGAGTATACTAAGATTGATGCACTGTCTGGGTCAACACTTGCCGAATAAGTTAAAGGCATGGTAAAGAAGGTCCAATCTTCGGCTTCAGGCAGGTAAATGTCGTTCGTCGATCTTGATTGTGTGCCCTTAAATGTTCTTACTCTAATTCTCGCTGTATCCTCACCATCAGGATGATATTTGTAATATCCTTGTAGATATTTAAATGTATCTGCCATGGCGAAAATGGGTCTATTCCAATCTCCACTTTCTGAGCCGGTGTAGTGGTAGCTGTATCTTGCCCTACCACTATAGTAATTCATAAGTTTTAGTGCATTGTCTCCTATAAAAGCATCTTCGGTAATTCGTGCAGCCGTACGATTTGACGCTACAAATGAAGTGTATAGGTCATAATATAGTAGGTCAAATGTCTCCCAACCTGTTGGGTATTCTACACCAATATTCGTCCAATTTTCAAAATCAGCATTGGTAAATTCTCCTGTTCGTTCGCCAATTTTATCAAAATGAATATCGTCGAAAATTACATAGCCATCAGCGTCTACCTTAGAATCAGTGTAAGAATAAAGATATAACCATACACTGTCAGGAGTTCGTGAACTGTACCAAGTAATTGGTATGCTATAGCGAACAAAGGTGTCTGCAGTGCTTCCTGAAAATCGAAAATCAACTACACCTTTTGTAGCTCCATTTTCACGAAAAACAGCATAAATTCTGGCTTGGTCGCCGTCTGCAATATCGTGCTTGCTCCAGAAAACTAAACTGAGAGGATCGCCATCATACGCAAAACCATTTAGTTGGTCAAGGTTGCTGTAGTCTATATTTCGAATGTAGCTCGTATAACCATTAGCTCCCTCTCTGTAAGTGTTATCTAAACGAAGGGCATAATTACCAACTTTGGCATCGGTTGTACGAGTGACATTTCGAGTTGGTGAAAACCAGTTGTCTAGCTTGTAGTGATCTCTCATTTCCCAGCTTTCAAAACTCCCATTTGGAATATTCTGAGCAGGTAAGTCAAGTACTAAAAAAAGAACGATTAAGTATAGTACAAGTTTCTTCATAATTTGATGAATTTAGTAGTTATTAGAGCACCATTCACGGTATAGCGAAGGTGGTAAGTTCCGGGGTTCAACATAGATACATCTATGTTCTTTGTGTCAAATTTCAAGACCTCCTGACCCAACATATTAGCTATAGAGCCTTTCATGGGTTCATTTGTTATAATATGAAGCCTATCGCGTACTGGGTTTGGATAGAATTTGGCATCTACTATGGTGGTAGGAATTGAAGCTACACCATCTGAAAAAGATAATCGGTCAACCCAAAGTTTGGTGTTTTCTCCTTTTGGATTTTCAAAATCTGCACAACCAATTATGATTACAGCACTGTCTGGTGAAATGGAAGGCACTCCATACACAATTTGTGAAGAGAAATAGGTTAGATTCTCTTGGTCTTCAGTAATGTTAAACTGGGCTGATCCAATAGGTGAGCCTTGATAATAGAGGATAGCGTAGATAACACCAGCATCGTTATTATCGCTTTGATACTTATAATATCCCTGTAAATAAGACCATCTTTTTGAAACGGCGAAAGTAGGAGGGAAGGTCATATCAAACGTGTCTCCTGTAACGGCAAATCCAGGAACCAGATCGTTGCCTGCATAAACATTTTGCACCAACATTCCGATGCCATGATGAGACTCGTCAGTTTGCACAACAGCCTCATTATTTGAATTATCTCCAAAGAGATCAATGCCAATTAGATTAGTTGTATACCAATCATTTGGATAGGGAATACGAGTGGTATCTACAGTCTCAAAGTCATTGTTCAAGAGTTGTTGATGTGGATTTCCAAAAGACTCCATTACTATGTTGTCAATTATTACATAGCCATCTCCATCGATTACTTGATCTGTAAAGTCTTTAGAAGAAACTACAAAAATGATAGAGTCTGGATACAAGTTAACACTCCATTGAATCGGATACTTGAATGTGGTAAATGTGTCTCCACTGTTTCCTGTCAGATTAAAATCAATAGTACCCACAGGTGCTCCGGAAGACTTAAAAATTGCGAGTACTTTTCCCGTGTCGCCATCTGCCAAGTCGTATTTTGCACTGAACCGACAGGTAAGTGGAAAATCTTCATAGGGTTCACCCAATAGTTGGCCAGTGAGCAAGGTATTTGTAACGTAACCAAATCCTCCATTTTTATTTTCAAGAAGAACAGCTGTTCCACCTGAGCTGGCATCTGAAGTATAGGTTGCAAAGCCTTCTAACATCCAATTTACAGGCTCATACAATTCTCTGTCACTCCAATTCTCAAACTCATAATTCGGGATTTGAGCAACGCTAAAAAGTATACAGCACAGAAATGTAGATATTAGAAAAAATCGCATAGTGGTAGTTTTGTATTTACCAAATTTAAGCAAAAGGACGCACATATTCGGCTTTTTCGCCCAATATTGCTCTTCTTACCCATCGTCCTTTTTCTTCTGCAAAACGTCTAACCGCCAGTCTTTCTGCATTACAAGGACCATCTCCATTAATTACTCGTTTAAACTCATCCCAGTCAGGTTCGGTGAATTCCCACTGGTTGGTTTCTGGGTTCTTTTTAAGATTTGGATCAGGAATTACTAGACCTAAATCCCAAATTTTTGGAACGTACATATCCAAATACGTTTGACGCATCTGGTCATTTGTAGCCATCTTTACTTTCCACTTCATCAGTGTTTCTGTATGTACTGATATTTTGTCTGATGGGCCAAAGAAGTGCATAATTGGTGGCCACCAACGTGTAAGGGCATCCTGAACCATTTGACGCTGCTTCTTAGTACCGGTAGCTAAGTGCACTACATTGTCATGGCCATATTTTAGGTGGAAAGACTCTTCGTAGCAAATACGCTCCAGTGCTCTGCAATAAGGGCCATATGAACCTTTACTATTTGCCAATTGGTTTACGATTGCACCTGCATCAATTAACCATGCAATAATTGCACTGTCTGCCCAAGTAAGAGCAGGGTAGTTAAATACATTCGAATATTTTGATTTACCGGTAATCAGGTCGTTAATCATGGCTTCTCTGCTTTTTCCAAGTGTTTCAGCAGCAGAATAAAGAAGCTGTGCATGACCTACTTCGTCTTGAACCTTAGCCATCAAAGCAAGCTTTCTTCTAAATCCAGGAGCTCTGGTAATCCAGGTTCCTTCAGGTAATGCACCAATAATTTCAGAATGGGCATGTTGCTCAATCATTCTGATAAGTTGTTTGCGATACATTGAAGGCATCCAGTCTTGAGGCTCTATTTTTTCACCTCTATCAATTCTTGCTTGAAATTGTTCCAATAACTCAGGAGTTTCTTCCTCAGCGTAAAATTTTTCGTTAGGGTCTATATATGCGTTTCCGTACATGTTAATGTGTTCTTTTAAATGTTATTTTTTAATCCTGTAAGTATAAAGTCGCTGAGTTTTTCAGCAATTTCGTTAGCGTTTAGATTTCCATTTGGGTTATACCATTCAACAATCCAGTTTACACTCGATAAAATGGTTAAAGCAGCAAACTTCTTATCGGCTTCGTTAAATAAGCCTTCGTCAATTCCGTTTTGAATAATTTCTTTTATACCTTCTTCATAAATGTTTCTTTTTTCAATGAAACGATCCAATGAATCAGGACTAAGATTTCTCCAGTCTCGGATAAAAATGATGGCTGCATCAAGATTTTCTGTAAGAATTTCAACATGAAATTTAATGGCCATTCGTAATTTTTCTTCTGCATTGAAGTATATATCGTTTACTTCTTGAATTGCCAATTCAAATTTTTCAGCCATTTCGAAGCAGGTAATTCTTAAGATGTCTTCTTTGCTATCGAAGTGACTATATAAGCTGGCTGGCTCCATGTCTAAAGCCTTGGCAATATCGCGAACAGAAGTGGCAGCATAACCCTTGTCTTTTACAACTCGTTGGGCACTGCTAATGATTTCCTTTTTGCGTTCTGTCATGGTTGCAAACTAACGTTCGTTAGGCAAATATATGTTTTCACATTTTGAATACAAAATGATATACTTGCGAGCACAAATTATGAAATCTAAATCATACTCAATAAAAGACAAAACGTATAGTTTTACCCTTGGCACTTACTTTCAAATGCCTTTTAAAATAATAGCAGGGGTGATGGTTCTGGGTGGAGCCGGAAGTTTATCGCAAGGGTTTGGTATAACTCCGATAGTATTTATGGTGCTTGGGTTATTTATTCTTGTAGCCAAAACGGGCATACAAGTTAATTTCACCATAGGAAATTACCGTGAAGGATTATCCCTTTTTGGTACACAGTTTGGAAGCTGGAGTGCTTTGCCAGTTATTGATTATGTATCTATCTTTCCAACTCAATTAGGTCAAAACGTACATGGTTTTGTTCCTTCAAACCACAAAAAGTTAATGTATAAGGATGTTCGTATAAATCTAATTTATAATAGAGCAAAGCGAATGCATGTGTTTACTTCTGATCATCGAGAATTGTACTATGAAGTTGCCATGCTCTTTGGTGAACACCTCAATGTTGGAGTATATGACTGTACAGGTGCCGAAAACGAGTGGATTAAACCTGATAATCGTTAATTTGCTCCGTGAAATTTGGCAAAGTAGATAGTGTTGAAGGTCTAGATCTGAGCTTACCTGATGATCATCCAGAGACTTCAAAGATTCTTGCACAAGGACGTGGCCAAGGTCGTCCTAAGTTGTTCGTTGGCACGCCCAAATGGGCAAGAGCAGACTTAAAAGGATTTTACCCCCGTGGCACAAAGGATGAATTGGCTTACTATTCGACTCAATTCAACGCTATCGAATTAAATGCATTTTATTATCGAATTTTTCCTTCGTCGGTAGTGCAGAAGTGGTACGATCGCTCTGATCCAAACTTCACCTTCTGTCCTAAAATACCTCAATTGATTAGTCAATTTAGAAGACTAAAAAATTGCCAAGCTGAGCTTGACGATTACCTAGTTTCTATATCCAATTTTAAAGAAAAACTGGGGACATGCTTTTTGCAGATGAACGAAAATTTTTCGCCTAAAAATTTTAATGACCTTGAGAACTTTCTAAGGCAATGGCCAAACGATTTGGCTCTCTCAGTTGAACTTCGACACGCAGATTGGTACGGAGATTCAAAAGTGTCAAATGACTTGTTTCAATTGCTCGATGAATTAAAGATTACACAAACTATTACGGATACTGCAGGCCGTCGTGATTTGGTTCATATGCGACTCACAACACCAACTGCGTTTATTCGCTACACAGGTGCAAATCACGCATCTGACTTTACTCGAGTCGACGATTGGTTTGAAAGGCTTTCAACTTGGAAGGAACAAGGCATTGAAAAGATATATTTCTTTGTGCATCAAACCATTGAAAAGGAAATCCCACTTTTAACTGAACGTCTTATTCGAAAAATTAATGAACAATGGGACTACAATCACCCAATCCCGGGCAAAGCAGGTCAATTAGATCTCTAATCCAACCGGGCAATGATCGCTACCAAAGACTTCGTTGTGAATGGTTGCAGATTTGATATTTTTTTTCAGCGATTCAGAAACTAAGAAATAGTCTATTCTCCAACCCGCGTTATTTTTTCTGGCGTTGAATCGCATGCTCCAAAATGAATATTTCTCTTCTGTTGGATGCAATTGTCTGAAGCTGTCAACCAAGCCTGTGCCTAGAATTCCATCGAGTCCGTCAATCTCAACTTGTGTATATCCGCTCGTTTTATTGTAATTGCTTTTGTCGTTCTTAAGGTCAATTGCAGTATGTGCAACGTTGAAATCTCCTGTAACAATAACCGGCTTTTTCTTTTGCAGTTCAGCCAAATAATTGGCAAAAGCTTGGTCCCAAGTAGAACGATATTCCAGCCTTTTTAAACCCGAACCGCTATTGGGAACATAAACATTGGTTAGAAAAAAATCTGGATATTCAGCGGTGATTACGCGACCTTCTTGATCATGCTCATCAATGCCCATATCTGAAGAAACATTTATAGGCTCAGTCTTTGAGAAAATTGCCACACCAGAGTAGCCTTTCTTCACCGCAGAATTAGAATAGATATGATAACCCTTGAGTTCAGTCAGTGCTTCTTGTACTTGGTCATCTTGAGCCTTAGTTTCTTGGACGCAAAAAATGTCGGCATCGAAGTCGTTGATAATATCAATCAGCCCTTTTTTTACGGATGCTCTTACACCGTTAACATTCCATGAGATTAATTTCATGGGGCAAGTTTAGTAAATCGCTTCAATTTTTTCCTTCTTCCCTGCAAATACTACAGATTCTCCCGCTTGTTTTCCCATGAGCATTTGTGCAATAGGGGAGTTGGATGAAATAGCGAAAATTACATCTTTCCCAATCTCAATTTTCCCGATTCCGATGCACGGGTAAAGCAGCTTTTTGTTGGTTTGTATCAATGCACCTATTTGTGCTGAATCACACGCTAAACTGGGATTAATCTGATTGAGAATTGCCATCTGCTTTTGGGCATTATTCATTTGCCGATTGAGGCGATCCATTTCTTCCTGACCCATTGCACGTGCGGTTTCAAACTTATTTCCTGCAGTGCTATTTTCCTCGTTTTCAATCGATTCTTGCACTTTATCCATTGCAGATTGCAGTTCTTCAATTTGATGCTTTAGCTTTTCTACACAAGCCTGATGTATGTCTGCCTTGTTAAGCATTCCTTACAAATTTATAAAAGATTTGTAATGTTTGTTACACAGTAAATTGCAAAACCGACCCAAATTTGCAGCCATGTTTGGATTTTTAAAGAAGCTATTTGGTCCTGGAGTGGACTTAAACGAAAAAATGAATGAAGGGGCAATAATTGTAGATGTTAGAACCCCCCGTGAGTTTGCTGGAGGCCATGTGAAGGGTTCGAAAAACATTCCACTAGATAAAATAAATGCTAAAATGGAGACCATTAAAAAATGGAATAAACCCGTAATTACTTGTTGTGCCAGTGGTATGAGAAGTGGGAGTGCTGCTTCAATTTTGCGCAACAATGGCGTTGATGCATACAATGGTGGTCCTTGGCAAAGAGCCAACCGTTTGGGCAAGTAATTGCGTCAAATTGTCGGAATATCTCATTGGCATTGATTTTGACTTTATCTAATTGTAATGGCAAATTTTAAAGACATCGTAAATTCAGAAAAACCTGTTCTTGTTGATTTCTCAGCTGAGTGGTGTGGGCCTTGTAAAATGATGGTTCCAATTCTCGAAGAAGTAAAAGGAGAATTAGGAGCTGATGTTAAGGTGGTGAAAATTGATGTAGACCGCAATCCAGCCTTAGCTGTGGCCTATAATGTAAAAGGGGTTCCTACGCTTATGATCTTTAAGCAAGGAAAGCAACTGTGGAGAGAGAGTGGGGTAAGACAAGCTGGGGAATTAATCCATATCTTGTCGAGCCTAAATTAAGGGATCCACTTGTCTTTACCGAAGTCTGGTTTTCGTTTTTCTAAGAATGCATCTCGTCCTTCTTTAGCCTCATCGGTCATATAGGCTAAGCGAGTGGCTTCACCTGCAAATACTTGTTGACCGACCATTCCATCATCGGTCAAATTCATTGCAAATTTCAACATCTTGATGCTGGTTGGAGATTTAGCTAGTATTTCTTGAGCCCATTGATAGGCCGTGTCTTCCAGTGCATCGTGTGGAACGACGGCATTTACCATACCCATCTCAAATGCTTCTTGTGCAGAGTAGTTTCGACCTAAAAAGAAAATTTCACGAGCTTTTTTCTGTCCAACCATTTTAGCAAGGTATGCAGAACCATAGCCACCATCAAAGCTGGTAACGTCGGCGTCCGTTTGCTTAAAAATAGCATGTTCTTCACTGGCGAGCGTCATATCGCACACCACATGCAAACTATGACCTCCGCCTACAGCCCATCCAGGAACAACTGCAATCACCACTTTAGGCATAAAGCGTATCAATCGTTGTACATCAAGAATATTTAAGCGATGGTAGTTGTCTTCTCCCACATAACCTTGGTGTCCTCTGGCACTTTGGTCTCCTCCACTACAAAACGAATAAACCCCGTCTTTTGTGCTTGGACCTTCTGCACTAAGCAAGATTACGCCTATGCTGGTATCTTCCTGTGCATCGTGGAAAGCATCTAACAACTCGCTAGTAGTCTTGGGTCTGAAAGCATTTCGAACGTTGGGTCGATTAAATGCAATTCTTGCTACTCCGTTACACTTTTTGTAGGTAATATCTTCGTATTCCTTTGCGGTGGTCCAGTCGATTTGGCTCATGCGGCAAATGTACAAGTTTCAGGAAGCTTCAAAAGACTTTGAAATCGAATTATTTAGCATCCTGTAGGATACTTTCAACGTTTGTTTTGATTTTAACGCAAAGTTCATCCAGAGCCAAATCGTTATCATCAAAACCGAATGGATCTTCAATTTCTTCAGCTAGAAGTTCAATGCTTACTAAAACATAAAAAATGAATACAGACAATAAAATCGTTCCGTACCCGAAAGTAGAGACAAAGCCTAAAGGAAGGGTCGTTACGTAGATGAATATGAACTTCTTTAGAAAAAGATTGTACGAGAAAGGCATAGGTGTACTTTGAATTCGTTCGCACGCACCTGTAATGTTAGAAAACGTATTGAGGTTGGTGTCAAAGGTCAAGTACTCTGTATCGGTTATCTTGCCTTCATCACGCATTTTGTGAAGACGAGCATACATCAACTTTGAGAAGAAACTTGGTTTGTGTGAAGCATCGTCGAACTCTTCCTTTTCTTCAGGATGTAATACTACTTGTAAGTCTTCCTGTCCTCCTCGCAAATGCCATTTTAAGGCAAAAACATAGTTCGAAATCATTCTTCTAAAGTATGCAATGTCTTCATTGTCTTTAGTCGTAGTAGATACCTTTATAGCCAATGTACGGGTGTTGTTAACCAATTCGCCCCATTTTTTGCGACCTTCCCACCATCGGTCATAAGCCGTGTTAGTGCGAAAAACAAGTAAGAGTGATAATACAAAACCTATAAGCGAATACACCGCAATTGTATCTTTAAAAATGTGTAAGTCTTTAACGTAGTTGAGCTCAACATAGGTCAACCCAAAAGAGAAGAGAGCAAGAATAATTATCTCATTAAATAGTATTCTTAGCGTATCGCTTTTTGGAATTTTGAAGATCTGGGTAAACCAAATTTTAGGATTGTACTTAATCATGGATTTCAAAAATATTAAGAATTGTAGAAATTCAACATTTCTAAAATTTAATCCACACGACTAAAAAAATTAATTGCTGTGATATAAATTTATACCCTTAACTAAATCATGTATATGGCTTCTGAATCTATAACCCAATCACCTTTCGTGGTTCGAAACCACGACCAATACCTTAAAGCGTATGAAGAAAGCGTTGCCGATCCGGAAGGATTCTGGGCCCGTTTTGCAGAGCAAGAATTTATATGGCAAAGGAAGTGGGACAAGGTGTTGTCTTACGATTTTGCAACGCCTAGCATAAAGTGGTTTGAAGGTGCTGAGCTTAACATTACAGAAAATTGCATTGATCGATACCTTGATTCTCAAGGCAATCAAACGGCCATAATTTTTGAGCCAAATTCTGTTACCCAAAGAGCAAAGTATATAACGTATAATGAGCTCGCGGTGCATGTCAATAAAGCCGCTAACATGCTGAAGTCTGTGGGAGTTAAAAAAGGTGACCGTGTTTGTCTTTACATGCCAATGATACCTGAGCTTGCATTTGCAGTTCTTGCATGTGCGAGAATAGGGGCGGTTCATTCCGTTGTATTTGCAGGATTTAGTGCAAGAAGCTTAGCAGATAGAATTAACGATGCACAATGTAAGGTGGTAATTACGGCTGACGGGGGCTTCCGAGGAGAGAAGATTACTCCATTAAAAGATATTACAGATGAAGCATTGAAGTCATGCCCTTGTGTTGAAAGTGTAATTGTAGCACAACGAACCAACTCAGAAGTTTTAATGGTTGATGGCCGTGATGTGTGGTGGGATGAAATCTTCGATCCAGCAAGTGAGGAGTGTGAACCAGAAACAATGAAAGCTGAAGATCCGCTGTTCATTTTGTATACTTCCGGAAGTACAGGGAAACCAAAAGGTGTAGTACACACCTGTGGTGGCTATATGGTTTATACCAATTACAGCTTTAGAAATGTGTTTCAGTATGAGGCCAAAGATATTTATTGGTGTACTGCAGACATAGGATGGATAACAGGACACAGCTATATCATTTATGGTCCTTTGAGTGCAGGAGCTACTACGCTAATGTTTGAAGGTGTTCCTTCTAGCCCAGACAATGGGCGGTTTTGGCAAATAGTTGAGAAGCACAAAGTGAATATCTTTTATACTGCACCAACCGCCATTCGAGCTTTGGAAAAATGTGAATTGCAATTTGTTACGACATACGACTTAAGCAGTCTGAAAGTTCTGGGTACAGTAGGTGAACCTATAAATTTAGAAGCATGGGAATGGTACGACGATCATGTTGGAAAGAATAATTGTCCGATTGTCGATACTTGGTGGCAAACCGAAACAGGGGGAATCATGATTTCAAGTTTAGCAGGTGCAACTAAAGACATTCCAACCTTTGCAACTTTACCATTACCCGGTATTCAACCTTGCTTGATGGATGATAGTGGTCAAGAGATTTTAGAATCAGAAGCCGAAGGAGTTTTATGCATTAAGCATCCATGGCCAAGCATGGCTCGAACAATTTATGGAGACCACGAACGATTCCGTAAGACCTATTATGCCGCTTATCCCGGAACCTATTTTACAGGTGATGGAGCAAAACGAGATGCAGAAGGAAATTACCGAATTACAGGTAGGGTAGATGATGTTGTTATTGTCAGCGGTCACAACCTAGGGACTGCTGAAATTGAGAATGCAATAGATGAGCATCCCCTTACGGTCGAAAGTGCAGTTGTTGGTTATCCGCACGAAATCAAAGGACATGCAATTTGTGCTTTCGTAGCTTTGATGAATGACGATGAAGCTGTTGATTATGAAAAGCTTAGAGAAGAAATACTCGAAACAGTTGCGAAGTTGGTAGGTCCAATTTCTAAACCTGAACAAATTCAGTTTGTAGAAGCCTTACCCAAAACAAGGAGTGGTAAAATTATGCGGCGAATATTGAGAAAAATAGCATCAAATGACACAGATGATTTAGGTGATATTTCGACCCTGTTAAATCCAGAGAGTGTAGAGGCTTTGATTGCCAGTAGATTAAACTAATCAGCTTCTTGCAAATTGAAGTAACTGATTGCAGTTTCCTTTGTCTGCTTGTTTGAGAGAATGGATGTAGTGCTGGCGTTGATTTGCTGAAGTATTCAGGTTTTTAAGTCCCCAAGTAAATACGGGTTTCTTAAAAATATGACTAATAATGATATCGGCCATCAATCTTGAATGACGGCCATTTCCATTTGGGAATGGGTGAATTGAAACTAACCTATGTTTGAATCTTATGGCTAATTCATCTGCTAAGAATGTATTGTTATTCTTCCAAAAAATACAATCCTCAATTAAAGTTCTGAGCTCAACTGGAATTAGATAATGATTGACACCGATGTTTTTTTGTGTGAGTCTGAATTTTCCTGCCCAAACCCAAACTTCATCAAACATTTTTCTGTGAACTTGTTTAATAAAATCTTCAGATAAAATTTCTTTATCTGAAAATCTTCTTTTTAAGGACCATGCAATTGCTTTCTCTACATTCTGTTGCTCAAGCTCGTTAAGCTCAGATTGTGTGCTAATCGAATTAATTTTAAGATCATTTAGTTCATTTGTTTCTATAGGGGTTTGTCCATAATCATATTTTAGAGCTAATCCCATAGGTTTCTTGGCATTTGACGAATAATTTCTTCTGTACGCTCCTTAATAGCTTGGGCTATTCGATCTTCAGAATTTTCTTGGCCTTCAAGTTTCATGGTTTGTGATGAGCGCAAAACAATCTCTTCTGCTAATGTCTTGGCTTGTTTCTTAATTATTTTTTGAACGGAACCATCGTTAGGATAAAACCCGTAGTAAAATGTCATGTTCATGGCTTGAGCAATCTTATCCATGTTTTTCAAGGAAATTGAACCGTTATATTCAGATTTTTCAAACTGGCTTAATGATTGGGGCGAAATACTCAGTCTCTCGCCAAGTTGCCTCATAGACATCCCAAGCAAATTACGGATAGAAGAAATCCATCTTCCTGTTAAACCAAGCGACAGGGGAACTGAGGGTTTCACTTGTTTTAGCCTAGCATCCATTTGATGTATAGCGAGCTTGTTTTTCATAATTATAAATAAATATATATAAAATTAAAATTCAAATATAAATAAATATATTTAAAATTAAGCTTTTACTATGTAAATAACCGGACGCTTATGAAGATTAACATCAGAGGGCTTCCAATCTTTTACAAGCTTTGAAATGATCTGCTCCGATTTTGTTTCGATATCAGCAGCAACACAAAGTATGGTATCATTTTGCAAGTTTTTAATCAGAAAGTCTAAAAACTGATTGTTGCGGTATGGAGCTTCCATAAAAATTTGAGAAGATTTACGAGCTTCAACTTCGAGCTGTTTCAACTTTTTAACTCTTTCTCTAGCATCTATCGGAAGGTAGCCGTGAAAGGCAAATCGTTGTCCGTCCATACCACTTGCCATCAGAGCGAGAAAGATCGATGAGCTACCTGATAATGGGACAACTTGAACTCCTTTTTTGTGTGCGTATTTAACAACTTCACTTCCTGGGTCGGCAATAGCGGGTAAACCGGCTTCCGATAGCAGCCCTATTGATGATCCAATATTTTTATCGAAGAATGATCTAAACCCTATATAGTTGTTGTGCTTATCGAGCTCTGCAAATTCAAAATCGCTTTGAGGGGTTGGGTGATCAATTGCTTTCAAAAATGCTCTGGCTGTTTTCTCACGCTCTACAATGAAATGCTTGATTTCATAAACATGTTTTAACGTCCGTTCAGGAAGGTATTCCTTTGAGAAAACACCAATGAAGTTTGGAACAAGGTACAATGCAGAATCCACGTTGCAATATTAAAACTTATCTCGCCGTTATGTAAAAGTAAGATTTGATTAACGACAATAACCTATGAATGTAAGAAAGATTTTAGCGATTTGGGCCCTGGGATTGTTCGGACTTGCAGTAGTTGCTAGCACGACTTCCATAACCACTAAGAAAAAGGCTGAAGATTGGCAAAATGGGGATATCGTTTTTCAAGATTCTGAATCCGTTCAGAGTGAGGCAATCAAGCTTGCTACCAATTCGAATTTTAGTCATTGTGGTATAGTCTTTAACCTAAACGATAAATGGATGGTGCTCGAAGCTGTTCAACCTGTTAGAGTTATAGCGATTGAAGATTGGATTGCTCAGGGATCAGGAGGGAACTACACTAAGAAAAGACTCAAAGATCCAGAATTACTCACCAGGTCGGTTGAAGCAAAGATGTGGAGTGTTGGCGAATCCTTTTTGAACAAAAACTATGATATTCATTTCAATTGGAGCGATGAACGAATCTACTGCAGTGAACTGGTTTGGAAGATCTACAATCGAGGCTTGGGCGTTGAATTGGGCAAACCTAAATCGTTGAAAAAGTACAATTTAGAGCATAAACTTGTTCAAGAACAATTGAAATTACGCTACGGTGCTGACATTCCACTTAATGAGAAAATGATCTCACCTCAAGACATTTTTGAGAGCGAACTTTTAGAGTAAAACAGCCTATACTAATCTTTATCTGCTTGAGTTAAGCTGTCAAAAATCCAAAGGGTTGAAAACAGCATTGAAAAAGCATAGCCAATGTCTTCTATGGGAATAGTTAAAATTCGAATTCCCATATTCTCGGCATTATTATACCATACTACCTCCTCTGCAATCCACGAGCCTGTGAGAAGACCATTAACCACAAAGAAGGGTATGAGTATAACTAGAAATGAAACATAAAATCTGCTCAACTCGTTAAGTTTATAATATAAACCACCTCCCAAGATTAAGAGAAGTAATACATAATTTACGGTGGTATAAAGCTTACCAAAGTTGATGATTAACAATATCGCTACTACACCCAGTATTAGTCCTGTTATTAAGCGGGTATAGCGTTCGTGCAACTTCACATCGGGTAGAAACCGTTCGAAACTGTAATGTATAAACAGGCTAGCGAAGGGGATGCAGAAAAAGAATAGAACTTCTTCTAGGGGTAAGTTTACCAAATTTATTCCTATCAGGTAGTTAGGATTAAAGCCCCACACTCCAATTTTTGTAAATAGAACATCCCAAACTATAAATACGGCTGCTGTAATTGCCATGGCAAGAAAAAACTTCTTCCAACGCGTGATCATGCGCATACGAAAGAGCAGAGCAAAAATCAATGGAAGAGCAACTGAAAATATATTAATCAGGAGGTATAACCATTTCATATGTTAAAAAATCGTTTAGGGACCCAAAGCATTCCAAAACACTCCCCGTCTTCTTTCCCGAGATGTTTGTGATGAACTTTGTGGGCTTTTCTTAGGCCGATAAGGTAGGCATTTTTAGTTTTTTTAAACCACTTGAAGCGTTGATGAATTAGAACATCATGAATTAAGAAATAGGCTATGCCATAGCATAAAATACCTAGTCCAATGAAGAACATAAAGTTCAATTCAGGGGTAAATCCAAAATAGAACAACGCAATGCTTGGTATAGCGAAGATGAGAAAAAACAGATCGTTTTTCTCAAAAACTGAAGTGTATCGTGGTTGATGATGATCTTCGTGCAAGACCCACAAGAGTCCATGCATAACGTATTTATGTGTAAGCCAAGTAATGACTTCCATAGTTAAAAAAGTGAGCACCGAAACGGTGAAATAGAATAGTGCAGTCAAAAGTGTCATAGTGATGTGTTTTGTTTAATGTATTGATCAAGATAGGCTAGCGAACGGTCTTTTCCCAACTTGGATTTCAAGAATGTTTTGTCTGCTTTTATTATGTCGTCGTCTGACAAAAATGAAGGCAATTGTTCTTGAGTAAATAGTCGAACATATCGTGCATGTATATTGTTGGGATTGCTGTTCACCAACGCATTTAGTTTGTCATTGTATTTGTTGAAAGTTTTAAGCTTCGTAGCAGGGTTATAGGAATATTCTGCCTGCTTCATCTGGATGGAATAAACATATCCCAGATAACTGGCAGAAGAATATGATTTATACTTTTCAATAAATGCAAGTTCTTCTTTTTTATTCTTTAAACCGTGGTATTCTACAACTACGGTTTTTACACTTGTATTGCTACTGAAAAGCCACAATATGAATGATAAAATTAGCATTATAGTACATTTAAGCCCAAGCGCACTTCAGAATCTAAAAGTACAAATAGTTTGGTTGCATTGTTTACGCGAATTCGCGTTTGTAAGATATGTTGCGGTTCTGTTTGTTCAAGTTTCTTGAAAAGCTTGAGGTAGTAACGATAGGCTACATATACACCCTTTCTTGCTGATGTTGGAAGTTGAGCGATCCCTTTATATGCTTCTTCAAAATCTTCACGAATCTCAGATACTATCATTGATTTTTGCTCTTGACTCATAGCATGAAGATCTAAGTTTGGGAAATAAGATCTATTCAATACTTCAGCGTCGTTTCTCAAATCGCGTAAGAAATTTACCTTTTGAAACGCCGAACCAAGACGCATTGCAGGTGCTTTTAATCTTTGGTACTCTGCTTCATTTCCCTTTACAAAAACTTTTAGGCACATCAAGCCAACCACATCTGCTGAACCGTAAATGTATTTTGCTAGTTCTTCAGTGGATGTGTAATTGGTTTTGTGTAAATCTGCTCGCATGCTATCTAAGAAGGCTTGAACCAAATCAGGAGTGATATTACACTCATTAACCGTTTGCTGAAATGCATGAATAACCGGATTGATACTTAAACCATGCTGCACAGCTTGGTGATAATCTGCCTCAAATTGGTTAAGTAAGTGCTCTTGCGGATAATCATGAAATGTATCTACGATTTCATCTGCAAGTCGAACAAAGCCATAGATATTATAGATGTGTTGACGAATATCAGACGAAAGCAGTTTTACCGCCAAAGAAAATGAAGTGCTGTATTGTTTGGTTATGGTCTGTGCACTTTCTGCTGAAATGTTGTCGTATAGGTGTTTCATATGATGTGGTTTACAATTTGTTGAGATGCGATCTTCCCGGATATTAATGCTGGAGGAACTCCAGGTCCTGGCACAGTCAGCTGCCCAGTAAAGTACAGGTGATCAACTTTTTTACTTTTTATTTTAGGTCGCATAAATGCGGTTTGCTTTAGGGTATTTGCCAATCCATAGGCATTTCCTTTAAACGAGTTGTAGTCAGAAATGAAATCATTAACACAGTATGATTTGCTAAAAAGAATGTGTTCTCGAATTGGTGTTTTAAGAAGTCGCTCCATTCGCTGTATTATCATTTCTAAATAGTGCTTTCTCATTTCTTCGGTGTCGGTTAAGCCAGGAGCTATTGGAATTAGAAAGGTTGCAGCTTCCTTGCCATCAGGAGCGAGACTTGTATCAGTTTTACTCGCGAAACTGGCATAGAACATAGGTTCTTCTGGCCATTCGATTGTATCGTAAATAGAGTTGGCGTGTACATCAAAGTCCGTGTCAAAAAACAAGGTGTGATGTGATACTCCTTCAATCTTCTTATCAAAACCAACATATAGGAGTAGCGAGGATGGAGCAAAAGTTTTTTTGTTCCAGTATTTTTCATTGTATTGCCTTTGATGAACGTCTAATAGTTGTTCAGTGTGATGGTAATCTGCACCGCTTAAAACATAATTAGCCAATCGTTCTTCGCCATTAATCTGAAGGCCATATGCGATGTTATCTTGAACCAAGATTTTCTCGACATTTGCGTTGGTTTCAAATCTTACCCCGAGAGATCTTGCCAGTTCAACCATAGCGTCAACAACTTTGCCCATTCCTCCCTCCGGATGCCAAGTCCCCAAACCAAAATCGGCCCAATTCATGAAATTGTATAGCGATGGAGTTTGATTTGGCTTTGCTCCTAGAAATAAAACAGGGAATTCCAGTATTTTAATTAACCGATCACTTTTTATATGCTTTCGAATGTCTTTGCTGATATTACCAAAAACTTGATTAATAAGTCCTACAGTTTTTGGAGTTATGAGCTCAAGAGGTGAATTGCCTGGTTTGTACACGAGGTCTTCTATGGCGACTTGATAGTTTTTCTTAGCCGAATTTAGAAAGCGTTTAAGATGAATAGAGCTACCAGGCTCTTCCTGCTCAAAAATTTCGATAATTTCCTCCAAACTCCCAGGAATAGTGATGCTGTCATCTTGATCAAAATAGACCTGGTAAGCGGGGTCAAGTCGGTTGAGTTGGTAGAAGTCACTTGGTTTAAGGTTAAAATCTGCAAAGAAGCGTTCAAAAACGTCTGGCATCCAATACCAAGTTGGTCCCATATCGAAGGTGAACCCATCTTGGGTAAAGACTTGAGCACGACCACCGAGGTGACCGTTTTTTTCAAATACAATCACGTCATATCCTGCTTGAGCAAGGTAACATGCCGACGATAATGATGAAAATCCACTACCAACAATATTTACGGTTTGTTTCATTTTGTTTAAAATTTTAACAAAAAGATTAAACAAAAGTTTGGTTGAATAAAGATTTTTTTTTGAAATCATGGTTTAGAAGCAGACTTGAAATTGAAAATCAGCATAATTTCGCAGCAATGCAGGCACCTATTGCTAAGAAGGTCGCAAAGACCTTAACTATTCACAATGATGATAGAATAGATAATTATTATTGGTTAAATGATCGTGAGGATGCTGAGGTTATTGATTACCTCAATAAAGAAAATGAATATACATCTCGTTGTATGGCACCTACTGAGAAGCTTCAGGAGAATCTATACGATGAAATTGTTGGTAGGATAAAGAAAGACGACGAATCTGTTCCTTATAAAAAGAATGGATACTGGTATTACACGCGCTATGAAAAAGGAGGTGAGTATCCTATTTACTGTCGAAAAAAAGAAAGCATGGAGGCAAACGAGGAAATTATGCTTAACGTGAATAAGCTTGCTGCAGACTATGCCTATTATAAAGTTGGTGGGATGGGAGTTAGTCCAGATAATACAATGCTTGTTTATGGTGAAGACACAGTTAGTAGAAGAATTTATAGTCTAAAACTCAAGAGTCTGGTTACGGGCGAATACTTTGATTTTGAAGTTAGCGGAACTACAGGTTCAGCTTGTTGGGCAAATGACAACGAGACTTTGTACTATACTGAGAAAGACGAACAGACATTACGCTCGTTTAAAATCAAGTCGATTAATATTCGAACGAAGGAGGAGCGAGTTCACTTTGTTGAAGAAGATGAAGCTTTTTATTGTGGAGTTTATAAAAGTAAAAGTAGAGACTACATCATCATATCTTCTGGAAGTACGCTTACTTCAGAGTTTCATACCCTATCAGCAAATGAGCCAGAAGGGAGTTTTGAGGTGTTTCAACCCCGAATTCGTGAAATGGAATACACCATTAGCCACTACAATGATAAGTGGTATGTAATGACCAATTGGGAAGCTCAAAATTTTAGATTGATGACTGCTAAGCTTGGGAAATCGAGTAGAGAAGATTGGGTAGAGGTTATAGCACATCGTGATAAAACTTTGTTGGAAGGCATCGAAATTTTCAAGGATTACTTGGTGGTAGAAGAAAAGACAAACGGGCAGAATCAAATGCGTGTGATTAATGTAAAAACGAACGATGAGTACTATATGCAATTTGACTCTGAGACGTATGACGTTTGGGCGGGGGTTAATCCTGAGTTTGACACTGAAGTACTTCGTTTTGGCTACACCAGCATGACCACTCCTTCGTCTGTTTTAGAGATGAATATGCGAACCCAAGAACGCAAGCTGCTAAAGCAACATGAAATAGTTGGCGGATATGATGAAGACCTATACACCTCAAAAAGACTATGGGCAACAGCGAGAGACGGGGCAAAAGTTCCTATGAGTATGGTTTATCGTAAAGATAAATTTGATGAGAATGGAACAAATCCACTGCTGTTATATGCTTATGGAAGTTACGGACATTCAATCGACCCCTATTTTAGCTCAATTCGATTGAGTTTGCTTGACCGTGGGTTCGTTTATGTTATAACCCACATTCGTGGGGGTGAAGATTTAGGAAGAGCGTGGTACGAAGACGGAAAGCTCTTGAATAAAAAGAATACCTTTTATGATTTCATAGATAGTGCAGAATTCCTAATTGAAGAAGGATATACAACCAAACAAAAACTATACGCCATGGGTGGGAGTGCGGGAGGTTTATTGATGGGAGCTGTTATTAATTTCAGACCTGATCTTTGGAAAGGTGTAATTGCAGCAGTTCCTTTTGTTGATGTTGTAACGACAATGTTAGATGAAACCATTCCATTAACAACAGGAGAGTACGACGAATGGGGAAATCCCAACAATGAAGAGTATTACAAGTATATTAAGAGTTATTCGCCATACGATAATGTAGAAGCAAAAGAGTATCCTAACTTGCTGGTAACTACAGGTTTGCACGATAGTCAGGTGCAATATTGGGAGCCAGCCAAATGGGTGGCAAAATTGCGAGACCATAAAACGGATGACAATCTATTACTTCTTCATTGCAATATGGAAACAGGACATGGTGGTGCGAGTGGAAGATTTTCTGTTCATAAAGAAACAGCCATGGAATACGCTTTTCTATTAATGGTTGAAGGAATTGATAAATAACATGACTTTCTTTGTGGAACGACATAATCTAAGTATGAAAAATATAGTTCTAATCGTCATTTTTTTTGCATTTGGATGTAACAGCAATTCCTCTAACGATAATTCACATCTCAGATCCCCCCAATATCCTAATGATTATGTAAAAAAAGTACTTCGCTATCAAGATAGTTTTAGCGTGGCCTATGCCTCAGGTTCAAATGGTATTTTGCTGCCCGAAGATATTTCTCCTGAAACTAAGCTAGATTTCTACCTGCCAAAAGAAAACTATAGGGTGAAAGCTAGTTTTGAGCGTATTATTGATGGCGAGGTGTTTGAGATGCCAACTTCAACTGAAAGGCTGCCAAAATACCGACCATTTGGTAAGTTTCATTTTTTACTCAATGCTGAAGAATTAGAGCTTACGCTATACCAAAGTTTGGATCATCCTGAATATTTATTTTGCCCTTTCAAAGATTTAACGAACGGGGAGACTACTTATGGAGCTGGAAGATACCTTGACTTTGAAATGAGCGACACTTTAGATCCGGTAATTGATTTTAACTATTGCTACAATCCACTTTGTGCCTATAACTATAAATATTCATGCCCGATTCCGCCTGCTGAGAATCATTTAAATGTTAAGATAGAGGCAGGAATAAAGAAGTGGCACTAAATCTCACTTGAATTGCTACTTTTGCAGCTATTAATAATGGCTGAAAAGATACTTGTTTTAGGTGCCTGTGGTCAAGTTGGAACGGAATTGGTTGAGAACCTACAATCCATCTATGGCCCATCTTCAATAGTTGCTAGCGACATTCGAACTTCCGACAATCCAGTTTTTGAAAATTCAGAATTTGAGATGCTTGATGTCTTAGATAAGAAGAGAATTGCGGAAGTGTTTACGAAACATAAACCAACTATCGTTTATCACCTTGCAGCATTGCTTTCTGCTACCGCGGAGCAAAATCCTAAATTTGGCTGGGAGCTGAATATGGATGGTACATTTAACATCTTTGATGCCTGCCTAGAGTTTGGAGTGAAGCGCATTTTCTGGCCAAGTTCAATTGCAGTATTTGGTCCAACTACTCCAAGAGTAAATACCCCTCAAAGCACTATTTTAGAGCCCAATACGATTTACGGAATAACTAAACTTGCTGGAGAACGTTATTGTGAATACTATCACAATCGCTATGGGTTAGATGTGAGAAGTATTCGATATCCTGGCCTTATCGGATGGAAATCTTTGCCTGGAGGAGGAACTACTGATTACGCTGTAGATATATTTCATCAGGCACTTAAGTCGAACAGCTATGAATGCTTTCTAACCGAAGGTACAACCTTGCCAATGATGCATATGGCCGATGCGGTTAGAGCAACAATTGAAATTACAGATGCTGACTCATCTCTAATTAAAGTAAGAAGCAGCTACAACATTGCAGGTGTATCCTTTAATCCGGCAGAATTATCTGATGCCATTCGCGTGCATATGCCAGAGTTCAACATTACTTACAATCCAGATCATCGCCAAAAAATTGCGAGCAGCTGGCCACAAAGTATTGATGACTCTGTTGCGAGAGCCGATTGGGGTTGGAAAGAAGAATACAACCTTGAGAATCTTGTTAAAGACATGCTCTCCAATCTGAGAAGCTCCTACACCAATACACAAAACTAATTATGAAGAAAATAATTGTATTTCTATTGCTTGCAATATCAACGGCAAGTGCAGTGGCTCAAATAAGCACTGTAAGCGTTAATAAGCCTTTGGCATATTTCAATCCGGCATTGCAAAATTACGAAACAGAGCATGGTGTTATTAGTGCAAGCTATGTGGTAAATCCATTCAGACAAGAAGTACCTGATGCTAACTTTTTAGTGGCAGGAGAATACCTATTCAATGAGAACTTTAGAGCTGGATTTCATGGATCTAAAGTTGATTCACGGTTGAATTTATATAACGAGTATAAAGCCTATATGTCGTACCGCTTTGAGTTAGAGAAAGGGAACTATTTGATTCTTGGAATTGATGCCGGTTCTTTTAATGACGTTGTAAAAACAGGAGAATTCAACAAGGTTTTAAGCCCAAACGTGTTTACGTATGACGATTCTCTTTCTAAAGGAGCCGACCTAGGTTTAGGCTTTGCATACAACTACAATGGTTTCACCTTTGGGTTAGGCATGAGTAAGCTTAATGGTCCGGATGTTTTTGAGTTTCCAGAACCCTTCTTTGAACAAGTATATGAATACAACCAAGATTCATCAGCAATTATTGACTCCTCATTTCAGTTGGCAAACGATACCTTCAACATTACAACGAAAAGAAAATTTGACATAGAAACAAACATCAACATGATGTATGAATGGGAACCAAATGACAAGTTAAAGATGATCCATTCGATGCAGTTTGGAAATATCAGCTTAGAAAGCCTGGAATTTTTCTCATTCCAAAATATGGCAATAATTAATGATCGTCACTCATTGGGACTTGGGGTATTTCATAACGGAACTACAGGATTTAATGCATCAGCAGGTTACGGAATTACACCGAATATAAAACTTGAGGCGAGTGCTTTCTTTGCTCAAGATTTAAATTGGGATGCAACCGTGAACGATTACATTAGCAATGGTTACAAGCCTGCCTTGGAGTTCAATGCTCGTTTCGAGTTTTAAGAACTAATCTTCTTAGTTAGTAGTCAAGCAAATCTTGGATTACAGCAGCTACCTTTTCTACGTTTGGTAGCATCTCCTTCTCTAGATCAACATTTAGCGGCACTGCTGGAATGTCTAACGATCCAACAGTTTGTACCGGAGCATCAAGATGTTGGAAACATTCATTTTGAATACGCCCTGCAATGGCTTGTGCAAAAGAGTTATTTAACGTTTCTTCAGTAAGAACAATAGCCTTATTGTGTCGTTTTACAGACTCAAAAATTGCTTCATCATCGCAAGGACTTAAACTCCTAAGATCAAGGATTTCTACCTGCCCTTTAAATTGTTTTGAAGCATTGGTCGCCCACCAAACACCCATACCATAAGTAATTATAGTTAAAGTTTCACCCATTTCAAGTCTATCGGCATCTGCGTGCTGATGTATTCTTGCTTTTCCTAGCGGGATGATATAATCTTTATCAGGTTCGATTGTTTTTGCACCTTCAGTTCCGGGAACCTTACTCCAATAAATGCCCTTGTGCTCAAACATGATAACTGGATTTGGATCATAAAAGGCAGCCTTCATTAATCCCTTCATATCTGCAGCATTACTTGGGTATGCTACTTTTATTCCTTTGATTGGAAGAATAGAAGATTCTACAGTTCCGCTATGGTAAGGACCGCCGCCGCCATACGCTCCAGTTGGAACACGAATTACGCTTTGAACATTGAATTTACCATTTGATAAATAATGAGTTTTAGAAAGTTCAGTAACCAACTGATTCATACCTGGCCAGATGTAGTCGGCAAATTGTACCTCAACAATAGGCTTACATCCAACCGCACTCATACCACTTGTTGACCCAATAATGTATGCTTCTTGAATTGGGGTGTTAAACACACGATGTTTCCCGTGTTTGTCAGCTAAAGTTGCTGCCTCACGAAATACACCGCCAAGTCTGTATCCTACATCTTGTCCATAAAGCAAGGCTTCAGGGTGGTCTTTTAAAATTTCGTCTACTGCATGAAGTGCAGCATCTACCATTATTACCTTTTCAGCACCTGCTGGCTCTCTATTTCCAGACTCTTCAGTTACTGGGGTTGGAGCAATTACATGATCTGTTACACTACTGAGGTCGTGATCTTCGGCATTTACCGCCAGGTCAAATTCGTTTTTTATGTAGGCAATTGCCTCTTTTTCAATAGCATCAATTTCTTCTTGAGTAATTCCATTATTGAGTGCTAAATCGATCGCAAATTTCAGTGGGTCAAGTTTTTGATGCTCGTCTAAGTCGTCACGATACCATTCTCTACGCACACCTGATGTGTGATGACCCAATAAAGGAACTTTTCCGTGAATCAACATGGGTTTTTGGTTCTTTCTTACCCATTTTACAGCCTTTCCGATTTCTTGGTAGCATTCATCGAAATAAGAACCATTGATGCGTATGCGTTTTAATCCTTTAAATCCAGCACCAAATTCGTACGCATCCATGGCACGCATTTCTTCACCACTAGCAGATATTCCCCAATCATTATCTTGAACAAAATAGATGATAGGAAGCTGATGTAAAACAGCCATCTGAAGAGCTTCAGAAACTTCACCTTCAGTCATAGAACCATCTCCAATTGAACATACTACAATTGAATCTTTTTCAGCATTCAGTTTATTAGACTTTAAGTATTGAAGACCATGAGCAATTCCTGTGGTGGGAATGGCCTGCATTCCAGTAGCACTACTTTGATGTGCCATTTTGGGCTTGTCTTCATCTAAGAGTGAAGGGTGAGAATAATACGTTCTCCCCCCCGAAAAAGGGTCGTCTTTTTTAGCAAGCAGCTGCAACATTAACTCGTGCGGCTTCATACCAACTCCTAGTAACAATGACTCGTCACGGTAGTATGGAGCCACCCAATCTGTTGATTTTAGATGATAGGCTAGGGCGAGCTGCATAGCTTCATGTCCTTTTGAAGTAGAATGCACATACGAGGTAATTTGTCTGTTCTCGTCATAGATCTCTGCCATGGCTCTGGCATTGAACATATCGGTTAACAGCCTCTTGTATAACTCGGTGTTTTTGGGTTTACTTTTTGCTTGCACTGACCTATTCTTTTTACAGTATGCAAGTTTAGGTTTAAATTTACTAATAGGAAACTTCAAAGGCTTAATATTATTGGCTTAACTTTGTGTAGACTGCTACAGTATGTATTCATTAAATACTCCACCCATCAAATCCAGCTTGGCTGAAAGGCTTGCAAAACTTTTTAGCGGTGAAGATGGTGAAGACAATCTAAGTGATTTTAAATCATACGATAAGTATCAGGAGATAGTGAAATATCTGCCTTTTCTTGTCTACATAAAAGACAAGGAAGGTCAATACAAAATGGTTAATCAAGCCTTTTGTGATCTACTTGGAATGTCTGAACAACAGATCGTTGGGAAGAATGATGTAGACTTGGGATTGTTCTTAAACCCAGATCAGATAATTGATGCTGATAAGCAAGTGTTTAGCAGTGGTCAGAAGAAGTATATTCCACTTGAACCGTTTACGGACCGCTATGGAATGTTGTACTGGTTTCAAACCACAAAATTGCCCTTGGTAGACGAGAATGGTGATGTTAATGAGCTTCTGATTGTATCAAGTGATATTACGAAAAAAATTGAGGTAGAGCAGCGCTTAACAAAGTCTGAATTACGCTATAAATCAATCTTCGAGAATAACTATTCTGGGATTATTGTAGTAGATAACGAACTGAACATCCACAATAAAAATAAGGCGTTTAACCAGCTGATTCAATCTGCAGATAAAGGACTATCAAAAGACGACCTTAAGTTATACATAGAAGATGAAGACAAAACAGACCTGATTGACCTAATGATGGGTTTGGTTTCAAGAAACTATGAATACTTTGACTTGAACTTGTGCTTAACTACAGCTCAAGGCAACAGAGTTGATACAGTGTGTTTTGTGAGAGGTTTATATAATGATTTAGGCTCTTTTACAGAGGCGGTAATAACGTTTCAAGATATTACCGAAGAGATTAAAAGTAGAAAGGCACTTAAAGAGAGTGAGAAGCGATTTAGAATCATTGTTGAGAACGCAACAGAGGCTTTACTCTTGCTTGACTTTGAATCTAAAAACTACATCGATACCAATAAAAATGCTGAAGAGTTATTCGGTTACTCTCGCGAAGAATTGCTTGGACTTAAGCTCGGAGCATTAAGTCCGATTAATCAAACGTCTGGTAACTCAAGCACGGTCTTATCTAATCAGTACATGAACCAGGCTGTAAATGGAGAAAATGTTGTTTACGATTGGATTGTACGAAGGAAAGACGGGAAGTTAATTCCATGCGAGGTTCGTTTGGTTAAACTTCCATATCCAGATCGAACAATCATAAGAACAAGTGTAATTGATATTACCGAACGAAAAAAAGCAGAACACCTATTAAATGCTGAAAAGCAGAAGTTAGAAGATACCAATACAGAGCTTATTGATTTAAATCACAAGCTCGAAGATCAAACAAAGCAACTGCAAGAGTTTGCTTATATCTCGTCGCATAACTTGAGATCTCCGGCAGGAAATATCAGAGCGTTACTTGACTTTTATAACAATGATCCATCTGAAGAAAATTTAGGCCTTCTGCTTGAGAAGCTCGAGGTGGTTTCAGTAGACTTGATGGACACCATAAATGACTTAGCAGATGTGGTTCGAATTAAGAATGAGATATCTAAAGAGGTAGACGAGCTTTACTTGCCAAAGATTATTGACAAAACACGAGAAAGTTTGAGTCAGCAGATCAAGAAAAGAAGTGCTAAGATTGATGTAGACCTCAATGGGTGTGAAAGAATTAAGGCCTCTAAACCATATATCGAAAGTATCTTCCTAAATCTTATATCTAACGCCCTAAAATACACAGACAATGATAGACAACCTCACATTGTAATCTCGGCTAAGATTGAAGAGAATAAATTCATCCTTTCTTTCAAAGACAATGGATTGGGAATTGATCTTGAGAAATATGGAAGTAAGATGTTTGGGCTAAGAAAAACATTCCACCGCAATAGAGACTCACGTGGGGTCGGACTGTTTATAACAAAGGCTCAAATTGAATCGATGGGTGGAGATATTCGTGTAGAAAGTGAGCCTAATGTGGGCAGTGATTTTATAATAACATTACCGAAAGAGATTGTAATATGATACCTAAAGTAGCAATAGTGGATGATGACAGCATTTTTCAATTTACAACTAAAGTGAAAATTGAGAAGTTGCAATTGGCCGAAGCTGTAATCATATTTAACGACGGCGAAGAGGTTTTCGAATTCCTTCGCGACGAGCCTGAGTCTCAATTACCAAATATAATTTTGTTGGATATTAACATGCCTTTGGTTGATGGCTGGGATTTCTTAGAACTCTACACCAAAATTCCTGAAGATAAGCGCAATCGCATGAAGATTTTCATGTTGAGTTCTTCAATTAACCCTGTTGACGTTGAGAAGGCAGGAGAGAATCCATTTGTGGAAGACTACATAACGAAACCCATTACAGACGAAAATCTAACAAGAATACTCTCATAAAAAAAAGGCCCCGAGTAGGGACCTTTTTGGGTCATCTGATATAACGGTTCAACGCGTTTATACTACTACTAAATCCAAATCCTTGATTTACTATAAAGTAGTTCTCAGGATCGGTTGTATTATGATAAGCCATTTTGGCGATATCTAATTTCGATGATTCAAAATCCATTTCGTTCATAAGCACTAAAACTTGACGACTGGTTATTGGGTTGTTTCGCACATATTGTCTTGCGATTGAGAGCCTTTCACTTTCGAAAGATGCTTGTCTAATCATGTTCTGAGCAACATTGAAGTTTGACTGCCTGTTATAACGCGGACCACGGTTATCTCTGTAATCACGTTGGTAGTCATAATCTCTATAGTTTCTGTAATCTCTGTAATCACGTCTTTGAGGTTGTCTAGGACGTTGTCTACGCATTGGTTGTATGCGGTCAACAACTAGTCTACCTCTTGGCGTAATTCGAGCAAACACAACGCTGTTTCTAGGAATATGTATTCTTCCTCTAAAAAACATCGTATTGTGCCGTGGGTGATTAAACTCATTACCTCTGTAGCGGTAATCTCTATGGTGTCGATGTCCACGATTGCCACGGTTACGAGCTTCTCTCACAGTTAGCAAATGATTGCCTGGTTGAATAAACTCAATGTTGAATTCACCTCCTCGTGAGAAGTATTGCTGGCCACCAATAAAGGCAGTAGACCTAAATGTATTCGTAGTAAGATATAGTTTGGAGGCCTGCGCTTCCAACGCAGTTAAAGCAGTTAGTACTAAAATGGTTAAAAATGTAATTGTTTTCTTCATAATATAATCTCCTTTCTATTTCATTGATAGTAAGTCAATTAACGAGCCGAAAACAAAGCTGTTAAGTTAAAATCGTTGATAATCAACGATTTGCACAATTGGCTAGCTGTAAAAACCTGCTTAAAAGTGTATACGAAAATCTACAATTACTCTACAGTAACGGATCACTCTCCAAAGATACCAACCTCCGAAGACCTATCGAACGGTAAGGGTTACTACCTCACGATGGTATTACAAGTATCCTCTCCCAACCTCTGGACTTCACCGTACAGTGACTACCAGTCAAAGTTGTTTGAGATCATTAAGACCAAACATGAGGACGAGGGATTGAACTTCGTTCAGATAAGTGATTGGTTGAACGAGAACCACTATAAAACTCCTCGGGGTAAGGTGTTCAAAGAGAACCATGTCTGGAGTATATACACCAAGAAGATGAGGAGTATCCAACGGTTCTCAAGGGAGAACAATACGGAGGTTCTATCGACTGGTGTTGATGTAGTCAACTACGTTCCTGATTAACCCAACTGATAGGTCTTAGTCTGTTTTAAAAAACTGACGACATATATAGGGGGTTGGGGTTTGTGTTTCCTTTTACTGTTGTGATTAGTGGTATATATTGAGTAAACTATGGTTATATGTACCTCTATATTAGTTCTTTATGTAAGGATTTATATGTCTTCTTTACCTTACTTATAGTAGTTTGAGATACTCCTAGTATCCTACTGATATCTTTGTAACTATACCTCTTATCTAGGTATTTAAGGATATCCTTTGACTTCTTACGTTCTAAGTATTGTTCTGGAGTATATGATGTTCCAACCCTTCGTCCTATGTATACCTCCGGATTGGTCATTTTTTTTTAATCTGATCCCCTCCAATTGTCTTTGACGTATGGACTCCCTTTCAAAACTGTACATCACCGACAGGATGGACAATAATAGTTCACTGAACTTGTCTGGATTTCCTTCACTATCAAAGTTCCTGATGTTGGGATTACGACAGACCACCGTCACGTTGTTTTCAGTGAACAGTTTCCAGTTTGATAGTACATCGATGGTATTCCTCCCAAGACGATCAATTGAGTGAACCTCAAGGTGGGTTAGTTTACCCTCATCCATGAGTTTCTTTATCTCCTTCCCTTTCCCTCTTTCAAAGAGTGGAACGGAACCAGATATTACATCACAGAACACGTAATCGAACCCTTTAAGGTTCTGTAACTGTCTTTTGTGGGTCTGACCTTCATCGGTACTGATACGGGAATAAAACACCTTCATATTCACTTCATTTTATGGGGTAACGCTAATGTACCCTATTAATGGGGTATACGCACTAGTATTGGGGGTGTTTTTAGTACTCGTACGGGTACACCGTAAACTTGGAGTCGAATGGGTTACGCCAACCAAATATTGACCGGATGATCCTGGACTAGAGACTCCAGAATCCGTGATTTTACTGGGTGGTTATGTTCCGCCAACCAAATTGTCCCCCAGGGATCTCGTCCCGGGAGGGGTGGGAGGTGTATCCCCTATTATATAGGTGGGAAAGTAGGATATTAGAGAGTAGACCCTACCTTGAAAAAAATATTTCCCAATTTTTTCTGGAAATTAGGGTCGGTTGTCAAGATAAAACTGATTGTATGTGTGTAGGAGACCTATTAGAGGGGAGGAGAAGTCAATCTGGTGGGATTTGTCGAATCCTAGTTCATTTCGGAGGAACTCTTCAAGGATGACTTTATCTTTTTGTTGTAGGTGGAAAACTGAACCTCCGTAATCAATTACATACCTGTCAGGAATTAAACTATTTTTAAATAATTTTAGTCCGTTATTCGAAGAGGTAACCCTCCTAAATTGTTCAATATTATATCGAAAATCCTCCGTATCCCCTTCTATTTCTACGTTTTCATTAAAATTGATCGGATTCTCATCATTTTGAACCGTACGACAATTTTTACCCAAAAAACTTGTAACGGTGAGTCTTATAAAATCGGTCATATTCAACCCTGTTTTTTGGAGGTAATTTTGGATTTGGACAAAGGTGTCTTCGTCCACCCTTATTCTAATTTGTTTCGTAAACTTCATATGATATAAGTATCTACTTGTATCACAAAAGACAATATCCCACCTATTTATATTAAAATTGAACAGTGATGTTCGGACTAATTCCCTCACATATCGACACAGAAAGGTTGGTCCAAATTGAAGGATTGAGTAATACCCAAAAGAACAGGTTAAAAGAGGGTATGGACTACTTCCTATCACGAATTACGAAGGGGAACCACTCACTTCATAATAACAAGGGTTACGAGATAATAAATGACAAGACCCTCTCAGGAATCATAGGAAAAGAAGAACGATTTTCACGATCCTCTCGTATAAAAAAGATATTATTAGATGAAGGTATCATTGAAACTAAGAATCACCGTTCAGGTCACTATTCCACTGGTTACAGGTTAACCGAAAAACATAATACAGGTATCCTGAAAAGGGTTGAGTACAGTAAACGAATAGAGAACAAAATCACCAAACTATTAAAAGAAGGTAGAAGAGAAGAGTTTGAAGAATTTGAAGTGGAGGACCGAAACGTAAACCATCAGTATTTATATGATCAATTTGAAAAACATACCATAACTACAAGGACTGAGGTTGGTGAATTCATAAGGGAATTGGGAGTTGAGTTATTACCGAAATTTCAAAGGAAAAAGAAATTAAAAACAGAGAACTTGAAGTCTCTTTTTAATCATCTCGGTTATTTACTCTCAATGGTTGGATCAATAAATAACGGAGAATTTAATCCGAGTACTTCACTATCTAATAATAGACTCAATTCATTATTAACCCGTTTCCCGAAAACACTCAGACCATTTTTACTGATCAATAATGATTCAATCGGGGAAGTTGATCTGGGAACTTCACAACCATTCATATTATCAACCATATTAGGGGAGGATTTTTTAACGGACAATCAACTGGGTTCTTACAACCTATCAACCATATATCCGAAACTTAAAATTCAGATAGACAATGTAGGTGGTATGTCTCCATCCAATAAACCCGGAAATAATAATAAGGTACTATGTGTTTTTCTGGACGATGAGAACTACGAGTCACTTTTATCCTTTTCAAATTTTGATTTTCAGGAAGACTTTTATGGACACATCGTATCAGAAGGTAGAATTCGAAATCCTGTCAAGTTTGGTAAAATTACTAGAGGAGATGTAAAGGGTAAAATAATGATACTCCTTTTTCACAATAATGAGTACCATAGGGAAGATGACCTTATAATACAATTGGTCAAATCTGTTTACAGTGGGTTGATTGAGTTTATTGAGAGGTTTATCCAAATTTTTGGAGGTAGTGAATTCTCCATACTACTTCAAAGAGTTGAGTCATTTCTCGTTCTAGATTCTGTGAGTAGACAGATATTCAGAACTAACAACGACATTCCCATATTTACTATTCACGACTCTGTGATGACTACACGAAAATTTATAGAACCCGTCAAGACAATTTTTGAAGATACCATTCAAGAAATAACTCAAAAAAATCCCAACGTCAAGATGACCGATTATACAGAAATTCCGCGAGTAACTAGTGAATTGGTAGAAGAAATAGAGTCCATAACAACAATTTCTTCTGAGAATATATACGAGAAGAAACGACGATGGATATTCTCCTCAAACATTAAAAAAGGGATTGACTTATTATTTCCAAAAGAGGATCGAACCGAATGGTATACTCTACTTGGGATTGAATAAGATTAACCCGCGTATTCGTAAGACTTTTTCATTAACCTGAGAGGTTTCATTTATTTCCAATCTGTTTAACTACTTCCTTATACATAAAATCAACCAACATAGGGAACACCGTTTTTTTCATGACATTTCGGTAGAAATCCATTCTATCTCCATGATAATCCACCACTGTATCTTTGAATAGATTGTTGAAGTATTCCTTCTTTACATCCTCAGTGTTATTCCCATTGATGACCTTCATCAACTCATCGTTGGTATTCATTCGTTCTTGAATCTGTTCTAAGGTTACTCTGTCTTCTTCTCCTAAATTCTCACCAAACACCTGGTTGATCTTATCAATGATATCCGATAGGAGAACTTTTTCGTCTTCACCTCTACCACCACCTGATTCACCTGAGATACCATAAACTTCACCTTGTTCTTCAACCAACGTAAGGTTTGTTTCTCCCATCATTTGAATACGGAGTGAATCTAAATCAACGGAATCTACAACCGATACTCTCTCAGACTCTCTCTTCGGTAGTTTCTTATTTAAGAACCTCAGAAATACATATGATTTCTCCCATTTAACTTCTCCAAAAGATGAAATCTGAGAGATGTAAGAATACATTCTAATGAAAGATTGAATCTTGGATTTGAAATCATCCTGTTCATCCTCATTCAACCGTTCATTGTAGGTGTCTACTACAACATCAATGATGGGATGTAATCGTTCATCGGATTCTGAATTGGAGTAGAACTCCTTACAGAATTCATCAATTTGATATTGGGTATAGAGACCGAATTGTTCGATTTCAAACAACATCTGGTACAACTTGTCGGGATCAGTTTCCTCGGTTAATATGGTTGAGGTATAATAAGGTTGAAACGATTCAATGATATCATCAGTTTCGTTTACAAAATCAAGAATAAAGGTATCCGTCTTTCCGGTCTTTGTTCGGTTCAACCTTGACAGGGTTTGAACACACTGGACGCCACTCAACTTCTTATCGATGTACATTGATTGTAGAAGTGGTTCATCAAACCCTGTTTGGAATTTATTGGACACAATGAGAATACGAAATCTCGGGTCTTTCAATCCATTAGGTATGGATGTGTTCACCAACCCATTTTCGGTATTTAATGAGGTTTCGGTGTTCTCCCTTCCATTGTGGGATATTGTTCCACTAAACCCAACTAAACAACTATAGGGTAGATTTCTATCCTTCATTTGTTTTACCATCTCTTCGTGGAAGAGTACACAGTGTTTACGAGAACGAACTACCACCATCCCTCTACCTCTTCCGTTGATTTTTTTAGAGGTATTCCTAATGAAATGATCTAAGATGATGGATACCTTTTGACGAATGGTTTCGGAATGAGAGTCAACGTAGTTCACCAACTCTCTCTTCACCTTACTCTCAGGTACTTCTACATCTTCTTCAGAACTCTGAAGAACCTTAAAGTATCGTTTGTAGGTGGTGTAATTCTGAAGAACATCTAAGGTAAACCCTTCGTGAATGGATTGTTTCATCGTGTAGTAATGGAAGGGTACGAAATGACCGTCCTCATTCTTTCTACCAAAGAGTTCTAAGGTTTTGTTCTTCGGTGTCCCAGTGAACCCAAAGAACGAAATATGGTTTTGTTTACCACGAGATTCTATTTCTTTACGAATCAAATCTTCGTAATCTACTTCTTCCTCGTCTTCGTTTACAGAGAGTGATTTTTTTAAGTGTTTAGATGTTTCTCCCGTTTGTGAGGAGTGAACCTCATCAATCACTACTCCGAATGTATGTCCCTTCAGTTCTGAGATAACCTCAGAAACAAATGGGAACTTCTGAATGGTCGTAATGATGATATCCTTTCCTTTCTCTAAGTACTCTCTCAATTGTTTAGAACCCAACTCAACTGGGTTCACAACCCCATCAGTTTGTTCTAATTTGGATACGGTGTTTTGAAGTTGTTTATCCAACACTTTTCTATCCGTAACCACCAAAATGGTGTCAAACATTCGTTTGGTATCCCCATCTTTTTGGTACAGAGAAGTGAGTGTATGTGACAACCAACCTATCTCAAAACTTTTACCAGAACCAGTGGTATGTTGAATGAGGTAATTGTGACCAACTCCTTCTTCCTTAACCGTACTTCTGAGTTTACGGATTACATCCAATTGGTGGTATCGAGGGAAGATCTGAACATCAAACTTTTTGGTAACTACCTTACCCTTCTTCGGATCCCATTCTCTATCTGATTCTTCAGAAATCAATACAAAGTTCTCGATGATATCCAATAAGGAATCAGGAGTTAAAATATCATTCCATAGGTACTCTGTACGGTAATCTCCTTCTACAATTGGGTTGGTAATTCCCTTGTTGTACGGAAGAAACTTTGTACCTAGTCCTCTGAGTTGAGTACTCATACTCACCTTATCGTTATCTACACAGAAGTGAACCAAACACCGTTTGAACTTCAGTAGTGGTTCTTTCGGGTCTCTGTCCTTTTTGTATTGATTTTGTGAATGAAATATGTTTTGTCCAGTTAGTTGGTTCTTCAATTCCATTGTAATTATGGGGATCCCGTTCAGGAAGATCACCATATCTATGGAGTTGTTGTTTCGTTTGGAGTAATGGAGTTGTCGAACAACTACAAAACGATTCTGAGAATAGAGTTGTTGGTGTTCTTCATTCAAAGAAGATTTGGGTTTGAAGTACACCAAATGGAAGTTACATCCTCTTGTTTCAATACCACCTCTCAGAGTATCTATGATACCTCTTTGAGAAATGGTTCTATCAATGGTTTTTAGAATGTGGGAATCGGTAGAAGAATCAAACTGAGTGAAGAGTTTATCGTATTCCTCTTGTTGGGTGGATTTGATGAACTCTATTACATCTTCCTCAACCAAACAGAGTTCTTTATCATACTTAGATTCAAATTCATTAGAATGAGTAAATGAATGGTGATACCCATTCTTGAGAAGTGATTTCTCAATCCATTCTTCAAATCGTAGTTCTGTGAATTTCTTACTCATCCGTAGTTACTTTTAGTTTACCTGTTACCACCTCTGAGATAAGAGATTGACGATACTCTTTAAGGAGTTCCATCCTCTTTTCTTCAATGGATATGGTGTTATCTATTAATTGAGTTTGATCATCCAAATAATCAACAATTTGTTGTTGTTCATTTAAACTCGGAAATGGGAGATACATACTTAAAAACTCAATTGACGGTAACCTCCATCTTCCAAGAGTAGAAACTCCTCGACCTAGTCCATAGAAGATTTTCCGGGTATAACATAATTGAAATATGTACAGATAATACTCGTTACAAACTCTGTCATTCGACTTTGTAAAAACTCGATAATCAGGACTTGTAACCCCTAGTTGTTTTGACAAATCAACATATCCTGTAATTAAATCCATATGATTCATCACAAAATCATTTTCATAGACAAACTGATATTTTGAATAGTCCATTGAGTGTTGTCCTTCGTTGTTCTCCAAATCCTTCACTTTAAGACCTCTTTGAGTTACGGAAAGAACATCATACCCTAATTCACCACAAATTCGTTTGTTGATAGAAAAGAGTTGTTTGAGTTTTACAAAATCCCAATGATTGGGGATCCTCCCTATCCACTCCACACCACTATCCTTCATGTCTACATTAGGATTCAATCCTTTTGTAACTACTTCGTTGATCAGAGAGGTTTTTTTCTTTTTAAGTAGTTCAATCTTTCGTTGGGTTTTATCAATCAGTGAATCAATGATTGAGGTTTTGGTGTCTAAAAAGGATACGATTTGTTGTTGTTCGGAGAGGGGTGGTAGAGGTAATTTAATGTTTCCGAAAACATCTTTTGTCAAGTGAGTCATTGTTGAACCGTGAGATTCATTTGAAAGTTCATCAATTACTCCTTGAATGACCCAATAATAGAATTTCCGAATCAATTTTTCATTAAGTTCAACTTTGAATATGTGTTGATTTAGAACTCCAACATCTCTTTTCCATTCAAACAAACCAAGTGTGGTAGACCAACTAAAAAGATAATCACCTTTCTTAATGATATATTTTGGATCTATTTCCCCATTGTAAAAATTTTCAGAACCTTTACCCTTTGTTAAGTTTTGTATTCGAATGATTAGTCTTCCTGAATCTCCCCAATCAGTTGGTTTGAATGGATATCCATTTATGTAATCACCAACATATTTCATTTTGGTACGATTCCAATGAGAGGGGATCTCACCAATCCAGTCAACTCCAGAATCTTTATATGACTCATACCTCTTCATCATTCAACAATCTGATTTAACAGGTTTTGAGATTCTTCTTCTAACTTCAACAAGTCATTGGTGATTTCCTGTGAAGAACGAAGTGGTTTGTACTTGTAGAAATATTTGGTGAAATTGATCTCGTACCCCACTTTACTCTTGTCAAAATCAATCCAAGATTCAGGTAAATGTGGTTCAACCTCTCTACTGAAATACTCTTCGATATCTTGATCCAATGGAACCCTTTCGTAATCTCTGAGTTTAGAATCAGGTTTAGGTGATCCATCTTTTTTACATTCAATTTTCCCATTCTCTTTGAGAGGTTGTTCTATGGTAATCTTAGTATATCCAAAGAACTCATTGGGGTAAATCTTAGAGATTTTAGATTCTTCAAACCCATTGTATGTGTTTAAGATCTGTTGAGTTTGTTCTTCATCAATGTACTTACGTTTACTACCTAAACTCTTCTTCATTATTTTATGAAGAGAAGATCCATCAATCAGTTGAACCTTACCATTTCGATTGGTTTTCTTCTTATTGGTTACTATCCAGATATATGTAGAAATACCCGTATTAAAGAATAATGAATCGGGTAGAGATACAATACACTCTAACCAATCATTCTCAATGATCCATTTTCGGATTTCTGATTCACCACTTCCAGCATCTCCAGTAAAGAGGGGAGAACTGTTGAACACTATTCCAATACGAGAACCTTCAGGTTTCATTTTAGAAATTAGGTGTTGAAGAAACAACAAGGATCCGTCAGATGTACGCGGAGTACCCACCGAAAATCTCCCCATTGAGTTTTTAGATTCTTCTTCAACATAACTCTTCTCTGATTTCCAACTGACTCCAAAGGGTGGATTGGTAATCATATAATCAAACTTTCTTCCCTCGTGTTGATCGTTTGATAGAGATGAACCCAATTTGATACGTTCAGGGTCTTCCCCTGTAATCAAGAAATCAGATTTACAAATAGAGAAGGTCTGTGGGTTTAGTTCTTGACCGTAGAGTTGGAACATTACATCAGATGAGATATTATCATTAACCCAATCCTTACCAATGGTTAACATTCCTCCTGTACCACAACAAGGGTCGTAAATTGAACGAATGATACCTTCACCCTTCAGGTTTTCATCATCACCACTAAACACCATTGAAACGAGAAGATTCACCACATCTCTTGGAGTGTAGTGTTCTCCACTTGTTTCGTTACTCATCTCGGAGAACTTACGAAGAAGTTCCTCAAAGATGGACCCCATTGTATGGTTATCTACTTTGTTGGGGTGTAAATCAACCTCAGTAAACTTATCTATGAGGGAGTAGAGTTTCTTATTTTTAATGAGTTTCTCAACGGGTTTATCCAATTGGAAATTTTCCAATATCTGATGAACGTTATCAGAATACCCATTCAGGTAGTTCGGGAAATTGATCCTCAATCCATTCGGGTCAGATTTCAAACGAGTTAAATCGTAGGGAGAATAGTTGAAGAAGTTTAATCCTGTTTTCTTTTTGATGATTGGAGTTGGGTCGTCAATACCACTTTGAAGAAGTTCATTGTATTGTTTTACCACTTCATCTTTATGAGGTTCAATCAAACAATCCAGTCGTCGAAGTACAACGAATGGAAGGATCACATCTCCGTATTCGTGAGGTTTAAATAATCCTCTTAACTCATCGTCACAAACCCTCCATATGAAGGATGATATTTCTTGGTAATTACTCATTTCAGGTCAATTTTCTTTCGGGTCGTCATAAATCAATTCCGAGGGTTTAACCCCTAGTATTTGAGAAATACGATTTAATGTTTCAAGTGAAGGTTGTGATTTATTATTACACCACAGGTTTACACTTACTGGTGAAACACCTATTTTTATGGATAACCATTTCTGACTTCGGTTTTGATTTTTCAAAACTTCTCTCAGATTATTAAGTTTTCTCATTACGCCCAGAATCTTGGTCAAACTTAAACTAATTCTTAAAGATTTGGTAATAAATCCTATTTTTGATTGAGAGAATTGGGACATTATTTGACCCAATTTCAAAGGGTATACATAATGGAAGACGAGTTCTTACTTGATGAACTTAAAAACTACATCGACTATTTCGAGGGGAGACCTTATGTCCATCATTTTCTTGTAGGGAATTCTTACGAAGTCAACATCAATGGTAAGAGTGTAAACAATTGTTTGACAAACAATCAATATCTAGGGAAGAAAGAACTTTATGAGGAGTATTACTTGAATAGAGAATACGAAGAAGTTCTTTCGATGTTGGACAAACATAAGAGGATGGATTGGTTCATCCAACATCACGAAGAGATCTATGAAAAATCAAATAATGAAGACCAATATTATCAACTCCTAAGAGAGAATCTGGTTTACGTGGACAACCATGAACCATACAGAAAGGAATACCCAAATTTGATCCATATAGGAAGTAATCCCCAATTGATGATGTTAGAGGATGAACGACTAAAATTGGATAAACTCCCTAATGAATTTGTTGTTTACAGAGGTGTTTCCTCAAACGAAAAAATAACGAAGAGAAACGTTCAAGGTTTACTCGGGAATTCATGGAGTCTCGACAGGGAGATATCAATTTGGTTCTCCAAAAACCATTCGTCAAGACATCTAAATTCAAAGTATTTGGTTCTACTGACCTACCAAGTTTCAAAAACTGAGGTACTCGGGTATTTTACGGACAGGAATGAAGAAGAAATGTTTTTAGACTACACTAGGATTGATATTGACAAAGTATCATTTGAAGAAATCCCGGAGAATTACCAGTTGAAAGTTTCCTTTGATAAAGGTTAAATCTAATAGGTCTCCTACACACATACAATCAGTTTTATCTTGACAACCGACCCTAATTTCCAGAAAAAATTGGGAAATATTTTTTTCAAGGTAGGGTCTACTCTCTAATATCCTACTTTCCCACCTATATAATAGGGGATACACCTCCCACCCCTCCCGGGACGAGATCCCTGGGGGACAATTTGGTTGGCGGAACATAACCACCCAGTAAAATCACGGATTCTGGAGTCTCTAGTCCAGGATCATCCGGTCAATATTTGGTTGGCGTAACCCATTCGACTCCAAGTTTACGGTGTACCCGTACGAGTACTAAAAACACCCCCAATACTAGTGCGTATACCCCATTAATAGGGTACATTAGCGTTACCCCATAAAATGAAGTGAATATGAAGGTGTTTTATTCCCGTATCAGTACCGATGAAGGTCAGACCCACAAAAGACAGTTACAGAACCTTAAAGGGTTCGATTACGTGTTCTGTGATGTAATATCTGGTTCCGTTCCACTCTTTGAAAGAGGGAAAGGGAAGGAGATAAAGAAACTCATGGATGAGGGTAAACTAACCCACCTTGAGGTTCACTCAATTGATCGTCTTGGGAGGAATACCATCGATGTACTATCAAACTGGAAACTGTTCACTGAAAACAACGTGACGGTGGTCTGTCGTAATCCCAACATCAGGAACTTTGATAGTGAAGGAAATCCAGACAAGTTCAGTGAACTATTATTGTCCATCCTGTCGGTGATGTACAGTTTTGAAAGGGAGTCCATACGTCAAAGACAATTGGAGGGGATCAGATTAAAAAAAATGACCAATCCGGAGGTATACATAGGACGAAGGGTTGGAACATCATATACTCCAGAACAATACTTAGAACGTAAGAAGTCAAAGGATATCCTTAAATACCTAGATAAGAGGTATAGTTACAAAGATATCAGTAGGATACTAGGAGTATCTCAAACTACTATAAGTAAGGTAAAGAAGACATATAAATCCTTACATAAAGAACTAATATAGAGGTACATATAACCATAGTTTACTCAATATATACCACTAATCACAACAGTAAAAGGAAACACAAACCCCAACCCCCTATATATGTCGTCAGTTTTTTAAAACAGACTAAGACCTATCAGTTGGGTTAATCAGGAACGTAGTTGACTACATCAACACCAGTCGATAGAACCTCCGTATTGTTCTCCCTTGAGAACCGTTGGATACTCCTCATCTTCTTGGTGTATATACTCCAGACATGGTTCTCTTTGAACACCTTACCCCGAGGAGTTTTATAGTGGTTCTCGTTCAACCAATCACTTATCTGAACGAAGTTCAATCCCTCGTCCTCATGTTTGGTCTTAATGATCTCAAACAACTTTGACTGGTAGTCACTGTACGGTGAAGTCCAGAGGTTGGGAGAGGATACTTGTAATACCATCGTGAGGTAGTAACCCTTACCGTTCGATAGGTCTTCGGAGGTTGGTATCTTTGGAGAGTGATCCGTTACAGTGGAGTAGAGCGAACGGGTCTGAAGTTGGTCCCCCAGTGTTTTCAATGGTTTGAGGACTGTTGAGTCTGGTGCGGAATTTGAATCTCCCCAAGTGGTTTTCGTCAAAAGTGGGATTTTAAGGTTGATTTTGAGGGTGTGAAGAAGGGTTTGAGAGTCGTGGTATAGAATGACCTTATCAAGAATGGAATCTAATACTGACCTTTTAAATTCAGGTGTAAGATTTTTCCAAAACGGTTCCGATATACACAGAATAATCTCTACTTTTTGGGATCATTCAAATGGAAACGTTACATATATTAATTCGTGTAAGTACACAAAGTCAAGAAGAAGATGGAACCAGTCTTCGAACCCAAAAACAACTTGGAATCGACCTATCTCGTAGGTTGAAAATGAAGTATCAAGTTCATAATGAAGGGGGAACTTCCTCCAGTAAAGATACCCTCGATAACAGACCTGTGATGTTGAATCTTTTGAGATTAATGGATGAAGGGATAGTCAAACACCTATTCGTTTATAATACTGATAGACTCTCAAGGGGGTATACCTGGTATATTATACGGAAGAAAATGGTTGACAATAACGTGATACTCTATTGTTCTACAGGAAGGTTCAATACCAGTGGGTCGATGGAGACATTGATTTTGGGAATATTATCAGAAATTTCTCAATACGATAACAAGGTCAGAACCGAAAGATCACGTCTTGGGAAGTTGGAGAAGGTTAAACTCAATTATTATAGAGGAGGACCCCCAACATTTGGATACAAAATACAGAAAGGACAAAGGGGTTCAACACTAGAAATTGATGAATTCGAAGGTCAGATCGTTAGATCAGTGTTTAAAATGTACCATAAGGGTCACTCCGTCAAGGAGATTAAACAGGTACTTGAGAAGGACGGAGTACGTACCCGGAGGGGTAATAAACATTGGTCATTAGGGTCACTTCAATTGATGTTGAGGAACGATACTTACATTGGAATAGAGGAGTACCATGACAAGAAAAGTGGTGTTACGATACGAAGTGAAGTCCCTCCAATCATTCCAGTTAGGTTGTTTGAAGAGGTACAACAACGAAGAGTCAGAATTCTTACCCGTAAAGGTCAATTCAATCGGACAACACATGAGTATCTGTTTAGAGATTTTATGTATTGTCAGTGTGGATCTCCCATTGGAGGACGAATTAAACCGTCGAAATCAATCAGACAATTTTTCTGTACCCTTTCTGAAAGGAAATTTAACAAGTCAAAACCTACTTCTAAAACCTGTGAGATGAAACGATGTGTGAACATCGACAAAACAGAAGAGTTACTTTGGGATACCATTTATTCTCAACTGATTAAAACATCCGAAATGAGATTGATACTGAAAAAGACAATCAAGGAAAACCCATCATTCTCATCAAGGGTCAGAAAACAGAAAGGGAAAATAAAAGACGAACTCAACCAAAAGGAGAAAGAATTAAAAAAGATTAGTGATGGAATCATCGACATTGAAAGAAGGAGAATTCTGAATGAATTTCAATCTGAAGACCTGTATAAAGGAATCAAAAAAGAGTTGGATAAGGAATACCGAAATTGTCACATTCAAATTGAAAACCTAAAAAACTCTCTAAGATATTATGGGGAACAAGAGAACTGGTTCAAAACATTAGAACACTTATCAACCACCCTGAAATCTACATCAATTCTTACACCTGAATTTAAAAGGTCAGTATTAGATTCCATTCTTGATAAGGTCATTCTATACCACGACTCTCAAACCCTTCTTCACACCCTCAAAATCAACCTTAAAATCCCACTTTTGACGAAAACCACTTGGGGAGATTCAAATTCCGCACCAGACTCAACAGTCCTCAAACCATTGAAAACACTGGGGGACCAACTTCAGACCCGTTCGCTCTACTCCACTGTAACTGATTTTGCAAGATTTCTAGGTTGATCTACATTACAACCACGCATAACTGCAATGTAGTACGAAAGAAGCTGAAGAGGAATAGTAGCCAAGATCGGGGTTAGGCAATCTTCTGTATCTGGAATTTCAATAACGTGATCTGCAACTTCTCGAACCTTAACGTCTCCTTCAGTAACAATTGCTATTATTTTACCTTTTCTTGCTTTAACCTCTTGAATATTGCTTAATACTTTCTCGTAGTAATTACGCTTAGTTGCAATAACAACTACGGGCATTTCCTCATCAATTAATGCAATTGGGCCATGTTTCATTTCAGCAGCAGGATATCCTTCCGCGTGGATGTATGATATTTCCTTAAGTTTTAAGGCACCCTCAAGAGCAACAGGGAAATTATATCCTCTACCTAAGTAAAGGCAATTTGGAGCATCCATGTAGATGGAAGCAATCTCTTTACATTTATCGTGGCAGGACTCCAGTAATTCTTGAACTTTGGTTGGAATTGTATCAAGCTCAGCGAACATCTGACGTAGCCTATCTCGCGTTATTTTACCTCTAATGTCTGCAATACCCAATGCAAGTAGTGTAAGCACGGTTACTTGAGCGGTAAATGCTTTGGTTGAAGCTACACCAATTTCAGGTCCAGCATGAGTATAAGCTCCTGCATGAGTAATTCTAGGAATGCTTGACCCCACAACATTGCAGATTCCGTATATGGTTGCTCCTTTTTCCTTAGCCATTTCAAGTGCTGCCAAGGTATCAGCAGTTTCACCACTTTGAGAGATTGCAATTACCAAGTCGTCTTCAGTAATAATTGGATTTCTATATCTGAATTCGGAAGCGTATTCTACTTCAACCGGAATTCTGCCAAACTCTTCAATGAGATATTCGCCAACAAGCCCAGCATGCCATGATGTGCCACAAGCTACAATGATGATACGGTCGAGGTTTCGAATTTTTGGAGCAAATTCTTCCAAACTTCTCATAGCAAATGTGAGACTGTTAGGATCAAATCTACCTCTCATAGAATCATATATAGACTTTGGTTGTTCAAAGATTTCTTTAAGCATGAAATGTTCGTACCCGCCTTTTTCCAGAGCATCTAAGCTGATTTCAAGTTCTTGTATAAAAGGAGATTTTGCAACATTGTCAATAGTCTTTAGTGTCATCTCACCATCGTGAATAGCCACAATTTCGTTATCGTCTAAGTAGGTTACCTTTTTAGTGTATTCAACTATAGGAGTTGCATCGCTAGCTAAAAAGAATTCTCCTTCACGGTCGCTGATTCCAACTACCAAAGGACTTCCTTTTCGAGCAGCAATAAGCGTGTTAGGATCATTCTTGCTTAAGATAACAATGGCATAAGCACCAACTACTTCATTGAGGGCTAAACGAACTGCTTCTAACAAGTCAACACCTTCTTGTTCTTTTATTTCTTCAATTAAATGAGTAAGAACTTCAGTGTCAGTGTCACTTACAAACTCATGACCTCTATCAAGCAGTACTTTTTTAAGCGTATCGTAGTTCTCAATTATACCATTGTGAATAAGTGCAATGTCGCCACTCTGAGATAAATGAGGATGAGCATTAATGGTGTTAGGCTCACCATGAGTAGCCCAACGCGTGTGACCTATTCCTCGAGTTCCTTCAACATTTTTACCGGTAGTATTTTCTACAAGTTCAGAAACTTTTCCTTTGTTTTTATATACTCGAAGTGCTCCATTTAAAATGGCAATACCAGCACTGTCGTATCCACGATATTCTAATCTTTGAAGACCCTTTACCAAAAAGTCATAGGCTTGGTCTGGTCCGTAGTAAGCAACGATTCCGCACATAGTTTAATAATTCTAGCAAATTTATTGATAATAACGTGACGCTATTTCACATTATGATACAAGTGTAGTAAATAGTAGTTTATTTCGATGAACGGACTAGAGTCCAAAGGCTTTTTTGATGTCGTTTACACCATTCAGCTCTTCCCAAGGGAATAATTTTACCTTAACTTTTTTAGTCTTTCCCGAGCCATCTGTAAACTCTTTTTCTACTTCCTCAGTTTCTCTACCCATGTGTCCGTAAGCAGCAGTTTCTGAGTAGATTGGAGTTCTTAACTTAAAGCGTTTTTCAATGAAGTAAGGACGCATATCGAATCGACTGATTTTAGAAAGTTTAGCCGCAATCTGTCCATCTGAAAGATCAACTTTTGATGTCCCGTATGTGTTCACATATAAACCAACTGGTTTTGCTACACCAATAGCATAAGCAACTTGAACAAGAGCTTCATCACATACTCCAGCCGCTACTAAGTTTTTAGCGATATGACGAGTAGCATATGCAGCACTTCGGTCAACTTTGCTCGGATCTTTTCCTGAGAATGCACCACCACCGTGGGCACCTTTACCTCCATAAGTATCTACGATAATCTTTCTGCCAGTAAGTCCAGTATCTCCATGTGGTCCACCAATTACAAACACCCCTGTAGGGTTAATGTGGTATTTTATCTTATCGGTAAATAACTTCTGAATTGATTTAGGAAGCCTACGTTTAACACGAGGAATAAGGATTGACACCATGTCTTCCTTAATCTTCTTTAGCATTTTCGACTCTTTATCAAAGTCGTCATGTTGTGTCGATATTACAATGGCATCAATAGCAACTGGCTTGTTCTCATCATCGTACTTAATTGTAACTTGAGATTTTGAATCTGGTCGCAAGTACTTGATTTTTTTGTTTTCTCTGCGTAAAGCAGCCAACTCCTTAAGAATTAAGTGAGACAATTCCAAGGCAAGTGGCATGTACGAAGTGGTTTCGTTTGTAGCGTAACCAAACATCATACCCTGGTCTCCTGCTCCTTGGTCTTCTTTTTTCTTTCGTTCTACCCCTTGGTTTATGTCTGGAGATTGCTCGTGGATTGCAGAAAGTACTCCGCATGAGTTTCCATCGAACATGTACTCACCCTTGGTATAACCAATTTTGTTGATTGTTTCTCTAGCTATCTTTTGTACGTCGAGATAGGTTTTTGATTTTACTTCTCCTGCAAGAACAACTTGACCTGTGGTTACCAGCGTTTCGCAAGCAACCTTACTATCTTTATCAAACGCCAAAAAATGATCAATTAGAGCATCTGAGATTTGATCTGCTACCTTGTCTGGATGTCCTTCAGAAACGGACTCTGATGTAAAAAAATATGCCATAGTATTTTAAAGCTGCAAATGTAATTATCTTGATTACATTGAGCAAAAAACAGTTTGCAGTGTCAATTAGCTCAGTTCTATTACTTGATGTGCATTATAAAGCCCTCACCTCTAATGTTTTGAATGGAAATTTGCGAAGTATTTTCGAACCGCTTTCTAAGTTTGTTGATATACACGTCTAAGCTTCGCGAGGTAAAATAGTTTATATCATTCCAAACAGCCGATAAAATTACATCGCGATGAAGAAGCTTGTTTTGATACTCTAGAAGTTTAATGAGTACGCTTGTTTCTTTTGGTGACAATACTTCAGATTCTCCATTTGGGTAGTTCAATTGGCGTATGTTAGGCTGCAAAGAGAATTGGTTAAAGTCATATTTTTCGAGCGTTTTGCTCTGAGAATCACTATGTGCTCCTACAATAGCCTCGATTTTCAGTAATAAAATTTCTGGATCGAATGGTTTCGTGAGGTAGTCTATCGCTCCCAATTGATAACCTTTTATGATATCCTCTTTGAGTGATTTGGCGGTGAGAAAAATAAAGGGCATGCTTAAATGAAGGTCTCCAATTTTAGAGGCGAGTGTAAATCCGTCCATATCGGGCATCATAACATCAAGAATACATAATGAATAGCTGTTTTTTCTTAAAAGGTTGTACCCAAGTTCGCCAGTTTGGGCCCATTCAACATCGTACTTGTTCATTTTAAGATAGTCTCTTAGCACCAAACCAAAGTTTGCATCATCTTCGACAAGTAATATGCTTATTGGTTTTTTCATTTGGGTAGGTTGATCTTAAAAGTTGTTCCCTGATTTTGTTTGCTTGTGACATCAATTACTCCGCCGTGAGCTTCAACAATAAGCTTTACATAACTTAGGCCTACACCAGTTCCTTTTACAGAGTAAATGTTGTCTTTTTGTACGCGATAAAATTTGTCAAATATTTTGGAAAGGTCTTCTTTAGCAATGCCTTGACCGTTGTCTTTAATCATAAACTCAGTATCGCTTTCGTTTTGAGATACCTCAATCGAAATTTCAGGATCATTTTGCGAGTATTTAATCGCGTTATCGATCAAATTCAACACAACATTTCTAAAATGCATTGCATCAATATGAACTAGAGCCGGGCCATTTGTATTTAAATTCAGTCGAACATTTTTGGCGTCTAATTTAGGTTTTAGTGATTCAACCAATTCTTTGCAAAAGTCTGTAAGATCAATAGGCTTTTTATTTAAAACAAATGAAGTGTTGTCGAGCTGAGCCAATTGAAGAATGTTTTCAATGTAGCTCAACATACGTGTATTTTCTTCATTTATGATCTTCAAATAAGGACCTGAATCTTCAGGCGATGATCTTATATTCTCAACAGATAGAGCAATGGTTGCCAACGGTGTTTTGAGCTCATGAGACATGCTATTGATGAAATCATCGCGAGCTTCAGAAACCTTCTTTTGTTTTCGATATAACCCAAAGATGTAATAGAATAGGAGAGAAGCAGTAATTAGAAATACAATAGACAATATGAGCGGCAACAGAATTTTAGCAAGGATGGAAAGTCGTCGTTGAGGAATAGTAACCTGTAAACTGCCTGAGTTGGCATAAATATTATTCAAGAATAACGGTTTGGTATATACCTTTTGTGCGGCGTTGTAGTTCTCTGTTTTACGGAGAATGGAGTCATTTCCTTGAGTAATGGCAAACTCAAAAGTGTCTGTTATGCCAAGTTTGTCTAATTGCTTACGAATGCTAGTTCCAAAATCAAACGAGTCTAAAAAGTCAGTGTTCAGTTCAAGTTCTTGATTTTTAATAATGTTTTGTACGTACTCAGTTACCCATTCTTTGTTTTGAATCGAATCGATAATGAAGGAATGATGGTCAGATGAATCATCCGTTTCTATTATGATTTTTTGTTCGTATACCGTGTTGATTTCCCGGTGGTCATGAATGTTAATGTTGCTTTTCACCTTGCGGTTGATGTCAAGTGTAAACACGTGCAAAGAGTCTTTGAGGCTCGATTCTATATCTTCGGCAACTAGGTTTTTCTTTTTGCTAGCAAGTAACTCTTGAGATACTTGGTGTAAGGCAATTTGAATGTTCTTGTCGTAATTGATTTCAGATTGAATAAAAGCATTCCTCAGCATGTGAGTTTGTAGCCTAACAAGACCACCTAAGCATACAATAATTGCACCAATTAATATGTAACTTCGACGTTTCAACAGTTTCAAAAGTAGTTTGCAACATTTATAAAATTGAAACTTTAACACTTCGTTAACATACTTTATAACTTCGTTGACAATGTTGAGCTGAATGAATATGGAGCTTTGTTGTAATAAAAATCAATAATCATGAAAAATTTAAAAGCAATACTTGTACTCTGGTGTCTATTAGGCATCATGATCGCTCAGGCTCAAACTGAAAAGGTTGAAAAATCTGAGTTTAGAATTAAACTCGTCGATGTAAAAGACGGCGAACGTGTCGAAATAGATACTACTTTTTCAAGCGAAGAAGAAATGAAGGCATTCATGGAGTCGTTAGGAGTGAAGCACCATATGGGTGACATGGACATCGATGTAGATATCGATTGGGAAAGTCGCCATAGCCAAGACTCTGCTAATGGTGAGCACAAAGTTTATAAGAAGCGAATTATGCATCACCACCACGACAATGTTGATATAGAAACTGTAAAAGGTGACGATATAGAAGAACTATTGAACCAACTTGATGCTGAAACGGCCGAAACCATCCGAAAGGAATTGGAGAAGAACGGAATTAACGAAGGAGAAGAAGAGATTAAAATGGTTTTTGTGGTTAAAAAGGTAAAGGTTGAAGAATTAACTGATGACGAGATTAGCCAAGCTAAAATTGAACCACAAAATAAGCTCGAAGTAAAGTCTTTTGATATTAGTCCTAATCCAGCTACTGACCATCTTACTATCAATATAAAGAGTGAGAGTGAAAAACCAGGGGTGCTCAGAATACTAAGTATGGAAGGAAAAGAACTTTATCAAACCGAGCTAAAAACATTGAATGCACAATATGAATTACCAATTAAGTCGCTTAAATCGGGCATGTACATTGTGCATGTAAGCAGTGCAGATCAATCGATGTCAAAAAAGCTCATCATTCAGCAATAATTGATCATCTGAATGTAAAAAAGGGCTTCGGCCCTTTTTTTATACTCTTTTAATCTACCAACCGTTTGTTAAAATAAGTTTTATTAGCTAACTTTGAGACCATACGTTTATGGCAAAACCAAAAATAGATCGAAAAACACTGCTAAGGAACTCACTTTCAGTGTTTAAAGAAAAAGGTTACAATGGCACTTCAATGAATGACCTTGCTCAAGCAAATGGTCTGCTTAAGGGCAGTATCTATCATTACATTGAAGGCAAAGAAGCACTTATGCTTGAAGTACTCACCGCCCTTAAAGAACACTATATCAATAAAGTGTTTAGCAAAGCATATGACGAAATGCTAACACCTTATGAAAGACTAAAAGAACTAGCTTCTCGAGCTGAGGAGATTTTTGTTTTTGAGGATGGGGGTGACTTTTTCGTAAACATCGGATTAGAAACAAAAAAGGTTGTTCCCGCATTTGGTGAAGTGATAGCAGAGTTTTTCGCTGAGTGGATTAAAACAATGAAGTACTTGTACGAATTTGTAGTTGATGAAGCCGAAGCCCAAGAAAAAGCAGAGGTGGTGGTTGCTGAAATTGAAGGTGCTGTTATCTTGATGCGCTTACTCGATGACGCAAACTACCTGCAACGAACAAATCAAAAATTACTCAAGGAGTTCAAAACAATGTATCAGAAAAAGTTAGCAAGATTATGAGTAATAGCATAAGAAAAATAAAACACGTAACGGTCATAGGCTCTGGAATTATGGGAAGCAGAATAGCTTGCCATTTTGCCAATATAGGTATGGATGTCTTGTTGCTTGATATCGTAACGCCAAACTTGTCAGACGACGATTTGAGCAAACCCAATAAACGAAATGAATTGGTGAATGGAGCACTTAAGTCAGCATTAAAGTCAAATCCGAGTCCAATCTATTCTACGTCTTTTGTAACACGCATAAAAACGGGAAATATCGAAGACGACCTTTCGAAGATTTCACGCAGCGATTGGATTGTCGAAGTTGTTGTTGAAAGGCTTGACATCAAGCAATCGCTGTTTGCCAAAATTGAAGAATACAGAAAGCCAGGAAGTTTAATTACTACTAACACTTCAGGCATACCAATTGAGATGATGCTCGCTGGAAGAAGTGAAGATTTTAAAAAGCATTTTTGTGGAACACACTTTTTCAATCCTCCCCGATACCTTAAACTGCTCGAGATTATTCCATCAAGTCAAACCAGTCAAGAGGTGGTTGACTTTTTAATGCATTACGGAGAATTGTTCCTAGGAAAAACAACCGTAAAATGCAAAGACACTCCGGCGTTCATAGCAAATAGAATTGGAGTGTTCAGCATCATGGCCATTTTCAAAAAAATGGCCGAACATCAATTGACCATAGAAGATGTTGACCTGGTAACAGGGCCTGTATCTGGACGTCCAAAATCTGCAACTTTCCGAACCTGCGACTTGGTAGGACTAGATACCTTGGTTAAGGTAGCTAAAGGGGTTGCACAAAATTGTCTAAAAGATGAAATGAAAGATTGGTATGAGATTCCAACCTTCCTAAATTCTATGCTTGAGAATAATTGGCTCGGCGACAAAACTGGTCAAGGGTTTTATAAAAAATCGAAAAACGCAGAGGGTAGCCGAGTAATCGAGGCACTCAACTTACAGGATCTTACTTATCATGAAAAGTCTAAACCCAGGTACGAAAGCATCGGAAAAGCTAAAAAAGCCAATCGCTTGAAGAGTAAGCTTGGAATTCTGTTTTCAGCTGATGACAAGCTTGGCCAGTTTTACCGCGATGTGACTACAGCAATTTTAGCCTATTCTGCCAATAGAATTCCTGAAATTGCTAATCACCTCTATCAAATTGATGATGCCCTCAGAGCAGGTTTCGGTTGGGATGTTGGTCCATTTGAAACTTGGGATTTGCTAGGTTTCGATACAGTTTATTCAACCATGAAAGCTGATGGTCACTCAATTCCACAGTGGGTAGAAGATTTCAAAGCAAAAGGGCACACCAGTTTCTATAAATCAGAACTGGGCAATCGGATGTTTTATAACAGTGATTCGGGAGAGTTTGAAGTTGTTCCAGGAACTGAGTCATTTATACAGCTTGATAACTTAAGAAGCAACGACGCTGTTTATTCCAATAAAGAGGCAACACTTCACGATATCGGAGACGGTGTATTGTGCCTTGAGTTTCACTCGAAAATGAACGCTTTAGGAAGCGGCTCTTTAGCAGCAATCAACAAATCGATTGAAATTGCTGAGCAACAAGGATGGAAAGGACTGGTGATCGGAAATGATGCACCAAACTTTAGTGCAGGGGCAAATTTGGCTATGATGTTAATGCTCGCTATTGAACAAGAATTTGACGAGCTGAACGTTGCCATAAACTACTTCCAAAAAACCGTTATGAGATTGAAGTATTCTTCTGTTCCTGTCGTGATTGCACCTCACGGAATGACACTTGGAGGTGGATGTGAAATGACGCTCCATGCTGACAGTGCGGTTGCCGCAGCTGAAACATATATTGGCTTGGTTGAAGCAGGGGCAGGACTTATTCCAGGAGGCGGAGGAACCAAAGAATTTGTTGTAAGAACAAGTGATAGTTTTTATACCGGAGACCCACAACTGCCCACACTGCAAGAAAGATTTACAACAATAGCGACAGCCAAGGTGGCAACCTCAGCTTACGAAGCATTTGAAATTGGGGTTATGCATCACGATAAAGATGAAGTTGTTGTTAACGGAAACCGGGTTATAACTGAAGCAAAAAGAAAAGTGCTTGAACTGCATAACGATGGCTATGTTCAACTTCCTCAGCGTGATGATATACTCGTTCTTGGTAGAACAGCATTAGGAACATTTTATGCTGGAATCGAGGCATTTGGTGTTAGCAATTATGCAAGTGAGCACGATCAAAAAATTGCTCGAAAACTAGCTTTTGTTATGGCTGGAGGAGATTTAACTCAACCAACTAAAGTCACTGAACAATACTTATTAAATTTAGAAAGAGAGGCGTTTCTTAGTTTACTCGGCGAACGAAAAACTTTAGAGCGAATTCAATACATATTAAAAACTGGTAAACCTTTGAGAAATTAACATGGAAGCATATTTAATAAATGGATATAGAACGGCCGTAGGAAAGGCTAATAGAGGAGGATTTAGATTTACATCGCCTGTTGATCTCGGTGCTGCAGTAATCGATTATCTGATCGAAAACACACCCGGTTTTGACCCAAGTGTTGTGGATGATCTTATTGTAGGGAATGCAGTTCCCGAAGCGGAGCAAGGTTTACAAATGGCTCGCTGGGTAGGTATGCGAAGCAAGCTGCCAATGGATATTCCAGGTGTAACGGTAAATCGATATTGCGGTAGTGGTGTAGAAACCATCACCATGGCTGTCGCAAAGATTAAAGCAGGTCTAGCAGATTGCATTATAGCAGGAGGAACTGAAAGTATGAGTTTGGTACCTACCGTAGGCTTTAAAACGGTGCCTAATTATGCCATAGCTAAAGATCACGGAGATTACTTTTTAGGCATGGGACTGACAGCTGAGGAGGTAGCTCTGAAATACAATGTTTCAAGAGAGGATCAAGACCAGTTTGCTTTAAACTCGCACCAGAAAGCAATTGCTGCAATCGAGGCGGGGAAGTTTAAATCTCAAATTGTACCGTTTGAAGTTGAACAAGTTGACTTCGATGCAAATACAAACAAAAGAGTGTCGTCTAAGTATACTGTAGATATTGACGAGGGACCGAGAAGAGATACCAATTTAGAAGCTCTTGCAAAACTAAAACCTGCATTTAAGAATGGAGGAAGTGTTACTGCAGGTAACAGCTCTCAAACCAGCGATGGGGCAAGCTTTGTGATTGTGATGAGCGAAAAATTGATGAATGAATTGGGCTTGACTCCCAAAGCGAGGTTAGTCAGTTCAGTTTCGGTTGGTGTTAATCCACGCTATATGGGAATCGGTCCTATGGAAGCCATTCCAAAAGCCTTGGATAGAGCCGGACTTAAACTTCAAGATATTGATCAAATTGAGTTAAACGAAGCGTTTGCTTCGCAAAGTTTGGCAGTTATTAGAGGGCTAGATATTGATCCAAGTTTAGTAAATGTAAACGGTGGAGCGATTAGTCTAGGGCATCCTTTAGGTTGTACTGGAGCGAAACTCACAGTACAAATTTTGGAAGAAATGAGACTTCGAAACCAGAAGTATGGTATGGTTACAGCATGCATTGGTGGGGGCCAAGGCATTGCAGCGATATATGAAAATTTAGTTAACAGTTAAAAGAAAGAAAAGATGAGTGACAAAAGTTCAAAAGAGGGGTTAATTGAGGGGTTAAAAAAGCGTAAAATCAGAGGTTTAAAGGGGGGTGAATTTTTAATAGCCAACCAAGAAGCAGAATCCGTTTTTATTCCTGAAGAGGTAAGTGAGGAACAAACCATGTTTCGAGAAATGACGAGAGATTTTTTAGAGAAGGAAGTACAACCTTTAAGAGCTAAAATTGATAAACAACTTGAAAATCCAGATTTGATTCCAAAGTTAATGGAGCAAGCTGCTGAATTGGGGTTGTTAGGTGCGGCACTTCCACAGGAATATGGAGGAATGGAGGTTGATTTCAACACTGAAACCATCTTAAGTGAAGAGCTAGGCAAATCACAAAGTTTTAGCGTTGCTCTTGCGGCTCACACCGGAATTGGCACCTTACCTATTTTATATTATGGTACCGAAGAGCAAAAGAAAAAGTACCTACCCGGCTTAGGAAGTGGAGCGTTGAAGGCAGCATATTGTCTAACCGAACCAGACAGTGGAAGCGATGCTCTTGCAGCAAAAACAAAAGCAGTTTTAGATGGGGATGAGTGGGTGTTAAACGGTCAAAAGATGTGGATCACCAATGCTGGATTTGCAGATATCTTTACCGTCTTCGCTCAAGTAGATGGTGAGCAATTCACCGCATTTATTGTAGAGAAAGATACTCCTGGAATGACACTTGGCGACGAAGAAGTAAAGCTTGGAATTAAAGGTAGCAGTACACGACAGGTATTCTTGGAAGATGTTCGTATCCCCAAAAACAACTTATTAGGTGAAATAGGTAAAGGGCATAAAATAGCATTCAATGTACTTAATATTGGAAGATATAAGTTGGGTGCGATGGTAATGGGAGGCTGTAAGAAAGCCATTGATGTGGCGGTAAACTATGCCAATGAACGCCACCAATTTAACCAGCCGATTTCAAGTTTTGGTGCTATTCAACACAAGCTTGCCGAAATGGCAATTAAAACCTATGCTACTGATAGTGCCACCTATCGAATTTCTGATTTAATTCAAGATAAAATTAACGAGTTGGTTGCTCAAGGTGAATCAAAACCGCAGGCTAAACTTAAGGCGGCAGAAGAATACAATATTGAATGTGCTATTCTTAAAGTTCTAGGTTCTGAAACCTTGGATTATGTGGTAGACGAAGCAGTTCAAATATTTGGTGGAACGGGTTATTCGGAAGAGTATCCTGTGGCCAGCATGTATCGTGATTCTAGAATCAATAGAATCTTTGAAGGCACCAATGAAATAAATAGAATGTTGGCTGTTGGGCAAATGCTTAAAAAGGCCATGAAAGGCGAACTTGACTTAATGGGTCCTGCAATGAAAATACAGGATGAGTTGATGGAAATTCCTGATTTTGGTGATGATGGAGATGGTAGTGCATTGTATCAAGAAAAGAAATCGGTTCAGCAAGCTAAGAAAGCAATCTTACTTGCTGCTGGAGCGGCCGCACAAAAGTTTATGCTAGAGCTAGAGAAACAGCAAGAGATTTTGATGAATTTGGCTGATATGGCAATTGATGTATTTACGGCTGAAAGCACCATTCTTAGAACCGAGAAATTAATTGGTTTAAAAGGTGAGGAAGCATCAAAGCTTCAAATCGCAATGACTAAGTGCTATGTCAACGACGCCATGGAAAGAACGCATTTAGCAGGGAAGCATGCATTAGCTGCTTTTGCTGAAGACGACATGTTAATTATGATGCTGATGGGAGTAAAACGTTTTACTAAGTACCCAATAACCAATACTATTGCATTAAGAAAAGAGGTTGCGGCTGCACTTATTGAAGCCAACGCTTATTGTTTTTAATGGAAAAAGGACTAAGCATATTTCAGCGTTTAATTAGCTACACCATGTTTATTGCTGTGGTGGTAAAAATTCTGTCGTGCTTAATGACCCGTACATTTAAATCACATAAACAATTTCAGCAATATTGGTTTTTCTCTTTGGGAGGATTGATTGGAATCATAATCGCAATCATTTCGATAACGACTATTGGCAATTTAAACAATTGGATGCTTCTCTACGTCTGGTTTGGATTCTTTATTCTACTAGAAATTCTAGAACGCAACTTCGTTCTGAGCCAATATTTTGAGGCGTAGAAATGTATTTTATAATGACTACAAGCGTGTGACCGCTAACGAAACATACCCAAAATGTCGTTAAATGCCATAAACATTGTTAAATATGTGCCTTTTTAAGCCAATTTTATTGATTTTAATCTCTTTTGTTGCATTTATGGGTAGAAGGTTATAAAGTCTCTATCTTTGAAGTATTATTATAGTGCTCTTGGCTAAGCATTCCCTCATCTTTAAATTATTATAGTAGGGATGCCTAACCTAGAGCTTTTTTTTTGCATGAATAAGAAAACTGCAGTACTCGTTGATGGAGCATTCTTTCTAAAGCGTTATAAAACGATTAAAAGAATAAAAATTCTAGACCCAACCCGGACCGCAATGGATATGTGGCAAATGTGCCTCAGTCATCTCAGTCAAGCCCAACGAAAAATGGATTTGTATAGGATTTTTTACTATGACTGTTTGCCATATGAGAAAAAGCAACACAATCCAGTTTCAGGAAAGTCCATTGATTTCAAAAAGACAAAACAGCATGCATTTAGAATTGCCTTCTTTGAAGAACTAAAGAAAAAAAGGAAAATTGCATTGAGACTAGGGACTATTGATGAAGGTCACAAGTGGGTAATTAGTCCTTCTAAAACAAAAGAGCTTCTTAAAGGGATCATAGATGTACAAGATTTAACAGATGACGACGTCTCTTTTGACCTCAAACAGAAAAGAGTTGACATGAAAATTGGTCTCGATATTGCCACAATCACATTGAAGAAGCAAGTAGATCAAATAGTCCTGGTTTCTGGTGACAGTGATTTTGTTCCTGCGGCTAAACTTGCTCGGAGAGAGGGTGTAGATTTTATTTTAGATCCTATGTACAACTGGGTTAAACCTCACCTCTTTGAGCATATCGATGGGATGTCTACTCGAATTAAGTCAACACAGGCATAAGTTCCTCTTATGCCAATATTTTGAGGTGTAGGACGTTATCTTTGTGCAACATGAAAGCGACCTTTCTTACTCTGTTTTGTGGTTTTTTAAGCTACAGCTGTGTGGCCCAAACAAACATCAACTTTAAAACAAATTTGGCATTTTTTGAAGATCGAATTTCAGATTTTAACGAGCTACTCTGGAATGCCGCTCTTGAAGGCAAAATTGATGCGTATGCCAACGACTCTTTTACTAGCAAGGCTTCAAATATGCAAATCTTAGATATGGCAGCGGATATTCATTCTATCGAGATTGAAAATGGATTAGAGAGAATGCACACTGACAATGATTCGAACATTGGTCTTTTAGTCGAGAAAATAGAAATATCCAGTCTGGAAAAATTATATGACGAAATTGAGCTAGGTTTATGTTATGAGATTGAGTTGAAGAACGGGTTTATAGGCTACACACTACAAGGTATTGCACTTCAGACAGACGTGGTTTTAGGAGAGGGAATTGAAGTAAGTTCATACCCACTATTTTGGGTTAAGTTTGAAGATCTTAGCGTAGTTCTGAATGCAGACGAGATGAAGTTCTATTCAGCACTTTTTGCGGTTCGAGCATCTATCGGAGACTTTATGGGGGCTTACAGTTCGAAAGAAGACACAATAAGTGATATTGCTGAAAATCTAGAATATACTCTCTTGGAAAAGGACAAACTGCATCAAAGTTTTGAGGTAAGGCATGATTCCATTATAGCAATGTACTACGCCAAGGTAATTCCCCATGCTTGTGCATTGCATTATGAAAACACTGGAGATTTTTTTAAGGACGCAAGCCTTCTCAACGTGCATAAAAACTTGGATCTTGTCTTAACGTATGAGGAGGTGTATCCTGTGAGTAACCCAGACTTTCCTGAGGACCCTTATGATATAGTAATGATGACCGTACGTCAAAAAATCGATATTCGAACTATTGATTCAGTCCAGTATTTTAAGCAAGATAAAAGACATATATTCAGTCTAACTATTCCGAATTTTTCTTCAGACGCAGCGGATATGATGTTTGTGAACTATGAAGATATAAAGCAATATATATCTTCAATGGATCAAGTATTGATCCGAAATCTAATCAGTGATCAATCTAATTAATCGACAACAATTCAATCTCAAAGATCAAAGTTGAATAAGGAGGGATTTTTGGTCCCATAGCACGACTGCCATAGGCCAAATCTTGTGGGATGTATAATATCCATTTTGATCCTACCGGCATCATTTGTAGCGCTTCGGTCCAACCCTTGATAACGCCAGTAACATTAAAGTTTAAGGGCTTCCCTTTTTCGTAGCTGCTATCAAATACCTTTCCATTCAGCAATGTACCGTGATAGTGGGTTGTTACATTCGATGTAAGTGTAGGAATAGGGCCATCTCCTTGGCGAATTACCTTGTATTGCAGCCCACTTGGAGTAACATGAACATCTTTATTTTTGGCATTCTCTGCTAAAAAATCAATTCCAACCTGAATTGCATCCTTTGCCGCTTCTTCTTGCTTTTTCTTAACAAAATTTTGAACAATCATGTTAGCGTTAGCCGCATCCATCATGGCGTGGTTCTCTATCATAACATCTTGTACTGCTTGCACAAACGCTTCAAAATTTAGACTGTCAATACCGCCAGATTTCATGCTGCTTGCTATGTTCATTCCGATGGCATATGAGACGCTGTCGACGTCATTTTCTAGGTCAATATGAGTGTGCTGAGCTTGGAGTCCAAAGGCCGTTAATAATCCTATTAAAAGGAAAGTAAATTTTTTCATCGCCCAAATATAACGTTGTTCGGTTAGGACTAGTATTTAGTTTCGATGAATACTAATTTTCTACTCCTGAACTGATTGGTGTAGAATTTTCTAGAGTGAGAAACATTCTAGAATTGAACTTTTGAATCACCCGTTGAATATTAGCCATAGAACCAAAGCAATGATCGAGCACCAAAGGAGTGTCGATGAAAGTATAAAAAGGATAGGGTGTTTCGGTAATGTCTCCTTTGCTATCCAATAAATAAATTCCAGTGGTTTCTGGATCTCCTTCGCTGGCATAATACCGGCCAATTACGGCAAAATGAATAGCATCTCCTCGTTTTTGTACCTCTGCTATTTCAGCATCTTCAAGCACTTTGAAATTTGAAAATTTATAGTTCTCGCTTAACATTGAATCCAACTGATCATTAGATAATTTGCCTTCACACGTTCGATTGATAAAATACAAGGTATCATGCTGTAACGCAGACAAAGTAGGGTAGCATACATCGTATTTGTTGCTATAATCCCATCGCTTTCCCAGGTTAATATTTAAACCAAGCGAAAGGTTGTGAGGCTGGGCGTCGAGAACTCCACCAATTTCATCCTGATTTAGAAAGTAAGTGTATCCAATTTCTAAAGCAGACTTATCGTTCAGATTAAATCGGAAGGCAGTATAAACTCCGCTGGAAAAACGGTTATCCAATGTTTTAGTAATGTCTTCAAAATTGGGTCCTGCTGGATTTTTTAAGCCCAAAAAATTCGATGTTGCGTATAAGGTAAAACTAGGTTTGTAGCCAATAATAATGTTGCTGTAACCGAGTTTTTCTGATGTTAAACCCAGTCCGAGAAGTAGGTTCACATTATCAGTATTGTATCGAAATGGATCCGACTCGTATCCGTATCGAGCGTAACCTAAACTGCTAAATATTTTGTATGGAGAATGGTGAAGATCAATGGTCGAAAACAAATCTAATTCGTAGCCAATAGCACCAAACTTATCTCCACTTGAAATTGTAGGAACGTTTAGCTTAGGTGTTAGACCGTAGCTAAATCGATCTTTCAAATCTCTGTGTTCATTATCTTGCCCCAAAGCACTGGTCAGCGTGAAACAAACCACAGCTATTAGCGGTAAAACTCTCATCTTGCAAAGCTATTATATTGTGCAATTTATTACGCTTTGAAATTTGCTAATGTCAATATGGGTTAATAAATGACTTCCGTACTTGCAGTTCGGTACAGAAATTCTAATTTTGTCGTGGATTTCTAATATAGAATTAGAGGGGAGGTGTTTTTAACAACTAATTGAAAATAATCATGAGAAAGTATAACATAATTGGTGTTATGTCTGGAACTTCTATGGATGGTTTAGACATTGCTCACGTAACTCTTGAAGAGCTCGAGTTAGGCAAGTGGGATTACACCATAAACAAGGCTACTACGGTTAGCTATGGAGAAAAATGGAGGCTTAGACTATCTAAACTTAGACATCAAAATTCGTTGGTATTTCACAAAACCGACAGATTCTATGGACAGTTTATAGGCCAAGAGATAAAAAAGTTTTTAAATGAAAATAGCTTAGAGGCAGATTTAATTGCGTCTCACGGACACACGGTGTTTCATCAACCCGACAACAACATTACTGTTCAAGTAGGAGATGGAAATAGCATCTATGCGTATACAGGAATTCCTACTGTTACAAACTTTAGAGCTTTGGATGTCGTTCTAGGTGGAGAAGGTGCACCACTTGTCGGAGTTGCTGACCAATACATGTTTGGTGAGTTTGATATGTGCCTTAACCTAGGTGGATTTGCCAATATCTCGACCAACATAAACGGCAATAGAATTGCATATGACGTTTGCCCTTGTAACATTGTTTTAAACAGAATTGCAAGAGAGTTCGATAAGGAGTATGATGAAGATGGAGCTATCGCAGAAAGAGGTAACATTGATTACGACTTACTATCTGACCTAAATAACATTGAGTATTATGAATATGAACCACCAAAGTCTCTTGGGCGGGAGTGGATTAGCTCAAACTTCTGGCAAAATGTAAGAAGCAGTGTTGCTAAAAAAGAAGATAAAATGAAAACCCTTGTTGATCATATTGCTCAACAAATCGGAAATAACATTGAAGACCTGTCAAGCGAAGATGCAAGTGGAAGACGTGTATTGGTTACTGGAGGAGGAGCATTCAACAAAACGTTGATATCGCACCTAAGAAGCCACACGGAAGCAGAAATTGTGGTGCCTGATGAAATGGTAGTAAACTACAAAGAAGCATTGGCATTTGCTCTGCTAGGAATGCTTCGGGTTCAAAATAAAATTAATGTATTATCAATCGCCACAGGTGCAACCAGCGACACGGTTTCTGGTTCTCTTTATGGCGACTTTTCTAAACTGAAATAATGGAAAAACTCCTTAAAAAATTCGAAAACAAACAACCTGAAATTGTTTTTGAGTGGAAAGACTCAGAAACAGAAGCAGAAGGATGGGTTGTAATTAACTCTCTTCGTAATGGTGCTGCCGGAGGTGGTACGAGAATGAGAAAAGGCTTAGATAAGCGAGAAGTTGAATCGCTTGCTAAAACAATGGAAATTAAATTTACTGTGGCAGGACCTGCTATAGGCGGAGCAAAATCAGGAATTAATTTCGACCCCTCTGACCCACGTAAAGAAGGTGTACTAAGAAGATGGTACAAAGCTGTGGCTCCACTTCTTAGAAATTACTACGGAACTGGAGGTGATATGAATGTTGACCAATATGCTGAAGTTATCCCTTATACTTCTGACCTTGGTGTTCTTCACCCTCAGGAAGGAGTTGTAAACGGTTACTTCACCGAATACTCGAAAGTTGATAAGCTTCAAGCAATTACCCGTTTACAGACTGGGGTTCTTTTACCGATTGTGGATGAAAGATTCACGCCAAATATTTCAAAGCGATATACCATATCAGATATGATCACAGGATGGGGAGTAACAGAAGCTATTCGTCATTACTATGATATCTGGGGAGGAATTCTTCCAGGAAAAAGAGCCATTATTCAAGGATGGGGTAACGTTTCAGCAGCGGCGGCATTCTACCTTGCGAAGCATGGCGTTAAGATTATCGGAATTATCGATAGAGTTGGTGGAGTAATCAACATGGAAGGTTATGGAGAAGCAGAGATAACTGAAATGTTCATCAACAGAAATGGAAATTCATTAAACCTAGAAGCTCTAGGTGATGCAGCCTTGAGTTTTGAAGAAGCCAACGAGAAGATTTGGAGCCTAGGTGCAGAGATTTTTGTTCCTGGTGCTGGATCACGTTTAGTTACAAAAGAACAAGTTGATCAACTCATCGACGGTCAAGCAGAAGTTATTAGCTGTGGAGCAAATGTTCCGTTTGCTGACCAAGAAATCTTTATGGGACCAATTTCGATGTACGCTGACGACAACATCGCAGTAATTCCAGATTTCGTAGCGAACTGCGGAATGGCAAGAACCTTTGGTTATCTTATGTCAGAAAATGCAGAAGTTGAAGACGTTTCGATTCTAAAAGATTCAACAGAAACTATTCATAGGCAAATGTTAAAACTACACCAGTTCAATCCTAAACATACAGGATTAAGTAAGAAAGCTCTTGAGCTAAGCTTAACAGAATTGGTTAAATAATATTTCGAAAAATTAAATATTTAGAAGGGCGGCTTTGGTCGCCCTTTTTTAGTAACCTATAATACTTTGGGTCTTGGCTCCGATTGGATGCTGATTTGCGGCCAAACGTGCATATTCCTTAGCCTGTTCGCTATCGCCTTTTCTTTCAGATGCTACTGCCAAATTGTGATATAATTTAGCCAGCTTTTTACGTTTCTTTTCGCGTTTAATTCCTTTAAGCCATTGTTCTTCGGCCTCATCCCAGTTGTCGTCTCGAACAAGAACAATACCTTTTTCAAGGAATGTATTTCCTGAAATGTAGAGCTCACGAGTGGTGTAATAATTAATTGGAGAAACTTTTGCAGCATACATTCTTCCATATTTAGCTCCTAGGTTGTTCATTTCTCTTCTGAAATTGTTTTCAAGCAGTTGGGTTGCCGCCATTCTTGAAAGTGCTTCTCCTTCATAGAAATAATTGTCTGTGTACACTTCCTCATCCAAAACTCTCCCTGTTGCAACCTCATACAATCTCCACCCCATAGTGATGTCGATTGATCTCCGCCCAACGTAATAATCTACTTCTTTAAACACTCTATCGGCAATACGTTCTTTTCTGATTTCAATCGTGTAATTATCTCGAATTTGTTGATCCCACATCTCAAGCGAAATGGCTAACCCCGGATTGTTAGGCAAACCTTGAAGGTCACCTGCGGTTAATGAGTCATGAAATCTGCCATTGGCACGTTGCATGTTAAACTGTCTAGTATAAGCACTAAAGTATCTTCGTCTTCTAATCTCAGATTGCACACCAGAAATTGCTCCATTTATCGCAAAAGGGGTATTTGGAATAACATAGCCATTCACATCTTGTTGTGTAATCGGCGGAGAAATACGGTTAAGTATTGCGATTTGTTTATTCGTTTCTGGAAGAACCAGCTGAGTTTCAGAGGTGCCGGTTTGATACGAAACATTTTGTACTCCACAACCCATTATAAAAAATGGAAGTAGGGCTAATATCTTTTTTATCATAAGTCTTTTAATTTAGTTTCAAGTTCATTCATTTCATCACGCAATCGAGCAGCCTCCATAAAGTCCATATCTTTTGCAGCTTGAAGCATTCGTTTTTTTGTAGCCTCGATCGCCTTTTTAATGCCATCCTTGCTCATCATTTCCACTATTGGATCAGCTGCAATGTTCATAGCCGATTCAGATTCATATGGGTTTGTTACTTTTTCAAGAGCAGATTTATCTCCGGTATTAAAGACTGATGTTTTATCACGTATAATGGTCTGAGGCACAATACCATGTTCTTCATTGTATTTGAGCTGAAGCATTCTTCGCCTTTCAGTTTCTTCAATCGTCACACGCATGCTTTCTGTGATTTTATCAGCATACATGATTACTTTGCCGTTTACATTTCTAGCTGCTCTACCAACCGTCTGAACCAAGCTTCTTTCACTTCTTAAAAAGCCTTCTTTATCGGCGTCTAAAATAGCAACCAAACTTACTTCTGGTAAGTCTAGGCCTTCTCTTAAAAGGTTTACTCCGATAAGCACATCAATGTCTCCATGACGCAATCGATCGAGTATTTCAACCCGATCCAAAGTTTTAACCTCTGAGTGAATATAAGTAGATGAAATTCCCAAGTTTCGAACGTATTTGTCAAGCTCTTCAGCCATTCTTTTGGTTAGGGTTGTGACCAAGACGCGATCACCCATTTTAACACGTTCATCAATCTGTTCAAGAAGGTCGTCAACCTGAGTGCCACAAGGCTTCACTTCGATTATTGGGTCTAATAATCCTGTAGGACGGATAAGTTGCTCAACGATTACACCTTCACTTTCTTGAATTTCGTAATCGGCAGGAGTCGCACTTACATAAACCACTTGATTAGTAATTTCTGTGAATTCTTCAAATTTTAATGGTCTGTTATCTAGGGCTGCTGATAATCTAAATCCATAGTCTACCAAGTTAATTTTTCGACTTCGATCACCACCATACATGGCTCTTACCTGTGGGATTGTAACATGACTTTCATCAACAATCATCAGGTAATCATCAGGAAAATAATCGAGCAGGCAAAATGGTCGCTGACCCGGTTTTCTGCCGTCCATATAGCGACTGTAATTTTCTATTCCACTGCAGTAACCCAATTCACGCATCATTTCCATATCAAATTCAGTACGTTCCTGAAGTCGTTTGGCTTCAAGATACTTTTGAACTTCTTTGAAATAATCGACTTGTTTAACCATATCGTCTTGAATCGATGATATCGCTTTCCTCAATCTCTCTTTTGGCGTTACGAAAAGTTGTGCAGGAAATATTGCAGCATGTTCTAAGGTTTCAATTCGCTTGCCAGACATTGGATCGATGAATTCCAACTCCTCAATTTCGTTACCAAAAAAACTAACCCTTAAAGCAACGTCGTCGTAAGCAAGGTAAATATCAACCGTGTCACCTTTTACGCGAAATGTACCGCGTTTGAAGTCAGCAGTAGTTCTTGAATAGAGCGAGTCAACTAAAGCATATAGCAAGGTGTTTCGAGCTAAAATTTGTCCTCGTTCCAATCGAATGATACTGTTCTCATAGTCGCTAGGATTACCTGCACCATAAATGCAAGAAACCGAAGCAACAACAATTACGTCTCGACGACCACTAAGCAAAGCTGAAGTGGTTTGCAGTCGCATCTTTTCAATTTCTTCATTGATATTAAGATCCTTCTCGATGTACGTGTTGGTTGTTGGTATAAATGCCTCAGGCTGATAATAATCGTAATACGATACAAAGTACTGCACCGAATTTTCAGGAAAAAAGTGTTTAAACTCGCCATATAGCTGAGCTACCAAAGTTTTGTTGTGGCTCACAATGATGGTTGGTTTTTGAACCTGTTCTATCACGTTGGCCATCGTAAAAGTCTTGCCCGATCCCGTCACACCAAGAAGGGTTTGTGCAGGTATGCCTTCATTCACTCCAGAAACAAGTTGTTTTATCGCTTGAGGTTGATCACCGGTTGGTTTAAATGGAGAATGGATTTTAAAAGGCATCGAACAAAAGTATGCACTGAAATCGGAATTAAGAATTGCCGAATGTTATCTTATCCAATTTATTGGTTTCATTGAAAAGCATGCTGTACATTTTGCCTTTGAAGTTGATTTGAACCATATTTGATTGGTTGGGGAATGAATCTATCAATAAGGTATTTCCAATTTCAATGTCTTTAAGCTTGCGGCGACACTTTATCGGTTTCAGGTGAACGATCGTTTCGCTGAAATTAACTTCAACAGTTGCAACACCAATACGCTGTTTTTTACCGTTGAATTTAATATCAAGGTTTTCGCTGATGTATAATAAAATTAGCAAGTCGTTAGTAGACGAATCAGATAGATGTACTTCTTCGTTCGCCCTCTCGCTTAACACGGCTTCTAAATGTTCTGTATCCGTTCGCCATTCTACTTCGAACTGTTTTTTATTCTCATCCAATGTCATAGTCATCCACGATGTGTGAAAGTCATGTTGAGGAGCCAATAGATAGATGAAAACTGCAATTATGTCCAATACCACTTTTCAAAATTAAGGATTTACCTTTCTTTGTTGACTTTATTTTTTAGCTCATGAAGAAACCAACCTTAACCCTTCTCGCTTTAGCGGCATGTTTTCAACTGTCATTAGCCCAAAACACCAATCATAATAAGTTTAGGCAGCTTGGCCAAGAATTACCTACACCCAATGTGTATCGTACAGCTAGTGGTGCTCCTGGACATTTGTATTGGCAGCAGAAGGCTGATTATGTAATGAATATAGAGCTTGATGATGAAAATCAGATTGTTAGAGGTACCGAAAATATTACCTATACCAATAATTCACCTGACCATCTTGAGTACCTATGGATTCAACTTGATCAAAACATGAGAAATCCTGAGTCTCAGACTTACAAAATTCAAACCGGTAAAATCGACGATGGAATGAGTCTATACGAATACAAGAATTTATTTCATGAGTTTCCGGGTGGATTTAATATCGAGTATGTTCAAAAAGCTGATGGTTCAGATTTTGATATCGAAGTGAACCACACGATGATGTTGGTTAAATTGGAATCTCCACTCAAACCAAGTGAGAAGATTGAGCTGAATATTAAATGGTGGTACAACATCAATAACCGTATGGAGATTGGCGGTAGAAGCGGCTATGAATACTTTGCTGAAGATGAGAACTATCTCTATACCATTGCACAATTCTTCCCAAGAATGGCGGTGTATAGTGATGTTGAAGGATGGCAAAATAAACAGTTTTTAGGGCGTGGAGAGTTTACGCTACCTTTTGGGGACTACGATGTAAAATTAACTGTTCCGTCTGATATGATTGTAGGTGCTACTGGTGAAATTCAAAATAAGTCAGAAGTGCTAACGGCGACTCAAATTGAAAGACTAAAACAAGCCGAAACAGCAGATAAACCGGTTGTTATTGTAACGCAAGAAGAAGCTACTAAGAATGAGTCTTCTAGAAGTAAAGAAAATAAAACTTGGCATTTTAAAGCACAAAATGTCCGTGACTTTGGATGGTCTGCTTCTCGAAAATTTATTTGGGATGCTCAAGGTGTAAAGTTCGGAGATAGAACGGTAATGGCAATGTCGCTTTATCCTAAAGAAGGAAACCCGATGTGGGAGAAGTATAGCACAAAAGCAGTTGTTCTTACGCTTCAAACGTATTCTAAATTTACATTCGACTATCCATATCCCGTTGCATACTCCGTAAACGCTAAAAGTATAGGAATGGAGTATCCTATGATTTGTTTCAATGGAGGAAGAACAAAAAAAGATGGTACTTTCTCAGATGACGTTAAATACAGAACAATTCTAGTGATTATTCACGAAGTGGGACACAACTTCTTTCCCATGATCATTAACTCTGATGAACGTCAATGGACGTGGATGGATGAAGGGCTAAACACCTTTTTGCAATATCAAACAGAAAAAGCATGGACGGATGAAACGGGTAAAGCATTCCCCAGTCAAAGAGGTCCAGCTCACAAGATTGTTCCATATATGTCAGGCGATAAGCGCTATATCTCGCCTATTATGACCAATTCAGAAAGCATTTATCAGTTCGGTAACAATGCCTATGGTAAACCATGTACAGGTTTAAATATTTTAAGAGAAACTATCATGGGGCCAGAACTTTTCGATTATGCATTTAAGACTTATGCAAATCGCTGGATGTTCAAGCACCCTAGTCCTGCAGATTTCTTTAGAACAATGGAAGATGCAAGTGCGGTAGACCTTGATTGGTTTTGGAGGGGCTGGTTTTATACTACAGATCATTGTGATATAGCAATGACCTCTGTTAAGGAGTACCGTATAAATCTGAATAGGCCTTCAGATAAAGCAAGTGCTAAAAAAGCCGAGAAGATGGTCAAGAAACAGCATAAGAATGGAGAATTCGATCCAATCTTGCACAGCATCTATAACGCAAAGAATCCAGCAATGGCTTATGATAAAGTTAAGCAGTTTGTAATGGCAGATTCAAGAAAAAACAAGATGAGTGAAGATTCTTATTTCTATCAAATCGACTTGAAAAATCTTGGAGGACTAACCATGCCCGTAATCTTTAAACTAGATTATGCTGATGGCACTTCGGAAGAAATTCGAATTCCAGCTGAAATTTGGAAAATGGAAGATCAGGTAAGTAAGATTATCATAACAGATCAAGCAGTTAAGAAGATTACGCTAGATCCAAATCTTGAAACCGCAGACACCGATACAAGCAATAACATTTGGGAAAAGTCGTAAGCGACCACAGATTTAATTCTTTCGCCATTCTGGTGTAAAAATCATTGCATTTGAGCAATATATTTGTATCGAATGAAACATTGGATTGCCGCTTTTAGGCTCAAAACACTTCCGCTTGCATTAGGAGCTATCATAATTGGAAGTAGCTTGAATAAGCTTTCTTTTGAATTTGAAATATTTCTTTTTGCCTCGATAACTGCCATCTTACTCCAAATTTTAAGCAACTTGGCAAATGATTATGGCGACTTCAAAAAAGGAACAGACAAACACAGAAAAGACCGACAACTGGCAGGAGGAAACATTTCTCCTAGAGCCATGCTAATCGCAATTGTAGTTTTTATATTGATGTGTTTGGCATCTGGTGTTTATCTTTTGCATTTATCATTTGACACGAATTGGAAACTGTGGTTCACTTTCTTAGGACTAGGCATCGCATCCATTTTTGCTGCCATTGGTTATACCGTCGGCAAAAAAGCCTATGGATATCATGGGTTAGGAGACCTATTTGTATTCCTTTTCTTTGGACTCCTTGGAGTGCTAGGAACAGCTTTTTTATTTGAGCCAGAAATAACCATGTACCAATGGTTTCCAGCCATTGCTTACGGGTGTTTGTGTGTTGGAGTGTTGAATGTAAACAACATGAGAGATTTGGATAAAGATGTCTTAACTAACAAAATAACCATCGCTGCGAAATTGGGTAAAAGTGGGGCATTCTTATACCAGCTTATTTTATTGGTTAGTGCTGCTCTTGCTTTCATAATTTATCACTTTGAAACGGGTTATATAAGCTTAGCTCCACTTGTTCTTATTGCTCTCGGATATTTTCATCTAAGAGCCTTGCAAAAAGCTGAAACGGCCGACGAATACAACAAGCAATTGAAGACCTTGTCATTGGGTAGCTTAGCCGTTGCAATCATTTTTATCATTCCAATCTAAATAGCGTGTATCAATTTCAATTAGAAAAACACGAACTCGAGTTCATTATTCCAGCTAAAACATCGCGAAACGAGTTTCGAAAAAGGGATGTTTTTCGCATTGAAATTATTGACCCAATTACCGGAAAATCAGGCTTCGGAGAGGCAGCTCCTCTTGCACTTTTAAGTATTGATGACCGTGATGATTATGAGCAGGTTTTAGAAGATCGATTGGCCAAATTCTGTGAAACGGGAAAGTTAGAACAGGTTGACCTGAATCAATTGCCAAGTATTCGCTTTGGATTAGAAACTGCACTGTTAAGCTTACGATCTGAAGATTCTGAAATCTTGTATAACACTCCATTCACTAGAGGAGACCAGGATATTCCAATTAATGGTTTGGTCTGGATGGATACGTGCGATAACATGTACGAATCTGCACTAAGTAAGATCGAGCAGGGTTATACAACAATTAAATTCAAGGTTGGAGCACAAGATTTTGACGAAGAGTGCAAAATGCTTGAAAGAATAAGAAAAGGCTTTTCTGCTTTTAAAATAACTTTAAGACTTGATGCCAATGGAGCTTTTAAACCCGATGAGGCTATTGAGCAATTAAATGAACTAAAACGATTTGAAATTCATAGCATTGAGCAACCTATAGCCAAAGATCAATGGGATACTATGGAAGAATTGTGTCACAAAAAGCCAATTGATATCGCTTTAGATGAAGAATTAATTGGGGTAGATGTTCATCGTTACGGATTTCAACTATTAAGACACCTCAAACCGCAGTACATCATTTTAAAACCAAATTTGCTAGGTGGCCTTGTATTATCAGATCAATGGGTGCAACTCGCAAATAATGAGGGTGTTGGATGGTGGGCTACTTCTGCACTAGAGGGAAATATTGGGCTAAATGCAATTGCCCAATGGGTGAGCCAATACCCCGTTGAAACACCTCAAGGATTAGGCACTGGAGCCTTGTTCAAGAATAATTTTCCGAGTCGACTGCAACTAAACAGAGGGTTTATGCGTCTAAGTGTATAGTAGTGTAATATAAGTGTACGAATTTGAAAACACTTTTATTGTCATATTTTGTTTTTTTTATATAAATCTGACAATGGCACAATATTTTCACTACTTTTGTATATACATTACGTGAAAAAGGTTTTTTACATAGCGTTCATTTTTGTTTTCGCCAGTTTAATGGCGTTTGCGACTGGAGATACTGACCTCGGGCAGAATTATCCTAATCCTGCTAAGGAAAAAACTTACGTAAATGTTGAATTCACTTCTCCTCAGGCAACCCTTACAATTTCTAATGTTTTAGGGAAAACGCTTGAGATCAAAACCTTAACAACTTCAGGAACATTTGAGCTGGATGTTACCAACTATCCTGAAGGTATTTACTTCTACACACTCGAAGCCGATGGTGAAAAGTTGACTAAGAAGATGACTGTTAAGAAGTAATTTTTTAATCCAAATTTTTTGAAATTGTCAAAGGGTGAATTCGTTACCCTAGAAGCATATTGCCTATCAGGAAGTAAAGAAAAAGTCCTAGTAGGTCATTACTTGTGGTGATAAATGGTCCTGTTGCAATTGCTGCATCAATTTTTAATCGGTCAAGAATCAGAGGGACGATAGTTCCGACTATCGCGGCTAAAAGAATCACAGATAGCAGTGCTAAACTTACAGTAGCCATAATTTCTTTTGAGTTGCCAGAAACAAAGCCGTAGGATAAAAGTAGCATCGAACAAACCAATCCGTTTAATAAAGCAACAAATAGTTCTTTACTCAGCTTCGACCAGATCTTACCACTATCAATGGAGTTGTTTGCCAATCCCTGAACCATTATAGATGAAGATTGTACTCCTACATTTCCGGCCATCGCCATAATCAATGGCATAAATAAAGCAAGTTGTACATTTTTAGATAAATCTGCTTCAAAATTGCCAATTACCAACGAACTGGCAATTCCTCCGGCCAATCCAACAACTAGCCAAGGCAATCGAGCACGTGTATTAAGCCAAACGCTGTCTGTACTTTCAACACTCTCAGAAATACCTGAAAGCATTTGGTAGTCTTTTTCAGCCTCGTCTTTTACATAATCAAGAACGTCATCAAAAGTTATTATTCCGACCAATCGATTAAAGGCATCAACAATAGGCAATGTAACCAAATCGTATTTCTGCATGGTAGCAGCAACCTCTTCTCCTGATGCATAGGTGTTTTCATGAATAACGTTTTCGTTAAATATGGTCTCAACCTTTGTGCGCTCGTTAGAGAGCAAAATCTTTTTTAGCGAGACCCAACCTACTAATTCGTCATAATCATCTACCACATAAGCGGCAAATACATTTGATACGTCTTCTGCTTGTTTTCTAATTTCGTCGGTACACTGTTTTACGGTCCAGTCAAGCTTAACTTTTATAAGCTCTTTGGCCATCAATGCACCTGCTGTATTTTCAGGAAATTTCAGCAGCGAGGCGATATTCTTGCTATGCTCTTTATCGCTTATTTTTCGAAGAATTTCCTTGCTTTTAGACGATTCGATTGAATTCAAGATATCTGCTGCATCATCTGAATTCATAAGCAAAAAGAATGTATTTGCAATGTCGTCGCTTGAATAGCCTCTAAGGAATTTAAGTTTTACCTCGGGTTCAAGCTCAATTAAAACATCCACTCTTTTTTGATCATCAAGAAGAGAAGCCAAGTAAACGGCTTGATCTAGATTGAGGTCATCAAAAATTTCGGCAATATCTTGAGGGAATAGCTTTTCCGCTATCTGCGTAAGCTCCTCACTTTCTTGAGATTCAATTAAACTAATTAATTCCTCTATAAACTCTTTGTTTACTTCAATTGCCGACATGCTCTTCTAAAAACAAACTTAGCTCTTCAAACTGAAGATGGGTTAAATTTTCAGGTCGCAAGTTAGCAAATTGATGTTTATTAATGGTAGCCTTAGGAACAATACTTGATAAACTGTTAGACAATGTTTTACGACGCTGGCCAAAAGCGGTCTTTACAACCTTTTTAAGGAAGACGGGGTCACACTTCATTTGGTAATCAACGCGTTTTGCTTTTAAAACGATGCTGTTAACTTTTGGGGGAGGGTTAAAAGCTCCAGGAGGCAGAACCATCATTTTTTCAACCTTGTAGTAAAACGGAAGAAGAACACTCAAAATACCGTATGCTTTTTTGTCTTTGGGTTGGGCAAAAAGTCGCTCACCCATTTCAAGTTGAAACATTCCCACCCAATTCGGAATAAGCTCATGATACTCAATTATTTTGAATACAATTTGTGATGAAATATTGTACGGGAAATTTCCAATTAAACTGAATTGATTGGTGAAATAATGAGTCAAATCCACCTTTAAGAAGTCTGCTTTTATGAGTTCAATCCCTGCAAACTTTTGTTCTAAGAAATTTTGTGCTTCTGGATCAATTTCAACAGCTTTAAACGATTTAGCATTGTTGACCATAAATTGGGTAATGATTCCCATTCCAGGACCAATTTCGAGTACGTCAAGTTCTTTAATCTGACCTAAGCCGTCAACTATCTTCTGGGCGGTAGCATCACTGGTTAAAAAATGTTGTCCGAAGTGTTTCTTAGCTTTCATGATTTATTTGCTCTTTTATCCAGGGAATTAGGCTGCGTTCACCGAGTATAATATTAGTGATTTTTATATGTTGGATTGCTTTTGCACTAGAAAATTCTTTAATCTTAGTCCAGTCTTTTTCCGTACAAACCAAGGTACAGTTTTCAGCAAGCTTGACTAATGCTTCGATGTCCGAATTTGTGAATGCATAGTGGTCAGGAAAAGATTTAAATCCTGCAAGGGAATAGTGTGCATTTAAATAGTGCTGAAATACCCCATTATTTGCCAAACCGCTAAATCCGTAAATAGGGCCATTAATATTCACATTGCTGTATTGAATTTGGCTGTAAAACGTTGGTTTGTCAAAAGATCTTTTATCCTTAAAGTGTTCCGGACACTTGGTGTATATGAGTGCATCAGCGCGTTGTACTCCACGCCGAGATTCACGAAGATTCCCAACAGGAAGAATCCAATCGTTATAAAACGGTTTGCTATAAGGTGTTAGCAGAATTTGTAATGAAGGGCTTATTGAGCGGTGTTGAAAAGCATCGTCAAGAAGAATAAGGTTAATGTCAGGGTGTTCCGAAAGCATTTGCTTAACCCCGTCAACACGATTTTCGCAAACAGCAACGAGAATATCATTGAATTTTGACTTGATCTGTAGCGGTTCATCGCCAGTTGCTGAGACGTTGTCGTTTGTCAAAACCCATCTAAACCCTTTTGATTTTCTTCCATACCCACGGCTAAGAACAGCAATAGTGTATTCAGAGGTTAAATGACGAATTAAATATTCAATCATTGGGGTCTTGCCAGTTCCTCCAACAGATATATTGCCGACAGAAATTATAGGTACAGCAAATGGGGTTGATTTGAGTAATCCTATATCAAACAAAGTGTTTCGCACCGTAGTAATGGCCCAGTACAATATGGAAAATGGAAACAAAATGTATCTCAGAAGGCGGATCACTGGATGCAAAGAAATGGAATTGCTTGCGAGTTTGTCACTGAAACGCACAATTATTCATAAAATTGCATATGCTGATAGCGGATCTAGTTAACCATCTTGAGACAATTGCACCACCAAGCTTACAGGAAAGTTATGATAACAGTGGACTAATAGTCGGTGACCCGAATACTTCTATTCAGGGAGTATTGATTGGGTTAGATTGCATTGAATCGACCATTGAAGAAGCCAAGCGAAAGAGTTGCAATGTGATTGTAGCGCATCATCCCATAGTTTTTAGCGGGTTGAAACGATTTAATGGCAGCGATTATGTCCAAAGAACAGTTCAACAGGCGATAAAAAATGATATAGCAATTTACGCTATTCATACCAATTTAGATAATGTTTATCATAATGGAGTGAATCAGAAGATAGGCCAGATACTTTCACTCAACAACATGAGAATTTTAGCTCCTAAGTCGGGGAATTTATTAAAGCTAGTGAGTTACGTTCCGGTAGACAAGAAGGCCGATGTTATGGATGCTTTGTTTGCAGCAGGAGCCGGGCACATTGGAAATTATTCTGAGTGTTCTTTTGCCGTTGAAGGTGAAGGAAGCTATAAAGGAAATGATTTGAGCAACCCGACAATGGGAGTAAAAGGACAAAGGCATTATGAGAAGGAAGCCAAAGTTGAGGTTATATTGAGAGACTATCAGAGATCAGCTGCGGTTAAGGCACTTATAGGTTCACATCCTTATGAGGAAGTAGCATACGAAATCTATCCGACATTAAATGGCGATAAAGAAATTGGAAGTGGACTGATTGGTGAACTTGAGAATGAACTGGATGCGAATGCATTTTTAACTCATCTGAAGTCAAGAATGGAGTTAGATGTAATTAAGTATACACCGTTCAGCTCAAGCATAAAAAAGGTAGCCATTTGTGGAGGATCTGGCCAATTTTTATTGAACAAAGCAAAGTCTGCAGGTGCAGATGCTTTTGTTACTTCCGACTTCAAATATCACCAGTATTTTGATGCAGAAAATGCAATAATGATATGCGACATTGGTCATTACGAAAGTGAAAAATATACAATAGACCTTTTATATGATATTTTGACCAAAAAATTTAGTAATTTTGCCGTCCTTAAAACGGAGGGTACGACCAACCCGGTAAAATATTTTCGATAAAAATGGCAGTAAAAACAATCGCACAAAAATTAGAGCAGCTGTACAAGTTGCAAACTATTGATTCTAGACTAGACCAACTAAGAGCTGTTCGAGGAGAGCTTCCTATGGAGGTTGCAGATTTAGAAGATGAATTAGCTGGCTTAAATACAAGACTGTCAAACTTCAATACGGAGATCGATCACTTTAATGAGCAAATCTTTGCAAACAAAGAGCAGATCAAAACTTCTAAGGAGCTAATTAAAAAGTACAACACACAGCTCAACAATGTAAAAAACAACAGAGAGTTTGATGCATTGAATAAAGAAATTGAAATTCAAGAATTAACTATTCAGGCAGCTGAAAAGAAAATTGGCGAATTGCAAAAATCAATTGGTCTTAAAGATGAATTAATCAACGAAGTTCAAGGAAGACTTGATGAGCGTGAGAAAGATCTTGAAGACAAAAAGAAAGAGCTTGAAGAAATTACTGCAGAAACTGAGAAAGAAGAAGCTCAGATTGGTGAAGAAAGAGCTAAAGCTACTAAAGGTGTTGAAGAAAAATTAATTAAAGCATATGACCGTATTAGAAATAACTTCAGAAACGGTATTGCCGTTGCTCCGATCTTAAGAGGAGCTTGCGGAGGTTGCTTTGCTAAGATTCCACCACAATTACAATCAGACATTAGACAATCTAAAAAAATTGTAATTTGCGAGGCATGCGGAAGAATCAATATTGATTCAAGAATGGCAGGCATTAAAGAAGATGTGGAAGAAGCACCAAAACCAAAAAGAAGAGCGGTTAGAAGAAAATAATTCGTCTCGCTTCTTAACAGGTTTACTTCTTATTCTGATTGCGAGTTTCTCATTCGGAGAAACCCACTTTACCTATAATCATCAGATTCTTGAAGCTCAGAGAATGAGCCAAGAGTTGCAATTATTTCCTGCAAGAGATTCGTTAAATACCTTGTTGCAAGAAGACGGGTCAAATGCCGCGATTTACTTTGTTCTTCACCAAAATTATTGGCTTGAGGCCTTTATATCTGAAGAAGATTCAGTTTATGACAACTACAAAGAGTTAAAAGCTAAAGTATTGGCTCAATTGGCTGAATTGCCTGATTCGGTGCCCTATAAAAAGTTTGCCCTATCTGAAGTGCATTTTTTTTCAGCCATGATTAAGGCCAAGTTTGGTGATATTTACTCAGCTGCACGGGAAGTAAACAGTGCCCATAACCTGATTGAAGAGAATCATGAAAAATTTCCAAGCTTTATCCAAAACAATAAGTCAAGGGGCATTATTAAGGTGTACCTGAGTACGGTACCCGACAACTACGTTTGGGTAATTCGATTGTTAGGAATAGAAGGAAACTTAAGCGAAGGATTGGCCTTATTACACAATCTCTCAAACTACAAAGGAGAAGATGAAGAACTGAAGTTGTTGGCCAAAGAAACAGGTTATGTTTACTCATTTGCTTTATTTCATGTTGCTAAGCAATATGGGAATGCTTGGGCAGAAACACTAAAGGTTACAAAAGACTACCAAACCAATGGGATGAGCTGTTTTTTTAGAAGCAATATGGCTTTAAAGATGAATCGCAATGAGACGGCTATCAAAGTGCTTCAGAGTAGACCCCAAGGTGAATCATATTATCCGTTTTACTTCCTTGATTATCTCTTAGGAGTTGCCAAGTTGAACAGAATGGATGTTGACGCCATTAACTACCTGAATAAGTACGAACAGCACTTCAAAGGGAATAACTATGTAAAGAGCTGTTTGCAGAAACAGAGCTGGTACTACCTTCTAGCCGGAAATAAACAAGAGTACAAGCGTTACAAAAAAATGGTGCTGTCTTCGGGCATAAGTCTAAATGAAGATGATAAACAAGCACAGAATTTTAGCAAAAAGCCCGATCCAAATCGCAGTTTACTTAAAGCCCGATTATTGTTTGATGGGGGCTATTATAAAAAGGCGTTAGAAGCGATGAAGGATTTAAGTGCAAAGAGCTTCACTTCGCAAAATGAAAAAGCGGAATATTGTTACCGAAAGGGGAGGATATATGAGAAACTCGGTAAGCAAAAAGTTTCTCTCATGTTTTATGAAGCATGTACGTTAATAGCTAAAAACAGCAATGAATATTACGGAGCATATGCCTGTTTATATCTAGGCGATCACTACTTAAAAATTGATGATGACGAGAATGCTAAATTGTACTACGAAAGAGCCTTGACTTACGAAAACAACAATGAGTACAAAGACTCTATTGAGCAGCGAGCAAAAGCTGGTCTTAAAAAAATCTGATTATTTGTTATTTGTGGCCTTAGGTTTGATCTGAGCCTGTTTTTCTTCCTTAAACTCAACAATAGCAACCTCGGTATCAAATTCTGCAGTGCAGGCTTTTAATCCGCCAACTTCAAATGATTTGTTAGCCTTAGAAATAGAAGAAACAGGTCTTGCTTCTGAATCCTTTTTAGTGGTCTCAGCCAAAACAAATGTTCCGATACAGATTAGAATTAATGTATAAAAGATCTTCATCTCGTAAGTAATAAGTTCATTTTAGAATGTCAATTCACATGCCACGCTCCAAGGTAGTTCGTAAACATCAACAAATCAGAGAGTTAATTGCAATCATTCGAAATGTATAGGTTCTTGCTTTTATCCCAAAATGGGAATATCAATCTAAATTTTATGGCTGAATTTGAATGAAATCAGGCTATTTTTGCCGCCCAAATAGAATAATCATGAGTAATAGACCAGTTAGAGTGAGATTTGCACCGAGTCCTACAGGGCCATTGCACATTGGTGGTGTAAGAACGGCTTTATACAACTACCTTTTCGCTAAGAAACATGGAGGTAAATTCTTGTTGAGAATTGAGGATACTGATCAAAAAAGATTTGTTGAAGGAGCAGAGGATTACATCATTGAGAGTTTAGAGTGGCTAGGTCTCGATTATGATGAAGGAGTAAAGAAAGAGGGGCCTTTTGGTCCATATAAGCAAAGTGAGAGAATGCATCTGTATGCAGACTATGCACACCAATTGGTTAAAGATGGTTTTGCATATTACGCTTTTGATACCGCTGAAGAACTGGATGAAATGCGTAAGAAACTTGAAGCAAACAATATGTCTTCAAAGTACGATTCAACTTCAAGAATGAGCATGAAGAATTCATTAACGCTTAGTGATGACGAGGTTAAACAGCGCATGGATGCCGGTGAACCATTCGTTATTAGAATTAAAATACCGCGTAATGAAGAGATTCGATTTCACGATGTTATACGCGGATGGATTGTTTTCAACTCGAGCCAGTTAGATGATAAAGTACTGCTTAAAACTGATGGTTTACCGACGTATCACCTAGCCAATATTGTAGATGATCATTTGATGGAAATTAGCCATGTAATCCGAGGTGAAGAATGGTTGCCATCTGCACCGTTGCATGTAATGCTTTATAAATACCTGGGGTGGGAAGATACCATGCCTGAGTTTGCACATTTGCCATTACTTCTAAAGCCAGATGGTAAAGGAAAGCTAAGCAAGCGAGATGGAGACCGATTAGGCTTTCCAGTATTTCCACTTGAATGGAATGATCCAAAGTCTGGAGAAGTTTCAAGCGGTTATCGTGAAGGTGGATACTTGCCAGATGCAGTAGTTAATATGTTAGCTTTATTAGGATGGCATCCGTCTGACAATACCGAAATGTTTAGTATCGAAGAGCTTATTGAGGCATTTAGCTTGGAGCGTGTATCTAAAAGTGGAGCTAAGTTCGATCAGGATAAGGCCAAATGGTTCAACCATCAGTACTTGATGAAGGCCTCTAATGAATCAGTTTTGGAAATGATTTCTGGTGATTTTGAAGATAAACATAAAGCAAAATCAGACGATTATATTCTTCAGGTAATTGACCTATTGAAGGAGAAAGTGAGCTTTGCTTCTGACCTACTACCGGCAGCTGATTACTTCTTTAACGCACCTGCTTCATACGACGAAAAAGTTCAGCGTAAAAAGTGGAATGCGGATGTAAGTAATGACATTTCAGGATATATCGCTGAATTAGTTTCTAACAATATGCACGAAGCTCAAGCTATGGAAGATCACTTACAGGCTTATGCAGATGCTAAAGAGATAAACAAAGGAAGATTAATGCAACCGTTAAGATGGGTTGTTAGTGGCCAGGCTGGTGGTCCTCCAATTTTTGATATGTTGGCGTTAATCGGGCTTGATGAAATTGAGAGCAGATTGAAAATTGCTCAAGAGAAGTTTCCTGTATAGGAGCTAAACGAGACCGAGGTGCTCGCATGTTTTTTCACTGGCTATTTGTTCAGCGACTTTTTTAGATTTTCCTCGACCTGTGGCGATTTCTTCACCGTCGATATACACGCCAATCGTGTACATTTTTTGCTTGTTATTGCCGTTTTCTTCAAGCACCTTAAACTCGAGTTGTTTCTTTTCTTTTTGGGAGTATTGGTTGAGTAAACTCTTAAAGTTTTCGGTTACATCTTTAAGGTGTTCAAAATCAAGGTGAGGGATTACAATTTTGGTTTTAATAAATTTACGGGTGAACCGATAGCCTTTATCTAAGTAAATTGAGCCAATTAGCGCTTCTAAAGCGTTTCCAGATATTCCACGAAGAGCGGCTTTATTTTTACGCAATGAGCTATCAAAAACTAAATGTTCATGGATTCCCATGTCGTATGCAATTTGCGAAAGCTTTTTACGACTTACCGCTTTTGACCGCATTTCCGTCAGGAATCCTTCTCCTTGAAAAGGAAATTTTTTGAATAGTAACTCAGCAATGATTAAGTCAAGTACTGCGTCACCAAGATACTCAAGACGTTCATTATTGTGCTTCGCTTTAAAGCCCTTAATGCGCTGCGATGTAGAATTATGAAGGAAAGCTTGTTTATAGAGCTTTATATTGTTTGGACAGTATCCAAGTAACCGATATAAATTTCGATAAAGTTCTTTGTTACGGGAAAAGGAGCAATAGTAAAGTTTTGTGATTCGCTTGATCACAACCTATTTACACTTACCCATGATTACAGACACGTTATGACCGCCAAAACCAAAGGTATTGCTTAAAGCATAGTTAATATCCCGTTTTTGTGCTTTGTTAAATGTGAAGTTCAATTTTGGGTCGAATCCTTCATCATCTGTAAAGTGATTAATTGTTGGAGGAATTACCCCTCTGTTGAGAGCCATTAGACAAGCTAAAGCTTCAACTGCACCGGCAGCTCCTAGAAGGTGACCGGTCATTGATTTTGTGGAGCTAATATTGATGTCATATGCATGCTCTCCAAATACTTCTTTGATAGCGATACTTTCGCTAACATCCCCAAGTGGGGTTGAAGTTCCATGAACATTTACATAATCAATATCTTCTGGAGAAAGTTGAGCGTCTTTAAGAGCAAGTTTCATTACATTTTTTGCTCCTAATCCTTCTGGATGTGGTGCTGTAATGTGGTGAGCATCGGCTGTTAAACCTCCACCGAAGATTTCACCATAAATTTTTGCTCCTCTAGCCTTAGCGGTTTCATATTCTTCAAGAACAAGAGCTGCAGCTCCTTCACCAAGTACGAATCCATCTCTATCTTTATCGAATGGTCTTGATGCGGTTTGCGGATCGTCGTTTCTTTCAGATAGGGCCTTCATGCTGTTAAAACCACCAACAGCAGATGTTGTAACGCAGGCTTCAGAACCTCCTGTTACTACGGCCTTCGCCATTCCTAATCGGATATAGTTGAATGCATCAACGATGGCGTTATTGGAAGATGCACAGGCAGACACTGTTCCGAAGTTAGGACCTCTAAATCCGTATTTGATAGAGATATAACCTGGAGCGATGTCACCGATCATCTTCGGTATAAAGAATGGATTAAACCTTGGGGTTCCGTCCCCCAAGGAATAATCTTTCATTTCTTTTTCTAGCGTGAATAGTCCCCCAATACCAGAACCCCAAATTACACCTACGTCTTCAGGTTGAAGACCAGCTTCTGTAATTCCAGAATCAAGTACTGCCTCATCGGCAACTACCATTGCATACTGAGTAAAAGGATCCATTTTACGGGCTTCCTTTCGATCTAGAAAATCTTTTACGTCAAAACCTTTTACTTCACAAGCAAATCGGGTTTTGTGCTTTTCAGCATCAAAATGAGTAATAGGAGCAGCTCCGCTAACTCCATTTTCTAGGGCGTCCCAATACTCCTTGGCAGTATTGCCAATCGGAGTAAGAGCTCCAATACCAGTTACAACTACACGCTTTAATTGCATGGCTGTTAATTATCCTACGTTACCAGTGATATAATCAACTGCATCTCCTACAGTAGCAATTTTCTCAGCTTGCTCATCAGGAATTGCAATGTTAAATTCTTTTTCAAATTCCATGATTAGTTCTACTGTATCTAAAGAGTCAGCACCTAAATCATTTGTAAAGCTTGCATCAATTGTTACCTCAGATTCTTCTACACCAAGTTTGTCTACGATGATTGATGTTACTTTTTCAGCTATTTCAGACATATTTAAATAATTTTTGTTAAGTGGTGCAAAGAACTATTTTTTAGTCAAAAAAGACAAAATTAATTTGCATTAAACTTATTCAATTACATGCAGTCTTTGTTCACTATAGAGGAATTAGCCTTAGAGGTACCCCCAATATTTGGGATATCGAGTGCACTAAAGGAAACAAAATTGGCCTACTTTCTTTTGTCGAACCCTGATTTGAGCGTTAAGCGAGTTGATGACGTTCAGAACTATGACAAAACAAGCTACCATGCAATTTATAGAATGACCTTCCTAGATGATGATTATACATGTTTTTTAATCAAGAATAGAGGAAGCGATGGATACTTTTATAAGTCGTATAAAAACATCGATTATTTGTTATGTTCGGCCAGTGAAGAAGAAATTAACAATGAAATAATTGAAATAGTGAGTGAACTTCGCGGTGTAAGTATTTGTTTTGCACTCAAAGAACCAAATCAAAACGAGATTCTAAATTTCAGTCAGCTTTTATGAAGAAGCACAATATTAATTACAGTAAAACGAAAATAGTAGCGACCATTGGGCCTGCAACTTCTAGCGTATCTAACCTTAAAGAATTAATTAAGGCAGGTGTGGATGTGTGCCGTATCAATTTTTCGCATGGAGACCTCGAAACTCATAAGCAGGTTGTTGAGAATATACGAGAAGCAAATAAAGCACTTGGTACAACGGTTGCCATTCTAGGCGACTTGCAAGGTCCAAAGCTTCGAATAGGAGAGGTAGAAAACAACTTAATGGTTCTTGAAGAAGGAAGTACAGTAACATTAACCACTCAAGCTACTATTAGTAAAGATGGTCTAATCTATGTAAAATATACGACCCTCGCTCGCGATGTAAAACTAGGGGAAAGGGTACTACTCGATGATGGAAAACTTGAATTGGAGTTTACTAAACGAGTAGATAAGCATACGGTCGAAGCTAAGGTGATAAATGGTGGTAATTTGAGTTCGAATAAAGGATTTAATCTTCCTTCGACAGCATTATCGATTGATAGTATTACCCCAAAAGATAAGAAAGACTTGATGTTTGCTATCGAGAATGAATTCGATTGGGTTGCTTTATCTTTTGTTAGAGATAAGAAAGATATTGACCAACTAAGAAGCATCCTAAATAAACATGAGAGCGATGCTCATATCGTGGCAAAAATTGAAAAACCGCAAGCAGTGCATAACATCGATTCTATAATTGAGGCAACAGATGCAATTATGGTTGCTCGCGGTGACTTAGGAGTTGAAATGCCAATGGAGCAAGTTCCGATGATTCAGAAGAAGATTGTAAACAAATGCATTGACGCGGCAACTCCCGTAATTATAGCCACCCAAATGATGGAAAGCATGATTACTTCGCCAACTCCAACACGAGCTGAGGCAAACGATGTTGCCAACGCTGTAATGGACGGAGCTGATGCTGTAATGCTAAGTGCTGAAACATCGATAGGGCAGTATCCCATAAAAACAGTTGAAGCAGTGCATAGAATCGTTGGAAGTACAGAATTGGGCTGGGATGTGTACTATCGTATCCAACAACCAAACGAAGATTCTCCGACCTTTTACTCAGACGAGATTTGCTTTGCGACTGTAACCATGAGTAGAGCCATTAAAGCAAAGGCTATACTTTCAATGACGCAAACGGGATACACGGCGTATCAAATAGCGAGCGGACGACCAAATTGCGATGTGTTTATTTTTACTTCAAATCGCAAGCTGCTATCTAGATTAAGCTTAGTTTGGAATGTTAGAGCGTATTACTACAATCGTAAAACGAACACAGATGATACGGTTAAAGATGTAATCGCTATTTTGAAAAACGAAAAACTTTTAGAGAAGGGAGATGTTGTAGTAAATACTGCGGCCATGCCTGTTAACGAGAACAGGAAGACCAATACGATGAAAATTAGTAGAGTACGCTAATGGCAAACCCAAACGAAATAGTAAACAGAGTTGAACAAAGTGGAATCATCACTTTAGATTTGGAACAGTTGATTCCAGATCAAAAGATTATGCATCTTGATATAAAGGATCAGCTTTTTCAAGGCCTTCTGCTTCGGGAAAAAGACTTTAGAGCTTGGGTGAAGTCGCACGATTGGGCTCAATACGAGGCGGCGTATGTTGCTGTTTTTTGTTCATCAGATGCTATTGTGCCAACTTGGGCTTATATGTTAGTTGCAACGGCATTAACTAATTACACTGATCAAGTCTATTACACACATCCTGAGCATTTACTCGGATTAATTGCAGAACGTCAGTTATCTGGTATAAATCCAGAAGATTATACCGATAAGCGTGTGGTAATAAAAGGTTGTGGCGACCGAGAGGTAGACAATCAAGGATATGTAAAATTGACATCAATGCTGGTTCCTTTTGCTAAATCTGTAATGTTTGGTGAACCCTGTAGCACCGTACCGGTTTACAAAAAGAGATAAAAAAAATCCCACCATCGGCGGGATTTTTAAGTTATAGTTAGTTTGTAGGTTTATTCACCAATTACTTCCAAAGCATCAAAGTCCATATTTCTTTCACCATCGATGTATTGCGTTACGAATGCATCATCAATCCCTAACGTCTTAATGTCGTTGCTGAATTGAACAGCATCCATTAGATTTTCAAAATATCCAATTACGTATCTTTTTGCACCATCAACTTCTTCAGCCTTTACAACTTTTAGCTTTTCATTAAAAGAAACAAGGTCTAAGTATTGATAGTATCCCATTTGAACTTGATAGATTGTGCCGTTAGGTACTTTAGCAGAAGGCATCGTCTCTAAAAGGTTGTTGTAACGGGCATTTAACTCATCAATTTTAGCAAGTAACTCGTTATTTGTTGCTTTGGCATCTTTCAATTCAGCTTTTAAGCGTTCAATCTCTGCTTCAAGATCATTGACTTCTGTTTTATGTCGGTCTAACATTTTTACCCATTTCTCTGGGTTTTTCTTATAGGTCTTTATTTCCTTTTTTAAGGCTTTACGCTCTTGCTTTGAAAGAGTTTGTGCATCTACGAAGTTGAAATTTGCAGTGAATACCAAGGCTAAAATTGCCACAATTAATTTTCTCATCTCTGATTGTATCTATTTTGGCAACAAATCTAGAATTAAGCAAGCTTACTTTGAGGTTGACAATTGTTAATAACTAACTTTGCATACTTTTTTATATACAATGGAATACAGAATAGAAAAAGACAGTATTGGAGAGGTAAAAGTGCCTGCAGAAAGATACTGGGCTGCGCAAACCCAAAGGTCATTAGAAAACTTCAAAATTGGTAATCAGCGTATGCCAATTGAAATCATAAGAGCATTCGGAGTATTGAAAAAATGTGCTGCGATGACAAATCATGAATTAGGAGTGCTTGCAGAAGATAAGATGAAACTTATTTCAGCAGTTTGTGATGAAATTATTGAAGGTAAACTTGATGACGAATTTCCGTTGGTAATTTGGCAAACAGGAAGCGGTACCCAAAGCAACATGAACGTAAATGAGGTAATCGCTAATCGCGGTCATGTATTAAACGGAGGGAAACTAAGTGATGCAGAAAAAGTATTACATCCTAACGATGATGTAAACAAATCGCAAAGTAGTAACGATACATTTCCAACAGCAATGACTATTGCCGTTTACAAACAAATGGTTGATTTTGCTATTCCAGGTCTACAAGTATTGAAAGATACCTTTAAGAAAAAGGCAAGGGACTTTAAGGATGTAGTTAAGATTGGAAGAACTCACTTTATGGATGCAACTCCATTAACGTTGGGTCAAGAATTCTCAGGTTACAGAAGACAACTCGAATTAAGTATTAAAGCACTTGAAAAAGCTATGGATACGGCAACTGAGCTTGCACTTGGTGGCACAGCAGTAGGAACTGGCCTGAATACACCAAAAGGATATTCTGAAATGGTTGCTGATAAGATAGCAAGAGAAATGGCAATGCCATTCAGAACAGCTGAAAACAAATTTGAAGCATTGGCTGCTCACGACGCTATGGTTGAGCTTCATGGTGCTTTAAAGAGAGCTGCAGTGAGCTGCATGAAGATTGGAAACGATATTCGAATGCTGAGCTCTGGTCCTCGAAGTGGTATTGGTGAAATCATTATCCCAAGCAACGAACCAGGATCTTCTATTATGCCAGGTAAAGTAAACCCAACTCAAGCCGAAGCTCTAACCATGGTTTGTGCTCAAGTAATGGGTAATGATGTTGCAGTTTCAGTTGGAGGTAGTAATGGTCATTTTGAATTGAATGTATTTAAACCGATGATCGCAACCAACCTACTACAATCAGCGAGAATATTAGGTCAAGCGTGTTTATCATTTAACAACAACTGTGTTGTTGGCATTGAACCAAATCACGCAGAGATTAAAAACAAATTGGATAATTCGTTGATGTTGGTTACAGCTTTAAATACCCATATTGGTTATGACAAAGCCGCCAAAATTGCTAAGAAAGCATACAATGATAATTCTACTTTAAAGGCAGCTGCTCTTGAATTAGAGTACTTAACTGAAGAAGAATTTGATGCTTGGGTTAAACCAGAAGACATGTGTGGAGATACAGAATTAGGATTCTAATTTTTACAAACGAAATAAACCAAAAAAGGATCGCCTAGGCAATCCTTTTTTTATGAATAAAATTTTATAAAGTTTATGACAATCCGGTAATCGTACCGTTGTTGTCAATGTCCATTCCTTCAGATGCAGGTACAGTAGGTAGACCTGGCATACGCATCATGTTGCCTAGAATAGGAATTAAGAATCCTGCTCCTGCAGCAATCTCAAATTCTCTTACTGTAATTCTGAATCCTTCAGGTCTTCCAACTAACTTGTCGTTATCTGAGAATGATTTTTGTGTTTTCGCCATACAGATTGGTAGGTGGTTAAGCCCAAGTTTGTCAATTGTTCTCAACCCTCTTTTTGCTGCGGCTGCAAAATCCACCCCCTCTGCACCATAAATTTCGCGTGCAATAGTTTCGATTTTTTCAATAACAGAACTGTTCCAGTCGTACAATTTGTGAAAATCGCTTTTCCCACTTTCAACGGCATCAACAACGGCTTGAGCTAGATCTTGTGTGCCGTTTCCTCCTTCTGCCCATCCTTTGCTTAGAACAGCTTTAACGCCAATGGAAGCGCATTTTTCAATTAGCCAATCAATTTCTTCCTGGCTATCAGTATGGAAGTTGTTTACAGCAACAACCCGCTCCAAGCCAAATTTAGCCATGTTTTCTATATGCTTTTCAAGGTTTGCGAATCCTTTTTGAACACGCTCTAAGCTTGGGGTGTTGTATTCTTCTTTTGGTGACCCTCCGTGGTGACGAAGTGCTCTAATGGTTGCTACTATTACAACAGCTTTTGGTTTTAAGTTGCCATAACCGCATTTAATATCTAAGAATTTCTCAGCCCCTAAGTCTGCACCGAAACCAGCCTCGGTTACTACATAATCAGAAAGCGACATACCCATTTTAGTAGCGATAATGGTGTTCGTTCCTTGAGCGATGTTCGCAAATGGTCCACCGTGAATAATTGCCGGGTTATGCTCTAAAGTTTGCACCAAGTTTGGCTTGATTGCATCCTTCAATAAAAGCGTCATTGCATTTTCTGCGTTTAGATCTCTTGCATATACCGGTTTTCTATCGTAAGTATACCCAACAAAGATGTTTCCTAATTTTTCCTTAAGGTCAGCAATATCTTTTGCCATACATAAGATTGCCATAACTTCACTAGCAGCAGTGATATTGAATCCATCCTGTCTAGGAATTCCATTTGCAGTGCCCCCTAAACCAATGGTAATGTCTCTTAATGCACGGTCGTTCATATCAATAACACGCTTCCATAGAATGGTACGCGGGTCAATATTCAAACTTCTTGTTTTGCTTTGAAGGTTGTTGTCGATCAATGCTGCAAGAAGGTTATTAGCTTTTTCAATCGCTCCAAAGTCTCCAGTAAAGTGAAGGTTGATATCTTCCATTGGAACAACTTGAGAATGACCTCCTCCTGCTGCACCACCTTTAATACCAAAAACAGGTCCTAGTGATGGCTCTCTTAATACAACTAAAGATTGCTTTCCAATTTTGTTAAGACCTTCATTCAACCCGATTGATACAGTTGTTTTTCCTTCTCCTGCCGGAGTTGGAGTTAAAGCGGTTACAAGTACCAAATTGCTTTTAGCAATCTTGTCCTCATTAATAAGTTCTAAAGGAAGCTTTGCCTTATACTTACCATACTGCTCAATGTCGTTTGATGAGATGTTTACTTTAGCAGCGATATCATTGATATGCTGCATTTCGACTTGTTGTGCGATTTCTAAATCAGTCATAAAATTTCCAGTTGCGGGCGACGAATATAACCAAAGCGGTTATTTGACTGAAATTTTCGCGGCACAATTTCTATATATTTGAACGGATGCGAAAGAGTATATTCCTGATTGGCGTTTGGGCATTTATATCAGCTTGTAACTCCAATTCTTCTCTCAACCAAAAAAACAATGGACGATAATAATGCAGATACCATTTCCTACCTTGCCTTGGGAGATAGCTATACTATTGGAACAGAAATAGCCTTTAGCGAAAACTACCCAAGTCAAATTGCTCAGGCCCTTAAAGACAGCTTGAATGCAGAGGTTGACTTGAAAGTAATTGCACAAAATGCATGGAGGGCCGACGACCTAAAACGTGCCATTAAAAGAGCAACACTAAAAGACCAATATGATTTAGTGACTCTATTGATAGGAGTAAATAATCAATACCAAGGATGGGATGTTAAAGATTTTAAACCGGAGTTTTTAGATCTGCTTGATACAGCGATTCAGTTTGCCAATGGAAATAAAAGCAAGGTTTCGGTATTTTCTATTCCAAATTACGGAGTAACTCCTTTCGGTGCTGAGAAAAGAGAACAAATCACCTCAGAACTTCAAGTCTACAATCAGGCAATAGACAGTATGTGTCAGTTAATTGGTGTTGATTTTTATGATGTATTCGAGGTTTCACTTGAAGCGGAAAAAAACCCAGATTTTGTTGCCAAAGATGGATTGCATCCCACCAAGCAGCAATACGCTAAATGGGTAGAGCCTTACCTGAAGGCCATCATACAAAAGGCTAAATAATTACTTTACCTTCTTTTTCTTAATGTCGTAAGCTGCCTTTTTGTTTGACTTTTGATATACCTTCATTTGGCGTTCATTCATGTCTTTGGAGGTTTCAATCTTTTTGCCATAAACCTGTACCAGTGAGTCTTGAGCCTCAAGTTCAGGAACTGCATCGTAATAAACCTTATTTTCTTGTAAAAAGTTCTCATTTGTTTGGTAATAATCATCTGCTCCATCAAAATCACGTTTGTCTACGGAGCGCATAGCCATTTCTTGCAGGTAGTTGCTGTAAAACAACGCATATTGTCCTTTCACTTCCTTATCAATATTTTCTGCAACAAGATTTACATCACTGGTTAGTTTGGCTGAAACGTTTCTACTTACTACTGCATCATTACCTCCTGAAGTAACATTTTTGAATGCCAGCTTGGTTGCAATTTCGTAGGTAGGAAGTGTGTTAAATCCTTCGAGAACGACCATAAGTGCCTTAGTGTTTTCTGAAGATAAATCGCCTAGGTTTACGAGCAAGGCATTATCAGATTGGGTAACACTTCTTTCGTAACCGTAAGTTTGTTTAACCTTTACTCCATTGGGGATATCAATATGAAGCATCATGCCTTGAGCAACAACATTTAGCAAGCCATTCATTTCTTCTTCAAAAATGGTAGGTATTTGCGATGGATTTTCAATGAAGTAATAGTTTCCACTTCCAAACTCGGCCAGGTTCATCATGAGGTTTTCATTATAGTCAAGTCCAACCCCAAAAGTGGAAAGCGAGATGTCGTTGTCAAACTTCATATTCTTAGCGATTTCTTGCAACTGGCTTTCGTCTGTGATTCCTTCATTTGCTAGGCCATCTGAGAGTAGAAGTACGCGGTTTACATATTCTTGGTTGTAAGTTGATTTAACTTCTTGATAGCCGTTTAATAGTCCACCGCTTAAATTAGTAGAACCATCCGCACCAATTCGATTAACCTTACTTCTCAACGCAGCTTTATCGGTTACCTTTCCAGAATGAACTACCGTCGTAGCTTGGTTGTCATAGGTGATAATTGAGACCAGATCTTCTGAAGTCAAATTATCAATAATAAAATTTGCCGCACGTCGCACGTAATCAATTTTGTCTCCTTTCATTGACCCGCTTTTATCAAGAACCAAGGCAAGGTTTAAGGGTGCTCTGGTAACATCAGGGTTTTGATAAAAACCTGCTTGTATGTCGAGATACAGATAAGATTCTGCTGTGGTACTGGTATAATAAGCATTGTCTAATGTAGCCGAATACTGAATAAGCGAATCAGACGAAACTGTAATTTCGTTGTCTCCAGATTTTGGCATTAAACTTTGATTGGTAGAGTTTCCTTCGGAAGCATTAATTGTACACGAAATCAGGAAAAAGGAGGTGGCAAATAGCGATAAACAGTTCATAGTTATTTTACAACGCATGAACGTTAGCATAAAGTATCTTGAATTAACGTGGGCTATATTTTAACAAACCTACGGACTGCTCGTCCATGTTCATTCGACAGAATGATAAAGTATTCTCCGGGAAGCATCGATGAGGTGTTATAATTCCAGGTCGTTGTTTGCTGCCCAGCATCTAATGTAGAAGTATGAAGCACTTGTCCTGTGATATCTATAATGCTCAAGTTAAGTAAGCCTAAATCTTTTCCATTAATTCTCAATTCAATTGAATTTACACTGGGGTTAGGAGAGACTTCCATACCTATGCGCTCTGACAGAGTTTGAACTGAGCGTGTGCTTGTGTCTTTTGGCAATGCTTTTGGGATTTCAACTTCCCACAGTCCTCTTCCAAATGTTGCAGCAACGAGTGTTTTCTTACGTTTATCCACCTCAAGTTCAGATACAATGACCTTTGGTAATCCATTGTTCAATGATTTCCAAGATGTACTGTCTTTATGCATGTAAAATACGCCAAGATCGGTGCCGATAAAGACATATTCAGTTGAATCGTGATGATATTGAATACAGTTCACTGGGATGTTAGGTAGGTCGTACGTGATATTAGTCCACGATTGGCCATAGTTAGTGGTATGGTATATCTTTTTGGTTGCATTAAAACCTGAAAATACTAACCAAGCTTCGTTCGGTTGTTGTTGATTGAGGTCGATGTACGAAGGATATAAATCTCTTGGAAGCGATGACGCCTGATTATTCCAAGTGTTTCCTCCATTTTGTGTTATAAGAATTTGATTTTCCACATTTTGACTGTTGTAACCACGTTTACCGAGATACATAATCTCAGCTTCAGAATGTTCGACGTCTAACGCTGTTCCTGGCGCATTATTAAAGTTGGAGTGAACATCGTTCATATATGCGCTTGTGTAACTATAGACATTTCCGTAGGCTACAAAAATCTGCCCATCGGCTGCTACAAATGGTGTGGTCCATTCTCCAAATTCTCCTGATGGGGGAGTTATTACTCCTTCATAGTCAAACGAATTTGAGGCAGAGAAGAAGGCATAAATTCGCCCATTTTGTGAAGAGGTATACCGGTAAAAGGCCTCATCGTCGAAAACTGCTTCCATGCCATCTCCACCAGTAATATTGTAAAATGCTGATCCGGTATGAAATACAGTTGAATTGTCTTGCGCCCCAGCCATTATCCCGCTGTCTAGAGACTGATTTATTCCTAGTCGATAGAAAGAGGTTATGTTCATCCCCTTGCGATAATGTATCCATTCGGTGTTCGTGAACCCTGCTTGCAGGCGATCAACGGTGTCGGTTATTATCTTGTGCGTACGTGAAATTCCTCCATCATGACATACAAAATAAGAGTTGTTGTCTGGGTGTTGAATAATTTGGTGAATGTCTGCATGAATACTCTTATGTTGATAGTTGAGTGCCCAATAAGACACGGGATCAAAAGAATTTCCGCCATCTTTAGTTTGCCAAATATTTACACCTCCCACAGTTACTTTTAACTTATCGTTCTTATCTACTTCAAGTGCTAAGTCATAACGACCTTGGCCTCCGGGTTGTTGACTAAATCCCCAGTTTAATATGTTGTATTCGTATGTGTTGTCGAGCACTTTAGTAAATGATGTACCAGCATTGGTGGATTGATAAAATCCATAAAACCCGCCATCTGTGTCACAAGCTAATGCATAAATGTAATTGTTATCAGAAGGTGCTACCGCAAGTTGAATACGCTGAACAGTTCCGGTTTTGGGGATTGTCGTTGTTACTTCGGTCCATGTAGCACCAAAATCAGTCGATTTCAAAATACCTGCTTCACCTATTCCATAGGTATGAACATAGCCGGTAGAGGCATAAAGAATACTATCACTATCTGGGTCGCGTTCAAGATCCCAAAATAATTTGCTGCTTGTTTCGGTCCAGGTTAGCCCTCCATTATTTGACCGGTATGCCCCGGTTTGACCAACCGCAATTAAGGTATCAGGATTGTTCTTATGAATAAAAACTTTAGCCAAAAGTGAACCTTCAAAATCAGTTTGTTCAAAGGATAATCCCGTGGGTTGCCAAGTAGCTCCTCCATCCGTAGTCTTGTAAATGCCAAGACCGTAATGTGAGTTTCTTTTGCTTTCATTAGCTTGAAGGTTATGTCCGAGATAAGCATAGTCTCCTAAAGCAACATACATCGTATTCGGGTTATTTGGATGAATGCTGAGATACGAAGTTCTGAGAACAGGAAGTTTGTTTGAAATTGACGTCCAGCTTTCTCCTGCATTTGTTGTTTTCCAAACCCCACCTTGAGCCACACAAACAAACCAAGTGTTGCTATCATTCGGGTGAAATTGTACCGCGTTTATTCGACCCATTCCAGCTAACCTTTCATTTCCTAGAGGTCCGATCGGAGTCCATTCATTTTCACTCTTAAACTTGACATTTGAATTTGTAAGACTCTGATTTGCTGAGTAATATGATCGAGCAAAATTGTCGTTGACCGACGCTGTTCTCCTATTTACAAAGTCTGCATTCCGTTGTTCACTTTTAGGCAGATGTTGATTGCTTGTAAATTGCCCAAATCCAGACAAAGAAGTAAAAATAGCAGCTACAATTGCAACGCTTTTGATTAAACTAGACGTATTCATTTTATCAAAAATTGACGTCTAAGATAGTTAAAATAAGTCGAGTAAAGCTAGAATAATTACTAGCTTACGGTCATATTAATCGATTACGCCGAGTTCTTTTCCAACTTTAGTGAAAGCAGCAATGGCTTTGTCAAGATGTTCTTGTTCATGAGCTGCAGATAATTGAACGCGAATTCGAGCTTGACCTTTAGGTACAACTGGGAAATAGAATCCAATAACATAAATGCCTTCTTCAAGAAGTTTTTCGGCCATTTTCTGAGCTAAAACCGCATCGTATAACATAATTGGTACGATAGGATGAACACCGGATTTAATGTCGAAACCAGCAGCGGTCATTTGTTCTCTGAAATACTTGGTATTGTATTCTAATTTGTCTCTTAGCTCAGTGGTTTCGCTAAGCATATCAAGCACAGCTATACTTGCTCCAACAATACTAGGTGCTACCGTATTAGAGAACAGGTAAGGACGAGATCTTTGACGCAGCATATCAATAATTTCTTTCTTGCCAGAAGTAAATCCTCCACTAGCTCCTCCTAGAGCTTTACCCAGTGTTCCAGTAATAATTTCAATCTTGCCCATAACACCACAGTGCTCATGAGTTCCTCTTCCGGTTTTACCTAAAAATCCACTGCTATGACATTCATCGATCATCACATTGGCATTGTACTTCTCTGCCAATTCAACAATCTTGTCTAATTGTGCAATGGTGCCATCCATCGAGAAACTACCATCGGTAACGATAATTCGTTCTTTTTGAGCTTGACTTTCTTGCAGGCAGCGCTCTAAATCTTCCATGTCGTTGTGTTTGTAGCGGTAACGAGCAGCTTTACACAATCGAACACCATCGATGATAGAAGCATGGTTCAAGGTGTCAGAAATAATTGCATCATCCGGACCAAATAGAGGTTCAAAAACACCACCGTTTGCATCAAATGCAGCTGCATAAAGAATGGTGTCTTCAGTGCCTAGAAATTCAGATATTTTACGTTCAAGCTCTTTGTGAATGTCTTGGGTTCCGCAAATAAATCGAACGGAAGACATTCCATATCCATGTGAATCAATTGCTGCTTTAGCGGCTTCAATTACTTTTGGATGAGAACTGAGACCCAAGTAGTTGTTGGCACAGAAGTTAATTACATCTCCACCATTTTGTGTCTTAATGTCAGCACCTTGAGGTGTGGTAATAACTCTTTCATTTTTGTATAATCCTGCTTCCTTGATTCCTTCAAGTTCGCCTTGCAATTTTGCTTGTAAACTATCGTACATATTGATTCTATTGGGCAGCAAATTAAATCACAAAACTCAAATTTCAAACAGTAGGAAGTGTAGATTTAGCTGTTCTCTCTGCCACAAAAAGATATTTTTGAACATCTAAATGGCATAGCTGTTGTACTTTAGAGTTAACAACGAAGAATAGAATTCGATGGCGGAAGAAAATAGAAACAGACAATCACCTGGTAATCAAGGAAATAACAAAAACCCATTTGATAATACGAAGCCAAAAGGCAAGAAACCAAGGTTCAATTACCTTTGGATATATGCCATATTAGCAGTTGTTTTTTTCGGGGTCACATTTTTAGGACAAGACGGCGGTAAAAGAAAGCAAACCGGCGAGGTTCTTGAAATGATCAAGAAAGGCGATGTAGAGAAGATTCGTGTAATCAATCGAAATAGAGCTGAGATCTACCTTACGAAAGAAGCCCTCAAAAAAGACGAATACAAAGAAGACGTTAAGGAAAGTCCTTTCCCAGGAAGTGAACAACCTTATACTTATTTCTTACCAGACATTGGTCCTGAAGATAAGTTCGATGAGAAAATTCAAGCCGCTCAATCCGAGTTACCTGATGATCAAAAAATAGAGGTTAACTGGGCTATTGAGAAAAGCATGTTAGATAACCCACTGGTTAGCACTTTGCTTTTTGTTGCCTTGTTTGCTGTTGTTTGGATTCTTATCATGCGTCGAATGGGTGGTGGAGCCGGAGGCGGAGGATCTGGTCAGATCTTCAGCATTGGAAAATCAAAAGCCCAGTTGTTCGACAAAGACACCAAGGTTAATGTTTCGTTCAAGGATGTGGCGGGATTGCAAGAGGCAAAAGTTGAGGTTATGGAGATCGTTGATTTCCTAAAAAATCCTAGAAAATATACAGATTTAGGGGGTAAGATTCCTAAAGGAGCATTGTTAGTAGGCCCTCCAGGAACGGGTAAAACATTACTTGCGAAAGCAGTTGCAGGAGAAGCTCACGTACCATTCTTTTCGTTGTCAGGATCTGATTTCGTTGAAATGTTTGTTGGAGTAGGAGCGAGTAGAGTTAGAGACTTGTTTAAACAAGCCAAGGCCAAGGCACCATGTATAATATTCATTGACGAGATTGATGCTATTGGACGTGCAAGAGGCAAGAACGCCATGCAAGGAGCGAACGATGAACGTGAGAATACATTAAACCAGCTGCTTACTGAAATGGATGGTTTTGGTACCGATACTGGTGTGATCATTCTAGCAGCAACTAACCGTGTAGATGTTCTCGATAAAGCATTGTTAAGAGCAGGTAGATTCGATCGCCAGATTTTTGTGGACATGCCAGATCTTAATGAGCGTAAAGAAATCTTGGATGTTCATTTGAAGCCAATTAAGGTTGATAAAGACCTTGATCGTGATTTCCTAGCTCGTCAAACACCTGGATTTAGTGGAGCTGATATCGCCAACATGTGTAACGAAGCTGCACTGATTGCTGCAAGAAAAGGAAAGAAAACGGTGAGCAAACAAGACTTTTTAGATGCGGTTGATAGAATCATTGGAGGATTAGAGAAGAAGAATAAAATCATTACGCCAGAAGAGAAGAAGGCTGTTGCTGTTCACGAGGCAGGGCACGCCGCAGTAAGCTGGTTGTGTGAACATGCCCATCCATTGGTAAAAGTGACTATAGTTCCTAGGGGAAGAAGTTTGGGCGCTGCATGGTACTTGCCAGACGAACGACAAATCACCCGCACCGAGCAAATGCTCGACGAGATGTGTGCTACCTTAGGTGGTCGCGCAGCAGAGAAGGTTGTGTTTGATAAGATATCGACTGGGGCCTTAAGTGATTTAGAGAAAGTAACACGTCAAGCAATGGCAATGGTTTCTATTTATGGATTAAACGATAAAGTGGGCAATGTTTCATACTACAATATGGATGAAGGATTCCAAAAGCCGTTTAGCGAAACTACTGCTGCCTTGATTGATAGTGAAATTAAGAAATTAACGGATGAGCAATACGCTCGTGCCATTAAAATTCTAGAAGAGAATAAAGACAAGCTTCTTCAATTGGCTGATAAGCTTTTAGAAAAAGAGGTAATCTTTAAAGAAGATTTGGAAGCAATTTTTGGCAAACGACCATTCGACAAACCTGAAGTTGAAGAGGAGAAAAAAGATGATTCAGCTGATGCTTTCTTAACAAATGAAACTCAGGATGAAGTTGAAGCAGAAGTTATAGAAGATAAGAGCGAGGAAGCAGAATAAGCTTCTTAGCTCTTAATTTTTGTATTCATGTACTTGGCTACTGAGTCGGGTACAAGATACTTGATTGATCTTCCCATACGATTCAGGCCGCGAATAAACGTAGCTGAAATATTCAGCATAGGTCCTTTCATAACACGAACTTTTTGATTTTTGGCAAATTCGCCACCAGGGAAACCATCTCTGAAATACGCAAGAATGTCGTAGTTCATAAGAATTTCTTCATGGTCTTTCCATTTTTCAAGATGTTGAAGATTGTCGGTTCCCAGAACAAGTACAAATTCAGTATCAGGGTGTAGCGTAGCTAACTTTTTAAGCGTATAAGCTGTGTAAGAAGGAGTTGGCATGTCAAATTCAACATCGCAAGCAACAAACTTTGGATTGTCTTTAATCGCAAGTTTCACCATGTTCAATCGGTGGTCAGCAGACATGATATCTTTTCCTTTTTTCAATGGATTTTGAGGAGAGACAACGTACCATACTTCGTCGAGCTTTGCTTGATCCAGCATGTATTGTCCAATAATCAAGTGACCGTGGTGAATTGGATTAAAGGAGCCAAAAAATAATCCTACTTTCATCTAAACTTCTGATTTTAAAAAAGTTGTAACTAATTGTTCTGTTGTTGCAAATGTATCACTTAATACATCGTTAACAACAACTTCATCAAAATGTTCCTCAAATTTTAACTCGCTTTGAGCTTTTGCAACACGTTCTTGTAACTGGTGCTCTACTTCGGTTTCTCTCTTTTTCAATCGTTCCATTAGCACATCAACAGAAGGTGGTCGCAAGAATACAGCCAGTGCTTTTTCGCCATAATATTTTTTGATATTCATACCGCCTACAACGTCAACATCAAAAATTACCGTTTTACCTTCCGCCCATAATCGCTCAACTTCAGATTTTAGCGTACCGTAAAACAGCCCTTTATATACTTCTTCATATTCTAGGAATTCATCATTGTTTTTGGCTTCCAAGAACTGTTCTTCAGAATAGAAATAATAATCTTTACCGTGAGTTTCATTTGGTCTTTGGTGACGTGTGGTAACACTTACTGAAAAAGCCAATTCTGGAAAAGTTTTCAGTAAATGATTTACGACAGTAGTCTTACCTGAACCTGAGGGTGCAGAGAAAATGATTAGTTTATTCATTACAGGATGTTTAGCGCTTGCTCCTTAATTTTTTCTAGTTCTTCTTTCATGTAAACCACTTGTTTTTGAATTCCAGCGTGGTTCGCTTTGCTGCCTAGCGTGTTAATTTCTCGACCCATTTCTTGAGCAATGAAGTTTAATGACTTCCCTTTTGGATTGTTATTTAATGAATCAATGAAGTGGTTGCAGTGAGCTTGTAGCCTGTTTTTTTCTTCGTTGATGTCAAATTTTTCTAGATAGTAAATCAATTCTTGTTCAAATCGATTTTTGTCGAACTTGTCATCTTCAATAAGCTGACTTAAGTTCTTTTGAAGTCTACCTTTGGTCGTTTCAATTCTTTCAGGTTCTAATTCGCTCACTTTTGGAATCGCACCTTCAATGTTCTTGCAGTACTCTTCCAAAACAGTTTTAACACTTGCTCCTTCTGTGGTTCTAAATTTTTCAAATTGGTTAAACGCCTCTTTGCCAACCTCAAGAACCAAAGCGAATAAATCCTCATCAACTTGCTCTTCGTCTTGGTAGATTACATCTTGCATTAAAGATGTAATTCTAAAAATGTCATGTTGAGGGGCATCTAGCTGCTCACTCAGGTTTTTGAGTTTATTGTAGTATTGGGTTGCTAAGGCATTGTTAATCTGAATCTCGTTGTCATTTATTTTGTGTTTAACCACATTTATAGAGAGGGTAGAACTTCCTCTTTCAATCAACTTACCGAAGTGATTTCTAATCTCAATTTCCTTGGGCATAAGAAATCTTGGCATTCTTAGGTTAAGGTCAAGGTACTTCCCATTTAGGCTCCTAATTTCAACCTTAACGCTGTAGTCTTCGGTATGTTTTTCGGCCATTCCATAGCCAGTCATTGATCGGATCATTTGTTCTTGTTAACGAAGTATAAACCTGTTATTATTAGCAGTGCGAATATAGCCTTTTGAAGGGTAATCACTTCCATACCTAATCCAATAGCAATCCCAGTAGCAAGCAAGGGTTGCAAGTAAATATAACTTCCTACCAATGTGCTCGAAGAGTTTTGCAATCCCCAAGCATTTAAAATGTAGGCAAGTACTGTAGTACAAACCACAACATAACCCATAGAAAAAATTGCTTTGGTCGGAAGTGCCTGCCATTGCACTTCAGTAAGGTCTTGAATTCCTAAAGGAAGCACATAGATAAACCCAAAAAGAAAGATGTACGACGTAATCGTTATCGCTTTGTACTTCTTGAGTAACCTTGCTACGTAGTAGAGGTAAAAAGCATAGCTGGTGGCATTAATCATAATCAATACATCTCCCCAGATATGACCTGAGTTGATTGAGAATTTATTGCCATTGACTAAAAATGCTGCTCCAACAAAGGCCAGCAAAACCCCGAACCAAACCATAGGATGAATCCTCTTTTTGTACCCAATTGCTGAAAAAATCACAACAAATACCGGTGCCAGAAGCATTAGTACTGAAGCATTAATAGCAGAAGTTAAAGACAGTCCTTTGAAGAATGCCGACATGTTTAGTGCAACTCCAAAGAAACCGCTGATGGCAAGATCGATATAGTCTCGCCTGCTTCTAATTTTTTCTTTTACGACCAAAAGATGGTAGGTCATAAAGATGAGAGCCCCGAAACCAACTCTAAGTACTATAAATGCATAGGACGAAATGTATTCTGGCATTGCCCATTTGGCAAAAGAATAGTTCGCAGCATAAATCGCTGCAACCGTAAATAACGCTAAGTGTACAAGATATTTGTGTGGTATTGAACGCAATTAAAGTGTAATGTTTATAAAGCTCGTTAAAATTGCCATTGCTATGAATTAATGTTGCAAATATGTTTGATTTTATTTCAGGAAAAACAGAAAGAATCACTCCAACCGAAATAGTTGTTAATTGTGGTGGAGTAGGCTATGTTTTGAACATTTCACTAAACACTTTCGAAAAGCTTAAAACTGAAAAAGAAGTCAAAGTATTTGCACATCTTGTGGTGAGAGAAGACAGCCATACGCTTTATGGTTTCGCAACAATGAATGAACGAGCGATGTATGTTAAGCTAGTGGGTGTAAATGGTGTTGGCCCGAGCACAGCTCGCATGATACTGTCAGCAATGAGCGTTGATGATGTGGTAAGCGCGATTACAAATGGCAATATTGCCATGCTCAAATCAATTAAGGGAATTGGCCCTAAAGCCGCACAAAGACTCGTTGTTGAGCTCCAAGATAAGCTGGGAGGAATTGCCTCAGACGCTGCATATCAACTGGTTGGAGGCAACAAAGAGATGGAGGAAGCCACCGAAGCCTTAGTAGCATTGGGCTTCTCAAAGCCTGCCGTTAGTAAAGTTCTAGTGAAAATAAGTAAGGATTCGGGCAATAATCTAACAACAGAAGAGTTTATTAAAAAATCATTGCAATTATTGTAATTTTGAAAGCTGCCAAAGAGACCGCCTATAAAGAGACACTACTATTAATCTTAGTTTGTAAGGATTTGATTAAAAAATTGAATACAATTAGAATTGTAAATGGATCTTTATTGGCCATTTGTTTTTTATTCCTTCTCTTAGGCGTGGGCATGCAATCTGTTGCCCAAACTGACTCTTTGCGTTATGAATTAAAAGACAAAAAACCCTATGAAGATGATAAGGTAAATCTTATTGATTTTAAAGACCCTCCCAATATTAAAACCATATACAAATACGACCCCACTACTGGGATGTATTTAGAAATTATTACTGTTGGAGGGAAACCTATAGGCTCTCCAAGAGCGCTTACAGCAACTGAATATTTGAGAGCTAGAGAGCGTCAAGCCCGAGATGAGTACTATCGTAAAAAAAGCAACGCGGCTAATTACGTAAAAGGAGGAGGCATCATTCCAAAAATTGCTGTTACCCCTGAAATATTTGATAAGGTATTTGGAGGAGGAATAATAGATATTCGGCCAACCGGTTCTGCCGAGGTAACCTTTGGAGGGAATTTTAACAAAGTTGAGAACCCGACTTTCCCTGTTCGTCAACAACGAAATGGTCAGTTTGATTTTGGCATGAAAATGCAACTAAATGTGACCGGACAAATTGGTGATCGCCTAAAACTAAATTGGAATTACGACACTGAAGCTACGTTTGAGTTTGAAAACCAAATGAAGCTCAATTGGCAAGGAACGGATGATGATATCTTAAAAAATATTGAACTGGGTAATGTTAGTCTACCCTTGAACGGTTCCCTTATTCAAGGAGGTCGAAATCTTTTTGGTGTAAAAACTGAAATGCAATTCGGTAAAACTACAGTTGCTCTTATTGCTACACAAGATAAAGGAGAAACAAGAGAGACTGAAGTAAATGGTGGTGCCCAAATTACCAACTATGATATACAGGCTCATAATTATGATCAGAACAGACACTACTTCTTGTCTCAATATTTTGCAGATAATTACGATTTTGCTTGTTCAAATCTTCCTCAAATCAATTCTAATGTTCAAGTAAACTACGTTGAAGTTTGGGTCACCAATAGAAATAATGCTGTAGGAAACTCAAGAAATGTAATGGGTTTCATGGATTTGGGAGAAATGGAAGACGATGTTCATCGTGAGTGGTTGCTCCCAGGTAGTGCTGCATTTCCAGATAATGAGGCTACAGACCTTTATCAAAACTATGTAAGAGGCCAAGATTTCTGTAACCCAGCAGATCAAAGACTGGTACTTGGAACAGACTATGAGTGTTTAAGCAATGCTCGGCAGTTGAATAACAATGAATTTACTTTCCACCCAACTTTAGGCTATATTTCACTGAATCAGTCACTGAACAACGATGAGGTTCTGATGGTGGCATATGAGTATTCTATTAATCTGGTTAACTACCAAGTTGGAGAATTTGCTATTGACAATCCTCAAACTGGCGGAAATGAGAGTCACCTTAATCTGAAACTCCTAAAGCATTCAACAATCAAAACCAATCTTCCGGCTTGGGATTTGATGATGAAGAATATTTATTCACTGAACACATACAACCTTCAAAAAGAAGATTTCTCATTGAATGTTGTTTATGCGGATGACCCTTCAGGTGCTGACTTGAATTACTTGCCAGTTCCTGATTCTGAAAATGCTATCAAGAATAAGCAGTTGATTACAGTGCTTAACCTTGACCGTTTAAATAAGCAGTTTGAGCCAAAGCCTGACGGTATTTTTGATGTTGTAGATAACATCACGATTCATGCCGAGAGAGGAAGAATCATATTCCCAGTTAGAGAACCATTTGGTGCGTTTTTACGTAGTCAGTTTGTTGACGAAGCAGAAGCAGATTATTACGCATTTGACTCCTTGTATCGAACGACAAAGTGGAATGCCGAACAGGACCTTAAACACAACAAGTTTTTCTTACGAGGTACGTTTAAAGGAAGTTCATCTGATCAAATTCGATTACAGTGTTACAATATTTCGCAAGGCTCTGTTAGGGTAACTGCAAACGGAAACGTGTTGAATGAAGGTTCCGATTACATTGTCGACTATACGATGGGAACGGTAAGAATTGTAAATCAAGGAATTTTAAATTCAGGGGCATCGATTAAGGCAACATGTGAGAGTAATTCATTAATTAATATTCAACAGAAATCACTTGTTGGAGCACGTTTCGATTATAAGCACTCCGATAAGTTGATTCTTGGAGGTACGTTCATGCACATGACCGAACGGCCACTTACAAATAAGGTAAATATTGGAGAAGAACCTCTTCTTAATTCAATTTGGGGATTAGACGGAAGCTATAATACAGACTCAAGATTCTTAACACGAATGGTCGATAAGCTTCCTTTCATTGAAACCAAGGCAAAGTCTACTGTAAGTTTTACGGGTGAGTTTGCTCACCTCATACCTCATAAAGCGAAAACAATGGGTGAAAGAGGTACGTCTTATCTTGATGATTTTGAAGGAGCGGAGACACCTTATGATATTAAGTACGTACGTAGCTGGAGACTTGCAAGTGTGCCCCAGGGTCAACCTGAGCTCTTCCCAGAAACTGTAAATCCTTTACACGCTGATAGCTTGTATAATTCAAAAAGAGCCAACTTAAACTGGTACAACATCGACCCAGTTTTCCAAAACGCTCAAGCAACGCTTACACCAGATAATATCAAGAATAATCCACGAGAGATGTCTAATCACTTTGTAAGAACAATCTTTCTTGAAGAAGTATTCCCTGAAATTGAGTTGCAACAAGGACAACCGCAGCAAATTCCGACATTAGATTTAGCTTATTATCCAAAGGAAAAAGGTCAGTACAACTACAATACAGAAGATTTAAATGCTGACGGAAGTTTAGCAAACCCAAAAGAAAACTGGGGTGGAATAATGCGTAGAATTGAAACAAATGATTTTGAAGCAACCAATATTGATTACATCGAAATTTGGTTGATGGATCCATTTGTTTATTCAAAGCACAATGGAACGCAACACAACACAGGTCAACTGTATCTTAATATCGGTAGCGTTTCAGAAGATATTATTCCGGATAGAAGACGTTCTGCAGAGAATGGATTGCCAACTCCAAAAGGGAATTTTCAAGTTGATAGCGGAAAATATGCTTTTACGCCTAAAGGCCAAATTATCAACAAGGCGTTTGACAATGATCCAGACGCAAGAGAGATTCAGGATGTTGGTTTAGATGGGATGGATGATGAGACTGAAAGAACTTGGTTAAAGGGGTATTTAGATGATATAGCAGCGAAACACGGAACAAATTCTGCAGCCTATCAGCTGGCCCAAGCTGACCCTTCGAATGACAATTACGTTTATCCTCGTGATCCAATTTACGACCAGCAAGATGCTCTTATTCTTAAAAGATACAGACGATTTAATGGCTTTGATGGGAACTCAACTTTAGACAAACTTGACGACGGAACACCAATGTCGGGTAACACAATTCCGGATGATGAAGACATCAATCAAGATTATACTGTAAACCTAAACGAAGAATACTACCAATACCGCATCGAGCTTGACCCAGCGAAGATGGTAATCGGTGAGAATTACATTGCAGATGTTAAAGAGGTAGACGCAATTCAACTCGATGAAGGTGAGTTGCCAAATAAAATCAACTGGTATCAATTAAAAATTCCTATTCGTCAATATGAGAAGAAAGTCGGGGGGATACAAGATTTTAAATCAATACGATTCATGAGAATGTTCGTAAAGGGATTTGAAGACAGTGTTGTTTTACGTTTCGCAAACCTTCAACTGGTAAGAGCTGACTGGAGACGTTATTTGAATACATTAAAATTCCCGCCAAAAGTGGGTCCTCCAATTGATCCAAATGACGACGCAGACCTTGTGGTTTCTACGGTGAATATTGTAGAGAACAGTAGAAGAACTCCAATTAAATATGTTGTTCCTCCTGGGTTTAACAGAGAGATTGATCCAACCCAAATAGGCAACGTTCAACAGAATGAGCAATCGCTTTCTATTGCAGTTTGTAACTTAGAAAAAGAAGACGCTCGAGGGGCATACCGAACACTCGATTTAGACATTAGAAATTACAAGAGCTTGAAGATGTTTATTCATGCTGAGTCTCAAACAGCCCAAAATGGCGATGCGGTTGCAATAATGCGAATCGGTACAGACTTGGAGAACAACTTCTATCAGTACGAAATTCCACTGCAGCTGACACCAATTGGATCTGCAGATCCACAAGCTATTTGGCCAACTGCAAATGAATTAATTGTAGATCTTGAAGAGTTTTACAGAATAAAACTTAACCGCCAGAAAAGTGGAGGTGATCCGAACGGATACTATACTGAAACTTTACCGAACGGACATAGAATTAGTATCATTGGTTTACCCGATGTAAGTAATGTAAGAACTGTTTTACTCGGAGTGAAGAATTCTGCAAATAGTTCAGTTGAGAATTTATGTGCGGAAGTATGGTTTAACGAGTTGAGGCTGGTTGACTTTGTCAATAAAGGAGGCTATGCAGCAAATGCTAGAATGGTCACTCAATTGGCGGATCTAGCAACCGTTACATTGTCTGGAAACTACCAATCAATTGGATTCGGGGCTATCGACAAAAAACTAAATGATCGTAATCTAGAAGAAGTAATTCAATATGATGTTTCTTCAAACATAGAATTGGGTAAATTCTTCCCGCAAAAATCAGGTATTACGATTCCAATGTTCATTGGCTACAATGAAAATATTGTAAACCCCAAGTACTATCCGCTTAACCCAGATATCTTACTTCGTACGGCAATCGATAACGCCGAGACTCAGGCTGAAAAAGATCTCATTAGAGAAGCTGCACAAAATTATTCGTCGCGGTACAGTCTAAACTTTACCAACATTAAGAAGAATAGAACTTCTTCATCCAAAGGCAATCCCCACTTTTACGATATAGAAAACTGGAACTATTCATTCTCTTACCAACGCTTGTTTAGACGAAGCCAGATTGTAGAAATGAACGATGTGAAAACCTATAAGTCTAGTTTGGGCTATAACTTTACAGCGAAGCCAAAAGTATGGGAGCCTTTCAAAAAGCATGTAAGAGCGAAAAGCTTAGGCTTAATCCGAGATTTCAATATTGGATTGGTACCATCGAATTTGAATTTTAGAGTAGATGTTGATCGTCGTTACTCTGAAATGAAGAACAGAAACAACGACAACTTTAAGTCGATTGTTCCAATTCTTTATGACAAGACTTTTAGCATCGGTAGGGTATATGGATGGAAATGGAATCTAGCAAATAGTCTTTCAGTTGATTATGCCTCAAACGCAACGTCATGGGTAGAGGAGCCTTTTGGAGCACTTGATTCGAAAGAGAAGCGAGATACCATGTGGGAGAATTTCTGGTCACTTGGTCAGTTGAACAACTTTAACCAGACCATTAATGTAAATTATACCCTTCCATTCAGAAAAATTAGAGTTTTAGATTGGGTAAATGTGAGCTCTAGATACAGTGCCAATTATGAGTGGAAGAATGCTCCTCCAGCGAATATTACTTTAGGTAACACCATTCAAAATTCACGAACTACTTCGTTGAATGGTAACATGAACTTCATTTCATTGTACAATAAGTCTTCGTTCTTGCAAAAAATTAATCGTCCGCCGCCTCCACGAAAGCGAACTGACGAAGAGGATGAAGATGAGACGAAGAAGAAAGAAGAAATTAGCTCAACAACTCGAGCATTCTTTAAATTCTTGATGATGATGAAGCAGGCTCAGTTTAAAGTAACAAAAACTGAAGGTACGACTCTACCAGGTTTCACGAAGGTGATGGATTATGTCGGCCAAAACTTTAAACACAACACCCCTGGATTCCCATTTATTTTGGGTGTACAAGATGAAAACTTGCGTTACAACATTGCCAATAATGGATTTTTGACGAATGACACAACCCAAAACAATAGATTCTTGCAATTAGATGCATTAGACATTTCTGGGTCTGCAACATTGGAGCCATTTAAAGGATTTAGAGTAAATATCAACTTCAGCAAGCGTCAAAGTATAAATACAAGCAGTAACTTTAGATACAGTGAAAGTGCTACGGATTATGTTGATATTGGTTTAACAGAAGCAGCATCATTTACCACAACTTTTGGTATGTGGAATACCATGTTCGATAAGCTGAACCGAGAAAATTACCAATCGGATGTTTATGAGCAATTCAAGAATAACAGATATGTAATTGCGTCAAGACTGCAAGTACTCGAATTTACTGAAGGTAAGTATGCTGAACTGTATGGTAATCGAATTAATGAGCAAGATGTGAAAACAGGTTTCCCAATTGGTTACAGCAGAACACATCAAGATGTATTGCTTTATTCATTCTTAGCGGCGTATAGCGGTAAAAATGCGAACAGCATTGAGTTAACTCCATTCAAGAAAATTCCAATTCCGAATTGGCGAGTGACATATAACGGTCTTGCTCAATTAGACTTGTTTAAAGATTTCTTTAGCAATATATCCATCACACATGCATACTCATCAACATTGAGCATGGGTAATTTCTTTAGACCTTTGGATTATGGTATTGATTCTCTTGTTTCTGGTGAGAACTTAGTTACTCAGTACGGGTATCAAAGCGGAGTTTCGTTGGTTGAGCGATTGACACCTTTAGCAGGGATTGATATCACAACAAAAGGAGGTATTAGCTTTAAACTGGAATACAAAACCGACAGAAATCTTCAATTGAATATGCGTAACATTCAAATGATTGAAACGCGTAACAAAGAGTTTGTAATTGGAGGAGGATGGAGAACGACAGGTGTTCGTCTTCCAATTAAATTCCAAGGAGATAGAATTGTATTGAGAAATGATCTTAACATGCGATTTGACCTTTCTATTCGTGATGGAGTGACAATCGTAAGAAATATTGAAACCGATCAGTTTAACGCTACGGGTGGAATAAGAACAATAAACATCCGTCCATCTATTGATTACAAAATCAATGAAGTGTTAAACTTCAGAATGTTCTACAACAGAAATGTGAACGAGCCCGTTACCAGTAACTCATTCCCAAGTGCATTGACAGACTTTGGGGTAACGTTGAGGTATACGATGCAGTAATTTCAGAACCAATTTATAAGTAAGGATTGCCTCCCTATGGTCGGCTTTCCTTGGGTGGTAACGAATAACCTAAGCCTTGAAGCTATCGCTTCTATGGTCTTTTTAAGCTATAATCTTATTTGTGCAAATAAGTAAGGATTGCCTCCCTACGGTCGGCTTTCCTTGAAGGGGTAACGAATAACCTAAGCCTTGAAGCTATCGCTTCTATGGTCTTTTTAAGCTATAATCTTATTTGTGCAAATAAGTAAGGATTGCCTCCCTACGGTCGGCTTTCCTTGGGTGGATACGAATAACCTAAGCCTTGAAGCTATCGCTTCTATGGTCTTTTTAAGCTATAATCTTATTTGTGCAAATAAGTAAGGATTGCCTCCCTATGGTCGGCTTTCCTTGGTGGGTAACGATCAACCTAAGCCTTGAAGCTATCGCTTCTATGGTCTTTTTAAGCTATAATCTTATTTGTCCAAATAAGTAAGGATTGCCTCCCTACGGTCGGCTTTCCTTGGGTGGGCTACGATTATTAAAGTCCATAAGCTGCGCTTAATTGTCCTTTTTGATTGTACTGTGGCTTTAATCAGGAAGGATTGCCTCCCTATGGTCGGCTTTCCTTGGGTGGATACGAATAACCTAAACCTTGAAGCTATCGCTTCTATGGTCTTTTTTATAGCTATTATCTCAAGCGAGCTTGGCTAATAGCTATAAAAAAAGCCCAGTACTTTCGTACAAGGCTTAGGTTGTCGGGTAGAGAGGATTCGAACCTCCGATCTCTGGTCCCCCAGACCAGCACTTTAACCGGACTAAGCTACTACCCGATCTGATAGGATTTTAATGAGAGCAAATTTATTTTCTTTTTTGAATTGCCAAGAAACAATTGAGCAGAATAGCGGGTTATTTATTCAATTTCATAGATTAGCTCCAAATTCCACTTTTGACGAAAGAGTTATACATAGCACCCATCTTGTCTATTGGTGAAAAAGATGAATCAAATTTTCATTTGTTCGATGGTATTCGAACAGGAGTTGTAAATCAATTGGTAAGCATCAAAGCATTTAAGGTACTGTCAGAGGCTTCAGACCTTGAAGATGGATATAAGGGCTATGTTGTAAACTCCAGTTGTTCAATTCTGAAGAATCAAGTGTATTTGTTAATTCGCCTGATACAGAAAGAAAAAACCATTGCTCACAAGTCTTTTGAAGGAAAAGTGTCTGATTTAAATCTTCTTCATAATCAGGTAGCACGATTTGTGGTTAATCAAATTCTTGGTCGATCTAAATCAACTATTAAAACTGCTGAAACAATTTCTACTAAGGCAAATCAACTCTATCTTTTAGCGGAATTCAATTTTAAGAAAGGCAATCCAGAAGCATTGGCCAAATCCAAAGAGCTTTACGAACAAGTATTGAAGCACGAACCTAACTTTTCATATGGTCACTCGGGCTATGCTAAGGTTCTGTTTAATTTGATTCGATACAATCAACTTTCTACTAAAGTATACCAAACCGCAATGGAATGCTTGTCGGCAGCAATGGATAGTGACCCCGAGAATATTGAGGCTTATACTACACGAGCTATGTTTGCCATGTATATTGAGAAAGACTTTCCAAAGGCGGGTGTATTCTTCGAAAATGCATTGGCTTTAAAAAAAGACTACGCCACGGTGTACAGAGAATACATTTGGTATCTAGCGGCATTAGGAAAGTACAATGAGGCTATAAAGTTGGTTGACATTGCACTCGATTACGACCCCTTGTCTCTAGATCTTAGATGCTCAAAAGGTGACCTGTTTAGATACGCAGATAAGTTCGACGAAGCTTTGTTCTGTTATCAAGATGCTTTTCAAATGGACCCGAATTACAGAAGATGCATTATTGGTTTAATTTCTTGTTATAAGCACAAACAAAACCAAGATCGAGCAAAGTACTATTTGGATTTGTACCTATCTAAACTAGCCAACCCATTAGCGGGGTATGGAAGTGCAGGTGCTTATGCCATTTGGTTTGGAGATCAAGAATTGTTGAAACTTGCGGAAGAAAAACTGCAGGAGCGTTCTGTAAAAGAGCCCGATGTTGACCTTACAGCAGATTATCTTTTTATGTATGGTCATGAAGCATCTGATATAGCAATTCATTATCTGAAGAAGATGTATGCAAGTGGTGGCGGTTTGATATCTGTGATTTGCGATCCAACTTTGTCAAAATTGAGAGAGAGTGATGCATATAAAGAAGTTACTGCGGATCTTGATTTATCCGATAGCACATCTATTAAGTTTGAATCACCAGATCGCATCATTCACATTCAATCTGAGCTTTCAGAAAGTTTGACCATTCCAAAAGTGTCATTCTTGTATGGTGAAGCTGAAGGAAACTACACGCACATCTTTTATAAAAAAGGGCTGAATATAGCCTCGCACCTTATGCGTGTGAAAATATCTTCACTCGAAAAACAACTAGCCATAGAAGGAATTGAAAGAATTCACAAGTCGTATCTTGTGAATATTAGAGGAGCCAACTACAAACTTAAAGGCAACGCCCGTGAAGCTTACTTAGTTGATAGCTCCTTCGATCTAGAACTTCCTGTTTCCAGAACGCGGTTTTCAGAGCTTAAGAAAACACTGGGGTAATTCCCATACGTACCAAAGATTTACATTTCGTAACAAAGTACGAAAGGGAAAGCTATTTTGCACGTTGATTTGAACAAGAATTTATAGGCATAAATAGTTTAGAATGATAGAATCATCAACACTTAAATTTTTAAGATCGCTCGAGGCGAACAATAACCGCGAATGGTTTCAAGATCATAAATCAGAGTATAACAAAGCCAAGTCTAATGTTGAAGATTTGGTCATGGCATTAGAGAATGAGTTGAATAAAACAGACAAAATTGAAGCTCATAAACTCTATAGGATTTATCGTGACGTTCGCTTTTCAAATGATAAAACACCTTATAAATCATGGTTCAGTGGATACTTCAAACGAAGCGGAGCGGAACGCAGAGGAGGATATTATTTCAGCATTCAGCCAGAAGGCACTGTAATTGGAGGAGGGTTTTACGGACCCAATAAAGAAGATCTGCTTCGAATTAGAAAGGAGTTTGAGGCTGACGGCAATACAATAGAATCGATAGTAAAAGACCCTCGATTTATTAAACATTTCAATCAGATGGAAGGAAGCGAAGTGTCTACAGCACCAAAAGGATTTCAAAGAGATCATCCAAACATTAAGTGGATTCGCAAAAAGCAACTTTATGCATTCGAGCATTTTTCTGATTCAGAGGTAACATCCAAAAATTTTGTTCAAGACGCAGCAAAAAGCTTTAAGGCAATTAGACCATTTTTTGACTATATGTCTGATGTGTTAACCACAAATCTCAATGGGGAGAGTGTTTTAAAATGATTGAAAACTATTTAAAAATAAGAGCTCATACCGAAGCACTGTGTGAGCCTCTTGAGCTGGAAGATTATAGCGTACAGCCCATGCTCGACGTGTCACCACCAAAATGGCACTTGGCTCATATAACATGGTTCTTTGAGCAGTTCTTGCTAACGGAGTACTACCCTGATTATAAGGTGTATAATGAGGATTATGCGTACTTATTTAATAGCTACTATAACAATGTAGGAGATCGGGTGATTCGTGCAAATCGAGGGTTGATGACTCGTCCTGCGGTGAGCGATATTTTAGCTTATCGGAAATATGTAGACCAACACATGGTTAAACTTCTTGAAAAGGGAATTGATAAAACCGCTCAGGAGGTATTGGCCTTGGGGTTGAATCACGAGCAACAGCACCAAGAGTTATTGGCCTACGACATTAAATATATTTTGGGCAATCAAGTAACCTTCCCAAAATATGGCGATGGATTTGCTTTAAATCCTGAGAAGACCGAAGGTTTCACGCGAGTGGAAGAAGGAGTATACGAAATTGGTTATGAAGGGGAGGACTTTCATTTCGATAATGAGAGAGGTAGACACAAAGTATACCTTCACGAATTTGAAATTTCCAATCGTTTGATAACGAATGGAGAATGGAAAAAATTCATTAAAGATAGTGGGTATAAAAACTTCAATTTCTGGCATGCCGAAGGATGGGATTGGGTAAACGATAACAAAATTGAAGCCCCGTTGTATTGGCACTGGCACAATGATGAGTGGCATTATTACAACATGGAAGGGTTGCAGCCTGTTCGAGATGATCTGCCAGTAATGAATATTAGCTTATTTGAGGCTTTTGCCTTCGCTGAATGGAAGGGAATGCGCCTGCCAACCGAAGCAGAGTGGGAAGTAGCCGCTGACCATTTTAATTGGGGACAGGTTTGGGAATGGACGAATAGCGCTTATTTACCATATCCCGGATATAAAAAAGAGGAGGGAGCAATTGGGGAGTACAACGGTAAGTTCATGGTCAACCAAAAAGTGTTGAAAGGCGGATCGGTTGCCACTCCTAAAAATCACACTAGAAAAACATACCGGAACTTTTTTCATCCTCATGTGAGATGGCAGTTTTCGGGTTTAAGATTAGTTAAGAAATGAAAATGATTAATACAGAAACACAAGTTGAATTTGCAAGCGATGTTGATAGTGGGTTAAGCACCTATCCTAAAAAGCTAAGCAGTAAATATTTTTATAACGACCAGGGCGATAAACTTTTTCAGCAAATTATGGCCATGCCAAGCTACTATGTAACCGATGCTGAAATTGAAATTCTAAAAACGCATGGAAAAAGCATTGCTCGAGCAATGAACACAAATGGTCATCTCAATATTTTTGAGCTTGGTGCTGGAGATGGAACTAAAACAATACTGTTTTTAGAGTCTTTAGAAGAATTGAATATCGACTATACCTACTACCCAATTGATATTTCAGCTGATGTTTTGCAGACATGCGAAAACAATGTGAGAGATAGGTTCTCAGATGCAAAGGTTGAAGGTGTTAACTTGTCGTATGACGACGCGTTAGATAGTTTACTGCTTACGGAAGATAGCACCAATTTGGTCATGTTCTTAGGGTCAAACCTTGGAAACTTGTACCACAAAGAGGCAATAACATTTTTAGAGAAGATTAGCAGATCCCTCAATGCTAACGACTATCTATTGATGGGATTAGACAGCATGAAAGACCCTGAAGTAATTCTTGAAGCGTACAATGATAAAGAAGGGATTACTAAGGCTTTCAATTTGAATCTTCTTACTCGAATAAATGAAGAATTAGGCGGCAACTTCAATACAGAAAACTATAAACACTGGCCTGTATACGACCCAGAAAGTGGAACTACAACGAGTTATTTGGTTAGTACAGTTGAGCAGGAGGTTCATGTTGCGGCCCTCAATAAGACCTATAAGTTCGATAAATGGGAGTCGATTCATACTGAAATTTCTCAGAAATATGATGAAACCACAATAGAGTGGCTTTGCCAAATGTCAGGATTATCACTTCATTCGATTTATTCTAATGAGAAAAATGAATTTTTCGAATGTTTAATTAAGAAGAGATGAAAGCAATTTGGAATGACAAAATTTTAGCAGAAAGTGACGATACGATTGTTATAGAGGGCAATCATTATTTCCCTGAAGATTCAATCAATAAAGAGTATTTTGTGAACAGCGATACGCATACAGTTTGCCATTGGAAAGGGGTGGCCTCATATTACACCTTAAATGTTGATGGTCAGCAAAATCCAGATGCTGCTTGGTATTATCCAGAGACACGAGAATTGGCGAAGCACATCGAAGGATATATCGCATTCTGGCACGGTGTTGAAATCGTTGAATAAAATAATTGTACCTTTAACCTATGAAAAATGTATTAATCTTCTTGATCGTTTTGATTGGGGTTGTTATGATTTATTTAGGAGCAACTGGCCCTAAATTAATGCTTCCTCCGATTTTATCAGGAGTAGCATTTATCCTGATTGCCATTATGCTTTATAGCAAAGAATAGCATCAATAAATCGATCGATATCATCTTCATTATTGTAGTAATGAACCCCAAGTCTTATGTTGCCTCCACGCTCTGAGGTTTCAATTTTATTGTTAGCCAAGTGCTCAAATAACCCAGGTTTACTTGCAATAGAGATAATGCCAAGTCTATTTTCTTGATGGAAGTCACCTACTACAACCACCTCATTTTGCTCAAGTCTATCAGTGAGATAATCCATTAGCTCGTTTATTCTCGTATGAATATTGTCTTGGCCGATTTCTTCTATTTGGGATAAGGCAAAGTGCATTCTATTAAAAGCGTCGTGGTCGTGATGGCCTGGTTCAAAGCACTTTATTCCAGGTATAAATTCAGGAATGTTACCGTTCCATGAATTGCTATTGAATCCAGCGGTTTTAACTGGAAACCTAGTTAAGCATTCTTCGGAAGCATAAATAAATCCATTTCCGAAACCAGCAAGACTCCACTTGTAGCAACTTGCTCCAAGCAAATCAATATTGCATTTGGCTACATCAATAGATATTGCACCAAAGCTTTGCGTTGCATCAACCACAAAAGTACAGTTGTAATTGTTGCATATATTTCCAATTGTTTCTAAGTCGCAGAGAAAACCAGTTAACCACTGACAATGACTTATCGCCAAAATCTCGGGTTTCACTTCTTTAACTAAAGTCTCAAGTTTGACAAGGTCTAAAGTAGAGTCAGGTTCAAAATCTAAATAATGAAGCTTGAAATTTCCTTGTTCAAAGGGCATGTTTAGCGAAGGGTAATCGCTATTGAACAACACAACTTTGGTGTCTTTTGGTAGCGAGTTAACAAAAAAGTTAATTCCTACTGAGAAGTTTTGAACCAAAGCAATATCGCTTGAAGATGAATTTATCAATCTCCCCACCTGATCTTTTATTGCGGGGACCGTCTTAAACATAAAATCCATTCGGTAATCCCACGGATTTGCTGTAAACTTCTTAGCTTCACCTGCTACATGATCTAAAGTCACTGATGATGGGATTCCGTTAGCTGGAGAATTAAGATACACCCCACTTCCTTGAATATTAGCCACGTGATTAAGACGCAAGTCGTTCCAATTCATGAGGTAAAAGTACAAAAAAAGGCCCTTGCTTAAACAAGGGCCTAAAAGTTTTAAAGTGTTATTCCGACCTTCAACATCCAGTTAAAGCCAGCCATGGGATAGAGGTAGTTGAAATCTGCTCGTTCTCCTCCGAGGTAGCCGCTAAATGTATATCCGTTTGGAGCGTAATATTGATTTAGGACATTATTTAAAAAGAAGCTCACATTCATTTTTGCAATACCTGGAACATCGTTTGTTTCGTAGTTTATACTTGCATCAATGTTGGTGAAAGCATCCAGCGAACGTTCGTCACTAGAGGTGTTATCCAAATACTGCTTTCCAACATACTTTCCTTGAACATTAAAACTAAGCGGAGAATTAGGTTTGTATCCAAGAATTATAGCCGCAATGGTATTTGGAGAAAAAGAAATGTCTGTATTCTCGTGATGGTCTATTAAATCAAAATTGCCGTCCCAAGCAACAACATATTCAGTGAATTCTGCAATTTTGTTTTGTGCGAAGGTAGCATTACCACCTACTTGAAGCTTTTTGGTTAACGGGTATTGAAACTGCATTTCAATTCCCCTTCTGAAACTCTCTTCAACATTGGTTCTAATTGCTTCTCCTACATCATTTACTGCACCAGTTAAAACCAATTGATTGGTGTAGTCCATGCTATAAATGTTAATGCCAAACTGTTTTCTTCCGCTTTCAAATTTGTAACCAGCCTCAATGTTATTCATTTCTTCGTGTTGTGGCCAGTCGTCGGTTTTGTTATCTCTAAAATCATCGCGAACAGGTTCACGATTCCCTCTTGCCCAAACGGCGTAGAAAGTGTTGTTTTTTAGCAAATAAGTTAATCCTAACTTGGGGTTAAAGAACACATAATTTACATCTTGTTGCTCCAACTCCAGATTGTTGTTTAGTCCTTCAAAGTCGTAATTGATGAAACGGTATTGCAGATCAATAAATGGAATTAAGTTTTTGTAATTGTAGCTTTTCTTTACAAAGAAGTTTGCATCTTGCTTAGTTGCGTTGTTGTCGTAGTAGATGGCATTGATTTCTTCATATGCTGTAAATTCTGTTGAAATCGCCTCGCCAAAATGACGGTTTTCATAATGGCTAAAACCACCACCAACTGTAATGTCAAACTTGTTTTTCTTGTAGTTTGCACTGGCAATTATTCCTTTAAGCGTGTTATCTAACCAACGTCTACGCACAATGTCAGAAATGGTGATCGTATCTCGGCCATTTATCTGATCAGCAATTCCATAGTCGGCTAAGTCTTCGCCACCTTTAAATTGCTCAAAGTAACCTTTACCTGTTGTGAGAAAAGCTGCAGAACTTACTTTTATAGCAGAAGAAACCTCATAGTCATAGAACAATTGATAGTGATTTTGATTGTAATTGTCTACCTCGTTCTCGTACGTGTAGTAGTTGTAGGTCTTGCTGTTGGAGTTGATTAAATTTTGTAGGTCATCCCCGCCAATCCATAGTTGGTTAACATAACGATTGAGTTCAGCAGTATTTTGTTCAAATTTAGGTTCCGGTATACCCCACCATGCTTGATAAGTACGTTCATGACCAAGTAGGATGTTTGTTTTTAGAACAGATTTGTCCCAGTGTTTTGCACCTGTAAAATTGAATGATTTTAAGTTTGATGATGCTCGATCGATGAAACCATCACTGGCAATTAAACTGCCTCTGAATTGGTAAGCCCATCCTTTTTCTAGCATGCCACTTGCATAGCCAAATGTTACTCGAGACGTATTAAAACTTCCTAGTCCTAGGCTTGCTACGGTTGTTTGTTTTTTAGCAATTTCACTGGTTCTTATGTTAACGCTTGCTCCAAATGCTGCAGCACCATTTGTGCTGGTTCCAATTCCTCTTTGAACTTGAACACTTTGAGTTGATGAAGCAAGGTCAGGTAAGTTAACCCAGTACGTACCTTGACTTTCAGCATCATTTAGTGGGATGCCGTTGATGGTTATGTTTACACGAGTTGGGTCAATTCCTCTAATTCGAATACCGGTATATCCAACTCCGTTGCCGGCGTCTGAAGAAATTACAGTACTTGGAGTGAGGTTAAGCAAAAAAGGGAAATCCTTGCTTTGGTCGAGGGTTTCAATCTGTTTTCGATCTAGATTAGTGAAAGTAGTTGGCGAAGTTCGAGAGGCCCTAACAGTTGAGATAATGGCGGCGTCAATAAACTCCATGTCATCTACAAAATGATAGGTCTCGTTATAATCGCTATACAACTCAATGGTTCTAACCAAAGTACTCATACCGATATGGGAAATAGATAAAGTGTAACGACCTTTTTCCACATTCTCAATTTTAAATGAGCCATTCGGAGTTGAGTAGGTGGTGTAGGTGTTTTGGTCGTTCTTGATTCGGATAAATGCAGATTCAACTGGTGTGAGTGATTCTGAACTTTTTAATTGTCCCGAAAAAGTGATTTGGGCAATCGACAACCTGGTTGTCATCGCCAACAAAGTGAAAATTAATATTTTTTTCATTCCTGTATAATTAAACAGGAGTTGAGAGATACTGTAAAGTATGTTAATTCCTACGGCAGCATTACCTGCATCAGGTGTATGGGTATCATCTCAGCAATACCGCAATGCGGTAAAGCACCCCTTTCTGGGTGCAAAGGAATTAAAAACTTAGCAATACCATTTAAAATTATTGAAAAAGTGCCTTGGAAGCTGTTTGAGAACAGAACATTTTATCCCAATAATATGGTGATGTAAAATGGCTTAACTACTTTCGTGGCCTTATTTGATTTCAGCATGAGTGGATCACAAAATCTAGCAACCTTAGAACAAGCTCAAGAGCTTGGATTAACCCCGGAAGAATTCGAAAAAATTAAAGGAATTTTAGGTAGAACACCCAACTTTACAGAACTAAGTGTATACTCCGTTATGTGGAGTGAACACTGTTCTTACAAAAACTCAATAGTTTGGTTAAAGAAGCTGCCTAAAGAAGGACCAATGATGTTGGCTGAAGCTGGTGAAGAAAACGCTGGTTTGGTTGATATTGGAGATGGTTTAGCATGTTGCTTTAAAATCGAAAGTCACAACCACCCATCTGCGTTAGAGCCTTATCAAGGAGCTGCCACAGGAGTTGGAGGTATTAACCGTGATATATTCTCTATGGGTGCTCGTCCAATTGCTCAACTTAATTCATTGAGATTTGGAAACATTGATACCGATCGAACCAAATGGTTATTGAAAGGTGTGGTTCATGGAATTAGTGGATACGGAAATAGCTTTGGAATTCCAACCGTTGGAGGAGAAGTATATTTTGACGACTGCTATGAGACCAACATTTTGGTTAATGCGATGAGCGCAGGAATCTTAGAAGTAGGAAAAGAAGTAAGTGCAATTGCAGAAGGTGAGGGCAACCCTGTTTACATCTTTGGAGCAGCTACAGGAAAAGATGGTATTGCAGGTGCTGCATTTGCAAGTAAAGATATTGGTGAAGATGCGATGGATGACCTTCCATCTGTACAGGTTGGAGACCCTTTCTGGGAGAAATTGATCCTTGAAGCTACCATGGAAATCATTGAAACCGGTGCAGTAGTTGGATTGCAAGATATGGGTGCAGCCGGAATTACATGTTCTACCGCAGAAATGAGTGCAAAGTCTGAAACCGGAATGCGAATTGATTTAAGCAAAGTTCCATTACGTCAGGCAGACATGAAAGATTGGGAAATCTTACTTTCTGAAAGTCAAGAAAGAATGTTGGCTATCGTTGAAAAAGGAAGAGAAAGAGAAATTGAAGAGATTCTCGAAAAATGGGATTTAACCTACAATATCATAGGTGAGGTTACCACCACAGGTAACGTTGAATACTGGATGAACGATGAGAAGAAAGCTGAAATTCCAGCAGAGAGTTTAGCTTTAGGAGGAGGTGCCCCGGTTTATCACAGAGAGTGGGAAGAACCTGCATATGTTCAAGAAATTAACAAGTACGACGACAGTCAAATTGAAGAGGCAAGTGACCTTAAAGGTGTAGCGGAGTTTTTATCAACCCAGCCAAACATCGCTTCAAAAAAATGGGTTTATGAGCAGTACGATTCAATGGTAGGTACCATCAATCAAAGTACAAACAAAGCGAGTGACGCGGCCATTGTTAAGATTAGAGACACCAAAAGAAGTCTAGCCCTTACCACTGATTGTAACTCGCGCTATGTGTGGGCGGATCCTGAAAAAGGAACATCAATCGCTGTTAGTGAAGCGGCAAGAAATATTGTTTGCAGTGGTGGCGTACCTAGTGCAGTGACCAATTGCTTGAACTTTGGTAATCCTTACGATAAAGGAGTTTACTGGCAGTTTAAAAATGCAATCATGGGTATGAAAGCTGCTTGTGAGAAGTTTGGTACTCCAGTAACTGGTGGAAACGTAAGCTTCTATAATCAAGATCATAAAGGAAAAGCAGTATATCCAACTCCAACTATCGGAATGGTAGGTGTTGTTGAAGAAGAAAGTCACATCACAACACTTGGATTTAAGAATGAAGGTGATGTTGTAATTATGTTAGGTAAATCTGTTGAAGACTTAGGAAGTTCTCAGTACTTGGCGAAATATCATAAAGTAAGTCATTCTCCTTGTCCGTACTTCGATTTAGATGAAGAGCACGCTTTACAAGAAGACTTAATGAAAATTATCCGCAAAGGACTTGTTAACTCAGCACATGATACCGCTGAGGGTGGATTGTTTATTGCCTTACTTGAAAGTGCAATGGATGGGGGTCTTGGATTTGAAGCTAACCAACAAACTGAAATGCGTAAAGATGCATACTGGTTTGGAGAAGCTCAGAGTAGAGTAGTAGTTTCTGTATCGCCAGAAAAATTAGAAGCATTGAAGTCAGAATTAAATATTCCTTATGAAGTTTTAGGTCAAGTTACAGCCAATACTATTCATGTTGATGGAGAGAATTGGGGACTTGTATCTGATTGGACTTCAGCTTACGATAACGCTTTAGAGAATAGCATTAAGTCAGTAGATAAGCTGTACGATTAAACATGTCAAAAATTATTTACACCAAGACGGATGAAGCCCCGATGTTGGCTACATTCTCGTTTCTTCCTATTGTGCAAGCATTTACTTCTGCAGCAGGAGTTGAGGTAGAAACAAGAGATATTTCATTAGCAGGTAGAATTCTTTCGCAGTTTCCTGAGTATTTAAGTGATGAACAGCGTGTTGGAGACCACTTGGCTGAACTAGGGCAGCTGGCAAAAAAACCAGAAGCAAACATCATAAAATTGCCAAACATTTCTGCATCTGTACCACAGTTAAAAGCGTGCATAGCAGAACTTCAGGCGCAAGGGTATGCAATACCCAATTACCCTGACGAGGTGAATTCTGAGGAAGAGAAAGCTGTTGCAGCAAAATACAATAAGGTTAAAGGAAGTGCAGTAAATCCGGTTCTTAGAGAAGGAAACTCAGATCGACGTGCACCTAAAGCCGTAAAAAATTATGCAAAGAAGAACCCTCATCGTATGGGGGCATGGTCTGCAGATAGTAAATCTCATGTAGCTTCGATGGGAGCAGGTGATTTCAGATCGAATGAAAAATCCGTTACCATTCCAAATGCTACAACATTTACAATTGTACATGAAGATAGCAACGGAGCGATTACCGAATTGAAGGCCGCAATGCCATTGCAAAGCGGAGAAATTATCGATGCTACAGTAATGAGCAAACGTGCTTTGATTGACTTCTTGACAGAGCAAGTAAAAGATGCAAAGGAGCAGGGTGTATTGTTCTCGTTACATATGAAAGCAACTATGATGAAGGTTTCTGACCCCATCATATTTGGTCATGCTGTTCGCGTGTTTTTTAACGATCTAATAGTAAAGCATGAAGCTACATTTAAATCATTAGGAATTAACCTGAATAATGGTTTTGGAAATTTAGTTTCTAGCCTTGCTCAATTGCCAGAAGATAAAAGATCAGAAATTGAAGCGGATATTGCTTCTGCTTTACAAAATGGACCTGATTTGGCCATGGTAAATTCAGATAAAGGTATCACTAATTTACATGTTCCTTCGGATGTGATTATAGATGCCTCTATGCCAGCCATGATCCGTACAAGTGGACAAATGTGGAACGCTAAAGGGGAACAACAAGATACTAAAGCAGTTATTCCAGATAGCAGTTATGCTGCGGTATATCAAGCGACTATTGACTTTTGCAAGGCGAATGGTGCGTTTGATCCGACCACAATGGGTACTGTTCCTAATGTTGGATTAATGGCTCAAAAAGCTGAGGAGTATGGAAGTCACGACAAAACATTTGAAATTGAAAAGGCGGGTACTGTTCGCGTAATTGACGGCGAAGGAAATATACTTACTGAACATGCTGTAGAAGAAGGAGATATCTGGAGAATGTGCCAGGTGAAAGATGCTCCGATTCAAGACTGGGTAAAGCTTGCGGTTAGTAGAGCTCGTGCCACTGGAGTTCCTGCGGTATTCTGGTTAAATGAACAAAGAGCACACGATGCTGAGTTGATTAAGAAGGTACATACCTATCTAAAAGATCATGATATTGAAGGATTAGAATTGCATATTTTAAGTCCTGCAGATGCAACCAAATTCTCGCTTGAAAGAATAAAAAAAGGAGAAGATACAATCTCAGTTACTGGAAATGTATTAAGAGATTACCTTACTGATTTATTTCCAATTTTAGAAGTTGGAACCAGTGCTAAGATGCTTTCAATTGTTCCTTTAATGAATGGAGGAGGGTTGTTTGAAACTGGAGCTGGAGGGTCAGCACCTAAGCACGTACAGCAGTTCCAAGAAGAAAATTATTTGCGTTGGGATAGTTTAGGTGAATTCCTGGCACTTGCGGTTTCTTTGGAGCATTTAGGATCAACAACAAATAACCAAAAAGCGATAGTTCTTTCGGAAGCTTTAGATGCCGCAACAGAAAAATTCTTGGAGAATGACAAATCTCCGGCAAGAAGAATCGGAAGTATTGATAACCGCGGTTCTCATTTCTACTTAACGATGTATTGGGCAGAAGCATTAGCGAGTCAAACTCAAGATGAAGAGTTGAAGGCTAAGTTTGGTCCGATTGCAGAATTGTTAGGAAGCAATGAAAGCAGAATTAACGAAGAACTAATAGCGGTACAAGGTAATTCAACGGATATAGCTGGCTACTACATGCCAAACGAGCAAAAAACAAGTAGAGCTATGCGTCCGAGTGAAACGCTAAATTCTATATTGGAGAGACTTTAATTAGTCAATATCCCATACAAGGTCTCCTGATTTGGTAAAATATCCAAATTGGTTCTTGAACTGAAATTGAAATACACCCTCATTGGGAAGGTAATTTATATAGGTGCATTCAGGAGCAACAAGATAGTTTGTATTGAGGTCACAAACACCCACTGCTGAGCTAAGACCAACAATGCTCACACCATTTTGAGGTCTATCTACATAACTATAACTTGGAAATATTCTGTAGAACCCTGTTCTGTCTATAAGGCCGTACTTTCCATCAATCGCTACCACTGCAGTGCCATTTTCAAATGGTTTAGCGTCGGAATAAAGGCTGCCAAAAACTTGATTTCCTGAAGTGTTGATATACTGATAGGATTTTCCTTTTCTAACAAGTAGCAACCCTTCGCTGAAACCTCCTCTTACTCTTCCGTACTCTGTTTTTACAGTGTCTCCCTCGCTATTAAGGATAGTATAATTAATGCCCTTTTGTGATACAGTAAGTCCGTTTTCGAATGGCATAAGTTTAGCGTACTTATACTTCATTGCAGTTTTTCCTTCTAAATCAACTGCTCCGTATTTTTTGAATCGCTTAATTACAAGAAGGCCATCTGAGTACCCACTTCTGATGGATGAAGCTCGATACTTTTTAATCTTGTTTCCTTCATTGTCATATACTACCGTAGTGCCCCTGTAATAGCATGCAAATCTTCCGTCACCATAATAGATCTTCTGGTACTTTGGTTTAATAATTTCAATGCCTTTTGCGTTTACAACACCTCGTTTGCTTCCGTTTCGGACTTCAGCATATCCATTTTCATTAATTGATTCTGCCTTTGAATATTTATTCCTGTTAACAAACTCGTTTTGAAGATTGATGTAGCGATACATAGCATTTTTCCGTTTTGATTCTTTATGACGTACCAGAGCAACACCGTTAACAAAAGGTCCTGCCTTATTGTATACAGGCTTTATAATAACTTGGCCTTCTAGTGTAAAGTAACCGTACTTTCCCCTCACCTTTGCCGGAATTAGTTCTTCTGCATGTTGTCCAATTTTGGTGAAAAGAAAATCGGAGTGCACATTTCCCATTGAGTCTACAAACGCCATTCTTCTTTCTTCGGCAAATCCAGCTACTCCATTATAAAAATTAGAAACTTTATGCAGTCCTTCATACGATGTGAAATCACCGTTGTTTTTGAGTAAAACAGTAAGATGATCATTAAAACACCATGTTTGATTGTCGGTAAACGGTAGTGCCTTGGTGTATTGAACATCAGCTATGGTTGTTCCATCTTCTCGAACATATCCGTAACGATTTTTTCTGACTCTGGTCATGAGTAAAGAGTCATTTGTGCCAGGTAGAAAAGCTATTTCTAAATAGACATCTTTAAGTCTTAAGTTCCCATTTCCATCCATTAAACCAAATAAACTATCCCGGTTCATGATAATGGCTCGCTCATTTCTAAAGTTTTCACAAGCTCGTATATCCAACTTTTTAAATTCTTTGAGGTCCATAATATATCGACCATCCCTATCTATATATGCCCAAAATCCTAAGCCATCAATTCGGGTTTGCCACCTAGATCTATAGTTGGGGTAGCTCATATTAAATTCATTTGCAAAACTGATAGCGGAGCCTAAGTCACAAAGAATAGGTTTCGCAGTTTTATAGAACTTTGTTCCTACAAAAATTTTGGCATAACCATTGGTGAAAGGTCCGATGTACTTCGAGGTGTAGCGTAAAATTCGTCCAGAAAATCGATTCACCGTAGCCATATATCCATTGGAGTACATTACACGCATCACATGTACTGCACTATCTCTTATTCCTGTTGTATCAACATAGACTAAACCTGCTTGAATTACAGGCTTAAACTTCTCTTCATTAACAATTCCATAAACCGCTCTTGATCTTAAGGATAAGCCGGTTCTGTGAGTTACTGTTTTGGGTATAAAAATCTTCCCTATTACCATGGGTGTATTTGGCACTTTGTACACCGCATCGTATATTGGTTTTATAGATACCTCACCATTCGGATATTTTAAGCCCCACTTTCCTTTTTTATCTTGAAACCAGAATTGACTTGTAGTTTGTTGTCTGACATTGCCATTCACAACATCCATTTGAATGCGACCGCCAAGTTTCATAGTTGCGGTATTTGTAAAAATCATAGAATCGATAATCTCGTTTCTTGAATTCAGATCAAACAAATAGATCATTGAGTCTTTCTTTGCCTTGATTACACCATCAGAGCCTTTAGCAAGGAAAGAAAATTTGCAGGGAAGTACTTCCCTTCCTTCTTCAGCAAGCAAGCCGAATTTTCCTTGATACTCTACAGTACTTAGCCCATTAACAAACATTCCAATTTGGTGGTATTTATTGTCTACAACAGTTGTTCCGGTACTATCTATTAAGCCATATTTGTAATCATTATAGGGCATCAGATAGCTCGAATTCTGGAGGCTATAAACTTGTTCGTACACTGGATCAATAATAATTCGGTTTAGTTGTGTTGAATAAACTCCTAAACCTGTTGAAGTTCTAATAGTTATATACTTTCTATTAAATCGATCATAAGCTAGTGCCAAGGAGTCTACGATTAGTCTTTCAGGGGCATTGAGTAAGTAAGCTTTTTCATTTTGTTTCAACTCAAAATAACCGCTAACCAAAGGATCAACATCGTCAAACCTTCCATTAAAAATGGCCTCACCATTTTCATTTTTGATCTGCTTTGATCCATCATGGTGGGTAGTTATGAAATGACTGCCTCGCTTTTCAATGTTGGCATAAATGCAAGGAGCTAGCTCAGTGCCCATGTGGTTATATAAGCCAACAGAGTCGGCCTTATAGCAATAAAAAAACCCATCTTGCTCTATAACGTGATCATAAGCTGTATCAATCAAGTATACACCTTTAGCATTTAGAACACCTGATTTTAAACCAGTTGATACGACAAAACTTTCTTCCGGACTATTAATATACTCAATGCTTCTAAAAGTGGGGGATATTCTTAACCGCGAGTTTTTGCTCTGCATACCATATAGGCCATCTTGCTTAAAAACAAGCATGTCGCCATAGATGAAAGAGATGTCCGTTACGGACAGTTCAGTAATTTGTTGACCCTTTTTGTTAATTAAGAAGCTTTTTCCATCTTGAAGTACCCACGTATATTCTCGATTCTTGAATGGATGGCATTGATCATATTGAGGCGAAATTTTCCAAGATCCATGTTTGTCGATAAACCCCCAAACATTTTTTTCTTTAGCAGGAAGAAGCACTTCGTTCGTTTGGCCGAACAAAGAAATAAACAAGAAAATCAGAGCAAAGACAAAGCCTAATCTCATGCAAGCTAAAATTAGAGTTGATCAAGATAGTCATCTAAATCATCCTGATTTGCAATATTTACACCCGTGGTTTTAAGCTTAAATGAGTACTCGTCTGTTGGACGTAAATTCATGCTCGTGATTTCTTCAAATCGTGCATTTGTGAATTCGTAAACATTGCCATCTTCGTCGAATGTGATTAACGTGTTGTTTTCATCCGGTGAATAGATAAAGTTCGATGCTGACAATCCGGATACCGGAACAGCTTCCCTATTGAGACCTTTTTTAATAATAAGAAATGCGTTGTCAATTGTTTTCTTCAATGCAGGCAGAAGAAATACGGCTGAGAATCTAACTTTCTTTTGTTCTTTCATTCGACTAAATCTGTCGCAGTTAAATATACCAAAGTTGCTAATGCTAAGATTCCTTTGAAATTTAGCCATACGCAACATTTCATTTTCTCTTTTCTTTCTTCGTTCAATTTTAGCTTGATACTCACCAAACTTAGCATTGAATTTAGCTTGTGCTTTCCTCCAATTAGAGCCAAACAATACAGGTTGTACACGGGCATTAACATTTTTAGCTTTAGACATACCCGTTAGCAAATAAGTTGATTTTGCTCTATCAACACATTCAAGCTTAGGGTTGCTAATTGTGTTTTTGAAGAGCTCTTTATTCACACTTTTTTCATCTTCAAGCTTCCAAAGCACATTATCGAAAGTCGAGAACTCTGGGTTTAGCTTTGAGTCAACAGCTAAGTCAAATACAAAGTCCGTGCTATTTGCTTTTTGAATTTGAACCGGTGGGGTTGGTTCTGGCCCCAGTTCTAATTCAACACTACTTCGGGCCTGATTATTAACTGCTTGTGTGTTTTTTGACAATTCTGTCCAAGTACCTTTTTCCTCATCAAGTGCGTAAAAATTGAAATCATTGTCTTCTTTAAACGAAGCGAGTTCTATAGCCAAGGTCTTGTCGGCAGCAACTCTAATCTCATTACCTCCTTCATCTTGTCCCTTTATTTCGAACATGCCTGCAGTTTCAAAAGCTTCTAACTCTCCATTTTCAGACACAATGTGCATCGGAATTCCGCTAAGAATTACATCTGAAGCACTGTGGTATTCTTGAAAAGAAATCTTTACCTCACCTTCAACAGGATTACCATCCTCATCAACAAATGCATCTTTTGGGATAGTTATTGTCGAACCAAGCTCTGTGGTTAAAACATGCTCTTCTTGGACATTTATTGTGAAGGTTGTTGGTCCTGGCTTAATGTCAGGAAGTGGATCTACAAACTCTTGGGTGAAACTCTCTGTATCGATATGATAGCCAGATGCTGAATCGCTATCGTTTGCAGTCGAACAAGAAAAAATAAGGATGCTAATTAGTAATAAGGAAAGGAAATTTTTCATAACGTCTCAATAATCAATGTTGAATATTTTGAACGCAGAATATCTGCTTTTTATTGCAAACTTCCTAAAAGTGTCGACAAGAGATGTGTAATATCAGAGCATCTATTGAGTTCAATATTTAGGGTTGGAATCCATAGCTCAGCCCAAGGCAGAAAGTATATGGACTTCCAAGATTTAACTCAGAGTAAACGCCAAGTCTTTCGTTTAGTTTATGTGATGCTCCAATGAGCAGCAATGAAACATTTGGACGAATTAAGAAGTCATTATTCTCCTCGTAACCTTGTGCAGATTTGTTAGGAATTCTTCCACGTTTAAAAATATAACTGTAGCCCAATCCTAAACCAGAATATAAGGTGTATTTCTTAGCTTGAATGTATTCATATCTTCCCTTAAACCCCAAATAGGTTCTATAGTAGTTACCATACTCCACCTGTAAGTCATTATTTAAAATCTCAAATGGAATTTGGTGAATTGATATTTGAGCAGCAAATTCAAAACGATCTAATATTTGATGGGCGACTTCCCCACTAAACACTAGTTTGTTGGTTTGCTTTGAAAATACAAAAGCACTATCTACGGTCTCAACAATGTCAGACTCAGGACTAAGTCCTAAAGCCAAACGGTATTCAAGAGGTTTTGCATTTTGACCATAGCAGAAGCTAATTAGGCATAATACAATTGCACATGCCAATCCACTTCTCATTACGAGTGAATTGCTCGATTGTCAGTAGCTGCTAAAGCCGCTTCTTTGGTAACTTCTGAAGTGGTAGGGTGTGCATGACAGGTACGTGCTATATCTTCTGCACTAGCTCTAAATTCCATGGCAACCGCAATTTCTGCTATCATGTCTGCTGCTCTAGCTCCAATCATATGAGCTCCTAAAACTTCGTCAGTTTCTTTGTCTGCTAAGATCTTAACAAATCCGTCTAAGTCCATTCCTGCAACAGCTCTTCCATTTGCTCTAAATGGAAATTGTCCGGCTTTATAGGCAATGCCTTCTTCTTTAAGCTGCTCTTCTGTTTTTCCAACCGAAGCAACTTCTGGCCAAGTGTAAACAACACCTGGAATTAAGTTGTAGTTAATGTGTGGTTTTTGACCAGCCAAAATTTCAGCAACCATAACACCTTCTTCTTCGGCTTTGTGCGCCAGCATCGCACCTTTTACTACATCACCAATTGCGTAAATATTTGGAACGTTTGTTTGTAAATGGTCATTCACCTCAACTCGTCCTCTATCGTCTAATTTTACACCTGCTTTATCTGCATTAAGGCCATCAGTATAAGGTCTTCTTCCTACTGATACTAAGCAATAGTCTCCTTCAAGAACAACTTCACCTTTCTTCCCTTCAGCTTTAACGGTAACTACTTTTCCTTTGCTCGAAACTGAGGTTACTTTATGACCGGTGTAGAATTTCATTTTTTCTTTCTTCATCACGCGAGTAAGTTCTTTACCTAGTGATGCATCCATGGTAGGGATAATACTTGGAGCATATTCTACTACAGATACCTCAGCACCTAGTCGTTTGTAAACTGAACCTAGTTCAAGTCCGATTACACCACCTCCAATTACAATAAGATGCTTTGGAATTTCTTTAAGACTTAGTGCTTCAGTTGATGAAATAACACGTTTCTTGTCTATTTCCATTCCAGGAAGAGATGCTGGCTTACTTCCTGTTGCAATTACTGTATGCTTCGCTGAAATAGTTTCTTTTTTCTCTCCATCGATTTGAATAGTATTCGCATCTACAAAAGAACCCATGCCGGTATAAACATCAATTTTGTTCTTTTTCATTAAGAAATCGATGCCTTTGGTCATCTGGTCAACCACTCCTTGCTTTCTCGAAATCATTTGCTTGAAATCTACAGATGGAGTGCCAATTTTGATACCGTGGGCTTCAAACTTATGAAGTGCGTCGTGATATTGATGAGAGCTGTCGAGGAGTGCCTTACTTGGAATACAACCAACATTTAAGCAGGTACCACCCAAAGTATAATACTTTTCAATAATAGCCGTTTTCATTCCTAATTGTGCACATCGAATGGCACATACATAGCCACCAGGTCCAGAGCCGATAACGGCAACATCGTAATTATTCATGGATTAAAATATTTCTTCTTGTTGTTCAACTTTAATTCCTGCAGAAACAATGAACGGCAGGTTTTCAAGGCGCATATACTGTTCAAGTTCAACGGTATACTTTCCTTTTTGTTTGAGTTCTTGTCGTTTTAATATTGGAACCTGAAATGTGATAACATCTCCAATTCCTGATCCTAACCACTTCCCAGATTTTTCTGCCAATTTCACCGACACAACTTCTTCAGAAACAGTGCTGTCTGGAGCGGTAATCTTTAGCTTAACGTGCAGGTTCGCATACGGGTAATCACCATCAATTCGTGCGTTTAAATAATACTGGTGATAGTGGTCTGGTTGTTTAACCGAAAAAGAATCTACAATCACATTCTCGTATTGCCATCCATTTTCAGGAATATCATGAAAAGTGTCGACCAAAACATTTTCATTGCAAGAGGTAAGCAAAAGCAAGCTGAGTGCAGCTATGAAAAGATTCTTCTTCAAAATAAAGAGGCAAAGGTAAAAAAATATACAGCCCCGAAAACAACAAAATAACAATCATTTAAAAATTGATTATGACCGTTCTTTAAAACAATTCACAATTTCGCATTTACCTTTTTAACTTAAACGGAATTAACAGATTATGACACACAAATTTTTGACCACCTTACTGGCTTTGAGCTTAATTCTATCTGCTCAAGCTAAAGAAAAACCAATTTCTTCAGATGTAGACCGGGTTACCGTATTTTTAAACGGTGCTCAAGTAACACGACAGTTTAATACGTCTCTTAAAAAAGGAACGCAAATACTGAAAATTACAGATTTGTCACCTTTCTTAGATGTTAAAACCATCCAAATTAAAGGAGATGGAGAGTTTACTATCGTTTCACTCCGACACCAAATGAACTATGTTGACGAGAAAGGCTTAGAAGGAGATTTAAAGATTATCGAAGACAGCGTGAATTTCTATCAACGCCAATTTAATGAGGTTAACATTGAACTTACCGCTCTCAGCCATAGCGAACAATTTTTAAATATGAACAGAGGCATTAAAGGAACGGCCAGTTTAGATCGTGAAACCTTGCAAGGTGTTCATGAGTATTATTACTCGGAGATATTAAAAATCAACAAAAAACGAAACAAGCTGAACTATCTAAGGGCAGACATCAGTTCAGCGATATCTAGGTTTACAAGGCAGCTTACCGAGATCAATGGCAAGCTAACCAAATACAATAGCGAGGTATTGCTAGAAATTCAATCGAACAAAACGGTTTCGGGTGATTTTGAATTGAGTTACCTGGTTAATCATGCGTCTTGGTACCCAAGCTACGACATTCGTGTTGCAGATATTAACAGCCCATTAAAATTAGTTTACAAAGCCAATGTGCAACAAAATACAGGAGAAGATTGGGAGAACGTTCAGCTCACTTTTAGCAACGCAAATCCATATAAGAGTGGTGATTTGCCAATTTTAAGACCATATTACCTGAACTATGTCAGTGCGGGTTATAATCCTAATCCTTACAAGGCATCCGTGTCGCAAAACTCGTACAACTTAAATAACTATCTAAGTACCAACGGGTCGCAAGCTAGTGGCAGAGTAATTGACCAGAATGGACAACCGGTCGCATATGCTCAGGTTAGAGTAAGTGGAACAGCGGTTGGAACATTTACTGACGAGAATGGTAATTTTTCAATCACGCTTCCGCAAGGTAAAAACCAACTCTACTTTACAAGTGTGGGTTATACCGATCGCTATCAAAATGTAAGTGCAAGCTCAGGCAATACCATCTCTATGGTGAATACCAATACTCGCCTAGATAAGGTTGTGGTTGAACAAGATTCAAACGCAGATGGTGTTTATGAAACGTACGACGTTGAGAATCTTGAAGTCAATACCGTAGGTTCAGTAGCAATGAGAAGAAGTAACCTTATTGCAGCTACAACATATAGCAAGGTTCGGTTTAAAAAAGGAGAACGTCGTAAATATGAATCAAAGCCTATCACCGTTCAGCCGTTAGAGAATCAAACTACTATTGAGATAACTTTAGATATTCCGTTCAGTATAAAAAGCTCAGGCAAGCAAAAAATTGTGACCATGAACTCTGTGGAGATTCCTGCATATTATGAATACCGAAGTGTTCCTAAACTAGAGAAAGCAGCATTCCTTATTGCAAGAATTGCTGACTGGGGAGAGTACAATTTATTAGAAGGTGAAGCCAATTTGTATTTTGAAGATACCTACATTGGGAAATCAATTTTAGATGTGCGTCATCTTACTGATACTTTAAATATTTCACTTGGTAGAGATAAAAGCATAATTGTGGGTCGTCAGAAAGTGAAAGCTCAAAGTACACGTGAGTTTATAGGCAAAGAGAAAATTGAGAAACGCCAATTTGAAATTAAGATTAGAAACAACAAAAAACAAGACATCAATATTATTGTGTACGATCAAGTACCATTATCAAGTCGTCCGAAAGACATCGAAGTCTTGCTTAAAGATAAGAGTGGAGCAATTCATAGCGAGAAAACAGGTGAATTGAAATGGGAGATGAAAATAAAACCTTCGGAGACCAAGCAAGTAAGCTTAAAGTACCAGGTCAAGTTTCCTAAAAATCAGATGGTCAACATCGAATAAAACAAAAAAGGGATGAGTTCAACTCATCCCTTTTTTACTTATAGATTTTTTAAAATTTAGTCTTGAACTTTTTTCTTCAAGCCTTTTGGTAATCCATCTACATGAACCATAAAGTTAATGGTCTTGTAAGCTACATATGGCATTGAAGCATAAAAGTATCCATCGCAATCGTTGTAAGCTGTTCCCCAACTGTTTTTAACGATGAAGTACTCATTTCCGTTCTGGTCTTTAACAATACCTGTTAAATGCATACCGTGATCGTCGGTGGTTTTATAGTTGTCGAAGGCTTCTTGACGCATTTCTTGCGTAATGATTTTTTCAGGACCAGGAGTATCGAACTGACTTCCTTCTTTCTTAGCTCCTGCATCGTTGAAATGTTTGTTGTCTTTACCTTTAGACTTCAGTGCTGATTCATCTTCTGGAACAATTGCAAGTCCATCTCTAAAGCTAAATCCTTTTTCGCTAACATCTGCAGCCCATCCTACAGAGTAACCATTGGTAACTGCATATTTCATGGCATTGAGCATTTCATTCATCGGTACGTTGTATACTTCTTCCCAGATCCAGTTGTCTGGAACTTCCAAAACAAACTCATCATTGAAATCGTGGTGAGTAAAAGAGCTGATAATTACATAATCATCCATGTTTAATCCCAATTCATCAGCGAAGCTTCGAGGAGTATAAGTTTTACCATTGTAATCAAATTGTGCTGGTACAGGTCCTAGATATGCATCAAGAACAGCATTGTAAGCTTTCTTCCAGCTGGTAGTAAGTTTACCTTGTTTGTTAGCGATAACGGCGTCAAGAATACCTTTAAGTATTGCTTCCATTTCACTGTGGTTGTGATTCTCTAAACCGTATTCTAAACCTTTGTACGCTTCTTGCGGCATAAGGCCATACTTTTCAATTACGTAAGGAATATCATGAAAGGCACCACCTTGACCAAAGTTTGCAGTACCGTGCATTCGAACGTAGTTCTCAGCTTTGTCTTCATAGGCTTTACGAACAATATACATTTCACTTAGTTTGTGTTCTCCCTTACCCATGCGCATAAGTTCAGACTCCATAAAACTTAACGCTGAAAAACTCCAGCAGGTTCCGGTTCTACTTTGATTTTGAACTTCGTTGGCTTCAATATCCGATTGAACAGTGAAAATGTAGTTGCCATCTTTCTTATTTCTAAGTGTATCTTGAGCCTTTAAGCTATACTGAAATACAAATAAACTTAACACCAAAAGTGTTGCGACGAATGAATATTTTCTCATATTGGCGGCCAAATTATAAAAAGCTACATAAAAATGAATCGTAAATCGATTAAAAACTTAATATCTAGTATAAGTTTGCTTTGTTGATGAGGTTTTTGGTAATCTTTTTATGTGTTTTAGTGGCTTTTGTTAGCAGCGCTCAAGATTATGAGGCACTAATTAAAGGCGAACGAGAAGCTTTTCAAGCTAAACAAAGCACAAAGCAAAAAAGGAGTGGAGGCAAGTACGATATTACTTATCATAAGATTAAGCTAAGTATAGATCCAGCTGTTAGAGATATACAAGGAAGTGTATATTCTGAACTCACAGCATTGGAATCTAACTTTTCATCTTTTGCTTTTGATTTAGACGTACGTATGAAGGTCGACAGTGTAATTTACAACGGCTCACATGCAAACTTCGGGCACCAAAATGATGAGGTGTTTATCACAATACCCAGTGTAAATTTTGGTGAACAACTCGCGGTTGAAGTGTTTTATCATGGCGACCCAAGTGTAAATGAACAAAAAGGTTTTAGTTACGATTCGCAAAAAGATGGTCCGATTGCCTGGACCTTGTCTGAGCCTTATGGAGCTTACGGATGGTGGCCATGCAAGCAACAGTTAGAAGACAAAATAGATTCAATTGATTTTGAGATTACTATTCCGAATGGGAATAAAGCAGCTTGTCTTGGGTTGCTTGAAAAAGTTGATACACTGCCAAGCAATCAACTTACTTATTATTGGAAACACCGCTATCCGGTTGTTACTTATTTAGTGGCTGTAGCAGTGACTAACTATTATGAAGAGAGCCGTTATATTCACTTTAGCAATGGAGATTCATTGTATCACTTAGATTATTTGTACCCTGCATACAAGTCTGCAGCAGATACTCTAATTCCAAATATTGATGGAATGATGGTGCTTTTTGATAGTCTTTTTGGGCCTTACCCTTTTATGAATGAGAAGTACGGCCACGCACAATTTGGTAGAGGTGGAGGAATGGAACATCAAACCATGAGTTTTATGAGTGATCTTGACTTTGATCTAATGGCTCATGAGTTGGCTCATCAATGGTATGGAAATAAAATTACATGTGGCTCCTGGCAAGACCTTTGGTTAAATGAAGGATTTGCAACCTATTCAAACGCAATTGCTCGCGAATATTTGCTATCAAAAGAAGAGCATTTAGAATTCTTACGGGTAAGTCGAGATAAAACCATAAGCCAGGTTGATGGTGCTGTATATACCTTAGATACGGTGGATGTTCGCAATCTGTTCAGTGGAAATATTCGCTATCGTAAAGGAGCAATGGTACTCCATATGTTGCGCTGGGAGTTAGGAGATGAGGCCTTTTTTAATGGACTGAGAGCATATACTGCAGGTACAGATGTGTGCTATGACTTTGCAACTACTGAAGTGTTCAAAGGATATATGGAAGATGAAAGTGGAACAGATTTAACCGACTTTTTTGATCGCTGGGTCTATAATCAAGGATTTCCAGAGTTGATTACACGTTGGAATAGGGTAGGAGATGGTAAAATTTATCTAGACCTAACACAGACCACATCCCATGAGTCAGTTGATTTCTTTCCATTGAGAATTCAATATTTAGCACGTGGAGAAAACCAAGACTCTTTATTTATAATTGACCATACAGAGGCTCGACAGGGCATTGTTGTAGACCTCGGTTTTGACGTACAGGACTTAGTTTTTGATCCCAATATTTGGCTAATTGCACAAAGTGTTGTGGTTGAAGGAAGCCACATTGATGTAGAAGACGTAAGCTTGTTTCCAAATCCCGCAAGTGAGTCAATCTCATTCTTTATTAAAGACCGTAAAGTTGATCAAATAAGTGTGACAGATGTTTTAGGAAGGTTGGTTTTTGAGCAAGAAGTTCTAAGTCTTAAAAATGCAGCAGTGCCGATTGACTTAAAAGGGCTGGAAGACGGAACTTACTTTTTAAAGGCGAAAATTGATGACCAAGTGGTGATCATCAAGTTTGTAAAAACAGCAAACTAAAAACTAGCTTTCAATTGCATTGATTAGCTTCGAGTCGAACGGCTTTACTTTTGAAGGAAAGTAGCTAATCAATTGGCCATCTTCATCGATTAAAAACTTATTGAAATTCCAAGCTACCTCGTAATCACCCAGTCCATTCTGAGTTTTTGATGTTAGCCAGGAGTAGATAGCATGTTGGTTTTCTCCTTTAACATCTATTTTTTGAGAAATTGGAAAGGTAACTCCATAGTTCTTTTGGCAGAATGTTGCGATTTCTTCTTTGCTTCCTGGCTCTTGTCCTCCAAACTGGTTGCAAGGAAACCCGATGATGACTAGGCTTTCTTTGTACTGCTCATAAAGCTTTTGTAGGTCTCCATACTGCACAGTGAATCCGCATTCTGAGGCAACATTAACCACGAGTATTTTTTTACCTTGGAAATCGGCCATATTTATGGTTGCTTCTTCATCGAGTTGAAGAATATTAAATTTATGAAATGAATTTTGGTCCATATTTTTCTCTTCAGTTGTGCCGCAAGCAATTATACTTGCTGTAGCGAGTAGCGTGATTGCTGCAATAATTGTTCGCATACGATTTTAACAAACTTGGAGAAGAATGGTTTAGTTCAACAAGAGAGGCTGTGCTAAGATTCTGTCTTCGTGCACGAGTCGAATCCAATACATTCCTCTTGCGAGTGATGAAACATTAACCGTTGAGCTTTTCCCTACTAGTGAGTGAGTGCTCACTATTTCTCCATTCAAACTGATAATATGCAGTTCGAACGGTTTTCCTGATTCACTTTCTACGGTTATTTTGTGAGTAGCTGGACTTGGGTATATTTTGTATCCCGCTCGAACTACTTCGGCAACATTTCCAGTGTACTTAACGGTGATTGAATCTACCGCTGTACCACAAACATTGGTTTCTTCTAACCAGTAGGTTCCTTCTAGCCGAATTTCTGCAGAATCTGAATTCGAGCCAAAGTTCCAGAGGTATGTGGCAAATCGACTAGGTGTTCTGTTTGCCACCTTTATTACGTCAAACTGGTTGATCATGGTATCAGGACCTAAATCAACCTTAGGTGAGTCTAACACATAAACATAAATTGAATCTGAGGTGGTTCCGCATACATTGCTTACATCCACCCTATGAAATGCCTCAGTTTTAATAGAGGTGAATGAATCGGTAGTTCCATTAGACCAGAAGTAATCATATTCACTGTTGTATCGCGTTGAAAGCGTGGTTGAATCACCAGTACATATTATAGTGTCTCCCCCAAACGCAATATCAGGTCGAAGCTTCAAGTAAATTTCAATAGTATCTCTATCGGAACCACATTCGTTTAGAACTTCGATCGTGTAGGTGCCAGCTTGAGTAATGGTTGTAGAATCTAGATTTTGACCCCCATTGCTCCATTGAATATCTGTAACATTTGCCCCTGTTGCTGTAAGGATGAATGTGCTGTCTTCGCAAATTTGATCGTTCAGATTGGTAATGTTCACCGAAGGGTCAAACTTACGCTCAATATAAAAATCTTCTGAAAAAGCATAACTACACAAACTATCATAAACTGATAAGCTATGAACACCGCTATCTGAGGTAGTATATTTTAATCCTGTTGATCCATCAGGCCATATCCAGCTAACTTGTGATGGAGGATTAATAGTAACTGATGTGCTTTCACCCTTACACAAGGCGGTATCTCTCAATTGGGGAGCATATTCTCTAAATTCAACGAAAAAGGAAGCTGAAGTTGTGTCTCCACATTGGTCAGCTAGATTTACGTTATATGTTCCACCACTCGACACGGTAATTTTATTGGTTGTATCTCCAGTATTCCAATCGGTTGTTGCCCATTTAGCATCAACTTCTAATTCTTGTTCATTGGTATAACAAGCCAGGAATTCGGTTTCTAGCGGAAGTCCAAATGCTTCATTCGCAGAAATTTCAATAGTGTCGAATACCACTGTTTCGCATGCCAAAGCGTAGGAAGACGTAGTGGTTATATAGAAGGTACCCGAATCACGTAACTTAAAAGTGTCAGATGGCTGAAAAGCAGATATAAAGCCGTTGTGAACAGCATATCCTCCTGTGTCTGTTACATTATAACTTACAATAGAAGAAATTCCTCTAAAGGTATCCAATTGAGCAGTAACGCTATACTTGCCACATCCAATCTTATTTACTGTGGTGCTTAGGTCAGGGCGCTCATAATTGTGAATAGTAAATCGTCGCACGTTGTAGCTAAACGCAGCCTTCGAATTGGTTTCATAGGCATAAACATATACATCAAATGAGTTTGGAACAGTGTCGAACGAATCGGTGTTCCAAGTCAGCTTTCCAAATAATTCAGTTTTCGATGTTCCATACAATTGAGTGTCAATTGAAAGCTGCACAGGGTAGTCGCATAAAATTCTAAACCCAAGGGTGTCAGGAACCGCAGTTGCAGGAGGCGGAGGAACAGTTATTTGGTCAATGGCTTCTAGATTGATAGTGTTCGTTTCACCGATACAAGAGGTGTATGAGTTGTTTGTGTTTTGAATTTCAGGTAAGTTGTTATGGCCAATACTGTACACTGCAAGTCCAGTTTCACGATGGGTTACACCGGCCTTTGCCATAGTTCCGCTACTGTCTTTCTGCCACTCAGTTACTTTAACCATGTAGGAAGTGATATCATTTTGATTGGTGGAAGTGAAAGCCATATCACCAGTTTTTTCATCAAAATAAAATCCTACCGGAGGGTCAAGTTGAGGGAATGAAATTGGGTATGAAAATGAACCGTAGTAAAATACATTTAAAGGTTGATCAGCATAATAACCTGTAGAATAAGTTACAGAAGAGGTTGCATTTGTCTTAGGGTTTATCAATTCAAAAGATAGGGAGTCGTTATCGTTGTTATATTGCTTATGTGCATAACGTACACCAACTTGAGCTGGAACTTGAAACAATGGAACGGTCTCGGCGTGAGTTGAGTTGTTATTAGGAAATTTGGTTGGGAAGAATGAAGCTGAGTTGTAAATATTAGAGTTCGCAACTCCTGTGGTATAAAAGGAACCTCTACAACAAGTACCATAAGCTATGATTACTTCAGAGCAAGTGTAGTAATTTGAAAAAGGACTTTGTGAAAAGTCGATGGTGTCTTTAAATACCAATTCTTCGAGACCTTGTCCTGTTCCAGTTGTATTTGGCGGATCGCATTCTTTTGCCGTGCCACTAAAGCTTGTTAATTCTCGAATGGAAACCAACGTTGGTGTTAAGGATGTTGAAGCTCCGGATCCTGCACAATGTACGCTTGTTGAACTTGTGATGTCAGAAATTGCTAAGCCATTGCAGTATCGATAAACTTTGAATGTAATTTCAAATACAGTGGAGTCCGAATAAATTTGTTTGTAGCTCACTTCAGTGCCAACTTGGCTAGAAGCCGTGCTATATTGGATCGCACCAAAAAAGAAAGCCAGAATAAGTATTAGTTTTTTCATAAAGGAAGTCTAAGTAATAATTACCAATCGGCAAGTTACTTAATTTCATCCAAAATACTTAAATAACTTAAATATCTTGACTCGTCAATAGCTCCTTTGCTCAACTCTTCAAGCACTTTGCACTCAGGTTCTTCTACATGAATGCAATTGCTGAACTTGCATTGATCGCGCACAGCTTTCATTTCAGGGAAGTAATGTGAAATTTCAGTTGGTTGCATTCCAACTAAACCAAAATCTTTAATACCCGGAGTATCAATTATGCGTGCTCCGGTGCTTGCTATAAACATTTGAGCAAAAGTGGTCGTGTGTTTTCCTTTGTGGTATGACTTAGAAATTTTACCCGTTTTCTGTGCTGTACCAGGAATCAATGCATTGATTAACGTCGATTTCCCAACTCCAGAATTCCCACTTAGCAAGACACATTTATTGCCAATCAATTCTTTAATCTGCTCAACATCAGTACTTTCAAGAAAGCTAACGTTGTGAATAGGGTATCCGATTTTAGCGTAAAGCTCTTGCAGAAAGCCTCGATGAGCATTTGCTTTTTTGGTGTTCAGATCACTTTTGTTTAATAGGATTTGAACAGGAATATGATAGGCTTCCGCAGTGACTAAAAATCGATCAATAAATCCTTGTGGAGTATATGGAGATGCGGGAGAAACAATAAGCAATGCCATATCAATGTTCGCCGCAATCAGCTGATACTGCTTCGAAAGCTTATTTGACTTTCGAACAATGCAGTTTTTTCGCTCTTCAATGCCTTTAATGAAATACTCCCCTTCTTCTTCTTCAAGAAAGACTTCATCACCCACCACAACTGGGTTGGTAGATTTCAGTTTTTGTTTGCGAATGATACCTCGTAAACGTGCATCAACCTCCTGGTTCTGATAGATAACCTTATACCAACTTCCGGTAGATTTGCTTACGATTCCTTTCATTAGAACACTTCCGAAACAACATCTTTTGTCGCTCCAGAATAACTCATGGTATAAAAATGCAGTGCTGGCACATTGTGCTTTTTCAGTTCCTTACACTGGTTGATTGCCCATTCTATTCCAATCTGCCTTGCTGCCACATCGTCTTTGGCTTGCTCTAGTTCATTTGATAATTCAACAGGAATATCCATGTTAAATATCTTAGGCAACTTATAAACTTGGTCCTTTTTGGTAATTGGTTTGATACCCGGAATGATTGGAACATTAATTCCCATTTCTCGGCATCGATCTACATACTCAAAGTATTTTTTATTATCAAAAAACATTTGAGTGGTTATAAACTCAGCGCCTGCATCTACTTTTCGCTTTAAGAATTTAAGGTCCGATTCCATATTTGGAGCATCGATGTGTTTTTCAGGATATCCGGCTGCTCCGATACAGAAATTGGTTTCTGTTGTATTCTTCAGTTCTTCATCAAGGTAAACCCCATGATTCAAGTCGTCAATTTGACGAATGAGGTCTAGTGAATTGGAGTTGCCATTTTTTTCTGGTGTGAAGTTTCTTTCGTCTCTCAAATTATCTCCACGCAGTGCTAGAATATTTTGAATACCTAAAAAGTTTAAGTCAATCAGTGCACTTTCCGTTTCATCTTTATTAAAACCTCCACAAATAAGATGAGGTACTGCTTCAACATGGTATTTATTCATCAGTGCGGCACAAATTGCAACTGTACCTGGACGTTTACGTGTGCTAATTTTATTAAAGCTACCATCAGGTCTCTCCCTTAAAATATACTCCTCACGATGATATGTAACATCAATAAACGAGGGTTTAAACTCTATCAAGGGATCAATAGCTTTATACAGGTTCTCGATTCCTTTTCCTTTTAGTGGAGGAAGAACTTCAAATGAGAATAGGGTCTTATCGGGTGTTATATACTCTGTAAGCTTCATTAGAATTGAACTTGTAATTCGACAACTTCTCCATCTCTCATAATAGTCATAGGTACTTGGTCACCCTCATTCAATGATGAAAGTACGCCCATGTAATCCTGCATATTCATGATGGGTTTGCCATTTAAAGTTTTAATAATATCTCCTTTCAATAAACCAGCTTTGAAACCCGGTTTTCCATCTTTAACACCATCAACGCGCATGCCTTCACCATCGTATACATAGTCTGGCATGATTCCCAAAGTAACCTTAAACTTTCTTCGACCTTGTGTGTCGTCTTTAGTTTTGGTGAACTTTACCTTTCCTCGTTTGTCCATATCACGCATGTACTTACTGATGTACTTTGTTACATAGGTAGTTCCATCCATGTTCACGACTTCTATATCATCGGTAGGTTTATGATAATACTGATGCTGACCAGTAAAGAAGTGAACTGCAGGAATGTCTTGCAAGTAAAATGAAGTATGATCAGATGAGCCAATACCGCTTTCTGTAGTCTTGTATTTTGCGATCTTTTTATCAGAATATTTTACATTGGCCATTGCCTCTTTCCAAGCTGGCGATGTGCCAACACCATTTATAATCAATGTTTTGTGAGTAGAATCTAGGTGACCAACCATATCCATGTTAATCATATAATTGAAGAAGTCAATTCCAATTTCAGGTTTACTGATAAAATATTTTGACCCAACGAGTCCCATTTCTTCTGCTGTAAATGCAATGAAGAGGTAGTTGTTATTATTATACCGATTCTTTTTCTTTTTTACGATTCGTGCGAGCTCTAACATCGCTGCTACACCACTGGCATTATCGTCTGCACCATTATGAATATCTCCAGGACGTTCTGCAAGCGAGCCGCTTATTTCTCCACTACCTAAGTGGTCGTGATGTGCTCCTACCACCACCGTATATTCTGCCCCGTTATCTACGTAGCCAATCACATTGCTCGCACTACTCGATAGCAACATTATATCTGAAATAACATTGATGGTAATGTCATCTTTATCGGTCAAATCCTTTTTAACAAACATTACAGGAATGCCCGAATGTTTCGTTGTTTTTGCCAAAGTTCCATCCGGATATTCTTTAGAATCAGTTGCATAAAACAAGACTGCTTTCGCTCCTTTTGACTTTGCAAAATTTACGCGATGTTCTACTCCTGACCATCCTAAAAATTTGCTATGCGGATGATTGCCTCCTGGAAGTGAGATGTTGATTATCACCGCTTTACCTGAAACATCAAGATCTTTGTAATCATCGTGATCCAGTCCTCCATCTGATATTCCGTACCCTACATTTACTGCCTTTCCGTAATATGTGCCCGTGTTGCTACTCGGACTCAAGGGGTAAAAGTCTGAAAACAGGGTGAGAACATCTTTTTCTAAATTGAGTGTTGAGTTGGCTTGTGCCATACGCAACGTTGCAATGTCAAGATATTGATGATATCCTTCTTCACCTTTGGGCTCCAGACCAAGTAGTTCAAATTGCTCGGCAATGTATTTTGCCGACATTTGCTCGCCAGCACTTCCTGTTCCTCTTCCTTGAAGTTCATCACTCGCAAGATAGGAAATGTGCTTCTCGACATTTTTACGAATTTTCTTTTCGCCAAATCGAGGTTTTTGTGCAAATGAAATCAAGCCAATCGCAATTATTAAACCAGTTAATAATGCTCTTCTGTTTTTATTTAATAAGATTTCCAACGGTGTTAAATATTACAATGATTATTAGGGCTGCAAATATAATTTTCAAAGTCTTATCTGCTGTTTTTTGTGCCAGGCCAACTCCAAAAGGTGCAGCGAACAAAAGTCCTGCGACCATCGGAAAGAACAGACTAGGTAAAAGGTATCCAAATTGATAGTCGCTATAGAACTCAACCGGAGTCGCGGCTCCATAGTTCAATAGTATAGGAACAATGATTAAAGGAATAGTTCCAATTGAAATTGCGGAAGCATCTTTAATGCTAATTTTAACGTATTGCGTAAACAATGGAATCATAATAACTCCACCACCTAAACCAGATAGGGCGGTTACTATTCCCGTAAAAAATCCCGTAACCAGATACTTCAACGAGTGAGATTCTTTAACTGGAATGGGATCATGTTTTGTTTTAATCAAGAATCGAATAAGCGTTAAAACAAGTAGTCCTAGAAAGAATATACCAAAAGCTCTTTTGCTATACCAGCTTGCACTTGCAATCATATAACTCATGGCATAACTCGATACCATGGCCAGAGCAGCTGTCATCACTATTTGCCTAGGGTAAAATGATTTGATCTTTTTTTGTTTGTAAGTGCTAATAATTCCAGCGAAGAAGATTGTTGCAAATGAATTTGCCAAGACATATTTAACGAGCTCAGCATCGTCAACTCCCATGTTTTTTAGGTAGTAAGTTAGAATAGGAACGAATATGATTCCACCTCCAACACCCAAAAGCCCACTTAAAAATCCTCCAACTAATCCAAAGAAAAATAGGATTAGGATAACTGTTAAATCCACTACTAATTTAAAATTTGATCGTATTCTAAAATGTCATTAAATATGGCCAATGCCTTATCTAAATCAAGATCGTCGTCAAACGACACTTCAACCCTCCCTTTTTCGAAATAATATCGCTTTACAATTTCGTATTCGATTAGTTCTTTAATCTCTTCTTTGTTATTGGTCATGTCTTCTTTTTTTGTTTCCTTAAGTCGTTCTTCTAAGGCAACAAATTGTTCATCAAGAAGCTCAAAGTACTTATCTTTCTTTGCTTGTTCAACCATCTTTTCCAAAGCTTGTTCGGTTCGGGTGGTGTACGTGTAATCTTTATCTTTTACATAACTAACAAACTGTTGGTACAATTCGTCTGAAACGTCAAATTCTTGAGCCGCTGGTATAGATTCGTTTTTACTTCGAAACTCATTTGCGAACAGGAATGTTAGATTATTCTGCAATAAGCTTTGACTCACTTTTGAATAATTATCGAGCGGCACGTCGATATCAGGGAAAATACCGGCCCCATCGGTTACGGGTCGACCTTTTTGCGTAAAGAAGGTTTGTTTTGCACTATCCGCTACTTCCAATGCTTTGCCATCAACTTTGTTGCCATAATCAAGGCGTTGAATTAGTCTTCCACTTGGCAAGTAATACTTGCCGGTTGTCACTTTCATTTGCGTGTTATAGGTAAGTTTTTTAGTGGTTTGAACTAGCCCTTTTCCAAAGGAATTTCGTCCGATTAGCACAGCACGATCTAAGTCTTGCAAACTTCCAGCAACAATTTCACTTGCAGAGGCAGAATTTTTGTTGATTAATACAACTAGCGGAATATCCGTATCGACAGGGGACCCTTGGGTTTTGTATATTTGATTGTCTTCCTTGAATTTACCTTTTGTTGTTACAACTGTAACACCTCTATTTACAAATACATTTACAATTTTAACAGCTTCGATCAAGAGTCCTCCTCCATTATTGCGAAGGTCTAGAATCATTGATTTTGCACCTCTCGATTTTAGGTCAACGACGGCATCATAAACTTCTTTGCCCGCGTTAGGAGTGAAGCCAGTTAGCTTAATGTAGCCTGTATTTGTTCCGACGATATTGTAGTACGGAACATTCTTGAGTTTAATTTGCTGACGAGTTATGGTTTTCTCAATTTCACCAACTCCTAAACGGTCAACCACCATTTTTAGTTTAGTTCCAGCATTCCCTTTTAGAAATTCAGAGATCTCACTCGATTTCTTACCTTTCATGTCAATACCGTCGATTCTTAAAATTTTGTCACCGGGTAATAATCCTGCCTTTTGTGCGGGGTAGTCATCGTACGGCGATTCAATAACAATGTAGCCATCTATCTCACGAATGCTTGATCCAATTCCGGCATAGGTTCCTGTTACCTCATAACGGTAATCTTCGGCTTGGGCTTCTGAATAAAAATTGGTGTATGGGTCTAGCGAATTAAGCATGCCATCTACAGCAGCCCGAATTAACTCACCAGGTTTAACTTCATCAACATATGAAGTATTTACTTCTTTGTAAACCGAAGCAAAAATGTCGAGGTTTTTAGATATTTCGAAGTAGTCGTCAGCTTTAAAGGCCAATAAGCCTAAACAGGCGACGCTAAATAATGCAATGTATTTTTTCAAAACGTTTTTTGAATGGACACAAATGTAACGAAACCTAGTTTCTAAGTTATTGTATCAGCATTCAAGTTTTCGATTAAGTTGTACAGAATGATGACATTAAAACCTAAGGTACGGGGTCATAGCCGCTTTTCTTACTCCAAGGATGGCAACTTAAAATTCGGCGAACCGCTAGGTACAAACCTTTAAACGGACCGTGTTTTTGAAGGGCTTCTACTGCATAGGCACTGCACGTAGGGTGGTAACGGCAAGTTGCAGGTAAGAAAGGAGATATTACCTTTTGATAGATTCGAATAGGAATCATCAATAAAATAGACAATATGTTAAGCAAGCCTTTTAATAAACTCATCGATAGCCAAATTTAGGTCTTTATTAATCTTTTCAAACGAGTGTATCTCTTGATTTAGATACATAACGCACAAGGCATATTTCTGTTTGGTGTCTATAGCATCATAAATTCGATGTTTATTTAGCCGATAGGATTCTCTTAAAAGTCGCTTCACACGATTGCGATCAGGGGCCTTTTTAAACTTTCGTTTACTAGCTGAAAACATGGCTTGACAGGGAAATGGCGTTTCCAAGTCTGCTTTCATGTAAATAAATAATAAAGAATTTGAGAAGATACTTTCTCCCTTTTTTAGGAAGATAGCGTCAATAGTTTTCTGGTTAGAAAGTTTCTCGAGTTTATGAAAAGTAGCGGATATCCCCATAATTGTTGGGGCACTTCAATTAGTGCTTGTGACGTGGTTCGTCAGAAACAGTAAGTTTCTTTCTGCCCTTTTTGCGACGAGCAGCTAGTACTTTTCTTCCGTTTTTAGTAGACATTCTCTCTCTAAAACCGTGTTTGTTTCTTCTTTTTCTTCTACTTGGTTGAAATGTTCTTTTACTCATTTTAAAATAAAATTAAACTGTTCGTTTCTAAAAGGCTTGCAAAAGTAATATTTTATTTAAATAAAACTATTCTCAGTCCTCATTTTCTAAAATTTCTTTAGCCTCTTTCATTTTGCTAATCTCCTTGTCGCTAACGGTAGGGTATGATAAGTTAAGTTCTTCGAGGGTTTGAACCACAATGTCAGATACTATGGCCCTCATAACTGTCTTATTATCAGCAGGGATAACATACCACGGAGCATCAGAGGTCGAGGTTTTGCTAATTGCTGTCTCATAGGCCTTCATATATTCTGGCCAAAATCCACGCTCGACTAAATCTCCGAAGCTAAATTTCCAGTTTTTCTTAGTCTCGTTTATACGTGATAAGAAGCGAGCCTTTTGCTGATCCTTGCTCACATTTAAGAAAAACTTAATGATTACAGTTCCATTGTTTACTAAGTGTTTTTCCCAATTTGCAATGCTTTGATACCTGTTGTTCCAAAATTCATCGTCAAGCTGGCTGAGCTCAGTAATGCCGGGAATCGCTTGTCCCAGAACATATTCGGGATGAACCTTGCATACTAGCACTTCCTCATAATGGCTTCGATTAAATATTCCAATTCTACCTCTTTCTGGCAGTGCTTTTTGGCAACGCCATAAGTAATCATGATCTAATTCTTCTTTACTCGGAGCCTTAAAACTACTTACTTGAAACCCGGTTGGATTTACTCCGCTAAAAACAGATCGTATGGTGCTGTCTTTGCCCGCCGCGTCCATCGCCTGAAAAATCAATAAAATAGAATGTCGGTCACTAGCATATAATTTGCGTTGTAGCTTGCTTAGCTTTTTGTTGTTAGATTTTAAAAGTTCGAGTGCGGCTTCATCGGAAGCTAGACCTCCGCTGTATGATGTTTCATAGTCTGATAACTTAAAATTTGCAGGATCTGAAACCTGTACTTTTGGGTCGTTTTTAAAGGATTGCACATAGCAAATAAAATCATAAGTTTGAAGCAATGAAAGTTAAATTTTGTGGGGCAGCACGTACGGTTACGGGCAGTTGTCATCTGATTACAACAGACGATGGAACCAATATTTTATTGGATTGTGGACTCTATCAAGGTAATGACCCTGATTTTGACGATTTTAATCAAGAGTGGGTGTTTGATCCAGCGGAAATCGATATAATGATATTATCGCACAGTCATATCGACCATGCTGGCAGAATTCCTAAGTTAGTAAAAGATGGCTATAAAGGTGATATTATATGTACCAGTGCTACCAGAGATCTTGCGGCTATAATGCTTCTCGATTCGGCTTTTATTCAAGAAAAAGATAGTGCATGGATTAACAAGAAAAGAGCAAAGAAAGATTTGCCTCCTCTTAATCCTCTTTATACTGTTCCCGATGCCCAAAGAGCCATGGAACAGTTTGTTGGCATTGGGTACAAGCGATGGTATAGAATCAGTCCAAACATAGAGGTTCAATTCAATGATGCAGGACATATTTTAGGAAGCAGCAGCGTTACGCTTCGTATCGAAAAAGATCATGGTCATAAAGAGTATATTGGTTTTACTGGAGACATTGGAAGACCAGATCGACCTATTCTTAGAGATCCTCAACCGATGCCGGCTTGTGACTACCTCATATGCGAATCAACCTATGGAGGACAGGAACATCAAGGAACACCAAATGATGAAGACGACCTTCTCAAAGTAATTAAAAAAGCATGCGTTGAGAAAAAAGGAAAGCTAATAATTCCAGCATTTTCAGTAGGACGTACCCAAGAATTGGTGTACATGATGGACCGATTGGAGACTAAAGGATTGTTGCCAAATATTCCAGTTTATGTCGATAGCCCTTTAGCAATTGACGCAACCGATATCTTCATTATGCACCCGGAGTGCTATGATCAAGATATATTAGATTATATGGTCACTGATCCTAATCCTTTTGGATTTAGAAGACTTAAGTTTACTAAGAAATCGGATGCTAGTAAGGCCATCAATGAGTATAAAGGTCCTGCGATAATTATTTCAGCCAGTGGAATGATGCAAGCAGGCAGGGTGAAGCACCACCTGAATAACAACATTGAAGATCCTCGAGCTACCATTTTAGTAGTCGGTTTTTGTGCTGAAGGTACCCTCGGCCGCTTAATTCGTGATGGAGCCGAAAAGGTTAAAATATTTGGTGATGAAAAAGAAGTGAATGCAGAAGTAGTTATAATGGATAGCTTCAGTGCCCATGGTGATCAAGAAGAAATGTTAGATTTCTTAGCGTTGCAAGACAAGAAAAAACTAAAGAAAATATTCTTAGTTCATGGTGAAATTGATAGGCAAAAAGCATTCAAGGAAGCCATTCTTGAGAAAGGCTTTAAGAAGGTTGAAATTCCTGTTTTAGACCAAGTTTATAATATCGACTAGTCGCCAAAGTATGACTTCATTGGTGTGAAGTAGTGGTCTATCCAACCTTGTTTGTATTGTTCACCATGTTCTGGCAAATTGGTATGAACGATTGTAACCTTTGTGCCGCTTGAAACTTTGTCGAACATCACTTCAATAGTCGAATGTTTCTCGTCAGCCGAAAATTCGCTAGTTCTCCAGAACTGCAAAATTCTGTTTTTAGGTTCAATTACAAGGTTGGTCCCGGAAATATATCCATCCCAAGCTGTAAATGTGTCACCAGGTTTGTCTGAAACTTCGGCAGCACCTCCAGTCATTTCTGAATGTTTTTTACTGTCGAGCCAGGCTTTAAATACGTGCTTTCTTTTTGCAGGAATAATGTCGGAAACTGTAAATTCCATCTGTGCAAGTTACAAAATGTTGGTTACAACTGCATATCTAGAAAGTTTAATGATTCTCAATTGACATAGAGCTTACACGTTTTTGTAACCATTTGGATCAGGAGGCGTAGAAGTAGCATGAAGAGATTTGTATTGATAAGCATAATCTTATTTGCCCTACAAGTTGTTCAAGCTGAAAATTATCTGGTCCTCAAGCAACGAGGGGGTGATAAAGAAGTTGTAATACAAGAAGGAGAGATGGTGGTTATTAAAACAACCAATAAACGCAAACATCGTGGAAAGCTGCATGTTGTTTCTGAGCAAGTAGTTCGCATTCAGAACAAGTTGATTCTTATATCGAACATTGAAAGTGTTGGTAAGAAAAACATGTATATAAGTAGAGCCGCGGCCCTAATCGTAACCAATGGAATGAACATGCTGTTATTCGGTTTTAACGACAATTTGAGAAACGGTTGGGGTGAACCAAGCGATCTTCACAAGGCAAGTGTGCCAATGCTGAGTGTAGGAATTCCGCTTTTGGCAATAACTCGGAAAAGAAAAATCTGGAACTGGGAAGTTTCAGTTGAGATGCGAGAGGACTAACCTTTCATAATCGCTTCGATCTCATCAACTTCAATTGGCATTCCAACTTCGTCCATCATATCTACAGGACCGTTATCGGTAATTAGAATTTGATTTTCGATTCGAACACCAATTCCTTCTTCGTTGATGTAGATTCCTGGTTCGCAAGAGAATGTCATTCCTGCTTGCATAGGCTCATAACGCATTCCGCTATCATGAACATCAATTCCTAAGAAGTGGCTGGTTCCATGCATAAAATACTTTTTCACCGCTGGCCAGTTTGGGTCTTCGTTGGCTACATCTTCTTTGGTAAGCAAACCTAGTCCAATAAGTTCTTCGGTCATCAGTCCTTCTACTTCCTTTTGGTATTCCATGAGCATGGTGCCTGGAACTAGCTTTTGGCGTGCTTGTTTCATTACTCTAAGCGTAGCATTGTAAACATCCGCTTGGCGAGGTGAGAATGTTCCATTCGCAGGTAAGCAACGGGTCATGTCGCTGGCATAGTTTGCGTAATCCACTCCGCAGTCAACCAAGATTAAGTGACCATCTTTAACTTCTTTATTGTTTTCGATATAGTGCAAAGTGCAGGCTGCTGGTCCACTGGCTACAATTGGCTCAAAGCTAAATCCATTGCCTCTATTGCGAAGAAATTCATGGGCTAATTCGGCTTCAATCTCATGCTCCCATACACCTGGTTTAACAAACTTCATAATACGCTCCCAACCCATTTTCGAAATCTTAACCGCTTCTCGCATAACCTCTAGTTCAGTAGCAGTTTTAATTGATCGTAAACGTTGAAGAATCTTTCCTGCTCTTTTATAGGTGTGAAGCGGATAAAGTTCTTTCAACTCGTTTGCAAAATCTAAAGCTTTATTTGGAGACTTAGGAGAGAAACGATCGTTCTCATTCAATGGCAAGTAAATATTATCTGCCATGTTAATGATTTGACGAAGCTTTTGCATATAGCCATCATTCCAGAAAACATTAGCAATTCCACTGGTTGCGGTTGCATCAGCTTTAGTGTATTTATATCCTTCCCAAATAGCAATGTGCTCGTTGGTTTCCATCAAGAATAAACATTCTCTATACTCCGGAATCGGACAATCCGGGAAGAGAACCAAAACACTATCTTCTTGGTCAATTCCGCACATCCAAAAAATATCAGAATTCTGCTTGAACTTGTACATCGCATCTCCATTCCAGCTATACTGATAATTGCTGTGAAAAATTGCAATGCTGTTTGGCTCCATTTGAGCTACAAAACGCTTTCTATTTTCTATAAATATTTGATTGTTGAGTCGTGGATATTTCATGGGTAGCAAACCTACATAAATTTTTGCATTAGCCTACCTAAATTCTAGGCTTAGGCATAAAATTTGAATGCATTTTAAATATTTAAATAAATTTGTTCTGACACAGTTGTGACATTGAAAGTGTTTACCAAAGTGTACATTTTAGCATTAACTAGAAAAGCATCATGAAACGAATATTAACTCTCACATTAATTCTGGTCTTTAACCTTGGATTTTTCCAGGCAAAGGCACCAATCAAGAAACTGGCTTTAATTGTTGCTATAGGCAACTATGAAGAAGCAACCGGATGGAAGAAGATTTCTTCGTTGAACGATGTTGCACTAATTTCAGGGGCACTTGAATCTCAAGGATTTTCAAAATCTGATATCAAAGTTATTCGTGACGCGGAGGCATCAAAAGCAGGAATTATACAAGCACTAAAAGATCTTGAAAATCGCGCTGAAAAAGGAGATATTGTTGTGGTACATTTTAGCAGTCACGGACAGCAAATCGAAGACAACAACCGCGATGAATTGGATGGATTAGACGAAGCTATAGTTGGCTTTGGGGCTCCAGCATACTTCGATGAGGGGTACAACGGTGAAAACCATTTAAGAGATGAGGAACTTGGTGAAAGATTGGATGATATCCGTCAAAAGATAGGAAAAGAGGGGGATGTTCTGGTTCTTGTAGATGCTTGCCACAGTGGAACAGCAACACGAGGGCCTGAAATTCCACGTGGAGGAGTAGGACCATATGTCAGCAAAAACTTCAAGAAGAAAGTTGTTGAGCATCAAGATATTGGAATGTTCGAAAAGAATAACCCGATGTCAAGAGGGTCTTCAGACATGGCTCCAATGGTTGTTATTAGCGGTTCACGAGCGGATGAAACCAATAAGGAGTTTAATGGTGCCGGATCTTTGTCGGTAGCTTTTTCAAGAAGCTTCAACAATTTAAACAGCAACTATTCATACAGAACACTCTTCAGCAAAATTGCTAAAGAAATGAGTGTAATTGCACCTAAACAAACCCCTGCCATTGAAGGAGATATCGATCGATTATTGTTTGGTGGAGAAGTGGTTTCTCAGGAGCTGTACTATGGCGTTCTAAGCTTAGATGAAGACGCAATTGTGATTAACGGTGGTGTGTTTACCGGTTTGAACGAAGAAACTACGATTAAAATATACCCAAGCGGCACGATCAATACCAAAGGTGTTGAACCAATAACAACTGGAACAATATCTTTTGCTGAAGGCTTTGAATCGAATGCGATTTTAGATAAGCCGCTCGAAGGAAACGCATCAGATTACTGGGTTTTTATTGATGAGAAAACATTTGGAGATGTAACAATCAAAGTGAGCTTGGATAAGATCGATGATAGAACTTTAAAGCAAAACCTTACCACTTTCTTTGAAGGATATCCTTTAGCTAATGTAAGCTCTGACGCTGAATTTTATCTGGATGAAGCAGGAAGCAGAGTAAAACTGGTTCGCGTGAGTAACGATGAAACATTCAAAAATCAAATTCCAGTGAATGATGGGTTTAGAAAGCTTAAGTCTACCCTTTCGAGCTATGCTCAAGGCAAGTTTTTAAAAGGACTTGAATTGAGTAATCCAGATTACAATATTGAGCTTCAACTTATTCCAGTTAAGATGAAAGGGAATACTGTTGGTGATACTCTTGATATTGAAACCAAGCTTGACGACGGAGGGATGGCTGCTTTCAGTACCAAAGACACTGTGATTATTCGTTTGATAAACAACTCAACCTTCCCAGTATATTTCAACATTATTGATATTCAACCTGATGGTAAGATTAACCCAATTTTGCCAAATCCAAGAAAAAGTCACAACCCTGTAGACTTTAGAATTGGGGCAGGTGAAACCTTTGATGTTAGAGGAAAATATGTACACTTTAGTCCGCCATATGGAGTAGAGACATTCAAGGTGTTTGCCAGCTATCAACCGCTCAATTTCTCACCAATCTTTATGACCAAAGGAGGTGGAAGCAGCACTCGCGGAAACTTGAGCAATGAGGTAGAAAAGTTATTTGCAGACAGTTATTCTATGAGCAGAGGAGCTGATGTTGGAAGCCTAAGTGCGAGCACGGATGCATGTACGTTCTCCTACACATTTAAAATAGTTAGACCTAATTAATAAAGTAAATCATGAAAAATAAATTAACCCTACTAATAATCGGCTTGCTTTTATCAAGTATGAGTTTTGCTCAAGACACTTTAAAAGGCAAACCAGAACCAAAATCCTTTCCCTTTGGGAATCCAATGGATACCGCTTCGCGCGGCTTCTATGGAATTGATGATCGTAAAGAAGTAGAAGACATCGATTGGATTAAGGATTACACCAGAGCTACGGCGGTGATGATAAGAAAGAAAGATCTCAAAGGGAACAAGCTTTATGCGCCTACTTTACGTCAAGAACTTGAATATGCTCATAAAACCAAAAAATTTGAAGGTGTTCGTTACCTAGACCAACCTATAGCCGCATACTGCACTGGGTTTTTAATAGCTCCAGATATTATGGTTACTGCAGGCCATTGTATAGAAACCATGGATGATGCAGATGACTACCTGTGGCTTTTTGATTACACGATTGAAAATAACTACAATCCAAGAACGGGTTATTTGACTGTTGATCTTAACAATGTGTACCGCGTTACTGAAATAATGGATGCCTTGCTTTATGACGGAGCTCAGTTTGATGAAGATCTAAATCTGGTGGATGTAAGTTACGATTATTCATTCATGAAGCTTGATCGAGAATCTGACCGCAGACCATATCGTTTCAGAACGGGTGGAACAGTTGGATTATTTACTGATATGTACACCATTGGTTGTCCGTCAGGCCTTCCCCTCAAACTTACAGATAATGCGTTTGTAGTTGGAAACAGTGAGAACGAATGGTTTAAAACCAATATTGATGGATTCCCCGGGAATTCTGGAGGGCCCGTTTTTGATGAATTGGGATGGATTGAAGGCATTCATGTGAGAGGCAGTATTAAGTATTCTAAAGAGCGTAAAAAATGGACTGGAGACTATATCTACGACAAAGATTGTGACTGTGTTAAAACAGTAAGTTGGTACGGAACTTATCAACCAACCGATGCAGAAAATTATGTAATTGGTTCTCATGAGCATCGCATCGGTTCAATTAAGAAAAGGTCAATTTTGGTCGAAGCGATTTACAACAATGTAGATTGGGCATTACGCCATAATGATAAAGATAGACTAGATTTTTGGTTGGCTTACAGTTGGATTGTAGAATCTGATTACACAGCAGGTCGGGGCAAATTTGAACAGACAGCTGTCAAATTGAATAATCTTGAAATGCTGAAAAGACTACAAGATTTTGGAGGAAGTGTTAAGCTGTTAGATGAGAATGGTCGGAGCTTTATTTTTAACGCGATTGAGCACAAAAATGCTGATATGCTACAATATTTGTTGCGTAAAGGAGTTAGTCCTAACAAAGCTGATTCAAAAGGAGTTTATCCTATTCAGTATGCGATGGATAAGTATCAAATCGACATGGTTAACATGTTGATTGAAAGAGGAGCAAAGGTTAACGTTAAAAATGGATATGGAAGCAGTTTGTTGCACGAGGCCGTTGAAATGGATAACATGGAACTGGTAAGATTGCTCATAGCGAATGGTGCTGATCACAATGCTGAAGATGTTGATGGCTTAACTCCATTCAAATTAGCGAAGAAAAGAAAATACAAAAGCCTAAAGAAGTACTTGAAAAAAGTAAAGAAAGGCAAAGCCTAAATCATGAGAATTCTCTTATCCATATTCTTAATTAGCCTTACAATTTGGTCTATTGCACAGGTCAAACCTGAAACAGAAGCGTACGAGTTCCCTTACGGAGATTTGGCAGACACTTCACGCGGGGTATTTGGCGATGACAATAGAAAAGAGGTTAAGGATGCAACGGAGTATCATCAGCTTGTTAGAGCAACCGCGGTGATGGTTCACAAGGATAAGATTCGAGGAAATAAAATATACAGTGAAACACTTCGTTCACGTTTGTCGCGAAAGTTTAATACAGATAGCTTTCATGAAAATGTGAAGTTTTTAGATCAACCGACTTGTGCAACATGTACAGGATTTTTGATTGCTCCTGATATTTTAGTAACAGCAGGGCATTGCATCGAAAAGCTTGAAGATGCAAAAAACTACGTATGGGTGTTTGACTATACTTTAGAAAAAAACTACAACGCATTTGCAGGCTATATTACGATTGATACTGCGGATATTTATTCCGTGACAGAAGTAATGGGGGCTTATTTTCAGTCGCTGAGTACCTATACCGATTACTCCTTTTTACGATTGAATAAGAAGTCGAGTAGAGAACCCTATCATTTTAGAACAAGCGGTAAGGTGGCAAACTATAGCAATGTTTATACGATTGGATCTCCAACAGGATTGCCCCTAAAACTTGCAGACAATGCTTGGGTGGTGAACAATAGCTATGAAAGCTGGTTCAGAAACAGCATTGACGGATTTCCAGGAAACTCTGGTGGACCTGTATTTAACGAATATGGTCTCATTGAAGGAATTCATGTTCGAGGAGCAGTAGAATTAGCGGGTAAAAATTATACCGGCGACTATAAGTTCGATAGTACATGCAATTGTGTTAAAACAGTTCAATGGAGCTCAACTTGGGGAACTGAAGGTTCGCATGCTCATCGTATTACTGCCGTTCCTACGGAATTACTGCACGAAGCACTGTATGGCAACTTTGTTTATGCCATTGATAATGGTGACATGGAGCGGTTGGAAGATTGGCTTGCCTATTCGTGGTTTACAAATTCTGAAATGGCACAGAAGCGAGGACGTTTTGAGTTTATGGTAGCAGAGAAAAACAACCTTGAAATGTTGAAACTTATCTTAGACCACAGTTTAAATCCAAGGGTAGTTGATTCAAATGGTAAAAGTCTTTTGTTCTATGCTATGAATAACGACAATGAAGAAATGCTACGCTACCTATTACGTAAAGGAGTTAGCCCCAACAAAAGAGATAATCAAGAAAATTTGGTGTTGACAGAAGCAATAAGACAATCCAAGATCCCTATTGCACGAGCACTTATTGAACGAGGTGCAAATGTTAATGCAATAGATCATACAGGTGAAAATGCGTTACACATTGCGGCTCGAACCTGGAGTGTTGAATGGGTTGGGATGATTATAGCCAAAGGCGGAGATTATTCTATAAAAAATGAACAGGGTTGGGATGCGATTAAAATAGCGCGAAAGTCAAAAAATAAAGATGTTAAGCGTTATCTCAAACTTGTAAAAAAAGGCAAATTGCCGAGCATGATTTCAATCTGAAAAAAATGCATTTTGGGTCATTAAGAATGGCAACTATCCCTTTTGTTTTTGTTACCTTTGGGACTTTGATTTAAGAAATGGCAAAGACAGTAGAGGAATTATTGTTCGATTTAGGAATTAAACCTGTAAATGAGAGCATTTGTACCGGAAGAGAATGGGTTACATCTTTAGGCACAGAAACGATAGATGTAACAAGTCCTGTTGATGGCAAAAAGTTAGCGAGTGTAGTCTATGCTTCACAAAGTGAATACGAGCATGTGTTAAAATTGGCACAAGAAGCATTTGAAAAGTGGAGAACAGTTCCTGCGCCTGTACGAGGTGATATTGTAAGAAAATTTGCTGTTAAGCTACGATTGAGAAAGAAAGATCTTGGCCGATTGGTTAGTCTAGAAATGGGCAAAAGCTATCAAGAAGGGCTTGGAGAAGTTCAGGAAATGATAGATATCTGTGACTTTGCTGTTGGACTGTCTCGACAGCTTTATGGACTAAGCATGCACAGTGAGAGACCAAATCACCGGATGTATGAACAATGGCATCCACTTGGGATTGTTGGTATTATATCAGCCTTTAATTTCCCAGTTGCTGTATGGGCTTGGAACAGTATGATTGCAGCTATTTGTGGGGATGTCTGCATTTGGAAACCAAGCGAAAAAGCTCCATTGTCAGCCATTGCTTGCCATCAAATATTAAAAGAAGTTGTAGTCGAGAATGATATTCCTGAAGGAGTGTTTAACTTGATTATTGGCGACTATAGAATTGGAGAAAATATTGCCAAAGACAGAAGAATTCCATTGGTGTCTGCAACGGGAAGTACACGTATGGGAAGACGCGTTGGACAGATTGTAGGAGCTAGACTTGGCAAATCGCTACTTGAGCTTGGAGGAAACAATGCAATCATCGTTTCGGAAAATGCAAATCTTGAGAATGCTCTAAGAGCAGCAGTTTTTGGTTGTGTTGGAACGGCCGGTCAACGATGTACTTCAACAAGAAGATTGTTGGTTCAAGATACCATTTTCGATAAGTTTAAAGATAAGCTAGTTGATGTTTACAGTCAATTAAAAATAGGTGATCCACTCGATGAGTCAAACCATGTAGGACCATTGATTGATACTCAAGCCGTAAAGGCATTTCAAAATGCAATATCTGAACTCGAAGAGGAGGGAGGAACCGTAGTTTATGGAGGAGATGTTCTTTCTGGAGAAGGATACGAAAGCGGTTGTTACGTAAGACCTTGCATTGCTGAAGCACAGAACCATTTTAATATTGTTCAAGAAGAGACTTTTGCACCCATTGTTTATTTAATTCCTTTTAGAAACTTAGAAGAAGCTGTATTGATGCAAAACGACGTGAAACAAGGACTAAGTTCAGCAATTTTTACTGATAACATTCAGGAAGCTGAAGCGTTTTTAAGCAGCCAAGGAAGCGATTGTGGTATTGCCAATGTGAACATCGGAACCAGTGGTGCGGAAATCGGAGGTGCGTTTGGAGGCGAGAAAGAAACAGGTGGTGGACGTGAAAGCGGATCTGATGCTTGGAAAGCATATATGCGTCGTCAAACGAATACCATTAATTATGGGAATGACTTGCCTCTAGCACAGGGGATTAAGTTTGATATCTAAATTGCTTCTACCAATTTACAGGCTTAACTAACTTAAATCCCGAGCCATTATCAATGATGTCATTAAATTGATTTTTCTTAATTATATTTTTTCCGATGATTATTGAGCCTTTTGAAGCTCGAGCGACAGATTGGTTATGTCGTTTTGGTGGAAAAGCTACAAAAACTCGCTTTTTTTCAAAGTAATGATGAATTGCTTTTATTGGAGGAACAAGGTCACTATCACCAGAAATTAGCATGGCCATATCACATTTATCTTGAAAGGCATCTAGCATTAATTGAGTGGCAATATTTACATCCGTCATCTTTTCATTATAGCTGTTCCAGAGAAAGGAACATTGATTACATTTTATGGTATTTGACTGATATTGGCCAAAGTATATCTTAACTTTTGTAGTTTTCAAAGCATCAAGATATAACGACTGGTTCCTTTCTTTGTGAAGATCGTTTTTTAAGCGACTTGTAAAATACTTCACTTCAATTAGTTCTTGATTTGGCTTCAATATAGATTGAACAAGCGATACGAGATTTAACCAACGATAATTACCAATTCAGCTTGTAGCAATCCAAAGTGAAGATTGAATCCGTCGATATAGGCAATTACCCTTTCTGTAGTTTTTGACATTATTAATCCTGTTTTTGTTTTTTCACTTTATCTTTGTATTAGCATCACCAAGGAGAGTATCCTTGGTCCGACGCCACCTAACGGTGGCGTTTCTTTTTTAACGAGCTTATAACGAGCGTGTTGCGGCTACCTTGAGATTAATGAAACTCTATGAAATGCTATTCGGTTTGAGGTGTAGCCGAATAAATCACCATTAGGATTAATAATTTTTAAGAAAAGTTCAATGATTTGATTATGGCGTGTCGTGCCAACAATTAGCTTGTTAGTTAATATCCCAAAACTGATAAAGTTTGTTGATCATAAAACTTTCGTCTTCGTCAACCGACTCATCAGCACGAACCAACTTTAAAGCAAAATCTAAGAAATCTATGCGTTCTTGTTCAGTAGAGTCGGCATAAAAGTCTTCGGCACATTTTTGCAATAACAAAGGATAGTCTTCTTCAGGTGTGGTACTCATAACTTCAAGCGCCGATTCGAAGTTGCCACCTAATGGGAAACTGTTTTGAATGTAGTCTACGATAATTTTTCCTTCTCGTGCATCAAAATCACCATCAACGGCAGCCAAAATGCTCAGAATCAGGTATCCTGCTATGTCCTTGTTTTTTCTAGTTGTTGTAGCCATTGTGAATGCAATTTAATCTATTTTTGACGGGTATGAAAAGATTAGCTTCAATAATTTTTTGTTTTATAATCGTTTCAATTTGTGAAGCTCAAAACTTTGATGCATCCTTGATTTTAGGAGCGAATTTCAGTCAAATTGATGGAGATCAATTTGCTGGATACAATAAGCTAGGTTTAAATACGGGAATTGAGATCAGTAGGGAGGTAAATGAAGAATGGGATGCGGCCTTTGAGCTTATGTACAGCATGAAAGGAAGCAAAAAGGTTATTGATCCTGATGTTTTTGAGCCTACGTTGAAAATTAGCTATCATTATGTAGAAGTACCTCTTTTAGCAAAATACAAAGGGTTCAAAAAGATTGAGTTACTAGGAGGGGTTTCATTAGGCGTTAATGTATTTAATGAACGTGATGACAACGGTATTATAACAGAGGAAGATGAACTCAATAGAACTGAAGTTGCTTTGGTTTTAGGTGGAGGGTACTACATCTCAGATAATGTAGCTTTAGAACTTCGCCATGGATATTCTTTACTTTCAGTGCGTGATTTTCCTATTGTTGTTAATAGTCCGACCTGGTTTGGTCGAGCAGGCTGGTATAATCGTTTGTTTACAGTAGGTGTGAGGTACGATCTAGGTAGTTAGTTGTCTGTAAAAGTGATTTCAGATTGAATTATATTGGTTCAAAACAACGCCTTATTCCTTATATCGGTAGAACGATTAAAACCTTTGTAGAGGGAGAGCTTAGTGACATGGTTTTCTGCGATTTGTTTGCAGGAACGGGCATAGTTGGCAACTATTTTAAATCAAGAACCAAACAAATAATCTCAAATGATCTAGAGTTTTATAGCTATGTACTGAACCGGCATGCAATTGGCAACACCGAAAGTTTAGAGGTTAAAGAGCTACTAAGAGAACTTAATGCTACAGAAGGAGTTAAAGGTTTTGTCTACTCAAACTACTGCAGGGGTGGCGGTACTGATCGAAATTACTTTACAGACAGCAATGGAATGAAGATTGACGCCTGTAGAGTCAAGATAGAAGAATGGAAACAAGAAGACTGGATTAATGATGATCAATATTTTTATTTACTTGCTTCGCTTATTCATGCGGCAGATAAAGTAGCCAATACAGCATCGGTGTATGGGGCGTACTTGAAGTCGATTAAGTACACCGCTGGATTTGATTTGGAGTTGAAACCTGTTAAATACAAGAAGACACATCAGAACAACTTGGTTTACCAAGAGGATGCCAATGAACTTCTGCCCAAATTAGAAGGGGATATTCTTTACCTCGACCCTCCCTACAACACCCGACAATACGGTTCAAATTATCACATGCTCAATACTATTGCAAAGTACGATGGCTTTGAACCCTTTGGTAAAACGGGTTTACCACCTTACAACAAGTCCGATTATTGTAGTCGCAAAAGAGTGAAAAAAACGTTTAGTGACCTCTTTAAAGTGGTGAATTTTGAGTACATTTTTTTGAGTTACAACAACGAAGGCTTGTTAACCAAAGAATACATTTTAGAAACATTATCTCGCCATGGTGATGTAAGGCTAAAGACTAAAAAGTACAAACGTTTTCTAGCCGAGAAGTCAAAACCAATGGAGAACATCCAAGAGTATTTGTTTTGTGTACGGAAATAGCTTCAAGGGCTTGGTCAGAGACCCTGAGCGTAATTCTAGTTATCGCGTTGCTCAAATTTCTCGTTATTTTTCTCACGAATTCGTCTCCGAATTAAGTAGATAATTAGAATCAAACAGACAAGGTAGAAAAGTCCTTGAAGTCCAATAAAAAAGATGTGTACGTTGTCTATCATTTCAATTTAACTGCAGTACCATACGCCAAAATTTCAGCTGCACCTTGCATCACCATCGAGGTGGTTAAACGAACATTGACAATGGCGTCTGCACCCATCTTAGTAGCATCTTCTTGCATGCGATAGAGTGCCTGTTCACGAGATTGAGCTTGCAACTGTGTGTATTCATTGATTTCGCCACCAACAATGTTCTTGAGTCCAGCAAAAATGTCTCGTCCTACGTGGCGAGCACGTACGGTACTCCCTCTTGCAATTCCGAGTACAGTTTCAATTTCATGATTAGGAATGGTTTCAGTTGTGGTAATTATCATATGCTTCCAAGATACAACATAAAACTACGCAAACCAATAAGCATCGCTCAATGTAAATGAAAAGTCGTCGGACTAGATTACTGCAACTTTTTCTCTTCGATGGGGATGTTTATCTAACAGTTCTGTAGCTACAATCGGGTTGATGATAAAGTTGTTCAGTATCATGTAGCCTTGCTCATTAGATTTTTCATCAAGCCTAATTTTTTCAATTGACAGGTAGGCCTGTTCTTCCCCTTTTGCGTGAAAGATGTGTATTCTTGAAAATTGAAAAGCTTTTCCTGGTCCTAAATTCTCGATTGTAGATATCACGTCTTCTTGCAAGTTTTGAATCAGTTTTGTTACACCACCTATGTATTCAAAATGATAGTCAATTGTGTACTTCGGGAACCATTTATTTAAAACTTCTGAGAATGGATAAACTTCAGTTTTGTGGATGGCAACAATTGGCAGTCCAACAAGAATTATGAACTCAATAAGCCAGATTGCTGTAAGTGCAAATCCATTTAAAGGGACTTCTCCAATTCCCCATAAACCAACCTCGTTAATTTGAAGTGCTACCTCCAGAATAACACGCGGATCTAGAATATAAGGCATTTGGGCAAAGTATTCTCCAGGCGTAGGAACGGCCAGTTCAAATGCGTACAGAATATACACGCTCCATTGAAAGTAGAAAGCCATTAACCCGATAAAGAGAGCGATAACATATTGGCTCTTTTTATTTCGATTCTTTGATAGTCGCGTGGCTAAACGTGCTAGCAATCCAAGTCCTAAACCAAAACCTACACACAGCACCACAGTGAGATAAATAATTGGATTTATAGCGACAGCGACTGCATATATGTAACCTAAAACTAGCGTTAGTGTTAAACATATACTTAGTGTAACCAGTAAATTGAGAAAATTGATTGACTGAGATTCTTGGTAGAAAAGCTCAGGATTATGCTTTCTCATAATTTATTCTTCTCTTAACACCTTAAAAATTGTCTTTTCTTCAATCATAGAAAGCAAATCAGCTTTCGCAAAGGCGTAGATTGATGTATCTGAATAGTTTTCAGGTCCGAGAAGCTGGTCCATTCCTGATTTTCGGTCAACAACGTATTCATTCAACATTACATAGGTGCTATCTTCTTGTTCACCAAGAACGAGCATGGTTGAGAAAGTCCCATCTTCAACTTCATATTCGTAAACATCACCTTCGATAGGAGTTTCCACCATAGACTTGTATTCTTGTTTGTTATAAATACCCATAACTCCAGAAACGGCTAAACCTATCACCACAAGTCCAACTCCAATATATTGCCAGAATGGTCGCTTGGCTTCTTTTTTTAATGCCGTGTATTCCTGTTTCAGTTCAAGAGTCATGTCTTTCTTTTCAAATGCATGTTCACATTTTTCACATACTGCAATACCTCCTTTTTTATAAGGAAAAAGAGGAATCCAAAATATGTGGGCGTGATTGCTATGAAAGGCAAAAGTTATACAATCCGTTTCTCCGCAATTGGGGCATATTGCAGTTTCTGAATGGACGTTTTCTAAGTTCGCAGTTCCCCAGCCATAAATAATCATAGGTCGCTAATATAGTCTAGACTATTGAATAATCTCATTCATTTTTTCCCATATGTCGTTGAGGAATAATATGGGAACCAACGCATTATCAGGATTTTCACCCATTCTCACCAAAACCAAATCCATAGAGGGCACAACGCAAACGTACTGTCCATTCTTGCCCATGCCGGCAAACATGTCGGCAGGAGCATTTGGGGTGTTGCTGCCAGGAAATTCTATTTGAGACCCTGGCAACATAAACGATGAAGATCCATTTAACCACCACAGATAGCCATATGCTTTATTGATTTCTTGCGATCGATTTGTCATATCATGCCAAAAATCTTGAGGAATTATTTGGTCATTCTCCCATTTCCCTTCATTCAAAATCAAATATCCGAAGCGAGCCATCGAGCGAGCTGTGCTGAAGTATACATGGTTATCGCCCAACCAAAGCCAATAACCATTCATCCCGATTTTATTTCGAAGCTTGTCGTTAAAATAGGTTTCGAATTCAAGTTCAACAGCAGATTCTACTACTGTATCAAGAAGGGTGTATGGAGCATTATGGTAGGCCCATCGTGTTCCTGCATCTGCTTTGTAAGTCAGGTTAGAAGGTTCGGTGTTGTCTGAATTAAATCCTGCATCATCCAATCCAGATGTCATGGTTAACTGATGCCAAATCGTAATCTTATCCTCCTGTTCTGTGGTAAGTGATGTCCAGTTGCCTAAATGGTCCGAAGTCTGGTCTGTTATGTGCAGATAGCCTTCTTCTTGAGCAATGCCGACCATACTTGCAGTAAGGGTCTTGCCAGCTGAAGCCCAGTACCAGTCAGATTTTTCGTTAAAGTTGTTAGTGTTTAATAATCCTTTACCCCAATATTTTTCCATTACAATCTTACCTTCCTTAATTACCATAAAGGCACGCGTGCCATTGGTCTCAAGTAGATTGTTTAAATCTTCAATTTTATCAGTGTTCCAACCCAGTTCAGATGCGCTTGTTGTGGTCCAATCGGTGGATCCAATCGGTGGGAAATAGGTTGAAGATGGATTCGGTTGTTCAGGCTCGTCGTCTTTACACCCAAAGATGAATACCAGAAGTATTAAGGGGAGTAGTTTTTTCATGGACGTAGTATTAGTTCGCCCAAAGATAACTGATTTGGTTTAAAGAGAACCGCTTTTAATATGGAGATCGCGTTGTGGGAACGGAATATGAACGTTATTTTCTCTGAATGCCTGATCTATCATAAATCGAAGGTCACTTTGTACTTGTTCAATAGGGAATAAATGATTCGACCAAAAAGCAAGCTCGAAATCTAAACTAGAATCACCAAACTCCTTAAAGAATACAATAGGAGCAGGGTTGGTTACGACCTTATTGTGTTTCCATGCACATTCAAGGAGTAGTTTCTTAATTAATTCAACATCTGAACCATAAGCGGCACTTACTTCAACTTTGAAACGTGTAACAATATCACTATTGCTCCAGTTTATGAGTTTTTCACTCACCAGTTTGTGGTTAGGTATAATCATCGAAACTCCATCGCGTGATTCAACTTTAGAAGTTCTTAAACCAATTTCTTTCACCTTGGCTACGATGCTATCAACCTCTACAATGTCGTTAACACGAATAGTTGGTTCGATAAGTAGGATGATGCCAGATACAATATCATTGGCCACTTGTTGTAAACCAAGACCAACACCAAGTAGTAAGGGAGCTAAAACTGCAAAGATTTTCCAGTTTACGTGCAGTGAAATTAACGTAATAACGATAAAGAGTACAATCGACAGGTAGCGAACGATGCGTGTAACTGCATAGGCTCTTCCTGGATCGATTCGGCCATTTCTAACAGCGAGATTTGTTATTCTCTTAACCCATCTGTAACTAAACCAGATTACAGCAAATGCGAGAGCAATGTAAAATATGCTGACTACCTTCACTACTGCGTCTTCTCCAAAACGTAATATTTCGTAATCTAAAATATCTCTCATTCTTCGATGGTGTTTGTTGTGTTATAAACTAGAGCAAAGAAACCATTATCTAATTTAAGATACCCATAATCGTAGCAGAAAAAATAAGTTTTGTTGGCTTTTGTGGTATAGCTCGTTGTGAAATGACTGAAGCTAAAGCCGTGTAAAGAAAGCTCATTGTAAGTAACTTGGCTTTTCTGATTAGTCGTCGTTAATTGCCGTATAATGTCACGGTTCCTTTTTAAAACACGATTGACCGTTCGAATATAGTGATTGGATGCAGTGTAGCGTTTATTGTTGAATTCGTTTCGACAATGGCTGTTACAAAACTTTTTATCGCTTCTTCCATATAATTTGTTTTGGCAGGTTAAGCAATGTAGTTGCCCCATTTAGCAAATCTAACTCAAAACAAATTGAGCTGAATTTGCTGTGCTGATCGAAAGAGTTGCGTGTTATAATTGGGCAAAGGTTGGTTCAAGTGATACTTTTTCTTTGCTAGCCTAACTTGCTGATTAATAGATTCTGCAAGCACACCTGTTCCGCTCATACGCTCTCCAAATGCTGAGTTGCCAAGTTTGCCACCTTGTGCCTCAGCGATGAGGTTTAAGACCCGGTTAGCTTTTAAAGGCATTTGTTTTTGAATCCAATCTTCAAATAATAAAGCAATAGCTCCGTTTAAGCGAACCATGGTATGGCCCAATGAGGTGCAACCTGTTTGGGCAATAGCTTCTGCCAACTCAAATATTTCATCACTATTAAGGCCTGGAATGATAGGAGCCATCATTACACTTGTTGGAATTTTATTGTCAATCAAAGTTTTGACCGTTTTTAATCGGTTGTGAGTTGATGAAGTGCGAGGCTCTAACAGTCTTCTAAGCTTTTCGTCAAGCGTAGTAATAGAAACGTGAATATGAACGAGGTCTTCTTTTGCTAACTCAGAGAGAATATCAAGGTCGCGACAAACCAATGAATTTTTGGTTATGATGCCAACGGGATGTTTGTGTTTTAAACATATTTCAAGCAGTTTGCGTGTTAACTTAAATGTTCTTTCTGCTGGCTGATAACAATCTGTATTTCCGCTTAACATTATTGGAGTGGCCTTCCAGTTTTTACCTGAGAGCTTTTTGTCAAGCAAGTCTGCAGCATTTTCCTTGATCATAATCTCACGCTCAAAATCTTTTCCAGCGCTATACCCCCAATACTCATGCGTAATTCGTGCATAGCAATACACGCAGCCGTGCTCGCAACCCTGGTAGGGATTCATGCTCCAATCTGCAGGAACATCTGGACTATCAACCTTGTTCAAGATCGTTTTTGGATGAATCTTGGTAAAGTTGGTTTGGTTGTTTTCACTCAATACATCGGGGTCAAAATTTGCATCATCCCAAAACACCTCTCGCGTGTGTTTAAGAAACTTATTATGTGTGTTGATTTGAGCTCCCCGTCCTTTTATAGTTTCAATCATTGGTAATATTATTATCAGATGCCTTGAAAACAATATAACCAATTCGGGGTAGAAACCAAACTATTTCTTCAGCAATCCCGCGTCTTTTAAAAAGTTTTTGAAGCCTTCTTTGGATGAAATCATTTTTCTCAATTCACCCCAGAATGTAAGCTTTTGTTCAGTTGATTCTGGTTCGCTTTGAGAGTCAATGGTTTTAATGCCCAAAAGATCGTCGCTGTTTTTAAATCGCTCTCTTGCTTTGGCAGTATAACCTAATTTTTGTTCCGCAAGGCCTAAGTTGTTCAAGATTAGGGCATCGGTTGGATCTAATTCGTGGGCCTTTTGATAATCTTCGACAGAACCTTCCGTATCTCCAGTTTTGTCTTTGACATAGGCTCTTGAACTATAAAAATAGGGGTTGTTAGGATCTAACTCGACCGCTTTATCAAAGTCTTGCATTGCATGTTTAAAACGAAGATTAAACTTGCAAACACCTCGGTCATTGTAATAATAGCCGTTGCCAGGGTCTTGCGAAATGAGCGAATTCCAGAAGTTCATAGCTTCCTCCCATTTACCCAACTTTTGTAGAGCATAAGCAGTCAAACTTTGCGAATTTGCATCAGATTGGCCTTTGAGTGCATCGATTACCTCTGAATACTTGCCAGCTTCAAATAATTCTTTTGGATCCATTTCTAATTAAACAAATAAGGCCAGAAAATGATTATGGCCACCACGACTGCAAAGATACTTGCAATTAACACGGCACCTGCACTAATGTCTTTAATTAGTTTAATTTTAGGATGTACTTCTGTAGTCATGTAATCACATAAAAGTTCAATTGCTGTATTCAGCATTTCTGAAACAATAACCGCAGCAATTGCTGCAGCTATCCAAAGCCAATCGTTAGCATCTACATCAAAATAGAAGCCTGCAGTGATTGCAAGTGCGGCCGCAACAGCATGAATTCTAGCATTTGCTTCAGTCTTGAAAAAAGTAACAATCCCAGACCAAGCAAATCCAAATGCCTTAATGTAGTTTTTTACCACGTTGTAAAGTTAGGCCTTTGTCTTGAAGTTCTGTGATTACTCCGACCAACTTACCATTTGTTTCAACTAACGAGCTATTTTAATTCTCATGTCTACTGCAGTGATAGCTAAATCAGTAGCGATAAGTGGGTTAAGGTCTAATTCTACAATTTCAGGTACTATTCTCACGAGTTCTGATATGCGTAAAATCAGGTTGATAAATTCATCTTCGTTAATGCCTTTCTTACCTCGAATTCCTTGTATCAAAGGGTAAGATTTTAATCGCTTCACTAAAACATCTATTTGCGATTTGTTCAAGGGTGCTAATCCAGCACGTACATCTTTGAATACTTCTATTGCAATTCCTCCTAAACCAAAAAGAACTAAATGTCCTAGACCTTGTTCGTACTTGCTACCAATAAATAGCTCAAGACCTTTATGCATCTTTTGAATGAGAATACCTTCGGCACCTTCTATGGCCATTAACTCATGATACGATTGTTCTAAACCTTGAGGGGTTCTGATATTGAGGTGAACTCCCTTTACTTCTGTTTTGTGCAGAGGACCAAGCACTTTTGCAACTAACGGATATCCTAGGTCTCTGCCTATAGAAAGACTTTCTTCAAGTGTTACGGCCCTACCATGCTTAGCGATTGGGATTCCAACAGAAGCTAACAAGTCATTACACGCTTTGTCGCTAATAAATCCGTTTGGAAGTTGGTCCGCAATTAACCGAACCTCATCTTCATCAATATTTAAGTCAGGAGTAACATAATCTTCAGGAGAAGCAGTATAGAACACAGCACCTAATGAAATACCTAATAACACCTCATCTGGGAAATTCACTTGACCCTTAGACAAGAATGAAGAAATTTCTTTGTTCGCATTAATTAATGAGGGCAAAACTGGGAAAATTGGTTTTGAGCAGATATCCATTTTCACACGAAGCACATCATACACATTGGCCACATTAAATAGCCCAGGGCTTCCAAAAACGACAACCATGGCATCTATATGCTTGAATTTATGTTCGCAATAATCAATAATAATACCTAACTGCTCGGCAGTGCCTGTTGCTAAGAAGTCAATAGGGTTATTAGCATATGACCCGGGGTGAAGAAAGCTGAGCAATTCATCCACTTCTGGACCTTCTATTGCAGGAACATTAAGTCCTGATTTTTGAAGAGCGTCTGATAACATAACTGCAGATCCTCCAGCGTGGGTAATGATGGCAATGTTTTTTCCTCTAAGCTTTTTACAATTGAAAATGGAAGCGACAGCTATCAGTTCATCTCGACTGCTGCAATAAACGATACCTGCTTTTCTGAAGAGTGCTCGAACAGCCATATCCGAATTGGCAATTGCCCCTGTATGAGAAGCCGCTGCACGACTTCCAGCTTCTGTACTCCCTGCTTTAATTCCAGCAATGCGAACACCTTTTTTAATAAGAGAAGAAGCATGTTTTAGCAACTTTTCTGGATCTCTGATTGACTCAAGATAAAGCAGTTTTATCTTCGAGCTTTTGCCTTCTACATAGCTTTCATCAAGATATTGTAAGACTTCTTCAACTCCTGTTTGTGCTGAATTCCCGACTGAAAAAACGCTCGAAAATCGTAATCCATGTGGTATGCCAGCCTCCATTGTGAATAGGGCCATCGCACCAGAGCTGGAAATTAAATCACAGCCATATGCGTAAAGTTGTGGGGTAGGTGTAGTAAAAACCCCTTGATAATTTGGGTTGAGAACCCCAATGCAATTAGGCCCGATTAAACAGCCATCAACAGCATTAATCATCTCTACAATATCTTTTTCTATTCGTTTCCCCTCCGGCCCTCCTTCGCCAAAACCAGCGGATATGATTATAAAAGCCCTTGTACCTTTGTGCTTTGTTAGCACATCCACTGATTGATGGCAGGCTTTGGGTGGAACTGCAAGAATTGCCAAATCAACATGAGGCAAATCTGAAACAGTCTCAAAACAAGTCAAATCTTGAACATTCTTGTCTTTTGGATTTACTACATACAAATCCCCATGGAAATTGCCGTCCTTCAAATTCTTGACAATTTTTCCGCCTGGTTTGTTAAGGTGATTTGAACCCCCAATTACCACTATACTTTTAGGTGCAATTAATGCCTCATTAATCATGGTACAAAGCTAGATACGGTAAAAATTTACAATATGATTGGAGTCATAATTTGAGATGGTTTTTGGTATTGACTTATGTTACCTAGGTTACGTAAGTAGTTGAAAATGAACAATTTTGTATGATGGCTGTCATTTTGAGTGATGATTGAACTCAGGTCGCTTTATTGCCCCATTGTTTTGATAGAACTTTGAGTTGTTATGACAAGAATATATAAGATAATACTAATAGTTGCAGCTTTAACATTTATCGTAGTAAGTCAAGGCTGTAAAGACGATGATCTAGTTGAGCAAGATTCAAAGCTAACCCTAACTGTAAATCCTCAGTTGTATGGAAATTTAATCGAGTTTGATTCGGCAAAGTATCAGAATGAGTTAAATGAAAAGTTTGAGGTTTCAACGTTGAAGTACTTCCTCTCTTCAATCTATTTGCACAATCAAGATGGAGATAGTGTTTTATTAAAAGACGTACAATATTTTGATGGAAGAGATCTAGATGGTCATCGATTTGAAGTAAACTTAAAGAACGGGAAGTACACCATGATGACCGTCTATTTTGGAATTCCAGCTTCTGAAAATATCACCAATCGATTCAATAATCCTCCTGAAAGTCAAATGGTGTGGCCTGTTGCGATGGGAGGGGGATATCACTACATGAAGTTTGAGGGAAAATTTTTGGATACCAATCAGCTTACAAAAAACTTTCAACTGCATACCGGTCCAACCATGGGTAATGATTTCAGTGTGAGGTATGAATTTCCATTGAATTTGGATGTTGATCACGATTCAAATATCGAGCTGCTTGTTCATTTAGATCGTTGGTTAAATAGCCCAAACGTTTTGAGCTTTGAAGTGCTTTCGATGATAATGGGAAACATGGAAATGCAAATGAAGCTAAAGGCCAATGGTACTAATGTTATTGAACTTGGATTGATTGAATAATGAAGAAGCTTGGTATAATAATAGCACTCCTGATTGTAGTGGGTACAATACATTCGTGTAAAGAAGATGAACAAATAGAAAAAGAATTTGGAACTCCTTTAGCGATTGAAACCCCTGAGAACTTTCCTGATCTAGAAATCAATTCAGACAATCCGATTACGGAAGAAGGAGTGCAATTGGGACGAAAGTTATACTACGACGCACAATTGAATTCAGTTGAAGACAAGAGCTGTGCAAGTTGTCATGATCAGAATACTGGCTTTTCTACCTTTTCATCAAATGCATTGGCACATATCAATCTGGGATGGAACTCGAGCTTCCTCTGGAATGGAGCCGTTGAGGGAAGTCTGGAAGACATCATGTTGTTTGAAGTAGAAGATTTCTTTAGAGCAGATGTAGATCGCTTTAATAGCAACGAAACGTATCGAAAGGAATTTAAAGAGGCTTTCGGAATTGACGAAATTACCACAACCTATCTTGCATATGCTTTGGCCCAATTTGAACGAACAAAGATTTCGGCAAATTCAAAATACGATCAGTTTATGCGAGGGGAGGTCGCACTAACTCCTTCAGAACGAAGAGGATGGATATTCTTCAACACAGAAAAGGGAGACTGCTTTCATTGCCACGGTACAGAATTGTTTACCAGCAATTTACATCACAACAACGGACTTGATTCATTGCCGGAACCAGGAAGAATGGCAGTTACGAACAACCCATTAGATAAAGGGAAATTTAAAAGTCCTACGCTTCGAAATATTGCGGTTACCGCTCCTTACATGCACGATGGCCGATTTGAAACACTTGAAGAAGTAGTTCGGTTTTACAGTGAGGGAATTCAGCACTCGCCCACTATTGATCCGTTAATGAAGCAGGTTGAAGGTGGAGGAATTGGCCTAACAGAACAAGAAATTTTGGACTTAGTAGCCTTTCTTGAAACTTTAACAGATACTTCATTTTTGAACAACCCTGATTTCACGGATCCTTTTTAACTGTTTATAAAATTAATTGGTTGAGCTGATGTGATTTCTACCTTTGAACCGATGAGAAATGAACCGCTGGAATCTTTAACTAATGACCAAGAAAAGGAGAGGATGCTAATCGCACATCAGCAGAAATTTGTACAGGGGTTAAAACAAAAACCTTGTACGCGATGCAGTATTCCACCACGTAAGTGATTAGCTGGCAACGTAGTTCTTTGCAGACTCCGCAAATTCAGACCATCGATTTTTATATTCATAAGGTACTTGTACCCATTCTTTCATTGCACGTCCTTTTCCTGAAGGATCAAAAAGTTGCGAGCCATCAAGTTCAAGTGCACTGCTGTGAGCTTCACCATTCAACTTAAAAACCATTTCATTATTGAAGAAGCAGGTAAAAGCCTTGCCGTTGATTTTAAAACAAGGTTTACCAAACATCTGGCTGCTTACCGAATCTTGTATGGATTCTCCAACACTTTGATAAAACTTTTCGATATCGTTCACTGTTCAAAAATATATATTTGAGATGAAGATGGAAGGTAAAACAGTGCTAATAACGGGGTGCAATTCTGGAATTGGCCTATCTACAGCAAGATTGCTTGCTGAGAAGGGTGCTCGTATAATCGGTTTAGCAAGAACGCAAGAAAAAGCACAAAATGCTTTAGCCCCATTACCAGGAGAGCATGTGGCAGTGGTTTGCGAGCTTTCTGACTTGACAAGCATTAAGAATGCAATTTCACAAATTGATGAAGAATTAGATGTAATTATAGCCAACGCAGGAATAATGGCGGTTCAGCAATTGGAATTGATCTACGGTATAGAATCGCATTTGTTTGTTAATCACTTTGCCCATGCGTTTCTGATAGACGGTTTGCTCGGGCAACTGAAGAGTGATGGACGTGTGTTGGTTCTCTCAAGTGGGGCACATAATAATGCTCGAAGCGGAATAGATTTGAACGATTTAGGTTGGAAAAGGAGGTACAGTGCTTGGGCGGCATATGGTCAATCGAAATTAGCAAACATTTTGTATGTAAAAGCCTTAGCGAAGAAGCTCGGCCCTAAACAAGTAGCACATGCTATACATCCTGGAATTATTGCTACAAATTTATGGCGGCATGTTCCAGATGATAAAGATAAGTACACTATGAAATCATCAGATGAAGGAGCAGCTACTTCGGTTATTTTAGCTTCAGAGAGGATTGGTGCGGAAAGCACCGCAAATTATTGGTCGGGAGGCAAGATTGCTATTCCCTCTCAGTTTGCATTGAACATTGAATTGCGTGATGAACTTTGGAAACTAACTCAAGAATTCATTCAAGAACATCGCTAAAACAGATTAAACCAATAACCGAGTAGAATAACTAGGTTGATGGCTATAAAACCTAGGATAAAATAGTAAATAAACACTCCGTGCTTTTTTAGTTTGTCTGACCATCCTAAGGCAGCGAAGATGAGGCTTAACAAAAAGGTGAGAATTACCATACTGATAAGTCCAATTGCTGCGGCTAGATAATAGTATAACACGGTATTAGTTTAAATTTGCAATATAAAATCATTTCCTAACTTTGGAGAATGTTGGAATTGCCTTTGTATATCTACATTCTCTTCGGACTTACAGTTTTGGCGACAATTTTAGGATTTTACTGGGCATCAAAATCGAAGACTTTTCTAATCGTTTGTTTGAGTTGGGTAATTGTCCAGTCTGTTCTTGCTTATAACGGTGCCTTTTTAGAATTGTCCGTACTTCCACCGCGATTAATTGTGATAGGGATAGTTCCAACGTTGTTGGCCATTTTACTGATGTTCCTCACCCAAAGAGGGAGGAGTTTCATAGATGGAATTGATTTAAAAAAACTCACCTACATGCATACTATTCGGATTCCTATGGAAATCGTTTTAGTGCTGCTATTCCACCAGGGATTGATTAATGAGTTGCAAACCTTTGAAGGAACTAACTTTGATATTATTTCAGGGATTACAGCTCCATTTGTTGCCTATTTGTGGTATAGAAAGCCTGAGAAAAAGAAGTGGCTTTTGATATGGAATATTGTATGCTTGTTGCTGTTATTGAATGTGGTAATTACTTCAGCTTTGGCTTTCCCAACTCCACTTCAGCAATTAGGGTTTGATCAACCGAATATAGCCATGGTATACTTCCCTTTTAATTTATTGCCTGCGGTGGTTGTTCCGCTAGTGATATTTGCACATTTAATAAGTTTTAGACGATTGAGATGAATTTGTACATGGCCAATAGATTGCGAGAAGTGTTCTTGAGTGGTAAATGGATAGCCAATACTAATTATGCCGATTTGCTTGAGGATGTAGACTTGAATCAAGCAAGGCAACAAGTAGCAAATTTGAATACCATTGCTGCACTAACTTTTCATATTAATTATTATTTAGAAGGCTTGCTTAATGTTTTTAGAGGTGGAGAGTTAGCGATTAAAGATCAATACAGTTTTGATATGGCTCCACTAGAGTCGGAGGAGGACTGGCAGAAGCTAAAAGTTCGATTTTTACAGAACGCTTCGGATTTTGCAGATGAAGTAGAACAAATGACTATTGATCAACTTAATGCACCGTTTGTAAAAGAGCAATATGGAAGTTATCTGCGAAATATTGAGGGCGTAATTGAGCACAGTTACTACCACATGGGTCAGGTTTCAATTATTAAAAAGATGATTCGATCGATTTAGACCAAAACTCTAGACTAATCGTTATAATTCTATATTTGAATTGAATGCGAAAACTATCAACTTTAATATTTATCACGCTTTGTATTTGCGTGTTTGGTCAAACAATAATAACAGGAAAGATTCATAATGTAGATACTGGAGATTTAGGATTTTATGGTGTTGAGTTTACCTATCCCTCCTTCGAAGACAAGGGTTATGCTAAATTCACGGTTTATCCGAACAAAGAGGGAGAATTCAGTGCAGAACTTCCAGAAGGAAACCCAAATAATTTAGCATGGGTCACAACGGGTAGTGGACAAATGCACTATCTAATACTTCACGATAGTGTACATCTAAACATCAATGGAAAGAAAGCACAGAAGTATGTGTCGATAGGGTCAGCCTATAAATTGACGGGTCCTGATGCAAAGAAATCAAATTACTATAGCGATCACATACGAAGTCCTCGTAAAACAGACTTTCATCAACAAAGAGCCGATCTTGTTTTTCGCTCCCAATTGCCATATGAAGATAAGTTGGATTCTCTGCAAAAGGTTTATGCACGTTATTTTAAAGAAAAAGAAAGTTACTTGAGAAAACATTCATCGCCATATCAACAAATGCTTATGGATGATGCGCGATGTCAATACTACCAAGATGTACTGCTGATTAGTTTTAGCAACGAACTTCCCGATAACTTACTGCAAGAAATTATCAGCTTTAAGCCGGGTCATACCAGTGTTTTTTCAGTTTCGTATTACTACTATCTTGGTATTCATTTGAATAATAGAAAAGATTGGATAAAAAATTCTATCGTACATAGTACAAAAGGAGAAACAGGAGAAGTAGAACTTATGTTGGATACGTTTATTTCTAACTATTCGAAAAGGGGAGCAGGAATTGATTATAACAAGAAAGCATATGGTCGTGCATATAGATGGCTAAGCAGACAGTATGGCGATGTTATGTATGATTTCAACTCGAGTAACTTGGTTGATACAATTCTGTATCTTGATATTGAAGATATAGATCGTTTGTTAGTTGCAAATGTTCCAAAGGAGATAAATAGGAGGAAGATGTGGTATGAAAAGACCTATCCTTTGCTTAATACACCATGGGGACAAGCATTTTACAACCGGTTTAAAGAAGAGGATGAGTATACAGAGAATAAGTTAGAACAAAATAAGGTTGAATTTATCCAAGAATTACCACTTGGTCAACTAGTTGGTTCTGGCGATGACATGAGACAATTTAAGGCTAATCACGATACAATAACAGACTTTCTTGAGCAGATAAAACAAGCCTATAAAGGGCAAATTGTAATACTTGATTTATGGGCCACTTGGTGCGGGCCATGTATTGCCGACATGCGCAGTAGCAAAGAGAAAAAGAAGCTTTTAAAGGCGAATGATGTTTCTGTGGTCTATTTATGTGAGGGCAAGCACAGTGCTGAGAAATTATGGCAAGAAAAAACGATTCATTTGAAGTTAAGTGGTGATCATGTATATATGAGTCCAAAGATTACAAATCAGTTTCTGAAGCACTTTAATTTAAATTCATATCCCAGTTATATTGTGTTAGATGCACAAGGACAATTTCACACCGATGAGGTATCTCGCATTAGCAATGTGAATGTCAAAAAACTAGTAAAAGACTTTGGTCCGAAGGAAAAAAGTTAAATTTATAGTTGATGAAATGGACTCTATCTTTGATTTTGGCGTGCTGTGCGGCATTTTCTCAGGCTCAGCGATTTACACATTTAGATTCTAATGCGATCTCAGTATCTCTGCTTGGAGGGCTGACGTTTCTAACTCCTAGTTTATTTGAGGATGAACCGACATACCCAGAAGATTCAATGAAAGTACGAAGCTTCAAAGTTTGCTATTATCGAAAGTTAAACAAGACTTTTGATCTTCGAGCTTCATATCAATTCTCAAACCGATATCGTTCGTGGGGCAATGGTAAAAACCTTACTGCCTACGGTCAAAATCATCGCTCTTTTCACTTAGTGCAGACTGGGATTTCTTGGCGTTGGGACAAAGACCTTCGCTTAAGCCCATTTTTTGATGTTGGCGTAGAAGGTGGGTATTATTTCTGGCTGCAAAACTATTGGGAGAGATATGATTTTAATTCTAATGGTCCAGGGTCATACCGTTCTAGATATCATGAAAATAAGGTTGAGTACTTGGTATTTGGAACAACTCTTAATGTCGGTTTACATCTACGATTGAACGAAAAATGGTATCTCTCATCATCAGCAGGTCTCCGCTATTGGGTGTTAGATCATAATTTGACTTATGATTTGCCATTAAGAAATCCGAACCTCCTTTCTCAATCCAATGCATTGATGTTAGGAGTAACATTTTAAGGATTACTCCAAAGCTTGCTGGCCCTGAAAGTTGAGGCTATTCAGCAAGTCAATAATGTGCTCACAGTCGTTAAACAGTTTTTTAATTTTTGGTGTTTCGTCTTGCAATTCTTGGAGCTTGATAAAAATGGTGCCGTTTCTTTTTTGTTTGATAACCAACACGTGATGGTTGTTTAGAAAATCTGTGAGTTCTTCATTTTGCGCAATAAGATTGATGTTTAAGCCTAAAGAACTTGAGACCATATATTCTTGCGAGAACAGTGCAGATTTTTCGAAGGGTACAAACCTTCTTGGGGCACTCCAAAAACTGCGTCGTTTAATGCGTATATATGGAGATATTGTTCGTCCATGTGGGGTAAATTGAAGCAGAGTAATGGTGCTATATACGCCATTAACCGGAATGAAACCTGTTGTTGTGTTGTTGTATCGGCGAGCGGCATGAAATTGCAGTTTGCCATGATGTAGTTCTTTTTCACCATCTATTTCAACTAAAAAGGGGTTGCAGGAAGACTGATAAACCGTATGAGGTTCATTGCTCGCAAATTCTTCCCAGGCATCTTCAATATATTGATGGAGTTCTGGCATAACTTTTAAGACAGCCCAATTGAGCTTTTATGCAGAAATAAGGCCGTAACGTAACTGCCCAAATTTACACATTTTCTATGGATTATGGGCCTTTGCGACGGATAATTTGACCAGTAGGAGCTAACTTGCTCAGAGTCTTTGCAATAAATTGAACTCAGCATTCGATAACGAGGGCTGTTCTTAACTATTCACTATGCAAAACCTTTCTGTCCCCTCCCAGTTAAGTGGGAAGGGATGAAAGGAATTGGACTATTTATTGCTTAGTTCGTGCACGAGCTTTTGTAGCTCCTCAATTTGTTTTTGTTGTTTTTCAATTTGTGCTTGTTGCTCTTGAATGGCTTTGGTAAGTAGAGGGGTCATGCTTCCATAATCTACCATCCACGGGTCTTCATTAACATCTTCACCACCTACTGTAACGGCCTCAGGATAAACTTTGTGTAATTCTTGGGCAAGAAATCCAGTACAAAGTGTATTTAAAGAATCTGCTTTGAAATTGTAGTCGTAAACTTTTAGCTTCATAACATCATTCAGGCCGTAATTTGAAGTTACAATATTTCGTTTTAAGCGTTGATCTGACGTTGAATTGTATTTGATCGAAGTTGAATTATTAACATAAATAGAGCCAATTTGGGAAGAACCACGGCAAAACCTAATAAACCTGAATCCTGAACCAATAGAGGTGTTTAACCTTTGTAAAGTCAAGAGGTTATAGTGGGTTCCAGAAATCATACTATTGTCTCCTCCAAGCGATGCTCCGGTTTTAGTATTTGCCGCAGTTCCAACATAAGTACTAAAATCTCCAAGAACTAGCTTGCCATCAACATGTAATTTTTCTTTCGGGTTCGTAGTTCCTATTCCAACATTACCGATGTGATCAACAGTTAGTCTATTGGAGTTGTTAGTTAAAAAACGAATTCTACCGTTTGTATTGTCATTGGTCATGACTATATCTTGCGTAGATGTAGTATTAAATCCAATTAGACCAGCTCTGTCCCCATTTTGATCCTCAAACCTGATATTAGCAATATACCCATTTGAATTTAACGTCGCATCTCCATCTTGCAAGGTTAACGTTGCGGAGGAGCTTCCTTTGGCATGTATGTTTGATGAAGGACTTGTGGTGCCAATACCAATCTTGCCCAAATGATAAACATTTTCGGTGTTTGAAACAGACCCTGTCATGTTTGTTGCTGAATACCACGGTTCATTTTCATTGGTAACTAAAGAGTACCAGTTGTTGCCGTCAAAGCGTTGCAGGCATGAGTCGGTGGTGTTGTACACAATGTGGCCAGCAATCCAACCTGTTTGAGTGTTGATTTGTGCTGTTGATAGTCGCGGCAATAGAATTGCTTTGTCTGTAGATTCTAGCTCTAGAATTGATCTTGAATTTGTTGTAGTGGGGTTGTCTCCAACCTTAATCTGTGCAGAGGCCTGGCCAATGCAAGTAAGCAGAAGTATACATGTAAGTATACGATTAGTAACGTTTTTCATTGTATAGAAATTTTAATATTTACAATTGAATGTGCTGCCTCAATTTGTGGGGTATTCTCCCAAAAAAAGTTTATCACACTTAAGCAAGGGCGATGCAACTGTGATTAGGAGGAACTCACAAATCGAAACAGGCCACAAAAGTCAAGTTCGATTGTGTGTCTGCTTGTAGTAAAAGAAGCAAATGATTGTAGAAATATTTCTACAAGAATGAGAACTAAAAATTTTACTACAAATCATGCGTTTCAAGCATAGTAGTTTTGAACCCACTTAACGCATGTTAAAATCAAAACAAAACAAAGTGAGTCAATCTAAAGCACCACCGCAATCGGGATTGAAAATTCTTGTTGCCGATGATCACGACCTAATTAGAAAAGGCGTTTCACATACGCTGATAAATAAATTTCCCGACGCTCAAATCTACTTTGCTTCAGACTTCGAAGAGGTTTATAGTAAGATAAAAAATACAGCATTTGATCTGCTGATTACTGACCTTAACATGGGTCCGAAGAATATATTGACATGCGTTACAAAAGTCGTTAAGCTTGATGCAGAACTTAAAATTTTGGTGTATTCAATGTCGCCTTCTGAACATTTAGCTTTACGGCTTATTCGTCTGGGAGCTAAAGGTTATGTGAACAAAGGCAGTTCAATTGATGTGCTAAGCAAGGCTATAGATGAAGTAGTCTTAGGAAATGTATTTGGAGAGCGGAGCTTAATTAGAATCGTCTTAGACGACAATGAGAATCTGCTTGATCGGTTAAACGACCGTGAGTTTGAGATGTTTTTACTCTTTGCAAATGGCTGTACCACTAAGGAGGTAGCAGATTTTTTCTTTTTACATCCCTCATCCATCAGTAATTATAAAACAAAAATTTTCAAAAAATTAGAGCTCCGTAATGTGGTTGAGCTTACCCTTCTAGCCGTAGAGCAGGGATTGATTCTGTAGCATTTTTGCCTTAGTTTAAGGTGGTTTTAGTCTATACCTCTAATGTTTCGTAAAGCGTTTTACAACAACCCCTTTTTCTGTGTGCAGTTGCACGAAATAGACCCCAGGAGAAAGTCTTGAAATGTCAAGAGAACGATTAGTTAATGGAATTTTTAGTTCTTGACCGCTTACCGAAAAGCACTTAATTTCATTGAGCTTGATGTTTGAATGAATGTTCAATTTGCTCATTGCTGGGTTAGGATACAACTTCATAGTCCTGGCCAACTCATTTATACCTGTAGATTGCTCAACGGTTACCTTCACGGTATAGTTCTTAGTGCTTCCATCTTGAGCGGTCACCTTGTAAACTACGTTCTTCGTGAAATTGTTGCTCGTTACCCCGCTGGTTTGAACAGTAGAACCTACCCGAACAATGGCATCTGAACTGTATGTAAAGGTCGGCACCAATTGTGTTAGACTTGTTCCAGCTGGAAGTTGAATTGTTATGTTAGTTCCCGAAATGGTAGCCGGAGTTTCTTCTACCGTTGGAAATGCAAAACTTAAAATATCTTTCTCAGAGTTGAGCAAGTTTCTCGTTCCATTGGCATACCAAACACCCCATTTCCCATCGGCAATTAGTACGGAAGCGTTTACGGGTTTCGGATTGATTTTGTCAGCATCAAGTTCCTGTACAGCAATAACATCATCTCCACCTTGAGTTGCTGCATCAAAAATAATCTTGTCGTCCTTATTCGAATAGTTTGGATACCCAAGTTTGCTATGAGAAAAAATGGTTTCCGTTTCGTTGTTTAAGGTATTGGTTCCCAAAACAGCATAGCTTGCCGAATTAACATCGATGTAGTCGAAAGCTACAATATAAGGACTGTTTTTGGAGTATGTTGCATTTCCTATACTCACCCCGTCTGGAAGTTGAGTGAACAGCTTCTCAACCTTTCCATCTCCCCAATTGTCGCCAACCAGATCCCAAACACGAATCACTCCTACATCCCAATATTCAATATCTGCTCCGGATCCATTCTCAATTACATTTCTCGCATCGTAAAGCACATATTGTCCAGTATTATCAAATTCAATGGCATCTGCAAAAAGCACGTTTCCGCCATTAACCCCTTCAGTATAGGTTGGATTATACAGCTTAAATTGCTTAAACTGAGATAACTCAAAATTGTAAACCCATATCGATGAGTCGATGTCCGTCGATATCAGGGCAAGCAAATTGCCATCTTTTGAAACTGCGACATTATCCCATGGGTCAGTGCTAATCACAGATTCTGTGTAAGGTGATGATAAAATAATACGATGCAATTCATCTGCACTACTTACATAGTACATCACTGCACCATCATCTGTAATACTGGCCTTACGTTTGGGAGTTTTTGTGCTTAATGCAATCCAACCATCAGGTGTAGTCGTGCTTTTATAAAAGGTGTTGGGATCTGAAGGGTTGATATCTACACTGATAATATTTTCTGTTCCTGGATTGGTTGGTAAATCAGTTCCAGAACCCGTACTTCCGCCTCCTCCTGATCCAGCATTTGGATCGAAAATTTGAACCTCGTCGAATGCAGATTTAATAGCATTTACTTCTGCAGTACCAAACAAATCATCAGCAGATTTTTCTACAGCATAACGCAGGTCTAAAAACTGCGACTGAGAAGTAAGGTAAACTACAAGTGCACGGTAGTAAATCTTCTCAGCTTTGTCTTTGCCTATAGCAGTTGCAATTAGATAGTAAGCACGATTAACAATACCGCTATTGATGTGAACACCATAGTTGTCAGCCGAGCCGGTATAGTATTCACTCATTTCTTCCGGTTGATAACCTCGATCGCTTAAACTGTTTCCTCCGTTGTGTGGATTTTGAAGATTTCGCAGTGCACCACTAGGGAAGACAGAAGTATTTACCACATCTTCTCCCATTTTCCAGTCGTCGCGATCAATCATCGCACCAAAAATGTCAGCCATACTTTCATTTATAGCTCCGCTTTGCCCTTCGTATTCCAAATTTGCTGAATTGGAAACAACTCCGTGAGTTAACTCGTGTCCGGCTACATCCAAAGCTCCTGCTAACGGTTTAAACGAAGTACCTCCATTGCCATAAAACATTGCTTGGCCATTCCAATAAGCATTTGCCAAACTGCTGCCATCATCGTCTGAAGTGTTTACAACTGAAATTATTGTTCCTCCAGAGCCATTAATGCTGTTTCGATTGTGGGTGTTTTTGAAATAGTCGAAAGCAAGGCCCGCGTTGTAATGTGCAGACACCGAACTTTTATCACTCCAGGTGTTGTCAGAACTGGTAACATTAAATATTTCCGTTGCAGGACTATTGTCAGCGTCAATGGTCCAAATTGCTCCTACAGGATCATTAGGTATGCTGCTTTGTCCAGAGTTAAACATCGATTTGGTAGCATCTATCAGGTAGTATGTGCTTCCTTTTTGGTAAGTGTTAATGCTTCTCGATACATTATTAAGATCGGTGGCATTGGCAGTTTTAGGTCCGTCTACGCTGCAAAGCTGATCGAGAACTTTTAACACATCTCCATTTATTGCATCAACCCAAACTTTATAATAATGAAGGTCAGTAGGTCTAATTTCAACCAAATAAACCAATTGAGGATTCAATCCACCTGCTAAGTTAAAATCAATCACCAATTCAACATCTGAATCGTAATCTAGCATTGAAAGTGCTTCTGAATGATGAGCATGAGGGTGAAGTTTATGCCCTACTTTCTCAGCAACTGACAATGCAGAAGCTTCATCAATTTTTGCTTCTGTCTCACAATTAATGCTGGGGTAAATTCTTCCATTTGCAGCATACACGGTATTGTTGTTGCTATGGATAATCCATTCTCCACCTTTAACTTTTACATGTTTGAAATACTGGTGATACCGGTTGTGGATATGCCCTAAGTCATCCGACTTACTATCTGTTTTTACTAGTCTTGAATGCTCATTCCAGCTGAATAAGGTTGGAAGGTCAGCCTCTACTTTTTCTACAGAATAATTATCATCAATTTGGGATTCACCAAACCCGCCTGTAGGCTCAGGAGCGTACACTTCCAGCCAAATAGGCAGTCCTAGATCTGTACTGTACTTTAATCTATAGCTTATCAAGCCAGCTGTTTGAGTAACCAATGTGGTCCATGTATTGGCTTGAAAATAACTTGATGAGTTTGTGTTTCTTCCATCAATTACCTCGGCTTCAAACGATTTTGGTTGATTGTTTGGTTTTTTAATACTACGCTCACTAAATGGGTTTTGGCCAAAGGCAAGCACAGGAAGAAACAAGAAGAGTGTAATAAGTTTTTTCATATCAGTTAGATGTTTTTTGGATGGATGATAATGTGTTTTTATAAAAGTCGAGTATCGCTTGAGGGGGCTTGTTCGTGTTCGACCATGCAATTTTTTTATCGTTGTTTTTCGTTTTTAATCGAATGTAGTAATTGACGTTGCCTGCTACTTTAGATTCTGAAGGTGCAGAATCCATAGATTCAATAGTTTTGACCATGGCTTTAAATTCTTTGCGTGTTTGTTTCTCAAGAGCTTCACCTATAACCTTAGAAGTGTCCCCTAAAAATGTTTCGCTTTTAATGATTTGACCATTAGAATAGAAGTAGTATGTAGTAGCGGTAGCGGCAAAACCTCCGCTTTTTCCCATCTCAATAAGCTGGGTTGAAGGATTCTCAATTGAATACTTGTTTGAATTACACTGGGTAAAGAAGAACAGAGGCAAAAGAGCAAATAATAGCTTTCTCATCTGGTCAAAGATAGAAAAGAAGAGCTACCCGTTTATGTCATATTTTAAAAGACTAAATGAAGTGTCTTAAAAACTGTCTTTATTTAATTAATGATTCTCGTTCACCTCGAAAATAACTTCGGTATAGCTTCGAATTTATCGAGGGAATGCATCACCCAAAAGCCTAAAAAATATCTGACAATTAATTGATTATATGGCACATCGTTGAATTGAATTCGACTCATTGCCATTTCCTGAAATGGGTAACTGACTTGCACCATTGGTTTTGTTGATTCGTTAAAAATGTGTTAAACTTGGGCAACCAAAAGTTCAAACATGAAAACCAATTTATCAATTTGGGTGTGCTTGATGGTTATGCTAGCCTCCTGTAACACCACTTACCGATCTAAGAGTTCCGATTATCAAAATATTACAAAAAGTAATATCGTTCAAGTACCCAAAATAGCCGATTTTGAGGTGAAACCTGAAAAGGTATCTGGTGAGTACTCTGGATTGTACAAGAAGAAAAAACATTTTACTTATTTACGTGTAGCTAAAGAATTAGCCCTTGGCAATGCAATTTCAAATGCGAAGTGCGACTTTTTAATTCACCCACTGTACGACATTGAAATAATGGGTAAGAAAATTTATGTTAATGTTACTGGCTATCCGGCCAATTACACCAACTTCAAAACATTTGAATTAGCAGATACAATATATGTGCAACACCAGCTGGTAATTCCAGCCACCACCAATGTTAAAGTATTGTCACCTATTTCTCGAATCAGACGATGAGGGCCTTTTTAATAAAAGTGTTTGTTATAACCGTTCTATTTAGTTCCTGCTCGACTTCCTTCAGGAGCAAGAGTTCTGACTATCAAAATATTACAAAAACCAATGTGGTGCAGATGCCAAAGTATGCAGAATACACTGTTGGAAATAAGGTAGTTGGGTCATATAAAACTGAGTTTGCTAAGAAAGAACGATTAAGCATTGTTAAAACTGCAAAAGATTTTGCCTTGGCCAACGCTATTGAATCGGCAGGCTGTGATTTTTTAGTACACCCCTTGTATGATGTTACCATTATTGGTAGATTCATAGAAGTTCAGGTTGAAGGCTATTCTGCGAACTATGTTGAGTTTAGAGATGTGGAGCTAAAAGACACCATTTTCTCAGAAGTCAATAATGTGGTTCTTCAATCGGATCAGGGAACCGTAACAGGCAAAAGAGATAAGTTGACCCCAAAGCAAATGAAGAGAAGAAAAGTTCTTAAAATTTTAGGAATCACCTATTTAACTGGGGCGGTTGTTGCAGGTGTTATACGATTAACTGCAAGTCCATAGAGGTTTTCTTTGTGCAGTTTAAACTATGCCAGCAGAATTTTAACCCAAGTAGAGACTAATAGATTTAATTATATTTGAGAAGAACATGTCTACAGAGATTCATAATTACAAACTTGATAAGCGTCTTGATTTACGCACCGAGGTTTTAATTGAACGTTTAATTTTTCATTCTGAGACATCATACCTTGAAGCTGTTGAGCAGGTAAAGTTTAATCACCTTGGAGTTAAGAAGCGTGCGTTTAGGACCGAGATTGAAGCAATTAAGTACAATCACGATGATGAAGAGCTATTGGTTGGAATTAACCGAACCAGTATATATGATCAACTTCCTGAGGTGCTGTTTCATTCTCCAAAGGTCAAGAATGATCACAACTTGAATTCGATCAAAGAAGAGTTTCAAAAACTTAAACGCGAGGAGAAACAAGCGCGTTTGTTCTTTAGTCCATTTGATAACGAGCTTACTTTTGCATTAACTTATAATCAATTAGTTGCTCAGCAAAACGAGTCATTAGAGTTGATGAAGAAAATATGGAGTCTTCCAAATCATTTCAGTCAATCTCAAAAGCAAGCGTTTTGGAAATTCATGCCATACTTGAGGTACATTCGAGGGAACGAAGCGAATATTGAAGAGTACCTCAGCTGCACGCTTGGAGCAGCTGTGACACTCTCTTTCAGTGACAGAAAAATGGGCGATGCTACTAAAAATACAGAACCAACATTGGGCGGAGATTTTACTCTACTGGGTCCGTTAACAGCTCCTGGAAAACAAGTAAATGTTAAGTTTATGCAACCTGATAATTGGGTAGTAACAAGCATGTATAAGTCATCTGACCTCATGAAAACTTTGGAATACTTAGTTGATCTTGTGCTTCCAGCTGACCTCTTTTTGAATGTTCTGTGTGATGAACCGGCACAAAAATTACAAGAAATTGGCGTTGACGAAAATGCTGGTATATTAGGATTTTCCCTTTATATTTGACTACTTACCTATTAATTTATTCATGAATATTGCTCTAATAATTACTGTATCTATTCTCTTAATAGCCTCTGTAGTTGTTTTTCTCACAGGAGAAGCAAACAATTTCTCTGTAAAAAGATTCAAATATCTTATAATGGCCTTGTTGTTGGGTCTTGGTTTCAGTCTGTTTTGGTTAATTCCAAGTTTCACTGATATCTCCGTTTCACTTACTTATCGTATTATTCAAGTTTTGGTGCTAATCTTTGGAATTTGGGCAGTTAAGTTTGGCTTTAGGTCACGCTTCGAGAATTTCCAAAGACTGACCTTGTCTACCCTATCTATCGCGGGAATTGCAATTAGCTCTGCCTGGCTTTTTGGAGCAGTCTTTATGCAAGTGTTCACAGATTTGGATCTTTCATTTTTTGCAGGTACGAGTTATGTGGTTGGATTTTTCCCTGTGCTGTTCGTGCTTGGTTTTGAAAATCAATTAGAAATTCCTGAACCCTATTTCAAATTCTTCGAATGGCCCGATGGCACAAATCCGATTGACCGAGATTATGTTGACATGGATAACGTTGCCATTATTTCGATAGAATACACTTATAGTGAGGAAGATAGAGAATATACTGAAGTGCAATTCAAAGCACCATTCGATTACCTATTAAAAGATTACTTCTATGATTTTGTTATCGAAATGAACGATAATGATCATGAAATAGCATATACCGACAGTGAAGGAGATTTTTATAAGTGGCTCTTTTACGTTAAACCACGAAAATTTTGGGAGTCTAAACGATTTTTAGATCCTGATAAAAGTTTGATAGATAATAACATACAAGAATATTGTACAATCGTTTTTGAACGATTCAAAGAAGAAATATGACAGATAATTTTGAATTTGTAAACTGGAGTGATGGAATGAAAATTAGTTCCAAGCACTTTAAAGACTTGGAGAATGTGTTGATGAACAACGTAGTTGCTCATAGTCGAGTATCTACGAATTTTTATTCTTACGGTTTGCTTCAACCTCAAGGTGAATACAACAACAGTTTGTCTTTTAACCTCAAACAGCATAGCCAAGATCATGTTACAATTAGTTTAGACCATTGTTTTGGAATCACCCCTGGTGGATTAGTGTTATATATCGATCACCAATTGGGTTCTACCTTGTATCAAGATAAAAAGGTACACATCCAACAAGCAGCCAACGAAAGTAGTTATTACTTAGTCCTGGGTGTGAGCATGATGAAGCGAACTCCATCTGGTGCTATTGATAACGATGAAAAACCGATTCGTCATCAAAATGCATATTTTGAAGTAAACTTTTCACTAATTTCTGAATCAGAATTAGATGCATCGAGCCAGTTTGACAATTATCTGGTTTTGCAGAAGTACCAGCTTGAAGGCGAGAATTTTGTTGCAGAAGATGATTATGTAGTTCCAGCGGCCTCTATACAGAGTACTGAAACTATGAGATTGTATTATAACGATACACTCGAGTTTTTTGGTGACCTTGACCGCTTTGCCATTGAAATTGTTAAAAAATCGAGTGAGCGATCATCTTCGTTAGCCAGTAACATTGGCGAATTGGCCATGGAAGTAGCAAAACACCTTTCAACCTTAAACTTCGGGTTAAATAATATTATATACGAGAAACCGCCAATTTACTTGATGCAGTATTATGCAGATCTTGCTTCCCGGTTTAGATTGTTTTTCAAATTAATTGAACCAAGCGAGAAAGAAGAGCTGCTCAACTATTTTGAAGAATGGACGCAAATTAACCCCGGTCAATTCCAAGATGCTATTAAAGGCGTGTTAGGAATGCAGTACCAACATATTAACCTAGGACTTGCAATGAAGGATACTCGACGCTTTAGAGATGTAATCTATCAAGTGTTCGAAGAACTAAGCAAGCTCGACTTTATCGGCAAGCGTAAGCAAGATCTAGGTATAGTTTACGAGAAAAAGAAAAACCAAAAAGGAATATTTAGCCCAATTAAAAGGAAATGAAACCATTAAACGAAAAAGAAATAAACTCGACATTTTTTAAGACCTTAGTGTTTTATCTTATTGCAGCCTTGGTACTTATTGTTTCAGCATTTCTTGGTATTCAGATTAGTAATGTTGAAGATAGTACATACAAGGAGTATTACGATAGCAATCAGCATATAAAATCAAATAACGAAACGCAGATTTCAGAGTACAATTCAATCAGTGATGACCTAGCACGATTGCGATTGTCGGCAGATGCGTTTGAGCGCAAAGAGCTTGAAGCTGATTTAACGGATCGAATCGCAGAACAAAGAAGAGGACTGGACTCTACACGTCATTTAGAATCTCTATTGCTTAAGAATTTCCTTGCAGGAGTGACCTTTATTGAAGAATTAGACAAGGCGGAAGAAGAGTACAACGAATTGAAAAAGAAAAATGCCGAATTAACGCGGAAATACAACGACTGTAAAGACAGTGACCCATGGGAGTAATGTGACCTAATATTTAACAAAATGAAAAACCTAACTAGCCTTATTATTTGCTTGTTGTTTGCCTCAACAGGGTTCGCACAGGTGCTTGAAACTATCAAGTATGATGATGGAATTGCCCAAACCGCAACTCTTGAAAATATTCAGAATCTTGAACTAATGTACAGGCACATAGATACAAATAACACTTTAGCTCCTGTTGCTTACAATTTTTATTTTGAAGATAATACCAATCCCACTCCAGATGAATACGAAAGAACCGGCTCAGTGCCGAGTACAATGTCCACAGATAATGTTTACATAGATGGAGTGAAGGTGAGATCTGGTGGGTTAGGTAAGTTTGAGTTTTCGTTTGCTGCAGGAAATTTTGCAACCATTAACATAACACCCAATAGGTTGACGACTGGTAGATTCGACATTAATGTAATGCAATATGATTTTTCTCGCAAGGGAATTACTATACAAAGTGCAGGGTTGGCTTGTGACACCTTTAAACTTGTAATTGCCGATAGTTCTTTCGACGCAGATGAGAACATCTTTGTTCAATACATATATGATGGTTCAGAGTATGTTGAAGAGTTAACAAGTTCAAATAATTACACGGCAAAGGTGCCTAGAGACTTAAATGCAAGCAGTAATAAGATTAGCTATTTTGTTTTTAGCTCAACGCTTAGTCATAGTGATTTAACTATAACGGGCAATGTTGCCGAATATGATACCTTAGAAGTTCGTTTGGCTGCAATTAATTTCCCAAGTTTTCATTATCAGCATTTTGATTTTCCTACATTGTCTAATGCTTACAGTTTCATAAACGACGAAGAGCATTGCAACACCAGTACCGATGCAATTGAGCTATCGTGCTCATCTTGGCCTGATTCAACGTATCTCGAAATAACGAATACGACCAGTGGTTCCTCAACTACCTATCAAAAACAAGAAACGAATGGGCTTTCTGGTAATGCTACCTTTAACCTTCCTATAGTTCAAAATGACGATAATACTTTCACCTTAACAGTTAAAGACAGCGGGTTTTGTAACACTATTTATTCTGAAGATGTAGTAAAGAATGAAGGGAATATTCCGGTTCCCAACAACACCTTTACCAGCGACGATGAATTGTGTTTTGATCATGGAACTGGGTCTAACATTTCGCTGGTTATGAATACAAACTTATCCGGAGCAGACTCTATTTATCAGCTTTACGGATATTCAGCAGGAACGAATCTACCTACAACCTTCGCGGATACAAAGGTGAACACTAACTTAAATGTCAATGAGACATATACCAACTCGACTACATCTATCCATTATTTATATATCGAAACACGAGCTAAAGAAGGAACTTGTTGGTCTACAACCAGTGACTTTGACACCGTAATCTTTTATCCAGCCTTGCAACAACCAGTTATAACTTTTGCTGATTCGGCATTTTGTAGCGGAACTCAATATGTTGTTGGAATGAAAGACATGTCGAGTTTGTCGTCTTTCATAACTGACTTTGAATTGATTGAAGACCCAAATAAAACAACCAATCCGAGTCATAGCATTACAGCAAAGGCTCCTCATATCGATTCATTCAATGTTACCATAACTTCTTCGAACAACAACATTCAGAATGTTCATTTGCAAGGAAAGAGTATTGGTTTCAATAATTGTGAATCTGAACCGGTTCAAGTCACGTATAAAGCCACACGCTACCCAACAGTGAGTTCAGACGTAAATCAGTCACTTGCACTCTGCAACGGTTCTGCTTTGAACATTGAACTCGATGCATTGAACAATTCACAGTTTCGTTCTTATTTCACACAGCCCAGCAGTGGTACCATAGGAGGACTTCCAGGAGGTGAAGTCACTGGAGCAGATCTCAATATCAGTTCGGTTACCAATAACAGCAATTCCAATTCACGAATCTTTGGAATCAAATCTGTAGCTCAACGCTTAGGTTGTTTGTCTGATACATTCGAACATACCGTAAAGGTTATGCCACAGTCGATAAATGTTTCGATTTCTGCAACAAAAGATCCTGTTTGCTCGAACGAAGAACTTCAATTTACTGCATCAAGCTTTTTAGACAATTCGAATAATCCCAATTTAGATATTGAGCTAGATGGACAGCCTACTGATCCTTCAGGGGAATTGAGTAGAAATGGTTCACAGTCTGCTTTTACAGGAACAACGTTTAAAGATCGACTTGTAAATCCGTCTCAGGCTACCCAAACTGCAACCTATAAGTTCACTGTAACCTACGATTCAGCAGGATTAACGTGCAACTATGCCGACGAACAAGTTTCGATAGGTGTTCGACCTAGAATTGAAAGACCACAAATCACTTTTGCTGATTCAGCCTTGTGCAGTGGACAAAATCACATTATCACACTTCAAGATACTTCAGGGTTTGCTATTCCAAATATGACTTTTGAGAATGTTAACTCTTCAGTGGTGAACGGACCTCTAACAATTACACATATTGAAGAAACTTCACCGCCGTCGACCAGCATGTGGAATGCACAAGTTTCAGTACCGAGCACAAATAAAGCAGTAGGTCGAATTCGTGTTGTGTTTAGAACGGTAGGCTTTGATAATTGTAGATCGAGCAATACACCAATAGAGATTAGTGCCACCAAAATTCCAAGTATCAATACAGACTTAACTTCTGACACGGTTTGCAACGAATCGGTATTAGACATAAACTTATCTACCGATGCAGGAATGTCAGGTGTTTGGTTCAATACACGCTTTGGTCCTGCAAATGGGAATATTACAGGAATTCCTTTTGGAAGCGAAATAAAGCATAAAGACGTTGGGCCTTATAACATGGAGAATACAGGGAATTCATTTACCCAGAACTTTGATGTATTCTCTAGAGCTACTCGATTAGGCTGCTCATCACAAGAAATAAAACGTACACCAGTTGTTTTACCGCACCTTAATACGACTCTTACCGGAGATGATGACATTTGTTCCGAAGAGGAAATGACGATTTCGTTCAGAAATCAGCTGAATACTGCGCAAAATCTAAGTTACAATTATCGCCTTGATAATTTCAGTTTGCCTCAAGCGGGAAGCGTTACACGTATCAACCAAAAAGATGAAGATGACGACCTAAGTTTTACTGAGACACTCAGAAACAATACCAATGATAAGCAAACGGTAGAATATACATTCAAAGCAAACTACAGCAACCGTTGTTTTTATTCCGATGATTTAACTTGGGAAGTTACCGTAAAGCCTTGGGTAGAGTTTAGCGATCCACCTTATGTTTTAGGGGAAGATGAAGTTTGCGAAAATTCTGGAGTATTTTTCATTATTAATGAAACGGAACCAGGTGGGAATTACACATGGACGACCAGCTCAGACGTAATTGTAACCCAAGATGCTTCAATTAATGGAGGAATCAGTGCACATTTACAATTCTTAAAATCAGGTACTGAAATCATTCGCATATCAGGTTCAAACCCATCTTTTTGTTCGCAAGAAACCCAGTTTACAGTAAATGTAAATGAGAAGATAGAGGACTTCGATGTCCTCAAAATTCAAAACGTACCGCATGACATGTTAGTCGTTAATTTAAATGAGTACGACTCGATAAAGTGGGGAACTTTTGACAAAGCGAATGTTGAAACAAGATCAGATTTCTTGTCGACATTCCAAACCCTAGCAGTTGACAATTTTGATCCCGATAACTATTTCTATTTCGCAGAAATATTCGATGGAAATTGTAAATCAATGAACTTTTATAACTATGGGGCTTTAGCCGGGCTTCGAGGTCTTGATCACCGTTTGATTCAAGTCTACCCAAACCCTTCGAGAAATGTAGTTCACTTGGTTTGGAAGGAAAATGGACTAGTTAAAGGTGGCGAAATTCGAAATGCTCTAGGTCAACATGTAGATTGTGAGTTTATCGATTCGGGCGGTGAGATTATCATAGATGTTGGACACCTAGCAACCGGAGCTTATTTTGGGTCTGTAATGTTAGACCAAACAATGTATCACTTTAAATTTATTAAGCAATGAGAATGACTATAGTAAATAAATTAAGACTGCTTTTTGCTTGGGTAATTGTGGGGTTGTTTGTGCTACCAAGTTCAGCTCAGAATGTTAACGACTCAACATTAGTACACAACACCTTGAAACTTGTTTCAGATTATACCAACTATGGTAAAATTGGAGGGCCACGCGAAAAGCCTAGAGATCTTAAACGTTTTAAGGCAATATTTGGTGACAGCTGTCAGCTTCAAACCTATACATTCTCGTATGGAGAAGGTGAAGGATCTGGAGAAATGAAGAGCTATTTACTTGAAGATTATTTAAAAGCATACGGCACTGTTTTCAGCGATGGAGTTACCAAAATAAACAACAATTACTATGTTGACTATAGCTCGGCGGCTGATGGAAAGGTTAAGGTGTATATGAACGAAATACTCCGTGGTACTAATGATCTTGGAGAGTATATTTTTAGTAAAAGTGTTAAACTGCTCATTTTAGATGCCAGAAACCCTGAATCAATAGTTGTTTCCAATGTGTTAGACGTGAACACTTCCATTAAAAAACAAGTAGGTAAATCGAACGAGTACTTCTACTTTGGTGAGGACCCATATTTGTTTGAACCTCTTGTAAGTGATCCTACTTGGGCTTATAAGCTTGGTTTTAATGTGAGCAATCCTTCGATTCAAATGCAGAACATTAGTGACCTAACTCTAAACTCAGGAAGCGGGTTTCAAATCGGTATAAATTACTATCACAATTTAGGGAAGACATTTGCTATTGGGGCAGGGCTGAACTATGCAAGAACGCAATTTGGCTATTCTGCAACCAATCTTGATGCGGAGTACAAGTCGACTGATGCCAATGGCAATGAGTTCAAACAATTACTTACGCAAAATGATCTTTACAATGAAGATTTGTCGATACAGAACTTACGTCTTCAAGTGCTTGGTAAATTAAAGTTAGGTAAAATAAATGTTTCTGGATTTGCTGGTCCAGCGTTTGCCTTTGGCGGGGCTTCAGATTATTCAACAAACTTGAGCTATGAAGCTATTTATGGTATTGACGAAGCTGGCGGGCTGCACTATGTAGAAGAGCCAAGTGCTCGATCACTGAGTATAACTCGAGAAACGGTAACGCAAAATAGCGGAGAAACAGATTTGTATTTCGGATTGATGCAAAATTTAGGCTACAATGTAGCACTTGACCAAGATCAAGATAGAAGTTTTGATACTGAATATAGCCCAGGCATGCACTTTGGTGTAAACCTAAGTTATCGATTTAGTTTAGGTGCATTTAATGGTGAAGTAGGAGCTGAATTTGCTCAGACTACATACAACGTAAAACAACAGCAGATTGATGAAGACTATTTTACTAACTTAAGTTCAATTGATAACCTTAACCCCTTAATATACAATGCCAGCAAGCTTTCAGTGAGCGACCTAGGCATCATTTTGATAATTTACCTATAAACATGAATAAGAGAATCTTAATAGTTTTTATATCTGTCATTATCCTTGGTTTAGCCATTATTGGTCTAAGGCTGCTACTTGAAGACGAACCTGTTGCAGCTCCAGATCCTTGTATTGGCTTCTTTACACCACTGCCATCGAGCATTGATGTAGGCCAGAGTTTTATTTTACACTCTAAAGAAGGCAACCTAAGTTGGCGAATTCTTGACGAAGAGGGAGACGAAATAGAAAGTTTTGATGGTGTTGATGGAGAGTTTACCATGGATTCTGCTGGTAGCTATTCAGTTGAGGTTACCTCAAACAAAGGTTGTTCAGAAATTACCAGTGTAGAAGTCAGAGGAAAAGAAGAGAAACCAGAAAGAAATGAAAAAGTAGAGATTAAGGGTCCAAATCGTGCGTACGTTGGAAGTAATGTCAACTTCACAGCCCTAAATGTTGATGCGAATGAGTGCAAATGGAAGATGCCCACAGGTAAGGTTATTAAGCGTAAGAGCAGTGTTTCGTACCGTTTTGAAGAAACCGGAAACTTTGAAATTAAACTAAGAGTGGATGGAGAAACCTATACCCATCGTGTGAAGGTGACTAAAAGGCAGAATGTAACAACTCCATCAACCACACCTACAACGACTCCGGTTACGCGACCTCCTGCAAACACAGGTAAAAATTCTCCTGAAAAGGTTAAAGATATAATTACTAAACTTATTGCTTTAGGTGTTGAAGATTCGGATAATTACAACCCATTTAGAGCAGCTAAGTATCGAAATAACTTTGTTATTGAAGATGAAATTTGTGAAGGTTTTGTGCTTTATGTAAATGGCAAAGAAACCAAACGAACAGACTTCTTAAGAGGCTTGGGTAAGGATGAAGGAGAAGAAGGTACTGTAGACGACGTAAAATTTAATAGAAACTCCTCAGGGTGCATCGAATCGTATGAGATTTCAGGGGTTTTCCCAAGGTTAAACTAGAAAATTGATATATGAATAAAAGAATTTTAATATTAGTACTGGCCGTTTTATTAGTTGCAGGTGTGTTGTTCTTTCTTTCTCAACGCACAAAGTCGACTGGGCCCAAAATCGAAGTAAATGAAGAGTGTTTAGATTTTTATGAATCTCCGTCACCAAACAACTGGGCAGGCGATACAATTGATCTTAATTCAGTTTCAGAAGAAGATGAGTTAGAGTGGGTATTCATTCAAACTGAAAAAGAAGATGTAGAGTATGAAGCGAGTGGGAATTCAACATTTATTGTTATCGATGTAGCAGGCCCATACGTAGGTATTGTTTCAAACCCTGCAGGATGTATTGATACATTCTATTTTGAAATTGAGGAACAACTTGTTGAAGAGGAAGAAGATATCAATGTTCGAATTAAAGGACCCGGCTCAGGTATGGTCGGCCAAGAACTAGAATTTGAGGCTCGAGGTGTTACCGCTGAAAAATATGAATGGTCGATGGGAGAAGCAGGAGGAGTGATTGAGGCCGGAAATAAAATGAAGTATACCTACAATACTCCTGGTAAGTATCAAATTAAATTGCAGCTAGATAATGGCTTGTATGTTAAGTATAAAACCGTTGTAATCAATCCTGAAAGAGAAGACGTTGTTGAAACAGTTGATGAGCTAGCCAAGTTGAAAGCCAAATACGAGCAGTCTGCAAAAGCAGCAATTAATGAAATAGTTGGTTTGGGTAGTGCTGATGATTTTGACTACGACACCGAGAAGGCAAGAGACTTATTCAATAAGAAATTCAAGAGCAATTACACGTGTGGTGATGTAACATTCGAGGTTAATGGTAAACCCATAGGAGAGCTTGCATTTTTTAGAGCTCTACAGTACAATGGGTCAACAAGTAACTACAAAGCAACTGATGTAAAATTGGAATACAACAAAGAAGATCAGTGTTTCAATAAGTATAAAATTACCGGGTCATTCTCTGGTTTATAAAGATGTAAATTATGAATAGATTTGTTTTAATTCTCGCATTATTTTTTCTGTCGTTCACGGCTGAAAAGGCACAAGAAAAAACGTTGTCTTTGATTTTCGTTGACAATAGTAAAATTAGTACTTCGGATGGGCTGAACAGTGCAATGATCGATAACATGGAAGCCAAATTGACAGAGCTTGACCAACGAGCTGAATCAAATCACTTTATGTTGTACGCTTCAAATGGACTAGAACCTAAGGTTGCAAAAAGTGTAGAGGATGCTAGACAGGTTTTAGCGACATTAAATGACTCTTATTTTGAGTTCCCCATGCAGCAGTACGATAAGGATAGAATCATTGCTGAATTTACCAAAAGTGATGCTCAAGTTGGATCTTTGGATTTGAACTTCTATGTGTCCTATACTTACGCAGAGAAATTTATTACAGATCAACCGGCAGTGCTTGGAAATCTTGTGTCTGAGCTAACGATGAAATATGGGCTGGAACGAGAAGATAAAGTGGTGATAAACCTTCACTATCCGAAGGCTCAAAACCTTCCGAAAAATATGCAGGAAAATCTTGAAGAAAGCATATCGATTCTTAAATTTGGCCTAAATGTTGAAATAAACATTCTTGAACACAATTAGTAGTATTATGAAACTGAAACTGACCTCTATTTTAACATTCTTAATTTTTGCGTATTCGTCAAACTGCCTCGCTCAGATAGGTGGGAGTAAGGACAAAGTCTTAAAAAAGCCGGTTAAATATGAAAGTCCTGAAGGACCAACAGGAGATATTCTGAGACCTACAGCCGAAAGAAGTGGCAAGAATTGGGTAGTGTTTTCTGACCGAAAAGACAACCAAACTTATGTAGATAAAGATCTTACTCGTCCGTATCGTCAAATTGATTTTCTTACCGCATATTATGTCCTTGAAGAGACTTCAATTGCACTTAAGGTAATTCCTTACCGACCAGAACTACTAACCCGAAGTGATGGTCTAAAGAAAAGTGTAAATCCAAATGAAGTGGGATGGGTAAGTAAGAAAGAAATGTTACTCTGGGATCACTCATTACTAGATCCTAAAACCAAATTTACGCTTAAAGCATTTTCGGTTCAGAAGCCCGAAGCAATATTAAATCCTGGTAGATATGTATCTCAAAACAAGGTGCATGTGTATGCTAGTCCTGAACTTAACCCTAATACAGAATTAGATATAGAACTCAGACTTTTTCAATTCTTGTTTGTGCTAAAGGAAGATGCTGCGAACAATTCAGTACTTGTTGCAAAAAAGAATAGTATTTCAGCAGGCAGTGCAGATGTTGCTGTACTTGGCTGGGTGAGTAAGTCTATTATTCAACTGTGGAAAGAAAGACTCTGTTTAGAACCAAACTCTGACCCCGATGCAAGCCAAGAGAGAAAGACTAACAAAATTAAATCTTCAATTTATGAAGACAAAGACGATGCACTTGCGGTAAAGATTGGAAGAGAACCTAAAAAAGGAGCTATGTGGCAGCGAGATAGTTATGAAGCTAAGATGGATCCTGACATGAAAAGATTCCCTGTTATTGAAGCCAATGATGGTGTGTACAAGACAGGTTTTATTACCGGGTTACTAAACGAAAATGGAGTTGAAATTAACACCCCAGAAGCCCAAGCAATATTTAGCAAGTCATATCACGGAACAAGAAGCTCAGCATCAAAGATTAATGTGGTTTATGTGGTTGATGGAAATACCAATTACAAATCATATTTGAGACCAATCTTAGAGTCAATTAACAACAGTTATAAGAAGTTTGCTAATGTTGAAAATGCCTCAGAGAACACCTACCAATTTGGTGCCGTAGTTTATCGAAACTCAGCCTATAAAAACTGCAGTCCAGATAGAAGTGTCGTTCCTATCGGGTTGAGTTCTAAATTCCAGTCGATGACTAGTAAGCTGAAGACAGAAATAGAATCTGAAGCTTGCCAAGTAGGAACGAACCGTAAGTTTAGTTCACTCGATAAAGGAATGGTGAGAGCCTTGAGGATGTTCCAAAATCCTGATGAAACCAATATAGTAATCATAATAGGAGCTACGGGTTATGCTAGAACCGGAAACGACATCAATAAAGATATTGTTAAACGCTGCGTAAACAAGAACGTATCAATCCTCGGATTTCAATTATACTTTAGCCAGGATGTAGAATACGACGAATTCTATAATCAAGTGCGTTATTGGATGAAGAATACGGCCTTTACGATTGATAAATTAACAGATGTTACCAATCAGTTCGAGCCTAAGGTAGATAGAGTACCAGGAGAAACCAACTCGTTTCAATTAATTAACTGTGCTGTAACAGGCTATTTTCTCGGTGTTGATATCAATGAGTGGCTGAATGGTGCTGACCTGAATAGGAAGCTCCAGCAAGCAATTATGGATCAGGAGCGAAAGAACAACGCTCTTATGAAGAAGATGGATTCAGAAATGGAAGGAATGGGGGCCTCCGATGTTAAACTAGACCCCGAATTGCTCCTGTTCTTGCACAAAATGGATCTACCCTATGACAAGATTGTTGAGTTTGTTAATAATATCAAAGCTGGAGATAAAGACTCCTATACCTTCTTTATTGAGGGCTATGCCCCTAGCGAAATATCCGGGTTAGATTATCCAACATTTAGCAATGTTATTCTAATGGATTATGACGAATGGAGTATTCTTGATAATGCCCTTACCGACATTAGTTATGCAATTACTGCCCTCGATGATAATAGTACTAGAGAATCACTGAAAAAGGCTTATTGGGAAACCTTAGTGTCCTATTATGGAAGAAAAGAAGCCAAGACCTTGGTGAAGGAAAAACCGCTAGATTACATCAACGAATTGCTGATCGGAATGTCTTATCAAGGTAATAGTCTGATAAGAAATCTAAAACTTGACGACATCTCTGATGAAGCGTTGTTTCCAAGAGAAAAACTCTTAGAGTATATCGAGTATATTTCTGAAAAACAGAAGTTATTCAAGTCTACCGGAAACCCATCCAATGGATATTCGTTTAAAAGTTTTAACAAAAGGTACTACTGGGTGCCTTCAAATTATTTGCCTTAGAAATTACCCCATATGAAGACCATAAAGATCTCATTTTTATTTACCTTACTCAATCTTCTTACCATCTGTGCAGTTGCTCAAGATTTAAAGGGCACTCCAATACTTCTGGAGCCTGCTGAATACACCAGACCGAATGGTCCAACCGGTGAAATAGCACAACGTTATGATGATGTTACGAGAAGACCGTGGATAGTTTATTCTGATCGCTCAGATAACATCAGCTATACGAACGAGCAATTTAACACGAAGAAGAAGGACCTTCCTTACTTAAAGGCCTTTTTAGTTATTGCCCGAAGAGGTCATGCTTTGCATATTGTTGATTACGGCCCCATGCATTATGCTAAAAACAAATTGAATGAGCGTCCACAAGACTACGGATGGGTTGATGAGAGAAAAATGCTGTTATGGCAAAATTCGGTTTTAGATCCAAATACAAAGATCATTACCAAAGGATTGGCGATGTTTCATTATGAGGTGCTAAAAAACCCGGGGGCTTATTTTAAGTCGAACAACATTCAGGTTTATAATAATCCAGACAAGAAGGAAGAACATGTGGCCACAAATGAGTTACAGATGTATCAATTCGTTTTCATTTACAAAGAAGAAAACGGAGCTTATTTGGTGGGTAAACAACAAAAAACCAAATACAATACCATAAGTCATGAATTGATTGGCTGGGTTGACAAAGGAACGATTCAAGTTTGGGAAGGTCGTCTGTGCCTAGAACCTAATCGATCTATCGATGCAGTTGATGAGCGCAAGAGTAAAAATGTTTCCGCTTCAATCTTCGGTACATCTTCAGATGCGAAGTCTTTTTCAGTCGGAACAGCCGGAGGCGACCCCATTTGGGATAGTGACCCAAAGGCAACTTTAATTCCTTCGAACTTTAAACGATTTCCAGTGCTAAAAACGGAATATGGATTAGTACGAACCGGTTTCTCATCTCCCATAGTTGATGAAAGAGGAGTGGTGCTTTCTTCTGTTCAAGATAAGAACAAAAGTGATGAAAAGTACATGGACTTCCGAGAAGAAAAGAAGAAGATAAACGTAATTTTTGTGATCGATGGAAACGCAGAGAATAAGAACTTTGTAAAACCAATCATAGAGTCTATAAAACTGAATTATAGCTATCTTGGTAACAATACCTCAAACCAATACTTCTTTGGGTCTGTAATATATCGTAAGGATGCTTATGCTTCGTGTGAGGGAGTTGATAAATCGCTACAGGTTAAAACATTAACATCAAATTACCGCGATTTAACATCGTGGTTATCGCAGTCGTTGAACGATGAACTATGCCCAGTTTCAAATGCTACAAGCTACACCAATTTAACGGATGGCTTGGCGAGAGCCAATCGCATGTTAGCAGGTAAAAGCTCAAATACAAACATCGTAATTGTAATAGGAGCAGCTGGGGTTGAAAGTTCAAAAAGCGAAGAAATGAAGAACATTACAAATAGCCTTTCAAAGGCGAATGCTTCACTATTGGCTTTTCAAGTGAATTCAAAGAATGATGTTGCCTTTGACAATTTCTATCGCGATATGCGGAGAATGATTGCCGGGAATGCCCGCAACATTGTCAATGATATTAAAGCTTCAAACATTTCTGAGCAGTTAAAAGCTTCTGTAGATATTCCTGCATGGGCACGAAATCAAGATGACTATTTCGATGAATTGGAGCAAGATAAATCACCAATTTCAGGGTCGATTTCGTTCGTTGAACTTGGTCAAGAAATGCAAGTTGCACGCTTGACTTCAGAGCTAAAGAAAACAATTCTTTCAGTAGAGAGCTGGAACAATAAGCTAATTTCTGATTTAGATGTTGCTACTCAAAGTGTGGGAGGTACAAGCGTTAAAGTAAATCCAGCTATGGTTCTCTTCTTAAAAGAATCTGGAATTGGTCTTGACGATAAAATCGTTGAAAAAATATCAGGTAAATCTTACCAGTTCTACGTAGAAGGCTATACAACTCTAACCAACGATAAACTTGATAATCCGGTTTTCACTTATCAATTGCTCATGCTAAAAAGTGAATACGATAATCTTGTTAACCGGTTCAAAAGGCTATACGAGGCAAGAGGGTCAGATAATATGGATGCTGTTCGAAAGCGGTTAAAACGTGCTTATAAAGAAGTGTTGGCTTCATACCAAGGATCGAAACAAGTCGCAATGAGAAATATGGATATTCGAATGGCACATAGTCTATTGACAGGTATTCCACCAGATCTCCAATCTCATACCATAAAGAATGTTTCCATCGATGATATTGACGACAAGCGATTGTTTTCAAATGAAGAACTGGATGAACTTCTTAACCATATCTCAACCAACTTAAAACAGCTCGAAAGAATCCCAGTTGAGGATAGCTATATCTTTAAAAATTTCGACGACATTATGTACTGGGTTCCTGTTGACTATCTCCCCTAAAAATGAGTTCTCAATTATTTGAAATATCAAACTTAGTATGTACTTACAATCAAGAGAGCAATGATGTTCTTGTGGTTGATAAACTCAACTTGTATAAGGGCGAAATCGTATTCTTCCTTGGAGCTTCAGGAACAGGTAAGAGCACCTTGCTTGAAACTCTTGGCTTAATGAACAATACGGCCAAAAAAGGAGAAATTAAGTTTGAGACAGACGACGCCCAACACGATTTGGTCAGTGTCTGGAACAAAGAATCTACAGACCGAATTGCAATTCGAAAGGAGCATTTTGGATTTATTTTCCAAAATACCAACCTCATGAACAATCTTACAGCCGAAGAGAATATTGTACTTTCAGGTTTGATAAAGGAAGATGCCTCAATTGATTCATTCGATGATGACGCTACACGATTACTTGAGAAGATAAAGCTCAAAGGAGCAGGGTTTGATAGAACGGCTTTTCCGAATAATTTATCAGGCGGTCAAAGACAGCGTTTGGCCTTTGCCAGGGCTTTAATTTCAAAAAGTACGGTAATATTTGGAGATGAACCTACAGGTAACTTGGATGATGCCACTGCAGCTCAGTTAATGTCTTTCCTACAAGAAGAAATTAAATCGCAGAACAAGTCAGCTCTCATAGTTTCTCACGACAAAGAGTTAGCTTTAGAATTTGCTGATCGAATTGTAGTTATTTCAAAAGAAGAAAATAGACCAGAAGGGTTTATTAAAGAAGAAAACATCATTGTTCGCCAGGAATGGTTAGATGACCGACAGGCTGCAATAAAAAAAATATCAGATCACTACAAAGGAGCAACTGAGAAGGCTAGTGAAAGTGTTCAAAAAGGAAAACGATATAATCTTAAAGAGCAGTTTAAAGGGCTGTATTTTAGTAAAGAATATGAGGCTTTAATGGGGCAGAAAAAGATCAACTTATGGTTGCTGCTTGCCCTCTTTGTTCTCACCTTCATCACTATTGGTTTGGCAAATGGAAGTTTGGAATATCTCGACAGAAAACTCAATAGTCCATTTGTAAAGTGGATTAGTGTAACAATTCCAGCTAACCGAGCTTCTGGCGATGAAGACATTGTTAAAAAGCTCAACGAAAGTTATGAGTATAAAAAGCGGTATGGCTATAAGAACCTGATAGCATATAGCAAGGAGACGATATATGTTTTCAATGAATCGTCGGGAGAGTTTAATGCTGTAAATGGTCGAACTGTAATACCAGAAAAAGATAATGATCTGCTTACTTCGTACATTCTAGGTGAAGAAAATTTGATTCGGGGCTTGAATACAGGTTATGACGATGATAAGGACTTCAGCTTCATTGTTACCAAACGATTCTTGAAAGAGTTTGGTTATGACCCAGAGACCGCTACGCAGGTTTTTATACGGTTCAAAGACTATTTAGGCCAGGATGAGAATGGAAAGATGAAGTCAATTATGTTCAAAATTCCAGTTGAGATTCGGTCAATTGTTGAAGAGATTCCAGGTAGAAACGACTTTATCTGCACTCAATATTTTGCAGAGGTTTGGAACAACTCTAGAATGGAGACCTTTAATACTCAAGCAAAAACTAATGACATACGAATTAAAGTCGATGGAATTAAAGATAATCAACTGAAAAAAGCTCAAGAGCAATTAGATGAATTTGTACAAGCCAATTTCTCTGGTTCAGATCCTCTGGTTGATAATTTTCAAAACTTCACTGAGGGAATGCAAAATGGTTATTATACGGTTATAAGCTTCGAACCGGCCTTGTCTTCTTATAAAATTGCCGATTCGATATACAACCAAATGATAGACCTACCCGCACTAAAAAGTGCCAAGGAAGTTGCTAGAATTTATGACTACAGTTATGTGTACAATGTTCAAAGTACTCCAAGCTTTGACAACTACTCGATTAACTTTTTTCATCTCGATAGTATCCGTCCTTTCTCTGACTTTTTATACGAACGCTTTAATAAGCAAGGAGAAAGTAAGATGGGTAAGGTTGAGCTAGATATGGCTAAAGTTAAAGAGAAAGATAATTATGTGTTCATGAGTAATGTGACGAGAACCATTTCTGTTTTTTTAATATTTATAGGCATAGTGAGCAGTGCATTGCTAATATTCAACATGCTTAAACTGCATTTCAGCCAGATTAAGTCAAATATTGGTACACTGAACGCAATAGGATTAGCTTTTAACACGACGTACAAACTCTATCTCAGAATTGTTGTTCGCTTTGTTTTAATTAGTCTACTCATTTCAGCCATACTCGCTTTCTTAATTGGAAGTTTGATCGAGTTGTATCTCAGTCAAGTGATGGTTACAGAGTTAGACCTCGATTACTTTGAATTATTCTCATTTAGAACACTCATGTTTGTGATTGTTACTGTTGCCGCTTCAGTACTTGTAACGATGTACACAATTAAACTATATTTGAAAAAATCGCCTGGAGACTTGATATATAACCGATGAATTGTAGATACCTACTCAGCTTAGTACTTTTAACACTTATTATTTACCCATCCCAAGCTCAGATAAATGATCATTTAATTGGGAGTCCGTTTGGCGGAGTTTCTTCTATCAGCTTAAACCCCGCAATAAACAATCACAATAAAACTTTCGAGTTCAACCTTTATAATTTCAATTGGAAGAAAGACTTTTTCAGTTCAAATTATTATGACTCTAAAGTCAATGATTTATCAACGATAAGGGAAGATTACAAAATGGTCTTTACTGGTGTTATGTTTACGACCGATGTTAAGGCAGCGAATAGAACGCATCAGTGGGGTTTCGGATTGTCAAATCACCGTTACGGAACTTTTAGATATGAGACAGAAAGTCAAACTTCAAGGCAACACTTCTATCAAAACAATCAAGATCGAGATTTCACGAACCAAAATGTTTCTCAGTACAGACATCAATATGCAGATTTAGGATTAACTGTTGCTTACAATTTGATAGCAACCAAAAGAATGCAATTCAATCTTGGAGCCACCGTTAAACAAATTAGAGGTGAACACTTGCAAATTGGGTACGTTCGCGGTATGACGAGACAGTTTCCTTCTGAATCGATTCAAAACAGTTATTTTTTTAATTATCGAAATCCAGATTGGATCAATGACGGAGAAAATGCATTTCAAGAAGCCTCCTTATTTACTAAAGCAGAAGACGATCAGCCAACCAGCTTCGCCGGTGATTTTGGATTTGAATTTCAGGTACGAAAAGCAGAAGGAGTATTGCGGTATGTAATGGATGATTCTGCCAGAGCCCAAGAAGATATTAATCAAACCCTTTTCAAAATAGGAGGATCTATAAGTAATGTAGGAGCTAATTTGGAATATCAGCGCGGAGATGCTGATGTTACTGCAGATGGTGTTTATGCACTGAACACATCTGGTGTGAGTGATGATTTTAAACTGGAGGTGTCTGTTCCTCAGAACTTACTTGCCTATGTTGATTTCAGTTTGGGAAAAGTCTTTAGTATGAACATGAACTTTCGTCAGTTCTCTTACCAAACTTTTGATGGAAGCGAATACGTTTCAAAGAAAGAACAAACCATCGGTATTATTCCAAGATTCGAGAAGAAAGGTGTTGGTGTTTATGTTCCTGTTCAATATGGTTTGGAATCTGACCGAGGAAATGTTGAGATTGGTGCAGCAATGCGTATTTATTGGTTAAGCTTTCGGCTTGATAACTTAATGACCTATTTCTCAGATGCAAATACACCAAGCGGCATGCAACTAGGAGTCTTTATTCCAATACATCGGAAGATGCCTAAAGACACAGACAAAGACTGGGTATCTGATGAGCTCGATGAATGCCCAAATGATGCTGGATTCTGGTACACTAAAGGCTGTCCTGATGCAGATGGAGATAGCGTACCAGATAGAAGCGATTTATGTGCTTTTGAATTTGGCACTAGAGCAACTTATGGTTGTCCTGATAAAGACGGCGACGGAATCAGAGACAGTGAAGATGAATGTGATTCTATTTTTGGAGTAGAAGCATTTAAGGGCTGTCCTGATACAGATGGTGATGGAGTTCCGGATAAAGAAGATAGGTGTGAACTTGATCCTGGTCCTGCTGAAGAATATGGCTGTCCTGATACTGACGGAGATGGATTATTTGACCATGAGGATGTTTGCGATGAAGAATTTGGATTACCTATACATAAAGGTTGCCCTATAGATTCGGATAACGATGGAATTTATGATCACGAAGACAATTGCCCAACTCAAGCGGGTGATCGTGCTAACAAGGGTTGCCCATATTCAGATAAAGATAGATTCGACGCTAAAATGTTCACATTTACTGAAGATTTTATGTGGGATGTTGGAGCAGGTACCATTTCAAATGATCGGAGTTTGGAGATACTCGATGAGGTAGTAGACTTTGTTGACGATAACATGGACTATATTCTGACCATCACAATTCTGCCCGAAGATAGTACTGCTACGAGTATTGAGCTTGCAGAAGAACGGGTTGATGTTTTAGTCAGAATGCTACTTGATACAGGCCTTGATGATTCAAGATTGGAGATTGAAGTCGCTGAAAATGAGTACTTTGAAGGTAAATTTACCAAATTTTCTGTACGTCTTGAAGATTATTGATTAACATTTAGTATTTTTGGGTAATTTAATAACCTTATAACTTGGAAACTAACCTGTCAATTAATGAATCCCTCAAGGATGCGGTGAATATTGCTAAAAAAATAGCAAAAGAGAACTCAAACGCCGAATTTTCATCCTCCCATTTACTTCTTGCTTTGATGCATAAATCTATCGGATTTACTGCTTTTTTACGTGAACTTGGCAAGGATGTTAATTACATTAAAGAATGGGCCCAAATACGCATAGATGAACTTCCAAAATCAGGTAAAGTTTCTGAAGAAATAAACGGTGATGATAAGGTTAGAAATGCCTTTGATGAAGCTGACAATTATAGACTGAAATTTGGCTTGCTTGAAAGCAATCCAGTATGCGTTTTTTTAGGACTAATCAGACCAAATATTGGGTTTGATGTTAATGAGCTGAAGTCTTTCCCTGTTATTGAAAAAGAAGTCTTAGACATATACTTCAATAACCAAGAAGTAGCCACATCAATTTCGGGTGATTCAACAGGTCAAAGTGCACCTACCACAACAAAGAAATCTAAAGCTTCATTGTTGAAATATTGCAATGATAAAACAGCAGATGCAAAAGCTCAGTTGAATGACCCCGTTGTAGGTCGTGATAAAGAGGTTCGACAAATGATTGAAATTCTTTGTCGTCGATCTAAGCCGAATGTGATTTTAATTGGAGAACCAGGTGTTGGTAAGTCTGCATTGGTTGAAAGTTTTTCTTATGTTGTGTCTACCGAAGATGTGCCTGTTGCATTAAAAAATGCTAATGTATATGAATTAGATTCAGGAACATTGTTAGCAGGGGCATCTTATAAAGGAGAAATTGAAGATCGAGTCAAAGGAATTTTAAAAGATGTTAAGTCTGAAGAGAAAGCGATTCTTTTCATTGATGAGATACATGCTATCTTAGACCCTAAAGGTCCATTTGGAGCGGGTTTAGCAAATCTGCTCAAGCCAGAACTTGCTAGAGGCGAGATTACTATTATTGGAGCAACCACCACAGACGAGTATCGTAAGCTGATTGAACCTGAGCGAGCGTTCAGCAGAAGATTCGAGTTGGTTCAAGTTGAAGAACCTACCGTGTCAACTGCAATAAAAATGTTGGATGCAGTGGTGCCAAAATATTCAGAGCATCATGGTTTGTCGCTAACCGATGATGTAACTACAAGCTGCGTTACATTAGCAAAACGTTACAGCAAAGAAAGAAGACTGCCTGATTCGGCAATTGACTTGCTAGACCGAACCATGTCAAGTATTAAAACCCTTAAGGAGCTTACAGAGGTTAAATTGGTTGAGTTTGTTAGTGAATTAGAAAATGTTACATCTTCAGAAGAAAGTGACGAGAGTAAACTCAATACATTTGCTTGGATTCACAAGCAAATTCAAGATACAATCAGTCCTATTTTAATAGGCTCGGTTGAAGATGAAATTGATTGGGATTCAGGATTCAGTCCAGAACAAATAAATTCTGTGTTAAACGATTATATAGGTAGCCTACGGTCAAAATTTGAACAACGAAAGGAGTCGACAGAAATTGATTCTGAAGACGTCGCTACCCTAATAGCTTCAAGTACAGGAATTCCTATCGGAAAGATTCAAAGTGATGAGCAAGCAAAGCTCATGAATATTGAAAATATTGTTCGTCAACGTGTTGTTGGTCAAGATCACGCAATTAAGTCTTTGGCTGATGCAATTATCGAATCGCGGTCTGGACTAACCAAGAAAGGAAAACCTATAGGTTCATTCTTCTTCCTTGGACCTACCGGTACGGGTAAGACAGAGGTAGCGAAAGGAATCGCGGACTTTTTATTTAATGATGAAAAGGCCATGATTCGCTTCGATATGTCTGAGTTTAAAGAAGAGCACAGTGCAGCGTTGCTATATGGAGCACCTCCGGGCTATGTTGGATACGAAGAAGGTGGGGTTCTAGTGAACAAGATTAGAGAGACACCTTATGCGGTTGTTCTCTTCGATGAGATTGAAAAAGCGCATCCTTCGGTATTTGATATCTTCTTACAAATCTTGGACGAAGGAGTGATGCACGATAGATTGGGTAAAGAGGGAGATTTCTCTAACTCGATTATTCTATTTACAAGTAACATAGCGAGCGATTGGATTGTTGAGCAGTTCTCGGAAGGAGTAAAACCAAAGTCGAACGACTTGCTTGAGAAAATGGCACCTTATTTCCGTCCAGAGTTTTTAGCTCGACTTACGGAGATTATTCCATTTGCACCTATTGCTAAAGAGAATGTATTGAAGATTTTGGATATTCATTCGAAAGATTTATTCAAAACACTGGATAAGCTTGGTATTGCGATTACAATCAGCGACCAGGCAAAAGAAATATTGGTAGAAAAAGGATATACACCAAAATATGGGGCAAGACCTATTGTTGGAGTAATCAGAAACTACCTACGACGACCAATTTCGAAACTTATAGTAAGTGGAGAATTAAAGTCAGGGCACACAGTTGAAGTTGATGTGTCAGATACAAATGAATTAACTTATAATATTAAATAATAAATATGGCATCTTACAAATACGATTTAGGTGGATCAATGAAGCCCGATGACGCATCGGAAGGAATAGCGGAATTTGATCAGAATAGAACCTTATTAGTCCAAAAATTAACAGGCGAGGATCCTGTTAAGCCAGAGATTACAAAAGGATTGAGAACAGTTGATGAAGTTTTCGAAAAATTTCAGCCCAACGTGGACTGTGAATTTGAGAAAGCGGATGGAAGTACCATTGAGGAAAATATTTCATTCTCAAATGTTGGAGATTTTTCTGCAAATAGCATTAGTAAAAACAGTGAGTTTTTGAACAATTTAACCGTTCAGAATGAGCAGTACTTAAAGATTTTAAAGAAAGTAAAATCGAATAAAATTTTGCAAAATGTAATGAACGACCCTGCAGCTAAAGAGGCGTTTATTAACTCGCTAAAAGGAATGTTACAAGAATTAATTGAATCAGAAGAATAATAAGTAGAGTAATGGCAGAACAAGAAGCATTATCATCAGGAATTGAATTCGAACTGAAGGAAAGGTTCGAATCGCCACAAGAGGCAGTAAACGAGAATTTAGACAGTCTGATTAAGTTTGGAGGTTTTGACTTTGTTGATTCTTTAATCGATGGAGTAGATAACCTGAATCCAGAAAAGAAGGCTAAGCGAAAAATCTTTTTGTCAGATGACAATAAGAAAGAAGACCGTTCTAAACTTCAAAAGAATATAGCAATCTGGTTGAACTTGTTAAACGACAACGAAAACCTTGAATCGATTGCAGGAGATTGCCAGGCTAGGGCAGATCAAGCAGACAAAACGTACAAGAAAAACATCAAAAAAGTGCTGGAGACAGCAAGAGATTTGGAAGTATCGTATCGTACTGTAGCATCTTTCTTTAAGAATACAGAAAGTACAAAAATTAAAAATCTGACCATTGTAAATGCAGCAATGGACGATCTTAAGAATCTTGATAATCCAAGGTTTATCGACGCGGTTCAAGAAGAGCTCGTGAACAATTATGATCGTTTAGATTTAAGAAATAACTATTCATTGCTTGTGGTTCCAGGCTATCTTGGTTCAAACACAGTGGTTGACAAATGGGCAAAGATTGCGTACGAAAACAAGGTAATGATGGTGACTGATTTTGAGAATCTTGACGATGCAGAATCAACACTTGATTGGTTTGAAGCGGCCAATATGACCGGAGGAGACATCTACAAAAAGAATGTGTTGATGACTTGTAATTGGCTTGTTGGAAGAGGCAAAGATGAAGAGTCAGGAGAAGATGAAGATATTTATATCCCCTCATCTGCAGCATTAGCTGGTAAGATATATCAAACCCTTCCATCTCAACCAACTGCTGGTAAGAAATGGGGTGGTATCAACGAGATTGAAGGCGTTCGTTTTGATATGAAGAAAAGTGAAATCACACAGCTTGAAAAAGCGGGCTTGATTCCTATGGTTGATGAATTTGGAAAGGTAATGGCATTCTCTGCTAAAACTCTTTTCAATGGCGACAACTTAGGTTTCCAAACCTACTCTGTTGTTAGGGTGTTTGACTACGTCTCGAAGGTATTAATGGACTTCTTAAACAGAAGAGCCTTTGAAGCGTGGAACTCTAAAACAGAAAAAGAATTGCGTGGACAGATAGTTAAGTTCTTAGACAGTATCTGTGGACCAAATAATCTTATAGATAAATTCAAGATCATGCGACTTGAACAAGATAAACAAAACAAGGACAGAATTCACTTGGATATCCATATGAGCCCATTCTTCCCTGCTAAAAACTTTTTAATCTCTCTTGACGGGCACAAAGGTGATGACGATTCTAACATGGAATGGGATTCAAGCATCAGTCAAGAATAATTAATTTGAAAACTAATAATAACCTTAAAACATTAAATTATGTCATTTAAAGCAACATTATCAATTGACGGTGGAAACGAAGTAAAATTACTCCACTGCAGTTACACATTACAAAGAGATGTAGATCAATTTGGACGTCCATCGAGTGACGTTTACGGAGGGCAGATTACCTGCGAAATTGAAGCAACGGAGGATGCCTCCTTATTCGAGTGGATTACCACCGCACACAAACTAAAAAACGGGAGCATTAAGTTTTATAAACGGGACGAAGATGCAAAGATGAAAGAGTTAAAATGGACCGATGGATACTGCATCCATTTCAATGAAGCGTTCGATACAACGGGAACAAACCCAATGAACATTACTTTCACGGTTTCTGCTCGTGTGATTGAAGTTCAAGCTGCTTCATTTGAAGTTGAATGGCCTGATTAAAATTTATACATAAAATAAGTGGTAGCTATGATTTCGTAGTTACCACATTTTCATTAGAATACTATGGCAAAAATAATTGATGTACTTATATCCATTGAAGGACAAACTATTAAGAATTTCCTGAGTTTGAACCTTATGCAGGCTGCAAATGTGCATCATACATTTGAGCTAGTTATTCCTTATGATTATGTAAATAGTAAGACCAATCTGGTAATTAATGATGCCAGTAAATTTATTGGAGCAGATATTTCCATCGGACTATATGAAAAAGGAACGAAAAAAGGAAATGATTTTGTTGGTGTAATAACTCAATTGCAACACCGCAGAGCTTCGTCTGGCATCAACTGTATTGTAGTATCAGGTTGCAGTAAAACCATTCATTTGGATGGGGTTTTAAATAATTCTGCCTTTCTTAATAAGAAACCAAGTGACGTTATCAAAGAGATAGCAAAAAAATACGGATTAAAGCTTTCAGTTGGAATTGCTGGTGAATCTCCTCTTGAGTATATTGCTCAGTACAGGGAAACTGATTTTGCCTTCATTCGACGGCTTGCCGCTGAAAGGGGCCAGTCATTTTACTACGACGGCAAAGAATTGGTGGTTGGTAAGGTTGTAACCAAAAGTGCGATAGGCTTAAGTTACCCAAAAGAGCTTACCGATTTTTCTTTTGGAATGAAGACCATTCCTGTAAAAAACACGTATACAGACTACGATTATCTTGAGAATTCGATCGTAAAAAAAGAAATAACCAAAACTCCTAAAGTACATAGCAGTATTTATTCAGGTATTGGGAAAGAATCTGATAAGGTGTTCTCATCGGCTAATGTTGTAGGACATACTGTCGGGCCAGAAGAATTGGCTAAGGCGGCAGCAGCAATTACAGAAAATTTTGCTGCAAACATGACCACTGTTTTTGGAACTTCTGACAATCCATTGATTAATTTAGCAAGTGTAGTGAACATTTCGTTGCAAGCGACTCGAGCGAGTGGTGCTGCAAGCGATGGTGATTACGGCAAGTTCAAGGTCAATGCAATTACACATAAAGTAGATGGTATCGGAAATTACGAGTGTAATTTTGAAGGTGTTTCAGACGCCAGTCAACACTTTCCAAACCCCTATAGTCAATTTGTACCAAGTTCAAATCAAATAGCTGTTGTGGTAAAACATGATGAGGAAAAAAGATTTGCTGGTAGAGTTCAGGTCCGGTTTAAATGGATGGATACTAATCAAAGTACAGGATGGATTAGAGTTTCTTCACAATATGCTGGTAAAGGTAGAGGGGTTTTCTTTACGCCAGAAGTAGATGACGAAGTAATTGTTCAATTTGATGGAGGGAATCCATCGAAGCCTATGGTTGTTGGTTCGTTACATCATGGGAAAGCACAGCTGGAAGGCAAGTTTTCAGTAGACAACAGCCTAGGAAAGATCAAATCTAAGTTTGAACAAGATTGGAAGAAGAACAATGTCAAGCAAATAGTGAGTCAAAGTGGAAATAGAATAGTGCTGAATGATGAAAAGGGGAAGGAAGAAATACAAGTAATTACCGCACAGGGCAAAAATGGAATTTTACTCTCGGTTAAAGACGGACAGATTAGCATTTTTTCTGAAAAAAAGCTTGTAATTGCAAGTAATGATATTGAAATGATTGCCAAAAACAATATAACCATGGAAGCACAATCAGGTAATGTTACAATTAAGTCAGGCAAGAACTTAGATGTTGATGCTACTCAAAACATTACCGTGAAGGCAGGTATGAAAGGCACGATTCAAACTCAAACTGATCTTAATGTCAAAGCCGGAACAAAGGCCGTAGTTGAAGGCAGTATTCAAGTTGAATTGAAAGGAGCCATGATAAAATCAGCCGCTTCAGGCGTAAATCAAGTACAAGGGAATATAGTTATGATCAACTAAATGAGAAATGCACGTTATCTTGGAATACCAATCAACTTTGCTAAGCTCAATCAAGGGGCTAGAATTCGCGATATAGATTTTAACGAATCAATTGCCCAATACATATACACAATTCTAATAACCGAATGCGGAGAATTAAGCTCTGACAAAGACTTCGGCACAACTGTATGGGATTATGATTTTACGATAACCAACTTTACATCAGAGTGGAAAGATTCGGTTTCAAGCTCAATAGGATCAGCTATTAAAAGATATATCACCCAACTTGACAATATTCGAGTTGATGTCGAAATCGCAGATGAACAATACTCCGATAAGGTAAAAAATGCACTTCGAATCAAGAAAAAGATTACTATAAAAGTTACCGGTCAGTTGAAATCTACAAAAGAAGACTATGCTTTCAACCAATCGCTTTATCTTAGCCCAATAACTGTTGAATAAATTGACAAGACGTAGTATTGAATCCAGAAATGAAATCTTATCTAGATTAACTAAAACAGCACTTCAGCATTGGGGTGTACAGAATAAGGATATAGATTCGTTTGACCCTGTAGTTAAGCTACTGCTGTCAGGATTCGCACAAGAGATTCACCGCGTTTATCACGAAATTGAAAATGCAAATATTCGTGTTCTCAGACAGCTAAGTTCAATTCTAAATCCAGGATATCATGCCGGAGTGAATCCTGCTCATGCTTTGCTTCAATTGTCGCCAACGGAACCGAAGGTAGAAGTGAATAAATACTCTCAGTTCAAGGTGTTAAAGGCCAAAGAACGCAGACTTGAGCAAGAGATTAAAATGGAAGAAGTAGAAGTATTTTTCTCTCCATTAAATTTTTACACTTTGCACGATGTTTACTTAGGTCGAAAAGTAGTAGGCAACTACATCTATGAGTATGATAAAGAAGGACAACAAATCGAAAGAAGTAAGGTTACATTAAATACTGCCCTAGAAGAAAATGAGGTACTCTTAGGGTTGTGTGTTACAAACAGACTGGACAAGATTAATCAACTTTCTCTGCAAATTGATTGGAAAAATATTATGTCCAGAAAGCAGCTCCAGGAGCTATTAGGTGATTGCGAGTTTATATTGGGAAATGAAATTATAAAATCTTCAGTTGGAATTGCACGTTCTCGAAATATGAAGGAGGAATCTTTTCAAATTCCAGCGTTTCAACGGGCACAACAGGTTACTCAAAAGCTTGAGGTAGAGATTGCTGACCTCTATAAGAAGCAGTATCTTTCTTTAGACCTTCAAAACATAAATCTTCAAGAAGTTCAAAACCACTATTCAGAGATTGAAGAATCCCAACACGTGGGTTCAAATTACCGTGTGGTTTGGATTAAAGTAAAGTTTAACCCAAATATTGATAAGTCAATCAATGCACATCTTGTAGTTCGAACCAATTGCATACCTGTTGTCAATAGAAGGTACGAACAACTCAATGTTGACATTTCAAATACGGCTAAGATAATACCACTCACCACGATTAATTCTGAGTTTTTAGACCTGATTTCAGTAACCGATGAAGAAAAGAAGAAGTTTGTAGTAGGAAATTCGGTTAGTAAATCACAAGATCAAGAAGATAGAACCTATGTTCTCAGAGAAAGTGGAATTGAGCGTTTTGACAGCAGAGACTCTAAAGAACTTTTACTTCATCTCATCGATTTACTGCGAGACGAAAGTGCTGTGTTTTCAGCAATTGGAATAGATTTTCTAAGTGCCATTCTTAAAGATTTGAATCAAAGCATTAATCTACTTGAACAGAAGTCGCTTGATCAGCTTGATGAATTACAAAATCACACACATTATTTGACCATAAAGGCACCAGATAATTGCAGAACCATCTTTGTAGACTTTTGGTCTTGTGCAGGTCAATTTGGAAATAATCTAGGACCTAATGATCGAGTTGTTACCGAAACAATGCTTGATGTAAATGATTCGCTTACGCAATTTATTTCGATGACGGCTGGCGGCCGAGATAAGAAGATTGGTGATGATGAATTGTCAGGGTTGAAGCGTTCGATGATTTCTGGAGGTAAAGTAGTTACGAAGATTGACATTGTTCTATTTGTACAAGATGAATTCGGAGAATACATAGATCATGTTGAAGTTAAGAATGGTGGTATGGTTAGCGAAAAGATGAATGAAGGGTACATATCTACAGTTGATGTTCATATAGACCCTATAGAGGTTGAAGAAGATAGCAACTTCAAACTTGAGGAGCTAATGGTAGAAATAAAATCCAAATTGGAAATGCATTCACCACCATACTACAATTATAGAGTGCTTCAAGCTTCAAATTAGTGGTAAAAATCAATCACTATTTTATGATTGAAATTGCACCAGAAATCGAGTATATTTGGAAAGAATGAATTGATATGGGAAAACCTGCTGCAAGATTAACAGACTTTCATGCTTGCCCGATGGTAACACCGGGTGTTCCACCGATTCCACATGTTGGTGGTCCAATAATAGGTAGTGGATGTCTTACAGTACTGATTGCTGGCATGCCAGCAGCAGTAATGGGTGATCAGTGTATGTGTACAGGTCCACCTGATGTGGCTATATTGGGCTCGACAGGCGTATTTATCGGAAAAAAAATGGCTTTGCGTATGGGCGATAGTACGGCTCATGGAGGAACCATCGTGGCGGGAGCTCCAACGGTATTAATCGGTGAAATGAAACCAGGCGGACCACCTGCTCCTTTACCACCAAGTGTTGCCAACATGGTGAACAACATGAAGTCGCAAGCGAAAAGTAACCAACCTGGAGGTCTATCACAAATATTCTCAGGTTCTAAAGGTAAATTCTCTTCTGCGTCTTTTTCAAGCTCGCTATCCGAAGCAGCTCAAAATAACTCGCCATTCATTCATGCATGCGAACAGTGTTAAGCTATGAGAAACTTAGTCATACTCAATCCTCAATTTGAAAAAATTAAAGCCATTTATAAAATGGACTTTATCTCGCGTGTGTATGACGAGCTTGTCGAAATTCATGGAGCCAATCTTGGTTTAGACAATAAAGAACTCTCATTTGAAATACTAGATGATTTGGTTGACGAAGCTAAAGAATTTGATTTTGAAACTGAGGGCGATGTTTTTTATTATATCACCAAGTTCTATGAATATGACTTTTTGCAAGAAAGACCACTCGAAGATAAGGTGGTTGAAATTCTTACGTGGCCGGACCGGGATTCGTATACAAAGTTTGAACTATTAGAAGAATATAAAGCAGAAAATGGGCCAGAAGAAAGTTGATAATAGCGTTCAATCTTGTTCTCAGCCTCATGAATCTGAAAATAATGAGTGCAATCATTCAGGATTAATTCTCAGCGTGAACGACTTGAGTTTTAAAACCGACGAGACAACCAAGCACAAAACGGTTGCGATTGTTGCTGGAAATGATAAAACGCGTAAAGATGTTGAACTTGAACCGTTAGGACTTGTCGGTCCTTGTGCAACCCATACCGACAAGGTTTTTGATGCCAAAACTAGCAATGGCGATGAAAAATCTGACCAAAAGTTAAAAATCAAATTGGGTTCAGAAGACCCAAGAGAATTCAGCACAAAAGGAATAAAGGACTTCTTTTGGCCAAAAGGGGCAAGCCCCAAGCATTATGATGTAAAATGCAATACTTGCGGTCAGAATCACAGTTATGGTATTGACGTTTATCCAGATATAACGTGGGAGCTCGAAATCGGTGGAAAGATGGAAGTTGATGGTAATACGGGTAAGACTGATTTTGGATTTGACGCGGGTATAGAAGCCAAATATGATGGGGAGCAAGTGGTGAAGTTTGAAACGGGATCGAGCGAGAATGAAGAAGAATACTCCACCATCGACACCATTATTGATCTCATGTATGGAACGAAGAAAGTGGTTGCTGAATTTAGTGAGTTTTGTTCAAAGGGAGAAGGTGAATTCAAATTGGAACACGGTGTTAAACTGAAAGCTAACTACGGTTGGGAAGAGGTTCCTGGAACTCCTACTGTTGATCATGCCGTAGACCTGACTCTGTCGCTAGACCCTATGTTGAAAATTGAGTTGAGCAAAGACTTTGCAGGGCCTTTATTACACGCAATTCCGGGTGTTGGGAGTGCATTAGCAGGTATTGTTTGGCTCATGGAAAAAGCAAAAACGGGTAAGCTAGATTTGGTTGCAGGTTGTAGTGGTGAGTATAAAGCAGATTTTCATTTGATGCATATTGCAGGTGACGCAACGGACAAAAGAAACCAAGTTGATATTGCAGGAGGCATTGAATTTTATATGAAGTTTAATGCCGAGGTGCACGTGACGGTAGGAGTAGGTTTTGGATATGAATCACGAACATCTGGGAAGTTTGAGGCAGGAGGGAAAGCAAAATTTGGATTGGAAGCAGGAGGAGAAAATAGAAAGCTTGTTAACGGTGAAGATTCAGTTAGCGCCTACATGAAATTTGGATTTTTAGGTCTTTATCTGTACTACATTGCTGCAGTAAATCAGGGTATTGCCAAAAGCGGATCTAAGAGCCACTTAAGTACGGAATTTAAAGATGAAGGCAAAGCCGGAGAGGATGATGCTCCTGATGACGGAGGTGAAAAACCTGAGGCTGACAAGCAAACGGTTACCTATAAAATAATTGATGCTTTCTCGATTGTAGAAAAATCATTAAAACTAGTGAAATAGAAAGTTGAAGAGACCAGTTTACATACTTAATTACTCTGTTGAGGTAGGTTCATTTGAGCTTTCAATAAACGACATACCTGTTGTAGTTGATGGGGATATTGGAAATGTGTTTTCAAGAATTGCACTGAACCCATGGGTTCGTAAAGGAGAAAACTACGTTACTTTAAAAATTGAGAATACCTCAGATAACAAGCTTAAAGAGAGTAAGGCCTCTATGGAATTGGGCCTGGTCGAAAGCCACGACCGTCTTGAAGAAGGCAAACAGGTTGTCGAATCTAAAGAAACGGATAGCTCAATCGCGTCTATGACATCTACCACGATCAGGATCGTTTTTGTCTCTGATATTGAGCACCTAAATCCAATCTATGAAACTAATGGCGAGCGTCTAAAACCGAGTCCTAAACTTTTTAAACAGCTGCTTGAGAAGTACCAAGAGATTCATGGTATAATGAAGAACAAAGACCTTAATTCATTTTTGACACTTAATCGTGTAAAAGATATGGAGTGGTCTTCTTCTGTTTATCTGTCGTATGAAGATCGCGTAAAAGAGATTCGCATGATGTTTGATGAGATATTTAAACTCGACTTACTGAAAATAGAGCAAAGTATGATTGAGCTAAAGGTGTTTAACGAAGGAAAGCTGTTTGCAATTCAGTACCCAAAAGGCTTTGATTTGATTTGTTTTGCGAACAAAGATTTAACTCATTTTGAGTATATTCCTATAGTGTTTTACTTCGATAAAACAGAAAAAGATTTTATTTTAGTGAGGTAGATATGGAGACCTATTACATAATAGATGCAGCAAAGTATCCGCTTGTTATAGCTGAGGGAGAGACCTTGCCCAAAGGTTTGATTCCTCTCTTATTAGGCACGCGATACAAATCTTCGTATTTGCTCGGACCTTTTTTAGTCACCCAAAAAGAGTTTAAAGACCTCGATTCTTGGTTTTATACCGACGGCTTTTATGACATTATGAAGATTGATACAGAAATCAGAGATGCTGTGTCAATGGCAAATCTGATGCGATCAAAGCTAGAGGTTGATACAGAAGATGGACACACCTTGTTCTTTAGATATTACGACCCGAAGGTATTTCGTATGATGGCACCTATGCTTACCGAAGACCAGTTAAATGACTTCTATAAGCACATTGAAAGCATATCTATTTACGATTTGGATTATCAATCACTATACGCCACCAAAGTCAAAAATAAGAAGCTTGAAGAAACGATAGAGCCTTTGCCCGAGAATGGGGGGAGTATGAAAAAAATCAAGTTTCCTCTACCAACCTTAAGTCAGGTGAAGTGTTTAAATAAGCTTAAAGGAGCTAAAAGTGATTTAGAACTTCAGTATGGAGCGAAAATAAAACGATTAAATAAGTTAATTGAGTCTAATGCAAGTCCTGCACTTATTCACGCTGAAATAGAACGAATTACTGGTCAACAAATCAATGCACAAAGCTTATTCGACAAAAAGGGAGGCGCTGTTAAATCAAAAATGTCTAAGCTCCGTGCAAAGTCGTTTCAAATAGCAAGCATGCGAAATCAGCAACAGACCAAAATGGAGCAGCCAATTAAAGATCTTGCAGCTTTGAAGCGTAAACACAACCCCATTAGAGGCATTATGAATAAGAAGAATGCACTCGAACAAGATGCAACAACTAAGTTGAACAAAGCAAAACTGCAGGCAAGAAACAAGTCAGGCTTAACAAAAGCTCAGCAAGAATTAAGCAAAGCAAAATCTAATAAGGAGGTATTAGAGCATCGCCTTAAAACAGCAGATAATAAAGCCAAGAATAAAGTACTCTCAAAGGTGCAAAATAAAACAGCCGATCTGCGTACACTACAAGACCTCTCCAAGAACCCTAAGTCGGTAAACCAAGGAATAACCAAAGTTAATAAACTTCATGCTATGGCTTCTAAGTACAAGGAAAAAGGAGAAAAAAAGAAAAAAGAAGAGCAGAAAAAGAAGAAAGAAGAACAGAAACCAACCAAGATTAAAAAGAGTTGGGATTTAGATTTTTAGTGAATGGGTAAGGCATACACACGATGGAGGCGCTCACCAGGACTCTTTGATACTGTATTGGTGGGGATAGATGGAACTGGTTCTTCTGATGACTCTTCTTATGCTTCAGCGTATCAACACAGTTTTGTAAACGAAATATATGACCGATCAAGAGTAAAGAATAAATACTATTTTAGAGGTCCATCCCTTCTTGGTTTTGAACGAAAAGCTCTTAAAACAATACTCGATGCAACATTAAGTGGTGGACAAAGTTTCGCCAATCCCCGTAGAAAGTTTAAAATCTTATTGATGGGATGGAGTAGAGGAGGAGCAGCCTGTATTCATATTGCAAAAGAACTACAACGCTACAACATTGATGTGAAAGCCATGCTGCTTTTTGATCCTGTAGATCGGGATTTGGCACTTAGTACAGGTAGAGTACCAAACAATGTTAAAGATGCCTTAACCATTGTAAGAAGGCCAGAAACAGGCTCATGGGAAAGTTTTGGCTATGCTATCGATAATATTGACTTCAACAATACGAGTAGATATCAGCATTCATCAAATCACAGCATTGTTACAATCTTTGGTACTCACGCTGCAATTGGGGGAGTGGTAGGCCCAAAAGAAGGATATGCCGCGGTCGAAACTAGAGGCCAAGGCAAATTGTATATGGGAGATGCTAGTATGGCCGATCCTTATGGGATATCACGTGATTATGTTCAAGCTAAAGCATATTTCGGGCAAGAGAATGACATGCATGTAAAAATGCTAACCTCACATGTTTCGTTTGACGACGACTTAAAAGCACGCAAACTTGTTAAGCACGAAATAAAAGGATTCTTAAGCAAACATGGTTACGTGTAGTTGATATTTAGCTGATGAACAACTAACTTTACTAACTTTGTTTATTGTGGTCTGGTTTTTGAACGTTATAAACTAAGCCTTTGGTTTGAAAAAACGTACATACATAATATTGTTGTTTGCCTTTACACTGATATCGGCAAATCTAGATAACGGTAGAAAGTACTGGGACTTTAACAAAGATTTACCACCAGCTTTTGAGTTTTATGGTGATACTTGGGAAACCAATAAGGTTGGTCAAGGAATAGTATCCAAAGAAATGATGGAGTGGGGCTATGAACTTACACTCGAAACAGACACCTCAAAATACATTCATCCTAGCTTTGGAGATATTACCTCTAAGTATGGAATGAGATGGGGTAAGCTGCACAAAGGAATCGACATACATGTTGCACATGATGAACCCATTTATGCAGCATTTGACGGCGTAGTGCGGTTAAGAACCTATCAAAGCGAAGGTTATGGCAACGTATTGGTAATTCGCCATTTTAACGGTTTAGAAACGCTGTATGCCCATTTAAGTGAGTTGCCCGATTTAAAACAGAATGAAATTGTAAAAGGGGGCCAACTTATTGCACTTGGAGGCAATACTGGAACCAGTACGGGCACCCATTTACACTTCGAAACAAGATTTTTGGGGTACGCAATTGATCCGGCTAAATTTATCGATTTTGAAACCTACAAACTTCGTGAAAGTGTGGTTAAAGTGGATGAAACTTGGATTGATTGGTAAGCAATTGATTTGCTGATATTTTAGAGTGAGGTTTAGCAGACAATTCATCTTCAAGTAGAAGCACTTCTCCCCAATTTTATTTACCTTAGTTGCTCTTTTAGTATAAATGTACAATGAGATTCCTGTACGCAACCCTTATATTTTTTTCAATGCTTGCCCAAGCACAAAACATTGACGATGCTCAAATTGTATTGAACACAGGTGGACATTTAGCCTCTGTAAAAAGTATTGACTTTAGTGCGGACGGAAAGTTATTATTCTCTATTTCTGATGATAAAACAGTTCGTGTTTGGAACATAGAACGAGAAGAATGTATTAAAACCTATCGCGGTTATGCCGAACGAGGAAGAGTAGGCATGCTCAATTCAGGATTAATTACACCCGATCGTGAAATTTTGGCTGTTGGAGGCTTCTTAGGGCACGGCGATGAAGATCAAGGAGAAATACGATTGATGAATTCTCATACTGGAGAAATTGTGTTCGTTTTACGCGGACATCCATCACCCGTCATTTCACTTGGTTGTACTCCTGAAGAAGATTATTTAGCCAGTGGAAGCACAGATGGAAGCATTGGAATCTGGAGTCTAAATAGTGGTAAAGGCATTAAACTAAGTGGTCATAATGACGAAGTTTATGCAACCGAATTTTCACCTGATGGTCAAAACTTGCTAACTGCCAGCTACGATAGTACTGCAATTATTTGGAATTTTAGAGAGATGCTCGAAACAGGAGAGCCTGAAGTGACAGTTCTTGACAAACAAGAAGATAAGATTCGCTGTGCAGCATATTCACCAGACGGAAAATACATTGTTACAGCCGGTGAAGATGAAAAATTATTGCTATACGATGCAGAAGGGAATTTTATAAAGACCCTTATCCATCTCGACGATAATGGAATCCAGAGTCTGGCAGATATTCACAGCATTTCTTTTTCTGATGACAGTAAAGTTATGGTTATTGGCACAAGACTACTAAGCGGTGCTAATGCTATTTCCTATTCTTTTCCTGAAGGAAATGTACTTCACGAATTTAAAGGAAATGACAATACGGTTATAGCCACAGCTATGTATGGCAATCGCTTGGTCGCCACAGCCGGTGGATCAAAGCGAGATATTTATGTGTGGGATGCCTACACGGGTGAAATAAAAGCACATTTGGTAGGAGATGGTCAACGTGTCTTTAAGGTAGCCACAACCCCAAACAACCAATTGGCTTTAGGCTTTAAGCAGCAAGATACACCCCGAGTGAATAACTTTGGACGGCTTTCTACAAGCTTCGATTTGAATAGTTTGCAATTAACTTCAAGTGATAACGGTTTTGAAGCTTTTGAATCAGGAAGTATGACGTGGTCGGGCAAGCAGATTTATCATACTGGTCTATACACCCTTACGGTGCTTCACGAAGACTATACTGAATCAATAATTGAAGTTGATCCAGGAACAGAAGGAGCCATAACCTGTTTTAGTTTTACCCCAAATGGTAATGTTGCGATTGGGTCTAATTTTGACTTGACGCTCTACTCAACTACTGGTGAATATTTGAAATCATTCAGAGGTCATGTTGCAGATGTTTACTCTCTAGCCTTCGATGCAGAGCGAAACTTCATGTTTTCGGCAAGTGCCGACAATACAACCAAGATTTGGGATTTGAGCTTAGAAGGAAAGCGTGAAATTAAAATTGGCGAGTTTGAAATGACGATACGCGATCGTTATGGTGACGAGGCAGTGGATGGAATGATAGTCAAAGAAGGGGATAATTGGCTAACAAACTTCTACCACAACAGCTATCCTAAACGAGTGCTTCCAAAAGCAACTTTGTTTGTCAGTGCAAATCAAGATTGAGCACTGTGGACTAACGAACGTTATTATGCATCCTCAAGAAGAGGAAGCGCCATGGTTGGATTTCATCAGAATTTACACCCAGATACCTTAGCAGATTTTTACACTTTTGAGCAGTATGATGTACTTTGGAATAGGCCTGACAAGGTATTGGAGATACTAGGTTATGGCAATAAAGAGCTCATTGACTTATACCATCTTGCTTATGTGAAACGATTAAAAAAGCTTGGTTTTACTGAAGAAGAGTTAAGAGATGTTGAAGGAGCCCCAAAAATTGAGGTCAACACTCCAAACCAGGTTGTTGATGAGTCACGATTTGGGTTCTATAATGTATTGACCGATTTTGAGCATCGCATAGCTCGAGAGCACGTAACCATAAATGGAGTGCCAATATATGGTAAACAAGGCTTGGGAGGAATGAGCGAAACTATGGCCTCAACTCAAATTAATATGCTGCACACCAAGCTAACTCCGGGCATGAACAAGGTTCAGATTTGGTGCTCAAATTCAAAAGGAATTCAGTCGAAACGCGAAACCCGCTACATCTTTTTTGACACCGTTGATGTAAAACCCAATTTGTACATACTTGGACTTGGAGTTTCAGACTATGAGCAATCGGAATTTAATTTGAGATATGCCGACAAAGACATTCGCGATTTCGTGGGTTTTTACAGCAACTCAGATCAATACGGTGGCATATTCGTGGATACTCTACTCAATGAGAATGTGAATCAGCAAAACATTGAAGATGCTATAGAAAGACTAAGAAATGCTCGTGTCTTTGACCACGTGTTGATTTATATAGCAGGTCATGGAGTGTTAGATGAAGACTTGAATTACTTCTTGGCAACCCATGATATGGACTTCAGTAATCCAGGTGACAATGGTTTAGATTATGGTTGGTTTGAGGACCAAATCGCAGAATTAGATGCAAGAACGCGAACTGTCTTTATCGATGCTTGTCATTCAGGCGAAGTGGATGCCGATGAAGTTGTTCGCACTGATAAATTGGCATCAGGAATCACAGCTTTAGAAAACCGAGGTGCGGAAGTGGGATCTTCTGGATTTGAAGAAAACCACGTGTACAAAATGATGAACGTGTTGTTCTCTGATCTCCGAGATAATTCAGGTGCTACTATTATAGCAAGTGCAGGCGGAAGTGAGTATGCCTACGAAGGCGAGGAGTGGAGTAATGGGGTGTTTACCTATGTTTTACTAAAGGCTCTGAAAGATGGAACTGCAGATTTGAATGAAGACGGTGAAGTACTTCTTTCCGAACTCAAAAAAGTAATCCAAAATGAAGTTGAAAAATTGACTGGAGGTGCTCAGGTTCCCACAACCCGATTTGAAAACGTGAGTCAAGATTATCGTTTTTGGTAGTGATTAATAGTTCTATTGTGGACACGAATCACCAATTTCTAACGTTCTTTGTAAAGATGATTAGAAGAGTACTGCAATTTGGGGTTTTGTTATTATTCTCTGTTGGAATATCTCATGCTCAAACCACTCCATATTACACCATACAGCAATCCCAAGAAATTGACAATTACGAGAACATTGTCTTAGGAATTGCAACCAAAGGATTCGAAAAAATAGGAGACTACCCATTCATTAATATTGATTCATCTGCACAATACTTGCAAAGACGATCTCCAGATGGTAAAGTGCTTCAAGATTATCGTCTAGACAATTTGGATACTTCTAGACGCTACTTCAAGTTTGGATGGATTCAGTCACTGAGCATGTTCGCCCTCGATTCTTCAAACCTCTATGTTTATGGCACAGAAATGGGATATGGATTCTTTCCATACATGTTTATCACAACCGATGGAAGTAAATCTTGGCAACCTATTCTATTCACGACCGATGATATGCGCATTGGTCGCATGGATTTAAGCATGGAAAAAGGCACAGTACACATGTACAGCGAGCAAGAAGGTATAATTATGCAAGTCGTACGCTTTAGAGATACCTACGAATTGGTTGTATTGCGTACTGAAGATGGTTGGAAGACCTACAAAGAAAGAAGACACGAAATTAAAGGTTTAGCTTTTTCTCGACTTCGAAAATTTACATACAATGTATATGCAGATGGGGTTATAGAAGTTACCAACGACCGTAATCCAATAAATTTGATTTTTCAGTCTACCGATCACGGCAAGAGCTTTAATCCGTTAATGGTGGAGACAGTAGAATAAGTTAATTGCAGTTATCCTATATTTGAGCACCTATGAAAATTAGTTATAAAATTCTTAAAAGAGTTGGTCTCTTTCTAAGTGTCTTGGTTTTAGCAATTTCTGCTTCAAGTTGCAAGAAGGAATGTGATGTAGAGGTAATCGACAATCACAATGGCACATTAGAACACCGGTGGAATTTGAAATCGGTAGATCAGGTGGATGGCGAGTATAGTCAAGATGGCGAAATTGTTGCCACCATGGTCATGCACGGTTCTGATGTTGATGGTTTTTATGATTTTGGACAAGACGGAGTGCTCAATACGTCCGTTCGCTATAAAAATGTAATGAAGGTGATTGACCTTCAGGGAGATACTAATGTTATGGACACCATTAATTTGTTTCAAGAGTTTAGCGGAGAATACAGCTACAATCCTACCTCGAGATATATGTATGTTTATGACAGTACCTACCAACAAGTATTGTCGTATCATGTCACCAAGCTAACCCAAAATCAGTTAATTATTGAACATCCCTTTGCTCAGAAGGCAGGGCCATATATTATTTCATCGACGCTTCGACTTAAACTTGAAAGATGATATTTTAGATTGACTAATATTAGCAGCACCGCTGATGTTCAAAATCTAACCATGCACAATATCTCACTGGTAATAAACCTTAGGTAGCTAGGTGAGGCCTACAAGGGCCGAGATAATGTCAGGTTAGTGCAAAATAATTGACCTTGGGTGCATGATGCCGAGCCCTTCATCAACTTATCGTTAGCAGAATGTTACGCTAAGTTATATTTGCCGCATTCTCTGATGAAGAAGAATAGACTCAATTTAGGCATTTTTTGTTTAGCGATGGCAGGTTTCATAATGCTGTTGAATGCATGCTCAACTGACCCAGTGCATGCCTTAGGCAATTCTCCATTCTATGATTCTGCGGATAAGAAATTATGGAAACATCGAGTGAATTGTGTTTCAAATGCCGATAGTCTTTCTCAAGGCTTTCCAGGAGTTGAAATCGATATATACTACATTGATTCTACTTCATCTTTCATTGCAACCCATGGTGAGCCATGTGCTGGAGGTTCGTTGCAAGAGGTAATATCTTCCATTTCGGACTACAAAACGAAATATTTTTGGCTAGACTTCAAAAATTCTGAAGATTCATTAACTGTAGTAAAAGCTATTCCGCTGTTGAACGAACTCTTCGATACACTTTCCATTTCTGCTCATTGTATAGTTGAATCTAAGAATCCAGCTTGTATTGATTCACTTGAAAGCCATAACATGTTCAGCAGTTACTGGGTTCCTCATCACTACGATTTTGAACCGTGGTATTCTGACGATGACTTAAAACCACTTATATCAGAAGTTTTAGAACATCATAATCCAACTGTTCTTTCGGCCAATTACACCATGGCTCCCTTCCTGGCAAGTAAATTCTCAGATCAATTCCTTCATATCTGGACCAACGGTCTAATATCAGAAAAGGACAAAGACATTATAAATGATTTGAAAAAATACCCCAATATAAAGGTCATTTTAGTTGATTACGATTCACCCTTTTAATTCTAAAAACTTTGAAAAAACACCTCTTTCATTCTATAATTCAAATTTTCTTACTCATCTTGATTTTTATTATCATTCGAGTTCTTGAATTTATTTGGATTACAGCACAAGGTACAATGGATTTTTCGTGGGATTTCTTTTTCTCAATTTGTGTGAATTTTGATTCACTGTTTCTGTATTACTGGGGCACTATAGCTTTGATTTTAAGCACATTACTTGGATTTATTAATTGGAAGATAGGTCGAGCAGTAAGAGTCACTTTTGGAGTATTTATCGTTGTTATTCATCTAATTTTTACCAGCTATTTTTTGGTCACTCACAACGTACTAAATTCGACATTATTCGAATTTTCAATGACAGAAATTCTCGAAATATTACGCAATGAGATGTCATGGAAAACGGGCTTGTTCCTAGTGCTGACCATAGCAATTACCTGGTTGTCGATTCGCTTAATGAACAAGAGAATTCCAAGGATGAAAATGGGTTCAAAAGGACAAACTATCGTCTTAATTGTTTATTTATTGGCGGCTATTCCAATTGGTTTGAATTGGAATCACCTCACCAAACCGATCCAGTACTTTGATTCAAATTATGAGTTTTTAGTGGGGAATTCGAAAGAGATGCTGTTTGCCAGCAGCGTTTGGAACAGGCAAAAGGTGCCGGATTTTAACTTGTATGAAACAGTTGATCAAACGGTAAAGTATCACGACGATCGAGACTATTTTCACTTCACAAACGATCAAATGCCTTTGATTCATGATGAGGATTATGAAAATGTTTTGGGTCCTTATTTTGTTAAGGATTCAACCATAAAACCCAACATAGTTTTAATTGTATGTGAAAGTCTTTCTCGTTCATTTTCGGGGAAGAATACTATTACTCCCGGAAGTTTAACTCCTTTTGTAGATAGCCTGGCAGCCAAAGGTTTGAGTTGGAATAACTTCTTTTCAAATGCTGAACGTTCGTATGGAGCCATGCCCAATTTACTGTCGTCGTTGCCAAATGGTACCGGACGTAGAGGTTTTGTAAATATGGGTCTACCTTTAGCTTCAGGAAGATTGTATCCAGCACATCAAAGTATGCTTGAATTGTTAAAAGAGCATAAATACCAAAGCAGTTCGTACTACGGTGGCTGGGGATATTACGATAATATGGGGTACTACTTTGATTTTCATCATATCGACCATCTGGTAACCGAAGACAGTTTTGACAACAAGCTTTTCGACCGTAGAAGAGAGTCTTTTGCATGGGGGTATAACGACCAAGATCTGTTTACACAGGCACAAATGCTTAAGCATAACAGAGAGAAGGTTAAACCCTTTATTGATGTTTATCAAACCTTAAGCGTGCATACCCCATTTACGTCAGCTCCAGGAAGTTATTATGAAGCTGAATATCAAAAGAAGAAGCTAGAGGAGCTGAAGATTGATAGAAAGAAAATTGGCTATCTGCCCAATTACATCTTGGCGAATATCTTTTTTGCAGATGATGCACTCAAAGAGTTTATCACCGATTTGAGCAAGGATCCAAACTATGACAATACCATCTTCATCATTACTGGCGATCATGCTATTGATTATCCAATAGGTAAAGGTCCGTTGAACAAATTTCATATCCCGCTAATCATATATTCTGAGCTTCTAACATCTGCTGAAACATTTGAGGGAATCAGCTCGCACATCGATCTTGCACCTTCCTTGCTCGCCTTGTTGTCTGAAAATTATGGAATGGAGTTTCCTAAAGAAAAACATTGGATAGGTAGGGGACTGGATGTAAGCAAATCGTTTAGAAACAGGCAAGTTATACCGATGTGTATTTACGACGATATATTGCCTCAATGCGTTATAGACAATTGCATAGTTTATAAGGACAGAATAGTTGAATTTGATTCAAAATTCAATACCACTGAAATTGAAGATGAAGCAAGAATTCAGGAGTTGAGAGAAATGTTAGACAACTACATTTACATTAACCAGTATTCTTGTGTACAGGATAAGTTGTGGTATCAGTATTAGAGTTGGTTGATGAGGAGATAACGTCATTTTACATATATTAGCTTAGTGAAAAATCTACTTTTCTTTTTCTTGGTTTTAGTAACCTGTATTTCGGTTAGTTATCGAACAAATGCCGAAACCAAACAACCGCTCACCCAAGCTCAATGCAAGCAACTTATAGAAGAACGTGGTTATGATGCTTTAGGTGCTTTCGATACCATTTATCACCCCAATATTCTGCGTGCTGTTTATATCAAAAATGGAAAATTTGGTATGATCGATCAGTTTGGGAAAGAAATTACACCTCCTATTTATTCTGCCATTCCAAGTTTAAATACAGATTTACGAGACTATTCCACTGCCAAACACGATATTCTTATTGTGGTGACCGATGCCTACGGTTTAATTGACTTGAACGGAAACATAGTTGTTGAACCTCAATACATCCATATTAGCCATCAATTGGAGTCTGTGCCCGAAGTTGACGGAGATGAAAGAAATCATTTATCAGTAATCAATGGCTACAAGGTGTTGCAAAAAGTGGTGGGCTTTGAAGCAGCAATCAGTTATGGTGAGTCTGTGTATTACGATGCACGCGGAAAAGTGATTGAACCTGATGCGGGTTCATCCAATAGCAAACCAAGACAGCAGTTAGAAATTGTTGAAGATGATTACGATGAAATCCATGAGTACATTTCTGACGTAAGAAAACCAGAAATGCTTCCTAATTATGGAAGAGAATGGACAAGTAGGAGAGGGAATATAGTAGGGTACAAAAATGATACTATAAAGAAGTGCGGTGTTATGAATGTAGTTACTGGTGATACTGTAATTCCTTTCGAGTACGACGCCGTGTATATCAACTACCGCAAACAAATTGGACTAACCATTTGGGACAGCATCAGTAACAATAAAATTGTTAAGAAACGGCATGGATTAGCAGATCAAACCGGGAAAATGATTATCGAACCAATTTATGAAAGTGTTTTGCCATTTAATGATCTTATTCAAGTGGTAAAGGATGAAAAAATGGCTCTATTTAGTCAGGATGGCAAGCAATTAAGCAAGTTCATTTACGGGCCAAAAATGGGAAGCGGAAATGGCGATTTTATTGTCTTACAGAAAGGAGAAAACTGGGGATTGGTCAATATGGAAGGCAAAGAGCTAACTCGATTTGTCTACCAAAACTTCTACTTTCCGAATAGCCATGATTTGCCCTTCTCTGCGATTATTCCTTCCAAAGATGGAAAGAAAGCCATTTGGGATTATGAAATGAATAGGTACACCCCGTTTCATTATGGGGCGATAATGGCAGAGTGCAATATTAAGAAAGGAGATTCTAGGCCATTTTTAGAAGGCGGAACTTATCATGCAAATCGACCAAATCGATTCTTTGTTGTTGGAATGCCTACTGGTGAGTTGGATTGGCGAAAGCAACCTATTTTGAAATTCGGAATCATGGACACCAATTACAAGGAAATCGTTCCATGCACATACGACAGAATTTTGAATGGCTATTACGACATATTAATTGTTCAAAATGAACGAAAGTATGCGTGTTTGAACTGGAGAACGAATGAACTTGTCACCGAATGGATTGACAACCAGCCTGAAGAGAAGAATGGTAAATACCTCCTTTTTAAAAAAGAGGGCAAGTTTGGAATGATTAATCATGCAGGGGAAGTTGTTGTACCGTTTAAACATCCATACCGATTCTCAATCGAAACTACCTACCCAGGTTTGAAAAGGGTATACGACTATTCTGGAATGGAGTACTATTATGATGGGTACGGAAATGGGGTAGAAGTGAAGAAGCGGAGATAGGATTGGGCTCAATTGCGGTCAGATTTTTCTCAAATCACCGCATATAATTCTGATAATCTTCCAATGTATCAATATCTATCAGCTGATTTGGATCGTTTGGAGCAATGGAGACAAATTTTTCAGCTAGAATAATGTGTTTGGCCCCTTGATCTCCTTTCAATTCCTGGAGGGCTTGAAAGTGGCTTTTGCTGAATAGGGCCGGTGGACCAACACCTGATTTATTGTACTTTGTTGCAACGAGGATGTCATTCAATTCTTGATCGGCACTTCTAAGAATTCTTTCTAGGTGATGTGATGTAAGCATCGGCATGTCAGGTAGCATAACAATTATATGCTTAAGGTTATTAATTTCTCTAATCAAAGTTGAAGTCCCAAGAGCTATTGAAGACCCAATGCCTTCAACCCAATTATTGTTTAATACTACGCTAACTTTTGATGTGTCTATTGATTTAACGATCGATTCATAATCTGAACCTAGCACAACACAAACAGCAGGAGTTATACTCAATGCCTTTTCAATACAAAGATTTAGCAATGTTTTATTGTTCCACAGTAGTAATTGCTTAGGTTGGCCCATTCTTTTCGAGCATCCTGCGGCGGGAATAATTATACCAAGCTCATTCATTTAGAATACCTTTTGATTTATTATGCTCTCATTTTTTTTGGTAACGGCAATAATCTCAGCAAGAATAGAAATTGCAATTTCAGCAGGTGTTTCTGCATTGATATTCAGTCCTACCGGGCCATGAAGGAATTCGAAATTGTTAGCTGAGTTAGTTGTATTTAGACTTTCTTTCAGCTCATTGGTTCTCTTTTTAGGTCCGAGCACTCCGACGTACATTAACTTCTTGTTCGCAATGAATTGAAGACAATTTTTATCCAATTCAAAGTTGTGGTTCATAATAACTGCACCGGTATTGGAAAAATTGGTGTCATCCTTAGCTTGAAGAGAATCAAAGGATTGTAATTTTGCATCAACTCTCTTGATTTGAGAAACATCTTTTGAGTTTATAAGAACAACATCCCAACCTAGATTTTGAGCGACTTGATACAAAACAAACGCGTCTTTCTCGGTGCCAAAAATTAAAAGTTTGAATTGAGGTTCAATTGTTTGATCGAAGCAATAATCATAACTAGAAATCTCCTTGATATCTTGTGACAATGGAATAACTTGTCCTTGTATCTCTACTGTGCTTCCAGAATTCAAATTTTGCTTATTCAGGCCATTATAAGCCGACCTTATTTGAATGGTTGAACGATTTACTAATCCTGCTTTAAAAAGTTCAATTTCCTTCAATGTTAAATCTATGGGCTCTAATAAAATAGTGAGCAAACCACCGCATCCTATTCCATTTTTGCCATCAAATTGAAAGACTTTTGCTTGACCTGTTTTGAACACGGTTTCTGCTTGATTGGCGACGTAGCCTTCAAGGCATCCAGCACTCAATGAACCAACATAGCTATTATCTTCCTTGATTAATAATCGTACTCCAGGTTTTCTGTACGAAGAACCTTCCAGATCTACCAAACTTGCCAAAACACATGAACCTCCTTTCTGTGTTTCGACGTATAATTCTTCAACTATTTCAATCCACTCATTTGTCATAATTGCTTGAAATAGGGTTGGGTATACAATCTTTTTCCGGTAGCTCTAAAAAGTGCGTTCGCAATTGCTCCTCCAACCGGTGGTAGAGTAGGTTCGCCTAATCCGGTAGGAGCCTCTTGACTGTCAATAAATTCAACCTCTACATCTGGAACATTTCCCATTCTTAGCAAATTATAATTGTGAAAGTTGTTTTGAATGGGCTTACCATCTTTGAATTCAAGTTCGCCGTACATCATATGTCCAAATCCATCAAGAATAGCTCCAACAGTCTGGGCCTTTGCACCATTTTGGTTCACTACATGTCCGCAGTCTACCACACAGTAAATTTTGGTTACCTTGGGTTTGTTATTCTCAAGAATTACTTCAGCAATTTCAGCTACATGTGTTCGGTGTGAATAGTAAGCAGAGAAACCTTGAAATGCCTTCTTTTTAAAACCAAACCAATTCGCATTCTCGGCCACTCTTTGAATCACATTGATAAAGCGATTAGGGTTGTAATAGATGTCCTCATTTTTCGGGTCAACTTGACCTAAAAGGTCTAACATCAGCGTAACGTGATCCGTTTCCAGTTCAAAGGCAAGCTCATCAAAGAAAGATTGCTCAGCACTTGCTTGAAAGTTAGTAGAGGGAGCTCTCCATGCACCGGTTGTTATTTCGCTTGGAACTTCAACGGTATCAACTTTGTAATTCTCTAAAGCACCAAAGGGGAAACCTTTAGAGAATTTATTAAATAGATTTCCGTTAATTGCCGCTTCTTTAAGGTGTATTCCTTGAAGCTTATTATTCTTAATTGCGGCTTTGTACTTGTACTTTGCGGCAGGTCTGTAGATACCTCCAGTCATGTCATCACTCCTTGAATATTGCAGTTTTACTGGACGTTTAATCAAGGATGAAATTTCTGCCGCTTCGAATGCAAAGTCACCATACAGTCGTCTTCCAAACCCTCCACCCATTCGTGTGAGATTAAACTCAATATTGGCCATTTCAATTCCAAACATTCCTTCTATCACATTTGCAGTGTATTCAGGTGTTTGACACGGTCCAACCAGCTTGATTTTATCTTCTTGTACATGAGCGAAGAAGTTCATCGGCTCCATGCAGTTATGAGGAAGGAAGGGACAGGCATAGGTTCTCTCAAGTACGCGGTCAGATTTGGCTAAAGTACTCTCAACTTTACCAATCTCATTCAATACTCGAGTAGGTTTAGCATCAAGGGCTTTGTCAAGGAGCTCGTTATGTAGCTCAGAGCTTTCTAAGACTTCGTTTGACCTAAACCATTCAGTTTGAACAAGATCCTTGGCTTTTAGGGCGGTCCATGTTGATGTTGCGATTATGGCAACTTTATCGGTATCTAGCATGTTAAATGACCACCAGTATTGAAAGTCCGTATCGAAAAGTTTTCGGACCTTCTCTCCAAAACGCACGACGTCAATCACACCTTCTAGTTTTAGGGCTTCGGAGGCATCAAAAGATTTTAATTGTAAACCAAAAGCGGGAGGGTGGATTACTGTAGCGTAAACCATGTCATCCTCTTCATAATCTATACCAAAAAGAGGGACACCTCTAACGATATTGTCGATCTCAACATTATTTTTCCCGGTGCCGATTATTTTAAAATCTTTGGGGTCTTTGAGGCTAAACTCTTCAGGGATTTCTAAATCTTTTGCGTCGAGTACCAGGTCTCCATAACTCAAGGTATTACCATTTTGATCAGAAACAACCCCTTCATTGGTTGTGCAGAGTGAAGGGTCAATATTCCATTTTTTTGCGGCGGCATTTACCAACATCTGACGGGCTACTGCGCCCGTTTCTCTAAGAGGAATCCAAGCTAGTTCAACACTACGACTTCCTCCGGCCATTTGACGTTTATATTTGTTAATATCCAATGAAGCTTGAACAACATAAACATCTTCCCACTTAACATCTAGTTCTTCTGCAATCAGCATAGGAAGAGATGTTTTGACACCTTGTCCGATTTCAGGATTTGGGGCGTATATGGTAACCTTGCCTTCTTTAGAAATACTGATGTATGCGTTAAATTCTGTGTAATCTAAGGTGCTAAGATCAACGGGTGGTTTTGAATTTGGTTTGCATGCTTGAAATAGGTTAAAGCCAATGAGCACACCCCCTCCAACTAGTGCGGTAGATCTAATAAAATCTCTTCTATTTAAATTTACACTTTTGTCGTTCATTATGAGTTCATCAAGTTAGCCGCATGCTCTACCGCTTTTTCAATCGAAAGATATGTGGCACAACGACAAATGTTGCCGTTCATCGCAGTGCGAATCTGTTGTTTTGATGGATTTTTATTTTTCTCAAGCAATGAAATGGCGCTTAATATTTGACCAGACTGGCAATATCCGCATTGGGGAACATCAAGTGCTTTCCATGCCATTTGAACAGCATGAAATTCATCCTTTTCAACACCTTCAATAGTTGTAATTTTTGAATCTGCAAGTTCCTGAGATAAGGTCAACTGGCAACTTCTCATTGCTTTGTTATTTACCAAAACCGTGCATGCACCACACATACCTATCCCACACCCAAATTTAGAGCCCTTTAAACCCAGGTCATCACGTAGAATCCATAGTAAAGGCTTACCTTCCTCGTAGTTCACTACACGAGCCACTCCATTTATGTTCAAAGTGAATTCTGACACGATTAGTAATTGTGTTTAAATATATCAGTTTATTCTGAGAACACGAAAAAATCGTTGAAACTTGGTGACTTGATGGCCATTCTTCGGCCTATATTAAAAGAAGAGAATTAAGCGGTCTTTCTAGAATTGATTAACCTGATTAACATCAAAGACCACATCCGTTCTTTTCTTGATTTTGGGAACGAGGGCCCAATTCATATTGCCTATCAGCATTTTACAACCTCCAGAATAGGAGACATCAATTTGGTATCTGATTTCACCGTGTTCAGTTATGATGCTTCGTTCGTATTCGGCGTTACACCCTCCACCGCTTGTATAAGTTCCAATCAAACTATATTTATCAAAGTTGATTGATGTCGGAATTGCATGCGAACAGTCCACATTTGACGAGCTTCTTCTTTTCGTGTCAAAAACTTGGTGGTATTCTTCTTTTGAACGAATAACAATTTCATCTTTATCACCCGCCATGGTAAGAAAGCAATTGCCAAAGTATGAATGGTCAAGAAACTGAACGTCTGAAGTAATATCCTCTTTCTTGCAGCCATTAAGAATAAGTAGACCAAAGAAGAAAGCAAAAGCAATATTTTTATTCATAGCGTTGTAAAGGTCGTAATTAAGTAGAGGAAACCATGACTGAACTAGTGATTTGACTATAATTTAACATTTTAGGAAATCGGCGTTAATGATGAGGCCTGTACTTACTTTTTGGTTTGATCAGATTAAGAGGTAGCCTTGATAATTAACAGTTTTTAGTTACTTTTGAGTATTATGACTAATAGAATTACACTAATACTAATCGCTGCTGCACTCTACGGTTGTAGCACTACTGACTCTCCAGGATTAACTCCAGAAACTCCAAGCATCAACGACATTGTTTTTACATCGCAGTCTACAGCAGATGTATATGTAGATGGATCGGCTGATGTGAATGAAGTTACTTACACCGACCAGAATGGGGCAGAGAATAGTATTGAATCTTCAGATGACCCCGTTGCCGTTAATGTGCCTTTTGGTCATGTTTTAGAATTTAAGGTTAGAGGAAAAAATAACAACGCGAATAAGGCAAGTGAGTATTCAACTTCCACCAAAGTGTTAGCATCTACCAATTCTGATGAAGGCATAAATAGAATGGAATTTCTTGAAGCGGTGAACGAAATGCGAAGTCAAGGATTTAAATGTGGATCAACAGACATGCCTATGGTTGGCAAATTGGTTTGGGATGATCAGTTAGAACTTCTCAGCAAGCCTCATGCTAAAGACATGGATGAGAACAACTTCCTAGATGGAACCGGTTCTGACGGAAAAACCTACGGCCAAAGAATAAAAGAAGTGTTCCAAGATTGTCAAGCATACAGAGAATTACTAGCTCAAGGCCCAAATGTGGAATTTGTGTTTCAGGGATGGCAAAATTCTGAAGGTGCATGCAAATACCTTATGGAAGATGACATGCGTTACCTATCGGTTGCAAAATCTGGCAGCAAGTGGGTTGTTGACTTGAGGGAGTAGGGGAGAAGTTTATCTAACCTGTTCAGGTGCTTGGACTCAAACTTAATATTTACTCCAAACCCAAATTGCACAAGAAAGAATTACACTCAAGAGGAATAGGGTCGAATACTTAAAAAACTTTCTAAATCCTAGCACGATGTTTATCTGATCTACAAATTCTCTATGACCTTTATGTTTTTCTTTTAGTAATCGTATGGGTTTAAAAAGATATGCGTTTGGCATCACCAGAACAAGCCGAAAAGGGGAAAATGAGATTCTTTTAAAATCGTCAAGATTGCCTGTGCTGTTCAATTCTTTTAACATCTGCTTTAAGTTGTCACACTCGATTACGTAGAGCAGCAAGCTGAACAAAAGAAAGGAGAAAACCACTAATGAAACTCCAACAATGGCGTAAACCACCACAACCCATACCATCATTATTGGAAACATAGAACTTTCGATAGAAATGTTTGGTCGAAGATACTCAATCAACGTTATCGCACCAATTCCACTATTCCACTTCTTACATTGTTTTGGTTTTCTGCGGTGTCAAAAGTAACTACCCAAAAATATGTACCCGCCGGTAGTTGTTTCCCATTTGTCGTACCATCCCATCCAGGTTGCATATTGCCTTTATAGACTTGCTCACCCCATCTGTTGTATATATGCATTATGGTATTGCTAACTCCTTGATTTTTTATGAAACTGAAGTAGTCATTTACTCCATCTCCATTCGGCGAAAAAATGTTTGGTAGTTCGACCTCAACCAAAGTGTTGTCAATTGATAAGGTGTCATCTGGAATATCTATCTCTTTTTCATCGTCGAAATTGAAACTGGCGTAAGGACAGCTTGCACCATCATTATTTTTATGAGGAGAGAATCCTGGAGGTGGTGTCGTTAATACAGAAACCTCAAAATTTGTGGCATTTTCATTTGGTTCTAATCGATATAATGTCCCATTGTTACAGGATGCAAACAAGTTTCCGTTGCCATCAACAAACATTGCCCCAACCGGACCCTGATTGCCATCTACAATGCAGTTCATTCCACTTAATGTAATGTCGGCATGGTGTGTTCCGTTTGGATTCATTGCCCTTAGGGTGTTTGCTCCTAATACACCATAAAATTTATCCGTCTTAGCTAAGTAGGCCCAGTCGGCAATTCTGAGGTTTTCTCGATATCCGTTAAAGCTAAACTCTTGTGGTTGAGCCGTTCCAGTTTGAACATCAATAAGTTGCATTTTGTCATGATTGTGACTTGAAGCATATAGTGTAGACTCTATCATTTCCCCAACATAATATGGCCCATTTGGCAGATTAGTTACGGCTCCTTCATTGAAGGCTCGAGTAGGGGAGATTCGGATTAGGTTATTGGTTGTGCTCTGAATTCCATATATGAAATTATCATTGGTATTAAATCCTATTGCATTTATGTCGGTTATGCCGTAGTTGTTCCAGCCTGAAACAGGCACCCATTTGTTATCCTTTGAATCAAAATAATTTAAAGTGTCATTTCTAATCTGGTACAGTTTGCTGGTATCGGTGCATGTGAATGAACAATATGAACTTGATGCACAATCAAGATCTTGGCAATCAATAAGACCATCCTGGTCGTTATCGATTCCATCATAGCACAATTCAGTTTGACCGAAGACAAATGAGCTTAGTAAAAGTAAAAAAGTAAGGAAGAGAGATTTCATATTTTAACAACGAGACTAGCATAAATTTGGTTGCCTCACATATTAAAGTCATCTGATCTTACTCCAGTTCTGCAGCTTCAATTTCTCAGCGATTCTACTCTGTGGTATGCCGTATCGGAATTACTATCAAAGACGATTAGATGCCTATAAGGAGCTTTCACACATTTGTAAATACTATATTCTTCAAGATGTTCAAAAGCCCAATAAAATGAGGTGTTATTCATCCTCTCCTTTTCAATACAATAACTGTTGAACTCCTCTTGATTTATCTTATAACAGCTTTTATCTGAAGTGTAATCAGCCCCTGTTTGAGGATCAATTGCATTAATAGTTCTTAGTATTTCTTGTTGATCACCAAGGTACTTTGAGTAATACACTGAGCTAAAGTAAATATTGATATCCGTGGCTTCAATCTCTTCGATAACATTTGTACTGTCCCAATCGGTAACAATATCTACAATAGTAAATGTGCTTGGTTCGGAAGTACAACTAACCACTGTTATCGCCAAAACCCAAATTCCAAGAATTGTTAGTTTCCAATTCATCTTTTCAAAGATACAAGTCGTCTGGTGATTTCAACTGCTACTGTAAAGCAAGCATCAAAATGATTGGAACTATTCCCTAAACCTAAACAGGTAAATGTTATACGAAATATCAAGCGTAGGAATCACCGAATTTGAGGCAGGTGGTTGATCCAAGTCGATTGAATCGTCGTAATGGTCATAAATTCCGGCTCCGGCTCTAATCCAGAAAGCACCACGTTTATAATACTTTTTATAGCCAAGATGAAAGCTGGTCACAAAACTGTAAGAGCCTGTTACACTGGCACCGATAGTCATCCATTTTTTCTTTTCATGCGATAACTTGAGTACGTCAAAATCACCTCCCGCAGATACTGCTAATTCGCCATCAAAATGAATGAGCCCTGCACTTAGATCTATTATACCAAGCTTCATGCCTAGGTTAGGGCCGAACAGACCAGGATGTGTCACTCCAGCACCCAAAGCAATCCGCGGATTAATATTGTTGGCGACCCACTTCTTTGTTTCGGCTTTATTTCGATTTTTCCAAGCATGATGTGCTCGTTTTAGCACATATTGCTTCTGGCCCAACGGCAAAGAATACAGCCGATAAGACAACTCCCCATAAGGGTAAATGTTTTCTGCGTAGGAGATGTAAGTTCGGGGATATTGCTCTTGATATACCCCGTGTTCTTGAAGCAATGCTCCCAGTCTGAAGCAGAGTTGCGATCGAGGGCCCAGCTTTTGATTGACACCTAAAAGCATGGAAAAATTGAATTTGTTGTCTACGATTTGAGCTTCGATTTTTTCATTGATTGTGCTACCAATCGATGCGACAAGAGATAGTGGCTTTTCGCTAACCCCTTTAAATTTAACCCCCCTAAATTTAAAGAATTCATAGTCAAATTGGATGGCCGAAACAATGTAGCTTTCACCGGTTTGATTTAGGTACGGAGGACTGATACCGACTTCTAGGTTTCCAACTTTTATGGTAGGTTGAGGAAGCACGCCAAGTGGTCGTGCTCCTCCTAGTCCTGCAGAAACTCCAACATTAAAATTTCTTCCTAAAAATGATTTGGTATCAAAGTGTGTTGAAGAATCAAATTGTGCAGACAACTGTTTTGGGGCGATTAAGGAAATCAAAACTGTTATTGATAAAACAAACAATTTCGATTTTTTCAATGGAATTAAGCTGATTAATAAAGTATCTATCCTTCGAACCATAGCAATTTAGTCAAAGTAAAGATGGCTGCACTAAACCTAATAACCAAACAGCCGTGATGAAAAGGGAGATTTCGGGATGAAAAGTGCTTTTGGTGGGGGTAGGTTGAGGAGGTTTATTTATTTTTTATCTACGGGGTAGGAGGATAGATAAGGTGAAGAACAGGTTTAGTGGTTTTTAAGTTATCAGTTAAAAATATACAATCTGAAGGATTGTAATTGGTATTTTTGCAACGGATTAGAATACGGTGGAGCTAAGTTATCCTAAAGAAAATTAACGTTTCAGCTGCTATAGATTAATTTCTCACATCATACCCCTTAAACAATAAAATCTGCCTAAGTCCATAGTAACTTTCACAGCCCTCGCCTCCTGTGCATTGGCTTTCAATTTGCCTAAACCGGATTAGACAATCCTCGTTTCTATTTAAAATGCCCAATGCTAACATCCCTGTGTTTATAACATACGAATCATTAGCCCATCTATCTGGATTGTCAGGCCAAGTTGCTTGTACTAAACTGTGGCTTCTTAGATTCTGACTTTGAGATAGTACAGCACTAATCTCCTCCTTTGACAATTCAGGAAATTCAGCTTCTAACTCTGCTTGGAAGAAACTATATCCGTTCCCTTTCAATTTTATTAAATAACGACTAATCTCGTACCTGCTCCATGCCAAACCAGAACCAGATGGGAGCGGACAAATAAGGGATACTTGATAGGTATTAGAATCAATCCTTGAAAATTCACTTCGTCCAATTGAACCTCTCCTCTTAATGTCGTAAAGTTTTATACTCTTCTTGGTGTCGAAAACTTGAACGTTTCCATGGTTATCTTGAATTATTAGAAGGCTGGAATCAGATAAGAGTGCCGTAGTATCTTTACTCATGCTTACACCCTTAAGCGGAGCAAGCATACCAATAGTTATTAGTGCGAATAGACAAATATGTTTATTGAGAATAACTCGCATTCTTAGTGCCTAATGATCTAGCTGCTTTAACTAAAACTTAACACGTTTCTGATTTCAGTTTCAGCGATAGTTGGTGTTAACGCAGTTTCTAAGCAACGGTAAATTTAGGACATTATTGCAATACTGAAGTTGGTCTACATTACTAAAGCAGTATTAAAAATGAAGAAGCCGTTTAGGCCAAAGTTGTTGCTATTTTGTACTCTCCCAATATTTGTCAGCTTTCTCTTTCCTTCCAGGTAAAACCATGAATAGAAGTTTTGCAACAGGATTTGAGAATCTATATGATATGCCATCTCGCTTCAATGTGTGTTTTCCACCTTTTACATCGGCTTTGCCCGTACTCATGGCAAATGCACAATTTCCGTTGTATGCGTCTTTCATGATTAATTAATTCCCTCCATTTGTTTAATTGGTCTGATGTCCATTTTGGCATCAATATCTTCAAATACCGGATTGGCCATTGCTATTTCTATGGCATGATCAAGGTCTCTAGCCACAATGTGGAAATAGCCTGTAATTACCTCCTTCGACTCAATAAAAGGACCATCTTTAATAGATCCATTGGTGCTCACAATTGAGGCACCCCCAAGTTCAAGTGGTTGTGCACCTTTTAATGTTCCTGATTGCATCAATCCATTGAGGTAGTTTCCAATCTTCTGAACATGGTTTTGCTGTTCTTGCGGTGAAAGAGAGGCTAAATGGTCTCCTTCCGTTCGAATAAATAACATAAATTCTTGCATGATTTTCTTTTACTTAATGACAATTGACAATTGGTAATGGGGACATGAATATCGAAAATAAAAATTAAATATTTATAAGTTCCACAATTTCAGACGTTTAACTTTTTAATTTCAAGTTCAATATTGGTCTTAGTTTGGTTGGTTAAGTTTAATTCTAGTGCATTGCTTAGCGTTTGAATTGACTTGTCGTTGTGACCGTTGGCTGCTAGTAAATGTGCTTTTACCAGATAAAAGGGTACGTAGTTCTTCAATGAGAGGTTATCCAATTGCTCTATCAACGCCAATCCTGCTTTGGGGCCTTTAACCATGGAGATCGCTACTGCTCTGTTGAGTTCAATTATAGGTGTGGGTTGTAACTCTAATAGTCGGTCGTACAGATCAAGAATACCCTTCCAATTGGTTGAGTCATAATCTTTAGACACGGTATGATATGCTGAAATTGTAGCTAAAAGGTGATATAAAGTAACGGTTTGAGTACTTTTTGATTGGTCTAAATAAAACAGTCCACTTTGAATCATCTCGCGATCCCATAAGGATCGATTCTGCTCCTGCAGATTTATCAATTGCCCCTCATGGGCCCTAGCATCAAAACGGGATAAATTCAATAGCATCAAAGCCATGAGTGCATTTGCCTGTGCCTTTTCAACGATAGCATCACTCTCAATTACTATTTTTAGCAATCGAATGGCTTCACTGCATAATTCCTTGCGAATCGACAGGATTCCAGTACTGGCGTGATACCCTTCATTATAGAGTAAATACAACACTTCCAAAACGCTATCAAGTCTTTTTTCAAGAGACTTACCAACAGGTACAAGCATCTCAATTTCTCGCATTTGTTGCTTTGCCCTAGTAATTCTCTTCTTTATACTCTCTTCATTCTTGAGAAATGCTTGAGCGATTTCCTTAACGCTAAACCCACAAAGGATTTTTAGGGTAAGAGCAACTTGCGAATCAGATGATAGCTTTGGGTGACATGTTGTAAATATCATGCGTAATTGGTCATCTGCAATTTCCTTGTCTGTATACAATTCTTTTGGTTCTATGTACTCTTGATGGCTTGTAATGTTGTTAAATATTTTTGAATCTCGCTTTAACAAATTCAATGCTTTGTTTCTTGCGACCTTATATAGCCAAGCTGAGGGGTTGTCGGGTAAGCCATTATAACTCCAACTCCTCGCAGCTTCGACCATAGCATCTTGCACAACATCTTCTGCCAATTGAGAATCCAAGCCTTGAAATCGACCTAAAAGAATAGACATTAACTTGCCATATTCATGCCGAAAAAGGTGTTCTAATTCACTGTTAATTTCGATTCTCGAGCTTTTAGGCATTTCTCAAATATAATTCAGTTCTGTATTGCACTTATAGAGCATGTTTGAAAGGGAAGAGCAAAAAGGCTCAAAGCGAATGGCTTAAATCTTGTTGCACCATTGGCATCGACCATCAATGGCATCCAATCTTCTAAGCTGAGAATTGTTTATTCTGATTCTATCTAAAGCATCCCTTCCTGATGCCGTAGAAATTTTGTTTCGTTTTATTATTAGGGTCTCTGAGCTTAGTATTGGGTTATTGTATCGTGCTCTTGAAGATGAATCCAACTCACGTGAAGTTCTTATTGTCATATTTAAAGAAAGCAGGTCACGATGGATTCGCTTAGAACTCCAGCAATCTGTTTTTTGGTTAGATTTGCTAATATGTACATTCCTCCGCATTACCAAGGAAGTAGTCATGCTGACGCAATAAAATTTGTAAGGAATTATGGCTTTGGGATTTTAGTGTCTAATGGCAAAGGTGGAATTTCAACAACACATCTGCCATTTATTGTTAGACAATTAGAAGACCGATTTGTATTGAGTAGTCATATGGCTAAAGCAAACGACCAACATGAAGGATTGGATGGGAAGGAAGTTTGGGTCATATTCTCTGGACCTCATGCCTATATTTCACCAAGGCACTATGAGAAAGAAAACAATGTGCCAACATGGAATTATGTAGCAGTTCATGTTAAGGGAAGGTTTCGGATTCTTAACGATAAAAATGTCGACGGATTAATGGAAGAAATGATTTCGAATTATGAGCCAGATTACCACCAACACTATTCGAATTTATCACTTCATTATAAAAAGAGAATGATGGCAGGTATCGTTGGTTTTGATATTCAAATAATGGATATTCAATATAAGCAAAAACTAAGTCAAAATAAAACTGATTTGGAACGAGAAAGAATTATCAATTATCTAGTTCAGAGCCAAGAATGTACTGAACGGACACTAGGTCAATTGATGGCTGAAACTTTAACTGCACCCTGATTGAATGGAAAAGTACGATGCCATAGGAGTGGGCTACGACCAAAACAGGAATGCAGATCCATACCTGGCTTCAAAGATCCTTGAATTCTTACAACCAGCCGAAGGAGAGGATTTATTGGATGTTGGATGTGGGTCTGGAAATTACACACTTAGTCTAGCCGTTAAAGGAATTAATATCGTTGGAATAGACCCTTCGGTGGTTATGCTCAATAAAGCGCGAGAAAAAGACCCCAATATTCGCTGGTTGGTTGGGAAAGCAGAGAAAATTCCTTTGGGTTCAAATGAGATTGATGCAACGATTTGTACGATGACCCTACACCATTGGACAGACTTGAACTCTGGGTTAGAAGAAATTTATAGGGTGATGAAGCCAAATGGAAGGTTGGTCATACTGACTTCTACTTCTGAACAGATGCACACTTACTGGTTAAATCACTATTTTCCTGCAATGATGTCAGCAGCAAGTAGCAGAATGCCCTCAAAAACGACCTTGCTGTCTGCTCTTCAAGCGTCTGGCTTCTATGTGCAAAAAATAGAGAAATACTTTGTACATGATGATCTTCAGGATTTATTCTTATACAGCGGTAAAAACTACCCGGAAAGGTACTTTAATCCTCAATTCAGGTCTTCTATTTCTTCGTTTAATGACGATGCTACAGAGAATATGATAAACTGGGGATTACAGAAACTTAAGGAGGATCTAGCCAACAATAAATTTGAAGAGATTAAAGAGCTTTATGACAACAGTCTAGGTGATTATCTTTTTATAGTGAGCACAAAAACTTCTTCATCATGAAAATTGGAATTTTAGGTGTTGGGGCTATCGGTAATTTAATGGCTTCACTGTTAATAGCGGGAGATTACGAACTCTTGTTCTTTAACAGAAGAAAGTTAGAACGTCTTAGGATTAGAAGTGAGGAACATATTACTGATCTTCCAATTGAAACTGTCACCGAGCCAGTTAATAAGGAACTCGATTGGTTAATAATTTGTCTTAAAGAATATCACTACCAACGTGCTATGGTTTGGTTTACAAAATTAATTGGTAAGTCCACAAAGGTGGCGGTTATTCGAAATGGACTTAATCATAAAATTCCTTTATTAGATTTTGCGAATGACCAACAACTGTTGGAATGCATAATTGATTGTCCAGTTCAACTAGATTCAAAAGGTTATTTTCAGCTTAAGAAACCTAAAATAATCTGTAGTGCAGGAAAATTAGGCAACTCATTTTCGTCACTTTTTAAGAAAGATCAGATTACGATAGTTCAGTCCTTGGATTTTAAGACAGAAGCTTGGAAAAAAGTTTGTCAGAGTTCGGCTCTTGGAGGATTGCTATGCGTTGAACGAGACACTTGCCGAATATTCAAAGATGAAAAAAACGTAATCAAATTTATAAATTTGCTTGAAGAGTGCATCTCCGTGGCTCGTGCGGATGGGGCCAAAATTGAGCCTGATTTTGTTCAGCTAAAAGTTAAAGAGTTAAGACATTATCCGCCATCTAAAGGTAGCTCTATGTTATCTGACCTCTTGGCCAACAAACCCATTGAACTTGGAGCAAAAAACGGGTTAATCTCAAAAATGGGGCAAAAGTATTCACTTTCTACACCCTTGAATGACGATATTGTGAAAATCCTGAGGAGTGAGAGTTTCAATGGATTTTTACTATAGGTTAGATTTTATCCTATCTTCCAAAGGATATGTCATTCAGCTGATAAACTTTACTTAAAACGCCATAATGTTGGTGTAACATGCGGTATATTTGGGCAGAATTTTACCGATTTCATTTAAAAACCATCCTTTATGAAGAAAATATTTTTGATATTTATACTTCCACATTTCTTGATTTCTTGTAATTCCAAGAGTCCAGATAAGGAGCAAGAGAACAAGGAGAAAAGGGTAATTTCTAACATGTCGGTTGAAATTAGCGATAGTTCATTTAATGCACCCGACTCAGTTCCTGCTGGATACGTAAACTTAAAGCTAACCAACAGTTCTTCTGGAATGCACTCGGCACATCTTATTAAATTAGCTAATGGTTACACAACTGAGCAATTAATACAAGCCTATGCAGACTCCATGAGAACCGGGGGTGCTAGGCCAAAATGGATGACGCACAGAGGAGGAGTTATTTCAGAACCTGGAAGCAGTGAAATTCAATTACTGCTAGATTCTGGAAACTATACTTGGGTTTGCGTGATGGGTGAAGAATCTGCACCTCATTTTGCTGGACACGAACACAAATCTTTAAAAGTTTACGGAACATTTGGCCCGACCCCAAATTTGCCGCAAGCAGATTTGACAATAAATATGACCGATGAAAATTTTGAGTTAAGCAAGCCTGTCTTAAAAGGAAGTCAAGCCATAGACATTGTAAATACAGGTTCAAAATATCACTTGGTAGCCATTTCAAAACTAAACGATGGTGCCGAAGCGGAAGATGTAATCAGTTGGTTTACAAACTACAATGGTCCACCGCCAGCTAAAGGAATTATAGCTACCTCGGCAATCGGCCCCGAATTAACTGCAAGAATCAATGTTGAATTTGAATCTGGCAAATATGTTCTTTACTGTATGGCAAATGCAGAAGGGAAGTTTCACTTATTAGATGGAGCAATAACTTCATTTACTGTAGAATAGAGAAGTAAAATTGAAGTTTATTAAGTTGAAGAAACTGCCCTTGAAAGGAATCTCTACTGCTCCAATTTGACTAGATTTGAAAATACTTTGGATCGCAATCATCATAGTGCAATTAATGAGCTTACCAACCTTCTAGGTTCACTCTTTCCATTAACCGAAACACAAATTTCAGAACTTAAAGTAGTATGCTCTGTTGTGAATTTCAAAGCGGGAGAGCCATTATTGGTTAGAGGAGATTCAGCAAAATGTATTTATTATGTAATTAAAGGAGCTCAAAGAGGTGTGCTATTATCCGGCGAAAAGGAATCGACATTGTTCCTTAGTTTTGAAGGCTCCTTATGTACTAATGTTGAATCAATAATTACAGGATCGCCTGCCACATATGGAATTGAGTGCATTTCAGATTCCACTTTATTAAAGATCCCAAGATCATTCTTTTATGATTCAAGATTTGAGGAAGATAATATCAAGTTGAGAGAAGCAATTTTTTCCAATATTTTAGTTCAAATGAATCGGCGTATCGAAGAGCTATTGGGCCTAACCGCAGAAGAGAGGTTTAAAGTTTTTTTGTCCAGATCAGGTAGTGTCTTGAACAAAATACCGCATAAGTATATTGCCTCTTTTCTTGGCATGTCTAAGTATACTTTTAGTAGGCTGCTTAATTCTCACCGACTTTAAAAGTTGCTGAAGAGCAACTTTTAAAACAACTGCATTCTCCAAAATTGCATTGAGAAATAGTCACGTTATTATCTGTATTTGCATGATCAATATTTGGAAATTGAAAGGTTGTTTGAGGATTTTCTTGATAGTTTTGACAACAGCAATACTAATTATCATTGCAAATCGCTTAATGGCAAAACCAATAGTCTCACCAGAATTTGTTAAAGTCAACGATCATTCCCAATGGATCTACTATTTTGGTAAAGATACTTCAAAGCCACTGGTTTTATTTGTACACGGAGGGCCAGGAACGACAGAAACACCCTTCTTTCATAAATACAATAAGAATTTAGACCAGGATTATTTGGTCGCATTTTGGGAGCAACGAGGAGCTGGTAAAACGTTTAGAAATAAATGTCCAGATTCAACCATGAATCTTGAACAAATCGTTTCTGATTGTAAGGAAGTTACGGAGTATCTTTTGCGAAAATTTAATCGTAAAAAGTTGATCTTAATTGGACACTCGTGGGGCACAATTGTATCGATGCATGTCTTGGATAGATATCCTCACCTTTACCATTGCTACTTTGGAATTGCGCAATCAAGTAATGCATACGAAGAAGAACTAGAAATTCATAGATGGCTGGTGTCTACTGCGACGATCAATAAAGATAAAAAAGCATTAAAGAAACTAATCAAACAAGGCCCTCCAATTAAAGGTAGAATTACACCCCTTGATCAAATAAGCTATCGCGTATCGTTGGTAAACAAATATGGAGGAGCAGCCTTCTACAATAATCCAAAAGGCTACAATGAACTGGTTAAAGCTGTATTAAAAGCTCCGTTCTATAATATTAGAGATAAACTCAATTATTTGCGAAGTGAGAAATACTCCCTTAAACTGATGTACGGAGATTTTGCTAATGTAAATCTATTTGAATCGATTGACTCACTTAAAGTTCCAATAGTGCTATTGCATGGTGAAGGAGACTATCAAGTTCCTATTGAAATTGCTACATCTTTTTTAGAACATCTAAATGCACCCTATAAGAAAATGTACCGCTTAGAAAATATGGCTCACGGTGTATTATTCGAAGATCCTAAGAAGTTCAAGACTATTATTGATGAAGAAATCAGGAGTTTAAAAATCTTAGAAGGCTGAGACCATTCACGCTCTATAAATCACTTCGGACTAGAAAGATATTCCTAAACGACCATTTATTTACTTTGTGTCTGGTGAGATGTAGTAGCAAAGATCTTCTACCTACCAAACATATCGGATACCGAGGGCTAATCCCCAACCTAATCCATGGTCATTCCCAATAAAATCCCACATAGGTCTACCGTCAATGCTTAGTTGAAATGGAGCTTTGGATGAAAAGTTGTATTCAATTCCTACTTGTCCACCTATAGATAGACTCATATGATCTTCGCTACGCTTGTGCTCATGAAATCCAATTGCAGCTCCTGGTCCTGCATACCAATTTAACCCCCCGTCTAGATTCCAAACCCACTGATAAATTCCAGCAATATGAGTGTGGTTGTTATTACTATTTCCATAAAGACCAAGATCAAGTTCCAGCCTGTTTGATGAGCTGAGTAGGTGCTGATAACTTATTTCTGCACCATTAATATCACCATCACCTCCAAGCCTTAATCCTAAAGCATGAGAGCTAATTTGGCCAAGTGAAGAAAAGCCAAGTAGACCGGCACCTAGTATTGTAAATAAAATCTTTTTCATGTTTTTGATTATATAAATTTAATGATATTAGAAAAATCCTCTTTTTGCAGTTGCAATATACAAGAGGTGAAGGAAATGGTGTGAGAAGAATAAGGTTTAGATTGGTTGGTTGTTATCTAATTTTTACAATCAAACAATTGCATGGGTCTATCAAGGTCGTCTTGAGCAAATTTAGCATAGCTCTGTAGAGAGACCTTTGAATCGATAAATCGGGTAAATTTGAAAACCTAGGGTCTTTGCGTATATGCAATTCTACAGATTTCATAATATTATTGCAAACTGTCGGTTTAATTTCGTTCTGAAAACTTTAGACTGCGCCCAACTGAAAAAATGGAAATAAAGGATAAAATTATTACAGAGTCTAGAAAATGGCATAACACTATTCTGAATGGCGATCCAGTAATGAATGTTTTGGATTTCTGTACATTCATTACTACATTATTTAAGCAAAATCAAAATTGGTTGTTCAGAGGTGAATCACACTTGTTTGATAATCCAATGACACCATCTTTATTAAGGGAGAATATTGCAGATCTTAACAGAAGCGACCCCAATAGAAATATTACTGATCTTGAAATTAAGGAAGTTGAAAAATGTCAAAATGAAGTAGAAAATGGTGTAATAACCGATAAGTATTTAAAAGCCTTTCTTCCAATGATGCATTTAGACGATATAAATTGGCTACCATTGGCAAGACATTTTGATTACAAGACGAGACTTTTAGATGTTACTTCTAACCCCCTTGTTGCACTTTATTTTGCATGTGCAAGCTTACACAAAGGTAAAATCTCTACTGATGATGATGCCTTTGTTTATGCCTTTTTAAGCGGAAACTTACGTCCAGTAAATGACAAAAACAAGAAGCAAAATACAAGTTCAGACTTTCCTCCAATACCTATTAATTACCTCGATTTGTACGATGTTGATAGTCAGTTTGATGTTGACTTTAATAGGATGCCCTATATTTTTGAGGCCAGCATTCCACAGCAAAGGCTTGTTGCACAATCTGGAAAATTTATTTTTTGGAAAGAGTTAGCTCCAGTCCTGCATGAAAAACAAATCATACCAATTAGAATTTCTGCCTCAGAAAAGCAAATCATTTTAAACGAACTAACCGCCTTTGGAATTGACCAAAAATCGTTATTCCCAAATGTCTAGGAACCTTCTGAAATGTTCAAATAGATTAAATGGAGAGACGATAAATAATTAAATCTGTTTTACCTCAAAAAAAAGCCCTCCTTTCGGAGAGTTTTTCGCTACTTTTCTTAAACCCTCTAGCCCCTAGTCCCTACGTTTGTTGGGATAAAGTCCCCTAGCTTTGTGCCTAAAATTAGGCACAAAAAAACCCAACCTTTTCAGGCTGGGTTTTCGCTACTTTTCAGTAGCCCCTAGGGGAATCGAACCCCTCTTTCCAGGATGAAAACCTGGCGTCCTAACCGATAGACGAAGGGGCCAAATTACTTTGGTCTCTTCTTCTAGACATTTATCGTCTAGATCCGGCTCCGAAACCTTCGGAGACAACAACGAAAACTTGTTTCCAAGCAGGGCTTCCGTCGTTTTGCGGGTGCAAAAGAAATATTAATCTTCGAAATATCAAAAAATATTTCTAGAATATTAAATTTGCACCTTCATTTATCAAACACAAACTTAAAAGTCACTAAAAATGAGAGTAGCCATCAACGGTTTCGGTAGAATTGGAAGACTAGCCTTTAAATGTCTTCTTGAAAAATCAAATGTAGAAGTTGTTGCAATCAATGATCTTACAGATAACGCAACACTTGCTCACTTGCTTAAGTATGACTCAGTTCAAGGAAAATTCAACGGAACAGTTGATTCTAACGATGAGTACCTTATCGTTAACGGAACACAAATCCGTGCAACTGCAGAAAGAAACCCTGAAAACCTTCCATGGGCAGAACTTAATGTAGATGTAGTTCTTGAAAGTACTGGTATCTTTAGAAGTCCAGAAGGTGCAGGTAAACACATCACTGCAGGTGCTAAAAAAGTTGTAATCTCTGCTCCAGCTTCTGGTGATATTAAAACAGTTGTTCTTGGTGTTAACGAAGACACTCTAACTGGTGAAGAAACTATCGTTTCTAATGCAAGTTGTACAACCAACTGCTTAGCTCCAATGGTAAAAGTTCTTGACGACCTTTACGGAGTTGAAAGCGGTTTTATGACTACTATCCACGCTTATACTTCTGATCAAAGATTACAAGATGCTCCTCACTCTGACTTAAGAAGAGCTAGAGCGGCTTCAGTATCGATTATACCAACTAGCACGGGTGCTGCTAAAGCGGTTGGACTAGTATTACCACACTTACAAGGTAAACTAAACGGTAACTCTTTACGTGTTCCTACTCCTACTGGTTCTGCAACTGACTTCGTTGTTACGTTGAAAAAAGATACTACTGTAGAAGAGGTAAACGCAGCATTCAAAAAAGCTTCTGAAAACGAATTGAAAGGAATTTTAGAATATACTGAAGATCCAATCGTTTCAGTTGATATAATCGGAAACCCACACTCAGTTATTTTTGATGCCTTAACTACTATGGTTCAAGGAAACACTGTTAAGCTAATGGGTTGGTACGATAACGAAGCAGGATACAGTAACAGAGTTGCTGATCTTATTTCTAAAATCGGATAATCAAAACATCAATATATTAATTAAAGGTCGACCATTTGGTCGACCTTTTTTATTTTTACCCAATGCTAAACAAACTGAAAGCACTTGGACCCGGGTTGATTTATGCAGGGGGAGCCATTGGCGTATCTCACCTTGTTCAAAGCACCCAGGCCGGTGCACGCTTTGGTTATGTGTTTATTATAGGTATTGTTTTGGCTCACCTTTTCAAGTTTCCATTTTTTGCTTTAGGTCCGCGCTATGCACAGCAAACAGGCACTTCTTTGGTTCAAGGTTATGCCAAAATTGGGCCGTGGGCATTAGGCTTGCTTGGGGCAATGACCATATTAACCATGTTTGCTATTCAGGCAGCGGTTACTATAGTGACAGCAGGCTTGGCTCAGCAATTGTTTGGACTTGAATTACTCACATGGCAATGGTCCGCAATCTTGCTTGCTGTCTGCTTGTTGATTTTAAGAGTAGGAAAGTTTAAGGTGCTCGATCAGCTAATGAAGGTAATCATGATGGTTTTGGCAGTATCTACAATCCTTGCATTTATATTGTCTTTCAGAATTGATACGGGCGCTGATTATTTTTTTAACGGAGAATTTCAATGGAGAGATAAGGCCGATTTTGATTTTTTGATTTCTTTTTTAGGGTGGATGCCAGCTCCGTTAGACCTAGCAATTAGTTATAGCATCTGGTCAGTTTCCAAGCAAGCTATCAGTAAAGTATCGGCGTCGAATTCAAAACTCGATTTCAATATCGGGTATTTCGGAACTGCTATTCTTGGTGTTTGCTTTTTAGTGCTTGGAGCCCATACGTTATTTGGCATGGGCGCTCCAATCTATTCCCGAGCGGGTGACTTTGCTGCACAACTGGTAGAGATGTTCACCTTCAGCTTAGGCAAAGAATTTTACTATGTAATACTCATTGCTGCTTTTGCAACCATGTTTAGTACTACGCTTACTGTTTTGGATGCGCTCCCACGCGTGATGTCAGAAATAGGGTTGGCATTTAATGCCAAAGAGCGAAGACTTGGAATGTGGCAAACTAGCTTAGCTTTAGGTGCACTCGTAATCTTAATATTTTTTGTTGAGAATATGATTCAAATGGTGAGTTTCGCTACTACAATATCCTTCTTAACCGCGCCAGTTTTAGCCTTCTTAAGCTATCGATTGGTGAAAATTGAAGAAGGCCGACTTAACCTGTGGTCAAAGAGAGAAAAAAGCATAGCATTTATTGGAATCATTTTTCTTGCGTTACTTTCAATATTGTTCTTCGTCTAAAGAGCAAAGATTGAATTTTGAGAAGAGAATCAAACGACAAATCTCGATCCTCCGTAAAGCAACTGAAGCGTCTAAAAGATGAGGACTTGGTAACTAAGGCCCTTGAAACTGCCAATCCTATCTATCTCGAAGAACTCTACGACCGGTATGCTGATAAAGTATATGGAAAGTGTATACAGATGGCAAAGGATGAAGATCTGGCGAAAGATTTATGCCAAGATATCCTAATCAAGGCATTTTCGAAGCTCGAAACATTTAACAAGAAAAGTAAGTTTGGCACTTGGTTGTTTCAAGTTACCTACTCCTATTGTATTGATCACTTCCGTAAAACGCAGCGATATGTACACAAGCCGTATGAAGAAGAAATGGTTGATTCAGCATTAACCGATAATCAAGACGATGTGTTAGACCAGCAAGAAGTCGAGCTAAAGCTAACATTGGTTAAAAGAATTCTGAACGATATCCGAATCGAAGAAAAGGTGCTCATACTTCAGAAATATCAAGATCAACTAAGTATAGCTGAGCTTGCAGAATTGTATGAAACCACAGAAAGTGCAATTAAAATGAAACTCAAAAGATCCAGAGATAAAATTAGAAGGCTATATGAAGAATATAACAAAGAAGATCCCCATTCAAGATTGGCACAACGAAAATTGAAGGACACAAAAACCCCGAATAATCGGAGAGGCAACAAATCCTCATCCAGTGAGTTTATTGTTACGCTAAAAATCTCACTGTTTGCCTTGATTTATCATGTCTTTCCTAACTATAAAATTTCATAACCACCCATGCAACTTATAGAAACCCCTTCTCCATAGGAGATTTGAGATAAACAAACCCAACCCCAATAACCTTAATATTATGAACTTTGAAATTATCAAGAAATTAGAGCCTCAAAAACAACTGCCCAAGTCCATGAAATCACATGTGCTTAAGCAGGCAATTGAGCAATTGAAATCGACTACTCCGCCAAAGCTGTCAACCCGAAATGTTATACCCGATTCGAAGGCTTGGTGTTCGGTATGATCCTTAACATCTCACCTCTAAGTCATTTGTCAATTAAATGTGGGATTTCGCCGGTTTGAGATAATCAGAATTGTGCTACCTTCGTTTTACTACCAAAAGACTCCTAGCAGGTGCTTGTTATGAAATACTATCTCATTATGAGCTACTTGTTATTGGCGGTAAAGCAAAGAAGATGATTAAGCCACGAAAAGGAAATGTATTGATTTCGGAACCGTTTCTACCGGATCCAAACTTTAGTCGTTCGGTTATCTTACTTACAGAAAACAATGAAGATGGAACCGTTGGTTTTGTACTGAACCATAAAACCATTTATACAGTAGGAGCTTTAATTGAAGAATTAGACTTCGTACAAAGCGATGTGTATCAAGGCGGTCCTGTCGAATTGGAAAGCTTTCATTACTTACATACCTATCCAGAAATATCTGGAAGCTCACAAATCACGGATGGCATCTATTGGAGTGGTGATTTCGAGGAAGTGTGCGAAGGACTGAAAAGCGGGAAGTTCGAAGAGCGTAATTTTAGGTTTTTTGTCGGATATAGCGGCTGGGCAAGGAATCAACTGCGTGCTGAAATGGCCGAAAAAACATGGCTTGTTAGCAAATTGAACGATGAAGAAATTCTTAATCCCGACTTGAGCGATGAAGAATTATGGAAACATGCCGTAAGACACCTCGATGGAGACGATTCTTTGTTAGCAAATTCTCCAGTCGACCCTTATCTGAACTAAAGTGTTTATCTTTGTTCCTCAATGGATACAATCTTAATAAGCTCGCATAGTGTGATGCGATGGGCAGTAGTTTTATTCGGACTCTACGCCATTACAAAATCAGCTAGAGGCTTGATGAAAAATCAAGACTACACCCCAAACCACAACATGGCAGCCACGCTGTTTGTTGCTAGTGTTCACCTGCAAGCTTTATTAGGAATTTTACTGTACCTAGCACGTAATTGGGCTTCAAACTTTGCCGACATGAGTAACATGAAAAATGCCACTTTACGATTCTGGACTGTAGAACATGCTATCGGAATGCTGGTTGCCGTAATACTGATCCAAGTAGGAAGATCTAAATCTAAAAAGGCAACAGATGTACGTAAGAAACATAAAACTTCACTCATCTATTTTGCTATCGGATTAATACTGATTTTGGCAATGATACCATGGCCATTTAGAGAAGAAATTGGACGAGCACTTTGGCCTTAGAATCATGAACGAAACTAAAGATCAAATAGTCGAAATTCTGGAACGAGGTCGCACTTGTGTCTGGAACAAATCAACCAACGAGGTTGTTGAAGTTGCTGATGAAAAATCAGAACATACCGGAACAGTGATTATTCCGCCACAAAGTGTCTTTGTATTTAAGCTTATGGAAGAATATACTTCTAAGGTAGATGACTTCGAAAAACAATCACAGCTGATGGAATCTTTAAGCTATGAACGACCATTTGCAACCTTCAAAGACAAGGTCTATAAACTACGTCTTCAAGGCGACTGGCAAAAATTTAGAAGGCAGCGTTTTGTAGAATGGTTAGAGAATACCTACGAAATTTAGTACACTAAATTTTTCTCAATAAGTTCTTTTAGCTCGTCAATGTTCTGATTGTTCTTGGCTGAAACAAATACCACGTTATCATTCAACTTTGCCATCCACGTTTTTTTCAGCGTGGCAATATCATAAATCGCCTCATCTTCAAAAATGTCTTCGTGAGTTGCCTCAGGATTGTATTGATCAATTTTGTTAAATACGGTAACGATTTTTTTGTCAGAAGCACCAATTTCCATTAAAGTTTGCGTCACCGTTTCCATTTGAGCTTCAAACTGGGGATGTGAAACATCCACCACATGCAATAAAATATCAGCCTCTATAACTTCATCTAAGGTAGACTTGAAACTTTCTATCAATTGGTGAGGAAGCTTGCGGATAAATCCAACCGTATCCGAAAGCAAAAAAATCGTTGGAATTGGTTTTGTTTCGGTAGGAGGAAATACCACTTTTCGAACAGTAGAATCTAAAGTCGCAAACAACTTGTCTTGTGCAAGCACGTCAGACTTTGCTAATAGATTCAAGATGGTCGATTTTCCAACATTAGTATAACCAACTAAGGCTACACGCTTTTGTGATTGCCTGCTTTTTCTTCTTGTAAACCCTTGATTGTCAATTTTTTTTTAGCTCATTCTTAAGCTTGGCGATTTTATCACGAATTACCCTTCGGTCAGTCTCAATCTCCTTCTCTCCTGGTCCCTTCATTCCAATACCCCCTTTTTGCTTTTGAAGGTGAGTCCACATCCGGGTCAAGCGAGGAAGTAAGTACTCACTTTGTGCAAGTTCTACCTGGGTTTTGGCCTGTGCTGTTCGTGCGTTTTTAGCAAAAATGTCAAGAATTAAGCTGCTTCGATCTACAATTTTACAGTTAAACTCCTTCTCTAAGTTTCGAATTTGAGACGGACTAAGTTCATCATCGAATATAGCCAAGTCTATCTCGTAGGCTTTTATATATGCCCCTATTTCGTCAATCTTTCCTTTTCCTACATAGGTTTTCGGATTGGGATGATCTAAGCGTTGTGTAAAGCGTTTCAGCGTTTTGGCTCCAGCCGTGGTGGCTAGAAACTCCAACTCGTCTAAATATACTTTGCTGCTTTTTAACGGCACATTTTTTGGCTCTACACCAATTAAAATGGCCTGCTCTGTTTTCTTACTATTTTGTACTTGAAATTCCACTAGAAGAAATTGTTCTTTAAATTCGTTCTTAGATTGTTAAAGTAATCGTGCAAAGGTACAACCTAAATATCCGAATTCTACTTCTATTGGCATTTGTTGCCATAGCAAGTTTAGGGCAAAGCCAGGTTTTACAATGGAGTAACCCAACCAAGCTTAGAGGCACCGCCATCTTTACTAAAGTTGTGGGTGAAAATGAGCATGGGGTATTCATGATGCGGTACCGCAATCGATTTTATACCAAAAATGTAATCCTCGAAAAATACGATCATCACCTTTCATATCAACTAGGTAAATCTATTGAGCTTAAGAATGCACGTTTAATTAAAGTAAAGCTGATGAAAAATGGAGTTTTGATTATCAAATCTTCGTTTGGACGCAAAAACGAAACCAATCAACTTTATGCTCAGCTTTATAGTTTCGATTTCAAACCAATTAGTCGAGAGGTTTTGTTGGTTGAAACACCTGTTCGAACGTATGGAGATAGAGGAAATTATCGCGTGCGAATTAGTGATAATCAAGAACATGTTGCAGTGGTATTTTCAAATCAAGACGAGCAAAAAAAACATCAACTTATTTCAAAACCTCTATACTGCCCGACCTTACTGTAGTGAGCAAAAGCGTCGCAAACATCCCTGTGCCTTTCGACAACTTTATCGTACAGGATTTTATGGTTACTAATGCAGGTCAAGTAAGCATATTAGGTAAGACAATTCAACGACAAAGAAGAAGAGTGTTGAACTCAACTGTAGGCTTATATCGTCTCTCTGATTCAACATTTCAGCAGTATCTTCTTCCAGACTCTGTTGAAATTAAGCATTCAAAGCTGGTCTATGACCGAATGCAAGATCGAGTGAAAGTAGTTGGTTTTTATGGCGATAAGGAGCATTATGGTATAGAAGGAACTGTGTTTTACTCGCTTGATAGTAACGATAAGCCCATAACGCTGTTCAATAAGTTTAGTGAGGATTTTATAAAGAAGGCAACTGTTAACGATCGTAACAATGGAGCCATGTCAGAAGGGTTTTCGTTAATTTCTATCGTACCCCGATCAGATGGGGGTGTTTTGTTGGTTGCCGAACAGAAAGAAATTGCTACCGAAGATGATATCATCATGGTTAATGGAATTCCTCAAAGTACCTCAAAAAACATCTACAACTTCAACGAAATTTTGGTGATGAATTACGATCAAAATGGATTTATGGACTGGTTTGAGGTTATCACCAAAAATCAAACAACCATCAACGACGGTGGATATTTTAGTTCGGCAGTGGTTTATGTAGGCGATAAATTTATCCAACTGTTCTATAACGACCAGCTCCGATCTTCTGGAGATGTTGTTCAGTACACAATCTATAACAACGGAAAAAGCGAAAGTGCCAATCTCTTAAAAGCCGACCTCGACTATGTAGCAATCATACCCGTAGAATCGAAGCAAGTTTCTTCGAATAAAGTTATTATTCCTACATCAAAAAACCGCAGATTTGCATTACTCAAAATAATCTACGATTGATCCAATATCTAACACGAAATATTGCCACAGCCATTGCCGTATCAGCCGTACTTTTTTTGAGCTACATGGCGATATTGGGAGATTATTCAACTCAATCCTTAATTAAATTTGGCTTACTGCTTTCACAAGGATTAATACTGAACTATTTGTGCTTTCGTTTCGGAGTACTCGGGCAGAACTCAAGCCTGCCGTTGGTCTTGTTTAGCATATTGTCCGTTCTAATTGCACCCCTTTTGTCGTTGGGTGATTTGGTGTATGGAGTTATATGGCTGGCTGCATTTTTCTTTGCGTTTGAAAGCGGTGAAAACCCACATAAATCTAGAAATTACATTATTTATTTTGGTGTTCTTTTGGGCGTTGCTCAAACCATTAATAACATAAGTGTATTGCTCCTTATTCCGGTGTTTATGCTTTTTATTCAAACAGGTGCGAGGAGTTTGCGTGATTTCGTTTTGAGCATCTCCTATTTTGTAATGGTCGTGATGAGTTTTGTGGGCGTGCTCTATGTTATGGAGCTTCAAGATAAGCTCTTTCAGCTCATTCCACAGCTAACTTTCGACTACTCTACATTTAATAATATTATGATTAAATTGTTGCTACCATTTGTGTTTGCAAGTTTAGTTGTACATTATTTGAAGCTGAATGGATACAAATTTCGCTATCCAAATCAAACAAAGATTCTGAACTATACCATGCTTATTCAGCTGGCCATAGCTGTAGCCTTAATATTGTTAACTGCAGATGCAAATTTCTTAATCTACTTTGTTATGCCAGTAGTAGTAGTGTTAAGTTTCATGTTCTTGTATACCAGCAAGAGCATCTTCTCTAACGCGGCATTTTTAAGTTTGATTTGTATCGCTCTTGCTTCACTCTGGATGTATAAAATATTAATTTTGTGAGGCTTGCATTATTCGTTTTCTTTGCATAGCACAAATTGTAAGATTTATGAACGAGGATATTAAATTGGTTTTAGAAGAACTTAAAGTTCAATTGGAGAAGAGTCTAGCACACGTGGTTTCTGAAGTTGGGAAGTTAAGAGCTGGTAAGGCTATGCCTGCAATGCTTGATTCTGTACAAGTTGAATACTATGGGAGCAAGGTTCCGCTATCTCAAGTAGCCAATGTTAATACTCCTGATGCTAAAACCCTAATGGTAAAACCATGGGAAAAAACCATGCTTGAAGAAATCGAACGTGGAATTATGTATGCGAACCTCGGACTAAATCCTCAGAACGATGGCGAACAAGTAATTATCAATGTTCCACCGCTTACAGAAGAAAGAAGAATGCAACTTGTTAAGCAAGCTAAAGGTGAAGCAGAACATGGTAAAATTGGTTTGCGAAGTGCTCGTAAGGATGCCATCGATACCATTAAAATGCTTCATAAAGATGGTTTAAGCGAAGACCTTGCAAAAGATGCGGAAGGCGACGTTCAAAAGTTGGTTGATGAATATGGGAAGAAAATTGATCAAGCCATTGCTCAGAAAGAATCTGAGATTATGACCATTTAAATCCACAAGTGGGATGTGTTGTTTCGTTCCACAATCTTAAAATTGTTTTCTTGATGCTCCAGCACGTACAAGCTTAAATTGCTGTGCTTGAACTCATCCATACGTTCTAATGGAGTGCCCGTTAGAAGGCACAAAAAACTCCTGAGTGCCCGCCCATGCATGCAGATTAAAATTAGTTTCTCATCGGTTCGCTTCATAATCTTTTCTAAACCTAGTTTTTGCCGCTTTTGCATTTGATTTGGAGATTCTCCTCCTTCAACACTTCGGTCAAGTAATCCTGCTCTCCAATCATTTATAATTCCATTGTACACACGCTGACTGTCCGGAGTTCCCTTAAGTCCTTCAAAAAACCCCCAATTGATTTCATTGAGTTCAGAAATAGCTTCTATTTCAAATCCCGATTCTTTAAAAGGAGATACGCTTTGTTTGGTTCTTTTAAGGTCGCTGGTGTAAATCTTATCAAACGACTTATGATGATAGGCTTTGTAGAATTGCTGGGCTTGATTTCTTCCTGTTGAGTTCAAATCGCTATCTACTCCGCTTCCCTGAATGATTCCATTTTTGTTGTAATCAGTTTCTCCATGTCGGATGATGTATATAGTTTTATTGACTTGCACAGAAGGAGGATGCACAAATCAAATAAAAACTCGATTCAATTCATAATTAAAAAAAGTAGTAAAACCCAAACTATTCAGCCTTACTTTGCAGCACCTATTTTTATGATTCCTTATAAGTCCTTAAAAATTGAAGAACTAAATGCCTTTCAAGCCAATAGCATGGCCGAGCACTTAGGAATGAAAGTGGTTGAGATTGGTGAAGATTTCTTAACCATGTCGATGCCGGTGAATAGTAAGGTGCATCAACCTATGGGATTGTTGCATGGTGGTGCAACAGCAGCGTTATCAGAAAACGTTGCAAGTCTAGCCGGAAGTATAGTTGCGGGCAAAGAGAAAGCCTGTGTTGGCTTAACACTGAACATTAATCACCTGAAGAGTGTTAAAGAAGGATTGATTTTTGCCACAGCAAAACCAATACACTTGGGTCGCAAGACACATGTTTGGGAAGTTGAAACTAAAACTGAAGAAGGAGTATTGATTGCCGTAACAAGAATGACGTTGGCTATAATAGAAAGGTAATAATGGATATTAATAATATTGGAGCACTAGTATATCTGCCCGAAGAGCAGAAAATAGAATCTTATTCAGTAGAGAATCTAGAATCTTTTACTGAAATTGATGCCTATTGGATGCAGCATGAGGGTTTACTATTTTATCCGTTTGACCGAACCAAGCCTGCATACTTCTTCAACAAGAAAGCTGTAGATACACCCGTGCTTGAATTTGAGTTTTCTCCAAACACGCAATTATCTAAGGAGGAGTATCTTACAAGTGTGTTTATGGCACAGCAAGCAATGGGTGAAGGTGAATTCTCAAAGGTTGTACTGGCTCGAAATGAAATAATTACAGGGGATTTTAATGCCGAAGAAACCTTTCAAAATGCAGTAACTCGATACCCTAAGTCATACGGTTATTACATTAATCTTGGTGAGCAAAAATGGGTCGGGGCCTCCCCAGAATTATTGCTTCATTTTGAAGAAGGAACGGTGTATACCATCGCCCTAGCTGGAACCAAAGAAGAAGGAGAGGAGTTTACTGCTAAAGAGCAGGAAGAACAAGCCATGGTTGAACAATTTATTGAAGAGAAGTTCATTAAGGTTGGGCTAAGCAATTTTGCTAAATCTGAAAAACAAGAAGCTAAGTTTAACAACATAAAACATCTTAAAACGGCGTATACTTCGACGTCTACTCCTGAACAAGCTTTAGAATTGCTAAAGCACATGCAACCTACGAGTGCTGTTTGTGGACTTCCGCGAGATACTAGCTTTGGATTTATTCAAGAGTTTGAAACCATGAATCGAAGCTTTTATAGCGGTTTAACCGGTGTGCTCCGAAAAGAAAGTGCAACCTTCTTTGTAAATCTAAGGTGCATGCGTTTTTATGGAAATGAAGTTGAGCTTTTTGCCGGGGCAGGAATTACAGCAGAATCAAATGCTGAAGCGGAGTGGGAAGAGACGAATAAAAAAATTCAAACCATCAAGCACTTACTCTAAAGCTACTTCAAGCAGCGTATCATATTCGTCTTTCTCGATCTCAATCGCACCAAATTGTTTAAGGTGATCATTTATGTATTGAGTATCCAGAAGTTTGAAGTCGTTCTCTATTAAGAATTCTACCAAGAACATCAAGGCAATTTTGCTTGCATCAGTTTCAGTATGAAACATACTTTCTCCAAAAAATGCTTTACCCAAAGTAACTCCGTATAGGCCACCTACCAACTTGTTGTCACGCCATGCTTCAAAACTAAGTGCATAGCCGAGTTCATTAAGTTTGGTGTAAGATTTTATGATGTCTTCACTGATCCAAGTATCCTCACGATCAGCACAGCCTCTCATGGTTCCTTCAAAGTCAGAATTTATACGCAATTCAAAATGCTTTTTGTTGTACAATCGCTTTAGGTTTTTCGACACGTGAAAATTATCCAAAGGAATGATGCCCCGCTTCTCTGGCTTAAACCAGAAAATCTCGTTATCCTCCTCGGGAACAGCCATTGGGAAGTATCCTTTAGAATAAGCGTATAGTAGTTCGGTGGGGTCTAGCATATGATTACTTTTGCAAAGGAAATGAAAATCATTTGTATAGGAAGAAATTATGTGGAACATATAAAAGAATTGGGCAATGAAACTCCTGATGAACCCGTAATTTTTATGAAACCAGACTCTGCTGTATTTAGGCAACGCGATGCATTTTATATCCCAGATTGGAGCAATGAAATCCATTTTGAAGCCGAGATAGTGGTCAAACTCAATCGATTAGGTAAAAATATAGAAGCAAAGTTTGCACACAAATACTTTAAAGAGTTTACACTGGGAATTGATTTTACCGCTCGTGATGTTCAGTCGAGGTTAAAAGAAAAAGGATTGCCATGGGAAAAGGCCAAAGCATTTGATCAAAGTGCCGTAATGGGAGAATATTTGCCAGTAGATGACTATGACTTAGACAATTTGAACTTTTCATTGAGACGAAACGGTGAAATCGTTCAGCAGGGCAATACCAATCTGATGATGCGATCTGTTCCCGAAATAATAGAGCATTGTTCGCAGTATTTCACCTTGAAAATTGGAGATTTGATATTTAGTGGAACACCTGCTGGAGTAGGAAAAGTAAATCCAGGAGATATATTAGAGGGTTTTATTGAAGATCGAAAAGTGTTAAACGTTAAAATTAGATAACCATGAAAAAAATTGTGACCAGTTTAGTTGTGCTCATGATGTTGGCTTGCGGAAGTCAAGACAATGAACCAACAACTGAAGAAATGAAATATCCTGTAGCCTATGTAGACACAAGGCTGGGAGAAATGTTTTTTTGGCTCTATGACGAAACGCCGAATCACAAACAAAAGTTTATTGAATTGGCAAATGCAAAACACTACGATCAGTTTACATTCAATCGTGTGATTGAGAATTTTGTAATTCAAGGGGGATGTCCAGACTCTGTAAAATATTTTGAGAACTCACCTTATCTGCTTGATCCGGAGTTTGTAGATAGCATAGATCATCATTATGGTGCCTTGGGCATGGGTAGAGATGGAAACCCAGAAAAAAAATCGAACGCTTGTCAGTTTTATGTGGTGAACAAAGAGGCAGGCTTGCCATTTTTAGATGGGGAGTATATGATTTTTGGTACCATGATTAAGGGGTATGATGTTTTGGAAGATATAGAGCACGAACCCACAAATGCGAACGACCAACCCTTAACGGATATTCCTCTACATGTTTCAATCAAGTACTATACAAGACAGCAAATCTCAGATACATTTGATTTGCTCATACCCTAAGCGCTGAGCATAAGATCTTCTTGATTGTGACTGTTTAGTGGTTTGTGAACAAAGATTGCATTCTTATTCGCAGCAAAAGCTTCTTGCATAGCTTCTTCTCTTAGTTCTCTGGATGCATATTGAATGCTTGTGGCGATTAACTCATCCCAACAGGTTCGTATTTCAAAGCCATAATTCCCAGAAATGTTTTTTGTCCTACAAAAGTTGGCATGAAAACACATGTGAACTTTTAAGGTGGCTAAAAATTTCTCACACGATTTGTAATTCGGAAACTTTTTAGATTTCAACACTAAAAATTGGTCAGAATTCAACAAGGCGAGTTCAAATCCGAAGTTGTTTTGATTGATGGTGAAGCTTGGTCTTTTCATACAAATTGTATCAATTAATTGTTAAACAAAAGCAGATAGTCAAATTATCAAAATAATGGTAAAATAATTATCAATTGCCATATAGTTAAATATAGTGAACATTCTTTAATCTCCAAATTCATTAGGATTTCAATGATTTACTACAACCTAAAATTCTGTGTTTAAATCTTAATAACTCGCGACAGCAATGGGCGTAATTTTGCTTTTTATTTGATTCAATTGAAAAGAAAAAACTTTTACTATTTCCTGATTTTGGCTGGAGTCTTGTCGCTGTTTGCCACATGTAAAAACAACCCTGTTGATGAGGGCGATACTTCTGAAGATTTTGACGATACAGCAGAGGTCGTGTTGAACGAACTGGAAAATGATGCAGAAGACATACCAAAGAAGATTGAGGTAATTCAGGCTCCATTTAGTTTTGCTCGAAACAAGAATCCATATAAACAGAATTACTTTAGAAATCCATTTGACAGTGCAATTAAAGTATCAGGAACTTTTTGTGAGTTGCGAGGTAATCATTTTCATGGAGGACTGGATATTCGAACAGGTGGACATGAAGGGTGGCCAGTACTCGCAGCTGCTGACGGCTATGTAGAAAGAGTAAAAGTAAGTGTTTATGGCTACGGTAGAGTGGTTTATATAAGGCATCCCAATGGCTTTACCAGCGTTTATGGACACCTTCAACAGTTTAAAGGGGCATTGGCCAATTATGTAAAAGAAGCCCAATACAAGCAAAGGAAATTTGAAATTGAACTTTTTCCAAAAGCGGGCGAGATTAAGGTTTATAAAGGGAAACCATTTGCTATTAGTGGAAACACTGGTGGGAGCGGTGGACCTCATTTGCATTTTGAGATTAGAGACAGAAATGGAAAGGCGACCAACCCGCTAATGCACGGGCTTGATGTGCGCGATGTTATTAAACCACAAATTAAGAATGTAGGAGTTTATTTGAAAGACCGTGAAGCTCTGTATGCCAAGGGTAACTATCCCTATCTTGTATTGCCTCGTAAATCTGCATATCTAAAAGGGTATCAAACATTACAATTGAAGCCAGGTACTTATAGTTTTGGGTTAAGAACAGACGACTATTTCACGGATTATAACAACAGGTTAGGGTTGAATTATTGTTGGGTAACCGCAAATGGTGAATTGTTATATCAATACCAAATCGAAAAATTTGACTTTACCAAAGGCCGGTATATCAACACACACACAGACCCTTATCTGAAATTCAAAACTGGATTAACTTACATCAGGCTCTTTAAGGAGAAGTATAATCCTTTGCCCTATTATAAGCAGAATAAGAATGCTGAAATATGGCTGCAACAAGGAGACACAGTAGCCGTAAATCTATATGTTCAAGACTTTATTGGATTGATAGATTCTGTGCAAATGATTCTGGTTGGAGATTCTACAGGAAAGAAGCTTGCTCTTGCAGATGTAGGCACTTACGACAGCAAGGTCCGAATTAAGAAAAGTAAGGGAGGCAGTGTTAAAAACGGAAACTGGAATATTTCAATTCCATCGGCTGCCATTTATCACGATTTAGATTTCAAAACGGGTATTAAGGCTAAGAAGGCAAATATGTTAAGTGAAACCCTTCAACTGCACTTTCCTTACACGCCGTTGCATACTTATATTCACGTAAGTTATTCGGTAAGTGAAGAGATGAAGAAGTATGGGAGTAAGTTATGTGCGGTCAGCTTTAGTGGAAGCCGAATCTATTACGAAGGAGGTGAGCTCAGTGGAAATACCCTAAAGTTTAAAACCCGATCACTTGGGCAATATGCTATCACCCACGACTCTAAGCCGCCGAGCATTCGTGTGGTTCGATTTGGTAAAAATTATAAGTTTAAGGTATCAGACAACTTAAGCGGTGTAGCTCAAATTATCTGTTCTCTTGATGATAAGTGGATTCTTGCAGAGTATGAACCAAAGACCAACACTGTTTGGGGACAAATTCCAAATTGGATAAAACCGGGTAGCTACGACTTCAAATTAGTGGTTATAGATTCTAAGAATAATCGAGCTGAATATACCAACACCATCAAACTTTAAAAAAAGAGATTGAAATTCCTTCTTTTTTATTTGTTTTGAACCATGGCAGTACCGCAAGTAGGAGATATGGCTCCGAGCATTGATGGAGTAAATCAAAATGGAGAAAAAGTTAGTTTGTCTAACTACGCAGGAAAGAAATTGGTGTTGTACTTTTATCCTAAGGACGACACCCCCGGATGTACAGCAGAAGCTTGTAATTTAAGAGACAATTATGACCAATTGTTAAAAGAAGGTTATGCCATTTTAGGTGTAAGTCCAGATACCGAAGCTAAGCACCAAAAATTTATTGCAAAGTATGATCTTCCTTTTGACCTTTTAGCCGATACTGAGAAGGCGGTATGCAACAATTATGGCGTTTGGGCAGAAAAAAGCATGTATGGCAGAAAGTACATGGGGGTTGTGCGTACCACTTTTGTAATCGATGAAAACGGTAAAATTCAGGAGGTGATTGCTAAGGTGAAGACCAAAGATCACACCGCTCAAATTTTGGGATAAACGATAATCCCTTCTAAAAAGGAATATTTTCACTTTTAGGGCTGAGCAGCAAAAACTCACTGGCCACTATTTCTGTTATAATACGCTTAATGCCTTCATTGTCTTCGTAGGTTCTAGAAGTTATTTTTCCGGAGACGAGCACTAGCTTGCCTTTATCAAGCAGTTCGGTCATAAGCTCGGCTGTTTTGCCCCAAGCAATAATGTTATGCCATTGAGTTTCAGTTACTTTTTCTCCTTTCAGATTGGTATAAGATTCGTTTGTGGCCATGTTAAACTTAACACGTTTTGAGCCGCTGTCTAAGGTTTTTAGCTCCGGTGAGTTTCCAAGGTTTCCAATCAGTTGTACATTGTTTCTAAGTGCATTCATTTGTTAATTTTATTATGAAATTGTGGTACAAATAGAATGGCCGGCTTGCTGACCACGTCGCTTTAAACACTTACAAGCGTTTATAAGTATTTACACGGGTTCAACTATGTAAAATCGTTGAAAATGAACATGTTAGCATTTTGTGTGATGATATGAAAATTGTTTATTTTTGAGCGATATATGGCGAAAATCACAGAAGCCAAGTTTTGGATTGATTTACTGAAAAAGGTGATAAAGTCAATTGCCAAACAACAAGGTATTCAAACCACCCCACGTACTTGGCACCAACATGTAGTGCCCTATGAAGGGAAATGGGCCGTGAAAAGAGAAGGAAATAAACGCTATACATCCAAGCATAGAAAGCAAGAAACAGCTATTCGAAAGGCTAAAACCATCGCCAAAAGACATCACGCCGATGTCATAATCCATAGTCGCGATGGCTCAATTCGAGACCGTTTAAGCTACCGTGATTAGGCAGTTTTAAACGGTTCTAAGATATTGTTGTCTAATATTTTGTAAAGGTCCTGAACCTCAGACATTTTTGTGTATTACCTCTAAAATCTTTATATTTGCTTTGCAATCAATGGGGTTTGATTGTTATGCTGATACTACTACGTAAATACTTTTTTGTATATGTCTTTCTATGCGTGTGCCTAAATTTAAGTGCACATGGGCCTATTCATGAGAAAATTCAAGACGTTACTAAACGGATTGAAAAAAAGCCGTATGATCCTAATTTATATGTTGAACGAGCAGGCTATTACAAGATAGATCGTGACTTTGATAGAAGCTTTGCAGACTATCAAACCGCACGAAATATCAACCCAAACCTAAAAACAATTGACTTTCTGGTTGCCGAACTTTTCTATGAGTTTGATCACTATTATGCCGCATTGGCTTCAGTCAGTTCTTTCCAAAAACAGAATCTAAACGTAGCCGAGTGTTACTTGCTCAAAGCAAAAATATTTGATAAACTCTTTGAGTCTGATAGTGCACTTCACTATGCCGAAGCAGCATATCCTCATCATACTAAGCCCAATACACATTACTTCATTACTGTAAAAAATTATGTGCTTTATGCTGATAAAACCAATTATGAACGAGCAAAATATTGGTTGGAAATAGCTAAAAAAAGACTTCCATACGACTTGGTTATCCAAGAGGCATATGTTGACTTAGCTATGCAGTTTAAAGACTATGACAAAGCTCAAGTTCTGTGTGAAGAGAAAATCCCAACACTAAAACGCAAAGAGTACTGGGAATACCTTCTTGGAACGGTTTACCTGCAAAAAGGTGAATCGGATATGGCGATGAACTACTTCAATAAGGCTAAAAGTTCAATTGACAGACTCCCTCGCAATCATAAGAATACGACATACATAAAAACCCTCACTAATAACATTAACAAATCAATTCAAAAAATTAACGGATAGTTCAATGACGAAAAATTACCTATTATTATTCGGCGTTTGCATGGGTTTAATTTCTGCAAACTACACTCAGGCACAAACCACGGTTATTGCCAAAGAAGCTGATTGGAAATATCTAGACGATGGTTCTAATCAAGGTACTTCATGGAAAGACACTACCTTTAACGATGGAACTTGGAGTACAGGCCAAGCTCCATTAGGTTATGGTTCAATCACCGGAGGAACACTCAATACCAATTCTATCAATAACAATGCAACCACGTATTTTAGAGATAGCTTCAATATTGCAAATACCAACTACCAAGATATATCCATCAGTATGATGATCGATGATGGTCTTGTTATATACCTTAACGGAAATGAGGTATACGACTATGAGATGCCAGGAACTTGGGATTATACAACTTATGCTACATCTGCGGCAGGTGGCTCTGATGAAGGAGACTATCACACAGTAACAATTCCTACTACCTACCTTGTTGCAGGAAAAAACTATGTTGCAGTCGAAGTGCACAATGCAAGCGCAACAAGCTCTGACCTTGCGTTTGACCTTGAGATGGTTTTAAATCCTCCTTCAAACTACGTTGTTAATTCTGGCGATAACTGGGATTACTGGGATGCTGGCTCTTTACCAACCGGTACCTGGAACGACGACACCAGTTACAGTGTGGCATCTTGGAGCAATGGTCCTTCTTTATTGGGCTACGGTACAATCGATGGCCGTACTAAAGCTACCACGATTTCTACAGTATACCCAACCGCATACTTTAGAACAACATTCAACATTCCTGATACAAGTGTAGTTACCTATTTAGATATCGATTACGTTCGTGACGATGGTATTATCATCTACGTAAACGGCGAGGAAGTAGTTAGAGATGGACTTGCAGCCGGAACTATTGGTTTTAGCGATTATGCGAATCAAACGATAGGAGGAGCCGACGAAGGAGCTTGGAATAGGGCAGTAGTAGCACCTTCTACCCTTCACCAAGGACAAAATGTTATTGCAGCAGAGGTACATCAAGTAAATGGAACAAGTAGTGATATTGGTTTTGATTTACGATTTGAAACTTTAGATCAAGTTACTCCTTCTATTACTAGAGGTCCTTATATCCAAAATACGACAGATAGTACTGTAATTGTGCGTTGGAGAACAGATGTACCCTCAACCAGTTCTGTAAAGTACGGAACAACACACGGTACTTACAGTTCTTCTGTGGATAGCTCTGGGGCTACTTCAGAACATAGCATAACCATTTCTGGTCTTACACCAGACACAAAATATTTCTACCACCTAAGTACAGGTTCAGATACGGTTGGAAGACACGACAGTACATACTTCTTTAAAACTGCTCCGACCCCAGGAGATGTTTCGGGTACCGTTGGTTTCTGGATTTTAGGTGATCAAGGTCAAGTAGGTGCAGGCCAAACAGGTGTACACAGTACATTTATTAATAGTGGATTTAGAGATAGCATGGATTTGATTCTTATGCTAGGAGATAATGCCTACAACAATGGAACAGATAATGAATTCCAAAATCAGTTGTTTGAAACACAACTCGATTCTGTTTTAAGAAATACTCCTATGTATTCTTGTGTTGGTAATCACGAGGTGCGTTATGTATCTGCACACTCGATTTCAACACCAGAAACAACACCATACTACCAGATTTATGACTTCCCTACCAATGGAGAAGGAGGGGGATTAGCCTCAGGAACAGAATCATACTTCTCTTTTGATTATGGTAATGTTCACTTCATCTCAATAAATGCGGAGGAAGAAGACCTTGACTCAGCAACAAGCTCAATGTGGTCTTGGTGCGAAAGTGACTTACAACAAAATACGATGGATTGGACAGTTGTAATTGTTCACCAAGGTCCATATACTAAAGGGTCACACAATTCAGATACAGAAACAGAGCACGTTAAGTTTAGAGAAAACTTCTTACCGCTATTGGAGCGTTATGGTGCAGATTTAACAATGTCTGGACATAGCCACTCTTATGAGCGTTCAAAGTTGGTAAAAGGACATTTTGGTACTTCGGGTACGTACAGCAGTGCAACGCACGATATTGATGGAGGTTACGGAAGAATGCCAGGATCTGGTACCCTAACCAACGATTGTGCATATGAAAAAGTAACAACTGGTGCTGACGCTGGTGATGGTGCAATTTATTGTACTGCCGGTAGTAGTAGTAAGCGAGGAAGCTATGCTATTAACCACCCAGTTATGAAGGTAAACTGGAATACTTACGGTTCGGTATATGTTGAAGTAAACGACAACAAATTAAGCTACTGGTACCTAGAAGATGATGGAGATACTACTGACTATTTCCAAATCTTAAAAGACACTGATTATGATTCTATTCATGTTCTGACTGATAGTACAGTAACATTAACGGCAAGTTGGCCAGAAGGTCCATACGTATGGAGCACAGGAGCAACTACAAGAAGCATCACCATGACATTAGGTGATGATACTACCGTTTACGTTCAAAACCTAAGTGGAAGTAGTCCGTGTATGATTGACTCGTTCCACGTAGATTTCCCAAGTATTGTTCGTTATCCGTTCTCTGAAATGGATACTACGGGTATGTCGAGCAAAGATTCTGATGGTAACGATGTAATTACTGCGGATACTAGAACAAGTGCAGATGCCAACGGCTGGTATTACTACTACAACTCTGCTGACCCGAATGCATTGATGTTTGCAGTTAGAAATAGTTTAACAAGTGGAAACACCCTGCCAATTGATAACGTAATCGATTACGTTGAGATTAGAAAGGCTAGTGTTTATGATCGTATAGCTCAGGGTACAGATTCATTCAATGCCGTAATGCCTTACGATTGGAATGTGGTAACGCTTGCTCAACCAAACGGTGATATGGACATTAAATTTTATTTCGAGCCGGATGATTTAGCAGACTTTATCACTGTAATGGATTCGCTTGATGCGTTGAATTCAGATTTTCAAACTACACGTACTTGGTTTAAAGCGAACCAAGGAGGTGGAATTAGTTTCTTAGAAAACGATATTATAGTTGACTCTGTTCGAAACAGTGATGATTTAACAACCTTGCTTGTAGCTGCACCAAATTACGCTACAGGTGTTGGTTCAACTGATGGTACTCCATGGGTTGATCAAGGAAACGGAAAGAACTATGTTCAGTTTAACGGTTTGTCGAGTTTCTCAGGTGGTACCTTAGGTCAAACACTGTTTGATCCAACTCCGGTTCCAGTATCGTGGTTAGCATTTAATGGTTCATGGGTTGGAAACAATGCAGAGCTAATTTGGCAAACTGCTCAAGAAAAAGACAATGCATACTTCGAAGTAGAGCGAAGCATTAACAATGTAGACTTTGTTGCATTGGATAAAGTAGAAGCAAATGGAAACACAACTTCAATTTCTACCTACTTCTATACTGATGAAGAAGCTTCAAGAATTGATGCACAAAAGATTTACTACAGAATTAAGCAAGTTGACTTCAATGGAGAAGTATCGTATTCAGATATTATCAGCTTAGCACGTGAAAAAGTAGACGCGGTGAAGGTATATCCAAACCCAACTGCTGATGTTGTAAACGTGAGTTTAAGCGATATTCTAATCGAAGATGCTACCATAGCGGTATACTCGCTTGAGGGTAAGAAAGTAGGTGAACTACAAGATGTTAAATCTGGAGTTAATACCATCGACGTTTCGAGCCTTGAAACAGGGCAGTATGTGGTTGTGGTTAACACCAAACATACATTGTACACTTACAAATTGATCAAAGAATAAACACTGGTTAATAGATAAATAAACCCTTCTCATTTTTATGAGGAGGGTTTTTTTTGCTTTGAAATGGGATATCTTTACGGTTGATTATGAAATTCAAGGGTGTTCTTATACTTTTAATTGGACTTGTGACTTCAACTTGTAAGGCGCAAGTAGATCCAATCTATGCTGAGTTTGAGAAAATTTTAGAAGATTCGTTTTATTGTGATACCCTTATTGAGCAGATTTATGCTGAGCAGCTCAAACTAAAATTTGACGGTAGATATGTTGAAAAAGACATACGTACAGCTTTGTTGGTAGATCAAATTTTGTCAAACTACGACACGACTATAGATTTCCTCACAAATGTTACAAAATGGTTAGATACCAGTGCTATTAAGCTCTACAATCTCAATCCATATTATTGCAGCCTGTATGGGGGCTACCTTGAATTCCATCTGATGTTGTATGATACAAATAGGGTGAAGCAACAAGGGTGCATCATAGAGAAAATCGTTATTTTCCCTGATAGCATTAATTCAAGAAGAAAAAGTACATTTTGTCAGGCTTCGGTTTTGCCCATCGGCTCTAGAAAGAGTTCACGTTTGAAGTTTCAGTTTGAATGCCAAATGGAGTCAGGTTTTGAAACATGTTATTCTCCATATTACTATCTTCTCTATTTGAGATTTATACTGAACAATCCAAACTATAATCAAATAATAATGTTTGACGGGGAATTGTTGTTACGCACACATTATTAATTGAATAATTAATTCTTTTATGGATTATTCTAACGATTACCATACCTTGCGTTTTAACACTTGGATATAAAAATTATCAATGGATAACCCGTTAATCTTTGTCACATTAGCACTCTTGGTTGGAATCGCAGTTACTTGGGCTGTGTTTAATTTTATTGTACTTAAAAGCAATAGAGAACGTATTGCAGAGCTTAAAAATGATGCGAGCACACAAGACCACGCACTTACTCAACAACGCATTGAGTATCAAGCGGTGAAAGATCAATTGGTGCGAACCGAGGCGGAGCTTAATCATGCCAATATCAAGTTAAAAGAACAAAAAGAAGAACTCGAGAATGTAAATAACAAGCTGACTAAAGAGTTTGAAAATATCGCTAACAAAATAGTATCCCACCAAAGCAAAGAGATTCAAGACAAGCACGAAGAGAAGCTTAAAGCCATGCTAAATCCTTTTAAGGAGAAGATTGAAAGCTTCGAAAAGAAGGTAGATGATACCCACAAAGAGAACATCAAAGAGAATCAAAGTCTTAAAGAACAAATTAATAGTTTAAAAGATTTAAATAAGTCGATTAGTGATGAGGCTAAAAATCTAACTTCAGCATTAAAAGGAGATAAAAAGCTTCAAGGAAACTGGGGAGAAAATAGCCTCGAACGTATTCTACAAGCGGCTGGGTTAGAGAAAGAGAAGCACTACCGCAAAGAGGTGTTTTTAGAGGGCGAGGACGCTAATTTTAGGGCAGATTATATCATTCTACTCCCAGACGATAAAAACTTGATTATAGACAGCAAGGTGAGTCTTGTAGCATATGCCAACTACTTCGCAGCCGAAGAAAAAGAGGAGGCAGATGATGCCATCAAGCAACACGTTCAAAGTGTACGACGCCACGTGACATCTTTAAGCAGTAAAAACTACGCAGAATTACACGGGGTAACCTCTCCTGACTACGTAATAATGTACATGCCAATTGATAGTGCGTTGGGGATGGCCATGACAGAAGATCCAGAATTGTTTGATTTTGCGTTAAGAAAGAACATTGTACTGGTCTCAAGCAACTCATTGCTTGCTACACTTAAAACCGTTGCTTTTATATGGAGACAAGATGCTCAGAATAAAAATGCTCTTGAAATCGCTCGACAAGGTGGGGCATTGTATGACAAATTTGTAGGATTCGTCGATACACTAATTGGAGTAGGAAAGAAGATGGAAGATGCTCAACAAGGCTACCGAAAGGCCATGAACCAATTAACAGATGGCAGAGGCAACCTGGTTAAGAAAACAGAAGACTTAAAGAAACTAGGCATTAAGGCTACAAAGTCACTGCCTGAGAAACTAATTGATCGCAGCAGCGAAGAAGGAAAACTTGAGGCTTAGGGGTTTATAGGGGGTCAATGGTTGGTTAAAGGGTTAATGCTAGGAGGTTAATGTTAGTGATCAATGTTTGTGGCATAAAAAAAGCCGACTCTTTCGAGTCGGCTTTTTTGTTGGTGTTATATCGATTAGAATATCTGGAATTTAACCGGCATTCTAAATCGCATGTCAACACTTCTATCTCTTTGCTTAGCTGGTTTCCACATACCCGAGGTTTTTCTGATAACTCGAATTGCTTCTTCCTCTAATCCAAATCCTTTTTTAGCTCCTAAGATTCCGATATCGCGAATAGTACCTTTCTTCGTTACAACGAATACTACATTAATGGTACCGGCCATATCGTTCTCAAGGGCCATAGCTGGATATTCAATGTTTTCTGCGATAAACTTTCTCAGTTCTTGATCCGTTTCGTCGCCTTTGAACGTAGCTTTTTCCGATACATCGAAGATTTCAAAAACCTCATTGGTTTCTTCAGGCTCTTCTTCTTCCTCATTTTCGTAATCGTCGACAGCGTCGTCTTGATCCATTTCAGAATCGTCAATCTCTGGATTGTCTTCGTCTATCTCAACATCATCTTCTACAACCTCAATCTCTGGTGGAGGAGGTGGTGGAGGTGGTTTTTTCTCTTGTACCGTGTTCTCCATAACTACGATGTCTTCTTCTACAACAATGTTTTCAAGTCCTGAATCACTTTTATCGTAAACTTTATACGAAAAAGCACCTAGAACTAGAAGCAAAGACAACGACATTCCAATAAGAAAGAAGTCAAAACGTTTGTTTTTAACTTCTGCTTGTGAACTCTTTTTTACTTCCATAATTATGCAATTTCAAATTTAACTTAAATATTTATTCATTTATACAGTTTATGCATAAAAGGTAAATACTTTTTTAGGAACGTTACAAAATTTAACGCCACCTTAACACTTATAACGCCTACAATGGCTCCTAGCGTATTTGCAATTAGGTCGCCAAACTCGAAGCTACGTTCCAAAGAACCAATGCTTTGCAGCGATTCGAGAGTGAAGCCATAGACAATTCCGATTATTAAAACAGCGATTTGGTGCTTCTTTTCTACAATTTTCTTTTGAGCAATGGCAAGAAGCCAGAAATTGGAGAATAGAAAAAACATGACAAAATGAATCAATTTATCCAGTTCAAATAAGCTGGTAAATGTAAATTTTCGAAAAGCAGAAGCTGGCAACAATAAGCTGGTTGCCAAAAAGAGGGAATAAAAAAGTGCAATGAAATGAGCTCTAGTGAAGCTCATCGTCTTACTGGCCAATCATCTCACGATAAGCAGCTGCATCCATTAAATCGTCAGCTTCAGAAGCGTCAGACATTTGGATTTTTACCATCCAGCCGTTTTCGTAAGGAGATTCGTTAACAGACTCAGGAGCATCTTCTAGGTCTGCATTTACCTCAACTATCTCACCGCTTAAAGGCATGTAAAGGTCAGAAACAGTTTTAACTGCTTCAATTGTTCCAAACACCTCATCTTTACCAAGTGTTTCGCCTTCGGTTTCAATTTCAACAAATACAATATCACCTAGCTCGCTTTGTGCAAATTCGGTTACTCCAATAGTTGCAACATCGCCTTCGATGGCAACCCATTCGTGCTCTTTAGTATATTTTAAGTTCTCTGGGAAATTCATTTCTATTTATTATTTAGTTGATTCGGTTTTGTGTGGACGTTTGTGTACTCCAAATATAGACAAGACTTCAAATAATTTTTGCTTCATATCCTTACGTTCCACAATAAAGTCAACAAATCCTTTCTCCTGTAAAAATTCTGACCTTTGGAAGCCTTCTGGAAGGTCTTTTCCGATGGTCTCTTTAATTACACGAGGACCAGCAAAACCAATTAATGCTTTAGGCTCTGCAATGTTTATATCGCCTAACATAGCGTAAGATGCGGTAACCCCTCCGGTAGTAGGATCTGTTAAAATTGAGATGTAAGGAAGTTTAGCTTCATTTAGTAGTGCAAGCTTAGCTGAAGTTTTGGCCATCTGCATTAACGAAAATGCTGCTTCCATCATTCTAGCTCCACCACTTTTTGATATGATAATCATCGGAATCTTCAATTCCAATGCCTTGTCTATTGCTCGAGCAATTTTTTCTCCTACAACCGATCCCATCGATCCACCGATAAAGCTAAAATCCATAACAGCCATCGAAACTTTAAGACCATTGATTCGTCCGGTAGCCGTACGAACTGCGTCTTTTAAGCCACTTTTTCGAATCGAATTCTCAAGTCGTGATGGGTATGTTTTTGTATCTTCAAATTCTAAAGGATCTCCAGAAATCATATCGGCATCCATTTCCTTGAACTTCCCATCATCAAATAGGATAGAGAAGTATTCTTTAGACCCGATACGACCGTGATTGTTGCAGTGAGGACAAACCCAAAGGTTGTGTTCAAATTCCTTTGTGCTTGTTGGTTCCTTACACTCACCACACTTATACCATAAACCGTCTGGCGTAGGTTTTTTATCCTGTGTTTTGGTAAGGATTCCGTCTTTTACGCGCTTAAACCAACTCATTGTTTAAAAGCAAATGTATTAAAATTATGCAATGGTAATGCTATTGTCAAGATATACATCCTGAATAGCATTAAGAATTTCAATTCCTTCGTTTAAAGGTTTTTGGAAGGCTTTTCTTCCTGAAATAAGTCCACAGCCACCAGCTCTTTTATTGATCACTGCAGTTTTAACAGCTTGAGCAAGGTCGTTCTCGCCAGAAGCTCCACCAGAGTTAATCAAACCAATTTTACCCATGTAGCAGTTTGCCACTTGGTATCTGGTCAAATCAATAGGATTGTCTGAAGAAAGCTCTGAATAAACTTTAGGATGCGTTTTACCGTGCTTAGTTGCGTTATATCCACCGTTTAGTTCAGGAAGTTTTTGCTTGATGATATCTGCTTGAATAGTAACACCAATATGATTTGCTTGACCTGTAAGGTCAGCAGCAGTATGATAGTCAACTCCGTCTACTTTGAAACTACTGTTTCTTGTGTAGCACCAAAGAATGGTTGCCATACCCAACTCGTGAGCTCTTTCAAAAGCTTCAGCAACTTCAACTATTTGTCTTTCAGAATCTTCGCTACCAAAGTAAATAGTAGCACCAACTGCCACAGCTCCTAGATTCCAAGCTTCTTCAACTGTTCCAAACATGATTTGTTTGAAGGTATTTGGATAGCTGATGAACTCATTGTGGTTAATCTTAACTACAAAAGGAATTTTGTGAGCATACTTTCTAGAATTAGCAGCTAACACTCCATAAGTTGAAGCCACTGCATTACATCCTCCTTCAATTGCAAGGTTGATGATGTTTTCTGGATCAAAGTAATCTGGATTTGGAGCAAAACTTGCACCGCCACTGTGCTCAATACCTTGGTCTACGGGAAGTATTGATAAGTAACCAGTATCTGCAAGTCTTCCTGTGCCATAAAGTTGTTGCAAACTTCTTAGTACTTGAGGATTTCGATTGGTGTTGCCAAACATGTCAAAAACAGTGTTTGAAGATGGTAAGGCTAATCTACTTTTGTCTATTGTTTTACACTGGTGCGAAAGCAATGCTTCTCCCTCTGCACCTAAAAGATTTACAACGTTGTTACTCATATTAGTTTTATTCGATAAGGCCGCAAAATTACATTTTTTTTATTACCTACCTTTGTCTTTGATGAGCAAAAATTTAAAAGTAATAATTGCTAACTCAAACGAGCAACTTGAGGCTATTTTTAAGATAAGAAGGGAGGTGTTTGTTGAAGAACAAAAAGTGGATGAAGCAGAAGAATACGATGAGTTTGAAACATCAAGTACGCACTTGCTTGCCTTATACAATGATTACCCTGTTGGCACCTGTCGTTTTAGGAATACCGACAAAGGAATTAAACTAGAACGCTTTGCTGTGCTGAAATCTCATCGTGATAAAAGTGTAGGAAAAGCATTGGTAATGGCCACACTTGATCAAGTAGATCTTAATCAATACATCTACCTGCATGCACAAATTCAAGTTGTTGATTTTTACAAAAAATATGGCTTTGTTGCTGTGGGAGATATGTTTGAAGAGGCAAACATAAAACACTATAAAATGGAGCTTACCTCAAAATAGCTTTAATCCACAAGGCAAGTCCTGTATCAGATAAATTCTCAAGTTCAGCCAGTGCTTCATCTTTCGAATCTAGTTTTCCGACACAAACGTAAAAACGCTCGGAGCTCTTAAGTATGAACGACTCAATTCCCTTAGCTTCTAGCTGTTGCACATAGGTGCTTGCTGAGCTTTCAAATACAAACGAACCCGCAATGATATAGTAGTCTTTGGGCAACTCAGGTTCTATGATCTTAATTGGGGTATCCACTTGTACAGTGTCAGCTTCTACCACGTCAATAATCTCTTTGTCACTAACTGAATCTACTATCGTATCTTTGATAATCGTTTCGGCTATAACCTCTTCTTCAACCTCAATAGTATCCGCAGCTGTCACATCAGGTTTAGCAGGAATTACTATACTGTCACTTTGAACATCTTTTGTTTTCCTACGTGGTTGCCATCTTAACAACACTTCATGCGTATTTCCGAGTTGACTTTTTTGATAGTGCGTGGTGATATCGTAGGCGTAACCTATCGTCATACTTTGGGCAATGTTGATGCCTAACATGCTCGAAAACGACATCCCATCTCTATAAGCTATTCCCGCGTACCACTTTTCTTTCCAGTTTAAGGTTAAATTCAAGTCTGTTTGCCCTGGAGCACCAAAAGTTTTACGATATAGGAGGTAGGGGTCGAGTCTAACTTCATTTCCTAAGTCAAAGGAGTAATTCATGTTGAACATCCAGTGCTGGGCAAGGTTATGTAAACTTGGAAGACTTGAGTTGACATAAGAAGCATTCTCATTCAAGATCTGGAGACTGGATAGTCCCATTTGAAAGTTTCCAAAGTCCATTTGAACTCCAGCATTCCCGTCGATATAGGTGCCGTTCTGATTTATTAAGGCTGTAAAACTCGGATCCGTTGGATCTATTAAATGAAAATCTTCCTGATTAAATCGCTGATTTATGGCTGCAATCCCAATTCCGAAGCTAAGCGTTTTGTAGTTACCTAAAGGAATATGGTAGGCATAACTAGCCTGAATACTATTGTTGGTTGTCCAGTTTTGTTGATCTTGATGTGCGTACAGGCCAAATGCACTTCGGGCTGCTTGTGACCTTGCTTGAAATGCAAATGCTTTGGTTTCGATGGGTCGAGCTAGGCTAGAAAATTGGCGCCTTCCAATTAAGCTGGCACTAATTTCAGTTCCAATGCTGGTCTGAGCAGGGTTGTAAATAAATTGATTGAAGTAGTACTGGCTGTACAAGGGGATTTGTTGGGCCACAGTTGCAATGGATGTAACAACTACAATCAAACACAAGAGATATCTTAGTTGAGCTCTTACCATGTTTGTTTTCTGGCTATTTCTAGGCTGCCTTTTAGCACTCCAAGATCCGGATTGTAAAACTTGATGATGTATACATACGTGCCATCAGGAAGAATGCTTCCCTTGAAGTTTCCGTCCCATTGATGGTCGTATTGCTCAGAATGAAATACTTCCCAGCCCCAACGGTTAAAGACAAATACTTCAGCACTATCAATATTTGGGACATCTCTCAGGTCCCAAACATCATTCTTGCCGTCGTTGTTTGGCGAGATGAAGTTATGAACGGGAATAATATCCTGGATTACCTTGACTACAACTGAGTCTTGATCTGAACAGCCAAACTCATTCCAAACGGTCAGTCTGTACATTGTAGTTTCAGTAGGATTGGCAATTGGATCGGCTTTGCTAGTATCTGAAAGCGATAAACTTGGATTCCAACTATAACTTTGACCTCCTGATCCATCAAGTTTGATGGATTCTCCAACATTAATTACTTTCTTTTCTCCTGCTTCAGCAATAGGGTTTGGCTTCTCTCTAACTTCAATGCTATCTTCGGTAAAGCATGCATTGCTATTGGTGCCAACCACTGAATAAGTTCCTTCCTGTATTATTATTCTTGAGGTTTGGCTAGTGCCATTATCCCACAAATAGTCTGAAGCTCCTGCAACCTCCAATTCAACAGATTTTCCTTCACATAAAAATGCTGGGTGAGCAGGGGTAAACGTTATTACAGGTTTGTAGGTATATTCTATCGTGTCTTTATAATTTGCCGAGCAAGATTTATCAGACTCTAAGTCTAGATTGATTGCATAGGTTCCAACCAAAGCAGGTGCGTGGGAATATGCTGCATTTGCATTTGTTGTACCATCTATACTCCATTCACGGTAAACAATGGTGCCTTCAGCTAGGGTGCTGTTATCGATCAGTTGAATAGCAAATGGGAAGCAGGGAACTGTGATGTCAACTTCAATTTGCGGTTTTGCATGAACAATGATGTTTCTGCTAATCGAGTCCGAAAATCCAAGGTTATTGGTTACAACAAGTTTTACCCAATAGCTGCCGTGTTGATCGAAAGTGTAGCTTGGATTTTTGAGGGATGAAGTATCTGAATTGCTATTGTCGCCAAAATCCCAAGAATACTCAACAATGGGGTTTGATCCTTGAAAAGATTCGTCGACAAAACTCACAGGAGCCATCTCACAGGCATTTGAGAAGCTGAACTTTGCAGTTGGAGCTTGTGCTAATGCTAGCAGTGAGGGTAAAATGAAAGTCAGTGTCCAAAGACTCCTTAAGTTTTTCATCGGTATTAATTCACAAATTAACTATACACACCTTAAACTTTATAAGCCTCAGTGTCGATGTGTCGACAATTTACTTCATAACCGCCTGAGCAGGATTCATATGTTTTCCTAAGAATCGTTCCATAGCTTCATAGAACTCAAATCGATTTTCTTCATTATGAAAACCATGACCTTCGTTGTCTTTCACCAAATATTCTACATCTACACCTCTTTCTTTCATTGCCTCAACCATTTGATCACTTTCTGATTTTTTTACTCGAGGATCATTAGCCCCTTGAGCAATAAAAAGAGGGGCTGTAATTCGTTCAGCCTGCAAGGATGGGGAATAAGCGGCAAGCATTTCCGCATCGGTTTCGGGATGTCCTACCATTTCATACAGCATCTCTAAGAACTGGGTCCAATAAGGCGGAATGGTTTCCATAAAGGTAAAAAGGTTTGAGACTCCAACATAGTCAATACCGCATGCATAGAGATCAGGAGTAAATGTTAGTCCAGCTAAAGTGGCATAACCACCGTAACTTCCACCATAGATAGCTATTCTATTTGCATCTGCAATTCCTTGTTCAATCAGCCAGTTTGCACCATCGGTAACATCATCTTGCATGGTCTGACCCCATTGTTTGAAGCTTGCTTCCCAGAATTCTCTACCGTAACTGATGCTGCCTCTAAAGTTCATTTGTAAAACAGCATAACCTCTATTTGCTAGGAATTGTATCTCTGGGTTAAAACCCCAATAGTCTCGTGCCCAAGGGCCACCGTGTGGGTTAATGACAACAGGTAAATTTTTCGCTTCAATACCTTTTGGCAATGTCAGATATCCATGAATAGTTAAGCCGTCTCTAGATTTGTAGGTGATTGGATTCATATCGGCCATATCTTCCTCGTTCATCCAAGGACTAAGTTCTGCAATTTTTGTAAGGGCCTTTGAATCCTTGTTATAAAAATAGTAGGCTCCTCTGCTTTTGTCGGAATAAGTTCTAACGATGTACTTGTTTTCTTCCTTATTGACAGAAGTGACAGCAACTTCGTAACCAGGAAGTTTAGCTTGTAAATCTTGGTAAGTAGCTTCTGATTCTGAGTCGAAATAATGTCTTTCAGCTTTTTCGCCATACCAACGGGCACTTGTTATTACTTTCTTCTTTCTGCTGTATCCAAGTCCATCTACATCGTTGTAATCATCTGAAAAAAGTTCCTCGATTTCTTCACCTTTCTCCATGTCAAACTTTACAATAGCACTTTTATCTCTTCCTAAATTAGAACTGCCATAAACCACACTTCCATTATCAAAATCAAAGAATTGTGGATTAAAGCTTTCTTTGAAGTTAGTAGTTAGAACTGGTTTAAAATTTTCTTCTTCTGTTCCTCGATACATTAATGTGGTATTAACACCATCTGTAGTTGAGGCGATTCTTAGCTTCCCATTGTGATCGGTCATCCATGTGCTAATGTTTCCAGGGTTTTCAGCTATCAAAGTTTGTTCACCGGTATTTACATTTAATCGATACGCATCAAATATTTCAGGTATGCGTTTGTTAGACCCAATGATTACAAATTCTGGAATATCTTCAAGGTCATCGATTATTTGAATTTTAACGCCAGGGTCGGTTAGCATAATGAGATTTTCACCGTTTCGATCAACGCCATAAAGTGCAAAATTTTCGTCTCCGCCATCATCTTTCAAATACAGCAAACGGTCATCTGTCACCCAAAAATATCCGGCGATGTCTCTGTCGGTTTCTTGCGTAAGCATTTGGATGTCTTGTTCTCCAATTTTTTGAACATGAATGTTCATTCGGTTCTCATAAGGAGCCATGTATGCCAAATATTCACCATTCGGAGAAATTTTAAATGCCGTCTTTTCTGAGTTTCTAAAAAAATCTTGAAGTTCTATTTTGGGTGCCATTATGTATGTTGTAGTTTATATCTTTTATCCTGAACGAGCAACAAAGCTAAGCGTTCTGGTTCACGAAAATAATGCTTATATCCGCTATTGAATAAATCTAACAAACAACTGAGGTATAAGTTTAAGGAATATTCGACCAAAGAAAAGGCTTACCGCACAAGACTTTGTTATTTTTGCTTCGTTGTAAGAAAAGCAAAATGTCGAAAAAGATACTTGTTACAGGCGGACTAGGGTACATTGGAAGTCATACCGTTGTAGAACTTATAAATGAAGGCTTTGATGTAGTGGTTATTGATAATTTGAGCAATTCAAAAATTGAGGTTAAATCAAGAATTGAATCAATTGTTAATCGTGAAATTGAGGTTGTTGTAGATGATGTAAATAACAAGGAGTCGTTATTTACATTATTTGAAAAGCATGCGTTTGCCGGAGTAGTTCATTTTGCAGCGAGTAAGGCTGTAGGGGAGTCGGTTGAGATTCCTGTACACTATTATCACAATAATATATCTGGACTAATTACGCTGTTGGCAGCAATTGAAAAGTACCAAGTGCGAAGCCTTATATTTTCTTCTTCGTGTACAGTCTATGGCACGACAAAAGATTTGCCAGTTACTGAAGAAAGTCCAGTGATGAAGGCTGATAGTCCTTATGGTACAACAAAAATTATATGTGAAGAGATAATAAATGATTTTGCACAACATAAATCGATTAAAGCGGTACACCTACGCTATTTTAATCCTGTGGGAGCTCATCCTACAGCAAAAATTGGTGAATTACCAATAGGAGTACCAAACAACTTAATACCTTTTGTTACCCAAACGGCGGCAGGATTGCGTAAAGAATTAACTGTGTTTGGAGATGACTACAACACTAGCGACGGAACGTGCATTCGCGATTATATTCATGTGGTTGACTTGGCTAAGGCTCATGTTAAAGCTATTAATTATGCGTCTACAATGGAAGAGAATGTTGATGTTTTCAATGTTGGAACGGGAAATGGAAATACTGTTCTTGAAGTAGTCAATGCATTTAAAGAAGCCAACGGTGTTGATTTGAACTACAAGATTGGTGAGCGCAGAGCTGGTGATGTTGAACAAATATGGTCGGATACCACAAAGGTGAATAAGGTTTTAGGATGGTCACATCAATACAATCTAAGTGATATGATGAAGCATGCTTGGCAGTGGCAGCAAAGCTTAGAGGCTTAACTCGTTACCAAACAAATGGAATCAATCTCTTCTTAGTTTTTTTCATAAACTCTGCATATTCTGGGTGCTTGCTTTTTAAGGCAGATTCTTCATAAACAATCTTTACAATCAGAGTGAGGGTCAAAATAGCTAAAGTGATGTAAGAAAACAAAGTTGATGATCGCAAGGCTATTGGAATAAAAAACAATAGCAAAGCACTGTACATAGGGTGACGAATGATGGCATAAGGTCCAGAACTTTCAATTGTGCTATCTGGGTTAGGGGAGTAGTAAACGCTCCAATTATTCATTTTGATAGCTTTGATTGACCAGAATCCCAAGTATAATCCGAGCACCTGAAAAAGCAATACGACATCGAGTTGGAAAAGACCTCCGTTAAGTATTAATGCGGTAATGCTACCAAATTGTAAAAAGACTAGAATCTGCTTCATAAGCTATAAAGATTGCAAGTTAAAAACTTTAATTTTACCTACACCCAACCATTTACACGATTACTCCGTATATGGTATCAAACGATATTAAATTTTATGAAAAAACTGATTAAAACGCTCATGCTCTTTTCTTTGGTCCTATTAGGCCAAGGTTTATATGCACAATGTACGGCATCTTTTATGTACATTCAGTCTGGAGATACAATCGTATTTGTAGATAGCTCGATGTCACAGAACGGCCATACAACAACATGGATTTTTGGAGATGGATCAACAGGAACTGGTTCTACAGTAACTCATGTATACAGTACAACAACGACTAATTACTTCACGGCTTGTGTGGTAATTTACGACTCTGCTGCAAGCTGCATGGATTCAATTTGTCAGCAAATCGTGATACCAAATACACGATCTACATGCGTTGCGAATTTTACAACAAGTGTTAACGGTGATACTGTTCAGTTTACGAATACTTCAACAGGAGGGGCTTCGTATTCTTGGTCATTTGGAAATGGTGCAACATCCACCGCAACCAATCCGACCTATGCTTATGGTACACCTACTGGTGGAACAATGAGCTACGGAGTATGCTTGCGTGTTTTAGATTCATCAGGAAATGTTTGCGATTCGATTTGTAAATATGTGACAATATCTGGAAGTTCAAGTTGTAGCCCAAGTTTTCAATTTGCCCAAGATTCAGGCAACAGTTACAAGTACTATTTTTATGGAAGCACTCCTCCAGCTGGAGGATCTGCTCAATGGATAATTAACGATGGCAGTTACCATTATTACAATGGTCAAAATGCAACTCATACATTTAATACAACTGCAAGCTCTGCATGGGTAGCCTATTATCTCTATGATTCTTCAAGAGCGTTTTGTGATTCTACTTCAATGTTTATTAGTTTGGTTAACACGCCTAATTGTTCGGCATACTGGACTTACCGTAACATTGGAGGAGACAGTATAATAAGTACAACCAATGGGTCAAGCTTGCCATCAGGGGGAAGTTATTTATGGGACTTTGGAGATGGAAATACTTCTACAGCGACCAGTCCAACTCATTCTTATGTATACTCAGCGAATACAGTTACATATGTTGCTTGCCTTAAGGTTTTAGACAGTTCTGGAGCGGTATGTGATTCGTTCTGTAGATATATCACAGTAAGAGGATTTAATTCTACTTCGTGCACAGCATCATTAGACTATACAATTAGTGGAGATACCATCGTATTTACAGATTCATCAGCTTCTGTAAATGGACATACTGCATACTGGTATATTAATGGAGCGTCTTACACCGGATCTACTGTAACTTATGTTTACAACTCGACCGGAGCTGGATATGTTTCTGCCTGCTTAGTAATCAATGATTCAGTGGCAAACTGTTGGGACTCTACTTGCATCAATATCTTTATGCAATCACCGAGAAATTGCCAAGCTTCATTCTATGTAGGATTAGATACTACGAATACATACACTATTTATATTATCAATAACAGCACAGGGACAACAGCCTATACCAGCTATTTGTGGACTTTTGGCGATGGAGACTCTTCGACTTTGCAAAACCCTACGCATGACTACGATAGTTTTGGGCTGTTTAACTTGTGTTTAACGATTTCTGATTCGAATTGTACAAGTACGTACTGCGATTCAATTGGCTTAGACTCAAATGGCAACTTGCTAAAACTAGATGGATTTAAAATCATAGTAGTAAATGAAGATGATTTAACGAGCGTTAATGATCCTGAAAAAGTGAGCAAATTGAATGTATATCCAAACCCATCGAGTGGCGTGGTAAACCTTGAATTTGAAGCTACAAGTTCAGAAAATGCAAGAATTCAGGTTATTGATGCAATGGGACGAGAAGTGATTAGTCAAGAGAAGTTTGTGACCGGTGGAAACAACGAAATTGAATTAAACTTGAATGAGGTAAGCGAAGGTTTATACTTTATTAAGATTAACGTAGGCAACTATAATGCCTGTAAAAGAGTCTTATTAAGTAGGTAACTAAAAGCAAATATATAAAAGAGGGCTACGCGGTTGTAGTCCTCTTTTTGTGATGACAGAAAAGGAAATTATCAAAGGGTGCATACGCAACGATCGGCGCAGTCAGAATGCGTTGTATAAATCGTATTTTCCTTTGTTAACTAGTATTGCCTTGAGGTATACGTCAAATAAAGATGACGCACTCTCAGCGGTAAACTATGGTTTCCTAAAGGTGCTGCAAAATATTAAGTCCTATAACAGCAAGCATACCTTAGCTACGTGGATAAGAAATATTTTGGTGAACCACCTGATCGACGAGTTCAGAAAGAACCAAAAATACATCACTAGCATTCACCTCGTAGGAGATGAAGAAGTAAATGAGGCGGTTGATACAAACCTAGTAGAGAAAAAATGGCATGAAGACGAGTTGCGAGCTATGCTCGAAAAGTTACCAAACGTTACTAAAAATGTATTTAACCTTTATGCAATAGATGGGTATAAACACCAGGAGATTGCAGATATGCTTGGCTTTTCTGTCGGAACCAGTAAATGGCACGTTAGTGAGGCAAGAAAACGGTTAAAAGTGTTTCTTGAAGCTGAGTTAATTAAAGAAAAAAAAAGAGTTGAAACAGCGGATTTAAAATGAAAAAGATAGATGACATATTCAAAAGCGGCCTAGATCAGAAAGGATTGGCGTATGAAGAGGCTCATTGGGATCAAATGAGTGCTTTGTTGGGAAGTGAGAAGTTGGGATTCTTTCAGCGCTATAAATTTTGGATGTTGGCATTATTGTTAGCCAGCTCTGCGAGCATTATGGGTTATATGTTATTGCAATCTCCAGAACAGGAAGTTGTTGCAAAAGTGCCCGATATTTTGCAACCTAAATCTGAAAAAACAGTTGAAGCAACCGATAGTGTTCCTATGCAATTCGTAGTAGACCTTTCATCTTTCAATTTAGACTGGGATCCGTACTCAAGTTATTATCCGAGCAATTACGATTTTTATGGGCATTATAATCCAAGTCCATATCCACCATACCAACCTGATTTGAGCATGTTCCCACAATTCAATTCTGGTCAGATCCGACCGGGTAAGCTGCAAGATGTTAATCTTAAATCAATTTTTGATGTTGATCTGTTAAAAGATGAACAATTTAGAAAAGCTAAGAAAACTTCGCAATTGAAGTCAGGACCTACTAAGCTTGGTATAAGCGTAGCTCCATACACTTCATATTCTTTTTACGACAGAGACTATGACAAGACTGAAAACCTCGCTTGGAAAGATGAAGAAACTCCGCTCAATAGTCTAGGTTATGGAATTGATCTACTCGTAAAAAGAAAGAACTTAACTTTAAGAACCGGGTTGGGCGTACAGAAAATTGTTGAATCAACAAAGTATTCTGTTGAAGTAGAACAATGGGAGTTTGAAAAGAATTTCAGAATAATTAATCATAACTACGATTCAACTCCAAGAGGAACGCGAGTTGTTTTGGTGCAAGAAGTAATTGATTCAGTCTATTTAGGTCTGATTCGTAGACCTATTGGCCCTGAAGAAGAGATTCAGTTGAATTATGTCGTGATTCCGTTAGCACTTCGTTACGAAAAGTCACTTAATCGAATGGTATACTTCGGTGAGGCAGGAGCACAATTGTCAATCTTGCAAAGTGCATCTGGCAAATACAGCTTTGGATCGCTTGAAACTATTGATTCACTGGGTGTGATAAAAGCAAATTTGATAGACCTGGAACAAAACGGATCTGTTCTTAACAAAAATATTCTGTATCTAAATGCAAGTCTTGGAATGGAGTTCAGAATGTCACGACGTGCCAGCTTATGGACAAGTTATGGAGTTTCGAGAACGTCGAATTCTATGTTTTCAAACTACCGTCAGGTACCAAAGCTAGGAACAGTTCGATTTGGATTGCGTTATCGACTTTATTGATTTGTAGGGTAACTTTTTGATTTTGGGAACTTAACGTTTACCCCAATTCCAAAGTTAAAAGGAATCCACTCGACATCTGAAGTGTAATAAACAGGCACAGCAAAGCCTATTTGCGTTTGGAACTTTACAATTGGACCACCAAATCTAAATGTGCTAGTAGGTTCTATAAATACATCTTGAGCTGTAACACCCATTTCGTCATAGGTTACAAGTGTAAACTTTGGTGTAAATCCAATTTCGGAGTGTTTTCGAACCCAGCCCATGGTGGGTTGTACAATAAACTTCGAATAGTCAATCTCGGATCGCCCTAATCCAAACCCTGCAAGACCTTCAAACATGAATACGTCATTGAAGTAATGATAATAGCCAGCACCAACGGTAAACGAATTGGTTATGGCATTACCAGAACTTGAACTGTTGCTGCTTGTTTCATTGAACGTGGTCGAAAAGTCGCCGTGAACGAAAAAATGGCTGTCAATTGAATGTGCTGCTTGGAAATCTGCCTTGTATAACAGCGAGGCGTTAATGTTCGTTTGACCTCCTTCTTTAAACATCGGAGTGTGAACGGCCGATGGCACATATCCAATTTTGCAACTGGATACAAGACTTCCTACAATAAGTAATGGTAGTATTTTTTTCAAAAGCATGGTGTACAAATATAATTGATGGCTAGGATGAATTTTCCCCAATCTTATTGAGTCAAAAAAAAATGCCGAAAGTAAAACCTTCCGACATTTTGTAATTAACTAACCCCCAAGTTAATTGTCTTAAATTTCTTTGCTTCTCTTTCGAAGCATGCTCCAAATATAAAGCAACAATCTTTAATATTAAAACACATTTTGCTCTAAGGCGGAAAATATGTTACACCATGCGTAAATTTAGTAGGGCGGTTTTGCGTCTGTATTTGACAAGTTGATAACAGAAAACTACCAAGGAGAATCCTTTTTTATAAGGTCTAGTCCGCCTTCTTCCTTCTCTTTTTCTGTAATGTTGAAATAGCTTAAAAAGCCATCTTTTGTGTAGGTGTCAACGTTCCAAGACTTCACAATTTGTCCATCTTTGTACACCAATATACGCGGATAAGTCTCTCCTTCAAGCAATCTTTTAAAGGTAACATAATCTTCAATCAGGTTATGTGGGTGCTCGCATTCGCCAGCCTGACTAAAGAAATAGCTCTGTTCATATTGTGACCCAAAATTGACCAAGTAAAGTTGAGGTAGGTTAGGTGATTCTGTCACTTTACAAATGTCAGCATACACTTCTTGGCAGTGTGAGCAGGTCATACTGAATAGACATACTACCTTTTGTCCTTTACTCAGATCTACAGATTTTAATGCTGGAACGTATTGATAAAGTAATTGAGTTGTTTTTGGTAAACTCGTAGTGGATGGTTCAGCTGCCACAACTGTTTCCACTTCTTGAGCTTCAGGTTCGGTTTCTGGAATGTTCAGTTCATCTTCTCGTGGAGCCTCACTGCCAAGGATTAGTTCTTCCTCTAAATCAGGTGATAGCGTATCGATTGGTGCTTGAGCAGTATCTACCGGGGTTTCAAGAACCACTTCTTCATTTATTTCAGGTGCTTCAAAGCTTTTTATTCCAAACGAAAGGGTAAAAAGGCTAATTGCTCCAACTAAGAATGGTGACACCCATGAATTGAACACTGCTCGTTCGTTGTATTTAATCCACACAAATATTCCTATGAAAATCGCAGCCACATTTTTCAAAATCGACTCAAGGTTGTTCATGGGTAAAACATCCCCGAAACAACCGCAGTTACCTTCAATAAACCCGTTTGGCTTACTAAGACTGTCGATGAATAAATGGACTGTAAAAAGAATAAGTATTAACATGATTGATGGCATAACCAGCCGCTTGAACCACTTGTTTTGCAATACCGCAATACCTAAGACCAATTCGCCTGTAATAAGAACTCTGGTAAATACCTGTGACCAAAACATCTCTTTTGGATGATCAAAATAATCTGGTCCAATTAAAAATTCAGCAACCATCCCATCGAAGAAGGGAAGCGAAATGAATTTGCTAATTGCAGAGAAAATAAAAAGGGCACTTAATAGAATTCGACCAAAATTAAGAAGTAAGTTTCTATTCATGTTTCTAATAAACGCTACGAATTTAAAAATGATTGCCTACAATCAGCAAGAAATAAATCGGCTTTAACTTGTACCTATTTAACGGTTGTGGGGCAGACGTAGTCCGTTCGCGTGATCGAAGTAGTTTTAATGGCGTCGTATCCTCCCGCTACATCAATCATGTTGTGATAGCCTCTCGATTTTAAAATGGAAGATGCAATTACTGAACGGTAGCCTCCAGCACAATGAACGAAGAAATCTTCCTCTTTTGGAAACGAAGCTAAGTGGTCGTTTAAGTTGTCTAAAGGCGTAGAAATAGCGTCTTCAACGTGTTCTGCTGTGAATTCTCCGGGCTTTCTAACATCAAATACCTTTAGCTTATCCTTTGCTAATTGAGACTCAAATTCTTCAACACGAATTGAACGTAAAGAATCAAGCTGTCTTCCTGAGGATTTCCATGCTTCAATGCCTCCTTTTAAATAACCCAAGGTGTTATCGAATCCTACCCGGCTTAATCGGGTAATCGTTTCTTCAAGCTTGTCTTCGTCTGCTACTAAAAGAATAGGCTGTTTTACGTCTTTAATTAACGCACCTACCCATGGTGCAAAACTGCCGTCGATACCTATGAATATGCTACGCGGAATAAAACCTTTAACAAAAATATTTTCGTGTCGAACATCAAGAACAATGGCATCTGTTTCATTTGCCGCTGCTTCAAATTCTTCTGGGCTAAGTGCACGTTTACCTTGTTCTAAAACACGATCAATAGACTCATAACCCTCTTTGTTTAGCTGAACGTTTAAGGGGAAATAAGCTGGTGGTGCAGCGAGACCATCGGTAACTTCCGCAACAAATTCTTCTTTGGTCATATCAGAACGCAAGGCATAATTCATACGTTTTTGATTCCCTAAGGTATCAACTGTTTCCTTCATCATGTTCTTGCCACAAGCACTGCCTGCACCATGCCCCGGATAAACAATAACATCGTCTGCCAAAGGCATAATTTTATTGCGTAAACTGTCGAATAGCGTTCCAGCCAACTCTTCTTGGGTCATATCGGCGGCCTTTTGAGCTAAATCAGGTCTTCCAACATCGCCCAGAAAAAGCGTGTCTCCAGAAAAAATACAATGATTGTTTCCGTTTTCGTCTTTTAATAAATAAGTGCTGCTTTCCATCGTGTGCCCAGGGGTGTGTAACACCTGAATGGTCAAATTACCCAATTTGAACTCTTGATTGTCGGTAGCAATTAATGCATCAAATTTAGGATTGGCGTTGGGGCCATAAATAATACTTGCTCCCGTTTTGTCTGCCAAGGTTACGTGACCGCTTACAAAATCAGCATGAAAGTGGGTTTCGAAGATGTACTTAATCTTAGCACCGTCTTTATCCGCTCTATCAATATAGTCTTGAACTTCTCTAAGCGGGTCAATTATTGCCGCTTCTCCCTCAGACTCAATGTAATAAGCTCCTTGGGCCAAACAGCCCGTATAAATTTGTTCTATTCTCACGATTCTTTTATAACAACAAAATTACAGCATTGTTGTTGGACAAACATATTCTGTAAATTCAAAGCTTGAAATTACTTCCAAACCTTTAAATCCTTTCTCAATATTGATAAGCTGGTTAAAACCTTTCGATTTTAGCAAAGATGCAAAGATTACCGAGCGATATCCACCCAAACAATGAATGTAATAAGTTTCATTAACGTCAAGTTTTTCTAGTTGATTTTCGAAATAATCAAGTGGCGTGTTTTGAGCATTTTTTAAGTGCTGACTGTTGTACTCACTTGCTTTACGTACATCAAGCACTTTGATGTTCGACGAGTTGTGGATGACTTCAAATTTTTCTGGAGAGATAGACTCTATTTGATCAATAGGTCTTTTGGAATCTGACCACGTTTCAAATCCACCTTCAAGGTAACCCAGGTTGTTATCGAATCCAATTCGAGCCATTCTGACTGCCACTTCAATTTCTCGATCCTTGTCTGCTATGAACACAATAGGTTGTTTAACATCTTTCAAAACGGTTCCTAACCATGTTGCAAAATTTCCATCGACGCCAATAAATATAGAGTTTGGAACGAAGCCCTTTACAAATTGAGCTTCATTTCGGGTATCAATAATTATTGCATTTTTTTGAGCTACTACCTCGTCAAATTCTTCTAATGTTAGTGGTTGGGTTCCTTGAGCGACAACATTGTCAATGCTGTTGTAACCTTGAATATTCATCAATACATTGTGAGGAAAATAGGCTGGGGGAGGTGTAAGTCCGGTAAGTACTTCATTTACAAATTCGTCTTCAGTCATATCTGGACGAAGTGCATAGTTGGTTTTTTTCTGATTGCCCAATAAGTCTGTTGTTTCTGAACTCATGTTTTTACCACAAGCACTTCCCGCACCATGCCCGGGATAAACCATAACATAGTCTTCAAGGGGCATTATTTTATTTCGAAGCGAGTGGAATAGCATTCTCGCCAGTTTATCTTGTGTTAATTCTGCAATTACTTTTTGGGCAAGATCAGGTCGGCCAACATCACCGATGAACAAAGTGTCACCTGAAAAGAGGGAGTGCTGCTTTCCGTGCTCATCAAGAAGTAAATATGAGCTAGATTCAGTAGTGTGTCCAGGGGTATGAAGTAATTTTATAGTGATGTTACCTAGCGGGAATTCTTGCTCGTCTTTGGCAACTAAAATGTCGTAACCTGTTTGCATTGTTGTAGGACCAAATACAATGGGTGCTCCAGTTTTTTTCGAAAGATCTACATGGCCGCTCACAAAGTCTGCGTGAAAATGCGTTTCAAAGATGTACTTAATCTTCGCTCCGCGTTCTTCCGCCATATCGATGTATTGTTGTACTTCTCTAAGAGGGTCTATTATTGCGGCTTCTCCATTTGATTCTATGTAATAAGCTCCGTGTGCTAAGCATCCTGTATATAATTGTTCTACCTGCATAATTTTAAAAGTTTGGTGCAAAATTATTGGCAGAACTTCCGTCGCTTTGTGACGCAGGTTACTTTATGATGTGATATTAGTTATATGAATCTTACAGATTCAAGAGGGTAATTTTGTTTCTGCTGTGCGATATTTTTCCATCGCTTTCCAACTTTGCTAAGATTCTTGAGATTACCACTCTTGAAGAATGCAGGTCATTAGCGATTTGTGCATGGGTAGAAACTATTTCTTTGTCACCGGTAACATACACCTTGTCTTTAAGGTATTTTAAGATACGATCTTCCATGTTGTTAAATGCTAGGTTGTCAATAGCTTCTAGCATTTCATTCATTCTATAATTGTAGGTTTCCAACACAAATGAACGCCATGAATGAAAACGGGCCATCCAATCTTCAACCTTGCCAATTGGTATAAACAGTAATTCTGCAGGGCTTTCGGTAAGTGCTCTAATCTTACTTTTTGCAGCTCGTGCACAGCAATTTAAGGTCACTGCACATGTTTCACCCAATTCGAGATAGTAAATCAAGAGCTCGCGTCCTTCACTATCTTCGGTCATTATCTTAAGCGAACCGGAAACGATTAGCGGCAAGTATTGCAGTTCATCTCCAATATCTACAACAAGTTCGTCGGCCTCGTAGGTTTTCAGAATTCCGTTGTGACAAATTTCGTTGATGAGTTGCTCTTCGAAAATGTTTTGAAATTTATCATGAAGGTTATTGTAGCACGTAATGTCGAAAGGTTGAACAGACATAGGGCGAAATTACGGAATTATTTAAAGCAATTAACCGATAAGATTAATAAGCTGAATGAATAATTTTTACTTGCTGGTTTACGCCGCTTGTTATTGACTTTGCTGATATGGTGGCTCCACTAATGCCATCGATGTTTTTACCAATTTCAAAAGTGTCTTTACCTTCAAACTGACGAAGCCAACCTTTACTGGCCACTTGATAGCCGTGGTCGGAGGTGTATTCTAAAACTCTAACTTTTTTGACCTGCTTTTGAGCATCGAATGCAGTCATGTAAAAGAATTGTTCAAACCCAATACTGTCGTTCGAAGGTTTATCACATCCACCCAAACGACACCCTAAGGCTCTACTAATTATGGAGTAACCAACAATTGAATCTTCATTTGATATTTCAAACAGTTGATGATTGATATTCAAAGAGTCAGGTAACATGGCTTCACGATGAATAAGTTCATCGCCAAAAACCTTTTTCAAATGACGATCCATTTTTTTAGTTAAATAGTCAGGCAAATAGCTATATGCACCAATAGCACTCACACTAATTGCTGAAACTAAAAAGATATAGATCGCTTTCTTAATCATTAATTATCTGAACCAGTACCCTACACCAGCGTTAAAAGTATTTACCTTATTGTCGTTTCCGTCTACTGTTTGTTGAAAGTCTGCTTTAAGAACCATAGAAGGTGCCACGAAGTAAGAAACCCCGGTGGTTAGAATATCTTTTTTGTATGCAAGATTTACGGTTTGTCCTTCATTTACTTGTTGATGTGTATTCAATTGTGAATAGCGAATAAATGGAACAAGTTTGTTTTTGTGCTTGATCAGGCTTGCAATGTTGTATCCAACCTCTGCATAGTAACCAAATGCTTGAGTACCTAAATTAGCTCCTGTAAAACCGTTGTACTGATCAGTGTTGTTTAAGTTCATCGCAATAAGCTGACCTCTTGATTCAAAGTTTTTGCGTTGAAATCTAAAATCAAAGCCAACCATTTGGACACCAATTGATGAACTATCTGCAATCATAACTTGAGCCGTACTGTCTTGATGTAAGTTGTTAAATAAGTTAGATTCTGTTTGCCCTAAATAAGCTGAAAGACCCACATCTAACCCACGAACACCGTAATAGGTTAATCGACCCGATAAGTCAGGATGTGACATGGTCACCTGAGAACCTTTTTGACGTGCTCCGCGAATAGGTTTTGAACCACTTAATTTTCCTTCATTGTTATATCCTAATGGCCCATTGACCAAATACAGCTGATAACGAAGTCCTTGACTAGGCAAGTTGCCCGAAAATCCAGCTCCTATCTCTCTCCAGGTAGTAGGAACCATGACATTATCAATTATTGGACGCTCAACTCCATTAAATGTTGTTGGCTCGTGATATTCATTAACAATTCCCATAGGGATTAGCATCAAACCTGCTTGAAAGTTTAGCCATGGTTTAACTTCCTGGTTTAAGAATGCCTGCTCAAGAAAGACTTCCTTAATGTGTTCAATCTCGATTTCTGTAATGAAAGAGGTTTTAGGACTAAATTTATATCCAAACAACAACACCTGGCGGTGAACATCAAGCTGCCCATTATTTTGCATATTTGAAGCAATCGGTTGGTTAAAATGTACTTCTCCGTATGCAGCCATGAGCAAGTTTCCATCTTTGCTATCAATTAAGGTATACGCTGAATTCTTGCGAGGACTATTTGTACTGTCAGTAGTTTGAGCACTTCCTTGAAATGCGAATAATACAATGACAAATGCAATGAATAAATTTAATCTCATGCCTTAGTTTGGCGCAAAGTTATTTTTATTTAGAACAATTTAAAATAACGAGAATACAAAATTATGAGTTTTTAGTTAACTTGCTTGTAATCTGGCAAATACAAAGTTCTGAATGGTGTTGAAGGGAGTCTGGTGAGGATGGTCTAATGTTTCAATTACCTCAAATTCAGGAGCAAAACACTCCTCAAATTTGGCTGGGCTGTATTGCGTTATTTCGAGTCCGCTGCATTTAAATGGGCCATCTACTGAGAATGTACCTAGAACTATTTTTGAAGTGTAATTTTCAACTAATTTCTTATACTTTTCAATTTCATCGCTCGAAGTAAGGAAGTGAAATACGGCCCGGTCGTGCCATAGGTCATATTCTTGTGAGGGTTTAAAGTCCACAATGTCGGAAACAATCCAATTAATTTCACTTGCCCGATTACCTAGTCTAGATTTTGCTCGATCAATCGCCGCTTGAGAAATATCAAGTACAGTGATGTTGGTAAACTCTAAATCGAGTAGGTGATCTACCAAATTGCTATCACCACCTCCAATATCAATAATTTCAGCAGATTTTGGGAGGTTGAATTTAGCAATAAGGTCTAGCGACACTTTCGGAATTGTCTGAGTCCAGCTTACTTGTTCCGGAGTTTTTGTAGAATAGATGTTTTCCCAGTGTTCTTTTCTGTTCATTTATTTGCTTGTTTAAATGCCTCGTTAAGCTCTTTAAAATCCAGTTGGCCATTTACCGATTTGAGGTAATTCAATATCACTAAGGCCTTTTTAATTCTTATTTCTGAAGACTTTGGTTTTCCAACGAGATGAATAAGATTTCTTTGTTTTCCAGGCGTAAGTTCATGAAAAATGGCTTTGCCTTCAGGGTCAAGGTCCCATGCTGCCTTGAGTTCGTCAGGTAATTCCATTCCATATTTGCTTGTGTCTTTTTCAAGTTCAACGGATATGTCCGATCCGATGTCTATGTTGTGTTGCTTTCTAACTTCTTTGTTAACATTGATAAAGAATCCTTGCTTTGAAGCCATGATTGCTGCATGAAAGGCCTTCCCTCCGTTAATGGAACATAAAACCCTTTTCGAACCGTCGGTCATGAGTTTATTGGCAACAGTATCGGGCACCAAAAAGCACCGATCCCATACGTTTGAATCAAGACGAATTATGGCTGAGTTGAAACGGTCCATAGAAACTTCGTGCAAATATAGATGCTTGATTAAAAGCTACAGGTTGACAATTAGGTATAGCGTTTTTTAAGTTCAAAGATGATGTCATCAAGCCCGTTTAACTTAATTTCATAAACCGTAGCCAGCTGTGTACCTAACTTCCCTTTAGGAAAACCGCCTTTGTTTTGAAACCATTCGAGGTAAGAAATTGGAAGGTCACATAGCAGCCGCCCCTTGTATTTTCCAAAGGGCATTTGATACCTAACAATGTCTTTTAAGATTTCAGATTTAGGAGGTTCTAGCATTCGGAGCAAATGTACATTTTTATGGAAGGTATGGTGGGTTGTTGGAGTGGTGAAATTTCATTTTAGTTAATATTGTAGGATATACAATGGGGTTGAAAATAGCACTAGTTGAAGACAATGAAATGTATGCTTCTATGTTGGAGCATGCACTTAAAGAAGAAGGGTATCAGGTAGATGTTTATAGTGAGGGTAAATCCTTCTTAGAAAGCATGAATAATAACTATTCGATTCTGGTATTGGATCATAGTTTACCTGATATGTCAGGAATGGATGTGCTTAAATATGTAGATAAAAGTGTAGCGAACTTGCCGGTTGTATTGATTTCAGCACAAGAAGATGTTAGTGTCGTTGTTGATGCTTATGATAATGGAGCATCCCGATATATTATAAAAGATGATCATGCAGTTTTAAAGCTTAAACAAGCCCTGAAAAACATTGCTAAGGTTATTGAACTTGAGGATGAAGTGGCATTGTTACGAGAAGAAGTTGTTGATAGAGCCCGGTACAGCTCAATTATTGGCGAGAGTTCTGCCATTCTAAAAGTGCTCAAGCTCATTCAGCGTGTAGAAAAAACCGACACGTTGGTCATGATTACAGGTGCAAGCGGAACAGGTAAAGAGGTTGTTGCTCATGCAATTCATGTCAACAGCAAGCGAAGAAGAAAACCTTTTGTTGCGGTTAATGTTGCTGCTATTCCTGATCATTTATTGGAAGATGAGCTTTTTGGACATGAACGCGGAGCATTTACCGGAGCATCCGGAAGACGGAAAGGAAGATTTGAAGAAGCACAAGGAGGTACAATCTTTCTTGACGAAATTGGAGAGATGGACCTCAAGTTGCAAACCAAACTTTTAAGGGTTTTGCAAGAGAAAAAGATCTCACGATTAGGTAGCAATAAAGAAATTAAACTCGATGTTCGAATCATAGCTGCTACCAACAAGAATTTAGGTCAACAAGTTAAGCAAGGTAATTTTAGAGAAGATTTGTATTACCGAATACAAGGTTTCTTAATTCATTTGCCTATGCTCAAAGACCGTGGCGACGATATTGTAATTCTGGCTCGACACTTTGTTAAAATGTACGCAGATAAGTACGAAGCAGGTGAAGTTACCCTCGATGGCTCAGCAGAACGTAAGTTGATGGGGCATTTGTGGTCTGGTAACGTTAGGGAGCTAATGGCTGTAATCGACCGATGCATCTTAATGCGTGAAAGTCAGGTGATTACTGGCAACGACCTTATCTTTTCAGACGCTATTTAGCACAACTAATTTCAAATTTGTTTTGTCATTTTTCCAATAATTGGAAAAATACGTCTATATTTGAAACTTTCTTAGGGAGAAAAACCCTAATTAAGCTAACATAACAACTACTACTATTATGAACTTAAAACTTGAACCAAAGTTATCTGTCCGCCTTGATTTAGTTAAAATTTCCGTAGTCGGCGTTGCCGCTTTAGGTATTGTGGCTGCCTGGGTATTTTTCTTTGGAGGACTATCGACTGCAGTTGATTCAAAAGCTGCTGGCGTTACCATTAATTCGGCAACTGCCGTGAGTGCGTCTTCGAATCCTTTTTCTGCACTTTCATCTGGTGATACCATTAATGTTTATGGTCAGTTTGAGATCAACCAAGACTATACCATTCATCAGTCTAATTCAATTCATATTATAGTTGACGGAACCAATGCAGAGTTGAAAGTATTTAAAAATAGAAGCTTAAGGCTGGGTGCGGGTAGTTCTATTACCTTGCTTAATGGCGGGACTTTGCGTTCAACCGGAGGTTGTCAATCATCAGCAAAAATCTATTTTGGAAGTGCTGAAGTTGCTAATTGTCCAGGAACTGGTGGCGCGAGTAGTTTTGTGGCGATTACAAGTGCCGGTGGAATTGGTACCAGTGGAGCTATGCTTCCTGTTTCATGGATGTCTACTTCTACCGATATACGTGGTGAAGATATACTGATCAATTGGTCTACGGCCATGGAAGAGAATAATAGTGGATTTGAAGTTGAATTTAGCGAAAATGGCACAACATGGGAGCGTGTTTCAAGCTTGAAATCGAAAGCTGAAGGAGGCACAACAAACGATATTCAATATTATACAGCAGTACATACGCCACCAGCTTTTGCGGTGTATTGTATGTACCGTATTAAACAAATAGACTTTGACGGCAAGTATGAGTATTCAAAAGTTATGCTTGTTGAAAGAGAATTGGAACAAGACGTGGTTATTGGAACTTTAGGTAATTCTAGAATCAGTGTCAAAGTGAAATCCGATTTTGGTAATAATTCGAAGGTTCTTATTTCTGATTTATCAGGAAAGATTGTTGTCTCAGAAGAGGTAACAGACAAAAGAAACTTCACCCTCCCCAGACCAGGGGTTTACATTATTGAGGTGTCCAACGGTTCAAAAGTGGACAGAATAAAGCACTTAGTGCGCTAACTTGGAAAATCCTTAAATCAAATTTGCGAAGGGGAACGATTTAATCGTTCCCCTTTTTTTTAGTCTCTTGATGGGATGAAATACTAATTGGTATTCGGTCGTCACATTTTCTAGTATTTCGTCACAATCGCCTTATTTCAGTGCATCTTATCACTGTAGTAGAACCCTCTACTCGGTGTTATGATAAAATTACGATACACAATATTTATGGCAATAGTTGCCGGATTATTAATGGCTTCGTGCTCGCAAGAATCAACCCCTGTAACAACCCAAACAGACCAAGAAGATAAGATTGAAGGAATTCTTACCGATGGGCTATGGGTAACCAACAATGATGCAATGCCTACCCAATCAATGAAGGATGCATACAACAAAATCACAATTGAAGTAGACAAAGACTATAATTTTACTTGGACCTGGGATCAGAAGAACGGTCAGGTTTATGAAATGACCGGATTTGCCTACGAAGAAAAGTCAAGTTATGAGCATGATAACGGAAGTGGAATTTGGAAAATTAATTTCACTGTAACGCATATTAATGGTCAAGCTTTACCTGGAGGATTTTATGGAATTTATGCCTTCGAGAATGAAAACAGCATGCTTTTGAATGTGGAACCTGACGTGTCTAATTGGGGAAAACACCCAACGGCAGAAGAAGGAATTGGAAGCGGTGAAAAAGGCAATGAAAGTGTTTACCGAATGATAAAACAGTAGTTAAGCAATATTCTTAACGTTTTGATAAAAACCCCTAGAGTAAGGAACTTGAAGATCTTTAATCAACATAAGCTTGCCCCCGTTCGAATTTCCTTTGATTTCGCGAATCAAAGAAGAATTCACCAAGAAGCTTTTATGCACTTGCACCAAACCGGGACGCTCTTGCTGAAAATGATTCAAAGGAATTCGCTGAACCTTACGAACGATAACCCCTTTTGAGAATTGATAGACATGAATGTAGTTTCCGTCAGATTTAACGTATACCACATCCGATTTCTTTCGGTTGAAAGCCTTAGGGCTCAAACGCAGAAAGACATCGATTGCAGCTGGAATCAGACCTACAAAACAAGTAGAAACAAAAACGGAAACTGCAGAAATGTCTTGAGCGATCGAAGAGTTTTTAAACAAGAAGAGATTGTACGAACCAATCACCAAAAAATGACCAAGTATCCAAATAGCTTCCTTACCGAAGGTCCAGGAGTCTATAGTTTTTTTATAAAAGGTCGATACAATAATGAAGCTTGAAGGGAGTATCATGGCACAGAATAAGCTGATTTTTATAACAATTGAAATCAACTCGTTGGCCGACAGAAATTGCAAGAAAAATGGTTGGTAAAAGCCTAAAAACACAATCAGGTATAGAAAGAACAAGGCAACATACTTTAAGTAAGACCTTGGATCTTTTCGAAACCGTAGCGGGCTATTTATCCATGCATTAATTCTTGACATTGATGTATAAAAGACAGAATGGAACTTAAAAAAGTTGCTTCAGTCTAAAAAAACGAAAAACAAATAATTTAAAACAGTATAAAATGAAACAGTTAACAATCACATTTTTTATCGCTGCAATGTTCTGCTTGGCAGCGTGTCAACAAGAAACAACAACCCCTGATCCAGTGGTTGACGATCCAGATCCAACACCACGTCCTCTGTCAAAGATTGAGATGTTGGTAAAGTTTTGGGATATCGATACCGCCTACCATGATGGCATAAAAGATGGTTCTTCAACCGGAAAGACCATTGAGTTTTTCAATGGAGGAACCTATGATTTTAATAAGGGAGATTTAAGTGGTTCATGGGAGTTTACATCTGACTCAAGCCAGTTAATCATAGACAAAGGAAAGTCATATCAACAAGATTGGACTATTGTCGATTTACAAGAAGAACGATTTGAAGTAGATTTCAACAGCCCATTTACTGGGAAACCATCTACTTGGATTATGCATTAAATATAAACCCTTCTAGACCCCTCTAAACCCCTCTATCAAGGCAGGCTAAATGCCTGTCTTGGTTTTTTAACCAAACTGCAATACGGCAAGTACAATAATTGCTAAGCCAGTTAGTAAAGCTAGTTTGCCAAAAGGAGCTAGTGACTGCAACTTTGCATCGTCGTTTTCTTTAACTGCTTTTTTGGCACGTGAGCTAATCATTCCGATCAGGCCTCCCAAAACAACAACAAGAATCAACTTGGTTAACAATAAAGGACTGTCGCCAATGGTTCCCCATAGATTTCGAATAAGGTAAAGCCCTGACAGAACAAGCAGGGTTAGGCCGATGTGTCCCATCTTGCTAATCGCAAGGGCGTTCTTGTAGAATTTGCTGCCTTCTTCTGGGGGCATTTTAGAAGCGGCAATTCCGATAAACATAAAGGCAAAACTTGTACCGACTCCCATAGCTAAGCCTATGAAGTGGGTAATTTTCATTGCTTCGTACATATTAAAATTTTAGTTGGTTTGACTATAAATGTACAAGATTTCGATGATAATCTTTGAATTTGGCCTCAGTTTTACAGCCATCATGAAATAATTTGTTGCTTCAATGTGAATAATAATACATAAGTATTCTCAATATTTGTACTAATTAGTACAGTATGAAAAAGCACAACAAGCAGCACGTAATAGAGGTTGGCGAGAGCCTATTTAGGGCAAAGGGATTTGAAGCAACGGGAACAGACGAGTTGCTACGAGAATCGGAGTACCCCCGCAGTTCGTTCTACTATCTTTTTGAAAGCAAGGAGCAATTTGCCAGTGAAGTTTTAGTTGCTTATGGTGATAGATTAGAATCCATTTATATCGAAGTTCTCAGTGATAAGAGCATAGGAACACCTTATGAACGACTAGTTTATTTATTTGAAAATCAGATTAATGTAGCTATTTCTGAAGAGTTTAAAGACGATTGTTTGATTTATCGACTTGGCTTGGAGGCTGCTTCCATAAGCGAACAATTTCGACGTAGCGTTTACACTGAACTAGCAAAATTGCTGCGGCCTATTGAATTGTGCATTAAAGAAGGAATTAAAGATCAAAGCATCGCCAGGCGGGGGAGTGCTAAACTAATGGCCAATAGATTGCAATCTCAGTATTACAGTTCGTATTTTATCGGTAAGCTTAGTGGCCGTCCTCAAGATTCTTTAGATATGTTGCATTATTTATTGGATGATTACAGGGGATAAGTGTATTGATTAGTACACTATTCTGAAGTTTTAATGATGTCTATTGGGTCTAAAATGAGTTTGTCACAACCGTTCATTGTTACATTTATCATTGATCTTCCTATTTGCGTTGTGTTCACTATCGAATTTGGTGCGATGAGTTTGATGAGCTTGATTAACCACATAAAATAATCGTAAAAGAACTGGTACAAACGGGTTCTGGATTTAATGCCTCTTAACGGTATTATACCCCCCGGGCGATACATAAATGCTTGAGCAAAGCCCATTTTGAGTAAGTCGTTTTCTGTTTTTCCCTTCACTCGGGCCCACATGCTTCTTCCTTTTTCTGAACTGTCGGTTCCTTGTCCAGAAACGTAGGTAATGGTCATTTCAGGTGATTTGGCAAATAGCGTAGTTGCTAAAGCAAGCGTATAATCATACGTCATGACTGTGTAGCGATCTTCTTTCATATTTGCTGAACTTACGCCCATGCACATATAGCAGGCATGGTAGCCAGATAATTGATCTTTAACACTTTCAAATTCGCTAAAATCTTTGTGCAGCAATTCAGATAACTTGGGATGTGACATGTTTAAAGATGAGCGTCCAACGGCTAGCACTTTTCCAATATTCTCATCGTCTAAACATTCAAGGAGCACTCCTTTTCCTACCATTCCGGTTGCTCCGGTAATAATTACATTCTTCATCTAATCAGGTTTTATCGAGTGCAAGTTAGAAGTTTTTTTAAAGACGACCTTTATTTTGCGTTATTTGAATAAGTGAAGGCATTAAGAGCATACCTCAATCAGCATTTAACCATTTCAGAAACAGATTGGGAAAAGATATCCTCTAAATTGGTGCATTTCAGTGCAACCAAAAGAGATAAGATAACCACTGAAGGGAGTATTGAAACGAATTTGTATTTCGTCGAGTCTGGAATTGTCAGGTTGTTTTTTGAAGATGAGACGAAGGAAATTACCCTCAACTTAGGATTTCCGAATCAATTTATTTGTTCTTATACCTCTTTTTTATCTCAGCAACCATCAGCGTTTGATTTAGAGAGCCTTACTGATTGTGAACTCTATAAGCTGTCGAAAACAGACTTAGAACTGATATACCATGAGACGGAATGCGGTCAGCGGCTAGGAAGAATTCTTACAGAGCAATTGTTCTTGTATCTATCTAAGCGAGAAACGGATTTCATGCTCAAGTCTCCTACTGAGCGCTACCTGGCTCTGTTTGATGAACAACCCCATTTAATTCAAGAGATTCCCCAGAAATATTTAGCCTCATACATTGGTATTACTCCACAAGCACTGAGCAGAATTCGAGCAAAACTCGTTTCAGGCAATTCTTAATTAGTTAACCCAAGTTCATTGATTCAGTTTTGGTGCAGGGCTTTTTTTGCTGCGTACAAAAAATTGAAACATTATGAACGAAACAGAAAAAATGATTGAAAATCAAAGTAAGATTGAATCTCACAGCAAGGCTTACCAACCAACCGATGCCTTTGTGGGAGCTTCGTGGATGGCGTTAATTATCGGAATGACTTCATATTGTATTGGTCTCCTGAACGCCTATATGGCCCTAAGCGAAAAAGGATATTATTTTACCATATTACTCTTTGGTTTGTTCTCTGTAATATCTGTTCAAAAGGCAGTAAGAGACCGTCTGGAGGGCGTTCCCGTAACCAATATTTACTATGGCATAAGCTGGTTTACCACCATCGTCTCGTTGCTGTTATTGATAATTGGACTTTGGAATGCAGATTTAGAATTAAGCGAAAAAGGATTTTATGCAATGGCATTTATCCTTAGTCTATTTGCCGCAGTAACGGTTCAGAAAAATGTAAGAGACCTAGCTTTGTTTAAAGCTAAGCGGTAAAAAAAAGTCCCTCCCCAATTGTTGGGGAGGGACTTTAAATTAGTTCGATACTTGCTTATTTGGAGCAGGCCTTAGGTCTAGGAATCGTGTTTTGTATCCTGCTTGACCATGGGCTAAACTTCTTAGTTGTGTTGATAAACCTACGGTTTCAACCTTAGGGATATGGGTGACCAACCGGTGATTCTTTCCGTACGTCTCCATACCAATTACAGTGCCTCTTCTAGTTTGAACTTCCGTCATTACATCTCCCAAAGCAGCTTCAGGAACTGTAAGTATTACTTCCATTACGGGTTCTAATAATGTTGGTTTTGCATCGCCGATGGCCTCTTTAAATGCGTTATATCCCGCCATTTTGAAAGCCATATCGTTAGAATCTACGGAATGCATTTTACCGTCGAATATGATAATTCTTATATCACGAAGAGGTGCACCTGGAACGGCTCCTTGTTCCATGGCTTCGATTACACCTTTTTTAATACTTGGTATAAACCGCGTGTCGATAACACCTCCAACAATAGCGTTAATTACTTCAAGTTTACCTCCCCATGGAAGTTCAGATAGCTCTTGGCCTCTAATGCTATAACCTTGTGGTGGGGCAATGCCTTCAAACCAGGGTTCAATTTTCATTTTGACCTCAGCAAATTGGCCGGATCCTCCTGATTGCTTTTTATGACGGTAACTGCCTATCGTTGATCGAGATATAGTTCCTCTATAAGCAATTTTTGGTGCACTGAATTCTACATTAAGTTTAAATTCATTTTGCAGTATCCAACTGTTCACATCGAGTTGAAGTTCACCTTGACAACCAATTAACATTTGGTGTTGTTCTCCGTCGAAGCTATAGCGGAAGCTTGGATCTTGTTCTTGTAAGCGTTTTAAAGCCGCAGCGACTTTTTCTTGATCAGCTTGGTCAACCGCTTTTACCGCTTTTGAAATTCTGTCTTCAGGGTAAGGTGTAGGCTCCAATGGTTCTCCTACTCCGCCTACAGACAAAGTGTGGCTGTGTTCTGCTTCCTTTAGTTTGAGTACAGCACCAATATCTCCGGCTCTCAGCTCGTTAACCGCTTCGCGACTTTTTCCATCCATTGAATAGAGTTGACCAAGAGATTCTTCTGGTCTTCCATCAACACTCAGATTGGTAACACGATCACCTGTTCTGAGGGTTCCGCTGATAACCTTAAAGTGGCTTACCTTACCTAAATTGGGTTCATAAGCAGTTTTATAGATAAACATACTTGCAGGTCCATCTGATGAATGGTGAGGGGGCATATCAATTGGACTAGGGGCCACAAAATCGATAAAGCCCATTAGTCGACCACTGCCCATATCACGTTTAGCAGATAGGCAGAATACCGGGAAAATTTCATGGTTGATCATGCCGATTTTTAAACCTTCTCTTAGCTCATCTTCGGTAAGTGTGCCTTGTTCTAAATAATGGTCTAGCAATTCTTCTTTGTTTGAAGCTGCCGCTTCAACAATTTCTTTATGCATTTCTTCGGCTTTTACCAAGAATTGATCAGGAATTGGGAGCTTTTCAGGTTTACCGCCTTTATCATTAAACCGGTAAAGCTTCATCGTTAAAGCATCAACTATTTCATGGAAATTTGATCCTTCCTGAACAGGGAATTGCAACGGAAGTACTCGACTACCAAAAAAGTCGTTGATGGACGCCAAGGTATCTGCCCAATTGGATTGCGGATGGTCAAGTTGATTTACCGCAAGCACAACGGGTTTTTTCATGGTGTCAATTGAATGCCAAAGAACTTCAGTACTGACTTCAACTCCTTTTTGTGCATTTACGAGCATTACCGCAGTATCTGCAATGCGAATCGCGTTAAGTGCTTCGCCGATAAAGTCGTCAACACCGGGAGCGTCGAGCATATTAATCTTATAATGCTTCCAATCAACATGAAGAGGGGTTGTGTAAACAGATATGCCTTTTTCTTTTTCAACATCATGGTAATCTGACACTGTGGAACCGGCTTCAATAGTTCCAAGTCTTGAAATTTGACCAGCCTCCAGATGCATCGCCTCTGCGAGTGTGGTCATACCGGCTTTGGAAGCTCCAACCAAAGCAATGTTTTTGATGTGTTTATCGTCGTATGATCTCATGGTTGCTACATGTTTTAAAGTTTGCGTGCAAGGTAGAGCAAACAAGTGTGTGGAGACTTGAAGATGCTCAACTTCTTGTATGATTTTGATTCGGGCCATACAATTTAGTAATTTTTGACCAATTTGCAGCGTATGTGATGTAAAATATCAATGGGAGTAATCATAGCAGAGAGCAAGTTATATCAGTGATTATAATGACGCATATCACTTATGCGGTTCGAACTTGAGTGAACCTTTGTAGTATAATTTTGAATTAAAATGGTCAACTATCACCGAGCAACAGCAGACGAAGCATTGCGCCTGCTTCAATCCGATCAAAATGTCTTCATTCACTCTGCAGTTGCTGCCCCTCAGTTACTTATAAATGCAATGGTTGCTGCAGCACCTCGACTAAAAAATGTAAAAATATATCATTTACATACCAATTCAGAGGCTCCTTATGTGCAACCTGAGTATGAAGGAATATTCGAAGTGAATTCCCTTTTTATTGGCGGAAATGTGAGAAAGGCAACGTGGGAAGGACGAGCTAATTTTATTCCCGTTTTTTTAAGTGATATTCCTTATTTGTTTAGAAGCGGAAAGATTAAGCTCGATGTTGCATTGATTCAAGTGTCTCCTCCTGACAAGCACGGTTACTGCTCAATGGGTACTAGTGTTGATGCATCTAGGGCTGCTATGCAGACTGCTAAAATAGTAATTGCTCAGGTGAATAAACATATGCCTAGAACACATGGAGATGGGCTTATTCATTATAGTGAAATTGATGCTATGGTTGATGGAGATTCTCCACTACCAGAAGTTATTCTTCCCGAACCTAACCCGATTGAAGACCGAATCGGCGAGCATGTTGCCGCATTAATTGAAGATGGTTCAACACTTCAAATGGGTATAGGTACCATACCGAATTCAGTCTTAACTAAGCTTAATGGCCATAAAGATCTAGGAATTCACACAGAGATGTTTAGTGATGGGGTAATTCCCCTCGTTGAATCAGGTGTAATAAACAATCGCCTAAAGGCCGTTCACCCTGGGAAAATTGTTTCTGGATTTGTAATGGGCTCTCAGAAATTGTATGATTTTATTGATGACAATCCTTTAGTAAACATGCTTGATATTGCTTATGTAAACGACGTTAGAACCATAAGGAAAAACCCAAAAGCGGTTTCAATAAACAGTGCAATTGAAGTGGATTTAACCGGGCAAGTGTGTGCTGACTCTATAGGTTCTCGATTTTACAGTGGGGTAGGTGGTCAGATGGACTTTATACGTGGGGCATCCTTATCTCCTGGAGGTAAACCCATTATAGCACTACCTTCCAGAACACTAAAAGGTGGGCGTAAAATTGTTTCCATTCTTAAACCTGGGGCAGGAGTAGTAACAACTAGAGCTCACGTACATTATGTAGCAACGGAATATGGCGTAGCAGACCTTTACGGCAAGCCAATCAAGCAAAGAATAAAAGAGATGATTGAAATAGCTCATCCTGACGATCAAGAGCAACTCGATGAAGAAGCTTTCTCAATTTATCGACTTCACCATTAACTCAGGATCACCTAAATTATCCCAGCTCCCATTAGGATTGCCAAAATGATAATCATGATACTAACGGTGACATGAACAAAGTTAATGGTTACTTTTTTGAGGAGTCTTTTGCCAAAAAATGCTCCCGCAAAAGCAGATAACACAGCCGCTGTCAGCAGTCCGATGTTTTCTTCAATACCTATGTTTGAGAATCGAGTGAAGTAAACAGAAATTCTTGAAATGTCGACTACAGATGCAATCATTACCCCAGTTGCAATGAAGGCCTCTTTTGATAATCCATACTTGATCAAAAAAGCACTTCTCAAGGCTCCTTGATGACCTGAAATTCCACCAAAAAAGCCACTAATAGCTCCACCTAAGAATAACTTATTTTCTGAAAATTGAAGGTTTTTGTAAAAGGGTACAAATTCCACAATCGCAAAAAAGGCCATGAGTATGGCTACGGCAAGTTTTACAGGAGTAATAACACAAAGTCTCGAGCCAATATAGTAGCGGGTGATTTCGCTGCCTTCTGTAAAATACATTAAAAGCCAGGCTCCCAAGAGGGCTCCTACAATTGCGGGGGCTCCAAATTTAAATACCACTCTCCACGCAGCCTGTTTTCCAACAATTGCCATTTTAAATAGGTTATTGAGTAGATGTACTATTCCCGTCAGTGCAATAGCGACTTCAACAGGGAAAAACAGAGCTAAGACCGGCATGAGAATAGTGCCCAGGCCAAATCCAGAAAAGAAAGTTAAAAAAGATGCAAAGAGTGCAGCTATACAAACGAGAACTATTTCCATTGATAAAGCTACAAATTAAGCCAAATTTTGTTTACGGTTTTCGCTCTAAAATTCGTTGAGCGGATCGCTCAAGTGCATCAATATTGGTATGAATCGAGCCATATTGTGTTATGGTGTCTACATCTTGGGCTTCAGCCATTATCAAAACAAATGCTGTGTCTTCTTGTGCTTGAAGCAAGAGACTACCCGTATTTTCTTCTAGGATAGAAAGATGGTACAAGGGGACATCTTCACTATGTAACGACAATTTGCCTCTTCTCGGAAAGACAAATCCACGATTTTGCCCATTCGGTGTTGCAAGTTCAAAGTTTTCGCCTGCTTTGAGTTGAACGTCTAAGTAGGTGACATTTATAGGGATGTTAAGTGGAGATGTAACTCCGTTGTATTCACCTGCGATAACTTTTACATTACCAACTTGGGGAAGATCATCTGGCTGAGCATTGTTATACTCAGGTTGGCCTTCTTCGAGATGAGGTGGAAGCTGAAACCACAACTGGTGTATAGTAAACTCCCATTCTTCAGGAGCTCCTTCAGGTCTTGAATAACCTTCTGAATGCCAAATTCCTCCGCCAGAATTAACCCATTGGGCTCCACCATCTTTAATTATTCCTCCTTCACTGGCACTGTCTTGGTGAAGAATGTCAGTACCTTCTACATAGGTGATAATTCCTATGCCAGAATGCGGGTGCATTCCGATGCTGAATCCCTCGTCTGTTCGTTTGGAAGATCCAGCATCGAAAAAAACAATTGGATTCAACTCTTTGCGAACTTCTGGTCCTAAGATGTATTGAAATCCATTTTTAGGACTTTGTAATCGCTTTATTTTTCGTTTTTCCTCCATTGTGTGACCCATCATTTTATAATTAATTAGGAACGTGCAACGCTTACGTCGATCGTAAAACCAATGTCGTTAGCAATAAGATAGTCAACTGGAACACCAGAAGTACCTTCTGTATTGTAAGAGATTCCCCAAACAGTTCTATCTACTGAAAAGTCTTCAGATTGAATGCTAACTGCATCGTTGGTGATGTCAACATTTGCTAAAAATGTGATGCTCTTTGTAACGTCTTTGATGGTTAAGTTTCCGGTAACTTTGGAGTTATATTCACCGTCGTTTCCTTCAATTTTGGTCATTTCAAATTTGGTATTTGGGTAGTGCTCAATATCAAAAAAGTCTCCAATTTTAAGGTGTCCTTCAAGCTTGGCTTTTGATTCAGCATCTTCGAAGTTCTCAACTGTTAATGACCCCATGTTCATAAGAACAGTTGCATTGGTTAAGGCGTCGTTTTCAACCTTTACTGAGGCATCTGCTAATGAGACTCTTCCCCAACGTTTTTGCATTCCTCCAAGATGAGAAGCTCTCCAAAAAACGAAGCTCGAATCTTTAACTTGAGCGTATTCGGTTCCGTTTTGATTTTCTGTAGTTGGAACTACTTCTGCTTGGCCGGCCTCAACTCTGTTTTGGTTGCTGCACGATTGTAAGAATAATCCACCGATTGCGATGGCGATAAATAATTTGTTCATGATTTTTATAAGTAATTTTTATTTAAGTTGGCTCCAGTCTTGTTTTGAAGCCCATTGTTCAAATGATGATAAATTGTATTTTGAAAGTTCTTGTAAATCAGCCGAGTAGCCTGTGTCGATAAACCATTCGTACATCAATGCTAAATCTTCGCTAAAACTTCTAATGTTGTCTGGACTGAATCCATTGTATGCAATTGGTTTGCCGATAACTTTCGATAAGGTTGCCGCAACATCTTGACCTGAAATTTCGTCTCCGGCAATATCTAACCGCTGACCAAACATATTGTCACGCTCATTAACGGCGATAGCAACCATGTTTCCGATATCTTCAACAGCAACTTGCTGTAACACTCGGTCTTCTGGCATGGCCATGGCTAGAACTCCATTCTTAAGCCCTTCCATCGAGTCAGGAAAGAAGATGTTCTCCATGAAATAAACAGGGGCAATAATGGTATGGTTTAAGCCAATTGATTTGATATGCTCCTCAACTTTAAATTTACTATCGAAGTGAGGTATGTTAGTATTATTGTTAGCATCTCCAACTGAATTGAAAATGAAATGGCCAACCTGAGCTTCTTTGGCTGCATTCGCCAAGGCAATTCCTTGTTCAGTTTCGTGTTCTGTTCCTTTTTCGAAAGGTGTGGTTAAGGCGAAAACCGTATCTACATTGCTCATTGCTTCAACAAGCTTTTGGGTGTCTGTAAAATCAACAGAGATCATTTCTACCCCTCTGGCTTGTAGTGCTTTTGATTTATCAGAGTCTGTGTTTCTGGTTATTCCTATAACGTGATGCCCATCTCTTAAAAGGGCGTTAACAACTGAACCACCTTGTTGTCCTGTTGCTCCTGATACTAATACTTTTCGTTGAGTCATTGCTTAATTATTGTAGGTACAAAGGTCATGCGTGGTGTACCACCTGAAAAGGTAGTTTTGAGACCAATTAGGGTAAGTTTAGTCCTGCTTCTTTTTCCAAATTCCTAGAATCAACTTGTAATCTTGAATATAGTCTTGAAGTATGTTTTTGTTTTCTAAACTTGAATGAGATTCTGTGATATGTTTTTTCATCAATCGTGAGGCATAAATGCCTGCAAGAATGTTCGAAGCAGCTAGGCCAATAAAGATTCCTATGGTTCCAAACTGCATTCCAATTAGGGTGAGTGGTACGGTAAATACAAGTGATTTTACCAGTGAAATTTTAAACGACTTACCCGTTAATTCCATTCCATTGAAGATGGCCATCGTAACCAGGCTAAGTGCATAAAGAACATAGCTCAATCCAACACAGTAAAAGTAGTATGCGGTTTGTTGCACTACTACAGCATTGTCACTAAATATTCCAGCAATCGGTTTTATAAATATGAAAAGCACCATGGCCACGGCTATACCCAAATAAGTTGATGCCTTTCCGCCAAATTGAATGGCTTCATCTATTCGCTTATCGGCATTGGCTCCTGAGTTTTGAGCAATGAAAGGGGTAAGAGCGGTGCTTACAGATAAGATTCCAATCATCAAAAGCATTTCAATTCTACCAGCTACACCAAAGGCTGCAACGGCCATTGATGATTGCTTGGCCAAAAGAAAAGTTACGTAGGTTATCGTGATTGGTCCAATAATCTGAGTCGCTATGGTCGGCCCTGAGAGTGAAAAAACCTTTTTAATTATTGTTGAAGTGTTCGCTAGTTTGAGGTGAAGTAACTTGTCTTGAAGCAAGAGCACAACCATCCCTATAAACAGAAAAATCCATGATATAACCGTAGCTAAGGCAGCTCCTTTAATGCCCAGTTCAAGGAAACCCCATTTTCCAAAAATCAAGGTGTAGTCAAAAAAGACGTTTAATACGCCTGCAATTCCCATAATTACTTCAGGTTTAGTGATGTTGCCTGATGCTCGAAGAATTCCGCCTGCAACAATACCTGTGTTCAGTAAGGGTATGCCCCAAAATAAGGGCTCAATGTATTGATGAATTAACGGTAAAACAACGTGATCAGCGCCAAGAAATCTAAAGATGGGTTGAATATTAAAAACAACCAATACCGAAAGAGCGGTAGAGATTATAGCTGTTAGCAATAAGCCATGAATTGCAGTGTCTTTCAATTTATCTTTTTCACCTGCACCAAACGCTTTACCTACCATAACCGATACTCCAACCGAAAGTCCAATGAACAAACTGACAACGGTAAAGTAGAGTGTAGATGCAAAACTTAAAGCTGCGAGTGCCTCATGGCCTAGCTTTCCAACAAAGTAGGTGTCGATAATTTGGAATAGAAAGGTTGAGAGCATTCCAAGACCAATAGGGAGGCTCATTAGTCTAAGAACCTTATTTGTTTTGTCGTGTAATATATCTGCCATGATTATGGGTGCAAAGGAGGTCTTGCTGGTTTAATTAAGAAAGGTAGAAAATGGTCTAGTAAAGGTAATTTTGAGATGACTACTTGTTCAATTTGATATTGATACCGTACATCAGCATTGAATTCAATTTTTCAGTATCTGGAAATTCTCTGGCATTAAAAAAGGTGCGGTGACTAAGGTTAACGAAAACCTGTTTAGATATCGGTAACAAAACTTGAATGTTGCTACTTCCACCCCAAATGTTTGAAGGGTTGATTCCATGAAATGTGCCAACGTTCCAATTTAGTATAGCTTTTTTAAGCTTGTAGTTGACAACAATATCAGTACCAACTGCAGGGGTCTGTATTGGCGACGATTCGATTGGTTTGAAATGAAAGTATGCAGCATATAGGTTGCTTTTGAAACTTAGTTTGCCATCTAGATTTGGCCTATATCCAACACCTATTCCAGCAAACAGTGATTGGTCTATGCGATAAGATAGTGCTGTGCCTGCAATGACCTGTGCTGTTCGATAAAACGTTTTGCCTCGATGAAGGTCTACAATTTGGTTAATCCACAAGTCATTAATGATTGTGAAATCCTCAACATGTACATAAGTGTAGCTAATGTTAAGGCTGGTATTAAACATTGTATCTGTTGTTACTCTATTAAGCTGTGAGGATACACTTATTTGATTCAAATTTCCTGTTTGATAATTGCCCATTACCGAAGCCTTAAGGTGACTGTGTTTATTTGAATCTTGAGCAAAGCCTTGTAAGAAGGCCATTAATACTACGATGATGGATGCACTTCGCTTCATAATTGGGTGCAAAGCACCGGCTAAAGTGCAAGCCACAAAAGGTCAATTTCAGAAAAAAGCGGGTAATTTTAGGTTAGGATGATGGTGTGTTTTTGAACTCTTTTGGCGACATCCCAGTATGTTTTCTAAAGTATTTGAACATGTTGGTTGGCTCACCAAAATTAAGTTCGTAGGCAATCATTTTGCTTGATTTATCAGTTCCAAGAAGCTGTCTTTTAATCTCCAAAATTCTTCGCTCGTCAATTACCGATTTCGGTGAGGTTTTGAAGTAGGTCTTTGAAAGCTCTACCAATTTTTTGGTAGTGACTTGAAGTTTTTCAGCGTAGAACGAAACACTAGTCTCAGATTTAAAGTTATCTTCTATCAACTGGCTAAAGGAGAAAACCAGTCTTCCTACATCTCCATCAGCAAATGATGATGCTCCATGCTGCAAATTCCCCATCTTTTCGCAGTGCATAAGAAACAAGCAAAGCCAATGGTAAAATTCTTTTGATTTGTTTGCATCAGCAGACTGGTAAGCCTTGTTCATGCCATCACTCAAGCTTTTTAGCAACAACTGGTCTTTTTCAAAAACGTTTAACTGCTGACGTTCAGGATTGTGAGCACTCGAGAAGAAATTGTACAGGTGTGCTATGTCTTGCTCGTTCTTGTAGACAAATTCAGGCTTAAAAGTGATGGATTGCATTTCTACCGGTTGTTCAAACTTGTTGAAGTAATGCAATTGGTCTTTCGATAAGAGGATGAGGGTATTGGGTTCAAAAGAATATTCTTTGAAATCAACATAATAACTGCCTCTGCCGCTGAGCACCCAAAAAATTACATGGAAATCGCGAATCGAAGGAATGAAGATGTCTTCAGTGGTTTGTAAGTGGTCGGGTGGGGTTAGAGCAAAGTCTCGGCCTGCACCAATATCACTCGACTTAAAATACTTTACTTCTGATGAATCCACAAACAAAGATAATCATGCCTGAAATATTTAAGATAGGCTTGAGCCAATTCAAATACTTGCGTTGGGCACGAACAATAACTAAATTCGTAGAAACCTAACCTAATTAATTATGCAATCCAAAAAAATCCCTTTTTACTTATTTGCCTTTGTTACCCTGGTGACAAGCATGCTATTAATTATATCTAGTTGCGGACCAGTTGAAGAAGAAGTTGTACCAGAAACTACAGTTACAGGGTATGCTACTGATGAAATTAGTGCTGTTCACAAAGTTGGCGAAAGCCCTTGTCCTCAACGAGTTGGGTCGGTCGAAGTTTTTTGCTTCGAAGGAGAAGAATATTATGGTTGTGATGCCGATTCAGTAGCGGTAAAAAATAGCCATCTCGCCTTAAACATGAGTTTTCCAAACGGTCAGTCTTCAACCTCATTATCAAACGGTCAAGGATCGATATCGCTTACGGTGGATTTTAACTGCGGTCAAACCACATCATTTACGCACGACATAGAATTGTGCTTCTTTAAAGACGGTCAACAAGTTGCTACTGAAACAGCGCGAGTGACTATGACAATTGAAGAGTAAGAGCTTTGGTCATGTGGTAGTTAATCAAAACTTGACCCTTAACATGGTTGAGGTTTTTGTGTATTGATTTAAATCCTTTGGCTTTAAAAAAGTCTTGAGCAGTTATACTCACATCTGAAGATAATTCTAATGTATTATGCGTTCGAGCGAAGTCTTCTAACTCATTCAAAATTTTTGATGCAATACCCATGCCTTGGTGCATATGGCTTGAATAGAGGAAGTCGATGTAGTTAAAGTCTTTAATAGAACCAAATCCGACGAGTTTACTTTCAAGTATAGCTACGATTACAATCTGTTCTTCTATTAATTTTTCCCAACGGTCCTTCTTCTCCGAACTAGAGGCCCAAACATCAATTTGTTCTGGAGTGTAGTCCTCGCTACATGTATTTCTTATGGTTTCAACGAACAGTCTTTTTAGAGCGTTTAGGTCATTGAATTCTGCCGTGCGAAGTTTAAGTTCCATATGAAATTTGTTGAGCTTAATTATTTTTAATTCTTTTCGACAAAACTACCTAATAGTTAAGTGAATTATGATAAAATTATGGGAATTGCATGAGGTCGTTATTCTATATTTGCACCCAAAATGAAACGGTGGATGGCCATAGGTGCAATTTTGTTATTCTCCTTTGCGGGAATACAGACGCTGTTTCATGGTGTAGAGTTTCATGAAGACGATTGTGAATCAACAGCAGAACATTATTGTGCTCCTGAATTTCACCATCACTGTGAACTCTGCGACCTCTTTACGGGATTTGCCATAGTAAATGCCAAAGCGCAGTGGATTCCTTCAGATTTTATAGGAATTGTATTTGAGGATCTGCAACACCAAGAACCAATTGCTTTATGGACTTATCCCCCTCAAGGAAGAGCTCCTCCGTTAAAACTGCATTCATAATATCCCTAAGTTTTAACAAAAAATCAAATCAATTTAATGAGAAAAATGATGACTATGCTCATGATTATGGGCGTAGCATGGAGTGCATCGTCACAAGTAAATGTTAGTGGCGTTGTGCTTGAAAAAGAGTTAGGAATTCCGATAGCTTATGCTGTTGTGAAACTAGGAGATCGTACGGCACTTACCAACGATAATGGCCGCTTTATGTTCAAAAATTGCGAAGTAGGTGATCTGTACTTTAAGCTCTCCTATTTAAGTTCAATAGCCTCTTTTAAACACCATGTTTTTAGTGATACCAGCTTGATGTTCTATTTTCATGTAGACCACAATGAAATCACCCAAATTGTGGTGCGAGGCCATGAGCACGATAGCAATGAGTTTGCAGGCATTAAGTACGAGATAAGCCGAGATAAGATAGAAATGCGCGCAGCTACCTTGCTTAGTGATGCCTTGTATGATGTTAATGGAATACGCTTCCTAAAAACAGGAAACTCAATTGCCAAACCTATTATAAATGGTATGCACAGCAATCGCGTAGCTATAGTAAATTCAGACAGCAGACAAGAAGGTCAACAATGGGGGAGTGAACACGCCCCTGAAGTTGATCCATTCAGTGCGGGCTCTGTTGAAGTGATAAAAGGAGCATCAACGTTATTGTACGGCAGCGATGCAACCGGCGGTATTATAAAACTAACACCATTGCCTTTTGCTGATTCAACCTATCGTCAGTTTCAATTGCATACTCGATTTGCATCTAACCCTTTAGGAGGTTTGTTTGGTGGACAATGGGAGAAATTTAACAGGCAAAAGCATTTGGGGCAACGTTTGTCAATCAATGTTCAGAAGAATAGTGATGCCTCCGCTCCAAATTATGTTTTAAGCAATACCGGTTTTGACCAGCTAAGTGGAAGTTATTACATAACCAAACATATGGCTTCACATCAATTCTCATTAAATCTTACTTCGTTTCAACAACAGCTGGGTATTTTGGCCGGAGCCCATATTGGAAATCTCACTGATTTGAAAAGGGCTTTAGCAAGTGACACACCTACCATAGTAAATCCACGAACTTTTGAAATAGGCTTGCCATTTCAAAAGATTAATCACCACGCGGCAAAGCTGATGTGGGAATCGGTAGAAACAGCTATGGGAGATGTAACGATGAGTTTAACTCATCAAGTCAATCATCGTGAAGAGTTTGATCGACATGGAACGGAAGATAAAGCCGCTCTTGACCTATTGCTGAATACAACTCAAGTTAATGCTTTAGTTGATAAGCATTTTGAAGAATGGAGAATTGAATACGGAGCAATGGGAGAACGCCAAACCAATATTTACAAAGGGCGTTACTTTATTCCGAATTACCTACGTCATAAATACGGGGTGTTTTCTGTGGCAACATTGAAGAAGCATCGTTATTTGTTGGAAGCGGGATTGCGGTTCGACGATCATTGGAACAGTACGTATAGAAACAACCGAAATGAGGTAGTGAATGATAAATTTCGTTTTTATGGCATTTCATCAGGATTAAGTGCATGGTATAGGGTTAACACTACATCTCGTATTCAAATGTCAATCTCTTCTAAGTTTCGAGCTCCTGACATTAATGAGTTGTTTAGTGATGGACTTCATCACGGTACGGCCAATATCGAAATAGGAGACCTGAGTCTTACAACAGAGCGTAGTAATTCGTTGATCGCTGCGTATGAATTTAAGCACGAACGAATAGCAATCAATGTTGAACCTTACGTTCATTACTTCAAGAATTATATCAATCTAGAACCAACTGGAGAAACGCAGTTAACCATTCGTGGAGCATTTCCTGTGTTTCGATACATTCAAACCGATGTTATGTACAGTGGTGCAGATGCACAAATTCAGTTTGTGGCCAACGATCATTGGAGCATACGCACTGGAGGTAATTTGGTGTACGTACGAGACTTAGATGAGGATCGATTCATTTATGGAATTCCTGCACCGCAATTGAACGGAGGTGTAACCTACCGATTTTTTGATTTTGCATCTTTTGAGCACGGGAGCTTTAAGCTCAGACCCGAATACGTTTTTCAACAGAACTGGGTAGACGCAACCAATGATTTTGCCCCTATACCACAAGCTTATTTCTTGCTAAATGCGGAGATGACCTTGCAATTTAAGTCGAGCCCATTGCGTGTGCTTTTGGGTGTAGACAATCTATTAAACAATTCCTACAGAGACTATTTAAACCGATACCGATACTTCGCCGATGAGCGAGGAATTCAGTTTAACATTACAATTAATTACAAAATAAGAAAATGAACAAATCACAATTTATAAAGGCTTTAGGCCTAGTAGCAGTTTTAAGTTTAACCTTTACCGCTTGTAAAGAAGAAGTTGAAGATCCGCATGATCACAATGAAGAAGAATTAATAACTTCGGTTGAGCTGAGCTTTACAGAAGACAGCACAACTAACACCGTTGAATTTAAGTTTGCTGACCCAGATGGAGATGGAGGAAATGCTCCTACTCAACACGATACGATTCAATTGAAGGCGAACACAACGTATAACCTTTCACTGAAGTTTTTAAATGAATCTGACCATGTTCATGACATTACAGGAGAAGTTGAAGAGGAAGCAGATGAGCATTTAGTGTGTTTTGATGTTACTGGATCTACAACTGTTACCATAAATGACATGGATGGAAACAACCTTCCTTTAGGACTTGAGTCAACCGTTACAACTGGAGACTCGGAATCAGGAAGTTTTACTGTATCGCTTAAGCACCAGCCTGATGTTAAAAACGGAAGCTGTGACGTTGGTGAAACAGACGTTGAAGTTGCCTTCGTATTGCAGGTGGTTGACTAACAAAACATTAACTTTTTAGAATTGCTGTTATTGAGGTTCGATTTTAGGTAATTGTGGTATATTAGCAGTCAACCTAATTACCATGTCGAACCCCAATAACGCCGATTCGCTTAGGAAAGAATTAGAGGAACTTGCTCGATTTCCTGAAATGAATCCGGGGCCGGTTCTTCGCCTCGATAGACAAGCCAATGTTATTTTGGCTAATTCTGCTGCCCGCAAAATTTTTAATCACGAATCACTCATTGGAAAAAGTTGGTTAGACCTTTGTCCAGGACTAAACCAAGAAGAGTGGAATGATATCAGTACATGCTCCAACGATGGGGGATTTGAAGCTGATGTAGCTGGTCAGTGCTATTTATTTACCCACGTTTGTCCAGAAGAAAGCGAAAACTATTTTGTGTTCGGTTCAAATGTTTCGAAGATTAAGCTTATTGAACGACAACTTGTAGAACAACAAAAGTCATTGGCCAATATGGCAAGGTTTCCAGACATGAATCCTGGGCCTGTGCTTAGAATAAAAGAAGACGGTGAAATTATACTTTCAAACAAAGCGGCTAAGGGAGTATTTGGAGAAGACTTAAAGGGTCAAAATTGGTTAGACATTTGCAAAGGAATGACCCCCTCATTATGGAAAAAAGTAAATGAGGTTGATGAAATCACCTACCTTGAAGTAAAGATTGCTGGGCATATTTACATGTTTACCCACACCAAAGATTTTCAAAGTCAGTTTGTATTTGTTTTTGGTGCTGATGTCACCGAACAAAAAAAGACGGAGAAGTCGCTTCAGCAATCCAAGAAAATGGCCACGTTAGGTACATTAGCTGCAGGGGTCGCTCATGAGCTCAATAATCCAGCAGCAGCAACCAAGCGAGCTTCGTCATACCTAAAAGAGAAATTATCTGAGCTTGAGAAGGCTCACATTGCATTAAATCAGCGTGATTTGTCGGAAGCAGACCTTACCTTAATCAACCAATTTGAGAAAAGAGCCATTGAAAAAAGTTCAAGTGTTAATGAACTAGACGCGATGAGCAGATCAGACCTCGAAGCCGATATTGAAGATTGGTTGGATGATGAAGGATTTGATAACGATTTAGATATGGCTCCACAGCTTGTAGATCTTGGGTTTGCTATCGATGAGTTGGATGAGCTAAAAGGCAATCACAGCGAAGAAAATCTAGAAGCTATATTGAACTGGGTTTGCCTAATTTTTCCAGTTTATTCTTTGCTCACCGAAATCAGTGAAGGAACTGGGCGTATTTCAGAAATTGTTGTGGCTTTGAAGAATTATTCATTCTTGGGTCAAGCTCAGGTTTTAGATATTGATTTACATGCTGGGTTAGACAATACTTTGGTCATCCTCAGAAATAAAATGAAGGTAGGCGTTAAAGTTGAACGTGATTATGATGAGTCTGTTCCGCACATCATGGCTTATGGAAGTGAGTTAAACCAAGTTTGGACTAATTTAATTGATAATGCAGTTGATGCCATGGGCGGTGAGGGTACCATTAAACTGCGAACAAAGAATTTAAACAATCGCGTGCAGGTTGAAATAGAAGACAGTGGGTCCGGAATTTCGCAAGAACATGTCGATCAGATATTTGATCCGTTTTTTACAACGAAAACCATTGGAAAAGGTACTGGTTTAGGACTTTCAACCAGTTACGGAATTATAGTAGAAAAACATAAGGGAGAGATGACTGTGACATCTCAGCCGGGTAAAACCATATTCAAAATAACATTACCGGTTAATTTAGATAATCATGAGTAAACCAATTATACTGTGTGTTGACGACGATCCAGAAGTGCTGGCATCTGTCGAGAGAGATTTAAGATCGAGGTATCGAAAAGAATTTAGAATAATAAAAGCATTGGGGTCTCAAAATGGACTAGAAACCGCAGAGACCATTAAGAAAAGAGGTACACCAATAGCTCTGTTTTTGGTAGACCAGCGTATGCCGGGTATGACGGGAACAGAATTCTTGAGTAAGATGACCACGCTCCACCCCGAAAGTGCTAAAGTGTTATTAACGGCGTATTCTGATACAGAGGCAGCAATAGTGAGCATTAATGAAATTGCCTTAGATCATTATTTACTCAAGCCCTGGGATCCACCAGAAGAAAAATTATATCCGGTATTAGATGATCTTTTGAGTTTATGGAGAAGCAAGGCTACTGAAACATTTGACGGTATTCGAATTGCTGGAGCAAGATGGTCATCAAACTGTTATGAATTGAAAGAATTTATGTCGCGGAATCAAGTTCCATACAAATGGATTGATGTCGATAAAGATGAGTCCATGCGCGAAATGGTAAAATCGATAACTGGTGAACCGAATAAGCTTCCTGTGGTCTTCTTTGAGGATGGCAGTGTGTTAATTCAGCCAACAGTTCAAGAAGTTGCTAAAAAAGTTGGGCTGAAAACTTCAGCGGCCAATCCGTTTTACGACGTCGTGGTAATTGGAAGTGGTCCAGCTGGATTAGCCAACGCAGTATATGCAGCATCGGAGGGATTAAAAACATTAATTGTAGAGCGACAAGCTCCAGGAGGGCAAGCAGGAACAAGTTCGCGTATAGAAAATTATTTAGGTTTTCCGGCTGGCTTATCAGGTGCAGATTTAGCACAACGTGCAGTGGCCCAAGCTAAAAAGTTTGGAGCTGAATTGTTAACGGCACAAGAAGTAGTAGAGGTTAAAGAAAATGGACCGTACAAAGTTGTTCGGTTTAAAGATGGCAAAGAAGTTTCTGCATATGCAGTTGTTCTTGCTACGGGTATGAAGGTTCGAAAACTTGAGATGAAGGGTATTGATAAGCTGCAAGGAATAGGCGTGTTTTACGGAGCAGCAATGACAGAGGCCTCGACGTATAAAGGTGAAGAGGTTTGTATAATTGGAGGAGCCAACTCTGCCGGACAAGGGGCACTGTTCTTTAGCCGCTATGCGAAGAAGGTAAATATTATGATTCGAAGAGATTCATTTGTAGAAACCATGTCAAGTTATTTGAGTGAAAGAATTGAAACTACACCGAACATAGAAATCATTCCAAATGCGGAAGTTCAAGAAGTTGTTGGCAACGACGGTTTGGAGCTTGTGAGATACAAAAACAATAAGACTGGCGACATGCATGAACTGAACGCAAGAGCGATGTTTATCTTTATTGGTTCGGCTCCGCAGTCAGATTTTGTAAGTGACTTCGTTAGTACTGATGAGAAAGGATTTATTTTAACCGGTTCTGACCTGCCTAGACTTAAAAATAATCGTCCGGCCAATTGGAATTTGAAACGTGATCCATTCTTATTTGAGACCAGTGTACCTGGGGTGTTTAGTGTTGGGGATATCCGCCACGGCTCGAATCATCGAGTTGCTGCCGCGGTTGGAGAAGGCTCAGCATGTATTCATTTGGTACACAAGTATATTGAGACAGTATAAAGAAAAGATAAATTGAAACTAAAGTACTTTATAAAATCAGGCTGGATGCTTTCGGCCTTAAAGGTGGCGTTAATTGTTGGGACCATTTTATTTGCTATTAATCATGGTGAGGCGGTTTTTAATGGTCATATGAACCCAGGAAGATGGGCTTCGGTGGTGTTAAGCTACATTGTGCCTTATTGTGTTTACATAGTCGGAAAGGCGTCTAATATGAAGGCGAATGGCGAAAAGCCTTAGTCTATTTGATACAAGGCCAAACGTCGAGCATTCTTAGAGCCATCCCGGTTATAATAGCTTAAAATTATTCTTTCAGGGAGGATGTGAATGTAGAAAATATCTCTGTTCTCCTTTGCAGGTAAATCATCATTTATAGTATTGTCGCCAACAAAATTCCCTTCAAACTCAAGCTTAATTGCGTAGTGACCCTTGTAAGGAAACATTTTGATATTACTAGTAAATACCTCAAAATTCAATTCAGAAAAAGTGCTGTCAACTGGAAGTTTTTCCATTTTTATACCCTCAGAAGGAAAATTGATATTAAAAGGGAATTCGTATAGTTTAACTCCATACTTTAGACCTTTATTAATGTATTTGTATTCATTGCGGTCGGGTGTTAACTTATACAAAAGTTCTTGCTGGCTTTTTGCAGTTTCGTGCTGAAAATACATTTGATAAACCAGCTCTTCCTCCGACAAGTCGTGGTGCTTTTTTATACTGTCGACCAATGCTTCGAATTTCATTGGCTTTGGATAGCTTGCTCCTAATAGACTGTTAATTGAATCGATGAGCATCTCATAAGAATCGGGCTCGTCATCGTCATAATCAGGTGCAACTAGTAATTGTTCACCTTCTTTTGGAGTATAGACGGGAATGTATCTTTGATTCCCTTGTTTTCCATCATTTACGATATATTCTGTTGTATTGTAAAGCAATTTGCCGTTTGACCAGCCATTATCCATTTTAATTAATTTAAGCATTGACAAAGCCGACAGATCAATATCAGGATCAAAAAGATAGCCTTTCGACTCGTGTAAAAAGATTTGTGGAGTAAAAGGTTCAACTCCTGAATCGACGGGGTAGTCTTTTGGAATAAATTGAATAGGAGAGTATGGAAGGCTTAACGTGTCGAGGTGGCGCATCGAAAGGTGAAATGCGAACATATGGCCACGACCATACTGCGGGTTTTTTACAAATTGTCTTTTTGAAAATGCATTGAACCATTGCTCAAAGCTGTCTAATTCTTGCGGAAGATTAATTTGAAGATCTAATGCATTATAAAACCGCTTTCGCTGAGCACTTGCATCAAACGTAAGACTTATAATAATTGAAAAAATTAAGAGTACACGCAGCATTGTATCGCAAGATAAACGATATAAAATGGAAAGTAAAATTGGTCAAGCGCTGTATACTTGCATTTCGATGCAGTCAGAACTTTTAGCACAAGATATAATATTAGAAAATGAGCGAGCAATGCTTCTTCCATTCAACCATGAACGACAGGCAGAACTTAAAGAAATCATTTACGATCCAGAGATCTGGACTTATATGGGTATGGAGATGAAGTCAAAAGACGACTTCTCAAACTACATTAAAAGCACAATCCAAGCTTGGGAGGATGGAATATGTTATCCATTTATCATTGTCGATAAACGTTCTAATCGAGTTGCCGGGTCATCTCGTTATGGTTACATAAATGAGGCCAGTGAAAAATGCGAAATCGGTTGGACCTGGTATGGCAAAGATTTTCAAGGCACAGGACTGAATCATCAGTGCAAAAAACTCTTATTGTCTTATGGCTTTGAAGAAATTGGTTTCAGAAGGATTCAACTCAGTGCAGATGCTGAAAATCTACGATCACAACGAGCAATAGAGAAACTTGGAGCACAGAAAGAGGGATTCTTCCGCAATAACTACATCGATGCAAAAGGTGAGAGCAGAGACGATGTTTACTTCAGCATAATAAGAGAGGACTGGGAGGCTATTAAGCAAAGCCATTTTTGAGATAAAATGTTTGACTTACAGAACATAGAAGCAGTTTAACTTGTTGAAAGAGTGATGGAAGAGCGGGTGTTAAAATATAAAGACCATGTTGTTTTTGGGAAAATTATAATTCCCTATTTTGAGCGTGCACCCAAAACCTATCAAGAAAATGAAGCCTGTTTCATCTTTGTAAATAAAGGGAGTTTTAGTGTTCGAGCGGCAGAAACACAATTAAGCTTGAACCCTTCTAATGCTATGCTCGCAAAGTGCGTAAACTACTTTATGGAAACCAACAAGGCTCAACGAACTGAAGAAGGGTTTGAAATGATTGGCGTTTTACTTTACCCATCATTAATAAAAGAACTGTTTGCATTCGATGTTTCTCAAAGCGATTATGAGCTAGATTACAATTTAGTGCAAGTAGAGGTCGATCATTTGCTGGAGAATTTCAGACAGAGCATTAGCATATTAATCGACAATCCAGAGTTGGCCGATGAACAAATGATCAAGACCAAGATTAAAGAGTTTGTTCTCTTGCTGTCAAAATCTCAAAACGCACCTACCATGCTTGATTTCTTGGCCGGTTTGTTCAAGCCTCGTGAGGTAGCATTCAAAACAGTGATTAAGCAAAACTTGTATAGCAGCTTAAAACTGGACGAGCTCGCACGCCTGACCAACTTGAGCTTATCTTCATTCAAGCGCAAGTTTAACGAGGTGTACGGACAGCCTCCAAAGCATTTTATTACTCAGAAAAAATTGGAAAAGGCATGTGCGTTATTGCAGAGTAAAGACTATAGAATATCGGATATAGCTTACGATGTTGGCTTTGAATCGGTGGTAACTTTTAATCGAAATTTTACTTCAACGTATAAAAAATCACCTTCTGAATACCGATTGAACTTTTTTGAGAAATCTTTGAGCTAAACTGTAAAATCTCAGGGCAAAATCCGCTCCAACTTTGTACCTAAATAAGTACAAAGTCATGAATAAAACAGTTTTAATTACAGGAGCAAATTCAGGGTTGGGTAAAGACACAGCGAGACAATTTGCATTGAAACCAGAAGTAACCAAGGTATACCTTGCATGTAGAAATATTGATAAGGCTAGAATTGCAAAGCAAGAATTAGTAAAAGCTACTGGCCGAGATATTTTTGAAATCATAATCATCGACGTATCCAATTTGGGATCGGTCAATGAGGCTCTACCAAAACTAAACACTCCAATCGACTATATTTTGTTAAATGCTGGTGGTTTAGGAGGTAAAACACCGAATAAGATTACTCGGGATGGTGTTACTCAAATTTTCGCATCAAACGTTCTTGGAAATCTGTATTTACTCGAACGCTTACTCGAAAAAGGATTGATTAAAGAGTCAGCCGTATTTGCAGGTTCAGAAGCAGCCAGAGGTGTTCCAATGATGGGAATTAAGAAGCCGATTCTCACCAATTCAAGCGTGCAAGAGTTTGAAGACATTGCCAACGGTTCATACTTTAAAACCGACGATGCCATGTTTGCCTACGGATACATTAAGTATATGGGTGCGTTGGTAGTTGGGAAGTTAGCACGCTTATATCCAGAAGTTCGAATCTTGACCATGAGTCCGGGTGGAACAAATGGAACGAATGCAATGAACGACCTCAAAGGAATGATGAAAGTGATGTTTAAGACTTTAGGTCCTACGTTGATGCCTCTTTTTGGAATGATGCATTCGCTGGATAAAGGAGCCAAGCGTTTTGTTGACGCACTTGAAGATCCGAAGTATCAAAGTGGTGTATTTTATGCGAGCAAAGGAAGTACTACCACGGGACCCGTTGTAGAACAAACCCAGTATTACCCAGAGCTTGCAGATGCTAGAATACAAGATAATGCATACGCTGCACTTGCTGGCATGTTTGAGCCGGTAACGGTAGCGGCATAATTAAGGTAAAATTAGATGGGAGTGAGTAATCACTTCCATTTAATTTTTTCGAATTTTGACCCGGCCCATAAATAAAATCCGGGTTCTGGCATTTCACACGTTCTGCCTTCTTCATCATTACCCTCTAATTCATCCTTGAAATTTGAAATTTGAATTCCATCTGTGGTGATTTTGAAGTCAATACTGCAGGTTCGCGTGTATCCCGCTGATTCATCTTCGTAGGCATACCACAAGAAATAAGACTTCGAATGGAAATTAGCCTCACAACGATTAGAGTCCGTGTTCAAAACATGTATTTCGGTCTCACTTGAACTAAATCCACAATTGCACGAATTCAAATGATTGCTAAGCTCGGCAGAACTTTCGATTACGACCATTGGATTTTTCAATGAATCGAAAGGTGCTAAATACACCGAATCGATTTGAATGTGATAGTCAGTATACACCTTCCATCTTCCATTTTTTTGAATGCATGAAAGTCCAGGACTTGATTTTAATCCATCCCCATATATCCAAGAATCTGGGAAATAGAAATAGTTGAAAATGATGCTATCTAATTGTGCTTCAAACTTCAGTGCATAGCCAATATTATAGAGTGTATCTAACGATTCGAATTCTCCCCAATACTTTAAGTCATATTGATGCAAATTGTTTTGAGCCTGAGATGTGCTCAATACAATCAATAATGCAAAAAATAGAATTAGACGCAAGGTTTTGAATGTTTAAGGTCTTCACACAAATATAAGCACTACTTTATTGGCTTCTGCATTGCTAAATTTGACGAATCTATGTATTTGAAAAAATTGCTTTTGCCCATCTTGCTTTTAACCATAACATTTGGATGCAATCAAGCACCAGAAGAAGTTGAACAGGCTGAGATTCCTTTTGCCATTGTTATTCACGGTGGGGCTGGGTACATCACCCCGGAACAAATTGATTCGAGTTTAGAGCAGCAATACCGCGATACGCTTAATCTAGCATTAAAATCTGGGTATGCCGTACTTGAGAATGGAGGCACGGCCGTTGATGCAATTCAGGCCGCCATTACCTTTCTCGAAGATTGTTCGTTGTTCAATGCGGGCAAAGGGTCGGTGTATAATAGTCAAGCTCAACAAGAAATGGATGCATCAATCATGGATGGGAGTACTTTGAATAGTGGAGCAGTTGCCGGTGTTCGCAGTATAAAGAATCCAATTCTGGCAGCACGGTTGGTGATGGATAGTTCTAAGCACGTGATGATGGCTGGGAGAGGTGCTGAGAAGCTCGCTGATCAGTATGGATTGACCTTGGTAGACAGTGCATATTTTTACAACAAAGCGGGCTATGATCAAATTCAAGAGCGTATAAAACGCGATAAACATGGAACGGTTGGAGCTGTGGCCATCGATAAAAATGGGAATATCGCAGCGGCCACTTCCACTGGAGGAATGTTTAATAAAAAATGGAACCGTATTGGAGATTCACCAATAATTGGAGCTGGAACGTATGCCAACAATGAGTCGTGTGGCATTTCTTGCACAGGAACCGGGGAATTCTACATCAGAACTGTAGCTGCACATGAGGTTTCGAGTCTATATCAATATCAAAACATGACACTTGCAGAAGCAATAAAAGAAGTGACATTTAATCAAATAGAGCCACTTGGAGGCGAAGGTGGGATGATTGGAATCGATAAGCTAGGGAACATCGCTTGGGACTTCAATACCCCTGGAATGTTCAGAGGATTTATCAGCTCGAATGGAAGTTCTGACATACAACTGTTTGGTCAATAAAGCCGATTGAAGCTCAATTTTAGCACGAGTTAACAGGCAATTTTGTAACTTACAAACCCTAATTAGCCTGTTATGAAACAAATAGTAACCTCATTGCTTCTCGTCGCTTTGTGCTTTGGTGCTTATTGTCAGGTCCTTCCACCTGCATACACAGATTCAGAAGCTTCATCAATCTCAATTTCTGTTAACCCAGCTGGAATATTATTTTTTGGACCCTCGGTCGACCTGGGTTACGGAATCAATTCTTCCACTGATGTAAACCTTCAAGTGCGGTATTTACCACTTGGTATGGTTTTGCAGAGTCGAAAAACCTATGAGGGAGAAGAAATGGCAGATTTTAAGGGCTTGAGTTACGGCGGAGGAGTTACTCGATTTTTGCAAGATCCTTCTAGCTTAAGACCCTATGTCGGAGGGAGATTAGAATTTGGAACGATGATGATTATATACGAAGAAAGAGAGGCCTGGCAGTGGTATGAAAAGAATAGCAATTTTATCTTAGCCTTAAACGGTGGGGTCAGAAAAACATTTGAATCGGGTGTATATGTGAACATCGGGGCTTTTTCGGAGGAGCCTACACCAATTACTCCTGGGATTACGAAGATGTTGCCTATGGAGTTAACGACCTCGACGAAAGAGAAGGCACAACCCTATTGCCTGTAGGAACTTTGGAAGTTGCGATTGGGGTTTCCATTAAGTAGGTATACATGTGGCAGAAAAAGTCTATTGCATTAACACCTTAAATACTCCCGGAAACCAGCGGTTTAAAATTACTGATATCCGCATTTGCCAGGGAAAAATAAACTCCTTGTTCTTCACAAAAAGGTTTCTGCAAATAATTTGAGCTGCTTCAGTTTCGGAGAGGGTAGGGATGAGCTGGTCTACAATCTTTGGTATACGTTCTTCACTTATTGGGTTGTTGGTGAAGTAAGGTGTTTTAACCTTGCCAAAGGCCAACATGTTAACGCCGAAATTGGTCGTTCGTAGGTCAGCCTGAAGTGACCGCGAAAGTCCTAACAATGCCCACCGAGCCGAAGTGTAGCCCGTTGCCCCCGGAAATGAAAAATAACACGCAGCAGAATTTATAATAATGAATTGCCCTCTTCCTCTTTTTAGCATGCGGTCAAAAAAAGCTTTACACGTGTGTGCTGCAGCAAGATAGGGTGAGTTAATGGTTTCATTAAAGTGCTCCATGGTGGTCTCATTTAAAGAGAGCCACTCACCGGCTCCAGCACTGTTAATTACAACATCTGGAATGCCAATATTAGAAACAATGTAATCGGCATCACGTTCAACTTCTTCCCAGTCTGCTAAGGTCGGTTGATATGAATAAGACCTTTTTGCCTGAGGGGTCAATAGAGGTAGCAGCTTCTTTTAACTTTTCTTCGTTTCGAGCTTGAAGAATAACTTTAGCTCCTTTTTCAAACAACAACTTCGCTGTTGCCTTGCCAATTCCACTTGAACCTCCGGTTACTAAAATCAGTTTGTCTTTAATCATCGATTACAACCACTAAGGTAAAAAAACCTTGTATATTTTGATGATTAAAATGAATATCTTGCGAGATGTATGACTATGCGATAGTACAGAACACCTTTGTAAGGAAGCAATAGTGTTTGCATAGTTTAATCGCCTACTTTTGCAGTTGTTTTACCGTTGTGAAAGAATTCTATAAAGATCTTCTAATTAAGCAGCATATCGACTTCATGGAAGTTGATTTGTTGGCAGTTATCCTGCATGCGCTAACACTTGTTGTTTTATGTGCGATTATTTATTGGGTGACGAAAAAAATTGTACTTGATCGGGTGCACAAGTTTGCTATCAAGACCGAAAGTAAATGGGACGACAAGTTGATGGATGCGCGTTTCTTTAGACGAACGGTGTTGTTACTTCCCTTATTGATTGTTCGCTATTCTGTAGATGCCGTAATGGCCGATTACGATACTAGTATTCCCTTGGTTACTAAGTTGTTTGAAGTGCTAATTGCCTTTGCTGTGATGCGGATTATTGTCTCCTTCATCAATGCATTGTTAAGTATTTTTTCGGAGTCTGAAACCTATAACGACAAGCCCATCCAGAGCTATGCTCAAATCTTAAAGATTGTCGTTTATGTTTTCTTTGGAATTGCTATATTTTCAGTGGTTACGGGCAAAACGCCCATGTTTTTCCTTACGGCAATGGGGAGCTATGTCGGCCATTGTATTGCTGATTTTTAGAGATACAATTCTTGGTTTTATTGGAAGCATCCAATTGGCTTCGAATGATATGGTGCACATTGGCGATTGGATTACCATGGAGAAGTACGGTGCTGATGGGAATGTGGAAGAGATTGCACTGACAACAATCAAGGTTAGAAACTTCGATAAAACGATTACAACCATTCCAACCTATTCTCTAATATCCGATTCGTTTAAAAACTGGCGAGGAATGGAAGAATCAGGCGGGAGAAGAATAAAAAGATCGATTAACATCAAAACGGCTAGCGTACGATTTTGCGATGATGCCATGCTAAAACGCTTCGGTGAAATGCGTTTGCTAAAAGAGTATGTAGCAGAGAAAAAAGAGGAGTTAAAAGCGTTCAATGCTCAACTTGATGAAGGTGAACGGTTACAAATCAATGGCCGTCATTTGACCAATGTGGGTGTGTTTAGAAAGTACTTAGAAATGTATTTAAAAGAACACCCGATGATAAACCAAGATTTAACCTGCATGGTGCGTCAATTGCAACCTCAATCGGAAGGATTGCCTCTGGAGATTTATGCATTTAGTTCAGATAAACAATGGGTAAATTACGAAGGAATAATTGCCGATATATTCGATCATGTTTTGGCAATTGTATCCCAGTTTGGACCTTGAGGTTTTCCAAAGTCCAACGGGTAGCGACTTAAAAGGGCTGGGCGGACGCTAATTAAGGTGTAGTAATTCAACTACATCGCCGTCTAAATATCTAGAAGAGAAATTCGTAAAGCTACATAAACACTAGGGGTTTATGATGTCTTTTTAGCTGGAATGGACTTTGTTATGATATTACAAAATCACAAAGATCCATTTTATGAAGTCACATTACATTTATTTACTTGCTGCATGTGCAGTGCTGTTTTCCTCGTGTTCAATTGTTCGTCCTGGAGAGGTGGGCGTGAAACAACGTTTAGGAAAACTTAACGAAAAAACCATTGATGAAGGCGTGGTAGTTTACAATCCATTTATCACAAAAGTGGTAAAAGCCTCAACACAAACCAACAACTTGAAACTCCATTTAAATTTACCCAGTAAAGAAGGCTTGAGTGTTAAGTCTGAAATATCTATCCTATACCGCATTGAAGCCGATAGCATTCAAAGCATTTTAAAGAAATACGGTCAGAATTACGAAGCGATTATCGGGAGCATTTTCCGATCGGCGTCGTCTGATGTGTGTGCGAAATATTATGCAAAAGACATGCACTCGGGCATGCGTGCTAATATAGAGCAAAGCATTAAAGAGAAGATGGGAGAGTTGCTAGCAGAAAGCGGCATTATTATCGAGTCGGTATTGATGAAAAGTATCCAACTTCCATCTGGTTTGGCCAGTTCTATTGAAGCGAAATTGCAAGCAGAACAAGACGCGATGCGAATGAAGTTTATTTTAGAGCAAGAGAAACTCGAAGCTGAAAGAAAGATTATTGAAGCAAAGGGAGTTCGAGATGCTCAAAAAATTGTAGCAGAAGGACTTACGGAAGAAGTTTTGAAATTAAAAAGCATTGAAGCATTTCAAAATTTGAGCAATTCACCGAACACGAAAGTCATTATCTCTGATGGCAATGCATCAGTTTTGGTAGATTAACGGAAGTTTTTATTTCTTTTAATTAAAGCATTAAAAAGTTGATAGAGCACCAGTTTGAAGCTGGTGCTTTATTATTTGGCATTTACTCTGTTAAAACCTCCTTTTTTGTTGCCCCTTCAGGGTCTCCTGTAAGGGACCCTGAAGTAACCTTAAACAATTATCTCTCTTTTGTCCATTTACTATTGGTCTGAAGTAGGTGCTAACTAGTTTTCAATACTTTTTAAAAAAAACTGCAAGAGAAAAAAGAAAAACATTTATTGCCTTCTAAAATGAAAATTTAGCAAGCAACCTGCTGCCATAAACAAATTTATCATCTACGCCATAAAGCTTGACAATTTTGCCGGCTTCTGCATTTAGGGCAAATTCAAGTTTTGAGCTTGCTGCGATTCGAAGTTGTAAGATACCTCTGCTTCTATAGGCTCCAATATCGTATTGGTCAATAAATCCATTGAACGATACATTAATTTTTTTACCGCTGGTTTGGTTAATTCCAATTCGATATCCCCAAAAATTTAGGGTGTCAACAATTGGACCTGTTATGTTTCGGCTGGTCATCGCAGTTATATTCATTTTTTCATTGATAAAGGTGGTACTCCAAAGTAATAGCTTATTATCTACCTGCATTTGGCCCTGATTGTAATCTACTGTTGAGTTTACAAAAGAAAATATTGAAGAAATTGAATGATTCTTATACTGTTTCATGAAAATAAGACTTGCTGTGGTGACGGCAAGTTGATTGTCTGTGCGAAATAGCGTGTCGGGATTATTGTTGCCTTGTTGATAAGGAGAGTGCTGAATCTGAAAGTTTAATGCCTTGCGGAAACTAGATTTTACGCTTATGCCGTAGCCTGACATCTTATTTGTGGTATTGGATAAACCAGTGATATTATCTCTAAAGTCTTTATAAAAAGCTGAAGCTGTAATTCTTCTATCAAAGACTTTTGTTTTTAGTTTTACATCCAACTCATTGTAGTTGCTCCTTAAAAAAGGATTGCCCCAGTGAGATGTATTTCGGGTTGACGCGTTGCAGTTGGGCATCTATTGAAGTATTTTTTAGGAGTTCATATTTTGAACTCACCTCAAACGCAAATGGATCTAAGAAGTTCTGAAATGCGGACAAGTCTGGAATTTCAGTTTCTCCCACAGATATTGATTCAGGGTTAAGATTAACTTCCTGCAAAAGTGCATGATGTATAGCAAGATTAAGTTTGAGTTTTTTCCCGATGGCAGAACTTGCCTCTAAAGAGTGTAAGATGTTTTGCTTTTGCTCTTCAACACTTCCGTCATCAAATAAACTAACACTGGTTAATGCTATTGATCCTGATTTAAGCTGATAAGCCGATCGTATTCCAATTACATTTCTGTTAAACTGGGGTGAAGGTTGACTTAACCCAAATGTATTGTATTCTGTTTGGAACGTTTTTTCCTCCGGTAATGTGCAACTCTGTAGACTTAATTTCATACTTAAGGTCTAGGCCTTTTACGGGAATTCCATTTAATGTATACTCAGAAAAATAAGGATTTGTGGTTCCTACTTTAAAGTGCTGAATTTTGCTTACAATGCTAGCAGCTCTTTTCAGTTTTGGATGTTGTTGGGCTTGACTAAGCCAAAAATCAGAAGAATTGATATCAGACTTGAGCATATTCAAACTATCACTCAATCTTTCATAAGATTCTTTGGCTTCGCTATACTTAGCTTGAAGCTCAGTTTTCTTGGATTCTAATTGTGCAATTCGCTCACGCACTTGGTTAATAGAATCTTGATATTGCTGATACTTTTGATAGTTTTTCTGATACACAGAGTCATATTTTGCACCACGATCTGAAGCAATACTTTGGGTGCTGTCTTTGATGCTGTTTAGTGAATCAGAAACGAATTGTTTGGCAGCGTCTTGATATTTTTCTGTATCCAAATCAAAGTCAAAATCAGGTTTGTTGAGCTCAAGCATGCCTAACTCGTGTTTTTTACGTTGAATTTGCCGTTCTACGATTTGTTGTTGCTTGCTTATATCGAGCTTATTAGACAAAGAATTTCGTTGTTCTTTAATTCTAGCATCAAGTTTTTCCTTGGCTTTTTGCCGCATTTGTTTCTTGAATTGTTCTATATCAAATTCTACGGTAAAAAAATTTGAATTATAGAAGGAATTATCTTCTGTTGTATAGTAGAAGTTTGTTTTTAATGGTAATCCGTATATTGAAATTGAAGGACTCCCATAAAGTCTAGAATAGAAAAGTTCACTTTTTGAAAATGGATCTAAATAATTGGTGTAATACGATTCTGAAACAACTGCACCTGATAAGTCAATATGGCTTAATGGATTCTTGAGTTTTGAACGATGTTGATTTAAATGGCTTTTGACTAAACTGTCAGAATTAACATCTTTAAACTTAGACTTTAGATCAACATTAGTTGTAGCATTTTTTTTGATGGAGTCTAGTGAAATATTAATGTCTTTTCGTGACATTTTTGGAATCTTTTCTTGAAGAGATTCTTTTTTATGTTGCAGGCTATCTGTTATTTCCCTTTTGAAATCATCTGTGTTTGGTATCGAATCAGAGAGAACTTGGGCGGAAGTAAATTGCTGATAGCCAAACAATAGCATCCATAATATAAAGAATAACCGAGGTGGTATGTGGTGTTGAGTTTTCAATTCAAGTATCCAAAAGTAAATTATTTTTTGTTAAACCCTTGCAATAAATAAGTTAGCACTCCGATAATAAAATTATTTAAAATTAATTTGGCTATACGAAATTTTCATCCCAATTTTACACCTGAAAAACTTTAAATATTCTTTTGACGTTTCTGAATATTTGAACTCTAACTTTACGAAAACATGAGACAAAAGCTACTGATCCTTTTACTGGGGATTGCTACGTATGGAAATTCGCAAACTTTGATCCAACCGATACCGGTCGGAGGCTTTCAAGTGATGTGCGAAAATCTAGTAAACTTTAATGTAATCCATTCCAATTCTGAGTCGGTTAATGTGAAATATTAAATATCTGTTCAGCAGGTAGGAGCAGGAACTGTTGTTCAAATGACTTCAGGCATTCATGTGCTGAAAAGCGGCATTAACAACTACAACATTTCAAACATTAACATTGTAGAAAAGCATTATGCCAAATCTGATTTTGCACAATATGAAGCAAAAATGCGTTCATTCCCGATTGGTAGCTATGAGTATTGTATTGATATCATTTGTGTAGACGAGTTATCAAAGTGTGAAGAGGTGTTAGAGAGTGAAATTACGCGTAAGCAATGCCACGATTTCACCATTCTTCCGATGACGCCATTGCTACTTTCTTCACCTGATGATGAAGAAGTAATCGAGACTGTTCGACCAAACTTTACTTGGATCCCACCTATGCCTTTAGGCAATGACCCAGACATTAGCTACGATTACACTTTAGTGAAATTGAATGAGGATCAGCGCGGTGAAGACGGGATAAGAAGAAATCGTCCTCTTTACGAACGCCAAGGTATTCAAGCCATAAATTTAGTTTTCCCTTCTACGTTAGAAGATTTAGAGCGTGGTGAACGTTACGCTTGGCAAGTTAAAGCAAGATTGGGTGATGTTGTTGCTGGAATATCAGAAGTATGGGAATTTGAAGTGGAGGAAGAGAATGAACCACAGAAGTATGTACTTTTAAGCAAAACACCTAACGCTGCAATTTTTGACTATAAGGATGATGACGTAATCTATTTTATGCATAAATCGCCATATGCTGGCACCAATTATACGATTCGAATTAAAAGTACAGAAGGCGAGATTGTTGCAGATAACCTGTCTAAAGACTTGTTACTTCGTCAGAACAATGACCACAATGAAACTAAACACACTGGATTAAATACTTACCAGCTTGAACTGAAGAGGTTTAATCTCAATCCGGGTATCTATACTTTGATTTTAGAAGACATTAAGTCAAATAAATTCACCATGAAATTTCAAATTATTGAATGAAGAACAGTTTATTAGCCTTACTAACCATCCTTTTACTCAGTAGCTGCTCTAATAGCGAGATTAGAACAGTCGATATCAAACAACTGTTCGATGAGTTTAAGTATACCAAAGAGCTTCAACTTGAATATAAATTAAAGACCCAACAAGAAGAGGCTGCATTGGATAGTATGTACAAGCAGTTAGCTGCTATCAAGCAACTAACTTTGAGTGATGGGAGCACTGAAGCTGCAGTTCAAGAAATGGAGATGCGGTTTAATCAACGCTATACGCGATTTGAAGATTTTAAGGCTGAACTTACAGCTAAGTCTGATGAAAAGGTGCTGAACCAACTTAGTAACTATATACAACAATACGCGGAGAAGAAAGAGCTGGATATGATTGTAGCCAAAACTCAAGATGATGTAACCGTGCTTTACGCTGAAGAGTCAATGGATATAACCCAAGAAGTTTTAACTTTTATTAATGACCTCTACGATGCGAAGTAAGTTGTTTATATACGTTATTTCCGTTCTAATGTGCTCTGCATGTTCAAAGTCCAGTAGTGAGCAACAGCAGGACGTTGGCACAAGTTCGGTTCCTTTAAACTCGAAAAAAGAAAATCAACTAAAAGAGTTTCGGAATGCTAATTATGCACTAACGTATTTAACACCAGAGTATCGTGCAAGTCAGCTTTATGAAACAGGCTCAAGTCAGTATAGAGCGGAATTAATAAACCAGCAAGAACAGAGTGTTTATCGGTTGAGAATTTCTAATAATTTAGGTAAACCTGTACTTGACTATGATCACCCTGATCTATATAATCGAGAAGATAGGCTCCAGTACTTTATGAACAGTTTTCCTTTAGGAATTACCATGCTGTCAGAAACAGATACTTTAAAACCAAGCTTTTACCATTTGGTTCAACCCAATCCAATGGTTCCATATATTGACCTAATGGTGGGTTTTGATCAAAAATATAACCCAAACGATCTATTTCAATTTGAAGATGAATACTTTAACAATGGACGAATAAAACTAAGAACGTAACTATGAAATCTATAATTAATAACATTCGGAGAGTAGCATTTTTGTTGCTTTTGATTTTCTCGATAGAGATTGTCTCTCCTCTTACTGCATTTGCCTTAACTGGAGGCCCATCTCAGCCTGAAGTTCAAAGCTTTCAACCTGTTGGGGCATCGGATATGGTTGATCTATTTACTGGGGATTTTTCATATAATATACCTCTGCTTGATGTCGATGGTTACCCCATTAATTTAAGTTATTCTTCAGGGATTTCAAACGACCAAGAGGCAAGTTGGGTAGGATTAGGATGGAACATAAATCCAGGTGTAATCAACAGAGCGATGCGCGGAATTCCAGATGAGTTTAGCGGAGATCGAATCATTAAGAAACAAAAAACGAAACGAAATTTAACTATCAATGCCAATTTCGCACCTGATGTTGAGTTTTTTGGTAAACCAAAAACCAAAAAAACGAAGAGCGGAGATTCTATTAAATATGGTGTAAATCTGGCATACTCTTTAGGAATGAAATGGAACAACTATACTGGGTTTTCTATAGAACCAACCTTAAATGCTGGAGTATTTGTAGGCGGAGATAAGGGGACCATGTCTGGCGGACTAGGACTTACGTCTACTTCTAGCGGTTTAACTATATCTCCAGATATCAGCTATGAGAAAAAGATTGATAAGCTAGACAAAGAGAGCAAGCGTCCAGACTTTATTAAATTTGGTTTAAGTACAAATTATAACGCACTTAGTGGATTTTCTTCACTAACCATTTCTAAGACCACAATGGACAAAGGTGCGATTGATGATAACAAAAAGAAAAGACGTGGGGCGGGAGCTGGATCTATAAATATTGGAATACGATCATATACCCCAGCTATCTCCATGCCGCTTAAGAATTTTAATGGAAGTTTTACCTATAAATTTGGTCCGGATGCGATTGGTTTTTTTCCAAATGCTACCATTTCAGGATCAGTTTCGGAGCAACATTTGAACGTTCCTGAAACTGGATTGAGAATGCCCGCTTATGGCTACAACAACACCGACAAGGCGGTAAGAAGTAATGGTGAAATGAGGGCAGTTCAGGATGTGAATAGAGATTGGGATATGCCTTACAGTAAAAATACTCCTGCCTTACCAATTACTAATTTTACCTATGACTTTCTAAGTGTAAGTGGTCATGGTGTAGGTGGTACTTTTAGACCATTTAGGGGAGATTATGGTTATGTATCTGACAATTACGCTCGTAATATTAGCGTAGGTGCATCTATGGGATTGGAAAGTGGATTCGGGAACACCAATGAAACCGGTTTTAAATATGAAGACAATGTAGTAACCACTACAACAAAAACATGGGTGCGTCAAAATAGAATGGCTGAAAAATTCTATTACCAGCGTGATAGAGAAGAAGCCGATTATGAGGCTTATACATACAAACAGTTGGGCGAACTTTCTGTTGACGATGAGCCTGAATTTTACAACATGATTCAGAACGATAAGGCGGTAAAAGTACAAATTGAAAAAGGTGGAGGCTTTCAAACAAAGGCAAATAATGTTCTGGTTGATGCTGCAGATCAAACTTATGAAATGAGTGGAAAAGGTTACCGAACGAAACGCCTTAAAAGAAATCAGACCTTAACCATTGTTTCTCAAAAAGAACGTATTGCAAGAGGAGATTTGGGGGCTCAAGATCTAACGAATATTCCCGGCCATCACACTTCTGAAATAACCGTTACACGAAACGATGGAGCTCGCTACATTTATGGAATTCCAGCATACAATCGCACGCAGGAGCAGGTTAGTTTTGCAATTGGAATGGATCGAAATCCTGGCAAGAAAGATCGAGAAAATTTTTCAACTTTCCGGGCTAAAATACTGGATGAGAAAGGAGTTTTCCGATATAAAAGTGAACACAACAAAATGGACAATGAATATGGTGTCGATAATTTCTATTCCAATACCATAATGCCTGCTTATGCGCATTCTTATTTATTGACTTGTGTCTTGTCTTCAGATTATGTTGATTCGGATATGGAACCAGGTCCATCAGATCATGATATTGGTAACTATACCCGATTCGAATACGAAAAGCTTCCTGAATTGTATAAGTGGAGAACGCCTTATGAGAATTTTGAAGCCAACTACAATGAGGGGTTGAAGTCAGACTTTTCGGATGACCAGGCAAGTTATGTTTATGGAGAAAAAGAAGTGTGGTTTTTAAGTAAGATAGAATCAAAAAATACAATTGCAATCTTTCATACCTCCGCACGTCACGATGGTTATGGTGTTGCAAATGAAAATGGAGGTCGAAGTACATCAACCCCTTCTACTCACAAGCTTGACAAAATAAGCTTGTATTCTAAAAAAGACTATGAAGATAACGGTCAGAATGCAGTGCCAATTAAAGAAGTACACTTTGAATATGACTACCACCTGTGCCCTAACGTGCCAAACAATGACGGCCAACCGGAATTAGATGCGAATAATGATGATCTTAATGAAGACAAAGGCAAGCTGACCCTAACTCGCGTCTATTTTACATATGGTAATTCAAACAAAGCTAAATTTAGTCCTTATGTGTTTGATTATTCAGATTTCAACCCAGATTACGGGCTAAAGAATTACGACAGATGGGGAAATTACAAAGCACCGGCAACAGGCTCAGACTTATTTGATTCTCAGTCAGAAATGACCAATTCTGAGAATCCTTATGTTGGCAAAGACAAGACGAACGCAGATCTCTACGCTTCTGCATGGACACTCAAAAGTATTAACCTACCTTCTGGGGGAACGATTTCAATAGAAGTTGAGGCCGATGATTATGCCTATGTTCAAGACGAGGTGGCTCATGAGATGTTCAGAATTGTTGAAACTGGAAATTCAGAGGCCAGTTTGGAGGATGCAAGTCCAACTGCTAAATTAATGGATATAGACAACAACGACGAGGTCTACCAATGGGTTAAATTTCCTTTAAAGTCAACTCTTGATCCTTCTACGACCGATGATGAGTTTAAAGAGATGTATACCCAAGGTATAGAGAATAACATTTATTTTAAATGCTTAGTGGACATAACCGGTAAGCAAGACTATGAATATGTTAATGGTTACTGCCAAATCAGTGACGCTGGCTTGGTAGATAATGGGGGAAGTCCATACGAATATGGATGGCTCAAAATAAATAAGGTGCCAAAAAATAGTTTGGGTCTTGGTGATTATGTACATCCAATTTCTAAGGCTGCATGGACGTTCGGGTTAAACGCTATGCCACAACGTGTTATTGGTAAAGATTGGGATGATAATGGAGGATTTAAAGATTTTCTTCGGGTGCTTGGAGATGCAACTTTTGTTAAAGGATTGGTGCAAGCGTTTAAGGGTCCAAATGATGTAATTAAATCAAATGGTGGAGGCGTGAATATTTCGAGTACTAAATCACTCATTCGACTAAAGACCCCTGATTTAAAGAAAATCGGAGGAGGATTACGTGTTAAGAAGATATTAGTATCAGATGAGTGGGCTACAATGGCCAACGCTGCAACAAATCCGTCTCAAGTAATTGGATCTGAATATTCGTATACAATGCAAGAAGATAGATACGATGATCCTATATCTTCAGGTGTTGCTGCATGGGAGCCAGCGATTGGGAATGATGAAAATCCATTGCGTATTCCTATCTACTATGGAGACGAAGATGCAAGAGTAATTTCAATCAAAAATGTAGATTATCTTGAAGGGCCAATTGGCGAGAGTTTCTATCCCAATCCAAGTGTTGGATACCGAACGGTTACTGTTAAATCCTTATCACACAACGATATTAACCGTCACGCTACAGGTAAAACAGTACATAAATTCTACACTGCGAAAGAATTTCCTGTCATTTCTGAGCAAACTTCAATTACCCCAGTTAAGAGCAGAACCCCAAGCTTATTAGCTGGTATAAACCCCTATTCAAGAGATCACATGGCAGCCTCTCAAGGCTATGCCATTCAAGTAAATGATATGCACGGCAAACAGCGCTCGGTAGAAGTGTATCAAGAGGGAAATACTGATCCCATTTCAGGGGCAAAATATATCTACCAATCCGATCCTTACGAAGAAGGATCTTGGAAATTGAATAATACCTGTACTGTTGTTCGTCCAGATGGAAGCACTGACCAGCGAGAAATTGGAGTAGAATTTGACTTTGTTATGGACTTCAGACAGCAACAAACTCTGGGTATTTCTCGTTCGGTAAGTCCGCAAGTAAGTACATTCTTAGCCGCCTTTTTGCCGGGAGTAGTTCCTTCAATATGGCCGGGCCTAAGTGTTGATGACACTCGATTTAGAAGTGCGGTGACAACTAAAGTCATTAATCGATACGGAATATTAAGCGAGGTTGTAGCCTTTGATTTAGGCTCTGAGATAAGTACGAAAAATCTGGCGTATGATTCTGAAACAGGACTGGTACTGCTAACTCAAACAGTGAACGAATTTGAGGATGACATTTACAACTTTAACTATCCAGCGCACTGGTATTACGATGGAATGGGTCAAGCTTATAAAAACTTAGGATTAGAGTTTGCAAGCATAACGCTGACCTCAGGAATACTTTCAGGCGTAGAAAATGCTCACACCTACTTTGTTCCTGGAGATGAGCTTTTACTCGACAATAAGAAAAAGGCATGGGTGCTGAGTGTTAATGGGGAAGATGTCACCATTATAAATAAAGCAGGAGGAATAATTACAGGCACATACAGTACCTTAAAAATAATCCGCTCTGGAAGAAGGAATATGATTGGTGTTGGCATGGGAAGCATGGTAACAATGGAGAATCCTTTACCTTTTTTACAAAGCAATCAGTTTAATAAAGTACTGAATACTTCAACCCAAGAGTATAAAGAGGATTGGGAGACATTTTGTGAATGCTACAATAATTTAGGTTCGCCGATGATTTCAACCAGTAATCCATACCTGAATGGGGTAAAAGGAACGTGGAGACCGTTTAAGTCGTATGCCTATTTAACTCCGAGAAACCATACGTGGGACGACAACAATACGAACATTCGTGAAGATGGAATCTATTCCCGTTACAATCCTTTTTGGATATGGGGAGACAATGCTTGGGGAATTGATCAAACCAACTGGACTTGGACTTCTGAAATAACGAAATACACCCCTTATGGGGCTGAGATTGAAAATATGGATGCCTTATACCGTTATAGCTCAGCGGTTTATGGCTACAATAAATCAATTCCCACAGCAGTGGGGAGCAACATGCAGTATCGTGAAATCGCTTTTGATGGATTTGAAGACTACGACTACTCGAGTTGTGCAGACGACCACTTTAGCTATAGACCATACATAGCTGATGTAACGGAAGAAGCCGCACATACAGGTAGAAGTAGTTTGAAAACGGGAAATGGAGACAGTGCTGTGGTTATAAAGACTTTAGTTGACTGTGAAGAAGGAATATAGAAAATTAAAAAAGTACAAATGAAAAACAAGTTAAAAACAAGACTTAAAGTGTTAACTCTATTGAGTGTTTTATCAATTATCAGTGTGGCTATTGTAAGCTGTGGACCAGAAAATAATCCCGAACCAGGAGGTGGAGATGATCCAACATCCAATTTTAAGGAAGAATTTCTAATACTTGATGGGGTGCGTTATGAAGCTGATGATTTCAGTGCGAAAATTTTAAAAGATAACAATAGTGAGGATATTCTTGAGATTCAGGTTGATGGAGTTTATCCAAAGCTATTTTTGACACATGAACGTGAACAAAATTCGGATACGGTAGTGTGCAGAGATTATGAACCTTTTTGGGGTGCACTCTATGACCCTGATTTTGATACCTATTATGTTCAAGTATGGTACACAAAAGGACCTCTCCCAAATCATTGTCAGTATATGCCACGTAACGAACCTCCTTCGCCTCATGAAAAATATGAGTTGACGAAAGTTGATGGTAAATACGTGTCTGAATTTGGAAAAATCCAAGTTCAATGTGGTGATCAAGGAGCCGGAGAAGAATGGGTTACCGTGGAAGGCTATGTAATCTGGGAAGAAAAATAAACTTATTCTATGGAAACTCTAATTTAAAACTAAAACTATGAAAAATTCGAGAATACTCATATTTATATGTTATTCACTGTTCTGGCAACTTTCATTTGCTCACAGTGTTGTTGAAACGGAAAAATTGCTAGAGGAGAAAAGCGTGGTATCGTTTATTCTTCAAAAAGGAAATGAATTGAACTGGGACCAAAAGATTTTACAAGTCTTCGTTTTTAAGAACTTCGTTGAATTGGAGGATGATGTATTGAAGACAGCGAATTTGGCCTTTCATGAACACATGGAACTAAACGAATTGGCTGTTGTTTTGGACGAAATTAACTCCAAGTACAATGGCATGCTGGAAGCATTTGATTCTGAGATGAAGGCGGACCCCAATCTGATTGAATCTTCAATTGCCGAAATGAATTCAATTGCTCAAGCATCAGCCGCCTCAAACTGTACCAATGTAGGTTTTGAAAGTGGGGCATTTACTAACTGGGAAGTACGTTTGGGCTATCGTTGGTACTGTGATTATTCAAGAGAGACGACCAACTTAAACTGTTTCAATTTTAATCCATCTTCATATGCAATCGCCAATGCTGCAAATACTTCTAATCCACAATTTGGAAATCGATTGGAGATTATTGACAAGAATACTGTTCCAAATTTATATGACGATTTTGTAGGAGGTGAAGCCTTACCTATGGTGAGTCCTGATGGAGGTAATTACTCCATTCGCCTCGAGAACAAGACCAATGGATACGGTGCTACCGAGATCAGTTACGAATTTGTTGTAGATCCTAATAACCCCTTCTTTGAGTATCAGTTTGCCGCCGTGATGGAGGATCCTGGGGAAAGCCACCCGGCAGAGAGCAAGCCATTCTTTTCGGTGAAAATTTATGAAGACAATGGAGACGAAATTGAGTGTGCACGATATATTGTAATTGCGGATTCTGAAGATAAATACTTCGAAACCAATATTTATAAAGAAGTTCCAGGCAAAGGAGGATTTAAGTACTGTGACTGGCAAAAAATTGCTATCCCATTATCTGAATTCGCTAATGAAACATTAACTATTAAGTTTATAGCATCAGATTGTCCTTGGGGCGGACACATGGGCTATGCATATGTAGACGGGTCGTGCTTTAACGCATCTATTACCCAATCAGATTGTAATCTAGATGGTACGAGAGATCTTGAATTTCCTGAAGGATTTGATTCATATCTTTGGCTTGGTCATGAATTGGTTACAACCAATTCCAGTCGGTCAATTAAGGTAAGAGGAGAAGGACCATTTAAGCTGATGGCTCATTCGCGTGGGTGCATGCATATTGACACAATATCTCTCTCCACTTGTGATCAACCTCCTGCACCTAGCTGTGCCCTATCCTTGAGCAATGTAAATGTTACGGCGTGTGATATTGAGAATGAACATAACGTTACGGGTACGGTTTCAATATCACTGTCAAATTATTCGGGACAACATCATGTACTAGTGACCAACGGAATTCAAGAACAGGTTTTTGAATACGTAGAAAATACATCACTTAACTTTTCGTTTGAGAATTTGTATTCAGATGGAGAGCAGCGTGAAATAAAAGCCTATTTATTTACAGATGAATTTTTCGCAAAAGATGCAGCTATTTGTACCCAAACAACAACATACAATGCCCCTGAATCTTGTATAACTTTTCCGCAGAGTTGTGCGTGCATTGGCTCATTTGCACCTATTCAAAAAGACAAGGTTGTACACGGAATTACCGAATCAGGTATTTATGTCTTGGGTGCATGGATTAAGGAACACAATGCTCCGGCAACCCAAATAAGCTACGACGATGCGTATATACGCGTTGAGTTTTACAATGGGGCTACCCAGTTAACCTCAACTAGCTTCAATGCTTCAGGAATGATTATTGACGGTTGGCAGCGCATACATGAGGAATTTGAAGTTCCACCTACCGCAACATCAATTCAAGTTATTCTAGGCACAACCAGTGGCGAAGCTTATTTTGATGATATCCGTATCTACCCTAAAGATGGAAGTATGCAATCGTATGTATATGACCCGGTTAGCTTAAAACTGGTAGCGTCACTCGATGAGAACAATTACGCAACACTGTACGAGTACGACAACGAAGGGCGACTAATACGAACCAAAAAAGAAACCGAAAGAGGAATAATAACTATACAAGAAAACAGACAAAGCACTATTAAACAATAAGACGATGAAAAACCTACTCACCCTTCTTCTTCTGGGGTTATTTTGGAATGCCACTGCCCAAGATGAGCAAATTGCATCCATGCTCCAAAAAGTTGACCAATCAATGCGGTCTTCAGAAAATCTTCATTTGGAGTTTACTACTCAAGTCAAGAATTTACAAAGTGGAGAAGTGGAAGAGAATACAACGACTTATTGGAAATCAGGAAATAAAATTAGAACAAAGCTTGGGAGCTATGAATCTGTCTCAGACGGAAAAGTGCAATTGCACATTGATCACGACGAGAAAAAGATTATTGCCAACAAGCCTGCAGCAGTAGAAAGTATTGCAGAAGTTGATTTTCAATCCTCACTTAAGTTTTGTGCCAAAAAACTCTTGAAAGATACCTTGGGTCAGCATTTGATAGAATTGCACTTCGATTCAAGCTATCCGATTTCTACATTATTTATCTATCTGAAAAAAGATAAATTAACCAAGGTGGTGATTAGCTCTCGTGGATCAACACCAACTTTAGTAACCGTTTCTTACGATGTTTTTGACACGTCACCAACTATTTCATCTAAAAAGTTTGATGTGAAAAAATTCATAAACTACAAGAACGGAAATATGACTCAAACAATTGACTACCAATCCTATAAACTCTATAATCTATTGAAAGCTTAACTATGAAAAGACTTAAACTCATACTTGCCGGGATTTTACTTTACTCTGCATCATCTTTTGGTGCGTTTTATCCTACATCACAGGTTCAAAATTCAGTAAATTTTGGTACCACATTGACCTTGCAGGAGCTCAATTATAGTTCGCTTCCAGGAATGTTGGGCTATACCAATGTTTCGGTTAAGAACTATGTTCAACTAAGTGTTGATTGGGATAATTATACTTACCATAATAAGTATTCTTATCTTATTGAAATAGAGTTGAAAACGAAAAACAGTGCTTTACAGCAAAGCACCCAGGTTATCACAATACCTATAGAGTATGATCCCAATGCAAATCCCGGGACCTCGTATAGTGACAAATCAACTTATCGTTTTACCGATGCACATCAAATCGATGCTAAAGTGTTGAGTGCATATGATGTAATCAATAAAACTCCTGTTACGCTTGCTAGTTTGCCGTCGAATATTTTGATGACCTCGTACATTGGTATTGAACGTTTTGAAGACTTTAATACTTCAACTACAGTTTGCCCGAGTACCAGTCTTATTACGCATGCAGGTAGTCCGTCTCCAGACGAGTTAGAATTGGAATGGAGTGCAGTTGCAGGTGCAGAAGAATACGAAGTGCAGTGGACGTTTGTAGACAATTATGCAGACGACTTTGGTGCCATTCCAGCTTCGAGCATAGGCTACGATTTTGATCAAAATTGTTCTAAAGTACGCTTATCGGCAGAAACAAAATTTAATATTAGCCTAATCTATGAACGAGGCTACGTGATATACCGTGTTCGGGCAATTGGTCGATCACAAACTGATTTTAAACATCATATTCTTGGTGACTGGGAAGTTCCTGATAATGCAACTAGTTTAACAACACTTTCATGCGGTTACTATTACTTAACAGACGCTTTTGAATCCGGATTAAACTGGCAATATAGCATGGCATATGCGGAAGAAGGAAAGAGAAAGGAAGTTATAAGCTATTATGATGGAGCTAATAAAAACAGACAAGCGGTAACTGCAACAAACTCAAAAGACACATTAGCGATAGTGGGCGAATCGGTTTACGACTACAATGGCAGAAAAGCGATTGACATTCTTCCGGTGCCTACTCAATCTCCAGCACTTCGCTATTATGAAGATTTTAATATGAACGCTGGCGCTAGCCAGCATTACGGTTGGGAAGACTTTGATAAAGACGGAAGCTCTGATTGTGAATCGGCTTTAGGAGCACTTTCAACTAGCAGTGGTGCAGCGCAATATTACAGTTCGAACAATCCAGATCAAACTGATGAGAATGCGTTTATCCCAGATGCAGGAGGATATCCTTTTGCACAAGTTGAATATACTCCAGACAATACTGGACGGGTGAGAAGACAAGGAGGGGTAGGAGAAACACATCAATTGGGTGCTGATCCTTGGGCAGATAAGTCTACAAAATACTTTTATGGAAAACCAACACAGATAGAACTTGATCGATTGTTTGGTAACGAAGTAGGCTATGCAGTTCACTACAAAAAAAATATGGTGGTAGATCCCAACGGGCAGGTGAGCATTTCTTACCTCAATTTAGCAGGCCAGGTAATTGCCACGTCGCTTTCTGGAGAGAAACCAGGCAATGTTAAGCAGTTGCCCAATTTTGAGAATTCGATTTCCCTTTCTTCAGAACTGCTGAATAAAAATCACTTAGGAAACTATATCTCCAACAAGATTAACCAAGATTTTGATGGAATCGAATTTAGAACCACGTTTGTAACAGGTGTAGCTGGTATACATACATTTACATACTCCACTACAGCTCAGCAGTTTTTTGACAATTGCTTGGGTTCGTTCTGTATGGATTGTGCTTACGACCTCGTATTTGAGGTGTGGGACGACTGCGGAAACTTGGTAACATCTAAAACACAGTACATCGGGCCGAGCGAATTAAACATGAGCTGTGAAACAGTAAGCTATACGTCACCAGCTTGGGATGTTCAGCTTACAAAAGGTTCATACAACATTGTTAAACGCCTAGAAATCAACAAGGAAGCATACGATTATTATTTGAATGAGTATCTCAGTGAATCAAACAATACATGTATTACAACCATGGCTGACTTGATTGTTGAAGAAAAGAATAAACTCGATTACACTGGCTGTGAAATTGATTGTGATGATTGTGTGGATGAGCTTGGTAGCTTAGATGAGTTTATAGCTAAAAACTATGGAACAGAAGAAGAGTGGCTAGAAGAGTACAATAATTGCGTAGCAGCCTGCCAAGGAGTGAGTCTGTGTGAAAACATTTTCCAAATGATGAAGATGGACGTTACTCCTGGAGCACAATATGCTAAATACCAGATTGATGGCGAAGTGGGAGTAGACCCATCAGCGTACCCTTTAAGCTTGCTGAACGAAAGCAACAACTTGCCTCATCCGAATGCAAACTGGAGAAATCCTGTAAAACTTGATGGGAGCGGCGATGAATATAGGGATGAAGATGGTGAAATTAGTAGGATCTATCTCTCACGAGACGAGGAGGGGAATTACACTCCTGCCTGCAATCCAGCCTTTATTCTTTTTGATCCTGTTGAAGGCCCTTACACAAAACCTGAAAACTTAACTAATGTTGAAGACTTTATCTTCTATTGGCAACAGTCTTGGGCAGAATCATTAGTCTACTACCATCCAGAATATGGATATGTAGAATGGTGTCAAGATTTTAATTTAAAACGCGAGGGCCAAAATGTGATGAATAGTGATGAGTTTGACAATTTTATCTCTTCGCAAGACAATTATGCTGAAGCTAACAGCAATAATTTGACTACCGATGATATTGATCACCTGCTGGATATGGACCCGTTCTTTAAAATCTTCACAACCGAAAAAGCTAATATGCAAGCTTTGTTAGCTGATTTTAATGGAACATCTTATGACGCTATGGATTTTGCAGCGTTGGTAAACAACTGTGGTAGCGAATATCACGCAACTCCACCACTGCCAGCAAGCTGTACTGCTTGGGGAGCTGATGATGACATCTGGCAAACCTATGTTTCATATTACTTAAGTGCTAAGCAGTTTATACAAAAAGAAATTGCGGATGACTGGGTTATATCTACGGGCCGACTAGGATTTAATGAATGTATTGGCAATGAGAATTATTCGCCTTCTTCAAGTAATTTGCAAAAGCTTGGGACAGCTCCTGTTTCTGGAACTCCTGCATTTGGAGGGTTAGAAGGTTTGCTAGAACCATGTGGCAATTTAAATTACACCAAATATCTTAATAAAAAACCACGTTTTGATTTAAAAGCAGTAACCGTAAAAGTGGACGAGGAACTCGCACGCTTTAATAGATCGTACCAGTTCAATGCCTGTCCGCTTGCCTTAGATTTTGAATTCTTCTTGAATGAGCTAACCAGTAGAGACAAGCTTAAAACGACACAAACTAATCTGGACTTAAAAGATTTCAAAAGCCTCACTCCTGCATTGTCGGATGTTATCTTTGGAACAAATCCCGCATCTTCCATTACTTGGAATAGTTCAACAACCGGTAACGTTTTAACCGGAAGTTTTCAATACAACTCCAATACGGTTAATGTAAGCTTAACACTAAGCAATGGAACATGGAACGATGTAACTCGAATTTTTGCAATTTCTGATGTTGTGTTTGACGATGTTTCCGTTCCGAACACATCCAATTTCAACCTTAAAGCATTGCAGTATAATACAACCACAGAAGAGTTTTTACAATCTACAATTGTTGGCTCTTTTGATGTTGATTTGAATAAGGATTGCAAGTTTGAGGATGAGTGTGAACCTACCGATTACGCATTTACAATTCGCGATATTTTGGCAGGATTAAGTTTGAACGCAAATGATTTAACCTCTACAACTGCGATTCCCCTTGAAACAACCTATTCTACTTTTATAAAACGATTTGTTCGAAATGAACTAACTGTGGCTACAAATCTTGAGTATACCTTTAATAGTACCTCTAACAAGGGAACCATCCATCAGCAAGGAGCAGTTGGTTCTGGAATTGATATTAACTTCCCAAGTGGGTTTAGTGTTTCAAGCATTGCAACAATATACGGAATTGAGGTGGATAAAGACAAGGTAGCAAACGGTTTAGTAATCTTATACATTGATAGTAATGGAGATAAACAAAGCGTTAAAGTAACCGTAAGCAAGGGTCAAACAGCGAAGTGTTTTGACCCTACAAAGATGTTTTGTGAAGATATTCGCTATGATGTAACTCGCGACTTTGCCTCTTTATTAGAATACTTAATCGAAAATCCTTCAGTAAACAATGTAAACCTGAACGACAACAACTTGTATACGGCTTTACTTCAGAGTTATATAGGACACGGTGATGCCGTATTCAATGTTCCTGTAAGTGGCAATGATGGAAACGAATTGACTACAACAATTGATGTATTCGAAACGGGAACAGCAAACAAGTTGACTACATGTGAGCTTAAACTTTATAGAAAAATGTATGGTGACGTGCAGACCGATATTCCATTGACTGATATTACCGATATTGGCGAGTTGCAAGTAGACATGGAAAATCTTCACATGGGAGACGCCCATCACTTTACTGTTTTAGCCGTATTTAATAACAAAACAGATTATGCTGAAGAAATTCATGGTTATATATCCTGCCTTCCTTTATTTGATTGTGCTGATTGTGTAGAGAAGGAAGAGGATGATGCAGAAAAGAAATGTGGAAACTACGAATATGAGTTATATTATCATGAAATGATGCAACTTGGTATGGAAGGTTTGATTATACCTTATTCTGATGATTTTCCTTGCTCTTGTGTTGAAGAGTATTTATACTATGTAAAACTTGCCGTGCTCAGTGCAAATAGCAATTCCACAGCGATTACCAATGCAGTGCCTCAATTAAATCCAACATTGGGAATTGATGAGTTTGTTTTACCACCGTACAACTGTACGGTTACCTTTCCTGACTGTGATGTCACTCAGGAAATTCTACCAAATATCGTAGCTGAAGTCAATAATTTCAATGCACAATATGCACAATACTTTCCTACTTTAAGCCCGCCTAGTCTGGTAACTGGTGATGATTGTCATTGTGCTGCTAAATATTTAATATATCTAGAATTATGGACTTCCTTGTATGGAACCAATGTTCCGCCAATCCCACCATCAGCCATACCCATTCCTCCATTGAGCTATAACAATTTTCAAATTGGAGGTTGCCAAATTGATCAGTGTCTGGTAAACTATAAAATGTATCGTGACAAAACCACTTCTGTAGGCGGAGTGCCTATTGTATTTGATCCTGCAATTGGGTGTGATTGTTGGAAACATTATGCACTCGAAGCGAATTTGCTAACCCCTCACTTATCAACTGATATTACAAATTATTGCAGCAATCGATTGATAAACTTAACATCTTCTTATCCTCCAAAATATGACCACGTTAATTTCGATGAGGAATTGACCATGTTTGAGGTCAGCTATGCAGATGATGCACCTATTGAATCAAGATCAAGAAGCTTTAATGAATGCGAACCGCCCGAATTTGATGTGTTTAGAGTGAATATTCCAGACCGTTGTTCAACATGGCTCGACAATCTCGCAGAAGAAAATGCACGTGTTCGCTATGAGCAGCAAATGGACCAGCTTAGACAGCAATTCCATAACGGCTACATGGATAAGTGTTTGAATATTGACGAGAGTTTAGACTTTGTAATGCCTATTCAAGACTACCATTACACGCTCTACTATTACGATCAAGCTGGGAATTTGGTCAGAACCGTACCTCCAGCAGGTGTGGTCGTTGAAACGGATGTTAATGATCTAGCTGAAATCAAAGAAGATAGAATTAACAAAACGAGAAATTATGCAACCTTGCACGGACTTTCAACAGTTTACGAATACAACAGTTTACAACAGTTAACCAGACAACATGTACCAGACAACGACCCAATGGATGACAAGTATGTTCTTCGTTCTAGTGGATTGCCAACTGATTTCGAAACGCATGATGTTGTATTTACTGATCCAACCCACGCAATCCTAGTAGGAACCAACACTGACGATGAGACTGAAATTTACCAGTCGTCAGATGCAGGAGAAACTTGGGTGCGACATAACGGTTTAAGAACCGACGACATACTCGATGTTGAGATGTATGATGCGAATCAAGGATTTGCAGTTGGATCGGGCGGCGTATTCCTACATACAAAAGATGCTGGAGACAATTGGAAAATAGTTTACCATTCAGATCTAATCGGCAAAGACTTTACTAGCTTAGATTTAGCTATAGGTGTAAGCCCTGACCCTAAAGGAATTATAGCAGGCAATGATGCAGAGACCATTGAATTTGAATATACTACCTCTTCAGGAGCATATGCTTTTAGCATTCTTGGCTTCAATACCACAGCTGACGAAGGTGACTTTGTAGACCTCGAGTTTAAAGATGCTAATGTAGCCTATGCTATCGTCAATACCGCAACAGATCAGCGTGTATTAAGCATAGATCTTTCTGCAGGTACACCGAAATGGACAAACTGGGATATTGATGAAAATGTAAGACTCACCAACCTAAATGACGGGTGGTTCTATGGATCGGGTTCTTCCGATGGATATGTAGTAGGTGACGATGGAGTAGTGGCTCAAGCCGGAAATGTAGGAGATAATTTTGATCAAATTGCAACTGGATTGACTGCTGATTTATTGCAGGTATACTTTAAAGATGTTAACAACGGAATAGCCTTAGGTGATGACGGATTTATTTACAGAACCACAAACGCTGGACAACAATGGACGGCTATGAATGGTATAGGCTCATACAATCAATTCCATATCTACGACGAAGCAAACGGTTTAGGATTTGCGGTTGGAGATGATGGAATAATTGCGGCAGTAGATATTTCGGAAGCCTATGTTAATCGACTGAGCTATACCCCTTTAAAATCTGACGATTTTACTGCGGTTGGATTTGAAGATGATGAGCATGGATTAATCGGAACTTCTTCAGGAAAGGTATTCCGGGTTGAGAATCAACCTAGCGGTGTTTACTTTGATGATTTGTTCTATGGCTCTGCTTCTTCAATCGAGCAACTTCATCTTGAAGGAAGTGTCGGGATAGTTCTAAACGCTGGTGCGGAAATGAAACGAATAGATATTTCAGGATCTGTTGGAACCTACTCTATATCAACACCAACACTATTAAAATCAGGTGTAGAGAATTGGAGTATTGAAGGATCTACTCTATTTGCCTTAACAACGGCTGCATCTCCAGCGGTGGAAGAATACAGTTCAACCAATCCCCAAGCGTACTCCATATCAACTACTCCATCACACCCCATTACTCAAAAGTCTTCAGGAGAAACGTTGCATTTTGTGGCAAACAGAACGTCAACCGATTACTTTGCTGGTGGTACAAATGGAGAACTTAACAGAGAGCTTTCATCAACTTCATCAAATGTTTCTAAAAATACCAGTCCTCTGACATTAACAAGTTTGGATGTTGAGGGTAATTATGTTGCATTGGTGGCTGAAGATGGTAGATTATATGTTTCAGAATCGCAGTTTGATGATATACGATTACGAGCGTCAAATCACCGTGGTGATTTGTTTGATTTAGACATTAACAGCTCGGGTGAAGGCTTTGCTATTGCTGATGATTGTAAACTGTATGCACTTACATCAGGTGTGATTACAACCTCTGAGCTGCCCATTGACGCACATGCCGTTACCTTCGATAATCTAAATTCTCTTTGGGTTGCAAACGATAACTTTGTGTATGAAACGGCTACTGGCGGTGTCTCATGGCAGCTCACAGCGGAAGCTGAAGACGACCGAAGTTTTAGAACGATAAAACGATTCAACAATGAATTGGTTTATGCAGGAACTGACGGTCTGGTATCTACCAACGATGGTAATCTGGATCAAGGATTTATTACATCTGATGTTCTTTACGATATGGATTTAGAAGGTGCATATGGTCTCCTTGGAGGAGAAAATGGACTTTCATTTAGCTCAACAAGTTTCGGAGAATATTGGAACATCAATCCATACGCTCCTGATCATATACAAGGGGTGCATGTAAAAGATGAGAACACGGCATATTTCTTAGGAAGTAATGGCTTAAATGAACAGGCCAATATTTATTATACTTCTGTTATATCGATGGGACTTGCATCCACTTCAGGAATTACCTACTATGCCGCAGATGAAAACCACAGAGGAACTGAAGTTTTAGTTTCTACCGATGGATTGTATCGCAAGCTTGATGGACAGTCTTGGGTGTTGATGCAATCTAGTGCAGTGCTCAAAGATGTATCTGTGCAAAGGAGTACAGCCTTTGCTGTTGGAGACAATAAGCAGATATACCGAATTTTAAATGTAAACCAATCCTCTGGTTATACACTCGATAATCTTACAACACTGTCTGGTACTAACATTCCAGGTTTACCAGCATCCAATTATACAAAAGTGGTGCAATACGGTAACAACGATGCATTTGTAGTCGGAACAAGTGGGTCTATAATAAAAACAGTAAACGCTGGGGCAGAATGGAATGCTTATGATTCAGATATTAATGAAACCAATACGAACGATGATATATACGCTATTGCGGTCTCAGGCAGAGAGAATATTATAATTGGAGGTGATGCCAAGTTTGCAAATGCAATTTATGATCGCGGCGGATTCGCTACCTCACTCTTCTACTATGATCGATTGGGAAGAATGGTAGCAAGTCAAAATGCGAATCAATTTGACACCGCTCACTCGTATACAATTTATGATGAAATTGGAAGGATTAAAGAAGTTGGAGAGAAGGTAAGCAGTACGCCAATGGAGGACAATTACGTGGATGGACAAATGGACGATGCACTATTTACCGCATGGTTAACAGCTGGAGCCTTTAATACCCGAAAAGAAATTACGCGTACGCATTACGATGAGCAAACAGTAGCTCCTGCTGCAGAAATTATTCAAGTCAACCTCCGCAAGCGTGTGGCGAGTATGACCTATGAGGCCGTTTATGATGGATCAGACCTTACCTACGATGCAGCAACGCACTATACCTATGATATTCATGGCAACGTTGACCACCTGGTTCAAGAAATTCCAGAATTGGATGCTATAGGCCAGGCATTTAAGCATATATACTATGAATATGATCTCGTGAGCGGCAACGTAAACAAGGTGTCTTACAATCCAGGTGAAGATGATGCATACTATCACAAATACGAGTACGATGCAGACAATCGAATTGTTGATGTTTATACGAGTATTGACGATTGCATTTGGGACAACGATGCAAACTACAACTACTATAAACATGGGCCACTGGCACGTACAGAAATAGGAGACCTTAAAGTACAAGGCCAAGACTTTGCTTATACTATTCATGGATGGTTAAAAGGAGTGAATAGCAGCACCCTGGATCGAACGAGAGACATGGGTAGAGACGGTGATATTTCCATTACGAATCATCCATACAAGTATTATGGAGGTGATGTGTATGGTTATTCATTAGGATATTATGAATCTGGTGCGAGTGACTATCAATCTATAACGTCGTTCACCACAGCCAATTATTTCTTGGCTCAAGTTTCAGGCTCTGATCTGCTTAATGAACGTTGGGACTTGTACAATGGAAATATAGGTTACATGGTAACAGCTATTCCTGATGTAACGATATACAATTCAGGATATACTATCACAGCTGCTCCTCGAGCAAGTGCTTACAAATACGATCAATTGAACAGAATAATAAGCAATAGAAGCTTCGACAATATCGATATGGTGAATAATTTCTGGCAGTCTGGAACTGGGGCGAGTAACAGTTATAGAACAGATTATACCTACGATGCTATGGGTAATATACTTACTCTTCAGAGGTACAATGAAACTCAGTTGATAGATGATTTACAGTACTATTATGACAACAATAACGGCTCTGGGACGTTGCAAAGCAACAAGCTTTATCATGTACACGATTATGCTGGTAAGGTAATGACCAATGATATTGCTGGGCTTGATACGGTGAAATGGGATACAGTAGAAACACAAAACAACTTCCAATACGACAAGCTAGGAAACTTAGTGAAGGATAAGGAGGAATTGATAGATACGATATTATGGACCGTGTATGGCAAGATTGCTGAAATTCACAGAAGAACGGATACCGTGCATCAAAAGGCTGATCTTGCCTTTAAGTATGATGCATCTGGCAATCGAATAATCAAAACAGTTAAACCAAGAGATACGTTTGGAGTAATAAAGCCGTCGGATGATTGGATTCATACCTACTACCTGCGGGATGCAAGTGGTAATATTATGGCGGTTTACAACTATGTTGGAGATGACTTCTCATGGGAAGAAGCTCACATATATGGTAGCAGTAGAATTGGAGTTTACAAGCCAAGCAAAGTTTTAGAAGACAATGATTGCACGCTTGATTTCGACGTAGATACTATGTGGACAAGTGCCATGGGCCAACAAGCCTTTGACGATGAAATGGTCAACGCATTTAACAGCACGGGCTTGCAGCATGTTTCTACATTCTTAATGAGCAACTTGCAATACATCAACCAGTCAGTTGAAAATGCAAGAACTACAGCACCAAGCAAAACTGAATTTGCAGCATACTTGGATGGATTAGAACGTTATTTATGTAAATTTAAAGCATATACAATTCCTGACGATTCAACCTTCCACAATGAACTTTTACCGGAAATTGATGATGAATTTGACTTGAATTGGATGTTGCCAAAGATGGATATAACCAATGTTTCATCCATAGAAACGTATTGGGACGGTGCCGTGGTAAGAATACAAAAATCGTTGAATCAGATTTATGGTTACCAAGCACCTGATGAAGTTTCATTACGCTTGTTAGGAAGCAAGAGGTATGAGTTAAGCAATCATCTGGGCAATGTTTTGGTAACGGTGACGGACAAAAAAGTTGCTGTGGCCGATATATCCGGATTGATTATAGAACAGTTCAATGCTGAGATAAAAACCATCTCCGATTACTATCCATTTGGGATGCTGATTGAAGAACGGTCAATTTCTGGGGTGTCAAATGTGAGTAAATTAACCCACTCTCCGAACCCTACTTACACCTTTGTAACTCAGTTACCGAATGGTGATATTCAGTGGACAAAACACGCTTGGAAAGGCGGCGGTGTATCGCAAGAAGTATACACTGAAAATTGTCGAGTAGTGTGGAACGATCCATTGGGTGTAGGCGGTACCCGAGCACATGCAGGACTATCGAGTCAAACCTATTCGTCCATTTGGAATATAGAATATCGTATCACCACAGATGTATCTCAGACCAATTATGGGTATCGTGTAATTGGCGGTTCATCTGGCCTAACAGGAATAGCAGTACAGGCTGGCGACCAAGCCGTTGTAGAACGATTGAATGGAATTATTTATCTTTACATCATCAGAGCCAACGGAACACGAATAGACATTGTAAATTTCGCAGAATCCTATGCAGATATGCCTTTGCGAGCGGCATACTACTGTGATATTGCATCGGCAACCAACGTCCTCACCATGGATTTGGATTTCTATGGCCCCAATGGGTATCGATTTGGGTTTAATGGTTATGAAAATGAACCAAAAGTAGCTGGAGAAGGAAGTGTTATTGATTTTGGGGCTAGAATATATGACTCAAGGCTAGGAAGGTTTCATAGCACAGATCCGTATTTTAAGATGTTGCCAACATTCAGCACCTATGGTTATGCTATCAGTAATCCAGTATTGATGAAAGATGGAAATGGTATGGGGCCCATACCATTTCGCTTTAAAGAATTTCTAAGCGATGATTCATATTATTTTACTGGTCTTCTAGCAGGAATCGGAGATGGCCTCGTTGAAAGCGTTGATATGATGCTTGGTGTAGTGGAAGCCAAAGATGCTTGGAATCCAACCGCAGGTCTATTTTATACTGCACGTGGTGCTGAGATTCGTGATCAACATATTGAATTTGGAAAACTTGCAATTAATTTAATGACTGACGAGGAACTCCAGAAGGAGGTTTATAACTCGCTAAAGACAGAATTTGGAGACTGGTGGGACGAAACTACTTTTGACGGTACAACAGCAGAAGCGGGATATAATCATGGCAAGATAATCTTTGAAGGCGTTGCAGCAATTATTGGAGTATCTGAACTTAACTATTTAATGAAGACTGGACAGTTCTCGGTCAGGGGCCTTGCTAAAATTGCCAGAGCTAGGTATCATAAGATTATAAGTACAATAGACGATGAGATTGTTGGATTGAAGACCCTTGAAGAAAAGGCTAGAAGAGCTTATGACATTAGACACGAAGCAAGAATCGTTTCAAGAGAAGCATCCGGAAGAATTAATAGTATAATTGCGAAAACGAGAGATATGATTAGATATGGGAAAACAGATGGTCCTTCATTTGACGATTTGTTTAAAAAGCATAAAGATAATGGTTTGTCAGATGATGAGGCATATGAGAAAATCATAGAAAGTGCCAAGAAGACTAGCACAGTGTTTGACAAATTAGCGGAGTAATGAAAATTGAAAGGCATTTTAACAGGTTAACTTTGCAACTTCATGGAGATTGCGAGTTTGAAGAGTTTTTTGAAATTGCCGAAAGGTTTCAAAAAATAATGAATATTGGGAAGTTCTCTAAAAGTGACTCATTTGATAATTTATACTGGAAGTTTAGATTTAATTGCACAACCTACTACCTTAATTATAGTGTCGATTTTGGGGTGTTCGTGTATGCCAAATACAAGTGGTCAGAGGAAAGTATAAGAAAAGTGAAGAAATATTTAATAGAAAATGGCTGGTGAGCAGATTAAACTCACAACTGGGATTTGTCAGATACCATTGATAAGTTAATGATAAATAGATTTGCTACTAAATTAGTAATCGGCATTGCTCTTCCCAAATGTTAGAGGACTAATGTGTTAATTATATTTAGCTTAGAGTACTTTACCAATATACACTAAGAAGAAATCAATGCGATTTTTAAACAGTTTCTAGCGGGTTTTCGTAAGCATAAGCTGATTCATATTAAATGAAACTCATTGACGCCAAAATTTCATAGTTTTAGACTAAAAATATAGTCACTTTTTGTATCCATTTGGGATGCTGATTGAAGAACGGTCGATTTCTGGAGTGTCAAATGTGAGTAAATTAACCCACTCACCGAACCCTTCTTACACCTTTGTAACCCAGTTACCGAATGGTGATATTCAGTGGACAGGCCATGCTTGGAAAGGTGGGGGTGTATCCAAAGAACGATACACCGAGAACTGCAGAGTAGTATGGAATGACCCACTCAGTTTTAAAGGTTCTTACAGCCATTTTGGATTAACATCGCTTAACGATGCGTCCATCTGGAATATAGAGTATAGAATAACCTACTACCCCGGTTCATCAGCCAATTATACCTATCGACCATTGGGTGGCACAGGTGTAAACACAGGTGTAGCCGTACAGGCCGGTGACCAAGCCGTTGTTGAACGATTGGATGGAATTATTTATTTTTACGTCATCAGAGCCAACGGAATACGAATAGATTTTGGAAACGTAGCTGAATCCAATGCCGACATGCCACTAAGAGCAGGCTACTACGCAGGTGTTGGTTCTACAACTAACGTCCTCACCATGGACTTGGATTTCTATGGACCCAATGGGTATCGATTTGGGTTTAATGGTTATGAAAATGAACCAAAAGTAGCTGGAGAAGGAAGTGTTATTGATTTTGGGGCTAGAATATATGACTCAAGGCTAGGAAGGTTTTTATCAATCGATCCTTGGGATTACAAATATGGTTGGCAGTCAACATATGCATATTTCAAAAATTCACCTGCAATTGTTGTTGATTTTAGAGGTTTAGGTGGTAATACCGAGAAAAAATCTAACTCTCAGCCTACGACATTAGTGATTAAAATAGTGCCTGCAGGAAAAGTTAAAATGAAAACACGAATAATTAGTCGCAAAACTTTGTTAATTCAAGCTGAAAGCATTGAGTTAGCCAATGAGAAGCTAAATGAATACATGAAGAGTAATCCCGATCAGAAAAAATTTCAAAAAATGATATTAATGGCTCATGCTTCCCCAAGAACAGTTAGACGAGAAGGAGAGAAAGTTCGAACAGGGAAGTATTCTTTGAGACTGTTTGCATATAAAACTAAGAATGGAAAAACATATAGGGGACTTAATTCAGACAACATGGGATCCGAGGATAAAGGTAGTGAGGTTGCGGCACTAGAAAGTATTTTTTCGAATTTGGTCGAAAATGGAAGTTGCGTTATTTTAGGTTGTCAACTGGCGGACGATCAACAAGTAATCAAGGATATTTTTGGTATCTTCCCCCAAAGCAATGTAAAACTTTACACTGATGGTGATGTGACCACAGGAGGGCTTAAGACTAAAAAGTATACTAGAAGAATTGATGGCAAAGTAGTGTCTTCAAGAGAAGAAGAGAGGGCTGTAGTCTATACTAAGGATGAAGCATACGATGAAGGTTGGACGTTAACGACAAGGGGGCCAGATGGCGTTCCCACGAATACGAGTATAGGGCAGTTGGAAGTTGACACTTCTACCCAAGAAGTAATTACAATTAAATAATTATGAAGAGCAAAATTATAATCATCACCTTGTTAGTTGCAAGTTGTTCAAGTTCTAAGTACTGTAGCTTCAAAACTGACCCTGACAAGGAAATTTACAGAGGGGAAGATGAAATTGAAGAAATCAATGCTGTACAGGAAAGGGGGTCTCTTTTCAATCTTAAAATAGGAGATTTGACAGAAATGATAGATTCGCTAGCACACTTTCATTTCGGAGATTCTTCTATCAGCTACAAAACAAGTTACCATTACAAGCTCACTTGGGATTCAACAGGAACCATAATTGAATTCTATGATTGGCAGAGTCCAAGTCTATTTGGAAATTCTATTGAGCAACTTTTTAAAAGCATTCAACCATTGAATCCACCAGTCTTCCTAGAAAGCTATAAAAGCTTCGGAACATATGAATCGAAAGCTAATATATATGTGGTGTTTAAGAACTATAAAAGTGTGATTAAAATATACTATGACAAAGCAGTTCTTCCCGAACAAGTATTTAAAGAACCCTAATTGGCTTGATGAGAAGAGTTCATAAAAGAAACCACATAAAAGAGGTTTGTAGTATTCGATTATTTGGAAGGAGGAGCTTAAAGCCAGTTATTACTGCACTATCATTAAAATATTTTGATTGTACACGACTTTTGACTATGCACCTCGCAGGAGTATAGTAAAAGTATAACGACATAAATGATGTATCTCATTTTATTCAAATCGATACCTGTCCGGGCCATAGAAATCCAGGCCCATGGTGAGGACATTGGTAGTAGAGCCAACACCAGCGTAGTAGCCAGCTCTTAGTGGCATGTCAGCATAGGATTCAACTACGTTTCCAAAATCTATTCGTGTTCCGTTTGCTCTTATACGTAAAAATAAAAACATTGACCTAGCTACGTTATTTCATTAGTGAGGTCTAGTTTTTTGAAGAATGAATCTCTTGAAATACTGTAAGTTTTAAAAGTCTTTCTTAATCGATTATCTTTTAACTGCCTTCGTAAGTCCTTATCAATAAATACTTTCGACCACTTCAGGGTCTCCTGCAAGGGACCCTGAAGTGGTCGAAAAGTTACAACCTGAAATTAGTTAGGGTATTTCTAGTTTTGGCAAGATTCCAACATTACGTGCAATCACAGTCTCTAATAATTTTTTTTATCGGCTCAATTGATTGTATCGTTTTTATATGATAAATTGGAACTGAAGTCTCTGTTACTCTTACTTTAGTTCTTCGTCCTTTTACCCTTAGCTCTTTTATTTTTCTTCTTCTAGTGGATTCAATCTGATTCAATTGTGAATAGCCGAGGGAAATTTTAAATACATAAATAGTTTCACAGAGATTTAGGCTATCTACGTCTCTTTTTCTTCTTGTTTTGTTGCCAAGGTAGCCTCTCTTCCTTAATTTTTTCATCAATACTCTTTTATGGTCGCAGTAAAGTCCTGATATAGAATCTGTTGATGAAAACTCAGAGCCTTTTAATGTTGAATCAAATGAAATTTGAGTTATAAATCCTTCAAAGCTTGAAAGCTTATATCGGCCATTTAAATAATCAATAGAATCGTGAACTAGGTGTGTTAGTCTCGAACTTAAGTAGTAAATAAAATAGCCGCCTTGATAATGAAATTTATTATTTGAGGTGTCAAACTTATGTATACCTTTAACAGCTTCTCCTGGAAAATAGTCCCAACATTCTACAGAATTTATTGGACAAGAAGTCAAAGCCAGTACAAATGTGTCGTATATTATTTGATTGTTGATAATTTTATCTGACACTTGACCTTTTGATGAAATCATGATCAAAAACATAACAAGAAGTATAGCATTTCTAATCATCATTCTTCTAAGGTTGATCTGTTTTTATCAATTATATCCTTGGTATTTTGACTTGTCGGGTAGACTTTATTATGTTCATTAGAAGAAAGACCTACATCATAATACTCATATCCAAATGTATGCCCTCTTTCCGTCGAGTTGTGACCGGCCTCATGAACAACTCCTTCAGTTCTGTTAATGTACGTAAAAGTTGTTCTTTCTCCCATTGCATTTATTCGTTCAGCTTCAAAACTCCAATTTTCATCGTCATCCCATAACGCTACATTCAGAAATATTACATCCATACCTTTTGTGTAGCCCCAACCACCTGCATCTGGCGATTCAAGAAAATCTGCATTTGCTTTTAGATTGAGTTGATAAAATTCAATTCTAGGATCATTATCATCTGAAAGTGTAGTTAAATCAGGAGTAAATAATGTACTTGAAGGATCATTCATTGCCACTATCCCCCTTGCAGCTGGATCTTCACTCTGCCATTCCAATATCTCTTCAAAAGTCATTCCTTCCGTTGTGGTTAGAGAATAATTATAAGAAATCTCAGTTACATAGTAATTTACTCCAGCTTCTCTAAGTTTTTCGGCAAATCTAGATTTACCTGCTTCAAGTTTTTTTGCCCATCTAATGTGTTTTTTCTTTTCAAGATATTGAGCTTCCTGAGTAGCTGTTGGTAATTGGGTCATAAATACAACAGAGTTACCTCTGCTGTAATGATTACTAAATGCTACTGGATCTATCCTATTTGCGGCATCAGATACAGCACCAGGTCCTTCAGTCACCACCTTATACTCCTTTGTTATAGTTATGGTTGCTCGTCCAGGTTCTCCAGTTGAAGTATTTGGCTCACTTGTAACTGTTTTATTCAATTTCTCAGCACCTTCGATGTCTATACATCTTACTACATCATTTTCAGCAAATGCATAAGTTGAATTCCATGGGTATTGTCCATCTAACGGATCCACACTCAAGAACCTACCTAACCTCGCATCATGAATTCTATATTTAAATGCATATGAATTTCCTTCGCCTGCAACTTCGTCATCTCCTTCTTGACCTTGGAACCCAAATCTATACCCATTAGGTCCATAGAAATCCAAGTCCATGGTGAGGACGTTGGTGGCTGATGCAATATCACAGTAGTATGCCGCTCGCAAAGGCATATCTGCATAGGATTCTGCGAAATTTACAATGTCTATTCGTGTTCCGTTGGCTCTGATGATGTAAAGATAAATAATTCCATTCAATCGTTCTACAACGGCTTGGTCGCCAGCCTGTACTGCTATTCCTGTTAGGCCAGATGAGCCACCAATTACACGATACCCATAATTGGTCTGCGATACGTCTGTGGTGATACGATATTCTATATTCCAAATGGACGAATAGGTTTGACTCGATAGTCCTGCATGTGCTCGGGTACCGCCTACACCCAATGGATCGTTCCACACTACTCGACAATTTTCAGTGTATACTTCTTGCGATACACCGCCGCCTTTCCAAGCGTGTTTTGTCCACTGAATATCACCGTTTGGTAACTGAGTTACAAAGGTGTAAGAAGGGTTCGGTGAGTGGGTTAATTTACTCACATTTGACACCCCAGAAATTGACCGTTCTTCAATCAGCATCCCAAATGGATAGTAATCGGAGATGGTTTTTATCTCAGCATTGAACTGTTCTATAATCAATCCGGATATATCGGCCACAGCAACTTTTTTGTCCGTCACCGTTACCAAAACATTGCCCAGATGATTGCTTAACTCATACCTCTTGCTTCCTAACAAGCGTAATGAAACTTCATCAGGTGCTTGGTAACCATAAATCTGATTCAACGATTTTTGTATTCTTACCACGGCACCGTCCCAATACGTTTCTATGGATGAAACATTGGTTATATCCATCTTTGGCAACATCCAATTCAAGTCAAATTCATCATCAATTTCCGGTAAAAGTTCATTGTGGAAGGTTGAATCGTCAGGAATTGTATATGCTTTAAATTTACATAAATAACGTTCTAATCCATCCAAGTATGCTGCAAATTCAGTTTTGCTTGGTGCTGTAGTTCTTGCATTTTCAACTGACTGGTTGATGTATTGCAAGTTGCTCATTAAGAATGTAGAAACATGCTGCAAGCCCGTGCTGTTAAATGCGTTGACCATTTCATCGTCAAAGGCTTGTTGGCCCATGGCACTTGTCCACATAGTATCTACGTCGAAATCAAGCGTGCAATCATTGTCTTCTAAAACTTTGCTTGGCTTGTAAACTCCAATTCTACTGCTACCATATATGTGAGCTTCTTCCCATGAGAAGTCATCTCCAACATAGTTGTAAACCGCCATAATATTACCACTTGCATCCCGCAGGTAGTAGGTATGAATCCAATCATCCGACGGCTTTATTACTCCAAACGTATCTCTTGGTTTAACTGTTTTGATTATTCGATTGCCAGATGCATCATACTTAAAGGCAAGATCAGCCTTTTGATGCACGGTATCCGTTCTTCTGTGAATTTCAGCAATCTTGCCATACACGGTCCATAATATCGTATCTATCAATTCCTCCTTATCCTTCACTAAGTTTCCTAGCTTGTCGTATTGGAAGTTGTTTTGTGTTTCTACTGTATCCCATTTCACCGTATCAAGCCCAGCAATATCATTGGTCATTACCTTACCAGCATAATCGTGTACATGATAAAGCTTGTTGCTTTGCAACGTCCCAGAGCCGTTATTGTTGTCATAATAGTACTGTAAATCATCTATCAACTGAGTTTCATTGTACCTCTGAAGAGTAAGTATATTACCCATAGCATCGTAGGTATAATCTGTTCTATAACTGTTACTCGCCCCAGTTCCAGACTGCCAGAAATTATTCACCATATCGATATTGTCGAAGCTTCTATTGCTTATTATTCTGTTCAATTGATCGTATTTGTAAGCACTTGCTCGAGGAGCAGCTGTGATAGTATATCCTGAATTGTATATCGTTACATCAGGAATAGCTGTTACCATGTAACCTATATTTCCATTGTACAAGTCCCAACGTTCATTAAGCAGATCAGAGCCTGAAACTTGAGCCAAGAAATAATTGGCTGTGGTGAACGACGTTATAGATTGATAGTCACTCGCACCAGATTCATAATATCCTAATGAATAACCATACACATCACCTCCATAATACTTGTATGGATGATTCGTAATGGAAATATCACCGTCTCTACCCATGTCTCTCGTTCGATCCAGGGTGCTGCTATTCACTCCTTTTAACCATCCATGAATAGTATAAGCAAAGTCTTGGCCTTGTACTTTAAGGTCTCCTATTTCTGTACGTGCCAGTGGCCCATGTTTATAGTAGTTGTAGTTTGCATCGTTGTCCCAAATGCAATCGTCAATACTCGTATAAACATCAACAATTCGATTGTCTGCATCGTACTCGTATTTGTGATAGTATGCATCATCTTCACCTGGATTGTAAGACACCTTGTTTACGTTGCCGCTCACGAGATCATATTCATAGTATATATGCTTAAATGCCTGGCCTATAGCATCCAATTCTGGAATTTCTTGAACCAGGTGGTCAACGTTGCCATGAATATCATAGGTATAGTGCGTTGCTGCATCGTAGGTAAGGTCTGATCCATCATAAACGGCCTCATAGGTCATACTCGCCACACGCTTGCGGAGGTTGACTTGAATAATTTCTGCAGCAGGAGCTACTGTTTGCTCATCGTAATGCGTACGCGTAATTTCTTTTCGGGTATTAAAGGCTCCAGCTGTTAACCATGCGGTAAATAGTGCATCGTCCATTTGTCCATCCACGTAATTGTCCTCCATTGGCGTACTGCTTACCTTCTCTCCAACTTCTTTAATCCTTCCAATTTCATCATAAATTGTATACGAGTGAGCGGTGTCAAATTGATTCGCATTTTGACTTGCTACCATTCTTCCCAATCGATCATAGTAGAAGAGTGAGGTAGCGAATCCGCCGCGATCATAAATTGCATTTGCAAACTTGGCATCACCTCCAATTATAATATTCTCTCTGCCTGAGACCGCAATAGCGTATATATCATCGTTCGTATTGGTTTCATTAATATCTGAATCATAAGCATTCCATTCTGCCCCAGCGTTTACTGTTTTTATTATAGACCCACTTGTTCCGACTACAAATGCATCGTTGTTACCGTATTGCACCACTTTTGTATAATTGGATGCTGGTAAACCTGGAATGTTAGTACCAGACAGTGTTGTAAGATTATCGAGTGTATAACCAGAGGATTGGTTTACATTTAAAATTCGGTATATCTGCTTATTGTCTCCAACAGCAAAGGCTGTACTCCTTTGCACAGATACATCTTTGAGCACTGCACTAGATTGCATCAACACCCAAGACTGTCCATCAAGCTTGCGATACAATCCATCGGTAGAAACTAAAACTTCAGTTCCTCTGTGGTTTTCATCTGCGGCATAGTAGGTAATTCCTGAAGTGGATGCAAGTCCCATCGATATAACAGAAGTATAATAAATATTGGCCTGTTCATTTAAGCCATTACTTCCTAAGAAATATGCCGTGTTCTCATCTTTTACATGCACCCCTTGTATATGATCAGGAGCGTATGGATTGATGTTCCAATATTCTCCGAAACTTGTTGAGCTAAATGAAAGTCCATTTTCTCCTCCAAGGAGACCATATGCACCTTCTAAATCCATATCGTAAAGAACATCAGATGTAATAAATCCTTGATCCAGATTACCATCGTTGGTAGATACCAGACCGTCAGTTCCTGCATAAACCAATTCATTGTTGAATCGTTTTATCGTTCTAAAACTTCGGTCGTCTTCAGCTTCCGCTGTGAGCTGCCATGAGACACCGCCAGTAGCCGTTTCATACACAAAGTTATCGTTTGCAACCCAAAGAGAATTTAGATTATCGAAGGTAACGGCATGTGCGTCAATGGGCAGCTCAGAGGTTGTAATCACACCTGATGTAAGTGCATACAGTTTACAATCATCAGCAATAGCAAAGCCTTCACCCGAGCTGTTAATGTCTAAATCAAACAAATCACCACGGTGATTTGACGCTCGTAATCGTATATCATCAAACTGCGATTCTGAAACATATAATCTACCATCTTCAGCCACCAATGCAACATAATTACCCTCAACATCCAAACTTGTTAATGTCAGAGGACTGGTATTTTTAGAAACATTTGATGAAGTTGATGAAAGCTCTCTGTTAAGTTCTCCATTTGTACCACCAGCAAAGTAATCGGTTGACGTTCTGTTTGCCACAAAATGCAACGTTTCTCCTGAAGACTTTTGAGTAATGGGGTGTGATGGAGTAGTTGATATGGAGTACGCTTGGGGATTGGTTGAACTGTATTCTTCCACCGCTGGAGATGCAGCCGTTGTTAAGGCAAATAGAGTAGATCCTTCAATACTCCAATTCTCTACACCTGATTTTAATAGTGTTGGTGTTGATATAGAGTAGGTTCCAACAGATCCTGAAATATCTATTCGTTTCATTTCCGCACCAGCGTTTAGAACTATCCCGACACTTCCTTCAAGATGAAGTTGCTCGATTGAAGAAGCAGAGCCATAGAACAAATCATCAAAGTAAACACCGCTAGGTTGATTCTCAACCCGGAATACCTTTCCTGAAGAAGTTCCGATTAATCCATGCTCATCATCTTCAAATCCAACCGCAGTAAAATCGTCAGATTTTAAAGGGGTATAGCTCAGTCGATTAACATAGGCTTCCGAAATATCTACTGCCGCAATTATTCCATCATCTCCAACCGCAAATCCTAAACCGTTTGCTTCGTCGTAGATATGGAATTGATTGTATGAGCCTATACCATTCATAGCCGTCCATTGTTGTCCAGCGTTTGTGGTTCTGTAAATAAATCCGTCATCACCTAAGGCTATTCCGTTGTTAACATCTTTAAAGTATACCTGCAATAAATCAGCAGTCAATCCAGTTGCAATTTGATCAAAATTATCTCCTACATTTCCGGCTTGAGCCACTACTCCATCGTCACCTACTACATATCCATCGGAAGAACCCGATCCATAGAACCACCCGTCATTTAGGTTGGTGAGTCTTACATTTTCATCAATATCCCAGTTTGTCCATTTCGGTGTACCTGCAGAAAGATCTATGCTTAATACACGCTGATCTGTTGCGGTATTGACGATAGCATAGGCTACATTAGCATCTTTAAACTCGAGGTCTACAAAGTCACCTTCGTCAGCTGTGGTATTGAAGCCAAGAATGCTAAAAGCATATGCTCCTGAAGAGGTAGTATATTCAAATTCAATGGTCTCTGCATCATTGCCTGCTATAATTCCTTTAGGGTCAGGGCTTACACCTATAGCTAAATCTAAGCTAGTAAAGTCTTTGCCGATTAGATCTGAATGGTAAACTATTTTCCAATTGTCTCCAGCATCTTTTGTATGTAGGAATACGCCGCCCGATCCAACTGCAAATCCTTGATTCGCATCATACATCTCAACATCGAGTATGTCGTCGGTTCTTAAACCGTTATGTCGCACCCAAGTTTCTCCTGCATCTGACGACTGGTAAATTTCAGTCTCATCGTCAGTGTTGGTTCCTACTAGGATTGCGTGGGTTGGATCAGTAAATACAACATCATGCGTTTCGAAATCAGTTGGCAATCCACTAGAACGAAGAACATACTTGTCATCCATTGGGTCGTTGTCTGGTACATGTTGTCTGGTTAACTGTTGTAAACTGTTGTATTCGTAAACTGTTGAAAGTCCGTGCAAGGTTGCATAATTTCTCGTTTTGTTAATTCTATCTTCTTTGATTTCAGCTAGATCATTAACATCCGTTTCAACGACCACACCTGCTGGAGGTACGGTTCTGACCAAATTCCCAGCTTGATCGTAATAGTAGAGCGTGTAATGGTAGTCTTGAATAGGCATTACAAAGTCTAAACTCTCGTCAATATTCAAACACTTATCCATGTAGCCGTTATGGAATTGCTGTCTAAGCTGGTCCATTTGCTGCTCATAGCGAACACGTGCATTTTCTTCTGCGAGATTGTCGAGCCATGTTGAACAACGGTCTGGAATATTCACTCTAAACACATCAAATTCGGGCGGTTCGCATTCATTAAAGCTTCTTGATCTTGATTCAATAGGTGCATCATCTGCATAGCTGACCTCAAACATGGTCAATTCCTCATCGAAATTAACGTGGTCATATTTTGGAGGATAAGAAGATGTTAAGTTTATCAATCGATTGCTGCAATAATTTGTAATATCAGTTGATAAGTGAGGGGTTAGCAAATTCGCTTCGAGTGCATAATGTTTCCAACAATCACAACCCAATTGCAAGGATCAAATACAATAGGCACTCCGCCTACAGAAGTGGTTTTGTCACGATACATTTTATAGTTTACCAGACACTGATCAATTTGGCAACCTCCAATTTGAAAATTGTTATAGCTCAATGGAGGAATGGGTATGGCTGATGGTGGGATTGGCGGAACATTGGTTCCATACAAGGAAGTCCATAATTCTAGATATATTAAATATTTAGCAGCACAATGACAATCATCACCAGTTACCAGACTAGGCGGGCTTAAAGTAGGAAAGTATTGTGCATATTGTGCATTGAAATTATTGACTTCAGCTACGATATTTGGTAGAATTTCCTGAGTGACATCACAGTCAGGAAAGGTAACCGTACAGTTGTACGGTGGTAAAACAAACTCATCAATTCCCAATGTTGGATTTAATTGAGGCACTGCATTGGTAATCGCTGTGGAATTGCTATTTGCACTGAGCACGGCAAGTTTTACATAGTATAAATACTCTTCAACACAAGAGCAAGGAAAATCATCAGAATAAGGTATAATCAAACCTTCCATACCAAGTTGCATCATTTCATGATAATATAACTCATATTCGTAGTTTCCACATTTCTTTTCTGCATCATCCTCTTCCTTCTCTACACAATCAGCACAATCAAATAAAGGAAGGCAGGATATATAACCATGAATTTCTTCAGCATAATCTGTTTTGTTATTAAATACGGCTAAAACAGTAAAGTGATGGGCGTCTCCATGTGAAGATTTTCCATGTCTACTTGCAACTCGCCAATATCGGTAATATCAGTCAATGGAATATCGGTCTGCACGTCACCATACATTTTTCTATAAAGTTTAAGCTCACATGTAGTCAACTTGTTTGCTGTTCCCGTTTCGAATACATCAATTGTTGTAGTCAATTCGTTTCCATCATTGCCACTTACAGGAACATTGAATACGGCATCACCGTGTCCTATATAACTCTGAAGTAAAGCCGTATACAAGTTGTTGTCGTTCAGGTTTACATTGTTTACTGAAGGATTTTCGATTAAGTATTCTAATAAAGAGGCAAAGTCGCGAGTTACATCATAGCGAA